>CAVTZB010000001.1:0-3261729 GCA_963739115.1 uncultured Solirubrobacteraceae bacterium
CGTTGGGCCAGATCACCGTCAAGATAGTAAGGGCGCATGGTGGATGCCTTGGCACCAAGAGTCGATGAAGGGCGTGAACGGCTGCGATAAGCCACGGTTAGGCGCTGAATAGCCTTTGACCCGTGGATTCCCGAATGGGGAAACCCAGCGCTGGTAATGCGGCGTTATCCCCGGCTGAACACATAGGCCGGCGGAAGACAAGCGGGGGAAGTGAAACATCTCAGTACCCCGAGGAAAGAAAATCAAAAGAGACTCCCTGAGTAGTGGCGAGCGAAAGGGGATCAGCCCAAACCTGGCAGATGTAAGCGGACATGCGTTGTCTGTCAGGGGTTGTAGGGCGTTTGTTCCGAGCCATGTCCGGCTCGGCAGGAGTTACAAAATCATGTGGTAGTCGAAGCGTGTGGAACCGCGCACCATAGAGGGCAACCGTCCCGTAGACGAAACTGCATGATCTTCTGTCAGACGTTCCTGAGTAAGTCCGCACCCGTGAAACGCGGACTGAACCTGGGGGGACCACCCTCCAAGGCTAAGTACTCCTTGGTGACCGATAGCGGACAAGTACCGTGAGGGAAAGGTGAAAAGTACCCCGGAAGGGGAGTGAAATAGTACCTGAAACCGCGCGCCTACAAGCGGTGGGAGCAGACTTGTTCTGTGACCGCGTGCTTTTTGCATAACGAGCCGGCGAGTTACTCGTCTGCGGCAAGGTTAAGCGATGAGCGGAGCCGTAGCGAAAGCGAGTCCTAATAGGGCGACATAGTCGTAGGCGGTAGACCCGAAACTGGGCGAGCTACCCATGGGCAGGCTGAAGCGGGGGTAAGACCTCGTGGAGGGCCGAACCGACCTAGGTTGAAAACTGGGCGGATGACCTGTGGGTCGGAGTGAAAGGCTAATCAAGCTCAGTGATATCTGGTTCTCTCCGAAATATATTTAGGTATAGCCTCGGATAAATTGCGTATTGGCCGTAGAGCACTGTTTGGATTAGGGGCCCTACCAGGTTACCGACTTCAGGCAAACTCCGAAGACCAATTACGTTTACTCCGGGAGTCAGTTGCTGGGGGATAAACTTCAGCGTCAAAAGGGAAACAGCCCAGACCGCCAGCTAAGGTCCCTAAGTACTAGCTAAGTGGGAAACGATGTTCGAGTGCATAGACAACCAGGAGGTTGGCTTAGAGGCAGCCATCCTTGAAAGAGTGCGTAACAGCTCACTGGTCAAGTGTTCGAGCGCGGACAATGTAACGGGGCTCAAGCTAGTCACCGAAGCTGCGGGTGCGTGAGACCTTCGGGTCGATCGCGCGGTAGGAGAGCGTTCCCATGCCAGCAAAGCGGCGGCGGAAGCCAGCCGTGGAGGCATGGGAAGTGAGAATGCCGGCATAAGTAACGAAAGAGGGGTGAGAATCCCCTCCACCGATTGCCCAAGGATTCCTGAGTAAAGTTCGTCTGCTCAGGGTTAGTCGGGACCTAAGGCGAGGCCGAAAGGCGTAGTCGATGGCCAACAGGTTGATATTCCTGTACCACGTCGCTTCCGTTTGACCGATGGGGGGACGAGGAAGGCTAGGGGAACCCAGGCGATGGTTGTCCTGGGGTAAGCATGTAGGGGTGGCCCTTGTTAAATGCGGGGCCGCATAACCTGAGGTGCGATGCCAGCTGGCGTTAAGCCGGCGAGTCCCTGACGCCATACCTCCAAGAAAATCCTCTAGGGAGGAAGCGCGTGCCCGTACCAAAACCGACACAGGTGGGCAAGTAGAGAATACTAAGGTGATCGAGATAACCCTCGTTAAGGAACTCGGCAAAATCGCCCCGTAACTTCGGGATAAGGGGCGCCCCAGTAGGGTGAAACTCCTCGCGAGTGGAGCCCGAGAGGGCCGCAGTGAATAGGCTGAAGCGACTGTTTACCAAAAACACAGGTCTCTGCTAAGTCGAAAGACGACGTATAGGGGCTGACGCCTGCCCGGTGCCGGAAGGTTACGTGGAGTTGTTAGGGCTTGACCCGAAGCAGCGAAGCTAAGCCCCGGTAAACGGCGGCCGTAACTATAACGGTCCTAAGGTGAATCGCCGCCCTCCGCATGGGTAACTATGCGGTGAGCATTTGGCTATATGCTGGAAAGTCTGAGAATCCCGCACTACGAGTTCCGTCCGAAGTGGGCGGTACCGTGACAACGTGTCGGGTGCAGAAAATCAGCAGGAAAGACTGATTCAGCTTGGCTGGGTCACTGGCTTTGTAGACGGAGAGGGATGCTTCTCCATCGGGTTCGTCCGGCAACCATGCCGGGGGAGTCGCAGAGGCTACAAAGCCGGGTACCAAGTCTCTCATCGGTTTGTCGTGACGCAAAGTGTCAGTGGCCGGTCCGCACTGGAGGAGCTCAAGAGCTTCTTTGGGGTGGGGCGCGTCTACGTCAATGCGCGCCAGGACAACCATCGAGAGCATTTGGGCCAGTTCATCGTGAACCGACGAGATGATCTTGTAGGGACGATAGTTCCGTTCTTTCAGGATCACCCGCTTCGGACGGCGAAGCAGCGTGACTTTGAGAAGTTCGCACGCTGCATGCAGTTGATCTCGGACGATCGGCATCTTGATGTCGAAGGTCTGATTGAGATTGCTGAGATCGTCGAGACGATGAATCGGAAGACACCCAGGCAGGACTTGATCAGAATCCTCAGAGGCCATACGCCAAAGGTCCAGGACACTGGATCATGAGATGGTCCCATCTGCATGGCGACATGCAGGGTCAGTATGCGTGCAAAGGACATACTGGCCGCTCCAACGAGTTGTGTTGGAGAAAGGTCAAGAGCGAAATTCCTTGTCGGGTAAGTTCCGACCTGCACGAATGGCGTAACGACTTCAGCGCTGTCTCAACGAGGAGCTCGGTGAAATTGCAGTCTCGGTGAAGATGCCGAGTACCCGCGGCTAGACGGAAAGACCCCGTGAACCTTTACTACAACCTGGTATTGGAGTTCGGTGCATCTCGCTCAGGATAGGTGGGAGGCTTTGAAGCGTTGGTTGCGGCCAGCGTGGAGCCATCCTTTAGATACCACCCTTGGTGTATTGGATTTCTAACAGCGCTCCGTGAATCCGGGCGCTGGACAGTTCCAGGCGGGTAGTTTGACTGGGGCGGTCGCCTCCCAAAATGTAACGGAGGCGCACAAAGGTTCCCTCAACACGGTTGGAAATCGTGTGTAGAGCGTAAAGGTAGTAAGGGAGCTTGACTGCGAGACTGACAAGTCGAGCAGGTGCGAAAGCAGGTCTTAGTGATCCGGCGGTAGCAAGTGGAAGTGCCGTCGCTCAACGGATAAAAGGTACTCCGGGGATAACAGGCTTATCGGGCCCAAGAGTCCACATCGACGGCCCGGTTTGGCACCTCGATGTCGGCTCGTCGCATCCTGGGGGTGGAGTTGCTCCCAAGGGTTGGGCTGTTCGCCCATTAAAGCGGTACGCGAGCTGGGTTCAGAACGTCGTGAGACAGTTCGGTCCCTATCTGCCGTGGGCGTTGGAGAGTTGAGAGGATTTGTCCCTAGTACGAGAGGACCGGGATGAACGCACCTCTGGTGTATCTGTTGTCCTGCCAAGGGCATAGCAGGCTAGCTACGTGTGGATCGGATAACCGCTGAAAGCATCTAAGCGGGAAGCCGGCCTCAAGATGAACTCTCCCATCCCCTAGAGGGAGTAAGACCCCTGGTAGACCACCAGGTTGATAGGCCGGATCTGGAAGGACGGCAACGTCTGCAGGAGACCGGTACTAATGGGTCGAGGGCTTGACGGATTTTTCTGCCTACCCCTAGGGTAGGCGTGCCCGGAAGGGCGAGTGATACCCGCTTGTGGCGCTGTGCAGTTTTGAGGGACCGTGGGAGGCGTGGTCTTTCGCCTTTTTCCGGTGGCCTTGGCGAGGGGGAAACACCTCTTCCCATTCCGAACAGAGCAGTTAAGCCCCTCAGCGCCGATGGTACTTGGCCCGCAAGGGCCTGGGAGAGTAGGACGCCGCCGGTTTCTTCAGCAGTCCGATACGGCCGCCCTCCGGGGCGGCCGTCGTCGTTCTCGAGCTCGCAGCCGAGGGCTGCCTGGCGTCTACTCCGCCAGCGTCACGGCGCCGCCGGCGTCGAGCGTCCAGTGCGGGTTGTGCGCCACCTCCCACGGATGGCCGTCGAGGTCCACGAACACGCCCGAGTAGCCGCCCCAGAACGTCGCGCCCGGAGCGCGAGTGACCTTCGCGCCCGCCGCCGCCGCCTCGGATATCGCCTCATCGACCTCGGCGGGCGAACCCACATTGAGGGCGAGCGTCACACCGCCCCAGCCCTCGCCCAGCGCCACGCCGCTGTCCTCGGCGTTGCTCTCGCGATCCCACAGCGACAGCACCATCCCTCCAGCCTGGAAGAACGCCACACCCATCTCCACCGGCGTGTTCGAGCGCCAGCCGAGCGCTTCGTAGAAGGACCGAGCACGCGCGAGATCTCCTACGCCGAGGGTGATCGCGGTGACCCGTTGGCGCATCCCTGGTCGTTTCTAGCAGGATCGCGCGCCCGCACGCGAACGCGAAGCGAGGCGCTCACGCCGGTGCCCACCCTTGTCGGCACGCACCGGCGTCACGCACACGTGGTCGCGGGGCGTCGGCTGGCCGGCCCTACGCGCCCGCTCGCGCCCGCGCAGCGACGCCCGGTGCGGATGTGGCGCCTGAAGGTGCTCGTTCGGGTCAACCTCCCAGTCAACGTCGTAGTCGTCCTCGAGCAAAAGGAACGAGCGGGTCAGGCGCAGGGCACCGAGCGCGCGCTGTGCAAGCGTGGATGTTCTCGTCCGATAGAACATGTGTTCGCAAGGTACGTCCGCGCGCGGACGGAACCGATGCGAACACGCGTACGTATCGACTCCGAGGCTGGAAATTGGCTCTGGAATGCGGGAATCAGGCATCCGATCTGCAAGCGAAATTGCAGATCGGCGCCGTCTGGCAGGCCGGATGGAGCGGTCGCCATTGCTGCCATGCAGGTCGTTGGCGTGGCGTCTAGAACTTGACTCGAGAGATGGCTGTTAGGCTTGCCGAGCGCCTCGCAAGCGGGCCCACGACGGGATCCCGGCGACGCCCTAAGCTCATGGAGAAGTTCGTCATCGAAGGCGGCGTCCCGCTGTCCGGCACGATGGTGCCCGCCGGAAACAAGAACGGGGCGTTGCCGATTCTCGCCGCGAGCGTCCTCACCGAGGACGAGATCGTCGTGGGCAACGTCCCGCGCATCCGCGACGTCGAGGCGATGCTCGAGATCCTCGTCGCGATCGGCGTGCAGGTCACCTGGCGTCAGGCCAACGAGGTGGCGCTGTGCGCAGCCGACGTTCACGAGGTCGAGATCGACCGCGAGCTGGCGGAGTCGATCAGAGCGTCGTTCCTGCTCGCCGGCCCGCTGCTCGCCCGCTTCGGCCGGGCGGTCATGCCGCCCCCCGGCGGCGACGTCATCGGCCGGCGCCGTCTCGATCCGCACCTCGACGCCTTTCGCGCCATGGGCGCCGTCACCGACTGCGATGGCGTGATCGTGCTCAGCGCGCCACGCGGCCTGCGACCGACCGACGTCTTCATGGACGAGCCGTCGGTGATGGCCACCGAGAACGCGCTCATGGCCGCCGCGCTCACTCCCGGCACGACCGTCATCGGCAACGCAGCGTGCGAGCCGCACGTGCAGGACCTCGCGCGGATGCTCGTGAAGATGGGCGCCGACATCCACGGCATCGGCTCCAACGTCATCACCGTCAACGGCACCGATCGCCTGCACGGCTGCGAGCACGACATCGCGCCCGACCACATCGAGATCGGCAGCTTTATGGCGCTCGCCGGCATCACCGGCGGAGAACTTCGCATCAAGGACACCGTTCCCGGCGACCTGCGCATGATCCGTCTCGTGTTCGAACGCGTCGGCCTGCGCTCCGAGTTGCAGGGCAACGACGTGGTCGTGCCCGGCGGGCAGAAGCTCGTCGTGCAGGCCGACGTCGGCGAGTACAAGAGCAAGATCCAGGACGGGCCCTGGCCGGCGTTCCCCGCCGACCTCACCTCGATCGCCGTCGCGCTCGCCACCCAGGCCGAGGGCTCGATCCTCGTGCACGAGTGGATGTTCGAGAACCGCCTGATCTTCACCGACAAGCTGATCCTGATGGGAGCCGACATCGTCATGTGCGACCCGCACCGCGCGATCGTCACCGGCCCGCGGCGGCTGCGCGGCGAGCGCGTCGAGTCCCCCGACATCCGCGCCGGGATGGCGATGCTGCTCGCGGCGCTGTGCGCCGACGGTCGCAGCGAGATCGGCAACATCCGCCAGATCGACCGTGGCTACGAGCGCATCGACGAGCGCCTGCGCGACCTCGGCGCACGCATCGAGCGCGTGGCCACGGAGCCCGTGCACGCATAATCTCGGGGTCCTCATGATCCACCCGATCCCGAGCGGCACGCGCGACGTGCTTCCAGACGAGACGCGCGAGGTGCGCGCGATCACCGACATCCTGCGCGGCGTGTTCGAGCGCCATGGCTACGGCGAGGTGTACACGCCCGCGCTCGAGTACGAGTCCGTGCTCGAGCGCGCCGACATGGCCGACGCGCGCCCCGCCTACCGCGTGTTCGACGAGACCGGCGCCGTGCTCGCGCTGCGCTCGGACATGACAGTGCCGATCGCGCGTGTCGTCGCCACGCGCTACGGCTCGAGCGAGCCGCCGCTGCGCTTCTGCTACTTCGCCCACTGCTACCGCGGCGTGCGTCCCCAGCGCGGACAGCCGCGCGAGCTGCTGCAGGCGGGCATCGAGCTGATCGGAGCGCCCGCGCCGCAGGGCACAGCCGAGGCGCTCACCGTGCTGTGCCACGCACTCGACGCCACCGGCCTCAAGGACTACCGCATCGGCCTCGGCGACGCCTCGCTGTTCCCCGCGCTGATGGCCAGCCTCGACGTGCCCGACGCCGCCCGCGCCGGCCTGCTCGAGACGCTCGTGCTGCGCGACTTCGTCGGGCTCGAGCGCGACCTCGCCGAATCCGGGCTCTCCGGCGAGGCCGCCGAGCTGCTGCTCGAGGTGCCCCAGCGCCGCGGTGGCCCCGAGGTGCTGAGCGACACCCCCACGCAGGCGCAGGAGGCCGTCACCGGCCTCAGACGCGTGCACGAGCTGCTCGAGCCAGACGTCGCCGCGCGCGTGATCTTCGACCTCGGGCTGGTGCGCAACATCGGCTACTACACCGGAGCGGTGTTCGACGTCTACGACCCCGCGCTTGGCTCGCCCATCGGCGGCGGCGGGCGCTACGACGAACTGCTCGCGCGCTTCGGGCGCAGCCTGCCAGCGGTCGGCTTCGCGCTCGGCGTCGATCGCCTGCACATCGCGCTCGCCGGCGAGGAGCGCGGGACCGGGGCGCTGCTTGCCAGCGCGCCGCACGAGGCGTCCACTTGAGCCCGATCAACGGCCTCACCATCGCCGTGCCCCGCGGAGCGCTGTTCGACGGCACCGTCAACCTGCTCGCCGCGCTCGGGCTCGACACCGCCGAGCTGCGCTCCAACGACCGCAAGCTGCTGTTCGAGGACATCGGCGTGATCACCATGCGCCCCTCCGACGTGCCCACCTACGTCGAGGCCGGCGCCGCCGACCTCGGCGTCACCGGCAAGGACGTGCTGCTGGAGCAGTCCGCCGGCGACTCCGGCGAGGCCGGGCGCGAGGTCTACGAGCTGCTCGACCTCGGCTTCGGGCGCTGCGTGATGGTGCTCGCCAGCAAGTCCGGGCCCGATCCCGCGCACGAGGCGCTGCGCCGCCTCGGCGTGATGCGCGTCGCCACCAAGTACCCCCGCATCGCCGCGCGCCACCTCGAGGAGACCGGACGCCAGGCCGAGATCGTCGAGGTCAAGGGCTCCGTCGAGCTCGCGCCGCTGACCGGCATGGTCGAGGCGATCGTCAACCTCACAGCCACCGGCACGACGCTCCGCGAGAACAACCTCGTCATCCGCGAGGAGATCCTCGAGTGCACCGCCAGGCTGATCGCCAACCCGGTCGCGCACAAGCTCAAGGCCGCCGCCGTCAACGAGTTCCTCCGACGGCTGCGCGAGCTGCCGGCCGCGGCGCGCGGGCGCGGCGCACCCGACGGCGGCTGACATGCGCATCGAGCGCCTGAGCGGCGATGACGTGCAGCGGCTCGCCGGGCCCGCCGGCGCCGCCGCGCACGTGCGCGAGCTCGTGCCCGACGGCGACTCCGTCGCAGACGAGGTGCGCGAGATCATCGCCGCGGTGCGCGCCGGCGGCGACGCCGCCGTCATCGACTACACGCGCCGCTTCGACACCGCCGGCAACCAGCCACGGCCGCTGCGCGTCCCCGAAGACGAGCTCGACGAGGCGATCAAACAGCTTCCGCTCGAGCTGATCGCCGGGCTGCAGGTGGCGATCACCAACGTCGCGCTCGTCGCCGACGCGGGCGTCGGGCGCGACGCCACCGTCCAGCTTCCACAGGGGCAGCGCATCGTCCTGCGCGAGGTGCCCGTCAGCTCCGCCGCCGTGTACGTCCCCGGCGGGCGCGCCGCGTACCCGAGCACCGTCGTCATGGGCGTCGTCACCGCGCGCGCCGCCGGCGTGCTCGACGTCGCCGTCTGCGCGCCGCCCGGCCCCGATGGGCAGATCGACCCGTTCATCCTCGGCACCTGCCGGCTGTGCGGCATCGAGCGCGTGTACCGCATGGGCGGCGCGCACGCGATCGCAGCGCTCGCATACGGCACCGACACGGTCGAGTCGTGCGACGTGATCGTCGGCCCCGGCAACCTGTACGTGCAGGAGGCCAAGCACCAGCTGTCGGCGACCGTCGGCATCGACGGCTTCGCCGGCCCTAGCGACCTGCTCGTCGCGCTCGGCGCCGACCTCGACGAGCGCGAGCTGCGGCTCGCCGCGCTCGACATGCTCGCCCAGGCCGAGCACGGCGCGGGCAGCCTCGTGGCCGCCGTCTCGCCATCCCAAGCGGTACTCGACGCGCTCGCCGACACACTCATAAAACTCGTAGTCGAGCGGCCGACGGTGGGCGAGGCCGCGTTCGCGCTCGTCGAGGTCGGAGACGCCCGTGACGCCGTCGCGTTCGCCAACGCGTTCGCCCCCGAGCACCTCGAGCTGATCGGGACGGAGATCGAGACGCTCGCGCCACAGGTCCGCTGCGCCGGCTGCCTGTTCGTTGGCATCGACAGCGCCACCGCGTTCGGCGACTACGTCGCCGGCTCCAACCACGTGCTGCCGACCGGCGGCGCCGCGCGCTTCGCCTCGACGCTCTCGCCGCGCCATTTCCGCCGCACGATGTCCGAGGTGCGCATCGGCCCCGCCGCCGCCACGCTCGCCGTCGCAGGCGCGCCGATCGCCCGCGCGGAGGGCTTCGACGTGCACGCCGAGTCGATGCAAGCCCGCGTAGGGGAGAATCCAGCGCAATGAGCCGCACCGCCACGATCGAGCGCGCCACCGCCGAGACCGACGTGCGCCTGACGCTGACCCTCGACGGGCTTGGCGCGGGCACGCGCGACACCGGCGTGGGCTTCCTCGACCACATGCTCGACCTGCTCGCCCGCCACGGGCGCATCGACCTCGACGTGAACGTCAGCGGCGACCTGCACACGGGCGCGCACCACACCGCCGAGGACACCGCCATCGTGCTCGGCCAGGCGCTCGACCGCGCGCTCGCCGACCGCGCCGGCATCGCCCGCTACGGCTCGGCGACGATACCCATGGACGAGGCGCGCGCCAGCTGCGCCATCGACATCTCCGGGCGTCCGTTCACGCTGTTCGAGGCCGAGCTGCCGCCCGGCGCCACCGGCGGCTTCGAGCACGAGCTGACCGAGGAGTTCTTCCGCGCGCTCGCCAACGCCGCCAAGCTCACGCTGCACCTGCGCGTGGAAACGGGCAGCAACGCCCACCACATGATCGAGGCAGCCTTCAAGGCGTTCGCGCGCGCGCTGCGCCAGGCCGTTTCTATAGATCCGACGGAGACTGGCGTCCCGTCCACGAAGGGCACCCTAATCGCATGACAGAGGGAACCGTCTCGCTGATCGAAGAGCCCGTGGAGATCGCCGTGCTCGACTACGGCATGGGCAACCGCCGCTCGGTCGAGAAGGCGCTCGAGCACGTCGGCGCGCGCGCGCTCGTCACCAGCGAGCACGAGCGGCTGCGCGACGCCGCCGGCATCGTCGTGCCCGGCGTGGGCGCCTTCCCGCGCGCGATGGACAACCTCCGCGAGCTCGGGCTCGATGAGCTGCTGCGCGAGCGCGTCAACGCGGGCACGCCCGTGCTGGGTATCTGCCTGGGCATGCAGCTCGCGTTCGAGCACTCCAGCGAGCTCGGCGGCGCCGCCGGCCTTGGCATCGTGCCCGGCGAGGTCCGCGTGCTCGATCACCGAGAGCTGAAGCTGCCGCACATCGGCTGGAACGAGGTGCGCTTCACGCGTCCTGACTCGCCGCTCATCGTCAACCTGCCGAGCAGCTGTGCCTTCTACCACGTGCACTCGCTCGCGCCCGTGCCCGCCGACGAGCACGACACCCTCGGCATCGCCGAGTACGGCGCGCCGTTCGTCAGCGCCGTGCAGCGCGGCTCTTTCTACGGCGTGCAGTTCCACCCCGAGAAGTCCTCCGCCGCGGGCCTGCGGCTGCTGGCCAACTTCGCGCGCATCTGCATCGGCGCCGCCGCGCCCGCCGACCTGCCATCCGCCGCGCGGTGAGGCTCTACCCGGCGATCGACATCCTCGGCGGCAACGCCGTGCGACTCGTCCGCGGCGACTTCGACGCCAAGAAGGTCTACGACGAGGACCCGCTGTCCGCCGCCCGCGGCTGGGTCGCCGCGGGCGCCGAGTACCTGCACGTGGTCAACCTCGACGGCGCCAAGGCCGGCAAGCCGGCGAACCTGCCCCAGCTCCGTCGCGTGGCCGGCGAGGCGGGGGTGCCGGTGCAGTACGGCGGCGGCCTGCGCACCGCCAACGCCGTCAGCGAAGCGCTCGCAGCGGGGGCCGCGCGTGCGATCCTCGGCACCGTCGCGTTCACCGACCCCGACGTGCTCAGCGAGTGCTTGGCCGAGCACGGCCCCGAGCTGATCCTCGTCGGCGTGGACGTGCGCGGCGGCTACGTCGCTACGCACGGCTGGGTCAAGAGCACCAACACGCTCGCGCGCGATGCATTTGCCGAGCTGCAACAGCGTGGCGTGCGCCACTTCGTCTTCACCAACATCGACCACGACGGCATGCTCGACGGCGCCAATCGCGACGAGGTCGCATGGGTGGCGAAGGCGGTGGGGGAGGGCAGCGTGATCTTCTCCGGCGGCATTGGCAAGCTCAGCGACCTCAAGGCGCTCACGAGCCTGCGTGAGGAGCTCGCGCTCGACGGGCTCGATGGCGTGATCGTCGGCACCGCGCTGTACGAGCGGCGCTTCACCGTTGCCGAAGGTAAGGACGCGCTGGCCGCGTAGATACGCTGGACGCGTGCATTTCAAGCGCGTCATCCCCTGCCTGGACGTGGACCGCGGCCGTGTCGTCAAGGGCGTCGAATTCCTCGACATCCGCGACGCCGGCGATCCCGTCGAGCTGGCCGCGCACTACGACCGCGAGGGCGCCGACGAGGTCGTGTTCCTCGACATCACCGCCACGCACGAGAAGCGCGACACGATCGCCAAGCTCGCGCGCGCCAGCGCCGACGAGGTGTTCGTGCCGTTCACCATCGGCGGCGGCATCCGCTCGGTCGCCGACGCGCAGGCCGTGCTCGACGCCGGCGCGGACAAGGTGTCCGTCAACTCCGCCGCGCTGGAGCGCCCCGAGCTGCTCAACGAGCTCGCCGACGTGTTCGGCGCCCAGTGCGTGGTGCTGGCGATCGACGCCAAGGAGCGGCGGGCCGAGCCTGGGTCGTCGTCGTCGTCATCGTCGTCGAAAAAGCTGTATGACCATGGTGATACAGAACTTGCAAATGGACACAGCGCCATGGCGGCTACGCCGGCATGGGAGGCATACCTCGCGGGAGGGCGCACGCCCACCGGGCTCGACGTGGTGGAATGGGCGCGCGAGGCGGTGGAGCGCGGCGCGGGCGAGATCCTGCTGACGAGCATGGACCGCGACGGCACCAACGACGGCTATGACCTGCCGCTCACGCGCGCCGTCAGCGAGGCGGTCGCGGTTCCCGTGATCGCCTCCGGCGGCGCGGGCGAGCTCGAGCATCTCGTACAGGCGCTCGCAGTCGGCGCCGATGCGGTGCTGTGCGCGTCGATCTTCCACTACGGCCGCTACACCGTCGCGCAGGCCAAGGCCCACCTCGCCGCGGCGGGGATCCCGGTGCGCCAGCTCTGATGCAGAGGGGAGGGGGAGCGTGAGCGGGGTGCGCTCCGCGACGGCCGCCGCGCGCGGCGGCGAGGTGCTCGACGCGCTGCGCGCCCAGCCCGGCGGTCCCGAGCTGCTGGCGCTGGCGGAGGGGACAGCCGGCCTCGCGCTCGTCGGCGGCGCCGTGCGCGACCTGCTGCTCGGCCGGGCGCCGCGTGAGCTAGACGTGGTCCTCGCCGGCGACGCCGCCGTGCTCGCGCGCGAACTCGCCGCGTGTGTCGACGTGAGCGCCTCCGCTCCGGCACGGGTGACGCTGCACGATCGCTTCGGCACTGCGATGCTCGAGTGGGACGGCGCGCGCGTGGACATCGCCGAGCGCCGCGCCGAGTCATACCCAGCGCCGGGCGCGCTGCCCGAGGTGCGCCCCGGCAGCAGCGAGGAGGATCTCGCGCGACGCGACTTCACCGTCAACGCGATCGCCGTCACGCTAGGCGGCCCGCGCGGCGGCGAGATCCTCAGCGCCGCGCACGCGCTCGAGGACCTCGACGCCAGGCGGCTGCGCGTCCTGCACGAGCGCAGCTTCATCGACGATCCCATACGCCTGCTGCGACTCGCGCGCTATTGCGCCCGGCTCGGCTTCGACCTCGAGCCGGACACCGCCGCGCTGGCCGCTACCGCGCTGCAGGAGAGCGCGCTGATGAGCGTCTCGCGTGCCCGTCTCGGCGCCGAGCTGCGCCTCGCCCTCGCCGAACAGGGCGCGCCGGCGGCGCTCGAGCAGATGGGCGAGCTGGGCGTGCTCGCCGCGCTGACGCCGGGCCTGCGCTTCGAAAGGGATCTCGCCGAACGCGCGCTCGCGCTGCTGCCGGCGGACGGCCGGCGCGACCTGCTGTTGATGGCCTCGCTGCTGGCGCATCTGACGGTCATGCCCGCACAGGACCCCGAGCCGGCGATCTTCGGGATCCTCGACGAAATGGAGTTCACCGCCGCCGACCGTGAGCGCACGATGCGCAGCGCGCTCGCGGCTCCCGCGCTGGTGAGCACGATGACGCTCCCGCTGAAGCCGTCGCAGCTGCGCGAGGCGCTGCACGTGCACACGCCCGAGGCGATCGCGCTCGCCGCTGCGCTGGCGGGCGAGAGCTCTCCCGCTGCGGCGCAGGTGGCGAGCGAGTGGTTCCAGCGCGTGCGCCTCGTGCGCCTGCAGATCACAGGCGACGACGTCGTCGCCGGCGGCGTGGCGCCCGGGCCGGAGGTCGGACGCAGGCTGTCCGCCACGCTCGCGCGCAAGCTCGACGGCGAGCTAGGGGATGGGCGCGAGGCGGAGCTGCGCGCGGCGCTCGAGACCACCGTCGAGAGCTGATGGCGCACGTGGACCGCGAGATCGCGCCAGCGACCGACGGGGAGCTCGCATTCGAGCTCCCCGGTGGCGGGCGCGCGCTGTTCACCACGCGCTCCGACGGGAACCTGTCCATGCGTGCGGGCGAGGATCACGAGCGCGGCCTGCAGCGCCGCGACGAGCTGTGCGCGAGCCTCGGCCTGCGGTGGCTGTGCGCGAGCCCCCAGGTGCACGGCACGCACGTTCAGCGTGTGCTCGCCGTCACCGGCTCGCGCGGAATGCCCGCGCCGATCGACGCCGACGGGCACGCCACGGCGCTGCGCGCGGTCGGGACGATGGTGCTGGCCGCGGACTGCCTGCCGGTCGCGCTCGGCTGCGACGGCGCGGTGGCGATGGTGCACGCCGGCTGGCGCGGCCTCGCGGCTGGCGTGCTCGAGGAGGGCGTCAGCGCGGTGCGCGACCTGGGCGGCGGGGGGGAGATCGGCGCGGTCATCGGCCCCGGCGCCGGGGTCTGCTGCTACGAGGTCGGCGACGAGGTGCACCGCGCCCTCGGCGGAGGCCAACAGCACGGGCGCAAGCTCGACCTGCAGGGAATCGCCCACGAGCGCCTGACTGCCGCCGGGGTCGAGCAGATCCGCACCGTGCGCGCGTGCACGATCTGCGACGAGCGCTTCTTCTCCTACCGGCGCGAAGGCCAGCACGCCGGGCGCCAGGCGGGCATCGCATGGTTGAGCTGATCGCCGGCCTGGACGCGCGGGTGATCCGCGCGAACCTCGAGCGCGTGCGCGCCGAGATCGTCGCCGCACGCGAGCGCTCGCAGAACGCCAGCGGCGAGGTGCAGATCCTGGCGGCGACCAAGTACGTCGCCAGCGCCGACCTTCCGCTGCTCGCTGACGCGGGCATCCGCCTGGTGGGCGAGAACCGCGCCCAGGACCTCCAGCAGAAGGTGGCAGTGCACGGCGAGCTGTTCGAGTGGGACTTCATCGGCCAGCTGCAGAGTCGGCGCGTGCGCCTGATCGTCCCGCACGTGCGCCTGATCCACTCGCTCGCGTCCGAGTCAGCGCTGCGGGAGCTCGAGCGCCACGTCGAGCTGGCGCGGCCCGGGCTGCGCGTGCTGCTAGAGATCAACATCGCCCGCGAGCCCGGCAAGGCGGGCATCGCCCCCGAGGAGATCGACTCGTTCATCGCCCGCGCGCCAGTGCCGGTGGCGGGGCTGATGACGATGCCGCCGCTCTCACCACGGCCGCAGGACAGCCGTCGCTGGTTCGCCGCGCTGCGCGAGCTCGCCGTCGAGCACGGCCTCGAGCAGCTGTCGATGGGCACCTCTCAGGACTACCTCGTCGCCGTCGAAGAGGGCGCCACAATCGTGCGAATCGGCACCAAGCTCTACCATTGACGTGCACGGTCGGCAGGCCGCGTCGCCTTTTCAATCACTAGCATCAGCAGGGAAACCGCCCCGCCGGGCGAACACGCATCTATACCCATGGCTTTCCGCGACACATGGCACAGCGCACTCGTGTACTTCGGCCTCGCCGAGGAGTATCACGACGACTACGACGACGAGGACGTCGCTCCTGAGGCGGAGATAGAGGACCGCTACCGCGAGCGCCCCAACGTACGCCGCCTGCGTCGCCGCCGCGACGAGATCGACGACATCTTCGCCGACGACGACGATGCCGGCGAGCCCGCCGGCCGCGCCGGCCGCGGGCGCGGGGCGACTGCGGTGCTCAAACCGGTCGGCGTGCGCAGCAACGGCGACGTGCGCGTGCACCTCGTCGTGCCCAAGTCCTTCAACGACGCGCAGCAGATCGCCGACAAGTTCAAGGACTCGATTCCCGTGATCCTCAACCTCCAGAGCTCCGACACCGACCTGTCCAAGCGCCTCATCGACTTCGCCTCCGGCCTGACCTACGCGCTCGACGGCGGCATGCAGCGGATCGCCGACAAGGTGTTCATGCTGACGCCGCGGAACGTCGAGATCTCCGCGGAGGAGCGCGCCCGCCTGATCGAGAAGGGTTTCTTCAATCAGTCCTGAGGCGCGATAGCCTGCGCCTCGCGGCGTCCTCGATCGCTCGTGTGCAGAGCACACTTCGCTCACTGCGTCCTTGCGAGACTTGACTCTCGCACCTCAGGATCGCTGTTCAACCACCACTAGTCTGGAATCCATGCAGATAGGTCTCATCGGCTGTGGGAACATGGCTCGCGCGCTCGCTCGCGGGTGGGGGCTGCCCGTTCTGTGCGCCGACCCGATCGCAGAGCGCGCGCGGAGTCTCGCGGCTGAGGTGGGAGGGGAGGCGCTCGCCAGCAACGCCGAGCTCGCCGCTCGCGCCGAGCTGCTGGTGCTGTGTCACAAGCCCGCGCAGCTCGCGGCGGTGGCCGATGAAATCGGCCCCGGCGCCACGCCGGTCGCGTCGATCCTCGCGGTGACACCACTGGCGGCGCTGCGCGAGGCGTATCCGGGCAGGCCGGTGTACCGCTTCATCCCGTCGCTGCCCGTCGAGGTGCGCCAGGGAGCCGTCGTGCAGGCCGCCGGGCCGGGCACGCTCGCGGGCGGCGCTGACGGCGACTCCGCCGCGGACGCCGCCGTCGCGGAGCTGTTCGCCGAACTGGGGACGCTCGTGGTGCTGGACGACGCGCTCGTGGACGTCGCCATGGGCCTGATGGCGTGCGCGCCCGCATACGTCGCGCTGGTCGCCGAGGCGCAGATCGACGCGGGCGTGCGGCGTGGCATCCCCGCGGCACAGGGCGCCGAGCTGGTGGTGCAGACGCTCGCGGGGACCGCCGAGCTGCTGCGACGCCGCGACTACGACACGTTGGCCATCCGTCGCGAGGTCTCATCGCCGGGCGGCACGACCGCGCGCGGCGTCAACGCGCTCGAGCGCGGCGGCCTGCGCAGGGCGTTCAGCGACGCGCTCGACGCCGTCCTCGACGGTGGTCGGCGATGATCATCGCCAGCGCCCGCACGGAGATCGCGGGGTACCTGTCGGCGTTGATCTACGTGTACGTGCTCGTGATTCTCGTGTACATCGTCGTCAACCTGCTGTTCGCGGCCGGCATCCGCCCGCCGTACTCGCGCACGACCGACAGGCTGCTGGGGTTCCTGCGCGACGTGGTCGAGCCGTACCTGCGCATCTTCCGGCGCTTCGCGCCGCGGCTCGGCGGTCTTGACTTCAGCCCGATGCTGGCGATCATCACGCTGTACATCGTCAACATCGTTGTCGTCCAGGGCATCATCAGCTGAGCGGTAGATGCGTTTGATCGCATGGCTGCGCGTGCTGCTCGTGCTCGTGTGCGTGGTGGCGCTCGACCAGCTGAGCAAGCACTGGGTCGAAAGCTCGATCGTTCCAGGCGAAGAACGCAAGCTGCTACCGGGCATACAGCTCGTGTACACGCGCAACCACGGCGTCGCATTCGGCTTCCTGCCCGGCAACCAGGTGGCCGTGACGATCCTGATCGCGCTTGCGCTGGTGGCCCTGGTGGCGTACTTCACGCGGCACATCACACGGCCGCTGCTGTGGCTTCCGACCGGCATGATCGCCGGGGGCGCGCTCGGCAACATCCTCGACCGGGTGCGCCACGGCTCGGTGACCGACTTCATCAAGCTGCCGCTCGGCTGGCCTCCCTTCAACCTCGCCGACGCGTCGATCACGATCGGCGTGCTGATCCTGTTCGTGCTCGTCAACCGCGCGCGCAGCCCCAAGTCGTGAGCACGGACCCGGCCGGCGCGCCGCCGTTCACGATCGCCTTCCAGGACGAGCATCTGCTCGTCGTCGACAAGGCCGCCGGCGTGGTCGTGCACCCCGCACGCGGGCACCACGAGGGCACGCTCGCGCAGCTGCTCGCGCCGCTGCTGGCGGCGGGCGATGACGATCCGGACGCGGACGGGGGCGGCTGGGATCCCGATCGGCCGGGAATCGTGCATCGCCTGGACCGCGACACCTCCGGTCTGCTCGTCGTGGCGCGCACCGCCGAGGTGCTCGCGGCGCTCCAGCGCGCGCTCGCGCGGCGCGAGATCGAGCGTGAGTACCTCGCGCTGGTCGAGGGACGCCCGCCCGCGCGCACGGGCACGATCGAGGCGCCGATCGGGCGCGATCCGCGCGTGCGCACCCGCATGGCCGTCGGCGGCTCGGGCCCACGCGAGGCGCGCACCCACTTCACGCTCGAGCAGGCGCTCCCGGACACCTCGCTGCTGCGCCTGCGCCTGGAGACAGGGCGCACCCATCAGATCCGCGTCCACCTGCAGGCGATCGGGCACCCCGTGTGCGGAGATCCCGAGTACGGCACCGCCGGCATGCTGGGGCTCGAGCGCCAGTTCCTGCACGCAACCAGGCTGGCGTTCGAGCACCCGCTGACCGGCGAGCGCGTGGACGTCAGCTCGCCGCTGCCGCCCGACCTGCAAAGCGCGCTGTCCCTCGCCGAAGGCTATCCTGATGGTCAAATCTGAACCTCGACCCGTGCGATAGCGGATCGCGGCCCTGCCCGGTGCGGCGACGCTCGTCGCGACACCGGGTCCGCCCCGTCCGCACGGAAATCAAACTGCATAACAACAAGGGAGTAGCCCGTGGCTGACGTAGGCATCGCGGAGCTGCTGGAGGCCGGCGTTCACTTCGGCCACCAGACGCGCCGCTGGAACCCCAAGATGCGCCGCTTCATTCATGGTGAGCGCGGCGGCATCTACATCATCGATCTGCTCAAGACGCAGGCGCTTCTCGCGCAGGCGCAGGAGTTCGCAGGCGAGCTCGCCCACCGCGGCGGCACGGTCCTGTTCGTGGGCACCAAGAAGCAGGCGCGCGACACCATCAAGGAGGTCGCCGAGGCCTCCGACATGCCATACGTCAACCACCGCTGGCTAGGTGGCCTGCTGACCAACTTCCAGACCATCAACCAGCGCATTCGTCGCCTGCACGACCTCGAACGCTATGAGACCGAGGGCCAGCTCGCGCTGCTGCCGACGCGCGAGCGGATGGCCGCTCAGGCTGATCTGGCGAAGCTGCGCGCGAACCTGGGCGGCGTGAAGAACATGCAGCGGGTGCCTGACGCGATGTTCGTGATCGACCTGAAGACCGAGGAGATCGCCGTCAAAGAGGCTCGGCGCCTGCGCATCCCGATCATCGGCCTCGTCAACACCAACTGCGACCCCGACGGCATCGACTTCGTGGTGCCCGGCAACGACGACGCGATCCGCTCGTGCGCGCTGATCACCCAGGCGATCGGCCAGGTCGTCTCCGAGGGACACGGCGTGTTCCGCGCACAGGAGGAAAAAGCCCGTCAGGAAGCCGAGGAACGCGCCAAAGCCGAGGCCGAAGCGCGCGCCAAGCGCGAAGCCGAGGAACAGGCCAAGCGCGAGGCCGAGGAGCAGGCCAAGAAAGAGGCAGCCGAGCGGGAGGCCGCCGCTCGCGCCGCTGCCGCGGCCGCGCAGGCTCCGCCAGAGGCCCAGGCCGCCCCGCAGGCGCCACCTGCAGAGAGCGCACCGCCGAGCCCACCCGCCGCCGCGCAGGAGAGCGTCGCGGAGCCCGAGCCGGCGGCGCAGGCAGCTACGCCGCCCGAGAGCGCGCCGGCAGCCGAAGCAGCTCCGGCTCAGGGCGAGGACGCGGTCCACGCAGAGGCCGAGGCCCAGGCCGACGCCGAGCAGCATCCTTCCGCTGGCAGCGCGCCCGAGGCGGACGCCGCCTCAGAGCAGGGCGAGGATGCCGTGCACGCCGAAGCCGTCGCCCAGGGCGACCTCCCGAGCGAGACGGCGGCCGCTGAGGACGGCCAAGAGACGACCACGGAGGCAAGCGCATCATGAGCACTGTGGAGATCGGCGCGAAGGACGTGAAGGCTCTGCGCGAGCGCACCGGCGCGGGGATGATGGACTGCAAGAAGGCGCTCACCGAGGCCGAGGGCGACGTCGAGAAGGCGATCGAGATCCTGCGCGTGAGGCAGGGCAAGAAAATCCAGGACCTCGGCGAGCGGGCCGCGACGGAGGGCACGATCCAGTCCTACGTGCATGCCGGCTCGAAGGTCGGGGTGCTGATCGAGGTCAACTGCAACACCGACTTCGTCGCCAAGAACGACGACTTCGTGACGTTCGCGCGTGAGGTCGCGATGCAGATCGCCGCCACCCCCACGGTCAAATACGTCAGCCGCGAGGATGTGCCCGCCGAGCAACGCGACGCCGAGGCGCGAATCTACGAGCAGGAAGCGGCGGACAAGCCCGAGAACGTGCGCGAGAAAATCGTCACCGGCAAGCTCGACTCGTGGCTGGCGACGATCGTGCTGCTCGAGCAGGAGATGCACAATCCGAAGTTCGACGGCAAGACCGTCCAGCAGCTGCGTGACGAGCTGACCGCAACCACCGGTGAGAATGTTGTAATTCGCCGGTTTGCCCGATTCGCCATAGGCCAGTAGGCCTCTGGCGCAGATAGGCTCTGCGGCGATGGCCCCTGCCTTCAAACGCATCCTGCTGAAGCTCTCGGGCGAGGCGCTGATGGGCGAGCTCGATTACGGCACCGACCCCGAGCGCGTGGTGGCGGTCGCGCGGCAGGTGGCGGCGGTGCGCGACCAGGGCGTGGAGGTGGCGATCGTGGTCGGCGCGGGCAACATCTACCGCGGCATGCAGGGGGCCGCGGCGGGGATGGACCGCTCGACGGCCGACTACATGGGCATGCTGGCGACGGTGCTGAACGCGTTGCCGCTGCAGGACGCGCTCGAGAAGATCGGCACGAACACGCGCGTGCAGTCCGCGCTGAGCATCTCCGAGGTCGCCGAGCCGTACATCCGCAGGCGCGCGATGCGCCACCTGGAGAAGGGCCGCGTGGTGATCTTCGCGGCCGGCACCGGCAACCCGTTCTTCACGACCGACACCGCCGCGGCGCTGCGCGCGGCGGAGATCCACGCGGAGATCATCCTGATGGCGAAGAACGGCGTCGAGGGCGTCTACAGCGCCGATCCGGCGCTCGACCCGACGGCGCAGTTCATTCCCGAAATCACGCACATGGAGGCGCTCGAGCGCCGTCTGCGGGTGATGGACTCGACGGCGCTGGCGCTGTGCATGGAGAACGGCATGCCGCTGAACGTGTTCAACATGGACGACGAGACCAGTCTCGCGAAGATAATCTCAGGCGTGCGCGTAGGCACGCTTGTATCGACAGCCGGAGGAGAGGGCGATGGCCGCTGAGAACCTGATCGACGAACTGCTCGAGGACGCGCGCGAGCGGATGAGCAAATCGGTCGAGTCGTCCACACACGAGTTCTCGACCGTTCGCACCGGGCGCGCGAGCGCCGCGCTGCTGGACCGCGTGATGGTCAACTACTACGGCGCGATGACGCCGCTGAACCAGCTCGCCACGATCTCCGCGCCGGAAGCGCGGCTGCTGAGCGTGCAGCCGTATGACAAATCGTCGATCAAGGCGATCGAGAAGGCGATCAACGAGTCCGACGTCGGGCTGACCCCGTCGAACGACGGGAACGTCGTGCGCCTGGTCGTCCCAGAGCTCACCGAAGAGCGCCGTCGCGACCTCGTGAAGGTCGTGCGCAACCTCGCCGAGGAGGGCCGCGTGGCGGTACGCAACGTGCGCCGCGACACGATGCAGCACCTGCGCGAGCTGAAGGCCGAGGGCGAAGCGTCGTCTGATGACGAGCACCGCGCGGAGGTGGAGCTGCAGAAGCTGACCGACGGCCGCATCGGCGATCTCGACAACGTGCTCAAGGCCAAGGAAGAGGAGATCCTCGCGGTCTGATGCCCGGCGCCGAGGAACCCGCGATGGGCGGGCGCGTTCGATACCTCGCGATCATCACCGACGGCAACGGACGCTGGGCGCGAGCACGGGGCGTACCGGTCAACGACGGTCACAGCGCCGGCGCGGATACGGTCAAGGCGCGCCTGCGTGACGCGGCCGAGCTCGGGATCGAGGAGCTCACGGTGTACTCCTTCTCCACCGAGAACTGGTCGCGACCCCCAGAGGAGGTGCAGGGGCTGATGCAGATGTTCTCGCAGCGCATCGCCGGCGAAACGCCCGAGCTGCACGAGGAAGGCGTGCGCATGCGCTTCGTCGGCCGGCGCGAGGGCGTCGGCGAGCGCCTGGCCGAGCAGATGCGCTGGGCGGAAGAGCTCACCAGCGAGAACACCCGGATCACGCTGTTCGTGGCGTTCAACTACGGCGGTCGCGCCGAGATCATCGACGCCGCACGGCGTTTCGCCGCCAAGAGGGTGGCGCAGTCGGCCGAAGGCGGGCTGGCCGAAACGGGGATGCGAGCCGAAGGCGAGTGTCTCCCGGCTTCGGTCGGGCCCCTCGCTCTTCAATCTGACGAGGAGGAGTTCCGCGCGTGCCTGTACGCGCCTGAGATGCACGACCCCGACCTGATCATCCGCACGAGCGGCGAGCGGCGCCTGTCCAACTACCTGCTGTGGCAGTCGGCGTACTCCGAGTTGGTGTTCCGCGAGGAGCTGTGGCCGGATTTCACGCGCGCGGCGCTGGAAGAGTCGCTGGCCGAGTACGCCGAGCGCCGGCGCCGGTTCGGTGGGCGCTGACAGGCTGCTGATGGCGAGCGGCCCACATACGCCCGCCGGCTCGCGCGTCGCGCGCGAGCCGCGGCCGCAGGCCTCCGAGCGGGGCGGCCGTCGCAGACGTCGATCCTCGCGTGCGCGCCGGCGCAGGCGCGAGCCACGCTCGGAGCTCACCGGACGCCTGCTCGCAGCCATACCCGCGATCGCCGTCGCGCTGTTCCTGGTGATCGAAGGCGGCCTCGTGTTCGCGCTCGGGATGTTCGTGCTCGGCGTGGTGGCGATGCACGAGCTGTACGCGATGTACGCGCGCGCGAGCCCCGCGCGCCTGGCCGGCTTCATCGCGCTCGCGGGGCTGCTCGCGGCGGCGCTGTACGGCGGCCAGTTCCAGATCCTGCTGGTCGCGGTGGCGGCGCTGCCGCTGGTGTTCGGGATGACGCTGGCGCAGCCGCGACCGTCGGTCGGGGCGATCGCGGTGACGCTGCTCGGCATCTACTGGATCGGCTTCGCGCTCGCGCACGCCGTGCTGCTGCGCGGGCTGCCACACGGGCTCGGGATCGTGATCGACATCGCCGTGGGCACGTTCCTCGGCGACACCGGCGCGTACATCGGCGGGCGCATGTTCGGGCGCCGCCCGCTCGCACCGACGATCTCGCCCAACAAGACCGTCGAGGGCCTCGTGATCGGCATGCTGTTCGCCGTGCTCGGCGTGTGGATCGCCGGGCGCTACCAGGAATGGCTGCCCGGCACGCACGCGCTGGTGCTCGGGCTCGGGGTCGCGTTCGCGGCACCGATCGGCGACCTGTTCGAGTCGTTCGTCAAGCGCGAGGCCGGCAGGAAGGACTCCGGCGGGCTGTTCGGCCCCCACGGTGGGGCGCTGGACCGCCTGGACGCGGTGCTGTTCAGCGCGGTCGTCAGCTATTACATCTGGGCGGCGTACGTTCACTAGTGGCTACGATGTCTACCGATTGTTCAGTCGATGGGTCGAGAATCGCGCAGCGGCCCGCTCACCCGAAAAGGAGATTCGATGGCGCGCATCCTGTTCGACGAGGCCCCACTTGACGTCACCGAGAATGTCGAGGAAGTGTTGAGCCTGGTCGTCAACGCCAGAGACGGCCTACGTCGTGGCAACGGCACGATCATCGCCCCCCCTGGCTGGATCCTCTTGACTGACGCTGAGACAAATGAGCCGGTCTATCTCCAGGTCGGACGCGTGGGATACGTGCGCGAAAGCTAGAGCATGTCCACGCGTAAGCGCCTGCTGATACTCGGCTCGACCGGCTCGATCGGGACGCAGGCGCTCGACGTTTGCTCGCGCAGCGACGAGCTCGAGCTCGTGGGGCTGTCGGCGGGAGGCTCGTGGGAGTCGCTGCTCGAGCAGGCGCGCGCTCACGGCGTCACACGGATCGCGCTCGGTGACGCGCACGCCGCCGCGCGGGCGTCGGAGGCGTGGACCGACGGCGAGGTGCTCGCCGGCGCCGACGGGCTCGTGCGCCTCGTGGTCGAGTCGGGCGCCGACCTCGTGCTGAACGCGCTCGTGGGCTCGGTCGGGCTCGGGCCTACCGTGGCGACGCTCGGCGAGGGGATCGACCTGGCGCTCGCCAACAAGGAGTCGCTGGTCGTCGGCGGCGAGCTCGTGACCGCGCTCGCCGAGGCGACCGGCGCGCAGATCATCCCCGTGGACTCCGAGCACACGGCGCTTCACCAGCTGATCGCAGGCCAGCCGCCGGGCGCCGTCGAGCGCCTGACGATCACCGCCAGCGGCGGGCCGTTCAGGGGCCGCCGGCGCGAGGAGCTGCAGGACGTGACCGTCACGCAGGCGCTCGCGCACCCGACGTGGGCGATGGGCGGCAAGATCACGATCGACTCGGCGACGCTGATGAACAAGGGCCTCGAGCTGATGGAGGCCCACCATCTGTTCGGCACGCCGTACGAGCGCATCGACGTGGTCGTGCATCCGCAGTCGCTCGTGCACGGGATCGTGCAGCTCGCGGACGGGGCGATGCTCGCCCATCTCGGACCGCCAGACATGCGCATCGCGATCTCCTACGCGCTGCATGGCGGCGAAAGCGTGCGCCTGCCCGTCTCTGCGCTCGACCTGCAGGCGGTCGGCGAGCTGACGTTCGAAGCCGTCAACCTCGACGCCTTCCCGTGCCTGCGCCTCGCAGGCGTTGCAGCGCGCGAGGGCGGAACCGCGCCGTGCGTGCTCAACGCCGCCAACGAGATCGCCGTGCACGCGTTCCTGGATGGCCGGCTGCGCTTCCTGGAGATCCCCGAGGTGATCGAACACACCCTCACCGAGCTGGGCAGCGAGCCCGTGCGCTCGTTCGAGTCGCTGTACGACGCCGACCGGCGCGCGCGCCGCGTCGCGACCGAGGCGCTCGCACAGCGCGACTGAGGCAACCGACGAGAAGCGCGCGAACGCCTGCCACACTGAGGCCATGAGCTGGATCCTGGTGCTGGTCGGAATCATGGCGCTCGTCATCCTGCACGAGCTCGGGCACTTCGCCGTCGCGAAGGCAGTCGGCATGCGCGTGGAGCGCTTCTCGCTGTTCTTCCCGCCCACGATCTTCAAGGTGCGTCGCGGAGAGACCGAGTACGCGCTCGGCGCGCTGCCGCTCGGCGGCTACGTGAAGATCACCGGCATGAGCCCCGAAGAGATCGGCGGCCTTGAACCCGAGGTCGCCAGGCGCGCCTACTACAACCAGGCGCCGTGGAAGCGCATCGCGGTGATCCTGGCGGGACCCGGCGTGAACCTGTTGATCGCGTTCGCGATCTTCTGGGCGATCATCGCGTCGGGCAGCCTCACCGGTGCCTCGACACTGGAAAACCTCAACCCTTCGATCCGCACGCTCGAAAGCGGCACATCGGTCGCGGCGATCCTGAAGGGGGCGCCGGCCGAAGGCACGCTGCGCGCGGGCGACCGGATCCTGAGTATCAACGGTCGCCCCGCCACCGTCAACTCGATCGTGGCCGCGGTCAGCGCCGATCGCTGCACAGGCGCACAGGCCAACGGCTGCACAGCCGCGACCCCCGTGAACCTGGAGGTACGCCGCGACGGACACGATCTGGCGCTGTCGGTCCGTCCGCGTTACGAAAAGACCGCAGGGCGCATGCTGATCGGCTTCGACTTCGGCGCCACCGCGCGTCACGTGGGCGTGCTGGCAGCCGCCGGCGTGGCGCTCCACGAGATGTGGAGCACGTCCATCAACATGATCACCAACGTCGTGCACGCGTTCACGAGCGCCAAGGTCCGTCACCAGCTGCACAGCATCGTCGGGATCTCCGAAATCGCGCACGAAAGCGTCGTTGCTGGCGCGGGCTACGCGCTCGTGTTCGCCGGCTTCATCTCGCTGATCCTCGCCGTCTTCAACCTGTTCCCGTTCCTGCCGCTCGACGGCGGCCACGTGCTGTGGTCGGTCGCCGAGAAGGTGCGCGGGCGACGAATCTCGCTGGCGGCGATGTACCGCTACAGCTCTGTCGGGATCGTGCTGCTGGCGTTCCTGGTGATCAACGGCGTCAGCAACGACATCAGCCGGCTCGGGGGCTGAGTCACGCTGACGCGCCCGCGGGTCTCACGCACACCCAGCTCTTGACCAGCGGCCCGACACGCTCGGGCAGCGCGGGGCCGAACAGCGACTCGAGCTCCGAGCGGCGCAGCAGCGAAATCTCTTCCCAGCCGCCGGTGGCGCCCAGGCGCCAGTAGGGCCGCCGCAGCCTCACTGGCAGCCAATGGGCGCCTGCCAGCAACGAATGCGGCTCGAGCGGGAAGCCGAAGGCCGGCGTCTGCACGAGCCAGCCTCGCCCGACACGGCGCAGCTCTGCGGCGAATGCGCCGCGGCGCGCGGGCGGCACGTGCTCGATCACGCTCGAGCAGTACACGAGATCGAACGCGTCGTCGGCGAATGGCAGCCCGTCGGCGGGGTCCGCGCGCACGAATGGCCCCGGATATGCAGGCTGATCGAGCGCATCGAGCCCGGTGATGTCCAGGTCCGACTCCTGCGCGCGCAGCCCCAGCACCCCGCAGCCGACGTCGAGCACGCTGCCGCCCTGTGGCAACTGCGCAAGTCTGAAGAAGCGCGCATGGCGCCGGGCGCGGGCACGGGCAGCGGCGGGGCGGGCGAGTCGCGCGAGCGGGCCGCGTGCGGTGGCGTAGACGTCGGGCACCCAGCCATCCTGCCGAACCTGGCCGCGCGAGGCGGCGAACCCTGAGCGTCGGGCGGTGCCGAGATCTTCTCCGTACGCTGTCCTACGGGCAATGTTCGACCACGTCAGCATCCGTGCGGGGAACCAGGCCGCGAGCGAGCGCTTCTACCGCACCGTCCTCGGCCCGATTGACATCGAGCCAGATCGCGCGGAGGATCTGCTGGTCGAGTGGGCCGACTTCTCGATTGCCCCGGCGGATGGAGCGCACCCGGCCACGCGCAACCTCCACGTCGCCTTCGTGGCGCCCACCCGCGCGCACGTCGAGGAGTTCTGGCGCGCGGGAGTCACCGCCGGCTACGAGCAGGACGGAGCGCCCGGCGAGCGACCGCAATACACGCCGAGCTACTACGGAGCGTTCCTGCGAGACCCCGACAGCAACAGCGTCGAGGCCGTCCACCACTCGGATACCCGCCGCGGCGGACACATCGACCACCTGTGGATCGGTGTCCGCGAGCTGGACGCGGCGGAGGCCTTCTATGCGACGGTGGCGCGTCACACGGGCCTGCGCGCCGGGCGCCGCTGGGAGCACGGCGTGCAGTTTCGCGGCGCCTGGGCGACGCTCTCCCTCGTCGCCGACGGACGTCCGCCGACGGAGGGGCTGCACATCGCCTTCCCCGCGCCCGATCGGCAGGCGGTGCACGACTTCCACGGGGCCGCCCTGGCGGACGGGTACCGCGACGGCGGCGCGCCCGGCGAGCGCTCGGTCCACCATGCGGGCTACTACGCCGCGTGTGTGCTCGACCCGGACGGCGCAAGCGTCGAGAGCGTCTATCGCGGCACCGGCACGGCTGCCATCTAGAATCAGCCTATGGCCTCACAACGGCAGATTCACGTCGGCTCGGTCGCGATCGGCGGCGGCGCCCCCGTGGCGGTGCAGACGATGACCAAGACCGAGACTGCCAACCTGCAGGCGACGATGGACCAGATCCGCACCGTCGCCGAGGCGGGCGCGGACATCGTGCGCGTCGCGGTGCCGCGCGAGCAGGACGCGGAGGCGCTGAAGACGATCGTCGCGCAGTCGCCGATCCCGATCATCGCCGACATCCACTTCAACCACACGCTCGCACTCAAGGCGATCGAAGCGGGCGCCCACTGCGTGCGGCTGAACCCCGGCAACATCGGCGGCCCCGAGAAGGTCGCCGAGGTGATCGCGCTGGCCAAGCAGCGCGGCACGCCGCTGCGCGTTGGCGTCAACTCAGGCTCGCTGCCCAAGCACCTGCGCCAGCTCGAGTACGACAACCCCGTCGAGGCGCTCGTCACCGCCGCGATCGAGACCGTCGAGCTGATGGAGAGCCTCGATTTCGACAACTTCAAGGTCTCCATGAAGTCCACGTCCGTGCCCAACACGATCGCCTCCAACCGCATGCTCGCCGAGAGGATTCCCTACCCGCTGCACCTGGGCGTCACCGAGGCCGGCACCAAGTGGTCGGGCTCGCTCAAGTCGGCCGTCGGCCTCGGCACGCTGCTCGCCGATGGCATCGGTGACACGATCAGGATCTCGCTCTCGACGTTCCACGCGGAGGAGGAGGTCAAGGTCGCATGGGAGATCCTCAAGGCGCTCAAGCTGCGCGAGCGCGGCCCCGACCTGATCGCCTGCCCCACCTGCGGGCGCCTGCAGTTCGACATGGACTCAGTCGTCGCCGAGGTCGAGCGGCGCCTTGAAGCCTACGAGGACCCGATCGAGGTCTCCGTGCTCGGATGCGCGGTCAACGGCATCGGCGAGGCCCGCCACGCCGACTTCGGCATCACCGGCGCCAAAGACATGGGCATGATCTACTCCAAGGGCGAGCCGCTCAAGAAGGTGGCGACCGAGCAGCTCGTCGACGAGCTGTTCAAGGAGATCGACCGCTACTACGCCGCCGGCAAGACCGTCCAGCGCGACGAGGTCGCCGCCGCCGAGGCGCGCCAATGGCTGGCCGAGAACGAGGACGAGACCGCGATGACCCCCGAGCGCATCGCCGCGCTCGAAGCCGCAGCAGCGCAGGAGGACGCGAGCGCCGGCGCCGTGCTCGAGTCGATGCTCGCCCCCGCGGGACCGCTCGACGAGGCCGTCTCGCCTGTCGCCGGGCGCCGCTTCAGCCGCAGTTAGTTGCTCGGCACAACAAACCCTGTATAGCGATGGCTATACAGGGTTTGAAACTCGAGTATCGGCCTCAGCTCAGCTCGCGGCGGCGAAGCGCTCCGCGATCTTCGACCAGTCGACGACGTTCCACCACGCGTCGATGTAGTCCGGGCGGCGGTTCTGGTACTTGAGGTAGTAGGAGTGCTCCCACACGTCGCACCCCAGCAGCGGCGTCTTGCCGTCTGACAGCGGGTTGTCCTGGTTGGCGCTGCCCACGACCGCGAGGCCCGAGCCGTCGTGCACGAGCCACGACCAGCCCGAGCCGAACTGGTTGACGCCCGTTGCCTTCAGCTTCGCTTGGAAGTCCGCGAACGAACCGAACGTCGAGCCGATCGCGTCGGCCAGCGCGCCGCCGGGCTCACCGCCGCCGTCGGGGCTCATGCTCTCCCAGAACAGCGTGTGGTTGTAGTGGCCGCCGCCGTTGTTTTTGACCGCGCCCAGCTTGTCCGCGGGCACCTGGCTGAGATCCTTGATCAGGCTCTCGATCGGCGCGTCCGCTAGCGGCGTGCCCTCGAGCGCAGCGTTGACTTTGTCCACGTAGGCCTGATGGTGCTTGTCGTGGTGGAATTCCATCGTCGCCTTGTCGATGTGCGGCTCGAGCGCGTCGTAGGCGTAGGGGAGCGGCGGAACTGAATAGGCCATGTCGGGACTCCTTCTCGTTGTCGCTCTGAAGTTCGGTCGGTGATCGCTGTTCTATCAAAGGCGACGATCGGCGCTGGGGAATACGCTTCGCCGATGAGCCCGGCCGCCACCGGCCGTCCCGGCCGCCCCGCCGCCTCCACGCGTGAGGCTGCGCTGGAGCTCGCGCGTAAGCGCTTCCTCGCGTGCGAGCGCGTCAACGTGCAGGCAATCGCGCGCGAGCTCGGCCTCGCGCGCGCCACCATGCACCGCTGGTTTCAGACTCGCGAGCTGCTGCTCGGCGAGGTCATCGGCACGCTCGCCGAAGAGCGCCTGCTGGCGATTCGCGAGGAAGTCGGCGGCAGTGGCGCGCCCGCGCTGCTGGAGACACTTCACCGCTTCAACTGCGAGATCGCCGCCACCCGCGGCATGCGCGCCCTGTTCGCCCAGGAACAGGAGCGTGCGCTGCGCCTGCTCACCTCCAGCGCCGGTACCGTCGAGCCGCGTGTCGTCGCGAGCGTCGAGCGCCTGATCGACGCCGAGGTGCAGGACGGCAGCTTCGTCGCGCCCACGCCCCCGGCGGTGCTCGCCTACGCGATCGTGCGACTGGGGGAGGCGTTTCTGTACAACGACGCACTCGCCGGCATCCGCGGCGACACCGAGCGCCTTCACCAGGTGCAGGCCGCGCTGCTCGGAGCGGGCGCGGGCGCCGACGCGCGGTAGGCACGCGAGCGAGGCCGCTCACAGACGCGCCGGCGCGGGGCCGTATACGCTCGTGCCTGCTGCGATCGCCCCCTCGTGTGCCTGGGCGCATGCCGCCAGACCCCATGACCCGCCTCTCCCAATATCTACTGCCCACCGAGAAGCAGCCGCCCGCCGACGCGGAGGCGATCTCGCACAAGCTGATGGTCAGAGCCGGCCTGATCCGCCAGATGGGCGCGGGGATGTGGACGTGGCTGCCCGCCGGCTGGCGCGTGCACCAGCGCGTCGTTCAGATCGTCCGCGAGGAGATGGACGCGATCGGCGGGCAGGAGATGCTGATGCCGGTGCTGCAGCCCGCGGAGCTTTGGCGCAAGACCGGTCGCATCGAGATCGAGGAGCTGTTCAAGCTGCTCGACCGCAAGGGCTCGGAGCTGGTGCTCGCGTTGACCCACGAGGAGGCCGTCACCTTCCACATCGCCCAGATCGTGCGCTCCTACCGCGACCTGCCGCTGATCGTCTACCACTTCCAGGTCAAGGAGCGCGACGAGGCGCGCCCGCGCGCCGGCGTGCTGCGCACGCGCGAGTTCATCATGAAGGACTCCTACAGCTTCGACCGCGACCCCGCCGGCCTCGAGCAGAGCTACGAGCTGCATATCGGCGCCTACGATCGCATGATGGACCGCACCGGCCTGCGCTGGTACCGGGTGGAGGGCGACGTCGGCGTGATGGGCGGCAGCGGCGCGCACGAGTACATGGCGCCGTGCGCCGCCGGCGAGGACGAGGTCGTGCTGGGCGAGGACGGCTACGCCGCCAACGCCGAGGTCGTGCGCGCGGCCACCGGCAAAGCCGAGCTGCAGGACGGCGAGACCGTCAACGGCAGGCAGATTCGCCTCGAGAAGGCGATCGAGATCGGCAACATCTTCAAGCTCGGCACCCACTACTCCGAGGCACTCGGCGCGCGCTACCTCGACGAGACCGGCGCCGAACTGCCCGTGTGGATGGCCTCCTACGGGATCGGTCCCGCGCGCATCGTCGCCGCCGCCGTCGAGCAGTTCGCCGACGAGCACGGCATCTCCTGGCCGCGCGCGCTCGCGCCGTTCGCCGTGCACCTCGTCGCGCTGGGCAAGCCCGGCACGCCCGAGCGCGATGCCGCCGACGCGCTGTATGAGACGCTCAGCAAGGGCGGCGTGGAGGTCCTCTATGACGACCGCGACGCCGGCACCGGCGAGAAGTTCGCCGACGCAGAGCTGCTCGGCTGCCCGCTGCGGCTGACCGTCGGTCGGCGCTCGCTCGAGTCAGGCGAGGCCGAGGTGCAGCTGCGCCGCGGGCGCCAAGAGGCTCCCGGCCTGGCGCTCGCCGGCGAGCCCGAGCAGCTCCTGCGGGCAGTGGACGAGCTGTGGCGAAGCGCTCCCTGAGAACGCTCGGACTCGACCGCTCCGGGCCGCCCCCACCACAGACGCAGGCCGGCCAGCCGCTGCGCCCATGGACGCTGCCAAACGCGATCGGCTTCCTGCGGCTCGCGTTGATCCCCGCGTTCCTGATCGTTGCGCTGAGCAGCAGCGACGGCGTCGGCGCGCCCGAGGCGACGCTGTTCGCGGTGATCGGCTGGGGCGACTACGCCGACGGCATCGCCGCACGTCTCAGCGGGCAGTACAGCCGCCTGGGCGCGCTCATGGACCCTGTCACCGACCGGCTGCTGGTGATCTGCGGCGTGATCGTCACGTGGCGCTTCGATCTGCTGCCGCGCTGGGCGCTCGCCGTGCTCGCGGTGCGCGAGCTGCTGATGCTCGCCGTGGGGCGCTACATGCTTGGGCACGGCGTCGAGCTGCGCATCAACTGGCCCGGGCGGCTCGCCGTCGCGCCGGTGATGGGCTCGTTCTTCTTCGCCATGACCGGGTTGCGCACGTTCGCCGAGGTGCTGCTGTACGTCGGTCTCGCGATGGCGCTCGCCGCGAGCGCCCTGTATGCGCGCACGGGCATCCACCAGCTGCGCGCTCGCCCGGGCGAGGCTCGCGATCCATCGATCCCATAGTCTCAAGCTCAGCCTGACCTTGTGGGCTATACTGGCCGCGTGGCCGGCGCTGCCGGCGTTTTCGCAACCGGCGTAGGACGGGGTAAGGCCCGCGAGAGGAGAGCCCGATGGACGAGACGTTCCCCGACCTTGGCTCGTTGTCGGACGTCGAACTCAAAGACGTCATCCGACAGCTCACCGAGGAGGAGACCGAGATCTCCTACAAGCGGCGCATCCTGCACGGCAAGATCGACATCCTGCGGGCCGAGCTGGTCAACCGGCTGCGCCACAAGCACGAGAACGGCGACATCGCCATCACCGGCGAGGATGTCCAGAAGCTGACCGACATCCTGGCCAACCGCCAGCAGTAGAAGCCCATGGCGCTGCACTGCACCGAGTGCGGGTTCCTCAACGACGAGGGAGCCAACTACTGCCAGCGCTGCGGCGCGCTGGTGGCGCACGCCGAGAGCACCGGCGAGTCGGTCACGGCCACGTATCGCATCGACGAGGCCGGTGAGCTCGTGCCGGTGGAGATCGGCGAGGTCACCGCGCACGGTCCTGCGCTCGTGATCCGCGCCGGCGGGGGGCGCGTGGGGGAGAGCTTCGCGATCGACGGCGAGCGCATGAGCATCGGCCGGCGCCCCGAATCCGAGGTGTTCCTCGACGACGTCACCGTCTCACGCGACCACGCGCTGCTGATCCACCGCGGCGGAGCCTGGTACCTCGACGACTGCGGCTCGCTCAACGGCACCTACGTGAACCGCTCGCGGATCGAGTCGCATCGCCTCGAGGACGCCGACGAGGTGCAGATCGGCAAGTACAAGCTGACGTTCCACGCACGCTGATGGCGACGCACGCGAAGAGCGAGAGCCCGCCCGCCCACGCGCTGCCGGCCGCCCCGGCGATGGAGCTGGAGCTCTCCGCGGGCGAGGAGCTCGGCGAGCGCACCGACCCCGCCAAGCGCCAGAAGTCGCTGACGATCGGCGCGGTGTGCAAGGCGCTTGCGCAGGAGTTCCCCGACATCTCGATTTCCAAGATCCGCTACCTCGAGGACCAGAAGCTCTTGACGCCGCGGCGCACGCCCGGCGGCTACCGCCTATACACACAGGGCGACGTCGCGCGCCTGCGCACGATCCTGCGCATGCAGCGCGACGAGTTCCTGCCGCTGCGCGTGATCCGCCAGGAGCTCGCCGCCGGACGCGGGGGGACGGGATCCGATACCCCGCCGGTTCCCGGCCGCGCCGGGCTCGAGGGCGTGCGCGGCTGGCGCCCGAGCGTGAGCGTGCGCCAGGGCAGCGGCGCGCTGTACTCGCTGGACGATGTGCTCGAGGAGACCAAGGCCGAGGCCAAGCTCGTGCGCGAGCTCGAAGAGTACGGCGTCGTCAAGGGCGAGATGCGCGGCGGCGTGCGCTACTTCGACGAGACCGAGCGCGAGATCATCGCCGCCGTCGCCGAGCTCGCCCGCTACGGTGTCGGCGGGCGCAATCTGAGGGTGTTTCGCTCCTCCGCCGATCGCGAGGCCAACCTGCTCCAGCAGATCCTCGCGCCGGCGCTGCGCTCGCGCAACCCCGAGCGCCGCAAGGAGGCGGTCGAGGCGCTCGAGAACCTCGCCGCGGTGGCCACGCACCTGAAGCACCTGCTGCTCGTGCGCGACCTGCGCAAGATCGTCAGGTAAATGGAGGGGCAGGCAGGCGAATCGGTCAACCTGCGCTCGCTGATTCGCGACATACCCGACTTCCCCAAGTCGGGCATCAACTTCAAGGACATCACGCCGCTGATGGCCGACGCCGGCGCCCTTGCTGACACGGTGGCGCGGCTGGCCGCATACGCGCGGCCGCTGCGCGTGGACTGCGTCGTTGCCGCCGAGGCGCGCGGCTTCCTGCTCGGCCCCGCGCTCGCGCTCGAGCTCGGCGCCGGCTTCGCGCTGGCGCGCAAGCCCGGCAAGCTGCCGTATGAGACCGTCAGCGCGGAATACCTGCTCGAGTACGGCGAGGAGACGCTCGAGCTGCACACCGACGCCGTCGCCGCAGGGCGGCGCGTGCTCGTGCACGACGACCTGCTCGCGACCGGCGGCACCGCCGCGACGCTCTGCGACCTCGTCGAGCAGCTCGGCGGCGAGGTCGTCGGCTGCGGCTTCCTGATCGAGCTCGCGTTCCTCGGGGGACGCGAGCGGCTGGCAGGGCGCGACGTGCACGCGCTCTTGACATACGAGTCCTAGGCTTGGCGTCGTGCCCACCGCCCGTCGCAGCCGCACGATCGCCGCGCCCGCGCAGCAGCTGTGGGAGCTGATGCGCGACCCGCATCACCTGCCGCGCTGGTGGCCGCGCGTGACGCGCGTGGAGGACGTCACCCTTACGGGTACAGGCGAGGTGGACGCGTTCACGGAGGTCATGAAGACGCGCAAGGGCAAACTCGTGCGCGCCGACTTCAACGTCGTGTGCGACGAGGCCGAGCGGACGCTCACGTGGATCCAGCGGATCGAGGGGACCCCGTTCGCGAGCGTGCTCGAGTCGGCCGAGACGCAGCTGCGCCTCGCGCCGCTCGACACCGCGGGCACCGAGGTGACGATCGAGCTGCGCCAACAGCTCGTGGCCTCCTCCGCCCGCCACAACTCGTTCCTGCGCCTCGCCCCGCGCTTCGGCGGGCGCCTCGTGCGTCGTGCCGCCACCGCGACGATCGAAGAGGCGCTCAACGGCCTCGAGCGCGTCAGTGGCTGAGACGGCCGCGGCTCCCGTGATGCGCTGGTGGGGTTGGGGCGACCCGGCTCAGCCGCCGGTGCTGCCAACGCACGCGCTGGGCTTCCTACGCGAGACGCTCGGGCTCGCGGTGCGTCCGCGCCCGCCGGTCGCGCTCGGGCAGGTGCGTCTCGCGCCCGTCGCCACGTCGGAGGCGCTGCTCGGGGCGCTGCGTCAGATCGTCGGCGCCGAGCACGTCCACGACGGACACGCCCAGCGCGTGCTGCACGCCGCCGGCAAGGGCTATCCCGATCTCGTGCGCCTGCGCGCGGGCGAACCCGAGGGCGCGCCCGACGCGGTCGTCTACCCGGATGGACACGATCAGCTGCGCGCGCTGCTCGAGCTGTGCGCGCGCAGCTCGCTCGCGGTCGTGCCGTTCGGCGGCGGCACCAGCGTCGTCGGCGGCGTGGCGCCGCTGCGTGGCCAGCACAGCGGCGTGATCGCGCTCGACACGAGCCGCATGGCGGGCGTGCTCGAGCTCGACGGGCAGTCCGCCACCGTGACCGTGCAGGCCGGCATCAGGGCGCCCGCGCTCGAGCGCCACCTGGCCGCGAGGGGACTCACGCTCGGGCACTTCCCACAGTCCTTTGAGTACGTCTCGCTGGGCGGCTGCGCGGCCACGCGCTCGGCCGGGCAGGCGTCCACCGGCTACGGCGCGATCGACAAGCTCGTGCTCGGCCTGCGCATGGCCGCGCCCGCGAGCGAGATCGAGCTGCAGGCGCTGCCCGCGAGCGCCGCCGGGCCGGGGCTGCGCCAGCTGCTGGTCGGCTCGGAGGGGACGCTCGGCGTGATCACAGAGCTCGCACTGCGCGTGCGCCCGGCGCCGGCCGAGCGCATCTACGAGGGCGTGTTCTTCGAGGACTTCGCCGCCGGCACGCAGGCGCTGCGCACGCTCGCGCGCGAGCACGCGCTGCCAGAGGTGGCGCGCCTGTCCGACGAGGCCGAGACGCGCATGTCGCTCGCGCTCGCGGGCAGCGGCGGGGTCAAAGGCCGGCTCGGGCGCGCCTACCTGCAGCTGCGCGGGTACCGCGGCGGCTGCCTTGCGATCCTCGGCTTCGAGGGCGCCGGCGAGGAGCTCGCGTGCAGGCGCAAGCGCGCACTCGCGCTGGTGCGCGACGGCGGCGGGCTCGCGGTCGGGCGCTCGCCCGGGGATGCGTGGCTGCACGGGCGCTTCGCCGCGCCGTACATGCGCGACGAGCTGCTCACGCTCGGCGTGATGGTCGAGACACTCGAGACCGCCACGCAGTGGTCGCGGCTGCCGCGCCTGCACCGCTCGGTCGGCCAGGCGATCCAAGGCGGGCTGCGCGCGTGCGGGACGCCGGGCCTGGTCATGTGCCACGTCTCGCACGTCTATGAGACCGGCGCGTCGCTGTACTTCACATTGATCGCACCCCAGCGCGAGGGCGATGAGATCGGTCAGTGGCGCGCCGTCAAGCAGGCCGCCGGCGACGCGATCGTCGCGGGCGGCGGCACCATCACCCACCACCACGCCGTCGGACGCGACCACGCTCCGTGGATGGCAGCCGAGGTGAGCGCCGGTGGGATCGCTGCGCTGCGCGCGCTCAAGGCCGAGCTCGATCCCGCGGGCATCATGAACCCGGGGAAGCTGCTGCCCACCTAGCTTGGTTGGAGCCACTGGTGATGTGCGGTGTGTATCATCAGCCGCCGCTATACGGATAATTTGACCATTTGGGGGCTCTCATGAGGACGCTGGGGAAACCGTCGCCTGCGACGGCAATTGGGCTAGTCGCGCTGTTCTTCGCTCTCGGTGGTACCGCCATTGCTGCGAATCACTACCTCATCACAAGCACCAATCAGATTAAGCCGAGCGTGCTATCGAAGCTCAAAGCCGCTGGACCCGATGGGGCAGCAGGACCGGCGGGAGCAACGGGGCCGGCAGGACCAGCGGGCCCAGCAGGACAAACAGGGCCAACAGGAGCGACCGGGCCAACAGGACCCACCAACCTGAGCGGCCTCACCGTCGTCCTCGGGCCAAAGAACCGAGTGCCGGCATATAACGAACTAGGACCGTCTGGCTTCGAAGGAATCGAAGGCTCCACCGCGACCTGTCCCTCGGGTGATCGCGCTGTGAGCGGCGGCTTTGACGAGTACGCCGGTCTCGTCTCGGGCAGCTTTAGCGAAGCGTCCGAAAACCGTAGCTCGTGGGTTGTTGGCATCGCCAACGACAGCACCTTCACAGAGGGGTTTGTTCGCGCGGTCGCCTACTGCGCCGGGTCAGGACAAGCAGTCGCGGCCAGTGCGCCGACACAGGCGCGCGCGCGGGCGGCCGCTCAGGAGAACGTGTTGCTGGCCAGCCTCGCCCGGGAGCTACACGCAGAGAGAACGAATGGCGGCTAGCCGATCTCGCTGCGGCTGCGCCCCCAGGATCGCTGGAGTCATACTGCGGTGACTGACCGACGCCGGTCGCGCCGTTGCCGTACAGACAAGCACTCAGCTCGTGATGAGTGCTTGTCGCACTCGCATCCGGGGAAGCTGCTGCCCGAGCTCAGGTCAGGCTGAAAGGCCCGCGTAGCACCACGTGCCCCGGGCGGGTCGGGCGGGAGCTGGTCTCCGTGGTCAGCAGCACTTCATGGAATTCACCCGCGTTGCTGGGCAGCGGCGAGATGCCTTCGAGGCGATGTTTCGTCACAGCCGAGCTCTTCGTCACCGGTACGAAGCTTTTGGACGAGTTGTACAACCAGATAGCGTAGTAGAAGCCTTTGGCCGGCGGGAGGTTCCGGGCGTCGATGAAGAACGCGCGCTTGGCGCCTTCGGAGAGCACGTAGGCGGCGCCCACGCTCTTGCTCCTGGGGTTGGACGGTTTGAGCGCGATCTGAGCGTCGATCGTGGGACCTGTTTTGGTCACCGTGCTGGCGGTCTGGTTGCTCGCCGTGGAGCTCGACTTCTTCGGGCTCGAGCCGCCCGCCAGCAGCACGACCGCGACGATCACCGCCGCGGCGAGCACCGCGAGCAGGATCGCGCCTCCCACCCGGGAGCTGCGCTGCGAGCGCGGAGGGGAAGGCGCTGGCGCGCCTGCGCCGCTCGACGCCGTGGCGGAGGAAGAGGAGAGATCGCCGACGCGCTGTGGCCCACGCTCGCCGGCGCCAGCGCCGGTGGTGGGACCGGTGGGAATCTCCGGCAGGCTGGCGCCCGCGAGCGGCGCGAGCTGAGCGGCGAGCTCACCGGCCCATGCGCGCGCGGGCTCGGAGCTCGTCAGGTAGGCGCGGGTGCGCAGGCGCTCGGCGACGCCCGGCTGCTGGCCGAGCAGGTAGTCACCGATCTCCTCGCGGCGCTCGGGCGTCAGCTCACGCGCCCGGCGCGGGGCGAGCACGGCCAGCGCGGCGTGGGCGCGGTCGTGCACAGCACGTTCGGCGATGCCGAGCAGCGCCGCGACCTCCGCGTAGCTTTTGTGCTGGCGAAGCAGCAATGAGAGCGCCGCGCGCTGGTCGGGTGGGAGCTCGTCCATTCTGCTCATGATGTGTGAAACGTCCGCCACCGTGGTGGAGACCTCGCAAGGCCATTGCCGGAAGGACCGTAGGCTATCGTGGCGCCCGCATGAACACAGCGGACACCGAGCGGGTCAGGCGCGTGATGTACGGCTTCGACCGGCTGTACGGTCTCGAACTGCTGGAATGCTCCGACACAGAGGTCCGCGCGCAGGTGACCGTGCGCGAGGAGCTCAAGCAACCAGCGGGGCTCGTCCACGGCGGCGTGTACGCGTCGATGGCCGAGGCGATGGCCTCGCTGGCGACCGCGCTGGGCGTCGCAGAGCGTGGGGAGACCGCGATGGGCCTGTCGAACTCCACGAGCTTTCTGCGCCCGATCACCGCAGGCGTCGTGCACGCCCATGCCACGCGCCTGCACCGCGGCCGCACGACATGGGTGTGGGACGTGCGCTTCAGCGACGACGCCGAGCACACGTGCGCGCTCACGCGCATGACGATCGCGGTGCGCCCCATGCTCGACGGTCGCGCTCAGCCGCCGGCGCCGGCGCCGGCGAGCTAGCCGAGCGGACGCAGCGGCGCGGGCACCTGCGTCGGCAGCGGCGCTTCGCCGAAACCGGTGTTCGGGAGCGCGGGGGGCAGCGGAGCCCCAGGCGAGCCGGGTTCGTTGATCGGCACGACCGTGCGCGCGGCTGCCGCCGCAACGCGCGCGCTCGTCGCGTAGATGTCCACCACGACGCCCGCCGTGGGCAGCACGATCGTCCTGCCCGCGTGCGCGAGCAGCGCGTCCACGCCCCTGATGCGCGCTCGCGTGCTCGGCGTCGAGCCGCCGGGCAGGAAGCTGTTGTCAGGCGAGCTCACCACCACGATCGACGTCACGCACGTTCCCTCGCCTCCACGCAGGCAGTTGCCATAGCGCACGCTGTAGGCGCCGCCGGGGTCGAGCGTGGCCTCGCTGACGGCCTCGCCGTCGAAGGAGCCGCCCAGCCAGTACACCGGGAACGGCGCCTGCACCAGGCTCTCGAGGATGTTGTGCGGAATCGGCTCCTCCTGCAGCGTGCTGCCGCAGGCGCTCAGCGCGATCGCGCATGCGAGAACGGCACACGCGACGGCGAGGCTTCGTATCGCAGGGGCTGGGGCGCGGAGTCGCATGCGCGCTAGCCGCGGTAGCGGTTGGTGATCGGCATGCGCCGGTCGCGCCCGAACGCGCGCGGCGTGATCTTGATGCCCGGTGGCGCCTGGCGGCGCTTGTACTCGGCGAGGTCGACGAGGCGGATGGTGCGATCGACCTCGGCTTCGGGCAGGCCCTGCGCGATCAGCTGCTCGCGGCTGTGGTAGAGCTCGACGTAGCCCTCGAGGATACGGTCGAGCAGCTCATACGGGGGCAGCGAGTCTTCGTCGCGCTGCTCGGGGCGCAGCTCCGCCGACGGCGGGCGCTCGATGATCGAGTCGGGGATCGGATGCTCGACTCCGGCTGGCGCGTCCGGACCGTCGAGCGCCCGTGCGGCGAAAGCGCCCGCGGGTGAGTTGCGCCACTCGCACAGGCGATACACGAGCGTCTTGGGCACGTCCTTGATGACGGCGAAGCCGCCGGCGAGATCGCCGTAGAGCGTGCTGTAGCCGACCGACATCTCGGACTTGTTGCCGGTCGTCACGACCAGCCAGCCGAACTTGTTGGACAGCGCCATCAGGAGGTTGCCGCGGATGCGCGCCTGCAGGTTCTCCTCGGTGAGATCGGGCTCGTGCGCGGCGAACTCGACCTGCAGCGCCTGGTCGTAGGCGTCCATGATCGACTCGATCGCCAGCTCGTGGGTGGGCAGGCGCAGGGCCGCGGCGAGCGCGCGTGCATCGGCCTGCGTGACAGTGGAGGAGTAGGGGGAGGGCATGATCACGGCGCCGACGCGCTCGTGCCCGAGGGCGTCAGCCGCGAGGCACGCCACCAGCGCGGAGTCGATCCCACCGGAGAGGCCGAGCACGACGTGCTCGAAGCCGTTCTTGCGGACGTAGTCGCGCAGCCCGAGCGTCAGCGCGCCGTACACCTCGGCCCCCACCGGCGTGAGCGGTTCTGCCAGCGCTCCGCCAGGCGCAGCGTCGGCCGCGCTCGTGGCAGCGGCCGAGCTGGCGGGCAGCGCGGGCAGCTCCAGCACCCGGCGCTCGGAGCGACGCGCGGCGGGACGCTGGCTGGTGTCGCGCAGGCGTGCCGCCGCGGCGGCCTCCAGGTCGACATCACACACGAGTAGCTCCTCGCGGAACTGCGCGGCGCGAGCGATCGTCGTGCCGTTGTGGTCGATCACGCACGCGTGCCCGTCGAACACGAGCTCGTCCTGGCCGCCCACCAGGCCGCAGAAGGCGACGCACGCGAGGTTCTCGCGCGCACGCTGGGCGAACATGCGCTCGCGCTCGGAGCCCTTGCCGACGTGGTAGGGGGAGGCGGAGATGTTGAGGATCAGCGTGGCGCCCGCGAGCGCCTCCTCGCTGGCCGGCGGTCCGGGCTCCCAGATGTCCTCGCAGACCGTCAGCCCGACGCGTTGGCTGCCGACGTCGAAGATCGCTCCGCCGGGACCGGACTGGAAGTAGCGCTGCTCGTCGAACACGCCGTAGTTGGGCAGGTAGACCTTGCGGTAGATCGCGTGCACGGCGCCGTCGGCGAGCACGGCGGCGGCGTTGTAGACGTCCTGCGCGCGCTCGGGGAAACCGACCACCGCCACCACCCCGCGCGCATCGCCGGCCAGCTCCCGTAGCGCAGAGGCGGCGTCGGCGAGGAAGTGCTCCTTCAACAGCAGGTCCTCGGGCGGATACCCCGTTATGGCAAGCTCGGGAAACAGCACCAGCTCCGCGCCGGCATCGCTGGCCTCGCGCATGCCCGCACGGATGCGCTGCGTGTTGCCCGCGATGTCTCCCACGGTGGCGTTCATCTGGCAGAGGGCGAGGCGCATGCGTCGGATCGTAGCCGCGCCCTCGACGCGAGCAGCGGGCAAGCCGGCGCGCACGAGCGGACGATCAACTCTCAAGTCCGCGCTGCCAGGTTGCCGATGCCATCAGCGTGATCCACCCACGCTCGCTACTGCGCCATCCAGGCGCGCTGATCATCACGACGCTCGCCGCGTCCGATCTCGCCTATCGCCTGCTGCTGCGCGACTCGGTACGCCGCGCGCTGGGCATTGAAGCCACGGTCGTTCGCGCGCTCGGCGGCCCGAGCGCGAAGCGCTCAGCTGGCGCTCGCGGGCTTCGTGACTGAGCCGCGCGAGGCTTTGGCCTTGCGCGGGCGAGCGTCCGCAGATCGCTCGGCGCGCGGGCGCACGCCGGCGGCCCGTGCCAGCGAGGCGATCGCCGCTTGCAGGTCGAGCGCGATCTCCTCGAGGTCCGGCAGCGCGTCGTAGTCCCCGAGCAGGCCGAAGCCAAGGTGACCGTCGTAGCTCATCACGGCGATCCCCAGCGCCTGGCGCTGTGCGAGCGGCACCACGGGGTAGAGGACCTGCAGGCGCCGACCGAGCAGATACAGCGGGAACTGCGGTCCGGGGACGTTAGTGACGACGAGGTTGAAGAACGGCTGGCGTGCCTGCAGGCGCGCGGCCTGGCTGAGGATCGTGGGCGGCGCGAAGCCAGCGAGATTGGTCAGCACCTGCGCTCCCACCGCCTGACCGCCGCGCTTCAAGTCCTCCATCGCGTTGCTGATCTTGTGCAGGCACTCGGCGGGGTTCTCGATGCCCACCGGCAGCGGAGCCCACATCGCGGCGACCTGATTGCCCAGCGCGCCGCGCTGGGCCTTCGAGCGCACGGACACCGGCACCATCGCCTTCAGCACGAGCCCGTCGGTGTCGTGACCGTGACCGCGCAGGTAACGGCCGAGCGCGAGGCTGACCGACGCCAGCACGACATCGTTGAGCGTCCCCCCGAGCGAGTCCTTGATCGCCTTGAACTCGGCCAGCTGGGCGTCCAGGAACGTGTAGCGGCGGTGCGGTCCGATGTCGACGTTGAAGGGGCTCGGGGGCGCCGGCGCGTTGATGCCCGCGAGCGTCGTCGCTCCGACGCTCGCGAGACCATCCTTCACCTGCGAGACGGCTCTCCTCGGCGCGCGCAAGAGCGCACGAGCGCCGCGCGCCATCTCGGCGGGCACGGTGGAGCGCTCGATGAGCGCCTCGCCCAGCAGCTTCGCGGGCCCGGGCAGCGGCTTGGCGCTCCACGGCGTCGGCGGCGCGCTCGGGACGGGCTCGGCGGCCGTGTCGAACAGGACGGTCGTGATGTCCACACCGGAGATGCCGTCGACGAGGGCGTGGTGCGTCTTGGCGACGAGCGCAAAGCGCCCGCCGGACATGCTCTGCACCATCCAGATCTCCCACAGCGGCTTGGAACGGTCCAGGCGCTGCGAGAACAGCCGCCCGGCCAGTCGCTTGAGCGCGGCGTCGTCGGCCGGCTTGGGCAGCGCGGTGTGGCGGATGTGGTAGAAGGGATTGAAGTGCGGGTCATCGGCCCACACGGGGCGTCCCTGACTGAACGGGACGAACGCGAGGCGCTGTCGGTAGCGCGGCACCAGGTGCAAGCGGCCCTGCACGTGCTCGACCAGCTCCGCCAGCGTCGGCGCCTTGCCCTCGAAGACCATCACCGATGCGACGTGCATGTGCGCGGTGGAGTGATCCTCGAGATGCAGGAATGTCGAGTCCAACGCTGTCAACCGATCGGGATTGGCCACGGCGTCGATTGTCGCGGTTGTGGGAGCCCGCGTCAACGATCTGCGCGAAACAAGTGCGCGCCGCGCGTTCAGTCCGCCTCGTGGGTCTCCCCGTGGACGTCGCCGAGTGCCACGCGCTCGGCGAGCCGCAACAGCCCGATCAGCCCATGCGGGCGCACGTCGGCGCCGGGGCGCACCGCCACCGACGAGCCGTGCGGCCCCAGTACCTCGACGATCGTGCACACGTCGCCGATCTGGCAGTCATCGCCAAACCGCGATTCGAGCGCCTCCATCTGTTCTGCCACGACCTGACCGATCTTGGTTGCGTCCAGCGACATCTGGCGAGCTCCTAGCCGTAGGGGATCCGAGTAGCTGGATGATGCCCGATGATCGAGCGGCGCTGTCGGCCTACTAAAGAAGGTGCGTCAGCTGCGCCGCGACGGCGAGCGCGGCGATCGCCGCGCCGCCGACGGCCAGCACGCCCGTGCGCCAGCGTCTGCGCGCGCGGTAGATCGTTGGCGCTGGCTCGGCGACCGTGGCGCCTGCGGCCGGGGCCGCCGCGCCGAGCGCGACACCGGTCCCCACCGCCACGGCGGCCACGCCGCCGGTACCCGCCACCGCGGCGGCTCCGACTCCCGTCGCGAGCAGCGGTCGCTGGCGCGCTTCGAGAGCCATCGCGTGCGCGACCTGCTCGCGCAGCAGGTTCAGCTCGCGGCGTCGCAGGAGCACGACGAGCGTCAGCAGCGCGACGACGCCGAGGCCGACGAAGCCGACGGCGGCGGCCAGCTTCGCGCCGAGGCTCGTGGCGGCGACTTCGCGCGGTGGCAGGCCGACATCGTGCAACGTCGGGAACGTCTGCACCGCGGCGGCGCTGCTCCTGCCAGAGCTGATGACAGGCAGCGTCTGCTCGGCCATCGCCAGCATCTCCCGCGGCTGGATGCTGTTGGTGAGCGTGTTCTGGATCCAGTATGCGGCCCCTGCTTCGCGCCAGGCGATCGTCCTGATCTCTTCGGCGGCGTAGTAGAGGCTGTAGGTGCGCGAGCCGATGTGCACCGTCTGGCTCGGGTTGTTCAGCAGCGGCGGATCGGTCCACGAGCTCCCCTGCACGTCGTAGTATTCGCCGAGGCCGCCGCGATCGATGACGATCACGTACGCGGGGTGGGCGTGGCCGTGCAGGTCGTGGAGGTTGTACAGCCGCAGCATGTCGGGTTCGGCGCTTGCGTACGCGTCGCGCACACGCGGGTACTCAAGGGCGAAGGGCAGCTGCGGCGAGGCGGCGCGTGCCTGCGTGAGCGCTTCGCCGGACGTCGGCGTGAGCGACAGACGGGGAGCACTGTGGTGAGTGCGCGGGCGCGGACGTGCGGCCTTGATCGCCTGGCTGACTTTGCGCGTGGAGATCGCAGAGGTTCCGTTCAGGAACGACTGCACCGCTTCGTTGATCTGTTCGGGCGTGGCGGTGTCCACGGAGGACAGCAGCGTCACGTGGAAGGGCACCTGACGCACGGGCTTGCCGGCCGATTCGACCAGCAGCTCGAGCAGCTGCAGAACCTGTTCTTCGCCGTGCAGGTCGGTTTCCATGGCCTTGCCAAGTATCTGCTCGAACTTTTCACGTTTGTCAAAGAGCGTCGCTCCGTACTCGGCCTTCACTTCGAGCAGGAAGCGCTGGTCGCGCGCATCACGGATCAGCGAGGTGCTTTCGTGACGGTTGGCGACGAATTCGAGCGCCTGTTTCCCACACAGGCGCTGGTAGCCCGGCTGCAGGTTGATTTCGAAGTACTGTTCGCCGCCGGGTTCGTTGACGTGGTAGTAGCGCTTGTCAACGGTCATGTAGACGCAGCCCATTTCGTTGACCGCGCGCCTGAACTTGTTGAAGTTCGTGACGAACACGTGGTTGATGACGTGGATGCCGAGCACCCGCTTCAGCGTTTCGACCATCAACTTGACGCCGCCGGAGGTGCCACGGCCGTCCTCGAAGCCGTAGGTGTAGGCGGAGTTGATGCGGTTGGTGATCACTTCGCCGTTGGGCGCGGTGAACGTGACCTGCAGCTCGCGCGGGATCGAGAGCATCGAGATCGTCGGCTTGCCCGGGTCGATGCGCACGAGCAGCATCTCGTTGGAGTGCGGCAGGACCGCTCCGCCGGGGTTGTTCTTGGGCGGCGGGCGTTCGTCGTTGCCGATCAGCAGCAGCGTCTCGGGCGCGCCTTTGCTCGTCGGGGCGAGGATCTTCGCCGCTAGCTTCACGGGCTTGTTGTGGTCGAGCGCTTCGACGACTTTGCTGACCTCGTTGCGCGCGACGGCATACGTGGCGCCGCCTGTGAGCACGACGATCGCCACGCCCGCGAGCAGCACGCGCTTGGCCATCCACCAGGCGCGCCGCGGCGGCTCAGGCGGGATCGGCTCACTCGGCCCACGGAACGGGGGCAGCGTGGGGGGAGGTGGCGTGACAGTGCTCAACGTCGGAAATATCGTAGGCGCCAGTGCGGGCGACGCGGGCCGGCGCGCCCGTCCCCAAGGGCCGGGCCTACCGCAAATGGATTAGCCCGCGGCTCGCTCTCGCGCGAATAGACTCGCCGAACATATCGACTGCAGGCGTGCCGCCATCACCGGGCGGCGAGGAGGATCCATGACAGAAGCGAGTCGGGAGCAGCCCGAGCATCGTCGCACCGGTCCGGTCAAGACCGTGCATCACCTTGGAAAGGCGCTGCACCCCAGCCCGCGTGCGCTGAAGGAGGCGATGGGGGAGGTCGACGGGTTCAACGCGAAGTTCGCGGTGCTCATCACCAGGCTGGTCGGCACCATGTGGTGCGCGTACCTGTTCGCGCTGATCGCCCTGATCGGCCTCGGCCCGGCGCTGAAACCGGGCGGCGAGGGAATCATCGCGTGGATCGCGCAGACGTTCCTGCAGCTCGTCCTGCTGTCGGTGATCATGGTCGGCCAGAACGTGCAGAGCCTGGCCGCTGACGCACGTGCGGCGAACACGTTCAAAGACGCGGAGACGATCCTCGACCGCCTGGACCTGCACACGGAAGGTGGCCTGAAGGCGATCCTCGACCGCCTGGACGAAATCTCGCCGCCCACCTCCCGACCCACGGAGAGTCCCAGCGCCTGAGCCTGGATCTAGGTTCTCAGCGCCCCGCCCAACCCGTTAGAGCTGGGCGGGGCGTTCCTGCATTCCTAGAGGCCGGGAGCAGTGGACAGTGCGCCCGGTATCGCGAGGGTAGCCCAATGCGTCCTGCCTGGCGTTGACTGCTGGGCGGCGGGGATGTTCACTGCATGCCGGGCGACGTGATGGCGTTCCTCGAGAAGACGGCGAAGCTGCCGGACCCGGATCGCGCCGACGATCCGCGCCGAGGTCCGGTAGGGGGATAACTACGTACGATCTGGGCAGGCCGTTGACCGCATACTGGAAGTGCGGTCATCGGGGGTGGGGCAGGATGCCTCGACAAGCAAGTGTTGTGGGCCCCCGATGACCCGCTTTAGTGCGGTCAACCTCAGGTATCGCCGCCCCCGAGTCCGTCGCGGAACAGCCGGCCGATCCGCGGAGAGATGCGCGAGCCGTGTCTGGCCATCCAATGCCCGAAGCGCGGCGACAGGAAGGCTGCCATGAGGACAAACCCGACCAGTAGACACAGGGTTGAGGCGATGCCGAACACGGTTTCAACCCCCATGCGGCGATGCTACTACCCGGCTTATACACGGGGATATGTCTGTGCCCTTCGTCACACAGAAACGCCCCCGTAACCAGATATCCTTACGAACGATTGTTCGCCTCGCCGAGTCGTCTCCGTTGATGGAGGCGAGCGGGGGACCCACTGCCGGATCGCACGAAAGCGAACCGGATGGGGCGAATCGGCCGCTGTTGCGGCCGTAACGCCCGGTTGACACGCGCCCCATGCGCGTGGGCGGCCGGCCGTGAGCCCGACAGCTAACCCCGTAGGCGTTAACAAGGAGGTTCGTCAACTCTATGTACGTCCCCGTGACGCCGCTGCCTGCGGCGCCTCTGGCCCCGGTCGTGATCAGCTCAGCTGCCGCCGCGACCGTCGCCACGCCTGTGCACACCGAGCTGAAGGTCCGTGGCGATCAGCTCAACGTCCTCGACAACAGCCGCACGAGCGTCACCGGGACGCTCCTCGAGGGCGCTCACACAGGCATCCCCGACCAGCTCGTCGCGCTGCAGGCGCTCGGCAGGCGCGGCTGGCACACGCTCGCCCGCACCCACACCGGTGCGCGCGGCCGCTTCCGGTTCAGCTATACGCCCCGCCGGCTCGGCAGCGAGTTGCTGCGCCTGCGCTTCGCCGGCAACGCCTCCGAGCGCCCATCGCATCGCCGCCTCGGCCAGCTGAACGTGTATCGCCTCGCCGAGGCCTCCTGGTACGGCGGTGGCGGCAGCCTCGCGTGCGGCGGCGCGCTGACGAGCTCGACGATGGGCGTCGCCAACAAGACGCTGCCGTGCGGCACGCTCGTCACGCTGCGCTACGGCGACCACATGGTGCGCGTTCCCGTCGTCGACCGCGGACCTTATGTCGCGGGGCGCGAATTCGACCTCACCGAAGCGACCAAGGACGCGCTCGGGTTCGCCGGCGTCGGGCAGGTGTGGAGCACGAGCTGAACGAGCTGAACCCCTGCACGCGCTCGTGCAACATGGGCGTGCGCGTGCAGGGGTTGGATTTCGTGCTCACGCTTCATTCAATCTGCCGATGTCCGTGATGGTGAGAGCGTCCCGCACACAGGTATGGCTCGAAGGCCTCGGCGACTGGAGCTGGCCCGGCCAGGGCGGTGCGGCGGCCGTCGACTTCCAGCCGCCGCCGTGGGTGCCAGCGTTCCCGCCCCGCCGTGAAACTGCTGTCAGCGGACCCGCTCAGCCCGCGACATGGCAGCCCGGCGCCAGGACGCGCAGGCTGATCACGGGCGTGCTGCTCAGCGCGCTCGCCGCCGTCTGCCTCGCGCTCGCGCAGGGAGGGCAGCTGACGCTCGCGGGGCTTATCGGCGAACGCGCCGCCGCCAGCGAACAGGAAGCGCCCGCGATCAGCTCCGCGCCGGCCGTGCAGTCGCTCCCGACGCTCGCGCCCGTCAGCCAGGATGCAGCCGGAAGCGCGATCGACAAGGCCAGCTTCCCGTCGGCGGCGATCGGTGGAGAAGGATCGTTCCTCGTCTACCTGCCCTCCGGCTACGACGCCACCACCATGCACTACCCGGTGCTGTACATGCTCACCGGCGATGACCAGTCCGATAGCGCGTTCCTGCAGATCGGCCTGCAGAGCCAGCTCGACCGGCTGATCGCCCGGCATGCCATCCCGCCCCTGATCGCCGTGATGATCCAGGGTGGGCCGGGCTCGAACAACTGGCGCAACGCCGGGAGCCTGCGCTACGAAAGCTACGTCCTCGAAGTGCAGGAACTGATCGATCGGACCCTGCCGACGGTGCCGGCGCGCAACGCTCGCGCGGTAGTCGGCGACTCGATGGGTGGCTACGGCGCCATGAACGTCGCGCTCGCCAACCCTTACCGCTTCGCCGTCGTCGAGAGTTGGCTCAGCTTCTTCAACGGACTCGGAGGCGACCTGCACGCCGATCGGCCCATCATCTCCCGCCTCGGCCTGCACGCGTTCATCTACGGCGGCGAACAGGATCACATCGCCAACCCCGACGAGGACCTGCCGTTCGCGTCCGCGCTGCGAGCCGTCGGCGCGGAGGCCACCGGCGCGATCTACCCCGGCGAACACAACCTGGAAACGATCGAAGCCCATCTCGAAAGCATGCTCGTCTTCGCCGGACGCGCGCTGCGCGAGGGCCAGCCACACGGCGCGAGCTGACCGTCGGCGAGCTGCACGTCGAGCGTACGACTTCCTGGCCGGCCAGCCAGTAACATTGCGAGGGCGTCCTGCGGCAACAAGCATGGGGGAGTCCCGATGGCGTCGGTTGGCAGCGATCTCGAGAGCGTCGAACTGACGACGCGCGAGCTCTGGGTCGCGGGTCCGCCTCACGAGCTGTTCGGGCAACTGCGCGGCGGCTGCCCGATCCACTGGACCGAGAGCTTCGAAGAGTTTCCCGACGAGGCCGGCTTCTGGTCGGTGACGACCGCCGAGGACATCCACACCGTCAGCCGCGACTGGCGCACGTACTCCTCCGAACAGGGGATCACCGCGGCGGGCGTGCTCCCGATCGAGCTCGTGCGCGCGATGTTCATCGGCATGGACCCGCCCAAGCACGATCGCCTGAAGGCGCTGTTCCAGGCGGGCTTCACGCCCAGGCGGATCGCAGCGCACGAGGACGCAATCCGCGCGATCGTCGTCAAGGTGCTCGACCGGTTGGAGGGCCCGCCCGCCCGAGAAGAATGCGATCTCGTCAACGACCTCGCCCAGCCGGTGGTCGCGCGCGTGATCGGGAGCTTCATGGGCATCGACGAGCGCGACGACGAGATCTGGGCGCGGCTGATGAACTCGACGCTCGGCGCGGGGGACCCGGACGTGAACCCCGACGGCATCGAGGGCGCGCTCGAGAAAGACATCCCCGAGGTGTTCGAGCGCTGCCGGCAGCTGATCGCCGAGCGTCGCGACACGCCCACCGATGATCTGACGAGCGTGCTCGTGCACTCCGAGGTCAACGGGGAGAAGCTCGAGGAACACGAGATCGTGATGGGCTTCTTCCTGCTCATGGCCGCCGGCAACGACAGCACCAAGGCGACCTTCTGCTCGGCCATGCGCGCGCTGATGGAAGACCGCGAGCAGATGCAGGCGCTGCTGGACGAGCCCGCGCTGATCGGCAGCGCAGTCGAGGAGGCGCTGCGGATGTTCCCCGCGTTCGCGCACTTCCGCCGCACCGCCACCCGCGACACCGAGCTTCACGGGCAGACGATCCGCGCGGGGGAGAAGGTCGTGCTGTGGTACGCCTCCTCCAACCGCGACGAGACCCTCTACGAGAACCCCAACCATTTCGACGTACGCCGTTGGTCGAACCGGGGATGCTCGCCGGAGGCGGGCGTCGCCCGGGCTCGGCCCGAGCACCAGGCGTTCGGCGCCGGGGGGCGGCACTTCTGCCTCGGCACCGCACTCGCTCGCCTGGAGCTGCGGATCATGCTCGAGGAGACCCTCGCGCGCTATCCGAGCATCCGCCTCGCCGGCGGCGCGGGCGAACCTCAATACGTCGAATCACCCTTCATCAATCAGCTCAAGCTGCTCCCCGTCCGGCTCGCGGCCTAGCGCCGCGGGCCGGACGGCCCTCTACCGGATTTCGTCCCCCACGCCCACGGATGCTTCGCGTGAACTTACAGCCGCAGCTCACGACCGAGCGCCTGCTACTGCGCCCCTGGCGCGAGGAGGACCGCGAGCCGTTCGCGGCGCTCAACGCCGACCCCACCGTCATGGAGCATTTCCCGTCCATGCTCAGCAGGTCGCAGAGCGACGCGCTCGCTGATCGCATCGACAGCGATCTGCGGCGGCTCGGCTATGGCCTGTGGGCGGTGGAGGTCCCAGGGGAGGCGTCGTTCATCGGCTTCGTCGGGCTCCAGAGGACCGATGACGACCTGCCCTTCGACCAGACCACGGAGGTTGGCTGGCGTCTGGCGAGAAGCCACTGGGGACGGGGACTCGCCAGCGAGGCCGCCCGCGCCGCGCTCGCGTTCGCGTTCGGAGAGCTGGCGCTCGGCGAGATCGTCGCGTTCACCTACGCGGGGAACCTGCGCTCGCGCCGGGTGATGGAGCGCCTGGGGATGCGTCACGACCGCGCCGGGGACTTCATCCACCCCGAACTCAGCGCCGGGCACCCGCTCGCCCCGCACGTGCTCTACCGGATCGAGGCTCACGGGCGCTCGTGACGCGCGCGGACGACGGCGATCACGCGCAGCGCGCGTTCGGGGTCGACCGGGATCTCGGCGAGGCCCGCGACGAGATCGACCGCGTCGTCGATGCTCGCCCGCCCGCGCAGCTCGCCGCACCAGCGCTCCAGCCAGCGCAGCGTCCACACGTCGAACTCGTCCGGCCGCTGCACCGCGATCAGCGGCAGGAAGCGCAGCATCAGCCCTAGATCCAGCGGCCGCGCGCGCTCGCGGGCGGCGACCTGCGCCAGCGCGATCGCGAAGTCGAGCTCGCCGCGGCCCAGATGGGCTTCGAGCTCGGGGATCGTGCGGTAGGGCCTTGCCATGCGAACACATGTTCGCATGCTCGTGTCGGGAATGGGACGAAGGCGGTCGCGCGCATATGCTCGAAGGGTGTGCGGGCGCTACACCAACACCGCCGGGCCAGAAGAACTGAACGACCGCTTCAGGGTGCCGATCTCGAGCGACGCGGGGACGCGCCGCTTCAACATCGCTCCCACAGAAGAGGTGCTCGCGATCGTCGCGCCACACGGCGAGCCGGAAGCGCGCATGCTGCGCTGGGGACTCGTCCCGCACTGGGCGAAGGACCTCAAAGGCTCCGCCAAGATGATCAACGCGAGGATGGAGACCGTTGTTTCCAAGCCCGCCTACCGGGAGCTGATCCCGAAGGGCTCCCGGCGCGCGCTGCAGCTCGCCGACGGCTACCTCGAGTGGCTGAAACCCGAGAAGCGCAGCGAGCCCCGCCAGCCGTTCTTCTTCCAGGTGGATGGCGGCATCCCGTTCGCGTTCGCCGCGCTGTGGACGCCCGCCAAGATCGACGGCAGCTGGGTGCAAAGCGTGACGCTCTTGACGTGCGACTCCGCGCCCAACCGCGTCGCCGCCGCGATCCACGACCGCATGCCCGTGATCCTCGCCGACCGCGACTCCCAGCAGGCGTGGCTCGATCCGGCGCTCGGCGCTGACGAAGCGCTCGCCCTGTGCGGTTCGCTGCCCGCGTCGCGCCTGAGCGCACGGCCGGCCAACCCCGCCGTCAACAAGGCCGGCGACCTCGACGCCGAGGGACCACAGCTGCTCGTCGCGCCCGCCTGACGCTCGCGCTCAGGTTCTCAGGCTCTCAGGCCGTCAGCCAGCGCCGCGGGTTCTCCGTGAAGATCGTCTGAAACGTGTCGTCGTCGATCGCGCCCAGCTCGCGCAGCGCCGGCACGACCTCGTCGAACACCAGCGTCATCGACCAGTTGCGGATCGCGCCGGCGCCTTCGAAGACCTCCGCCGCCTCCGGCGGGAACCAGTCGATCGACGCGCAGAAGTCCTGCGAGATCATCAGCCGCTCGGCGTGGCCGCGGCGCAAGAGCTCCGCGGCGGTCGCGTTGCGCTTGTCGATCGGCAGGTACATCTCGAGGCCATAGCGATCGAGACCCACGTACACGCCGCTGTCGATCAGCCCCTCGATGTACGCGACATCGTCGGTGTCGCCGCAATGGGCGATCTGCACGCGCGACATGTCGACGCCCTCCTCCTTGAAGATCTCGACCTGGCGCGGGCCCGTCGCCACCGCCGGCATCGAGTGCGCCATGATCGAAGCACCCGTCTGCACGCTCGCTCGCGCTACCGCGCGGTGGATCTTCTCGACGCGCTCGGTCACGCCGGCCGCGTCCGCCGCGCACTTCAGGAACGCCGCCTTGATGTCCGTGTCCTGGATCCCGCGTTCGATGTCCTCGACGAAGTGGTCGGCCATCACGTCAACGTCGCGATTCTCGAAGTAGTGGGGGAGATAGTCGTAGCTGTAGATGCCCGTGCACGCGACGATCCGCACGCCCGTCTCCTCGGCGACGCGCTTCATGAAGCGCACGTCGCGCCCGCCGAACATCGCCGTAGGGTCGACGATCGTCCGCACGCCCCTGTCCCTGGCGGCGTTGACCGCCACCAGCGCAGCGTCGTACTCGAGCTGCTCGTCGTAGCGGCTCGGCCACTGCGCCGCAACCGCCTCGTCGCGGAAGCGCACGTGCTCGTGCACCAGCGTCAATCCCAGCTCGTCTGCGTCCACGGCTCCCTGCACGGTCTCTACGCTCGGCATTCTGCTCCCTCTCTCGTGTGTCGGTCAGCGAAGCGGCGCGCCCCAGCTCGTCTCATCGCGCAGCTGGGCCTTGAGGATCTTGCCGCCCGGGTTGCGCGGCAGCGGCTCCTCGCGCACGGCCACGTACTGCGGCACCTTGAAGTCCGCCAGATGCTCGCGGCTGTGCGCGATCACGGCAGCGACGTCGAGCTGCTGGCCGGCCGCGGGCACGATCACGGCGCCGACCTTCTCGCCCATCATCTCGTCGGGCACCGGCACGACCGCCACCTCGCCCACGCCCGGCGCGCCAGCGAGCGCATTTTCGACCTCGATCGAGTACACGTTCTCGCCGCCGCGGTTGATCATGTCCTTCTTGCGATCGACGATGTACAGCAGGCCATCCGCGTCGATGCGCGCCAGGTCGCCCGTGTGCAGCCAGCCGTCGGTGAAGGTCTCGGCGGTCTCCCGCGGCTTGTTCCAGTAACCCTGCACCACGTTCGGCCCGCGCACGAGCAGCTCGCCAACGCGCGTCTGCTCGTCAACGTCGTCCAGCGCGAGGTCGACCACCGGCATCGCGAAGCCCACCGAGTCGGCGTGCTCCTCGGCCTCCTCGTGCGGCAGGAACGACGTCAGCGACGAGGTCTCCGTCAGCCCGAAGCCGTTGCCCACGCGCGCCTGCGGGAACGCGTCCTTGATGCGCTCCACGAGGCTCTCCGCGATCGGCGCGCCGCCGTAAGAGACCCAGCGCACGCGGCTGACGTCGAGCTCGGCGAAACGCGGGTGACGCACGACCGCGTGGTAGATCGCCGGAACGGAGACGAGCTGGTTGACGCCGTGCTCGCCCACAGCCGTGAAGAAGCCGTCGAAGTCGAGCGGGCCGGAGAGGATCTCGACCCGGCCGCCCAGCTCGAGCACCGGGATCAACTGGCTGTTGCAGCCGGTCACGTGGAACAGCGGCACCGACACCAGCGTCGAGATCGACGGTCCCTCCGAGCGGTCCGCGAACAGGCAGCGAAACGCGTTCTCGCTGTTCGTCAGGAAGTTCCCGTGAGAGGTCATGGCACCCTTGGGAAAGCCCGTGGTGCCGCTCGTGTAGAAGATCGCCGCGAGGTCATCCGGGCCGAGGTCCTCACCGTCAACGGGATCGCCGTCCGGCAGCGGCGCGCCGGGCGCGAACGTATACGACGTGCCCGAGTCCTCGATCACGTAGGCGACCTCCTCCTCGGTGAAGCGCGTGTTGACCGGCACCACCACCGCGCCCAACAGCTGCGCGCCGAAGAACGCGAGCACCCAGTCGATCCCGTTTGCCATGCGGATCGCCACGCGCTCGCCGCGGACCACGCCCGCGGCGCGCAGGCCGCCCGCCACGCGCGCGGAGCGCCGCCACAGCTCGCCGTAGCCGATCGACGGGCCGCCCACCTCCACCAGCGCCGTCGCCGCCGCGTCGCGCTCGACGCTCGCGCGCAGTAGCGCCACCAGCGACGGCGGTCGGCTCACATACCGCGCCAGTCCCTCGGCATCGCGCTCGACGCCCGCCTCCCCGAACGGGTTACGTCCTCTCGGCAACGGCTCGACCACCAGAACCTCCCTCTCGCGGCTGTACACCCCAGCCTATCCGCCGCGGCGCCGCGCGGCACGAGCGCGGGCGTCACTCAGCGCAGTGCTTGCTGGCGATCAACTCGATCGTGCCCTTCGTGCGCATCGTGCTCGGGCCGAGCAGCCGATCGATTCCACGCAGGTCGAGCGCCGACTCGAGCAGGCCGCCGCTCGGCAGCCAGTACAGCTCGCGCTCCCCGAAGCACAGCCAGTCCTCATCGCCCGCCAGCAACAGCACCTCCGCGCGCACGTCGCCGGTGGGGGAGGCGCCGAGCAGCGAAACCTGCAGCTTCCCTCCGGCCGCGCGCACCTGCTCGGGCGCGAACGGCTCGTGCGCGGCGATTGCACGGACCTCGCTGTCCGAGCGGATGAACGTCGGCACCGCGTAGCCGAGCAGCGCCGCCAGGCCCTGCTCGACGTGCTCGGTGACCTCCTGCGGAGTGCGCTCGTCGGCGGCGAACACAACGTTGCCGCTCGCGCGGAACGTCGACACCTCGGCGAAGCCCAGCGCCGCGAAGTGCGAGCGCAGCTCGTCGTTGGTCAGTCGATGGCCGCCGACGTTCATGCCGCGCAGGAATGCCGCATACCGAGTCACCTGTCCACCCTAATAGCCCGGCGAGCGGTTAGCCTGGAGCTTCGCTCGACAATCGTATTGGGGGTCTCACATGCCGCAAGATCTGAAGCTGTACGTCTGCCACATCGACGACGGCGGCCCCGGGCCGCACGCCTGCAAGCGTGCCCAGCGAGCGCTGCGCGACGCCGGCCACGACTTCGAGAAGATCGTCTACGGCAAAGGCCGGCCGTTCGGCCTGTTCACCAAAGGTCGTCGACCGGAGCTGAAGCAGATGAGCGGACAGGAGATGCTGCCGGTGCTGAAGCTCGCGGACGGATCCACCGTCAACGGCGGCTCCAACATCGTCGCGTGGGCCAAGGCCAACGCGCCGATGCCAGGCGAGGAGTCGAGCGCGTAGCAGGCCAGCTATTTGCTAGCGTCCCGCTCGTCATGAGATATCGAGGTTTGGCGTGCGTGAGGCCGGTTAGCGTCTCCGGGCTGTTCGTCATCATTCTCGCGATGCTCGTTCTCGCGTTGCCGGCATCCGCGGGCGCGTATCTCTACTGGGGCGTAGGCGGAGAGGTCACTCGGGCGAATCTCAACGGCAGCCAGATGAACACGAGCTTCATCCGCAAGGGAAGCGGCGGGTCTATCGGTCTCGCGATCAGCGACGGCTACATCTACTTCAGCGGCTACGGAGGCGTGATCGGGCGGGCGCGCCTCAACGGTAGCGACATCGACCCGGACCTCATCACCATCCCGCAGCCGGTGCCGGAAAATCCCTCCTCCCCGACTGAACGGGACGCGAGCTCTCTGGCCGTATCTGGCGCTTACGTCTACTGGTCCAGCGATATCGACGGCATCGGACGCGCGAACGCCGGTGGCGGCGGCGTCGAACCGGACTTCATCAAGCTCGACGGACCTACCGAAGGCGGAGTCGCGGCGAACCAAGTCCACATCTATTGGGCCACCGAACACGCGATCGGGCGCGCCAACCTCGACGGTAGCGACGTCGAACCCGACTTCCTGCCGCTGACAGGCACGCAGCTCGACGGGATCGCCGTCAGCGAAGGCCACATCTACTGGACCGTCCGCGGAAGTCACGACATCGGCCGGGCGGACCTCGACGGAAGCCATGTCAACCCGCACTACGTCACCTGCCTCGAGTTTCCCTTCCGTCCCGCGGTCGGCGGAGGCTACATCTACTGGCACGCCGAAGAAAAGCTGATCGGCGCAGGGGGGCTGTGGATCGGCCGGGCGAACCTCGACGGGGGCGACATCCGGAACACCCTCATTAACATCAGACGCTACGGCGCGGGTCAACTCGCGGCCGACGCGCTCGGGCCCGGTGGCGATAGCCGGTCGCCCTATCGCAACCGTGTCAGCGGGCGCCGGCAGGCTAGGCCGCCAGCCACCACCAGGCGCTGACGGCGCGTCGCTTGCGCGTTGCAGGGGCAAGAAACGCCGCCGCGTGCGGTGCTGTGAACCCATATAAACGTCCACTTCGCGGGCGGATTCGATGATGTGAACTTGGATTACCACGGTCGCTGTGTTAGCTTCGCCTCGACGGGTCATTATTCGGGCCACACGTCGTCTCGTATCGACACACCTCGCGACCGGAGGCACAATGCGTCACATCTCGCTTCGATCATCGTTTGGGCTTCTGTTCATGGTCTTGGTGTTTGCGGTGGCGCCCGGGCGCGCGTATTCCGCGACGACGGTCTGGCAGGACAACCAGTGCTGGCAGACGGGACAGCTCGGCTCGGAATCGTCTGCGTGCGAAAACGCCGCCGCCCCCAACTTCCTCGCCACGCACATGCTCGACGATCTCGGCGGTCCGGAAGAACAATTCAAGCTCGCGGCAAGCGGGCAATACTGCAGCTACTCAGGGATCAAAGACAGCCTCACGCGGCAAGAAGAAGCGGCGTTGTTCACGAACGTACCGAGCCCTCCGGGCGACTATCAAGAGGGCGACGGAAACGGCAACGTCTGCGCCGCCTGGGCGTCGCCTGGCGAAATCATCGAATGGGGCCTGCAGCTGGACAATCACGAAGGCACGGAACACGAATGCGCTGACCTCCGCCAGCGCTGCGGGATGGCTCGCTACGTCTCGCTCGACGGACAGGGACTCAACGACCGGCCGTGGGCCAGCTACTTCGGCAATCCCGAACTGCGGATCTACAACGCGATCGAACCGCTGCTCTTCCAGCCACATTCCGGTGGCGGATGGGGCTACGCATGTCCCGTCCTCGAGGACCGCACGACGGGCGACATCCTCGAACTGTGCCTCGAGGAGTGGCGCGACTTCGTGAGCTCGGAATGGCGCTACCAGCACATCGCCGAATGCAGGGCTGCCTATTCTGGCTTCGAGCACAACGTCAACAAAATCGTCCTCCCGTTGGACAACACGTCCGAATTCATCAATGCCTTCGGCGAACCGATCGAAAGCCTGTCCGGAGCCTTGGCGTTTGAAACATGGGTGGGCCGTTCTCGTCTGGAAGAACTCGTCAAACTCGATGACGATTCGTTCAAAGAAAAAACAGAAGTCGAAAGCGAACAGGATGTCCGGCCGCATGAGCCCGAACTCGGCTATGGCTGCGGAAGGGCCTCGTCCACGAACCCGGCGGAATGGGCTCTCATCGGAGTGTCCAACGGGATTGAAGAGTGGGGTGGCGCTGAAACGGCACAGACGAAGCTCCTCGGGAGCTTCCTCGCGACCAGCTTCGAACCACTTCCCATCGAAATCTCACCTGCGACTATCACGGGCATCACAGAACACGAAGCTGGCGTGTCGTTCACCTTGAACCCATACGGATTTCCGACGAAGTACGCGGTGCAATACGGCGTCACAGGTATAGAAGAACATACGACTGCCGAAACGACCGCGGAAAGCACTGGCACAAAAGCTGTCCCGATGGGGACTACGCTTACCGGCCTATCGTCGGGCCAGGTCTATCACTACCGCGTCAAGGCGTTCCACTACGAAGCCGGCACCGAACGGATCACCGATGTGACCTACGGGCCAGAAGGAACGTTCAGCACATCGCGAACACAATGCGCCGGCGAGAACGTCACCGGACAGGGCGCCTCGCTGCAGAAGACCGCGGAGCAAGAAGTCTGGACCAAGGACTTCAACACGTCCAGCGCCAAAACCGCGTGCAGCGGCTCGCAGGGCTCGAAAGGCCTTCCGAAAGTCAGTTACGTGTCGAGCAGTAGTGGTACGGGGCTCGTATCGTGGGGTGCCGAAGGCACGCTGGAAGGCACGCCGGATGGCTTCGGCGCAGGCAACGCGTTCGTAGCGACCGACGAACCGCCGAACGAAACGCAAATCGCGCACATCGAGTCCCACGAGTCCAGCCCGACCGAAGGATCGCTCTTGACGATCCCAGTGGCGCAGGAGTCGATTGCGATCGTCGTCGATCTACCGTCCGGCTGCAGCGCCAACAGCACGGCGGCCGAAGGTCGGCTGGCGCTCAGTGACGCGTCGCTACAGGCTGTATTCGCAGGTACCGTGAAAACCTGGGGCAAGCTCGTCGAAGAAAACCCCGTCGACACGATCAAAGGAGTGGGCTGCGCGGAAGACCCGATTCGCCCGGTGGTGCGCGAGGATCAGGCCGGCACGACGCATATTCTCAAGCGCTTCCTCGGACTGATCAGCACGGCTTCGCTCACGACCGCAGGCGGAGGCAAGACCTGGAACGAACTTTCCGAAGGCAAGCTCAACACGGTGTGGCCGACGGCTGCAAACGTGAAGGTCTCGTCGGGCATGGGCGACGGCGAAGAGGCGCACACGGTTCTCACGACTCCGGGGAGCATTGGCTACGTCAACCTGGCGGAAGCACGCGTAAAGGGCTTTGCGCCGGCGACCGCGACCACCTTCTGGGTGGTGCTCCAGAGAGACAAAAGCCGCATCATCGCCTATGCAGAACCGTCAGCTGATGGAGACACCGCAGCGGTGAGCAACGCGAATTGCAAAAGCACTCTGTATCTGGTCGGTAACGGAACCACCTTGACGTTCCCGCCGCCCAGTGCCACCTCTGCGTGGAACGAAGTTACGTCATCATTGGAATCGAAAACGTACCCACTCTGCGGGCTTACCTACGACCTGGCCTTCACCAAATACTCGCTGCTCCCGAGCAATGCTACGAACGCCGAGGAGACCACAGTCAGCAACTTTCTAGATTTCGTCGTCAACAGCACAGCCGGTCAGGCCCTGATTGCCGGTCATGATTATCTGGCGCTGCCGTCCAGCGCCGCGATAAAGGCGGTGGAAGGGGCGTCAAAAATCGGGTTCTGAGCACCGACGCATCGCCGAGCAAGCTGTTGTCAAAGCGCCGGTTTGCGCAGGTTGTCCTGCGCTCGGAACATCGCTACAACGCCCTCGTCGCCACCCTCCGGAACCGGCGCGAACGGGTTGCGCGTGACCACCCCGATCGTGTCCTGCTCCGGATACACGGCCACGTCAGGCGAGTTCGCGGTGGAGATCGCCAGCACCAGCGCCGGCTCCTGCGAACGGTTGGCGATCGCGTGGATGCCCTCGCGCCCGCGACAGCAGGCCACGACCTCGCCGGGGTTCAGCTGCTCCTCGCCACCGACACTACGCAGCGTCGGCGTGCCGCGAAGAACGATGAACATCTCCTCGTTGCCGTAGTGACCATGGAGGTTGAAGCCGCTCGCGCCCGGCGCCAGTTCGTAGACCGTCCCGCCGAGCTCGCGCGCTCCGGCGGCCGCCGCGAACGGACGACCGCGAATCCCCATCTCCTCACGCTGCATCGGAAACTCGCCCTCGTACACGTTCGGTCGGCTCACGTCGCTTCCCCCTCGATGGTCTCGATTGCGGTCGCGCAGAGGCTACCGGGGCGCCAAGCGACCAGCGAGGCACACGACTTTGAGGCGGCTCGGGACGTTCAGGCGGTCGTCGAGGCGGCGATCTTCTCGGACAGGATCGCCGCGACCCGCGCGCGGTGGCGCCCAGCGCCGCCCAGCAGCACAGCGTCGATCTGCGCGCGCTTGAACAGCCAGTGCACGTCAGCCTCCCACGTGAAGCCGATGCCGCCGTGCGCCTGGATCGCGCTCGCCGTCACTTCGCGGCCTGCGTCCGACGCCGCCGCCTTGGCCATCGCCGCCGCCTCCGCCAGGCCCTCCGGGTTCGCGTCGGCGCTCCACGCCGCGAACGCCGCCGTCGAGCGCGCCTTCTCCGTGTCGAGCAGCATCTGCGCGCAACGGTGCGAAACCGCCTGGTAGGCGCCCACCGGCACACCGAACTGCTTGCGGTCCTTGACATACGCCACCGTCATCTCAAGCGAGCGCTCGCACACGCCCACGAGCTCCGAGCTGACCGCCACCAGCGCGCGCCCCAGACCCGGGCAGCCGTCCTCGAGCTGCTCGCCGACGCCGTCGGTCGCGCTCACCCGCGCCGCCGAGCGCGTCGGGTCGATCGCCGCCACCGGCGTCACCTCGGCATCCGCGGGCGTCACGAGGCGTCCCGTGCCGTCCTCTTCGACCAGCACGATCACATCCGCCTCCGCGCCGCTCACCACCAGCTCCGCCGTGCCGTCCACCGCGCTCGCCAGCGCGCCGATCGTCTCTCCCGAGGCCAGGCCCGGCAGCCAGCGCTCGCGCTGCTCGTCCGAGCCAGCCTGCTCGATCACGCACGCCGCCATCGCGCTCGCCAGGAACGGCACCGGCGCGACCGTGCGTCCAAGCTCCTCGCACAGGATCGACAGCTCGATCGTGCCCAGCCCCTGGCCGCCGTGGGCCTCGGAGATCGCGATCCCCGGCCAGCCCAGCTCGCACAGCTCCTTCCACAGCGCCGCGTCCGTCTTGCCCGCCTCGGCGTGCTCGCGCACCCGCGCGAACGTCGCGCGCTCGGCCAGCAGGTCACGCGCCGTGCGCTGGATCTCGCGCTGGTCGTCGGTCAGGCCGAAGTCCATGGGGCTACGCCATCCCGCCTGCGGAGCCCGAAGGGCGGAGCCCATAAAAAGAAGTCATCTACGCCGCCACCTTCAGGCGCGGCAACCCCAGCACGCGCTCGGCGACGATGTTCTTGAGCACCTCCGTCGTGCCTCCCTCGATCGTGTTGCCGCGCGCGCGCAGCAGCTCATAGCTCCAGCTCGTGCCACTGATCAGCGCCTCCGGGCCGATCACGTCCACCGCCAGCTGCGTCGCGCGCTGGTTGGTGTCCGACCATAGCCACTTCACCAGCGAGCCCTCCGGGCCTGGCTGGCCGTAGCGCTCGGCGTCCGTCAGGCCCTTCCACGCCAGCAGGCGAATCGACTCGCAGCGCACGTGCAGCTCCGCGATCTTGTCCGCATACAGAGGGTTCTCCAACAGGCCCTTCTCGGCGGCCGCCGCGATGATGTCGTCCAACAGCTGGCGCAGGCGGATCTGCAGCGCGAAGCCCAGGCCCGCCCGCTCGTTCATCAGCGTCGTCAGCGCCACCTTCCAGCCGTTGCCCACGCCGCCCACCACGTTCGCGTCCGGGATGCGCGCCTCCTCGATGAACAGCTCGTTGAACTCCGCCTCGCCCGTGATCTGGCGCAGCGGGCGCACCTGCACCTGCTCCTGGTCCATGTCCATCAGGAAGTACGTAAGGCCCTTGTGCTTGGCCACCTCGCCGTCCGTGCGCGCCACCAGCATGCACCACTTCGAGTACTGCGCGCCGCTCGTCCACACCTTCTGGCCGGTGACGACCCATTCGTCGCCGTCCTTCACCGCTCGCGTTTTCAGCGACGCCAGATCCGAGCCCGCGTCCGGCTCGGAGAAGCCCTGGCACCAGATCTCCTCGCCCGAGAGGATCGGCAGCAGGTAGCGCTCCTTCTGCTCAGGCGTGCCCCACACCATCAGCGTCGGGCCGCCCAGCAACAGGCCCAGCGTGTTCGCCGCGAACGGCACCCGCGCGCGACCCAGCTCTTCGAAGTAGATCGCCGACTCGGTCTGCGACGCGCCGCGCCCGCCGTACTCCGTCGGCCACGCCGGCGCCGCCCAGCCCGCGTCGTACAGGCGGCGCTGCCAGTCACGGCGGTAGGCGAACTGCGCGTCGTCGCCCGCGTCCGCCGGCGGCTTCGCCTCGGGCCGGTTCTCCGCCAGCCAGGCGCGCAACTCGTCGCGGAAGGCAGTCTCGTTCTCGCTGAAGGTCAGGTCCATCGGCGTTCGGCTCTGCAGACTACTGCAACACAGGGTTGACAAGTACAGCCAACAAAGTCCGTCAGCCGTCAGTGGCCCGTGGGGCATATCGGTGGTGGAGCATCATCGCGTTGCCGTCGGGGTCGGCGAAGAACGCCATGTGGCACACGCCCGTGTCCAACGTCTCGCCGCTGAACTGCACGCCCCGCCCTTCCAGCGTCGAGCGAGCCTGCTGCATGTCGTCCACGCGCAGCGCGATCGGGTTGGGGTTTACGTGGTGATCCATCCCCATCGCCGTCGGGTTGTACACGCTCACCGTCACGTTTCCCGTCTCGAACTCAGCGTAGTTGCGCTCGGGCAGGTACACCGAGCGGGCCAGCCCGAGCGTCTCTCCGTAGAAGGCCGCGGCCGCCTCGAGGTCGCGGGTGGGCATGCCGATGAAGTCCACTTCCGTGATCAACTGCGCGGTGCTCGCCACGGTGCTCCTCCTGTTCGGTTGGGTTGGGTCGATGCTACTTCGCTGCGCCCACCTCTTTGCGAGCGGCGCGCTCACGTGATGTCGATCGGCGTGCCCAGCGCGATCAGGTGCCACAGGCGCGTGATGTCCGCGTTGCGCATACGGATGCAGCCGTGCGACGGTCGTCCGGGGATCAGCTGCGGTTCGTCGGTCCCGTGGACCCCGACCACGCCGCCGCCCGGCCATTCACTCAGCGTCGGCGCGTACGCGCTCGTTCCCAGCGCATACGGCCCGTACGCCGGCGCGTTCACGGTTATCAGCTTCTCCATCACGTAGAAGCTCCCCGGCGGGGTGACCGTGCTCGCCTTGCCAACCCCGATCGGCGCGCTGAAGATCGCGCGCCCGTCGCGGAACAGCGTCGCCGTCAGGCTCGTGCGGTCGATCAGCAGGTAGCCATTGACCGTGTGCAGCGACTCGAGCGCGCCGCGCGGCACCCAGCCCGTCTGCCCGTTCGGGCGCGCCGGGAGCTCGATCTCGATCCACGTCCGCCCCGACGCGAACCTCGCCGAGGCAAGCGCCATGTACAGCTCCGCCTGGCCGTCGCCCGTCAGCAGCCGCAGCCTGCCGATCGGGCGAGCGCGCGGCGAGGGCGAGGCGCGCACCAGGGCTTCCGAGTCGGGGTAGGCCCAACGCGAGAGCGTGCGCAGGTCCGACAGGCGGGTCAGCACCGGCTCGCCCGCGGGCGCCGCCGCCGCCAGCGCTTGTGCGACCGTGGTCGCGAGGCTCAGCGCCACGAGCGTGACGGCCGCGCACAGCACGACCGTCGGGCGAACATGGGAGCGCGAGCGCCACATTTCCGCTCAACTGTTGCAGATACGATGGCGAGCGCAGATGTCCGAGACGAGCGCCATCACCGTTGCCGTCGGCCGCTTCGACGATCTCCTCGCCAGGGGGCTGCGCGGGCTGATCGAGGACGAGCCGAGCCTCGAGCTCGTGATCGCCGACGTCGCTCCCGCGCAGCTCGCGCGCGTGCTGCACACGCACCGCCCGGAAGTCGCGATCCTCGACATCGCCTCGCTGTACAGCCCCGTGGAGGTGCGCGAGCTCACCATGCGCCACCCCGCCACCCATCTGCTGGTGCTCGCCGACGAGCCCTCGAACGTCGAGTGCACCCAACTGCTGGCGTTCGGCGCCGCCGCGTGCCTGGCGAAGGCCACACAGGTGCGCGACGTGCTCAACGCCATCCACCTCGCATCACGCGGGCTGCAGCTCACGCCGCGCGACAGCTACGGCGCCCCCGCCGGCTCCGGGCTGCTCACCCCGCGCGAGACCGACGTGCTCGCCCAGCTGCAACGGCGCCGCTCCAACTCGCAGATCGCCGCCGAGCTGCACATCAGCATCGAGACCGTGCGCACGCACGCACGCCACATCTACCGCAAGCTCGGCGTCGGCTCGCGGCGCGAGCTGCTCGCCCACCAGGCGCCCGTGCGCACGCGCTGATACGCGCCGCGCCCGCCGCGCGGGCCGCTAGATTCGAACGGTCGTGTCCGCCGCAGACTCAGCGCTTCGCGTCGCGCACCTGGATGCCGACGCCTTCTACGTCTCCATCGAGCTGCGCCGCCACCCCGAGCTGCGCGGCCGGCCGGTGGTCGTCGCGGGCAGCGGACCGCGCGCGGTCGTCACCACCGCCAGCTACGAGGCACGCCGCTACGGCGTCGGCTCGGCGATGCCCGCGTCGCAGGCGCGGCGGCTGTGCCCGGACGCGGTCGTGCTGGCACCGGACTTCGCCACCTACCGCGAGGCGTCCGCGCAGGTCATGGACCTCGTGCGCGCGCACGTCGAGCGCGTCGAGGTCGTCGGACTCGACGAGGCCTACCTCGACGTCGAGGGGCTGTTCTCGCCGCGCGCCGCCATGCGCAGGCTGCTCGCCGAGATCAAGGCCGCCACCGAGCTCACGTGCTCGGTCGGCATCGGGCCCAACAAGCTCGTCGCCAAGGTCGCATCAGACGCGGAGAAGCCCGCCGGCTTCGTCGTGCTCAGCCGGCAGGAGGCGTGCGCGCGCTTTGCCTCCGCGCCACCCGGGCTCGTGCCTGGCATCGGGCCCAAGACCGCCGCGCGCCTGGCCGAGCTCGGCCTCACCACGCTCGCCGCGCTCGGCGCCGCGCCCGAGCGCTTGCTCGTCGAGCGCTTCGGGCCGAACCTCGGGCGCGAGCTCGGCCGCCGCGGGCGCTTCGAACACGACGGCGTGATCGGCGCCGCGCGCAAGGTCGTCTCCGAGTCGCGCGAGCGCACCTTCGACACCGACATCAGCGACCCCGCGCAGATGCGCGAGCAGCTCTCGCTGATGGCCGAGGAGCTGTGCGCCGGACTCGCCGCGCATGGGCGCCGCGGACGCACAATCGCCATCAAGGTCCGCCTCGACGACTGGACCACCGTCACCCGCGCGCGCACCGTCGCCGAGCCCACATGCGATGCCCAGCTCATCAGCGCCGTGGCGCTCGAGCTGCTGCGCGAGTACGCGCCCGCGCGCGCGGTGCGGCTGCTCGGCGTGCGCGTCGCCGGCCTCGGCTCGACGCAGGCGCGGACTCAGGCTCGGGTCGAGGGCTCCGGTGAAGCGCCGGGCGGCGCAGCGCAGGCAGGCAACGGCGCGGATACGAGCGACCAGCTGGCGCTGCCCGTATAGGATCGCGTCCATGACAGTGATCGGCGTCGGCGAGATCGAGCTCGACTACGAACGCAGTGGCTCCGGGCCACCGCTGTTGATGATCATGGGCATGAGCGGCACCGCGCTCAGCTGGGGGGAGGAGTTCCTGCAGGAGCTGCGTCCGGACTTCGACGTGATCGCCTACGACCACCGCGGCGTCGGCGCCAGCAGCCGCCTCGACGGGCCGATCACGATCCGCGAGCTCGCCGCCGACGCCGCCGGCCTGCTCGCCGCGCTAGAGCTCGAATCCGCGCACGTGCTCGGCATCTCGATGGGGGGGATGATCGCCCAGGAGCTGGCGCTCACGAACCCCGAGCGCATCCGCACGCTCACGCTCGGCTGCACCTACTGCGGCGGCCCCGGCAGCGTCCGCCCCGGCGACGAGGTCTGGCATCGCGTCGTCGCCGCGCAGCGCTCGGGCGACCGCGATCTGGTGCTGCGGACCGCGTGGGAGATAAACGTCTCGCCGACGTTCGCCGCCGACGAGCAGCAGTGGGCGCTCTTCGTCGAGCGCGCGATGCGCCGCAGCGTCGCGGTCGACGTGATCGCCGAGCAGGCACGCGCGATCGCAGCGCACGACACCTCCGCCCGGCTCGGCCAGATCGAGCTGCCGACGCTCGTGCTCCACGGCACGCTCGATCAGATGCTGCCCGTCGCCAACGGTCACATGGTCGCCGAGCTGATTCCCGACGCGCGACTGGAGATCTTCGACGACGTCGGGCACCTGTTCTTCCTCGAGCGCCCCCAGCGCTCCGCCGAGCTGCTGCGCGAGCACGCCGCCGTGCATGCCTGAGCGCTCGCAGTCAGACCAGCCGCAGCCGGCCACCGGCCCGCGCCCACTGAGCATCGTCACCGGCGACCGCGTCACGCTCGCCGGCGAGGAATCCGGCGCCGGCGACGCCAACCCGGTCGTGTTGCTGCACGGCATCACCGCCACCCGCCGCTACGTCGTCATGGGCTCACGCGCGCTCGAGCGCTCCGGGCACCGCGTGATCGCCTACGACGCGCGCGGGCACGGCCACTCCCAGCCTGCACATGCGCCGGGCGACTACGGCTACGAGCGGCTCGCCGCCGACCTCGGCGACGTGCTCGACGCCACCGGGAGCGAGCGGGTGCTGCTGGCGGGAGCGTCGATGGGCGCGCACACCGCCGTGCGCTACGCGCTCGAGCACCCCGAGCGGGTAGCCGCGCTGGCGATCATCACCCCCGCGTTCGATCCCGGCGAGCGCGACGACGACGCCGATTTCGCCCGCTGGGACAGGCTCGCACGGGGGCTGCGCGCCGGCGGCGTCGAGGGCTTCGTCAGCGCCTACGAACTGGACGCCGTGCCCGAGGCGATTCGTGCGACCATCGCCACCGTGCTGCGCCAGCGTCTGTCCGCGCACGAGCACCCCGATGCCGTCGCCGACGCGCTCGAAGTCGTGCCGCGCTCGCGCCCGTTCGAGGACTTCGCGCAGCTCGCCGCGATCGCCATCCCGACGCTCGTCGTCGCCAGCCGCGACGAGGCCGATCCCGGCCATCCGCTCGCAGTCGGCGAACGCTACGCCAGCGCGATCCCCGGCGCCAAGCTGATCGTCGAGGACGCCGGGGTGGGCGGACAACCGATCCGCTCGCCGATCGCGTGGCAGGGCGGCCAGCTCTCGCGCCTGCTCGACGAGCTCGCCGCACGCGCCGCCTCTTAGTACGTGATAGCATACGCCCGTATGCCAGTCCGCGAGTGGGATGGAGCCAGCTACGACCGCATCTCCGCAACCATGGAGGCGCTCGGGCTCGAGGTGCTCGAACGACTCGAGCTGCGCGGAGAGGAGACCGTGCTCGACGCCGGCTGCGGCTCCGGGCGCATCACGCAGGCGCTGATCGAGCGTCTGCCGCGCGGGCGCGTGATCGCCGTCGACGAGTCGCCCTCGATGGTCGCCGCCGCCAGCAGCCGGCTCGGACCTTCGGTGGACATCCGCGAAGCCGACCTGCTCGAGCTCGAGCTCGACGAGCCCGTCGACGCGGTGCTCTCGACCGCGACCTTCCACTGGATCGCCGACCACGAGCGGCTCTTCCACCGACTGCACGCGCTGCTGCGCCCGGGCGGGCGGCTCGTGGCGCAGTGCGGGGGAGAGGGCAACATCGACGTCCTGCGCGGCAAGGCAAACGAGGTGCTCGCACACGAACCGTACGCGCGCCACTTCATCGACTGGCGTCCGCCGTGGAACTACGCCGGGCCGGTGCTCACGCGCGAGCGGCTGCTCGCCGCCGGCTTCCACGCCGCCGAGTGCTGGCTCACGCCAGCGCCCCGTCAGCCCGAGGACCCGCGCCAGTTCCTGTCGACGATCGTGCTCGGCCCGCACGTGCAGCAGCTGCCCGAGCAGCTGCGCGAACCGTTCATGGACGACGTGCTCGCGCGGCTCGGCGAGCCGGTGACCGTCGACTACGTGCGGCTGAACATCGACGCCGTCGCTTAGGCGAGCGAGCGCGCTGGGGACCGCGGACTTTGACTCGTTTTACCGCGAGTGATAGCCATGGCTATACGCCCGCCGACGCGGGCTCGTCGGCGACATCGCCGCCCGATGTGCTCGTGAGCGCCGCGTAGCGGCCGCCGAGCGCGAGCAGCTCCTCGTGCGTGCCCCGCTCGACGAGGCGCCCGGAGTCGAGCACGAGGATCTGCTCGGCGTCCCTGACCGTCGAGAGCCTGTGCGCGATCGCGATCGTGGTGCGCCCGCGGGAGAGCTCGTCGAGCGCCTGCTGCACGGCGCGCTCGGTCTCGGTGTCCAGCGCCGAGGTCGCCTCGTCGAGGATCAGCACCGGCGGGTTGCGCAGGACCGTGCGCGCGATCGCGATGCGCTGCTTCTCGCCGCCGGAGAAGCGATAGCCGCGCTCGCCGACCGGCGTGTCGTAGCCGTCGGGTAGCGACGCGATCAGCTCGTGGATCTGCGCCGCCTTCGCCGCCTCTTCGATTTCCTGGTCGCTCGCGTCCGGGCACGCGAAGCGCAGGTTCTCGCGGATCGATGCGTGGAACAGGTACGTCTCCTGCGAGACCATGCCGACCGTGGCCGCGAGCGAGTCGAGCGTCACGTCGCGGATGTCCACGCCGTCGATGCTCACGCAGCCGCGCTGGGCCTCGTATAGGCGAGCGACGAGATACGCGAGCGTGGTCTTGCCCGAGCCGGTCTCGCCGACCAGCGCCGTGCGCGTGCCAGCGGGGATCTCGGCGCTGATCTCCTCGAGCGTCCAGGGCGCGTCGGGCGCGTAGCGAAACCACACCTCCTGCAGCTCCACGTCGCCGCGCACGCCGCTCAGCGTGCGCGCGCCGGGACGCTCGACGATGTCGATCGGCAGGTCGAGGTACTCGAAGATGCGCCCGAACAGCGCCAGCGAGGTCTGCACTTCCAGGCCCACCGACAGCAGCTGCTGCATCGGGAACAGCAGGCGCGTCTGCAGCGTCGTGAACGCGACCACCGTGCCGATCGAGATCAGGTCCTGGCCGTGGGCGATGCTGTAACCGGCGAACCAGTACACGGCGGCGGGCATGATCGCGAAGGCCATCTGCACCGAGGCCATGCGCCAGCGTCCCGCCATCCGCGCGCGCACCTCGAGATCGGCGAGCTCGCTCGACTCCCCGGAGAAGCGCTCGACGAGCTCGTGCGAGCGGCCCATCGTCTTGCCCAGCAGGATCCCCGACACCGACAGCGACTCCTCGACCAGCGTCGACATGTCCGCCAGCCGGCTCTGGCGCACCGACTGGATGCGCCGGCGCTCGTTGCCCACGCGGCGGGTCAGCCACACGAAGAACGGCAGCAGGATCAGCGAGAACACCGTCAGCTGCCAGCTAAGCGCGAACATCGCAACGATCGTCGCCGTGACCGTCGCGACCGTCGAGACGGTCGAGGTGGCGGTGCTCGTGACGACGTCGTCGATACCGCCGATGTCGTAGGCAATGCGCGCCTGCACCTCGCCCGAGCGGGTGCGCGTGAAGAACGCCAGCGACATACGCTGCAGGTGCGCGAACACCGCCGCGCGCAGGTCGTGCATCACCCGCTGGCCGACCTGGTTTGAGATCCACGTCTGCGCGACGCCGATCACGCCGTTGATGATCGCCAGCGCGATCATGCCCGCCACGAGCCACGTCAGCAGCGTGAGATCGTGCCCGATGATGCCCTTGTCGATCGCTTCGCGCAGCAGGAACGGCGAGGCGACGCTCAGGATCGAGCCGATCACGATCAGCCCCAGGAGCAGACCCAGCCGCAGCCGGTAGGGAATGAACAGCCTGCCGATGCGCCTCAGCGAGACGTGTTTGTCGGGAACGTCCTCGGGCCGCGGGCCGGGGGTGGCCCGCTCCGTCCGTCGCGAGCGCCCGCCCCCGCCGGTGCCGTGTCCCTGGGCGAACGGCTGATGGCTCACGATGCTGACTTTACCGGCGGATGATCGGCCCGCCGGCGCGCCGCTTCAGCGACCGTCGCCGCCATATCTCGCGGCCCAGGGGTCAACCCACGGCAGCGACGGATCGGGCAATGGGCTGATCGAGATCGGGGCTGCCCCGAAGCCCGTCAGTCCCGCGGCCTCCTCGATCAACGGCTCTGCGGTCTCCGCCGCGTCGGCGGTGGCAGCGCGCATGCCGTTGATGAACGCCTTCAGCAGCGCCGTTTCGATCGCCAGCGAGTCCTGTTCGCCGACCTGCAAGTCGAGTCGCTGGCGCAGCTCCTCCTCGATCGGAGCGACCGCTTCGGTCGCGAGCTCGAGGATTCCGCTGGAGTCTTCGCTGTCAGGTTTGCTCATCGCGCCTCCTCTGGCCGCATTCTAAGGTTAAGCGTGATGGACCTCTCACCCGCAGAGACGCGCGTGCTCGGCTGCCTGCTGGAGAAGCAGCGCACGACCCCCGACGCCTACCCGCTGTCGCTGAACGCGCTGCGCCTCGCGTGCAACCAGTCCACCAACCGCGACCCCGTGGTCGAGTACGACGACGCGATCATCCGCGACGCGCTGCATCGCCTGGAACGCCGCGGCTACGCGCGCCTGGCCAGCGGCGCGGGCAGCCGCGCGGCGAAGTACCGCCACCTGCTCGCCGAGGCGCTGCCGATGAGCTCAGCCGAGCAGGCGGTGCTGTGCGTGCTGATGCTGCGCGGCCCGCAGACGCCCGGCGAGCTCAAGCAGCGCACCGAGCGGATGCACGCGTTCGCAGACCTCACGGGCGTGCACGAGACGCTCGCCGGGCTGATCGAGCGCGAGCTGGTGGAGCGCCTGGAGCGCCGCCCAGGGCACAAGGAGGAGCGCTACGCCCAACTGCTGCAGGCGCACGAGGAGTCGCGCGAGCGCGCTTCTTACCAGTCACCCGACCGCGCGTACGAGTCGAGCGCCGAGCCCCCGCCGCTCGGCGCCGCGCCCTCGCCCGCGCCGAGCACGGGCGAGCAGAACGGGCACGAGCCGAGCTCGCTGCACGAGCGCGTGGCCCGGCTCGAACGCGAGGTCGCCGAGCTGCGCGAGGCGATGCGCCATCCTGCTTCGGAGATGCAATCGTGAACCATGCCTTGATGCTCGCCAGCGCCTCCGACACGGCCACCGGCGTGGGCATCCCGCTCGCGCTCGCAGCCGGCCTCGTGTCGTTCCTCTCGCCGTGCGTGCTGCCGCTCGTGCCGGGCTACCTATCGACCGTGATCGGCGTCACGCCCGCCGACCTGCGCGAGGGGGTGAGCGCCCGCCGCGTGCTCGTGCCGAGCCTCCTGTTCATCGCGAGCTTCTCGACGATCTTCATCCTGCTGGGCCTCAGCGCCACCGTGATCGGCTCGTCGTTGATCGCCCACAAAGAGGAGCTCGAGAAGATCGGCGGCGGCGTCATCATCGTGATGGGGCTCATTTTCCTGACGACGCCGTTCATCGGCATGTTCAACCGCGAGTGGCACTCCGAGACGCTGCTGCGCCTCGCCGGCCGCGGCGGGCCGCTGGTGGCAGGCGCGGCGTTCGCGATCGCGTGGACACCGTGCACGAGCATCACGCTCGGCGCGATCCTGACGCAGGCGGCGGTCTCGAGCTCGGCGGCCCACGGCGCGCTGCTGCTCGCCTTCTACTCGGCCGGCCTCGCGATCCCGTTCCTGGCGATCGCGCTCGCCTTCGAGCGGATGACCAACGCGCTGGCCGTCGTCAAGCGCCACTTCCCCGTGATCATCGGCGTCGGCGGCGTGGTGATGATCCTGCTCGGCGTGCTGATCGTCACCGGCGAGTTCACCGTGCTCAACGCCAAGGCCAACAGCCTCCTACAGGGCACCGGCCTCAGCGTGTCTGGCGTCTGAGCGGCGCTCGAGGTAGCGCCGTTCCCAGGCTTCCTGGTTGCGCTTGGCGTCGAGCACGAACGGTGAGAAGCCGATCACCTTGATGATCGCCCTGTTGATCAGCGACTCGGGGAACGGCAGCGGGCGCAGCACGTCGACGAACAGCACCACGCGCGTCTCGTCGGTGTCGTTCCAGACCTCGTGGTTGAAGGTGTCGTCGAAGACCAGGCTCTTGCCCTCCTCCCAGTGGCGGATGTCGTCGCCGACGCGGATGCGGCAGGCCTCGGCATCCCGGGGCACGATCAGGCCGAGGTGGTAGCGCAGCACGCCCTTGTAGGGGCCGCGGTGGGGGAGGATGTGCTTACCGGGGGAGAGGATCGAGATCATCGCCGTGGTCATCCCCGGGACTTCCCGCATCAACGCGGCGGTGCGAGGGCACATCTCGACGCCTAGCTTGGCGGTGAAGCCGTAGCCGTAGAGGAAGAACGTCTTCCAGCGATCGTCGGTGGTGATCTCGATCTGGTCCTTGGAGATGTCTTGGAAGTTGGGCAGCGCGTCGCGGTCCTCAAGCAACCGTTCGACCTCCTCGCGGATCACGCCCGCGTTGCGCTCGATGTGCTCGACCCATGGGAAGCGCTCGAGCGGGAAGAACGTCGCGTCACCGACGAGCGAGCGTTTGCCGATGAAGCGCTCAACCGGCGCGAGCAGCTTTTCGCCGAGCGTGATCGTCCACTGGACGGTGCGCTCCCACAATGACTTGCTGGACATCCAAGCCTCCTTCCCGGCGGTTTGTTGCGACCGACGGGAAGGAGCTTAGAACACGTCTTACGCGGCCTCTCTGAGAGCCGCCAGCTCCGGAGACTCGGCGAGCTTCTTCAGCGCCCGCTGCTCGAGCTGGGAGGCACGCTCGGCGGAGAAGCCGAGGCGCTTGCCGATCGCGGTGAGCGTCTGAGGCTCCTCGCGGCCTGTGCCGAAGCGCAGCGTCAACACCTTGCGCTCGGTTTCGGGCAGCTGCTCGATCGCGTTGTGCACGATCCGCTCGCGCTCGTTCTCCCATGCGGTCTCCTCCGGCACCTCGGCGTCGGAGGGGAGCAGGTCGCCGAGCGCGGTGTCGCCGTCCTCGCCGATCTGCTGATCGAGGCTGACGAGCGCGGCGCGCTGGTGGCGCACCTCTTCGACCTGATCGATCGGCAGACCGGTCTCCTCGGAGAGCTCCTCGAGCGTCGGCTCGCGCCCGAGGCGCACGGACAGCTCGCGCTCGACGCGCCCGACCTTGCGGGAGCGCTGCGCGACGTGGACGGGCAGGCGGATCGTGCGACCGGAGTTCTCCAGGCCGCGCTGGATCGCCTGACGGATCCACAGTGTCGCGTAGGTCGAGAAGCGAAAGCCCTTGCGCCAGTCGAACTTCTCGCTGGCGCGGATCAGGCCGAGCATGCCCTCCTGGACGAGGTCACCCAGGGGCAGGCCCTGGTTCTGGTAGCGCCGCGCGTTGGAGGCGACGAGGCGCAGGTTGGAGTTGACGAGCAGTTCCTTCGCGTGCAGGTCACCGCGCTCGATCCGCTTGGCGAGGTCGATCTCTTCGGCGGGGGTGAGCAGCGGGTAGCGCCGCGAGTGCGCCAGCAGCTGGTCGACCGCCTCGGGGATGAACGTGTCGGCCGAGCTGAGGTCGAGCCGCTCGATCGGGCTGTCCAGCCGGTCGGCGGCAGCGGTCACCGGCTCGGTGTCCGCGCCGAGCTCCTCGGGCTCGTGCTCTAGTGTGAGGGTTGGGTTTGTGGGGGTGTCTGACATTGGCGTCCTTCTAATCCGATGCTTGGAGTCGGAATTATACGCCGCGATAGTTGCGTTGTCAACCATCTTCGGATAAAGCTGGCCTGTTAGCTCGTTCGACGCCATATACGCGGTTACCTTCCCGGTGGATCATTTCTACTGTGTCCGCCATAACGCCTGCTAAAACCCCGAAATAGGCCAAACGGAGCGATCGTCGATGTGCAGCTGGTTATCGGCCGGGCACCCTGGATCGCTGAGCCTGGGCGAGTAAGCTCGGCGCATGACCGTCGATCTCTCGTCTCAGGTAGTCGCAATCACCGGCGCTTCATCCGGAATCGGAGAGGCGACCGCGCTCGCGTGCGCCCGCGCCGGGGCCGCCGTCGCCCTCGCGGCTCGGCGCGCCGAGCGCATCGAGACGCTCGCGCGCCAGATCACAGAGCAGGGCGGACGGGCGATCGCCGTGCCCACCGATGTCGGCGAGGAGTCCCAGGCGCAGGCGTTCATCACGCGGACGCACGAGGAGCTCGGCCGGCTGGACGTGCTCGTCAACAACGCCGGCGTGATGCTGCTCGGCCCGATCGAGAACGCGCCCACCGAGGAATGGCGCGAGATGATCCACGCGAACGTCTTCGGCGTCCTCTACTGCACGCACGCGGCGCTGCCGCTGATGCACGCGCAGGGCTCGGGGCACGTCGTCAACGTCAGCTCCGTCGCCGGACGCATCGCGCGCGCGGGCTCTGGCGTGTACAACCTGACGAAGTTCGGCGTGGGCGCCTTCTCGGAGTCGCTGCGCCAGGAGGGCGTGCCGCTGGGCGTGCGCGTGACGCTGATCGAGCCCGGCGCCGTCGCCACCGAGCTCGCCGGCCACAACCGCCCGGAGGTGCTCGAGCAGATCGCCAAGCGCTTCGGCGGGATCACCATCCTCGAGGCCGAGGACATCGCCAACGCGATCCTCTACGCGATCGGCCAGCCACCCCATGTGAGCGTCAACGAGGTGCTCGTCCGCCCAAGCGGGCAAGCGGGCTGATCTCAAGCAGCTCGCTGCCGGCGTGGTCGACCTGCAGCGTGGTGTGCTCCAGGGCGAAGCGCTCGCGCAGCATCGCCTCGATTCTGCGGCGCGCGGCGTGGCAGTCGCTGTCGGCGCCGACGAGCACATGCGCCGACAGCGCGGGAAAGCCGCTCGTCACCTCCCACACGTGCAGGTCGTGGACCTCGACGACGCCGGGCTGGGCGACGAGCGCCCGGCCGATCTCCTGCGGATCCAGGCCCCTGGGGGCGGCCTCGAGGAAGACGCGGCCGGACTCGCGCACGAGCGCGACGCCCGAGCGCGTCATCAGCCCCGCGATCAGCAGCGAGACGATCGGGTCCGCGCGCTGGAAGCCGCTCACCAGGATCACCCCTCCGGCAATCGCCGTGCCGATGAAGCCGTACAGGTCGGTGAGCATGTGCTGGAAGCTGCCCTCGACGTTCAGGCTGCGGCGGTTCGCGCCGGAGAGCATCCACACCGCGGCGAGGTTGACGACGATCCCCACGAGCGCGACCGCGAGCACCAGGCCGCCGCGCACGTCCGGCGGCGCGAACAGGCGACGCACGGCGTCGTAGGCGATCAGCGCCGCGAGGATCAGCAGCGTCAGCCCGTTCGCCAGCGCCGACAGGATCTCCACGCGCCGTAGGCCGAACGTCAGCGCGCCCTGCGCAGGGCGCGCCGCCAGGCGCAGCGCGAGCAGCGAGAAGCCGATCGCGGCGGCGTCGGTGAGCATGTGCCCGGCGTCGGAGAGCAGCGCGAGCGAGTGCGCGATCACGGCCGCGGCCACCTCGACGGCCATGAACGCGAGGATCAGCGCCAGCGCGCCCGCTAGCCGGCCCCGGTCGGTGCCGGCGCTGAGGCCGTGGGCGTGTCCGTGCGTGGCGTGCTCGTGAGGCATCGACTCAAGATACGACTCAGGCGGACCGTAGTCTCTAGCGATGGCGCAGACGGGGGAGACAGGCCGGCTCACGCACCGCGCCAGCACGCTCGTGTCGGTAGCCGCGGCCGCGCTGCTCGTGATCCTGAAGCTCGGCGTCGGCCTGGCGACTGGCAGCCTCGGGCTGAGCTCGAGCGGGATCGAGTCGAGCGGCGACGTGATCGCCGCGGTGCTCACGTTCTTCGCGGTGAAACTCGGCGGCCGCCCCGCCGACTTCGAGCACCCGTACGGCCACCGCCGCGCCGAGAACCTCGGCGCCCTGGGCGAGGCGGCGATCCTGCTGGGCGGCGGCGTGCTCGTGAGCGTCGAGGCGATCACGCGCCTGGCCGGTTCGGGCAGGGCGCCGAGCGTCCATTGGTATGAGCTCGCGGTGATCGGGGTCGCGCTGATCCTGGAAGCCGGCCGCATGGCCGTGTCGCTCGCCGCGGCGCGCCGCGAGGACAGCGCCGCGCTGCGCTCCAACGCGGCGCACTTCGCCGCCGACATGGCGGGCTCGCTGGTCGTGCTCGCGGGCCTGCTGGCGATCAACGCGGGATTTCACGACGGCGACTCGCTCGCCGCGCTGCTCGTCGCGGCAATCATCTTCGTGACCGCCGGCCGCCTGATCGCGGAGAACGCCAACGTGCTGATGGATCGCGCGCCGATGCAGGCGCGGAGCGTCGCCGAGCGCGCGATCGCCGCGCTGGGGGAGGACGTCGAGCTCGACAGGCTGCGACTGCGGGAGTCCGCGGGACGCTACTTCGCCGACGTGGTCGTCAGCGTGCCGCCCGGCCAGGCCGTGGTCGAGGGCCACCGCGCCGCCGACCTCGTCGAGGGCGCGCTCGAGCGGGCGCTGCCGGGCAGCGACGTGGTGGTGCACGTCGAGCCCCGCCGCCAGGGCCTCGACCTGCGCGACCGCGTGCTCGCGATCGCGCTGTCGGAGCCGCTCGTCAAGGAGGCCCACGACATCACGATCTTCGAGCACGGAGGGTCGAGCAGCGTGTCGTTGCACCTGAAGTTCCCCGCCGAGCTCGACCTGCGCTCGGCGCACGAGATCGCCGAGCGCGTCGAGCAGGCGATCCGCGCGCGACCCGGCGTGAGCGACGTGCAGACGCACCTCGAGCCGCTCGAGCGACCGCTCGTCGCGCGCGCGCAGGAGGACGGCGCCGAGCTGCCCACCGCACACGCGGTCGAGCGCCTCGTGCGCGAGCGGACCGGTAGCGATCCGCAGCGGATCAGGCTGATCTCCACCGACGCCGGCCACGTGCTGTTCCTGACGCTGGTGGTCAACCCCGCCGCGTCCCTCACCGACGCCCACCGGCTGGCGAGCGAGCTCGAGGACGAGCTGCACCAGCGGATCGGCGGCATCGCCGAGGTGATCGTCCACACCGAGCCGTAGCGGCGCGTCCGCGTCGGGCCGGGTCCGGCCGCCGGAAGGTTGCAACGCGATTGGCGTCTATTCAGCTGACACCACTCGGCGAAAGGGACACCAGTGACCGATTCAGTGCAACACGAGATCGCTCGACCGCGCCGCCGGCGCGTGAGGATCATCCAGATGGGCGCGACCGCCGCGCTGCTCGCGCTCGCGGCGGTGTTCGCCGCGATGGCCCTGGCCTCGACCCCGGTGACGGTCGGCTCGGCGTCCAACGCGACGCTCAAACAGAAGGTGCTCGTCAACTCGAACGGCAGGACGCTCTATGTCCTGACGCCGGAGACGACCCGGCACCTGCTGTGCACGAGCAGCGAATGCCTCAAATTCTGGCCGCCGCTGACCGTAGCCTCCCGCAACACCAAGCTCAAGGCCGCATCCGGCGTGCACGGCAGGCTCGGGATCCTGCGCCGCTCGAACGGCATGCTGCAGGTCACGCTCAACGGACTGCCGCTGTACCGCTTCGCGGAGGACCACGCGAGCGGAGAAGTCCACGGCCAGAACTTCAAAGGCTTCGGCGGGATCTGGCACGTGCTGAGCGACTCGGGCTCGCCGAGCTCAACAGTGCCCAGCAGCTCGAGCGCCCCGGCGACGACGAGCACGCCGGCCACGAGCACGCCGACGACGAGCACATCCAGCACGCCCGAATACCACTACTGAGATCGAACGCAGACGCTATAGCCGCGTCCGCACGTCCTCACCCGCTGAGGACGTGCCGGCGTGGTCCGGGCCGTTGACGCTCTGCGGTTGCGAGAGGACGAGCGCGAACGACCCGCAGACGATGAACGCGAGCAGCGCGAGCACGCCGATCGCGTGCGCCCAGCCGGCTTCGGCGATCGTCAGAAACCCGAATCCGGCGAGCAGGCATGCTCCGGCTGCTCGCGCGAGCAGCCCGCGACCGGAGGCTGACACCAGCGCGCCGACCGTCATCGGCGCCGGCGCGGCGGCGCTCGCGTGGCCTTCGAAGTGACCGCGCAGCACGAGCCTGAACAGCAGCGCCAGTGACGGGAGCAGGATCACCGCCCCCGCGAGCACAGCGATCACCACGGCGAGCAGCGTGTCGTGCGGCGCGGCGGCCTGGCGGACGGTTAGGCCGGGCAGCAGCAGCGGATACTGCGCGATCGCCCACCCGGCGATCACACCCGCGACGGCGAGCGCGGCGCTGTAGCGAGCCGCCTCGAAATGTCGGCGCCAGACCAGCACGAGCGTGCCTGCGCCGGCGAGGATCGAGACGATCAGCGCGGCGAGCGCGTCGGTGTGCAGCAGCCGGTGATACAGCAGGTGGGCGTCCGAGCGCAGGACGAAGATGCCGGCGATGGCGACCGCGCCGGCGAGCACTCCGGCCGCGAGCGCGCGGCTGCGAAAGGCGGCTTCGAGGTGGCGCTCGCTCGGGTCACGGCGTGCGAGCCGGCGAGCGTCGGCGGCGAGGAACACCGCGGCGAGGTAGGCGGAGGTGGCGACCGCCAGCACGCCCACGAGGATCGAGATCGGTCCCGTCCAGCTCGTGAGCGTGTTCCCGGCGGCGTTGCCCACGGGCACGCGCCGCGCGGCGATCGCGCCGATCATCGTGCCGAGCGCGAATGGTGTGAGGATCGAGGAGACGGCGAACACGGTGTCGCTCGAGCGTTGCTCGCGCGCCGTCGCGGTCCCCGCCCGCAGTGCGTAGGAGGCGCCGCGCAGGACGATCCCGACGGCGGCGATGAACAGCGGCACCGACAGCGTCGAGGCGATCGAGCCGAAAAAAGTCGGGTAGGCGGTCCATGTGACCGTCAGCACGAAGATCAGCCACACATGGTTCGCCTCCCACACGGGCGCCATCGCGTGGTGGGCGTGCTCACGCATCCGCTCACCGCGCTCGCCGCGCCCCGCGAAGAGCTGCCAGAAGCCCGCGCCGAAGTCGGCGCCGCCGAGCACGACGTAGAAGACGAGTCCGATCAGCACGAAGATCAGCGGCAGGTCGTACAGGTGCATGCGCTACGCCGCCGGTCCAGGGTTCTCTGCGGCCCAGCCAACCGTTTCTGCCTTCGGCGAGTCCATCGGCATGCGCGCGAGGCGCCGCAGGGTCCAGATGACGCCGAGCAGGACGCCCACGTACACGACCGCCAACGTCGCGTAGCCGACCGGGATGCCGCTCGCGCCGGTGACGGCTTCGTTGGTGAGCATCACGTGGTAGACGACCCACGGTTGGCGACCGACCTCCGTGACGACCCAGCCGGCGATCAGCGCCACCACGGCAGCCGGGCCGGCGAGCGCCACGGCGCGATAGAACCACACCGACTCGGGCAGGCGCCGGCGTGCGATGCGCACGAACAGGTAGACGACGCCGAGCAGCGCCAGCAGCGTGCCGATCGCGACCATCAGCTGGAAGGCGATACGCACGACGTTGATCGGAGGCTGGCGGTTGACGGGCACCGTGTCGAGGCCCCTGACGACGGCGTTGGGGTTGTGAAACGCCAGCAGCGAGAGCAGTTTGGGGATCGCGATCCCGTACTTGACTTGGCCTTCGGTGTACCAGCCGAGCAAGTGCTCGGGCGCGCCGCGGGTCGTCTTCGCGAGCCCCTCGAGCGCCGCGAGCTTGATCGGCTGGGCCGTAGCGACGGCGCGCCCGACCCAGTCGCCGATCAGGATCTCCACGGGCGCGGCGAACGCGGCGATCGTCAGGGGGATCGTCAGCGCGGTGCGCTCGTAGCGAGTCCAGCGCCCGCGCAGCCTGGCGATCGCGTAGGCGCCGGCGATCAGGAAGCCGGCGACCATGTAGCCAGCGATGTACATGTGTACGAGCTCCGGCCACAGGAAGCTGTTGGCGAACAGCGCGCTGAAAGGATGTATGGCGACCGCCTTGCCGTCCACGAGGCGAAAGCCCGACGGGTGGTTCATCCAGGCATTGACCGCGATCACCGTCAACGAGCCGGTCATGCCAGCGATCGCGATCGGGATGCCGCTGAGGAAGTGCATCCGCGGCGACACGCGATCCCAGCCGTAGATGTAGATGCCGATGAAGATCGCCTCGGTGAAGAACGAGAAGCCCTCGATCGCGAAGCCCAGTCCGAACACGCCGCCGAAGGTCGCGGTGAACGCCGGCCACAACAGCCCCATCTCGAAGCTGAGGATCGTGCCGGTGATCACCCCGATCGCGAACAGCGCGGCCATCACGCGCGTCCAGCGGCGTGCGATCGTGCGGTAGAGCTGATCGCCCGAGCGCAGGTACAGCCACTCGACGAGCAGGATCATCGCCGGGAACGAGATGCCGAAGCACACCAGCGGGATGTGCACCATGAACGACAGCGCCTGCATCTGACGCGCCTGCAGCAGATATGCCTGGTGGACAGGCGTCATCGCACCGTTTGTATATAGGTTTCGCCCGCGGCGAGAAAAGGGCGCCGGGACAGGTGGGTTGCGCCTGTCGGCGAGCTGCCGCGGAGCCTGCCGGGAGTCCTCGCCTGGGATCAGTCCTCAGCGAGGCGCCGCAGCAGCGCGAGCGCCTGCGAGAGCACTCGCTGCTCGGGCGCTGAGAGATCCTCGGCGATCGCCCGCGCGAGCCAGCCCTCGCGCTGGCGGCGGTCGGCGGCGAGCGTCTGGCGACCCTGATCGGTCAGCTCGACGAGGATCCGCCGCCCGTCGGCGGGGTCGGCGCGGCGCGCGATCAGGCCATCGGACTCGAGGTCTGAGATCGTCTGGGTCATCGACTGAGGGCGCACGCGCTCGGCAAGCGCCAGGTCGCCGATCGACTTCGTGCCCTCGCGGTCCAGGCGCCCGAGCACCGCGCCCTGGGAGAGCGAGAAGCGATGCTCGACGCGCAGGCGGCGCATGAGGTGCCCGAGCACGATGCGCAACTCGCTCGCCAGACGGGTGGTATCGACTGCCTGACCCACGGCCCGCAGACTATATATCGCGAAAGGCAGGGAAACTGCTCAGTTATCCTGTATATATATTTAGATGGCGGCGAGCGCAGTGGGAACCCGAGCGAGCGGCAGCTCGGATCGCTACAAGTGGATCGCGCTGTCGAACGTGACCCTGGGCGTGCTGCTGGCGACGCTCGACGGCTCGATCACGCTGATCGCGATGCCGGACATCTTCCGCGGCATCCACCTCGACCCGCTGGTGCCGGCCAACAGCTTCTACCTGCTGTGGATGATCCTCGGCTTCCTGGTCGTGACGAGCGTGCTGATCGTGAGCCTTGGTCGCCTCGGCGACATGTATGGGCGGGTGAAGATGTACAACCTCGGCTTCGTCATCTACACGCTCGCCTCGCTGGTGCTGACCGTCGATTGGATGAACGGGCGCGCCGGCGCGACGTACCTGATCGTGTTTCGCATCGTGCAGGGGGTCGGCGCGGCGTTCCTGCTGGCCAACGCCGCGGCGATCATCACCGACGCGTTCCCCGCCAACCAACGGGGCATGGCGCTCGGCATCAACAACATCGTCGGCGTCAGCGGCATGTTCGTGGGCCTCGTGCTCGGCGGCCTGCTGGCGCCGATCGACTGGCGACTGGTGTTCCTGATCTCCGTGCCCGTGGGGCTGCTCGGCACCGTGTGGGCCTACCTGAAGCTCGAGGAGCGCAGCACACCCAAACGCGCGAGCGTCGACTGGTGGGGCAACGTCACGTTCGCGCTCGGGCTGATCCTGATCATGGTGTCGGTCACTTACGGCATCCGCCCGTATGGCAGCGACGCGACCGGCTGGAGCAGCCCGCGGGTGCTCGGGCTGCTCGGCGCCGGCGCGGCGTCGCTGCTCGCGTTCGCGCTGATCGAGCGCCGTGTCGCCGAGCCGATGTTCCGCCTGCCGCTGTTCCGCATCCGCGCCTTCACCTTCGGGACGCTCTCGACGTTCCTCTCGGCGATCGCGCGCGGCGGGCTGATGTTCATGCTGATCATCTGGCTGCAGGGCATCTGGCTGCCCCAGCACGGCTACGACTTCACCGAGACGCCGCTTTGGGCGGGCATCTACATGCTGCCGCTGACGATCGGCATGCTGATCGCCGGCCCGACCTCCGGCTACCTGTCAGACCGCTTCGGAGCGCGCTGGTTCGCGACGGGAGGGATGCTCGGCTCCGCGCTCAGCTTCTTCCTGCTGACGCTCCTGCCGATCGACTTCCCGTTCGCGCTGTTCGCGCTGGTGCTGTTGATGGTCGGCCTGTCGATGGGCATGTTCGCCTCGCCCAACCGCGCGGCGGTGATGAACAGCCTGCCACCGCAGCACCGCGGCGCCGGCGGCGGCATGAACCAGACCTTCCAGAACTCCGCGCAGGTGCTCTCGATCGGCGTGTTCTTCACGTTGATGATCCTCGGGCTGGCCTCAAACCTGCCGCACACGCTGGCCTCGGGCCTCGAGGCACACGGCGTCTCGGCCGCCGCGGCCAGCGGCGCCGCGCACGCGCCGCCGGTGTCGGTACTGTTCGCGGCGTTCCTCGGCTACAACCCGATCGAACACCTGCTCGGCTCTCACGTGCTGGCGTCCGTCTCGGCCGCCAGCCGCGCAACGCTCACCGGCCGCTCGTTCTTCCCGCACCTGATCTCCGCTCCGTTTCGCACAGGGCTGCACGAGGCGTTCGCATTCGCGATCGTCGCCTGCCTGATCGCGGCCGCCGCCTCGCTGATGCGCGGCGGAAAGTATCACTATGCCGAGCAGGCCCCCGACGGACCGGACGCGGACGGCGCGCAGGCGAATGACTCCAAGGCGGGTAGTGAGACCGTCGATCAGCGTGCGAGCGCGCTCGCACGATCTACTACCGCAGAGGAGCAACATGCGCGTTGAGTGGTACGGCCAGTCGGCATTTCACCTGAGCACACCCGAGCGATCGGTGGCGATCGACCCGTTCGGGGACATGTCGATGGCGGCGAGCCACGGGATGCAGTTCGACTACCCGCCGATCGAGGGCGTGGAGGCGGACCTGCTGCTGGTGACGCACGAGCACGCCGACCACAACGGCGTCGAGGCGATCCTCGGCAGCCCCACGACACTGCGCTCGACCGCGGGCATCCTGGAGTCGCCGCTCGGACAGGTGACCGCGATCGCCTCCGAGCACGACGATCAGGCCGGCACGGCGCGCGGACCGAACACGATCTTCGTGTTCGAGCTCGACGGGCTGCGCGTGTGCCACTTCGGCGACTTCGGCCAGAGCGCCCTGCGCGATGAGCAGGCAGCGGCGATCGGCGCTTGCGACCTGCTGATCCTCCCCGTCGGCGGAGGTCTCACGATCGGCGCGCGGCAGGCGGCGCTGATCGTCGAGCGCCTGTGCCCACGGTGGGTGGTGCCGATGCACTACCGCACGCCGCGCATCAGCTTCCTCGAGACCGCCGATGAGTTCCTGAAGAGCTTTGAGCACGTCGAGCGCCTGTCGCAGTCCACGTTCGAGACCGAGTCGCTCCCGGCGCAGGACGGCCCCCTGGTCGTCGTGCCGGCGGCGCCGTAGGAGGAATGAGTGGCACGATGGCACGATGGGTATAACGAGGTGAAACGAGGAAAGGACTTGAGATGAAGATCGGACGGCTGCTGCTGCGTCTCACGGTGGGCGGGTTCTTCTTCGGGCATGGAACGCAGAAGCTGCTCGGCTGGTTCGGCGGCCACGGGCTCGAGGCGACGTCCCAGGGCTTCGAGCAGATCGGGCTGCATCCCGGCAAGCGCAACGCGATCGCCGCGGGCACGGCCGAGGCGGGCGGCGGCGCGCTGCTCGCGCTCGGGCTCGCGACCCCGCTCGCGGCCTCCGCGGTGACGGCGACGATGCTCACGGCGATCAAAACCGTCCACGCCAAGAACGGCCCGTGGGCGAGCAACGGCGGCTATGAGTACAACGCCGTGCTGATCGCCGCCGCGCTGACCCTCGTCGAGGTCGGGCCGGGCGAGCTCTCGCTCGACGCGAAGCTCGGGCGCGAGCGCTGCGGCACCGCCTGGACGCTCGCGGCGCTACTCGGTGGCGTGCTCGGCGCCTTCGGCGCGCATCTCGCCGCCGCCGCGGCTGCGCCCGCGCAGGATTCCGAGTCGAGCAACTCGGCCGTGTCGGCGTCCGGCGACGGCGAGATCGCAGAGCAGGAGGTTCAGAGCGCGTAGAGTTGGGCCGCCCACAGATCGGAAGGATCTGCACAGAATGGCGTCCTTACGGCCGACGACCCCTATCGACGGAGGATCTGACTCGTGATCAGCCCAGCGCAAGGTCGAGCAAAGAAGCAGCGCATTCCCAAGCTCTCAGCCGTGACACTCACGGCCGGCCTGCTCGCGCTGGCCGGCTGCGGGAGCTCCTCCAACACCAGCAGCTCTGCCACGACGGCCCCAACCTCCACAGCTACCACCACGGCCACGACGACGCCAACGACCACGGCAGCCACCGAAGCCGTCCCCGCCGGCAATTCGCTGACCCTCGAAGCCAACCCGGAAGGTCAGCTCCAATACAACAAGACCTCGCTGAGCGCGACCGCCGGCAAGGTCTCGATCGCCTTCACCGACTCCTCACCGCTGGAACACAACGTTACGGTTGAATCATCCTCCGGCAAGATCCTCGGCGCGACCCCTACGTTCAAAGGCGGCACGAAGGTCCTGACGCTGGATCTGAAAGCCGGCACCTACAAGTTCTTCTGCACCGTGCCGGGGCACCGGCAGGCCGGGATGGAAGGCACGCTGACCGTCAAATAACGCTGGGCGCCTCGGCGGCCCCAGGACGAGCCCGACCGCGGCGCTCGACCGCGCCCGCGCGGCGCGCTCGACTCACTCGACCTCGACGATGTCGCCAATCGCGAGCATCCCGAAGACTGTGTGAGCGGCTTCGATCGGCAGCTCGACGCAGCCGTTGGACTGGGGGAAGCCGTAGGACGCGCGCGGGTAGCCGTGCACGGCGTCGCCGCCGTTGAAGTAGTTGACCCACGGCACGTCGGGCACGACGTATTTGGTGCCGTCGACGTCGGTGCCGCTCATCGTGGTGGACACGTATCGCGAGTAGATCGGGAAGATGCCCTGCGCGGTTTCCGCGCCGGGCACGCCTGTGTTGGCGGGGGTGGAGAACACGACGCGGTGCCCGCGATGCACCTCGAGCGTCTCCGGGAGCGACTCGGTCACCGTCACCCACGTGTATGGCTGGCGGTCGCGGCGATCGTTGGTCTCGTCGTAGAGCACCGAAGCCCACGTGGCGCTATTCGGTTCGCCCGTGGCTTGCAGGCCACGGTCGGCCTGGTAGATCTCGAGCGCGCCGCGCGTGGTCTCATCGAGCTGGCCCATCTGGACGGGCGGGGCGTCGGAGGGGTCGGGCGCGAGCGCGCCGCGCGGTGGGTGGAAGGCGTGTTCGGCCGCTTCGCGGCGCGTCTCGGCGCCGGCGGCGATGTGAACGGTGTAACGGGGGTGAAGCTTCGCGCCGAGGTAGCCCAGGCGCGCGAGCGCCTGCTGCATGCCGGCCAGCGGCGGGCACGCCACGCGCAGGCCGATCGTCTGTTTGCGACCGAGCTCGGCGTGAGCGGTGGAGCTGGTGCGCGCCCATACCGTCAGCGCGTAGCGAGAGCAGGGCTGCAGCGTCGAGACGGGGGTGAACACCTCTGAGTTGCCAACGATGCTCCACGTGCCGGCGAGCTTCGGGCTGAGCGTCGGCGGCGGCGAGGTGGGCGAAACCGGCGCCGACAATGTCACGCTGAGCGGAGCGGTGCCGTCGGCGATCACGCGCGTGGGCAGCGCCGCGAGCTGCGTCGGCGGCAGCGGTGAGGCCGCCGCGGTGTCAGCGGCGGCGCGCGCGCCGAGCAGGCTGCTGGCGCTGCGATCGTGGGCGCCGAGCGCGACGGCCGCCATGGCCAAGGCCAGCAGCACGAGGGTCGTTCGGCGTTTCATCGCGGATAAACCTAACGCACGCTCCAGCCGCTTCCTGCATCACATCTGCCAGCGCGCGACGCGTTGCACGCTCGCGTGGCGAGCGCTCACAGCCTCGTCCAGGGGCCCGGCGTGCGTGAGGCCAGATGAACGGCGAGCCCGACCGCCAGCACGATCGCGCCGGCCACGCCGAGCGCCGCGGCGATCGAGACTTTGAGCACGAGCAACGCGCCGGCGATGGCGCCGAGCAGCATCGCCGCGATCGAGATCGACCGGCGTCCGAATTTAGATCCCGGCCCACCGACCAGACCGGCTTCTGAGGCGAGACCGGTGAACGTGCGCGTCAGTACGGTGGTCGTCATATCGGGCACGGCGAGCCGCTGGGCCGCGGCATTCTGCACGCCCATGGCCATCGCCATCGGGACGAGTAGGGCGTAGCGGGTGCCACTGCTGAGAGGTTCGCCGACCGCCAGCGCGACGATCACCGCGATCACGATCAAGCCGAGCTGGGTGATGCCCGCGGCGCGCAGCAGATGGCCGCGATGCTCCGCGTTGCGTGAGCCCACGTAGCCGCCGACGAAGGCGCCCACGAGGAACGAGCCGAGCGCGACGAGCGAGGCGATGGCCGACAGGCCCGCCGCGCCGGCGAGCGCGAATCCGAGGAACACCAGGTTGCCGGTCATGTTCGCCACGAACACGTGCCCGAACCTCAGGTAGCTGGCGGCATCGACGACGCCCGTGAGGAACGTCAGCGCGACCATCATCGGAACGAGCGGCCCGTAGCGATCGCTCGATGGCGGTCGCAGCGTGTGTGCCACTTCCCGCAGGATGCTCGCGCGCGTGGGCGAAGGGCTCACCGTCGACACGAGCTGAAACTAGCGCGCGGACCGGCGCTTGCAAGGCTCACTCGAGGTAGGTGACGACGCCGGCGAGCGGCGCGCGCTCGGGCACACGCTGCTCCTGCACGGGCGTGCCGAGGTAGAGCAGCCCGACGGGCGCCTCCGACGGCTGCAGCCCGAGGAGCTCTCGCCCGCGGGGATCGTCCAGCAGCGGAACCGTCCGCCAGTAGCCGGCGAGCCCCTTGGCGTGCGCGCCAAGCAGCACCAGATACGCGGCCACCGCGGTGGCCAGCAGATCCTCGCGATCCTGCGCAGGATCGCCGCCCTGGTGGGTGCTGACCGCCACGAGCGTCGGCGCGCGCGCCAGCTTGACGGCAGCCCCGGGCTGCTCGGACTCGGCCAGGGCCATCAGCCGCTCGCGCGTGCGCACACCGAGCACGCGGAACCGCCAGGGGTTGGTGAGGTGGTGGTTGGGCGCCCAGCTGGCCAGCTCGAACAGCTCGTCGAGCACTGCCGCATCGAGCGGCTGTGGCGCGAACGCCTTGTGCGTGCGGCGAGTGCGGATAGCCTTCTCGACGTCCATGCCAGTAACCCTAGAGCCAAGCTCGCTCCGGGCTGACGTGGAATGAGCCTCGGCGAAGTCGTCGCGTTCTCGATCGCGGGCCTGGCGGCGGGCGCGATCAACACGCTCGTGGGCAGCGGCACGCTGATCACCTTCCCGGTGCTGCTGGCGTTCGGCTACGCGCCGGTGACGGCGAACGTCACGAACACCATCGGGCTGGTACCCGGCTCGGTGTCCGGGGCGATCGGCTACCGGCGCGAGCTCGCGGGCCAGCGCGAACGCGCCATCCGCCTCGGCGCGTGCTCGCTCGCCGGCGGGATCACTGGGGCGGTGCTGCTGCTGGTGCTGCCGGCCTCGGCGTTCAAGGCGATCGTGCCGGTCTTCATCGCGGTCGCGCTCGTGCTGACCGTGCTGCAGCCGCGCCTGGCGCGCTGGCTGAGCACACGCGAGATCGACCTCGAGCGCAAGGGCGCTGTGCTCGTGCCGTTGGCGGTCTACGTGACAGGTGTCTACGGCGGCTACTTCGGCGCGGCGCAGGGCATCCTGCTGCTCGGCATCCTCGGCGTGGCGCTCGCGCAGGACCTGCACCGCACGAACGCGCTCAAGAACGTGCTCGTGGGCCTCGTCAACGGCGTGGCGGGCGTGTACTTCGTGTTCGCCGCGCACGTCGCAGTGGGGCCGGCGGCGATCATCGCGTGCACCGCGATCGTGGGCGCACAGCTCGGTGCGCGCTACGGGCGCCGGCTGCCGCCGGACGCGCTGCGCGCGGTGATCGTGGTGGTCGGCGTGTTCGCGATCGTGCGTCTGCTCATCAACTGAGCGCTGGCGCCCGCTCGGTGCCGTCAGTGCAACTGCTCGACGAACGTGTAGACGACCATCAGGCTGACCAGCACGACGAACACGCGCAGCGCCCACAGCGCGGCGATCGTGCGCGAGCTGAGCGCGGCGCGCGCCACCGGTCTGGAGGTCTCGGCGACGAACTGGTCGCGCTCGAGGTGCATGACCAGCTCGTCGCTCGCGTGCTCGCGCCATTCGGGCTCATGCTGCGCGACCCCATTGCTCGGCGGCGCGGCGTCGATGAATGGCGCGTCGCCGCTCATGAGCCGATCACGTGGACGGTCTGCAGGAACGAGTCGATGCCGTAGGCGGCGCCGCAGACACCGACGAACGCGATCACGGCGATCCCGATCACGTTGGTCGAGCGCCTGTTGGCCCACGAGCCCATCAGGCCTCTGTCGTTGGCGAGCATCAACATCAGCACGAGGCTGACCGGCAGCAGCACGGTCGCGAGCACGTTGGCGTTGAGCACGATCGACAGCAGCGGCGCGCCGGGGATCAGGATCACGACGGCCGCCAGCAGCGCGACTCCGATGTTGGCCACGTAGAAGACCGCGGCGCCGCGTGGCGAGCTGTTGAAGCTGTGCGAGACGCCAACGCATTCGCCGGCCGCGTAGGCGGTGCTGGCGGAGATCGTGAGGATCGCGACCGCGCCGGCCTCGATCAGCCCGAGCGCGAACACGCTGCCGGCGCCGGCGCCCGCGACGTGCTTGAGCGCCTCGGGGAACCCGGCGCCGGCGAACCCCTGGATGCCAGATCCGTCATGCGCGAGCAGCGCCGCGCCGGCGACGAGCGCGCCTATGCCGAAGATCGCTGCCAGCACGGCGCCGGCGGCGGTGTCGTAGCGGCCGTGCTTGACGTCGCCGGGAGTCATGCCCTTGTCGGCGGACGCGCTCTGCTGGAAGAAGATCATCCACGGCGTCACCGTCGCGCCGATGGTCGAGGCCAGCAGCAACAGCAGCGTGTTGAAGCTGCCCGAGGGAAACGGCGTGAAGTCGAACGAGCTCACGAGCGCGCCGACGTGCGGTTTGACGAGGATCGCCGCCACGAGGAACAGCCCGTTGAAGAGCGCCATCCCGAGCACGATCCGCTCCCAGCGCCAGTAGCGACCGCCGCTGAGGGTGAAAACCACCAGCGCGAGCCCGAGCGCGACGGCCACGCCGGCGCCGAGGTGGAAGTACGCGAGCCCGACGCGGATCGAGACGAACTCGGCGACGAGCGTCACGAGGTTGGTGAGCGTGAGATCGCCCGCGCCGAACCATCCCCACACGCGGCCGTAACGCTGCAGCACGAGCTCGCCGTAGCCGCGGTGCGTGACGGCTCCCACGCGCATGCACATCTCCTGGCAGACATAGGCCATCGCGAACAGGATCGGGATGAAAGGCACGAAGAACCCGAGCCCGTACTGCGCGCCGTCGGAGGCGTAGGCGATCATGCTCGGCCCGTCGTTCTCGCCGAGCATCGCGAGGATCCCCGGCCCGACGAGCAGCCACAGCAGATACCAGCGCCTGCTGTGCTTGCGCGCGTGATGCACGCGCGCGCGGTCGTGCGAGCGCGCGTGATCCTCGTCGGTCAGCAGCGGATGGCGCAGGAGCGGGGAGGAGGGGACGGTGACCTCGGGCGTGCTCACGGCGTCGCTCCCTCGCGACTCGCAGGCGCCGCCTGCCCGGACGTGCGCTCGAGCTCGACGCGCATCGCGCCCGCGAGCTGGCCGCCGATCGCGTGCTCGCGCTCGCCGAAGCGCACGAACAGCGGTCCGCCGAACGGCTGGCGCTCGCGCACCTCGAAGCGGTCGCCCGGGGAGATGCCGCGCTCGGCGAGGTAGCGCAGCATCTCGGGGTCGGAATCGGACACGCGCACGAACAGGCCCTCGTCACCGGGCTGCAGGCTCTCCATGCGGTCGGTCGCGCGCTCTTCGATCTCGAGGTCCGCGTTGGGAATCGGGTCGCCGTGGGGATCGACGGTCGGGTGTCCGAGCTTCGCCGCGATCAGCTCCTCGAGGTCATCGGAGAGAACGTGCTCGAGGACCTCCGCCTCGTCGTGCACGCGGTCCCACGGCATGCCGAGGGCGTTGGCGAGATAGCTCTCGAGCAGGCGGTGATGGCGGATCACCTCGAGCGCCACGCGCCGTCCGTCGCTCGTCAGGCGCACGCCCCGGTAGGGGACATGCGTGATCACGCCGAGCTCGTCCAGTCGCTTGCACATCGCCGAGACCGAGCCGGGTGTGATCGCCAGGCGCTCGGCCAAGGCGTTGGTCAACACGTGCTCATCGCCGCGCGATTCGAGCGAGAAGATCGCCTTGCAGTAGTCCTCGATGGCGGGGGTGCGCAACTGGTCCTTGGTCGCCATGAAAAAAGATTATGGCATGCCAAACAAATTATTCAAGCGTGCAAGCAAAGCTCCATCACCACGTGCGGTCCGATCATCGGCAGCTCGAACTCCTCCGAGACCACGCGAAAGCCCGCGCGCTCGTAGAAGCCGCGCGCCGGCGTGCGTGCGTTGCACCAGACGCGCTGAGCGCCCTCCGCGGCCGCATGGCGCAGCAGCGCGTCGAGCACCGCTGAGCCCGCGCCCGTGCCGCGCACGGCGGGAGCCGTGGCCATGCCGCGTATACGCCAGCCGCCAGGCTCGCCGTCGGGGGCGATCAGACCGACGGCGACGAGCTCATCCCCGTCGAACGCGCCCACCGCGAACGCATCTTCTGGCTCGCTCGACGCCTGCTCGGCGACCGCTTCATGCGGTCTGAGCACGGCCTGCCGCAACGGCCGTGTGTGCTCGAGCGACACGGCCCGCACGACGTGATCGGTCACGGGCGGGATGGTAACTGCGAACGGCGGGATTTCGCGTTAGCCTGATCGCAGACGAACGGAGGATCCTGGATGGCGGACTGCACGCACCTTGACCACGTCAAGATCACCGAGCTGCCGGAGTCGGTCGACGGCTGCGCGGAATGCCTCGCGACCGGCGGTCAGTGGTTGCACCTGCGCATCTGCCTGGAGTGCGGGCAGGTGGGGTGTTGCGATGACTCACCCAACCGCCACGCGAGCGGCCATGCTCACAGCAGCGGCCATCCGCTGATTCGCTCGATCGAGCCGGGTGAGGTGTGGTCGTGGTGCTACATAGACGAGCTACTGCTGCGCATCGATGGGATTCACGGCAGCACCCGGATCCCGCCGTCGCCGCTGGCGTAGCTATCGCGATGCGCGTGGCGGGCCCGACGCGCCGCCGACGGGCTAGTGCGAGTGGTGCCCACGCACCGTGCGCCAGCTATCGAGCGTGATGCGGAGGATCACGACGGTCATGCCGAGGCCGATGACCGGATCGAGGATCGGCGCGCCGGCGGCGATCGCGAGCGCGCTGGCGATGACGGCGAGCGAGACGTACGCGTCGACCCGCGCGTGATCGCCGTCCGCGATCAGCGCTGGGCTGTGCAGCCGGCGCCCGGCGCGTGTCCGCACCAGCCCCGCGAGCCAGTTACCCGCGAACCCGACGGCGCCGGCGAGCGCGAGCACTGCCAGATGATCGGGCGTGGATGGGTGGATGAGGCGCACGATCGCCTCATACGCGGCCACGCACGCTGAGAGGAAGATCGCAGCCACGACCGCCAGGCCGGCCAGGCGCTCGGCGCGCTCGGAGCGCAGAGCGAATGCGATGCCGAGCGGGATCGCCGTCAGCGCGTCGCCGCCGTTGTGGATCAGGTCGGCGAGCAGCGCGAGGCTGCCGGTGAGCGCGAACACGAGCGCCTGCGCCGCGGCCGTGCAGCCGAGGATCGCCAGCGCGAGCGCGACGGTGCGAACGCCCTCGCGCGAGCGTTTGATGCTCTCGTCGACGAGGCCGTGCGAGTGGCCGTGCGCGTGGCCGTGCGCGTGGGACTCACCGTGCGCGTGCGGGTGCTCGTGTCCGTGCGAGTGAGCATGGGAGCGGGAACCGTGCTCGTGCGGGCCGGAGTGGGGGTGGGCGTGACGCAACGCGCCGTGCCTGTGCACGTCGCCATCGACGAGCTCGTAAACGGCGGAGAGCATGCTGCTTTCAGGTTACGTGCCGGCGCATTCGAACAGGGCGAGCTTCGAGTCGATCGACGGCGTCGGCTGGCCCGAGCGCGGAAGGACCGAGGCAGACGGCACGCGCGAGCAGTGGCGTTCCACCCAGGTCGGCGCTGATATCGCTCTCTCTGCGGCTGACGTCGGCATCACACGCGAGGCGTCGAGCAGGACATAGCGCAGTTCGCCGGAGCTGACCAGCCGCTCGAGCTGCCCGGCCTTGGGCGCGGGATCGGACCCGCTGAAGCCACCGATCGTGATCACCGACTGGCGTGCGGCGATCGCGATCGGATCGGCGGTTTTGGCATCGGTGGCCGCGAGCAGGAACCGGGTGTGACCGCGATGTGCCTGCAGGTACGAGGTCAGCACCGCGACGCTCTGCGCCGGCGTCAGTTCTTCGGAGTGCCCGGCGGCGCCTGCTGACGTGTGCTCGGTGGGGCCCGGGCCGGCGATCGGGTCATAGCCCGTGTGGTCGCGAGTGGCGGTTGCGAGCGAGTACGCGGCGGGTCCGCCTAGCGCTGCGACCGCGGCTGCGCCGAGCGCCAAGGCCATGATCGCCCGCCTGCGCAAGGCCGCGTGCAGATGCGGCGCGAGGATCGCCGCACCGGCGACAGCGCCACACCCGAGCACCACCCACCGCAGCCACGGAACAAAATCGGCTGAGTCCGAGAGCACCGCGAAGCTGACGCCAGATGTGGCGGCGACGGCGAACGCGAGGCCGGTCGCGGCGATCGGCGAGCCGCGGGCGGAGCGCCACAACGTCACGAGCGCCGCCGCGGCGAGCGTCGCCACCGCCGGCGCGAGCAGCGATGTGTAATAGGCGTGTCGCGTACCCGCGGAGAAGCTGAGCACGACACAGCCGACGAGCGCCCACGTGCCCCACAACACGTACGCGCCGAAGGCGAGGTCGTTCCGGCGCGAGCTCCTCGTGGTGAGCAGGCCGAGAACGAGCCCGACGAGCGCGAGGGGGAGAAGCCACGCGATCTGACCGGCGACGTGGCGAGAGAAGAGGTACAGCAGGTTGCTCTCGAACTTGCGGGCGAACGCGCCGGCGCTGCCGGTGACGCGTTCGATGCCGTTGCCTTCGAGGATCAAACTGAACCACGAGTTGCCGCTCGATTCACCGACGTAAGGACGATCGCCCGCCGGCACGAGCATCATGCTCGCGAACCACAGGAGGCTAACGAGCAGCGTCACGCCCGCGGCGAGCGCCAGCTCGCCCAGCCGCGTGCGCAGCGACCGACGCGCAGTGACCAGGTAGGCGAGCGCGAGCGCCGGCAGCACGAGGTAGGCCTCGAGCATCTTCGTGTTGAACGCGAGGCCCACGAGCACCGCACACAGAAACAGCTCGCGCAAGCGCCCCGACTCGACGGCGACGGTCAAGGCCCAGGCAGCGCACACCAGCAGGAACATCAGCAGCGCGTCGGGAGCGTTGTAACGGCCGACGAGCACCGCCACAGGGGTGAGCGCCATCACCAGCGCGGCGACGATCGCGATCTGGTGACCGAGCGCGCGTCGTGCGGCGTCATGCAGCACGACCACCGTGGCGATGCCGTACAGAGCATTCGGGACCATCACGCTGAAGCTGCCGAAGCCGAACACCCGGCCGGACAGGCCCGTCAGCCAGTCGGGCAGGGGGCCCTTGTCGAGGCTGACGTAGCCGCCGAGGTCGGCGGCGTTGTTGAAGAGCGCGCTCCAGCTGTGGCTCGCGGCGAGCGCACCGGTGGCGTAGTAGGTGTTGCCGTAGCCACTGCGCGTCACGTCGAGGAGCATCAGGGCGGCCGCGAGCGCGACGACTGCGATCAGCGCCGGGCGTGACCAGGCGGGGGCATCATCTTGTGCCTGGGGGAGGCGACGCAGGCTCTGAGCCGATCTGCGCGAAGCATCCACACGACGGCGCAGCGGCTGTGTCGCCGTGCCCTGTGCGCTGGCGAGGATGCCCCGCGATGGCATAGGCCTGAGCGTAGTGCCAGGGGCCGCCGCCGCGGTCAGGAGGGGCGCCAGGTATCCCCGCGGCTCACGCGCTCGAACCCGATCCAGACGGTGTTCATCGCGGTGGCGACGATCTGCTCGCGCTGGATCTCGGGATGCTCGCTCCACCAGATCGCCAACTCGGTGAGTCCGCCGCGGATCACCTCGGAGACCATCGCAAGCGCCGACGACGCGCCTTGCGCCCGGAGATGCGTGGCGCCGGCGAGCCCGCCGAGGATCTCGGCGAGCGCGCCATTGGCGTCCGCGGCGATCTCGCGGTGAATCCGGCGCACCTCGGGGATGCCGGTGGTCTCGCGGAAGAACATGCGTGGGGCATACGGATGGGCCTCGACATAGCGCGCCCATGCGTCGAACGCTCGCGCTACCTGTTGCTCGAGCGTGCCGCCGCCGCGGAGGTTCTCGCGCCACATCGCCAGCAGCTCGTCGCGCGTGCGCTCCAGCAGCCGGCGGTGCAGCGCCGGCTTGGACTCGAAGTGGTCGTAGATCACCGGCGGGGTCACGCCGGAGCGGCGCGCGATCTCGTCCATCGCCGCACCGTGATAGCCACGCTCGGCGAACACCTGCATGGCAGCCTGCTCGATCACCTCACGGCGCGCGGCCGCTGTGAGGCGCTTGCGTGGAGCGGACGCTGACAACCTAGTGGGCATTAGGTATATCCTAGTGGCGACCAGCTCAGTCAAGCGATCGGAGGCAGCGATGACAGCCAACGACGAGTTAACTTCCGAGCTCGCGGTGGACCCCGTCCTGAGGATGCGCAGCCGCTTCTGGCGCACGACCGAGGACGGTGACGAGATCCTTCATGTCGAGACCTGGGTCGATCCGGGAGGGGGCGTCACCCCGCACATTCACCCCGCAATGGAAGAGCGCTTCGAGGTGGTGGAGGGACAGCCCGAGTTCCTCGCCGGACGGCGGTGGGGCGTCGCGGAGCCGGGCACGACGGTGATCGTCCCTGCGGGCACCCGCCATGCGTTTCGCAACCGCGGCGAGGACGTGGCGCGCTTCGTGTGCCAGGCCACGCCACCGTCCACGCTCCAGGAGTTCCTCGAGGACGCCGCGGCACTCTCGCGCGCGGGCGGGATCACGCGCCGCGCGCTCCCGCGCAGCATCGACGGCCTGCTGCGAGCCGCCGTCATGATCCACCACTACCGCGAGATGGTCACGCTCCTCGCACCGCTGCCGCCGCCGGCGGTCCAGCGCCTGGTGATCCCCCCGCTCGCGCGCGCCGGTGAACGCCGCGGTTACCGCGCGGGGAGCATTGGGCGCAGCGCCGGGTAGCCGCGCGCGCCGGTCTCCAACGCGATGGGGCTCGCGAGCAGCGGGGCAACCGCGCCGCTCAGGGTTGGCTGATGAACTCCCAGCCGTGACGGGTGGCGCAGGCGAGCGTGTCCGCCGGCTCGAGGTCGCTGTCAGGCGTCAGTGCGCCAGCTTCCGCGAAGAAACGCTCCATACCTGCGGGACTGAAGAGCAGCAGGCGGCGCCCAGCGCGTTTGCCGATGTTGGCGCTCGAATGGACCGCGCCGCGGGGAACGTGGATCGTCTGCCCGGCTGTTAGCTCAGATCGCACTCCATCGACCACGATCTCGAAGTCGCCATCGACGATGTGGATCGTCTCAGCCTCGTTGCGGTGTCGATGGGCCGGCAGCGACCACCCCGCCGGCGGCTCGTCGACGAGCAGGCAGAACGCGCCGTCGGTGTCTTCTCCGGTGAGCTGGGTTTCGTTGCGAACGCCACCGGGCATCCACACCACTTGAGCGCCGTCGCCTTGCATGCCCAGAAGATATCCCTCGCCGACCGAGGTCGTCCGGGAGCGGCCGCTGTGAGCACGGGCTGCCGAAGGGGGGAGGGGCGAGCGAGCTCGCGACGGTCGCTGAGGCGGTTTGGCACCCTGGCCGGAGCCTCAGCCGATCTGCTCCGCCAGCTCGACGATGATCCCCTCGGGGCCGCGGACGTAGCAGAGCCGGTACCTGTCCTTGTAGCGCTCAACCTCGCCAACAAGCTCCCCGCCGCGGGCTCGCAAACCAGTGACGACAGCGTCGATGTCATCGACTTCGAATGCCACATGGCGGATGCCCAGGGTGTTCGCTGGCGCGTGCCGGTCGCCACCCCGGCCCGACGGGGCGTGAAACTTCGTCAGCTCGAGCCGTCCGTGGCCGTCCGGGGTCTCCATCATCGCGATCTCCGCCCGGACGCCCTCGAGCCCCACCACGCGATCCACCCAACCGCCCTCTACAGACCCCTCGCCCTGCAGCTCGAGTCCGAGCTCGACGAAGAACGCCGTCGCGGCCGCGAGGTCGTCGACCACGATGCCCACGTGGTCCATGCGTTGGGTCGTCACACGCCTGACGGTAGCGACACGACGGTCCCAGCTGAGGAGCACGCTGTTAGGTGCGAGGCTGGCGCCGTGCAACGACCAGGCAGGCGACTGCGCTGGAGCGGATCGGCCGTCCTAGCCGCTGGTGGACGGCTTGGTTCTCGGCGACGAGAGCGTCCCGCTGTAGGGGTGACAGCCCTGCCCAGAACGACATGGTGCCGAGCAGAGCGTTGAGCTCGTCAGCGGTGTGCTCCAGCTGCGTCGGCACTGCGACGACCTGCGCGTCATCGAACAGGTCTGCCGCATACCCGCGCGCGATCTCATAGCCCCCCAGCCACGCCCACACCTCCGAGAGGTTCTCGCGCCGGGCCGCAACGCCGGCGAGGGTGCCGGCGAGGTCGCGGTAGTGGGCCAATCGGCGGCAAATTCGGGCGCGACCGTCGTCATGGCGGCACGCAGCGCCTGCTGATCATCGGCGCTGCGGGGATCGTCGAGCCCGAAGTACGAGACCAGAGCAAGACTCCCGCCGTCCACCAGCGCGTCGGCCGCCCTGCGCCAGCTCACATCCGGATCGATCCAATGGATCGCCGACGCCGAGAACACAGTCGAGTACTGGGCACGCGGCAGCGAGGCGTCCTCCAGGCGCGCGTTGACGAACTGCACATCGCCGACGCCGTTCAGCTGATCGCGAGCTCGCACGATCAGTCGCTGGCCCGGCTCCACGGCTGTCACCCTCAGCCCGCGGCCCAGCAGGCTGCGTGTGAGCTGTCCCGTGCCACAGCCGATCTCGAGCACCGCGGCGCCGGGACCGATGCCCTCGCACGCCCGCTCGACGAGCATGTCCGGGTAGGTCGGGCGATGACGGTCATAGTCCTCGGCGACCTCATCGAAGACGCGTCCGAGGCTGCGGGTGTCGGGTTGGGGCGGCATGGCTTCACGGTAGATGACGGCAGGGACGGCCGGACGGCGACCAGGGGAGACGGGGGAGCTTGCTCGAACCCGGTCGGACTGTTCGTTAGCTACCGCTCGCGCGGAGCGTTGCGTAGCCGGGCGCGGCCGGCGTGATCGTGGCGGTGAACCAACGAGATGGTCGCGAGCATGTTGCAGCCAAAGCCGCATTTTGGTGCAGAGCCCTTGCACTCGGGAGTCACCGTCAAACTAACCCACTACCCTCGGGGTTAAATTGACCCATTACCCTCCAATGTGCGATGGTTTGGACGTAGCCGCTCCAGCATCCGATTAATGCGGCCGCGGCTCGCACCCAGGGCCTTTGATAGCGCGGTCACGCTGACCCCAGCTCGTTGGCGCGGACCGGACAACAGGCGGCTCCAGCTCGGGGCGGCTCCAGCTCGGCGCGCAGTTTGGCCATCGCGGTGGTATGCCGTGCCTACTCCTCTCGAAAACGGCGCTCAACGTCGACGATCGTGGCGATCACGGCTTGCAGATCCTCGATCATCGCATCAGATTGACAGCCCGAAGGTTCTCTGCATACGCGCTCGGGTACTTCTGGAGGCCCTGGCATGAATCCCCCCGAACGCCCGGCACCGGATGAAGCTGCCGCGCAGTCGGAATCCGTCGAGCCGCGGCCTTAGACTCCCCGCCGCATGTCCTTGGCGCAGCCGATCGTCGACATCCATACGACGCTCAACACTGAAGGTTTCAACTTTGGGTGGTCTACGTTCGTCGGCATCGGGACGATATTGCTCGCCGTTGCAACCTTTGTAGTCGCCAAACATACGTCGAAGCTCGCAGTGGAGACGAAGAAGCTCGCAGTGGAGACGACGGAGCTGGCTAGGAGGACATCAGAAGACGTTGCCGCCCAGTTCCGTCCGGTGCTAGTTCCGGACTCTGACATGAGTCGAGTAGGGCCGATCCTGCAGGTGCTCGGCAGTACGGTCCGGCTCGTTGTCCGCAACTCCGGTAACGGGCCAGCGATCGACATTCGAGCCAGACTCGATCCGGGAGCAACTTCTCCACGGCCTTGGGACAGTGGCGCGCTGCCACCCGGCCACACAGCCCTACTAGAGTTCGGCCACGTCGAACTCGACGGGCCAGATGACCCCACGTTCACGATTGTATGCGGCTATGCTGACCTAGCTGGAACTCGATATACGACCTCGGTGGTGGTTCAGTTCCATGATGGGCGCTTTCGCGTCGTATCTACACCAATAGCGCTCGAGTAGGGATGGATGCAATTGCCTTTTCAACACGGCGACTATTACGTGAAGGTCTGGGTTATGGCGCTCGGCACGACGCAGCTGCTCACCAGCCCTGGCCTACAGCAAGATGAGGCCGAATCTGCACTGGAGAGCATCGGCCAGGCTCGTGTCCGCGAGCAGGACATAGCGCTGGACTGGCTGAGCACCTCCGGCCATCTGGTTATCGCCGCACACATCCAGGACCAGCCCTAGCAGGCCGTGCGACCTCTCACCGATGTGAGACAGCCAAATCTCAGTCATGTAGGACGAAAACGTCTCATCCATGTGAGACCGGGGTCGGCTTTTCGCGAAGCTTCCTCGCGTTTCGAGACTTCCGCGTGGCGGGCCGAGGTAGGGTCTTGCATCTGGCAACGAGCGAGGCAGAGACCGCTTGAGCGTGTGGGACCTACTTCCGTCGTTCGGCGGGTCTGCGGCACGCCTCGCGACCCACCGGGCGCGACGGGATTATAGCGAACTTATTCCTGCCCGTGGTCGGCATCGGGCTCTGACCACTCGTATGTCCGAGCGAGTTCGGCACCGACCTGGAGGATGTGGCCGTCGCGTCCGTAGCTGACGCGCTCGTCGTTTTCATCGGCGTCGCTCTCAGTGGACTGGAGGTCACGAAAGTGCGCTCGCCATGAGACTAGCGTTGGCTTGAGCAGCGCGGCGTCGATGCCGAGCCAGATGCTGGTTCCCGGCAGGAACGCGCCGACGATGTCAGGCGCAACGTTCGATGCGGGCGGCGGCTGTGGCCCGCCGTGCACCTCTATGAGGTCCGGGACCGCCGAGTAGTGCACTTGGATGAGCCGGTCGAGGTCGACAACGTACGTGACCTCGCTTTCAGCCTCTCCGGCCGGATCGGCGAGGAGCACCGAGATCGGGGTCCTCGAGAGATCAGCCAGCGACGCCGCCCGCGTCGATGGGCGGACGGAGCGTCCGCGTCGGGGGACGATGTTCACGTTGAGCGATTGGCTCTTGGCGTAGCTCACGTCGCCGGCGCTGAAGCCATAGGTCCTCGACTTCGCCTCCACCACATGGGTCTTTCCGGCGCGATCGATCCCGTACAGGTCGGCGCGGCGCTGGCTCCCGGGCGCCAGCGTCGAGTTCGTGCGGTTGAGATGCTCGAGGAGCCGGACGTCGAGCACGTGTTCGGAGGCGATCGCCGCAAACGCCATGCCGAGCCGATACGAGACGCCGCTCTTCTCGGTCGTCTCCAGATTGCGGTACAGCGACGAGGTCAAAAGCGGGGCCGCGCGTCCCGCGCCGACGAGCGCAGCCAGGACCTCACCGGCGATCGCGGCCCGGCGCAGTGAGCGGTGCCAGACGGTCCCCTTGACGGGGCCGCCCACCGTCGTCGCCGCTCGGACCACATCGGCTGTGTTGGTCGCGAGCATGAGCCCTTGCGCGTTCTTGGTCGCCCAGGGTCCGACGAATCCCTCGATGTCTAGCTCGATCGCCATGAGCCGAGTATCGCCGAGGCGACGGCGGCGCCTTCGGCGCATGATGGGCCAAGAGTGCGGCATAGACGTTAATGCCACGCCCGATAATAGATGTTATGTCAACCTGGAAGCGTTGGCGGCCTACCCAACTCGCGGCGCTCAGGCCAGTACTCGACGAGCTCATCCACCGCGCACAGCCGGCAGCAGCTCACGGCCACGTCCCTCGTGCCCAGGCTGGGCGCCCTGCACACGGCTAGAAACGACCCTTTGCCCGCGCAGGCCGCCGCTTGCCCGGAGGATCAGAGCTCTCGTCGGCAACGAGGAGTTACGCGAATTCTTGGCCAACTCGCGCTCCAGCTTCTCCACCCGCGCCTCCAGCTGCCGGATCTGGGCGATCCATCGCCAACAGCATCTCAACTACAGCCTCACGCCCCGCGTCGTAGACCGCCTCCGCCTCCGCCCGCTCCACACCCCCAAGTTCGACGAAGCAGAGTTATGTCCCCCAACCTCGAGACATGGGGCGCGGATCTTGTCAACCCGCTAGCGCAAGATGCGGGTTCGACCCGCTATATATGCGGCGGTGCTTCGCGCGGCCCTCACGCTCACCCTGGTCTGCGCGGCGTCGCTGTTTGTGCCGGGCTCCGCGCTCGCTGCCGGGGGTCTGGCCATCGATACCGGCTCAGACGCTGGCGTGACGGTCACCAACGGCGGCTGCACGTTCCAAGCCAACACGCCGGGCTCGGCCGTGATCGTCAACGTCGACCAGATCGAAGTCTGCTTGGAGGAAGGCAAGTCGGTCGTGGTTACCGATCCGAGCGGTGACGCAGGGTCCATAGACGTCAACGCTGCGCTGGCGCCGACAAGCTGCGGCGGCGCATCGCTGACGTTCGACGAGGCAGGCGGTGATGTCGACATCAACCACACGATCGATCTCGGCTCCTGCAACCTCGAACTGCACGCCGCGACGACGATCACTCAAGCAGCCGCGATCACCGCCGGCGCGCTGACCGTCGAAAGCAGCGGTTCGACCACACTCAGTAGCCTCGGCAACGAGGTGGCCAATCTTCACGCCACCTCCACCGGCGGGGCGGTGAGCTTCGCCGACGAAACGGCGCTAACGCTCACCGGTCTCAACGCGGACAGCGGTGCGACGCTCTCGGCAGTCGGCGGCCTGACGGTCAGCGGTGCGGCCAGCGTGGGCGGCACGCTCTCACTGGCTACCTCCGGCGGCACGATTGATCAGGACACAGGCTCGGCCACGATCACAGCCGACACGTTGACCACCTCCAACATCTCCAGCGGCTCGACGACGTTGGAGAACGAAGACAACAAGGTCGCGGCATTCGAGGGCAGTTCCGGGTCCGGTGTTGTCGACCTGTACGACAACGAAGGAACTCTTGATGTCCAGGGCATCTCCAGTTCCGATGACTTCGCGATCCGCAATTCCGGCAACATCGACGTCGAGGCCGAGTCGCAGGCGACCGATGACGCGAGCCTCACGTCCAGCGGCGGCACGGTTGCTGAGAGCGGCGGCAGCGTAGGCGCCGCGACGCTCAGTGTCAACGCAACCGCAGTGTCGCTGCCCGGAGCCAATGCTGTGAGCAACACGTTGAATGCAACCGCGACCGACGGAAACATCAGCGCCTACCTCTTCTACGTGCCTACCAAACTCGGCGCTATCGACGCGAGTGGTTCGGTCAACGTGACCAACGGCGAGGGCTCACTCGAACCCACCGGCACGATCAGCGGTCAGAGCATCGCCCTGGACGCCCACGGCATCACCGCTGCGAGTGCCAACAGCGCCGAACTGTCTGCCCCGAGCGTCTCGATTACCGACACCGACACGAGCGATGCCTGGACGGTCACCCCAAGCACGATCGCGGCGCAGGGCACCGGGACGATCGTCTACTCCGGCGCCTCGAGCGCGTCGATCACCGGCGGCCAGAGCTTCAATGTCACGCCCTCGTCGGCAACGACAATGACGTTCACGGGTGTTAGCACTCCGGCGGCGCTGACCTACAACGCCCAGGGGCGTGTGGTTTCGGGCCCGACCAACGCATCGAGTGGTCAGCTCGACGCACCCGGCGTCGACCCCGTCACCTTCAGCGGCATGACGAGCGTCACGCTCAACGATCCCGGTACCGCGCCGCCCGTTGGAGGCTCAGGTGGCGGCGGTTCGGGCGGCGGCGGATCCACGGGCGGCACGACCGGCACAACCAGCAACCCTGGAAACGCGCCGACCTGCACATTGCGCGCCTCCAGCAGCAAGGCCGCGCTACCGAAGCGGGTCCACGGGAAGCTTAAGGGCAAGGCGACACTGACGCTGGTGGCGACCTGCAGCGGCGCAGTGCACGCGATCCTCAGCGCGGGGATCACGGTCGTGTCGAAGCCTGCGCACGGCAAGAAGAAGTCGAAGTACGACCCGGTGCCGGGGGTGCGCGCGAGCGTCGCCGTAGGTGTCCCGACGACGATCGTCCTCGATGTCCCCAAGGGCGCGGTTTCGGCGCTCTCGACCAAGGGCGACAAGCTCTCAGCGACGTTCACGCTGGCCGACACCGACAACGGCGATTCGGTCCTGAAGACGATCAGAGTCGAGCGTCTGACCTGACCCGCTGAGCCGAGGCTTGCTCCGTGGCCCAGGCGATGATGTTCTGCGACTCGTCGATGACGGTACCGTCGTCGAGCACGAGCGTCGGGACCTTGTAGTTGCCCGTCAGGCTCTTGATCGCTCGCCGTCCGCTGAAGAAGCGGTCGGTGCCGTAGCACCCGTAGGTCCGTATGACCTTTGGCCGAAGGCCAGCGGCGATGAGTGCTCGATGGGCCTTTGCGCAGGGATGACGCTCAGCCGGACCAAAGGTGCCATAACAGACGTATAGATCCACTGAGCGGAATCCTAGTGTTATCCGCAGCCGCACTGCGCGCACATGCCCCATTCTTGCAGCGCCGGACGGTCACGGCCCCCAGCCCGGACGAGCGTTTTCGTGTCTCAGCCGCTGGGACATCGCCAAGCGGTGTCATCACCGCGTCATCCCACACGCGCCGCTGCTCGGCGGGAACGAGAGCTCGATGGTGAGTCCGCCTTGCGGTCGCGCGCTCGTGGTGAGCTCGGCACGGTGCGCGGTCGCGATCGCTTGGACGATGGAGAGTCCCAGTCCGTGTCCGCCCGTGTGCTGGGTACGGGCGCCGTTGAGTCGTTGGAAGGGTTGGAAGAGACGCCGGATCTGCTCGGGTGCCACGGCCGGGCCGCTGTTTGCGAGCGTCAGGAATGCGCGCTGGTGGCGGATGCCGGTCGCGATCTCGACGTTTCCCTGGGGGATGTTGTGGCGGATCGCGTTATCGAGCAGATTGGCGACCAAGCGCTCGACCAGGCGCGGATCGCCAGTGGTCGGTGCTGTGGCCAGCGTCGCGCGAACGTCGAGGTGGCGTCCCACCGCCTCTGACTCGCGCGCAAGCAGAGCCTCTGAGGCGATGACCGCGAGGTCAACGTGCTCGAGGCGCTCGAGCGCGCCCTGGCCGCGGGTGAGCGCCAGCAGCGCGTCGATCATCTGCTCGAGCTGAACCTCTGAGGCGAGCACGCGCTCGTGGGCCGTGCGCAACGAGGTGAAGCTCGCGTCTGGGTCGGCGAGCGCGACCTGGATCAGGGCTCGCTGGCGCGTCAGCGGCGCGCGCAGCTCGTGTGAGGCGTTGGCGACGAACTGACGCTGCGTTTCGAACGCGGCGTCGAGCCGCCCGAACAGGTCATCGAGGGTGTCCCCCAGTTCCTTGAGCTCGTCCTGCGGGCCGTCGAGGGCCAGGCGCTCGTGCAGGCTGGTGGAGGAGATCCTTCGGGCCGTGCGCGTGATGGTCCGGATCGGTCGCAGCATCCTGCCGGCGACGAGCCAGCCGGCGAGGACGGCGAGGACGGCCACGATCGCCAGGGCGATCCCTGAGTTGACCAGAAGCTGGTGCGAGTCGGCAGCGCGCTGTGCGGCTTGGACGGGCCCCACCTGTGCGAGCTGGTGCACCGCGTCCGCCAGCTGGTGCTGGCCCTGCGCCAGCTGATCCTGGGCCTGTGCGAGCTGATGGCGGATCCGTGTCAGCTCAGCCGGCACACCGAAGATCAGCCGAGGCCCACCCTGTACCAGCTCCTGATAAGCCTGCCCCAGATCCTGCTGAGCCTGTGCCAGCTGATGCGGATGCTGGATCACGACCGATTGGCCTGGAGCGATGGGAGGCTTGGCGGGCGGAAGCGGAAGCTGGAGATGCTGGATGGCGGCGGTATGAGGAACGGTCGGTAGGCGTGGCGCTCTGTATTCAGTCGCATGCTCGAAAAGGACGTAGGTGGTGGCGACCAGCGCGACGCCGGAGATGAGAAAGAGGCCGCCGTAGAGAGCGGTGAGGCGAAGCCGGGCCGTGCGGCGAGGCAACCGCAGCCAAGAGGATGGTGCGAGCCGGAGGTGCGGGACGCCCATCACTGCCCTCCGATGCGGTAGCCGGCCTTCGCGACGGTCTCGATCACGGCGGGATCGCCGAGCTTGGCGCGCAGCCGGCTGATGGCGATCCTCACGGCGCCCGTGAACGGGTCGGCGTTCTCGTCCCACACGCGTTCGAGCAGCTCCTCGGCTGAGACGACCCGGCCGTGGGCGGCGAGCAGCAGCTCCAGCGCCCCGAACTCCTTGGGTGTCAGCTCCAGATCGCGGCCCGAGCGCTGCGCGCGGCGCTGGGCGGCATCGAGCACGACGTCACCGTGCTCCAGCACCGGCGGAATGCTGAGCTGCGCGCGGCGGGCCAGGGCGCCGATGCGAGCCACCAGCACGGGAAAGTCGAATGGCTTGGGCAGGTAGTCATCCGCGCCGAGTCCAAGCCCGTCGACGAGATCCTCATTCGCCGCCGCACCGGTCAGCATCAGCACCCGGCTGCGCCCGCCGGCGGCAACCAGCTTCGCGCACACCTCATCGCCGTGGAGAGAAGGAAGGTCGCGGTCGAGCACGATCACGTCGTAATCATTGACCAGCGCGCGCGTCAAACCAGCTTCGCCGTCGAGCGCGACATCGACCGCCATCTGCGCGTAGCGCAGGCCGGCGGCGACCGTTGCGGCCAGCTCCTCGTCGTCCTCGATCACAAGCACCCGCATCCATAGCTCCTTGTGGTGAAGGTAGCGCCGCAGTGTTTCAACGCTGTTTCGCCGGCTCGGTCAAACAAAACCGCTGCCGGCCTCGGTGAGCGAAACAGCGCCGAAACAACACACCGCGTAGAACCCGGTCCGGGCGAGGACGCAAACCCCTCGCAAGCAGACCCGAAGGAGAGCAGATGCCGCACAGGATTCATACCAAGAGCGTTATCGCACCACGGGCGCGTCTGCTCGTCGCCGCGGCCCCTCTGAGCGTCGCGTTGGCGCTCGCTGGCTGCGGAGGCTCCTCGACGACGAGCCCCAGCGTCGCCCACCTCTCCTCCGGGAAGGGTGCCTCAACGGCGAGCTCCGAAGGCCGCGGCTCGTCGCCTGAAAGCCCCGCGAGCCTCCAGCAGGCAATGGTCGCCTTCGCCAAGTGCGTGCGTGCCAACGGCGTGCCCAACTTCCCAGACCCGAGCAGCGGCAGCGGGGGCTTCCCCGTCCACGCGCGCGGATTGATCAATTCGCCGTTGTTCAAGGCGGCGCAGGCGAAGTGCCACAAGCTCGTGCCGGAAGGTCCCGGCTCGGGGCCCCCACCCTCCCCGCAGACGCTGGCGAGGTTCCTGAACATTGCGCGGTGCATGCGCCGGCACGGCGTCTCCGACTTCCCCGACCCTCGGACCTCAGCCCCGCCCAACCCGCTCGGCTCCGGCATCGTAGAGCTGAGCGACATCGAAGGAGTGATCCTCCTTTTCCCCAGCACGATCGACCAGCAGTCGCCGGTGTTCACGCGGGCGGCAGCCACGTGCGCGTTCCCACTGCACAACCACTGATGGAAACCGGGACCGACGCGGGCAGTCCGACGGACAGCTCCCCCACTCCCCCGCGGCGGGCGCGGCTGCTCGCCGCCGCGGCGCTCCTGAGCGCGGTGCTGGTGGCAGGATGCGGCGGAGACTCTCCAAGCCCGACGGACAGCGCGAGCACGTCGGCGTCCGCGGTGAGCGCCGTCGAATCGGGGGTCGCGTTCTCCAGGTGCATCCGCTCGCACGGGGTGCCGAACTTCCCCGACCCGAAAGTCAGTGGCCAAACAGTCCGGTTGGGCTCGCCGAGCACCGTGCGGTCGCCCGCGTTCCAGTTCGCCGCGCACTCCTGCCAGCGCCTGCTGCCGAAGGGGCCTCCGGGCTCCGGACCTCCGTCCTCGCAGGCGCAGGCGCGGATGCTCAACGTGTCCGGATGTATGCGTAAGCACGGGATCTCGGGCTTCCCCGATCCGAGCACCTCGCCTCCATCGAACTCGGCCGGCAACAGCGGGATCGTGGGCAGCGGTGGCTACTACCTCGCAATCCCGAGCTCGATCGACACGAGCTCGCCGGCGTTCGAGCGGGCGGCTGCGGCGTGCAACCTGCGATGAGCCGCCGAAGCCGGAGGGCGCTGGCGGGGGCCGGGCTGGTGCTCGTCGCGGCTGTGGTCGTCCTGATCGCGACCGATCCCTTCGCTGGCTCGACCAAGTCCGGGGGTGGTGTTGGCGATAACGCGACCGCGACCTCCCTTGCGACGGTGACCCGCCAGTCGCTGTCTTCGCAGACGCAGGTGAGCGGGACGCTCGGCTATGGGGGCTCGTCGAGCATCCGCGTGCCGTCAGGGACGCCGCCGTCTGCGGTGTCGCAGGCGCAGCAGGCGGTCACGAACGCCGAAGCGATGCTGAGCACGGCGAGAGCGTCGCTGGCGGCTGACGGCGAAGCGCTCGCGGATCAGCAGGCGACCGTCTCGGCAGCCCGCGCGAAGGAGGCGCTCGACTGCGCTGGCGATGGCGCAGCGGAAAGCGCTTCCAGCGGCTCTCCGCCGGGCGGCGGAAGCTCGGGCCTGTGCGCGAGCGACGTACAGGCGGCGTCGGGTGATGTGCAGGGCTCATCGGCCGCCGCGATGAAGGTCAAAGGCGATCGGGCGCAGGTCTCATCGGCCGAAAAACAGCTCGCGGGCGCCGAGGCGAGCTTGGCGACGGCGCGCTCGTCAGCCACGCTGTACGGGCAGAGCTCGACGTTCACGAAGCTGCCGGCGGTCGGCCAGGTGATCTCCAGCGGACAAACCCTCTACGCGATCAGCGGTCGGCCGGTGATACTGCGGTACGGCTCGCCGGTGACACGCGAGCTGCCGCTCGGCTCGGTGGTGTTCGAGCCGGGGCCTGTGCGTGTGACGAATGTGACGGCGACGATCGGCCAAGCGGTCATGCCGGGTCCGGTGCTGGGCATCAGCTCGACCGCCAGACAGGTGAAGGTCGCGCTCGACGCTTCCGAGCAGGGGAGTGTGAAGGTCGGCGACGCGGTCACGATCACGCTGCCGGACAACCAGACGACGCCTGGACGGATCACGTATGTGTCGAGCGTCGCTACAGCGCCGTCGAGCAAATCGGGTGGCGGTGGCGGCGGAGAAGAAGGCGCGCCGACGATCGAAGTGGATGTGACACCGACCGATCCCGCGGCGACTGGTCATTTGGATCAGGCGCCGGTGAACGTGTCGATCACCACCGAAAGCGTCCAGGGAGCGCTCGCGGTGCCGATCGACGCGCTGCTCGCGCTCGCGGGCGGCAACCGGGTTGGCGCCGCCGGTTATGCGCTGGAGGTCGCCGAAGGCCGCGTGCACCGTTTGGAGGCGGTCAGCCTCGGCCTGTTCGACGACGCGGACGGGCTCGTACAGGTGAGCGGTCAGGGTGTCTCCGCGGGCCAGCGCGTGGTGGTGCCGGCGACATCATGAGCGAGCAGCCGACAGGCGTGGCGTCGTACGCGGACGGCGACCAGGCGCCGGCGGTGCTGGAGCTGCGTGGCGTGAGCAAGGTCTACGGCGCCGAGCCGCCGGTGTACGCGCTGCGGGAGGTGAGCTTCGCTGTGGGCGAGGGTGAGCTGGTGGCGATCGTGGGCCCCTCGGGCTCGGGCAAGACGACGTTGCTGCACGTAATGGGCACGCTCGAGCGCCCGAGCTCGGGGGTGGTTTCGATCACGGGGCTGGACGCGGCGCGGCTCGCCGATCGTGAGCTCGCGGCGTTGCGTGCGACGCGCATCGGGTTCGTCTTTCAGCAGTTCTTTCTCGCGGAGCACTCGACTGCCCTTGAGAATGTCGCCGAAGGATTGCTCTATGCCGGCGTGGCTGTCGCCGAGCGCCGTGAGCGGGCGGCGCGAACGCTGGCGCGGGTGGGCCTGGCCGATCGTGCCGGGTTTCGTCCGAGCAAGCTCTCCGGTGGTGAGCGCCAGCGGGTCGCGATCGCGCGTGCGTTGGTTGGGCGGCCGGCGATCGTGCTGGCCGATGAGCCCACGGGGAACCTCGACAGCGCAGCCGGTGAAGCGATCCTCGTGCTGCTGGAAGAGCTGAACGCCGATGGCGCGACGATCCTCGTGATCACCCATGACCACGATCTAGCCGCCCGCCTGCCACGACAGGTGCAGATGCTCGACGGAAGCATCGTCGCCGACACCGAGGCTGGGACTGCGAATGTTTAGTGGGATCGCGTGGTTGCGCCGCCCGGCCGGCTGGGCTCGTGACGGGCTGCTGGTCACCGCGGGCGCCCTCGCGGTGCTCAGTGGGTTCGCCGGCGCGCCGCTGCAGGCCGCGGGCGAAACGGGCATGCCGGGCGGCTCCGGCGGCGCGGCGTGCCCATCGTCCAATCCGCCGAACCAGATGACGCTGGTCGCGGGCACACCACAGACGGCGATCCTCGGGACGGCGTTTGCGGCCGGCTTGCAGGTCGCGCTCAGCAACAGCGATGGCTGCCCGGTCACGAGCGCCGCCGCGGGGATCCCGGTCACGTTCACCGCACCCGCCAGCGGCGCGAGCGGGGTGTTCTCAAACAGCGCCTCCAACACCGTGATCGTCGGCGCCGATGCCTCGGGTACGGTCGCAGCGCCGCCGTTCACCGCGAACACCACGGCGGGCAGCTACACCGTCACCGCCAGCTCGCGGTACGGCTCGGTCTCGTTCTCGCTGAACAACACCGTCGCGGGCGTCTGGTGCTCGACACTTGACAGGCGCGTATCCATACCAGCAGGAGAACCTGTGAAGCTCACCGCGGGGGTCGGCTCGACGCAGTCCACCCCCGCGGGAGCCCAGTTCCCGATCCGGCTCGCGGTCACTGTCACCGACGCCGAAGCCAACCCCGTGCCGGGCGCGCTGATCACGTTCTCAGCACCCACGCGCGGCGCGAGCGGACGCTTCACCCTCCACTCACACGGCACCCACCACCACCGCGCCCGCGTCTTTCACCCCCGCACGGTGAAGGTCAAGGCCAACGCATGCGGGATCGCCGTCGCACCGGCGTTCACTGCCAGCGACACGCCTGGCGGCTACATCGTCAAGGCGACCGTCAAGCAGGCAAGACCGGCGGCGTTCGCGCTCGTAAACGAAGCACCCGGCCAGTCCCAGTGAGCGCGCGATGAACGCTGCCGCCGACCCCACCCGAGCAAACGCGAGCGCCGCGGACCTCGCACCCCGGCGGCTACACACCTCCGATCTCGCGCGCGTGGCAAGCGTCGGGCTGCGCACCAGGCGCATGCGCGCGGGGCTCTCCGCGCTGGGGATCGCGATCGGCGTCGCCGCGATCGTGGCCGTGCTCGGCCTGTCCTCTTCCAGCCAAGCCGGGCTGCTCGCGGAGATCGAACGCCTCGGGACGAACCTCCTGACCGTCACCAACGGCCAGAGCTTCGCCGGCAAAACAGCAGAGCTACCCCTCGCAGCGCCCGCGATGATCGCCCGTATCGACCCGGTCGAAACCGTCGCGGAGACTGGGACAGTCAAAGGCAGCGTCTACCGCACTCCACTGATCCCCGAAGTCGAAACCAACGCCCTGAACGTCCAAGCGGCGAGCCTCGGCCTGCTGAACACGCTGGGCATCGACGTCGTGCAGGGCCGCTACCTGAACGCCGCCACTGCCCAGGAGCCCGCAGCGGTGCTCGGCTCCGCCGCCGCGCAACGACTCGGGATTGACCATATCTACCCCCGCGAGCGGATCTGGGCCGACGGGATGTGGCTCTACCTCGTGGGGATCCTTGGCCCATCGGTGCTCGTACCTGAAATCGAAAGCTCGGTGCTTGTCGGCTTCAAGGCCGCGGAACGCTACCTCCAGTTCAACGGGCACCCCAACACCGTCTACCTCCGCGCCCAGAACAGCCAGGTCACAGCCGTCCAATCAGTGCTCGCCGCAACGGCGGACCCGGAAGCGCCCAACGAAGTCAACGTCAGCCAACCCTCCGCCGCGCTCACGGCGCGCGCCGACGCCCAAGGCGCCTTCAACGGCCTCTTCCTCGGACTCGGCGCCGTCGCCCTGCTCGTAGGCGCCGTCGGCGTGGCGAACATCATGGTCATCTCCGTGCTGGAACGCCGCTCGGAGATCGGGCTGCGTCGCGCGCTTGGCGCGACCCGCGGGCAGATCCGCACGCAGTTCCTGTCCGAGGCGATCCTGCTCGCGCTCGGCGGCGGCGTCGCCGGTGTCGCCGCCGGGGCGCTCGCGACCGCGATCTATGCCTCCACCAAGGGCTGGGCGATCGTCATCCCCACCCTCGCCTGGGCGGGCGGGTTCGGCGCGGCGCTCCTGATCGGCGCGGTCGCCGGCCTCGTCCCCGCACTGCGCGCCGCACGGCTCTCACCCACCGAAGCGCTACGAACTGTATGAAACCGGCCGTGCGAGCCACCGCGGGCCTCAAGGGCGCAGCATGAGAAGTGACACTCCAACACTTGGCGGTGGTAGCGCGCAAGTGCGATCATCAGAGTCAAACCACCAGAAGGGAGCCCAACCGTGGAGTCCTCCCAGATCCCCACCCGAGTGCTTGTGGTGGCACACAAGACCGCCGCCACGCAACCCCTGCTCGATGCCGTCCGAGAGCGGGCGCAACGCGGGCCGTGCAAGTTCACGCTGCTCGTTCCAAACGCAACCCACGGCCTGCACAAGATCGTCAACCCCGAGGACCAGAGCGCCGGCGAGGCCCAGGCCGTGATCGATCACGCCCTGCCGCTGCTGAGCGAGGCCGCCGGAACCACCGTCGAGGGAGTCGTGGGCGCCCCCGACCCGGGCGTCGCGGTGGAGGATGCGATCAACCTGTACGGCTTCGACGAGGTGATCATCTCAACGCTGCCGACACGACTGTCACGATGGTTGAAGCTCGACCTTCCGAGCAAGGTGTCGGGCACCGGCCTGCCCGTGACCACCGTGACCCCCTCCGAGGTCTCGGCTATATAGACCCGCCGTCTCCGCGATCCTCTGGCAGGATGCGCCCGGTGACCGACTACGGACAGCCCCTGCACGAGCAGGACCTCGACCCCGACCCCGTGCGTCAGTTCGCGTCCTGGTTCCAGCAAGCGCAGGCGGCCGGCGTGCGTATGCCCGAAGCCGCGGCGCTGGCGACGGCATCGGCCGAGGGCGCGCCCTCGGTGCGGATGGTGCTCGTCAAGGGCTTCGACGATCGGGGCTTCACGTTCTTCTCCAACTATGCAAGCCGCAAGGGCGGCGAGCTCGCCGCGAACCCGCGCGCCGCGCTGGCCTTCTACTGGGATCCACTCGGTCGGCAGGTGAGGATCGAGGGCGCGGTCGAGCGCACGAGCGCGGACGAGACGGCTGATTATGTGCGCAGCCGTCCACGCGGGAGCCAGCTCGGCGCGCTGGCCTCACCCCAGAGCGAGGTCATCGACAGCCGCGAGACGCTCGAACAGCGCGTCGCCGAGCTCGAGCAGCGATATGGGCAGGGCGAGCTGCCGCTGCCGACGAGCTGGGGCGGCTATCGCCTCACCCCCGACACCGTCGAGCTCTGGCAGCAGCGACATGATCGCTTGCACGATCGGCTGCGCTACCGTCGCGGCGGCGACGGCGGCTGGGTGATCGAGCGCCTCGCGCCATAGCGCGGGAGAGCCTCGCGCCGTAGCGCACCTACGCAGCACACCGAATCCGGCGCCAGCCCCCACCTACAGCGCTCCCTCGAGAGCCCCCTCCCCCTCCAGCGTCTCTACCGGGCGCAGGTCGCGCAGCCGGTCAACGCCGGCGAGCGCTGGGAACAGCCGGCTCCAGCTGAGCGCGATCACGATCGTCAGCGCGCCGCCGGCGACGACCGCGGGCACGGCCCCGAGCGCGAACGCGGCCAGGCCCGACTCGAAGGCGCCGAGCTGGTTGGAGGCGCTGATGAAGACCATCTCCACCGCCAGCACCCGCCCGCGCAGGCGATCGGGAGTGGCGAGCGCGACGGTGGTCGCGCGGATGTTCATGCTGAACATGTCCACGAAGCCGCTGACGGCGAGCGCGAGCAGCGACAGCAGGAACGATCGCGACAGCCCGAAGACCACCATGCTCGCGCCGAACGCGCCCACGACGAGCAGCAGCTTGCGGCCCGCCGCGCCGCCCAGCGGCCTGCGCGTGAGTATCACCGCAGCGCACAGGGCACCGACCGCGGGGGCGCTGCGCAGGACTCCCAGCCCGGTCGGGCCGACGTGCAGGATCGAGCGCGCGAACAGGGGCAGCAGCGCGACGGCGCCGCCGAACAGCACCGCCAGCAGATCGAGCAGGATCGCCCCGAACAGGATCTGTGTGTCGCGGATGAAGCGAATCCCGCCGAGCACGCTGTCGAGCCCTGGCGCGGAATGTACGTCGGGAACACCATCCGCCGCGGGCGTGCGCGCGATCGCCGCCACGCACCCCGTGGCCGCCACGCACATGCCCGCCGCTACCCCGTAGACGACACCGGGCGCAAGCGGATAGAGCACGCCCCCGAGCGCCGGGCCGAGGACCGCGCCGACCTGCACGGCGATCGAGCGCAGCGTCATCGCGCTCTCGAGCAGCTCAGTCGGGACCAGCGTCGCCGGCAGCGCGCCCGCCGCCGGAGTGCCGAGCGCGTAGGCCGTGCTCGCCCCCAGCGCCAGCGCTAGGAACGGCAGCACGGCCGTCGTGCCAGAAGCGCTCAGCACCACCAGCCCGACGGCGACCGCCGCGCTGAGCAGCAACGCGAGACCGAACACGAGCCGTCGCGGCAGCCTGTCCGCGAGGTGCCCAGCCGGCAGCGCCAGCGCGAACATGGGGATGAACTCCGCCAGGCCGATCCACCCGAGGTCGAGAGCGCTGCGATGGTTGGTGTAGACCTGCCAGCCGATCGCCACCTCGAGCATCTGCATGCTCACGCCCATGCCGACCAGCGCGAGCCACAGCAGCCTGAAGTCGCGCTCCGCGAGCGCCGGTCCGAGCCGTTTCATCGGTGCTGGTCTAGCAGCCGAGCCGAGCCGAGCCGACCCGGCCCTCCGGTACGCCTGCGATTAGCACCCTCTAGCATCAGGGCGAGCGGACCACGAACGAGAGGCAGGCGATGGCGGACAAGCTCTACACGGCCAAGGCACACGTGACGGGCGGACGCGCGGAGGGACATGGTCGCTCGAGCGACGGCGCGCTCGAGGTCAACCTGCGCATCCCTGCCGAGATGGGCGGCCCCGGCGGCGGCACCAACCCCGAGGAGCTGTTCGCGGTCGGCTACGCGGCCTGCTTCGAGGGCGCGCTGGGCGTGGTCGCGCGCCGTGCCAAGGCCGACCCGGGCGATGTGGCGATCGACTCCAGCGTCTCGCTCTCAGCCAACGGCCAGGGCGGCTTCGTGCTGTCGGTGGGCCTCGATGTCACGCTGCCGGCGATCTCCGATGCCGCCACTGCCGTCGATCTGGTGCGCGCCGCGCACGAGGTGTGCCCCTACTCGAACGCCACCCGCGGCAACATCGACGTCGCGCTCACCGCCAACGGCGCGCCCGTCGAGTAGCGCCCACCTGGCGACGCTAGCGTCCGAGCGTGCGCTCGAGCTCGCGGGCGCGGGTGCCGAGCCCGCCGAGCCGCGAGCGGACGTCCTCGAGATCGGCGCGCAGCTCAGCGTCGCCGACCTCGATCGGCAGCATCGAGTCCTGCAGCGTCGCCAGCAGTTGGTCGGCGTGACCGATCGCCGCGACCGCGCTGTCCAGGAAGCCCCTTGCCCCCTTCGACGGCGCTCCGGCGATCGCGGGCGTGAACTCGCGGTCCGGCAGCCCGTGGCGCGCGGCGAAGTCGGCGTGCGTGCGCCGCGCTCGCCCATATGCCGTCTGCACCGGCCGGAAGAGCGCCTCCTCCATCCTGTCGGCGTTGCCTTCGTCGAGCAGCTCGTACGCTTCGCTCAGTGACGCCAGCGCCGAGCCGAGCGCGTCGGCCGCCTCGGCAACAGTGTCGAGCAGCTGCTGCCTTGCGTCAGCGGTCGTGTAGGGCACCCGCACCAGATTAGTGCGGCTACTCGATCCCCGCGCTGCTAGAGCCTGTTCTCAGTCGATCGCGTAGGAGAGCGCGACCGCCGTCAACAGCGTGCACGTCGCGGCGCTTGCCTTCTTGGCGGCGGGGCGCTTCTTCGGGTGCTTCAGCTTCGGCTTGCGGACGCTCGGCGTCGCCGGACCCGCCGCGGCATGCAGCGGCGAGATCGTTGTCGCAGGCGAGCCGAAGTCCGGACGTTCGCCTTCGTATTCCACGTAGCTGGATTCTTCGTCGCTCGTGCAGCCGATCGAGCCGCCGCCTTCGACGATGCTCTGGACGCTCCCGAGCGTCACCGCCGCCTTGCCGGCGAGGAATTCGGCCTTGCTCTGCCCGTCTGCCATCGCATTCGCCATCGCCTGGCGGTAGACCGCCGTCGCGGCGGCGAGGTTCGCGTTCTGCGCGATTGGCACGGTCGCGACACCTTCCACGCTCACGCTGCGCACGGGCGTAGGCGTGGTCGGAGCTTCCGCGGCGGCAACGCCGAGCATGTTGGCGACCACCAGCCCGGCGGCCACCGCCAGCGTCGCTGCGATTGCGCTCCTCCTCATCGTTGCAATTGATGCTAGCGCGGGAGCTCGGCCAGCACCCGCGCGCGTTCTAGTACTGCGTCGAGCATCGGCTCGGTCAGCCTCCCGGTGAACGTGTTCTGCTGGCTCGGGTGGTAGCAGCCGAGCATCCGGTAGCGCGTGCCGGCGAGCTCGGCGCCGTGCGCGAAGCGGGGACGGGGCCGCGGCGGCGCGGCGCCCGGGTCGCAAATCGCTGCCGTCAGCCGCAGCGCCGCGTCCCACGCGAACGCGCCGAGACACACGATCACCCGCACTTCCTCCAGCAGTTGCATCTCGGCGACGCTCCACGGCAGGCACTGCTCGCGCTCCTGCGGCGTCGGGCGGTTCGCCGGGGGCGCGCAGCGCACCGCCGCGGTGATCCACGCGTCGCTGAGCGCGAGGCCGTCATCGCGGCTGCGCGAGACCGGCTGGTTGGCGAAGCCAGTGCGCCACAGCGCCGCGAACAGGAAGTCCCCAGAGCGGTCGCCGGTGAACATCCGCCCGGTGCGGTTCGCGCCGTGCGCGGCCGGCGCGAGGCCGAGCAGCAGCACGCGCGCCCTGGGGTCGCCGAAGCCCGGCACGGGGCGCCCCCAGTACTCCTCTGTGGCGAACGCGGCGCGGCGCTCGCGGGCCACCTGCTCGCGCCAGGAGACCAGTCGCGGGCAGCGCCGGCAGCCGGCGACCTCCCCCGCGAGCTCGCTCAGCCGGATGTCTGTTTGCGTTCGCACGTCGCAGTAGTACCATCGGCATGAAGATGCCGTTCTGGGTCTGGATCCTGTTTTTCGCGGCGCTCATCAAGATCCCAATCGCTGGCTTGATGTTGTGGATCCCCTATCGCAACGACCAGGCCGCGAACGCGCCCGACGTCCCGGACTCCTCCGAAGAAGACGGCGGCTCCAAGGCGCTGCCGGGTGGTCCGCTGGACCCGCATCCGCGCTCGCCGCATCCGCGCACCCCGCGCCCGCGCAAGCCCCGCCGCGGTCCGCACGGCTCCCCTTCGGCGCCGCCGCGCGTGCGCACGAGCTTGCGTACACGGCCTCTGCGCCCGCTGCGCATCTCTCGCTGAGCTCAGCGGTTGCGCTTTCGCTGCCTGCGTGCGGCCTTGGCTTTGGCGCGCCGCCTGCGCAAAGCCTCCTCGGAGTGGCGCGGTGTGCTGCCTTCGAACAGCTCGCCGTCGGTCGCCGGGACGACACCGCGCACGTCGCGCATGATCAGGAACGCGATCCCGGCCACCAGCACCACCGCGGCGCCCCCGCCCAGCAGGAGCAGCGACGCGGAGTTGTGCGTTGTTTCCGTTGACGCCGCGCTCGTGCTCGTGGCGGTCTTCGTTTCTGTTTCTTCCGGCGGTTCTTCTGTGAGTTTGCTGAGCGCGCCGCCTGTGCCGAGGCTCGCGGCGACAGCGGCCGGGGCGCCGGCGCCCGCCAGCGCCAGCAGAGCCGTGAGGAACAGTGCACACGCGCTCGCGCGCGCGCTCCTGCGAGTGGAGGGCAGGCGGCTTGTCATGTCGCGAGCATACAGCGCTCCGCACCATAGAATGAACGCACATGCCGCCCAAACAACGCCAGGTCCGTCTCGAGCAGCGCGGCGCCCTCGAGGCGATCCAGGCGCTCGAGCAGCGCTCGGACGAGGAGCTCGAAGCCGAGACCAAATACAAGTCCGCCGCGCTGGCGATCCTCGGTGCGCGCGCATCCGAGCGCTTCGACGCCGAGGCGGCTCGCGGCTTCTTCCAGCGCGCGATCGCTGCCGCGCGGCCACAGGAGCGGATGCAGATCAGGCGCATGGCGGACGCTTCGCTGGCGCTGGCGGAACGTCGCGCGGGAGACCTCAAGGAGGCGGTCGAGCGCCTCGGGCAGACGCCTCCGAGCGCCCGCCAGATGTTCGCGCTGCGCGCGATGGGGCTGCTCATCCCCCCCGCCTCCGCCGGCATCCTCGCGCGCACACGCGGCGTCCTTCTGATTATCGCTCTGATCCTGGCGCTGATCGCGGTGGGGCTGGGTGTCGTCGAGCTGATCTCACTGCCCTTCGGCGGGCTGGGGCTCGCGCCTGGCATCCTGCTCGGCCTGATCCTGGTGCTGGTGGTGCTGGGAGTGATGGCGGCGATCGGACGGCGCCGACGCGATCGCGCGCGCAAGGCTCCGCCCAGCTGACGATCGGTCTCCGATCCTGTCTTCGCACCGGCCGCAGGACCACAGGCTCACCGTGTCCGCACCAGTCTGCCTGGTCGTGAACCCGGCCGCCGGCGGTGGCCGCGCCGGTCGTCGCGCGCCCGCGGTCGAGCGAGCGCTGCGGGCGCAGGGCCTGACGGTCCGGCGTGTGGACACGCGCGACCTCGAGCATGCGCGCGAGCTGGCCGCGGAGGCCGCGCGCGGCGGTGAGACGGTCGTGGCGCTCAGCGGCGACGGCATGATCGGCGCGCTCGCGGACGCGCTGCGCGAGCTGCCGGGTGCAGTCCTGGGAGTGATCCCCGGCGGGCGCGGCAACGACCTCGCGCGCGTGCTCGGCATCCCCGACGATCCAGACGCCGCCGCCGCGATCATCGCGGCCGGGCACACGCGGCCGGTCGACCTCGGGATCGTCGCCGCCGAGGGATCTGAGGACGGCGGACGGGCGTTCGTGGGCATCGCGTCCGCGGGCTTCGACAGCGACGCCAACCGCATCGCCAACGAGGCGCCGGCGTGGCTCGGAGGTCTTGTGTACGTGTACGGGGCGCTCGCTGCGCTCGCCTCGTGGCGCCCGGCGCGCTTTGAGATCGAGCTCGATCCGCCGGGCGAGCGGCGCAGCTTCACCGGCTTCTCTGTCGGCGCGGCCAACTCGAAGACCTACGGCGGCGGGATGCGCGCCGCTCCTGATGCGATGCTCGACGACGGTCTGCTCGAGGTCGTGGTGTGCGAGCAGGTCGGCAAGCTCAGGTTCCTGACGGGCATCCTGCCGAAGGTGTTCAAGGGGACGCACGTGCACGAGCCCAGCGTGAGCGTGTTTCGCGCGCGCGAGCTGTCGCTCAGCGCCGAGCGCCCGTTCACGATGTACGCGGACGGCGACCCGATCGGCGAGCTGCCGGTGCGCGTGCGCGCGCTGCCGGGCGCGGTCACGATGCTCGTCCCGGCGCAGCCCGGACCGGCCTTCTCGGGGAGCTGATGGCGGGCACGCTCGCGCCGAAGCTCGCGCTCGCTCGAGGCCTCGGCGCCGTCTCGCGTCTGCGCGGCGGCGGTGGCACGAGCGCCCCGGGCAAGCTGCTGATGGCGCTCGCGCCCGATGCGATCGGGCAGCTCGGCGCCCGCCTGCGCCGCGGCAGCGTGCTGATCTCGGCGACCAACGGCAAGACGACGACCGCCGCGATGGCGGCGGCGATCCTCGAGCGCGCGGGCATCTCGCTCGTGCACAACCAGGCCGGCGCGAACATGGCCGGGGGGATCGCGACGACGCTGCTGCGCGCGGCGAGACCCGGCGGCGCGATCGCGGGCGAGCTCGGCCTGTTCGAGGTCGACGAGCTGTGGCTCGAGCAGCTCGCCACGCAGCTTCACCCGCGCGCGATCCTGCTGGGCAACCTGTTCCGCGACCAGCTCGACCGCTACGGCGAGCTCGACACGATCGCCGAGCGCTGGGAGCGGGTGCTGAGCGCGGGCGAGCGCACGCTCGTGCTGAACGCCGACGACCCGCTGATCGCGGACCTCGGGCGCGAGCACCCGCGCGCGCTGTACTTCGGCATGGACGACGACACGCTGGCGCTCGCGGGGATGGCGCACGCGGCGGACGCCAGGCACTGCCGCCGTTGTGGCGCACCGTACGTGTTCGACGCCGTGTACCTCGGCCACCTCGGCCACTACCACTGCCCGAGCTGCGGCCAGTCCAGGCCGGAGCCGGCGCTCACCGCCACGGACGTGCGCCTGGAAGGTGTGCGCGCGGCGCGCTTCGTGCTCGTCACGCCGGCCGGGCGGGCGGAGGTCTCGCTCGCGCTGCCGGGCCTGTACAACGTCTACAACGCGCTCGCTGCGGCGGCGCTGGCGACGGCGTTGGAGGTGCCGCTGGAGACGATCGTGGCGGGCCTCGAGAGCTCGAAGGCGGCGTTCGGACGCGCGGAGACGGTGTCCCTGTCGGTCCCCCCGCTCCCCTCCGCCCCTGCTGGAGCCGCCCCCGCCGGAGCGCCCACTGCCAGGCGCGAGCTGCGCATCCTGCTCGTCAAGAACCCCGCCGGCGCCAACGAGGTGCTGCGCACGCTCGCGCTCGAGCCCGGCGAGCACGACCTGCTTGGGGTGCTCAACGACCACATCGCCGATGGCCGCGACGTGTCGTGGATCTGGGACGCGGACTTCGAGCTGCTGGCGGGGCGCATCCGCCGGGCGACATGCAGCGGCACGCGTGCCGCTGATCTGGCTGCGCGGCTGAAGTACGCGGGACTCGATCCCGCGCGCATCGACGTGCGCGAGGATCTCGCGGACGCGCTGCGCACCGCGGCCGCCGACCGCGCGGACGGCGCCGAGGCGCCGCTGTTCGCGCTGCCCACGTACACGGCGATGCTCGCGCTGCGTGAGCTGCTGGTGGCGCGCGGGGAGGCGAGCAGCGCATGGTCATGAGCGCTCCCCAGGGGGACCGCCACGGCAGCGAGAGGACGGATCGGCAAGCAGAGCGCCCTGCGGACGCGGTCATCTGGCACGACCTCGAGTGCGGCTCCTACAACGCCGACCTGGCGCTGTGGCGCGAGCTCGCGGACGAGGCGTGCGGCGGCGGATCGGAGCCGGGGCGCGTGCTCGACGTCGGCGCCGGCACCGGCCGCGTGGCACTCGATCTGGCCCGCGCCGGACAGCGCGTGACCGCGCTCGACCTCGATGCCGAGTTGCTGGGAGCGCTGAGCGAGCGCGCGGGCGGACTGGAGATCGAGACGGCGTGCGCGGACGCGCGCACGTTCGAGCTCGATCGCCGCGACTTCGCGCTGTGCATCGCACCGATGCAGACCTTGCAGCTGCTCGGGGGAGCGTCCGGCCGGCTCGAGTTCATGCGCCATGCGCGCGCGCACCTGCTCCCGGGCGGCGTGCTCGCGTGCGCGATCGTCACCGACGTCGAGGCGTTCGACTGCGATGCCGGTGACCTAGGCCCCTCTCCGGAGATCGCACGGATCGCCGGCTCCAACTACATCAGCCGCGCCACGCGCGTGCTCGTGGGCGGGCGCGTCGTGCGCATCGAGCGCGAGCGCGGCGTCGTCACGGCCGTGCGATCCGCCTCGCTGTCCGAGCCGGCGTGGGAGCGCGACGTCATCGAGCTCGATCGCGTGAGCGTGGCGCAGCTGCGACACGAGGGCCACGAGGCGGGCCTGACCGCCACGGACACGCGCATCATCCCGGCGACCGCCGAGCACACGGCGAGTGTGGCGGTGATGTTCCGTGCCTGACCCGAGCACGTCGAGCCGTCCGCCTCTCCCCTCGTCGCGACCGCTGCGCGTGTGCGCGCTGTACCCCGACCTGATGAACATCTACGCCGACCGCGGCAACCTGATCGTGCTTGAGCGCCGCTGCGCGTGGCGCGGGATCGGCTTCGAGCTGGCGTCGTGCGGTCTCGGCGAGAGTCTCGACGCGGACGCGCACGACCTGTTCTACATCGGCGGCGGCCAGGATCGCGACCAGCGCCTGTGCGCGCGGGACCTGATCGAGACCAAGCGCGACGCGCTGCACGCCGCGGCCGCGCGCGACGCGGTGGTGCTCGGCGTGTGCGGCGGCTACCAGCTGCTCGGGCACTCCTACACGCTGGGTGAGGAGGAGATCGCGGGCGTGGGCCTGCTCGACGTGCGCACCGTCCGCGAGACCGGTTCGCGCCTGATCGGCAACGTGGCGATCGAGGTTGAGGGCTTTAAGGACGCCGCCTCCGGCGGCGTGCGCGTGCTGGCGGGGTTCGAGAACCACGGTGGCCGCACGTACGTGGGCGCGGGTCAGCAGCCGCTTGGACGCGTGCTCGCGGGCCATGGCAACGACGGGCGCAGCGGCATGGAGGGCGCGCGCACGGAGAACACGATCGGCACCTACCTGCACGGCCCGCTGCTGCCGAAGAACGTGTGGTTCGCCGACTGGCTGATCGCGCGCTCGCTCGGCATCGACCCCGACGAGCTGGCGCCGCTGGAGGATGAGATCGAGCGCCAGACGCACCTGAGCGCGCGCCGCGCCGCAGGCGTGTGACACGCGCCGATCTCGTGTGAGGCGCCGACGGCGTGTGAGGCACGCAGGTCTCGTGCTCGCAAACTCGACGAAACGCCCCAGCCGATGCGACCGCAGGCGCATACGATCGCGGCGATGGAGCTCTCCGAGTACCAGCGTCTGTCGCGGCGCACGGCCGAGTACCCGCGCGAGGCGTGGCTCGCTTACCCCGCGCTCGGCCTCGCGGGCGAGGCCGGCGAGGTGGCAGAGCACGCCAAGAAGGCGATTCGCGACGACGGCGGCGAGGTCAGCGACGAGCGCCGCGAGGCGATGGCCAAGGAGCTCGGCGACGTGCTCTGGTACGTCTCACAGCTCGCGAGCGAGCTCGGGCTGGAGCTCGAGGAGGTCGCGCAGGGCAACCTCGACAAGCTGCTCTCGCGTCAGCGTCGCGGGGTGCTCTCGGGCAGCGGCGACGAGCGCTAGGCCGACGACGCCACGGCGAAGCGCGAGAAGCGCTCCGCCAGCCGCGCGGGCACGAGCGCGTGGACGCGGACGCCCTCGGCGGTGTCCTCGCGGCTGACATCGCCGGCGAGCTCGTGCAGCTCGGCGAGGCTGCCGCCGTCGGCGTACGGGACGAGCAGGTCGAGCGGGCGCAACGTGTGCGCGAGCTCGTGCTCGAGTCGATCCTGAAGATCCTGCAGGCCCTCACCGGTGACGCCGCTGACGAGCACCGCGTCGGGGTAGCGGAAGCGCAGCTCCTCGCGCGCGTCCCCGTCGAGCAGGTCGATCTTGTTGAGCACGAGCAGCCGCGGACGCTCGCCCGCGCCGATCTCCTCGAGCGTGCCCTCCACCGAGCGCTGCATGACCTCGCGCTGGGGCTCGGACGCGGACGCGTCGAGCACGTGCGCGAGCAGCTCCGCACGGCCCGTCTCCTCTAGCGTCGCGCCGAACGCGTCGACGAGCTGGTGGGGCAGCTTGCTGATGAAGCCGACGGTGTCGGTCAGCAGGTGTTGGCGGCCGGCGAGCCTCAGCGTGCGCGTGGTCGGGTCGAGCGTGTGGAACAGGCGGTCGCGCACGCCGACCTCCGAGCCGGTGAGCGCGTTCAGGAGCGTCAACTTGCCCGCGTTGGTGTAGCCCACGAGCGCGATCGTCGGCAGCGCCGCGCGCTCTCGCTCGGCGCGCTGCACCGCGCGCGTGCCCTTGACGTGCTCGAGGCGCCGGCGCAGCACCGCGATCCGGTCGCGCGCGAGCCTCCGATCGGTCTCGATCTGCGTCTCGCCCGGACCCCTCGTGCCGATGCCGCCGCCGAGGCGCTCGAGGTGGGTCCACAGGCCACGCATGCGCGCGAGGTTGTACTCGAGCTGCGCGAGCTCGACCTGCAGCTTGCCCTCGGCGCTGTTCGCGTGCGAGGCGAAGATGTCGAGGATCACGGTCGTACGGTCGACCACCGGTAGGCCGAGCGCCTCCTCGAGGTTGCGCTCCTGGCGCGCGCTCAGCTCGTCGTCGCACGCGATCACGTTCGCGTCGGCCGCCAGCGCCGCGGCCTTCGCCTCGGCGACCTTGCCGGGGCCGAGGTAGGTGTTCGGGTGCGGCTGCTCGCGGCGCTGCACCATCTCCCCCACGACCGCCACGCCCGCCGTGCGCAGCAGCTCGCCGAGCTCCGCGAGATCCTCGCCCTCCGGCAGCGCCGCGATGCAGAACGCTCGCTGCGCGGCACGCTGCGTGGGCTGTGACCCGTTCGCCGTCCACTCGGCCGGCTCGGGGGTCACGGCGCTACGGCCGTTACGACTTCTGTCCATCCACGTTCAAGTCTAGGGCCTCTCGCCGAGTGTTCCCAGTCGCTCGACGGCCTCCAGCAGCCGCTCGTCGGGCGTCGTCAGCGAGATGCGAAACCAGCCCTCGCCCGCGGGCCCGTAGACGGCGCCCGGCGTCAGCACCACACCGGTGCGCTCGAGCACGTGCTCGCAGTAGGCCTCCGAGCTGTCAAAGCCCTCGGGCACCGGCGCCCACACGTAGATCGTGCTGTGTGGCGGGCGCACGTTCACGCCGATCCCGCGCAGCGCGTCGCACACCAGGTCGCGCCGGCGCCGGTACAGCTCGTTCATCGACGCGACCTCTGCGTCGGCATCCGGCGAGAGCGCCGCCACGCCGGCGAGCTGCACCGCCTCGAACAGGCCGGAGTCGATGTTCGTCTTCAGCCGCCAGTACGTCTCGAGCGCCTGCGCGTTTCCGACCAGCACCCCGCAGCGCCAGCCGGTCATGTTGTAGCCCTTGGATAGCGAGAACACCTCGATGCCTACGTCCTTGGCGCCGGGGGTCTGCAGGAACGATGGCGCGTGGTAGCCGTCGAACACGATCTCCGAGTACGCGTTGTCGTGCACCACCAGGATCTCGTACGCGCGCGCGAACTCGACGACAAGCTCGAAGAAGCCCTCTGGCACGACCGCGCCGGTGGGGTTGTTGGGGTAGTTCAGGAACATCAGCTTCGAGCGGCGCGCCACGTCCTCATCGATCGCGCCGAGGTCAGGCACGAAGCCGCGCTCGGGCTCGAGCGCCATCAGCACTGGCTCCGCGCCCGCCAGCCACGGTCCGCCGGTGTAGACCGGATAGCCGGGGTCGGCCGCGAGCGCGTAGTCGCCTGGGTCCAGGAACGCGAGGTTGAGGTTGAAGATCGCCTCCTTGGCGCCCAGCGCGGGGATGATCTCGCTGTCGGGGTCGAGCTTCACGTCGAAGCGGCGCTCGTAGAAGTCGCGCACCGCGCCCCTGAAGTCCGCGCGACCTCGGTTTGTGGGATAGCGGTGCGTCTCGGGCTCGCTCACCGCCTCCTGCATCGCCTCCACGATCAGCGGCGGCGTCGGGCGGTCGGGGTCGCCGATGCCGAGGCTGATCACGTCCACACCTGCCGCGCGCTTGTCCGCGATCTTGCGCTCCAGCTGTGCGAACGCGTATGGCGGGATGCGCTCGAGGCGCTTACTCGGTCTCATGCAGCTCCTTTTCGAAGTCCTCGCTCAGGCGACCCTCGAACACGGGTCGAGCCCAGCCTGTCAGGTTGACGTGTAGATCGTCCCCCACCTCGACCTCCAGCTCACCGCCGTCGAGCAGCACCGTCACGCGCGCGTCGGCCCGATTCATGCGATCGCTGTGGGATCGCTCGACCTGCGCGACCGCCGCGCCAGTCGCGCCTGTGCCCGATGACAGCGTCTCCCCCACGCCACGCTCGAAGATCCGAGCGCGGATGGAGATGGGCGCGCCTGGCGAGCCCGAGGAGAGAGTGGACGGGCCAGGGGAATGCCCCGTCTCGAGCAGCTCCGTGTACCACGACACGTTGGTGCGGTTGGGGAAGCGCGCGTCGCCTTCTATCGCCGGGCCGATCGCGGGAAGATCGAGCGCGTCGAGCTCCGCGAGCGAGTCAACGTGGATCGCGCACTGCGGGTTGCCGATCGAGACGTGACGAAAGCTCCACTCGCGCCCGCCGGCGGCGAGCGTCCCGCGTCCGTCAACGGGGCCGTCGGGGAAGTCGCGCGAGCTGAGGCTCGCTCTACCCATGTCAACGGTGCACGTGTCGGGCCCGGTGATCGTGGGGCGGATCTCGCCCGCTGCCGTGTGGATCGTGAACGTGTCCTCGTCGGTCCAGCCGCGCCGGCGCAAATACAGGATCGCCTCGCGCGCGCCGTTGCCCGACAGCTCCGCCTCCGAGCCGTCCGGGTTGAAAATGCGCAGGTCGGCCACATGCGCGGGGTCGGCGGGCGGCGAGAGCAGCAGCACGCCGTCGGCGAACACGCCGAAGTGGCCCTCGCACAGCCGGCGCACACGCGCCGAGGTCAGCTCGAAGGGCAGCGCGGCGCGCTCGACGATCAGATAGTCGTTGCCGAGCGCCTGCCACTTCTCGAATCGCATGCCAGCCATCAGGCGCCGCAGTCTAGGATCTCGCGCGCGGTCGCGGTCGGGTCGCGCCCGGTGACGTCGATCGTGCGCACGCCCGCCAGCTTGCGCATCCATGTGAGCTGGCGCTTTGCGTAGTTGCGCGTGCGCCGCTTCATCGCCTCGACATCTCCACTCAAGAGCTCATCGAAGCCGAGCGCCTTGCGGGCCGTCTCCGAGGCACCCGCCGCGTGCGCGCGCAGGACCTGCTCGCGCGCGCCCGCGGCCAGCATGCCCTCGACGCGGGCATCGATCGCCGCGTACAGCGCCTCGCGCTCCATCGTCAACCCTGCCAGCAGCGTGGGCCGGCGCAGGTCCGCGCTCCACAGCTGCGACGGCTCCTCGGGCGGCTCGAGCTCGCCCAGGTCGAGCAGCTCCAGTGCGCGCACGACCCGCTGGCGGTCATTCGGGGCGATCTCCGCCGCCGCCCAGGGGGCACGTGCTGCCAGCCGGCCATGGAGGGCCGGCGCTCCTTCGCGTTCGAGCTCGGCCGTCCAGCGCTCGCGCACCCCCTCCGCCGGAGGTGGGCGCAGGCTGAGCTCGGTGAGCGCCGCGCGCAGGTACAGACCGGTGCCGCCCACGACGATCGGCCGCCGGCCGGCCGCGAGCAGATCGTCGATCTCCGCGTGCGCCAGCTGCGCGTACTGACCGGCGCTGAAAGTCGCGTCCAGGGGCAGGAACGACACGAGCCGGTGCTCCAAGCGCGCCTGCTCGTCCGCTGTGGCGGCGCCGGTGAGGATCTCGAGGCCCGTATAGACCTGCAGCGCGTCCGCCGAGACCGCCACCGGGTCCTCACCGTCCGCGCGCAACAGCTCCGCCAGCGCCAGCGCGACTGCGGTCTTGCCCACGCCGGTCGGTCCGAACAGCGCGATGATTCGCGGCGAACCAGTGTTCACGAGCCAGACAGAACCGGCGGCGCGGGGAGTGACGTGCGCCCCGTGAGCGCGTCACTCTCGCGCGCCGCGCTCACCAACGCGCGCTCGCTTCCGCGAGCGCGGCAAAGCCCAGCTTGTGCTTGCGTCCCTCGGTCTCGATGCCGTAGAAGTCGTTGGCGCCGTAGTCCACGTAGTTGAAGTAGATCACCATCGGCACATAGCCCGTCCCCGCCGCCCACTGCATGAACCCGGTGATGTTCGCGGCCTGCTGCGCTTCAGTCCACTGCTGACTGTCGCCCGTCGGGGGCTGACCCACCGCTGTCGGCCAGCCGACCTCCGTCACATACACCGGCTTGCCCGATTCGCTGTGCGCGAGCTCTACGTCCTGGCGACCCCCGAGCGCCCCCCCGTTGCCGCCGGTCTTCCCGCCATAGGGATGGACCGTGACCCCGTCGCAGTATGCAAGCGCGCCCGCGGCCTTGATGCCCTGCCCCCATGGTTTGTCCGGGTTGGGACTGGCCTCACCTCCATCCCACGAGCACAGCTCGAGCGGACGGGACGATGCCGGCAGCGTCGCGAGCGCTTCGTGAACGGCCTTGGCGAGCGCGGCGTAGGCCGCGTAGTCGGTGGGATCGCTCCAGAAGATCTGGTTTCCAGGCTCGTTCAGGACTTCCACCGTCAGACCGCCATCGAGGCCGTACTTCGCGAAGTAGGACTCAATTTCCGCCGCATACGCGCTCGGGGAGATAGCCGCGATCGAGCCGCCCGTGCCGAAGATGACCGACGCGATGTGAACCCCAGCGGTGCGTCCTTCCGGCTCGACGAAGCGCGCGTCCGCGCTGGAGGTGCGCACGTAGTGGATCCCACCGTTCGCCAGATCCGAGAAGATCGAGCTTCCGCCCCACCCGCCGGAATCGACGCCGATCACCATCGAGGCCGGCAGTTGCACTTCTTCTTCGGGCGGTTCTGCCACGTGGCGTTTTTTGTGTTTTTTCTTGTGCGCCTTCGCCAGCGGGATCGTTTCTAGCTCTTCGCCCGGTTCGCGTTTTTCCTGCAGTTCTTCTGCTGGTTCTTCCAAGCCTTCTTCCAAGCTTTCGGATGTTTCCAGCCCTTCCGCTTCTGCCCCCGTTTCGGCCGGCGCCGTCTGCAGTCGCCCGGCCCAGCCCCCGATCGTGCCGTCATCTCCGAGCGCCTGGACGTCAACGACTGGGTCGCCCGTCGGCGGTGTGTACGTCGTCTGCGTAGCGGGGATGTTCAAATACCGGATCCCGTCCCCCTGTGGATCGGACATCACGGCGAGATGCAGTTCGGTGGTGCCCGTGGGCTCGGAGGTGACTTCGATCGCCGACCGGTCCGGCGAGAGTCGGGCCGAGGCGGACGTGTCCGCCAGCGCGCTCGGGGCCAGGATCAGCGGGAGTGCCGCGATCAGTAGTGCCAGTCGTCTCGCTTTCATGCGCTCATTCTCCAATGAGTCGAAGATCGGACGGCCACAGCCGCACCGACGCCAGGCTGCCTCCTGCAGCTCGCCACGTTCGTTCTCCCAACGCCGGCTACCCGGCTGAACGCAGCTGAGTCACGAGCATACGCGCCTCGAGCTCTCGATGCGCAGCCGGGCCGAGAAGCTCAAAATAGGCTCTCCTGCCGCGTGACCAGCTCAGGCTCGGCCCCATCACCGGGCATATCGTCGTGGGACTGCTCGCCGCTGCGCCAGAACGAGCCGGGCGCTCCGCCGCGGCGCACCATCCGTGCGAGCCGCGCTCGTTCCTGCGCCGGCGCGTAGGCGCGGCGACGGTAGAGCTCCTCGTAGCGGGGCACGAGGTCAGGCCGCTGTGAGCGCAGCCAATCCATGAACACCGTGCGCACCTCGCCGCGCAGGTGCAGTGCGATGCCTGCGATGTTCGTCGCGCCGGCCTCGGCGGCGAGCTCCAGCAGCGGCTCGACCTGGTGCGGGGCGTCGTTGATCCCGGGCATTAGCGGCGCGATCAGCACACCGGTCGCAATGCCCGCGCGGTTGAGCTCCGCAACGGCCTCGAGGCGGGCGCGCGGACTGGGCGTGTGCGGCTCGGTCGCGCGCCACGCCTTCTCGTCGAGCGTGGGAATCGACAGGCACGCGCTGAAGCTCGCCCGCTGCGTGATCTCGAGCATCAGCGGCAGGTCGCGCAGCAGCAGCGGCGACTTGGTCAGCACCGAGCACGGATTGCCGGCGTCGCGCAGCGCTTCCCAGATGCCGACCATCAGCCGGTAGCGGCCCTCCACCCACTGGTATGGGTCGGTGTTCGTCCCGAGCGCGACGTGCTCTCGCTTCCACGATGGCCTGGCCAGCTCGACGCGCAGAACCTCCGGCGCGTTCACCTTCACCACGATCTCCCGCTCGAAGTCTCGGCCGGGGTTGAAGTCGAGATACTTGTGGGTGGGTCGGGCGAAGCAGTTGTGGCTGACCACGCCGTTCGCGACGAAATCGCCTGTGCCGGTGGTGATGTCGTACAGGCGCATCGCCATGCCGAGCGGGCGAATCGAGGTGACGCCCAGCTTGTTGGAGGTCTTGAGCGCATCGCCATCGATCGTGCGCTTGCGCGTGATCACGGGGTCGGTGCCGAGGAAGAAACGCATCCTCTCGGAGAGGCCACCTCGGAGGCGAATGTTGGTCATGCCATTGCCGGCGCGCAAGATCGGCTCGACGGCGTAGTCGAAGCCAAAGCGAGCGAGACCGGCCTTGATCCACCCGAGGATCTCCGGGTCCGTGTTCGAGATGCGGATGACGTGCTCGCTACACGAACCCTCTGCGTCGAAGATGCCGGCGAGGAACCCCTTGATCCACGACAAGCTCGGCAGGATCGGCCAGCAGATCAGCTCGGTGATGCGCTCGACGTTGTCGCGTGCCTGCGTACGGATCGCCGACATCTCCCGATGGTTGCCGGCGGCTCGCGCGAACACGAACTCCGTGGTGACCACGCCAAAGTAGGCGAGGTATTCGCCAGCGCGGTCCAGCGCCTCGGTATCAGCAAGGGCGAGGCGGAATCGGTGCACTGCGCCCGTCGTGCGGCCCGGCCGTTCGTAGAGGTAAGAGCCAACGTGCCCGTCCCCCCGGATCACACCGCATAGATAGCCCCGCCTGTAGTCGGCGTCCAGCACCGGGGCGTCCACACAGCCGCCTGGTCCGAGCAGCTTGCTGTTGGCGGTGAGATGCGGGCGCTGCAAGGGGCCGCGTTCGGCTCCGATGGCGTGCTTCCAGCCCCGACCCGTGAGGAAGCGATGATCCTCGCTTGAAATCAGCTCGGTGCCATCTTCGAGAACGGTGGCATATGCAGGCTTGATGCTCGACCACTTGTCGAGCACTTCTGTGGCTACAAACCGTCGATAGGCGCCTTCGCGCACGGTGCCGTAGATCGAATCCCCCACCTCGAGGTCGGCGATCCTCTTAGTCCGCCCGTCGGCCATCAAGATGCGCGTTCCAGGATGTAGGCAGTAGGAGCATGCGTGCGAGCATCCCCTGTACGGATTGATCGTCCAGCGGAACGGCATTCGCGATTGCTTGGGCACACGGTTGAGGACTGACTTGGCGTGGACCTCGTAGAAGCGCATGTCGAGCGCCTCGGGAGCATCGAAACGGCGGACTGCGGCGGGGTCGCGATAGCCCGGCAGCTGGCGCTGCTCTTCGCCGTCGAGCGTGAGGTTGCTCCAGCGCACGAACGTATGTTCGCATACTGGCGCGACGATCGGCGCAAGGGGCCTTACACAACCCCTACGTCGATCTGCGCTGCCGCTTAGCCGGAGCGCGCACGATGGCCAGACACCCATCCATCGATCCAGGAGGTTTGACCCATGACCATCTCCAGAATGCTCGGCGCGACAATGGTTGCAGGCGCGCTTGCAACGGGCGGTGTAGCCGCCGGCATCGCCAACGCCTCCGCGGCGCCCGCCGCCACGACAGGCACGACCACGACCAGTGCGGCGCCTGCCCCGCAGGCCTCCACCACGCCGAGCACGCCAGGCTCGTCGAGCACCCCGACGCCATCCCCGAAATCGACGACGCCAAGCGGCAAACCCTGCCCGAACATGGGCTCGAGCTCGAGCGGAGGCTCCAACTCGGGCTCCAGCTACACGGGCGCGCCGGCGGGAGCGACCGCGCAGTGATCGCAGGCCGGCCAGGCCGGCCTGAACGCGCGCGTGGGCGGGGTTTCCCGTGACCCCGCCCACGCGGTCGAATCGGTAGCGCGCCGTTCCCAAAAGACTGCGGGTTTCTACTGATTCTCAACGTCCGTCCACCCCATCTGGGAGCGGTAATCGTGGCGCTCGGCGCGGCCGAGCGAGTAAGCATGAATTCCGAGTCCGGGCAATATCTGGAACGCACGGGGAGCAGATCGTCGTGGCTGTGTCGCGGCGACGCCGATCGGGAACGCATGATGGACATGGAGGAGCGTGTGCGCCCGAGCCGGCAGCGGGCGATGGCGATCCTGGCCGTTGCGATCGCGTCCGTCGCTCCGTGGCTCGGCTGGTGGCCGCTGCTGTTCTTGATCCCTTCGATGGCGTTCTTCGCCACGGCCGACTACATGCTGCCGCGGGTGGCTCGCCCCGAGCTGGTGATGTTCGCGGCGTGGATCGCCAGCGAGCTGACGATCGCAGGCGCGGTCTCGCTCGAGGGCGGTGCGCGCGTCGTGGCGCTGTCGTGGCTGGCGATCCCGGTGATCACGCTGAGCTCGCGCTTCTCGATGCGCGGCGTCGCCGCCGGTGTGGTGATCGCGAGCGCACTGGTGCTGGCCGTCGGCTTCGGCGCCGACCCCAATACGGTCCTGAACAGCCCCGAGCTGGTGATCGCGCCGCTGGCGCTCGTGCTGTGCGTGGCCGTCCTCTCGACGCCGCTGATGCACTCGGATATCCAGCATCGCAGCGATGCGGTCATCGACCAGCTCACGGGGATGCTCAACCGCAAGGCGCTCGGCGCGCGCACGCACGAGCTCTCTCAGCAGTCGCAGGTGACGGGCGAGCCGGTCGGCGTGATCGTCGCCGACCTCGATCACTTCAAGCGCATCAACGACACGCGCGGGCATGCCGCCGGCGACATCGTGCTCAAGGAGGTCGCCTACCTGCTGCGCAAGCAGCTGCGCGCATTCGACCTCGCCTACCGCCTCGGCGGCGAGGAGTTCCTGATCCTCGTCCCGGGATCGGACCTCGAGCACACCGCCGAGCTGGCCGAGCGCCTGCGCGCGGGGGTCGCCGCGAACCTCATCGGCGGCGGGCTGTCGGTCACGATGAGCCTCGGCGCCGGGGCCTCAGCGCAAGACGAGCGCTTCGACTACGCCGCGGTGTTCGCCAAGGCCGACGCGGCGCTCTACCGCGCCAAGCGCAGCGGACGCAATCGCGTCTGCGTCGCCGATCGAGGCGAGGATGACGCGGGCCGTGCCGCGCGAGCTGACGGGCTACGCCCCGCCGGCGGCGAGCCCGCACTCGCGTAGCTTCCGACGCCGGCGCTCACAGCTCGATCACGCTGCGGACGCCATCCTGGGCCTCGATCAGCTCGAAGCCGCGGTTGATGTCCGACAGCGGCATGCGGTGGGAGATGAACGGGTCGACGTCGATCTCGCCGTCGAGGTAGCGGCTGACGAGCGCCGGCACGTCCTCGCGCCCCTTCAGCCCTCCGAACGACGAGCCACAAACGCGCCTGCCGGTGATCAGCAGGCGCGGAACGACGTCGAGCGTCTCGCCGCGGCCCGCGACGCCGCAGACCGTGCACAGGCCCCACCCCATGCGCGCCGCCTCGACCGCCTGGCGCATCACCGCGACGTTGCCGGTCGCCTCGAAGGTGTAGTCGGCGCCGAAGCCACCTGTCATCTCGAGGATCTGCGCGACGGCGTCCGCTCCGCCGATCAGCACATCGGTGGCGCCCTGGCCGCGCGCGAGCTCCAGCCGCTCTGGCGAGAGGTCGACGCATACGATCCGCTGCGCCCGCTGCAGGCGACAGCCGGCGACGGCTCCAAGGCCGACCATGCCGGCGCCGAACACCACGCACGTCGAGCCGGCGCTGACCGCCGCCGTCCTCATCGCCGCGCCCAGCCCGGTGGACAGCCCGCATGCGAACAGGCACGCGCGGTCGAGCGGCGCCTCGAGGTCGATGCGCGCGAGCGCAATCTGCGGCATCACCGTGTACTCGGCGAAGGTCGAGGTGCCCATGAAGTGGCGCAGCGGCTCGCCGCCGCGTGACAGACGCGTGGTGCCGTCGGGCAGGTAGCCGAGGTTCTGCTGCTCGCGGATCGCCAGGCAGAGGTTGGTGTGCGGGCTCACGCAGTGCACGCACTCGCCGCACTGCGGCGAGAACAGCGTGACCACGTGGTCACCCTCGCGCACGAGTGAGACGTCCTCGCCGCAGCGCTCGACCACGCCAGCGCCCTCATGGCCGAGCACCGTCGGGGCATAGCCGGAGGGGTCGACGCCCGACGCGGTGTACATGTCGGTGTGGCACACGCCGCAGGCGACGAGGCGCACGAGCACCTCGCCCGGGCCCGGCTCGGCGAGCTCGACCTCCTGCACGACGAGCGGCTTTGCGAACTGCTCGAGCACGGCCGCGCGGATTCTCATAACTGGGCAAACCTCCGATCGGGGGACCCGATCGTACGTCGCCGGTTAACTTCCGTCCACCCCGGCGCGGTGCCGTCAACGACCCATGTCGGACGTCCGAGGCAGCAGCGATGAGCTATGACCGCACGACAGCCGAGCCCGACGGAAGCTCGTGGCTGTGCCGCGACGAGTTCGACCGCCAGCGCATGCTCGAGATGGAGGAGCGCCTGCGCCCCGTGCGACGGCGTGCAGCGATCATCATGGGGCTTGCGATCCTCGCGGCCGGCCCGTGGCTCGGCTGGTGGCCGATCGTGTTTGTCATCACCATCCTCGGCGGCTTCTCGCTCGCAGACGGCCTGATGCCACGGCTCGCACGGCCGGAGCTGTTGATGTTCGGCGCGTGGATCGCGTCCGCGCTGACGATCGCGCTCGCCGTGTCGCTGAGCGGACCGCTCGGCGCGAGCGCGTTGTCGCTGCTGGCGATCCCGGTGATCACGCTCAGCACCCGCTTCTCGACGCGCGGCGTGATCGTTGGCGTGCTGATCAGCTTGATGTTCGCGTTCGCGGTCGGCCTCGGCGTCGACACCGGGCCGGTTCTCGCGAACCCCGTGCTGCTGATCATGCCTATCGCCCTGATCCTGTGCGCATCGGTGCTCTCGACGCCGCTGATGCAGTCGGACATCCAGCACCGCAACGATGCCGTCCTCGACCAGCTCACCGGCATGCTCAACCGCCGCGCGCTCACGCTGCGCGTGCAGGAGCTGACCGAGCAGGCTGAGATCACCGGCGAGCCGATCGGCCTGATCGTCGCGGACGTCGACCGCTTCAAGGTCGTCAACGACACGTTCGGCCACACGACCGGCGATACCGTGCTCAAGGAGATTGCCTATCTGCTGCGCAAGCAGCTGCGCGCGTTCGACCTCGCCTACCGGCTCGGCGGCGAGGAGTTCCTGGTGCTGCTGCCGGGCGCTGAGCTCGACGGCGCGCGCGAGCTCGCCGAGCGGCTGCGCGAGGCAATCGGCACCGACCCGCTCGGGCCCGACGTCGCGGTCACGATAAGCCTCGGCGTGTGCGCGTCGAGCCCTGGCCAGGGCTTCGATTACAAGTCCGTTTTCGCGCGCGCCGACGAAGCTCTGTACGAAGCCAAGCGCGGTGGGCGCGACCGCGTGTGCGTGGCCGCTGACGCGCGTGTCGCCGTGCTTGCCTAACCTGCGCGCGCCAGCAGGCGCTCCTCGCCCGCCAGCGTCTGGCTTGTGGCGCTCACGATCTCCACGCCGACCAGCTCCCCCGGAGCCGCCAGGCCCGAGAAGTTGACGGCCTTGTTGTGGCGCGTGCGCCCGCGCAGACGCTCGGGGTCGGTGCGAGAGGCGCCTTCCACGAGCACCTCGAGCGTACGCCCCACGAAACGCTGGGCGCGCTCGCGAGCCTTGCGCTGGACGAGCTCGACAAGCTGCCCCATGCGCTCCACCTTCACTGGGTGGGGCACGATGCCGTCGGTGAGGGTGGCCGCCGCGGTGCCGCGCCGCGGCGAGAAGACGAACGTGAACGCGCTGTCGTAGCCGACCTGCTCGACGACCTCGAGCGTTTCGCGAAAGTCATCATCGGTCTCGCCGGGGAAGCCGACGATGATGTCCGTCGTGAGCGCCGCGTCAGGCACGTGCTCGCGGATCATCGCCACGCGGTCGAGGTAGCGCGCGCGGTCGTAGGTTCGCCGCATCGCCTTGAGGATGCGGCTCGAGCCCGACTGCAGCGGCAGGTGGATGTGCTCGCACACGCTGGAGAGCTCGGCGTGCGCACGGATGACGTCCTCGCGCATGTCCTTCGGATGTGGGCTCGTGTAGCGGATGCGCTCGATGCCCTCGACGCCGTCGAGCAGGCCGAGCAGCTCGGCGAAGCTGGTGCGCTCACGCAGGTCGCGACCGTATGAGTTGACGTTCTGTCCGAGCAGCGTCACCTCCCTGACGCCATCGGCTGCCATCGCCTGCACCTCCGCCACGAGCTCCTCGGGCGCCCGGCTGACCTCGCGCCCGCGCGTGGAGGGCACGATGCAGTAGGAGCATGCGCAGTTGCACCCGACGCTGATCTGCACCCAGCCCTGAAATGGGCGCTCGCGATGCGCGGGGAGGTGGCCGGTGAAGCCCTCGAACTCGAAGAAGCCCTGCGCGGTGAGCGAGTCGCTGGTGAGGAACTCCGCGAGCCTGTGCACCTGGCCGGGACCGAACGCCACGTCAACGAACGGGAAGCGCTCGAACACCTCATCCTTGACCGACTGCGCCCAGCAGCCGCCGACCCCGACGATCCGCTCGGGCCGCTCGCGCTTCAGGCGCTTGGCCTCCCCGAGGTGCGCGAGGAAGCGGCTGTCCGCCGACTCGCGGATCGAGCAGGTGTTGAACAGGATCAGGTCGGCCTGAGCGCGCTCCGGCGCTTGGGCGTACCCCAGCGCCTCGAGCATCCCCTTCATTCGCTCGGAGTCGTGCTCGTTCATCTGGCAGCCGAACGTGGTCAGGTGATACCGCTTCACGAGCAAAGCGTATCCGGGCTGATCTCGCACCGGCCCGGGTGGCTCACGCGGCGCGCCGGTAGAGCGTCACGTTGCGGTCCAGCGGTCCGCCGGCGAACTCCTGCGAGCGCCCGCCCTGCGCGTCGAGGTAGGACAGCTCTGTGGAGATGTCGCCGAGGCCGCGCACGCCGCCGGGCACGTGGTCGATCATCCACGTCTGCAGCGCCGCGCCGCCACCGGCGGTCTCGAGCACGCGCAGCGCGCGCGCCTGCTGGGGATGGTCGATCAGCGAAGCGGTGCTGATCAGCCAGTAGCCACCCCCGGCCCCCGGCCGCGGCAATATCCGGTTGCGGTGCGTGTGGCCGGAGATGGCCGCCAGCACGCGCGGGTGGCGATCCAGCTGCGCCAACAGCTCATCCGCGCCGGCGGTGCTGTTGAGCGGATGGTGGGAGACGACCAGTACCCAGCGCGGTCCGGCTGCGGCGAGCTGCTCGCACAGCCAGGCAGGCTGGCCCGAGTGGATCACCCCGCCGGAGCCGCCCTCGCGTCGGACGAGGTCGAGCACGATCACGCGCAGGCGCTCGCCGACGTCGAAGATGTAGTCGAGCAACGGCCCGCCGTTGTCAAGGCCGGCGGCGGTGCGCAGGCGCTCCAGCACCTCGGCGCTCTGGAGCTGACGCCGGCGTGGATCGGCGGGGACGCGCACAGACGGCGCCGACAGCAGCTCCTCCTCGATCAGCGGCTCGATCAGCCCAGGGCCGGCGAGTCCGTCGGGTGCCGTGCCTTGCAGGCGCATCGCGGCCGCGGGCGCGTCGAGGCCGGACGGTAGCTCCCACACCGCTCGTTCGCCGAGAGCGATGGCGCCGCTGAGCGCGTTGGGCGCGAGCACGCCCTGAAGGAGCAGATCGTGGTCGCCGAGCACGGGATAGCAGGGCGCGCGCAGGCCTCGAGCGTGGAAGCTGCGCGTCGCCGCGGTGAGCGCTCCCGGATGCCGCGGCGTGTCGATGTCCGGGCGGTAGTAGGACGTGTCGGCGTTCCCGGCCCACTGCACGCCGAAGTAGCCCGGCGCGCCGCTGTCGGGGTCAACCTCACCGCCACGCAGCACGGCGAGCGCGCGCTCGAGCTCGTTGGCCTGGGCGTTGTCGATCAGGTCGCCGCCCTGGATCACCACATCGGGCTCGAGCGCGTCGATCGCCCGTACCGCACCGTCGAGCACCTGTGCGGTGAGCGCCTCCTGGGGGCGGAACGTCGACGTGAACGGCGGCCCGAGGCGATCGAGGAACGTGACTCGGGCAGGTGACTCGGCATCGAGCACGTGGGCGTCGGTGAGGTGAACGATGGTGCCGAGAACGCCAGTCGAGGGCGCGCGCGGCGCAAGCTCCGTACGCGCGATCACCGGTCCGCTCCGTCGCACGCATCCACGACCGTCACCGGCTCACGGTAGCGCCCGTCCACCAGCAGGCGCAGCAGCCTGCGAGCATGATGGTGGCCCGCGAACCGCAACACCTGGACGCCCGCCGGGTTGGCACCCAACAGGGAAGCTCGAGCCCGCGCATACGCCCGCGACAAGCGACATGAATGGTGCGAGACACATGAGCAGAACGCGTCCACGGCCCCATCACCGTCACCTCACGCGAAGTATCGGCTGCGCACTGGCACTCGGGCTGGCGCTGTGCGCGCCATTCGCGCCTGCGTCCGCGCAGGCCGCTTCCCCGCTCACGTGGTCCTCCACGGCGATTCCCGGCCACGGCACCCCGACCGCGGTCTCGTGTGCCTCGGAATCGCTGTGCGTGAGCGTGAATAACGAAGGATCTGCGTTGGTCAGCGATCCCACGAGCTCGAATCCGAGCTGGGGTTCCGTATTGAACGACGCAGGTCAATCCCTCGATGCGGTCTCGTGCGCCCCCGCCGGTCCGTGCGTAGCGGTCGATGGTGCCGGGTCCGCGTTCGCGAGCGCGAGCGGCTGGGCGCGCGCGCCGATCTCGGGTGGAGGTGTCCTCACCGGCGTCTCCTGCCCGAGCGCGTCGCTGTGTGTCGCGGTCAACAAAACCGGCGACATCTTCACGAGCACCAGCTCCGGCACGGGCGGCTGGGCGCTCGCCAGCAGTCACCCAGGCGACGACCTGCGCGGCGTGTCCTGTGCCACGCAGCCCACTCAGACGCTGTGTGTGGCCGTCGGCAGCGCCGGCGTCGCCGGCGTCGCCCTCTCGACGACCACCCCGAGCGGCAGCTGGACCGAACACAAGATTGATTCAGAAGAAGAACTGGTCGCGGTCTCGTGCTGGGCGACGGGCACATGCGTGGCGGTCGACCACGGCGGTCACGCGCTCGCGAGCGCAGATCCCGGCTCGTCGGCGCCGACGTGGAGCGCCACGCCGATCGACAGCGAACGCCTGACCGCCGTATCGTGCGCAACAACCGGACTGTGCGTTGCGGTCAACGCGGGCGGACAGGCGCTCGCGAGCGACGGTCCGACGGCGGCGATTCCTCTGTGGAGCCCCTCGAGCGCCGACTCGAGTGCGCTCGCCGGCGTCTCGTGCCTGCCCGGCGGCTTTTGCATGGCGGTCAACTCGGTCGGAAACGCGGTGGCCGGGCGGGTGAGCGCGCCGCAGGCGAAGACGGTCAAGCCCACCGAAGTCACCACCGCGACGGCCACGCTTGCGGGAGAAGTAAACCCCAACGACGCGGTTCTCGGCGCGTGCGCGTTCGAATACGGAACCTCGGTCGCTTACATCCAATCGGTCCCGTGCGCCCTGCTGCCGACGGCGATTGCTGGGGCTCAGAGCGTGTCGGCACTGATCGCGGGCCTCGAACCGAACACGACCTACCACTATCGCGTGCTCGCCGCGACGCCCGCCGGGGGCACGACGGTGGGTGCCTACGAAGCGTTCACGACGGGCGTCTCGTCGCTGGTGCCGATCGTTCACCCGAACCCGTCGATCAGCGGCACGCCCGCTAACGGGCAGCATCTGACGTGCCACCCGGGCACGCCCTCGGGGAGCACCGCACAGCTCACGTATGCGTGGCTGCGAGACCTGATCCCGATCGCCGGAGCAACCGGGTCGACGTACACGGTCAAAGGCCAGGACACGGGCCATCACCTCCAATGCGAGGTGACGGCGACCGACGGTGGAGGCAGCGCGACGGCGAAGAGCGCGTTCGTAACGATTCCCGTCGGCGGCGCGCCGGTGTCGGCGGGCGAGACCGCCATCGGCAAGGCCGCGTTCAAGAGCGGCAAGTTGATCGTGCCGATCTTGTGCTCGAGCCAGGCGAGCGGCGGCTGCTCGGTCGCGCTGCGCCTCACCGCCGTGGAGACGCTGAGCGGAGGTCGCGTCGTGGCGGTCGCGGCGCGCTCGACGCACAACGCCCGCAAGAGCGCCGCCGCGCTGCGCCACCGGACCGTGACGCTTGCGAGCGTGCGCCTGCGTGTCGCACGCGGAGCGCACTTCACGGTCACAGCCGCGCTCGACACGACAGGCAGGCGCCTGCTCTCGAGCGAGCGCCACTTCGGCGCGAGCCTGTCCGTGACGGGAACGGTGATCGGCGTGATCGAAGCACAACTCACTCAGCAGCTGCTGACTCTGAGCACCGGCTCTCACAGCGCATCGACACATGCCGCGCGCCGCCGCTAGCCGCTCGAGCCTCTCGGCAGCGTTGCTGGCGGCGCTCGCGCTGTCGTTCGCGACCGTGCAACCGGCTGCGGCTCAGCCGGCGCCACGGGCGAGTACGAGCAGCGTCCTCGCGGCCACGCCGTACATGGGCTGGGACACCTACTTCGCCCTCGGTGGCAACTACAGCGAGTCGACCATCCTCGAGCAGGCGAGCCAGCTGATCTCCCTGGGCTTGGAGAAGCGCGGCTACCGATACCTGTGGCTCGATGTCGGCTGGTGGCACGGGACACGCAACGCCGCCGGCCAGATCACCGTCAGCTCGAGGCAGTGGCCCCACGGCCTGGCATGGCTGACGCGAACGCTGCACGCGGCCGGCTTCCTCGTGGGCCTGTACACCGACGCCGGTCCGAACGGCTGCGGCGGCGCCGGACAGGGCAGCTACGGCCACTACCAGCAGGACGTGAACACGTTCGCCGCGTGGGGCTTCGACGCAGTGAAGGTCGACTTTTGCGGCGGCGTCGAATACCACCTCAACCCGGCGAGCGCCTACTCCCAGTTCCACGCGGCGATCGAGCACAACGCGAGCCACCGGCCGATGCTGCTGTCGATCTGCGACTTCCTGCAGCCCGAACAGTACGGCGAAGGCCGTCCCGTGCTCGACGAATCGGCCTTCTCCTCCTACAGCTTCGGACCGACGGTCGGCAACAGCTGGCGCACCGACACAGATGTCGGGCTGCCGGGCAACGTGCCGTTCACGGATGTGCTGCGCAACATGGATGCCGACGCCGCCGCGCCTCAGGCGGCCGGCCCGGGGCACTGGAACGATCCGGACTACCTCGCTCCCGACCAGGGCATGTCCGCCGCGCAGTTCCGCTCGCAGTTCAGCATGTGGGCGATGCTCGCGGCGCCACTGATGATCAGCGACAACCTCACCAAAATCAGCTCCGCGAGCGTCGCGGCCCTCCAGAACAGCGAAGTGATCGCGATCGACCAGGACCCCGCCGGAGTGCAGGGCACGCTGCTGTCAACATCGGGCAACGGACAGGTGTGGGTGAAGCCGCTGGTGGACGGCTCGCGCGCGGTCGCGTTTCTGAACCGCGGCTCGAGCGCTACCACGATCACGACGAGCGCGAGCGCGGTCGGGCTGCCGTCAGCCTCGAGCTACGCGCTGCGCAACGTCTGGACGCACACGACCGGCTCGACCGGCGGCACGATCAGCGCTTATGTGCCGGGCGATAGCACCGTGCTGCTGCGGGCTTCGGCGCGGTAGCGGTTGCCAGCTGTGAGTCAAGCGGCTGCTAGTACCGACGACGTAGCACTCGACCCAAACGACACTGCATCCTCTGCTTTGTGCTCGTTGAGTGCCTCCATCGCGATCCGCACCACCTCACCTACGAGCCGATGCACCTCGATCGGGTTCGTCTCGACGGTGAAGTCAAGCTCTATAGCGCGATCCGAGAAGTTTGCCGAGGCGGATGCGCCGGGGGCGAGCTCGACCGCACGCACGCTGAGCGCGTCCTCGACGCAGATCGTCAACTCCTCCAGCAGATCATCCGAAACCCAAGGAAGCGCCATAAGCCCGATACGCACACTGAACTCTTGGGCGGCTCGCTCGTCTTGTGTCTCTGATGAAGCAGCAGCCATGGTCTCTAGGATAGTCGCCTGCAGACCCTAGATGTTGAGTCCGGCACGCCGCAATGCGGCTTTCTTGTTGGCCTTTGCCCGTCTCGGATTACTTCGTGTGCTCTGAATCGGGATCATCCGACTGCCGTCCGGCGGGTAGCACTTGACGTAGTTGCGCCCCCCTTCAACGCACCACCATCCTTGCTCCCAGGCCGCAGCGATCAGCGAGTCCATATCGCGATTCGTGACTTTGGGCCGTTTCGCGCTCGGGCTTTCGAGGCGCTTTGGGTGCATCGCCGGTCGGTGCATGCGCGCACCCTACGGCTCCTGCCCGCCGGTTCTGGACGTCAGGCCGCGGCTACCGCCGGTTCACTCACGATCGGCGGCGGTGTGGCCTCCTGCGGCGCCGGCCCGGTCGTGGCGCGGTCAATCGGCGTCACCAGGTCCTGCGGCGCCGACCCGGTCTTGCCCAAGCCCAGCGCCGCGTAGATCTTGTCTTCGATCTCCTTCGCCATCGCCGGGTTCTCGTCGAGATACGCCTTCGCGTTGCCGCGTCCCTGGCCGAGACGGTCGTTGCCGTAGGAGAAGAACGAGCCCGACTTGGACACGATGTTGTGCTCGAGACCCAGGTCGATCAGGCAGCCCGCCGTGGAGATGCCCTTGCCGAACTCGATGTCGAACTCCGCCTGGCGGAACGGCGCGGCGACCTTGTTCTTGACCACCTTCACGCGCACGCGGTTGCCGACCGCCTCGGTGCCGTCCTTCAGCGTCTCGATGCGCCGGATGTCAAGGCGCTGGGAGGCGTAGAACTTCAACGCGCGACCCCCTGGCTGGGTCTCGGGCGAGCCGAACATCACGCCGACCTTTTCGCGGATCTGGTTGGTGAGGATGCACAGCGTCTGCGTGCGGTTCAGGTTGCCGGCGAGCTTGCGCATCGCCTGGGACATCATGCGTGCCTGCGCACCGACCGTCTGGTCGCCCATCTGCCCCTCGAGCTCGACCTTCGGCGTGAGCGCCGCGACCGAGTCGATCGCCACGACGTCCACGGCGCCGGAGCGCACGAGCATGTCGGCGATCTCCAGGGCCTGCTCGCCGTAGTCGGGCTGGGAGACGAGCAGCTCGTCGATGTCCACGCCGATCTCTCTCGCATACAGAGGGTCCATCGCGTGCTCGGCGTCGATGAACGCGCACACGCCGCCCAGCTTCTGCGCCTCGGCGAGCACGTGGTAGATCATCGTCGTCTTGCCCGATGACTCCGGGCCGAACACCTCGACGATGCGCCCCCGGGGCACGCCGCCGATCCCGAGCGCCAGATCGAGCGACAGCGCCCCCGTGGGGATCGCGTCGCAGCGCACCTGGGCGCCCTCATCGCCCATGCGCATGACCGTGCCCTTGCCGAACTCTCGCTCGATTTGCGTGAGCGCGCCCTGAAGGGCGGCGTCGCGCGCCTTGGCGGCCTTCTCCTGGTCGGTCACGGGCATGGTCTTACTCCTCCGGTTCGAGATGGGGAGTGCAAGCTAGAGGGCGCTGCGGACGGAACAGTTGTTCGTATCCGCTGCGCACCACCCGCGCCGCTCCGCGGGCGTTTCCGGGAGCCCTTCGTCCACAGGCCGATGCACGACTCGCGCCCGCGGCCCAATCGGACGATAAGCACCCAGCCACCGGTCTTTCGAGATCCCACTCCCCCCTTGACCAGCCTCCCATCCATTCGACGCCTCGCCGTGGCCCTGACGCTCGCGCTGACGCTGAGCGCGTTCGTGGTGGCGCTCCTGGGGCCCGCCCAGACGCTCGCGCAGACACGCAAGGCCGCCTGCCCGACCTCGGCCGCTCACGCCAAGAAGAAGCACGCAGCCCGGTGCACACAGCCGTCGTACAAGAGCAAGGCGCAGACGCGTCGTGCGAGCAGGCGCCGCGTCAAGCCCAACACCAAGACGACCGGCAAGACGAGCCCCCCAGCCTCGGCCCCCGCCGCACCGGCGCTCTGCGAAGACGGCAACGCGCCCGTGCGCGCCGCCGACGGGACGTTCTCCTGCGCAGACGGCTCGGAACCCGAATGCGAAGGCGGCACGACCCCGACGGCTTCACACAGCGGCCACCTCCTCCTGTGCCCGGTCTCCGCCGAAGCCGAATCGAGCTCGAACGAAGCCGAATGCGAACAGGAAGGGCTCGGCTGCTCCACCGGCGCGGGCGAAGATGCCTGCGAAACCTCGGGCAGCGGCGACAGCTCGGAATTCGCCTGCGAAGACTGACGTCGCCCGACGGAGCTCAGCGCCCGGCGGGCACGAGCTCGCTGCTGGCAAGCGCCTCGTAGCGGGCGCCCTCGCGTGTGAGCCACGAGCGGTACAGCACGATCGCCTCCGGCGTGAAGCTGAGCCGCGGTGTGGCGGGAAGCGGCCGCTCACCGTCCTCGCGACCAACCCGGTCGACGCTCGAGCGCCTCCGGTGCCCGCCACTCCGGCCGAGGCGCGCGAGCGTGATGTGCGCTCGGAAGCGACGCCGCTCGGGCTGCCAATCGCTGACGCCGGCGAGCGCCGCGCTCACCTGCGCCTGCACGCGCGCGAGCTCACCGTCGTGATCGTGGATCTCCACCGCGAGCGCGTGCGGGCGCTGCGGGGGCAGCCACAGCGGCGCGCCGACGGACAGCTGGCACGCGTGCTCGGCGCCGGGTGTGAGCGCCGTCGCGAGCGCCTCGATCTCCCCTACCGGCCGGCTGCCGAGGAAGCACAGCGTCAGGTGCAGCGAGTGCGCGTCGAGCAGGCGCAGCGCTCCGCGCGAGCTCCCGGCTGCGCGCGCCGCGACGGCCACACCGCGCGCCCACTCGGTGAGCTCCTCGCGCACCGAAAGCGGCGGGTCGACCGCCACGAACAGCCTCGCTGTGGCACCGCGGGACATCGCGCCATCCGATGCTAGCGCCACCTCGCACGGCTCGTTGGGCGTGGCGCGCTCAGGCGAGCGAGGCGCTCACGAGTCGCTGAGCGCGCGGCGCACGAGGTGCATTGCGACGGTGGTCGCGCGGTCGCGCACGTCGGCCCTGCCGCCTGGGAGGTTGACCGAGCGCGTCAGTGGCTCGGCCCCGCCATCGAGCGTGACGCTCAGCCACACCAGGCCCACGGGCTTCTCCTCGGTGCCGCCGCCGGGACCGGCGACGCCGGTGATCCCCACGCCCACGTCCGCGCCCAGGCGCGCGCGTGCGCCGTCGGCGAGCGCGCGGGCGACCTCCGCCGAGACGGCGCCGTGCGCGTCGATCAGCTCGCGCGGCACGCCCGCCTGGGAGACCTTGGCGTCGTTGGAGTAGACGACGAGACCGCCGTTGAAGTAGTCGGAGGCGCCCGCCAGCTCGGTCAGCCGCGCCGCGAGCAGCCCGCCGGTGCACGACTCGGCGGTGGCGATCGTGCGGTGCGGGCGCGATCCGGACGGCGCGTCTCCTCTCAGCAACGCGGCGACCTGCTCGTCAACGGTGCTCCCGTCGCGCGAGAACAGCGTGTCGCCGTGGCGTGTGGCGACGAGCCCCACGAACGCGTCGTAGGCGTCCTGCGCGTCAGGCTCGTAGCGCGTGACGATCTCGACCTCGCCGCGTTTCAGGCAGGTGGTGACCTCGAGGCTCGCCAGCTGCACCCCGTCGCGTTCGGCGACGCGCAGCGTCTCGGCGATCTCGGACTCGGGGATCCCGAACAGCCGCAGCGTGTGCTGGCGATACACGGTCGCGCCCGCGATGGCGCTTTGCAGCGCCTCGGTCGCGACCGCCTGCGCCCACATCGGCTGCAGCTCGCGCGGTGGGCCCGGCAGCACGACGATCGTCGGCTTTCCGGCGGCCTGGAGCTCCGCCGCTGCCGGCCCCACCACCAGGCCCGGCGCGGTCCCGACGGGCTCGAGCACGGTCGCGCCGCGCGGGATCGTCGCCTGCTTGCGGTTGGCCTCGGCGATCGCCTCGGGATCGACGTTGGGCCAGCGTTTCATCAGCGGGCGCACGATCTGCGCGATCCGCTCTGAAAGCTGCTCGTCGAGCACCATCTCGCGGCCCTGGAAGCCACCTACGACCTCGGCGGTGAGATCGTCGGCGGTGGGTCCGAGGCCGCCGCTGGTGACGATCACGTCGATGCCGCGCTGGGCCATGAACGCGAGCGCGGAGCGCATGTCCTCGGGGCGATCGCCGACGATGGTGGTGTAGGCGAGGTCAACGCCGAGCTCGCGCAGGCGCTCGGCCAGCCACGGCCCGTTGCGGTCGCTGACCCTGCCGGTCAGCACCTCGGTGCCGGTCACGACGACGCCGGCGCGGACCGGCGCGCTTGCGCTCGCTCGCGCGCTCACGTGCACGTCGGCAGCTGGCCCGCAGCCAGCGGCCTGCGGCCGTAGGCCTTGGTGATCGAGTAGCCGATCGGCTGGCTGGAGGGCGCGACCGTCCGCGGGATGCCGTCCACGAACATCGTCACTGAGCTGTTCCCCAGCGTGATCTCAAAGCGCCTTGCATGGTACGTCGGCGTGGTTTCCCCCGGTTGCAGTTCGATCCCTGGAATCAGCTTGCGCCCGTTGTCGCCGATCAGGCACACGTACACCACGGCGCTCGGTCGCAGCGAAAGGGCGACGAGTTTTGAGGGTGCGGCGTGGTGCGTGGCCGCCCCCTTCGGATGGCGTGCAGTGCCCGATCCGTGGCTGTGCGTGGCCGCGCTCGTGGAGGTGCCGGTGGTTGAGCCGCCGCCACCGCCCCCAGTCACGAGCAGGACGATCAGCGCGATTATCACCACACCGATAACGCTCACGGCGATCATGTAGCCCCGCGAAGCCCCATCGCCGGATCCGCCCCGCCCGCCGGATCCTCCTCGCCCGCCTGCCCCCGAACGCGTGCGCGTGCGTTTGCTCTGCGGCGTCGAGACGATCGGCTCGAGCGTCGCCTCGCTGGGGTGCTCGTGCTGCAGCCTGTACTCCTCGACGAGCGCCTTGCCGTCGAGGCCGAGCGCCTGCGCGTAGGTTCGCAGGAAGCTCTTGACGAACGTCGGCCCCGGCAGGAGTCCCCACTCTTCGTTCTCGAGCGCGCGCAGGTACTTCGCGCGGATCTTGGTCTGGGCCTCGATCTCCGACACGTCGATGCGGGCGCGCATACGCGCCTCGCGTAGCGTTGCTCCGATCTCGGGCATCAGCGCAAGAGGCTAGTCGCTGACGGCCGTGGCGGAGTGCGTCGGGGATTCCAGCGCGGCGAGGACCCGTGGCAGGTCGGCCTCGGTGACCAGCACCTGCCGCGGCTTGGAGCCTTCGTAGCCGGAGATCACGCCGCGGCGCTCGAGCATGTCGATCATGCGCCCGGCGCGCGTGTAGCCCAGGCGCAGGCGGCGCTGGAGCATCGAGGTGGATGCGGTCTGCATTTCCGCGACCAGGCGGATCGCGTCAGTGAGCAGCGGGTCCTCGTCGGGATCGAACTCGTCGGGAGCGCCCTCCGGCGTCTCGGGCTCGACCTGCTCGAGCAGCTCCTCGCGCAGCTCCGGCTCGCCCTGGCGGCGCCACAGGTCGGTGAGCTTGGCGATCTGCGCCTCGTCGATGTAGGCGCCCTGGATGCGCTGCAGGCGCGAGCTGCCGACGGGGCTGAAGAGCATGTCGCCCTGACCGAGCAGCGACTCGGCGCCGTTCTGGTCGAGGATCACGCGCGAGTCGGTCTGCGATGAGACCGCGAAGGCGATCCGCGAGGGCACGTTGGCCTTGATCATGCCGGTGATCACGTCCACGCGCGGGCTTTGCGTGGCGAGCACGAGGTGGATGCCGACGGCGCGCGCCTTCTGCGCGAGGCGGATGATCGAGTCCTCGACGTCGGCGGGCGCGACCATCATCAGGTCGGCGAGCTCGTCGATCACGCACAGGATGTAGGGCAGCGGCGCTTCGCTGCGCTTGGCGCGCGCCTTGTTGAGCTCGATCAGGCTGCGGGTGCGCGCGAGCGACATGATCCCGTAGCGCTGCTCCATCTCCTTGACGAGGTTCTGCAGCGCGTTGGCGGCCATCCGCGGGCTGGTGATCACGGGCGTGAGCAGGTGCGGGATCGACTCGTAGTGGTTGAGCTCGACCTGCTTTGGGTCGACGAGCACGAGGCGCACCTCGTGCGGCGTGGCGCGCAGCAGCACGCTGGAGAGCATCGCGTTGATCGCGCCGGACTTGCCCGCGCCGGTGGTACCCGCGACGAGGATGTGCGGCATCTTCGCGAGGTCCGCGCCGATCGCCTTGCCGGCGACGTCCTTGCCGAGCCACACGGTCAGCGGCGACCAGTCCTTGGGCGGTGCCTGGAAGACGTCGCCGAGGCGCACCATCTTGCGGTGGACGTTCGGCACCTCGACGCCGACGGCCTGCTTGCCGGGGATCGGCGCGAGGATGCGGATGTCGGTGGCGGCGAGCGCGTACGCGAGGTCGTCCTTCAGCTGCGCGACCTTGGCGACCTTCGTGCCGGGCGCTAGGCGCAGCTCATAGCGTGTGATGTGCGGCCCGGCGACCGTACCGATGACCTTCGCCTGCACACCGAAGTGCCCGAGCGCCTCGACGAGGTTGGTGGCGATGCGCTCCTGTCCGGCGGTATCGGGGCGTGTCTGCTCTGCGCTCGAGCGCGTCAGGAGCCCGGCGGCCTGTGGGAGGTTCCACACGTACTCGGGGTCGTCGGTGACCGAGCCCCTGAGCCGGCCCTGCGGGGTGAGTTGATCGGGCCCCACCGCATCCGGATCGGCGTGGGCCACCCCCGCGATCTCCTCCTCCTCGCTGTCGCTCGCCGGCGGCGGCTCCTCGTCGGCCGCGAGCGCGGACGGCTCGACCGTCTCGGGTGTGTCCTCGATCTCGATTGGCTCGCCGATCTCCGATCGGTCGTCCTCGTCGGCCCAGTCGTGCGAGGGCGCCTCGACGTGGGTCGCGCGCACGATCAGCTCGCGCGCGCTCGGCTCAGGAGGTCTCAGCGCAGCCAGCGGATCGGCGCCGTCCTCGAGCGCGTCGAGGTCTCCCGCGCGCGTGCGCCGGGGCGTGGGCTCCGGCTCGCGCTCTCGCAGCCGGCGCATCATGCGGGTGGTGTCGGCGACGCCGCTGCCGGTGGCGCGGAGCACGCTGGCGATCGAGGCGCCGGTCAGAAGGATCGTGCCGGTGAGCAGCAGGAAGACAACGAGGATGTCGCACCCGACGTTCTGGACCAGGCGGTGGGTGAGCTGGTAGAGCGCCTCGCCGACGACGCCGCCGTGGCTCTGCAGGTGCGCCGAGGCCCACACATGCGTGCCCGTCGGAGCGGAGCTGAGTCCGAGCATGCCGGCGGCGAGCGCGAGCGTGACAGCGGCGAACACGCACAGCGCGCCCGTGCGCAGGGGTCGCAGCGCGGACAGCACCGGGCGCAGCAGGAGCGCGCCGCCGCCCACGACGAGGGTCGCCGGCGCGAGCACGCGCGCGCGGCCGAGGCTCCAGCCGAGCGCGACCGCGAGGCCGTGTCCCGCGCGTCCGCCGTTCCAGTCGCCGTAGAGGACGAAGCCCATGAACACGCCGGCGGCGACCAGCGCCAGGCCGAGCACGTCGCGCTCGCGCTGGTCGAGCACGGGCAGGCGCGGCAACCCACCCGACAGCAGCGAGCCGAAGCTCGACACGGGGCCGCGCCGGGCTCGGCGTCGCGAGCGCGCGCGGGCGGGCGCTTTGCGCCGAGACGTGGAGGATCGGCCCGCGGAGGGACGTGGAGAGGCGCGCTTACGAGTGCCGGCCATCTCGCGCAACTTCGACGTCAGAGGCCCGGAACCTGCCTGAAACCCTTACCATCGCTTTACACGCGGCCAGTTACATAAAGATCATGAACGACTTCTCCCGCGCCCCACGCGTCCTAGTCGTCGAGGATGACGAGGACATCGCCCAAGCGCTCCAGCGCTCGCTGCGCATGGAGGGATACGAGGTGCGAACGGCCGCCGACGGGCGCGCAGCGCTCGAGCAGGGCCACGCGTTCGCGCCGGACCTCGTGATCCTCGACCTCGGGCTGCCGAAGCTCGACGGTGTGGAGGTCGCCAAGGGGCTGCGCGCCGACGACGACGTGCCGATCCTGATCCTCACGGCGCGCGACGCGCTCGAGTCGCGCGTGGAGGGGCTCGACGCGGGCGCGGACGACTACCTGGTCAAGCCGTTCGAGCGCCAGGAGCTGCTCGCGCGCATGCGCGCGCTGCTGCGTCGGCGCCCGCCGCGCGGCTCGGCGCCGTTGCGCGTCGGCGACCTGTCGCTGAACGTGGATACGCACGAGGTGCTGCGTGGCGCGCGCGCGATGGAGCTCACCCAGCGGGAGTTCGAGCTGCTCGAGTACCTGATGCGCAACGAGCGCATCGTGATCTCGCGCCAGCGCCTGCTCGACGAGGTGTGGGGCTATGACCCGTTCTCGACCACGAACACGATCGAGGTGTTCGTCTCCAACCTGCGCCGCAAGCTGGAGTCCGACGGCGAGCCCCGCCTCCTGCACACCATCAGGGGAGCCGGCTACGTCCTCCGAGCCTAGAGCCCCGTCCGGCTCGCTGCGGCTCCCCGACTCGGTGCGCCAGGCCGGCGCGCGCCTGTCCGAGAGCTTCGACCGGCTGCCGATCCGTGTGCGCCTGGCGGGCGTCTCGGCGCTGTTGACGTTCGTGATCCTATGCGTGTTCGCCCTGGCGATCGGCTCGCTGACGGTCGAGCGGATACGTGCCGACTTCAACCGCGACGTGCTGGAGACCGCCGAAGCGCTGCCATCCGAGGTCAAAATCAGCATCGACCCGCTCAGGTTCATCACTCCGCTGGAAGACTTCGCGTCGAAATCCAACCATTCTGAGATCAGGATCCTCTCGCTCGCCGGCCAGGTCGTGGCGAAGGGACCCACGAACGCACCGTCGCTCGGCCCGGCGGAGGCGAACCCTGAGACGGTCAACGGCTATCGCGTGCTCAGCCGCGAAGCCAACGTCACGCTCAGCGGCACTGGCCAGCCGATCGGACGCGTGATCATCCAGTACGGGCGCCAGGTGGCCGCCACAGAGGCGACGTGCAAGCGCGTGGAGCTGTTCCTGGTGCTTGGGGTGCTCGCCGGCAGCCTGCTCGCGCTGGTCGCGGGCATGGCGATCGCGCGCCGCGCGATGGCGCCGATCGCGGAGCTCACGAGCACCGCGGCCGAGATCGCCCGCACCCGCGACCCCTCGCTCGTGATCCCGCAGTCACCGGCCGACGACGAGGTCTCAGAGCTCGCGCGCACACTGGAGGGCATGCTCCGCGAGCTCGACGCCGCGCGCGGCGAGACCGAGTCGATGCTCGCGCGTCAGCGCCGGTTCGTGGCGGACGCCTCGCACGAGCTGCGCACGCCGCTGACGAGCGTGCTGGCGAATCTCGAGCTGCTCGCCGAATCGCTACGGGGCGACCAGGGTGACGCGGCGCGCTCGGCGCTGCGCTCCTCCCAGCGGATGCGCCGGCTGGTCGCCGACCTGCTGCTGCTGGCGCGCACCGACGCGGCGCGCGTGATCGCACACGAGCCGTGCGACCTGGCGCAGATCGTCGCCGAGGCGGCCGGAGAGCTCGGACCGGTGAGCTCCGAGCACGAGATCTCGCTCGACATCCATCCGGCGACGGTGATGGGCGCGCGTGACGAGCTGCACCGCATCACGATCAACCTGCTCGAAAACGCGCTGCGCCACACACCACCGGGTACGGAGATCCACGTCTCGACGCTCACCACGAGTGACGGCAAGGCGCAGCTTGCGGTCGAAGACAACGGTCCGGGCGTCCCCGCCGAGCTCGTGCCGACGCTGTTCGAGCGCTTCGTGCGAGGCGCGGGCGATCGCGGCGGCTCGTTCGGCCTCGGCCTGGCGATCGTCCAGGCGGTGGCGGACGCGCACGGCGGCAGCGTCACGCTCGAGCCGACACGGCTCGGCGGGACGGGCGCGCGCTTCGTCGTGACGATGCCGGCCTACTCAAACCTCGACGACGACCGGCAGCACCATCGGCCGTCGCTTCAGACGGTCGTAGACTAGCTTCGCGAGATCGTCGTGGAGCACCTGCTGGAGCAGGTCAACCTCGCGGATTTCCTCCCCCGCCGCCCGGCGCAGCGACCGCTCGACGGTCAGCCGGATCTCCTCGACCAGCTCGTCGGCCTGATCGAGGAACGGAACCCCCCGGAAGATCACCTCTGGGTCGGCGACAGAGCTGCCGTCCTGCTCGGCGATCGTGACGACCACGATGAAGATCCCGTCGGCTGAGAGCATCCGCCGGTCGCGCAGCGCCGCGTCGGCCAGCTCGCCGATCTCGACGCCGTCGACGAAGATCATGCCCGCCTGCTCGCGCGCGGCGAAGCGCGCGCCGCGCTCGTCGATCTCCAGGGGCAGGCCGTTGTCGCCCTGGAAGATGTCGCGAGGCGGCACGCCGACGGCCTCCGCGAGCTGTGCGTGCAGGCGCAGCCGCTTGAAGTCGCCGTGAAATGGCATCACGTAGCGCGGCTTGACGAGGTTGAGCATCAGCTTGACCTCCTCGGCGTAGCCGTGCCCGGAGGCGTGCACGGGAGCCTCGCGGGGGGTGATGACCTCGCAGCCGATGTGGTAGAGGCGATCGATCGTCTCGTTCACCGCGCGCTCGTTGCCGGGAACGGGCGTGGCCGAGAACACGACGGTGTCGCCCGACTTGAGCTCCATCTGCGGATGGTCGCGGTAGGCCATCCTGCGCAGCGCCGACAGCGGCTCGCCCTGGGAGCCGGTCGAGATGATGACCACGCGCTCATCGGCGAAGTCGTTGATCTCGCGCGGGCCGACGAGCATCCCGTCGGGGATCTCGATGTGCCCCAGTGTGCGCCCGATGCCGACGTTCTTGCGCATCGAGCGTCCGATCAGCGCGACCTTGCGGTCGAGCGCGTAGGCGGCGTCGACGACCTGCTGCACACGATGGATGTTGGAGGCGAAGCTCGTCACGACGATCCGGCCCTCGCAGCGCGCGAACACCTCCTCCAGATGCGGGCCGACGACCGACTCCGACGGCGAGAAGCCCTCGCGATCGACGTTGGTGGAGTCGCCGCACAGCAGCAGCACGCCTTCGCGTCCGAGCTCGGCCAGACGCGAGACGTCGGCGGGCGCGCCGTCGACGGGCGTCTGGTCGAACTTGTAGTCGCCGGTGATCAGCACCGTGCCGAGGTCGGTGCCGAGCGCGACCGCGCTGGAGTCGGGGATCGAGTGCGTCATGTGCACGAGCTCGAGCGAGAACGGCCCGAGCTCGAGGCTTTCGCCGGGATCGATGTCGTTGATCTCGACATTGCGCAGCTTGTGCTCCTCGAGCTTCGAGCGCGCCATCGCGACGGTCAGCGCGCCGCCGTACACGGGCGGCATCGCGTGCTGTCCGAGCTCGCGCAGCACCCACGGCAGCGCGCCCAGATGGTCCTCGTGTCCGTGGGTGACGACGATCGCCTCGATGTCCCGCGCGCGCTCGCGCAGGTAGGAGAAGTCGGGCAGCACGAGGTCGATGCCAACCATCTCGGGCGTCGGGAAGCGCAGGCCGACGTCGACGACGATGATGCGGTCGTCGTACTCGACGACCGTCATGTTCTTGCCTATCTCTCCGAGCCCGCCGAGGGGCAGGACGCGCAGCGATGAGCTCACGCGTGCGTACGGGCGGACGGGGCCGTCACGAGTCCGTGGCGTTCGAGCATCGCTCGTACGGCCTCGGTCTCCTCGGCGGTGGCCTCGACGAGCGGCAGGCGCAGGCCGCCGACGTCGTGGCCGAGGAGGTTCAGCGCGGCCTTCGTGCAGGTCGGGCTGGCGGTCATGAACAGCGTGCTGTAGACGTCCTGCAGCGACGCGTCGATCTCGGCGCGGTGTTCGGGCTCATCGACCATGCGGCGCATGTCGTTGCCGACGATGTGGCTCGAGACGGAGATGACACCCGCTCCGCCCATGTCGAGCGTCCGCGCGAACGTCGCGTCGTCGCCGGCATACAACGTGAGGCCATCGATCGGCTGCAGCTCGTCGGCGTTTGCCTGCTTGACGCCGTCGATCCCGGGGATCTGCGCTAGCTCGGCGAGCAGGTCTGACGGTATGTTCGTGCCCGTCCTCGAGGGGATGTTGTAGAGCAGCACCGGCTTGTCGGTCGCGGCGGCGACCGCTTCGTAGTGGCGCTTGAGGCCCAGCGGGCTGGGCCGGTTGTAGTAGGGCGTGACGGACAGGGTCGCGTCAACGCCGAGGTCACTCGCGCGTTCGGTCAGGTACACCGCCTGGCGGGTGTCGTTGGTGCCGGTGCCGGCGACGATCGTCTTGCCCGCCGGGCGCTCGGCGACCGCCAGCTCGATCAAGCCCAGCTGCTCGTCGGCGGTCATCGTCGAGGCCTCGCCCGTCGTACCGGCCACGACGAATCCGTCCGAGCCGTTCTCGGCGAGGTGGCGCATGAGCGCGACGAACGACTCCTCGTTCACGCGCAGGTCCTCGTCGAAGGGGGTGACGATCGCCGTCAATATCGTGCCTAGGCCGCTCATCGGCTGCAGTATCTCACGCGCGGCACCCACTCAAAAGAGCAGGCTCTCCAGGCCGACCGTCGGCGAGTGCTCGAGCGATCCCACGCGACGCACGGCGAGCAGCACGCCGGGCATGAAGGACTCGCGGCCGATCGTGTCGTGACGGATCGTGAGCGTCTGGGCGAGATCGCCGAGGATGACCTCCTGGTTGGCGACGAGCCCGGGAAGGCGCACGGAGTGGATCGGCGGCGGCTCGCCGCCGCTCGCGTCGGCCATCATCTCGGCGGTGCGTTTGGCGGTGCCGCTGGGCGCGTCGAGCTTGCGGTCGTGGTGCAGCTCAATGATCTCGGCCTTCTGCATGTGCCGCGCCGCCTCGGCGGCGAAGCGCATCATCAGCACCGCGCCGATCGCGAAGTTGGGGGCGATCAGCACGTTCGCGCGCCGAGACTCGGAACCCGCCCGCGCAGCTTCGGCCTCGTACAGCGGCGCGGGGTCGAAGCCGGTGGTGCCGATCACCACGTGCACGCCGGCGCGCACGCACTGCAGCGCGTTCGCGAGCGCGGTGTCGGGCTGCGTGAAGTCGACGACCACGTGCGGCGCGAGCCCGGTTGCGGCGTTGTCGAGCAAATCCGCGAGCGTGGTGCCGAGCAGCGGGTCGGCGCGGCCGACGAGCTCCATGTCCTCGGCGCCGGTTACCGCCTCGCACACCGTCTGCCCCATGCGCCCGGCGGCGCCGGCGACGGCCACCTTGATCATCGCGGCGCCCCGGGGGCCCCGGCGGCGCTCGGCGCGGGCGCGTCGGCGCGATCGGCCGCGGCGCCGCGAAGCGGGGCGATCGCCGCCTGAAACTCGCTCTCGGCGGGTCCTACCCCGGCGACCGACATCCCCGCGGGCGTGAACAGCTCGGCAGCGAGCGCGCGCACGGCGTCGATCTCGACCGAGTCGATCCGCTCGATCATCTCGTTGACCGACAGGATCGGCAGCCCGTTGAGCACCGATGCGCCGAGCCGGCTCATGCGCGCCCCGGTGGACTCCATGCCGAGCACCACCCGCCCCTTGAGGTTCTCGCGCGAGCGCACGAGCTCCTCGTCATTGGCGGGGTCCTCAACGCAGTGCTCCAGCTCGGCGGCGATCACCGCGAGCGCCTCCCTGAGGTTGTCCGGGCGCGTGCCCACGTACAGCCCGACCTCGCCTGTGTGGGCGTAGAGGTTGGAGAACGTGAACACCGAGTAGGCCAGGCCGCGGCGCTCACGCACCTCCTGGAAGAGCCGCGAGGAGGAGGTGCCGCCGAGCACGCCTTCGAGCACGCGCAGCGCGAAGCGGCGCTCGTCCGAGCGCGCGATCCCTGCGCCGCCCACGCACACGTGGTACTGCTCGGTGTCTTTCTGCAAGAAGCGCTCGCGAGGGCTGAACTCGGGATCGCTGGCCACAGCGGCGGCCGCCGTGCCCGCTTGCGGGGAGTGCGGCGAGTGGCCGTTGGCGGCTGCTCCCGCGAGCTCGCCGGCGCCCGCCCGCGCCTGCTCGACCGCGCGCGCCATGTCCACGAGCGCGTCGTGATCGACCGAGCCCGCGGCGGCGATGACGATGCTGTCGGGCCGGTACCGCTGCGCGTGGAAGGCGGCGAGCTGCTCGCGCGTGACCGCGCCGACCACGTCGGCGGTGCCGATCACAGCGCGTCCGAGCGGATGCGCGCCGAAGATCGCCTTGCCCAGCACGTCGAAGACGCGATCCTGGGGGTCGTCTTCGTACATGGCGATCTCCTCGAGCACCACCTCGCGCTCGGCCTCGAGCTCGCCGAAGCGCGGATGCCAGAGCATGTCGCTCATCACGTCGAACGCGTGGTCGAGGTGCCGGTCGAGCACGCGCGTGTACAGCGACGTGGCTTCCTTATCGGTGCCCGCGTTTATCTCCGCGCCCATCGAGTCGAAGATCTCGTCGATCTCCTGCGATCCGTAGCGGTCGCTGCCGCGGAACAGCATGTGCTCGAGCAGGTGCGAGATGCCCGCCTGATCCTCGTGCTCGGCGACCGAGCCCGTGGCGATCCAGAAGCCGAGCGCCACCGAACGCACGCTGGGCACGCGTTCGGTGACGATCCTCACGCCCGAGTCGAGCGTGGTTATCCGATGCTCGTCGCTCACGCCCGAGCGCTCAGCGGTCAATCGCGACCGTGGCGCGGGCGCCCTGAGCCGCGCTCGCCCTCGCGACGCCGTCCGCGGTCGGCGCGGTCGCGGCCGTTGCTCGAAGGCCTGCCGCCCTCACGCGGTCCACGGTTGCCACCGCCACCGCCACCGCCACCGGTGCCAACGCCGGCGAGCTCCTCGACCGACTTGCCCGCGATGTCCGGGTCCTCGGTCAGGCGCAGGCCGATGCGTCCGCGCTCGCGGTCGACCTCGACCACGCGCACGTTGACCTCGTCGCCCTTGTTGAGCACGTCCTCGACGGTGTCGACGCGCTGTCCTGGTGAGACGTTGGAGATGTGCAGCAGCCCGTCGGTGCCCTTGGCGAGCTCGATGAACGCGCCGAAGGTCGTCGTCTTGACGACTTTGCCGACGTATTCGTCGCCGACCTCGACCTCCTTCATCATCATCCGCACACGCTCCACGAGCGCGTCGCCGAGATCGCCGTTGGCGGAGTAGATCAGCACCTGACCATCGTCGTTGACGTCGATCTGCGATTCGAACTCCTCGGAGAGCCCGCGGATCGTTTCGCCGCCCTTGCCGATCAACAGGCCGATCTGCGAGGGGTCGATCTGGATCGTCTGGATACGCGGCGCGAACTGCGAGAGCTGCTCACGCGGCGTCTTGATCACCTCGGCCATCTTGCCGAGGATGAACGTGCGCGCCTCTTTGGCCTGCGCGAGCGCGTCGCGCAGGATGTCGAACGTGACGCCCGTGATCTTGATGTCCATCTGCAGCGCGGTGATGCCGCGCTCGGTGCCGGCGACCTTGAAGTCCATGTCGCCGAGGTGATCCTCGACGCCGGCGATGTCGGTGAGGACGATGTAGTCGTCGCCCTCTTTGATCAGCCCCATGGCGATTCCCGCGACGGGGCGCTTGATCGGCACGCCGGCATCCATCAGCGACAGCGAGGAGCCGCACACCGAGGCCATCGAGGACGAGCCGTTGGACTCGAGGATGTCCGAGACCACGCGGATCGAGTAGGGGAACTCCTCGATCGAGGGCACCATCGGCGTGAGCGCACGCTCGGCGAGCGCGCCGTGGCCGATGTCGCGGCGCTTGACGCCGCCCATGCGGCCTGCCTCCCCGACCGAGAACGGCGGGAAGTTGTAGTGGTGCCAGTAGTACTTTTTGGTTTCCAGGCCCAGCGTGTCGATGCGCATCTCCTCCTTGAGCGTGCCCATCGCCACGACGCTCAGCGCCTGCGTCTGCCCGCGCGTGAACAGCGCTGAGCCATGCGTGCGGGGCGTGACGCCGACCTCGATGGAGATGTCGCGGATCTCGTTCTCCGAGCGCCCGTCGGGGCGCTTCTTGTGCACGGCGATGCGCTCGCGGATGATCGCCTTCTCGAGCTTGTCGAACGCGAGCTGGACCGCCGCACGACGCTCCTTGGCGTGCGCGATTTCGCTCTCGGAAGTACCATCGCCGGCGGCCGGCGCGTGCTGCTCGAGGATCGCCGCCTCGACCGCCTTGGTGGCGTCCTGGCGCTCGAGCTTGTCCTCGACCTGCGTCGCGTCGTCGAGCGCCGCGCCGTGTGATGCGCGGATCGCGTCGAGCACGCTCGGGTCGACCTGGATCGTCTCGAAGATTTTCTTCTCCTTGCCGACTTTCCCGGCCAGGTCGCGCTGCATCTCGCACAGCTTCTTGATCGCCGCGTGCGCGATGTCGAGAGCGTCGAGGATCTCCGCCTCGGGGATCTCGTTGGCGCCCGCCTCGACCATCAGGATGGCCTCTTCGGTGCCCGCGACGATCAAATCAAGGTCCGAGCTGTTCTCGGCGTCGGCGAGCATGTCCTCCTCGCTGGGGTTGACGACGAAGTTGCCGTCGATCTTGCCGATGCGCACGGCGCCGACGGGCGTCGGCAGCGGGATGTCGGAGATCATCAGCGCGGCGGACGCGCCGTTCATCGCGAGGATGTCATACGGGTGGACATGGTCGATCGACAGCGGGATCGCCACGAGCTGAGTGTCGTAGCGCCAGTCCTTGGGGAACAGCGGGCGGATCGGGCGGTCGATCATGCGCGCGGTCAGCGTGCCCTTCTCACCGGGGCGACCCTCGCGCTTGAAGAACGAGCCGGGGATTTTGCCCGCGGCATACATGCGCTCCTCGACGTCCACCGTCAGCGGGAGGAAGTTGACGTCGCGCAGGGAGCCGGCGACGGCTGTCGCGAGCACCATCGTGTCGCCCTGGCGGACGACCACTGCACCGGAGGCCTGCTTGGCCATCCTGCCGGTCTCAAACGAGATCTCGCTACCAGCGATCTCCACGGAGACCCGTGTAACGGCATCACTACTCATATTCACTGCCTTTCATGTTCCGCCCGTCGGTCGGCGGTCCGTTTCTTTTTTCTCTTTTCCCGAACGGACCGAGCTTAGCGGACTGGCGTGGCGGGCCGGGCCTAGGATCCGGCCGCGGCGAGGCCCTCGCGCAGCAGCTCGACGCCCGGCAGCTCGCCGGGCGACTCGGCCTGGAAGCTCCAGCGCACGACGCCGTCGGAACCGGTGATCACTAGCGCGCGCTGGGAGAAGCCACCCGGATGCAGCACGCCGAAGGCGGCGCACGCGGCGCCCTTGGGCTCGAAGTCAGACAGCTGCTCGCTGCCGACACCGAGCTTCTCCTTGAACGCGCTCTGCGCCCAGGTGGAGTCGCAGGAGACCCCGTACAGCGCATCCCCCCGCTCCTCGAGCTCGCCGCGGAGCTCCTCGTAGAGCTGCAGCTGGTCGGTGCACACGGGGCTGAACGCGAACGGGTAGAAGACGAGCACGCTGGTACGGCCCTGCAGGTCCTGCTCGGTGAAGCTCTCGCCGTCGGCGCGCGCGAGCGTGAAGCTCGGCGCGGGCGTGCCGGATGCGATCACCGACACGACGCTCCTATCGACGTAGGCCGAGCTCTTTGATCAGAGCGCGATAGCCCTCTAGATCATGGCGCTGCATGTATGCGAGGAACCGGCGGCGGCGGCCGACCAGCATCAGCAGGCCGCGACGGGAGCTGTGGTCTTTGTGCTGATCGCGCAGATGCTCCGTCAGATGGTTGATGCGCTCGGTCAGCAGCGCGATCTGGACCTTGGTGTTGCCCGTGTCCTGCTCGCCGGAGCCGAACTTGGCTGCGAGCTCGCGCTTGCGCTCTGTTGTGATGGCTGCCATCGGCGGCACCGTAGCAGAAGCCAGCCGCCGGGCCGGCCGCGCGGATGCCGCCGTTAGGGCAGCTCGACGGCCAACCGCCGCACCACCGCATGCCTGCCGCGGCCGCTGACGAGCGTCAGCGTGTAGCGCCCCGCGCTCAGCGCGCGCGTCGCGTGCAGCACCACGCGCCCCTTGTTGGCGGTGCCCGTCGCGTACACGAATCCGTGACGGCCGAGCGTCGCGCGCTCGATGCTCGTCGACGTGAAGGTCGTGGGGGTCGGGACGGGCCTGGAGGTGCACTTGGTCGTCTTCTTCGGCTTGTGATTGACCGTCTTGGTCGTAGTCGTGCAGGTGACGAGGATGACCTGGCCGTCCAGTCCGGCTGGGCCGCGCGGCCCGGTTGTGCCAGTGGCCCCGGTGAGGCCCGCCGCGCCCGTCGGCCCAGTCGCACCGGTGGCGCCGGTGGAGCCGGTGGAGCCGGTGGAGCCGGTGGAGCCCGTCGGTCCTGCGCTGGCGGCGACGCCGGTGCCCGTCAGCGCGATCGTAAGGTGTTCGCTCGGTTCGTTGTCGGCCACGGTGATGCTCGCTGTCCGAGCACCGGTCGCGGCGGGCGTGAAGCGCACGCTGATCGTGCAGCTCTGCCCGAATGCGAGGCTACGCCCCGCACACGTTTCGGCCGCGACCGCAAAGTCACCCGGATCGCTGCCGCCGACAGCGACGCCGCCGGCCGACAGCGGCTGCGCGCCGACGTTGGTCAGGAGCACCACCGACACGGCTGAAGGCTGTGAGACCGTCTGATCACCGAACGTGCCGCCTGCAATCGTTGCCTGGGGAGCGCTGAAGAAGAGTTCGGCGCTTTTTTCCGCGCCGACGCCGCTTCCGCCAGCTATCAGGACCTGTCCGTTCGGCAGGGGCGCGGCTATTGCCGCACTCCGTGCCTCTCGCAGTTCGGCGTTCGGAGCCGAGCCTGACAGTGGCGCGAACGTCATGGTGCTTGGGGCGAAGAGTTCGGCGCTCTTTTCGGCGCCTCCAGCGATCAGCACGCCTTCGGCAAGTAGGGCGGCTACTGCTCCTTCTCGCGCTGCGTGCTCGGCGCCGGCAACAGCTTCAAACGTTTTTTTCGCGGGTTCATAGAGTTCTGCGCTTTTTTCAGCAGTGGCGCCAGCGCCGCCGGCGACGAGCGCTTCCCCGCGGGAAGTCGTGGCGGCTACCGCCTTCGTACGTTCCACAACAAGGTTCCCGACCAGCGCAACGCCTTTTCCGGGTTCGAGCACTTCCGCGCTTTTGCCGGCGCCGGCGGCGCTACCGCCGGCGATCAGCACGCTTCCGTCGGGCAGCGCCGTTGCCACGGCGCCGACCCGCGCCGTGTCCAAGGACGTGGTGGGCGCGAACGTCCCGGTCGCCGGGTCGAACAGTTCGGCGCTCTTTTCGGCCGATGCTCCGCTCCCCCCCGCAATCAGCACTTCCCCGTCCGGGAGCGCCACGGCCACGGCTTCGATCCGCGCGACCCCGAGAACCGGTGCGCCGCCGAGGCTTGTGAATTCGCCCATCGCCGGGTTGAAGAGTTCAGTGCTCTTTTCGGCCGACGCTCCGCTCCCCCCCGCGATCAGGACGTCCCCATCCGGCAGCGGCGCAGCAACAGCGTGCGTGCGTTCCACTTTGAGAGCGCCGGTCGCGGTGAAGAACGACGAGGACGCTGCCGCCGAGGCGACGCTCACTGCAACGGTCAGACCCGCCAGGCTGGCGGCCACGAGCAGCAAGGCGCGTGGGAATCGCAACATCACGGTTAGGATCCTGCCACGATCTCCCGCGCGCGCTGCACATCGCGGTGCATCTGCTCGATCAGCGCGGCGGGGTCCTCGAAGCGGCGCTCGCCTCGGAGCCGATCGAGGAAGCGCAGGCGCAGCTCGCTGTCGTAGAGGTCGCCGTCGAAGTCGAGGATGTAGGCCTCGATCAGCTCTCCGCGTCCGGTGTTGAAGGTGGGGCGCACGCCGATGCTGACCGCGGCGGGGCGCTCGCCGATCGTGTCGCCGACGGCGATGCACGCGTAGACGCCGTGCCCGGGGCACACGAGCGCGTCGTCGGGAATGAGGTTGGCTGTGGGGAAGCCGAGCTCGCGTCCGCGTTCGTCCCCGTGCACGACGGTGCCGCTGAGCTGGAAGCTCGCTCCGAGCAGCCGGTTGGCCTCGGCGACCTCGCCGGCGAGCACGAGGCCGCGGATGTGGCTGGAGGAGACGATCTCGCCGTCGACCTCCAGCAGGGGATGAACGACGGTGCGAAAACGCGTGTCAGCTGCCAGCAGGGGCGGGTCTCCCTGTGCCTTGTGCCCGAAGCGGAAGTTCTCGCCGATGGCGACCTGCTTGGCGTCAAGCGCGCCGACGAGCACGTTGTCGATGAATTCAGCGGCCGAGCATGCGGCGAAGCCGCGGTCGAACGGGATCACGATCAGCTCGTGCACGCCAAGCTCGGCGACGAGCTCGGCCTTGCGCGCGAGCGTCGTCAGCAGCTTGGGTGTGTGCTGCGGGGCGACCACGGACACGGGGTGCGGCTCGAACGTGAGCACGCTGTCGGCGCCGCTGATCACCGCGCGGTGGCCGAGGTGCACGCCGTCGAAGGTGCCAACCGCGACGCTGCGCTCGATTCCACGCTCGACGTCGGGCAGGTGAGTGACCTTCACGGCCTGACAGCCTATTTGGACAGCGCGGCGAGCGCCCGGTCGAGCGCGATCAGCGGTGGATCGGGCCACGGCTGCCCACGGGCGGGCGGCGCGACGGCGTCGCGCACGTCGAACGGTCCGATCGCGGTGCGCCTGAGCTCGAGGCAGTATGCGTCGCCGAGGTCGGCGATCAGCGAGCGCACGTAGGTGCCAGAGCCGCACTCGATCTCGAAGGCGGCGCGCGGGAGCTCCTCCGCTGCGGGGTCGGGCTCGCGCCACAGCTGCTGGAAGCGATGGACGCTGACGATCCGCTCTGGCATCTCGAAGCGCTCGCCGCGGCGCGCGCGCTTGTAGGCGCGCTCGCCGCCGATCTTGATGGCCGAGTAGATTGGGGGACGCTGGCGCAGCTCGCCGGTGGGCAGCTCGGGCGGATCGGCGGGCAGCCGTCCGGTGCGGGTGATCTCCCCCTCGGTGTCGCCGGTGCTCGACGTGGCCCCGAGCTGCGCGATCGTCTCGTAGCGCTTGGGCAGCGCCATCATCGCGTCCTGGGCCTTGGTGGCGCGGCCGACGAGCACGAGCAGCAGCCCGGTGGCGAACGGGTCGAGCGTGCCCGCGTGTCCGGTGCGCACGCCACCGAGCGCGCGTCGCACCGCCGCGACCACGTCGTGGGAGCTCATTCCGGCGGGCTTGTCGATCAGCAGCACGCCGTCCATCGAGCGCTCCTCTCCCCCGCCTTCGCCGGCGATGAGCTCAGGCGAGCGTTGCAGCCGGGCGTCCGTCCGAGGATTGGTGCAGCTGCGCGGCGATCGCCTCGCGCAGGAACGCCACCAGCTCGTCGGGTTCGAGTGTCGTCGAGAACCCAGCCGCGCGGCGGTGACCGCCGCCCCCCTGTGCGCGGGCGATGATCGACACGTCGACGTCGTCGTCGGTGGCGCGCAGCGAGACTTTGTGCTGGCCTTTGCGCTCGCCGCTGGAGAGCTCGCGCACGAGCACCGCGACCTTGGTTCCCTCCAGTGCGCGCAGCTGGTCGATGATCCCCTCCGAGTAGCTCTCCTCGGCGTCGGCGCGGTCGAAGTCCTCGGCGGTGATCGCCGCGAGCGCCAGCTCGCCGGAGTCGAAGCGCTGGATCTGCCCGAGCGCGAGCGCGAGCAGCGTCAGCTTGCCCAGTGGCACGCCCTCGTACAGCGTGCGGTAGACGCCCGCCACGTCGACGCCCGCCTCGAGCAGCTCCGCGGCCATCACGTGCGCACGCGGCGTGGTGTTCTCGTACATGAAGCGTCCGGTGTCGGTGATCAGCCCTACGTACAGCGCCTCGGCGATTGTCGGCGTCGGGCGCACGCCGAGCCCGTGCATCAGGTCCCACACGATCTCCGCCGTGCACGACGCGTTCGGCACGACGTGGTTGAGTGTGCCGAAGCGGGTGTTGTCGTGGTGGTGGTCGATGTTGAGCAGGTGCGCGCCGTCGCGCAGGACGCTCGCGGAGTTGCGGTCGATGTTGCCGCAGTCGAGGAACACGACCGTGCGCCGCGCGACGTCGGCGGGCGGCTCGCGGATCAGGCCGTCGAGTGAGAAGAAGCGGTACTCGCGCGGCAGTGGCAGGTCGTCGGGAGATATGTACATCACCGAGTCCTTGCCCAGCGCTGTGAGCAGGCCCTGCATCGCGACGAGCGAGCCGAGCGCGTCGCCGTCGGGGTTCTCGTGGGCGGCGAGCACGAAGCGCTCGTCCTCGCGCAGTCGCGCGAGCACCAGCTCGCGTGTCTCGTGCACTGGGGGGATCTGGCTCATGGGCTGTCGATCTCCTCGATCAGCTCCTCGACGCGCATTGCCCGGTCGGTGGTGTCGTCGTAGGAGAACTCGAGCGTGGGTGTGCGCTTCAGATGCAGCTGGCCGGCGACGCGCGCCTGCAGGAAGCCGTGCGCGCTGCGCAGCCCCTCGAGCGTGGTCTCGCGCTCCTCGGGCAGCGACGGACCGCCGTCGGCGCCGAGAACGCTCACGTACACACGTGCATGGCTGAGGTCTGGGCTGGTTCTGACATCGGTCACGGTTACGAATCCCACTCGCGGGTCCTTGAGGTCGCCTGCGACGGCATCGCCGAGCACCTGCCGAATCGCCTCATCGACCCGACGCATCCTTCCTGTGCTCATCCTACCCTCCAATTCACCGCCGATACGCGTGTCCCTGCCGTATTTCACCCGTACGCGGTAGCGGCGGGCGGGTGCGGCGCTCAGACGGACAGCTCGCGCTCCACCTGCCGCGTCTCGTAGGTCTCGAGCACGTCGCCCTCGCGCAGGTCCTGGAAGTTCGCCAGCACGATGCCGCACTCGAAGCCGCTGGCCACCTCGCGCGCGTCGTCGTTGAAGCGGCGCAGGCTCTCGATCGTGGTGTCGTAGATGACGGTGCCCTCGCGCACGACGCGCACACGCGCGCCGCGGGTGACTTTGCCCTCGGTGACGAACGAGCCGGCGATCGTGCCGATGCGCGACGCTTTGAACAGCTGGCGCACCTCGGCCTGGCCGAGCGGGGTCTCGACCTCGGCGGGCTCGAGCATGCCCTGCATCGCCGCGCGCAGCTCCTCGATCGCGCGGTAGATGACCGCGTAGGAGCGGATCTCGACGCCCTCGCGGTCGGCGATATGGCGCGCGTCGCCGACGGGTCGCACGTTGAATGCGAGGATCACGCCCTCGGAGGCCGAGGCGAGCATCACGTCGGACTCGTTGATGCCACCGACGCCGCGGTGGATGATGTTGACCTTGACCTCCTGCTGGGGCAGCTTGGCGATCTCGTCCTCGATCGCCTCGAGCGAACCGGCGACGTCGGCCTTGACGACGAGCCCGAGCTCCTTGACGGTGCCCTCCTGGGCGAGCTTGAAGACGTCCTCGAGTGAGACCTTGCGACCGGAGCGACGCGCCAGCGCCTCGGTCTTCAGACGGTTGGCGCGCTCGCCGGCGAGCTGGCGCGCGCGGCGCTCGTTCTCGACCACGCGTACGTGCTCCCCGGCCTCTGGCACACCGTCGAAGCCGAGCACCTCCACGGGCTGCCCGGGCATCGCGCGCTTGAGCTTGCCGCCGGTGAAGTCGTGCATGGCGCGTACGCGCCCGAAGTGCGCACCGGCCACGAGTGCGTCGCCGACTCGCAGCGTGCCGCGCTGGATCAGGATGGTCACAACGGGGCCACGTCCGGGGTCGAGCTTGGACTCGATCACGGCGCCTGATGCCTCAGCGCCGGCGTTGGCCTTCAGCTCCTCGAGGTCGGTGACCACCTGGATGGTCTCCAGCAACGTGTCGAGGCCCTCGTGGGTCTTGGCGCTGACGTCCACGAACTCGATCTCGCCGCCCCACTCCGCTGGCTGCAGTCCGTGCTGGGTCATCTCGGTGCGCACGCGCTCGGGCTGGGCGCCCTCCTTGTCGATCTTGTTGACCGCCACGATGATCGGCACTTCGGCCGCCTTGGCGTGATCGATCGCCTCTTCGGTCTGCGGCTTGACGCCGTCGTCGGCGGCGACGACGATCACCGCGAGGTCGGTGACCTTGGCGCCGCGCGCGCGCATCGCGGTGAACGCCTCGTGGCCGGGCGTGTCGAGGAAGGTGATCTCCTTGCCGGCGTGGCGCACCTGGTAGGCGCCGATGTGCTGGGTGATGCCGCCGGCCTCGCCGGCGACGACCTCGGTCTCGCGGATCGCGTCGAGTAGCGAGGTCTTGCCGTGGTCGACGTGGCCCATGATCGTGACCACGGGCGGGCGTTCGATCAGGTCCTCGTCGGCGTCCTGGAAGACGGGCTCGACCTCGACGTCGTCGGCGGCGTGCACGATCTCGATCTGCTTGTCGAACTCGTCGGCGAGCACGTGGATGGCGTCGTCGGAGAGCGTCTGCGTGAGCGTCGCCATCTCCCCCAGCGACATCAGCTTCTTGATCACCTCGGGCACCGCCACGCCGAGGTACTCGGCGATGTCCTTGACGGTCGAGCCGGAGTTGACGCGGATCAGGTCGGTGGCCTCCATCGCGGCGGTGTCGATCGGGGCGATCGTCTCGTCGTAGGTGCCGCGACGGCGGCGTCCGCGGCGCGGGCGGCGCTGGGGCTGGTTGGAGGGGCCGCCCTGCTGGCGGCGTGATGCCTGCGAGTCGATCACGACGCGCCTGCGGCCTCCCGGCCCGATGTCGCCGGGTGTGCGCTCGCCGGTGCGCGAGTCGCGCGTGGGACGCACGCGCTCGGCGGCCGCGGCGGCGGATGCGGTGGGAGCGGCATCGCCAGGCACGGCCGCGCCGGCGGGCGGCGCTGGAGCAGCCGCGGTGGGAGCAGCAGGAGGAGCAGCAGCCGGCGACGCGGGGGCGCCGGTGGGCGCGGGCGCGGCGGAGCTCTGCGTGGCAGCCGCGGGTGGTGCCGGGGCGGCGGCGGGCGTCGCGGGCGGCGCTGGAGCAGCCTTCGTGGCGGCGGCAGCCGGCGCGGCGGGCACGCCGTTGGAGCTCGCGGCCGCGGGCTGCGAGCCAGCCCCGAGCACGCGCAGCGCGGCGTCCTCCTCGACGGAGGATGCGGCGGCCTTGGCGTCGATGCCGGCAGCCTTGAGCTTCTCGAGCAGCTCCTTGCTCGAGAGCCCGTGCTCCTTGGCGATCTCGTGTACGCGCTTCTTGCTCATCAGCTCACCGATTCTACGAGCTTGGGGTCGAGCGTTACAGCAGCACGCAGAGCGCGTGCGATCCCGCCGCGGCGCGTCGCGCGGGCGAGGCAGTCGGCGGCGGGCAACTCGGGATCGGCGCCGCGGCAGAGATAGGCGCCGCGACCGGGCATGGTGCCGTCGCGATCGGCGATCGCGCGCCTGGAGCCGCCTGCGCGGCCGCCCGCACGTACGTGATCGGCGACGGCGATGCGCAGTAGCTCTGACTTCGGCGCGATCCGCCCGCAGCCGACGCAGCGGCGCCGGGGCATGTGACGGTCTATGTCGCCTGCTCCCCGGCGGCGGCCTCGCTGGCCTGCTGCTCGACGACGGCGCCCGGTACGGCGGTTCCGCCCTCGGAGGCGAGGTCGCCGACGTTGTCGCTGGCGATGCCGGCGAGCGCCTGGTGGCTTTCCAGGCCGCAGTAGCGCGAGTTGGGAAGCGATGCGTTGGGACAGCGCCGACCGTTGGAGAGGATCGCTGCGCAGCGGCCCTGCACCTCCTCCTCCTCGTAGCCGTGCTCGGCCTCCTCGGCGGCGAACTCGGTCTCCGAGCGGATGTCCACGCGCCAGCCTGTCAGGCGCGCGGCGAGCCGCGCGTTCTGGCCCTCGCGTCCGATCGCCAGCGAGAGCTGGTCGTCGGGCACGATCACTGTCGCCTGCTTGGCGTCGTCGTCGACGAGCACCTCACGCACGCGCGCGGGCGAGAGCGCCTTGGCGACGAAGCGCGCGGGCTCCTCGTTGAAGGGGATGATGTCGATCTTCTCGCCGCGCAGCTCGGAGACGACCATGCGCACGCGCGAGCCGCGCGGGCCGACGCACGCCCCGACGGGGTCGACGCCGTCGGTGTGCGAGATGACAGCGATCTTGGAGCGGTAGCCGGGCTCGCGGGCGACGTTGGCGATCTCGACGAGACCGTCGGCGATCTCCGGGACCTCGAGCTCGAACAACTTCTTGATCAGCTCGGGATCGCGCCTGGAGACGATGATGGCGGGTCCCTTGGTCGACGGCGAGACCTCCTTGATGACGGCCTTGATGCGCTGCGAGTGGTCATAGCGCTCGCCCTCGACCTGCTCTGACTTGGGCAGCAGCGCCTCGACGCGTTCGCGCAGCTGCACGAGCGTGTAGCGCGAGTCCGACTGCTGCACGATGCCGGTGATCAGCTCGCCGACGCGGTCGCGGTACTCCTCGTACATCATGTCGCGCTCGGCCTCGCGGATGCGCTGCAGGATCACCTGCTTGGCGGTCTGCGCGGCGATCCGGCCGAAGTCGTCGGGGGTGACGTCCTCCTCGCCGATCTGATCGCGGTATTCGGCGAACTTCTTGGGGTCGATTTCCGGTTCCTCGGGTTCGCGCATCTCCCCCGTCTCGGGATCGACGGTGGTTTCCTCGTCGATCGTCTCGACGATCAGGTGCGCCTCCAGGCGCTCGGGGATTTTCAGTTCGATGACGCGGAAGTCGGCGGTCTCGCGGTCCATTTCCACGCGCGCGTACTTGGCCGAGCCGGGCTGCTTCTTGTACGCGGACAGGAGGGCGTCCTCGAGCGCGATCATCAGCTTCTCTGGCTCGATGCCCTTCTCGCGCGCGAGCGCGTGCATGGCCTCAAGGATTTCGCGTGACATGGGCGGATGGCTCCTTAATCCTCGATCAGATTCGAACGACTTATGTCCGCGTAGGGGATCGCGATGATGCCGTCGTCGGCGGCCAGCGTGACCTCCTCCTCGGAGGCGCCGACGAGCTCGCCGGTGAAGCTCCGCACTGGCCTGGCGCCCCCTGGACGCTCGCCGTCGAGCTGCGGCGCGATCGGGCGCGGGTGACGGGTGCGCACGCGGGCACGGTGTCCGACGAAGCGCCGGAAGTGAGCGGGCTTGGTCAGCGGCCGCTCGATGCCAGGTGAGGAGACCTCCAGCGAGTAGCGCTCGCGCAGATCGTTCAGCAGCAGCGTGACGCGCTCGCACATCGCGAGCGTGACGCCGTCGGGGTGGTCGATGAAAACGCGCAGGCAGCGTCCGCCGGAGACCTCGGCGAGGAGTACCTCGATGTCGGGCTCGCTGTCAGCGAGACGCTTCTCGATATCTGTTTGAAGGGGGGTCATCGGTCCTGCTCACCTGGGTCCTTACGCAAAAAAAGCGGGCGGGCGCCCACTCTCGGTACTGCTACCGGCGCTTGCACGACGGTACGAAAGCTGTGGTTCGAGGATAGCAGTGGCGCGCCGGCCCATATCGGCGTCAGTCGCGCTCGGCGTCGCGGCGCGCGCGTTCCCGGTAGAGCCTGTAGTCCGCGCGCTCGGGTGCCAGCGAGCAGGCCAGCGCGAGCGGCTTGCACGCCTCGCGGTGGCGTCCGAGCAGCTGCATGGCGCGCCCCAGGCAGAACTGCGCGTAGTCGTTGGTGGGCGTGCGCGAGGCGACCGCGTGGAACTCCGCGGCGGCACTTTCGTAGCGCTGCGCGTGGAACAGCGCCCGTCCGAGCGCCTCGCGGATCGAGGCCTTGTCGGGCTCGAGATCGCGCGCCTTGCTCAGAGGGACGATGGCGGCCTGATGGTCGCCGTGATCGAGCAACTCACAGCCTCGCTGATAGAGGTCGTAGACGCTCTCCATCGCCACCAGTTTAACGGCCACCCCGCAGGTTCTGGACGGCGTCGAGGATCATCTCGGCGACGTGCGCCTTGCTGGCGCGCGGCACGTGGCGCTCCTCGATCGCGGGCTCCCCGCCTGCCTGTGATGCATGCGCGCCCCCGCCTCGAGGCGAGGCGAGCAGGATGGTGACCTCGTTGGCGTCGACGTCGAAGCCGATGTCGGCGCGCGAGATGTCGTTGACGACGAGCGCGTCGAGGTGCTTGGCGGCGAGCTTGCCGCGCGCCAGCTCGACCGCGTCGGCGCCGTGCTCGGCGGCGAAGCCGACAAGCGTCTGGCCGAGGTGACGCTGCGCGGCGAGCCCCGCGAGCACGTCTGCGGTCGGCTCGAGCACGAGCTCGAGCCGCTGGCGCTCGGCCTTCTTGAGCTTCCCATTGGCGGGCGCCGTGGGTGTGAAGTCGGCGACGGCGGCGCTCATCAGCAGTACGTCGCAGCGCGGGAACTCCTGCGCGCACGCGTGCGCGAGCTCTGCGGCGGTGACGACCTCGCGGCGCTCGACCCCGGGCGGCGTCGGCAGCGCGACGTTGGCGGACACGAGCGTCACCTCAGCGCCGCGCGCGCGAGCGGCGTGCGCGAGCGCGAAGCCCATGCGTCCGGAGGAGCTGTTGCCGATGAACCTGACGCTGTCGATCGGCTCGCGCGTGCCGCCGGCGGTGACGAGCACCCTCAACCCGCGCAGGTCCGCGCGGGCATCATCGTCCACACGGGCGGGGTCGTCGGTGCCGCCGTCCTCGCCGCCACGGTCGCCGCCAGCGCTGATGCGACCGGCGAGCGCGTCTTCGCACGCGGCGAGCACGCGCGCGGGCTCGGCCAGACGTCCGACGCCGTGCTCGCCCTTGGACGCCAGCCGCCCGACGTCTGGCTCGACCACCACCACCCCACGCTCGCGCAGCGTGCGCAGGTTGGCCTGCGTGGCGGGGTGCTCGTACATGTGGTTGTTCATCGCCGGCGCGAGCACCAGCGGGCAGCTCGCGGCGAGCGCGCAACTCGTGAGCAGATTGTCGGCGAGGCCGGCGGCGAGCTTGGCGATCGTGTTGGCGGACGCGGGAGCGATCACGTACACGTCGGCGTTGGCGACGAGCTCGAGATGGCTGAGCGGCTCGTGCGCCGGCGCCGGCTGGCCGGGGAACGCGCCGCGCGCGGGGTCGCGCTCGAACTCGCTCGAGAGCACGGGCGCACCGGTGAGCGCGGCGAACGACGCCCTACCGACGAAGCGCTCGCTGGCGGGCGTCTGCACGACACGCACCGCGTGCCCGTCCGCGGTAGCCAGACGCACGAGCTCGAGCGCCTTGTACGCAGCGATGCCGCCGCTCACGCCGAGCAGAATCCGGGACATGACTAGAGGTTGTAGAGGGCCCGGACCCGCCTAGCAAGCGCTGGCGCGGGCGTTGCGGCTACAGGGCGCCCGCGGGCTAGCGGTAGTGGTACTTCATCTTCCCCGCTGCTACCTCCTCGAGGGCGATCGTGAGGTAGTTTTTCGAGCCGGTTTCGACCATCGGGGGCGGGAACTCGTCGAACGTGCCCTCGCCGAGGTTGTGGTAGTAGCTGTTGATCTGGCGAGCGCGCTTGGCGGCGACGATCACGCCAGCGTAGTTGGAGTCGACCTGCTCCAGTAGACGGTCGATGCGGGGGGAGATCACGGGTTTCCTTTGCCTTTCCTTGTTGACCTACCAGTGTAGTGGCGCGAGGCCGGCGTCCACGGAGCACAGATCCAAGTCCGGCGACTCCGACGCGCTCCCGCGGGTCCCGCGGCATGTCTCAACTTGAGAACGCTGTGTAACCATGGCTATACAGCGTTTGCAAGAGGACACAAGGTACGAAGCCTCCGCGATGGCTATACGGAGTCCTCGTCGCCGAGGTTCTCCTGGACGATCTCGACGAGCTGCGCGAGCGCGTCGTCGAGCCTGTCGTTGACGACGACGTGCGCGAACTCGGGCTGGGCGCCGAGCTCGTGCTCGGCGACCTGCAGGCGCCGCTCGACCTCCTGCGGGTCGTCGGTGCCGCGGCCGATCAGGCGCGTGCGCAGCGCGGGCAGCGACGGCGGGGCGATGAACACCTGCACGGCCTCGGGCATCGCGGCGCGCACCTGGCGCGCGCCCTGCACCTCGATCTCGAGCACGACAGGCACGCCCGCGCGCACGCGCTCCTCGAGCTCGGAGCGCAGCGTGCCGTAGCTGCGCCCGGCGTAGTCGGCGTGCTCGACGAAGTCCCCGGCGGCGACCCTGCGGTCGAACTCATCGCGGCTAAGGAAGTGGTAGTCGCGCCCGTCCTGCTCGCCGGGGCGCGGCGCCCGCGTCGTGGCCGACACGGACAGCTCGAGCTGCGCGAGGCGCTGCATGAGCCCGCGGATGAGCGTCCCCTTGCCGACCCCCGAGGGCCCAGTTATGACGAACACGCGCGCCACCGCCGGCACCCTAGTGGTGGGCTCGGCTGGGACCGAAGCGGTCAGTGGTGCAGGAGGGAGACGAGCTCGCTGCGCTGGCGCTCGGAGAGGCCGCCGATGGTCTTGCTCGGGGCGATCCGGCAGTGGGCGAGGATCTTGTTGACCTTGACGCGCCCGTACTTGGGCACGGCGAGCAGCATGTCGAAGACCTTGGCGGTCTCGACGTACTCGGGCGGTTCGAGCAGGAGTGAGTGGATCGAGCGCCGACCCGACTTGAGGTCGCGCTTGAGCTTCGCGCGCTGGACGCGAATCTCGTTGGCTCGCGCCAGCGCGTCCATCCTCTGATTGAGGGATCGCTCTGGGGCGGTGGAGGTGTTTGTGGACGTCGTTCCTGTGGCCGGCGCCATGGGCGGCGAGTCTACACACCAGCGCGCGGCGAGCAAAGGAAAATCCTCTAATTCACCTGTACCTCAAGCTGAGGTATAGAGACGTCGAGGCTGGTGGACGGTGCGGGCCTGAGTTTGCAGGGGTTTTTATGCGCGTCATGCCATCGCACACACCCGCGCTTGTGTCTTTGAACAGGCGGGACGAACCGGTCGGGACCGCGACCGTGCCGACGGCGCGCGCATCCCCCGATCGGAGGATCAGATGCGGGCGACGAGCGGCTGCAATCCGCGTGCGATCCTGGCACCGGCTGCGGGATCACGGAAGCTCTCGGTGCCGACCGCCACGAGCGTGGCGCCGACGTCGAGCAGATCCTGCGCGTGCGCCGCGCTCTGCACGCCGCCCATTCCGATCACCGGAATTACGACGCGCGCGGCGACGGCGGCGACCTGGGCGAGCGCGACGGCGCGGACCGCGGGACCGGACAGCCCTCCGGTTCCGCCGCCGAGCCACGGCGCGCCCTCCCCCGCCCCGCCGGCCCTCGTCGCGCCGGCGCGCGGCGCGAGCGCCATCGCGCGCAGCGTGTTGATCAGCGACACGGCGTCGGCGCCGCCGGCCTCTGCGCCGAGCGCGCAGGCGCCGACATCGGCGGTGTTGGGGGTGAGCTTGACGATCAGCGGCTTGCTGGTGGCGGTGCGCACGGCGCGCACGACGTCCTCGAGCTGGCGCGGGTCTGCGCCGATGTCGAGCCCGGTCTTGACGTTGGGGCACGACACGTTGAGCTCGACCGCGGCGATCTGCGCCTGTGCGTCGCACGCGTCGAGCAGTCTCGAGAGCTCCTCGGCGCTGGCACCCATGACGTTGGTGATCAGCGGCACCGGCGCGCCGCCGGCGCGGCCGTCCGGGCCGCCGAGCAGCTCGGCGAGCTGCGGCAGATCCTCGCTGATGTAGCGGTCGAGACCCTTGTTGGGCAGGCCGATCGAGTTGACGAGTCCGGCTGGCGCCTCCCACAGCCGCGGCGGCGGGTTGCCGGCGCGGGGCTCGAGCGTGATCGTCTTGGAGACGTAGGCGGAGAACGGGAAGCGCTCGCGCAGCTGCTCGTCGCCGAAGACACCCCGCGCGGCGAGCGCGTCGAAGGTTCCGGAGCCGTTGATGACGGGATGCGCGAGCGTGAGCCCGCAGAACTCGACGCTCACGCCGGTGCTCCGGCGTGCTCGTCGATGCGCTCCAGCTCGGCGGCGTCGATCACGGGGCCGTCGACGCACACGCGCAGGTAGCCGCCGCCTCGCCGTGGGACGACGCAGCCGAAGCACGCGCCGTACCCGCACGCCATGCCGGCCTCGAGCGCGAGCTGGGCGGGCGTGGCGTGCTCCTCGCACAGCGCCCGGACGCCCTCGAGCATGGCGGCGGGCCCGCACGCGTAGACGACGGCGTGGGGGTCGCGCTCGAGCTCGGCGGCGAGCAGCTCGGTGACGAGACCGTGATGGCCGACGGAGCCGTCGTCGGTGGCGACGCGCGCATCGCGCAGCAGCGCGGCGCCCTCGGCGCGCGCGTGGTCGCGGAAGCCGAGCAGCACGGTCGCCTCGCGGGCGAGCGTGTCCTGGAGGATGGCGAGCGGCGCGATGCCGATGCCGCCGCCGACGAGCAGCGCGCGGCGGCCGTCATCCGGCGCGGTGAAGCCGCGGCCGAGCGGCGCGAGCGCCCACAGCGCGTCGCCTGCGCGCAGCTCGGCCAGCCGGCGCGTCCCGGGTCCGACGTCCTCGAGCAGGAAGTGCGCCTCGCCGTCGCGATGGCGGGCGACGGAGAACGCGCGCGGGACGTATGGCCGGTCATCGGCGCCGGCGCCCCAGCGCTCGACGGCGGCGAGCATCGCGAACTGCCCTGGCGCGGGCACAGGCCCGTCGGGGTCGGCGGCGCGCAGCAGGCTGTATGCGCCGAGGCGCTCGACGGCGGTGATGGTCAGCCGGCGGCGGCCGAACGGGGCGAGGCTCACGCCACCCCGGCCCCGTCGGGACTGGCCGCGCGCTCCTCCCCCGCCCCGCGCGGCGCCGCGCGCTCGGCCCGCGGCGTGCGGGTCATGCCGTGCAGCTCCTGCAGGCACAGGACCTCTGGCGCGCCGCTGCGGTGGGCGCTTGCGATGGCGCGCGCGGCGGAGATGCCTGCGGCAAGCGTGGTCAGGCAGGGGATGCCGTGCGCGACGGCGGCGCGACGGATCTCGTAGCCGTCGGTGCGCGCGCCGACGCCGGTGGGAGTGTTGACGACGAGGTGCACGTCGCCGCGCTCGATCCAGTCGAGCACGTGCGGGGAGCCCTCGGCGATCTTGTTGATGGCCTGCGCGGGCACGCCCATGCGCGCGATCGCCTCGGCGGTGCCGCGCGTGGCGACGATGCGAAAGCCGCATTCGTGCAGGCTCTGAGCGACGGCGAACGCGCCGGCCTTGTCGGAGTCGGTGACGGTGATGAACACGGTCCCTTCGCTGGGCAGCGGCACGCCGGCGGCGGCCTGCGCCTTGGCGAACGCGGTGGGGAAGTCGCGCGCGATGCCCATCACCTCGCCGGTGGAGCGCATCTCGGGTCCAAGCAAGGCGTCGGAGCCCTCGAAGCGGTCGAACGGCAGCACGGCCTCCTTGACGGACACGTGCTCGCCGAAGCCGATCCCCTGACGCTCCTGTGGCAGCTCGAGCTGGACGATGCGCTCGCCGAGCATGATCCGGCAGGCGAGCTTGGCGAGCGGCAGGCCGATCGCCTTGGACACGAACGGCACGGTGCGCGAGGCGCGCGGGTTGGCCTCGATCACGTACAGCTCGCCGGCGGCGACGGCGTACTGGACGTTGAGCAGCCCGACGACGCCGAGCGCGAGCGCGATCTCGCGGGTGGCGGAGCGGATCTGCTCGAGCATCTGCTCGCCGAGCGAGTGCGGCGGCAGCACGCAGGCGCTGTCGCCGGAGTGCACGCCGGCCTCCTCGACGTGCTGCATGATGCCGCCGATCCACACGTCGGTCCCGTCGCAGAGGGCGTCGACGTCCACCTCCGTCGCGTCCTCCAAGAACCTGTCGAGAAATATTGATGGAGAGCCCTGCGGGCTCTGAGCGTGGGTCGCGCCGTGACCAGACGCGGCGCCGGGCGCGCCGGCGGCGGCAGCGAAGTCCCCGGAGGGGGAGCCGCCGCCGCCGACCTCCCGGCGCAGGTAGTCGGCGAGGCCGTCGTGCGTGTAGACGATCTCCATAGCGCGCCCGCCGAGAACGTAGGAGGGGCGCACGATCAGCGGGAAGCCGACGACGTCGGCGCACTTGAGCGCCTCCTGCAACGAGCCGGCGGTGGCGTACGGCGGGGCTTTGTAGCCGAGGCGCTCGAGCAGCGCGCCGAAGCGCGCGCGGTCCTCGGCGAGGTCGATCGCGTCGACGCTCGTGCCGAGCAGCGGCACCCCCGCGTCGACGAGGCCGGCGGCGAGCTTCAGCGGCGTCTGCCCGCCGAACTGCACGATCACACCGAGCGGTTTATCCACCTCGACGACGGCGAGCACGTCGTCGAGCGTGAGCGGCTCGAAGTACAGGCGGTCGGAGGTGTCGTAGTCGGTGGAGACGGTCTCGGGGTTGCAGTTGATCATCACCGCGTCGCGCCCGGACGCGCGCACGGTCATGGCGGCGTGCACGCAGCAGTAGTCGAACTCGATGCCCTGGCCGATGCGGTTGGGCCCCGAGCCGAGGATCACGACCGACTCGCGCTCGCCGCGGCGCACCTCATTCGCGCTGGTGCGCTCCCAGCCGGAGTAGTAGTAGGGCGTGCGTGCGGGGAACTCGGCGGCGCAGGTGTCGACGGAGCGGAACGAGCGCTCGCCGACAAACGGCGCGTCGGGCTCGAGGGCGAGCGCGCGCAGCTCGCGCAGGAACCACGGGTCGATGCGCGTGCGCTCGTGCACGGACTCGATGTTCGCGCCGCGGCGCAGCAGCTCGAGCACGGTCTCATAGCGCGCGGCGCCGGGCTCCTCGAGGCTGTCGAGCAGCGCCTGCTCGGGGACGTCGTGCAGCTGGGGCGTCTTGTCGAGCTCGCGCGAGCGCAGCGCCTTGGCGAACGCCTGCTGGAAGGTGCGCCCGATCGCCATCGCCTCGCCGACGGACTTCATGTGCGTGGTCAGCGTGGGGTCGGTGCCGGGGAACTTCTCGAACGCGAAGCGCGGCCACTTGACGACGACGTAGTCGATCGTCGGCTCGAAGCACGCGGGCGTGACGCCGGTGATGTCGTTGTCGATCTCATCCAGGCGATAGCCGACCGCCAGGCGCGCGGCGATCTTGGCGATCGGGAAGCCGGTCGCCTTGGAGGCGAGCGCGGAGGAGCGCGACACGCGCGGGTTCATCTCGATGACGAGGATCTCCTCGGTGTCGGGGTTGACGGCGAACTGCACGTTCGAGCCGCCCGTCTCGACGCCAACCGCCCGGATCACCGTGATCGCCTGGTCCCGGAGCTGCTGGTAGAGGTGGTCGGTGAGCGTCTGCTGCGGCGCGACCGTGACGGAGTCTCCCGTGTGCACGCCCATCGGGTCAACGTTCTCGATCGAGCACACGATCACGACGTTGTCGGCGTTGTCGCGCATCACCTCCAGCTCGAACTCGCCCCAGCCGATGACCGACTCGTCGAGCAGCACCTGTCCGATCGGCGATGCCTCGAGACCGCGGGCGACGATCGTGCGAAACTCCGCCTCCGTGCGCGCGATGCCGCCGCCGCGTCCGCCGAGCGTGAACGCGGGCCGCACGATGCACGGCAGGCCGACGCCGGGCAGCGCATCGAGGGCCTGTTCGAGGCCGCGATTGACGTCCACGTGGCCCGCACCGACGGCACCGGCGGCCGTGGCCGCTTCGTCGGCGATCCAGCCGGAGGCGATTGCGCTCGCGGGCATGCGCAGGCCGGCGTCGCGCATCGCCGCCGCGAACAGTTCGCGGTCCTCGGCGCAGGCGATCGCGTCGTAGTTGGCACCGATCAGCTCCACGCCGAAGCGCTCGAGCGTGCCGTCGTCGTGCAGCGCCTTGGACAAGTTGAGAGCGGTCTGACCGCCGAGCGTGCCCAGCAGCGCGTCGGGGCGCTCGCGCTCGATCACCTGCGCGACGGGGCCGGGCAGCAGCGGCTCGATGTACGTCGCGTCGGCGAACTCTGGGTCGGTCATGATCGTCGCGGGGTTGGAGTTGACGAGCACGACCTCGTAGCCCTCCTCGCGCAGCACCTTGCACGCCTGCACGCCTGAGTAGTCGAACTCGGCGGCCTGCCCGATCACGATCGGCCCCGACCCGAGGATCAGGATCTTGTGGATGTCATCGCGGCGGGGCATCAGGTGGCGCTCCGTCGAAGCCGCGCGCGACCCCGCCCGGACCCCCTTGAGGGGTCCTCATAAAAGACGTATTCGGCACGCATCAGGCGGCCTCCGCGATCCGTTGGAGGAAGCGGTCGAACAGGTACAGGCTGTCGTGCGGGCCGGGGCCGGCCTCGGGGTGGTACTGGACGGTGCCGCCGGGCACGTCGAGCAGCTCGAGCCCCTCGACGGTGCGGTCGTACAGGTTGACGTGCGAGAGCGCGGCGGCGCCGAAGTCGGTTTCCCAGCGCACGGGCTCGTCGCTGTCGATCGTGCGCGCACCGCCGGGGCCGAGCGCGGCGAAGCCGTGGTTCTGCGAGGTGATCTCGACGCGCCCGGTCTGCAGGTCGCGGACGGGGTGGTTGGCGCCGTGGTGGCCGAACGGGAGCTTGAACGTCTCCAGGCCGACGGCGCGGCACAGCAGCTGGTGGCCAAGGCAGATGCCCCACACGGGCTTCTTGCCGACGAGCTCGCGGACGGTGTCGACGATGTAGGACAGCGCGGCGGGGTCACCGGGGCCGTTGGACAGGAAGATCGCGTCGGGGTCCTCCGCAAGCAGCTCCTCGGCGCTGCTCGTGCACGGGTGCAGCGACACGCGCGCGCCGCGCGCGACGAGCTCGCGCACCATCGAGGTCTTGATGCCCGAGTCGATCACCGCGATGCGCGGGCCCTGGTTGGCGCCGGCGGCGGTGGCGCCATCGCCGTGATAGCTGACGCGGTCGGGCGTGACCACTCGGGCGAGGTCCTGCCCGGCCATCGGCGGCTCCGCGTCGATCAGCTCACGCGCACGGGACTCCGGCATCGAGGCGGGGAACACTCCCCCGCGCATCGCGCCCGCCTCGCGGATGTGCATCACCAGCGAACGCGTGTCGCACCCGCTGATCGCCTGCACGCCGCAGTCGCTCAGCCAGTCCAGCCAGCCGCGCTCGGCGCTCGGCGCGTCCTCGTGGTTGCGCGCCTCGCGCATGATCGCCGCGCGCGCCCACGCGCGCTCGGACTCCATCGCCTGCTGGCTGGCGCCGTAGTTGCCGATGTGCGGGTACGTGTACGCGATCAGCTGGCCCGCGAACGACGGGTCGGTCATCGACTCCTGGTAGCCGGACATGCCGGTGGTGAACACGATCTCGCCGACCGCGTGGCCATCAGCGCCGCACGCCTCGCCATCGAAGCGCGTGCCGTCCTCGAGCAGGATGTAGGCGGTCACGGCGGTCACAGGATGAGTTTCTGCACCGCTTTAAACTCCGGCGTGCCGGCGCGCTCGAGCATCTCGAACAACGCCGCCTCGACGGTGGTGACGACCGCGCCGGCGCGCTCCATGCGCTCGAGCCCGCGCTGGTAGTCGATGTCGTGGCGCGAGCCGACGGCGTCGGCGGGGACGTGCACCTCGATGCCGTCGGCGAGCAGGTCGTGCACGGTCTGGCTGACGCACACGTGCGCCTCGATGCCGCACACGATCGCCTGCTCCGCGCCGTCGAGGTCGAAGCCGTCGGCGCGCACGGCCGAGAACACTGTCTTCTCGATGCGCGGCTCGTCATGCAAGTCGAGCTCGGGCGCGCTCGGGCCGAGGCCTTTGGGGTACTGCTCGCTGATGATCGCCGGCAGCTCCAGGATGCGCGCGGCCTGCACCAGCTTGGCGCACGCGGCGGCGACTCCGGCGAAGACGGGATACGGACGAAAGCCCTCCTGCACGTCGACGACGACGAGCGCGGCGCGGTCGCGCACGAGCAGTCCCATCAGGCGCCCACCATCGCGAGTGAGCGGTCGCGGTGCGCGAGCGCGCCCGCGGCGATCGTCATCAACACGCGGCCGCGCAGCGCGCGCCCGGCGAAGCAGCAGTTCTCCGAGCGGCTCTCCCAGCCGTGCTCGCCGGCGACCCACACGGCGTCGAGATCGACGAGGGTCAGGTTCGCGGGGGCGCCGAGCGCGACGGTGGGCGTGGGCAGCTCGAACAGCGCCGCGCCGGCGGTCATGCGCTCGACGAGCAGCGCCAGGTCGATCACGCCGGGGAGCACGAGGCCGGTGTGCAGCGCGGCGAACGCCGTCTCCAGGCCGGTGCTGCCCATCGGCGCCTGCTCGAACGGCACCTCCTTCTCCTCGCGCGCGTGCGGCGCGTGGTCGGTGGCGACGCAGTCGATCGTGCCCGCGCGCAGGCCCTCGACGAGCGCCACGCGGTCGGCCTCGGTGGCGAGCGGCGGGTACATCTTCATGCGCGTGTCCATCGTGCGCACGTCCTGCTCGGTCAGCAGCAGGTGGTGCGGGCATACCTCCGCGCTGATCCTCCAACCGTGCTGCTTGCCGTCAGCGACAGCCTCGACGGACGCGGCGCACGAGAGGTGTTGGAAGTGCACGCGCGCGTCCTCGTGCCCGGCGAGCGCGGCGTCGCGCGCGACCATCGTCGAACTCGGCGACGCTGGGGATGCCGCCGATGCCGAGTGCGGCGCTGACGGCGCCCTCGTGCATGGCGCCGCCGCGCGAGAGCGTGGGGTCCTCCTCGTGCAGCGACAGCACGCCGCCGCACAGGCGCTGGTACTGCAGCGCCTTGCGCAGCATCCCGGCGCTCTGCACCGGCCGGCCGTCGTCGGTGAAGCCCAGCGCGCCCTGGAGGCGGAGCTCGGCCATCTCGGTGAGTTGCTCGCCCTGTAGTCCGCGGGTGATCGCGGGCAGGAAGCCCACGGGCACGCGTGCCTCGCGCGCGGCGGCGTCACGCAGCGAGCGCAGCAGCGGCGCGGAGTCGAGCACGGGGTCGGTATTGGGCATCGCGATCACCGCGCCGAACCCCCCCGCGGCGGCGGCGCGCGTGCCGGTCTCGAGGTCCTCCTTGTGCTCCTGCCCGGGCGTGCGCAGATGCACGTGCGGGTCGAAGAACGCCGGCAGCAGACGCAGGCGACCGTGCCCCTCGATTAGCTCCTCGCCGCCCTGCCCCGCGCCATCGCCGGCACTGGGCGCGCCGCCCGTGCTCAGCTCGAGCGTGCCGGGCTCGCCCAGCTCGGCGATCACGCCGTCGCTGACGCGCACGTCGTGGCGCGCGTCGATGCCCGCGCGCGGGTCGAGCACGAGCACGTCGCGCAGCAACAGCTCGGCGGGCGCCCGCGGCCCGCCGATCAGCGGCTCAGCGGCGCTCATGCCGGCCGGCTCCCGAGCACGCTCACGCCGGCCGGCTCGCGCGCGCCGTCGCCTGCCGGCCGCGGCTCGCGCGCCCCAGCGAGCAGCTCATACAGCACGGCCATGCGCACGACGACCCCAGCTTCGACCTGCGCGGTGATGACCGCCTGCGGCGAGTCGACGACCTCGCCGGAGAGCTCCACGCCGCGGTTGACCGGACCGGGGTGCATCAGGATCTGATGCGGCGACAGGCGCCTGCCGTTGATCTGGTACCAGCTGGCGTACTCGCGGATCGAGGGAACCCACGTCTCGCTCATGCGCTCGTTCTGCATGCGCAATGCGTACACGATGTCGGCGGTGGCGAGCTCGTCGAGCGTGTAGCGCACCTCGCAGCCGAGCTCCTCGATGCCGCGCGGGATCAGCGTCGGCGGGCCGGCGACGGTCACCCTGGCGCCCATGCGCTGGAACGCGAGCACGTTCGAGCGCGCGACGCGCGAGTGCGCGACATCGCCGACGATCCAGATCGAGGCGCCGTCGATCGCGCCGAGGCGACGGCGCAGCGTGTACACGTCGAGCAGCGCCTGTGTGGGGTGCTCGTGCTTGCCGTCACCGGCGTTGACGATCGCCGCGCTGCACCATCTCGACACCAGCTCCGCCGCGCCAGCCCACGGCGTGCGCAGCACGATCGCGTCGGGCTTGTGCGCGCTGAGCGTCAGCACGGTGTCCTTCAGCGACTCGCCCTTCTCGACGCTCGAGCCGCTGGCGGCGAAGTTGACCACGTCGGCGGACAGGCGCTTGGCGGCGAGCTCGAACGAGCTGCGCGTGCGCGTGGAGGACTCGTAGAAGAGGTTCAGCACCATGCGCCCGCGCAGCGTCGGCAGCGTCTTGATCTCGCGGTCGGAGACCTCCGCGAAGCGCTCCGCCTGGCTGACGATCCGTTCGATGTCGCTCCGCTCGAGATCCTCGATCGAGATCAGGTGGTTCATGCTCCGGCCTCCACCGCGTGCGGCTCGACCGGGTCGGCGCCACGGGAAATAGCTACCTCCTCGACGCCGTCGAGCTCGCGGACGCGCACGTGCACGTGCTCTGCGCTGGAGGTGGGCAGGTTCTTGCCGACGTAGTCGGGGCGAATCGGCAGCTCGCGGTGGCCGCGGTCAACGAGCACCGCCAGCTGCACTCGGTCGGGGCGGCCGTACGCGAACAGCGCCTCGATCGCGGCGCGCACGGTGCGCCCAGTGAACAGCACGTCGTCGACGATCACCACCGTCAGCCCGGTGACGTCGAAGTCGATGTGCGAGGCGTGCAGCACGGGCGCGTCGGGGCGCGTGCCGACGTCGTCGCGATAGAAGCCGATGTCGAGGTCGCCGAGCGGCACGTCAGTGCCGAGCAGCTCCTCCAGCAGAGCGTGCAGCCGGTGCGCGATGAACGCGCCGCGACGGTGGATTCCGACCACGGCCGGCGCCGGATCGTCGGGGTTGCGCTCGATGATCTCGTGCGCGATGCGCGTGAGCGCCCGCCCTACTTCCTCCTCGTGGAGGACCACCTTCTCGTCTGCTGACATCGATTCCTTCCTGGCCTCACGGGACCGGGTTAAAGGAGCAATGGCAATGTATCAAGGGGATGCGACGGGCTCCGCCTGCGAGGACGATGCGGGCTCCGATGGCGGCTCGGTCTGAGCGTCCCGCGCTCCGGACGCTTCCGCCAGCGCGCGCTCGCGGGCGAGGCGCTCTGACCAGCGCAAGAGCGTCGCGCCGCCGCGCTCGGGGAACGGCACCTCGATCGTGTCGAAGTCACGCGCTGCCTCGGTGGCGGGGAAGATCGCGCGCGCCTCGTCACGCAGCTCGCCGCCGGCGTAGCGGCTCGATACGTGCGTGAGCGCGAGCAGCCGCACCTCGGCGTCGCGCGCGAGCTCTGCCGCCTGGCGCGCGGTGCTGTGCAGCGTCAGCCGAGCGCGATCGGCGTCCTCGTGCAGGAACGTCGCCTCGTGCACGAGCAGGTCCGCCTGATGCGCGGCGATCGCGAGCGCCTCGCACGGCGCGGTGTCGCCGGAGAGCACGACCTTGCGCCCCTCCCTGGTCGGGCCCATGACCTGCTCGGGCCTCACGCCCGCGACCGTCTCCCCCCGCTGCAGCCGGCCGAAGTCGGGTCCGGGTGTGACCCCCAGCTCCTGCGCCAGTTGCGGATCGAGATGGCCGGGCCGCGGCTCCTCGACGAGCGCGTAGCCGAACGCGGAGGCGCTTTTGTGGCGCACGGGGATCGCGGCGATGAGGTAGCCGTCGCGCTGCACCGTCTCGGCGGGCTCGAGCTCGACGATGTCGCATCTGTACGGCAGGCGCCCGAAGACGACACGCATCTCCGCCATCAGCGCCTTCAGCCCCACGGGGCCGTACACGGTCAGCGGCTCGCTGCGCTCGCGCAGCGCGAACGACTTCAGCATCCCCGGCAACCCCAGCCAGTGGTCGGCGTGGAAGTGCGTGATGAAGATCGTGTCGAGATCCAGAAGGCCCACCGAGCGCAGGAGCTGGCGCTGGGTGCCTTCACCGCAGTCGAACAGCAGGCGGTCGCCGCCGCGGCGGACGAGGATCGCGGGCAGGCCGCGGCGCGCGCTCGGGACCGAGCCGGCGGTGCCGGCGAAGAACAGGGAGAGATCCATGGGGCTACGGTAGCGGCGGGGCGGGGCTGGCGGTCTGCGCTGTGGCGGGCTCGCAGAGGCTGTGGGGCTTGGGCGGCGCTAAGCTCCGGGCTCGGGGATGGCGCCCACACGAGGGTGTTGTCTGCGCCCGTAGCTCAGTGGATAGAGCGCTCGCCTCCGGAGCGAGAGGTCGCAAGTTCGAATCTTGCCGGGCGCGCTTTGGAAATTGCTTGCAAATCGCCGGGTTTCGGGGCGGTGTGCGCAAACGGATTTGGCCCACCGGCGATGTTGGTGGGCTAAATTGTGGGCTAAAATCCCGCCAGGGAAGCCATAGAGGCCGCTTTTTCGACGGATGGGCACAAGGACGGAGAGTCGCGCCGCAAATGCTCAGAGGCTTCCAGCACGCTTGAATTTGGCTTCAGTGTTGGCTTTTGCGCTCACGGCAGCGAGTGCCGCCGGTCAACCACCAGCAGGTTCGAATAGGACGAGTTCTCGTCGCGACAACGAGGGGTCACTGGGTTCGATACCAGCACGCTATGGCTGGGGTCATCGAAGGCCGGGGGCTGGCTGGATTGCTTGACCGCGCTGAGCCGTATAGACATCAGTTCGCGCTTGCCCTCGACGCGACGCTCCAGCTCACAGCGCGCGGTGTGCGCTCAATGCGAAGCAGGCTTTCAAGCCTGCGGGAGTGGCGCGCTTGCGCGGGCTGAACCCGTGCGCCGTAGGTGATCGTCAGGCCATTGCTTCCACGACCACCCTGTGACCTCGCCGGCATTGTGCCGCCCATCACGGTCGCTGATCGGGTCGGGGTAGTCTCATTCCTCAGGTTGACGGTCGTGCGAGCGCCACTGGATTTCGATGGGGCATCAAGAGGCGTATCCCGAGGGCCGAAGACGGCTGCGTGTGCGTTATCTGGATTGCGGCGCCGCAGCGATTGCGGCGGTCGTGCATGGCTTCCACGGAGATGCCGACGCGGAATGGGTTAGATCAGCGATAGCCACACGGCCGAAAACGCTGGCCTTGCCGCGCCTGCTTGGGGGATGATGCGCCCGTGTCAGATACCGGCCAAAAGCGATTGTCGCTCGTCGTTGAGGGCACCGATGACGTGCGCAGGCTGCGCCGGCTCCTACCCGACCTTCGCCCTCCCAACCTCATCCTCGACGGACACGGCGTCCGCGGGGTCGAAGCGACCTGTAGGACCTTGAGCACCGGATTCGACCAGCCGTATCTTGGGGTCTGCGATCGGGATCTCAGGAGCGACGAGGAGCTCGAAGACGCGCGACGTCGCGTTCCGGGGCTCTTCTTCTTGCCTTCGCGCTGTCTGGAGAATGAACTCCTGCATCCTCCCCTTCTGGCTCATGCCCTCGACATGACCGGACATGGGGTCAGCGAGAGCGAGATTCGTGAGATCCTCAGGGGGATCGCTGACGGACAATACGACCAGGTGCACGCGACGCTCGTCGAGCGACGGTTGCGTCACGCGTACGAGGGCTCGGTCGAGCATGAGGAAGGTGAGCCGGCGATCGGCTTGCTCAGACGACGATTTGAGGCGAGCCGGGATTCGGCGCAGCAGCGCGCCGTGGCGGTGATGGAGGTGTCGAAGGAGGTCGAGGTCACCTTGCGACGGCGGTGGAGTGCCAGGCACCTCGTGCTATTTGACGGCAAGGCGGCATTCCCGCAGGTGGCACAGCAGCTTGCGCCCGGATTGAAGGGCGGCGGAGGTCTGGAGACTGCGCTCCTACGTCACGCAATCGACAATCCCCCTCCGGGTATAGCTGCTCTGCGGTCCGAAATCGCTCGTCTATTGCGCTAGCGCTCGACGGTTTCGAGGGCTTCCGAGACGCCCCACGCACCGGCTTCCAGCATGAGGTCAAGGATGTCGAGGGCCCGGTTGATCTTGTTGCGATCAGCGTCGAGTGTACCCAAGACTCGCAACAGGAGATCGCTGAGATTCCGAGAGTCCCCCCCGACGCTGCCTCTTAGATCATCGAGTTGCGCAACGTAGGAGGAGACCATACGATCGGCTGTCGCAAGCACGAGATCGGTCACGTTGGCAGTGCTGACCTCGAGGGCGTGCAGGAAGTGTTGATGGTTGCCCTCGAAGGCTTTACTCGAGAGAAACGCGTAGGAGACCTCATCGAGTTCCGCGAGCTGTCGGTCCCGGATACGCCAAAATACCTTTGCCGCCTCCTGCTGAACCTCGGCCTCGTCATCATCAAACAGCTTGCGGAGCCCGGTGGCGCAGCGCGCCCGATAGCGACTCGAAAGCGCCCGAGCCGCGAGAACCTTTGCAACCCCCCGCCGGACGCGCGCGTCAGGATCGTCAATTACACGCGTCAGGAGATCGTCAGCGTCAGTCTCGTCTAGCCCAGCGACGCTCGCGAGCGCGCCCCCGGCCTCTCTGACCTCCTCCTCATCACTCACAAGCATGCGCTCCACAATTGGTCGCACCTTCTCCCAATGAGTCGCGATACCAGCCATTGTCAGCTGTTGCATCCAGCGCGTGGCGAGAAGACCATCTGGCCCATCCACAAGGGCCAGAAAATCACGGATCGCCTCATCACGGCGCCAGCGCATGAGGGCGTATACGGCCTCAGCTGCGCACGCTTTGACAGAGGCGATCGGATCGTTTGAAAGCTTGGCGATCACGGGCGCCAGCACGGCGGCTCTACTCTCGTCAACTGCTACGAGCCCAGCGATCGCTTCGGCCGCCGCGCCTCGAGCACTATTCATGCCAGCTCCGAGAATGTCGCCGCCGTAGTATCGCTGGCCGCTCCCCGCGTCGATGCTCCACACATCCTGGTGGGGATCCGCATTCTCCGTCGCGACACGAACCACCAAGTCAAGGACGTCGCGTGGTATCGGCTCCTCCGTGTATCTCTGAATTAGCCTGGGTAGCCAGCGAGCGACAGGCGCATCCACCCATCGCGCGAGATGACGGCAAAGCGCCAGTATGCTGGCGAAGGAAGCTGGTACTGCGTCGCTACTAGGCTGTATGAGGCCAATTAGTAGGTGTTCGAAGTAGGTTTCTAGCGTGTCGTCAGGCATATCAAGAGCAAGTTGCGCAAAACGTTCGGGCTGCTCTTGTGTGAGCTGCTGCAACACGTTCGCAAACTGATCGGCGCCGCCAACGAGATCCATTGACCTCTTGTCCTCCCAGCGCTCGCGATGCTTGGCGATCGCCGCTAGCCAGTCCGCATTCGACATCCGCCGAGCCGTATCGGTGCTAATAGGCGATATAACCGCACCCGCAATGATGCCTGGCGGCGGTTCGGGTTTTGTTCCCGGGAACTTTCGCTCGAGCTCGCCTAGACGTTTCTGGGTGGCGGCGGAAGTGTGGCCAGCAGCAAGCCCGGAGAGAAGCCAAAGCTCCGCTCGCCCGCGTTCTCGCTTGCCGTGTGGACCGCGTTCAAACGAAGTGGCGAAGCCGAGAGTGGCGCTCTCGAGTTCTTGGAGGCGGCGGGGTGAAAGATGCGGGGCGATCGCCTTCAATAGCTGATGTGTTATCCAAAAACCGTCACCCTTCTCTTCAACGCGATAGCGCCAGGTACCTTCCAGCAAGACGCTCGCGGTGAAATCGGCAAACTGGATCGGATTCCCAAGCAAGCCGTAATACAGCAGATACTGGGAGGTCTCGTCGCGTCGCGCGCGAAGCGTCTCTGCCCAGCCCACAAAGGCGTCTGGCTGCGTCCCCGCAAGCTGACCGAGAGCCCGGCGAACGGTTGCCAACAAGGTGTCGCTAAAGGTATGTGCTTCGTCGCTAAGACGATAGGGCCAGACTCCATCCACCGGTAGCCGATCTGGCAATGGATCGGACTCGGGCGTCACTGCGAGGTCGTTGTCTATGACGTCTAGGATGAACGGAAGCCCGACCGACAGCAAGAAGCCGGGATCGGTCTCGCCGAGCTTGCTGATGAATTCGATCGCGGTGTATTCGTGCTCGAGAGGCGAAGCGGCGTGCATCGCGTGGGCCTCACCGTCCGCACGCGCCCTAGCGGCAGCGCGTTGAAGGAGGGCGGCGAGCAACTCGGCGGCCCAGCTCGGCTGTGTCTCCGGTAGCTCGTGACCGTATAGCCAGGCGTCATGATCTGCGCTTGCGCTAAACGCATCGCGCCTAAGCATGTCGAGCAGAAGGTCGAACAACGGACGGCTGTTCTGCACATCGCCAAAGCGGATGACGTAAGCGATCCGATCTCTCCAAAGAGTCTCGCCGTCGTCATGATGGCGAAGGAGCTCAATCACCTGATCGGGTCGGTCATTGATCACGGTTCCGAGCAGCTGTGTGGCCATGTTGACCGTTGTCGGCTCGGTGCTGGAAAGCCATCGGTCTACCGACCCCTCAGTGAGGGCGAGCTCAAACCAGGGAAGTTGCCCGAATATCCGCCACAGAAGGGGATAAAGGGAGTCAGCGGGATCCGCGCACGCCAAAATCGCTGTAAGGAGCGAAAGCTCGTTGCTCCCGGGGTTTTGCACAGTGGCGAGCCAAGCAAGTGTCAGTTGCTTGATATGGAAGCGAACATCGTCACCACGCAGCAGGCTGGCCAGAGAGTCAACGTAGGCCCGATAGTCCGTATCACGCTGCTGCGTCAAGAGTTGCCGAACTTGCGCTCGCCGAAAGAGATCTTGGTCAGCGGGCGTAAGAAGGTCCCCTATGGACTTGCCACTTGCAAGATAGAGGCGCGCGAAGGCATAGTCAAAAAAGCTCTCGTGAAAGAAGCGATATACGCCAGCCTCAGCGACGAGAACGTTCTCTGACGCTAGGGCGTCGGCGTCTGAGAGCAGGGACGCGGCATCCAGATATGAAGCAGGTACAGAAAGGCCTAGGTGGTCACTCATGTAATGTGTTGAGGCCTCGACGACAGCGTTCCACTGGACCGCGCGGCCCGCATGGGCATCGGCATCCCTCTGCTTACGTAGCCAGTAGCGAGCAAACAGGTCTGTGATGTTCCGGAAGTCGAGCGCGTTGCTCTCTTCGGCGATGGCCTCAAGCAGAGTCAGGTGCAGGGGTACTGCGAGGAGGGAGCGTCTGTCGTCGTCAAGCTGTGATGGATCGAGTTTCATGGCTCTCACGGCCGCCTCGACCTGCTGCATGTCCAAGGGAGGCAGAGGCAACGCGGCCAGCTCGTGTTCGTCGCTGGTGAGGGCGCGCATGCGGTGATCGTTGTCGAACATCGAATTGCCGACAGGCGATGAGCACCTTCATTCCGGGCGTTGAGCGTGCCTGGCAGATCAGCGCGTAGAGCGCGTCCCAGAGGCCGGTGACTCGTCCCGAGGCTAGGCTGACTGCGTCGAGCTGGTCGATCACCAGAAGGGAGGGTCGCTGCTGGGCAACGGCTGCGAGCACTCCTACGGGCGAGCCAGGCAATCCCAGCTGCTCTCCGATTCCCGAGACGGTGGCTGTCGGTTCGAGGCGATCGGCGCGGAAGCAAAGTACGCGCCAAGAGTCGCGCTTCGCGGCGGAGATGGTCTGTAGCAAGACGTCGCTCTTGCCGCTTCCCGCGCTACCCGTGAGGAGCACTCCGTCTAGCTCCTCGCGGTCGAGCAATGCTCGTGCTTCTACGATCTGAGGTCGCTCGACGGGATGCCGTAGACGTACACCGCGCAAGGGATTGAGGTATGTCTCGGTCAGTTCATCGACGTGTGTCTGCAGCCGAGCGTCGTCGGCCCAGAGACGGCGGGTCTTGCCGTAGCGCTCGCTGAGCAGTGCCCAGACATCGCCTGGCTCAAGGCGACCCGGTACAGCGTTGCTGACGAGATCTGCGAGATCCGCGAGAACGTCGGCTGGAGCGCCATCAATCAGCGGCTCTACCCAGGCTTCATTGAGGCTTGTGAGCTGCGCCTCGTCAATGACGGTTACGGTGATGCGCTTGAGCGCGGCAAAAGTATCTGGCTCGGAGAGACTCATGTGGCTCGCGAGCGTCCGGAAGTTCCCTGTCCACTTGTCGCCACCCAGATGACGCAGAAAGTCCGGGAAATCGCTCGCATTACGGGCGCGTTCGGCCAGCACGCGAAGTTCGTCGGCATCCTGTTCGGATACGAAGTGGACGAAGCCTCCTGCTTGGAGCTTCTGCGAGAAGGCAGCTAGGAGCTTTTCAGCCTTAAGAGCAGTAAGAGACCAGCGGCCCGAGCCGCGCCGCTTGACCTGGTGGTACTCGCGACGATCGTGCCGCTGGAGCACGAACTCGACGCCGACGCCCTCCGGGCCGATGGGCTCGAGGTCGATGGAGTCCGCGTCGTCGCGAAGCATGGCGAGCAGGCAGTTGACGGTCCAACGAGCCTCGTAACGTTCGCCGTGCTTCGTTGCGATGCCGCCAGGGTAGGACATGTCCTCGGAAGCCTACGGCTAGCCCAGCGAGGCGGGGAGCCTACCCGGCCTGCCGCGCAGGCCGTTGGCGTCGTCCCGCCAACGCTCCGGCGACCTGCTGCTGGTCGTAGGCAGGAAGCTGCTCGAATGCTGGACGACGCTCGGCGGCCGGTAGCGCGGCAAGAAGGTCGAGGTTGATCGCGGCTGGGTTTGCGGCCGCGAGCTGGCGGCGTAGCTCATCCGCAGTGTGTCCCTTGGCGTGCAGGGAGGCGAGCATGGCTGTCGCCGCGAAGGCGTAGTGCTCCGGCGGTAGATCGGCGAACAGCTTGCGTGCGAGTTCGCCGACCGGTCTGGCCTGCTCTCCGAAGTGCTCGATGAACTGTGGTATGAGCAGGGGAATCCAGAAGACGAACACGTGAAGAAGTCTGCGGACGAACTCGAACTCATCGTCTGCCGCTGAATCGAACATGGCGCGGAGCTGACCGGGAGGACGCATGCCCGCTAGACGGAGGGTGTCCTCATCGAGTGGCATGACCGTGGCGAGGCCGCCGCCGCGTCCGGTGCGCAAGCCGAGCATGCGCTCAAGCAGAACCGCATCGCCTTTGCGGCGCGCGATCTCGTCATCGTCGTTGAAGGCGAAGGCCAGCGCATAGGCGCACGCGCGTGTCCGCTCGTCCATCGTCATTCGGGCGATCCGTGGGAGTGCCGCCTTGCCCCTCTTGCCGGCGAACTTGCGGGCTAGAACCTCGATCGCGGTCGATACATCGCCCGCGCCGTCGAGCTCGCGTGTCATTTCTCGCTCCCAGGCATCGACAAACGCGCGGAGCGAGGCGCGAGCATCGGCTATGTCGATCTTGAAGCCCTCGATCCAGAGGGCAATCAGGATCAGGTCGAGGCTGCGTGTCTTCTCTCGCCAATGCAGCAGACGAAGAAGTTGGCTCTTGCTCACGGGTGGATAGAGCCATGCAGCTCGGCCCGCGGGCTGCTTCCCCGGCGGCAGCAGCCGGCGATAACGCCATAGCTCCAGCGAGCGGGCGCTTACCTTGTAGCCGTGCTCGGCAGCGAGTGCGATCAGGCCTGACGCCTCGATCCAGTCGTCTTCCATTGCTCCCACTCTAGCACCCCATAACTTGCGCGTAGCACCTTTACTCCCAATCTGGCCGCCCACAACTTGCAAGTCCGCTTTTTACTGATAATAAAGAGCCTTACGTCGAGTTCCGCGGCGCTCCGACATGCTAAAAGACTAGATGATGCCCCATCGGGCAAGATACGATCTAACGGAGACTGATGATGACTGACAAGCAACGGCAGATAGCGAACTATGTCTCGCGCAACCGGGCCCTCGGCCCTTATGTGCAGCAAGCCGGACCGATAGCACCACCAAACGCATGGCTACATGCGATGCAACAGCAGCTCCCGCCGCTCGAGCAGTTCCGCCAAGAACTGCGCGAAGACACCGAGTTTCAGGCGCTGAAGCTCGGAAGCTGGCTCGGCACTACCGACGGGCAGATCATTGCGGAGGCGGTGAGCGCAGTGATCCCTCCGGTATACGGTCCGGCGTACGAGCTGGCCGTCAAGGGACTCACGCTCGCAGCAGAAGACCAAGCCAAGGCGGGCCGGGAGACAGCGGGAGCCATCGCACTCGGCTCGATCCTCGTCGGTGGCGCGATAGCTCTCGCTGCTGGAGGCGACGCCTGAGGCTCTGGCTTGACCTCCCGTAGATCGGTCATCCCATAGCCAAGTGTTGCGTCGTCGTGATGTCCGCTCGTGTCAATGCCTGCGATCAAGTGGTCTCCGGCTCGGCCCACTCGCAGACGCAAGTAGGTGGCCGACCCGGGCTGTGCAGCAAGCGCTCGTTGAGCCCGAACCAGGTATATGACCGCCTGGGTCCGCACAATGCCTGGCGTGTCTTTGCCAGAGCGTCAAGCGCTGATGAGAATCGCCGACCGGCGGCGTAGTGGCGTGCCGTTCGACGGCTCCGAGCTCGCGAGGCGCATCGACGAGCTGGGCGACATGCAGCTCTCCACGGCATCGCGGCACGATGCCTTCGCGGAACTCTACGCCGCATACACACCGTCGGGGTTCCACCTTATGCCGTTCCCGGACGACTCAGCAATCCACGTCGGTGAGCACAGGGTGTTCGTGCGAGCGGTGATTGCCGACGACATCGAGCGGCAAGTGGTTGGCGAGATTGAGCGCGACATGATCCTCGACCACGATGTCGTGCGCCACGAGCTCCTCAAGTTGCAGGACGCGTATCGGGGTAGCGGTGTCAGTCTCGTCTTGCTCAGTCAGGCGCTACCGATCTATCGCAGGCTCGGCTTGAGAGTCGTCGCGGTACATGCCGCGCTAGAGACGGGGCGCTGGCATTGGGCGCGTCTCGGTTTCGACTTCGCCTCGCCAAGCGAGCGCGCCACGGCCATCGGATGGGCCTTGCTCGCGCTCGCGGGTCTTGGTCGCGCGCCGATTTCGCCGGACGCCCCGGCGAGGCGGCTTGCGCAACTCGGAACCGGCTCGCCACCGGAAGCGGCGAGCATGGCTGAGGTGCGTGGCGCCGTTGAGGCTGAGCTCGCACGCTGGCGGGCTGACCCAGGACGTCGCACGGCCGCCGATGAGCTGGCGCGGGAATGGGATCGACGCGCGCGGGCGGAGTCCGCGAATCGGTTCACGGCACTTGATCCAGAGCGGATCGCGTTGCTCGCCAGCCGCAATGGACTCGACGCCTCGCAGGAGATAGCGCTCGGCAAGGCAATTATGCTGGCCGGCCCCGATTGGAAGGGCGTATTCGATCTCGCCGACCAAGCGTCGCAGGACGCATTTGACCGGGAGTTCAGTCGACATTTCGCGCCCCACTCTTAGATGGTGGTATAAGCCACCAGTGGTGGTAAAATGCACCAGGAAAGGAGAGCCCGATGAAGCGTGATCTTAATGTTGATGCGTTCTACGGAGCGCTTGAGTCCAAGAAGAGCGAGCTGGGCGTCAGCTGGCGCGGCCTCGCTACAGAGCTTGGCCTTCCGGACCACACGGTGTTCAGTCGGATGTCTCGCGGGCAGACGCCTGATGTGGACACTCTGCTGTCGCTGTCCGGTTGGCTTGGGGTGCCGCTCGAGACCTACGCCCATGGGGAGATCGTTGCGCCGGACAGTCGCTCGCAGACGCTCGAGGCGATCCGAGGCTTCCTGCGCGCGGATGAGGCATTGAGCGAGGAGAGCGCCGAGGCGATCACGTCGGTACTGCGGGCGGCCTACGACCAGCTCGCACAGCGCCAAGAGGTCGCGGTCGTCGAGCCACAGCTGGCTGCCACGACGTAGGACGCCTGTAGAAGATGGTGCAGTTGAGTTCTGGCGTCCGGGCAGCAAGATCGGCCAATCCGATTTAGCCCACCGGAGCCGTTTGGTGGGCTAAATCCACAGGGAAGCCCCGGTATCTACGGGTATCGCGAGTGAACCAGCACGCTGGGTGCGTCTTGCACATGGCTTGCTAGAGCCGTTTCTTGCGCTTCCTCAGCTTTTTCCGGCGCTCGCCTCCGGAGCGAGAGGTCGCAAGTTCGAATCTTGCCGGGCGCGTTCGAGCATGCAAGGTTGCGTCGCGCCCGTCCGCCCAGCGGTGGAGTGTTAGCCGCTAAACAGCAGCGAGCGCGGGGGCAAGTTGCTCCGCGGTGGTCTCTACGGTCTTGGGGATCGTGACCGCAAGGTGCCTCTCGCGCTCCAAGACACGTCGCGCGCCGAGCATCGTCAACCCGACAATGCGGCTGGTCCCGGGCGCGTAGCGAACGACGTGGCCCTCTGGCGTCTCCTCGCCCTCGGCTGGCTGGGGCGCGCCAACGTGCAGGTAGAGGACATCGTTATCGGCGTCGTAGCCGGCGTGATCGAAGCTCAACGTTCCGATCGTGATGTTTACGCGCTCCATGACTTAAGCCCCGCCCGGCGCCACCGCCCCCGCGATCAGGTCGCTCTTCCCCGCGCGTGAGCACGCCTGAAACGGAAACGGAACGACCTTCGCGCGCGTCTGACCGGGTGGGTACACCCTCAGCCCAGCCGCGTTCACCGGAGCGCACGACGGCAGCGCGCCCGCGTTGACGATGCGCAGCACGGCGCTCGCCGTGATCCCGGTCGCAAGCGTCACCGAGCGCGGCTTGTGAATGACTTCGCGCGAGGCCCCGCCGCCAACCCCGCGACCGCGCAGGTTGACCGCCGAGACGCCCGGATAGCCGAGCAGCGTGCACGCGCGGCCTGACAGGTTGGTGAACTCGAGCTTGTAGTACACGCTGCCCGCCGTGCCGCCGCCCGCTTCGTCGTTCAGCCAGATCACGAGGCCGGAGGTCGAGCAGCTCGGGGCGCTGGCAGCGGCCGCAGAAGGTGCCGCGGCGGGCGCCGCCGGCGAGGCGGTGAAGACGAGCACCGCAGAGGACGCCAGCATCGCTGCCACCACCGAGGCAGCCACACGTAGCGGACGTGTAGCGAACAACTTGGAGAAAAGCATCGCGGCCGCGAGCCCGCCCTACCGACGAGCGAGCACCACGATCGGGATCTCGCGATCGGTTTTGGTCTGGTAGTCGTCGTAGGCGGGCCACACCTCGGCCATCAGCGCCCACAGGCGGTCGCGCGCGTCGCCCTGCGCGGTGCTCGCACGCACGGGGATCGTCTCGCCGAGCACCTCGATCGTGGCGTCGGGGTTGGCCAGCAGGTTCTCGTACCAGCTGGGATGCGCCGGCGCCCCGCCCTTCGACGCGACGACTACCCAGCGATCGCCGTCGGTGCGATGGATCAAGGGCGTGGTCCTCGACTCGCCCGACTTGCGCCCCTGGGTGGTGAGCAGCAGGATCTCGGTGCCGCGCCATTGATAGCCGCGCTCGCCCGCTGTCTCGCGGTACACCCGGACGTGCTCTGCGCCGAACAGATCGTCGTCGGAGTCGGCCATCGACGGCGAGTCTAGCGCGGCGCTCCGGCGCACCGCCGGGCGCATGCTGCTACTGATTCTGTCGGTGACGCAAGAGGTCAGCTCAAGCGCCGAGTCCAACCCGATCGCAGCCAGCAGGGCGCAGCGTGCGAGCTCCTTCGCACGCGTTGCGCGCGAGTACGAGCGCGGCCGTCCGGGGTATCCGCCGGAGTCGATCGAGTGGTTGCTCGGACCCCGACCGCTGGAGGTCCTCGACCTGGCCGCCGGCACCGGCAAGCTGACGGGCGCGCTGCTCGACGCGGGCCATCGAGTGATCGCCGTGGAGCCGCTCGCCGAGATGCGAGCGATCCTCACCGAGACGCTGCCGACGGCACGCTCGCTGGCAGGATCGGCGGAGCAGGTGCCGCTGCCCGACGCGAGCGTCGACGCCGTCACGGTCGGCTCGGCGTTCCACTGGTTCGACGAGCGCGCCGCGCTCGCGGAGATCGCGCGGGTGTTGCGCCCGCCCGGGGTGCTCGGGCTGTTGGGCAACGCGTTCGACGTCTCCCCGGCGTGGGTCGCGCGCGTGCGTGAGATCCTGGGGCCGCCCGCGATCCAGCGACCCGGCCATTGGCCGTCGGTGGAGGATCTCGGTGAGCGCTTCACCGAGATCGAGGACGGCGAGTTCCCGCAAGAGCAGCGCATTGACCGCGCCGGCCTGCGCGATCTGGCGAGCTCGCGCAGCAGCCTCGCGGTGCTGGCGGATGATGAGCGCGAGGGCGTGCTCGCGGGCCTCGATCGGCTGTGGGAGCAGGAGCCCGAGCTGATTGGGCGTACAGACGTGCTGCTGCCGTGGCTGACGCGCGTGCGACGCTGTAGGTGCCTGCGTTGAGCGCCGGGATGCGAGCAGCGCGCTCACAGATGGAGCGAACCCAGCGACGATGACCTACCTACCCATCGGATACCTGCCGAGCCCACCGCACAACGGCTTCTACCTGGGACCGCTGTTCGTCCACTACTACGGGCTCGCGTACGTATTCGCGGTGCTCGCCGCGGTGACCATCACCGCCCGTCGCTGGGAGGCCGTCGGCGGCAACCGCCAGCTCGTCTACGACGTCGCGCTGTGGGGCTTCCCCGCCGGGGTGATCGGCGGGCGGCTGTACTTCATCGCGACGAGCTGGAACGAAGTCCCCCCGCACTGGTGGGGGCCGTTCGCCGTCTGGGACGGCGGCCTGGGGATCTGGGGCGGGATCGCGCTCGGCGCGCTCGCCGGCATCTGGGTGCTGCGCCGCCACGGCGCCAACGTCCCCCAGTTCATGGACGCAGCCGCGCCCGCGCTGCTGGTCGCGCAGGCGATCGGGCGCATCGGCAACTACTTCAACCAGGAGCTGTTCGGCGGACCGAGCACCCTCCCCTGGGCGCTTGAAATCTCCCCCGCGCACCGGCCCGTCGGATACGCGCAGTTCGCCACCTTCCAGCCGACGTTCCTGTATGAGTTGATCTGGAACCTGCTGCTGGCGGGGGCGCTCGTGTGGCTCGGCCACCACCGAAAGGTCAGGCCCCCGGGGCTGTTCGCGCTGTATGTGGCCGGCTACTCGTTCGCGCGCATCGGCGAGGAGCTGCTGCGCGTCGACCCCGCGCACCACATCTTCGGCTTGCGGGTGAACTTCTACGTCGCGACGATCCTGTGCCTCGCTGGACTCGCATGGTTCGTGAAGATCCAGCGCGGCGGCAAGAGCGCCGCCGAGGACCAGGATCCGCCGCAGGCCGCAGATCGGCCGACCCGTGCGCGCGGCACGGTTTCTCGACGCTAGTAGCCTGCGGCAACCCGGATCGCGCCGACCCGCGCTAACTGTTGGTGTAGCCGAGCAGCGCGAAGTTCTCGAGCGCCGCATCCACGCCGGCCTCGGCTTCGTTGACTCGGGCTTCGGGGCCACTGAGGGCAAGCGCTTCTTCGGCTGCGGTCGCGAACGCTGCATACGCGGCGCGTGCGCGTAGCAGCGCGCCCGCGAGCACAGCCTGGGCCGCGCTCGCCGGCAGCGGCGGTTCGAGCGCCGCCACGGACGCCGCGGTGCTGGCGAATCGGCCGGCGAGCGTCGTTGCGAGGCTCGCGAGCGCGGTCGGCTGCTTGGGCATCTGAGCTCTCAGTCGCACGCGTTCACTTTCGAGCGCGGCGATCAACCCGCTGAGCTGACTGGCGTAGGCGGCGTTGGGAGTGAGGCCGTAGGAGGTCTGGCTCACGAGCGTGACCTTCGCGACGATCTGCTCGCACTGCTGCAGGTAGCCGGTGTATCCGTTCGCCGCGTAGCAGACCATTACGGTCGAGCTCCCCCCCACGGCTGGGATCACGTATATGTCCAGGGCACGCTGATAGCCGGTGATGTTGCTGTACCGGTAGGCCTGCAGATTCTCGAGACTGACCACTTCGGCGCGGGGAACCGCGTGCAGGAGGGTGAGGAACGATGCGGGCAGCGGGCTCGGCTGGCCGGCGGGAAGCTGTCCGCCGAGCAGACCCGCGTGAGCCGAGTTGCCGCCGGGTGCCAGCAGCAGCGGATGCGCGACCGGCAGCCCCGGGATCACTGGAGCAGAGCCGGCCGTCTGCCACCCGGCGGGATATTCGAGCAGGACGTTGGACCCAGCAGCGATCCGCGTCTCCTTGCCAGACACAGCCCAAGAGGCGACCGGCGGCGGACTTGACGAGCCGTGATTACCGATCAGGTACGCGGCGATCGCGATCACCAAGAGGACCGGGATCACGACCGGCGGCACTTTGCGGCGCGAGCCCTCCAACGGCTCAGCCCGAGCTGTCAAACGAGGTACTGCCGCCCGCTTCACCCTTCGCGCCACCCGAGGTGCCGTGAGCCGGCGTCGATGATGGCGCGACGGTGGGTGTTTGCTGCCGCGGGCTGACAGGCGTAACGTGCGCCGCCGGAGTCGTCGGCGCGGACGTGGCGGGCGTCGTTGCAGCGGGAGCCGGAGCAGTGGGCGCGGCCGAGACGAGCGCGGGCTGGGCGGCTGGTGCCGGCTTCGAGGCGGCGGGCGCGGAGGCTTTCGCCGCAGGGGAGGCCACGACCGGGGGCGCTTCGACATAGATGGGGGGAGCACTGGCGAGACGGATCGGAATCGCGGGGCCGGCGGCAGCGGCGGCCGGGCTCGCCGACAGCTGTTCGCGAGGCGCACCCGCTGGGCGCTCCGCACGTCCGATCAAGAAGCAGCACGCGAACACCGCGGCGCACAGCAACGCCGTGAGCCCGACCGTACGCGCGTAGAGCGCCGCACGACCCTCGTTCACGTCCAGCGGCCTGGCGACGTGGATCGTGTTCATGACGGACACACGAGCGGCGTGGTTCCCGCCGGGTTCAGACACTCATCGACGCGGGACGGTGATTTGCCGCGGTGGATCACGAAGCGCGTGAACTTGCCGATCTGTCCGTGTTTGGATATCCAAATCTCAAGGACCACCCCGCCGCGAAGGAAACGCTCGAACCTCCGAAACGTGATCGTCACGGCGCCCGTCTTGCTCTTGTTCGGCGAGGTGGCCACGAACGCCTGAGACTTGGCTGGGCAGCCGCGCCCGTGGCACGTGACCGTCACAGTCGCGCCCACCGGCGCCAGCGCCGCAAGCAGGCTGATCTTGGCGCCCGAGGCGCCGAAGGAGCCTGACATCCGTACGACTGGGAAGGGCTGCATCAGCGGCACTGGTGCCGAGGCTACCGCGATCGTCTCGGCGACGGTGCTCGACAGGCCGTTGGCGTCGGTCACCCGCAACTGGACCACGTGAGGCCCGGGAGTCGAGAAGGACGTGGTGATCGTCGATTCGCCTCCGGTGAAGACGCCGTTGCCCGCAAGCGCCCACGCGTAGCCGGTGATCGGGCTGCTGCCGTCGCTCGAGCTCGATGCCAACGTGACGGGGTCGCCCGTCTGGGGATTCGACGGGATCCACTTGAACGCCGCTACCGGCGGTGAGGGCGTGGTAGCCGGGGCAACCGGCGGGGCGAGCACAGTGAACGTGTCGGGTTCGCTCCGCCCAACGTTGCCAACGTCATCGCTCTGTTCGGCCTTGGCGGTGTACGTACCTGGACTCAGCCCCCCGAATACGGCTGACCAGCTTCCTTCTGATGACTGCACCGTTATAGCCTCGAGCGGCGTTTGTCCGGCGATCGTTGAGCCGGAGTACAGCTGGACCGTGATCGCTGGCAGATCACCTTCGCCCGTGCCCGCGGCCCCGCTGAAGGCCAGCGTCGAGCTGGTTGTGGAGCTGCCGTTGGAGGGCGAGGTCAGCGTGACGTTCGGCTGGTCCGCGTCAACAGTGAAAGTGGCTGTGTTGCTCACGCCGGTCTGCGAGAACGGATTCGAGTCTGTCTGTTCGGCCTGCACCGTGTACGTTCCATCTGGAAGCGCTTCCACCGGAGGCGTTGTCCACGCCGAACCGCTGAGCGGACCTTTCACGGTCCGCACAGGGGCACCCGACGCTGACGTGCCGCTGTACACGTTGACGTTGACGACGTCGCCGTCTTCCGATTCGGTCGCACCAGTGCCGCTGAAGCTCGGCGTCGGGCCTGTCATAAGTCGAGTTCCGCGCACTACGAATCCGGACGTGTCGAGCGTCACTTCCGGAGATCTCGTATCGATCGTAAACGTCGCCGACTTGCTGGTGCCGATATTGCCGGCTTCGTCAACCTGTTCGGCTACCGCCACGTAAATCCCGTTCGAAAGCCGCGGGCCCGTGGAGCCAGTTGTCCATTCGTGGGCTGTGTTAGGGGTGAGGTTTTTGACTTCCTGGATGGGCGCCGCGGAGATCGTGCCGCCTTCGTCTTCGTAGATCTTCAAGGTGATCGAGGGCTCATCACCGCTCGCGTGGCCGGCGAGTCCACTGAACACCGGCTCAGAAACGGCTAGGACGGCGTGGTTCGCCGGCTTCGTCAAGCTCACGGCCGGTGGAGTCGTATCGACCGTGAACGTCACCAACTGACTGCTAGTGCCGGTGTGGCCCGCTTCGTCGCCCTGTTCGGCGTGCGCCGTGTAAGTACCGTCGTTTAGATGCTCAACCGTATAGGACCATGCCCCGGCGATCACAGGCGCGCTCCCCGACGTCACGATCGACCCGCCTTTTTGGATCACGACCGTGACGCTCTGATCGTCCCAGGGGGCCGTCGCTGCACCACCCGTCAACGTGGGCGTCGCATCTTTCGTGAGAGGAGGCGTCAGCGTATTCATTGAGACGACAGGAGCAGTGGTGTCTACGGTGAACGTGACGGCTGCGCTCCTGCCTATGTTGCCGGCTTCGTCGCTCTGTTCGGCCTGCACCGTGTAGATGCCATCGCTCAGATGTGGCGAATACGACCACGTCCCACCTCCCACCAAAACGCCTTCCGAGGCCACCACCGGCCCAGCCAGCGAACCGCCTTCGTGAACCGTCACCGCGACGCTCTGATGATCCCACGCCACCGCTCCCGCGCCACCCCCGATCGTCGGGTCCGACACGCTCAGGACGGCGTGCTCTCCAGGCGAGGTCAACGTCACCACCGGCGCGATCGTATCCACCGTGAACGTCACCGCCACACTCCTGTCAGTGTGACCCGCTTCGTCGCCCTGTTCGGCCTGGGCCGTATAGATGCCATCACTCAGATGCGGCGCATACGACCACGTCCCACCGCTCACAGGAACGCTTTCCGAGGCCACCACCTGCCCCGCCAGCGAACTACCTTTGTGGATCGCGACCGCCACTGGACTGTCCCAGGCGACCGTCCCCCCAGAGCCGGTCAACGTCGGTTCAGAGGTGTTCACGACCGCACCACCCACGGGCGAGGTCAACGTAACCACCGGCGCTGTCGTATCCACCGTGAACGTCACCGCCGCACTCGTGCCAGTGTTGCCGGCTTCGTCGCTCTGTTCGGCCTGCACCGTGTAGATGCCATCGCTCAGATGTGGCGAATACGACCACGTCCCACCTCCCACCAAAACGCCTTCCGAGGCCACCACCGGCCCAGCCAGCGAACCGCCTTCGTGAACCGTCACCGCGACGCTCTGATGATCCCACGCCACCGCTCCCGCGCCACCCCCGATCGTCGGGTCCGACACGCTCAGGACGGCGTGCTCTCCAGGCGAGGTCAACGTCACCACCGGCGCGATCGTATCCACCGTGAACGTCACCGCCACACTCGTGCCGGTGTCGCCGAGTTCATCGCTTTGCGTCGCTTGGGCCGTATAGACGCCATCACTCAGATGTGGCGAGTAAGACCACGTCCCACTGTTGGCCGAAACGCCTTCCGAGGCCACGACCGAGCCTGCGAGCGAGTTGCCTTTGTGGATAGCGACCGTGACCGGCCCGTCCCAGGAGTCCGTCCCCGCGGCGCCGGTCAACGTCGGTTCGGAGGTTTTCAAGGCCGCACCGCCCGCGGGCGAGGTCAACGTGACGACCGGCGCGGCCTCCACAGTGAAAGTCACGGGCACGCTCGTGCCCAATGCGGCTTCCGAGTTCGTCTGTTCGGCCACCACCGTGTACTGACCCTGTTCAAGAGGCGTTCCCGGTGTGATTTCCCACGTGTCTTCCAGAATGCCCGTCTGCGAGGGCAGACTCGCAGTCGGTGCCTGGATCGGGGTGCCCACGGCGCTCGCTCCGACGTATATGTCGAGCGTGATCGGATCGAACAACGTGAGCGAGACAGGATCGTTGATGTCGGTGGTGGTGCCAGTGAAGACGGGAGTCTGCTGGTTGGTGGCGCTCCCCGTGGTGGGCTGGTTGATCACGAGTTCCGGCGCGGCGGCGAGCGCGGAGCCCTGAAGCGCCGCGAGCAGCACAACCACCGCCGCGAGCGCCGTCACGGCCGCTCGCGCAAGGTTCCTTCCCGCCGTCATCGAAATGCCGCTCCCAACCATGTCGTCATCCATCCGGTCACGCCCCACGGCTTCGAGCATCCTCCGTGTCTGCTCGGCGCTTCTTCCGCCGCTGCGCATGATACGGGACATTTGGCACGAGATTCAAAGCATTGGTCGTTTTACCGACGCAGCTCGCCGAGGAAGTAGGAGATCGCCCGGTTGAGCAGGCCTGCGCGCTCCCACTGCAGGAAGTGCCCCGCCCGCTGCACCACGAACGGCCCGACCAGCTCGGAGAAGGCCACTTCGCACATCTGCGGGAACTCTCTCCAGATCACGTGGTCATCGGCTCCGTAGAGCGCGAGCGTCGGTACGTCGCTGACCTCGAAGAAGCGCGGCGGCTCCGACAGCGAGCGCGTGCCGAGCGCGCTCTCGTAGTTGCCCCAGCCGGCGCGCAGGCGCTCGGCGTCGGCGAAAGGCTCGGTCATGAAGTCGACCTGCGCGCGCGAGAACGCGCCGGGCGTCGCCCAGAAGCGATGGCCGTAGAACTCCGCCACGTAGCGCCGGCGCCGCTCGGGGCTGTCGAGCTCTGCCGCCAGCGCGTCCGCTTCGCGTCCCTGGCGGACGAAGTAGTCGGCCGCCATGCGCACCTCCGGTGGCGGCGCCAGCGGGATGCCAGCGTCCTCGTAGGCCTGCCCGAGCAGCGGCAGCACGCTGTTGAACAGCACCTGGCGCTCGACGAAGCCGGCGAAGCGCAGTCCCAGATCCTGGATCACGCCACCGCCGAGGTCGCCGCCGGCGGCAGCGCAGCGCTCGTGGCCGAGCACGTCGCTGAGCAGCGCGTGCATGTCGCGCGCGTGCGCGGCGAGGTCGTAGCAGCCATCAGGGGCGAGCCCGGAGTCGCCGAAGCCGCGCAGATCCGGGACGATCACCTCGAAGCCGGCGTGCGCCAGCGGCGCGATGTTGCGCCACCAGATGCGCTTGGTCTCCGGCCACCCGTGCACGAGCAGCAGCGGGTATCCGCCGCTCCCGGCCCGCACGTAGGCGATGTTCACGCCTGCTCGCACCTCGGCGTGCTCGATGGGGAACGCGTCAGAGTGTGTGGCGTCGTCCATCGCGCCGCAACATACACCGAGGCGGCTCGCGCTCGACGGCGAGCTGCCGCCCAGCCGGGCGGAGGCCCAACGGCCGCCCGCAGTGCCGCTAGAGCTCTAGGAAGCGCAGCACGACCCGGCCGAGCACGATCACATCGCCGTTACGCAACTCGGCCTGCTGGACGCGCTGGCCGTTGACGAACGTGCCGTTAGCACTGCGATCATCGAGGATCCGCGCGCCTGCGGGACGCGGGACGAGGATCGCGTGGCGCCGCGACACGGAGTTGTCGTCGAGGCGCAGCTCCGCTGAGAGCCCGCGGCCGATGTGCATTGGGCCGTCGGCGAGCGGGATCAGCAGCGCCCGGTCGGCTCCGTGCATTTCGATGTAGCGGCCCGGCTCGACCGGCTCTACGGGACGCGCCTCGTGGCGAACGCGCTCGTCGAGGCAGGCTATGGGGTCAAACCTCTCGGTCAGCCCATCGGTGGCGGGGCGGATGAGTGTCTGTGTGGTCATGCAAGCAGCAAATCGCATGCTACTCACGCGAACCTCAACCGTCGCTAAGAAATGAGGAATAAAGACGAGCGACGTCGGTAGCGGCCATGAGCCGCGGACGCTTCAGGCCGGCGTCGGAGTTCCTGGACCGCCGCGCCCCGCAGCCCGTTCTGCCTTGCGGCGGGCCATGCGCTTGGAGCTCAGCCAGCCCCAGCCCCCCACCACGACGACGGGCACGACGTACATCATCGAGATGTACCAGTGCATCAGGCAGGCCAGCGGCGCCATCCCCGCAAAATCTAGCACTCCTTCACCACGCACCTTCGGAAGAGCCGTCCGCCCCCCGCGGCGAGGAGCCGCCAGGGGCAATGGCCGCGCGCGCGCGACGGCGCCGGACGAGCAGCACGAACGCCAGCCCCGCCAGGACGATCACCACGCCGAGGATGATCACCGCCAGCGGCGCCTTGGAGCTCTCTGGCGTCCAGAACAGCTGCCCGGCGATCGCGCCCTTGGTGGAGCCGACGGCGATCGGGACCTGCCAGTCGAAGATCAGCGTGCGCTTGCTCGTGTTCTTGACCTTCTCCGGCGGGATCGGCGACATCCAGTGGATGCGGTGGTCGTGCCATTCGAACTGGCCGGTGCGGTCGATCACCTGCCACTGCGGACGGGCGCCCGCGCTGGCGATCGGCGGGACGGTCACCTGCGCGTAGAAGTTCGTGTTCAGGTACGTCGCCGGCGAGCGCACGTTCTGCTCGACGGTGCCGTTGGCGAGCACGCGCGCGTAGGGCTCGCCTTCGTAGCCGTAGATCGTGACCGTCTTGCCCGTGTGGTTGGTCATCAGGATGCGATCGGCGAACTCGAGCACCTGGAAGCTGAGCCCGGGGACGCTCGGCGTCACGGCGGTGATGTTGGAGCGGTACTCGTAGCTCGAGCCCTGGTCGTTGATCGGGTTGCCGCTCTCGGACGTGTGCGTGCCCGCGGCGAGCGCCGAGGTGCCCGCGAGCAGTGGTTGCGCGAGGCACGCGGCGCTCAGCAGCGCCAGGATCAGGCGGCGGGCCATGCTCCTGAGACCGTAGCGCAGGGGAACATCGGTCATGTCCCCACCGAGGAGAGCAGCCACAGCCCGAAGCTCGTGAACGCGACCATCACGGCGAGCATCCAGTACTGGCTGCGCACTGCCTCTTCGGGATCGTCGTAGAGCACGAGCGCGCGGTCGTGCGCAAGCGCGAGGCCGCTCACGTGACCGCTCACCAGCGCGGCGACCTGGACGTACCAGATCGCGGCGTAGGAGATCAGGTGGTAGTCGATCTGGAAGCCGCTCGTGCCGAGGAGGTTCGCGCCGTTGCCGAGCGGGTCGGACGCGAGGTACACCATCGCCTGGCTCTGCCACAGCAGCAGCGAGAAGTAGTGCGCGAGCACGTACGCGAACGCGATCGGCACGAGCGTGTGCGCGAACGTGCGCGTCAGCGTGCTGCGGTCGTAGCGCTCGCTGACCTTGCCCACCCCGAAGATCCCCACGCGGTAGACGGCGCAGATCAACAGGATGCAGAGCACGAGGCCGACCGAGTACGCCAGCTCCTGCGCCGGGGTCGGGTTGAAGCCGAGTCCTTCGAACAGGCTCTGCAGGCTCGGCTCGTTGTTGCGCCAGATGCCGCCGTTGCTGAAGCCGTCGAAGGTGGTCGTTCCGACCAGCGTGCAGATCAGCGTGACCGTGCCAGCACGCAGCTGCAGGTCGGTGACGCCGCTGAGCGGCCTGCGCAGGTACACCGCCCCGTCCTCGCGGCGCACGAGCGGCGAGAGCTTGGAGAGCAGGTTGAGGTACACGCCGAAGCCATCCGCCTGCGAGCTCCACTCCTCCACGCCGAACAGCGCCATTCCTACCAGCATCACCAGAAAGTAGGCCAGCGACAGCGCCGCGAGCGTCGAGGGCCGGTCTTTTTCGACGTACACGAGCTCGAGCCACGCGAACCCCACGATCACGGCGATCGCGGGCCGCAGCCCGAGCCACTTGGGATAGCGCAGCGGGGGTTTGCTCGGGCGCCCACCGCGCATCAGGCGCACGAGTGCCGCGAGCGCGCGCGCGGTCGTCCGCCAAGGGTTGAGCGCGCTGAAGACGTCCCCGAACAGCACGCTCGCGACGGGCAGGCCGACCCAGAAGATCACGTAGATGAACGTCACGGAGAAGTTCGCCTGCGTGACCTGAGCGCCATCGAAGCCGCTGTAGAGCACCAGCGCGAACAGCGCCACGCCGACGAGGCCCGCCAGCCATTCCACGGGCCGCGGCAGCGCGAACAGCCTGCGCAGGCGCGGGTGCTGTAGCTGCGGGCGCGTCCACATGGTCGACAGCGCGACGAACGACACCACCAGCACGATCGCCGCCGTCCAGCTGAACAGCCACACGGGAATCGGCAGGTCGGCCTTGCCCACGATTCCGTGCGCCTGCGCGCTCGCGGGCAGCGCCAGCGCGACGAGGCCCTGGCCACCGAGCAGGAACGCCAGCGTGCGGCGGGACGGGCCTCTCATGCGTGGCGGGAGTCTATGCAAGCGCCTTGCGTGACTCGCCGCTTCGTCGCCGCACTGGCGTACCCTGACGCTCATGCTGAGCGCCCCACTGGCTGTTTCCACGGACATCTCCGCCGCGCTCCAGCTCGGGCCGCTGGCGATCCTCGGCCTGCTCTACGCGCGGCGCGCGCACACGCTCGCCGAAGACGACCATCCCGTGCCGGGCTGGCGCCAGGCGTGCTTCTACGCGGGCTTCGTCGTGATCGCCGCCGCGCTCACCTCGCTCGGCGCGGCCAGCCAGGATCTGCTGTGGGTGCACATGATCGAGCACCTGCTGCTCAGCGACATCGCCGCGCTGCTGATCGTGCTCGGCCTCACCGGGCCGCTGATCGCGCCGATCCTGCGCATCGGCTTCTTCGACCGGCTGCGCGTGCTCGCGCATCCCGCGGTCGCGTTCCCGCTGTGGCTGATCGACCTGTACGTGTGGCACCTGCCCGTGTTCTACGAAGCTGCGCTGCGCCACTCCGGCGTCCACGCGCTCGAGCACGCGATGTTCCTCAGCTTCGGGATCAACATGTGGATGTGCCTGTTCGGCCCGCTGCCGATGCCGAGCTGGTTCGGCAATCTCGGCAAGCTCATCTACATAGTCGCGGTGCGCCTGGCGGGCACGGTGCTCGGCAACATCTTCCTGTGGTCGGGCACGGTCTTCTACCCGTTCTACCTCACGGGCGAGGCCCACTTCCGCATCTCACCGCTCGCCGACCAGAGCATCGCCGGAGCGATCATGATGATCGAGGAGTCGATCCTCACGCTCGGGCTGTTCTGCTGGCTGTTCCTGCGAACCGCGCATGAGACCGACGAGCGCCAGGAGCTGGTCGAGTACGCCCAGTCGCGTGGGCTGGAGCTCAGCGAGGAGCGCGCCGCGCGCGCGGTAGCCGCCGGTCGCGGGGCCGAGCTGCGCCGCCGTCTGGAGTCGCGCGCCGACGCATACGCCCGCGTGGAGGCCGTCGCCGGCGCACCCGAGCCGCTACCGCCCTCCGGCACGCCCGAGCACACCCAGCAGCTACGCTGAGCGCATGTGCGCCGGTTGCGCGATGGCCGCCGCGTCTGCCGCGAGCGGCTTCAGGACCTGGATGCAGAGCCAGCACATCCCGTGGCTCACCCCGCGCCGCATGCGCCGCCTGACGATCGCCGCGATGTGCGCGGCGGGTGTCGTCTCGACGATCGGCTTCTCCGGCTCCACGCCGCCGGCTACCGCCCACGCCGGCCGCGCGAGCGCCCCGGCCCAGCACGCCTCGGCGCGCTAGCCTCCCGCGACCGCAGGCAGGATCGTGAGCTCGGCGCCGTCGGCTACCGGCGTGGCGAGCCCGTCGAGGAAGCGGATGTCTTCGCCGGCGAGGTACACGTTTACGAAGCGCCGCAGCGAGCCGTCGTCGTCGGCGATGCGCACGCGCAGCTCCTCGTGGCGCTCGAACAGGCCGTTGAGGATCTCCTGCACGGTCGCGCCGTCGATCTGCGCCTCGGCCTCGCCGCCGGCGGCCGCACGCAGCTGCGTGGGGATCTTCACCACGACGCTCATCAGACGGTCACTCCCTCGCGGACGCCGGCCTCGAAGGCTTCGAGCGTGGGCGCGATCGTCTGCGTCTCGAACGTACCGCGCACAGCGTCCAGCGTCTTCAGGCCCTCGCCGGTGATCACCAGCACGACGCGCTCGTCCGGGTCGATGTCGCCGCGTGCGGCCAGCTTGGCGAGCACCGCGGTCGTCACACCGCCCGCGGTCTCGGTGAAGACCCCGGTCGTCTCAGCCAACAGCTTGATGCCCGCGCGGATCTCCTCGTCGCTGACCGCGTCCACCGAGCCGCCCGTGCGCCGCGCCAGATCGAGCGCGTACGGGCCGTCGGCGGGGTTGCCGATCGCGAGCGACTTGGCGATCGTGTTCGGCTTTACCGGCCGGCACACGTCATGGCCGTCCGCGAACGCGCTCGCGACCGGCGAGCAGCCCTCCGCCTGGGCGCCGTTCATGCGCGGCAGCGCGCCGTCCAGCAGCCCGAGCTCGGTCCATTCCTGGAAGCCCGCGGCGATTTTCGTGAACAGCGAGCCAGAGGCCACGGGCACGATGCAGCGGTCGGGAAGCTCCCAGCCGAGCTGCTCGGCGATCTCGAACGCCAGCGTCTTCGAGCCCTCGGCGTAGTACGGGCGCAGGTTGATGTTCACGAACGCCCAGTCGCGTTCTGCGCACAGCTCGGTGCACAGACGGTTGACTTCGTCGTAGTTGCCTTCCACGCCCACGAGCTTCGTGCCGTAGACGCCGGTGGCGAGGATCTTCTGCTCCTCGAGGTCCGCCGGGATGAAGACATAGGACTCGAGTCCGAGCGCCGCCCCGTGGGCGGCCACCGAGTTGGCGAGGTTGCCCGTCGAGGCGCATGCGATCGTCTCGAAGCCCAGCTCGCGCGCCCGTGAGACGGCGACCGACACGACGCGGTCCTTGAACGAGTGCGTCGGGTTGGCCGCGTCGTTCTTGACCCACACCTCGCGCAGGCCGAGGCTCGCGGCGAGCCTGTCGGCGCGGATCAGCGGGGTGCAGCCAGCCGGCAGACCGACGCGCGAGGCCAGCCGGCCCGACGGGCCGGGAGGCCCGCCCGCGAGCGGCAGGAAGTCCGCGTAACGCCAGATGTTCTGAGGGCCGCCCTGGATGCGGCGGCGCAGCTCGCCGACGTCGAGCGTCGAGCGGTCGTGATCGTAGGCCACCTCGAGCGGCCCGAAGCACTTATCGCACACGTAGAGCGCCTCCAGCGGGTACTCCGCCTTGCACTCCTTGCACTGAAGATGACTGACAGCCATTTGGGCTCCTTCGCGTTAACCTTCGCCTTGTCACGTGTGGCGAAGAGCGCGAAGCCCGGCCACACATCACCTGGAATTGGCACCTTCCCGCCTGTGACTTGGCGGTGGTTGCCGGGGTTTCGTAGGGCCAGGCCCTCCACCCCTCTGGATGTGTCCATCTGTGTCGGAAAGTCTAGCAACCGTATCGGCGAACGCAAGCCTCGCCATGAACCGCGGTGGACGCTCCTCGACGACCGGCGTCGCGGGTAACGCTCGCGCGCGCCCGGTGTAGGCCTAGCAGTGAGCGCATCCACGTCCGAGAGCGACCAGTTGCCAGCCGGCGGGCAGCGCACTGTCGACGAGGACCGACGCACGGCCGAGACTGACGCGCCCTTCCGCTTCGCCAGCCCCGCCAGCAAGCGGCGCATGCTGATCATCGTCAACCCGTACGCCACGACTGTCTCCGACCGCCTGCGCAACCTGGTCGTGTACGCGCTGCAGGGTCGCTTCGAGGTCGACGCCGTTGACACCGAGGCGCGCGGGCACGCCACCGAGCTCTGCCGCGAGGCGGCGCACGAGGGCTACGACGTGGTGGTCGCCTTCGGCGGCGACGGCACTGTCAACGAAGCCGCCAACGGATTGATCGGCTCCCCCACCCCACTGTGCTGCCTGCCGGGCGGCTCGGCCAACGTGTTCGCCAAGATGCTCGGCATTCCCGGCGACGTCGTTGACGCGACCGAGCACCTGCTGGCGATGGCCGACGACTGGCGCCCGCGCAAGGTCGACCTCGGCGTCGTCAACGGCCGCTGCTTCACCTTCGCCTCGGGCCTCGGCCTGGACGCGAGCGTCGTCGAGCGCGTGGACGCGAACCCGAAGATGAAGGCCAGGCTGGGGCCGTACTTCTTCGCGTGGGTCGCCGTCAGCACTGTCCTGCGCCGCTACCAGCTCTCTCCCCCGCGCCTGCGGGTCGATGCGGGCGAGGGCCACGGACAGCTCGAGGGTGTGACCGCGATCGTGCAGAACGGCGGGACGTTCACCTACTTCCAGAACCGCCCGATCGAGATCGCCGACGGCGGTGCGCTCGACTCGGGCGCGCTCGCCGGAGGCGTCCTGCGTCGGGCGAACGTCGTGTCGATGCTGTCGCTCGCCTGGCGCGCGTTCTCGCCGCGCGCGCGTGTCGCCGGGCACCGTCAGGTCAGCCCGCTGCGCGACCTGCGGGAGCTGACCGTGCGCAGCGCCGACGAGCGCCCGCTGCCGCTACAGGTTGACGGCGACTACCTCGGTGAGGTGACCGAGGCGCGCTACTCGGTCATGCCGAACGCGCTCACCGTGATCTCCTAGGCCCGCGCTGCGTGGGCGCGCGAGCCCCACGCGCCCGGTCCGCGCGTCCGTGGCCTACGCCGAGGCGCCCGGCGTCACCCGGTAGGCGTCGAACACCGACTCGGTGTTGCGCAGGCGGGTTACCGCGGTGCGCAGCGAGTGCGTGTCGGCGACCTCGACGACGAAACGGTTCTTGACCATCGGCGGCGTTGACAGGCAGCGCGCTTCGAGGATGTTGGCGCCCGACTCGGAGAACGCACGGGAAAGATCGGCCAGCAGGTGGTGGCGGTCCCACGCGTCGATCTGGATTTCCACGACGAAGCCGGTTCAACTGGTCGCCTTCCCAGGCGACGCTGGCGAAGCGCTCGGGACTCTTGCGCAGCAGCAGCGCGTTGGGGCAGTCCTCGCGGTGGATCGTGATGCCGCGCCCGAGCGAGATGTAGCCGACGATCTCATCGCCCGGTACCGGCCGGCAGCACTTTGCCAGCCGCAGCATCACGTCCTCGACGCCTTCGACCCGGATCCCGTACTGGCCCGATGACTTGGTCGGGCGCCGCCGCGCGCGTCCGACGCGCAGCAGGTCCGCTGCGCCCTCGTCGCCGTCGGCGGCCTCGCCCTGCTTGAGGCGCTGCATGACCTTGTTGACGACGAGTTTCGGCGAGATCTTGGCAGCCCCGAGCGCGATGTAGAAGTCGTCGGCCTTGCGGTAGCCAACCTCCCTAATCACGTCCGCGAGCAGCGCCGAGCCGGTGATCTTCTGCGCCGGCAGGCCCTGTTTGCGCAGGTGCTCCTGCAGCAGCTCGCGCCCGGTGTGCTCGGTGTCCTGTCGGGACTCCGCCTTGAACCACGCCTTGATCTTGTTGCGCGCGCGCGTCGTCTTGACCGTCGCCAGCCAGTCGCGCGAGGGACCGCGCTCGCGCTTGGCGGTGAGGATCTCGACGATGTCGCCCGACTGCAGCTCGTAGTGCAGCGGCACGATTTTCCCGTTGACGCGCGAGCCCACGCAGCGGTGCCCGATCTCGGTGTGCACCTCGTAGGCGAAGTCCAGCGGCGTGGCGCCCGCCGCGAGCGACTTGACTTCGCCCTTGGGCGTGAAGACGTAGACCTCCTCCTCGAAGAGGTCGGTGCGCAGCGTCTCCATGAACTCGCGCGGGTCCGAGAGCTCCTTCTGCCAGTCGAGCATCGAGCGCAGCCACTTGAGCTTGGCGTCCTCGCCCGCTACCGACCAGCCGGAGCGCTGATCGCCGTCGGGTCCTCCCTCAGGTTGCTTGTAGACCCAGTGCGCGGCCACCCCGAACTCGGCCATCTCGTGCATCTCGTGGGTGCGGATCTGGATCTCCAGCGGCTGTCCCTCGGGCCCGATCACGGTCGTGTGCAGCGACTGGTACATGTTGAACTTGGGCATCGCGATGAAGTCCTTGAAGCGGCCCGGGAGCGGCTTCCACAGCGAGTGGATCACGCCGACCGTGCCGTAGCAGTCCTTGACCGAGTTGACGATCACGCGCATCGCCGTGAGGTCGTAGATCTCGTTGAACTCGCGGCCCTTGTTGGTCATCTTCGAGTAGATCGAGTAGAAGTGCTTGGCGCGACCGGCGATCTGCGCCTCGATGCCGACCTCCGCGAGCTCGCTGTGCAGGTACTCGCCGGCCTCTGAGACGTAGCGCTCGCGCTCGTCGCGCTGCTGGGCGACGAGGCCCTTGATCTCCTGGTACTTGCGGGGGTGCAGCGTCGCGAACGCGAGATCCTCGAGCTCCCACTTGATCGCGTGGATCCCCAGGCGGTGGGCCAGCGGCGCGTAGATGTCGAGCGTCTCGCGCGCCTTCTCCATCTGCTTCTGCTTGGGCATCGCCTCGATCGTGCGCATGTTGTGCAGGCGATCGGCGAGCTTGATCAGGATGACCCGCACGTCGGTGGCCATCGCGACCATCATCTTGCGGTAGTTGTTCGCCTGCGCCTCGTCGCGCGACTGGAAGGTGATGCCGGTCAGCTTGGTCACGCCGTTGACGACGGTGGCGATCTCATCGCCGAAGCGCTCGCGCACCTCCTCGATCGAGGCCGAGGTGTCCTCGACGGTGTCGTGCAGGAGCGCCGCGCACAGCGTCTCGGTGTCGAGGCGCATGCTCGCGCAGATGCGCGCCACGCCCACCGGGTGCACGATGAAGTCCTCGCCGGACTTGCGCCGCTGATCGGCGTGGTGCTCGCACGCGAACACGAACGCGTCCTGCACGCGGGCGCGGTCGATCTCGACCGAGGAGTCGGCCGCGTGCTCGGAGACGATCGCGAACAGATCGCTCAGCAGCCGTCGCTCGGACGGGTCGAGGCCCGCGGCCGGCAGTGCGCTCTCGCCCGCGCGCATACCCGCGCCCTGGGCGAGCTGCTCGGGCAGGCGTACGGTCGGCTCGGCGACGTCGCTCACGGCCGGCGCATCAGCTACGCCGGTGGACTGTGAGCGCTGGGGATCTTCGGCGATGGCCATGTTGTAAGGGTAGGGGACCGTAGGGGCGGATTGAAGGCGCTGATCAGGGAAGTGCGAACAGCACGAGCTCCTCCGCGTCTGTCTCGGGCGCCACCTCCACGCAGGGCTGCTCGGCGGCGGGCTCCTGCACCGCCTGCGCCCGGCGCAGCACCAGCCGCGGCTCGCTGACGCCGTTCCACTCGTTGACCTCCAGTGTGAACGTCGCCTCGACCGCGCCGGGCCTCTGCGCCGCGCTCGGATCGCCGGCTGCCGATCGCAGATCGGCCAGCAGGCCCCCGCCGGTCCCGAACGCGACGGCGCGGGCGCGCGCTCCGTGCGACTCGACCGTGAAACGCGCGTGCTTGCCTTCCCCCATCGGGCGCACGTCCGAGAACACCGCGTCGGCGAGCATCAGCGAGACGGGCGGGTTGCCGCGCCCGAACGGCGCCATCGCCTGCATCTCCTCCGCGAGCGCCATTCCGAGCTCATCGCCGCCGACGAGCGCGTCCACGCGCTCCACCGTGACGAGGTCCTTCGGCTCGAGGACGCGCTCTGCGTGCTCGGACAGCGCGCTGGCGAAGTCGGCCACGCGCGCTCGCTCGATCTCCAACCCCGCGGCCGCGCGGTGTCCGCCGTAGCGCAGCAGGTGCTCGTCGCACGCGGTCAGTCCCGCGAGCAGGTCGAACGCCTCGACACTGCGCCCGGACGCCTTGCCGGTGTCGCCGTCGAGCGCGATCAGGACGACCGGGCGCCCGCTGCGCTCCACCAGCCGTGAGGCGACGATCCCGATGACCCCCGGGTGCCAGCCATCCCCGGCGAGCACGTAGGCCGGGCGCTCCCCCAGCTCGTCCATCTGCGCCTCGGCCTGGAAGCGGATGCCCATCTCGACCTGGCGGCGCTCGCGGTTGGCGGAGTCGAGCTCAGCGGCGATCTGCGCGGCGCGCGCCGTGTCCTCCGTGAGGATCAGCTCGAGGCCGGCATCGGCTCTGTAAAGGCGTCCGGCGGCGTTCAGCCGCGGCGCCAGCGCGAACGCGACCGCGCGCTCGTTGACCTTGGCGGGAGCGACCCCCGCGACCGACATCAGCGCGCGCAGGCCCGGCTTGGTGGTGCCCGCCAGCGCGCGCAGCCCGCGGCGCACGAGCGTGCGGTTCTCACCGACGAGCGTGACGACGTCTGCGATCGTCGCGAGCGCCACAAGGTCGAGGTCCTGCTCGAGCGCACGCCGCGCGAGCATCGCGCGAGCGCGCTCGGCCACCGGCTCGCCCGCCTCGCCGTCCGCGGCGGCCTGCACCAGCGCCTGGGCCAGCTTGTAGGCGACCGCCGTCGCGCACAGGTCCGCGCATGGGTAGCCGCACAGCCGCGGGTGCACGAGCGGCGCCTGCGGCAGCGCGCCGTCGGCGCGCGGCGCGTGATGGTCGGTGACCACCACGTCCATGCCGAGCGTCCTCGCCTCCGCCACCTCGGCGACGGCCGTGATCGCGCAGTCGACCGTCATGAGCAGCCGCGTCCCCCTCGCCGCCAGCCGCCGCACTGTCGCGGCGTTCAGCCCGTATCCATCGCCCGCGCGGTCTGGCAGGTAGAAGTCGACGTCCGCCCCGAGCGCGCGCAGCGCGCGCACCAGCACGGCGGTCGAGCAGATGCCGTTGACGTCATAGTCGCCGTGGATCGTGATGCGCGTGCCACGTGCGAGGTGGCCGAGGATTACCGCGACCGCCTCGCCGATGCCGTCAAACGCCGCGGGCGGGTGCTCCTCACCGCCCGCCAGGAAGGCGTGCGCGACGGCCGACTCGGCCATGCCCCTGCGCACGAGCACCTGCGCGAGCGCGCCGCTCACACCGAGCTCGCGCCGCAGGCGCTGGACGTCCGCCGGCGGGCAATCGGGTATCTCGAAGCGACAGGGGCGCACGCGTCGAGACTACGGCGAGCGCGAGACGGAACCGAAAGCGGGGGGGCCTGGAGCCGGGCGCTTTGCCCCCGCGCCGCGGCGCGGGGGCAACCGGTGCAACTCTGGCGCGGCGGCCGTGCTAGCTGTCGTTTTCGGCGTAGACCTTCAGCTTCGCCGGGTTCTCGGTTTCGACGGACTTGAGCGGCGTCGGACCTGGGTTGCCGCTGATTTGGCTATTTGCGATTGAGAATTCGCCGAACAGGTCGCCAGCGGCGTCGTCGGAGCGCCCGAGGACCGCCCATTCGCTCATGTGCGTGATCGTGTCACCGCTCGCGGTCCCCCCCGGCGCCGCTTTCTGGCCTTCGAACTGGAGCAGCTCAATGCCGACGCCACTGTGGGAAAGCGTGTCCTTGTTGACGGTGGCCGTGCCTTCTCCGATCTGCACCGCGGCGTAGCGGTTGTCTTCCGCGACGTTCTTGGTGATCGTCGGATCCGTTAACGGATTGTCGAACGCTTCGACGCCTACGTCGTTGCCGTCGATGCTCGATTTGCTGATGCTCGAGCTCCCTGCGGCGTCGTAGAAGTAGACGCCGTCGGCGGCGACCTGTGTCAACCCATCGGGTCCACATGCTGGTGTCTCTTCGCACTCGTTGCCCGAGACCGTCGCATGCGTGATCGTGCCGACGGCACCTTCCTGGATGCCGATTCCGTTCTGCGCAATCACCGGCGTCGGGCCGGCCCCGGTCACGGTTACCTTGCTGACCGTCAACTGGACTTCTTTGCCGGCCGCGGTGACGCCGTTCTTGTCGTACCCGCTGAACGTGTCCTTGCTCAGCTCGGCCCGCGCGTACCCGGTGGGACCCGACTTCGGGATGCCGACGAGGATGCCCAGACCGTACTGGCAGCCGTTGATGGCCTTGGGCGCCGCGCCGATGACGTTCGAGCCCTGGAGCGTGAGGTTGGCCCCGCCGGCGACGAGGATACCCGTCAGGTTGAATCCACATTCAACGCTGGGGCCGACCGGTTCGCCCGGCCAGATCGCGTCCACGTTGAGGTTCTTGATCGTGACGTTGCCGCCACCGCAGATCGAGATGGCGTCCTGGTCGGGAAGCCCGTTGAGCGCTTCGTTGGCTTTGTCGCACGCGGTGGTCGCGTTAACGGTGGTCGCGGGCACCTTCACGGTCGCGCCTCCGTATCCCGTGATCCTGACTTCGCGTTCGATCTGGAGCTGTTCTTCGTAGGTCCCGGCACACACGTGAACCGACGTCCCGGGCCCGCCAATGGCCTGCTGGATACTGTCGTAGCCCGGATGGGTGCAGCTGTTGAACGGGGCGCTCGGTGACACGGGCGCTACCCACAGCGTTGCGGCGCTGGCGGCTGCTGGCGCGATCAGCGTCAACAGGGCGGCGCAGAGTCCGATCAGCGCGGCGCGGGTCTCTCTCCTTGACACGGGTTTCCCTCCGTTTGTGCTGGTTGACGGCGGGGACCCTACGCTAAACGGCCGCGCGACCACGTCCTCGTACTGTTCTAGTACTCGGGCAAGTCCATTATTCGGGCGCGATGTGCGGCGTCGCCCGTTCGCGGCGCATGCCCTCGAGGTAGATCAGCGCGATGCCGATCAGCGCACCGGGAACCGCATACAGCACCACACCGATGTCCGTCGCCTTTTCTCCCGGGATCCGCAGCGCAGATACCTTCACGCTGTAGATGATCAGCCCGACGACGATCGCGCCGATCAACGAGCCCACGAACGCGCCGACGATCCCGCCCCAGAAGCGGTCGGGCATGAAGATCGTGAAGTGCCAGATCGCGAGACCCATGATCACCCAGCCGAGCAGACCCATCAGCGCGACCTGCCGTGGCGTTTGTTTCGGCGCCCCGCCCCACGGCTCTTCGGGCGCGGCTTGGGATCTTCCTTCAGCACCAGGTCCTCGGGCGTGAGGTCGGCCGCTGGGTCGCGCTCCCCCTCCCCCGTACCGGGACTACGCGGGGACGATGCGGGCGGGGCCGGCGGCGCAGCGGTCGCACTGGCCTCGGTGGCGCGCGCCCGGCGTCCGCGACCGGACGCCGGCGTGCCATTGGGCTCGCCCTCGACGTCGAGATCGCGCACGAGCTCCTGGAACTCATCGCGCGAGAGCTGCTGACCGGCCTGCTCGGGCGCGATCAGGCTGCCGCGGCGGGTGCGCCTGCGCTTGCGCTCGGGCTCGACGTCGTCGGGCGCGCCGCCGGCGGTCGTCGCGTAGGCGGGAACCATGCCCAGTTCGCGCACGATCCGCGCGCGCCGTTGACGGTAGCCGGGCTCGCGCTCCTTCCAGTGGGTCAGCACCGGCGAGGCGATGAAGATCGACGAGTACGCGCCGGAGGCGATGCCAATCATCAGCGCGAACGCGAAGTCCTTGAGCGTTTCCCCGCCGAACAGCAGCAGCGCGATCACGGGCAGCAGCGTGCAGAAGCTCGTCGCCAGCGACCTGGTGACGACCTCTGACATCGAGCGGTTGACGATCTGCGAGAAGGCCGCGCGCGGCATGCGCGGGACGTTCTCACGTACTCGATCGAACACGATGATCGTGTCGTACAGCGAGTACCCCAGGATCGTCAGCAGAGCGGCGACCGTCGCCGTCGTGACTTCCCTCCCCGTGAGCGAGTAGACACCGGCCGTGATCAGCAGGTCGTGCATCAACGCGATCAGCACCGGCACCGCGTACTTCCACTCGAAGCGCAGCGCGATGTACGCGGAGATCACCAGCAGCGACGCGATGATCGCGATCACCGCGCTGTTGGCGACGGTTTTGCCGAACGTCGGCCCGATCGAGGTCGAGGACAGGTCCTTGGTCCCCGGGTGCTGGGGACCGTTGCCGAACGCCGTGTTGAGATCGCGTTCGACCGTCTTGAGCTGTTCCGGGGCGAGCGTCTTGGTGGAGATCTGGTAGCCGTTGCCGCCGATGCTCTTGTTGGAGAACTTCTGCACCTGGGCGTTGCTGTAGCCGGCCGCGCTCATCACTTTCGCCACTTCCGCCTCGGAGACGGGCTTGATGAACGCCGTCTGGATGCGCGTGCCGCCCTTGAAGTCGATGCCGAAGTGCAGCCCTTTGCCGCCGATCGCCAGCGCGCCGACCAGCAGGATCGTGCCCGACATCGAGAAGAACCACTTCGACGCGCCCATGAAGTCGAACGTCCAGCCTTTTTTCTTGGGCGCCGCGCCGAGCGCGGAGGGGTGGGTGACCAGTCGCGAGCGGCTCATCGCGCCGAGCGCCGCCTGCGTGGCGAGCACCGCGGTGAACAGCGACACGAGCGTGCCGATGCCCAGCATGAAGGCGAAGCCCTTGACTTCCGCGGTGGCGAGGGCGAACAGGATGAACGCCGTCATGAAGGTGACCACGTTCGCGTCGACGATCGCCGCGAAGCCGTGCTTGTAGCCGGTGGCGATCCCCGAGATGATCGATCTTCCGCCGCGGATCTCCTCCTTGACGCGCTCGAAGATCACGATGTTCGCGTCGGCGCACACCCCGATCGTCAGGATCAGCCCGGCGATGCCCGGCAGCGTCAGCGTGACGGGGATCAGCTTCACGAGCGCGAAGAAGTACACGCCGTAGATGACCAGGCCGCCGACCGCGATCATGCCGAGGAAGCGGTAGAAGGCCAGCAGGAACAGGCACACCACGACGAAGCCCGCGAGGCCCGCGATGAGGCCCTGGCTGAGCGCCTGTTTGCCGAGCGTCGCCGAGACCTGCGAGCGCGAGATCAGGTCGAGTTTGACCGGCAGCGCGCCGGACTGCAGCTCGTTGGCGAGGTTCTGCGCGGAGGTGATCGTGAAGCCTCCCGAGATCTCAGAGCCGGTGGAGGCGTCGATCCCTTCGGGATACTTTTCGAAGTCGATCGACGGCACCGTGATCAGCTGGCCGTCGAGCACGACCGCGAAGTGCTGCAGCGCCTCTTCCTTGGTGACCCCTGGGAGCTTGGCTTCCTGGCCGCGGTGGGCGATTTCCTTGGTGACCCGTTCCCACACCGTCTTGCCGTGCGAGGTGAAGCCGAAGGTGACGTCGGGCTGGCCGGTGGATTCGTCGTTGCTCTGGGCAGGGTTGGTGATGTCTTCGCCGTTGAGGACGGCGTCGTCCTTGAGCACGTAGTAGCTGTTGGGCGAGGGGTTGGAGATCTTGCCGGAGGCGCTTTCCACCGGGTGAGCCTGCACGAGCACGGTCCCCGGGTTGACGCGCACCGCCTTGAGCTTCGCCCCGGCCGGCTGTTTGACGAGGCCGGAGTAGAGGTCGCGTTCGGTTTCTTCCGGGCCTCTGAGGACCTTTTCGTGCGCGGTGTCGAGCAGGTACCAGCTGCCGTAGATGCAGGCTTCCACCTGCGCCGGCGTGCAGCCGCGGCTCCAGGTCGTATCGGTCTTGCGCAATTCCGCCGGGCGTTTGGCGGCGCGCAGGACGGCCTGGTACTCGGGCAGGCCCGCGGTCACACCGCCCGGTCCCTCGCTCGTCGAGTCGCCGGTGACCGTGCCTTCGGTGGGCGCCGGTTCGCCGCTCGGGCCGATCACGTTGGGCTCCCAGTCGTAGAACTGCAGCTGCGCGGTCTTGCCGACCTCGTTCTGGGCCTGTTCGGCGTTCGTGACGTCGGGCAGCGCGACGTCGATCTGGTCGTTGCCCGAGCTCTGGATTTCCGGCTGGGCCACGCCCAGCTGGTCGACGCGCTTGCGCATGATGTTGATCGCGCGTTCGAGCGATTCGGAATCCACTTTGGTCGCCGCCGTGGGCTTGGCCTGGTAGACGAGCTCGACGCCGCCCTTCAGTTCGAGCCCGAGACGTGTGGGTTTGAGCGCGATCGCCGCCACCGAGGCGGCCACGAGGCCCGCGACGATCAGGAGGACCAAGGCGTTGCGTTTGCGATCGGTCACGACTCAGAGACTACTTATCGGGGGTGAGCACCAGCAACAGCCCGCCATCGTCATCGTAGGCGGGGAACATGTCGGCTTTGGCGTTGGCGGCGACGTCGCGTTCGCCTGAGACCTGCACCTGCACCTCCAGCGCGCGCACTCCCCACTCGAGAACCGTCGCCACAGGGTCGTCGCCGTTGGCGAAGTTCAGGCCGAGCACCTGCTCGACGCGCTGGCCGATCACCTCTTCCTCCTCGAGGCCGGTGAACGCGAATGAGTTCTTGCCGCAGCCCACCACGCGGCCCTCGCCGTCGCAGACGAAGAACGCCGCGTCGGGCGCCGGGTAGTAGTCGTCGAGCAGTTCGAACAGGAACGCGAAGCCGCACTTCGCGCAACCCTTGGGCTGACGCGTGAAGCCGATGTTGCGATCGAGCTCTGAGGTACGGTGGCCGCAGTTGGGGCAGATGAATGGATGGGTCATGGTGTTCCCACACAGACTACGCAAGCAGACCGGCAAAGGCGGACGGTAAGCGAGCCGCCCGGTCATGCCGCGTCGGCGCGGTGCTCAGAACAGCGAAGCCCCGGAGACGGTTTGCGCGGGAGGCTCGAGCCCGAGATGCACGTACGCCGCGTTCGTCGCCATCCTGCCGCGCGGGGTGCGCTTCAACAGCCCCTCCTGCAGCAGATACGGCTCGTACACGTCCTCGATCGTGTCCTGCTCCTCGCCCACCGCGACCGCGAGCGTCGAGAGCCCGACGGGGCCGCCGGCGAACTTCGAGCAGATCGCGCTGAGGATCTCGCGGTCGAGGCGATCCAGGCCGCGCTCGTCGACCTCGAGCATCTCGAGCGCCGCGTGCGCGGCCTCGGCGGTGACCACGCCCGCCATCCGCACCTCGGCGAAGTCGCGCACGCGCTTCAGCAGCCTGTTGGCCACCCGCGGGGTGCCCCTGCTGCGCGCGGCGATCGCGACGGCGCCGTCGTCCTCGAGCTCGATCTCGAGGATTCCCGCCGAGCGGCGCACGATGATCGCGAGCTCGTCGATCGCGTAGGGCTCCAGGCGCGCCTGGATGCCGAAGCGATCGCGCAGCGGCGTCGTCAACAGGCCCGTGCGGGTCGTGGCCCCGACGAGCGTGAACGGCGGCAGCTCGAGCGTCACCACCCGTGCGCCCGCCCCCTGCCCGACGGTGATCGGCAGGCGGTGGTCCTCCATCGCCGGGTAGAAGGTCTCCTCCAGCGTGCGCGCGAGCCGGTGGATCTCATCGACGAAGAACACGCTGCGCGGCTCGAGCGCCGTCAGAAACGCCGCGATGTCTCCCTTGCGCTCGAGCGCCGGTCCCGCGGTCTGCACGAATGGCACTTCCAGCTCGGCCGCGACGATCTGCGCGAGCGAGGTCTTGCCGAGTCCCGGCGGCCCCGCCAGCAGCAGATGGTCGAGCGCGTCGCCGCGCGCGGTGCACGCCTCGATCGCCACCTTCAGCTGCTCGCGCAGCGTCTCCTGGCCGACGAACTCATCCAGCCTCCTGGGGCGCAGCGAGCGGTCGAGCTCGTCCTCGGCAACGAGATACGGCGTCTGGATGCGGGCGGCCGTCTCACTCATCGGCTCACGACCCCGACCGCGCCAGGCGCAGGGCGCCTCCGATCAGCTCCTCCGCCGTCTCGCCCTCGAGATCGCGCAGCAGCTCGTCTGCCTCGCCCGGCGCGTAGCCGAGCTCGAGCAGGCCGTCACGCGCCAGCAGCCGCGGGTCCTGCGCCTCGCCGCGCCGCGCGATGATCGGCGTGCGTGCGGCGATGCCAGCGTCGCTGTGGACGCCCACCTTCTCGCGCAGCTCGACGATGATCCGTTCGGCGGTGCGCTTGCCGATGCCCGGGACCGCCTGGAAGCGGGCGGCGTCGCCCGCCGCGAGCGCGCCGATCAGCTCGCGCGGCGGCGCCGCCGAGAGCACCGCGAGCGCGACCTTCGGTCCGACCGCCTGCACGGCCAGCAGCATCAGGAACAGGTCGCGCTCCTGCTCGGATGCGAAGCCATACAGCGTGAGCGCGTCGTCGCGCACGATCAGGTGCGTGTGCAGCGTCACCTGCTCGCCAACCGCGGGAACGTGCGCGAGCGTCTGCGCGGACACCGCCGCCCGGTAGCCGACGCTGCCGCTCAGGATCACCACGTGATCGGTGCGGCGCACGGCGACCTCGCCCCGCAGCAGCGCGATCACGCGCCGGCCCCCGCGAGCGCCATCGCCAGCGGCGCGCAGTTGGCGTGGCAGAGCGCTACCGCCAGCGCGTCGGCGGCGTGGTCCGGTCGCGGCTCCTCCGCCAGGCCGAGCAGCGTCTGGACCATGCGCGCCACCTGATCCTTCTGCGCGCGGCCTGAGCCGCAGACGGCGCCCTTGACCTGCTGTGGGGTGTATCCGGCACAGGGCACGCCGTGCTGGCCGGCCGCGAGCAGCACCACACCGCGGGCCTGCCCGACGGCGAACGCGGTGCGCACGTTCTGCCCGAAGTACAGCTCCTCGAGGGCCATCGCGTCGGGCTGGTGCTCGTCGATCAGGGCGTCCACGGCAGCGTGGATCTCGGCCAGGCGCCGCTCGGGCGCGAGCTCCGCGCGCGTGGTGATGACGCCGCCGTCGAGCGCCAGCAGCCGCCCGCCGCGGCGTGCGACGACGCCGTAGCCGGTGTTGGCGAGACCCGGGTCGATGCCGAGGACGATCACGGCCTGTGATTCTGCGCCCGCCGCCGGACGCCTGCCTGTCTGCAGGTGCCCGCGAGGGTGGCGTACGCTGCGCCGGGTGAGCATCGATTTCGTCGCCGAGGGGCTGCTCGACGGGCTCGAGGGCGAGGCCCGCGCCGAGCGCCTGGCTCTGCTCGAGCAGCTCGCGGGCGAAGGCGTGCCCCTCAGCGAGCTGCGCCGCACGACGGCCTCGGGAACGGTCATCTTCCTGCCCGCCGACCGTGTGATCGTGGGCGAGGAGCGCTACACAGCGGCTGAGGTCGCGCGGATGAGCGGCGTCGAGGAGGACTTCCTCGTGAAGGCACGCCGTGCGATGGGCCTGCCCGTCCCCGAGCCGGGCGAGGCCGTCTACACCGCGGCGGAGGTCGAGTCGGCCAAGCGGACGCTGTTGGCGCGCGAGGCGGGGATCTCCGACGAGGAGATCCTCGAGCTGCTGCGTGTGCTCGGCCGCGGGCTCTCCCAGGCGGCTGAGAGCCTGCGGCTGCTGCCGCTGAAACTGGTGCTCGAGCCCGGGCTGAGCGAACGCGATCTCGCCGGGCGCTACGCCCAGGCGGTCGCGGCGCTCTACCCGATGGTCAACCCGCTGATCAGCAACGTGCTGGCGCTACACCTCAGGCACACGGCGCAGAGCGAGGTGATCAGCGCGTTGGAGCGCCGCGGCGGCCAGTTGCCGGGCTCGCGCGAGGTCGCCGTGTGCTTCGCCGACCTCGTCGGCTTCACGCGCCTGGGCGAGGAGGTCGCGCCCGAGGAGCTCGGGCACCTCGCCGTGCGGCTCGAGGCGCTCGCCTCCGAGGCGGCAGCGCCACCGGTGCGGCTGGTGAAGACGATCGGCGACGCCGCGATGCTCGCCGCGCCCGAGCCCGAGCCGCTACTGGATGCGGCGCTGACGCTGATCGACGCCGCGGACGCCGAGGGCGAGGACTTCCCGCAGCTGCGCGCCGGCGCGGCCCTCGGCCGCGCGCTGCCACGCGCGGGCGACTGGTTCGGGCGCCCGGTCAACCTCGCCAGCCGCATCACCGCGATCGCGCGCCCTGGCAGCGTGCTCGTGGAGCGCGAGGTGCGCGAGTCGGCCAAGGACGCGTACGGCTGGTCCTACGCGGGCGAGCGACGGCTCAAAGGGATCCGCGAGCCGGTGCCGCTGTTTCGAGCACGCCGGCTGCCGGCCGCTTGACTCCCGCGCGCTCTCTCCACTGCTGCCACGGCGCATGCCCCGACTGCCACAGGTCGTTCAGCGCGACGGCGTCCTTGTAGGTGTCCATGCACTCCCAGAAGCCCTCGTGGCGGAAGGCGCGCAGCTCTCCCGCCGCGGCCAGCTCCTCCAGAGGGGCGCGCTCGAGCACGCTGTCACGATCGAGACGATCGAGCACGGCCGCGCCGAAGCAGAAGAAGCCGCCGTTGATCCAGTGCTCGGAGGTGGGCTTCTCGCGAAAGCCGCGCACGCGCCCGTCGTCGTCGAGCTCGGTCACGCCGAACTGCAGCTGCGGGCGCACGACGGTCATGCTCGCGAGCGCGCCGTGCGCGCGATGGCACGCCAGTAGCGCGCCGAGGTCGACGTCCGCGAGGCCGTCCGAGTACGTGGCGCAGAACAGCCGCTCCCCCGCGAGGCGCCGCTCGAGCAGCTTGATGCGCCCGCCGGTGGGTGTCTCGAGGCCGGTGTCGACGCACTCGACGCTCACGCCCGCCGGCCACTCGTGGGTGGCGACGAACTCCTCGATCAGCTCGCCCCGGTAACCGGTCGCGAGCAGGAAGCGGCGGAAGCCCTGGACGGCGTACAGCTGGATCACGTGCCACACGATCGGCATCCCGCCGATCTCCACCAACGGCTTGGGGATCGCCTGCGTGTGCTCCTGCAGGCGCGTGCCGCGCCCGCCGCACAGGATCACCACGACAGGCCGCGCCGTGGTTGGCTCGGGCGACTCCGCGGGCTGGATCGGGCGCTCAGCCCGCGACACGCTCGAGCACGTCCGCCGACACGTCGAAGTTGGCGTGCACCGCGCTCACGTCGTCGTTGTCTTCCAACGTCTCGATCAGCCGCATCAGGCTGGCGGCGTGCGCCTCGTCGATCGGCACGAGGCTCGACGGCCTGAACGCCATCTCGGCGCTTTCCATCTCAATCCCCGCGTCCTCCAGCGCCTTGCGCACTCGCGCGAAGTCCGCCGGCTCGGTGATCACCTCGAAGACGTCCTCGTCGGTGCCGACGTCCTCGGCGCCGGCGTCCACCGCGACCATCAGATCGTCTTCGGAGTAGCGCTCCGCGTCGATCAGGATCACGCCCTTCTTGTCGAACAGGTACGCCACCGAGCCGGGCTCGCCGAGGCTGCCGCCGCTCTTGGAGAACGCGTGCCTGACGTCGGCGCTGGTGCGGTTGCGGTTGTCGCTCAGCGCCTCGACCAGCACGGCCACCCCGCCGGGCCCGTAGCCCTCGTAGAGCACGCTTTCGATCGCGTCGGCCTCACCGCCCTCGCCCGTGCCTTTGACGATCGCGCGCTCGATGTTCTCCTTGGGCATCGACGCTTCTTTGGCCTTGCGTATGGCGTTCTCGAGCACGACGTTGGTCTCGGGGTCGCCGCCGCCGTCGCGCGCGGCGACCATGATCGCCCGCGAGAGCTTGGAGAACTGCGCGCCGCGACGCGAGTCCACGACCGCCTTCTTGTGCTTGATGCTCGACCACTTCGAGTGCCCTGACATGTCCCCCAGTTTACGAGTCCGCCGCCTTGCGCGGCCGCGACGACCCGCGAGCGGGCTGCTCGGCGCATAGGATGGGCGGTCGATGAGCGCCGCGCCACCGCCCGACATCTTCAAGGCCTACGACATCCGCGGGCTGTACCCCGATGAGATCGACGGCGAGCTCGCCGAGCAGATCGGCCGCGCGTTCGCGCACGTGCTCGCCAAGCTCTCGGGCAAGCCCGTGGCGGAGCTGCGCGTGGGCCTCGGGCGCGACATGCGCCTGAGCGCGCCGGAGCTCTCGGCGCGCTACCGCGAGGGGCTGCTGGGTGAGGGCGTGAACATGATCGACGCGGGGCAGGTGGGCAGCGAGATGCTCTACTTCCTCGTCGGCTCGCGCGAGCTGGACGGCGGGCTGATGTGCACCGCCTCGCACAACCCCAAGGCCTACACCGGCGCGAAGCTGTTGCGCGAGGGCGCGCTCGCACTGTCCGGAGACACTGGCATCCAGGACATCCGCCGCGAGATCGAAGCCGCGGGCGCCTCTGAGGACGCGACACCGGGAGAGCCGCCCGCGCGCGGCACACTGGAAGAGGTCGACATCTACGAGGAGTTCCAGGCGACGGTGCTGCGCTTCATCGACGCCGACGCCGTGCGCTCGGCGCCGCGGCCGCTGAAGGTGGTCGTGGATGGCGGCAACGGGATGGCCGGCCCGGTGGCCGGCCCGGTCCTCGAGAGCCTCGATCTCGAGCTGATCGAGACCTACTGGAAACCCGACGGCAACTTCCCCGACCACGAGCCCAACCCGCTGCTGCCGGAGAACCGGCAGCTGATCATGCAGAAGGTCCGCGAAACCGGCGCGGACCTGGGGATCGCATGGGACGGCGACGCCGATCGCTGCTTCTTCATCGACGACACCGGCGAGTTCGTGGACGGCGACTTCCTCACCGCGCTGCTCGCCGATTCACTGCTGGCGAAAAACCCGAACCCCGCCCACCCCGAAGCGATCCTGTACGACGTGCGCGCCTCGCGCGCGGTTGCGGACACCGTCACGCGGGCCGGCGGGATCGCGTATCGCAACCGTGTCGGCCACGCGTTCTTCAAGACGCGCATGCGCAAGGAGGGCTCGCTGTTCGGCGGCGAGGTCTCCGGGCACTACTACTTCCGCGACTTCTACTGCGCGGACGCGGGCACGATCCCCGCGCTGCTCGTGCTCGAGCTGCTGTGCACGCGCGGCAAGCGCATGTCGGAGCTTCTGGCCCCCTATCGCGAGCACTACTTCATCTCCGGCGAGATCAACTCCGAGGTCGCGGACCCCGCCGCCAAGATCGAGGAGATCGCCGCGCACTACTCCGATGCCGACCAGGACCGCCTCGACGGGATCTCGATCGACTACGCGGACTGGCACTTCAACGTGCGGCCCTCCAACACCGAGCCGCTGCTGCGTCTGTGCCTGGAGTCACTGGTCTCGCCCGAGGACATGGAACGACGTCGCGACGAGGTCCTGGGGCTGATCCGCTCGGACGCCCGACCCGGCCGTCGCGGCCCGACCGGGTCGTGAGCGACGCGGAGAAGGTGAGGCAGGAAGCGGAGCACGCGGCGCTGGCGCTCGCCGCCGACGCCGGCATCCACCGATTGGCGATCCCGACGCCGTTCATGGTCGGGCGCGTGAACGCGTACCTGATCGAGGACTCGCCGCTCACACTCGTCGACTCCGGGCCGAACTCCGCCAAGGCGCTCGACGAGCTCGAGCAGGCGCTCGCGGAGCGCGGGCACGCGGTCGAGGACCTCGAGCTGCTGGTCGTCACGCATCAGCACATGGACCACTTCGGCCTCTCCTCGATCCTCGCGCGCCGCTCCGGCGCAGAGGTCGCCGCGCTCGAGAGCCTCGCGCCGTTCCTCGCCAGCTACGGCCACCAGACCGACCTCGAAGACCAGTTCGCCGAGTACCTGATGCTGCGCCACGGGATCCCCCCCGAAATCGTGACCGCGCTCCGAGCCGTCTCGGCGGGCTTTCGCGCGTGGGGCGCAGCCGTCGAGGTGACCCGGCCGCTGTCAGACGGCGCCGAGCTGGAGCTCCGCGACCGCACGCTGCGAGTGCTGCACCGACCCGGCCACAGCCCCTCCGACACGGTCTTCCTCGACGAATCCCGCTCGATCCTGCTCGCCGCGGATCATCTGATCGCACACATCTCCTCCAACCCGCTGCTCGCACGGCCGCTGGACGCCGACGACGAGTACGCCGGCCCCCGCCCGCAGGCGCTAATCACCTACATGGACTCGCTGGAAAAGACGCGCGCGCTGGATCTGTCGCTCGTGCTTCCCGGCCACGGGCGGCCGATCACCGACCACGCGTCGCTGATCGACGAGCGCTTCCGCCTGCACGAGCGACGCGCCGAGAAGATCCGCCGCCTGATCGCCTCCCAGCCGCGCACCGCGCACGAGATCGCCCAGGAGCTGTGGGGCAACGTCGCGGTCACGCAGGCGTTCCTCACGCTCTCGGAGGTGCTCGGGCACGTCGACCTGCTTCTGCGCGACGGGCAGGTGCTCGAAGAGGAGCGCGACGGCGTCGTGCGCTTCCGCGCGGCCTGAGCGGCGCACACGCGCGGCTCCATCGGGACGCAGGCCTTAGGCGATCGTCTGCAACTCGCCTGGCCCACCGGACGTTTGCCCTATATTTATTGCCATATTGTCGATGTTCTCAGTGAACAAGTCGGTGTTCTCGTTCCCCGACCCGGTCAACGAGATCTCAGCCCGGCTGGTCGCGGGTGGCGTGGTGACGTTGAGCGTGCTGACGATCGCCCTGGACGCCCCGTGGCTGACCGCGCTGATCGCGTACGGGTTCTTGGCGCGGGTGGCGAGCGGACCCACGCTCAGTCCGCTCGGCCAGCTCGTGACGCGCGTGATCGTGCCGCGCCTGCCACTGGCCGCACGGCCGGTCCCGGGCCCGCCAAAGCGCTTCGCCCAGGCGATCGGCGCCGCGCTGTCGAGCACCGCGGCGGTGCTCGCGCTGGCGCTTGGAATGCGGACCGCCGCTTACGCCCTGCTGGGCGCCCTGATCGCGGCGGCCACGCTTGAGTCGGTGTTCGGACTGTGCCTCGGGTGCAGGATGTTCGCGCTGCTGATGCGCGTCGGCGCGATCCCGCAGGAGGTGTGCGAGCGATGCGCCGACATCACACCAGAGCTGCCCGAGCGAGCATGAGCGGCCATCCGAGCCGTTCGAGGACGGCTGGGAGCTGACGCTCGGCTCGCTGCGGATCCGCGCGCTGCACACCCCCGGCCACCGCCCGGAGCACACTGCGTTCCTGTTGATCGACAGCGCGCGCGGCGAGGATCCGTGGGCGGTGCTGAGCGGAGACAGCCTGTTCGTGGGCGACGTTGCCCGCACCGACCTGGCGATCGAGAAGACCGCGGGCGCCCGGCAGATCTTCGCCTCGGTGCACGAGAAGCTGCTGCATCTCCCCGACGACTGCGAGCTGTGGCCGGCCCACCTGGGTGGCTCGATGTGCGGCGGAGCGGGCATGAACGCGAAGATCTGCTCGACGATCGGCTTCGAGCGCCGGCACAACCCCACGCTGGCGATCGAGGACGAGGATGAGTTCGTCGCCCAGGCGGTGTCGAACCTCGGGCCCCAGCCGCCGAACTTCGAGAAGATCGTGGAGCTCAACCGCGGCCCACTGGTGACCTCAGGGGTCGAGGTGCAGGCGCTGTATCCGCACCAGGTTCAGCTGAAGCGCGAACAGGGCGCGCTGCTGGTGGACGTGCGCACTGACCTGCAGTTCGACGACGTGCACATCCACGGCTCGATCTGCATCCCGTCGTTCAGCTCGGGCTTCGGCTCGAAGCTCGCGTGGCTTGCCGACCACGACCAGGAGATCGTGTTCATCGGCCGCGATGACGCCGACGGGCGGCGCGCGGCGAAGCTCGCGCTGGCGGTGGGCGTGCGCAACATCGCCGGGCTGCTTGCGGGAGGAATGACCAACTGGCGCCAGGAACGCCACCCAGCCGATCACACCGATCGGGTCGCCGCAGCTGACCTGCGCGGCTGGCTGGCCACGGAACCGAAGCTGCAGTTGCTCGACGTGCGCGAGCGCCACGAGTGGGACGCCGGCCACGTGCCCGGGTCGGTGTTCACCGCCTGGCACGACATCGCGGGGATCCCGGACGGGATCGACGCCAACCGTCCGGTCGCGGTGATCTGCGCGGGAGGCATGCGCGCGGCGACGGCCGCCAGCCTGCTCAAGCACCACGGCGCACAGGACGTGATCCACGTGGTCAACGGCGGCGTGCCCGCGCTCGCCGAGGCCGGCCTGGATCTCGAGCCGAGCGCCGAGCGGCCCGCCGAAGTGCCGGCCTAGCCTGCGCGACGGTTATGCCGAGCGAGCGGCGACGCGCGCCGCGAACGACTGCATACCGGCTGGCCATCCGCCCGGTGAGTCGATCGCGTCGCGCATCGCCTCCCAGCCCTCACCGTGCCGGTCTAGGCTCCGGTGTTCGAGCTCGACGCGCGTGCGCTCGGGGCCTTCGGCGGTGAAGCGCACCTCGACCTCGCTGGTGCGCTCGGGGTCGGTCTCGAGCTGCCAACGCAGGTTGATGTCCCAGCTGATGACAAGTCGATGCGGCGGCTCGTATGCAAGCACGCGCGCCCAGCGGCACTCGCTGCCGTCGACGCCGCGGTCATACACGTGCCCGCCTGTGCGCGGCTCGAAGACCATCTCCGCGAGCTCCCCTTCGAGGATGTGATGGTCGGGCGACCACCAGCTGCCGATGTCCTCGGTGAACGTCTCGAACGCCAGCTCGAGCGGCGCCTCCACGGTGACGGCGGCGCGGGCGGCGGTGCCTGTGGCAGGTGTCGTGCTCATCTGCTCTCCTCATATTTACGCTGGGCGGCCTGCTTGAAGGACGCCATGGATTGGTCCCAGAAGTGCTCGAGATACGCGCGCAGCTCGCTCACTCCGGTCGGATCGATCTGGTAGACGCGGCGGTTGCCCTCGGCTCGATCGGTCACCAGACCGGCGTCCTTCAGCACCTTCAGGTGCTGCGAGACAGCCGGCCGGCTGACGGGCAACTCGTGGGCGAGCTCGCCCACAGCGCGCGGTCCGGCGCCGAGGCGCTCGAAGATCTCGCGCCGCGTGCGATCGCCCAGAGCGTCGAAGGCAGTTGCTTGGTTAGTAGACACTTACGGTAAGTTACTACTTACCGTAGCGAACGTCAAGCGACCGATGGGTATCCGTTGGCGTTTGCCTGCCCCACGAGTCCGAGGAAGAATCGGTGCAAACGGTCATCGGCGCCCAGCTCGGCGTGGAAGGCCACCGCGAGCACCTTTCCTTGGCGCGCCGCCACGGCGTGTCCGTCCACCTCACCGAGGATCTCGACGTCTGGGCCGTGCTCGGCGATCCACGGCGCGCGGATGAAGATGCCGCGGATCGGCCCGCCTGGAATCCCCTCGACCTCGACGTCCGCCTCGAAGCTGCGGATCTGACGCCCGAACGCGTTGCGCTCGGCGCGCATGTCCATTACGCCGAGGTGATCGCGGTCGAGCATGATCAGCCCCGCGCACGAACCGAGGATCGGCGTGCCTCCTCTTGCGAGCTCCCGCAGCGGCTCGGCAAGGCCCTCACGCTCGATTCCCAGGGTCATCGTCGTCGACTCCCCTCCAGGAACGATCAGCCCGTCCAGCCCGTCGAGGTCGCCCGGCACCCGCACCTCGCGCGTGCGTGGGAGAACGGGACCCAATTTCGCCAGCATCCGCTCGTGCGCCGCGAAGCCTCCCTGCAGCGCCAGCACGCCGATCAGCGGCCCAGCCTCGGTCATCGAGCGCGCTACCAGCCGCGTTGGGCCAACAGCTGCTCGTCCTCGAGCTTGGAGCTCTCCAGGCTGTCCATCGCCGGCCCGAGCCCACGGGAGGCGTCGGCGACGCGCTCGGCGTCCTGCCAGTGGGTGGTCGCCTCGACGATCGCGCGCGCCCGCGTCGGCGGGTCCTCGGACTTGAAGATGCCCGAGCCAACGAACACGCCCTCGGCGCCCAGCGCCATCATCAGCGCAGCGTCGGCGGGCGTTGCGATGCCGCCAGCGCAGAACAGCACCACCGGCAGCCGGCCCTGTGCAGCCACCTCGCGCACGAGGTCGAGCGGGGCGCCGAGCTCCTTGGCGGCGCTCGCCGTCTCGTCCGCGCCGAGCATGCTCAGCCGGCGGATCTCGCCGGTTATCTGGCGCATGTGGCGCACCGCCTCGACGATGTCGCCCGTGCCGGCCTCGCCCTTGGAGCGGATCATCGCCGCGCCCTCGCCGATCCGCCGCAGCGCCTCGCCGAGGTTGGTCGCGCCGCACACGAACGGCACCTTGAAGTCCCACTTGTCGATGTGGTTGGCCTCGTCCGCGGGCGTCAGCACCTCGGACTCGTCAACGTAGTCCACCTCGAGCGCCTCGAGCACGCGCGCCTCCATGAAGTGCCCGATGCGCGCCTTGGCCATCACGGGGATGCTCACCGCCTCCTGGATGCCCGCGATCATCTCCGGGTCGGACATGCGCGCGACGCCGCCGTCGCGGCGGATGTCGGCGGGCACGCGCTCGAGCGCCATCACCGCCGCCGCGCCCGCGTCCTCGGCGACCTTTGCCTGCTCGGGGGTGACCACGTCCATGATCACCCCGCCCTTCAGCATCTCCGCCAGGCCGCTCTTGACCCGGAATGTCGCCTCGTCACGCATGCGTAGGCCAGTCTAGCCGCGAGGGCGACATCTCCACCGCTGTGCGAGTGCAGCTACTTGAGCCGGAACGCCTTGATGCGGTCGTCGTACTGCGCGGTGTCGCGCGCGTACACGCCGTAGGCGAGCGCCTGGATGACGCTCAGCAGCGCCGTGTGCGAGCGCACGTACGCGGGGCTGTTGGAGGAGTAGTACAGCTTGATCTGAGCGAGCTTGGCTACCTCTGAGAGCGTCGCGTCTGTGATCGCGGCGGTCTTTGCCTGGCGATGGCGGGCGAGCTTCATCGCGCGCACCACCAGCGGGTGCGGGCGCCCGGCGGACAGCCCGATGACGAGCGTGGAGCCATCGATGCGACCGAGACGGCTGAGCGCCTCCTGCGACGGGCTCGCGACCACGTCCACGCGCAGATCCAGCAGCATCAGCAGGTGGCGCAGGTAGCTGGCGAAGAACGCCATCTGGTCGGTGCCCGCGACGAGCACCTTCTCGGCCTCGACGATCGCCTCGATCAGCGCGTCAACCGAGCTGCGCGAGACCTTGCGCGCGGTGTCCTCGACGTTCAGGTGGTCGGCGGCGAGCGCCGCCTCGAACTCGTTCTGGTCGAGCGAGAACAGCGGGGATGAAACCCCGCCCGCCCCAACTCCATTCTCCTTGCCGGCCTTGGCGTTGACGCGCCTGTATTCCTCGCGCGCCGCGGCCTGCAACTCGGGGAAGCCCTCGAAGCCCAGCGCCTGTGAGAAGCGCACGACCGTCGAGCTCGACGTGTTCGCGCGGCGCGCCAGCTCCTCGGCGGTCTGGAAGGCGGCCTCGTCGAGATGGTCGACGATGTACTGCGCCACGTCCTTCTGCGAGCGCGAGCACTCGTCGAAACGCGCCTGTATGTACTTGGACAGGCTCTGGTGCTCGCTCGTCCCGTTCACCGGGGGAGCCTCGGCGGTCTTTGTCGCGACTCGCTTCATCGGCGCATTTGTTCGACGTCCCCGGCTCGCACTCCTTCCCGATCGCGCACAGGTAGTGTCCGAGCGCTATGAGGCGCAGCCTGTTCGAGGACGTCCACGAAGACTTCCGAGCGAGCTTTCGCACGTTCCTGGAGCGCGAGGTGCTTGGCGAGGATGGCCGCTACGGCGAGTGGGAGCGAGCGGGGATCGTCCCGAGGGAGGTGTTCGCCCGCGCCGGGCAGGGCGGCTTCCTCGGCATGGCCGTGCCCGAGTCATACGGCGGCGCCGGCGCCGAGGACTTCCGCCTGAACCTCGTCATCGGCGAAGAGACCCAGCGCGCGGGCGTCGGCAGCTTCGGCCTCGGCATCACGCTGCACAACGACATCTGCCTGCCGTACTTCCTCAGCTACTGCACCGAGCCCCAGCGCGAGCGCTGGCTCGACGGGATCGCCTCCGGCGAGCTGATCACGGCACTGGCGATGACCGAGCCGGGTATCGGCTCGGACCTCGCCGCGATGTCCACCAGAGCCAGGCGCGAGGGCGTGCACTACGTCGTCAACGGCACCAAGACGTTCATCACCAACGGCATCAACGCCGACCTGGTGATCGTGGCTGTCAAGACCGATCCGTCAGAGCGCCACCGCGGCATCAGCCTGATGATCGTCGAGCGCGGCATGGAGGGCTTCGAGCGCGGGCGCAACCTCGAGAAGATCGGCCAGCACGCCCAGGACACCGCCGAGCTGTCCTTCGCTGACGTGCACGTGCCGGTGGACAACCTGCTCGGCGAGGAGGGCGAGGGCTTTCGCTATCTCGTGTCCAATCTGCCCCAGGAGCGCCTCTCGATCGCCGCCTCAGCCGTCGCCGCCGCGGAGGCCGCGATCGGCTGGACGCTCGACTACGTGCGCGAGCGCAAGGCCTTCGGCCAGCCGATCGGCTCGTTTCAGAACTCGCGCTTCACGCTCGCCGAGCTGCACGGCGAAACCCAGATCGCGCGCGCGTTCGTCGACCAGTGCGCCACGGCACTGAACGCCAGCGAGCTCACGCCCGAGGACGCCGCCACCGCCAAGTGGTGGTGCACCGACCTGCAGGGCCGCGTCGTCAACCGTTGCCTGCAGCTGTTCGGCGGTTACGGCTACATGCTCGAGTATCCGATCGCGCGCGCCTTCGCCGACGCGCGCGTCACTCGCATCTACGGCGGCACCAACGAGATCATGAAGGAGATCGTCGGGCGTTCGCTCGGGCTGTAGGAGTGGATGCTCACTCCTGGCGCACATCGACAAGTCCCATTAGTCAGACGGAGCCGGTTGATAGGACTCCGCGAACATGTCGACCCCGCGTTTCGATGGCTCGCTCGAGACCTGGCCCGATCTAGCCGCACGCTTCTCAGGAGCCGCGCTGCTGTGCGGGAACGGACTCAGCATCAACGTCTGGCCTGCGTTCGACTACGCGTCCCTGTTCGATCACGCGCACGATGACGGCCTGACTGCCGAAGATCTGGCGCTGTTCGGCGAGACCGAGAACTTCGAGCGGATCCTGAGCGACCTCAACACGGCCATCCGAGTCAACGAGACGCTCGGTCAACCGGCCGCTCGAATCTATGCGCGATACCGCAGCATTCAACGTGGGCTGGGCCGCGCCGTGCGCGCGGTTCACCTCACCCGTGGCCAGATACCAGACACCGTGCTGAAGAACATCAGAGACGAGCTACTCGGCTACGAGTGGATCTTCAGCACCTCCTACGATCTGCTGCTCTACTGGGCGATGGGCTGCGGCGGTAGTTTCCGACCGTTCATCGATCACTTCCGGGGCCCTCGGCTCGAGTTCGATCCCAACCGCGCCGACGTCCACGTCGGTGAGGTTCCGGTGTACTTCCTCCACGGCGCCCTCCACCTCGTCGTCAGCGGATCGGGCGCCACCTGGAAGCTGCGTCGTGGTGCGATCCAGAGCGTGCTCGACCAGTTCGGGGAGCCGATCGACGGTGACCCGCAAGCACGTCCCCTGCTCGTCACCGAGGGAACCGCCCACGACAAGCTCCGCGCCATCGAGGCCAACGTCTACCTGACCCACGCCCTCCACAGGCTCCGGTCCATCGAGATGCCGCTCGTCGTGTTCGGGAGCAGTCTCGGCGCGCACGACGATCATCTTCTCGACGCCCTCAATGAGCATCCGCGTCGCGCGATCGCCGTCTCTTTGGTCCCTGAGCCGCGGCGAGCCCTCGCCAGACGCCAAGCAGACATCTACGCCCGCCTGGAAACAGACGAGCTGTGGTTCTTCGACGCGACCACCCACCCGCTGGGGTATCGATCGCTCAGAGTTCCTTGGCACAATGGGGTCTAGCTCCGATCGTTGGCTTCCGCCGGCGCCTCGTCGTCGGACACCGTCCGGAGTTGCTCCTAAGATGGCGCTCGGTTCAATGATCGGAAGTATCTGATGGCTAGCACGCGAGACATCAAGAGAAACGCAGACGGCGGCTGGGACGTTCTGAGAGAGGGCGACCGGCGCGCCGCCGTGCGGGTAGACACGAAGGAGCGCGCGCTCGCTCGGGCGAGAGCGGTCGTAAGCCGCGAGGGCGGCGGAGAAGTCCGACTCATCAACGACGCTGGCAAGATCGTGCGCGCAACTCGGGTCGAAGCGCACCCCCAGAGCCGTCAGGCCGCCTAGCCGCGGCAGCCAACAGCAGCTAGGAGAAGTGCGCCTCGGGGTGCTCCAGCCGGCCCAGCTCCCCAGCGAGCGCCACGAAGTAATCCAACGAAGCGGGGTTCGCCAGCGACTCGACGCTCGCCGCCTGCTCCGGCGGTGTGCCCATCAGGATGCGCTTGACCGGCACCTCGAGCACCTTGCCCGACAGCGTGCGCGGCACCTCCGCGATCTGGCGGATCTCGTTGGGGACGTGCCGCGGCGAGCAGTCCTCGCGGATGCGCCGCTTGATCTGCGCCGCCAGCTCGTCGTCGAGCACCACCCCGTCGCGCAGCACCACGAACATCGCCATCCACAGCTCGGGTGGGTGGGCTCTGATCCCGCCGTCACTGCCCGGCTTGGGGATGTCCACTACCAGCGCGTCAAGCACCTCGCCCAACCCCAGCGCCGCGCGGTAGATCTCGCTCGTGCCCATGCGCACGCCCATGCGGTTGATCGTCGAGTCAGAGCGCCCGTAGATGACCGCGCCGCCGCGCGGTGTGATGCGGATCCAGTCGCCGTGGCGCCACACGCCCGGGTACATCGCGAAGTAGCTCTCGTGCAGACGCGAGCCGTCGTCGTCTCCCCACAAGAACAGCGGCATCGACGGCATCGGCTTTGTGATCACCAGCTCCCCCACCTCGTCGCTCAGCGAGTTGCCCTGTTCGTCCCACGCCTGCACCGCGCAACCCAGCGCGCGGCACTGCAGTTCGCCCTCGTACACCGGCAACAGCGGGCAGCCCGCCACGAACGCCGTGCACACGTCCGTGCCGCCGCTCGTCGAGAACAGCCACACGTCGTCCTTCACGTGCTCATACACCCAGTGAAAGCTCTCCGGCGTCAGCGGCGAGCCCGTCGCACCCAGCGCGCGCAGCGCATGCAGATCGTGATCGCGCGCCGGCTCGATCCCCGCCTTCTCGCAGCTCGCCAACAGGCCCGGACTGACGCCCATGCACGTGATCCCCGCGCGCTCCGCCAGGCTCCACAGCACGTTCAAATCCGGGTGCGCCGGGCTGCCGTCATACAGCACGATCGCCGCGTCCGACAGCAGGCAGCCGACCAGGAAGTTCCACATCATCCAGCCCGTCGTCGTAAACCAGAACATGCGGTCGCCGCCGCGCAGGTCCAGGTGCAGCCGCTTCTTCAGCTGCTCCACCAGGATCCCCCCGTGGCCCTGCACGATCGCCTTCGGCAGGCCCGTCGTGCCCGACGAGTACAGCACCCACAGCGGGTGGTCGAACGGCACCTGCTCGAAGCTCAGGGCGGAGCCCTCGCCGCGGGCGAGCAGCTCATCCCACGTGAGGACACCGCGCGCGCCGCTCCCGCCGGAGGCGGGCTCATAAACGCCGTCATCCGCCAGGTACGGCAGCACGACCACGTGCTCGACCGTCGGCAGCTCTTCGAGGATCCGCTCCACGTTGGCCGTGCGGTCGAAGTCCTTGCCGCCGTGGCGGTAGCCGTCCACCGCCAGCAGCACCTTCGGCTCGATCTGCGCGAAGCGGTCGATCACGCTGCGCGCGCCGAACTCCGGCGCCGCGCTCGACCAGATCGCGCCGATGCTCGCCACTGCCAGCAGCGCCACCAGCGTCTCAGGGATGTTCGGCATGTACGCCACCACGCGGTCGCCGCGCTTCACGCCCAACGCGCGCAGGCCGCCCGCCGTCGCCGCCACCATCGCCTGGAGCTCGCCCCACGTGATCTCGCCGAGCTGCTCGCGCAGCTCCGATGTGTGCAGCACCGCGATCTCGCGCGAGCGGTCGGGCGACGCCGGCGCGGCGGCCCGCGTGGGACCGAGCAGCAGGTTCTCCGCGTAGTTCAGCTCCGCGCCCTCGAACCAGCGCGCGCCGGGCATCACGCGCGATACGAGCACGCGCTCGTACGACTTCGACGCGCGCACGCCGCAGAACTCCCACACGCTCGCCCAGAAGTCCTCCAGCTCGTCCACCGACCACTGCCACAGCTCGTCGTAACCAGCGAACGTGCGTCCTTGCCGCTGAGCGACCCACTCCATGAAACGCGCCATCTCGACGCTCTCGCGCTGCTCGCGCGGGGGCTCCCACATGGGATGCTCGTCGGCGGCGCTGGCCATGCGGGTATTCTCGCCGTTTGTGAGCCTGCCGGCGTTGCGCGACCAGTTTCCCGTTCTACGAACCCTCGCGTACCTCAACGCCGGCACCGACGGGCCGCTGCCCGCGAGCGCCGCGCAGGCCTCCGCGCGGGAGCTCGAGCGCGAGCTCGGCGACGGCCGCGCGATGGCGCACTTCGAACGCCGCGCCGAGCTCAACGACGAGCTGCGCCGCGCCTACGCCACCGCGCTCGCCGCCGACCCCACAGACGTCGCGCTCACCACCTGCACCAGCGAGGGCATGGCCCAGGTCGTCGCCGGCCTGGATCTCGCGCCCGGCGATGAGATCCTCACCAGCGACGAGGAGCACCCCGGCCTGCTCGGCGCGCTGTCGGCCGCGCGCGAGCTGCGCCGCGTCGAGGTCCGCGAAGCCCCGCTCGCCGAGCTTGCCGACGCCGTCGGCCCGCGCACGCGCCTCGTCGCATGCTCGCACGTCGGCTGGGTCAGCGGCTCGCTGGCGCCCGCCGAGCTCGGCCAGCTCGACGTCCCCGTGCTGCTCGACGGCGCCCAGGGCGTCGGCGCGGTGCCCGTCGACGTGCACGCGCTCGGCTGCCACGCCTACGCCGGCGCCGGGCAGAAGTGGCTGTGCGGCCCCGACGGCACCGGCATGCTGTGGGTCAGCCCCGCGCTGCGCGGGCGCGTCGCCGTCTCCCGACGCGGCTACGCCAACCTCGCTGACCCCAACGACGGGCTCGACGCGCAACTGCACAACGACGCGCGGCGCTTCGACACGATGTCACTGAATGCCGAGACCACCGCCTGCGCGCTCGCCGCCATTCGCGTGCTGGAGACCGCCGGCTGGGCCGCCGTGCACGAGCACGCGCGCACGCTCGCCGCGCGCCTCGCCGAGATGCTCGCCGAGCGCGGCCGTGAGCCCGTACCGCGCGGGGACACCACGCTCGTGTCCTTCCCCAGCCCAGATCCGCTGGGTGAGCGCGCGCTGCTCGCCGAGCACGGCGTGATCGTGCGCAACATCCCCGACCGGCCGTGGCTGCGTGCGTCGGTCGGCGCGTGGAACGACGAGCACGACCTCGAGCGGCTGATCGACGCGCTCCCATAGACACGTCTTGGTCACACACAGGCCCGCCACGGTCATATACGATCGCTTCCGCAGTTGTCAGGATGAGACAAGCGACTTGACAAGCGATCGGGGGAGATGGATCGATGGGTCATCAGCGACGTATCGCCGGAATCGTGTTGTGCGCTCTGTGCGCGGCTGTGGTGATGGCAGTCGGAGCGTCCGCCGCGGCGGCGCAAGCGCCCGAATTCGGCAAATGCATTCGCAAAGCCGCCAAGGAAGGCGCTGGTTTCGCCAAGAAGCCCAACTGCGTGGACGTGACCGCGACCAAGGCCAAGTACGAATGGGCTCCCGGTCCGGGGGCAGCGAACAAGTTCACCTACACCGAGCGGTTTGGCTATTCACCGAAATTCCATCGCTGCGAGGCCGCTCGCGGCGACGAAACCCAAGCCGAACAACGTGAAGCGGAAGCCGCCCTTGCGAGCGAACCAAACGAACGCGAAGCGCTCGAAGCCGAAGCGCGCGCTTTCAGGGTGACCGCCAAACAGGATCGAGAACTCGCCGGCGAGAGCCTTTCAGGATGCGAAAAGCTGATAGCGAAGGAAACCGCGAGGTCTCCCGTCGTGCTGAAAACCGGCGCGCACCGACCGCTCGTCTGCGCTGATGTCGCCGGCAGCGGCGAATACACCGGCGCGAAAACAATCGGCGAGCTCCAACTCGTGTTCAGCGAATGCTCGACCGAAGGCGTCGCCTGCGAGTCGAGTGGCGCCAGCGCCGGGGAAATCCAGATCTCGACGCTCGACGGCGAACTCGGCTTCATCGAACAGGTGCTCGTGCCGACCAAGGACAAGGTCGGCGTCAAGTGGTTCCCGAGCTCCGGGGAAACCTGGACCGAATATGCCTGCGAAGCCGAGACGGTGCTCGTCACCGGCTCGCTGATACACAACGTCAACTCCGACTCGATGGTCACGGTCGGCAATGAGAGCGCCTCGAGCGCCAAAGAAAAACAGAACCCCGTCGGCTTCGAAGGCCAGGGCCCGAGCGTCCTCATGAGCTCGACCGACGGCGGCCCGAGCCAGGAATCCGCGCTGACGTTGAAACTGTTCAAGACCAACGAAGAAGCCATCGAGATCAACACGATCGTCTAGCTGCCAGAGCGAGGCAGAGCGCTGTACGGGGCCCGCGGGCCCCGTACACGCGGCAGGCGCTCGACGGACCGTCGTCACGCGCCGGCGCTCGGCGTGTCCGGCAAGGCGCACGGCTAGTCTCTCCGGCATCAGCCACAGCGACTCAACTCCGCAGATCGCCGCACCGCCGGCCACAGCGCACGAACCCACGGGCGTGCGCCTGCACGCGGCGCGAGCCACGAGACGCCCCGCCCTGCTCTCCTCGCGCACACTCCTACGCCACGCCGGCCTGCCGGCCGTGCTCGCGGTGTCGGCCGTGTTCAACCTGCACCGGCTCTCGCAGAACGGCTACGCCAACCTCTTCTACTCCGCCGGCGTCAAGTCGATGCTGCGCTCGTGGCACAACTTCTTCTTCGTGTCGTTCGACCCCGGCGGCCTCGTCACCGTCGACAAGCCGCCGCTCGCGCTGTGGGTGCAGGCCGCGAGCGCCAAGCTGTTCGGCTTCTCGCCGCTCAGCCTGCTCGTGCCCGAGGCGCTCGCCGGCGTGCTCGCCGTCGCGGTGCTCTACGTCATGCTCGCCCGCCGCCTCGGCGCCGTAGCCGCGTTCGCCGGGTCGCTCGCGCTTGCCGTGTTCCCCTCGTTCGTCGCCGTCTCGCGCGACAACGGCGTCGACCCCGTGCTGATCCTGGCGCTCGTGCTCGCCTGCAGCCTCGCGCTGCGAGCGAGCGAAACCGGACGCTGGCGCACGCTGATCGGCTCCGCCGTGCTCGTCGGGCTGGCGTTCAACACCAAGACGCTCGCCGCCTACCTCGTCGTCCCGCCGATCGCGCTCGGCTTCCTCGTCTGTGCCCCCGGCTCGCTGCGGCGGCGCATCTCGCAGCTGCTTGTCGCCGGCGTCGCGCTCGCGGTCGTGTCGCTCGCGTGGATCGCCGTCGTCGAACTCACGCCCGCCTCCAAGCGCCCGTACGTCGGCAGCTCCACCAACAACACCGAGATCGGCCTCGCCTTCGAATACAACGGCCTCGGTCGCGTCGAAGGCCAGACCGGCGGTCCCAACAGCGTCAGCGTGCGCCCCGGCGCCTACGTCCCCGCATCCCGCCAGCACGTCGTCGACGCGGCCGTGCGCGCCGCCAACCACGGGCACGCGCCGCTCGGCCCCGCCAATCCTCCCCTGAATCCCGCGCTCAAGCCCGCGCCCGCGTCCCCACCGAAGGTCACCACCGGACGCGAAAAGGACCCGATCCCGTTCGGCGAATCACCCAAGCTACTGCGGCTGTTCGGCAAGGGCCTCGGCGACCAGGCCGCCTGGCTGCTGCCGTTCGCCGTGTTCGGGCTGATCGGCCTCGCGCTGCTCGTGCTCGTCGACCGGCGCTCCGCGGCGCGGTTCCTCGACCGGCGCGACCCGCGCCTGGCGGTGCTGCTCGTGCTCGGCGGCTGGTTCGTCGTCGAGGCGGCCGTGCTGAGCCTGTCCAAGGGCATCGTCCACCCCTACTACGTCTCCGCGCTGGCGCCCGGCACCGCGGCAATGGCGGGCGCCGGCGTCGCCGCGTTCGTCAAGCTCGCGCGCGGTCGCCGCAGAGACAGGATCCTGGGCATCGCGCTCGCCGCGGGCGCGCTCGCGACGACCGTGCTCGCGCAGGTCGTGCTGATGCACCGCGAGCACTACATGGTGTCATTCGTGCCCGTGCTCGCCGCCGGCGCGGCCCTCGGGTTCCTCGCGCTGCTCGCCCTGCGCCGACTCGCCGCGCCGGCGATCGCGCTCGCATTCGCGCTCGTGCTCGTCGTGCCGACCGCGTACGCGAGCACCACCTGGCTCGCCCCCGTCGAGGGCACTTTCCCCGTCGCCGGAACGAAAGCGTTCCCCGGCAGCGGCGGCTACGGCGTCAACGAACGCGACGCAGGGCTCGACCGCGCGCTCGCCAACTACGTCGTCACGCACAAGCCCGGCTCGCGCTGGGCGCTCTTGACCGTCGCCTCGGACACCGGCGCTCCGCTCATCCTGATGGGGCTGAACGCCGGCGCGCTCGGCGGCTACAGCGGCACCGACCCGGCCGTCGACGGGCCGCACCTCGCGCGCATGGTCGCCAGCGGGCAGGCGCGCTACGTGCTGCTCGGCGGCGAGTACTCGCTGCGCGGCGGCAACCTCGCCACCCAGGCCGTGCTGCGCGCATGCAAGGAGCTCGCGCCATCGCAGTGGCACAGCCCGGTCGCCTTCCCCTACGGGCTCGTGCTGTTCGACTGCGCCGGTGACGAGCGGGCGCTCGCGGCGGCGGGCTGACTCAGCTGACGGCCGCTGGGCGGTAGCTACGCCGCTACCGAAAGCTCACGGTGAAACGCTCTGGCGAACAGCTCACGCTCGCGCCCGGCGGCCCAACGCGGGACCGCCGACTCGCCGTCCGCGACCAGCCGCAGCTCGACCTCGCCGTCGCAGAGCGTCAGGCTGGTGGCGCGCACGAGCTGGTCGCGCGAGCGCTCGAGGTCCTCCGCCAGGCGCAGCAGCGTCGCGCAGCGGTCCAGCCGCGCGGTGTCGCTCTCGTCGAACAGCGCCGCCATCGGCCCCGGCGCGGGCATGCCCTTGCGGTGGTAGCGCGCCGCCTGCGCGATGATCGCTGTCTCGACCGGCGTGAACCCCGGCAGCGCGCCGTTGAGGATCAGGTAGCGCGAGTGCTTGTGGTGATCGTCGTAGTCGATCGACATGCCGATGTCGTGCAGCATGCACGCCGCCCACAACAGCTCGCGCTCGCGCGCGTCGCCTTCGTGCAGCCCGAGCAGCGCGAGCTCATCGAACATGCCCAGCGCGAGCGCCGCCACGTGCTCGGTGTGATCGGCGTCAACGTGGTACTGCGCGGCCATGTTCAGCACGCTCGCGCGCCGTACGTCCGCGAACAGCGGCTGCTCCTCGTCAGCGAGGAAACGCTCGAAGAACACCCCCTCGCGCAGGCCTGCCTCGGTGGCCTCCAGCGCGTCGAAGCCGCCGGCCTGCAGCACGCCCTGCACGACCACCGCGCCGGCGAGGATCAGATCCGCGCGCGCGGGCTTGATGCCCGGCACCGACGCGCGCTCGGCCGCGGGCAGCGCGGCCAACCGCCCAACGAGATCCTCCAGCGCGTGGCGCTCGACCACCATCCCCTGCACACCGTTTGAGGGCAGCCCCGCCGCGCGCTGGGCGGCGGCGGCGAGGTTGCGCACCGTGCCGCCGATGCCCACCAGACGCCTGCCGCGCCCCGCCGCGGCGTCCTCGGCGAGCCAAGGCGCCTGCGCGAGCTGCGCCGCGACGTGCTCGCGCAGCTCCTCCAGCTGCTTGCGCTTGGCGGGACCGTTGGGCGGCAGGAAGCGCTCGCTCATGCGCACCGTGCCGATCTGCCACGAGCCCGAGGCGCCGATCAGCCTGTCCGCGACACGCACTAGCTGCAGCGAGCCGCCGCCGAGGTCGAGCACGCTGCCGTTGCGCAGCGTCGTCGAGTTGACCGCCGCGAGATAGCCGTAGCGGGCCTCCTGCTCGCGGCTGAGCACGCGGATCGGCAGCCCCAGGCACGCGCGGGCGCGCGTGAGGAACTCTTCGGCGTTCTCAGCGTCGCGGATCGCGCTCGTCGCGACCGCGTCGACGGACTCCGCGTCCAGGCCGCTGGCACGGCAGAAGTGCGCGAACACATCGAGCGTCGCGAGCGCCCGTTGCATCGGCTGCTCCCCCAGCCGGCCGCTCGCCATCAGTCCCTCGCCGATGCGCACGGGCTCGTAGATCTCGTCGATCCGCCTCCACCACCCCGAGCCGGCCATGAACACGACCAGGCGAAAGGAGTTCGATCCAAGATCGATGACCGCGAGCCGCTCGCCTGCCTTCATGTCCTGAGCGTATTCACCGCGCCGGAAGGTCCCGGCAGCGTCGCTCAGCTCGCCGTGCCGGCCGCGGCGCGCCTGCAGTCGCGCATCGCTCTGTCGGCCGCCAGCAGCGCCTGCTCGGCGCTGTGGGTGTGCTCGTCCACGAGCGTGAAGCCGATGCTCGCCGAGGGGTGCACGATCTCGTCTCCGACGTCGATGCCGCACGCGGCCACCGCGCGGGCGAGCCCGTCGGCGACGACCGCCAGTCCCTGCTCGTCGATGTGCGGCAGCAGCACCGCGAACTGGTCGGCTCCCAGGCGCGCCAGCAGGTCGGTCTCGCGCAGCCTGCGCCCGAGCGAGCGCGCGACCGCCTCGAGCGCTTCGTCGCCCGCCTGCTCGCCGTGCGCGTCGTTGACGCACCGGAAGGCGTCGAGGTCGATCAGCATCAGCCCCGCGACCTCGCCGTAGCGGCGCGAACGGGCGACCTGGAGTTTGAGGTCATGTCCGAACAGCCTGCGGTTGCGCACGCCCGTCAGCGGGTCGTGGTCGCCGAGCGCGCGCATGTTCTGCTCGAGACGCCTGCGCTCGGAGACATCCTGCAGCTGGGCGATGTAGTGCAGCGGCGTCCCGTCGCGCTCGCGCACCAGCGCCAGCGACACGATCACCGAACCGGTCTCCCCGGCGGCGTCGAAGAAGCGCTTGTCCACCCTGAAAGCCGGGATCTCCCCCGCGAGCAACGCGCGACGCTCCTCGCGGTCGTTGCCCGCGTCCTCGGGGTGCACGATCTCCTCGAACGACCTGCCGATCAGCTCCTCGGCGGTGTAGCCGACGATGTCGCACAGGGCGCGGTTGACCAGCAGCCAGCTGCCGTCGATGTCGAGCACCCCGGTGCCGATCGACCTGCGATCGAGGCGCTCGTATTCGCCGTCGAAGTCGCTGCCAAGGTGCGGCTCCAGGAGCTCGGACTGTCTGCGCGCGGTGATGTCGAGCACGACCGCGACGCCGCCCTCGCCGAGCGGTCCGACGTCGAGCAGCACGCAGTGGCGCTGCCCCGTCGTCCAGATCTCACGCGAGCGAGTCTCGCCCGCGAGCGCCGAGCGCAGCAGCGGCTCGATCGTCTTCCACACATCGCCCGGCAGCGCCTGCGCCAGCGGGCGGCCCGCCCGGCAGCTGTCGGGATCGCCCAGCCGCTCGAGCGCGTGGCCGGCGACGCGCACGAAGCGCAGCTCGCTGTCGAAGACGATCGACATCGCCTCGGGCAGCTCGTGCAGCGCGGCGTCGGCCGCGCGCTCGGCGCCCGCCCGCAGCGGGTCCGTCCACGGCTCGCGCGCGAATGTCAGCTGCACGCCCAAGCATCGGCAAATCTCGCTTTTTAGTTGAAGATCGTGCCCGCGCGTGGACGGTCGCGGGCACGATCTTGCAGCCGGGGCTCGCTACCTGACCGCGTGGCCCGACGCGTTGAGCGCGTACCAGTTGCCGCCGAACGCGTTGGCGCCGACGTAGGCCGTCGAGCCGCGGCTGTCCGCGCTGTAGGTGTACAGCGGGTGGCCCGCATATGTGACCTGCATGGCGCCGCCGGCGACCCGCACGGTTGACAGCAGCGAGCCCTTGACGCCCGCACCCGCGCTCGGCTTTCCGCGGCTCTCGAGCGCCGGCCACACGCTCGAGCAGCCGCGGATCTTCATGCAGCTGTCTTCGCTGCCGTGGTCGCGCGTGAACTCGTACAGCGTGAAGCCCGAGGAGGTCGTCAGGATCGATCCAAGGCTCGTGTGGCGCAGCACGACCTCGGTCGTGCGGGCCGCGTGCGCGCTCGTCGCGCCGGCCTGCGCGCTCGCGACGGCCGAGCCGCTCGCGGCGGAGATCAGCACGCCGGCCAGCAGGAGGTAGTTTCGCTTCATCGGTGGTGCCTCGCAGTGTCGGGGGTTGTGATGGTGTCGGGTGGGTTTGACCCTCGAGTAGCTAGACGCCGACCCCCGCACAACCTTCCCGCGCGCCGCGATATGCGGGTCTCTGATGCCAGGCCGGAGAAGACATATTGGACATTGCCGCCTCTGTGAGTGAAACTCGGCTCGGCTCAGCTCAGTGGCGAGCGTCGCGGCGGGCACGGTGCACATGGCGTCTCCCCAGTGGACCGGCCCGCCGCGCGGGGAGCCGTCAGCTGAGACGCCGGTCGTCCGGCGACGCAGCGAGACCCCCGTCGCCGGTGGCGCGCACGAACTGCAGCAGCGTCTCGACGAGCGGATTGGCGCGGTCCTCGTGTCCCACCAGCACGACCGTCGCAGCGCGTGCGTCACGCAGCGGAATCGCGATCACCCCGGACAGGAAATCGGGGACCAGACGAGCGACTGCGGCGGGGACGGTGGTGATCGCATCGCGCACAGCGAGCGCCGCAAGCACCTCGTGCGGGTTGGCCGCACGGTCGGCGGTCAGCCGCTCCGGGCCTCCGCCACGGTGGTCATCGAGGCTCCAGAAGCCCGCCCACTCGGAGTCGACCGACGGGTGAAGGCCGACGAACGTCTCATCGAGCACCTCCGCGACAGACAGCTCACGGCGCTGCGCGAGCGAGTGACGCCTCGGAGCGAGCACCACGCGCGGCTCGGAGCGCAGCACCTGGACCCACACGCCCGGATCGGCTGGAGGGCGGTGGCACACGGCCAAATCGACGTCGCCGATCCAAGAGCTCGTGCGATCCGACGGGAACGCGAGCTCGCGGTAGCAGACGTCGATCTCCGGATTGATTTGGCCGAACGTTTCCAGGAGCGCGGGACTGTCGAGCCCGGGTGGAACGCCCACGAAGCCGAACTCGATCGTCCCGCGACGGACGCGCGCCATCGACTGCGCGGTCGCGAGCGCGTCCGACCACGCCGACACGGCCGCTCGCGCCTTCACCAGGAAGGCCTCGCCGGCCGCCGTCAGCGTGACGCCGCGGGCGTGACGCTCGAGCAGCTTGAAACCGAGGTCTGACTCGAGCTGGGCGATCGCCCGCGAGAGCGCGGGCTGCGCGAGCTGCAGCCTTCTGGCCGCACGCGTGATCTGACCCTCTTCGGCGACGGTCACGAAGTACAGGAGGTGGCCGCGCTTAAAGTTCATCGTCGCCTGATCCAAGACGCTTGGCGGAGTCGACGAGGTCCTCGACGAGCGAGCTGCTCGCATCCTCGCGCCAGATCAGCGACACGACCGCCGGGGCGGCGTCGTGGAGCGGGACCGCGACGATGTCCGGCAGAACCTGTTGCCCGAGCTTGGCGTCTTTATGGGGCACGATCGTGATCGCGGGCGCCGGCGCGGAGAACATGATCCCGAGCATCTGCAGCGTGGTCAGCGCGTGATCGCTCGTCAGTCGCGCCGGTGGCCCGCCGCGATGATCGTCGAGGCTGTGAAAGCCCGCCCACTCGGCCTGCACGTCCGGGTGATAGCTGATGAACGTCTCGTTGAGGACATCTGCGACGGCGAGCTCGGACCGGCGCGCGAGCGGATGCTCTCGGTGGGCCATGACCGCCCGCGGCTCGACCCGGACGGGCTGCGCGCACAGACCCTGTTCGCTCAGCGGCGCATGACAGAAGGCGACGTCCACGGCTTCCAGCCAGCTCGAGGTTCGTCCGCACGGAAATGAGAGGTCCATGAAGGAGACCTGGGCCTGCGGGTTGCGCTCCGTGAACGCGGCGAACAGCTCCGGGGTGCTGATCGCGGGCGGCGGCCCGATGAAGCCGATCGCGATCGCGTCGCTCGCCGCCCGCCGCAGAGACAGCGCCATCTGCGCGGTCTCCGCTTCGGCCGCGAGCACGGCCCGGGCCTTGATCAGAAACGCCTCACCGGCGCTCGTGAGCGTGACGCCACGTGGATGGCGCAGGAGCAGCTCGACCCCCAGCTCGGATTCGAGCTGCGCGATCGCCTGCGAGAGCGCCGGCTGGGCGAGGTGAAGGCGCTTCGCGGCACGGGTGATCTGCCCCTCCTCGGAGACCGTGACGAAGTAGCGCAGCTGCCCCTGACTGAACATCGAACCTCCAGGGCCAGCCCCGGCCCATCGGTCACCTTCGCGAGGATCCCCCCTGGGAGCCACCACTTTTCCCGCGCACGACCGGTGCTCCGATAGAAGCATTCCGCCCGTTGGGATATGCAGAGTTTATATCACGGGGCGCCGCGTACGGTAGAGGGCGCGGGCGAGCCCCCGCGCGAGTCGATCACAACGCGACCGAGCCCGATGACCTCCATCTCCGTCTGCGGGGCGCACACGGCGAGCTGCTGGGCCTCGTCGCGCAGGACGCGCCGCAACATCACGAACGCGACCGAGCCGACCAGCGCAGGCACCAACAGCGCGATCGCGCGATAGGCGAGCACGGCCGAGCCCGCGGCGGTGATCGGCACGTGATAGAGCACGAGCGTCCCGACCAGGCCGGCTTCGATGCCGCCGATCCCCCCTGGGACCGGAATCAGGCCGCCCAGCTCGCCGATCAGGTAGGCGATCCACACGATCGCAAGCGGCGGCGCCAGGCCGAAGGCGCGAAACGACGCCCACAGGATCATCACGTCGAAGGCCAGATAGGCGATCAGCCCGCCGATCAGCAAGGCGTTGCCCTCGCGCAGCAGCCCAACCGCCTCGTTGACGCCGTCGGCGACCGCGACGAGTGTCTTCAACACGACAGTCATCCGGCGCGAGGAGCCGGCTTCTTCACGGCGGCGCAGGCGCGCGTGCAGACCCGCGGCGGCGCGCCCCGCCAGCAGCGCAGCGACGATCGACATCGCGGCTATGAGAGCCGGGACGAGCGTCAGCAGCAGGTTCGTCTCCCCCGAGAACGCTCTCACCGCGAGCCCGATCCCGACGAGGAGCACACCGAGGACGTTCGGCACGCTCGTCAGCAGGAAGAACGCGGCGGTTCGCCGCGCGATAACGCTCGCCTGCATCCCCCCTCGTTTCAGCGCCCAGGCACCGAGCGCCAGCCCGCCGGCTCCGCCCGTCGGGAAGAGCGCGTTCGCGCCGAGCTCGGACATTCCGAGCTCATAGCTGACGCGCCAGCTCATGCGCCGGCAGAAGACCATGCGAAAGACCGCGACATAGCCGAGGCCCGAGAGCAGCTTCAGCCCCACGCCGAGCGCCAGCCAGCCCGGCGCCGCATGCGCCAGGCTCGTGCGCAGCCCTTCGAGCCCGGGAAGCAGCGTCACGGCCGCAACGACCGCGAGGATCAGCGCCGCCAGGAACGCCAGCCGCGTGCGCAGCCTGCGCCGGCTCAGCTCCTCGGGTACCTCCAGCTCATCCGCGTCGACGCTCGCCTGCTGGCGCCGCCCAGTGCTCATACCGCCCATACTGGCATCCGCCCGCGGGCTACTCGGGCAGGCGCGAGCTGTGGACGGCGTGCTCGGAGCAGAGCGCGATCGCCACGAGCTGCGCGCGGGTACGCGCGCCGAGCCTGGCCATCGCGTTGCGGACGTGCGTGCGCACCGTCTCGGGAGAGATGTGCAGCTCTTTGGCGATCTCGCCCGTGTCGTGTCCAAGCGCGATCAGCGTGACGACTTCACGCTCGCGGGCGGTCAGCGGCAGCTGGTTTGCCAGCTCCGCCGCGGGCTCGCACGCGGGGTCGTCGCCGGCCACCACGTAGATCGCCAACCTGCGCCCGCCGATGACCGCGAGCCGCGCCGCGAAGTCGACTCGCACCTCGCTTGCGTCAGCTCGGATCAGCACGCGTGTGCCCGCGTATTCGCCCGACTGCAGGAACGCCTGCCATTCGCGCGCCGCCCGAGCGCGCTCGGCGGGCCTGATGCTGTCCTCGATCGAGGAGTCGATCAGCTCACGCTTCGCGGCAACCCTGAACAGCGACACCGCCGCGTCGTTGACCCCGACGATTCGCCGCTGATCGTCCAGCAGCACGATCGGGTTCGACGTCCGCTCGAAAACGAGCCAGAACATCCGCTCCCACCCCGCCCCCGTGCTAGGCGCGCGCATCGCCTCCCACACGCTACACCCGCCGAGCCGTGCGCTCGAGCGGCGTGCGGATGGCAGGGATCGGCCTAGGCTTCGCGCGCGAGGGCGCGGCGCGTCAGAGCGGCGGTATCCAGTGTCCCCCGAGCCGCATCTCGTGCTCGCCGCTGCGCAACTCGGCGAGCGGACGCTCGTGCGCGCCGTAGACGCGCATGTCGTGCAGGCCGTCCGGTCCGTCACGCAGCACGAACACGCGCGGAAGCACACCTATTCGCGTGAAGTCCTTCAGTTCGTAGGTCGCGTCCACCTCGGCGATCCAGACGTCGTCCGGATGCCACTGGGCGGTGACGCGGTGCGTCGAGGAACGCAGCTCCTCGACGAAGTCCGTGAGCAGTTCGCGCATCCCCTCCCTACCCTCCGCTCGGCGTCCGTCGACCGTCAAGAGCCGGACATCCGGCGCCGCGCGGGCGAGAACTGCGTCCACGTCGAGCTTGTCGATCGCTTCCAGCAGCTCGTCTACCGGCGACTCCTGCATGAGTTGGGATCCTACTCCGGGCTATCGCGAGACGGCCATACGGCGATTCACGCCGACGCCTCCCGTCGCTGAGGCGCGCGCCCGGGTGGCTGGGTAGGGGTCTTGCGCGTCGGCGGCGGAGGGATCCTGCGGATCGACGGCCGCTGCTCCTCGACGGTCATCTTCTTGCCGTGATGGATGATCTCCATGGATGAGCCTTCGAGCAGCGAGTAGGTCGCCCGCCTGTGCTCGACCTTTACCATTAGGCGACGCCCACGAAAGCACAGGCGAAACGCGACGCGGCTGAGCGCCTGGGGCAGCCGGGGCGTGAAACTGAGGATGTCGTCGTGGTCGCGCATCCCGCCAAAGCCCGCCACGGCCCCGATCCACGTACCCGCCAGCGAGGCGATGTGCAGTCCGTCGCGCGTGTTGTGCTGTATGTCGTCGAGGTCGATCAGCGCGGCCTCGGACAGGTAGTCGTAGGCCAGCTCGAGGTGGCCCACCTCGGCAGCGATCACCGCCTGCGTGCACGCTGAGAGCGAGGAATCGCGCACCGTCAATCGCTCGTAGTAGGCGAAGTCGCGGGCCTTCTGCTCTTCGCTGAAGGCGTCGCCGCGCAGGTGCAGAGCGAGCACGAGATCCGCCTGCTTGACGACCTGCTTGCGATACAGGTCGAAGTACGGGAAGTGCAGCAACAGCGGATACTGCTCGGGGGGCGTGGCGGCGAAGTCCCACTTCGCGTGCTCGGTGAACGCCGAGGCCTGCGGGTGGACCTGCAGCTCGTCGTCGTAGGGGATCAGGATCGCGTCTGCGGCGTCACGCCAGGTGGCGAGCTCCTCGTCATCGACACCCAGCTCGGCTGCACGCCGGTGGTGACGCTGAGCGGCGGCAACGGCCGTGCGCAGGTTACGCTCGGCCATGAGGTTGGTGTAGACGTTGTTGTCGGCGATCGCGCTGTACTCGTCGGGACCGGTCACACCATCGATCCGGAAGTGTCCCGCGGCGTCGTGGTGTCCCAGCGAGCGCCACAGCCGCGCCGTCTCGATCAGCAGCTCGAGGCCGTCGCCCGCTGCGAACGTGTCGTCGTCGCTCGCAAGCTGATAGCGCCTGACCGCGTCGGCGATGTCGGCATTGATGTGAAACGCCGCCGTTCCCGCGGGCCAGTAGCCCGAGCACTCCTGTCCGCGAATCGTCCGCCACGGAAACGCCGCGCCCCGCAGTCCAAGTGAGCGCGCCCGCTCCTGTGCGAGCTCCAATGTCAGCCGCCGCCAACGCAGCGCGTCGCGCGCCGCATGCGGAACCGTGTACGTCAGCACTGGCAGCACGAACGTCTCGGTGTCCCAGAACGCGTGCCCGTCGTAGCCCGTTCCGGTCAGGCCCTTGGCGGCGATCGCTCGCTGCTCGGTCCTGGCACCGGCCTGCAGCATGTGGAAGAGCCCGAAGCGAACCGCCTGTTGCAGTTCAGCGTCGCCGTCGATCTCGACGTCGGCGCGATCCCAGAACTCGTCGAGGTAGTCACGCTGCTCGGCGAGCAGGCCGTCCCAATCACGGTGTCGCGCCTGCGCCAGCGCCGCAGCGACCTCGTCGACGATCGCCGGCGGGGTGCGTCTGGAAGACCACCCGTAGCTCAAGAGCTTGACGATGCGCAGCGGCTTGCCGGGAGTCAGATCCGCCGCCACGAGCACGCGGCCGACGTCGGCGAAGCTCTCCGCGGTCGTGGTCGTCTGCGGCGGCCCATCGATGACGTGATCCATCGCCGCCGCCAGCGTCAACCCGCTCGAGCCCGTGGAGTGCGCCAGCATGACGCGGGTGTCGTGATCCCCGAAGTACTCGGAGCTCAACGGCGAGGCGAGCGCCGCCGCTGCACGGGGATCGTGCTCCGTCAGCGGCAGCGTCTCGTTGGCGACGAGCTCCGACTGCACCACCACCGCCGTCTTGCCGTCGAGCGCCTCGACTTCATAGAGGATCGCCGCGACCGCCCGCTGCGCGAACGACACCAGACGGGTCGAGGTGATGCGCACGGCACGCCCCGTCGGCGAGGCCCACTCGAGCGTGCGCGTCAGCACTCCGGCGCGAAGATCGAGCACGCGTTCGTGACTGCGCAGCTCGCCATAGCGGATGTCCAACGGCTCGTCCTCCACGAGCAGGCGGATGAGCTTGCCGTTGGTCACGTTGATGATCGTTTGGCCGGCCTCTGGATTGCCGTAGATGGCCTCCGCGGAGGGCAGCGGACGCACCTCGTAGAAGCCCGCGAGGTAGGTGCCCGGCAGGCCGAACGGCTCGCCCTCGTCGAGGTTCCCGCGCAGGCCGAGGTGACCGTTGGCGAGCGCGAACACGGACTCCGTCTGGGCGAGCTTGTCGAGGTCGAGGGCGGTCTCGCGCACGAACCACGGCTCGACGGTGAACGCCGAATGCTGGATCACGGCGCCTCCAGCAGCTCTGCCAGATCGCTTACCACGACATCGGCGCCGTGCGCGGCCAGCGCATCTCGCTGGCCGACGCGATCGACGCCGACGACGAAGCCGAAGTGGCCCGCGCGGCCGGCCTGCACCCCGGCGAGCGCATCCTCGTAGACGACCGCCTGGGCGGGCTCGACGCCGAGCGCGCGCGCTCCCGCGAGAAAGGTGTCCGGCGCGGGCTTGCCATGCAGGTGCTCGTGCTCGGCGACGACGCCGTCGATGACCTGCTCGAACAGATCCTCGATGCCGGCAGCGTGGAGCACGTCACGGCAGTTGGTGCTAGAGGAGACGACCGCGCGTCGCAGGCCCGCGTCGCGTGCCGCGTGCACGTAGCGAACCGAGCCCTCGTAGGGCTCGACTCCGTGCTCGCGGATCAGCTCGAGCACGATCCGGTTCTTGCGATCGCCGAGCGCGTGGATCGTCTCCGCGCCCGGCGGGTCGCCCGGACCGCCGTCCGGCAGCTCGATCCCGCGCGCGGACAGGAACGAGCGCACACCCTCGTAGCGGGGCTTGCCGTCGACATATTCGTCGTACTCGCGGACCGGATCGAACGGGACGAGCTTCTCACCCGTGCGCTCGGCACGTTCGCGCAGGTAGGCGTCGAACATCTGCTTCCACGCGGCGGCGTGCACCTTGGCCGTTTGCGTCAACACGCCGTCCAGATCGAACAGACATGCGCTCACACCGTCGGGCAGACCAAGCACAGGACAGAGCTAATCAGCTTCGGCCTCGACTACCCTGAATCGTGGACGACGGCGACGCTCGGGAAGCGACGCCCGCCCGGGAACGAGCGTCATGGCTGAGCGCCGGGATCTCGATTTCACCTACTCGCTGACCGATCGTGTCATCCGTATGAGCCTGGGTGAGCTCGCGGATTTCAGCGGCGCGAAGTACGACGGCGACTTCTCGCTGACACTCGAGCAGGCGCAGCGACGAAAGCACGAGTACGTCGCCGAGCAGATCGGGATCGGGCCGCATCGGCGCGTGCTCGATCTCGGGTGCGGGTGGGGCCCGCTGCTCGACTTCGCCCGTGCGCGGCAGGCGACAGGGATCGGCGTCACGCTGTCGCGGGCGCAGGAGACGGCCTGTCGCCGTCACGGTCTCGACGTCCACCTGCATGACGCGCGCCTCGTCAACCGTGAGACCTACGGCCCATTCGACGCAGTCGCGAGCCTCGGCGCGTTCGAGCACTTCTGCTCTGTCGAGGAGTACCGCGCCGGGCGCCAGGAGGAGATCTATCGCGCGATCTTCGCGCGTGTGGCGAGCGTGCTGCCCGCGGGCGGCCGCTTCTACCTGCAGACGATGGTCTTCGGAGAGAACATGATCCCGGTCGAGCAGATCAGCACCCGTGCGCCGCGCAACTCCGACGCGTGGATCCTCGCGCTGCTGGGATGCCAGTTCCCCGGCTCGTGGCTTCCATTCGGTCGGGAGCAGGTCGTCCGCTGCGCCGAGCCGCAGCTGCGCCTGGTCTCTAGCGAGAGCGGTCGACTCGACTACATCGAGACGATCACGCAGTGGAACGCGCGCATCGGCGCGCCGAGTGGGCGCAAGACGCTGCTCAAGCTGCGGCTGCTGCCGCGCTGGCTCACCAGCCGGGAGTTCCGACTCGCGTTCACCTCCGGCGTGAGCGCGAACAAGATCTGCTTCGAACGACAGCTACTCGACCACTACCGGCTCGTGTTCGAGAGGCGCGCCTGAAAGCCGCGTCACCACAGAGAAAGGAGTACCGTCGCTGCAGGTCGTCTATCGGCCGCTCGGGCGTCCATGAAGGAGGCCGTTCCTCGCGTGAGGCGTCTCGCCCGCTGGTGCACCATTCACCGTCGTCGCGTCGTCGTGGCGTGGGTGGCGGTCGCGCTCGTCACCACCGTGATCGCGCACGCGGTCGGGCCGAACTACGTCAGCGTCTTCGGCCTGCCCGGGACCGAGTCCCAGCGGGCCAGTGAACTGCTCACACGCGAGTTCCCCGCACAGAGCGGCGACGCCGACACGATCGTCTTTCACGTCTCGCACGGAACGGTCTACTCACCGACCGCGAGCGCCGCGGTCATGCCGCTGCTGAGACGTGTGAGCGCGCTGCCCCACGTGGTGAGTGTCGTCAGTCCTTATGGCCCCGGCGGGGCGGTCCAGGTCTCATCGAACCGCATGACGGCGTTTGCGACGGTCAACTACGACAAGCGCGCCAACCTGCTGCCGGCCGACGCCGGCAAGCCGCTGCTCAACCAGGTCCAGGCGGTGCACGTGTCGGGCCTGGAGGTCGCCGCCGGCGGTCAGGTGATCGAGCAGGCAGAGGGGTTCAGCGTCGGCCCGGCGACGGCGGTCGGGGTGGTCGCGGCCCTGGTCATCCTGTTGCTTACATTCGGCTCGCTCGCCGCCGCGGGGATGCCGCTGATCACGGCCGGCCTCGGCCTGATCACCGGGGTGGCGCTGATCGGACTGGCGACCCACGTCACGAACATGTCCAACATCTCGCCCGACCTGGCGCTGATGATCGGACTCGGCGTGGGGATCGACTACTCACTGTTCATCGTCACCCGCTTTCGCGAGAACTACGTGGCGCTCGGCGACGTGGAGCGCTCGGTGCTCGAGGCGATGGACACCTCCGGACGCGCGATCTTGCTCGCCGGCGCGACCGTCGTGATCGCGCTGCTGGGTATGTTCGCGACCGGCGTGGCGTTCATGTACGGCCTGGCGATCGCGGCGGTGATCGCAGTTCTGCTCACGCTCATCGCGGCGCTCACACTGCTGCCGGCGATCCTCACACGCTACGGCCACCGCCTCGTACGCCAGCACGGCGCGGGTCGGGGACTGCCTGGACGCCACCGCGCGACGGCGCCGGCGACGAACGGCGCAGGTACGGCAGCACTCGCTCCGAGCCGCTCGGCGTGGCGCCGGTGGAGCGGAGTGGTGCGCGCACGTCCGTGGCCGCTGGCGATCGTCTCGCTGGCGGTGATGATCGCGCTGCTGGTTCCCGTGTTCGCGATGCGCCTGGACGAAAGCGACGCCGGCAACGATCCAGCGGGTGTCAGCTCGCGGCGCGCCTTCGACCTGTTGGCGCAGGGCTTCGGACAGGGATTCAACGGCCCGCTGCTGCTCGTCGCCGAGCTGTCCGGCCGCGATCAACAGGCGACGCTGGCGGCGCTACACAACGCCGCCAGCGCCACCCCGGACGTGGTCGCGGTCACCCAGCCGCGGGTCTCCCCGTCGGGAGCGGTGGCGGTCATGCGCGTCTATCCCGACTCAGCCCCGGAGGCGCTCGCCACCACCGAACTCGTCAACCACCTGCGCAGCGACGTGCTGCCGCCGCTGGAGCGGCGCACCGGCGTGCCCGTCCTCGTCGGTGGCTTCACCGCCGGCTCGATCGACTTCTCCCACGTGCTCACGAGCAAGCTGCCGCTGTTCTTCGCGATCGTGATCCTGCTCTCGGCGCTGCTGCTGCTGCTCGTCTTCCGCTCGCTCGTGATCCCGCTGCAGGCCGCGGCCATGAACCTACTCACCGTCGGCGCCGCGCTCGGCACGACGGTCGCTGTCTTCCAATGGGGATGGCTGGGAGGCATCCTCGGCGTGCAGAAGGGCCCGATCGAGGCGTGGGTGCCCGTGATCATGTTCGCGGTCGTATTCGGGCTCTCGATGGACTACGAGGTGTTCCTCGTCTCGCGCATACGCGAGCAGTGGATACGCAAGCACGACGCGTCCGCGGCCGTGGAAGACGGCGTCAGCCTCACCGGCCGCGTGATCACCGCGGCTGCCGCGGTGATGGTCTGCGTCTTCCTGTCGTTCGTCCTCGGTGACGAGCGCACGCTCAAGGAGTTCGGCTTCGTGCTTGCTGTGGCGGTGTTCCTCGACGCGCTCGTCGTGCGTTGCATGCTGCTGCCGTCCGTGCTCGAGCTGCTCGGCCCGATCACGTGGCGGCTGCCGCGCTGGCTCGATGCGCATCTGCCCCATATCAACATCGAGGGCTCGGGCCCTCTCGGAGCGCTCGAAGCCGAGCCGGTCGCGAGCGCGGGAACGACGACGCGCGCGGACGCGGAGCGCGAGCCGGCGTCCAGCGCATGAAGATCCACGCCTCGCGCCTACCATCCAAAGATGTCGCGGGCCTCGATCAGACCACCAAAAGGAGCAAGCATGAACGACGAAGGCGTCCAGAACAGGATCGAGCGGCTGGTTCAGGAAGAGCACGCGCTCCTGGGGCGCGACGAGGCGTCTCGCCCGGCCGACCACCACGAGCGCCTGGCAGCCATCGAAGTCGAGCTCGACCGCTGCTGGGATCTGCTGCGCCAGCGCCGCGCGCGGCGTGAGTTCGACGAGAACCCGGACGAGGCGTCGGTGCGCGACGAGGGAACCGTGGAGGGGTACCTGCAGTAAGGGCCGACGGTGTGCGCCACACAGCCGAGCATGTAGTCGTGGCCTTACGGCCCGATGCTCGGACCGCTCGGGGGGTTCATGGCGTAGCCCGTTTCGCCAGGATCGTTTTGCGTGCCGATCACCCACAGCGTGTGCGTGTTGGCCTGGAAGGCGGTCTGCCAGGCGCCGCTTGGCATCTCGGTGATGCTGGGGCTGGTGCCGGCCGTCATGCCCAGTTGCATGTCGCCGCGGTTGTCCTGCGTGCCCACGATCCAGAGGCTGTGCGTGTTGGCCTGGAAGGCAGCCTGCCAGGCGCCGGCGGGTGTCACGGCGATGCTGGGGCTGGTGGCGGTATCCATGCCATAGCCGGTGTCGCCGCGGTTGTCCTTCGTGCCGATCACCCATAGGTGGTTGGTGTTGGCCTGGAACGCCGCCTGCCAGCCGCCGCTGGAGATCGCGGCGACGCTCGGGCTGGTGGCGGGCGCCATTCCGTAGCCGGTGTCGCCGCGATTGTCCAGCGTGCCGACGAGCCACAGCTTGCCGGTGTTGGCCTGGAACGCGGCCTCCCAGCTACCAAGTGCGGCGTGGATGAGCCTGGAGGTGATGCTCGGGCTCGAGCGCGGTTCCATCCCCAGCCCAGTGTCGCCGCGGTTGTCGAGCGTGCCGGTGACCCACAGATCGTGGTTGGCGCCCTGAAAGGCGACCTGCCACTTGCCGTTGGCCAGGCCGGTGATGCTGGGGCTCGTTCCAGGTGCCATCGCCAGCTGCGTGTCGCCTCGGCTTTCCTGGGTGCCCACGACCCACAGCTTGCCGGTGTTGGCCTGGAACGCGGCCTCCCACTTGCCGTCGGGGAACACGGCGATGCTGGGTGAGGTGCCCGCGGCCATCCCCAGGTGCAGATCGCCGGGGAAGTCCTGAGCGCCGATCGCCCACAGGTCGTTGTTGGCGCCCTGGAAGGCGGCCTCCCATCCGGTGGAGCTCTGCCCGCCGAACGCACAGCGCCCCGTGGCGGGATCGATGATCGCGCCCGGCTCTGATTCGCGCCACAGCGGTTCCAGGTATTCGCTGCGCAGCGTTGCCGACGCCGCCTGGCTTTCCACGATGAAGCCCAGCTCCTGCAGCCGCGCCGGATACAGGTTCTCCGAGCCGATGTAGAAGGCCGAGTCGTCCACCGCCACCACCTTCGCGTGGTTTCGGAACAGGCTGCCGTTGGGCCATGTCGGGCGGTCGATCGAGCGGATCGTGGCCAGGCGCACGTCGCCGCACACCATCGACCTGGCGTTCGCGAGCGATGTGCGCTGCTGGGCGGCGATGAAGTCGGTCAGCGTGCTGGCGACCTCACCGGGCGAGTAGTCGTTGGAGTAGGAGGTTTTGGGGTTGGAGAGCACGATCGTCACCGGCACGCGTTCGGCGACCTTCGTGCTGAGCGCCGCGAACACGCGCTCGTCGAACTTCGGTTCGACGAGATTGCCCCCCACACAGCTGAGGAGGTCCTGCTGGGAGAGGAAGACCGAGCGATGAGCGCTCATGATCAGGGCGCGCAGCGCGATCTCCCCGGGATTGCGGTACTCGTAGCTGCGGCTGTGGTTGGTTTCCGAGTAGTCGCTCTGGAACCGCAGGCATTTGTCGCCATGCAGCGGCGTGGGTGCGATCGGGGGCGACTCCTGGCCGGGGTGCCCCGGCACGCTGATGTCCTTGCCGAGCCTGCCGACGGTCAGGATCGACACGTTGCCGCTGCCCGGCGCCGGGAGCTTGGTCGACTGCGTGACGCAGCGCAGGCCCGGCGTCGTCGCCAACTCCACCAGCCACAAGTTCTGTATGCCGCTGACGTGACTGCACGTCCAGCTCCACATGAGGTCTTCGAATTCGTCCGCCTGCCTTGCAGCGGGGCCTTCCACGAGCATGGACACGTCGTTGACGGGGTCGGTCGGCTGCAGGTAGTCCTGAGACCAGTAGTTCATCCCGCCCAGCATCGCCACGCGGCCGTTGACGATCAGCGCCTTGGAGTGATCCCAGGATTCCGGGCTGCTCTTCATGAGCGCCACCTGCATCGGGATGCGCGCCCTCAGCTGCGACTCCAGGCCATCCAGATATTCCTGGGCCTGGTGGTCGAAGAAGTGCCACACGTTTTTGCGCAGCGGCGGGGTGCCGATCAGGATGCGCACCACCGGACGGTTACCTCGCGCGATCGCTTCGTTGAGCCCTTTGATGATCGCTTCGCGGAACTGTCCGTTGGGCGGGCCGTATAGCTGAGAGATGTCCACGCTGCGCAGCGCGCCCGCGACCAGCGACTGCATGCGCGCCGTCAGCGGGCCGAACGTGCGCTGCTGGGCGTTCGCGCAGCTTTCCTGTCCCCAGCAGTTGGGCGTCTGCAGAAGCCAGCCCGCCGGGAGCGTGTTCGTGTAGCTGATACCCCACAGGCCCGCCGCACCCGTCCCCGGCGCGCGCGCGTTCAGCTGCGCAGCCACAGCGCTGAGGTACGGCGTCGAGGGCGGTTGCGCTCGCGCCGCAGCGCTCATCCCCAGTGCCGCGACGACCGCGGCGAGCCAGGCCGCGCCGATGCAGCGGACCCCCGCAAGAAGATGACGCTGCCTACCGGGCATCGCGGCTCGACAGGATCTCAGACGCGGCGCCAAAGTTCAAGTAATCGGAAACAATGTGCTTGCCGGCGCCCTCGATTAGGAGCTCCCTGAACCGGCGGGGCGCCTGTGAGCGATGCGTGGGCTTCTGCTGCGTTCGCAGGTGTTTTGGTGATGGGCCCGCCTGGACTCGAACCAGGGACCTACCGATTATGAGTCGGCAGCTCTAACCAACTGAGCTACGGGCCCGCCGCGCGCCCGGCTCGCTGGCCGCGTACGCCGGGCAGACGCTACCAGCGGAATGCGCGCGCGAGATGTGGGATGCTCCCCGGCGCTGCTCGCCGCGGGGGCGGGGGCTCGGGTTCGGACCACCAACGGAGAGGAAGCAGATGCCAGCAGAGCGCGCAGCGATCGTCACCGGAGCGTCGAGCGGCATCGGACTCGCGATCGCGAGGGTCCTAGGCGAGGAAGAGTTCGGCGTGACCATGGCCGCCAGGCGGCCCGAGAAGCTCGACGCCGCCGTCGCGAGACTCGCCGCCGACGGGTTCGACGTGCAGGCCGTCGCGGCGAACGTCTCCGACGAGGCCGACATACAGAAGGTCGTCGCGGCCCACCGCGAGAAGTACGGGCGCCTGGACGTGCTCGTCAACAACGCCGGCGTCGGCGTCGGCTCACTGGTCGGCGACATCCAGACCAAGCGCCTGGACATGCAGCTCGACATCAACCTCCGCTCGATCGTGCTGTTCTACCGCGAATGCATACATCTGCTCAGAGAGGCCGCGGGCGAGCACCGCAACGCGCTCGTCGTCAACACCTCCTCGATCTCGGGCAAGCACGGCGAGGCGTGGCTGTCGGTCTACTCGGCCGCCAAGCACGGCGTCGTCGGCTGGACCGAAGCGATGAACAAGGAGATCGGCTCCGAGGGCATCAAGTCCACGGCGCTTTGCCCTGCGTTCGTCGACACGCCGATGACCGACTTCGTCAAGGGACAGGTCGCCGCGGAGGACATGATCCGCGCGGAGGACATCGCCGAGGCCGTGCGCTACCTGCTGAAGCTCTCCCCCGCGTGCATCGTGCCGGAGATGATGTTCGTGCGACCGGGCGACTCGCTCTAGATCTAGAGCATCGCGGCAGCGAGGCGTCGCGGCGACGGCCTGCTCAGGCGCCTCGCCACGATCTCGCCCGACGGGTCCGCCGCGTCGGGCAGCCGTAGCCGCCGTCGCACGCGACGGCTCGTCAGCTCGCGGTGCTCTTTGATCGCCACGTCCAGGTCGGCCGCGCTAGCGCTCGTCAGGCTGGCTTCCAGTTGCGCGACGAGGATGCGCAGCTCGCGCTCGGTCGCCGCGCGCGAGGAGCCGCGAGTGCGCGTGAAGCGGTCCCACGAGCGCGCGAATGCCAGCAGATCGGTGCGACCGCCTGCTCGGTGCGCCGCCAGCATCGGACACACGCCGCCCTCGCCATCCACGTACGCCCCCGCGATGATCCGATCGTTCGCGCGCAGGCCCGTGAGCATCGCCTCACGCGTGCCCACCGGCAGGCAGTCGATCGCAAGGCGCAGGCGCTCGACGGGGCTGGCACTGTGGCGGCGGCGGTTTCGCATAGGCTGTGCACCGCCGTATTTGGCTATCCAGCCAGTGCTCGGTGGCGCGCGGCCAAGCGTATGGCACGCCTTCCCCGCCGGCAACGTATTCCCTCCCGCTGAAAGGAAACTTGCACATGAAGCTCGGCGTGCACATCGGCTACTGGGGCATGGGCCTCACCTCAGAGGACCAGCTCACCATCGTCCAGGAGGCCGAGCGGCTGGGCTACGACTCCGTGTGGGCCGCCGAGGCCTACGGCTCGGACACCGCCACCGTGCTCGGCTGGCTCGCCGGGCAGACAACGAAGATCCGTCTCGGCGCCGGCATCTTCCAGATGCCGGGCCGCTCGCCCGCGATGACCGCCATGACCGCCGCCACGATCGACCAGCTCTCGAACGGGCGCATGATCGTCGGCATCGGCTCCTCCGGGCCACAGGTCGCCGAGGGCTGGCACGGGCAGCGCTTCGCCAAGCAGTTGCAGCGCACGCGCGAGTACGTCGCCGTCGTGCGCATGGCGCTCGCGCGCGAACGCGTCGAGTTCCACGGCGAGACGCTCGAGCTGCCGCTCCCCGACGGGCCGGGGAAGGCACTCAAGCTCACCATCTCCCCCGTGCAGGAGCACGTCCCCATCTACCTCGCCGCGATCGGCCCCAAGAACACCGCGCTGGCCGGCGAGATCGCCGACGGCTGGATTCCAACGCTGTTCTCCCCCGAGCACGTCTCCGAGCTGCGACCGCTGCTGCAGGAAGGCGCCGAGCGCTCGGGCAAATCACTCGAGGACTTCGACATCGCCCCCACCGTCAGCCTCTGCATCACCGACGACCTCGAGGCCGGGCGCAACACCATGCGACCGTTCGTCGCGCTGTACGTCGGCGGCATGGGCTCGCGCAAGCAGAACTTCTACAACCAGCTCGTCCGGCGCTACGGCTACGAGGCCGAGGCTCAGACGATCCAGGATCTCTACCTCGAAGGCAAGCGCGAGGAGGCGATGGCCGCGATCCCCGATGCGCTCATCGACACCGTCTCGCTGTGCGGCCCCCCTGACGTCATCCGCGAGCGCCTCGCCGTCTACCGCGACGCCGGCGTCGGCACGCTCGGCGTGACCCCCACCGCCTTCACCGCCCCCGAGCGCCTCGAGCAGCTGCGGCTGCTCGCCGAGCTCGCCGCCTGACGCGCCGCACCGTGGCAGGCACCGCCTCTGAGGACGCGGGGCCCCCGAGGCGCATGCTGCTCGGGGCCTTTGGCGACCCCGGTCATGCCTTCCCCATGATCGCGCTCGGGCGCGCGCTCGCCGCGCGGGGGCATCACGTCACGGTGCAGACGTGGCGCCGCTGGCAGCAGCACATCGAAGCCGAGGGTCTCGACTTCGCGCCCGCGCCCGAGTATCAGGTGTTCCCGTCTGGCCCCGAGCCGCTCGACTTCTACGAGGCCGTCGTGCACGCCACCGTCGACACACGACCGCTCGTGCGCGAGCTGCGGCCCGATGTCGTCGTCGCAGACATCCTTACGCTCGCACCCGCGCTCGCCGCAGAGCTCGAGGGTCGCCCGTCCGCGACGCTCATCCCCCACGTCTACCCGCACGGAGCGCGAGATTTCCCGATCTACTCGCTCGGTGCGCGCATGCCGCGCACCGCGACTGGACGCGCGTTCTGGCGCCAGGCCCAGCGCCTCGTCGACCGGGGGCTCGAGCGCGGTCGGCTGGAGCTCAACGAGACCCGTGGACGGCTTGGCCTCGCCCCGCTCGACCACGTCCACAACGGCATCAGCCGCCAGCTCGCGCTCGTCGCGACGTTCCCCCAGCTCGAGTACCCGCGCGCGTGGCCCGCGCACGTGCACGTTGTCGGGCCGCTCATGTGGGAGCCGCCCGCGAGGGACGTCGAGCTGCCCGGCGGCGGTGGCGCCGACGGCGTCGCGTCGGACGCGCCGCTCGTGCTGATCGCGCCCTCGACTGCCCAGGACTCGGAGCACACGCTGCTGCGCGCTGCGCTGCGTGGGCTCGCCGATGTGCCCGTGCGCGTGCTCGCGACCTACAACCGCCGCTTGCCTCCGCGCGCCCTGCCCGTGCCGGACAACGCTCGGGTCGTCGAGTGGGTGTCCTACTCCCGCACGATGCCGAAGTGCGACCTCGTCGTCTGCCACGCCGGGCACGGCACGCTCGTGCGCGCGCTTTCGTCGGGCTGCGCCGTCGTCGCGTGTCCCGCCGTCGGCGACATGAACGAGAACGCCGCGCGGCTCGACTGGGCCGGCGCCGGGGTGCGTGTGCCGCGGCGCTTCGTCACCCCGCGGGTGGTGCGGCTGGCGGTCGAACGAGCGCTCGGGGACCAGGCGATTCGCGAGCGGGCGTGCGAGCTCACACGGTGGGCCGACGCGTACGACTCCGGGGGAGCAGCCGCCCGGCTTGTTGAAGGGCTGGCGGCTTAGAAAAGAACTCCGGGGGTGGGACTCGAACCCACAACCAATCGGTTAACGGCCGACTACTCTGCCAATTGAGCTACCCCGGATCGTACGTAACTGTGCTACCCCGGAGGGGCGCTTGCTCTCACCATCGCATCAGTCGAGATGGACGCCATCCCGTCCTCGACCTCAGCGTGGCAATTAGAGCACAGAAGCACGCACTTCCGCGCCTCGACCCGTAGCTTATCGAGCGCGATGGCAACCCCTTTGGCGTTCAATTCGTGACGCTTCTGCGACGGCTCCACATGATGGAAGTGCAGTGCCCTCATGTTGCGGTCGTATCCGCATATGCAGCAAGCGCCGCCCGCCTCCTCGACCAGGATCGTCTTCACCTTCCTGCGCCTCGCGACGACCGCATCCGATCGGCACCGCTTGCAACGGTAGTAGCCGCGCCCGGTGAGCCAGAAGTCGGTCTCGCCATGGCGGGCGCAGTGCATGGTCACGGTGGCGAGCCCAGCCTGCTTCGCAGCCTCCGCCTGGCCCGATGGTCGCCTTCCAACCCCTCCGCGCGTCTTCAGCCCGTACCGAATCAGCCAATGTCGCACCGTCGCCTTGCTTCGGTCGACCGCCTCGGCGATCTCCGCAATGGACTTGCCGGCCTCGACCAGCATCTCCAAGTCCTCCCTCGCGATACCTCCGCGCGACACGTGCTTGCCGCGATTCGCCGCCTCCAGCCCATGTTTCTTGACCCAGTAGCTGACCGTCGCTTCATGCAGATCGAAGCGCCGGCCGATCTCCGCCAGCGACAGGCCCTGCCCGAGAAGCTGCTCCAAGGAAGCGCGATCCATGCACCGCATTGTCGCGCGAACATACGTTCGCTTCTGTGACCTCTGTGCCAACTTTGTGACTTCTGGCCAGAGCCCTACCCCTCCCTATCCCCCGTCTGCTCCAGCACCTGCCCGTACGCGCGGTCGAACTCGCGTTTGACCTGCGCCTTGCGCTGCGCCAGCGCGCTGATGTCGCCGCCGTCCTGCCCACGCGCGCGCTGAATCTGGCGGTCCACGCGCGCGAGCTCGAGCTGCAGGCGCTGGACCTCCAGCATGACCGTGCCGGGCTGCTCGCGCCCGGCTTCCACCACGAGCTCCGCCAGCAGGCCCTTCAGCTGCGGGTCGTCCTCCAGGCGCGCCTCGCCATTGGCCACGTCGCTCATCGGCGCGCGCAGGTCGCCACCGCCTAGGTGTCTGGCGGCGCGGCGCAGCAGCCCGCTGGAGAAGTGCTCGTCTATGTCCAGGCCCGCGAGCGCCAGCGCTCCTTCCTCGGGCGAGGCGATGCACAGCGCGAGGAACGCCCGCTCGGTCTCCTCGCGGCGCGTCATCTCGCTGACGCGAGGCTGGCGCGCACGAGCCGGCTCGCCATCGCCGTCGCCATCGCCTCGCCGTGGGGCCTGCCGAGACTCGGCTCCTCGCTGAGCGGCTCGTGGCGCCGCGGCCAACAGCTGCTCGGCGAGGCCGTCGCGCAGCGCCATGCGACTGTCGACCGTCTGCGTCAGCTCCATCCGCAACGCGCTCTGCGGCAGCTCCGCGAACACCGGGCGCAGCTCGTCGATCATGCGGTCCTGGTCTTCGCTGTTCGAAGGATCGCCGCTCGCCAGCACGCGCTCCGCACGGAAGCGCACGAACGAGATCGACCCCTCGACCGCCGACTTCATCGCCTCGGCACCGTCGCGCTGGATCAGCTCGGCCGGGTCCGCGCCCGCCGGCAGCATCACCACGCGCAGCTCCAGATTGCGCTTGTTCGCCAGCCGGAACGCCTTCAGCATCGCCTCCTGCCCCGCGCTGTCCGCGTCCAGCGCCAGCAGCACCGTCTGCGCCATGCGTGCCAGCTCGCCCACCTGCTCGGCCGTCAGCGCCGTGCCCATCAGCCCCACCACGTTGCGAATCCCCGCTTGGTGCAGCGCGATCACGTCGGTGTAGCCCTCGCAGAGGATCACCTCCCCCGCCTTCGTCGCGTGCGCCCGCGCCAGATCCACCCCATACAGCTGCAGACCCTTGTGGTAGATGTCGTTGTCAGAGGTGTTCAGGTACTTCGGGCGCTGCTCGTCGCGCATCGCGCGCGCGCCGAAGCCCAGCACCCGCCCGCGGATGTCAGCCAGCGGGAACATGATGCGCGAGCGGAAGCGGTCATACGGCCGGCCGTTCTCCTTCGAGCGCTGCGCCAGCCCCGTCTCGTACAGCTCCTGCTCGGAGAAGCCGCCGCGGCGCGACGCGAGCAGCACACGGTCCCACGCGCTCGGCGCGTAGCCGACGCGGAACGCCCTCAGCGCCTCCTCTCCCAAGCCCCTGCCGAGCAGGTACTCGCGCGCGTGCCTCGCCTCCTCGGACTCCCACAGGTAGCGCTCGTAGTAGGCCGCCGTGCGGCTCAGCAGCTCGAGCAGCCGCTCCCTGCGCTTGCGCCGCTCGGCCTCGCGCGGGTCCTCATCCTCGCGCTCGAGCTCCACGCCATAGCGTTCCGCCAACAGCTCCAGCGCGCCCTTGAAGTCGACGCCTTCGGTCTCCTGCACGAACGTGAACACGTCTCCGGACGCCTGGCAGCCGAAGCAGTAGTACACCTTTTGCGCGGGGTCGATGCCGAACGACGGCGTGCGCTCGTCGTGGAACGGGCACAGGCCCTCGTAGCGCGCGGGGCCAGCACGGCGCAGCTCCGTGCGCGCGGAGACCAGCTCGAGGAAGTCGACCGCGTCGCGCACGCGGTCCTTGGACTCGTTCTTGTACAGCGCCACGCCGGCAACGCTAGCGGGCGAACGCCCGCGGCACCTGTAGCTCGGTGTACTCCCTAATGCAGTAGCGGTCGGTCATCCCCGCCAGGTAGTCCGTCACCCGCTCGGCCAGCTCCAGATCGTCCCCCGGCGGGCGCCCGTCGGGCCCCGGCGGCAGCAGCTCGGGGTGCTCGACGTAGTGCTCGAACAGCCTGAGCACCACCGCGGTGATCTTCGCGTGCTCGGCGCGCACGGCCGGGCCGAGGTACACGCGCTCGAACATGAAGTCGCGCAGCTCGCTCATCGCGGGCCCCGCCAACGGACCCTGGACGATGTCGCCAGCGCGCTGGGAATGCTCGACCATGTCGTGCACCAGCGCGTCGATCCGCGCGGAGCCGCTCGCGCCGAGCACCGCGATCGGCTCACTCGGCAGCTCCTGCTCGCTCAGCAGCCCCGCGCGCACGGCGTCGTCGATGTCGTGGTTGATGTACGCCACGCGGTCGATCACGCGCACGATCCTCCCCTCCAGCGTCTGCGGCATCGGCGTGCGGCTGGAGTGGTGTGCGATCCCCTCGCGTACCTGCTCTGTCAGGTTGAGTCCCATACCGTCGCGCTCGAGGCGGTCGACGACCCGCAGCGAGTGCTCGTAGTGGTGGAAGTCGCGCCCGAAGCGCGCTTTCAGGCAGTCATCCAGGACCTCCTCGCCGATGTGCCCGAACGGCGGATGGCCGAGGTCGTGGCCGAGGCCGATCGCCTCCACCAGATCCTCGTTCAGCCGCAGCGCACGCGCGACCGTGCGCGAGATGCTCGTCACCTCGAGCGTGTGCGTGAGCCGCGTGCGGTAGTGGTCGCCGCGCGGCGCCACGAACACCTGCGTCTTGTGCGTCAGGCGCCGAAACGCCTTGCTGTGGACGATCCGGTCGCGGTCGCGCTGAAACGGCGTGCGCAGCGCGCAGTCCTCCTCCGCGCGCGCCCGCAGCGGCGGATACGAGCGCGTAGCGAGCGGGGAGAGCAGCAGCTCCTCCTGCTCGGCGACGCGCTCCGCGAAGCCCGCCGCGACCGCGCCGCTCAGCTCTCGCGCTTCCAATCGCCGCGGAGGGTCGCCTTGTGTACCCAGTGGTGCCAGCCCTTGAGCGCGCCCGGGTCCTCGTCGAACACCGGCGCGCCGCCTCCCGGCTGGGGCAGGCTCTGAGCCGCCGCGGTGTCGATGCGCAGGTCCACCCCGTGCTCGTGCAGCGACTCCACGTCCGCCGCTTCCACGAACCGCAGCCCGTGGCCGGGGGTCGAGATCACCAGGCCGTGGAAGATGTCCTTCTCGGGCGCCGACACCACGTGGTGCACGGTCCCGACCTGCTCACCGTCGGACGCCAGCACCGGAACGCCCTTCTCCAGCACCTGGTACGCGATAGGAAGACCCTCGTCCACGGCGCACCACGATACCGGGATCAGCCAGCGTGCCCGACGGCGGGCATCAGCCGCACGTGCGCGTGGTGCTCGAGCGTCGCGGCGATCGCGCGCTCGACCTGGCCGAGCGCCGGCACGGATGCGCGCGGGACCTCGGTGAGCGCGCGGCCGAGCGCGTCCACCATGAAGCCGTGCGCCTCTTCCTGCAGCGGGAACGACCCCGCCTCGCATGCCCCACATACCACGCCTCCGGCGGCGCCCGAGAAGCCCACCAGGTGCTCGTGCTCGCCACAGCTCGCGCATGCGCCCAGCTGCGGCGCGAGCCCCGCCGCGAGCAGCAGCTTCAGGCGAAACGCGAGCGCCGAAGCGCGGCCGCCTGTGGACTCCCGCTCGCGCGCGTCCACGTCCTCGTCCGTCGCCGTGGGCGACTGCGGGTCCGAGGCAGCCGCACGAGCGCCACCGGCGCGCTCGTCGAGCAGCGACAGCTGCCGACAAAGCAGGTTGAACACCCCCGGGTGCGGCTCTGAGGTCTCGAACAGGCGCCCCACCGCGTCGCACGCCCGCGCGGCCGCGTCCAGCGCGCGCGCGTCGCCGCGCAGGCGCGCGTGCCCGTCAATCGTTTGCGCGCCGGTGACCGTCAGCAGCTCGCTGCGGCCTTCGTGCAGCTCAATGTGCAGGCGGAAGAACGGCTCCAGACGCCCACCGAAGCGGCTGCGCGCGCGCCGCACGCCCTTGGCGATCGCGCTAACGCGCCCGCGATGCGGCGTGTACAGCTGCAGGATGCGGTCGGCCTCGCCGTAACGCATCGAGCGCAGCACCACCGCTTCGGTCTTCACAGCTCGACTGGCCATACGGGCAATGTTGATCGATGCGCCCGACGCCTCGCGCGAGGCGTCCACCGACACCCCACGCGATCGTCTAACTTGCGCGCACCGTGAAGGAGCTCGACGAGAAGCAGTACGACAAGGAGCTGCTGCGCCTGCAGACCGAGCTGGTGTACCTGCAGGAGTGGGTCGTCGCGGGCAACCGGCGCCTGGTGGTGCTGTTCGAGGGCCGCGACACCGCCGGCAAGGACGGCGCGATCAAGCGCATCATCGCCTACCTGAACCCGCGCACCTGCCGCGTCGTGGCGCTCCCCACGCCCAGCGAGCGGGAACGTACGCAGTGGTACTTCCAGCGCTACGCAGAGCATCTGCCGGCCGCGGGCGAGATGGCGCTGTTCAACCGCAGCTGGTACAACCGCGCCGGCGTCGAGCACGTGATGGGCTACTGCACGCAGGACGAGTACGAAGAGTTCCTGCGCTTCTGCCCGCTGTTCGAGCAGGCCCTTCTCAATGACGGCATCGTGCTCGTCAAGTACTGGCTGTCGGTCAGCGACGAGGAGCAGGAGCGCCGCTTCGAGAAGCGGCTGTCGGATCCGCGCAAGCGCTGGAAGTTCAGCCCCACCGACCTGCAGGCCCGTGCGCGCTGGGTCGACTACGCCGAGGCCAAGGACCGGATGTTCGCCTACACCGATACCGAGGACAGCCCGTGGTACGTGGTCGAGGCCGACGACAAGCGCACCGCGCGCCTGAACCTCATCAGCCACCTGCTGTCGATCGTCCCCTACGAGCATGTCCACGAGGACAAGCGCCCGAAGCTGCCGCCGCGCCAGCAGCGCAAGTACGTGCGGCCCCCCAAGCGGACCGAGCGCGTGGTGCCGACGCGCTACCTCGTGCGCTAGCGCCGACCGGCGCCCTGCCGACCCGACGCGCACCCTGCCGGCTCAACCGGCTTCGATCGTCACGGGCGTGCCGGCGCCGATGCGCGCGGCGAGCCAGTCGATGCTCCCGGTGGCAAGGCGGATGCAGCCGTGCGAGGCGGCGGTGCCGAGCGTTCCACCGAGGTTTTCGCGTCCGTGTATCGCGATCTGGCCGGGGCCGCCTTCGAATTCCTGCAACACGTTCGAGCGGGCGCTGAGCGCGAGCGCGAACGGTCCGCCGGGCTCCGCCGGCGACATCCGCAGCGTCTCCTCGACGAAGAACTGCCCCGTGGGCGTCGGCGTCGAGGGCTTGCCGACGACCGCTTGAAAGCTCCTGGTCCGGCGACCGTCGCTGTAGACGTTCACCCGTCGGGCGGCGAGGTCAACGACGATCGCCCACGCCGTCACGAGCGCGCGCGTGTCCTGTTGGGAGATCCAGCCGGTCGATCCGTTGGGCCGGCCGGGAAGCATCACCTGCAACCAGCGGGCGCCGCCGGCGGCGATCGAGCGCGCGATCACCGGCACTGTCGTCTGCTCACCGGTTATCGGCCGGCGAGCGGCGAGCACCGTGACCGTCGGCGATCCGGCCGCAGGCGCCTGGTGAACGCTGTGTGCGTCGAGCAGGACCACCAGTTCCTGTGTCGCCTGCATGTGGGCATGGATGCCGGCGCCCGCCGCGGAGCCGCTGGTGGAGCCCGCAGCGACACCCGTCGTGACGCCCGCCATGCACGCGACGGCGAGCACGAGCGCCACGCCGCGCGCCAGCCGCCGCCAACGAGCCGCGTCCCGACGGTGAGCGCCTGAGCGCCCGGATGAGCTGGTCGTCATGTCGCTCGCTCAGCCTGTGAACGAGCCGTGCTTGTGCGGGAGCGCCGGGTGTGCGAGCGCGTGCCGTTTGGCTTTCCCTCGCGTCGCTGCCCTATGTGCGGCGGCCCGGCGTGCGGCGGCTTTGCGTTTGGCCGCGATTTGCGCCGGCGTCGGCGTCGGGGTCGAGCCGGGTAGCGACGTGCCTGGTGGGGTGACGCCGGCCGCGGGGGTCAACCCGGCGGCTGTTTCAGCGGCTGTGGGCGTTTCGCTGCCACCTGCGCAGTTGGACGTGGTGATCGTGTTCGTGTCGAGGTTGACAGCGCCGGTCCGCGCGAGCAACCTGCCGTGGATCGTCGCGGCGGTGTTCGCGGTGATGGTCGCCGAGGCCATCACGGTGCCGACGAAGACCGTTCCCGTCCCGAGGGTGACGGAGGAGCCGACCTGCCAGAAGACGTTGCACGCCTGCGCGCCGTTGACGAGCGCGACGGTGGTGTTCGAGCCGGTGATCAGCGTCGTGCCGATCTGGAAGATGAACACCGCGTTGGGGTTGCCCTGCGCGTCGAGCGTGACGCTGCCGGAGGACAGCAGCAGCGAGCTGCTCGCCGTGCGCACGCCCGGCAGGAATACCTGGCCGGCGAGATCGGTCCCGGCCGAGCCGTTGCTCGGGCGTGAGGCCGCGTCGTTGTAGGCGGTGGTGAGCGCGTTCTTGGCTTCGATCGCGACCGCGTCGTCAACGTGCGTCTGACCGAGCACGTGCGGGGCGCCCGTCACCGACGAGCCCGGGCTGAGCCCCAGGTCGCCGAACATCGTCGTGGGTCCCGTGTTGGTGACCGTCGATCCGGCCAGCACGGAGAAGCTTTCAGCTGACCCGAGGCCGACGGGCGCGGCGGCGCCGAGCGCGCTGCCGGCGAAGATCATCGGCAGGCACGCGAGCGCAAGACCCCAGCCCAGGACCAGCTTGCGGCGCGTCCCGCCGAGGGAATTGCTGCGTGCTCCAAGAGGGCCGCCTGCGGGCGACGTGTGCTTCTTCGGGACGCCCACGTTCATCGGCGTCTCCTCACTGCGGCTTATGAGCACCGCGATAGAAGGGGAGTCGGCTCCCCGGTCTCTTCGACCTGCTTGATAACCCGACGTTTCGCGGGTCCAGCGTTAGCCGGGCGACTACGACTCGAACAAACGTCCAGAGCAAGCACCATGGATGACAAGCAGCAGACTGCCAGCTCTCGGACGTATTTAAGAAGTCCGATTTATTTGCCGATACGGAATGGATATGACGTTGGTCAGCTGATGAGCTCGTTGAGATCCGGCCTGTCGGGGCGTGCTCGCATTGCTCTGATCGGGGGCCTGATCATCGCCATCGGCCTCGCGGCGTCAACGTTCGTGGCCGCTGAATGGCGCTCCAGCGCACAGGAAGCGAACAGGAAGTCCTTTGAATCGACCGCCGCCGCGCTGGGCAGCGCGCTGGGGGCGAAGCTGACCACCGACGCGGCGCTGACGCGCACGATCCGGGCGCACGCGGCGCTGGAAACGCAGGCCAACGAGACGCAGTTCCTCGGCTGGTACAAGGAACTGGAGCGGGGCGCGCCCTCCTCCCCGGACATCGTCGCCACCTACATACAGGTGGTTCCCGCATCGGGCCTGTCGGCGTTCCGGCGCCAGATCGAGATGGACCCCGCGTTTCGCGAGCTGCCCGGAGCCAAGCTCCAGGTGATCCCGTCGGGCACGCGCCCGTTCTACTGCCTGACCAGGGCGATCGTCGGTGGCGTCGGAGCAGCCCAGTACCCCGGACTGCTGGACTACTGCGCGCCGACGGCCCCGGGCATCGGCCGCTCGCCGTACCCGGCGCTGGTGGGTACGGCGACGGACACGGGCTCGCTGATCGTGACTGCGCTGCCCGCGACGGGCAGCCGCTCGCTCGTCGCGATCGGCGCCGCTGTGTACCGGCGCGGCGTTTCGATCGCCACGGTGTCTGCGCGTCGCGCGGCGCTGAGGGGCTTCATCGGGACGACATTCGACAGCGCGAGCACGATCCGGTCTGTGCTGAGCGGCCATCGAGCGATGACGCTGGCGCTGTATCACCGGAACGTCGGCGGCCAGCCGCAGCTGATCGGCCGCGCGGGCGCCAACGCGAACGGGCGCTCTCCGGGCTACTTCACCGATCGTGACCTGGGAGAAGGCTGGACGCTCGCGACGAGCGGGACGACGGACGCGTTCGCGTCGCCCGACGCCAGGGGGATCGTCGTCGTGGGCCTCGGACTGCTCGTCACGATCCTCGTGTTCCTGCTGCATCGTGTGCTGTCGAGCTCGCGCCAGCGGGCCTGGAGCCTCGTGGGAGAGAGGACCGGCGAGCTGGAGTACCGGGCGCTGCACGATCCGCTGACAGACCTCCCGAACAGGATCCTGGCGCTCGACCGCGCCGAACAGATCCTCGGCAGGGCCCGGCGCCTGGACGTCCCGGTGACGGCGCTGTTCGTCAACATCGACGGCTTCAAGCAGATCAACGACCGCCACGGCCATCAGGCCGGCGACGATGTCCTGCGCCAGGTCGGAGCACGGCTGAGGACGGCCCTGCGCGAGAACGACACGGTCGGACGCCTCGGCGGCGACGAGTTCGTGATGCTGATCGATTCCGTGGGGCTCTACACGGCGCCGGAGCTGGTGGCCGAGCGCGTCCTGGACGTGCTGCGCCAGCCGATCCACCTGCCCGGGAGGGAGCGTGCACCGATCTGCATCACCGCGAGCATCGGCATCGCGACCGGGCGCGCGGGCTCGGCCGAAGACCTCATGCAGGACGCGGATCTGGCGCTGTACAAGGCCAAGGCGATCGGCAAGAACGGCTACGTCAAGTTCGAGTCCGCGATGCAGACCGCCGCGCAGGATCGCATCCACCTGGAGATGGACCTCGGAGACGCGCTCGAACGGCGACAGTTCTTCCTGGTCTACCAGCCGATGCTCGATCTCGAGAGCGAGCGCGTCGTGGGCGTCGAGGCGCTGCTTCGCTGGCGCCATCCCGTCAGCGGGGTGATCTCCCCTGACGTCTTCATCCCGATCGCCGAGGACAACGGCACGATCGTGCCGATCGGGCGCTGGGTGCTCGAGCAGGCCTGCATGCAGGGCGCGGCGTGGCATCGAAGGGGATATCCGCTGAACATCTCCATCAACGCCTCCGCCCGCCAGCTCGAACGCGGCGAGTTCGTCGATGAAGTTCGCGCGGCGCTGCAGGACAGCGGCCTGCAGGCGGCGAGCCTGACGATCGAGATCACCGAGACGGTGCTGATGCGTAAGCCCGATCAGACCGCCCGGCTGTTGAGCGAGCTGAAGGCGCTGGGAGTGCGCATCGCGGTCGACGACTTCGGCACGGGCTACAGCTCGCTGGCCTACCTGCGCCAGTTCCCGGTCAACTCGCTGAAGATCGACCGCACGTTCATCACCGGCCTCGAGCTCTCCAGCGAGGCGCACGCGCTGACGCACACGCTGATCCAGCTCGGCAAGGCGCTCGGCCTGCAGACGCTCGCCGAGGGCGTCGAGCACCACAGTCAGGTCCGGGAGCTGCAGCGCGAGGGATGCGACCTCGCCCAGGGATTCCTGTTCGCGCGCCCGCTCGCAGCCGACGTGGTCGAGAGCTTCCTGCGCGAGAGCCCCGGCCTCGCAGACGCCTCGGACATGGGCGAGGAACCTTTGGCGCCGTCGTCGATTACGGCCCACCCTGTCCCTTGAGATAGCTCCCGCGCCGTTGCTATATTTTATGAAGTAATGAGTGATGTCGTCGTGTACACGACCGAGCCGTGCTCCTTCTGCACTCGCGTGAAGGGCCTGCTGAAGGCTCGCGGGGTGGAGTTCGCGGAGATCAACCTCTCCAAGGATCCCGACGGGCGCGCGGAGCTCGCGCGCAGCACGGGGATGCTGAGCTTCCCCCAGGTGATCGTCTCAGGCGTTCTGATCGGTGGCTTCACCGAGGTGCAGGCCGCCGTGGAAAGCGGCCGGCTGGACGAGCTCCTGGCTGCCTGAACGGCGGCTGGCAGGTCTCGCACACGTACGTTCCGCGCCCGGCGACGACCGTCTTTGAGATCGTCGTGCCGCACACTGCGCACGGCTCGCCCGCGCGCAGGTGCACGAGGAACTGGTCCTGGAAGGAGCCGCGCACGCCGTCGATGTGACGGAAGTCGTCGATGCTCGCGCCGCGCGCGTCGATGCCCGCGCTGAGCGCGGCGATCACGCCGTCGCGCAGGCGCGCGAACTGATCGCGCGAGACCCGTCCCGCCGGCCGGCGCGGGTGGATGCCCGCCCTGAACAGCGCCTCGTCGGCGTAGATGTTGCCCACCCCGGCGATCCTGCGCTGGTCGAGCAGGAACGCCTTGATCGGCGCCGTCCTGCCCTTCGCCAGCGCGCGCAGGTGCTCGACGGTGAAGGCCTCGTCGAACGGCTCGAGGCCGAGTCGCGCCGCGAAGAACGCCTCGAGCGCGTCCGTGCCCAGCAGCAGCTCGCCCGTGCCGAAACGCCGCGGATCGACGATCACCAGCCTGCGGGGACGGGCGAGGCGGGTCCGGCTCAACTCGATGCGCACGCGTGTGTGCATGGGCTCGGGGTCGGGCTGTGAGAGCACCGCTCCGGTCATGCGCAGATGCTGCGCGAGGTGCACGTCCCCGTCGAAGCTCCACACGAGGTACTTGCCGCGCCGCCCCAGGCGCTCGATGCGCCTGCCCGTGAGCGCCTGCTCGAGCTCGTGCGGCGCCAGCGGGCGTGACCAACGCCAATCGAGCACCTCGATCCGAAGCAGGCGCCGGCCCTCGACCAGCGGCGCGAGCTGGCGTCTGATCGTCTCGACCTCTGGCAGCTCGGGCATCGCGGCCTAGATTGTGAACGCATCGCCGGGAAGGTCGTCGGCGTCGCGTCCGGCCAGCCAGCGCAGCGCCGTCGCGCCGACGTCCGCGAGCGGACCGTCGTGGCGCGCTCCGCCGAGGCTCGCGCCCGCGCGCCGGCGGGCGAGCATCGCGCCGCTGACGGCGAGCAGCGGCGCGTACTCGCGTGTGTGGTCGGTCCCGGGGTGAGCGAGGTCGACGCCGTGGTCGGCGGTCACGATCAGCAGGTCGTCCTCGCGCATGCGCTCGAGCAGATCGCCGAGACGCGCGTCGATCTCGCTCAGTGCGCGGGCGAAGCCGCGCGCATCCTTGCGATGGCCGTACACCTGGTCGGTCTCGATCAGGTTGACGAACACGAGCCCGTGCTGCAGCTCCCCGGCGAGCTCGTCGAGCGCGCGCAGCGCGCGCGCGTTGGTCGCGCCGGGGTGCGACACGCTGACGCCCACGCCGGCGAACAGCTCGCCGATCTTGCCCACGCCGTGCACCTCCACGCCGGCGTCCTGGAGCTCCTGCAGGTAGCTGCGCGCGGGCGGCGTCAGCGCGTAGTCGCGCCGGCCGTCGGTGCGGGCGAACGCTCCCGCGGCGCCGGTGAACGGCCGCGCGATCACCCGTCCGACGGCGTGCTCGCCGGCCATCGCCGTGCGCGCCGCCGCGCACGCGCCGTATAGCTCCTCCACCGGCACGCGATCGACGTGCGCCGCGAGCTGCAGCACGGAGTCCTGCGAGGTGTACAGGATCAGCGCGCCGCTGCGCAGGTGCTCGGCGCCGAACTCCTCGATCGCCGCGAGCCCGTTGTCCGCGCGGTTGCAGATCAGCTCGTGGCCACACGCCCGCTCGAGCCGCGAGACGAGCTCCGGCGGGAAGCCATTCGGGTAGGTCGGCAGCGCGTGCTCGGTCACCACGCCCATCAGCTCCCAGTGGCCGCTGATCGAGTCCTTGCCGGGACCGAGGAGGTGAAGACGCCCGTGGATCGCCGGGTCAGGGGTCGCGGGCACGCCGCGCAGCGCGAGGATCGAGCCGAGCCCGAGCGCCTGCAGCGCCGGCAGCTCGAGGCCGCCGATCGCGTCGGCGAGGTGCGCGAGCGTGTTGGCGCCCTCATCGCCGTAGGCCGCCGCGTCCGGCAGCGCGCCTACACCGCAGGCGTCGATCACGACCACGAACGCACGGCGGGCGGGTGGCGAGGAGATCCCGTTCATCGCCGCATGTCTACCGTGTGCTCGCCGTCCGCGCGCCTACCGTTGGCTCGTCGCCCGCGGATGCGCGTTGAAGTAGGCGTGCTTCAGCCGCTCGGCCGACAGGTGCGTGTACACCTGCGTGGTCGCGAGGTCGGCGTGGCCGAGCATCTCCTGCAGCGAGCGCAGGTCGCAGCCGCCGGCGAGCAGATGCGTGGCGAAGCTGTGGCGCAGCGTGTGCGGGCTCATGCGCTCCTGCAGGCCGGCGCGGCGCGCGTGCCCCTGGATGATCTTGTACAGGCCCTGGCGCGTGAGACCGACGCCCCTGCTGTTGAGGAACAGCTGCGCGGGCAGCGCGCCGGCGCGCGCGGAGCCCGCCTCGATCAGCGCGGGACGCCCGCTGCGACAGTACGCGAGCAGCGCCGCCACGGCCTGGCGCCCGACGGGCACGATCCGCTCCTTGGAGCCCTTGCCGCGCGCGCACAGCAGCCCCTCCTCGAGGTCGACGTCCGCAAGCTCGAGCCCGACGGCCTCCGAGGCGCGCAGCCCGCACGCATACATCAGCTCCATCAGCGCGCGGTCGCGCAGCGCCAGCGGCGCCGTCCCCCGCGGCTGCTCGAGCAGCCGCGCGACCTGCTCGCGCGTGAGTACCCGCGGTAGGCGCTGGGGCTTTCGAGGTCCGCGCAGGTCGGCTGTGGGGTCGTGCTCGATCGTTCCCTCACGGCGCAGGTAGCGGTAGAAGGAACGCAGGCACGCGGCCTTGCGCGCGAGCGTGCTCGACGCGACCGACAGCTCCGACAGGAACGCCGCGAGGTCGCCGTGGGCGGCCTGCGCCGGCGTCAGCCCGCGGCGAGCGAGGAACTCGCCGAACTGCAGCAGGTCGGAGCGGTATGCCTCGAGCGTGTTGCGAGAGAGCCCGCGCTCGAGCTCGAGGTACGCGAGGAAGTCCAGCAGCAGCGGCTCGATCCCGGCGGTCGGTGGCGCGACGGTCTCGACTGAGGGCATACCGTGGGCTTCGCTGACGGCGCGGGTGCTCCTTGGCAGTGCAAGCGGGCGTTCAGATGCCCAGGCGACGCGCGAGCCACAACAGGCCGATGAGCGTCTTCGCGTCGCGGCACTCCGCGATCGCGGCGGGGAGCTCACGCAGCGGCCAGGGGACGATCTCGATGCGCTCTTCCTCGCCGCTGTCGGCGTGCGCGGCGTGCAGCTCGGTGGCCGCGAACAGGTGCACCTGCTCGTCGGTGAAGCCGGCGCTGGTGTAGTAGGTGACGATCGGCTCCCAGCTGCCCGCGCCGCGGCCGATCTCCTCGGCGAGCTCGCGCTGGGCGGCCTGCAGCGGCTGCTCACCCGCGACGTCCAGGCGTCCGGCGGGGATCTCCAGCAGGGCGGGCTCGCCGATCGCCTCGCGCGGCTGGCGCACGAGCCACACGTGCTCGCCGTCGTGGGCGACGATCCCCACCGCGCCGCGGTGGCGCACGACCTCGCGTGAGACCTCTTCGCCATCGGCGTGGCGGAAGCGCTCGATGCGCACGTCCACCAGTCGGCCGTGGTAGACGGTCTCACCGCCGAGCGCTTCGAAGGCGTCGCTCACAGCCGCTCCTCCTGCAGCTCCTCGGAATCGACCGGCTCGCTCGAGGAACGGCCGGCCAGCTCGGCGAGCGCACCGCCGGCGGCGAGCGCCGCGCCGAAGAACAGCGGGTCGGCCGCGAGGCCGCGGCCCATGGTCTCGGCGGGCAGACCGCTGGCAGCGAAGGACGGCAGGTCGATGCTCGCGCGGCGCCAGTCGTGCCGGGCGATGCGCGCGGGGCGCTCCACCTCGAGCGCGGGCGAACGGCGCTCGCGGCTCGGCTGGTTGGGCATCGCGCCGCCGAACACCGCGCCGAGGCCGGCGCGCAGGTCGGCGCCGACCGGCGAGCGCATGCCGGCGGGCAGCGCCACGGCGACGGGCTCGAGCAGCAGGTCGAGCACGGTGAGCGTGTGGTGGGAGATGCCGCGGTGACGCTGGCGCTCCTCGCCGGAGGAGATACGCGCGACCAGCAGCGTCGGGCAGCCGAGCGCGAGCGCGACGTGAGCGGAGTCGAGTGCGGCCATGCCGCCGTGCCCCAGCGGCGAGCCCGATCCGACGATCCCGGGGCCAGGCCCGCACACCGCCGCGTCCCACCCGAGCACGCGCAGGCCGTGATGCAGCGCCCCGGCGGCCGTGATCGCCTCTTGCTCTCCGCCGAACGCGGCGCCCGCGGTCACGTGGCCGGCGAGCAGCCCGCGCTCGCGCAGCATGCGCACGGTGCGCGAGTGCCCGCCCGGCAGCGCCCCGCCCCCGGTCTGCACGTAGCCGAGCCGCGCGCCGGGCGCGCCCTGCGCGAAGGCCCACGCGACGGCGGCGAGCTGTCCATGCAGGGCGAGCACCGCCACGGGGCGCGCCAGCGGCAGCAGCAGAGAACCACCCGCCCCGTCCTCGACGGGCGTGACGGCGTGCTGCAGGCTCGTGTAGTTGAGCTTCATCACGTGCGGGCGGGCGGGACTGGGCTCGCCCCCGCCGTCCAGGCCGCGGGTGAGGTTGACGTGGACGACGTCGAAGCCTCCCGATCCGAGGCCGAGATCGAGCGCCTGCACGTTGACGATCACTTCGTCGCCGACCTCCGCGCGCCCCACGAGCGCGACGTCCGCGATCGCCTCGCGACGCTTGCCCGCGTCGGCGTCGGTGGCGAGCTCGACCACCAGCCGCTGCTCCACACCGGCGCGCGGGCGCTCCCGCGCCGCGTCGCGGGAGCCGGTGTCGGCGCTCGTGTCAAGCGTCTCTACGACGGTGGCGGGACGGAGCTTCAGCATCGGCGCTGGAAGCTACAGGGCCGCGGCTGGCGGGAGCGTCGCTGCCTCGTCCAGCAGCGCCAGCGCGACGTCGAGCATCTGCTCGAGCGCGAGCACGCTCACGCGCTCGCCCGGCTCGTGGTTGCGCTCGGTGCCGTTGGCGAGGTTCACCGTCTGGAATCCCTGCGCTATCAGCGCGTTCGCGTCGGAGCCACCGCCGCTTGAGATGTGGATGGGCTCGTGCCCGCAGCGGCGCAGCGCGTGCTCGGCGACGCGGACGGCGGGGCTGCTCGGGGACAGGTGGAAGCCGGAGAAGGTCCGCTCGACGTTAACGTCGAGGTCGCAGTCGCAGTCGGGCAGGTTGGCGGCCTCGTGCAGGCGGTCGACGATCTCCGCGACGACGCCCTCGGCGCGCTCGTCGCCGAGCGCGCGTGCCTCGAGCGCGAGCGTGCAGTGTTCGGGGACGACGTTGATGGCGCTGCCGCCGGAGATGGTGCCGACGTTGACGGTGGTCCCGTAGTCGAGACGGCCCAGCTGCATCGAGGCGACGGCGCGCGCCGCCGCGAGGATCGCGCTGCGGCCGTCCTCGGGGCGGATGCCCGCGTGCGCGGCGGCGCCGCGAAAGGAGGCATGCACGCGGAAGTGCGTGGGCGAGTCGAGCACCAGCTCGCCGATCGGCGAGGCGTGGTCGAAGACGTATCCGAAGTCGCTGCGCAGGCGCGTGGCATCGAACGCGCGCGCGCCCGCCAGCGCGACCTCCTCGCCGACAGTGAACAACAGCTCCACGTCGCAGGATGCGCCCTCCCGGCGGATGTGGCGCGCGAGCGCGAGCATCACCGCGATGGCGGCCTTGTTGTCGGCGCCGAGGATCCCGTCGTTGGCGTTCTCCCAGCCGCCGTCGATCAGCACCGGCTCGACCGGCGCGCGCAGCGGGACGGTGTCCAGGTGCGCGCACAGCAGCACGCAGGGCCGCTCGCTCCTCGCTTCACCGGCGGCGGGGATGAAGGCGAGCAGGTTGCCGCAGTCCGAGCCCGCACGCGGACCAGCGTCGTCCTCGTGGACCTGTATGCCGAGCGCGCGCAGCTCCGCGATCACCCGCTCTGCGCACGCGCGCTCGCTTCCGGACGGGCTCTCGATCCGGCACAGCTCGGCGAACGTGCCGCCCAGATAACGGCGCTCAAGATCACCGACTCTTGACAGCGACGCGGGTACCGTCACGACATGCTGGCGCGCTGCGCCTGTGACCGCGAAGGCGTCGGCGACGGCGAGACGTCCGCGGAGTCGTCCTGTCCGCCTACGCGCCTAAGCGCGGCCGCGACGAAGTCGCGGAACAGGGGCGCGGGGCGCTCGGGCCGCGACTTGAACTCGGGGTGGTATTGCGAGGCGACGAAGAACGGGTGATCGTCGAGCTCGATCACCTCCACCAGGCGCTCGTCGGGCGAGGTGCCAGACACGCGTAGGCCCGCGCTCTGCAGGCGCTTGCGCAGCCGGTTGTTGACCTCGTAGCGGTGGCGATGGCGCTCGTAGATGACGGCCTCACCGTACATCTCCAGGGCGCGGCTTTCGGAGTGCAGCTTGATCGGGTCGGCTCCCAGGCGCATGGTGCCGCCGAGGTCGGCCACTTCCTTCTGCTCGGGCAGCAGGTCGATGACCGGGTAGGGCGTCTCGATGTCGAACTCGGTCGAGTTCGCGCCCTCCATGCCAGCGACGTTGCGCGCGAACTCGGCGACGGCGACCTGCATGCCGAGGCAGATGCCCAGGTACGGGATCTGGCGTTCGCGCGCGAACTGCGCGGCGGCGATCTTGCCCTCGATGCCGCGTCCGCCGAAGCCGCCGGGGATCAGGATGCCGTCGACGTCGCCGAGCTGGGAGACGATCTCCTGCGCGTCGCCGCCCTCCAGGCTCTCGGAGTCGATCCACTCGACCTGCACCTTGGCGTCCTGCAGCGAGGCGGCGTGACGGAGCGCTTCGGAGACCGACAGGTAGGCGTCCTCGAGCTGCACGTACTTGCCGACCAGCGCGATGCGCACGGTCTTCGTCGCGCGTTCCCAGCGCTCGATCGGCTCCCTCCAGCGCGACAGGTCGGGCGCGGGCGACGGCTCGGTCTCGCCGAAGTGCTCGAGGATGAAGTCGTCGACCCCCTGCTCGCGGAAGGTGAGCGGCACCTTGTAAATGTTGTCAACGTCGCAGGCCGAGACGATCGCCTCGACCGGCAGGCTCGCGAACAGCGCGATCTTCTTGCGTATGTCAGTGGACAGCGAGCCCTCGGAGCGACACATGAGCATGTCCGGCGCGATGCCGATGCGACGCAGCTCGTTGACCGAGTGCTGGGTGGGCTTGGTCTTGAGCTCGCCAGCGTGGCCGATGTACGGGACGAGCGTCAGGTGGATGAACATGCAGCGCCGGCGCCCGACGTCCACGGGGAACTGGCGGATCGCCTCGAGGAACGGCAGCGACTCGATGTCCCCGACGGTGCCGCCGATCTCGGTGATCACGAAGTCCACGTCGGAGGACTCCGCGATCAGCGCGATCCGCTGCTTGATCTCGTCGGTGATGTGCGGCACGACCTGTACGGTCCCGCCGAGGTAGTCGCCACGGCGCTCGCGCCTGATGACGGTGTCGTAGATGCCGCCGGCGGTGACGTTGGAAGCGTGGCTGGTGTTGGCGTCGGTGAAGCGCTCGTAGTGGCCGAGATCGAGGTCCGTCTCGGCGCCGTCCTCGGTCACGAACACCTCACCGTGCTGGTAGGGCGACATCGTGCCGGGGTCGACGTTGATGTACGGGTCGAACTTCTGCAGCCCGACGGTGTGCCCACGGGCGACGAGCAGCCGCCCGATCGACGCCGACGCGATCCCCTTGCCGAGCGATGAGACGACGCCGCCGGTCACGAAGATGAACCGGGTCTTGCTGGGCGCCTGCGCGTGGCGGTCGGAGTAGTGCATGCTCATGTGGGCCTGCCCCAGGAGTCTAGTTGGCGCAGCCCCGGAGTCCGTTCGATCAGCGCAGAAATCGAGCGCAACTCCCCATATACCGTGATTCCGGCGAGCAGGACGAGCGCGATCAGCTGCCCGGTGCCAGACAGCGTTAGCACCAGCCACAGGCCCGCGAGCGCCCCGAGCAGGTTCGCGCCGGTATCACCGAGCATCACGCGCTCGCGCAGGTCGTACACGCCCGCCACGAGCGCCGGGGCGGCGAACAGGCCGAGCGCCCACAGCGGGCGCAGGTCGGACGAGCCGATCGTCAGGCCGGCGCCGAACGCCACGAACGCCTTGGTCGCGCGCCCGGGGCGCAGGTCGAGGAGGTTGAAGACGTTGGTTGCCAGCACGAGCACGCCCGTCGCCAGCAGCCAGCGTCCGTTCGGCAGTCCCAGGTAGCTCATCGCGAGCAGCGCGAGCCCGAGTGAGCCGGCGGCCTTCAGCATGCCCGTGGACAGCTCGCCGCGCAGCGCCGCCGCTCCGTGGCCGCGCCAGCCGCGCGGGGGGGCGTGTCCGTCGCCGCCAGAACGCTCGCCACGGTCGCCATCGTGGCCGTCGCGCGCGAGCGTGTCGTCGAGCAGCCCGAGCGCGAGGACGCCGAGGGCGTACACGGCGATCGGCACGAGCTCGGGGTGAAAGACCTGGGTGGAGGCCAGCCGCGCGAGCAGCGTCAGCGGGATCAGCGCGATCAGCGCGGCCGCGAGCGCCAGCACTCCGAACGGGAACGGCAGCGCGCGGCCGCGGTAGTTGGCGCGCGTGTGACCACCTGCGCTGAGCGCGCGCAGCAGCGCTGGAGCGAGGATCACGGCCACTGCCAGCGAGACGAGCAAGGGCAGGGCGTGCATGCGTGGAAGCTAGCGACGCGAGCGGACAGTCTCAGGGCTGGCCGGCGCCGTTCGTGGCGATGCTCGGCAGCAGCGAGCTGGCCGTCGACTTGGTGCCGAAAGCGCCATGGGCTCCGGCGAGCGCGTAGTCGAGCGCGGCCTGGCCGGCGAGGTTGTCGAGGTCGTCGACGCTCGAGATGCTCTTGCCCCTGTACCAAGGGATCTGCGACGGCGTGGTGCTGCTCAGCTCGACGCCGACCGCCGGCACGTTCGCCGCGGCCACCCCCGCCAGCAGGCCTGACTCGAACGCGGCGCTCGCTTCGCTCTGCGCGGCGCTCATGCCCGCCGGTTCGGCGCGCATCACGACGAGCCCTTCCAGTCGCGTGAGCTGCCCGTCGAACGCGCTGAACAGGCTCGCGCGCACGCGGCTGACGAGCTCGCGGTCCACGGCCGGCCCGCCGCTGACGAGCTGGCGGCCCACGAGGTTGCCGAGGCGTTCCAGCAGCTGGGTGGAGGTGGCGAGCGCGGCGTAGTGCGTGCCGGCCGCTTCGTGCGCGATCGCGGCGAGGTCGAGCGGCTCGCGCACCGCCACGACCGTCGTGACGTTCCCTCCGGCCGCGGCGACGGCGGTGCGCACGAGCCCGTCGACCTGATCGGAGGAGGCGCCGAGGAACACCACCCCGATCGTGCGCCCGGCGAGCAGTTCGTGCACCGCGAGCGGGTACAGGCCCTTGACGAACACTTCCTCGTCGCCGAGCTGGGTCTGGAGCTGGCCCGCCTGGAGGCGTGCCTGGCTGACTTCCGAGTCGAGGTTGTGGACGATGCCGTTCTTGGCCGAGGAGACCAGATTGGAGTCACCAATCGCCACGCCCAGGAGCACGCCAATCATCAGCGCGAGCAGGACAGCCGCGAGGGACAGCGCGTGGTAGCGGTAGTCGAACATGTGCGCTCGCGCGAGGGTCAGCCGGCGCCGAACAGCGCCCGCAGCTGCAGCCAGAGCAGTTCCGCCACGTCGCGCAGCGCCGGCGTCTGCCACACGACGACGGCCATCGCCAGCAGCCCGGCGGCGATCACGAGCAGCAGCGGCGTCAGGCCCGGACGCGGCCGGTACAGACGGCTGACGCCCTTGGCGTCGACGAGGATCTCGCCGATGCGCAGGCGCGTGAGGAACGTCGAGGACATGCCTTTGCGGTTGCGGTCGAGGAAGTCGACGAGGTTGAACTGCGAACCGACGGACACGATCAGGCGCGCGCCCTTCTCGGCGGCGACCAGCAGCGCGACGTCCTGGCTCGTGCCGGGCGCGCCGACGAGCTTGAACGGCAGGCCGAGCTGCTCCAGGCGATGACGGCCGGGCGCGTCGCCATCGGGATAGGAGTGCACTACAAGCTCCGCGCCGCAGCGCAGCGCCGTCTCTGACGCCGAGTCCATGTCGCCGACGATCATGCTCGGCGTCAGTCCCTCCTCGAGCAGCGCGTCCGCTCCACCGTCGACGGCGACGATCACGGGGCGCAGGTCGCGGATGAACGGTCGCAGCGCGCGCAGATCGCGCTGGTGCCCGACGCCCCGGACCACGACCAGCGTCGAGCGATCGCGGAAGTCGGTCGCGAAGCGCGGCAGCGCGATCCTGCCGGCGAGCAGCTCGCGCTCCTCGCGCATGTGGTCGATCGTGTTGTGCGCGAAGCGCTCGAGCGCGTCGCCGATCTCGCGCCGGCGGGCCTCAGTCTCGGCGTACACGCGCTCGAGATCGAGGATCTCTCCGCTGGCGAGCACCTGCCCCTTGCGCAGCACCTCCGCCCGCGTCGCGCGGGCGACGGGCCCTTCGAGCTCAGCGGTGGCGGGGACGGTCCGGATCGCGACGGGGTCGCCGTCGGAGACGGCCTTGAACAGCGAGTCGTCGGGCAGGTCGACGAGCAGGATGCCCGCCTCCACCAGGAGCTGCGGGCCGAGGTTGGGATAGCTGCCACCGGATGACGGGCTGCAGTTGAGCACCGCGACGGCGCCCGCCGCGATCAGCTCCTCCGCCGAGACGCGATCGATGTCCAGGTGGTCGATCAGCGCGACGTCACCGCGCACGAGGTGCCTGACGAGCAGCTTCGTGCGCCTGCCGGGCCGGATCGGGCCGGCGAGGCTGCCCACGGGCACGAGCTGCGACTCGATCGATCGCGTTGCGGCCACAGTTGCGAGAGTAACGCCCACACGGGCGAAACGCCGCGCGTGCAGCGGTTTTCGCCGACGGCCTTAAGCAGCGCGCCTGAGATCGCGGGCGTGCCGCCGCGCGACCGTGTCGTCGCTGTCGGCGCCGAGCATGCGCACCAGCTCTGCCACGACGTCGCGCTCGTCGAGCTGGACGACGCTGGTGCGCGTCGGCTCGGCGCTCGTGTCCTTGACAATCGAGAAGTGGCGCGCGCCGAGCGAGGCGATCTGCGGCAGATGCGTGATGCACAGCACCTGCCTGCGCTCCCCCAGCTCGCGCAGCCGCGCGCCGACCGCGCGCGCGGTCTGCCCGCCGATACCAGCGTCGACCTCGTCGAAGACGAGCGTCGCGTCCGCCGCTGACGCGCCCGCGACGCTCATGATCGCGAGCATCACCCGCGACAGCTCCCCGCCGGAGGCGATCTCACGCAGCGGCCCCGCCGGCACTCCGGGGTTGGGCGCGATCATGAACTCGACCGAGTCGCCGCCCGCCGGCCCTGGCTCGCGCCGCTCGAGCAGGACCTCGAAGCTTGCCTCGCCCATCGCCAGCGAGCCGAGCTGCTCGCGCACCGCGACCGCGAAGCCGCGCGCCGCCGTCTCGCGCGCCTTGCGCACCGACAGGACATGACGCTCGAGCGCGGCGCGTGCCTCGCCTAGCTGCTCGGTGACCTGTGCCAGCGCGACCTCCGCGCCCGCGAGCTCGTCGCGGCGGGCACGGGCACGCAGCGCGTACTCCAACACCGCACCCACGCTGCCACCGTGCTTGCGCGCGAGCCGCTCAGTCGCGGCCAGGCGCGCTTCGAGCGCGTCAAGCGAGACGTCCTCCCCGAGTTGGCCGGCGATCTCCTCGAGGCCGTGCGTGGCCGCCCGCTCGCAGTAATCGCGCAGCTCGCCCGCCAGATCCTCAGACTCGATCGCAAGCGCGCGCATCCGCTCGCCGAGCGCATCGAGCGCGGGGTCGACGCCGGTGAGGGCATCCAGCCCCGCCGCGGCCGCGGCCGCCAGCTGTGCGGCGCCGGCGCCCTCGCCCGCGTCGGGCGCGAGCGCGTCCGCTGCGGCGCCCGCCGCCGAGCGCAGTGCGTCGCTGCGGCGCAGGCGCTCGCGTGCTCCGAGCAGCTGTTCGTGCTCGCGCTCGTCCGGGGCGAGCGCGTCGATCTCCGAGATCTCGTACTCGAGCAGGTCGAGCTCGCGCTCGCGCTGGGAGGCGAGCTCGCGCAGCTCCCCGAGTCGTTCTTCGAGCAGCCGCGTCTGCGCGAACGCCTGCGCGCAGGCGCCCAGTCGCGCCGCATGGTCGCCGGCGCAGAAGCTGTCGAGGATCTCCAGCTGCGCTGCCGACAGCGTGAGCTTGCGGTGCTCGTGCTGACCGTAGAACGCCAGCAGCGTGCCCGCGATGTCGCGTAGATCGGAAACGCTCGCCGAGCGCCCGCCCAGGTAGGCGCGGGTACGCCCGTCGGCGCCGACGCGACGGGCGATCACGAGCTCCTCGGCATCGGGGCTGACGCGCTCGCCGAGCTGCGCTCGCAGGCCCTCGGGGAGGTCGAATATGCCCTCGACGTACGCCTCGCCCGCTCCGGGACGGACGATTCCCGGCCGTGCGCGCCCGCCGAGCAGCAGGTCGAGCGCGTGCGCCAGCACGGTCTTGCCAGCGCCGGTCTCGCCGGTGAGCACGTTCAAGCCCGGCGACAGGCGCAGCTCCGCCCGCTCGATCAGCAGCAGGTTTTCGACACGCAGCTCTTGCAGCACGTACGTGGTCTACCAGCGCATGGGGACGGATCGCACCGACGCGGTCGGCGCGGAAGCGCCCGCAAGAGCGAGCGCGCGCCGCTCGGTTGGCGTGCGCCACTTGTCCGGACGCTCGCGGGCGGGCATAATCATGAAAGCGGTCCAGGAAGGACTACCTACACCCGCGTACACTCGTCCGCTACACGGCATGGCTGCCAGCGACTCAAATCCGCGCTCCGATCGGCTTCAGCCGAGCGTGGATGACTGCCTCACACCGGCGGCGCTGAGCGACCGCCTGGAGGAGGAGATCGGCCGCGCCGAACGCCACAGCACCGGCCTCAGCTGCCTGCTGCTCGTGATCGACAACCTCGATCAGATGGCACGCGAGCATGGCGGGGAGCTGCGCGAGCAGACGATCGACTATGTCGCGAGCGCGCTGCGGCGTGAGCTGCGCCGCTTCGATCGGGTCGGCCGGGTGGGACTGGACGAGGCGAGCGCAGGGAGGGATCTGCTGATCCTGCTGCCAGGCGCCGACGGGCCGCGCGGAGAGATCGTCGCCCGGCGCGCGCTCGAGCGGCTGCGCACGATCAAGATCGAAGCCGGCGGCACGCGCCAGCCGCTGCAGATCTCGGTGGGGCTCTCGGCGTGGCACGGGGACGTGACCGCACAGGACATGGTGGGACGCGCGCGCGCCGCGATGCGCAGCGTCAACGGCGAGCAGGGCGCCAACGGCGAGCAGCCCGGCCACCCTCCGGCGCCCGACCGAGCCGCCGCGCAGACTCGCCAACCGGCAGAGGCGAGGACCGCGCGCCTGCCGGCGAGCGGTCCATAATCCCGTCTCGTGCTCTCCGGTTCAGAGTTGTGGCTGCTGCGGCTGATGGCCGATCGAGGCTTGGCGCTGCTCGACGCGAGCGCGGTGCTCGTGGTGATCGAGGAGCGTGGCGAGCTGCGCGTGGCTGCGAGCAGCGGCGCCGGGACCGTGCGCAGGCGCATCATGCCCGTACAGGGCAGCGCGACCGGCGCGCTCTACCTGCAGGGCACGCCCGTGTCGCTCGACCGCCCTCGCGGCCAGGAGGCGGCATGGCTGCACGAACTGGGCCTAGAGGCACGCGCTGTGTTGGTCGAGCCACTGAGCATGGAGGGCCACGGCGGCGGCATGGTGATCGCGCTGCGCGAGAGCGGGAGCTTCCGCGACCCCGACCGTCAGGCCTTGAGCGCATTCGCGTCGAGCGTGTCACAGCGCCTCGCGGCGGAGCGCTCGGTGGAGATCGAACGGCTGCGCTACGGCATGGAAGCGCGCGAGCGCGAGCGCACGCGCTGGGCGCGCGAGATCCACGACGAGAGCATCCAGGGCATCGGCGCGCTGCGCCTGCAGCTGGCCAACGCCCGCGACCTCGAGGACAAGCAGGCGCTGAGTGCGGCCGTGGACGCGGCGCTCGAGGGCCTCGGCACTGAGATCGACGGCCTGCGCCACCTGATCACCGAGCTGCGCCCGGCGGCGCTCGACGATCTCGGGCTGGCGGCCGCGCTCGAGGCGCTCGCCAGGCGCGCCCAGGCGATCGACGGGCTGGATGTCAAGACCGAGATCGACCTCAGCGGCATGGCGGGCGCCGAGCACGACGCGGCGCAGGAGAATGGCGGCCGGCGCCTTGACCCCGAGCTCGAGAGCACGATCTACAGGGTCGTGCAGGAGGCGCTCACGAACGTCAGCCGCCACGCGCAGGCGACGGAGGCGGTGATCAACGTGACCGCGCGCGACGGCACGATCCATGCGTCGGTGACCGACGACGGGCGCGGGCTGCCGGACGCAACGCGGCTCGGCCCGCGCGGCGACGGCCTGGAGGGCGGGTTCGGGATGTCGGGTATGCGCGAGCGCGCGGAGCTCGTCGGCGGCGAGCTCGAATGGGCACCCGCTCCCGAGCGCGGCACGGTCATGCGCCTCACCGTGCCACTCGCCGGGCGTCCCGCCGTCAGCGCAGACGCTCTGCACACCTCCTACGAGTGACCGGGCCGCTCGGCAGCGGCTCCAGCTAGATCTCCTCGGAGGGCTCCCCGGCCTTTTCCCCGCCGACGTCGCCGTCACCGTCCGGGCTCCCGCCGTTCCCCCGCAGCCATCCGGCGAGCTGCTTGCCGACCGAGTTGACCGACTCGCCCGCGTCGCGGAAGCCGTCGCGGATGCGCTCGGCGTAGAAGGACACCGCGTCGCCAGTGTCGGCGCGCGGATCGACGGGATCGCCGCGGCGCGGATACTCGCCCCCGGCGATGCGGTCGTAATCCCCGGAGTGCACCCACGCCATCAGCTCGTGCGTGCGCTTGACAGGCATCGGGTGCGTGACGCCGAGGTCGATCATCAGCCTCGTCAGGCGCTCGAGCCCGCCGCCCTTCTCCTGGTAGTCCATGCCCTGGCGCATGAACACGTCAAGGTCGAGCTCCTCGACCATCGCACCGGCGGCCAGCGACATCAGCGTGCGGCACACCACCAGCGGGTCGCGCGTGACGAGCGCCGCGGCGCGGTCCGCGCTCAGCTCGGTCGCGCGGCCCCACTCCAGCAGCGCGCTACGGACCGGCGCCAGCGGCAACGGCAGCCGCGAGCTGCGGGTCATCAGCACGAGGATCGCAAGCGCCGTGCGGTAGAGCTGGTGGTCGGAGAGGATGTGCGCGGCCTCGTGCGCGAACACCGCACGCCGCTGCGGACCATCGAGCAGGTGCACGAGCTCTGACTGGACGACCACGATCGGCCGGCGCGCGCCGATCGCGAGTGCGTTGGGCGACGGGTACTGGGTCAGGTACAGGTCGGGCACGTCGACCATGTCGAGCGTCGCGTACGCGATCGCGTGCTCGCGCCACACCTCGCCCAGCTGATCTTCGGAGAGCCGTACCGAGGAGCCGAGGTAGCTCTGGCGTAGCGCGCGCTCGTAGCCCAGCTCGATCAGCTTGCGAACGACGGTGTCGAGGTACGGGATCGAACCGAGCGCGGCGGTCGCAGCGCGGTCGGCCGGGTGCTGGAAGGCCCGCGGCGATATGTCCGTCAGTCGGTAGCCCTCTACTGGGAGGCTAGATCCAGCGGAGGCCATTTGGTGAGCGTACTAGTCGGCGAGGCCCGTGCGACGTACGTACGCCGTGATCTCAGCGCGCGAGGAGAACCCGAGCTTCTCGATCGCGCGGGCGCGGTAGGTCTTGACCGTGCGCTCGGCGACGTTCAGCTGCTCTGCGATCTCGGGGTTGGTGTAGCCGTTGGCGATCAGCCTCACGACCTCGCGCTCGCGCTCGCTCAGCACGACGCCGTCGGTCACGCCGTCCTCGCCGGTGGCCATCAGCGCGCCCAGCCGCGGGTGCAGGTAGTTGCCGCCGGCGACCGCTAGGCGGAACGCCTGCAGGAGCTCCGCGGGCTCGGCCTCCTTGAGCACATAGCTTCGCGCGCCCGCCCGCAGCGCCTGGCGCGCGTACTCGGGGTCCTCGCGCATCGTCAGGATCGCCACGGCGAGCGTGGGATGGGAGATGAAGCACGACGGCAGCGCCCCCAGGCTCGAGCCTCCGGGCATCGTCAGATCGAGCGTCAGCAGGTCCGGTTTGTGCTCGCGCACCTCGCGGATCATCGACGGGATGTCGGCGGCTTCGGCGACGACGCGAAACTCGCCGCCCTCGCGCTGCAGCACCGCGCGGATGCCGTCGCGCACGACCGCGTGGTCGTCGGCGATGATCACATCGATCGGTCGCGTCACCCCTGGCGTGCCGGCCTCCACCCGATGGACGGTAGCGGTTGGGCAGGACCGATCCAACGTCTGCAAGGGACGACAACGCCTTGCACCTTTGGGACGACACGATCGGCACCGTCGGCCCTACATACAAACCGCCTTTCAGACCGCATGATTCGAATGGTGGGCAGCGAGGCCGGCACGGAGGCCAGGGGGCCGCTGAGCGCGCAGCATCTCGAGCTGTGCCTCGCGGGAGTGAGCTCGCGCGTGCTGATCGCCGACGCCGACGTCGCACGGCGGGGAGCGCTGCTCGACGATCTGACTCAGAAAATGCCCGCGGGTACGTCCTTCTTGGAGGCTTCGACGGTCTCACAGGTATTCGAGCGCGTCGGCGGCTGTCGCATGGTGATCATCGGCGGGCCGCTCGAGGAAGCCTCCGCGAGCGCGCTCACGCGTATCCTCGCCCGGCGTCTACCCGGCCTGCACGTGGTCGACCTCGGAGCCGCCAAACGCAGTCTTCGCCACGAGCGGCGCGCCCGGGCGCGTCGGTCCTAACCAGCGGTCCCAGCGGCGAGGCCGTCGCGGGCAGGCGTTAGCGTGCGCGGCGTGTCCTCCCCGCTGTCATCGCCGCGGCTGCGCCGGATCATCTTCGCCTACACGGTCAACAGACTGGGCTCCTGGGTGGGGCTCGTCGCGCTCTCGCTGGCGGTCTTCGATCACACCCACAGCGCGCTCGCCGTGGCGGCGCTGCTGTTCGCCTGGCAGGCTTTGCCTGCGTTCCTCGTGCCCGCGCTCGTCGCCCGCGTCGAGGCCTCGGCGCGGCGCAGCGAGCTGAGCGGCCTGTACTTCTTCGAGGCTATCGCCACCGCCGCGCTCGCGGTGCTCCTGTGGCACTTCTCGCTGGCGGGCGTGCTGATGCTCGCACTGCTCGACGGGACGGCCGCGCTGGCCGCCAGCGCACTGCTGCGAGCAGAGGTCGCGCGGGTCGCGCGCGAGCAGGTCAACACGCAGCCCGCGGGCACGACCGGCCCCGGCGAGAGCCTCGAGGATCGAGTGCGGGAGGCGGAACGCAAGGCCAACGCGGCGCTGAACATCGGCTTCTCGATCTCGTTCGTGGCGGGGCCCGCCATCGGCGGCGCGGTCGTCGCCGCCACCGGGGCGCCAGCCGCGCTGTTCATCGACGTTGGCTCGTTCGTGATCTGCGGCGCGCTGCTCGCCGACCTGCATCCCCATGTCGAAGAGGCCGGCGCAGAGTCCGCCCGCGCCCGCCTGCGCGCCGCCTGGTCGCACATCAACGAGGTCGCCTCGCTGCGCAGGCTGCTGTTGACCGAGATCGCGGCGCTGATCTTCATCCAGGCCGCCGGGCCGATCGAGGTCACATACGCGAAGGCGACGCTGCACGCCGGCGACCGCGGCTACGGCCTGCTCGTGACGTCATGGGGAGCGGGCGCGGTGCTCGCGAGCATCTTCTTCGCGCGCTCTGTCAAGCGCGGGCTCGGGTGGATGCTGAGCGCCGGCATCTTCATGCTCGGCGCCGCCTTCGTCGGCTTCTCCGTGGCGCCCTCGCTCGCGCTCGCGTGCGTCGCCGCGCTCATCGGCGGGATCGGCAATGGCCTCGAGTGGCCATCGCTGATCAGCCTCGTGCAGCGGCTGACACCGCAGCACCTGCACGGCCGCCTGATGGGCGCCGTCGAATCGATGGGCGCGTTGTGCCTGGCGATCGGCCTGCCGCTGGGCGGCGCGCTCGTCGCGATCAGCTCAGCGCGGGTCGCCTTCCTGGTTCTCGGGTCGGTGGCGGCGACCGCGACCATCGGGTTCGTGCACCTGACGCTCACGGGGCTCGAAGCCGAGCCGAGTGGCGACGTCCACGTCGCCGTGGCGGATGAGAGCTCCGGGGCGCAGGACGCCGGCGCACGGCCTCCCGCGCCCGCGACCGAGTGAAAGCGACTGCCTCACGCAGGCGCCCGACCAGCACCTCAAGTCCTACAGCGCGACGGTCGTTAAGGACGACAGAGCAATCACATGCCTGCGTCGAAGCTCACGAGACGTCTCGCCTGGGCGGCCGAGGCCCTGCTACTGGCAGGCACGGTCGTTGCCGCCGCGTGGCTTTCGCGCCCGGCTGAATGGCATCCCTTCGCGCTCGTCGCACTGCTGCTCGTGATCGCGCTCGGCGGGGAGTGGTTCACGGTCGAGACGGGCCACGGCGTGCTGAGCGCCTCGCTTGGCGCGATGGTGCTTGCCATGGGCCTACTCGGACCTGCGCCGGCCGCGGTGTGCGGCATCGCCGCGATCGGCCTGCACTCGGCTGTCGGGCGTCGCCCGCCGGCACAATGGCTGACGAACTTCGCCGCGTTCGGAGTCGCCGCCTTCGCCGGCGGGTTGATCGTGCGTGCAGCCGCAGGCGACGTCGCCGGCAGCCACAGCCAGCACCTGGCGCAGAGCCTCGTCTTCGGACTGGTCCTGCTCGGAGCCCTGTTCGTCCTGTTGGGTGTCAACTTCGCGCTGTTCGCCCTGGACCTGCACGCCAAGGAAGGTCGCCCGTTCAAGCGGCTGGTGCAGGAGCTGTTCCTGCCGCTGCTCCCGGGCGAGCTCGCCGTGGGCCTCGTCGCCGCGATCCTCGTGCTCGCGTACCGGAGCGCCGGGCTGCCGATCCTCCTGGCCGCGATCCCCGTGCTGTTGATCTTCCGGCACCTGACGGTGGCGCTGCTGCGCTCCGAGGACCGCGCCGAGCAGCTGCAGGCTCGCACGATCCACCTCGTCTCGCTGCAGATGGGAGTCCTGAGAACGCTTGTCAGGGCACTCGAGATGCGCGACCCCACGACCAGCCGCCACGCCTCCGCGGTCGCCCGCTACTGCGCCGCGTTGGCGCGTGAGACCGGCTGCTCGGAGGAGGAACAGGAAGTCGTGCGCACCGCCGGACTGCTGCACGACATCGGCAAGTTCACGTGGCCCGACAGCGTGTTGCACGCGGACGTCGTACGCCCGGAGGATCAGGAGATCGTCAAGCGCCACCCTCAGGACGGAGCCGAACTGGTCGGCGCGCTCGACGGCTACGGCGCCGCGGCGGACGCGATCCTCTACCACCACGAGCGTGTGGACGGCGGTGGCTACCCGGCGGGCCTGATCGGCAAAGAGATCCCATTGGAGTCGCGGATCCTCGCGATCTGCTGCGTCTACCACACGATGACCGCCCGCGACAGCTACCGGGCGGCGATGGGAGCTGATGAGGCGATGGCCGAGTTGCGCCACGCTGCCACCAACGGGCAGCTCGACGGCGAGCTCGTCGAGAGCTTCGTCGGACTGCTCGAGCGCGGCGAGCTTGCCTCCACCGATGACGCCAACTTCGAGGCCGATCTCGAATTCGACCGGCGGGTACGTGACATGGCCGAACCCCGGCCGCAGGCGGGTTCGCAGGCGCCCGGAAGGTTCCCGAGCCTGCGCCATTGAGCTGTCCTCAGGTTGGCCTAGAGAAACAACGAGGGCGCCATATCGGTGGCGCCCTCGTCACTACAAGTTCCTAGTAACCGTGCGGTTCAACCATTTTGTCTCCTGTCTCCATCGCGTTTGCGCAACTTCGCGAGCCCTTGCCTGTGTCCATGCCGCCTGGATCGACGGGGACACATGAGTAGGTTTGCGCACGATAGTACAGGAACAATCAGTAATCACCCACATCAAGTAGCTACTTGCACGATTGCTTGCAGAGGAAGGGTCCACGCGGGCCACGCAGACCGCCCTGGCTCGGCGCGCCGTACGCCGTGATCGCCGCCCTTTCTGGAGCGCTCACGGGCGCCGCAGCAGTCCAAACGCCCACAAACCTCCCCGGCGCTCAAGTTCCCGGCGCTTTCGGACGAAGCACGGGTTGACCCCCAACCGATCGAGGCCCAGCAATGCCCGTGTCCGTGCCGTCAACCCAACCACGCAACGAGCGCCAACTCGTGTTCACGAGCTCGCAGGCGGCTCGCTATGTGGGCGTCTCGCTAGCGACCGTGCGTCGCTGGACGGACGCCGGCCACATCGACTGCTACAGGACGCCCGGCGGCCAGCGACGCTTCTCCAGGGCGCAGCTCGACGAGTTCATCGCCTCGATGCAGCGCCCCGGCGCGGCAGCCGACGCGGCAGCGCTCGCGCATCGCGACGCGAAGGTCGCCTGAGCCAAGCGCCCGGATCGACGCCCGTTGGCCCGGCCGCTCAGCTCGCCAGGCGCCCGAACTTCTCGCGCAGCCGGCGATAGAACGACGAGCCCGGCAGTTGGGCGATCGTTCCCACATCGTTGACGAAGCGCGCCTCGATCCGCCCGCCCGCCGGGATCTCGCCGGAAGGGCGACCGTCGACCGCCACATCGAGCGGCTCGCGCGAGCGGTTGTAGATCGTCAGCCGGTCGTCGGGCGCGACCACCAGCGCGCGCGCGCTCATCGAGTGCGGCGCGATGAACGACACGACGAACCCCTCCACCCCCCACGCCATCACCGGGCCGCCATTGGCGAGGTTGTAGCCGGTCGACCCCGCCGGCGTCGCAACGACAAGGCCGTCGCAGCGCACGCTCCCGGCCTCCTCGCCGTCGAGCGCGTACGCGAGCTTGGCGACGCGCTCGCCGACCTTGCGGTGGATCGCGACGTCGTTGATCGCCGTCTGCGTGCCGTTCTGCGAGCGGTCGTCGGGACCGTCGAGCACGATCGCCGGGAGCCGCAAGAGCTCGAAGTCGCCGCTCAGCGCGCGACGTATGCCGTCCTCGATGTCCTGCGGCTCGACGGTCGCCAGGAAGCCGATCTGGCCGAAGTTGATCGCGAACACCGGCACGCCCGTGCCCGCGTAGCGCTGCAGCGCGCGCAGGATCGTGCCGTCGCCGCCGAGCACGATGCACAGCTCGACGTCGTCCTTCGTCGGCGCGTCAACCATCAGGCCGGGAGCCGCCACCAAGCCGTGCTTGAGCGTCTCCTCCTCGTCCAGGCGCAGCGTCACGCCGGCCTGCGCCGCGCGATCCGCCAGCAGCGCGAGCGCCTTCACGCTGTCGTCCGCGCGGCGATGCGTGAACACCGTGATCTCCCTCACGGCTCGACCTCGCGCGCCATCCGCTCGAGATCCGCCGCGTCACGCGTCCCCGCTCGACGGGCGGGGTCCGCCAGCCACACGAACGTCTCCCGATTGCCCTTCGGGCCGGGCAGCCCCGAGGAGTAGTAGCCCACGACCGCCGCACCCAGCGCCAGCGCGCTCGCGCCCGCCGCCACGAGCGTCTCGCGGCGATCCTCAGGCGCACGCACGACGCCGCCCTTCCCCACCCGGCCGCGTCCCAGCTCGAACTGGGGCTTGACCAGGGCGAGCACGTCGTAGCCGCCATCCAGGCAGCCGAGCACCGCTCCGAGAATCTTGCCCAGCGATATGAACGACACGTCCACGCTCGCAAGATCGGGGGGATCGTCAGGGCCCACGCGCGCCGCCGGGAGCATCTCCGGCGTGAGCGCGCGGGCGTTCGTGCGCTCCAGCACCGACACGCGAGGGTCGCTGCGCAGGCGATAGTCGAGCGTCCCATAGCCGACGTCCACCGCGATCACCTCGCGCGCCCCGCGCTGGAGCAGGCAGTCGGTGAACCCGCCCGTCGAGGCGCCCACGTCCAGCGCGCGCCTGCCGCGCACGTCCAGCCCTGTCGCCGCCATCGCGTTCGCGAGCTTGATGCCTCCACGCGAGACGAACGCCGGACGCTCCGCGACCCTGACGCCCATCTCCTCGTCCACCAGTTCGCCCGGCTTGGCCGCGCGGCGCTCGCCCGCGCCGCCAGCAGCGGCGGGTCGGGTCGGTGTCACGAACACCTCTCCCGCCATCACCGACGCCGCCGCCCGGCTGCGCGACGGGAACAGCCCACGCTCGGCCAGCAGTGTGTCCAGACGGCGCTTGCCCATCGCGGGAACACCCTTACACACAAATGCTGGCGGTGCGGGCGCGGGGCGTCAGGCGCCGGTCGCGAATCGAAACACACTCGCCTCTGTGATCGATATCACATATATCCCTTGACAGGGGGTAGATTGTGTGGGAGAATGGACGCCATGGTCTTCGAGATCGTCCTTTCAGTCGTGATCGTGGCGCTGGCAATCGGTGCCGGCGTTCTGCGGATGGGATGGCTCTTTCCGCGCTTTGGCCGCTGGACGGCAGCGCGCGCGTCAACGATCTCACCGCGCGTTGGGCGCTGGCTCCTGCCCGATGAACGAGCCGAACAGATCGAGCGGGAAGGCCGGTAATGGCTCCTGTAGACCACAACGAACCGGTCAGAGCCGAAGCCTCCGAGTCCTCCTACTCGCTCATGGAGTTCATGCGCGAGTTCCCGAACGACGCCGCCTGCCTGGACTGGCTGTGGCGTAACCGGTTCTCGGAGGATGGGTCGCACGCCGAGTGCCCGAAGTGCGAGCGCGTCCGTAAGTTCCACAGAGTCGCTGAACGACCAGCGTGGGACTGCGACTCCTGCGGCTACCACCTGCACCCGCTCGCCGGGACCATCTTCCACAAGTCCTCGACGTCGCTGCAGTTCTGGTTCTTCACCATCCACCTGATGACGAGCACTCGCTGCGGAGTGTCCGCCAAGCAGCTTGAGCGCGAGCTGGGCGTGACCTACAAGACCGCGTGGCGGATGTTCACCCTGATCCGCAACAAGCTGATGGCACCCGACGACGACCAGCTCTCCGGCCACGTAGAGGTCGATGAGGCGTCCGTAGACGGCAAGCCACGCAAGCGCCAGGGCGAGCACACCCAGATCAAGCTCGGACCGTCCCGGCGCTCGGAGGCGCAGAAACTGCGCGAGCGTAGTAGAGCGACCGTCTTCGCTGCCGTCGAGCGAGGTGGACGGATCAAGGCAACCGTGCTCCCGTCCCGTCGTGGCCCCGGCCTGAACGCCAAGGTCATCGAGTGGGTCGAGCCACAGTCGATCATCTACACCGACTACTGGCCCGCGTACAGCGGCCTTGAGAAGCACTTCGCCGCCCATAGCAGGATCAACCACTCCACGGGCATGTACGTCGAAAGGTGACACGCACACAAACACCGTCGAGGGGTTCTTCGGCCACCTCAAGCCGTCGATCCGGGGGACATACCGCAAGGTGTCCCACAAGTGGCTGCAGGGCTACCTCAACGAGTTCACGTTCCGCTACAACGAGCGGCACTCCCGGCGGGCGATGTTCTGGACGCTGCTGCTGCGCGCAGCCGAAATGGACTGAGCTACTTGCCGGGGGCGTTGCCGCGAGGTGTGGGCATCCGTCGGGCGCCCTTGCCGCCACTCTGTGGCGCGGTCGGCGGTCGCTTCGGCGGGTCCGGCCTAGCGGTCTTCTTGAGGTTGCCGAAGAACTCATCACGCTTCGGCACCGGTACGGTTAGGCCCTTGGGCGTCTGCTCCGTCTGCTTGTCCTGCTGCTCGTCTGGCATCTCTCTCCAAGGGTAGGCGATGACTGACCTGTCCTACATCGCAAAGTTCGCGCGCGCCAAGAAACACATCAGCGACCTCGAACGAGCCATCTCCGACTTTAACGGAACGCACCCATACACGGTGCGCAAACGGGTCGAGGGCAAGAAGCAGCGTCAACGGTTCCGGCTCGAATTCACAAGCTCGCCCGCCGACACACCTATTCCAGTCATCGCAGCCGACGCCATCAACAATCTGCGCTTCTCGCTGGACCATCTGATGTGCGCACTCGTCCCACCAAAGGAGCGGAGCGGAATTATGTTCCCCATCTTCTTTGAGGGCGTCTGGGAGGCCATCGTCCCAGGGGAGAACCAACAGCGAGTCAAGGAACGCGCGCGATGGGCGACCGCTGTGAAGTCGCTCTCGGACGATGCGGTCGCAGTCCTCAAGAGGGCGCAGCCCCCTGACGGCACTGGGAAGGAAGCGCTGGCCCCGCTCCGGTCGCTCAACGGCTGGTCGAACGAAGACCGCCACCGCAGGCTCCCCATCATCAGCAAGGGCTTGCAAGCGCCGATCGAGACGACGATCACCCGCGGGGATGGAACGATCGTGCACGCTGACATCGTCGGCCGCGACGGCAGCGCCCTCAAGGACCATACAGACCTCCAGATCCCGCATGACACCATGGATGTGAAGATCGACGGCGCTGCGCTCGTAGCGATCGACCTCGGAATAGAAGACCGCTTCGTCGTCCTGCCAGACGCACTGGTCAAAGTGGCGAACACGATCGAGTCGGAGATCTTCCGCGACCTTGCCGCCTTTGTCCGCCCGGACGCGGCGTAGCGCGCTCATCGCGCACCGCCAGCGCAAAGGACCAACACGCGCCACGCCCAACCCTGCGGCGTGACGCGCGCGGTAGTCAGATCACATGGCCAACCAGCGACACCAGATGGAACGCCGCTGGCGTGGCGAGCACAAAGCCGTCGCTGGTCCTGTGGACCAAGCCCGCGCGGCGGAGCGGGTACACGACCGACTCGGGGTCGAAGTAGTCGATCTCCCGGCCGATGTCGGCCACCAGCCAGACGGTCGGCTGACGCTCCGGGTCGGTGAGCAGATAGACCACGGAGAGTTCCAAGTCTCCGAAATCGCGCTGGTCGGGGATAGGCTGATCCTGCATCGGGGTACCTCCCGGTGTCACGGCCGGGGGGCAGTTCACGCTGTCGCCCCGGCCACTTTTTGGATTGGGCCGGGCAGAGTAGGCGTCCAACCGGACACGAAAGATACCCCCGGTCAAGGGATATATGTGATCGATATCACACACAGTCCCACACGAGCCGGGCATCATGGTTATCGATCGAGAGCGCAGCATCGACTCTCCTGAATCCCTCCTCCCGAAACGGCCCGCTCTCCCCGGCGGGTCGTTTCATTTAAGGACCGTCAGGCGCCTACGACAGCCGAGCCGGCGCCCTGCGGGCCGTCGCTGCCCTGGACGGTGCGCCGGCGGGAGCGATCGGAGATCGCCGCCATGACCCGCTCGGCGATGCGCTCGCCCGTGAAGCCGACCTGCTCGTGCAGCAGCGCCGGCTTGCCATGCGTCACATACTCGTCGGGGAGCCCCACCCTGATGATCCGCACGCCACCGGCCCCCGCGCCCGCGTCGTTCAGCGTCTCCCAGACGGCCGAGCCGAAGCCCCCGGCGAGCACTCCCTCCTCAACGGTCACCAGCAGGTCGTGCTCGGCCGCCAGCTGCGCCATCAGGCCCGCGTCGATCGGCTTGGCGAAGCGCGCGTCCGCGACCGTCACGCCGACGTCCTGCGCGCACAGCAGCGTGGCTGCCTCGAGCGCCTTGCCGACGCCGCTGCCGTAGCCGATCAGCGCCACGCGCGGGTGGGCGGGATGCAAGTCAGCCTGCTCGGCCTCGCGCAGGATCTCGCCGGTGCCGATCGCGATCGCCCGCGGCTCGCTCGGCAGCGGCACTCCCGCGCCCTCGCCGCGGGGGTAGCGCAGCGCGATCGGGCCGTCGTCGTACTCGATCGCCGTGCGCAGCATGTGCACGAGCATCGCCTCGTCGCGCGGAGCCATCAGCACCATGTTCGGGAGGCAGCGCAGGTAGGCGATGTCGAACGCGCCGTGGTGGGTCGGGCCGTCGTCGCCGACGAGCCCGGCACGGTCCATCGCGAAGACGACGTTCAGCCGCTGCAGGCACACGTCGTGCACGATCTGGTCGTAGGCTCGCTGCAGGAAGGTGGAGTAGATCGCCGCCACCGGCTTGACCCCCTCGAGCGCGAGCCCCGCGGCGAACAGGATCGCCTGCTGCTCGGCGATGCCGACGTCGAAGTAGCGCTCGGGCATCGCCTTCTGCAGGATGTTCAGGCCGGTCCCCGAGTTCATCGCTGCGGTGATGCCCACGACGCGCTCGTCGCGTTCGCATTCGCGCAGCAGCGCCTCGCCGAAGACCTGCGTGTACTGCGGCGGGGGGGCGACGGACTTCTTGCGCGAGCCGTTGGCGATCGTCGCGGGCTGGGTGGGCGAGCCGTTGAGGATCGACTTGGGCTTGGCGGCGTGCCACTTCTCCATGCCCTCCAGTCCGCCCTCCTCCGCGGGCGCGAAGCCCTTGCCCTTGACGGTCGCGATGTGCACGACCACCGGGCGCTGCGCCGCGAGCGCCTCGCGCAGCGCCTCGCGCAGCGCGCGCACGTCGTGGCCGTCGATCACGCCCATGTAGGCCCAGTCGAGCTCCTCCCACCAAAGCCCCGGCGCCCAGAACGCCTTGATCGACTCCTTGAGATGCGGCCCCAGCCGCTCGAACGCTGCGCCGATGCCGATCGGCAGGCGCGTGAGGCCGCCCTCGATGTCAGCGCGCGCGCGCCACAGCTTGGGGTTCAGGCGCACGCGGTTGAAGTAGCGCGACAGCGCGCCCACGTTGGGGGCGATCGACATGCCGTTGTCGTTGAGCACGACCACGATCGGAGTGCCGAGCCCGCCGGCCTGGCCGATCGCCTCGAACGCCACGCCGCCGGTCATCGCACCGTCGCCGATCACCGCCACGACCTTCCCATCCTCCGCAGAGTCGAGATAACGCATGCCCTCCTTGATGCCGACCGCGTAGCCGATCGAGGTCGAGGCATGCCCGGCGCCCATGATGTCGTGCTCGGACTCGGCGATCGAGCAGAACGGCGCGAGGCCGCCGTACTGGCGGATCGTGCTCAACTGCTCGCGCCTGCCCGTCAGGACCTTGTGCGGGTAGGCCTGGTGGCCGACGTCCCACACGATCTTGTCGCGCGGGGACTCGAGCACCGAGTGCAGCGCCACCGCCAGCTCGCACGTGCCGAGGTTGGCGCCGAAGTGGCCCCCGATCTCGCCGACCGTGTCGATGATGTGCTCGCGCACCTCCTGCGCGAGCTGCGCCAGCTCCTGCTCTGAGAGCCCGCGCAGATCCTCCGGGCCGTCGATGTTCTCGAGCAGGCTCATGACGTGCGGGTGTAGATGAAGTCGGCGATTCCCTCGAGCTCCGCGGTCGCGTCGGCTGCGGGCGCCCGGCTGGCGACCTCCGCGAGCGCCTGGCGCGCCATCCGATGCGACTCGGCCGCCAGCTCCCTGGCGCGCTCGATTCCGAACTCGCTCACGTACGTGCGCTTCCCGTGACGCTCATCGCTACCTCGTGGCTTTCCCAATGCATCGTCAGTGCCGGTCACATCAAGTATGTCGTCCACGATCTGGAACAGCACGCCGAGCTCGGCGGCGAATCGGCGGAAGGGCGCCATCTCTGCTCCATCTTCGATCCCAGTCAACAGTAGTACGCACAGCACCGACGCACCGATCAGACGTCCGGTCTTGAGCTCGTGCAGCCGCCGCAGCGCGGCGGGACCGGACTGCGTGTGCGCCTTCACGTCGGCGTACTGGCCGCCGACCATGCCGTTGACGCCCGTCGCCGCCGCTAGCTCCACGGCGGCCGCCAGCAGCCGCTCTGGCGCCGCGCGCTGGTTCGTGAGCAGGTGGTAGAAGGCCTCCGCGTAGAGGCCGTCGCCTGCCAGGATCGCGATGTCCTCGCCGAACTTCACGTGGCACGTCGGCTGACCGCGACGCAGCGCGTCGTCGTCCATCGCCGGCAGGTCGTCGTGGATCAGCGAGTAGGTGTGGATCAGCTCGATCGCGCCCGCCAGCGGCAGCACCTCGCGCTGCTCGATGCCGACGGTCCGCGCCGTCGCCAGCGCGAGCACCGGGCGGATGCGCTTGCCGCCCGCCAGCAGCGAGTAGCGCATCGCCTCATCCAGGCCCTGCGTGATCGGCTCCTCAGAGAAGCTCAGCTGTGCGAGGTAGCGCTCTACCTCCTCGCGCAGATGCTCCGGATAGCCGGCGCTCACCGCGCCAGCGTGGGGGTCGTGGGGCGAACGAGTTCCTATAGAAGGCTGTCCTGACCAGGAGCCGGAGCGGAGACCTCGGCGCGCGTCAGCTGCTCGAGCTCCGCCGCCGCCTGCGTCGCCAGCGAGGCACAGTCCTCGACCAGCGTCGCAGCCGCGTCCGCCGAGAGCTCGCCCGAGCGCAGCTGCTCGCCAGCGCGCTCAAGGCGCGCAATCAACTCGTCAAGGCGCTCGACGCTGTGGTTCGTCATGGGATGCGCGCATTCTCGCGCACCTCGCGCAGTACTGCGGCCAGCACCCCGTTGACGAACGCGGGAGCGTCGGAGCTGCAGAAGGTCTTGGCGCTCTCGACCGCCTCCTCGATCGCGCCCTCCGGGGGGATCGGCTCATCCGCCGGCGCCGCGTCCGGATGCAGCATCTCGATCAGCGCCACGCGCATGATGCTGCGCTCCAGCGGCTGGATCCGCTGCACCGACCAGCCGTGCGCGTGACGGTCGATCACCTCGTCGAGCTCCTCCGCGCGGTCGGCCGCGGCATGCGCCAGCGCGCGCGCGAACAGCGAGGACTCGGGCAGCAGCGTCTGCGACAACGGCCGGCCGGTGAGGTCGTGCTGGTAGAGAGCGATCACGGCTGCCCTGCGTTGATCGGAGCGGCGCATCTAGGCGCGCGCGACGTAGTCGCCCGAGCGCGTGTCCACCCGGATGCGCTGGCCCTGCTCGACGAACAGCGGCACCTGGATGACCGCCCCGGTCTCGAGCGTCGCCGGCTTAGTACCGCCGCCGGACACCGAGTCGCCGCGCAGACCCGGATCTGTCTGGGCGACCTCGAGGTCAACCGCGCTCGGCAGCTGGATGTCGCTCGGCTCGTCGTCGATGAACAGCACGTCGACCTCGCTGCTCGGGGTGATCCAGCGCAGCGTGTCCTGCACCGCCGCCTCGGGGATCGCGATCTGCTCGAAGGACTCCGTGTCCATGAAGTGCGCGTCCGCGCCGTCCGCGTACAGGAACTGCATCGTCCGTGACTCCGTGCGTACCGAGCGGAACTTCTCGCCCGCGCGGAACGTCCTGTCGATCACGTTGCCGTCGGAAGCGCGGCGCAGCTTGGTGCGCACGAACGCGCCGCCCTTGCCCGGCTTGACGTGCTGGAACTCGAGGATCTTGAAGACGGTCCCTTCCACGTCGATGTGGTTGCCGTTTTTGAATTGGTTGGTTGTGACGGTGCTCATTTGCTTGTTCTGGAGCCAAGTTTCGATGTGGTTCGGTGGTGGCCGACACCCATGATGGCTTGATCACGATAGCTGCCTTGGCGATCGGCGGACTCCATCGCATTCCCAGTGGCCGCAAGTAGCCGCACGCACGCGCTCAAGCGCGGCGAAGGGCTACAGCTCGCCGGGTCGAAAGACCAGGGGGGCGGTCCCGCACTTCGACTTCCGTCTAACCAATTCTCAAGACGCCTAAGTCTATCTAACGGCGTCTAACAATCCCTAACTGAATATCTTAGAATCTAGTAGAGTCTTGCCTCCTTTGGACGCGAGGATCAACCCATATGCGCCGGGCGCCGGCACACGTCCACCTCTGATTGCCGGCCGGGACAGCGAGATCCAGGCCTACGAAGTCCTACTGGACCGTCTCAAGCGCGGCACGGCGGGCCAGAGCATGATCATCACGGGGCTGCGCGGAGTGGGCAAGACGGTGCTTCTGAATGCTCTCGAGGACATCTCGGTCGAACGAGGGTGGATCGCTGCGGGACGGGAGCTCGACGAGGGAACGTCATTCCCCGTGGCTATCGCTCGGAGCGCAAAGAGGATCCTCAACGAGTTGCGCCCAACGAGAAAGGTGGCCGAGCAGGTCCTGCAGGCTTTCGGCAGGCTCGGGTCGTTCACGCTCAAGGACCCGACTGGGTTCGAGTTGAGCTACACGCCTGGCCCTGAGCCTTCACGCGAGACGCTTGGCGAAGACTTCGTCAACCTGTTGCTCGCTCTCGGCACGGCTGCCCAGTCGAAGGGCAGCGGCGTCGCATTCCTGCTCGACGAGGTTCAGTTCGTGCCCGCCAAGGAGTTCGGGCCCTTCGTAGTCGGCTTGCACCGGCTCAATCAGAAGGCCCTGCCGGTCACTTGCGTCGCCGCTGGACTCCCCAGCCTGCCCGCGCTCGTCGGGAACGCCAAGAGCTACGCAGAGCGACTGTTCGAATACCCGCGCATCGATCAGCTGGCGAAGACGGATGCGCTGGAGGCGCTCGCCAGTCCCGCGAGCAAGCTCGATGTCGTCTGGGAGCCCGATGCGCTGGACTACGTCTTCAGTCAGACCGCAGGCTATCCATACTTTCTCCAAGAGTACGGCAAGTATGCCTGGGACGTGGCATCAGATGGGAGGATCACAGAGACCGACGCACGGGCAGGCGGTCGCATAGCTCAGGATCGCCTTGACCATGGTTTCTTCAAGGTCCGCTACGAGGGTCGCGCAACCAAGGCCGAGCGGGCCTTCCTCCACGCGATGGCAGGCTGCCAAGGTCCTCCATACCCGATCGCCGAGGTCACCTCCGCGCTTGGCAAGAGCGACCAGCGTTCGATCTCTGTGCGCCGCAACGCGCTCATTCGCAAGGGACTCATCTACGCACCCGAACACGGGGCGGTCGATTACACGGTGCCGCACTTCGCGGCCTACCTACGACGTCAAGACGCAGAGTGAGCGGTGCCGTTCCACGCGCCGCCGATGCCCGTATGACGCCGAGAAGCTGAAATGGATTCTCGCGATCCACGGACACGGACGAGAATGGGAACGCGTCTTTCGGAGAGGAGGACGCCGAGCGTCTATGGAGCGCGATCGCGCAGGCTGTGCTCGATGCTCCGATCTTCGAGTCATCAACCGAGGTAAGTACGGCGTCGTGTGCGGCGTCGCCTTTCCGCTCAGGCTGGGCGCACGCTCGGCCACCGTGACCACTTCGTGGCACTACGCGGCGCGGGTGATGCGCCACGCCTGGTCACCGCCTACCCGACGCTCTATCATGAGCTTGATGCCGGTCCTACGTGACATCGCTACGTCTGATCTGGTCGAGTTGACCGCGCCAGCCGAAGGAATACCTGCCGGTGATCGTGGCGGGGTGGTCGAGCTGCGAGACGACAACATGGCGATGGTCGAGATCACCTCGCTTCCGCTCGACTCCGTCGAGCGGATCATCTTCGTGCCGCTCGCGCAGCTCCGCCGCGTCGGCTGACCCCGCCGCCTCTGCAACGTAAGCTCGTCCCAGCGCCCGCGGTCCCTACGCCGGGTGTTGTGAGCGATCGTCGGACGCCGCGTCTGTCCCCGCGGGGTGACCATTTGAGGGAGCGCGAGAGTCAAGGGTCGCACTGCGGGTGCCGAGAATCGTCTAGTGGTACTCCTTAGACGGCATCTAGGCGACGCGACCCTCGTAGCCCTCGCGCTCGTGCTCAGCGTTCACGCAGCTTTCTCGGCGACCTCGACCGGCGATTACCGTGGCGACGCCGCGCCCGCGCTCACCGCGCTGCTGCACGGCAATCTGCATGCGTTCGGGCTGGCACGGCCAGCGATGGGCGACCTCTCGCTGCTGGTCCGTGCCCCGTGTGCCGCGCTCGCCTACCTCGGCGACCCCACGATCCTGAGTATCTACCGTTGGGGAGCCGTGCCCTGTGTCCTGTCTGTGGCGCTGCTCGGGCTTTGGCTCGCAAGGATCGCCCGCTCCCGTGGCGTCGGCCTGGTCGGTCAACTGATGATCGTGGCGCTCTCCGTCCTCAATCCCCTTACTAGCTCTGCCATTGCGCTAGGTCATCCCGAGGAGCTGCTCACCGCGAGTCTCTGCATCGGAGCCCTGGTCGCCGCCCTGAAACAGCGCGCCGTGCTCACGATGGTGCTCCTCGGACTGGCGCTCGCGTGCAAGCAATGGTCGGTGGTCACGATCCTGCCGACTTTGTTCGCGCTCGAACGTGGCCGCATCCACACGCTCATTGGCGCGTTGGCAGTGGCGGCGCTGGTCACCCTCCCCGAGGTCGTGGGCTCCCCGTCCACGTATCTGCGCAACCAGCTGTCGCTGGCTCACGAACACCTGACCGAGTCCTCCGTGTGGTCGTGGTGGTGGCCCTTCGGGTCGAACGGAACGCGATATGTCCTCATCGAAGGCGCCAGGGTCCCTGTGACGCTGCACCGCTTTCCGCGAGCGCTCATCGCGTCTTTGCATGCGCTGATCATCACCCTCGACGCGGTGACCGCGGTGGTCATCGCCAAGGTTCGAGGTCTCCCACTGCGCCGAGATGACGCGTTCGCGCTGATGGCCGTGGTGCTGCTGCTGCGCTGCGCGCTGGACAACCAGACGATGCCCTACTACCACGCGGCGCTGTTCCTGGATCTGCTCGCCTGGGACGCGTTCACGGCCACGCGCCTGCCGCTACGAGCGCTCAGCGGCGCTCTGCTCAGCTGGCTCGTGTTCGATCGCCTGACCCCGAGCTACCTCGGCGCGACCGCCCCCTCGAGCATCCTCTACGGCATATCCGCAGTGGTCGTGCTGGCGTTGCTCGTGCGCAGTTTCATCACGACCTCGCCGCCGTCGCGCCAGCGCATCGTCGGGCGCTTGTCGTTGTCCGCCTGACGTTTGATGCGCGGCGGATAGCTTCTATACCGTCGCCAGGCTGGCAACGTCGATGCCGATGACCTTCAGCCGTCGGTTCAGCGCGTTGAAGGCGAACGTATTGGTTTCCTCCATCGAGTAGTCGAGGATCGCGTAGTTCTCGGGATCCTCGCCCGGCGGGACGAGCACGGCGGAGGCGAGCGGGATCAGCTCGGCGATGCGCGCGGCGATGCGCTGCTTGAGCTTGGGATCCTTGGCCTTCTCGCGCAGGAACCATGTGCCGTAAGCGACGTGGCGGTGCTCGTCCTGGGAGATCAGCTTGAAGCCCTCGACCCAACCCGGGAGGATCTGCTTGCGTTCCATGAAGTCGGTCAGGAACCACTGGCCGGTCAGCGCGAGCGTGCCCTCGATGATCATGTGGTAAAGCGTCACGAAGTCGACCTTGGCCTCGATGTCACGCGGGTTCTCCACCAGGCGCCGGCCCCAGTCGACGAGCACGCCGTCGAACATCTCGATGAACGCTGGGTTGAGATCCGCACGCGCCTCGCGCAGGCGATCCTCGAACGTACCGTCGATGCCGAGGACCTGCTCGTAGAAGCGGTTGAAGTGCTGCGCGTGACGCGCCTCGTCGACCTGCTGCGTGGTCAGGAACGCCTCCTCGCCCTGGCTCTCATACGCCATCACCAGGCCCGAGAACTGCGTGGTGACACGCTCCTCGCCGATGAAGAATGACGACAGGTTCCACGCGAGCCGGCGACGCAGGTCCCCGTCCATCTGCTGCCAGTCGCTGCGATCCTGCGCGAGGTCGATCGTGTGCGACTGCCAGTTCTGGCGCTCCCACAGCTCGTACAGCTGCTGAGGCGTCATCAGCGTGACCGACGACAGCTTCGACTCGTCGGAGATCGTGCCGACATCCCCCTGAGTGGTCAGATCTAGAAGCGAGGGCATGATGGAGCGAAACCTCCTCGATGCTGGCGTTGGCGGGCTTCCTGTAAGAACCGAACATACTCGCTTGGAGAGGCTCAAGGCCACCCGCGAGGACGCCGATGCCAAACCATGCGTCGAATCGTGCGCGAGAACGCCGTGTGCGCGTTCGTGGCAGCTACCGGCTGTGCGTCGGTGTCGTGGTTGGGGCTGTACGGCTTCGGGTGGAACGACTACGAAACCGAGGCGCGCCCTGCGTTCGAAGCACTCGTGCACGGGCACGTCCTGGGGTTCCTGCGGCTCGCGCCCGCCTACGGCGGCTCGCTGATCGAGCGTGCACCGTTCGCGCTGGCGCCCGGACTATGGGGCGGCGGCGCGCTCGCCGTCTACCGCATGGTCGCATTGCCGTGCCTGCTCGCGACCGCCGTGCTCGGCGTCTGGCTGGTCGCTCGCATGCGTGCCCAAGGACACTCGACGCTCGCGCGCGCGGTCGCGCTCGGAGTGTGCGTCGCCAACCCGATCACACTGCGCGCGCTCGAAGTCGGCCATCCTGAGGAACTCCTGGGTGCGTGCCTGTGCGTCGCCGCCGTGCTGCTTGCCGCCCGCTCCTCACTCGCCCGCGACCACTCGCTGCTCGCGGGCGCTCTACTGGGGCTCGCGATCGCCAACAAGGAGTGGGCGCTGCTCGCGGCCGGCCCTGTGCTGCTCGCGCTGCCTCCTGGGCGCCGCAGGAGATGCCTGGCGAGCGCGTGCCTGTGCGCCGGCGCGGTGCTCGCGCCGCTGGTGCTCGTCAGCTCGGGCAGCTTCGTGGCAAGCGCCCGCGCCGCAGCCGCACCGGCAGCCAACGCGATCTTCCAGCCGTGGCAGGTGTGGTGGTTCTTCGGCCAACACGGCGCGCTCGTGCACGGGCTGTTCGGGGCCGCTAAGCCCGGCTACCGGGTTGCGCCCGCGTGGACGGGCGCGATCAGCCATCCGCTCGTGCTCGCCGCGGGACTCGCGATCGCTGCTTCCCTGTGGCCGCGCGGGCGTCGATCGGCGCTGCCCGAACGCGACGCGCTGCTTGCGCTCGCGCTCGTGCTTCTGCTCCGCTGCGTGCTCGACACCTGGGACACGATCTACTACACGCTTCCGTTTGTGTTGGCCGTGCTGGCGTGGGAGATTGGCGCGGATACGAAGCGTCCGCCCGTGCTCGCCCTCGCGAGCACCATCCTGGTGTGGATCAGCTTCCAGTGGCTCGCCGGACACGCGTCAGCAGATGTGCAATCGGCCACGTTCCTCGCCTGGTCCGCACCTCTTGCAGCATGGCTCGGCCTGCGGCTGTTCTCCCCCGGCCACCGGGCGGGCGCCGCCTCGGCACCGCCAGGGACTCGGCTCGTACTTACGAGACGACCGTCAGCGCCTTGGGCAGGCCCGTGAGCACCTCCTGAGCGTCCTCGCCGACGACCACCAGGTCCTCGATCCGCACGCCGAGCACACCCGGCAGGTACACGCCGGGCTCGACCGTGACGATGTTGCCGGCGCGCAAAGGCTCCTCCCCAGCGGTCCGCGACAGGCGCGGTCCCTCGTGGATCTCCATGCCGACGCCGTGACCGAGGCCGTGTCCGAAGTGCTCGCCGTAGCCGGCATCCTCGATCACGGCGCGTGCGACGGCGTCGATCTCGCGACCGCTGAGTCCCGCCCTCACCGCCTCGAGCCCGTGTTGCTGGGCGCTGAGGACGAGCTCGTAGACCCCTCGCGCCTGCCCCGAGATCGCCTCGCCCGTGGCGTAGGTGCGCGTGCAGTCCGAGCAGTAGCCCTCGTGAAGGGCACCCCAGTCGATCGTCACGAGCACGTCCGGGGGGATCTGCTGCTCGCGCGGCGCGGCGTGCGGCAGCGCGCCGTGGGCGCCCGCGGCGACGATCGACGGGAAGCTCGGCGCCTGCGCGCCCAGGCGACGCATGCGCAGCTCGAGCTCCAGCGCGACGTCGCGCTCGGTGCGGCCCACCAGGCCGTCTTCGAGGACTGCGCGCAACGCCTCGTCGGCGAGCTCGCTCGCCGCGCGGATGCGCTCGATCTCGCCCGCGTCCTTGACCTCGCGCAGCCGCTCGACGGCGCCCGCGCAGGGAACGAGCTCCCAGCCCTCCCCCAGCTGCTCCTCGAGCTTCCGGTACTGCTTGACCGTCAGGCTGGCGTCGTCGAAGCCGAGCCGGCCGCCGGCGTCGGCGAGCACGCCGGCGAGCGCGTCGAGCAGGTCTCCGGTGACGATCTCGCGCTCGAACGCCTCGGGCACCTGCTCGGCCGACTGGGTCGCGTAGCGGAAGTCGCTGAGGAAGCGATGCCCGCCGAGCCTCTCGCCGGCGGCCTCCCCCACCACGAGCGCCAGCGCGCTGCTCCCGGTGAAGCCCGTCAGATAGCGCACGTTCACGAGCGAGTCGACCAGCAGCGCGTCCGCGTCGAGTCCCTCGAGCTCGTGGGCCAGCCGCGTCGCGCGCGTCGCGTCGCCACGGCGCTCGCCGCCGGCGCTCACGACGCGCCCCTGCCGAGCTCTTCGCGCAGTAGCTCCAGCGCGTCGCGGTAGCCGTCCGGGCCGCGCCCGGAGACGGTCGCGAAGCACAGCTCGCGAATCACCGACACGCGCCGCCACGGCTCGCGGTTCTGCACATCGGAGAGATGGATCTCAAGCGCGGGCAGCCCCGCGATCTCAAGCGCGTCGCGGATCGCCCACGAGTAGTGGGTCCACGCGCCGGGGTTGATCAGGATCGCATCCGCCTGGGCGGGCGGGCCTCTCAACGAGTGCAGGCGCTCGATCAACTCTCCTTCGTGGTTGGTGTGGAAGAAGCGCGTGCTCAGGCCCAGCTCGCGGGCGTCTCGCTCGATCCGCTGTTCCAGCTCGGCGAGCGTCAGCGTGCCGTACACCTGCGGATCGCGGCGTCCGAGCTGGTCCAGGTTGACGCCGTGCAGCACCTCGATGCGGTTGCCGGTAGCGCTCATCGTACGAGCTTCGCCACCGCCGCTCGGAGATCCTCCGGCGCCACCTCGCAGCCGAACTCGACCTCGCCGGGCGCCCGCACGAGCACGAACGGGACGCGCGCGCCGACGCGCTTCTTGTCGCGGCCGATCGCCTCCAGGATCGCATCCACTGGCACGCCCTCGAGTGTCACGGGCAGCCCTCGCTCGAGCATCAGCGCCCGAGCCCGCTTACGCAGCTCGTCCTGCCCGGAGAGCGCCAGCGCGGCGAGCAGCCCCAGCCCGACCGCTTCGCCGTGGCGGTAGCGCGTGTAGCCCGTTGCGGTCTCGATCGCATGCCCGACGGTGTGCCCGAGGTTCAGCACCTGGCGACGTCCCGCGTCGCGCTCGTCGCCGGCCACGATCGCGAGCTTCGTGCGCGCGCACGCGAAGATCACGCGCTCGTCGACCTCGCCGCCGGCGGCCACCGTCTCCCACAGCTCCCCACCGGCGATCAGCGCGGTCTTGAGCACCTCGACCCACCCGGCTGCCAGCTCAGCCGCGGGCAGCGTCGCGAGCGTGTCGGGGTCGACGAGCACGCCCGCCGGCTGGTGGTAGGCGCCGACGTAGTTCTTGGCCTGCGGCAGGTCGACCCCGGTCTTGCCGCCATAGGCGGAGTCGACCTGCGCGACGAGCGTCGTGGGCACGTGCACGACCGGCACGCCGCGCTGGTAGGTGGCCGCGCAGAAGCCCGCGAGGTCGCCGACCACGCCGCCGCCGAGCGCCACCACGTGATCGGCGCGGGTGATGCTCGCCGCGATCAGGGCGCCCCACACGCGCTCCGCGCTCGCGAGCGTCTTGTGAGCCTCTCCGGGAGCGATCGCGACCGTGCCCGCCAGCTCGCCCAGGCGCCCGGCGTACAGGGCGCCGGCTGTCTCGTCGCTGACGCAGAACGGGCGCGAGCGCGAGCGATCCAACGGCCACAGCGCATCCAGATGCTCGCCGTCGCCAGCGCCCAGCAGCCCACGCCCGATCAGCACCGGGTACTGCCCCGACGCGGCGCTCGCCCACAGCAGGCGGGTGCCGCTGGGCGCAGCCGACAGCGCGCGCAGCGCGGGCGCCGTCTCCTCGATCCCTCCGATCGGCAGATCCGTGAGAATCGCGTCGGCCAGCTCGTCATAGAGCGGGCGGCGGCTGGCGTGAAGCGAAAGGAAGTCCTCGCGATCACCTGCGAGCGGGCGCTCAGTGCCATCCGGAGAAGCCTGCACGCGCTCCCATGCAACCTGCGGATCGACATCGAGCAACACCGTCACATGACCCTCCAGCGCTTCGCGCACTCGCTCGGAGAGCACGCTGCCCCCGCCGAGGGCGATCGCAGTGTCGGGCGCCGCGTCGCTGAGCAGCCGGTATACGAGCTCCTCCTCGGTCGCGCGAAACGCCTGCTCGCCGTGAAGCTCGAACTCGCGCGCGACCGGATGGCCGAGCTGGTGCTCCAGCAGCGCGTCGCTGTCGAGCGCCTCGCCGCCGAGCGCCGCGGCGAGCTCGACGGCCGCGGTCGACTTGCCCGCGCCCATGAAGCCGATCAGGACGAATGCCATCCGATCCGGTCTGTGTAGGCGCTCACTGCTCCCAGCACGTCGTCGATGTGGTCGCCGCCGAACTTCTGCCGGTAGGCGTCGGCGAGCACGAGCGCCACCATCGCCTCGGCGACGACGCCCGCCGCTGGCACCGTGCAGGAGTCGGTGCGCTCGCGCAGCGCCTGCGCCGGCTCGTGGGTCTCGGTGTCGACCGAGCGCAGCGGCTTGGTGAGCGTCGGCAGCGGCTTCATCGCACCGCGCACGATCAGCGGCAGGCCCGTGGTCATGCCGCCCTCCAAGCCTCCGGAGTGGTTGGTCTCGCGGTAGTAGCCGCGCTCGGCTGAGTAGAAGATCTCGTCGTGCGCCTGCGAGCCCGGCACGCCGGCCACCGTGAAGGCGTCGCCGATCGCCGCGCCCTTGATCGCCTGGATCGAGCAGATCGCCATCGCCAGGCGTCCGTCGAGGCGCTCCTCCCAGGAGATGTGCGAGCCCAGGCCCGGCACGAGCCCGAACGCCTGCACCTCGAAGACGCCCCCCAGCGACTCGTTGGCCTTGCGCAAGCTGTCGATCTCGCGCACCATCGCCTTCGACGCCTGCGCGTCCAGGCAGCGCACGGGCGAGCTGTCGACCTCGGCGAAGTCCGCGTCGGTGAGCGCGCGCTCGGCCTCGGGGGCACGCACCGATGCGATCTGGATCACGTGCGAGCGGACGCTCACCCCGAGCGCGCGCAGGAACGCCTTGCACAGGCCTCCGCCGGCGACCCGCGCGGCCGTCTCTCGCGCCGAGGCCCGCTCGAGGATGTTGCGTACGTCGCTCTGCTTGTACTTCTGGATGCCCACCAGATCGGCGTGTCCGGGCCGGGGCAGGTGCACCTCCGCGGTCGGGCGGGCGGGATCCGATACCGGCCAGGGGTTCATCCGCTCCTCCCAGTTGGCGTAGTCGCGGTTGGCGACCTGCAGCGCGATCGGCCCTCCGAGCGTGCGCCCGTGGCGCACGCCGCCGGTGATCTCGGCGGTGTCGCGCTCGATCTTCATGCGCCCGCCGCGGCCATGCCCGAGCTGGCGGCGGCTCATGTCGCGGTTGAGATCCTCCGGGGAGAGCTCGAGACCCGCGGGCATGCCCTCGACGATGCACGTCAGGCCCGGGCCATGCGACTCGCCCGCGGTGATCAAACGGAGCTCCATGCTCCTAGCTTATGTGTGCGGGCGATTCAGCGTCCGTGGCGCCGGCCCGCGGCAAACGCCCGGTGGCTGGCGAACACGAGCACGCCGGCCTGCGAGGAGTAGCGCAGGTCGGGAATCGCGTCGAGCCCGGCGTGGCCGAGCAGTTCGCGCCCGGCCTTGGACTCGCCGCGCAGGATGCTCTCGAGCGCGGCGCTCGACGCCTTGCTCGAGTCGATGCTGACGATCCTCAGTTCGTATGTGACCGGCTGGTCCGTCGCGGAGACATATTCGAGCTGCTCGGTCTGACCGGAGCGCAGGTCGATCGCTTCGCACTGCGTCGTGCTCGGCAGGCACTTCGCCTGGCCGTGCAGGATCGCTTCGCTGACGAGTGTGAAGGTGGCGCTCTTGCCGCCGACGGTGACGCCCCGGAACACGAGCAGGGGCTGCGCGGCGGACGGCAGCGGCGCAAGCAGCTTCAGGTTCTCAAAGGGGGTGAGCTGCGCCGTCTGCGGCGTGACGCCCGCGGGCAGCGCACCGAACAGCACGGCCACGTGGTAAATGGTCTTCGGTTTGGCCGGCGTGGACGGTGTGGTCGGCGTCGTGGGGCTGGATCCACCGGAGCCGGCCGACGAGGAGCCCGAGCCGGTGCCCGAGCTCGAGCTCGAGCTCGAGCTCGAGGAGCCCGTGCCCGTGGTGGAGCTGGCGGCACCCGAGCTCGAGGAGGCGGTGGTGGTCGTTGTGGTCGAAGTTGCCGCTTTCGCCTTCGCTTCCGGCAAAGGACTGAAGGGATCGTGGGCAGTCCCCTTATGCTGCTGGGAGATACCGCCGGTCATCTCGGCGACCGCCTTTTCCGGGCTGGCCTGGCTGATCGCCACACCGGAGGAACCGGTGACCGGAACGCTGGGGACGGCAGCGACCTGCGTGCCTGTGGACGAGCCGCCGCCGAGCACGACGTATGCGATCGCGGCAACCAGCGCCAGCGCCACCAGCGCAACGAGCGGCAGCATGCGCCTGTCGAGGAGGTCGGCCTTGACGGTGCTCAGGAAGTCGCTCATGGGTTCACTTTCACGATCGCGGGCGCCGGCGTTGAGCTGCCTGCCGACGCGCTCGAGGCGGGGCTCGCACCGGTACTCGTGGAGGGGCTCGTGCCCGTAGCGCCGGTGAGGCTCGCCGTGGCGGGCATGACGTAGGCGGTAGCGGCGATCGAGCCTGTCAGCTCGCCCCCTGACTTGCCCGGTTCGCTGCTGCCGGCAGGAGCCAGGCTCACGCTGCTGATCGTCAGCAGACGCCCGCTCACCTCGAGCTTGCCTGAGGTGTTGAGCGTCGCGAATTCAGTCAGCTTGTTGAAGAGGTGTTCGAGATCGAAGTAGGTCCCCTCGAAGGTGAACGAGAACGGCAACTGAGTGAAACCGGCCGTCGCTGTGCCGGACGTGGCGGAGCCGCTGGCCGACGTGCTCGCGCTGGTGCCGGCACCAGGACTGATCGCCGAGAAGTTGACGCTCTTCTGGTTTGACGCCTGGGTGAGCTGGTCGATCAGCGCCGGCACTTCGTCGCTCGGCGGCACCGCTTTGCCAAGGCTTACGAGCGAGGCATAGGCGGCCGCGTACTGCGACTGCGCGGCGCGCGCGCTCGACACCGAGCCTTCGGCGCTCGCGAGTTGCGTCTGGGCCGCGGTGACCTTGCTGGCGAGTTCGCTCGCCTTCTGGCGCTCGGGCGAGACGACCAGCATCCATGCCACCCCGAGCACCGCGACGACCGCGATCACGATCACGACAATGCGATCACGACCGGTCATTTGGCGCCCCCTCCGGTGGCCGTGGATGCGCCCGACGCGGAGCCGGCGCTCGTCGAGTCCGACACGGACTTGGCCGCTGCAGCTACCGCCGAGGAGCTAGGCAGCGCGTCGAAGACCACAGTCGCGTTGAAAGAGGCGTCACGACCGGAGCATCCACCGCTGCCGCTCGCCGATGCGCCGGCGCTCGAGGTGGCGCTGGCGCTGCCCGAGGTGGAGCCCTGCAGCGTGACTTCCTTGACACCGTCGATCAGTTGCAGGCGCTCGAGCGTCGCCGCCACCTCGGGCTGACTGGTCGCGCATCCGGCGAGCGTGAATGTCGGACCGGCACCCGCCGAAACTTTGGCGGCAGTCGAGCTCGCCCCGCCAATCGAGCCGCTCAGTGACGAGATCGAGGTCTGTGAGGGGAGCACGCGACCGAACTCGTGCAGGACATGAGCCCAGTCGAAGCGTGAGTCAACGAGCGCGTTCACCGCCTGCACGCGTTGTTCGCGCTGCGCGATGAAGCTCGTGTAGGGCGCGAGCCGTTCAGCCTCCACCTGGGCCCGCTGCGCCTGCGCGGCAAGCGACGCTGCCTGCGCGCGACGACTCGTGACCTGGTGCTCGGACTGTCCATACAGGAACGCCATCAGCGCCAGGCCGCCGACGAGCACGAGCACGGCGTAGGCGCCGCCCTGCGAGCGGCCGGCGCCGACCGGCTGGCCGCTGCGCTGCTCGACGGGAATCAGGTTGACGGCTCTCATTGCGGCGCCTCCTCGGCTGCCAGCCCGGTGGCGATCGCCAGCCTGTGCGGCGATGAGACCTCCGGCAGACCGTCATCGGCCACACCGACCTCACCACTACGCACTTCGACGCCGAGCGAGGCCTGGAGAGCCTCGGCAAAGCCGGGGATGTCCTGCGCGGCGCCACTCATGACGACGTGCGAGACCTCTCCACCGCCCTCCTGCGAGCGGTGGAAGTCAAGCGAGTTGCGGACCTCTCCAGAAATGTCGCGGATGCCGTTCTCGAGAACCGTCCAGAGATCCGCATCCGACTGTGGCGTCCGCGCTACGGGTTCGGTGTCCACAGCCGCGAGCTCTTCGTAGCTCATCGAGCGTTCGCTCGCCTCGGCGTCCTCGAGGCTCGGCGACTGTCCGTCCTCCTGCGGTGCGTGCTCGGGTGCGTCCGGCTCCCCGTCAGTTTCCTGCAGTGCGGCGGGCTGCTGCTCGACGGGCGCCGGCGTACTGAGATCGACCGCTGCCAGCAGCGCGCGCGCCTCCGTGAGGGCGATGCTGCGGCGCTCGGCGAGCTCGCTCGCCATTCCCTCTAGGCCGCTGCCTACGACACGCGTGAAGCGGCACACCTTTCCCTCCGCGATCGCGAGGTTGGTCAGCCCGTCGACGTTCAGGTAGAGCACGCGGTCGCTCTGCTCCGGGTCAGATCGGTAGAGCGAGCGGATCAGGGCGAATGCCGATAGATCGACTCCTTCAGCGGACAGGCCAGCGCGGCGCACCGCAGCGAGCAGTCGTTCGATCATGTCGCGCTGGGCGGCGACGAGCACCACGCGCTGGCGCGGACCGGCGGGCGTGTCGACGACGCCAAGCGGGTGGAAGTCCATGACAGCGTTGTTGAGCGGCATCGGCACCTGATCCTGGGCTTGGAAGTTGACCGCGGCTGCGAGCTCCTTGTGGTCGGTGACGGGAGGCAGTTCGAGCGTGCGGAGCACGGTGCGCTGGTTGGCCACGCCGACACGCACGCGCTTACTCAATCCGCTTGCTCCGAACAGCTCGCGCAGAACGTCGCTGACGGCGTCCTCATCCATCACTTCGCCGTCGCGCATAGCGTCTGCCGGTAGCGCGAGGGACGCAGCCTGCTCGGCGATGATCGACCCGTTGACGCGCGCCTGCACCGCCGCCACGAAGCCCGGCTGGATGTCGAGGCCGACGAGACTCTCGTCGCGGCGACGGCCGAGACTCAGCGGGCGCGTCATGTTTAGTGAGGGGATTCGTGAAGGGAGTTGCATCTCGAGTTGCGCGCTTCGAATGGCGGACGGATCACCCGCACGTGGGGTATCGGCGTCAAGCCGTTGGCGCTTTAGTGAAGGAAGTGGTTGACGTAGACACCGACGAGTTGGTGTCCCAGGAAAACGGCGCACAGTGCTCCAAGCGCGAGGAAGGGGCCGAATGGGATCGCCGTCTTGCGTCCCTCCTGCGCGCCCTTGCGGGCGATCACGAGTGCGCCTAGCGCCACGCCCGCGAGCAGCGCGATCAGGAGCGCCGGGGCGACGGCGCTACCGAGGAACAGCCCCATCATGCCAGCGAGCTTCACGTCTCCCATGCCCATGCCCCCGGGATAGGCGAGGGCTGCGAGCAACAGGAAGCCTCCGGCGGCGGCGGCGGCGATCAGGCGTGCGGGCTCGCCGGCGGGGTCCAGCGCCAAGCCGAGCGCGAGCGCGAGCGCGGCGCCGAGAGCTGTTATCCGATTGGGGATAATCCGGTGCTCCAGGTCGATCAGCGCAGCCGGGATGACGAGCAGGATCAGCGCCACGCTCAGCGCGATGCCGGCGGCCGAGTGGTGGGTGAGCACCGCGCTGGCGCACAGCGCGGCCGCCAGCGCCTCGACCAGCGGGTAGCGAGCGGATATCGGCTCGCCGCAACTGCGGCAGTGACCCCGCAGCAACAGCCACGAGAGAATCGGGATGTTGTCGTAGGGCTTGAGCGGGGTCCCACACTTGGGGCAGTGCGAGGCGGGGGTTGCGAGCGACTCGTGGCGCGGCAGGCGATGGACGACGACGTTCAAGAACGAGCCGAAGACGGCTCCAAGAACTCCCGCGAACGTCGCCTCCATGGAACACTGATCGGCCGCGGGCGCGCGGTGCTTGAGCGCGCTTGTGACGCTTAACGACGGGAGGCGACCCGAGGCCGCCTCCCGCGTGTGTGCTTGATGCGATTCGAGCGTCAGCTCGAGATCGTGTTACTACCAGCTCGTGGAGCTTTCGGCGTGACCCGGGCAGCCGGTCTTGCCGCCGGCGGTGGGGCTGACGCAGCTGTGTTCCACTTCACCGTTAGCTTTCCTCGTGACCGAGTACTCGTCGCCGGTGTTGTTGGCTTTGGCGGTGACCGTGTATTCGTTGTTGGACGGGGTGCCCGAGCCGGCGGTGATCGTGCCACCACTGATGGTAGGCGCTTTCGCCGTGGTTTCGATCAGCTCGGCTTCGGTGGCTTTGCTGATGTTCAGGGACGGCTCGATCGCGTTCAGTGCGGTCGCCGTTGCGCTGGTGTATTCACCACCGTGTTCGGTCGCGTACGTCTCCATCGCCGTCTGCGCGGTCTGCGCCACGGTCTTGGCCGACGAGTCATAGGCCTTGCTCTTCTGGCTGAGGAACGCCGGAATCGCGATCGCGGCGAGGATGCCGATGATCAGGATCACGACCAGAAGTTCGATGAGGGTAAAACCACCCTCATCGCCTGTGCGCTGGCGTAGTGAGTTCAACATGAATCCTCCTAGGATTCCGATTTGGGCGCCAGCCCTTGGTAATCGCCTCGAACGGCGATGCGTCCCCCTCTTTTGAGGGCCGCCGGCTTTGCTACGCATCTTTCAATGCTTGCCTGGGCACCTCGGCACTGGCTTTGTCAGCGCCTGGATCGGTCCTCGCCGCGTCAACCTTTACACCTGCACGACCGCTTGGACGGATGACCATGCGCGATCTCGGCGCCCGTCCAGCGCTCGCGCACAAGCGAGACATCCGCGGGTCTCAGGCAATCGGCTCGCGCCGATGCCCATGCGGATGTCAGGCGGCCGGCTCTCCAGGACTGTCCGCCGCGGCGTCCTCGCCGCCCTGGGCGAGCCAGCGCTCCTGCGCGTCGATGCCGGGCACGCGCACGCCACTGCCGCCGCACCACGGGCAGACGAGCGTGCTCGGCGTGCCGCCGAGGTTGGAGATCACCTGACCGCTGCCGCGACAGGCCATACACTCCCGCGGCTCATGAGATGCCGGTGCCTGCCCCTCGCTGTCGCTGCTGTCGCGTGCCACGAGCCGATCAGACTAGCGTTCGGCGCGTGAAAGGACGCGGACGCACAGCGGAGTGGGCGATCGTGGCGGCGATCACGGCCGGCGCGGCGGTGCTGCGCCTGATCCACATCGGCCAGGTCCCGCCCGACCCCTTCTACGACGCGGCCGTGCGCAGCATGGGGCTCTCGTGGCACAACTTCTTCTTCGGAGCGTTCGAGCCCGGGGGCAGCGTCTCGATCGACAAGCCGCCGGTCAACCTGTGGCTGCAGGTAATCAGCGTCAAGCTGCTGGGCTTCAGCTCCACGACGCTGAAGCTGCCCGAGGCGCTCGCGGGGACCGCTTCGGTGCCGCTGATGTACGTGCTCGTGCGCCGGCTCTGGAGCGCATCGGCGGGGATCGCGGCGGCGGCGGGGATGGCGATGCTGCCGATCGAGGTGATCACCGCCCGCAGCGACACGATGGACGGGGTGATGATGCTCGTGCTGGTGCTCGCGATGCTCGCGGCCGTCCGCGCCGTGGAGACCGGCCGGCGCGCGTGGCTGTTCGCCACGGCGGCGGCGCTCGGGGTGGCGTTCGACGTGAAGCTGCTCGAGTCGCTCGTGGCGCTGCCCGGGATCGCCGCGTTCGCCTACCTCGGCCTGCCCGGCTCGCGCATCAGGCGCCTGCTGAGCCTGACTGCGGCCGGAGCCGTTTACGTAGTGGTAGCGCTGTCGTGGCTGACCGCGACGCTGCTGTTCCCGGCACACGACCGTCCGTACGCGATCGGCTCCACCAACGGCAGCGCCTGGAATGCGGCGTTCGTGTTCAACGGGACCGACCGGCTTGCCGGGAAATCGCCTGAACCGGGGGGCACGGTGTACGAAGCTGGCCATCGCTACCCGGTGGCCACCCAGGAAGAGCGAGATCACATCCCGATCGTGCCCCCCTCCCCCACCCGGCTGCTCGCCCGGGTGGGCCCGCTCTCGGGTGAGCGCCTCGGCCTGGAGATCCTCATCGCCCTGCTGCTCGGGATCCCGGCGCTGCTCTGGGGCGTGCTGCCCGGGGGCGAGCGGGCGAACGGACGCGGGGACCCCGACGACGATGTCCGCCGGCGCCTGCGCAGAGCCGCGGCCGGAGGGCTCGGCCTGTGGATGCTCGCGGGGATCGGGCTCTTCAGCCACATGGTCCGCCTACACCCGCGCTACGTGGAAGGCTTCACACCGGCGGTCGCGGCGATGTTCGGCATCGGCGTCGGCTGGGTCGCCTCGACATCGAGCACGGATGCCGGGTCCGGTGGGCTGCGATCGATCCTCGGCTCGTCTCGCCTGCGCCTTGCTTTGCTCGTGGCGACGCTCGCGATCGCCGTCTACTACAGCGAGCGCCTGCTGTACGGGACGCCCGCGGTGTGGTGGGTCGCGCTCGCCGGAGCGCTCGGTGCGATCGTGCTCGCGTTGCTGGCTCGCGTCCCGCGGCTGCCAGCGCGTCTGCGCTCGCTGGCGGCGCCGTCCGGCGTGATCGCGCTGACATTGGTGTCGGTGCTGGCGGTCCCCTTGCAGGCCGACCTCACGGCGATCGAAAACCGCGTCAGCGACGCCGGCCTCGTCGGCCAGCTGCCGGGGTCCCAGCAGCGCCCGCTGAGCGCTTATCTACTCGCGCACCAGGATGGCGCACGCTACGAGGTGGCCGCCGAGTCGGCAACCGCGATCGGCTCCCTGATCGTGCAGGATGGGCGCCCTGTGCTCGTTCTCACCACCTACGACGGGCGCGTGTTCACCTCGGTGGCCAAGCTCAAGCTGCTGATCGCCGAAGGGAAGGTGCGCTACGCCTTCCTGAACACCTTCTGTACCCATCAAGCCGCGTCGGTGAATCCCGCGTGCGCGGCTCCGGTCAAGTGGGTGCGCGCGCACGGGACCGACGTCTCGTTCCAGGCTGGCCTCGGCCATGGCGGCCTGCTGTACCTGCTGCCCGGTGCGAAGCCATGAGCGCGGACGCCGAGCGCCACCGTCTGCAGGCGCTCGCCGACGGCGCGCGCGAGACCGGGCGGCTCGCCCTCGACACGGAGTTCATGGGCGAGGGGCGCTACCGCACGCTTCTGTGCCTGGTGCAACTCGCGATCCCCGCATCGTCCCCGGAGGGGGAAGGTGGGGACGCGGCGGAGCGCATCCTGGTCCTCGACCCGCTGCCCGAGGACTTCGACGGCGCCGCGCTGGCGGAGGTGCTCGCCGACCCCGCGATCCAGGTGATCGTGCATGCCGGGCGCCAGGACGTCGCGCTCGTGCGCAGGCGCTTTGGAACCGAGGTGAGCAACGTGTTCGACACACAGGTGGCCGCGGGCTTCGCCGGCCTGGGCGCGCAGTCCTCATACGACTCGCTGCTCGCCGAGGTGCTCGGCCTGCGGGTGGCCAAGACCGCGAGCTTCACGCGCTGGGACGCGCGTCCGCTCTCGGCGGAGCAGCTCGCCTATGCGCGCGAGGACGTCGTGCACCTGCACGAGCTGGCGGCGGAGCTCGAACGACGCCTGAGCGGGCTCGGCCGCCTGCAGTGGGCACGCGAGGAGTGCGAGCGGCTGGAGCGCTCGAGCGACGAGCGCGACCCGGACGCGATCTTCGCGCGCCTGCCGCGCCTGGGCACCATCAACGCCTCCGCGCGGCCGATCGCTCGCGAGCTGGTGCTGTGGCGCGAGCGGACGGCCGCCCGCCAGAATCGCCCTGTGCAGAGCGTCCTCGGAGACGCCGCGCTCGTGGAGATCGCCAAGCGCAGGCCGGTCTCGCGCTCCGAGCTCGAGAAGATCCGCGGCGTGGGCGCCGCCAGCGGCGGCCGTCGCGCGCAGGACCTGCTCGAGGCAGTCGAGCGCGGGCGGGTGCAACCCCCCGATCCACCGCCACCACACGAGCGGGCGCCCATGCCGAAGCCCGACGACGCGCCGCTCGTAGCGCTCGCCGAGGCGCTCCTGCGAGCACGAGCGCGCGAGGCGGGACTCGCCTACGAGCTGCTGGCGGCGCGCGCCGACCTGCAGGCGATAGTCGCCGCCGCGCGCGCCGGGGATAGCGAGGCCGACGTACGCACGCTCAGAGGCTGGCGCCGCGAGCTGGTAGGAGCAGAGCTACTGGAGCTGCTGGCGGGTCGCATCTCCCTGTCGGTGAAGGACACCGACGCAGGCCGGCGAGTGCAGATCGACGACCGCCGCGCCTGACCGAATTATTCTATTCGGTTGTAGACTTCGAACAGCGGCAGGTACATCGAGATCACGATGAATCCCACCATCGCGCCGATCACGATGATCAGGATCGGCTCGAGGATCGACATCAGCGCCTTGACCGCCGCTTCCACCTGTTCCTCATAGAATTCTGCGATCCGGTCGAGCATTTCGTCGAGCGCGCCCGTTTCCTCGCCGACGCCGACCATGTGCGTGACCATCGAAGGGAAGATCGGAGTCTGCGCGAGCGGCGCGGCGATCGTGCCCCCGCGCTTGACCGACGCGATCACTCCCTCCATCGCCTCCTGCACGGCCGCGTTGCCACCGGTGCGCCCGGTGATCTCCAGCGCCTGCAGCAGCGGCACGCCGGCGTGGGTCAGCGAGGCGAGCGTGCGCGACCAGCGCGCGACCGCGACCTGCTGGACGATCGTGCCGATCTTCATCGGCACGCGCAGGCGAAAGTGGTCCCACTGTTTGCGCCCCCAGGTGGTCTTCTTCCACTTCACGAAAGACACGATCACCCCGGCGGTCACGAGGAACATCGCCCACCAGTACTGGGTGACGACCTTCGACATGTCGACCGAGACCTGGGTGAGCGCCGGCAGGTTGCCGCCGAATTCCTTGAACACGCCCTCGAACACCGGCACGAGGAACGCGACGAGCGCCATCATCACGCCGATCGCGAACGTCCCCACGAGCGCCGGGTAGATCATCGCCGATTTGACCTGGCGGCGAAGAGCTGCGTCTTTCTGCAGCTGGTCGGCCACGCGCACGAGCGAGTCCTCGAGCACACCGCCGGTCTCACCCGCCTGCGTCATGGCGATGAACAGAGGGTTGAACACCTTCGGGTGGCGCGCCATCGCGTCGCTCAGCGACAGGCCGGCCTCGACGTCCTTGCGGACGGCGACGATCGTTTCTTTCAGGTATTTGCTCTCCGTCTGCTCCTCCAGCACGTACATGGCGCGCAGGATGCTCATGCCCGAGGAGATCATCGTCGAGAGCTGGCGCGCGAAGATCGCGAGCTCGGCCGGCTTGACGCTCTTGAAGAGCGCGATCTCGATGTTCTTGGAGGAGTGCTTGTCGGCGATGTCCAGGACGATCAGGCCGCGCTGCTTGAGCTGGTCGGAGACCGCCTGCTTGGAGTCTGCCTCGACCTCGCCGCGGGCTTTGCCGCCCGTCAGGTCGATCGCCTTGAAGACGTAGGTGCTCATGCCAGGCTGCTCAGGCGGCCGCGAGCGACGGCGCCCCCATCAGGCGCCTGAGCTCATCCGGGGTCGAGGAGCGCGCTTCGGCCAGCTTCTGGGTGATCTTGCCCTGGCGCACGAGCGTGGCCAGCGCGGTGTCCATCGTCTGCATGCCCTGCGCCGAGCCGGTCTGCAGCACCGAGTAGATCTGGTGGGTCTTGCCCTCGCGGATCAGGTTGCGGATCGCGGGGTTGGGCACGAGCACCTCGCATGCCGCCACGCGCCCCGAACCGTCGGCGTTGGGGAGCAGCTGCTGGGTCATGATCCCCTCGAGCGCGACCGACAGCTGCACGCGCACCTGCCCTTGCTGGTGGGAGGGGAAGACGTCGATGATGCGGTCGATCGTCTGGGCGGCGTCCTGTGTGTGCAGCGTCGCGAACACGAGGTGGCCGGTCTCGGCCGCGGTCAGCGCCGTGGAGATCGTCTCCAGGTCGCGCATCTCGCCGACGAGGATCACGTCGGGGTCCTGGCGCAGGGCGGCGGTCAGCGCCATCGAGAAGCTCTGCGCGTCGGAGCCCAGCTCGCGCTGGTTGACGATGCACTTCTTGTGCCCGTGCAGGAACTCGATCGGGTCCTCGATCGTCATGATGTGCTCCTCGCGCGAGCAGTTGATCGAGTCGATCATCGCCGCGAGCGAGGTCGACTTGCCGGAGCCGGTAGGACCGGTCACGAGCACGAAGCCGCGCGGCTTGCGCGTGAACTCGTGCACGGCGGGCGGCAGTCCGAGCTCGTCGATCGAGCTCAGACCGAACGGGATCAGGCGGAAGGCGGCGCCGATCGCGCCGCGCTGGTAGTAGGCGTTGACGCGGAAGCGCGCGTGGCCGGGGATCGAGTAGGCGAAGTCGAGCTGCCAGTCGGTCTCCAGTCGCTGGCGCTGGTCGCCGGTGAGGATCGAGTACACGATCTCGCGGGTGTCCGTCGGCGAGAGCTTCGGGTAGTCCTCGAGCGGCGTGAGTTTGCCGCGCACGCGGACCGTGGGATGTGCGCCCGAGCTCAGATGCAGGTCGGATGCCTTGCGGTGTACGACCTCCATCAGCAGGTCTGCGAAATCGATGTCCATGGGTGCGTCCATCGACAGATCGCCGCCCATCCATTAGGAGCCCGAGCCCGAGCGTCGGGACAGCTGGACGAAGATATGAGCTCAGTTGGTGCCGATCACGCGCGCGATCTCGGCCATCGAGGTGCGACCCTGCCTGACCTTCTGCAGACCGTCGTCGCGCAGGCGCGTCATTCCCTGACTGACGGCCACGTCGCGAATCGCCTCGGCGGGGCTGCGTTCCAGCGCCAGCGCCTGGATCTCCGGCGACATCTTCATCACCTCGTACAGGCCGACGCGGCCACGGTAGCCGCTCGAACCGCAGCGCCGGCAGCCGGCCGGCTCGTATGCCTCGAGCTCCACGCGCGCCCTGTAGCCGTTCTCCTGCAGCACCTTCGCGGGGATGATCGTGCGCCGCTTGCAGCTCGAGCACAGCATTCGCGCCAGCCGCTGGGCGACGATGCAATCGAGCGCGGAGGCTACGAGGAACGGCTCGACTCCCATCTCGATCAGCCTGGTGATGGCAGACGGCGCGTCGTTGGTGTGCAGCGTGGAGAGAACCAGGTGGCCGGTGAGCGCGGACTCGACGGCGATCTGCGCGGTCTCGCGGTCGCGGATCTCGCCGACCATGATGATGTCGGGGTCGGCGCGCACCATCGAGCGCAGGCCCGCCGCGAACGTCAGGCCGACCTTGGCGGAGACCTGCACCTGCGTGAGCCCGGTCATTTCGTACTCGACCGGGTCCTCCACGGTGATGATGTTCTTCTCGGGCGTGTTCAACATCTGCAGCGCCGCATACAGCGTCGTGGACTTGCCCGAGCCGGTCGGCCCTGTGACGAGCACCGCGCCGTGCGTCTCGCGGCAGGCCCGTTCGAAGCGCTCGCGCTCGGGGTCGGCCATGCCGAGCTTGTCGAGCTCGACCACGACCGATTCCTTGTCCAGGACGCGCATCACGACGCCCTCGCCATGGACGCTCGGCAGCGTCACGACACGCAGGTCGATGTGGCGCCCGTCGACCACGAGCCCGACGCGCCCATCCTGTGGCAGGCGCTTCTCGGCGATGTTCAACTCAGCCATGATCTTGATGCGCGAGATCACACCCGCGGCCATCCGCCGCTGCACGGTCGTGACGTCCGACAGCACGCCGTCTACGCGGAAGCGCACGCGCAGCTCACGACCGTCCGGAGCCAGGTGGATGTCTGAGGCGCCGCGCTCGACGGCCTGCGCGACGATCTGGTTGACGAGCTTGATGACGGGCGCGTCTTCGGAGGTCTCGTGCAGCGCGACGACCTCCGCCCCGTCGTCGGCGTCGTCGAGCATCCCGGCGGACTCGCCCACGACGTCTTCCAGCCGATCCAGGCGCGAGATCAGAGTTGCGATGTCGTCGGGCGGGGCGACCGCGACGCGGATCTCGTAGCCGGTCATGATCGCGATGTCGTCGACCGCCAGCACGTTCGCCGGATCGGCCATCGCGACGAGCAGCGTGCGCTTGTCCGCGAACGCCACGGGAACCGTCTGGTAGCGCTTGGCGACGGTGGTGCTCACGAGATTGGCCGCGGCCATGTCGACGCTGAAGACGCCGAGATCCAGGTGGTCGAGCCCGTAGCGCTCGGCGAGCGCGCGCGCGAGCGCGTCCTGCGTAAGCACTCCGTTCTCCATCAGCACGCGCTCGGGGGTCGTGCCCGACATGCGCGAGCTCGCAAGCGCATCGTCAACCTGCGTGCGCGAGGCGAGGCCCATGTCGACGATCACATCGGTGAGGAAGCGCTGGGAGGAGCCGCGACGCGAGGGCTTGGTGAGGCCCGTTGGCCGCTCGCCGGCCGGAGCCTGTTCGCGCTGCGCGCCGTGTTCGAGCTTGCTCGCTGGCGCCGCCTCGACGTAGGAGTCAACGCTCCCGAGCGTGTCGAACTCGACATCCGCGCCAGGCAGCGGGTCGAGCTCGAGCCCTGCGCCGGAGATAGCGTCGGGATCGATCTCGACGCGCACCTCGGTGCTCGAGCCGTCCTCGACGCCGATGTCGTGATCACCGCGTGTGCCGCGCTCCACCGAGATCACGTGGTCGGCGCCGTCGTCGTCGTCGTCCGGCGCGCGGTCGATCCCGAAGATCGCGTGCAGGTCGGGCTCGGCCTGCTGCGGGAACTCACTCATCGCGCGCGCTCCACGCTTTCGCGGCTACTCGGCCGGCGGGCGCTCCTCGCGAGCGGCGCGGCGCATGACATCGATCGGCGCCTTCCTGCCGGTCCACAACTCGAGGCTGAGCGCCCCCTGGGCGACGAGCACGTCGAGCCCGTCGACGGTGCTCGCGCCATGGGCCGTCGCAGCTGCAAGCAGCTGCGTGGATCCGGAGCGGTAGACCAAGTCGACGACATTCGAGTACTCACCGACCTGATCGAACGTCAATCCGAGTTGGTTGAGCGCCTGATGCTGAGTGGCCGAGGGTTGTACGCTCGGGCCCGCGTCGAGTCCCACGGAGGTGCAGTTGACGAGCAGATCCGCCGCTCCGGGTGTCCGCACGGCGCGTGCGCCGAGCTCGTGTGCAAGCGCCTCGGCGCGCTCGGGCGTGCGGTTCCAGACGGCCACGTCGCTCGCGCCCGCCTCACGAAGCGCCCATACGGCAGCGCGCGCGCTGCCGCCGGCGCCGAGGACGAGCGCGCGCGGATGGGCGGGCACGTCGGTCAGCTGGCCGAGCGCGGCGATCAGCCCGGGGGCGTCGGTGTTCTCGGCGCAGATCGTGCCGTCGGGCGCGAACGTGAGCGTGTTGGCCGCGCCGATCTCGCTCGCCGCCGGCGAGCAGCTCGCGGCGAGCGCGAGCGCCGCCTGCTTGTGAGGGATCGTCACGTTCGCGCCGAGAAAGCCCACGCTCCCCATCGCGCGCACGGTCTGCGCGAACAGCGCCGGCGGCACCGGTAGACGCTGGTAGCGCCAGCCGTCCAACCCCAGCGCGGCGAGCGCCGTGTTGTGGATCGCCGGCGAGCGGCTGTGCGCGACCGGCCAGCCGAGCACACCGAGGCGGGGCATCACCTGTGCTTGCAGGTCGGCGGTCGCCCGCCGCTGCGCGCGACCGCAGCCTTGTAGGCGGCGGCGTTGACTTCGAATTCGGCGAGCGTGTTCGAGAACACCTGCTCGCCGCAGCCATCCGCGCCGGCGACGTAGTACAGGTAGGAGACGTGCGCCGGATGGGCGGCCGCTTCGATCGAGGCCACGCCGGGGTTGGAGATCGGGGTCGGCGGCAGGCCCACGTGGGTGCGTGTGTTGTACGGCGAGTCGATGTGCAGCTGTGCTTCGGTGAGTTCCTGCGTGTACGTCGCGATCCCGTCTTTCAGCTCGATCGCGTAGTAGATGCTCGCGTCGATCCCCAGCGGCATGCCCTGTGCCAGGCGGTTGTAGATCACGGCCGCGATCTTCGAGCGGTCGCCGGGGACCTGTGCCTCGCGCTCGACCATCGAGGCCACAATCAGCAGCTGGTAGGGCGTCACGTGCAGCGCGCGCGCACGCGCGATCTCGCTGGCGCCGAAGTTTTCGCGGAAGGCGACCAGCTGCTCTTCGACCAGCCTGTTAACCGATGCGCCGGGGTCCATATCGTAGGTCGCCGGGAACAGGAAGCCTTCGAGATCCGGCGTGCCCTTCGGGGCGCCGTAGGCGGCCGGGGCCAGCAGCGCCGAGTGCCTGGAAGCGACACGGTAGCTGCCCTTCAGGCCGTCGGCGCTGGCGATCTGAGCGATCTGCGCCCGCGTCTTGCCCTCCGGGATGAGCACCTTGACGACCGGCGGCGGCTTCGGCGGCGCAACGGTCTTTGGGTCGTGTGCGTGCAGCAGCAGTACGACCGCGACGATCACCGCGGCGAGCGCGAGGAGCGCCGAGAGCCGTGCGAGCAGCGAGCGTCCTCGCCTCGAGCGCGCGGGACTCACCACGGGCGTGCCTGACGGTACGACAGGCGCCACAGCGCGCTGCTGGGGCGGGGGCACCGGCGCCTGCTGGGCTGGCACAGGCTGGGCGGGCGTCGGCTCGACAGGCGCCGGCTCGACGTGCGGCGGCTCGACGTACGGCGGCTCGACAGACGCAGGCGTCGGGATCGGCGGTGGCGAGAGGTCGGGCGGCTGCTGCAGAGGCGATGGCGACTCCGCTGTCGGCGGCGAGGGAACGGACGGCTGCTCCGGCGCTCCGACGGCCTCCGGGGCGGCGCTGTCGGGCGGGTCCAGGCGCGCAGGCGCACGCCGTCGCTCGCGCTCGAGACGGTCGCGCTCGCGTTCGGCGGCGGTGCGTTCGCGCCCAGGTCGTGATCGATCGCCGCGAGACAAGAACCGAAAACCCTAACGCGCCCGAGCCGCGAGCCAGCTCTCCAGCAGGTGGGCGGCGGCGCGGGAGTCCTCGCCGGCCCGCGCGCGAGCACCTCCGGCCAGATCGACCCGCTGGGCGAGGCGGGTGGTGAAGCGCTCGTCGTGCATCTCCACCGGGACTCCGTCTCCGAGACGTGCCGAGAGCTCGCCGGCGAACGCGCGCGTCTCGCGCGTCTGATCGGTGTCGCCGCCGTCGAGTGACAGTGGCAGCCCGACGATCACGCGCTCCACCTCGCGCTCGCGCACGAGCGCGCGCAGCTGTGCGAAGCCGCGCTTGGTCGCAGGCCGCAGCACGGCCTCGACGGGCGTGACGATCGTGCCGGTGGGATCGCTGAGCGCACAGCCGCAGCGAGCGCTGCCGTAGTCGAGCGCGAGCACCCGCATGGCATCAGCCCGCGAGCGCGGCCTCGATCGCGGCCCGCCCGGCGTCGATCGCCTCGCCCAGCCGCTCGGGGTCGCGCCCGCCTGCCTGGGCGATCGTGTCGCGGCCTCCTCCCCCACCGCCGACGATCGCGGCGGCACGCTTGACGATCTCACCTGCCTTGACGCCACGCTCGACGAGCTCGGGAGCGACGCTGGCGACCAGGTGCACGCGCCCGTCGGCGGCAGCCCCGAGCACGATCGCCGCGCCCGGCAGGCGGCCCTTGAGTCGATCCAGGATCTCGAGCAGCGCCTTGGCGTCGGGCGCGTCAACGGTAGCCGCGAGCACGGTCGCACCGGCGGTCTCGCGCGCGCTGGCGGCGAGCGCGTCGAGGTCGAGGAGGGCCGCACCTGCGCCCCCGGCGCCGCCTGCTTTCCGCTCCTTCTCGAGCCGCTTTCGCTCCTGTGCGAGCGTCTTCACGGCGTCGGGCGTGTCCTGCGGGCGTGTTCGCAGCTGCGCGGCCACGTCTCCCAGCAGACGGTCGTGCTCGCGCAGCAGCTCGACGGCGACGGGACCGGTGACGGCCTCGATGCGCCGGACGTTGGCGGAGCTCGAGGTCTCGTGCAGGATGCGAAACGCGCCGATCTCGGCGGTGCTGCGCACGTGCGTGCCGCCACACAGCTCGCGCGAATACTCACCCTCGCCGACCTCGACCATGCGCACCACCTCGCCGTACTTCTCGCCGAACAGCGCCATCGCGCCGAGATGCTTGGCCTCCTCGAGCGTGGTCGTGATCGCGTGCACGGGGTCGTTGCGCGCGATCCACTCGTTGACGCGGTCCTCGACGTCGCGCAGCTCCTCGGCGGTCAAAGCCTGTCCGTGACTGAAGTCAAAGCGCAGCTTGTCAGGCCCGACGTAGGATCCGGCCTGGCGCACGTGGCTGCCGACGCGTTCGCGCAGTGCGGCCTGCAGCAGGTGGGTGGCGGTGTGGTTGGCCTCGGTCTTGTGGCGCGTGAGGTGATCTACCCGCGCGAGCACCTGCTCGCCGACCTCGAGCGTCCCCTCCTCGAGGATCACCTCGGCGACGCGGTCCTCGCCGACCTGCAGCACGTCGGCGACCCGGGCGCGGCAGTCCCCGTGCTCGCACTCGATCGTGCCCACGTCCGAGACCTGGCCACCCCCGGCTAGGTAGAAGGGCGACTCGGCGAGCTTGACGAGCAGGCGCGGACCAGGCGCCCCGTTCGCCCCGCTTCCGTCGTGACCGTCCTCGAGCGGGCGCACGGCGAGCACCGTCGTGCGCTGCTCCTCGGTCTCGTAGCCGGTGAAGCGGCTGGGCGGCCCGACGGACAGGGTCGGGCCAGACACCGTGAGGTCGGCTCTCCCCCCGATGATCACGTCAGCCTTAGCCGCGAGACGAACGCGGCTGCGCTCTCGCTGCTCCTCCATCAGCTCGTCGAAGTCGCCCTCGATCGACAGGCCCTGCTCGGCGAGCAGCTCGCTGGTCATCTCATACGGGAAGCCGTGGGTGTCGTGCAGCGTGAAGACGTCGTCGGCCGCCACCGTCGAGCGTCCCGCTTCGCTCGCTGCGGCGATGTGCGCGCGCAGCAGCTCCATGCCCTGCGCGAGCGTGCGCCCGAAGCTCTCCTCCTCGGCGGAGAGCCACATGTCGGTCGCCGCTGCCTGCTCGGCCAGCTCGGGGTAGGCGCCGCCCATCACCTCGCGCACGCGCTCGGAGTAGCGCGTGAGGAAGCCCGGCGCGAGCTCCAGCGCGAGGCCCTGCTGGATCGCGCGGCGCATAACGCGGCGCAGCACGTAGCCGCGCTCCTCGTTGGAGGGCACGACGCCGTCGGCCGTGAGGAAGGTCGCCGCGCGCGAATGGTCGGCGAGGATGCGCAACGCGCGGTCGCTGTCGAAGTCCGCGCCGTAGCGCGTGCCGGAGAGCTGTTCGCCGAGCTCGATCAGCGGCTGGAACTGGTCGGTCTCGAACACCGACTGCTTGCCCTGCAGGATCGCGGCCATGCGGTTGAGCCCGAGACCGGTGTCGATGCTCTTGGCCGGCAGCGGCTTCAGCACCGTGCCCGGCTCCTCGGCGGCGGGCTCCTGGTCGTACTGCATGAACACGAGGTTCCAGTACTCCAGGAAGCGCTCGTTCTCGCCGCCGGGGAGATCCTCGGGCGAGCCGTACTGCACGCCGCGGTCGATGTAGAGCTCCGAGCACGGGCCGCACGGACCCGTGGGACCGGCCTGCCAGAAGTTCTCAGAACGCGGGCACAGCACGATCCGCTCGGGCGGCACGCCGAGGGCGCTCCACAGCTCGATCGCCTCCTCGTCCGGTCCGAGCCCGAGGCCCTCGTCGCCTTCGAACACGGTCACCCAGATGTCTTTCTCGTCGAAGCCGAAGACCTCACGCGAGAGCTCCCACGCGAACGCGGTCGCGTCGTGCTTGAAGTAGTCGCCGAACGAGAAGTTGCCGAGCATCTCGAAGAACGTGAGGTGCCTGGCGGTGTTGCCGACGTTGTCGATGTCGACCGTGCGAAAGACCTTCTGGCAGCTCGTCAGGCGCGGGGCCGGTGGCTTCTGCTGCCCGAGGAAGTAGGGCTTCAGCGGGTGCATGCCGGCGACGGTGAACAGCGCCGAGGCATCGTGCGCGGAGGGCACGAGCGGGGCTGAGGGGATGCGCATGTGCCCGCGCTCCTCGAAGAAGCTCAGGTAGCGCTCGCGGATTTCGTCTGAGGTCATGCTCTTTAGATGTTAAGGGCGAGCGAGCGCCCGGCCTGGCCCGCGCACCCTAAGCAGTCACACGGTGATGGTGCCGTGGCCGACGACGAGCTCGCCCGAGTACAGGCACGCGATCTGGCCGGGAGCGGTGCGCTCGAGCGCCTGCTCGAGCTCGACGCCGACGTGCGCGTGGCGGCCGGCGTCGAGGTCCTGGGCGAGGCGGCACGGGAACGTGCGCCCGTGTGCGCGCACGCGCACGCCGTCCACGCGGCGCCCGTCGCGATGCAGTTGGACATCGCGCACGCGCAGCTCGCGCGCTAGCAGCGCGGTGCGAGGCCCCACGGTCACGGTGTTCGCGCGCGCGTCGGTCGCGAGCACGTACAGCGGCTCGGACGCGGAGAGCCCGAGCCCGTGGCGCTGGCCGACGGTGTAGGCGTGCGCCCCGGCGTGCTCGCCGAGCACCTCTCCGCCGAGGTCCACGATCGGGCCGCTGCGCCTGCCGAGCCCGCCGTGGCGCTCGAGGAAGTCGCCGTGGCGGGTGCCGGCGAGGAAGCACAGGTCCTGGGAGTCGCGCTTGCGCGCGACCGCCAGCCCGGCGCGCTGGGCGAGCTCGCGCACCTGCTGCTTGCGCATGGCGCCGAGCGGGAAGCGCAGCCGCGCGAGCGAGGATGGGGCGAGCGCGGAGAGCACGTAGCTCTGATCCTTGCGCTCGTCGGCGGCGACCCTCAGCAGCGGGATAGGCGCATCGGCCGCCGAGAGGGAATCGGCGACTCGCGCGTAGTGGCCGGTCGCAAGCGTCTCCGACCCGAGCCGGCTGGCGAGCTCGAGCATCGCGTCCAGGCGCACGTTGCCGTTGCAGCGCACGCACGGGTTCGGCGTCAGACCGGCGGCGTGGTCGGCGAGCCACCCGTCAACCACGCCGGCGCGGAACTCCGCGCGCAGGTCGATCGACAGGTGCGCCATGCCGAGCTCGTGCGCGAGCTCGCGCGCACCGCGGACGGCCTGCGCCGAGCAGCAGCTGAGCTCGCCGTCGTTGGCCGCATCCGACCACAGCTCGAGCGTCACGCCGACGGCTTCGCCGCCCGCCTCGTTGACGAGCAGCGCTGCCACGGCGCTGTCGACGCCGCCGCTCATCGCGACAAGCGTGCGACCTGCGGTGATGCTCAATGACGCACACGCGCGCGCGGCACCACCGAGCGCGCGGTGCAGCGCGTCGGCGGCGAGCTCGGCGGCGTGGCGCTTGGCGGCGCTCAGGCCTCCGAGCTCCTCGGCGATGTCCTGCGCTCCGATCCGTGCGGCGTCGAGTAGGCAGGCACCGCGCAGCAGGCTTACGGCGGCGCTGCCGGCGGCTACGGTTGCGCCACAGCCGCTCGCGTCGAAGCCGGCGTCGGCGATGCGGCCGTCGGGGCTGGTCGGGTCGAGCGCGATCGACACACGGATCAGATCCCCGCACGCGGCGCCACCGGCCGCGCCGGTGAACGCGTCCTCGGGAGAGTGGCCACGCCCGAGTGGGCGTTCGAGATGGTTGATCAGCTGCTCGGCGGTAGCGTCCACGCGAGCGAGTGTAAGGCTATGAGCCGCGGGCTTCGGCTATGAGCTGCGGGCTTCGGCGATCGTCTGCTCGATCGAGAAGGCGTCCTGCACGCCGGTGAGCACGATCGCCTGTCGGTGCGCGCCGATGACGAAGATGGTGGGCGTCGCATACACCTGCACGCCGCGGGTGACCGAGCCGAACGAGGCCACCTGATTTGCCGCGGCTTCCTGGACCGCGACGCGGCGAACGCTCTTCACGGCCTGCACCGCCTTGTGCGTGGCGACGTCGTCGGTGCCGCTCGGGTTCCAGAACAGCAGCACGACCACGTCGCCCTTTGCGAGATCGGCTTCGACGGCGTGCTGGCCGGTGAGCGTGGCTGCGGCGGGCGCGCTCGCGCCTTTGTGCGCGGTGCTCGTGGGCACCTTGGTGACGGCCTTCGCGGGCGCCTTGGTTACGGCCTTCGCGGGCGTGTGGGTGGCCGTCTTCGTCACGGTCTTGGCTGCTCGGTGGACGGGTGCATGGGTGGCGGAGGTGGAGACCTTGTGTGAAGCCGATCCTGCCGCGGCCCGCGTGCTGGACGTGTGCGACGACGCAGCCTTGCTGGTCGTGCGAGCGGGCTTGTGTACGACGGGTGCAGCGGGCGCGCTCGGTGAGACGGTCGCGGAGGAGCCCGCTCCGCCGGTGGTCGTGGAGCGCCCCTGCAGGGCGAACAGCCACACGCCGGCGAGCAGGACGACGGCTACGAGCGCGATCTGAAATGGACGGGAGAGCTGCGCCATCGCCTCTTGCTTCGGCATCTCGGGCGCAGAAGTTGAACGGCGATATGCGCGTTGGACGCTTCGAGTCAGCGTGAGAGGCCCGTCAGAGCGCGTGATGCCTGCGCAGCACGGCGTGCACGACGGCGTTCGTCGCGAGCGGCTCCTGCTCGCGCGCCTGCATGTCCTTGAGCGTCGTGTGGCCGTCGGCGACGATCGCGACGAAGCGTGCGCCGAGCGCGTCGGCGTGGCCGAGCTGGCCCTTGAGCGAGCGCCCGCCCAGATCCATCTGCGCAGAAAGCCCAGCCGCGCGCGCCTGGCTCAGCAGGCCGAAGGCCGCCGGGCGCAGGTCCGCGCGCGAGCCGTCGAGCGCGACGAACAACTCCGGCGGCGCGGGGGTCGCCGGATGCTCGACAGCGGCCAGGCTGCCGTCGCTGGCGAGCATGATCCGCTCGATCCCGGCCGCCCAGCCCATGCCCGGCGTCGGCGGCCCGCCGAGCTGCTCGACGAGGCCGTCGTAGCGGCCCCCGCCCCCCACTCCGCTCTGCGCGCCGAGCGCGTCGGAGGTGAACTCGAACACGGTTCGCGTGTAGTAGTCGAGACCTCGCACGAGCGTCGGGTCGAGCTCGTAGGCCACGCCCGCGACGTCGAGCAGCTCGCGCACGTGCTCGAAGTGCTCGGCGTCCTCTGTGCTCAGGTGCTCGCGCAGCAGCGGAGCGTCCTTCATCACGCGCTGGGTGCCGGGATGATCGGAGTCGAACGCGCGCAGCGGGTTCAGCTCGATCCTCGCGCGGACGTCCTCGGAGAGGCTCTCCTGGTTGGCGCGCAGGTAGCCCTGCAGCCGCTCGCGATACTCGAGCCTGCTCTGCAGGCTGCCGAGGCTTGAGAGGCGCAGGCGCAGGTCGCGCACACCGAGCTCGCCCAGCAGCGCCGCGAGCAGCGAAATGGACTCGGCATCGACGGCCGGGTCCTCCGAGCCGATGGCCTCGGCGCCGACCTGCCAGAACTCCCGGTAGCGCCCGGCCTGCGCGCGCTCGTGGCGGAAGAAGCACGACAGGTACCAGAGCTTCACCGGCTGGCGGCGCTTGTGCATGCCGTGCTCGACGTAGGCGCGGCACACCGGCGCGGTGCCCTCGGGGCGCAGTGTCAGCGAGCGCCCGGCCTGATCCTCGAGCGTGAACATCTCCTTGCGCACGATGTCCGTCGACGCACCGACACCGCGGGAGAACAGCTCGGTCGCCTCGAACACGGGCGTCTCGATGCGCTCGTAGCCGGCGCCCTCCAGGATCGAGCGGGCGCGCGCCTCGATGCCGCTGCGGCGCGAGGCCTCCTCGCCGAGCACGTCGAAAGTGCCGCGCGGCGCTTTGATCTTCGCCGCGGCCAACTTCAGGCTGCCGGCGAGTCAGCGGTGGTGGCGCCCGGCACGCGCTCGCGCAGCTCGCTGAGGAACGGATTGCTGTCACGCTCGCGCCCAAGCGTGGTCACGCCCATGTGCCCGGGATAGACGACGGTGTCGGACGGGTGGGCCTGCAGCAGGCTCTCGATCGAGCGCTCGAGCGTTGGCCAGTCCCCACCCGGCAGGTCGACCCGGCCGACCGAGCCCTGGAAGAGCACGTCCCCCGACAGCAGCGCAGGGTGGGCGGGCGATCTGACTGCGTAGGTGATGTGCCCGGGACTGTGACCCGGCGTGAACATCACATCGAGCTCGAGGCCGGCGAGGCTGAGGTGCTCGCCGCCGGCGAGCGTGTGCTCGGCCTCATGGCTCTCGAACGGCCCGAACCCGGGGGGGGTCCAGCTCATGATGTCCGAGAGCAGCGGGCGCTCGAGCTGCGGCACGTAGACAGGGGCCCCGGTCGCGCGCGCGACCGGGGCGACCGCGCCGATGTGGTCGAAGTGGCAGTGGGTGATCAGGATCGCCTCGATCTGCACGTCCAGCGCGTCGAGCGCCGCGAGCAGGCGCTCGGGCTCATCACCGGGGTCGACGATCACCGCGCGCTTCGCCTCAGCGTCGGCGCGTACGACGTAGCAGTTCTCCTGCACGGGCCCGACGGTGAACGAGCGCACGTCCAGGGCGCTCATCACGGAACCTGCTTTCCGCCACCGCCCTGCCTGGCCTTCTTGCGCTGGCGGCGATCGTAGACCCACTTGTCGGTGTAGTAGCTGATCACCGTGTAGGCGACGAGCACGACCGGGAAAAGGCCGATCGCCTGGTTGGACTGGTGCAGGAGCAGGATCACGACGAGCAGCAGCACGATCGCTGCGAACATCGCCTTGACGAACGCGCCGCGCCACGTCGGCGGCTGGTCGCGCTTGTCGAGCAGCTTCTCTTTCTCGCGCTTGAGCACGCGCGCGTCGCCGGTCTTCTCCCCCGGCGTGGGCTTGCGCCCGGTGCGCCCGCGTGACTCGACCACCCCGGCGGCGTTACCCCGATGCTTGGTCTGACGTTTGCGCCTGGTCTGCGCCATAGATCAGCAGCCTAGTGCGTTCTCGATCAGGTGGCGCTGGGGATCGAAGCCGGGCATCGGCACCTCCGCCGGGAAGCCCTCGAAGGCGGCGGCAGGCGCCAGCCCGACGAGCTCGGCGGTCGCGACCTCCGCGTGAGCGCGGACAGCGTCGAGGACCTTCGCCAGCGGCAGCTCGAATGGCTGCTCGATGTTCATCGAGACCTGCGCCACGTCATCGCTCAGCGCGAGCCCGAGCGCGCGCACGCCGGGCAGCCCGTCGCGCCCGCCTTCACGGATGTGCTCGGCGATCGCGCGCGCGTCACTCACCGTCGCCGGCGGCGCGAGCGCCACGTTGAACGCAACCAGCGGTGGCCTGGCGGCTACGAGCGTGGCGCCGGCGCTCGCGTGCATCAGCGCCGGCCCGAAGGCGGGTGTGAGTCCGTCCTCGTGCGCGTCGAGCCGCCCGCCGAGCCCGGCGACCCCGCCGCGGCGCAGCTCCGCTCGCGTCCGCGAGGACGCGCGGTCTGTCCCGGACAGCTCGCCGTAGAGGAAGACCGGCAGCTGCAGCTCCTCGCCGAGGCGGTCGCCGAGCACGAGCGCCGTCGCGCACGCGGCGCCCCTGTCAGCGGGCTCGAGGTAGACGATCGGGGCGACGTCGAGCGCGCCGACGTGGGGATGCAGGCCGGCTTCAGCGCTGCCACGTCCGCCGCGGCTCATCACGTCGATCCGCTCGACCGCCACGCGGGCGCCTCGCACGAGGGCATCGATCAGCTCCTGCGGGCGCCCGGCGATCGTGAACACCGAGCGGTGGTGGTCCGCGTCGGAGTGGACGTCGAGCACGCGCACGTCACTCGCGCCGTCCAAGAAGGCAGCGGCGATCGCCGCGATCGTCTGCTCATCGCGCCCCTCCGACACGTTCGGCACCGCGAGCAGGATCGGTGGCATCATCGCGCCACGAGGCTAGCGTCAAGGATCACCGCGCGCCTGGTGGCTAGACTCCTGCGTCATCCGGGCCGGAGTAGCTCAGCTGGTTAGAGCAGCGGAATCATAATCCGCGTGTCGGGGGTTCGAGTCCCTCCTCCGGCATCCCAGAGCGGCGCATCCGAGCGCGGGCAGGAGCGCCTACATCACTTCCGCGGGCGCCGCGCTTTGCAGGTAACTGTCACGGTCAACCTCGATCTCGGGACCGTACCCAGCGACGCCGCCAAGGTGGGCGGAGTGGCCTTTGGAGAGGATTTCAAGGTGAAACGGGAGAGTGACCGTCCGCTCGGTGTCTACGACGAGCCCTCCACCGCCGCGGCGAGGTCCACGAGGCTCACGTCGAGCGCCTCGGCGATCTGGCGCACGGTCGTCCATGCAGGGCTCGCCTGCCCGAGCTCGATCCGTGCGAGTGAACCGGTCGTGATCCCAGAACGGAACGCGAGTGCTTCCTGAGTGGTGCCCCGCTCCACACGTAGGCGCCGCAGAACGGTAGCGAGGGTGGGGTCGGGCGCAAACTGCCGCGGCATCCGAGAAACATGCCACGCCATGCGCGTCTAGGTCCATGCGCTCCACTGTCCATCGTTAGCTACCCATCGTTAACGCCACGTCGTTAAGGTCGTATCCTATCCGATCGTGCGGCCGGGGTGACGTCACGCCCATGACGCCTACATCGGAATGATTGCTGCTATCTGAACATCTGAATAGGCCCGCCCGGCGTCTTGGCAATCAAATAGGCACAAAAGAGATGCATCTCTTAGGCCGATATCATTCCGCTGATTCAACTTGCGCCGATTGGGCCTGCGAGTGTTGGGTGGGTGCCGCACCCGCCGCGGCGCGGCAGACGGCGCTGGGCCCGCACCCGCTACCACCGTCGAGAGTTTTCCCCGCAAGCTGCGGGATCGCCGCGCGCCGGGGGCTTGCAATCGCCGAGCGGTGCGCCTAGGTTCTCTCCAGACGCGGTTCCGAGCCGTCAAGAGCGAGGCCACTGAGGTGTGAGGCCGCGCCACCCGAACCGGAAGGCCCCCGGGCTGGAAGGGAAAGGTTCCTCGAGCGGCTCTGGACCGCGTCGCTTCGTACTCAGGCGCCGCGGGTAGGCGCCCCGTGCCCGGCCCGCTCGCCCCCCGCGCGTCGCGCCTGCGCGCCTCTAACGTAACTCTCACGGAGCCTTGAGCTCGAGTTCAGCGCGCAGGTCTGTGATGAGGCTCGACCCGACGGTTCACCCCATGCCGTCCCGCGCAACCGAGAGGATCTACGACGATGGTCAAGCTGCCGCCACGCGAGCACCGCAAACGCGCCGCCCTGATCGTCGGCGCCGCCGGGCTCTCGCTGGTCGTGCTGGCGTTCCTGATCATCTACTTCGTGATCTTTCCCACCTCCTCGCCCAAGCCGTTCAAGCTGACCTCGACGCCGGCCACGAGCAGCGCGAGCACCACGAGCACACAGGCCGGCACGACGAGCTCCGGGACACAGGCCACCGATCGCTGGAGCATCACCAGCGGCTCGCAGGTCGGCTACCGGGTACGCGAGAAGCTCGCATTCCTGCCTGCTCAGAGCGATGCCGTCGGGCGCACCTCAGAGGTCACCGGAGCAGCGACGCTGACCCGGTCCAATGGTGCCATCACGATCGCCGCCGCCTCGTTCGACGCTGCCGTCAACACACTCAAGAGCGACAAATCGATGCGCGATGAAAAAATCCATGAAATCGGGCTGGAAAGCAGCCGCTATCCGTCGGCCACGTTCGTGCTCTCCAAGCCGGTCATGTTGCCCGCGAGCGCAAGCGCCGGCCAGGTCGTGCACGCGTCCGTGACCGGCGTCTTCGACATCCACGGTACCTCCAAGGAGGAGACGCTCCCAGTCGAATTCAGCCTGTCTGGATCAACGCTGCAGGCCGCCGGTTCGCTCACGTTTCCCTGGAGCGAATTCGGCATGACCGCGCCGAGCGTCGGCGGCTTCGTGTCCGTGACCGGCAAAGCGACGATGGAATTCGACCTGCGCCTGCAGCACGCTTAGCGCTACTCAGAAGCAGGGTTCGTAGCGCTTGCCGTTGAGCGCGAGGTTGTAGCGCGCGCCTGCTCGGTCGCTCGAGCGGACAACATCGAACGACCGTTCTTAGCAGGCGCTTACACCCAGATTAAAGGAGCTTCAGTGGGGCTCGCGATCGTGTGCGCACGAGCCATGCACGCGATCGAAGCGAACATCCTCGCCACCGCCACCGGCCCGTATCTCTTCTGGATAACGAGTCGCGCCGCCGGCATCGCCGCGCTGCTCCTGTCCAGCGTGTCGGTGTGCGTCGGCCTGCTGATGGGAGGACGCCTCCTGCGGCGCCGGCGGCCCGAGCTGCGGATCACCCACGAGGCGCTATCGCTGGCGACACTCGCCGCGCTCGTCGTTCATGGCCTCAGCCTCCTGGGCGACAGCTACGTGCACTTGAGCCTCGCCGACATCGCGATCCCTTTCCTGAGCGGCTACAAGACACTCTGGACGAGCATGGGGATCGTCGCGTTCTGGACGCTGCTCGTGCTCGGCCTCTCCTACTACGCGCGCGGGCGTATCGGCGTGCAGCGCTGGCGCATGCTGCACCGCTTCGCCGCGCTCGCCTGGATCCTCGGGCTCGTGCACTCGCTCGGCGAGGGCACCGACGCGGGGCAGGCATGGTTCCTGGCGAGCGTCGCGATCGTGGCCGTGCCGGCGCTCGGCCTGCTGCTCGCGCGCCGGCTGGGTCCCGTGAGCGCACCTCAGGCAGGCGCCACGCGATGAGCGTCTCCGCACCCCCACTCAACCGCCACCAGCCAGGAGCGCGCGCCGCAGGCCAGCGCGACGCCAAAGCCATCGCCCAAGGCCACCGCGAAGCCATCCGCCGGCGCGCGCGGCGCATCCGGCGCTCGGTCGCGGCCCTGGCCGTGACGCTGTTCGCCGTCGCCTTCCTCGTCGTATACGTGCAGCTCGCCTCCGGACACGACCCCGCGCTCGTCGCGAACGCCGAGAAGCGTGCTGCCTCGACCAACAGCATCGGCAGCGAAGTCGGCAGTGAAACGAGCTCGTCCGGCATCGGCGAAGCCTCCGGCGAATCGAGCGCGTCAGGCAGCGAAGAATCGAGCGGCGCCTCAGCAGTGACCACGTCGCAGTCATGAGCGCCAACCACGAGGTCATCGAGGAGTTCGACTGCTTCGGCTCGCGCTGCGCCGCGCTCGTGATCGGCGACGGGCGGACCGGCTCGGCGCGCGACGGCGCTGCGCTGGCCAAGCGCGCGCTGCTCGCCTGGCATCAGCGCTTCTCGCGCTTCCTGGCGGACAGCGAGCTCTCGCTCCTGAACGGCGATCCGCGCCGCACGGTGCCCGTGAGCCCGCTGATGGCGCGCTTCGCACAAGCCGTGCGCAGCGCCGCGTTGCTGAGCGGCGGACTCGTGGACGGCACGCTCGTGGAGGAGATCGAGCGCGCGGGCTATGCCCACGACCTGGCGCGCCCGTTCGCGCTCACGACAGCGCTCGCGTTCGCTCCCGCTCGCCAGCCCGCCGCCAGCGCAACCGCACGGCGCTGGCGCGAGCTCGAGGTCGACCTCGGCGGCCCAACCGTGACGCGGCCACCGGGCCTCAAGCTGGACAGCGGCGGCCTGGCCAAGGGGCTGTTCGCCGACGTGCTCGGCGAGACGCTCGCGAGCCACGCGAGCTTCGCGGTCAACTGCGCCGGCGATCTGCTCATCGGCGGGGACGCCGCGATGACGCGTCCGATCAAGGTCGAAAGCCCGTTCGACGAGCGCACGCTGCACACGTTCGAGCTCTCGCACACCGGCGTCGCCACCAGCGGCATCGGCCGGCGCAGTTGGTTCGACCGCGACGGCGTGCCCGCCCACCACCTACTCGACCCATCGACGGGACGGCCGGCGTTCACGGGCGTCGTGCAGGTGACCGCACTCGCACCGACCGCGCTCGCCGCGGAGATCAAAGCCAAGGCCGCGATCCTCAGCGGTCCCCACGCCGCGCCCGGCTGGCTGTCGCACGGCGGCGTGATCGTGTTCGACGACGGCTCACACCGCGTCGTGCAGCCACCACCGACCGTCACGCTCGCCCAGCTCTCGAAGCACATCCTCACATCGGCATAATTCGCGCCGATGCGCGCGCTCGTGCAGAGGGTCAGCCGGGCCTCGGTGCGGGTCGAGGATCGCGTGGTCGCCGAGATCGGCCCCGGCCTGCTCGTGCTGCTCGGCATCGCCCGTGACGACGACGCCGCCGCCGCTGAGCGCCTCGCCGCGAAGGTGCGCGCGCTACGCGTCTTCGCCGACGCCGACGGGCACATGAACGAGGCGCTCGGCGCGCGCGAGATCCTGTGCGTGAGCCAGTTCACGCTGTACGGCGACACCCGTCGCGGCAACCGCCCGAGCTTCGTCGCAGCCGCCCCGTCCGAGCAAGCGGAGCCGCTGTACGAGAGCTTCTGCGCCTGCGCCGGCGCGCGGCACGGGGTCTTCGGCGCGAACATGCAGGTGGAACTGGTGAACGACGGCCCGGTGACGCTGATGCTCGAGGCCTAACGCCGCCGCTCCCGCGGCGCCTTGGCGTCTGCGTGGCGACCCGCAGCGGCGGATAGGTTGAAGCTTCGCAAATGCAACGGCCGGCTCCACCATCCGCTCGCCATGATCGGCTGCTGCCGTGGATCGCCGCCGAGCGCGCTTTCAGGGCGCTAGTGCTGCTCGCCGTGGGGATCGCGCTCGTCAGCCATCCGCATGCCAACTGGGCCAGCGAAGTCTCCCGTCTCGCACAGCGGCTCGGGCTGGACCCGAAAGAGAACTGGATCCAGCGGATCATCAACGACGTCGCCAAGATCCACGCCCAGCAGGACCTCGTCTTCGGCGTCGCCGCGATCGCCTACGGCATCCTCGAGGCCACCGAGTCCTACGGCCTCTTCAAGCGCCGCCGCTGGGGCGAGTGGCTGACGGTCGTCGCGACCTCGCTGCTGTTCATCCCGGAGATCTGGGAGCTCACGAAAAGCGCGACCGTGCTGAAGGTCGGCGCGGTGATCGTCAACGTGCTCGTCGTGGCGTACCTGCTGTGGCGCCTGCGCCGGCCCGGAGTCGCCTACTCCTCGACGCTCACGCCCCTCCAGAAGGCGAAGTAGTCCTTGATGTTCGACGCGGCGTCCTTCGGCGACGGGTAGTACCACGCGGCGTCCTCGTTGCGCTGGCCGTCGACCTCGATGGTCTTGTAGTTGGCCTCCCCCTTCCAGGGGCAGGTCGTGTGCGTGTCGCTGTCTGCGAAGTACTCCTCGCGAATGCTCTGCGGGGGGAAGTAGTGGTTGTTCTCGACGACCACCGTGTCGTCGCTCTCGGCGAGCGTTGCGCCGTTCCAAGTCGCTTTCACGGATGCTCCTTTGCTCGGGTTCTCACGGTCCAAGCCTAGCCCTCAGAACGCCTCTCGCTCGGCTCACGCCGGCGGCCCGCCGTGCGGCTGCGCGAGCTCCAGGCCACCGTGCTCGATGCCCGGCCCCGCGGCGCGCAGCGCGGGGACGATCTCACTCGTCACGAGACCCGTCTCGCGAGTCAGCTCGTCGACGATCTCGAACCACCGCGACATGTTGTCGGGCGTGTCCACCAGCACCGTCAGCACCGGCACGTGCCGGTGGATCGACCAGAAGCGTTCCCCGTGCGGCCGGTGATCGCCGTGGTAGCCCCACAGGCCTCGCAGCGCGGTGGCGCCGGCGGCGCCCTCCGCGCGCAGGCGGCGCACGAGCGCGCTGTGCAGCGGCTGGTGCCCGTGGCGGCTCTGCTCGCTCGCGTAGACGACGAGCTTCTGCCAGTACGCGCGCCCCGCCGCGTCGATCGCGGGCGGCGCGAGTGGCTCAGCCAGCAGCGTGCCGTCGCGCTTGCACACCCGCACGCGCTCGAGCGTCATCGCCGGCTCGCCCAGCATCCCCGACAGCTCCCCCACGGCGCGCGCCATCGTCGCACGATCGCCGACGCTCTGGATCAGCAGCGGCACCTGCGCGTTGCGCGCGAAGAACCGCGCGCGCTGGCGCACTCCCTGCGCGGTCCCGTCCAGGCCGAGCAGCACGCTCGCGCCGGCGACGCCGTGCCGGTGCAGGCACTCGACCGCCGCCAGATACGCGGGGCGGCCCCCGGCGCGCGCCTGACGGGCGAGATGGATCGTCAGCTTCATGTCATCGGGCGTGGGCGCGAGCGCCGCGTCGAGGCCGGCCCCGCTCAGCAGCCGGGCGCGCTCGAGCGTGATCAGGCCGTGACGGGCGAGCGCGCGGACCTCCTCGAGGACGGCCTCGATTCGTGGCGTCGTGTCGAGCGCCAGCGCCACCAGCGGCAGGTCTTCGGAGAGCGTCAGCAGACGCTCGCTCTGCAGCCGGTGCTTGATGCCGAAGCCCTCGATCCCGCGCAGCAGCGCGCTCGTGCGCAGACGATGGCGGGCGAAGAGGTCGATCAGCGCGTCGGCGAGCAGCCGGCCGTCGTCGCGGTCGCGCTCGCCGAAGTACACGCTCAGCCGCAGTCCGTCCTCGATCGTCATCCGCCCCCCAGCAGCCGACCGACGGCCGCCGCGCCGACGCCCAGCACGAGGCTCAGCGCGACGTTCGCCGTGAGCAGCCAGCGCCGACCATCCTCAGCGAGTCGATGGGACTCGAGCATCCACGTCGAGAACGTCGTGTAGGAGCCGATCACCGCCGTGCCAGCGAGCAGGTATGCGTCGCCGCTGAGCGCGAGGCCGACCAGCACGCCGAGCACGAGCGCACCCGACAGGTTGACCAGCAGCGTGCCCAGCGGGAAGCGTGCGCCCGTGGCGCTCGACACGAGCGCGTCGATCAGAAACCGCGCGAGCGCCCCCACGCCGCCGAGCACGCCGACCGCTGCCCACAGCGCCACGAAGCTCACGCGACCATCCCCGCGCGCCGCACCAGCTTGGTGGACAGGAAGACCGCCGCCAAGCCGCCGGCCAGGCTCGTGCTCGCGTACGCCACCGCGAGCGCCACGTGCGCGCCTTCGATCATCTTCGTCAGCTCGACCATCACCGTCGAGAACGTCGTCAACGCGCCACAGAGGCCCGTGCCGAGGAACGCGCGGCGGTACAGCGACGGCGGCAGGCGCTCCTGCAGACGCGTGATGAAGTAGCCGAGCAGCGCCGCGCCGAGCATGTTCACCGCGAACGTCGCCCACGGCCATTGATCGGCGCGCTCGGCGAAGCTCTGTGCGAGCCCGGCGCGCGTGATCGCGCCGAGGAAGCCGCCGGCAAAGATCGCGGCCAGCTCTTGGCGGTCGAGCCTCATCGCTGCGCGCGGAGCATAACCGCCGGACCTGCTAGACCCCCGCCTGATGGGTGCACCGGAGCATGTCCCCCTCCGATCGCGCGGTCCCGCGCTCAGGCGTGTGGGCGTCGTAATCGTCGTGCTCGTGCTCGCCGGCCTCGTCGCGTTCGCGCTCTCGCGCCTGGAACTGCAGCGCGTCGGCCATGCTCTGGTCACGGCCTCGCCGGGATGGATCGTGCTGGCGCTCGTGCTGATGTCGCTGGCGATGCTGATGCGCTCGATCTCCTGGCATGAGACGCTGCGCGCGGCGCTGCCGGACACACCGGTGCCGTGGGGCGCGGTCGTGCGCGCGACGATGATCGGCGTGATGGGCTCGGCGATCGTGCCCGGACGCCTCGGTGAGGCCGCGCGCGTGCTGGTGCTCTCGCGCAGGCTCGACGGCCGCACCAGCCGGCTGCTGCCGGTGGTCGCCGGGACGGTGTTCTCCCAGACGCTCTTCAACCTGATCGCGCTGGCGATCCTGCTCGTGGTGACGATCACCAGCGTGCCGCTGCCGAGCGGCCACGGGGCGACGATCGCAATCGCGCTCGCGGTGCCGCTGCTCGTGTGCGCGCTGATCATCGCCGGGCCCCGGCTGCTGGCGCTTGGACGGCGCTCGCGCTCTGCGCGCATCGCGCGCGCGGCCAACGCGATCGGCGGGCTGCTGGCGCTCGCCCGGCGCGGCCTGGTCGTGTTCGCCCGTCCGCGCTACGGGGCCACGGCCATCGCCTTCCAACTGCTGGCGTGGGCGCTGCAGTGGCTGGCGTGCTACACGGTGATCCTCGCGTTGGGACTGCAGTCCAAAGCGGGCATCGCGGCGGCGGCCGCGATCCTGCTCGCGGTCAACCTCAGCGCGGTGCTGCCGGCCACTCCGTCGAACGTGGGCGTATTCCAGGCCGCCTGCCTGGTCGTGCTCGCCGCCTACGGCGTCGGCGCCGGGCCGGCGCTCGCCTACGGCATCATCCTGCAGGCGGTGGAGGTCGTTACCGCGCTGATCCTGGGCGTGCCGGCGCTGCTCAAGGAGGGCGTGTCCTGGCAGGACATCCGCACCAGCACCGCGCGTGCGGAGCCGGAGATGGACCCGTAGGTTCCTAGCCCGCGAGCGCGCGCAGCGACTGACGCAGCGAGCCGGTCGTCTGCAGCACGGCGGTGGGCTCGTAGCCGCAGTGCGCCATGCAGTTCTCGCAGCGCGGGTCCTTGCCACGCCCGTACTTGCTCCAGTCGGTCGTCTCGATCAGCTCTTTGTAGGTCTTCGTGTAGCCGTCGGACATCAGGTAGCAAGGGCGCTGCCAGCCGAACAGCGAGTAGCTGGGGATCCCCCATGCGGTGCAGTCGAATTCGGCCTTGCCCTCGAGAAAGTCCAGGAACAGCGGACTGTGGTTCAGCCGCCACTTCTTGCGCCGCCCGTCCGCGAAAGCCTCGCTGAACAGCTTGCGCGTCTGCGTCACGCCGAGGAAATGCTCCTGGTCGGGCGCTTTCTCATACGCGTATGCGGGCGAGATCATCATCTCGTCGACCTCGAGGTCGTCGTTGAGGAAGTCGAGCACCTCGCGCACCGTCTTGGGCGAGTCGTGCGTGAAGAAGGTCGTGTTGGTCGTGACACGGAAACCGGCGGCCTTGGCCGCCTTGATCGCCGAGACGGCCTTGTCGAAGACGCCCTCGCGCTCGACAGAGGCGTCGTGGCGCTCGCGCAGGCCGTCCATGTGGACCGCCCACGAGAAGTACGGGCTCGGCTTGAAGTTCTCGAGCTTCTTCTCCAGCAGCAGCGCGTTCGTGCACAGGTACACGAACTTCTTGCGTTTGATCAGCTCGTCGGCGATCACGTGGATCTCGGGGTGGATCAGCGGCTCGCCGCCGGCGATCGAGACCATCGGCGCGCCGCTCTCCTCGATCGCGCCGATCGCCTGCTCGACGGGCATCCGCCGGCGCAGCTCGTGCTCGGGATGCTGGATCTTGCCGCAGCCCGAGCACGCGAGGTTGCACTGGAACAGCGGCTCGAGCTCGACGATCAGCGGGAACTTCTCGCGTTTGGCCAGCCGCTGGCGCATCAGGTACCACCCCATGCGCGTGCTCTGCCTCACCCGGACCGCCATACGGCCTACCTTAGACGCCCGGAGCCCACTCGTGAAGCGCGCCCGCCACGCGCCGCAGCGCGAACGCCGCGCGCAGCGCCCCGGCGGCGGCGCGCAGACGCATCAGCTCGTGCGTGGGGCTGTCGAGCACGACGCGCACGACACCGAACGGGCGCCCTCCTGCGCCCGGCGCGAGCCACACCGACTCCATGTCCACCGCGATCGCGCCACCCGCGTGCAGCTCGGCGCGCCTGTCCCCGAGCGCCAGGCGCGAGACGCACACGACATCTCCCGCGCGCACCTTCAAGCCCCGCCCGGTCAGGCGCTGCACGAGCTGGTCGTGCAGGTCGCAGCACACGCGCTCCTCGGCGTGTCCTTCATCCTGCGCCGCATACACGTCCTGCGCAACGATCACTTCGCCCGGCACCGACGTCTCGTCGAGCCCGCCGCAGAAGCCCAGCACGAGCATCGCGCGCCCACTGTCCGCCGCGAGCACGCCCGCCGCGGCCCGCGAGCGCTTCGGGCCCATCCCTGTCTTGCGCACCAGCGCCGCCCGCCTACCCGCCGAGGAGATCAGCGCGGCCTCGATGCGCATCGGCGCCGCCACCAGCAGGTCGCTCATCGCGCTAGCTCCAGCGCGGCGTCCGCCCGCACGCCCGTCTGAGCGGCGCCCGCCGTCTCCAGGCCGAGGCCGCGCAGGGCCACTTCCGCCGCCGCGTGACCGCTCAGCACCGCGCCCTCGAGCGTCGCCGGCCAACCCGTAGCGGTCCACGTGCCCGCGAGCACGAGGCCCGGGACCGCGGTTTGCGGGCGAGGACGCAGCGCGCCGACTCCTGGCGCCGCGCGGAAGGTGGCCGTGTGCTCGCGCGTGGCGAGGAAGAACTCGACCTTGGCCTCGCGCGCACGAGGGAACAGCTCGCGCAGGGCCGGCAGGTAGCGCTCGCGCAGCTCACCCGCGCTGATGCCCATCTCGCGCTCCGCGCCCGACAGCGACACAGCCAGATACTGGCAGCCCGCTGGCGCGCCGGCGGCGTCGCTGCGGTCGAAGACATACTGCACCGGCGTGCCCACCCCGGCCGCGAACGACTCATCGCAGACCCGACGGTCATAGACGACGTGCAGGTTGACGATCGGCGAGCTGCCCAGTCCGCGCCACGAGCGCGCGCTCTCGCCCAGCAGCGGCTCGAGCAGGTTGGCTGCGCGCATGTGCGGCACCGCCAGGACGGTCGCCTCGGCGCTCAACGCCTCGAGCGGCTCGGCGGCCTCGCTCGAACGCTCCCCGCCGGAGGCGTCCTCGCCGGAGGCCCCCTCACCAGAAGCGCCCTCGCCCCGTGCACCGCGCCCGTGCACCTCGACGCCGGAGGCCGTGCGCACGAGCCGCTCCGCGCGCCAGCCCAGCCGCACCTCGACGCCGGCCTCGCGCAGCGCCCGCTCGGCGGGGGCGCCGATCGTCTCGCCGAGCGTGCCGCGGTGAAAGCCGATGTCACCCGCGTCGGCGCCCGACAGCAGGCCCGTGCGGAACACGAACGCCGCCAGCGCCAGCGACGCCTGCGCGGCGGGCAGGTTGAGCGTCGGCAGCGCGACCAGGTCCCACAGCGCCGCGACCGCGCGCGGGCCCTGGCCATGGCGCGCGAGCCACTCGCCGAAAGTCTGCGCTTCGAGCGCCTCGTCGTCCGGGCGCAGGCGCATCAGGCCGAGTGCCGCGCGCGCCGCGCCGAGACGTTCGGAGCGCCGCAGGCGCGGGTAGCGTGCGAGCGCGAGCGCAAGGTGCGCCGGCGCGGGCAGCGATCCGCGGCGCAGCAGCGCCGGCGCGTGGCCGGGGCTCAGCACGGGGATCTCCAGGCGCGGCTGCACGTATGTGAGCTGCTCGCTGCCCAGCCGCGCGAGCAACGCGCGGTAGGCCAGGCAACAGCGCAGGAACACGTGCTGGCCGTTGTCGAGCTGCAGGCCGTCGCGCTCGAAGGAGTACGCGGCGCCGCCGAGCCGGCGCCTGACCTCGACCAGCGTCACGCTCGCGCCCGCAGCCGCGCAGTCGAGCGCCGCGGCGATGCCCGCGAGCCCGCCGCCGACAACCAGCACGTGCCCACCGAGCGACGGTCGGCCCGCGCTCACGCTCCCACCCCCAGCATGCCCCGCGCGGCGACCCACGCCTTCTCGTGCACCGGCAGCGACATCCGCCGCAGCGCCACCTCCTCGGGGTGAGCGTCGATGCGCTCGAGCAGCCGCCGGTAGATGCCGGCCATCGCGAGCACGCACGCGGCGCTGCGCCGGTCGAGCATGCCCGTGAGCGTGATCCCACGGTCGAACCACTCGCGCGCGCGTTCTGACTCGAAGCGCACGAGCGCTGAGAGCTGCTCGCGCTGCTCAGCGCGCGCGAGCACGCTCAGCAGCTCGGCGGCGGCCTCGCTCTGCGGCGGGCGCTCGTCCGCCGCCAGCAGGCCGAAGCGCCTGAGGTCCTCGCCCGGCAGGTACACGCGCCCGTTCTGCGCGTCCTCGCGCACGTCGCGCAGGATGTTCGTCAGCTGCAGCGCGACGCCCAGTTCGTCGGCGAGCCGCTCAGCCTCAGCAGGGTCCACGCTCGCGCCGGCGCGCAGGCCGAAGATCGCGAGGCACACGCGCCCGATCGCGCCGGCGACACGCCGGCAGTAGACGACGAGCTCGTCGAACTCCTCGTAGCTGGTGCCCGCGACATCCATGCGCACCCCGTCGATCAGCTCGCCGAGAACGCTCGCGGACAGCGGGAAGCGTCGCGTCGCGTCGGCGAGCGCGAGCATCACGGGATCCTCGCCGCGCGCCGTCTGCGGCCCCGCATGCTCGATCGCCGCGAGCGCGCCGTCCTGGCCGTCGAGCAGCCGCAGCTTCTCCTCGCGCGCGAGCGTGCCGTCGCCGATGTCATCGACGCGGCGCGCGAACGCGTACACCGCGCACATCGCGCGCCGGCGCTCGCCGGGCAGCAGGCGGATGCCGTAGTAGAAGTTCGCGGCCTGGGCGCGGGTGACCGATTCGCAGTGGCGGTAGGCGGCGGCGAGCTCCCCGGCGCTGCTCACGACGGCGCCCTCCGGCTCGCCGGTGCCCTCCGGCTCGCGCGCAGCGTCCCCACGAGCGCAGCGGCGCGGCGCGCACGCCCCGCGCGCGGCGCTCCCGCGAGCACGTCGTAGTGGGCGCGCTCGATCGCATCGAGCGCGGCGCGCCCGCCGGCGAGGAACGCCGCGACGGCGAACCTGGGACGGCCGCGCAGCTCGGCGATCAGCGGCGCGCCCTCGGTGAACAGCCCGCGCGCGCGGGCGACCTCGAAGGCGAGCACCTCCCGCAGCGGGCCGCTCGCGTGCGCGCCCGCCAGATCCTCCTCGGCGCAGCCGAAGCGGCGCAGGTCCTCCGCCGGCAGGTAGACGCGGCCGCTCGCGAGATCCTCGGCGACGTCCTGGCAGTGCTCGGTGAGCTGCAGCGCGGTGCAGATCGAGTCCGACAGCGCGATGCGCGCGGGAGTCGCGAGACCGAGCACGCCGAGGACCAGCTCCCCCACGGGGTCGGCGGACAGTGCGCAGTAGCCGCGCAGCTGCCCCCACGTCTCGTAGCGGCTGACGCGCTGGTCGACCCGGTTGGCCTCGATCAGGCGCGCGAACGGCTCGCGTGAGAGCGCGCACGCACGCGCCGTCTCCCCCAGGCGCACGAGCAGCGGGTTCTGTGCTTCGCCGCGCAATGCCCGGTCGAGCTCCTGCTCGAGCCAGTCCAGCGCGGCCAGCCGCTCCGCCGGCGGGCGCTCGCCCGCGTCGCCGAGCTCGTCCACGAGCCGCGCGAAGCCGTAGACAGCCAGTAGGTGCGCGCGCGCACGTCGGGGCAGCACGCGGCTTGCGACGGGGAAGTTCTCAGTCTGCGCTCGCTCCATCACCGCCTCCGCGGCGGGGGCGTCGATTGCCGCGTCGGCTATCAGCATCACCCCCGTCGCTCGGCGCTGGCGCGCTCGACGCCGGCGTCCTGACCCGTTTCGGTCGCGAGGCATCGTCCGAGCGCCATGATCGGGAACGTCAGCCGGTAGAGGTGGTAATTGATGTAGTAGTCGGACGGGAAGCCCGTACCGGTGTACTGCGGCTCGTCCCAACCGCCGTCGGCGCGCTGGCTCGATACGAGCCAGGCGATACCGCGCGCGAGCGCCGCGGAGCGCTCGCCCGCCGCGTGCAGCGCGAGCAGCGCCCACGCCGTCTGCGAGGCGGTGCTCGGACCGCGCCCGATCCATTTGGGGTCGTCGTAGGAGCGCGGGTCCTCGCCCCAGCCGCCGTCTTCGTTCTGGTGTGACTCCAGCCACGCGACCGCCCGTCGGACGGCCATATGCGACGGCTCTACCCCCGCGGCGATCAGCCCCGGGACCGCCGCACCGGTGCCGTAGACGTGGTTGATGCCCCAGCGCCCGAACCACGAGCCGTCGGCCTCCTGCTGCTCGAGCAGCCAGCGCACGCCTCGCTGCGCGGCGGGCGTGGCGGCGAGCCCCAGCGCGCCGAGCATCTCGACAGTGTGGGCGGTGACGTCGGCGCTCGGCTCGTCGATCACCTCGCCGAAGTCCAGGAACGGCAGCTCGCGCACAAGCGAGCGCGTGTTGTCGGCGTCGAACGCTCCCCAGCCGCCGCCGGAGCTCTGCATCCCCTCGACCCAGCGCAGCGCCCGTCCGACCGCACCGTCGATCGGCGCTCGCAGCGACGCGTTGCGTTCCAGGCGCGCGAGGGCGAGCACGACCTCGACGGTGTCGTCGACGTCGGGGTAGTTGATGTTGGCGAACTCGAACGCCCAGCCGCCGGGCTCAAGCTCGGGGCTGCGCACCGACCAGTCGCCGCGCTCGGTGACCTCCTCGGCGAGCAGCCACTGGGCTGCGCTGACCATCGCCGGATGGTCCTCAGCCAGGCCCGCGTCGCTGAGCGCGACCATCGCCAGCGCCGTGTCCCACACCGGCGACTGGCACGCTTCCAGGCGCCGGCTCTCGCCGGCCGGCGCACCGACACCGCGGGAGTCGTCGCGATCCTCGACCATGAACCGCTCGAGGCCCTCCAGGCCGCGCTTGATCACGGGATGCTCGAGCGGATAGCCGGCGAGGTGCAGTGCCATCAGCGAGTACACCCACGGGGGCTGGATGCCGCCCCACGAGCCGTCGGCCTCCTGACGGCGCACGATCCAGCGCTCGGCCTTGGCGAGCGCCAGCCGGCGCAGCGGCGCGAGCGGCCGGCGCTCGTAGGCCCGCAACAGCTGGTCGAGGCGCCCGAGCCACGCGCCCCGGTCGGACAGCGTCCGCTCGCGCGACTGTCCCGACGGCTGCGCGGACGCCGGAGCGCTCGCGTGCAGCTCCTCGAGGTCGAATGGCAGCGGGCGCACGGGACGGTGCGCTTTGACGATCGACAGCGCGACGATCGTCTGACGCGCCCAGCAGGCGAAGTCGTAGACGTTCAGCGGGACTGACGGCGGCAGCAGCACGACCTCGGGTGGAAGCGCCGGCACCCGCTCCCACGACCACAGCCCGAAAAGCGCCAGCCACACGTGCGTGAACACGCGCGCGCCCTCGAGACCACCCTCGCCGCGGATGAACTCGGCCGCCGCCAGCATGTGCGCGGCGTCGGCCTCGTCACCGGCGAGCCGCAGCGCCCAGTAGGCCTCGATCGTCGTCGAGAGCTCGCCCGGGCCTCCGTGGAAGTTCGTCCACGTGCCGTCGGCGCGTTGCTGGGACCGTATCCAAGCCGCCGAGCGCTCCGTCTCCGGCGCGGTGCGGATGCCGAGGAACTCGCGCAGGAGCATGTCCTCCGCGTCCATCGTGACGTTCGTCTGCAACTCGCCCCGCCACCAGCCGGCCTCGTCCTGCAGCGACAGCAGGTGCTCACGGGCCAGATCCAGCGCCACCTTCGCCTCACTGCAAGCGTCCAAGGTCAGCTGCGCCATGTGGGAAACCTAAATCTTTTTGATCCAAGACGATAGTTGCGCATGTTCGCTCGCATTCGCACCCCTCACGATGACACCTGAGCGCCCGCAGGCACAAGCACATCCGGGCTTGCAAGCGTGATCACGTGGCGGCGCAGCGTCGCCTCGCTGACGTTGCGCGCGACCGGCGAGACGAAGCGGTAGTCGATCAACCCGTCGACGTCGAGCCGCGCAACCAGGTGGAAGCCCGGCGCCGGTGGCTCGCCGGCGCTGCGCCTCAGCGGCGCGTAGCCGGTCTCGTCGATCTCGCGCACGCGCACCGTGGTGCCCGGACGCAGGCCGTGCAGGCCGGGCAGGTAGTACTCCAGCGGCGCGGAGCCGAGCTCGACGGTCGTGATCGCGCGTTCGCGTGGCGCGACACGCAGCGCCTTGGCGAGACCCCGCCAGTTACCGCGCTGCAGGCGTGTGCTGAGATCGATGTCAACCGTGATCGCGAGCAACGCCAGCGCGATCGTGGCCGCTACGGCAACCGTGGCGCCGACTCCGGCCGATCGCCCAGCGCCCGCGGACGGCCACGCGACCAGCACCGCGATCACCGCCGTGACCGGGATCATCGCCGCGACGAGGTTGCGCGGCGCGAGGTAGTCGACCCCGAAGGCAACCATCACGATCGGGATTAGGACGCCGCAGGCGGCGATCGAGAGCGCGATCAGCAGCCCGCTGCGCGCCGAGGCCGGGCGTGCCTGCTCGCCTGCACCGTCGCCGTCCGCGGCGGTGACCGTCGCTCGCGCAGCGTCCGCCCGGCGCGAGGCGGGCCCCGGATCGGTCATGCGCCACAGCCCGAGCGCGAGGCCGGCGAGGATCGGCAGCGCGACGAGCAGCTCGACACCGTGTCCGAGCGAGGAGCCGGTGTAGCCGGTCAGGTAGTACTGCGGGATCGCCTGCAGACGTTCCGACAGCGGCCATTCGCCGATCCACTGCGTCCCGTGACCGCCCTGGGCGGAGATCAGTGGCAGCAGCGCCGCCCCCACGACCGCGAGCGCGGCGATCGCCGGCAGCGCAGCGCGTCGCGTGCGCCGATCCCACAACAGCCACAACACCATCGGAATCAACAGGAACACAGCGAAGTAATGCGTCAGCAGCGCCAGCGACCCGGTCGCCGCGAACGCCCACATCCGCCGCGACGTCGGCTCCCGCAGCGCACGCAGGAAACACAACATCGCAAGCGCAGCCATCAACACGAACAACCCATACGCGCGCGCCTCCTGCGAATACCACACGAACAACGGATTCACCGCCACCAACGCCGCGCACACAATCGCCGCACGACGGCCACTCAGCTCCCGCCCGATCGCCCACGCCACCGGCACCGTCGCGATCCCAGCGAGCGCGGAAGGCAGACGCAACGCCACCTCGCCCGTCCCCAGCACACGCGAATCGGCCCACGCGAGCACGTACCACAGCGGCGGCGTGTTCTCCGTGTGCGTGACCGAGCGCAGCGTCGCGATCAGGCTGGGGTGCAGGACGTGAAGGGGTGTGAACGCCTCGTCGTACCAGAAGCTCTGCTCCTCGAGCGTCGAGAGCCGCAGCACGGCGGCGAGCAATGTCAACGCCGCGAGCGGCCACCACGGGGGCAGCCGGCCGGCGGTCCGCGCTTCGCGCGCTCCCGATGGCGTCGCTGGATGGGCGGCGGTGCTCACCGCGGACATATTCCCTCTACGCCCGGCCCGAAGCAGCCGTAGCGCCTGGCGCGCACGTCTTCGACGTACGGCGGCAGGTACCAGCCCCCGTGGACGGTGCGCATGCCGTCGAGGACCGGCCCCCAGATCGCCAGGCAGATCTGCGTCTTCGCGCCGGGCGCACCGGCGCTGGTGTTGCCGCACAGAACCTCACGCTGCGTGTTGGCGCCGAGGGTTTCCTGGTCGATCGAGACGTTGTGGTAGTCGTGACCGGTGTAGTGGCGCCACGTGTGCAGGTCGGCGATCAGGCGCTGGTTGGTGTGAACCTGACGAGCGAGGTCGTTGACGGTGGCGACGGCCAGCACGATCGCGACGAGCACCAGCAGCGTCGTCTCGATCAGCCACAGCTCGCTGGTGCGGGACGCGCCCGTCTGGCCGCTCTCCGGCCCAATGTACGGTCCGTGCACCGGCTCGGGCGCGCGCGGGCGCAGCCAGCGCGGCAGGCGTGCCCAGCGCCCCTCGCCGGGCGACGTCGCTGCTCCGCCCACGCCCGCGCCCCTCATTGCACCAGCGCCAGCAGCGGCGAGATCTGGTGGATGACGAACAGCCCCTGCACGACGAGCGTGGCGAGCAGCAGGCGGCGGTCGCGGGTGACGACGGCGAGCGGCAACGGCCACAGGATGTACCAGGCCAGCAGCCACGTGCTCGTGACCGATATCGCGAGCAACGCCCAGCCGGAGGCGGCGACCCAGTCATAGCCGCGCCACGTGCGCCACAGCAGGTGCAGGATGATCAGCACGAGCGCCGCCTTGAGCAGGTCATGGTCGACGGGGAACACGCCGGGCTTGCCGAGCAGGTGGGCGATCTCGGTGGCGAAGCTGTCGCTCGACACGAACGCCGCGTCGCGGTTCAGCGCCGCGACGACGTCGATGCCGTGAACGCCGAACGCCAGGTAGCCGATCAGCGCGCCGAGCGCCACCCCGGCGACGGTTCCGAGGATCGGCGCGAGGCGCCGCCGCGAGAGGATCATGAACGGGAGCAGCACGGCGACGGTGGCCTTGATCAGAGCGCCGGCGACGATCCACATGGCGGCGCCGGCTTCGCGGCGGCCCGAGGGCGTGCCGGTGACGACAAGGCTCACTGCGGCCATCATCGCGAGCAGCATGATCAGGTCGTTGTGGGCGCCGCCCAGCCCGTAGATCACATACAGCGGGTTGGCGCCGACGATCACGAGCGCGGCCACCGGATCGAAGCCGCGCTCGCGCGCGCAGCGCCAGATCAGCGCGAGCGTGGCGGCGCTCGCGAGCAGCGCCTCCAGCTTCATCCCCCACAGCGCGCCCACGACGCCGAGCAGCGCGAGCGGATAGGACAGCAGCGTGTACAGCGGCCCGTAGGCGGTGGCGACGAGGTCCCAGTCGTGGCCGACGTACTTGTAGATCGGGTCTCCGACGATCGCGACCGGACCGTGCGTATAGGGATTCAGGCCGTGCTCGACGCCCATGCGCGCGTAGGCGATGTAGCTGAAGACATCGGTCGAGAGCAGGATCGGTCCGACGAACACGATCAGCTGCAATGCGGCCACGAGCCCGATCGCCCAGCGCTTGGAGATCACGCCACCGCCGTAGCGACGCTCGGCGCCGGCCCGGCCGGGCGAGAAGCGCCCGACGAGCGCGACAAGCCCCGCGTACGCGCACGAGGAGACGAGCAGCGCGATCAGGAAGACGCGGTAGCCCAGGCGCTCGCCGATGCCCTGGAGCCATCCGGCGATCTGCGGCGACTTCGGGACGAGCGGCGACAGCCCGGCCGCGCCGTCGAGGACGATCTCGGCCGCGGCGGCTACGAGCAGCAGCGCCAGCAGCGTCGCCAGCGCGGGCGCCCACCGCTCAGAGCGGACATGGGCAACGCCACGCTCGCTCTGGGCGACGACGCTCACGAAGCGGCGAGGCTCACAGCGCCGTCCACACGGTCTTGGTCTCCAGGTACGCGTCGAGACCGTCGTGGCCGTGCTCGCGGCCGATGCCCGAGGCCTTGAAGCCGCCGAACGGCGCCGCGGGATCGACGACCCCCCAGGTGTTGATGTAGACCATGCCCGCGCGCAGCATCGCGGCCAGCCGGTGGGCGCTGGAGACGTCACGCGTCCACACGCCCGCCGCGAGCCCGTAGTCGCCGTCGTTCGCGCGCGCCGCGACCTCCTCGAGGCTGTCATAGGGGGAGGCGACCAGCACCGGTCCGAAGATCTCCTCGCGCGAGATCCGCAGCTCGTCGGAGGTCGTGCTGAACAGCGTCGGCGCGACGAAGTAGCCGCCGCTGTCGCTCAGCGCGGCCTCGCCGCCGGCGAGCACCTCCGCGCCTTCGGCGCGGCCCGCGTCGATGTAGCCCAGCACCCGCTCCTGCTGCTCGGCCGAGACGAGCGGACCGAGCTGCGTGCCGGGGTCCAGCCCCGGGCCGAGCTGTGCGGCCTTGGCGGCTTCGGCGAGCGCGCTCATGACCTCGTCGAAGCGCTCCGCCGGCACGAACAGGCGCGAGCCCGCGTTGCACGCCTGGCCGGAGTTGAAGTAGATCGCCTGGAAGGAGCCCTTGACGGCGGCGTCGATGTCGGCGTCGGGCAGGATGATGTTCGGCGACTTGCCTCCGAGCTCGAGCGTCACGCGCTTCAGGTCGCGGCCGGCCTTGGCGCCGATCTCGCGTCCGACGACGGTGGAGCCGGTGAAGGCGATCTTGTCGACGCCGGGGCTGTCCACAAGCGCCGCGCCGGTGGCGCCGTCGCCGGTGAGCACGTTGAGCACGCCCGGCGGGAAGCCCACCTCGAGCGCGAGCTCGCCGATGCGCAGCGCGCTCAGCGGCGTCTGCTCGGCGGGCTTCAGCACGACCGTGCAGCCCGCGGCGAGTGCGGGGCCGAGCTTCCACGCGGCCATCAGCAGCGGGAAGTTCCACGGGATGATCTGCGCGCACACACCCACCGGCTCGCGGCGCGTGTAGCAGTGCATGTTCGGCGCGCTCACCGGCAGCACGCCTCCCTCGATCTTCGTCGGCCACCCGGCGAAGTAGCGCAGGTGCCCGACCGCGCCGTTGACGTCGACGTACTGCGCGAGCCCCACCGGCTTGCCATTGTCGAGCGACTCGATCTGCGCGATCTCCTCGGCGCGCGCCTCGATCGCATCCGCGAGCGCGTGCATCAGACGCTCGCGCGCGGAGGCGGGCATCGAGGACCACGGGCCCTCCGCGAACGCCGTGCGTGCCGCGGCGACCGCCCGCGCGACGTCCTGGGGGCCGCCGAGGGCGACCTCCGCGATCTCCGTGCCGGTGGCGGGATCGAGCGTGACGAACGTGCGCCCATCAGCCGCGTCGAGGCGCTCGGAGCCGATCAGGAGACGCTGCGGCTGGGCGATGAACTCGCGCGCGGGGCCGCCGAGCGCGTCTGGCAGGGTGTCTGCGGAGGTAGTGGTCATGACGGGAGCGTACCTCGCCAAGCGCCTGTTCTGAGCGAAGCGATGGATCAGACGGTGGCGGGCAGCGTGGGCTGCGGATGCCCGACGGCGAACCCCTGGGCGTAGTCCACGCCGTAGCTGCGCAGCATGCCGATGGTCGTCTCGTCGCCGACGAACTCGGCGATCGTCTCGCCTCCCATCCCGCGCACGACCCCGGCGAGCGCCCTGACGAGCAGCTGGTCGGTGCGCGAGACGGGCAGGCGACGGATGAAGTCGCCGTCGATCTTCAGATAGCTGTAGGGCAGATGCCTGAGGTACTGGAACGAGCCGAAGCCGGCGCCGAAGTCGTCGAGCGCGAGGTCGCAGCCGAGCGACAGGACGCCGGCGCAGAAGTCGCGGGCGCTCTGCATGTCGGAGATGGCGGCGGTCTCGGTGATCTCGATCACCAGCCGTGACGGATCGACCCCGTGCCAGCGCAGGCGCCGCTCGAGGTAGGCGAGCATCGTCCTGTCGGTGACCGACAGAGCTGACACGTTGACGGCGACGCGCGGCTCCCCGTCGGGCTCGGAGCCGAGCAACGCGGCGACCTGGTCGATGACCATACGATCGATGTCGCGGATCAGCCCGTAGCGCTCGGCCGCCGGCAGGAAGCGTCCGGGAGCGACGAGGCTGCCGTCGGGCTCGTCGGCGAGGCGCAGCAGCGCCTCGTGGTGGGAGATGCGGCGATCGCTCAGCGCGACGATCGGCTGGAAGTGCAGGACGAACAGCCCGCCGTCGAGCGCGCGGCGCAGCCGCTCCAGCCACGGGCGGCGGTGCAGCCCGGCCGGCGAGCAGAAGCCTTCACTCAGCGCCCGGGCGTCGACGAGCCCGCGAACGCCGCCTGGGGCGGCTTCCGGGCGCCCCAGGAACAGGCGCGGCGTGGCGTCGGTGGTAGTCGAGCTCAACATCGCCGTCAGTTTGTTCGACGGCGCGCCGGGCTCACCTGCGCTTGGGAGCGACGTACGGGCGCCGTGCGCGGTCGGATATCACGAGCAGCAGCGCTACGAGCACGAAGTTCATCACCACCGACGAGCCGCCGTAGGCGACGAACGGGAGCGTCACGCCGGTGAGCGGGATCACGCGGGTGACGCCGCCGACGATCACGAACACCTGCAGCGCCACGACGAACGACAGCCCGGTGGCGAGCAGCTTGGAGAAGGAGTCGCGCGCGAGCACCGCCGTCTTCAGCCCGCGCGCGATCAGCAGCAGGTACACGCCGAGCAGCGCGGCGGCCCCGACAAGGCCGAGCTCGTTGACGATGACCGCGTAGATCATGTCGCTTTCGGGGACGGGCAGGATCGGGGCGCCATGAGGGCCGACGCGCAGCAGCGAGCGGTCGAAGCCGACGCCGAGCAGCCCTCCGTCGGCCTGCGCGAACAGCGACTGGGCGAGCTGGTAGCTGCCTCCCACTTCGCGTTTGTAGAGGACTTCGTTGAAGGGGTGTTCCCAGGCGAGCACGCGTGCCTGCACGTGGCTGACGTGGCCGGCGAGGTACCACGCGCCGAGCGCGAACAGCACGATCCCGATCAGCGGGAACGAGAAGCGTCCGGTGGCGACGTACAGCAGCGCGAGGAACGCGCCATAGAACATCAGCGAGGTGCCCAGCTCATCCGTGAGCAGGAGCGTCGCCATCGCTGCTCCCCAGACGATCAGCATCGGCCCGAACTGCTTCATCGGCGGGATCGTCAGCCCGAGCACGCGCCGCCCAGCGGTCACGAGGATCTGGCGGTTGTCGCGCAGGTAGCTCGCGAGGAAGATCACGATCGCGACCTTCGCGAACTCGGCCGGCTGGAAGGACACGCTGCCGATGTGGATGTCCAGGTAGGCGCCGTTGACCTGCTCGCCGATCCCGGGCAGTCGCGGGAGCACGGTCATGACGATGCCGATCAGCGCGATCGTGTAGCGGTAGCGTTCGAGCACGCTCACGCCGCGCTTGCGCAGCGCGAGGATCGTGGCGGCGAACAGCGCCAGGCCGAGCACCATCCACTGTGCCTGCTGGCGCGCGAGCGTCGGTTCGATGCGGTAGACCATCACGATGCCCACGCTCGCGAGCACGGCAACGAGCGGGAACAGGTACGGGTCGGCGTCGGGCAGCGCATAGCGAATCACGATGTGCGCCGCAAGGCACAGCCCGAGGAACAGCGCGCCGTAGGTGAGCGACACGCTCGAGGCGTGGTTGAGCGTCAGGTTGGTCGACCCGCCGGGCGAGTTGTCCTGCGTCTGGATGAAGATCGCGGTGAAGCCGGCGGTCACCAGCAGCGCGGAGGGCACGAGGCCGAGCAGCTCGCGATTGCGTGGGCTGAGCATCCGCCCGAGCGTACCCGCCATACCGGCACCTGTGCTCCGATCGGCCCGCTACGCTTGCTCGCGATGTGGAAGCGGTTCGCGCTCGCAGGCGTGCTGATCGTGGCGCTGAGCGGAGCGGCGACGGCGACGGTCGCGCTCAACAAGATCACGACCCTCGCGGACGAGGTCTTCCCGACGCTCAGCAAAATCAACGCCCCCAAAGGCCTGCTCACGCCCGAATACGGCGGTGGCCCGCAAACGTTCCTGATCCTCGGCTCGGACAGGCGCTCGGGGTCGAAGAACATCGAAGAACGCGATTCCTCGCCCCACAGCGACACGATCCTGCTGGTGCGCTTCGATCCCGAACAGGGCCAAACCTCGGTGCTGTCGATCCCGCGCGATCTGATGGTCAACATCACCACTCCATCCGGCCAGGTCGATCCCGAACAGAAGATCAACGCGGCGTACACGATCGGCAGCCAGATCGGCGGACCCAACGAGGCGACCGTGCTGGCAGCGGAAACGATCAAACGCGAAGTCTTCCCCGAACTGAGCCTCAACGGAATCATCGACGTGAACTTCAGTGGCTTCATCAACGTGGTCGACACGCTCGGTTGCGCCTACGTCAACGTCGATCACCGTTACCTTCACGAAAAAGGTGAAAACGGTGAAGAATATACGACGATCAACCTCGAGCCCGGCTACCAGAAGCTCTGCTACGAAGACGCGCTCGACTTCGTGCGCTACCGCCACGACGACTCGGACTTCGTGCGCGTCGCCCGCCAGCAGGACTTCCTGCGCGACCTGCGCGAGCAGATCGATCCCAGCAACGAGCTCGGCCAGATCGACACCGTGGCCAAGGCGGTAGGGCACGCGATCAGGACCAACTTCGCTGCGTCGGCGAACGAGCTGATCCTGCTGTCCAAGCTGATCGCGTTCTCACAGACGAAGCCCCTGCGCCAGGTGAAGTTCCTGACGACCAACGTCAACGATCAGGTCAACGGCATCGACTACGTCGCCTCGAGCCCCGAACTGGAGAAACAGACGCTCGACAGGTTCCTCAACGGCCACGAACAGCTGCGCCTGCCGGCGTCGGCGACGGCGGGCGGACGGGCCTCCGGTCACGGCCACCAAGTGCACAGCCACCACAGCAGCGGCCCGTCGGCGGCGGCGTTGAACCTCGTGCGGACGTCCTCAGCCGGCGAGGGCGAAGTGGTCAAAGCCGCCCCCGAAGTGCCCTTCCCGGTGGTGTATCCGACGCTGCAGACGGGAGGGGCCGAACAGCAGCAGGTCCGCGCGTACCCGCTCAAGAACCAGCAGAACATCCGCCACCACGCCTACGTGGTCGTCTGGCGCCAGAACCAGATCGAGGATGGCTACTACGATTTCGAGGGCAGCGACTGGCTGAACCCGCCGCTGTTCGCTCATGCGCGCACGCAGGTCATCGATGGGCGCAAATACGAGTTCGTAGACGACGGCTCGCACATCCACGTGGTCGGCTGGCGCTCGGGCAACGTCCTGTACTGGCTCACCAACACGCTGCTCGAGGAACTTTCCAACTCGCAGATGCTCGCAATCGCCAAATCAGCGCAGCCTTTGCGGTAAGCCGCTCAGCGCGAAGCGGCGGCTGCTTGATCCAGGGCGGCGTTCACCAAGGCGTCGGCATCGGCGTTCTTGGCGCGCGGGACTGTGCGGATCGACCAGCTCTCGAAGCCACGGAGCGCCTGCATGGCCTCGAGGTACAGCGGCTTCATCGCCGGGTGCTTGACCTTGTAGATGCCCTGCACCTGCTTGGCGATCAGCTCGGAGTCGCCGATCACCTCGATCTCGCTCGCGCCGAGCTCGCGCGCCCGCGCGAGGCCGAGCAGCAGCGCGCGGTACTCGGCGACGTTGTTGGTGGCGGTGCCGAGCAACTGCGCGCGCTCGTCGACGGTCTCGCCGGCGGGCGTGCTGACGACGGCTGCGGCGGCGGCGGGACCGGGGTTGCCCCGCGCGCCTCCGTCGACGTGGACGATCAGCTTCATAGCGGCGGCATTATGAAGCTCGCCGGGGACGAAGCCCGCGCTGCACCGCCCGCTCGCGTCGTTCGAGGCAGGTTCTAGGAGGCGTTCGCGAGCGGCAGCAGGTCGCCGGCCACACGCGCGCGACGGCGGTCGCGCACTATGCGCCGCTGTCCGTCGCCCGCGGCGGAGGGGCCCGCGGCGGCGTAGCGAGCCCGCCGGTCGAACTGGCGGCGGTCGACGATCACGGTGACGTTCTCGTCGCCGCTGTAGTGCTCGACGAGCTTCGGATAGAGCTCGTCGGCGAGCGGCCTGGGCACTACGCAGTAGATCATCTCGTGATCGATCTTACTCCCCGTACCGAGATCCGCAAGCGCAGGCACGGAATCGTCACACGGACATTTTCGTCAGACAGACTGAAGCAGCAGCGTCCCGGACTCCGCGGCGGCGGCGTTCGCCAGCCGGTCCTCGCGGTCGAGCTCCCCGAGCTCGGTCCCCTGGGCGATGACCTGCGCCTCGGCCCCTGGCTCGCTCAGGTCGACCTGATAGCGATACCAGCACAGCTCCCAGGCGACGACGATCGACACGACGCTCGAGAGGTGTTCGGCCGAGCGCACGGTCACGGTCGGCGCGCCGAGCGAGCGGGCGACGCCGGCGACGCGGCGCGGGAACTCGCTGGCGTTGAACACGGCGATCGCTTCGCGCACATAAGACGAGGGCTCCTCGAACCCGGCGGGTGTCTCCGACGACGCTGCCGCGACGGGTGCGCGTGCGCCGACCGCGGGCATGGCAGGCTCGAGCGTCGCGTCGAGCTCACCGTTGGGGACATCCGACGGCGCTGCCGCGACGGGTTGCGTGCGGTTGGATCCGGCCGGGTGGGCCTGGGCCGCGGCGTTCGCCTCGCGCGCATCCGTGAACAGGTCGTAGGGCTGTGCGCCTGGATCCTCGGAGGAGTCCGTTATAGGTGAGCTGCGAACCTCGCCGGGAGGCCTCGCGACCTGGCGCAGGCGCTCAAACAGGCTGCGTCCACGGCGTGCGCGCATCGGCGGCAGGGTCAGCGACTGGCTGTCGCTCTCACGCAGCCAGCCCTCGTGCGCGGCGCGCGGCGCGCACAGCTCGCACACGATCCGTCTGCGCCCGGCGCCGATGAACACGTCCGGCTGCTCGCCGCGCAACAGCCGCCGCTCGCATACGTCGCACTCGACGTCCGGCTGTGAGGTGACGATCGTGCGCGTGGCCATCGACCCCCCAGACTAGCTGGCCCCGGCCCTGGGGGCAAATCTCCGGGCCTACGCGTGGATTGCCGAGCGCTCGGCGCCTGCCTGCTCGACGACCTTCTGCGCGAGGTGCGCGGGCAGCTCCTCGTAGCGCAGGAACTCGAGCGTGTAGTCGCCCTGTCCCTGCGTTATCGAGCGCAGATCGGGCGCGTAGGTGAGCATCTCGGCCATCGGCACCTCGGCGCGGATCTCGGTCATGCCGCCGACGGGCTCCATTCCGAGCGGGTGCCCGCGCCGGCTGTTGAGGTCGCCGATGACGTCGCCGACGTGCGCCTCGGGCACGGACAGCGTGACCTGCATGATCGGCTCGAGCAGCACCGGATCGGCGAGCTCGAGCGCGTGCTTCATCGCCTGCAGGCCGGCGAGCTTGAACGCGATCTCGGAGGAGTCGACGGAGTGATGGGCGCCGTCGAACAGGCGCACGCGCACGCCCTTGACGGGATAGCCGGCGAGCACGCCGGCCTCCATCGCCTCGCGTACGCCCTTCTCGACGGCGGGGATGAATGAGCCGGGGATGACGCCGCCCTTGATGTTGTCGACGAACTCGAAGCCGTCGGGATGATTGGCGTCTTCGAGCGGCGCGACCTCGATGTGGCAGTCACCGAACTGACCGCGCCCGCCGGACTGCTTCTTGTGGCGCCCGTGCGCGGCGGCGGTGGCGCGAATCGTCTCCTGGTAGGGCACACGTGGCGGGCGCAGCTCGACCTCGACACCGAAGCGCTCGCGCAGGCGGTCGACGATCACTTCGACGTGCACCTGCGAGAGCCCGGCGACGATCTGCTCGCCGGTCTGCTGGTCGCGGTGCAGGTCGATCGTGGGGTCCTCCTCCTGCAGCCGGCGCAGCGATGAGAGCACCTTGTCCTCGTCGCCGCGGCTCTTGGGCGCGACGGCGAACGCCATCACCGGCGAGGGCAGCTTTAGCCGCGGCATGTCGATCGGCTCGTCGCGACCGATCGAAGATCGGCCAGCAAGCCAGTCGCCGGCGTGGGTCTCCTTGAGCTTGGCGATGGCGCCGATGTCGCCCGGGCCGAACTCCTGCACGTGCTCGACATCCTTGCCGGCGAACACGACCAGCTGGCCGATTCGCTCCTTGACGTGGGCGCGCGTGTTGAGCACCTGGCTGTCAGCGCGCAGCGTCCCCTGGTAGACGCGCAGCAGGTTGATGCGCCCGGCGAACGGGTCGGCGCGCGTCTTGAACACGTACGCGAACAGCTCCCCGTCCTCGACCGGGACGAGCTCGACCTCGCCTACCACCAGCGAGCCGTGCTTGACGGGCGAGGGCAGGTCCTCGACGATCGCGTCGAGCAGGCGCGTCGTGCCGAGGTTGCGCGTGGCGACGCCGCAGACGACGGGGAAGATCTTGCCGTGGTTGGTGCCCTCCTTCAGCGCGTCGACGATCTCCTGATGGGAGATCTGCTCGCCCTCGAGGTAGCGCTCCATCAGCGCGTCGGAGACTTCGCAGACCTCGTCCATCAGCTTCTCGCGGTATTCGGCGGCGCGCTCCTCGAGCTCGGCGGGGATCGGGATCTCCTCCGCGGCGCCGCGCTCAGGTGCGAGCTGTGCGCGAAAGGCCTTCATGTCGACGAGATCGATGACGCCCTCAACGTCGTGCTCGGCGCCGATGGGGATCTCCGTGGCGACGACGTGGGGGCCGAAGGCGGCCTTGAGCTGGTCGAGCGTGCGGAAGAAGTCGGCGCGCTCGCGGTCGAGCATGTTGACGAACAGCATGCGCGCGATGTCGAGCTCGGCGGCGCGCGCCCACAGGCGGCTGGTGGAGACCTCCACGCCCATGACGGCGTTGACGACGAACACGGCCGACTCGCACACGCGCAGGGCACCGAGCGCGTCGGCGACGAAGCTCGGCTCGCCGGGCGTGTCGAGCAGGTTTACCTTGCGCTCCTGCCATCGGAGCGAGCTGAGCGTCGCGGAGATCGACATCTGCCGCGCCTGCTCGTCGGGGTCGGAGTCCGACACCGTCGTGCGATCGGGCACCGACCCGAGGCGCGCGATCGCGCCGGCCTCGAACAGCAGCGCCTCATGCAGCGCGGTCTTCCCCGACCCTCGATGGCCGACGAGGGCAACGTTGCGAATCCGATCCGCTGGGGGGTGCATGAGGTTCTCCTTCCGCTGGGTACGGCCACCATATCGCCGGGCCTCAGCGAGTGCTAGTGCTTTTCGACACTCGTTCGGAGCGGCCGCCGCTGGCGAGCCGCGGAAAGCGTCAGGCGTAAGCCAGTTCGGCGCTGGCTGTCGTTTCAGCCGGTTCCAGCCGCAGGGGCTGGAGAGTCACGGTCGGCACCTCTCCAGTGGGCCGCTCCAGCACGAGCGAGATGCCCTCCTCGAGACTTTCGCGAAGCTCGTCCAGGTTGTCGCCGGTCGCGAACACCCCTGGGAGCTCGTCAACCGTCGCCCAGAGCGACCCATCCTCGTGGCGGATCTTGACATGCAGCTCCCTGATCTCGCTCATAGCCCCATGATACGTATCGACTCAGCGTGGCTCGTCCGTTAGGCCCGCCTCTCGCCGCAGCTGCGCCTCGAAACCCTTCGAATACGCGCGGCGCTTGTTCTCTGGCAGCGTGATCGGGCGGTGGCCTGGCTTGCTCATCTTCACCTGATGATTCCCTCCACGACCAAACGTCCAGCCCTCCCGTTCAAGGCGCTTGATCCATTCCTTCTGGGTGGCCGGCACGCCCGCGCACCTTACGCCGGCATGGGGACGGGCTAGTCGTCGAAGCTCTCCTCTTGCATCCGCGACCGCAGCCGCAGCACGGCCTTGGTGTGCATCTGCGAGACGCGCGACTCGGTCACGCCGAGCACCTCGCCGATCTCGCGCAGGGTTAGGTTCTCGTAGTAGTAGAGGGCGATGACGAGCTTCTCGCGCTCGGGCAGCTTGGCGATGGACTCGGCGATGCGGTCCTTGAGGTCGCCGACGTCGAGAGCGCGCGCGGGGTCGGGCGCGCCGGGGTCCTCGATGGTGTCCATCAGCGACACCTGGTCGCCGCTGGAGTCGGACACGCTCCACAGCTCGTCGAGCGCGACGATCGAGGAGTGCGAGATGGCGAGCAGCGAATCGTTGAGTTCCTCGACGGTGATGCCGAGCTCGTTCGCCAGCTCCTGGTCGGTGGGCGCGCGCTGCAGTGTGTGCTCGAGCTTGGCGTTGGCGCGCTCGACTTCGCGGGCGCGGGCGCGCACGCTGCGCGGCACCCAGTCGAGCGAGCGCAGCTCGTCGATGATGGCGCCCTTGATGCGCATGATCGCGTAGGTCTCGAACTTGATGTCGCGGGACAGATCGAAACGCTCTATGGCGCTGATCAGGCCCACCAATCCGTAGGAGATGAGGTCGGCCTCCTCGACGTGCGGAGGCAGCCCGGCGGCGGTGCGCCCGGCTACGTACTTGACCAGCGGCGAGTACGCGACGACCAGCCGCTCGCGAACGCGACTGTCCCCTTCGTTCTTATAGCGCCGCCACAGTTCGCGCAGCTCGATCGGTTTGACGTTCGTCTCCAGGGCTCCGTCCCCCCTGTTCAGGCCCGAGGGTGGCTGCGCGCATAGGCGCTTCTAAGCCGGGCGGACTCTACCCGAGTGTAAATCTGGGTGCTGGACACACTCGCGTGTCCGAGCAGCTCCTGGATGCTGCGCAGGTCCGCGCCACCGTCGAGCAGGTGCGTGGCGAAGCTGTGGCGCAGCGCGTGCGGCGAGGCGCCCTGGCCGACGCCGGCGCGCGCGGTCCACATGCGCAGCCGCCGGCGCACGTCGCCCGTGCCGAGCGCCCGCCCGGTCTTGCTCAGGAACAGCGCGTCGAGCGCGCTCGGCGCGAGCGCACTCGAGGATCTTGCGGGCGGTGTGGACGCGGCCTGGTCTGCGAGCTTGGACCTTCCCCGTTGGAGGTAGTCCCTGACGGCGGCCATGGCGGGCTCGCCGACGGGAACGAAGCGCGTCTTTCGCCCCTTGCCCTCGACACGCAGCTGCTCGCCGTCGTAGTCGACGTCGGAGCGGGCGAGCGACACGAGCTCCTCGGCGCGCAGCCCGCACGAGTAGGCGAGCTCGAACATCGCGCGGTCGCGCAGCTCCAGCGACTGGGACGCGGGGATCGCGTCGAGCAGCCCGGCGGCCTCGCGGGCGCTGAGCACCCGCGGCAGGTGCGAGCCGCGGCGCGGCGTGGAGACGAGGTCTGCGGGGTTCTGCGCGATGTGCCCGTGCTCGCGCTGGCTGGCGAACAGCGCGCGCAGCGCGGCGAGCTTGCGCGCGGAGGTGCTCGGCGCGGCGCCCTCGCCCGCGGGCGGGCGCTCTGAGAGGTGGGCGACGTAGCGGCGCACGGCCTTGGGGTCGACGTCGGCGGGCGCGAGGCCGCGATCGCAGGCCCACCGCGCGAACTGACCGACGTCGAGCGCGTACGCGTGCCGTGTGCGCGGGGCGGCGTCACGCCGGCGCAGGTCGAGCTCGAGCAGCGCGCCGGCCTCGGCCCAGGCGCCGCGTGGGCGGGCCTGCTCCCCGGTCGCCACCCCCTCCTCAGTTGGGATGCTCATCTCATCCTTTACTTCGCCGCGCGCGATGCTGCGCCTGCCTACGCGGCCTTCTACACGGCCCTAGCAATACGATCGTTATACAAAGATTAAAAAATGAGAGGATCGCGAGCTGGAGGGAGCGACGCGTAGCGAGGGCAGCGTCGCGTGCAGTACAGTCGCTGCGTGAGCGCCGAGTCGCACAGCGACACAGCGACGCTGGCCGGGGTTCCCGAGGCCGGCGGGCACGGGCCGGGCGGGCGCTCGGAGTGGATGGACGTCGACTGGCGCACGCATCAGCGCTGGCTGGTGATCGACGGCCAGCCGGTGAACACGATCGAGCTCGGCCCCGAGCGCGCCACGGACGAGGCCGGCGAGGCCGACGCACGCCAGCCGCTGGTGTTCGTCCATGGCCTGTCGGGGTCGTGGCCGAACTGGCTGGAGCAGCTGCCTGTGTTCGCGGCGGAGCGTCGCGTGGTGACGCTCGACCTGCCCGGCTTCGGCCACTCGCCGATGCCGCGGGAGCAGATCTCGATCTCTGGCTATGCGCGCCTGCTGGACCGCCTGCTGGGCGAGCTGGGGATCGGTGCGGCGGTGCTGGTGGGCAACTCGATGGGCGGCTTCATCGCGGCGGAGCTCGCGATCGCGTTCCCGCAGCGGGTCGAGCGCCTGGTGCTGGTGTCGGCCGCGGGGATCTCCACCACGGCGCAGGCACAGCCGGGGACGGTGCGCGTCGTGCCGGCGCTGCGCCGGCTGGAGCGCGTGCTCGCCATGAGCGGCGCGTGGGTGGCGTCCAAGTCCGACACGGTCGCGCGGCGCGCGCGCCTGCGCGAGGCGCTGCTGAACGTCGTCGTGCGCCACCCCGATCGCCTGCCGCCGGCGCTCGCGGCCGAGCAGCTGCGCGGCGCGGGCAAGCCGGGCTTCCTGCAGGGCCTGCAGTCGGTGCTCGACTACGACATCCGCGAGCGCCTGCCCGAGATCGCGTGCCCGACGCTGATCGTGTGGGGCGACGGCGACCGGCTGATCACGGTGAAGGACGCGGACGTCTTCGCCGAGCTGATCCCCAACTCGCGCAAGGTCGTGTTCGCGGACACCGGCCACATGGCGATGCTCGAGCGCCCCGTGGAGTTCAACGCGCTGCTCGCGGACTTCCTCGCGGAGTAACGCCAGCCGGCTTCCTAGCGCGCGACGGCGCCCTGGGCGGCGCCACCTACGAGCTTGGCGTACTTCTGGATGGCGACGTCGACGTGCTCGTCGGCGCGCGGCGGCTGGCGGTAGGCGCTGACGCGCGCGGCGATCTCCTTGTCGGACAGCGCGACGTCGAGCCGGCGCGTGTCGGCGTCGATCGTGAGCTGATCGCCGTCTTGGAGCGCGCCGATCGGGCCGCCGCGGACGGCCTCGGGCGCGACGTGCGCAGCCATGAAGCCACGGGTGGCTCCGGAGAAGCGCCCGTCGGTGATCAACGCGACCTGTTCGCCGAGCCCCTCACCGACGATCGCGCCGGTTACCGACAGCATCTCGCGCATGCCGGGGCCGCCGGCGGGGCCCTCGCCGCGGATCACGACGACGTCGCCCGCCTGGATCTCGTGCGCGAGCACGGCCGCCATGGCGGCCTCCTCGCCGTCGAACACGCGCGCGGGACCGACGTGCTTGCGGCGCTCGTGGCCTGAGAGCTTGACCACGCAGCCGTCGGGCGCGACGTTGCCGCGCAGGATGGCGAAGCCGCCGGTCGCTTTGATCGGCTCGGTGAGCGCCCGTACGACGCGCTGGCCGGCGGTCTCGTGCGCCTCGGCGGCGTGCTCGCCGATCGTCCTGCCGGTGACGGTCTGCGCGTCGGAGTTGAGGATGCCGGCCTCCTGCAGCCGCGCCAGCACGAGCGGCACACCGCCCGCTTCGTAGAGCTCGGTGGCGACGTACTGGCCGCCGGGCTGCAGGTCGCACAGCAGCGGTGTGCGCTCGGAAACCGCCTCGAACTCGTCGATCTCGAGCGGCACGCCCATTTCGTGCGCGACGGCGAGCAGGTGCAGCACGCCGTTGGTCGAGCCGCCGCTGGTGGCGACCGCGGCGATCGCGTTTTCGAGCCCCGGCTTGGTGATGATCTCGCTCGGGCGCTGGCCTCGGCGCAGCACGTCCATCACCAGTTCGCCGCACGCCGTGGCGACCTCGAGCTTGCGCCCGTCCTCGGCTGGGACCATCGCGGAGCCTGAGGGCGAGATCCCGAGCGCCTCGAAAGCCATGGCCATCGTGTTGGCTGTGAACTGCCCGCCGCAGGCACCCGCCCCGGGCGAGGCGGCCTCCTCGAGCTCGTGCAACTCCTGCTCTGAGATCTTGCCGGAGGCGAACGCTCCGACAGCCTCGAACACCTGCTGGATGGTGACCTCGGCGCCCTTGTAGTGGCCGGGCTTGATCGAGCCGCCGTAGAGCATCAGCCCGGGGATGTTCAGGCGCGCGAGCGCCATCACGGTCCCGGGGATCGTCTTGTCGCAGCCGCTGATCGTGACGAGCGCATCGAAGCAGTGGGCGCTGGCGACGAGCTCGATCGAGTCGGCGATCAGCTCGCGTGAGACGAGCGACGCGCGCATCCCGGAGGTGCCCATCGTGATCCCGTCGGAGATGGCGATCGTGTTGAGCTCCATCGGCGTGCCGCCGGCGGCGCGGATGCCCTCCTTGACCTTCGCGGCGAGCACGCGGTTGTTGAAGTTGCAGGGCATCGTCTCGATCCACGAGTGCGCGACGCCGACGATCGGCTTGGCGAGGTCCTCGGCGGAGTAGCCGATGCCGTGCAGGTACGCGCGCGCGGCCGCGCGCTCGGGCCCCTCGGTGAGGGCGCGGCTGCGATGCTTGAGGTCGAAGGTGCCGGTGGGGCTCACGCGGCGCGCACACTACCGGCACGCCGGGCCGAGCGGCCTGCGAGCTCGTGCTCCCAGCGATCCAGGCGCGCGAGGTCGCGGCGGACCCTGTCGGGGTCGACCTGGCGTCCGGGCAGGTGCATGTTGGCCTCCCCCACCAGCCGGCGCTCGTCGGCGGTGAGCGCCATCCACTTGGCGAGCACGTCGTCGGAGTCGGGCAGTCGCACGCTGCCGAAGGGCTTGGACATGTCGGGGAACGCGACGCAGTACTCGTTGAGCAGCTCCCCGGTGTCGGGCATGTAAGCGACGATCGGCTTGTGCGGGTAGATCAGGTAGGCGTAGGACGCTCGCGTGCCGCGCGCGTCGCTCGCGCGCGCGCCGAGGCCGCCCCACACGCGCAGGAAGCCGAGGTCGCGGTACATCTCCCAGTCGTGCTCGGTGACGCACGAGCGCAGCAGCGCGCGCGCGCGCTGCTCGGCGCGACGTTCGCGCCCGGGGTCGTAGCCGAGCGGGGCGCTGCCGCGCCTGCCTGTGCCCTTCAGGGTATGCGCGGCCCACAGCTCGCTGGCGCGCGCGAATGCGCGTTTGAGCGTCGGGCGCGCGAGCTCCCATAGCAGCACGACGAGCACGACCGCGGCGGTGCCGAGCGCGAGCCCCATCGCCGGCTAGCGCGTAGCCGGGGCTGCGCCGCCGGCGGCCCGCGGGAAGAAGATCACGCGCTCGGCGTCGCGTGGCACCTCGTCGAAGCTCTTGACGAGCTCGGCCTCGCGGCGCCCGCCGGGCGCGTGCGTGGGCACCGCGGCCCACATGCCCGCGTCGAGCTCGCGGCGGAATGCCTCGATCAGCTCCTGCTCCTGCTCCGGCACCGCCACGTCGCCCTCGGCGAGAACGATCTCGCCATGACCGGGCTTCATACGCAGCAGCTTCATGGTCACCCGATTATGGCAAACGTCGCGGGCGCGGATCACCGCTCAGGCGCGCCACCTCGAGATCCGCGAACGTCCATGCCACGGAGCCGCTCGAATCACCGCTCAGGCACGCCACCGCGCGATCCCCAGGACGTCGACGGGCCCGGCGCCGGCGCCGACGTCGCGCAAGCCGGCGGCGACCGCCTCACCCGCGATGCGCCGCGCGGTGCGCGCGGCCTCGAGCGGAGAGTGGCCGAGCGCCAGCTGGGCGGCGAGGACGGATGCGTGCGTGCAGCCGGAGCCGTGCGCGGCGCCGTCGGGGTGGCGCTCACCTTCGATCTCCACCGCGGGACCGTCGCCGGCGGAGTCGACGAACAGGTCGACCGCGCGCGCGCGATGACCGCCGGTGAGCACGACGATCCGCGGCCCGAGCCTCAGCAGCGCTCTGGCAAGCGCCTCGGCTTCGCCGTCCTCTTCGTCCTGCGCCGCGCGCTCGCGCCCGACGAGCACGCGCGCCTCGGGCAGGTTGGGCGTGAGCACGCTCGCCCGCGGCAGGATCTGCTCGACGAGCGCGTCGTGGGCGTCGGCGGCGAGCAGCGACGCGCCCGACTCGGACACCATCACGGGGTCGACGACGACGGGTGTGCCGGCGGGCAGCTCGTCGAGCGCGGCGGCGACCGCGAGCGTGACCTCGGCGGTGCCGAGCATCCCGACCTTGACGGCGTCGACACCGATGTCGGAGACGACAGCGCGCACCTGCGCGAGCACGATCTCGCCCGGCACCGGGTAGACGGCGGTGACGCCGACGGTGTTCTGGGCGGTGATCGCGGTGATCGCGCTGGTTCCGTGCACGCCGCAGCGCGCGAACGCCTTCAGGTCGGCCTGGATACCAGCGCCGCCGCCGGAGTCAGAGCCGGCGATCGTCAGCGCGACGGGAGTGCGTGTGCGGAGGCTGCCGGGCGCGGCGTCGCTCACTGCGCGCCGTTGGAGTCCGACGGCGGCGAGGGCCGGCGCAGCTCACGGGGAACTCGAATCGAATAGCTGCCGAGCGCGGTGACGAGCAGTCGGTCGTGCTCGTCGCGAACCTCAGATTTCATGATCCCGACGGTCCTGTTGCGACGGTCGAGCACGGTCCTGCAGACGACCTCGCCCTCGGTCGCGGTCTGGATGTAGTTGATCGAGATGCTGATCGTCGCGATGCGCTCCTCGGGCGTGGTCTGCGCCCACAGCGTCGAGCCCATGCAGTAGTCGACCATCGCGTATGTGGCGACGCCGGAGAGCAGGCCGCCGCGGTTGATCAGCTCGGGGCGGACCTGCATGCGGACCGTCTGCGCATCCTCCCAGCGCAGCCCCATGAAGCCCGAGACGCCGTCCAGTGAGCGCGGCCCACTCGGCTGAGGCGACTCCCCCGAGTCGGGGTGCCCGTTCTGCTCGGCGCCGGCACGCAGCGCTCCCTCGCCGGAGCTGCTCGGATCGTCGCTCACGGCACACAGGTTACGTCCCGGTCGCCGGGACCGCCTGCCCTTGATCTTCCCCATAATCTCGATATGATTAGTGGACAATATACGTTCTCAAGCCCACAGAGGAACGCCATGCCCAGGATCATCGTCACAACCGACCCCGTCTCATCTGAGCAGAGCGACGAGCGCCCGGTGCTGCTCGAAGAGCACGTCCACTCCGTGCACCTCAGCAGCGGACACGCGGCGGCGCAGCTCGTCGAGCGCCTCGCGTGGGCCGTCAGCGACGCCGAGCACGCCGAGGACACACATATGACACACGCAAGGCGCTGAATCGGCACAGATAGCTCCCCGGCGTCACATTTAGGGGCCTAGCGTGCCGGTCATGTGCACGCGACAGCCCCCCGCCCGAAGCGCCATCCGCGCAGCCGGCCGCGGCCGGCCGGCGAACGCAGGCGTCGACTCGCGCCGCACGCTCGGGCGTCTCGGCGAGGATCTCGCCGCTGCGCATCTCCGGCGGCTGGGCTTCGCGACGCTCGCACGCAACGTGCGCACGCGCCACGGCGAGATCGACCTGATCGTCTTCGACGGGCGCGTACTCGCGTTCGTCGAGGTCAAGACGCGCTGCGCCGGATCCCGAGGGGGTGCGATCCGCCCCGATCAGGAGCCGCTTGCGTGGCTGCGCCGTCGCCAGCGTGCGCGAGTGCGCCGGCTCGCGCGCGCGTGGCTGAGCGACGCGCGCCACGAGCGACCCACCGCGCACACGATCCGCTTCGACGCGGTGGGAGTGATCATCGACACGCGCGGGCGACTCGTTCGGCTCGACCACGTCGAGGCAGCGTGGTAGCGGCGCTCGTCGGCTGGCGCCTGTGGCGCCCGTTGCAGCGGGGGCTACAGCGCCAGCTGCTGATAGGCGAGCGACTGGAAGGACATCCTGTGCAGCGGCGAGACGCCCTGACGGAGGATGGCTTCGCGGTGCGAGGGTGTGGAGTAGCCGACGTGCTCGGCGAAGCTCCAGCCGGGGTGCTGGGTGTCGGCGAGGCGCATGAAGCGGTCGCGGGTGACCTTGGCGACGATCGACGCGGCTGCGATCGCTGCGCTGGTGGCGTCGCCGTCGACGATCGCGCGCTGGGGGTGCTCGAACTCGGCCACGGAGAAGCCGTCGAGCAGACACAGCACCTCCCCGGATACGCCAGCGGTGGCTCCGCGCACGGCGTCGCGCAGGGCGGCGAGATTCGTCTTGTGCAGGCCGCGCGCATCGATCCCGCGGACGCAGCGCGACACGACGACGACCCGGGCGGCGCTGCGCATGACCAGCGGGTAGAGCTCCTCACGCGCCTCGGCGGTGTGCTGCTTGGAGTCGTTCAGCGCGCCGAGCGCGCGCAGCTCGCGAGTGGTCAGCGACTCGTAGTCGAATAGCACGCCCGCGGCGACGAGCGGCCCCGCGAGGCAGCCGCGCCCGGCCTCGTCGGCGCCGGCGACGAGTCGATAGCCGAGGCGACGGTCGAACGCGAACAGCCGCCTGCCGCTGCCCGCGCGCCGCGCTCGACGCCGGGCGCGCGCGGAGGAGCCGGAGCCGGTTGCCCGTGGTGTGCTCACGGCACCGTCAGCCTCACCGTCAGCACGAGCGTCCCCGTCGCTAGAAGATGCCGATGCGGTCGGGGGGCCAGTAGGTGGCGATTGCCTGTCCGATGACCCATCCGGTGGGGACTGGCCCCCAGAACCTGCTGTCGTCGGATTCGCCACGGTTGTCTCCCATCATGAACCAGTGACCGGCGGGAATCTTGATGGGTGTCGGGAAGTTGCACTCTGGGCTCACCCCGCATTCGCGGATGTAGGAGTCCTGCTCGCGGACGAACTGGCTCGTGCCGGCGGCCTTGCGATAGACGTGTCCTTCCTTGATGTAGATTTCGTCGCCCGGGCCGGCGACGACGCGCTTGATGAAGTTCACGCTCGACTCCTGCGGCACGGGCGTCGAGCACGCGGCGGCGCCGAGTTTGATCACGTGCGGCGAGGGCCCGCACTCCTCCTGCTCGGCGCCTTCGGGGGGATGGAACACGGCGATCTCGCCCACGTGAGGTTCGCTGAAGTCCATACCGATGCGGTTGACGAGCACGCGCTGACCGATCGCGAGGGTCGGCTCCATCGAGCCGCTGGGGATGCGGTAGGGCTTGATGATGAAAGCCTGGATGCCGAGCGCCAACCCCAGCGCGACGGCGATGATCACGACCAGCTCGACGATCGCGCCCATCGTCGATTTGGGTTTCCTGCGTCCGGTCTTGGCCGTCAGCGCGGCGTTGGCGGCGACGTTCGACTTCGAGCGATCGCCGCCGGCGTCCGAGCCGGAGCTCTTACCCCTGCCGCTCCTGGCGGTGAGCTTCACGCCGACTGGTCGCCGGCGGTAACGCCTCCCTCGGCGTCGCCAGCATCGGAGGAGGTATCGGCGGCCTCGCCTGCGCTCGCGGCGGAGTCCTCGGGGCTCGTCTCGGAGCTCGCCTCAGCTCCCGCCTCTGTCTCCGTCTCCGCCGTCGCGCTGCCGTCGGCGTCAGCAACGACGCTCTCGGCGACCGCCTCCTCTGCGGTCATGCCATCGCCGTCGGTCGCCTGTTCGTGCTCGACGGGTGCGTCCTGCGCCAGCAAGCCCGGCTCGACGGTCACCTCGGGACCGGTGTAGCGGCGCTCGCGCACACGAGCGCGCTTGCCGACGCGGTCGCGCAGGTAGTAGAGCTTCGCGCGCCGCACGTCGCCGCGCGCGGCAAGCTCGATCCGCTCGATCTTGGGCGAGTGCACCGGGAACATGCGCTCGACGCCCACGCCGAAGGACTGCTTGCGCACGGTGAACGTCTCGCGTGCGCCGTGCCCCTGGCGCTTGATGACAACCCCCTCGAACACCTGAACGCGGCTACGCGCGCCCTCGATCACCTGGAAGTGGACCTTGACGCGGTCGCCAGGCGCGAAGTCTGGAACGCGCCGCAGCTGCGCGCGCTCGATGGTTGCGATGACGCTGCTCATGACGTAAGGAAGGGAAAGGGGCGCCTAGTGGTGATCCGGGAGACGCCCCAAGACGGGGTCTCGGTCGGCGCGAGCAGCAATGGTAGCGGACCGCCGGCTCACTCCGTCGCAGCGGGCTGGCGCTGGCCTCAATCTCCGTCGTGGCCTGGCGCGCACGCGCCGCGCTCGCGGCTGCGCTCGCGCCGCCAGCGCGCTATCTGCTCGTGGTGGCCGGAGAGCAGCACCTCGGGCACCTGCCAGCCGCGGTACTCGGCCGGGCGGGTGTAGTGGGGGTACTCGGGGTTTCCCTCCAGCGCGGCGCTGAAAGACTCCTCGGTCGCGGAGCGCTCGTCTCCGAGCGCTCCTGGGAGCTTGCGCAGCACCGCGTCGCAGAGCACCATCGCGGCGAGCTCGCCGCCGCTGAGCACGTAGCGGCCGATCGAGACGACGTCGCTGGCGAAGTGCTCGATGATGCGCTCGTCGAAGCCCTCGTAGCGCCCGCACAGCAGCGTCAGCGCGGGCTCGCGGGCGAGCTCCTCGACGAGCGGCTCGTCGAGGAGCCTGCCGCCGGGCGCGAGCGCGATCACGCGGCGGCGCTCGCGCAGCGCCACCGGATCGACGCCGTAGTGGGCTCGCAGTGCGCTGTCGAGGACGTCCACGCGCAGCACCATCCCGGCACCTCCGCCGAAGGGCGTGTCGTCGACCTGGCCGCCGCTCAGAGGCGTGTGCTCGCGGGGGTTGACGCACTCCAGGCTCGAGCCGGTGGCGAGCACGTTCTGCACGTGGCGCTGCGAGGCGAACCACTGAAACCACTCGGGGAACAGGGTGAAGACGTCGATCTTCACGAGCCGCCCCGATGCGCGTCGGCGACCCGCCGCTCAGGCTGCTCGCGTGAGCGGGCAACTAGGTCCAGGAACTCGAGGTCGACGTCGATACGCCGCTCCGCGGGCGCCACCTTGCGGACCGCGTCTTTGACCATCGGCACCAGCACCACGTCGCCGCCGTCGACGGGCAGCACCTCGAGCGCCTCGCACGAGGGCAGCTCGATCAGGCGGCTGACGGTGCCGAGCAGCCTGTCACCGTCGAGGACCTCACAGCCCTCGAGCTCGTGCGCCCACCACTCGCCCTCGCCGAGCGTGGGCGCGTCGCCGCCCTCGAGCACCAGCTCCATACCCCGCAGGGCCTCAGCCGCGGCCCGGTCCTCGACGCCCTCGATGCGGATGATCGGGCGCTGCTCGGTTCCGGCGCGGCGCACGATCGGCGCGGTTAGTCCGGCGACGGTGACGACGGCGCCGATGCCCAGCAGCCGCGGTCGCGGGCGCGTGACGTAGAAGCTGCCGTCCAGTCCGTGCGCGCGCCCAACACGGCCCGCCGGCAGGCTCCCGGGGGCGCCCTCAGGCGCGCTCTCGGGCCCCGGCTCGCCAGCCTGGCGCGTCAATCGACGATGTCGACGAGCACGTGGCTGCCCTCGCCGGCGGCGGCCGCTTTGACGACCGTGCGTAGCGCGTGGGCGGTACGCCCGCCACGGCCGATCACCCTGCCGTAGTCGTCCGCCGCGACGCACAGCTCGAGCACGATCGTGCCGTCGTCCTCCTCGAACTGCTCAACGGCCACGGACTCGGGGTCGTCGACCAGGCCTTCGGCGAGGTACTCCAGCAGCCGCCTGGGGTTCTCGCTCGCCATCGGTGCGATGCCCGGCGGGCCTAGCCCGTCCGAGTCTCGATGCCCTGGATGCGCAGCAGCTTACGAACGGTGTCCGACGGCTGCGCGCCTCGCGCCAGCCAGCTGCGCGCGCGCTCCTCGTCGATGACGATCGTCGACGGATCGGTCTGCGCGTTGTAGTGGCCGATCGTCTCGATCACGCGACCGTCGCGTGGGGAGCGCTGATCGGCGACGACGACGCGCCATATGGGGTCCTTCTTGGCGCCCACTCGCGTGAGCCTGAGCCTTACCGACACGATTTCCTCTCTGGTGCTTTGCGTAACGGTGCTGCTTGCAGCCGGACATCGCTGTCCTCGCCTATTTGGCCTGCAAGAGCTTAGACGGTGTGAACGCTCAGGGCAGACCGACCGTCCGATCGGGCAGTGATTATGGCGGCGATGGTCACTCCAGCGGCTCATGATGCAGGCTACGGTGATCCGCTCGTTTGGGCTCTGCAGCCCGGCGAGGCGATCGAACGAACAACGCTGCATGACCGTTATGGCGGACGCAAGCAAGGCGGGATCGGGCCGTCTCGGAGGTCGCCGAACGTCCTGGTGTTCTCGGACCCCGCAGCAGGAGAGCCACACGGGTACTTCGACGGCTGGCGAGCTGACGGGTGCTTTCACTACACCGGGGAAGGCCAGCGGGGCGACCAGCAAATGAAGTCGGGAAACGCCGCCATCTTGAACTACGAGGTTGACGCGCGTGCGCTCAGATTGTTCCTGGGAGCGCGCGGCCAGGTCACTTACGAGGGTGAGTTTGGGCTCGCGCCCGACCGACCGTTCTATACAACCGATGCACCTGAAACGAACGGCGGCCCCGACCGGAATGTCATCGTGTTTCGCCTGCAGCCATTGGATATTCAACCTAAGCGGAGCTCGTCAAGGCTTGATTTGGTGGCCAGCGCTGGCGTTGAGGATGTGCCTGTCGAGGAGCAGTGGACGGAGAAGGCGTTTGTGGCGCCAAGCCGCAAGGAGTATGAGGCCGAGCGCAGAGAGCAGACGCTCGTTCTCGCCTTTCGCGACTATTTGCTCAGTGCAGGCCACGATGTCAGCCGGCTTAAGATCGTGCCACCGGGCGAGGCAAAGCCACTGTTCTCGGATCTGATCGACCGCACCACCAACACGTTGTTCGAGGCGAAGGGCACCGTTGAGCGTGGAGCTATCCGCATGGCAATCGGCCAGCTCCTGGACTACGGGAGGTTTGTGAAGCCCTCGCCGCGGCTGGCCGTGCTACTACCGTCACGGCCACGAGAGGACTTGTGCGAGTTGCTGACGCACGCCGGCGTCGAGCTCGTGTGGCGTGAAGGCAAGACGTTTATGCACGCAAACGGCAACAGCCGGGTCTAGGTTTCAGCGCGCGCCGCGCATCAGCGCGCCGATGTCGGGCATCTTGCCGCGCCCGACCTGGCGCATGACTTTGCGCATCTGGCCGAACTGCTTGACCAGCCGGTTGACCTGCTGGACGTTGGTGCCGGAGCCGCGTGCGATGCGCAACCGGCGCGAGCCCTTGATCAGCTCGGGCCTGCGTCGCTCCTCGGGGGTCATCGACAGGATGATCGCCTGGATCCTGTCGAGCTCGCGTTCGTCGACCTTCATGTTCTGCAGCTGGTGGCCGGCGAGCCCGGGGATCATCCCGAGGATGCTCGTGAGCGGGCCCATTTTGCGCACCATCTTCAGCTGGTCGAGGAAGTCGTCGAGGCCGAACTCGTTGCGGCGCAGCTTGCGCTCGAGCTCGAGCGCATCGTCCTCGTCGAACTGGCGCTCGGCCTTCTCGATCAGGCTCATCACGTCGCCCATGCCCAGGATGCGCTGCGCCATGCGGTCGGGGTAGAAGCGCTCGAACTGCTCGAGCTTCTCACCGGTGGAGGCGAACAGGATCGGCTTGCCGGTGACGGCCTTGACCGACAGCGCGGCGCCGCCGCGGGCGTCGCCGTCGAGCTTGCTCATGACCACGCCGTCGAACTGCACCGCCTCGGCGAAGCTCTCGGCGACGTTGACGGCGTCCTGGCCGGTCATCGCGTCGACGACCAGCAGCACGTTGTGCGGTTTGACGGCGTCGCGGATGCGAACGAGCTCGGCCATCAGCTGCTCGTCCACGTGCAGGCGCCCGCTGGTGTCGACGATCAGCACGTCCTTGCCCTCCTGGCGCGCGCGCTCGAGCGCCCACGCGGCGATCTCCACGGGGTCGCGGTCGGGGGTGGGTGGGCTCCTGAAATAGACCTCCGCGCCGGCCTGCGCGCCGACCTTGATGAGCTGCTCGACGGCCGCCGGGCGGTAGACGTCGCAGGCGGCCACCGCGACCGTCGAGGAATGCTCCTCGCGCAGGTAGCGCGCGAGCTTGGCAGTGGCGGTCGTCTTGCCCGAACCCTGCAGTCCCGCCATCAGGATCACCGTCGGGGGCCGTGGCGAGAAGCTGATGCCGGCCGCCGCGCCGCCCATCAATGCGGTGAGCTCCTCGGAGACGATCTTCACGACCTGGTGCCCGGGGTTCAGCCCGCCGACCACGTCCGCCTCCAGACAGCGCTCCTTGACGTGGGAGGTGAACTGCCTGACGACCTTGAAGTTGACGTCCGCCTCGAGCAGCGCCAGGCGGATCTCGCGCATGGCGGCGTCGATGTCCTGCTCGGTCAGCGTCCCGCGCTGGCGGACATCGGCCAGCGTCCCCTGGAGCTTCTCGGCGAGCGAGTCGAACATGTCGAGGCGGCGAGGCGGCTAGTCTTCGTGCTTGGCCGGCGGCGCGGGCGGGCGCGCGGCCGGACCGTTTCGCTCGGGCAGTGCGGAGGGTGCGCCGGCGCCGTCGCCCAAGCGGCCACGCAGGGCCTCGCCGATGCCGCCGAACGCCTCGGCGAACTCGGAGGGCACGACGAACACCTTGTTGGAATCGCCTTCGGCCAGCTGCGGCAGCATCTGCAGGTATTCGTAGCTGAGCAGCGCGCGGTCGGGTTTGCCCGCGTGGATCGCCGAGAAGACCGTGTCGATCGCCTTGGCTTCGCCTTCGGCGCGAAGGATCGCCGCCTGGCGCTCACCCTCGGCATCGAGCACCGCCGCCTGCTGAGCGCCCTCGGCGTTGAGCACCGCCGCCTGCTTGGCGCCCTCGGCGGTCAGGATCTGCGCCTGCTTCTCGCCTTCCGCGGTGAGGATCGCGGCGCGGCGGTCGCGCTCGGCGCGCATCTGCTTCTCCATCGCCGCCCTGATGTCCTGCGGCGGGTCCACCGACTTGATCTCGACACGGTTGATCCTTATGCCCCACTTGCCGGTCGCCTCGTCGAGCACCACCCGCAGCTCGGTGTTGACGCTCTCGCGCGCGGTCAGCGTCGCCTCGAGCGTCAGCCCCCCGATCACGTTTCGCAGGGTGGTAACCGTCAGCTGCTCGATCGCCTGCAGCGGGTTGGCGATTTCATACGTCGCCGAACGCGGATCGGTGATCGTGAAATACAGAACTGTCTCGATCCCCACGACGACGTTGTCTTCGGTGATGACCGACTGCGGCGAGAAGTTGACCACCTGCTCGCGCAGGTCCACCAGCGGCCGCACACGATCGATGAACGGCGTGACGATCGTCAGGCCGGGCTCCAGCGTGCGGCTGTAGCGACCGAGCCGCTCGACGACGCCCGCCCGTGCCTGCGGGATCACGCGGATCGTCCGCGCGGCCACGGCGAGCACGAATATGACGATCACGACGATGACGATGATGGCGACCACGGCAGGTTCCTTTCGCTTTTCCTTCCCAGAAGAGCGTACCTCTAAAGCGACCCGTCGATGCCGGACTCACGCGGCTGAGGCGGCCGAGGGTCAAGCAAGACCAGGACGCAGTGAGCGAAGTGTGCTCTGCACACGAGCGATCGAGGACGCCGTCTCGCGCCGGCCCTCGGCCGCCTCAGTGCATGACTAGTGCTGTGGCGCCCTTAATTTCGACCACCTCGACGCGCTCGCCGACGTCGATCACCTCGTCTTCGTCGTAGCAGCGCGCGGTCCACACCTCGCCGCCGTCGATCTTCACGCAGCCGACGCCCTCGTCGTTGGCGATCCGCTCGAGCACCATCGCGCGCCGGCCGACGAGCGCGGCGGCGCCGGTTCGGATCGCGGGCGGCAGCCGCCGATGGCGGCGCGCGACCGGGCGCAGGGCGCCGAACATGATCGCCGAGGCGAGCACGAACACGATCGCCGCGAGCGGTGCGCCGACGCCGATAAGGCTGACGACGGCGGCAAGGGCGGCGCCGGCGGCGAACGGCATCAGGTAGAACGCGCCGGTGTGCATCTCACCGATGCCGAGAATGCACGCAGCGACCACCCACAGGATCCAATCCATACCATCAGATTACCTCTCCCAGACGTGCTCGCGAGCCACAGTGGCCGCTCGTCTGGTCGCGACGGGAGCGCCGCGACCGCCCGTGCTACTCGGCGATCAGCGCGCGTGCGAAGTCGTCGGGGTCGAACGGGCGCAGGTCCTCGACTGACTCGCCGACGCCGATCAGCTTGACCGGCAGCTCGAGCTCGCGCGCGATCGCCAGCGCGATGCCCCCGCGCGCGGTGCCGTCGAGCTTCGTCAGCACAACGCCGCTCACGTCGGCGGTCTGCGCGAACAGCTTTGCCTGGCGTAGCCCGTTCTGACCGGTTGTGGCGTCGATCGTGAGCAGCGTCTCGTGGGGGGCGCCGTCGAGCTGGCGTGCGATGACGCGCCGCACCTTTGCGAGCTCGCCCATCAGGTCGTCCTGTGTATGCAGGCGCCCGGCGGTGTCGATGATCACCACGTCGATGCCCCGCGCGCGCGCCTGCGCGACGGCGTCGAACGCGACCGCGCCGGGATCGGAGCCGGCGGGCCCGGTCACGATCTCACAGCCCGCGCGCTGCGCCCAGCCTTCGAGCTGCTCGCTGGCGGCGGCCCTGAAGGTGTCCGCCGCGCCCAGCAGCACGCTGCGCCCGAGCTGCTCGCGCAGGTGCCACGCGAGCTTGCCGATCGTGGTGGTCTTGCCGGTGCCGTTGACGCCCACCGCCATGATCACCGTCGGCTGCGGGCGCAAGTCGATCCGCCCCTCCCCCACGCGCGCGGTCGCGGCCAGCAGCTCGATCAGACGCTCGCTGAGCGCCTGGCCGCCCTCGAGCTTGCCCTCTGAGGCTTCGGTCTCGAGCGTCTGCACCACCGACGCGGTCGTGCTGGCGCCGACGTCGGCCATGATCAGCGCCTCCTCGAGCCGTTCCCAAGTGTGCTCGTCGAGCACTCCGAACAGCGTCGCGTGGATCTCTGAGCCGAGCGCCTGGCGCGTCTTGGCCATGCTCTCGCGCAGTCGGCGAAACAGGCCGCCGCGCTGGCGTGCGGGCGGCTCGTCCGCGGCGCCCTGCTCGGCGCCGGCGCCCTGGTCGGTTATGAAGAGGTCGCTCCAGTCGCGGGCCACGGGGCGCGCGACGATAGCAGCGCTCAGGCGACCTCGGCTACCTCCGCGACCTCCGGCTGCGCCGGCTCGGATGGCAGCCGCCGCGAGAGCACCTTGGAGACGCCGTCCTGGCCCATCGAGACTCCGTATAGCCAGTCGGCCGCCTCCATCGTGCGCTTCTGATGGGTGATCACGATGAACTGAGCGCGGCCGGAGTAGCGGCGCAGCAGCGTCAGGAAGCGGTCGAGGTTGAGGTCGTCGAGCGCCGCCTCGACCTCGTCGAGGATGTAGAAGGGGCACGGGCGCGCGAGGAACACGGCGAACAGGAACGCCAGCGCGGTCATCGACTTCTCGCCGCCGGACAGCAGTGTCAGGCGCTTGGTCGACTTGCCCGCCGGCGTGATCTCGATCTCGACGCCCGGGAGCTGCTCCTCCTCGCCTCCGCGCTCGGCCTCGCTCTCGGCCTCCGCGGCGGCCTCGATGGCGTCGGCGTCCTGGCCATCGGGCAGCGGCTGGCCACCGAGCACGGGCCTGGGCGCCTGCTCGTCGCGAACCAGCCGTAGTCGCCCACTGCCGCCGGGGAACACGTCGCCGACCAGCTCCTCGAAGTTGCGCGCCGCCGCCGTGAAGGTCTCCTCGAACGTCTCCTCGATCTGGCGGTCGGTCTCGCGGATCACCGCGCGCAGCTCGCGCAGCGCCGTCTCGAGGTCTGCGCGCTGGCTCTCTAGCTCCTCGACGTGCGCGAGCGCCTCCGCGTACTCCTCCTGGGCGAGCGGGTTGACCGGACCGAGCTGCTCGCGCCGGCGCGTCAGCCGCTGCACCCGCGCCTGCAGCGTCGTCACCTCCTCCTCGGCCAACGGCTCGCGCTCGCTCTGACCCTCGCCGTCCGCGCCCTGCCCGGCTGCCAGCCCCAGCCGCTCGGCGACGCTCGCGAGCTCCATCTCGGCCTCGTTCGTCTGGTCGCGCAGACGCTGCGCGGCGACCTCCGCGGCAGTGACGGCCTCGCCGGCGGTGCGCAGAGCCGCCTGGATCTCGGCCTCGCGAGCGGAGCAGGCGCGCAGCTGCGCGGTCATCTGCTCGCCCGCATCGCGTTCGGCCGCGAGCTCGGACTCGAGCGAGGCGACCCGCTGCTGTACACCCTCGGCGGCGCCCGCGATCGCCAGCGCGAGTCGCTGCGCGCACGGGGCGGTGGCCGTGTCGAGCGCGTGCTGGGCGCTCAGGCGCTGCAGTCGCGCGGCGCGCTCGGCGCGCTCGCGCCGGTGTCGCTCGGCCTGGCGGCGCTCGGCCGCTAGCTCGCCCTCGATCTCGGCCTGGCGGACCGCCAGCGCTCCCTCGGCGGGAGCCACCCGGCGCTGCTCGATCAGCCAGTTCGTGCGACGAGCCGCCTCGCCCGCCTCGGCGAGCTCACGCTCGGCCTCGCGCAGCGTGCCCTCGCTCGTCACACGTGCCTCCTCTGCGGCGCGAACGTCGGCGAGCAGCTGCTCGCCGCTGGCCCGTGCGACGTGCTCGGCCTGCGCCGCGCGCTCGACCTGCTCGATCAGCCGATCGCGTTCGTTGCGCCGTGCGAGCACGAGCTCGGTCCCCCCCTCGCTCAGCTGGCGCACCTCCCCCCACGCGCCGAACCACACGCGCCCGCCACGGGTGGCCGCGATGCCGGCGAAATCCTCGGGTAGCTGCTCGAGGCGCTCGACCACCCACGCGTCCGCCAGCAGACGCCCGGCCAGCTCGAGCACCGCAGGCGGCCCGCTGAGCAGGTCCGTCAGTCTGCGTGCGTCCGGGGCGGGAGCCCGCGGCGGCTCGCCGCTCGGTTGCGCACCCGCCGTCTGCGAGCCTGCCAGCAGCGCTGTGGCGCCGTCGGGGCCGGCGCGGTCGAGCAGCGCCTGCGCGCCTGCGACATCCTCGACGAGCGCCGCATCCAGGCGCCCTCCCAGCGCGGCCGCCAGTGCCAGCTCGTAGCCGTCCTGCACCCGCAGCTCCTCGCTGAGCGCCTTCGGCGCGCTGTCCTGGCTGCCGCCGAGGTGCGCGTGCCCACGCAGGAACTGGTTGGCGGCGGCCAGCTCAGCGCCGACGCGCGCGGACTCCCGCCGGGCGTCCTGCGCATCGCGCTCGGCGCCAGCGAGGCGCTGGCGCGCCTGCTCGGCGTGCTCGTCCGCATCGGCCCGCGCGGCTCGGGCCGCGGTGGCGCCAGCTTCGGCCTGCTCGATGCGCACCGTCTGCTCGACGAGCGCCGTCTGCAGCTCGGCGATCTCGCGCTCGATCTCCTGTTCGCGGCCGGCCTCGATCTCTGCGAGCTGCGATTGCAGCGCGGCGATGCGCTCCTCGCCCTCGGCGGCGTCGAGGCCGTCGCCGTCGTGAGCCTCCGGCTGGGAGAGCCCCTCCAGCTCCTGCGCGACGCGCTCGATCCGCCGGCTCAGCGCCTGCGCGCTCGCGCCGACCTGCTCTGCGCGCAGCGTCAGCCGCTCGCGCGCCGAGCGAGACTCGTACACGCCACGCGACAGCGCGTCATGGCGCTCCGCGCGCTCGGCCAACGCGCGCTCGGCGATCCCGCGCTGGTCGATCGTCTCCTGCAGCGTGCGCTCGATCTCGGCCCGCTCGGTACGCGCCTGCGCGACGCTCGCCTCCGCCCCGTGGAGCTCGATGCGACGCGCCCGCGACTGATCGCGCGCGAGCTCCCAGCGGGCCTGCAGGATCTGACGCTCGAGGCGCTCGTGCAGCTCCGCCGCTTCGGCCTGGCGCTTCAGCGGTCGCAGCCGACTGCGCGCCTCGCGCTCGACATCCAGCGCACGGTCGAGGTTCTCCTGGGTGCGCTCGAGCTTCAGTTGCGCACGCCGGCGGCGCTTGCGGTGCTTGCCCAGCCCAGCCGCCTCCTCGATCAGCAGCCGCCGATCGCGTGGCTTGGACGTCACGATCGCGTCGACCCGGCCCTGGGAGATGACCGAGTGCGTCTCCTTGCCGAGGCCCGTGTCCGAGAGCACCTCGATCACGTCCGTCAGTCGGCAGCGAGCGCCGTTCAGGCGGTAGCCGCCCTCGCCGTTGCGATCGAGCCGTCGCACGATCGAGATCTCGCTCAGCGGCACGTCCACGGTGCCGTCGGAGTTGTCGAGCACGATCTCCACCTCCGCGGCGCTGCGTGGCTGCACTCCGCGCCCGCCGCCGAAGATCACGTCCTGCATCGACTGGCCGCGGACGGCAAGCGGCGACTGCTCGCCCATCGCCCACAGCACCGCGTCGGTGACGTTCGACTTGCCCGACCCGTTCGGACCGACGACCACGCTCACACCCTCGCCGAAGTCGAGCCGGGTGCGGTCGGGGAACGACTTGAAGCCGTTCAGCGTGAGCGACTTCAGGCGCATGCCGCGCTCCTCATTGCTCTGACGCCAGCCGCTCGACCGCCACGCGTGCCGCCTCCTGCTCCGCGTGCTTCTTGCTCCTGCCGCTGCCGCTGCCCAGCTCTCGGCCGTCGACGCGTGCGACGACCGCGTACGTGCGCTCGTGCGGCGGCCCGTGCTCGCCCGTGATCTCGTAGCTGACCTCCGAGCCGCGTCGGGCGAGCAGCTCCTGCAGAGCGGACTTGAAGTCCACGGGGTGCTCCAGCGCGCCCTCGATCTCGGGGGCGAAGGCCTCCACCACAGCCTCGGCAGTGCGCTCGTAGCCGGCGTGCAGGTAGCACGCGCCGATCACGGCCTCGATCACCGAAGCGAGCACGCGCTCGGTCTCCACCAGGGCCGCCGCGCTCTGGCGCACGCCCGGCGGGGCCGCCGCACGCAGCCGCTCGGGCAGCTCCAGGCGCTCGGCGACCGCTCGGCAGGACACTCCCGAGACGGCCTGAGCGCGGATCTTGGTGAGCCGCCCGGCACCGAAGCGGTCGGCCTCCAGCAGCGGATACAGGTACGCGGTCACCGCCAGTGCGAGCACGCTGTCGCCAAGGAACGCCAGCCGCGTGTAGGAGCCGCTTGGGCGCTCGCTCCAGGAGGCGTGCGTGAACACCTGGCGCGCGAGCTCCTCGGGCAGCTCGTCCAGGAGCTCGCCCAGCAGCATCATCGCTCCTCATGCGCGATCCCGTCATGGGCCAGCACGAAATCCACGGCTGCCCCCACGGTCAGGATCTGTGCGGCCTGCTCGTCGGACATGCGCACTCCGTAGGTGTCCTCGAGCTCCTGCACCAGCGTGTACAGGTCCAGCGAGTCGGCCTCCAGGTCCTCCTTGAAGCGGGTGCCCTCGACGATCGCGTCGGGATCGACGTCGAGCTCGTCCGCCAGGTGGTTGCGGATCAGGGTCAGCACTTGCTCGCGGGTCATGGCGCCTGCGGCAGGCTAGCGGCCGACGCGGACACGGGCGCGCGCCTGAGCGCGCCCGCCTGCTCGAGCGCGGCGTGCGTCTGCGCGACGATGTCCTCGCGCGCGCCTCGCTCGGCGCGCAGGATCGCCTGCGCGAAGCCCGTGCGCGTGAAGCGCCCGTGCGGCACGACGCCGAGCCGGCGCAGGCCGAGCAGATACGCACCGCCGCTCGCTTCCGGATCGATCTCCTCGCGCATGCCGACGAGCGATCCTCGGAGCAGCACGCCGCCCAGCTTCCCACGCGTGGATGACATGGCCGCTTCCCGGATCGCACCGAGCATCGTCTGCGAAACGCCCTCCATCAGCTTCAGCGCGATGTTCCCGGTGAAGCCGTCAGTCACGATCACGTCCGCGCGGCCACTGACGACGTCGCCGCCCTCGACATTGCCGACGAACTCGAACGCGTCCAGACCAGCGTCCGCCCGTTCACGTAGCTCCGCGTGGGCCTCCAGCACGAGAGCGCTGCCACGCGCGGCCTCCTCGCCGTTGGACAGCAGCCCGACGCGCGGCGCGGGCACGCCGAGCACGGTGCGCGCGAGCGCTGCGCCCATGAACGCGAACTGCACGAGGTGCTCCCTGCGGGCCTCGGAGCTCGCGCCGACGTCCAGCAGCGTCACCGGGTGATTGGGAACCGGCAGCGGGATCGCGAGCGCCGGGCGGTAGATGCCGTGCGCGCGCTTGATGTTGAAGGTCCCCGCCGCCAGCGCAGCGCCGGTGGCGCCCGCGCACACGAGCGCCTGCGCCCTGCCCTGTGCGACCGCTCGGGCGGCCTGCACGATCGAGGCTTCGGGGGTGGTGCGCGCCGCGAGCGCCGGGTCCTCTGCCTTGGCGATCGACACGGGCGCGTCCACGACCTCCACACCGGACGGCAGCTCGCCGAGCTCGCTCGCGGGTCCAAACAGCAGCACCCGCGCGCCCGCCGCCGCCGCGAGCGCAGCGCCCGCCGCCACCTCCGCCGGCCCGCGGTCCGCGCCGTTGCAGTCGACCGCGACCACCGGCGGCTCCCGCCCCGGTGAGAGCGGTGGTGACCCGGAGGACGAAGCCTCTGGCGTCACTGCCCGCTAATCGTGGTCGTGGTCGTGCTCGTGCGCGCCCGGCGTCACGACCTCGCGGCCCGCGTAGTGACCGCACACGGGGCAGACCCGGTGCGGACGGCGCGGGCTGTGACACTGCGGGCACGCGTTCAGTGCCGGCGTGCCGATCTTGTGCTGCGCGCGGCGCTTGGCTGTGCGGCTGTGCGACTGCTTTTTCTTGGGGACGGCCATCGGCGTGAGAAGGCTAGCAGGGCGAGAGATCGCGGCTCAGGCCGGGGCGGGTGCCCGTCACTCGATCTTCAGCTCTCGCAGCTTCGCCCAGCGCGGGTCAGGCGCCGACTCGTGGTGGTGCCCGGCGGGAGCCTCGTTGAGGTCCGCCGCGCAGATCGGGCACAAGCCGGCGCAGTCCTCACGGCAGAGGATCTTGACTGGCATCGCCAGCGCGAACGCGTCGCGTGCCCAACCGGCCAGGTCGAGCGTCTCATCGCGCACGTACGGGCTGTCGAGCTCCTCGCCGCCACCCGGGCGGTCGACCTCCCGTGCCTCGACGTCCACGCGCGGGCTCGCGTCCTTGAGGCAGCGCATGCACGGTCCGAGCACCTCCGCGGAGAAGCGCAGCAGCAGCGCGTAGCCGCCGCCGCTCATACGCGAGACGCTCAGCTCCACAGGCACCAGGCGCGGCTGCGCGAGGTAGCGCTCGCTACCCAACAGCAGCGGCTCGATCGGAGTCGCCAGCGCGAGCCGGCGGCCCTCGCCGGGGCTCAGACGCAGCCCCGCAAGGTCGAAGTCGTGGGTCTCGACAGCCATGATCCCCAGGCTAGCGAGACGGCGGGGCGTCCTTAGGACCGCGTGCGAAGCTCCCGCTTGAGCACCTTCCCGGTCGCGTTTCGCGGCAGCTCCTTGACGAACACCACGTCCCGCGGGACCTTGTAGCGGGCGAGGTTCTCCTTCACGTAGGCCTGGATCGCCTCTGCGGTCAGCTGGTTGCCGTTGCGCGGCACGACGAACGCCTTCAGGCGCTGGCCGAACTCCTTGTCCTCCACGCCCACGACTGCGACGTCCTCGATCTCCTCGTGATCGGCGAGCAGGTCCTCGACCTCCCGCGGGAACACGTTCTCGCCGCCGCTGACGATCATTTCGTCGTCGCGACCGTCGACGAACAGCCGCCCGCCGGAGTCCAGGCGCCCGACGTCGCCGGTGCGCATCATCCCGCGCACGATTTCCTTGCCGCCGCCATCGGTGTAGCCCTCGAACTGAAACTCGTTGGCGACGAAGATGCGGCCCACGTCACCCTGCGACACCTCGCGGCCGTCCTCGTCGAGCAGCTTCACGACAGTCCCGAGCGGCGAGCGCCCGGCGGTCCCCGGCGCGGCGCGCAGATCCTCGGGTGTCGCGATCGTCGCCCACGCGACCTCGGTCGATCCGTAGAGGTTGTAGAGAATGTCTCCGAAGGTGTCCATCACCCGCGTCGCGAGCTCGCCCGGCAGGGCCGAGCCGCTCACGGCGATCACCTTCAGACAGCTCACGTCGTAGCTCGCGATCGTCTCGGGCGCCAGCTCGAGGATTCGCTGCAGCATCACCGGCACCACCACAAGCGCGCTCGCGCGGTGCTGGGCGACGGCCTTCAGCGTCTCCTCCGGGTCGAACTTCCTGCGCAGCACGAGCGTCGAGAGCAGCGGCAGGCTCAGCAGGAAGTGAGCGAAGCCCCAAGAGTGGAACATCGGCGCGGCGATCATCGTCGTCTCGCGCGCCTTCAGCGGGATCTTCGAGAAGAGCGCTGCAGCGGGCTCGACCGAGTCGCTCTGTGGCCGCGCGGCGCCCTTCGGCGTGCCCGTGGTCCCCGAGGTGAGGATCACGACGCGCCCTTTCTCCGCGGGCGGCTCCAGATCGGAGTCATCACCGCGCCCGATCAGCTCCTCGAGCGTGGGCTCCGGCGGGCTCGCGGGCGTGTGCGCGGATGGCGCCACGGGCTCGCCCCACGCGACGAAACGCAGCCGGCTGGCCGCTCCCGCGCTGACCAGCGCGCTGAACTCCTCGTCGTAGATAACCGCCACCGGGTCCTCGCGGGCGAGCACGTCGGTGATCTGCGGACCGGCGAACGCGGTGTTCAGGTACAGCGCGCCCGCGCCGAGCTTCGAGCATGCGACCGTAGCCTCGACGAAGCCGCGGTGGTTGCGAGACATGATCGCCACCCCGTCGCCCTCGCCGATCCCAGCCTTGCGCAGCTCGTGCGCGAGCGCGTTGGTGCGCCGATGCACCTGCCTGAAGGTGAGCACGCCACGCTCGTCGATGACCGCCATGCGGTCGGGATGGCGCGCGGCGGCGCCCGAATACGCTCCCGCCGGCGTCGCCCCCCAGCGGCGCAGCGCCACCAGCGATTGCACCGTCCTGTCCGGGCGCAGCGGCTCGAACATGCCGGTGTCGATCAGCGACCGTGCGACCCGCAGCTTGTGCCTGGCCGCGCGGGCGGCCGTCTGGGCGTTCACGTATCGACCCGGAAGCAGCCAGCCCTCGACAGGTCGAGTGCGGCCTGCTCCCTAGCTGACTTCAGCCGGCTCATCCTTGCCCTGCAGTCGCTCGCGACCGCGCTGTACGGCCGCGATGAACTTCGACAGGTTGACCTCGAGCGTGTTGAGGATCTCGTCGGCGTAGTCCTCTGCGCCGAGCCTGATCTCGCGCTCGCGGGCGCGGGCGTCCTCGACGATGTCCTCGGCGGCCCGCTCGGCCTGTTTGGTGACCTCCTCCTCGCCCACCAGCCGCTCCTGGCGCTCGCGTGCTTCTTTGATGATGCGCTCGGCCTCCTTCTTGGCCTCGGCGAGCATCTCCTGGCGCTCCTTGACGATCCAGCGCGCCTGCTTGATCTCCTCCGGGATCGTCGCGCGCATCTGATCGAGGATGTCGTAGATCTCCTCCTTGTCGACGCGCACGGAATCGCTGAGCGGGATCGTCTTGGCGTTGTGCACCAAGTCGTCGAGCTTGTCTATGAGTACTAGGACATCCATTTGGGGGTCACCTCGCGAGGCATCCGGCTCCGCGTCTTGATGATTTCGTCAGCGTCTCAGCTCTTCCTGCAAGCGCCGGGCTACCTCGTCGGGGACCAGATCGTCGATCTTGCCTCCGAACGTGGCGAGCTCCTTGACGCCGCTGGATGAGAGGAAACTGTACTGCGGAGAGGCCATCAGGTACACGGACTCGATCTCCGGATCCTGTCGGCGGTTGAGCTGGTTCATCTCGAGCTCGTACTCGAAGTCCGAGATCGCGCGCAGTCCCTTGACGATCGCCTTCGCTCCGATGCGCCTGGCGAAGTCCACAACCAGCGTGGAGAACGGCTCGACGCGCACCCCGTCGAGGTCCGCCAGCGCGTGCTCAATGAAGCTGACGCGCTCGTCGATCCCGAACAGCGCGCCGCTCTTGCGCACCGAGCGGTTGACCACCGCGACGACTACCTCGTCATACAGCGCGGCGGCGCGACGGATCACGTCGAGGTGCCCGTTGGTGATCGGGTCATACGAGCCTGGACATACGACTACCGATTTGCGCGCTGGGGTCATTGATGCAGGTGGATTGTGATCGAAGTGTCGCCGTAACGCCTGCTCCGCTCGGGCTCGCCGGTCCCCGTGCGGGGGAGCTCTAGCTCGAGTGGTGCTCGCCGGTCGCTCTCGACGACGACGCGCGCGCCCCGGCTCAGCAGCGCCGGCAGAATCGCCGAGAGCTCTGGACCCCACCGCTCGCCGATCGGTGGCCCCGACGCCGAAGGTGCTGGTCGCGCCCGCCCGTAGGGGGGATCGATGAAGACGAGATCGTATGTCTCCTGGCCCATCTTTGCGCTGCGCAGCGCCTCGAGAGCGTCCGCGCGACGCACCTCGGCCGCCTCCGAGGAGATGCCAAGCGCGGCGAGATTCCCCTTCAGCACCTTCACGACGCCCGCATCGCGCTCGATGAACACCGCGCTCTGCGCGCCTCTGGAGAGCGCCTCGATCCCGAGCGCGCCGGTGCCTGCGAACAGGTCGAGCACGCGTATCCCCCCGACGTCGCCGAGCATCCCGAACACCGCCTCTCTGACGCGGTCGGAGGTCGGTCGGGTGACCCTCCCCGCGGGCGCCTTCAAGCGCCTGCCGCCCAGCTCGCCGGCTATCACGCGCATGCTCAGAACCTAGCGTCGCTGCGTCTACAAACAGGTTCTGAGATGGACGTGGTTGTCAAGTGTGGGTTGGGTTTTGTTGGTGGTTAGGGTGGTGGGTGCTGGGGTCGGGCGACCGGTGCGATGGCAACGACGACTGTCACTCTGAGATTCGCGGGTCGGTACCGCAGGACAGTGTCCGGTCGTGAGCTGCCTCGAACTAAGGTCGCGAGTCGGGATCGCATAGAACCTTCGAGGGTCCTCCGGCGGTCGCACCGGTCGCCCGGCGCCAGCACCCGGGGGCTGGTCAGGCGGCGAGTTCCTCCTTGCGGTCGGGCTGGTTGGTCATCGCGGCCCATAGAAAGCCGGTGAGCTCTCGGGCGATCGCGATGTTGACGACGGTCGAGCGCTTGCCGTGCTCGGTGAGATGGCGGTAGCGGTGATGCAAGCGGACCTGGGCGTGCCAGGCTCGCTCGTCGGGCTGCGGACCCGATGCGGGCCGGCGCGGAGCATGGCGGTAATGCCAGGCCGTCTCGACCAGGAGGCGGCGGGCGTGACGGTTGCCGGCCTTCGTGATGTGCCCGCGGTGCTGCTGGTCACCGGAGGAGTACTCGCTCGGTGTGATCCCCAGCCACGACGCGAGCTCTCGTGGGTGAGAGAAGCGAGCGAAGTCGCCGACCTCTGCGATCAGCCCGAGCGCGGTGAGCGTGGAGATCCCGCGGAAGCGCACCAGCACGTCGACTTGGCCGGCCCAGCGCTCGCTGGTAGCGATCTGCTGCAGCTGGGCGTCCAGCGCGTCGAGCTGGCGCTCGATGCCCTCGAGATGGGTCAGCATCTGCTCCAGCGCGAACTGGGAGAGCGGATCCTCCAAGCGCTGGCAGGCGACCCACGCACGGTGCACCTTGGTCCACGCCTTCTTGCCCTCGCGGAAGACATGCCCGTGACGCAGAAGCTGCTTCAGGACGCGGTGTCGTGCCGCGGTCCTCGCGCAGCGCAAATCATCACGACAGCGCAGCAGATCCCTGAGCCCCTCAGTCTCCGGTGTCGGAGCCTGGACACGGGTCAACTCGCCGGCGCGGAAGAGTCGCACGAGCTTCTTCGCGTCACGCCGATCGGTCTTGACGCGGTCCCCAGCACGAACCGGCACCAACGACGGCGCGATCACATCGCACGCCACACCGATGCTGCTCAAAAGGCGCCACAGTGCAAACCCGCCCGGCCCGGCCTCATAACAGACCGCCAGGCCACCGAGACGCTCAATGAAGCGACGAATCGCCTTCTCGGTCGTCTCGAGCCTCTGCACCTCAGGCTGGCCGCCCGAAGGCGGCAGCACCGCGGCAACGATCGAGAGCTTATGAACATCGAGACTGACCCACAAACGCACATCAACGGGAGCAATCGAGGCAGTAACGTCAGGCATGGCTGGTCCTCCATTCGTATGCGGCACTGGCCGCAGCGGTCGGTAACAACCGCGAGGCTAACCCGCGAACCTACGAACACCGAGGGCCAGCCCCACAACGTCCATGCTGACTAAGCCGGGATCGGCGCGGCCGCCTCGCCGCCCGCGAGCCGCTCCAGCGCGCCGCCAAGCAGAGCGTGCTCGGGCTCGCACAGCTCGGGGTCTCCCGCGAGGATCGCCTCGGCGCGGGCGCGCGCGAGCTCGAGCAACTGAGCGTCGTCGGGCAGGCGGGCCACGCGGAACTGACCGAGGCCGGACTGGCGTGTGCCGATCAGCTCGCCCTCCTTGCGCATCGCGAGGTCGATCTCCGCCAGCCGGAAGCCGTCGGCGTAGCGGACGAGCGCACCGAGCCGGCCCGATCCGGTAGAGCCGGTCCCGCCCGCCCCACCGACGAGCAGGCACCGTGAGCGGTGCTCGCCGCGCCCGACGCGGCCGCGCAGCTGGTGCAGCTGTGAGATCCCGAAGCGCTCTGCGTTCTCGATCAACATGACCGTCGCGTTGGGCACGTCGATTCCGACCTCGATCACGGTCGTGGCGACAAGCACATCGGCCTTGCCGGAGGCGAACGCCGCCATCGCCTCCTGCTTCTCGCGCGGGCGCATGCCGCCGTGCATGAGCGCGAGCTCGTAGCCAGCAAGCTCGCTCTTTCGCAGTCGCAGGAGCTCCGCGCTGGCGGCTCGCAGCCCCGACTCCGGCTCTGGGGCGCTCGTCCCGGCGCCCGCGCTCGGGACGAGCGCGTCGGGGTCGTCGATCAGAGGACACACCACGTAGGCCTGGCGGCCGGCGGAGAGCTCGGCGCGCAGCTCCTCATACGCCCTTGCCCGCTCCTGCTCGCCGGAGACCAGCCGTGTCTCGATCGGCTGGCGTCCGAGCGGGAGCTCGCGCAGGGTGCTCGTGTCGAGGTCGCCGTAGCGGGCGAGCGCGAGCGTGCGCGGGATCGGCGTGGCGGTCATGTGCAGCGTGTGCGGCACCTGAACGGCGCTCCCACCCGGCCGGGCGGGATCTCTTCCATCTCGCTCGCCCAGCGCCGCCCGCTGGCGCACGCCGAAGCGGTGCTGCTCGTCGATCACGGCCACCGCCAGCGCTTGGAAGCGCACATCCGGCTCGATCAGCGCGTGCGTCCCGACGACCAACGACAGCTCGCCGCTTGCGAGCTTGCCGACGATGTCCCGGCGCCGGCGCGCCGAGGTGGAGCCCGTGAGCAGCGCGGCGCTCACCGGCTCGGCCCCCAGCAGCGCCTGGATCGTCGCGAAGTGCTGCTCGGCGAGCGTCTCCGTGGGCGCCATCAGCGCCGCCTGGTGGCCGTGCCCGACCGCCTGCAGCATCGTGTACAGGGCGACCACCGTCTTGCCGCTGCCCACCTCGCCCATCAGCAGACGCTGCATCGGCGCGTGCTGCTCGAGGTCCCCCGCGATCGCATCCACCGCCCTGCGCTGGTCGCCGGTCAGCGCGAACGGCAGTCCGCCGTCCAGCCAGCGCTCGCCGAGCGCGCCGCGATCGGCGAGCACGGCTGCGCCGGTGCGCGCCCTGCGCGCGGCGCGGCGGCGCAGGAACGCCAGCTGGGTCAGCAGCAGCTCCTCGAAGGCCAGCCGCCGCCTTCCCGTCTCGAGGTCGTCGGGCAGGCGCGGGAAGTGCATCGCGGCGAGCGCGCCCGCGCGATCGGGCAGACGCTCGGTCACGCGGGTCATCGCCGAGAGCGTCTCGGGCACGTCGGCGAGCGCGTGCCTGGCGCCGCGCACCAGCGTGAGCAGCTGGGTCGAGGTGATGCCCTCCGACGCCGGGTAGTGTGCGACGGCATCGCTTGCGCCGGGGCCGGCGGTGTCGCCGAGCGCCGGCTCAGCGCCTGGCGCGTGATGGGAGACGCTGAAGCCGCCGCGCCCGTCGGCCTTGCCGTGCAGCAGCAGGCGCGTTCCCGACGGGTAGCGCTCGACCAGCCACGGCTGGTTGAAGAACGTCGCGCGCATCGTCCCCGTGGCGTCGAACACCGACGCCTCCACCAGCGGACGCATGCCGCGACGGCGAACGGCACGCGCACTGATCGCCCGCACCTCCACGGCGACCGTGGCCTGCTCGCCCGTACGCAGTGCCGCGACCGTGCGCGCCTCGCGGCTGTCGCTCGGAAGGTGCTCCAGCAGGTCGCCGACCGTCTCCAGGCCCAGCGCGCGCAGGCCCGCGGCCATCTTCTTCGCGGGCGCCTCCAGCGGAGCCTCCAGCCGCGAGGGTCGCGGCCAGCGCACGGGGGCGGCGATCAGCTCGTCGCGGCTGAGCCCGCGTGTGGAGGCGAACGCTCGCGCGAGCGGCGTGATCCGCTCCGAGCCGGCCACGGCTTCCGGCGTATCGGGCTTGGTCGCCGGCATTTCTCGTCCATCATGATCGCGTCGGCGGTCGTAAGGGGGCCGGCGAGCGTCACTGCTGGGGTCTACGGGTCAGGCTTATGTTCGCAGAGGCCAGCCAGCGCTAGTCCTAGTAGTCGAAAACGTCTGGAAAGTCACCAACCTCAAGCTCAACCTGCGTCGGTAGCTGCGCGTAGCAGCGGTCCCGGAGCCCGTCGCGTCCTATCTCGTGTAGCTTCGCGTCGAGGCATTGATACAGCGGCACCAGGTACCGGACATCCTCCGCTGCGTATTTGATCTGAGCGTCTGACAGCCCCTCGTCGGCCCAATCGCTGACCTGCTGCGTCTTGTCGAGGCTGATGCCCAGGTAGTGCTTCACAAGCGGAGCGAGCGAGTGCTCCCCGTGCGGCTTCGTCGGTTCTGCCAGCTTGGAGGCGATCTTGGTACAAGCCACGTTCGCTGGGGCCATGTCCCACTGATGCGCGAGGAACTTCAGGTCGAACATGGCGTGATGCAGAATCTTACGAACGCGGGCGTCCTCAACCACTGCCTTGAGATGGATCGGTACGTGCCCATTGACACGGATGATGTAAGTCGTGTCTCCGACCTGCATCTGCACGGTCCCGATTCGGTCGCAGCGCCAGTCCAGACCAGTCGTCTCGATGTCGAGAGCCACCACATCCCCTGCGAGCGCCTCGGCAAATGCCTGCTCGTCTAGATCCCCCTCAAGCATCCGAGGCGGCCGAGCATCCTTCTTAGCCTCGCAGTCCATCACGCTCATCTAGCACTAGTCTACCCCAGGGACCGGGCGGAACTGGCATCCCAGAGTCTGTCGAACTGAACACGGAAAAACCCCGCCAGCGTGCCCCCCTGCTCGCACTCGAATGTTGGAACATCGACGCGTCCGGGCGCCTGCGAGTAGAGCACAGCAAAGTATCGACGATCGAGCCGATAGTAGGAAAAAACCGGGAATTCATCCGTCCGATGCAGCTCGACGGTAGCATCGGCCGCAGCTTGCCGGCTCAGATTCGCAAAATCCTGCTCGGCGCCATCGATGAGGTTCCGAAGCTCTTCCGCGCTGTAGCTGAACTTGGCTGCCAACTGCGTCATCAGCGCCTCATTGTCGCGATTGGGCAGGACAACCCGCAAGTGGGTTCCCTTGCGGGCGACCAGACGACGCAACCCGGTCGCGTGCGTATTACGCCAGGTTCGCGCGTACGCAAAGAACAGATCCACGTGGTTGGCTTCGCTCAGAAGCGCATCCCAGTTGACGTCGAGATAGTGCGTCGCGATCCGCTTGAGCCCAGCGTTTTTGACGTCGCTAGATAGTTCCGCCGCCGAAAGAACCTCGTCGGTCAAGGCTCGGCGTCCTAGCAGTTCCCAGCCGACGCTCAGAATCCCGGCCGCGAACACGAGGGCGCCCACCTCGCGCACTGTGGTGTAGACCGCCGCCGTTGTCGACTTTTCGATCTTCGCCGCCGCGAACAGAAGTATTGCTCCAAGGACGACAAGGCCAATCGCCAGCTTGAACGCCGCTAGATCGACCGACAGCCGCGAGGCCTGCCGCTGATCGCTGCTGTGCCCCTTCCGCCAGCGTTCCATTCGCGGAGACTAACAATTGGAACTGCACCGCCACGCTGACACGTCCTCGCCAAACCCTAGCCTCAACAACCCCCGCTCGGCGTGAGCACGACGCGACCGGCTCTTTCAAGTCTATATCAGGACGGCCGTGCCACATGTGGCACGGCCAGGGGCCGCACATGTGCGGCCCCTCCGACCGGCGCATGCGCCGGTCGGCACGACGTCAACGAGACTTTGCGCCGACTCACTCCGCCGCGAGCAGCCACCAGTACGCGGGCTGGCCACCGTGGCGCAGCTCGAGCTCGACGCCGCCGTTGACCATCCCCTCGACCTCCTCGAGGCCGAGGGGAGCGTCCTCGCCGTCGAGCACGCTGATCAGTTCGGGGGGGCCGTCGCCGTTGGTGCCCGCGGCGAGCGTGTGCAGCACGGCCTGGAGCGTCTCGCGCGGGTCGCCCCAGGCGAGCACCTCCTCCTCTACGAACCCGACGGCGTCTCCGCGCCTGAAGCGCCCTTGGCTGTCGTCGCGGGCGGCGGGCGCCACGGCGCCTGTGGAAACGCGCGCGAGCGCCTCGGTCAGCGCCTGGGCGTTCTCCTCCACCGAGCGCTCGGGCGCGAGCGCGACGGCCGCCGCGAGCCCGGCCTGCTGGCTGGTGGTCGGCGCGACGTGGACCTGCTTGTCCGACAGCTGCGCCGCGTGCTCGGCAGCCATGATCACGTTCGCGCTGTTGGTCAGCAGCACGACCTCCTCGGTCGGAACGTCGTGGATGCCCGCGAGCAGGTCATACGTCGATGGATTGAGCGTCGGGCCGCCGTCGATCGTGTGCACGCCGAGCTCGTGGAAGAGCTGGCGCAGGCCCTCGCCGCTGACGACGGCCACGGCGGAGCAGCGCACCTGCTGCGCGCCGGAAGCGCGCCCACCTACGGCAACGTTCTCCTCGCCCGCGCCGAGCCCACCGAGGCGCCCGTCGCGTTCGGCCACCTGCGCGCGCATGTCGGCGACGTCCAGGTGCGAGACCTCGCCGGCGCTCGCGAACACCTCCGTCGCCAGCTCGGGGCTGTCGGTGTGCAGGTGCACCTTGAGCGTGCTCGCGTCGCCGACGACGAGCACCGAGTCGCCGAGCTCCTCGAGCGACGCGATGAAGCTCGCCGGGCTCAGCCCGCTGCCCGTGACGGCGAAGTTGGTGCAGAAGCGGTAGGTGCCGGACGTGTGCTCCGGGTGCGTGATGCGCGCGGGTGCGTAGTGGTCGAGCGGCGGCGGCTCCTCGCCGCGCAGCGCGGCGACGACGCCGGCGAAGATGATCGTCAGCCCGTAGCCACCGGCGTCGACCACGCCGGCGTCGCGTAGCGCCGCCAGGAGCTCCGGGCTGCGCTTGACGGACTCCTCGCCGGCCTGGACGGCGCGTTCGAGCGCGGCGGCGATCGCCTTGTCCTGCTCGCGCGGTTCGGTCGCGGGCCCGAGGCGCGGGCTCTCCGGCCCGTGGGCGAGGTCCGCGACGATCTTGTGCGCCATCTCCCGCGCGACCGTCAGGATCGTCCCCTCGGCAGGGTCTCGCACCGAGGAGTACGCGCGGTCGGCCGCGTTGGCGAGCGCGGCGCCGATCAGCGTGGCATCGATCAGCTGCCCGGGCCGGGAGACAAGCTCCTCGGCGGCGCCGCGGATCAGCTGCGAGAGGATCACCCCGGAGTTCCCGCGCGCGCCCAGCAGCGCCGCGCGCGCGACCGACTGCACGATCTCCTCGCGGCCGATGTCGTCGATCGTGCGCTGCCCGTCGGCGCCCTGCAGGCGGTCGAGCTCCACCAGCACCGCGCGCAGCGTGAGCGCCATGTTGTCCCCGGTGTCCCCGTCGGCGACGGGGAACACGTTCAGGTCGTTGACCTCCTGACGGCGCGATTCCAAGTGGGCCAGCGCGCCGGCCACCGCAGCGCGAAAGCGGACCAGGTTGGTGTCTGTCACGGCGACAGGTCTATCAGCTTCCTCGGGCGCTCTGCCCTGTGACGACGCCGCCTGGCGCCGCCGAACGACCCTAAAGGGCCTTTGTGACCTTGCCGGCTTTCAGACACCGCGTGCAGACATAGACGCGCTTGGGCGCCTTGCCGACCAGGATCCTGACCTTCTGCAGGTTGGGGTCGAAGCGCCGCTTGGTGGCGACCATCGAGTGGCTACGGCTCTGACCGAACGCCGGCCCCTTGCCGCAGCTGTGACATACCTTTGCCATCGCGGGCAGTCTAGCCGCTTACGAGCTGCGCCCGCAGCGCCGCCAGCCGGATGGCGGCCTCGGCAGCGTGACGACCCTGGTCGCGCTTGTTGCCGCCGGCGCGCGCGAGCGCCTGCTCCATGGTCGCGCAGGTGAGCACGCCGAACGTGCACGGCACGCCCGTGTCGAGCTGCACGCGCATCACGCCGCTGGCGACCTCCGCGCAGACATAGTCGTAGTGGTCGGTCTCGCCGCGGATCACCGCGCCGAGGCACGCGACCCCGGCGAAGCGGCCGGTCGCGGCGGCGTAGCTGGCGGCGAGCGGCAGCTCGAACGCGCCGGGGACGTCGAACACCTCGACATCGGTGTGGCCGGCCTCGGTGAACGCCGCGCGCGCGCCGGCGAGGAGGCGCTCGGCCAGATCCTCGTAGAAGCGCGCGAGCACGATCGCGAAAGCGGCGGAGCTCTCGCTCATTGCGTGCGGCGCTCTTCCTTGCGGCGCTCGCCGTGCAGCAGCTCCTCGTCGAGGTTCAGGCCCTGGTGGTGCAGGGTGTGGCCCATGCGCTCGGCCTTGGTGCGCAGGTACGCCTCGTTGTGCTCGTTGGGCGCGTGCTCGATCGGGATCTGCGCGGCGACCGACAGCCCGTAGCCCTCGAGGCCGCGGATCTTCTTGGGGTTGTTCGTGAGGATGCGGATCGAGCCGAGCCCGAGGTCGACGAGGATCTGCGCGCCGATGCCGTAGTCGCGCAGGTCGGCGGGCAGGCCGAGGCGCTCGTTGGCTTCGACGGTGTCGAGGCCGTCCTCCTGCAGCCGGTATGCGCGCAGCTTGTTCAGCAGTCCGATCCCGCGTCCCTCCTGGGAGAGGTAGAGCAGCACGCCCTGGCCTTCGCGCTCGATCATCGACAGCGCCGATTCGAGCTGCTCGCCGCAGTCGCAGCGCAGCGAGTGGAAGACATCGCCGGTGAGGCACTCCGAGTGCACCCGCACGAGCACGTCGGACTGCCCGGCGACGTCGCCCTTGACGAGCGCGACGTGGTGCTTGTCGTCGACGAGCGAGCGATATCCAACGGCCTCGAAGTCGCCGAAGGTCGTGGGCAGCCGCGTCGAGACGACGCGTTCGACGAGCTTGTCGTGGCGGCGGCGGTAGGCGATCAGGTCGGCGACCGTGATCATGCTCAGCCCGTGACGCGCGCAGTACTCGACGAGGTCGGGCACACGCGCCATCGTGCCGTCGTCGTTCATCACCTCGCAGATCACGCCCGAGGGGTTCAGGCCGGCGAGCCGCGCGAGGTCCACCGCCGCCTCGGTCTGCCCTGCCCGCTCGAGCACGCCACCGGCACGGCTCTTGAGCGGGAACACGTGGCCGGGCTGCACGAGGTCCCGCGGCCCGCTCTCGGGGTCGATCGCGACCTGGATCGTGTGCGCACGGTCGTGCGCGGAGATGCCGGTGGTGACGCCGTCGCGCGCCTCGATCGAGACGGTGAAGGGGGTTTCGAACGGCGACTCGTTCTTGGCGGCCATCAGGTCGAGGCCCATCTCGTCGCAGCGCTCGGCTGTCAGCGACAGGCAGATCAGCCCGCGCCCCTCCTTGGCCATGAAGTTGATCGCCTCCGGCGTGGCGAACTGCGCGGCGAGCGTGAGATCGCCCTCGTTCTCGCGGTCCTCGTCGTCGCAGACGACGACCATCTTGCCCTCGCGGATCTCCTCGATCGCCTGCTCGATCGTCGCGAAGGGGGTTGTGGAGGAGGACGTACTCATGCGCTCACCTAGTGATAGCGCCCATCAGACGCTCGACGTGCTTGGCGAGGATGTCAACCTCGATGTTCACGACCGCACCTTCGCGGATCGCGCCGAGGCTTGTCCGCTCGAGCGTCTCGGGGATCAGCGACACGGAGAAGCCGGAGTCATCCAGCGCGCTGACGGTCAGGCTGACGCCGTCAACGGCGACCGAGCCCTTCTCGACGAGGTAGCGCGTGAGCTGCGGCTCGGTGTCGATCTCCAGCACCCGCGCGAAGCCCTCCTCGCGCATGGCGCGAACGACGCCGGTCCCATCGACGTGACCTTGGACGACGTGTCCGCCGAGGCGGTCGGCGGCGCGCAGCGCCAGCTCGAGGTTCACGGGCGAGCCGGGCTGCAGCGCGCTCAGCGACGAGCGTCTGAGCGTCTCGTTCATCGCCTGCGCCTGAAAGCCCTCGTCGCTGATCGCGGTCGCGGTAAGGCACACGCCGTTGACGGCGATCGAGTCGCCCTCGCGCAGGTCCGCCGCGAGCCGGCTATCGATCGTAAGCGTCGCCCCGTCGCCGTCCTGCTCGAGGGCCACAACACTGCCAACCTCGCCGATCAGCCCCGTGAACATCGTCTCAGCTCTCGCTTCCCCACCTCAGCTTCACCACTCGCGCAGGCGCGCGGAGATGAGCAGGTCCTCGCCGACGGACTGGCAGTCGAAGCTGAGCGCGCGCAGCGCCTCGGAGATGCGCTCGACCCCTTCGCCCTCGAGCGGATCGCGCGCGGCGCTGCCGCCGAGCAGCAGCGGCGCGAGGAACAGGCGCAGTTCGTCGATCTCGCCGGCGTCGAGGAAGGCGCCCGCGAGGTGCGGCCCGCCCTCGAGCAGCACCGAGGCGACGCCGAGCGCGCCGAGTTGGTCGAGCGCCGAGCGCACCCGCGCGGGCTCGTTCTCGCCGGTCGCGACGAGCACCTGCACGCCTGCGGCTTCGAGCGCGTCGGTGTCGGCGCGCGCGGCCGCACGCGAGGCGACGATCGTCAGCGGGATCTCCGCGGCGGCGGCCACGAGCTGGGAGCTGGGCGGCAGCCTCGCAAGCGAGTCGAACACCACGCGGCGGGGCTGCGCGCCGGGCTCGGCGGGCAGGCCGTCTGGCCTGGCGGTCAGCTGCGGGTCGTCGGCGAGCGCCGTGCCGATGCCGACGACGATCGCGTCGACCGCCGCGCGCCACCGGTGGGCGAGGCCGCGGCTGTCCTCGCCGCTGATCCACTTCGAGTCGCCGGTGCGCGTCGCGACCTTGCCGTCGAGCGTCATCGCCGACTTGAACAGCACCCACGGGCGCCCGACGCGGGCGTGCTTGCGGAATGCCTGGTTGAGAAGCCGCGCGCTCGCGGCGAGCTCGCCGTCGGCGAGCACCACGTCGATGCCCTCGTCGCGCAGGATCCCCAGCCCGCGCCCGGAGGCCTTCTCGGTGGGATCGTCGGAGGCGACGACCACGCGGCCGATCCCCGCCTGCAGGATCGCGTCGGTGCACGGGGGCGTCTTGCCCTCGTGGCAGCACGGCTCGAGCGACACGTACAGCGTCGCTCCGCTCAGGTCGGCCATGCCGCAGGCCTCGATCGCGTTGACCTCGGCGTGTGCCGAGCCGTACTGCTCGTGCCAGCCCTCCCCCAGGATCTCGCCGTCGCGCGCCACCACCGCGCCGACGACCGGGTTGGGCCTGACCGCGCCGAGGCCGTTGCGCGCGAGCTCGATGGCGCGCGCGAGATGCAGCTTGTCGGTGTCGGTGCAGCTCGGCATTCAGCCCAGGATAACCCGCGTGGGGTGCGATCCCTATGCGGCGCCGCAGCGTCCGCCGTGCAGCCGGTAGACCGTCATCTGCGGCCCGGGGCGGCTGTAGGCGAGCGGGTAGTAGTCGAAGCTCCAGTCGAAGTTGAACGGAACGGTTTCCCGCCCACCCCTTTCGCCGCGCGCGTACGGCGAGGCGCGGTAGACGACTTCCCCCTGTTGGGACAGCGCCTTGTAGTAGGCGATCGCGCCGGGTACGGCCTTTGGATCGGCGAACGCGCGCCCGGACTCGGTCGAGCCGGTGATCACCCAGCAGAAGCCCTCGCGCTCGTAGAAGTCGATCAGAGCAGGGTGCAGCGTCGTCTCGTAGTTCTCGAGCCCTACTGGGTTGAGGTAGGCCGGCGCGATCGAGCCGTCGGGGAGGATGCGCGGGTTCAGCGCCGGATACAGCCGCCAGCGATAAGGGTTGCTGGACGTCGCGCTCCCGGCGCGTTCGCGCGCCCATTCCTCGGGCTCGACGGGCTCGGCGACGATTCCGGCGCCGGCGGATATGTGGGCCAGCATCCAGGCGCGCGTCAGGTTGCGCGTGTCGGCGCGGGCGAGCACCAGCCCGGAGTGGACGCTGTAGATGAGGCCCTGGGCGAGCAGCGCCGCGACGAGCAGCGCCGTCAGCGCGATCCTCAGTGGGCGCGTCCGCAGCCAGCGGGCGCCGGCCTGTGCGACCTGCACCGTGAAGTACGCCGCCAGCAGGCACAGGACCGGGAAGATCGGCAGCAGCCAGCGCCCGAAGTAGCGCCCCTGCGTTCCCATGAACGCGAGGAACAGCAGCGCGGCGGGCACGAGCAGCCACCACAGGCGCCGCTCCGAGCGCCACAGCATGAGCGCGCCGCCGAGCGCCGCCAGCGCGGGCACCCAGCCGAGACCCCAGGTCAGCGACCACAGGTAGTAGACGAACCCTCCGTCTTTTGGGGCGCCGAGCTTGCCCTGAGATTCGGCGGACAGCGTCAACTGGCGCACGAGTTCGGCGTGGAAGTCGGAGTAGTCGAGCAGTGAGTAGGGGTTGGCGATCAGGAAGGCGGCGAGCGCCGCGACGCCCGCGAGCGCCAACCCGCCCAGCGCGCGCCTGCCAGCGGCCGGCCCCGCGTCGAGAAACCGCGCCGCGATGGTCGCGAGCAGCGGCACGAGCACGATCCCGGCGGTGTACTTGCTCGCGCAGGCGAGCCCCAGCCCGACGCCCGCAAGCAGATGGTCGCGCGCGCGCCCTTTGCGCAGCACACCGGCGGTGCCCAGCAGCGAGAGCGTGATCGGTGCGAGCGTGGGTGCGTCGTTGAGCGCGAGGTGCGCGTAGAAGACGGGCAGGAACGCCACCGCCTCGATCGCCGCGGCCAGCACGCCGACGGCGCGGTTGAACAGCCGCGCGCCGGTCGCGTAGAGCAGCCACAGCGCGAGCGTGCCGACCAGCGCGACCACGACCCGTGCCAGTGTGTACACCGCGGCGGGGTGCAGCGCGAACTCGCGCACCGCCCCCTGCGCACCGCCGTAGACGACCGCGAACACGAAGTGCAGCAGATACGTGAACGCGGGCGGGTTGGCGAAATAGTGCGGGTTGAGCGTGCCGTGCTGGAACATTTCGATGGCGTGGACCGCGAAGTGGTCGGCCTCGTCGCTGTTGTACGCATACGGCAGCCCCTGGCGCACGCCCCACAGGCGCAGGGCGAGCCCACCGAGCAGCACGAGCGCGAGGCCCGCCCACGCCCAGCGCCGGGGGCCCTTGGAACCGGCCCGCGGTGTCTCGCCGACGCTCGAGCGCTCGGCCGCTCCATCCCCGAGCTGCGAACCCTCAGCAGTTGCCATACACCGCGAAGAAACGGCTGGTGTAGATGCGTGTGAAGCCGGCCGGCGGGATCTGGTCCAGCGGGCTGTCGCCGGGGTCGACGATCGCGTCCACGAAGATCGCGTCGCCGAGCGGATAGACCGCCACGCTGCCGGCGGCGAGGCGTCTCGCGAGGGCGGGATCGCCGGCGATCGCGTCAGCCCGTGCCTGGCTGCGGGCGACGATGTCGTTCTGTCCGACGGTGTCGAGGATCCAGCGGGCGTCCGGGATCAGCTTGTTGTCGGGCAGCGACAGCAGCGAGCAGCGCCGCAGCTCGGCTTTGACGGCGGGGCTCCGCAGCGCTCCCGCGAGTCCCTCGTGGAAGTCCTCGTGCTCGGCGAGCGTCGTGCGCAGGCCCGTGAGGCTGAGCGTGTTCGCCGCCGAGATGCCGCCGTAGGCCACGAGCACGAGCGCCCCGACGATCCATGCGCGGCGCAGCCACGAGCCGGGCTCGAGCATCGCCCAGCCGCCGATGGTCACGGCGCAGAAGGGCAGCAGCATCGTCGCGGCGCCCAGGAGGTAGCGGTCGACGACCGACGCGCCGACGGCGCCCTCGGCCAGGTAAACGCCGACCAGAACCAGGAACGCCGCCAGCGGCACGAGCACCCGTCGCGGTGCCATCCACACCGCCAGCGGCACTCCGACGAGGCCGCCGAGCAGCACGGGTAGCTTGTCGATGCGCACCCCGTAGCTCCACACGGAGCCGAGCACGCTGGTGAACCCCTGCGTGCGTTCGAGTTCCGAGGCCAAGCCGGCGGTGGCGCTCAGCGAGTACAGGGGATTGCCGGTGACGATGGCGTCGAGCCCCGCCCACACGAGCGGGGCGATCGCGGCCAGCCCCAGGTAGCGCAGGCGGGTGGCCATCGTGACCCTCGGCTTCCCGGCGCCGGGATCGGCGCGCGCCGGCCACGAGCACCACAGCCAGTAGACGCCGCTCAGCACCCAGGCGTCCGGGCGCAGCAGCCCCGCTGCGGCGAGCATCAGGAAGACCGGCGTCCCCCGGCGGGGGCGTTCGACCTCCAGCACGACCGCCCACACGATCAGCGCCACGTAGGAGATGTCGAGATAGCCCTGGGCGGCGAGGTTCTCGATGAAGAAGCGGCTCAGCAGCAGCAGCGCTGCGAGCAGTCCGACGACGGGACCGAAGCACAGGCGCCCGAGCCTGTACATGCCGGCGACAGCAGCGACGAACGACGCGATCGAGCCGAGCACCATCAGCCGGGCCCCGCCCTGGCCGAAGATCGAGCAGAGCATCCCGAAGGCGATCGCCAGCGGGTGCTCGGTGGGACCGCGATAAACGCGGAAGTCGGGCAGATGCAGGTGCAGCAGATCGCGCCCCCACAGCAGCGCGTAGAACGAGTCGTACGTGGGATAGGTGGGGAAGGCGAAGTAGCCGATCAGCGCGCCGACGCACATCACGGCGAAGCCCACCCGCGCCCACGTCCCCGGCGACGCGGGCCATCGCCGTGCCAGCTGAATCGAGCCCGGCGTGCGCCGGGTGAGCATCGCGCTTTCCATCTAGCCTTGGTTCATACAGGCCCACCGGGCGGGCAGGTTCAGTACCGCGCCTGGTGGGTTGGTTCAATGCTTGGCGCCAAGACCGTGACCCGCGCTTTGGGATACTGGCGGAAGCCAAGTCTAGGCAATCGAAGCCCATGAAGCTCATCATCCAGATCCCCTGCTTCAACGAGGCCGAGCAGCTGCCGCAGACGCTCGCGGACCTGCCGCGCGCGATCGACGGCTTCGACGTCGTCGAGTGGCTGGTGATCGACGACGGTTCGACCGACGCGACGGTGGAGGTGGCGCGGGCGCACGGCGTCGACCATCTGGTGCGCCTGACGAACAACAAGGGCCTCGCGGCGGGCTTCCAGGCGGGGATCGACACGGCGCTGAAGCTCGGAGCCGACGTGATCGTGAACACTGATGCGGACAACCAGTACTTCGGCGCGGACGTCGTCAGGCTCGTGCGCCCGATCCTCGAGGGACGCGCGGACATGGTCGTCGGCGACCGCGAGGTGGGCGGCATCGAGCACTTCTCGCCGCTCAAGAAGATGCTGCAGCGGCTCGGCTCGTGGGTGGTGCGCCAGGCGTCCTCGACCTCGGTGCCGGACACGACGTCGGGCTTTCGCGCATACAACCGCGAGGCCGCCATCCAGATGATGGTGGTGTCGAAGTTCACGTACACGCTCGAGACGATCATCCAGGCGGGCAAGCTGCTCGTGGCGGTCGACCACGTCCCGGTGCGAACCAACCCGCAGACGCGCGAGTCGCGGCTGTTCCCGTCGATGGGCGCCTACGTGCGGCGCAACGCGATCTCGATCTTCCGCATCTACGCGCAGTACGAGCCGCTGCGCGTGTTCTGGAGCCTCGCCGGGGTTATCGGTCTCGCCGCGATCGGCGTGTGGATCCGCTTCACGGTCGCCTACATCGAAGGCAACGGCAAGGGCCACGTGCAGTCGCTGATCCTGGGGGCGGTCCTGTTCATCGCGGCGGTCGTGCTGTGGGCGCTGGGCGTGATCGGCGACCTGCTGGCCGCTCAGCGGCTGATGACGCAGCGCACCTTCGAGCGGGTGCGGCGGATCGAGCTGCAGCTCGGCGTCGAGCCCTCGCACTACGAAGCCGGTGAGCGCCGCGGCCCGGAGCGGCTGGACGTGCAGGCGCCGGCTGCGGGCGCGAACTCGGAGGCGCCGGCCGCGCCTGAGCAGACGCGTCCCGGCGAGGCGGTGCGGCTATGAGCGGGGTGACGGTCTCCGAGGAGGGCATCGTCACGGGCAACACCTACGACAAGTACGGCTCTGGCAACCCGGTGGTGCGCCGCCTGATGGCGCGCTTCGAGCACGACCTGGACGAGCTGTTCGAGACGGCCGCGCCGAGCTCGCTGCTGGACGTCGGCTGCGGCGAGGGGGTGCTCGTGCACCGGTGGGCACAGCGGCTGGGCGAGGCGCGCGTCGTGGGCATCGATCTCGAGGAGGAGTCGATCCAGGCGGGCTGGGCCGAGCGCCAGGCGCCGAACCTCGAGTACCGCGTGATGGAGACGGGCCGCGCCGACCGGGTCGCGAACCTGCCGTTCGCCGCCGACGAGTTCGACCTGGCGTGCGCGATCGAGGTGCTCGAGCACGTGCCCGATCCCGAGCACACGGTGAGCGAGATGGCGCGCTGCGCCCAGCGCCACCTGCTTGTATCGGTTCCACGCGAGCCGCTGTGGCGGATGCTCAACATGGCGCGCGGGGCCTACTGGCCGGCGCTCGGCAACACCCCGGGCCACCTCAACCACTGGTCCAGGCGATCGTTTGTGAAGCTGCTCTCGCGTCACGGCGAGGTCGTCGAGTTGCGCTCGCCGTTCCCCTGGACGATGTTGCTTGTCAGCCTCTAGCAAGACGCGCTCCTATGGGTCGGGGGCGCGGATCCTGTCGATCGGGATCGCCTCGACGGGCCTGTTGACGTTCGCGTACTTCTCGATCGCCAGCCACGTGCTGGGCGAAGAATCGGCGAAGCTGCTCGACGTCCTGTGGTCGGTGATGTTCGTGATCATCTCGGTGATCTACCGGCCGATCGAACAGCTGCTCTCGCGCACGATCGCCGAACGCCGCGCGCGCGGCAGCGCGGAGCACACGCTGCGTGTGCCGATGCTGATCCAGGCGAGCTTCGCGCTGATTTTCCTGGTGGTCGCGCTGGCGCTGCAGGAAGAGCTGGTCGATCATGTCTTCCAGCATCAGCAGGCGCTGTACGACGTGCTGGTAGTGGGCACGCTCGCGTACGCGGCGAGCTATTTCGCGCGCGGCTGGCTGGCGGGCCACCAGCGCTTCGGGCTGTTCGGCGGCCTGGTGCTGATGGAGTCGACGTCGCGCATCGCGTTCGCGATCGCGGTTGCGCTGGGCATCGCCAGCGGGCAGACGGCGGTCGCGTTGGGAATCGCGGCCGCGCCGTTCGTGTCGCTGGTGGTGGTGCCGCTGGCGTTCGCGAGCACCAGGCGCGATCGGGCGTTCGCGGGAGCTTCGATCACGGCGGACGAGGCCGACGCGGCGCTGGCGGGACCGGGGACGGAGGGCGTGCAGGAGACGGCGGCGCACGGTGAGCTGTCACTAAAGCGCGGCGGCGGCTTCGCGGTGTGGGTGTCGAGCATCATGCTCTCCGAGCAGACATTGCTGAACGCGGCCGTGCTGACGGTCGATGCGACCGCGCGCAGCGGTGTGCTGGCGGGAATCGTGTTCAACGTGCTGCTGATCGCCCGTGCTCCGCTGCAGCTCTTCCAGGCGATCCAGACGTCGCTGCTGCCACACCTGACGGGGCTGGAGGCGACGGCGGGGCACGAGGCGTTCGCGCGCGCGATCCGCGTGACGATCCTCGCGATCGCGGGCTTCGCGGCGGCGGTGGCGCTCGGCCTGCTCGTGGTGGGCCCGTTCGCGCTCGAGCACGTCTTCTTCGGACAGACCTTCCACTACAACCGCTTCGGACTGGCGCTGATCGGCGTGGGCATGGGCTTTCACCTGACCTCGGGCGCGCTCAACCAGGCGGCGCTGGCGCGCGATCGCGCGCGGGCGGCGGCAGCGTGCTGGGCGTGCGCGGCGGTGGTGTTCGTCGTGTGGATGCTGAGCTCCCCGGTCAGCGAACAGCTGCTGCGCGCGGAGATCGGCTACGCCGGCGCGACGGCGCTGCTGGCGGCGCTGCTCGCGGCGCTCTACCGGCGCGGCACGGGCGTGGGCGGGCGGGGCTCGACCCAGGCTCAGAGCGCGTCGACGGACACTGCGATCGCGCGGTAGGCCTCGGCGGGGTCGGGCGCGGAGAAGATCGCCGAACCGGCGACGAACACGTTCGCGCCGGCCTCCAGGCACGCGGGCGCGGTGTGCGGCTCGATGCCGCCGTCGACCTCGACGGCGACGTCCGCGCCGACGAGCGCACGCACGCGTGGGAGCTTGTCGAGCGAGTGCGCGATGAACGGCTGGCCGCCCCAGCCGGGATTGACGGTCATGCACAGCGCGAGATCGATCAGCTCGCTCACCTCGGCGAGCGCTCCCACGGGAGTCCCGGGGTTGATCGCGAGGCCCACGCCTGCGCCCGCCTCGCGGATCAGGCCGGCGGTGTAGGCAACGTGTGGGGTGGCCTCGGCGTGGAAGGTGATTGAGTCGGCGCCCGCCTTGACGAAATCCTCCGCGTGGCGCTCGGGTCGCTCGATCATCAGGTGCGCCTCGAGCATCGCGCCGGCGTCGTGGACCGCGTCGGCGAGCGCGGCGACGATCAGCGGCCCGACGGTGATCGGCGGCACGAAGTGCCCGTCCATGACGTCAACGTGGATCACCCGCGCCCCCGCGTCGAGCACTTCGAGCACCTGCTCGCGCAGCCGCCCGAAGTCGGCCGACAGGATCGACGGCGCCACGCGCACGCCCTGCAGCAGGTCTCGCGCCATGCTCACACGGCCTGCAGCATGGAATCACCGCACGCGTTGCACTTGAGGATCGCGGTGGAGGACATGCGCACGATCGTCGAGTGCTCCCCGCAGTTGGGGCACACGGAGGTGAGCTCGAAGCGGTGCAGGCAGTACACGCAGCGGTAGCGCCCAGGGAGGTTGGTCGGGCGCAGCCACGGCTCGCCGCAGTTGGGGCACTGCGGTCCGAGGTCGATCGCTGCCCTGGCCGGCGTCTCGGGGCTGCCCTCCACGTCAGCTCCTGTGCACGCGGGCGATGAAGAAGCCGGCGGTGTGGTCGCGGTGGGGCAGCGTCAGCACGACGTCGTCGAGGCTGAAGTCGGCGTGGGAGTCCAGAAAGGCGGCGATCAGGTGCTCATTCTCAATAGGTGAGATCGTGCAGGTAGAGTAGACAAGCACGCCGCCCGGACGGAGGGCGCCGGCTCCGGCGGCGAGAATTCGTGCCTGCGTGCCTGCCATCTGCGCGATCGCATCGGGGGTGACGCGCCAGCGCAGGTCGGCTCGCGCCTGCAGCGTGCCGAGCCCGGAGCAGGGCGGATCGACGAGCACACGGTCGAATCCCAGCGCGTCGGCGCCGTGCGTGGAACTCGTCCAGTGCTCGGCGTCGGCGACCTCGACGCGGACGCTGCTCGTGTGCAGCCGTTGCGCGGTGCGCGCGAGGGCGCCGGCGCGGCGCTTGTCGCGCTCGACGGCGAGCACCTCGCCGCGGTCTTGCATGAGCGCGGCCAGGTGGGTGCTCTTGCCGCCGGGCGCGGCGCACAGGTCGAGCACGCGCTCGCCGGGCGCGGGGTCGAGCGCGCGGGCGACGCGCATCGCGGCGCGCGACTGGGCGTGGAAGGCGCCGCGCTGCCAAGGCGGCGAGCCGTGCGTGTCGAATGGCTCGTCGAGCACGACGGCCTCGGGGATGTCGGGATCGAAGTGCGTGCGCACGGGCAGCTCGCGGGCGAGCGCGGCGGCGTCGGCGACGAGGGTGTTGGCGCGCAGCGCGACCTCAAGGGGCTCGTTGTCGCTGGCGAGCAGTAGCCGCGCCTGCTCGGGGCCGAGCGCGTCCCACCACAGGCGGGCGATCCACTCTGGATGCGAGTGCTTGACGGCGGCGCGCTCAGGCGTGTCGTCGGTGAGCGGCGCGAGCAGCGCGTCGGATCCCTCGCGCGCGGCGCGGCGCAGGACGGCGTTGACGAGGCCGTGGCCGGCGCGGCCGTTTGCCTTGGCGAGCTGGACGGCGTCGGCGACGACTGCGTAGTCGGGGGCGCCGCTGGTGTAGAGCAGCTCGTAGAGCCCGAGTCGCAGCGCTGCCAGCAGCGGCGGGTCGAGCGCGGCGGCGGGCCGCTCGGCGAGCTGCTCGATCAGGTGGTCGAGCGTGCCGCGGCGCTGCACGGCGCCGTAGGCCAGGCGCATGGCGAGCGCGCGGTCGCGCGCGTCAAGTTGCGCGGCCTCGGCGGTGAAGGCGCGGTCGGCGTAGGCGCCCTGCTCGAAGACGCGGCGAAGCACCGTGTACGCACAGCGGCGCGCGGGCGCGACGGTTGCGGTGGACGGGCTGGTCACGGTTGCCATGATCGGCTATCCGCTGCGGCTGAGCGTGCTCGGGGCGAGCACGTCGGCGAGATCGCGTGCGAGACGCAGGGCCTCGTCCTCGGTGAGCGTGGCGGTCGTGACGCGCACGCCGGCGCCGGCGCCGGGCAGACGATAGGGCGCCCCCGGCGCGAGCACCCAGCCGCGCTGCATCAGCGCCCCGATGGCGCCGGCTTCCTCGTGCACGGGAACCCACACGTTCAGACCGGAAGCCCCGTGCGCGCGCACTCCCTCGCGCGCGAGGCATGTGAGCAGATGCTCGCGCCGCTGCGCGTAGGTGGCGCCGGCGCGGGCGACGAGCGCGCGGACGTCCGGGTCGCTCCACAGGCCGAGCACGAGCGTCTGCAGGATGTGGCTGACCCAGCCTGGCCCGCACTGCTGGCGCCCGCGCACGCGGGCGATCGTGTGGGGGTCGCCGGCGAGCACGGCGAGGCGCAGGTCGGGTCCGAGCGCCTTGGCGACCGAGCGGGTGGCCGCCCAGTGCTCGGGCGTGGGCCCGGCGGACAGGATGCTGTGCAGCTGCGTGCCGGCGACCGGCCCGAGATGGTCGTCCTCGATCAGCAGCGTGCGGGGGAACTGGGCGAGCACCGCGCCCAGCTCGCGGGCGCGTGCGGGGTCGAGCGCGGCGCCGGTGGGGTTCTGACCGCGGGGCGTGATGACGGCGGCGACGGCGCCGCGGCCGAGGGCGCGCTGCAGCTCGTCGGCGAGCATCCCGCGGTCGTCGAGCGCGACGGGCTCGAGCACGAGGCCGTGGGCGCGAAGCACGTCATACAGGGCGGCGTAGCCGGGGTTCTCGACGGCGACGCGGTCGCCGGGACGCAGGCGTGCCTGTACGACCCGCTCGATCGCGTCCATGGCGCCGCTGAGCACGCACAGCTCCTGTCCGGGGACGCCGTCTGCGCGCAGCTGCTCGCGCGCGAGCGTCAGCAGCTCGGGCAGCGCGTGGGGCTGACCGTAGAGGCGCGTGGGCAGCTCGCAGCGGGCGAGCGCGCGGGCGAGGTCGGGCAGCAGCGTGGGGTCGGGATTGCCGCGCGAGAGGTCGCGCGCGCCGGCTGGCACGGGCAGCGGAGCACGCGGCGATCCGATCGGCGGGCGCGGGCCGATGCGTGTGGCGCGCCGCGGCTCGCTGAGCACGACCCCGCGCCGACGCAGCTCTGCGAGTCCGGCGGCGACGGTCACCGGGCTGAGCCCGGCGTCGGCGGCGAGGCGGCGCACGGAGGGCAGGCGCTGTCCGGGGACGAGCGCGCCGCTGGCGACGCCAGCCTCCACCGCGTTCACGAGCTCGGCTGCGCTGCTCGCCTTGATCCGATACTGTTTCAGGGCAGTCACCTATCTGTACTATTACAGATTTTTATATTTATAGAGAGGAGAGCGGCGTGTCCGTACAGCCGCGCAGCGAATCGACGACAGCGCAGCCCCCGTCCGAGCGGGTGCGGCTGCGCCGCAAGCGCGAACGAGGCAGCTACGACCGTGCGACGATCGACGCGATCCTGGACGAGGCGCTGATCGCCCACGTCGGCATCGCCGACGAGCATGGCCAGCCGTTCGTGATCCCGACACTGCACGCGCGCAGCGGCGACGTGGTCTACTGCCACGGCTCCACCGCGAGTCGCACGCTGCGGACGCTGGCGGCCGGGGCGCCGGCGTGCCTGACGGTGACGCTGATCGACGGCCTCGTGCTGGCGCGCGCGGCGATGCACCACTCGGCGAACTACCGCTCGGCGGTGCTGATCGGGCGCGCGACGCTGGTGGAGGATCTCGACGAGAAGCTCGCAGCGCTGCGGGCGGTCGTCGAGCACATCGTCCCGGGCCGCTGGGACGACATCCGCGCGCCGAACGAGAACGAGCTGAAGGCGACGTCGGTGCTCGCGATCCCGATCGACGAGGCCTCGGCGAAGGTGCGCAGCGGCGACCCGCTGGATGACGAGGAGGACTACGCGCTGAACGCGTGGGCGGGCGTGATCCCGCTGGTGAGCCAGGCGCGCCCGCCCGAGCCGGATGGGCGTCTGCGAGCGGGCATCGATCCGCCGGGCTACGTCACGGACTACCGGCGCCCCGGCAACCCGCGACCGCGTAGGTAGGCCGAGGCGTCCATCGCGCGCCCGCCGGGCGGCTGCACGACCAGCAGCTCGAGCACGCCGGGGGAGCACTCCAGCAGCAGCCGACCGTCGCGCACGCTCGGACCGGTCGCGCGGTCTTCCACCGACCCGCCACCGGCCCCGGGGGTACCCGTCGCGGCCCACGCGCTCCCCGCCGCGGAGGCGTCCGCCGCATCGCCGTCCTGGAGCAGCACCGCGCGGTGCACCCCGAGCAGCGTGCCGTCGGCAAGCTCGACGCGCGCGCCGATGTGCGGGTGCAGCGCGCGCACGACACGCTCGAGCTCGGCGGCGGGTCGCGCCGGATCGAGCAGGCGGTCGGCAGGTCCGAGCTTCTCTGCGTAGGTGATGCCCTCCTGGGGCTGCTCGACGAATGGAGGGCGCTCGTCGAGCGCCCGCACCAGCAGCTCTCCGCCAAGCTCCTGCAGGCGCGCGGCGAGCGATCCGTAGGTGTCGTCGGGTCGGATCTGCTCGACGCCGGCGAGGCACACGGGGCCGCTGTCAAGGCCGGCGGTGAGGCGCATGATCGACACCCCGGTGCGCTCGTCGCCGGCCATGATCGCGCGCTCGACCGGCGCGGCTCCACGCCAGCGCGGCAGCAGCGACGGGTGGACGTTGAGCAGCTCGTGTTCGGAGAGCAGCGGCTCCTTGATCAGCGCACCGAACGCGCACACGACGACCGCGGACGGGGACGCTCGAGCGACGAGCGCCTGCGACGGCTCATCGTTGACGTTCTGCGGCTGCTCCAGCGCCAGGCCGAGCGCGCGCGCGCTCGCGGCGACGGGCGGCGAGCTCAGACGCCGGCCGCGACCGGCGGGACGGTCTGGGCGCGTGATGACGAGCGCGGGACGGTGGGCGTCGCTGCGCGCGAGACGCTCGAGCACGGCGGCGGCGAACTCGGTGGTGCCGATGAAGACGGTGCTCACGATGCGCCTGGCGCCGACGCTAGGTGGCGTCCGCGGGGCGATGCTCGTGCGACTCCTGCGCCTCGCGCATCGCGCGCATCGCCTCCTTGCGCGCGTCGCGCGAGATGAGGTCGAGGATGAGCACGCCGTTGAGATGGTCGATCTCGTGCTGGATCACGCGAGCCTCGAGCCCCTCGGCCTCGACCTCGACCTCCTCGCCGGTCTCATCGCGCGCGCGCACCCGCAGCTGTGCGTGGCGCTCCACCTCGACGTGCACGCCGGGCAGGCTGAGGCATCCCTCGTCGCCGAGCTCGCGCTCCTCGCTGGTCCAGTCGAGCACGGGGTTCACCAGCGCGGTGACCGGATCGTCAACGTAGGCTTTGTAGACGAGCACGCGATGCAGCACGCCGAGCTGCGTGGCGGCGAGGCCGACTCCGAGCGCGTCGTGCATCAGCTCGCCCATCCGCTGCACCTCGGCCTTCAGATCATCGTCGAAACGCTCGACGGGGAGCGCGGTGGCGCGCAGCACGGGGTCACCGAACTTGCGCACGTGGCGCAGCGCGGCGTCACGTCGCGCCTTCGTCTCTGCATCGAGCTCGGCGGGCTCGGGCGCGTCCCCCTCGCGCTCGACCTCCACGTCGGCCTCCTCGGAGGTCGGCGCGGGAAGCTCCAGCGACGTGTCCTCCTCGGCTGTGCGGTCCTCTGCGCTCATGCTCAGCCTGAGTCTATGAGCAGCGCGCTGCGTTCGCCTCTCCCTGTTGGCGGCGGTCGGGGAGCAGCGCTCGCAGCTATGCGGCGCACCCTGTCGGCTCGATGCACGAACATATGGCGTAGCGAGCGCCGTTGTTGCGTTCGGGGTGTTCGACCGCCTGCCGGGATCCCGGCGCGCGACAATTCAACGCCATGATCCCGCGCGTGCTCCGCATACCACTCATCGGGCCGCTTGCGGTCGCCCTCGTGGCAGTCTTGGTGTGGACCCCGCTCGCGACAGCGAGCACCGAGTCGCGACTACCTCGCTCGGACTACACGGTCCGCGCGGTGTGCGCGGCAGCCGCCCGCGGTCGCGCGAGCTGCCTCTCGTTGCAGCTCGTGCCGCGGACGGCGGAAGCCCGAGCGCACACCCACCCTCTGGGAATCGCTCGGGCCACCACACGCAGCCCGTCCGCGGCGCTCTCGGCGGCCGCCGGCGATTTCGGCGTCACGCCACAGGACCTTCACAGCGCCTACCAACTGCCCACGAGCACCTCCGGCACACAGACGATCGCGCTGGTCAACGCCTACAACGACCCGAACGCCGAAGCGGACCTCGCGACGTACTCAAAGGAACTTGGCCTGCCCGAATGCACCGCGGCCGGCGGCTGCTTCGAGAAGGTCAACCAAGACGGTGAAACAGGGAACCCCCCGTTCCCCAAAACGACCAAGGAACTGGAAAGCGCGCTGAAAAGCACGGGGGCGAAACGCAGAGAAGCCGAAGAAGCAATCGGCTGGGGGCTCGAGATATCGCTCGACATCGAGACGGCCCACGGTGTCTGCGAGAGCTGCCACATACTGCTGGTGGAGGCCAACTCGCCAAGCTTCGAAAACCTGGAAACCGCTGAGGACACAGCCGCGCGACTCGGCGCCAATGAGATCTCGGACTCCTGGGCGGGGCCCGAATGCAGCGAAGGCTTCTGCGTCGAAGACAGCTCCGCGTTCAACCATCCCGGCACAATCATCACAGCGGCGGCTGGCGACAACGGATATCTGAACTGGCTGGAAGAACCTCGCTCGCGCTACCCCGACTTTCCCGCTTCTTCGCCGCAGGTGGTCTCAGTCGGGGGAACCCGCCTGAGCCTCGGACCGAACGGCGAATGGGCCGGAGAGACGGTCTGGAACGACGGAGGCGAACGCGAAGGCGTCAAAGACGGCTACGGCGCGACGGGAGGGGGCTGCAGCAGCCAGTTCACCGCGCAACCGTGGCAGCAGGACGCCTCGGATTGGTCCGCTGTCGGCTGCGACGACAAACGGGCCGTAGCGGACATCTCCGCCGACAGCGACCCCTACACGGGCCTCGCGGTCTTCTACTCGAGTCCGGACTGCGAAAGCGTGTACGACGAAGACAACACGATCCATCTCGTCCACTGGTGCACGATCGGCGGCACCAGCCTCGCCACACCACTGATTGCCTCGACGTTCGCCCTCGCCGGCGGCGCCCACGGCGCCGCATACCCCGCCAAGACGCTCTACGAAGGCGCCGCGAGAGCACCCGAATCGCTCCACGACGTAACGGAAGGCTCAAACGGCGAATGCCTATCGCCGTTCGATGAAGCAACCGGGCTGCAGTCCTGCACTCCCGCGCAGGACGCGGCGACGGGTTGCGCGTCAGCGGCGATCTGCATGACCAGGACGGGCTACGACGGACCGACGGGGCTGGGCACGCCCGATGGGATCGCGGCATTCACGCCCCGACCGAGCGCGCCAACCGTGGTCACCGACTCTGCGTCCTCGATCAAGCAGACCTCGGCAACGCTGAACGCGAGCGTGAACCCGAACGGGAGCGAAGTCAGCGAATGCAAGCTCGAATACGGCACGAGCGTCTCCTACGAATCCAGCGTGCCGTGCACCCCGTCGCCTAGAGCGGACTCGAGCTCAGTCACTGTGTCCGCATCGGTAATGGGTCTTCTCGCGAACACCACCTACCACTTCCGCGTCGTCGCGACCAATTCCGGAGGGACAAGCAGAGGCAGCGACGAAACGTTTACGACACAGTCACCATCCGGGACGCCGCTGGCGCCGTCGGCTACGACAAGCTCGGCCTCGTCCGTCGCACAGACCTCGGCGACCCTGAACGCGACCGTCAACCCGGATGGAGAAGAAGTCAAGGAATGCCGGCTCGAATACGGAACCACTATCCTCTACGCGCTCAGCGCGTCCTGCAGTCCACAGCCGGGGTCCGGCACGAGCCCAGTCGCGGTCAGCGCGCAGATCACGAGTCTGACGGCGAACACCACCTACCACTACCGCGTGGTCGCGGTCAGCGCCGGCGGGACCAGCGAAGGCGCCGACGAGACGTTCACGACGCAGCTACCGACGACGCTTCAGCAACAGTTGCCGGGCCAACAGCCGACGTCTCAAAGTCAAGCGAGCTCAACATCGGCGAGCCAGGGAGTATCAGCTTCTCAGGACCGTAAGACGCCAGCGGTTCCGGATGTCAATCTGGCCAGCACATCGCTAAGGGAGATCTCGTCGGGTACGGTAAACGTCACGGTTCGCTGCCCGGTGGATGAGAACACTTGCACCGGCACCGTGACGCTACGGACACTGAGGGCCGTCATCGTCTCGAGCGCAGCGGCCAATCGGTCCAAGAACAGCAAGGCAGCCGTCTTGACCCTCGCCACCGGCTCGTTCAAAGTCGCCGGCGGCAAGCTGACCACCATACGGCTGCACCTATCGAGCGCGGCCCGGGCGCTTCTGGCTCACACCCATTTGCTGTATGCGCGAGCGACGATCTTTGCACGCGACCAAGCGGGCGCGACACACACCAGCCAGACCATCGTTACTGTCCACCCACACAAAGGTTAGGGACGCGCCACGGGTTGACCCCCGCTCGCGACGCGCCTACCTGCGTCCCTCAACGCCACTCAGCCCTTGTGGTGCTCCGCCGGTGCCACGCGAAGCGTCGCGATCGCCTGTCCAGTATGCGTTGCGCCCGCGAGGTTATGGGCGACGATCGTCACTCGCACGTGCAGGACGTGCGAGCGCCCGAGCAGAAGGCGGCCCTTCTCGGACAGGTGCAGTGTCACAGTGTTCACGTCGCCCCCCGGAACGCTGAACGAGCCGGTTGCCAGCGTGAGGATGGTGGCCTTGGCCTCGCTAGCTCCGGCGACGTCCGCGATAACGGCATGGAGTGTTCGCAGAGTTACAGCGCCCGCGCAGATGCTCTCCCCGTGCGGGCAGCCGATCTTGATGCTGACCGCACCCCTCGCGTTCATATCCAGCGACAAGCTTGCGATCGTGGCGTCGGGAGACGCTTCCTTGCTGCCAAGCACTCCGCCTTTCGCTTCTTCTTCCTGACGTCTCTTGGTGGCCGCAAGAGACAATTCTTCTTCGCGTTTCTTCGTCGCCGTGGCTTCTTCTTCGCGTTTCCTCGTCGCCGTGGCTTCTTCTTCCTGCTTCTTTCTAGCGATCGCTGCTTCTTCAGCTGGCGAGCGCTGGATCGCGGGCAGTGCTGGCGTGCGCCCGGCGCCAGTGCCGCCAGCAGTGGCCGCCTGCACTTCGCACAGGATTGTGCGCCCGAGGTCAGCGCTGGTCAGAGCGTATGTTAACGACGAGCCCCGCTGTACGATCTGGCCGCCTGCGTCGTTAACGAACTCATAGGTCAGCGTTGGGTCGTTGCTCCAGACACCGGGTTCGCAGATCAGCGCGTCCCCCACCAGGGGTACCCCACGGAGGACTGCGCCCCCGCCCCGAGGCGCAAGAGGTGGAGCCGTATCGTCGTCGACGATGAAGTCCCTGATCTCGGGCGCCGCGACGTCGGCAAATCCACCCACCGAGCCAGCTAGGCACGGTTTGCCGCCGATCACCTCCGTGGTATCCGTCACACCGGCGAGGGTTGCAGGTGAGCCAGGCACAGTAAGGCCGCTGCCACTATCACCGAAGCAGTCGGAGCCCGTCGGCGTGCTCGCACACAGGAAGAGTGCGTTTGCTTCTCCGCCGCATTCCCTGCTGAACGCGAGAGTCATGCCTATGTAGTTGAGTTCGCCGCTCAGTTCCTCCAGTGGATTCTCCTGCCCGAATCCGGTGAGGTTGACTGCCGTACCTTCCGGGAGAGCCGAGCCTGCGGGCGCGAGGCTGACCGGTTTGACGGCGGCGTCGAGGACGAACGGTTTGTCAAGTGCCAGCACCGCCACGTCATCCGGAGTGGCCTGTGTGGCTTCGGGGTTATAGACGTAGTACGGGTGTACACGCACCGCACTCGCAAGAGATGCCTGTTCTTCGGGTTCCGCTACTTCGATGTCTGCCGTTCCCGCGCCGATCACGATCTGATCTGCTGGAATCCTTGTTCTCGTCACGGGGTTGTAGACGCAATGGCCAGCGGTCACGATTTCGTCTTCGCTGAGGATCGACCCACCGCACAGTATGCCCTCAGTTTCGGATAGGACTGCGATCACAACGACCTGCCACGGAGCCTGTGAGATCGAGATTCGAGTGCCGCCGACGATCGCGGCGCGGGCGCGGTAGGAGCCAGCGCGCGCCTCCCTCAAAAGCCGGCGACCGTGATGCAGTCGCACCCGAGTCAGGATTGGCCTCATCGCCCTGGCGGAGCTGGCACCCGCCGGCGGTGCGAACATCGACGTAAGACCAAGCGTTGCGAAGCAGGCTGCCACTGCGACCGAGCACAACATACGCTTCACCCCTCTACACGCATCGATACGATCGCACCGCCCAGCCGCGGACCTTCCGATAGCCCTCTCCATCTCACCCTCCATGTGATCGCCCGCCAGAAGCACGGGAAAGTATCAGATGTCTGAATCCTGTGTCAACGATCCGTTATCACCGCGCAGCACTCATTGCGACCACGCGATCGCGTGCGGGCGGCCGCGAGCTACTGTGGATCGACGTCGACGCTGAAGTTCACTCCGGCGTGCGCGCGTGTGCCAGCGATGCGCTGCACGGCCTCACCGACGGCCCTTACCGCCGCGCGGCGCTCGCCGGCCTTCACCATCACAACCGAGCGCTCGCGCCCACGCAGGCGAAACAGCGCCGCGGGACCGAGCACAGCGGGACGCTCCTCGACGGGGCCTCCCGCCTGGGCGCTGCTCCCGTTAACGGCAAGCTGCTCGGCGATGGAGTTGCGCACCGCGCTCGCGGCGGCCCGCGCCTTCTCCGCGAGATCGGCCGAGCAGACGATCCTGATCAGGTGCGAGAACGGCGGGTAACTCAGCGCGCGCCGGCGCTCGAGCTCGCCGGCAATGAAGCCGTCGCTGTCGTGGCGGGCGGCGTGGACGATCGCGCGTGCTTCGGGTGCGATCGTCTGCACGAGCACGCGTCCATGACCGCCACGCCCGGCGCGACCGGCCAGCTGGGCGATCAACGCGAACGTGCGCTCCTCGGCGCGGAAGTCGGGGAAGCGCAGCGTCGCGTCCGCGTCAAGCACGACCCCGAGGCTCACGTCGGGGAAGTCGTGGCCCTTGGCGACCATCTGCGTGCCGATCAGCACTCCGCAGTCGGCGGCCTCGAAGCGGCGCAGGATCGCACCGACGCCGTCGTCCTCGCCGACCACGTCGGCGTCGAGGCGGAACACCGGAAAGCTCCCGTCGTCGAAGGCGTGCGCGAGGTCGTGCTGCAGGCGCTCGGTGCCGGCGCCGTGGCGGGCGACGGACGTCGATGCGCAGTCGCAGCAGCGCTCCGGCACCGGCTCGCGGTGGCCACAGTGATGGCACGCGAGGTAGCCGCCGGCGCGGTGCAGCACGAGCGCGACGTCGCAATCGGGGCAGCTCCACACGCGCCCGCACGAGCGGCACGAGAGGAAGTTCGACCAGCCGCGGCGGTTGAGTAGGACGATCGCCTTGCCACGCGCGGCGCGCACGTCCGCGAGCGCCTGCGCGGTGAGCGAATGCAGACCCTGGGCCTCCCCGCGCATGTCCAGCACGTGCACGGCCGGCAGCGGTCGTCCGTCCACTCTGCGGGCGAGCACGCTCGCTGGCAGTCGTTGCACGCTCTCAGGACGCGGCGTCGCGCTGCCCGCCAGCAGCACCGCACGGCTGCGCTCGGCGCGCTCAGCGGCAACGTCGCGGGCGTCGTAGCGCGGGTCGCCTTCGTGCTTGTAGGAGGCGTCGTGCTCCTCGTCGACGACGATCAGGCCGAGATCCTCGATCGGCGCGAACACGGCAGAGCGCGGCCCCACGCACACGCGCGCCTCGCCCTCGCGCAGGCGCCGCCACTCGGCGTAGCGCTGGGCGGGCGTCAGCCGCGAGTGCAGCACGGCGACGGTGTCGCCGAAGCGCTCGACGAAGCGCCCGACGATCTGCGGTGTGAGCGCGATCTCGGGCACCAGCACGATCGCGCCGCGCCCCTGCTCGAGCGCGGCGGCTGCCGCGCGCAGGTAGATCTCGGTCTTGCCCGACCCGGTCACGCCGTGTAGTAGCCGCTGCTCGGCGCGGCGCTCGCGCAGCGCGTCGGTCACGGGCACGAGCACGGCCAGCTGGTCGGCCGTGAGCTCGGGCGCGTGGCGGCTGCGCGCCCCCACTGGCAGGTGCTCGGGGCGCGCGACATGGCGGCGCTTGCGCCCGCTCAGCCGGCGCGCAGCGCCCGGCGGCAGCACCAGCCCCAGCGCACGTGCGATCGTGGAGCAGTACTCGGCGGCGATCCATTCGGCCAACGCAACAAGGTCCGCTGGTACGCCGAGCTCGAGCGCGCGCAGCGGCGCGAGCAGCTTCTCTTCGGCGACGTCGCTGCTGTCGGCGAGCCCCACGACGACGCCCAGCACCTGCCGGCGGCCGAACGGCACGACGAGCATCGATCCGACCTCGACGTCGCCTCTGAGCGACTCTGGCAGCCGGTAGTCGAACGGCCCGCGCAGCGCGCGGGCACTCGTCATCGGCTCGACCTTGGCGATGCTCGACGCCGCGCCGAGCGCAGCGTCGTGCTCGTCGATCTGGGCGACGTTCGACACCACTGTGACCCTAGAGGACCGACAGGCGGCCCCCGCCAGCCTCCTCGCTCGCTCGCGAGCCCTCCCGTCAGAGGCCGGCGGCGGCGCGCAGCGCGTCGACCTTGTCCGTGCGCTCCCACGTGAAGTCGTGGTCGTCGCGTCCGAAGTGGCCGTACGCGGCAGTCTTCTGGTAGATCGGGCGGTGCAGTTTGAGCTCCTCGCGGAAGGACCCCGGACGCAGGTCGAAGACCTCGTCGACCGCTCGTGCGATCTGGCCACGACTGAGGTCTTCTTTCTCGGTGCCGAACGTCTCGACCATCACCGACACGGGGTGCGCGACCCCGATCGCGTAGGCGACCTGCACTTCCGCGCGGTCGGCGAGCTTGGCTGCGACGATGTTCTTGGCCACCCAGCGCGCGGCGTAGGCGGCGGAGCGGTCCACCTTGGACGGGTCCTTGCCCGAGAACGCGCCGCCGCCGTGGCGGGCCATGCCGCCGTAGGTGTTGACGATGATCTTGCGCCCGGTCAGGCCGCAGTCGCCGACCGGCCCGCCGACCACGAAGCGCCCGGTGGGGTTGACGAGGAAGTTGCGGCGCAGCTTGTGCGCGTCGTAGAGCTCCTCGGGAAGGATCGGCTCGACGACGTGCTCCCACAGGTCATCGGGGATCAGCGCCTCGGCGCCTTCGCGGTGCTGGGTGGAGATCAGGAGCTTTTCGATCTCGACCGGCCTGCCATCCTCGTAGCGCACGCTGACCTGGGTCTTGCCGTCGGGGCGTAGGTAGTCGAGCGTGCCCGCCTTGCGGACCGCGGCCAGGCGCTCGGCGAGACGGTGCGCGAGCGAGATCGGCAGCGGCATCAGCGTGTCGGTCTCGTTGGTGGCGTAGCCGAACATCATCCCCTGGTCGCCGGCGCCGGCGACATCGAGCTCGTCGTCGTCGCCGGCATCCGTACGCGCCTCGTAGGCCTTGTTGACGCCCTGCGCGATGTCGGGCGACTGCTTGTCGATCGCGTTGAGCACCGCGCACGAGTCCGCCGAGAAGCCGAGATCGGCGTCGGTGTAGCCGATCTTGCGGATCGTCTCGCGCGCGATCTCCTGGATGTCGACGTAGGTCTCGGTCGAGATCTCCCCGGAGACGACGACGAGGCCGGTGTTGACGAGCGTCTCGCAGGCGACGCGGCCGTAGGGTTCGTCGGCGAGGACCGCGTCGAGGACGCCGTCGGAGATCTGGTCGGCGATCTTGTCGGGATGCCCCTCCGTGACCGACTCGGAGGTGAACAGGAACTCGTTGTCGGAAAGCGCAGTCATGGTCTTTGGGGTCAGCTCCGGGAGGTCGATGGCGCGCGCCGTTGCGAGGCCGCGGCCGCGGGATTGGCGAAAAGTCGCAGAAGTCTATGCGGCGCGGGCGCGTCCGCGCTGCCCGCGCTCGACGAAGTCGATGATCAGCGGCACGCCGTCCATCCCGTAGCGGGCGCGCAGGCGGTTCTCAACGAAGTACGCATAGTCGCGCGTGACGCGTGCGCGGGAGTTGACCTGGATCGCGAAGCGGGGCGGGCGCTCGCCGATCTGGGCCATGTAGATCAGCTTCAGGCGATGATTGCCGGCTCCCCTGCGCGTGCCGACGGGAGGCTGGCGCGCCTGCACGGTCTCGGCGAGGAAGCGGTTGAGCTCGGGCGTCGGGATGCGCCCGCTGATGCGATCGCCGAGCGCGATCGCCTCGCTCAACAGGCGCGCGACGTGGCGACCGGTTTTGGCGCTGACGGTCAGCACGCGCGGGCGCAGGCGCAGCTTTTCGGCGACGCGCCCGCGCTCGTGGTCGAGATCGAGCCGTCCACCCGCATCGCCGTCGGCGGGTTCCTGCATGTCCCACTTGTTGAGCACGATCGCGGTCGCGCACCCGGCCTTCATCGCCAGCTCGGCGATGCGCATGTCCTGCGCGGTGACACCGTCGTTGGCATCGCACACGACGAGTGCCACGTCGGCGCGCTCGGCGGCACGGCGCGAGCGCAGGGCGGTGTAGTACTCGACCGAGTCCGAGACCTTGGCCTGCCGACGGATGCCGGCGGTGTCGACGAGGATCAGCCGCCGATCGCCCACCAGCAGCGGTGTGTCGATCGCATCGCGCGTGGTTCCCGCGACATCCGAGACGATCACGCGCTCCTCGCCCAGGAAGCGGTTGACCAGCGAGGACTTGCCGACGTTCGGCCTACCGATCACCGCGAGGCGCACGGTGTCGTCCTCGGGCTCGGAGTCACCTGCCGGCAGCAGCTCGACGATGCGGTCGAGCAGGTCACCTGAGCCGAGCCCCTGGGCGGCGGACACGGCCAGAGGCTCGCCGAGGCCCAGCCGGTGGAAATCAGCCGCGAGCGCCAGCTCTGTCACGCTGTCGCACTTGTTGGCCGCGACGATCGTCGGCAGCGGCGCGCGGCGCAGCAGGTCGGCCATCTCCTCATCGCCCGCGCGCACGCCGGCGCGCGCATCGACCACCAGCACGGCGACCTCCGCGTCTGCGATACCCGCGCGTGCCTGCTCGCGAATCGAGCCCGCGAGCGGGTCCTGGTCCTGGAAGTCCACGCCTCCTGTGTCAATCAGCGTGAAGCGGCGTCCATTCCACTCGCACTCGAGCTCCTTGCGGTCTCGTGTGACACCCGGGCGCTCGTGCACGACCGCCTCGCGGGTGCCCGTGAGGCGGTTGATCAGCGAGGACTTGCCTACGTTTGGATAGCCGACGATGGCGACCTTCATGTGGCCAGTATGACCGGGGACTATGCGCTCCCCGGATTGATCGCCAGCGTGAATGTGAGAGGTCCCATGATCAGGGGAGGTCGCCGACACCCAAAATCAGCGAAAGCGCCCATTCGATCTCAGCGAGCGGCTCAGGCGGGAGCTTGCCCAGGCGGCGCAACAGACGAGTGCGAGCGAGTCCACGAACGGCCCGGCAGATCGCACGGGAGGTTTGGTCGACACCCGCACTCGCAGGAACCTCGGGACGAAGCGGCGAGGGAGCGCGCGAGCTCGATAGCGGCACCACCACAATCAGGTCGGCCGCTGTCGCGCCGACGTTCTGCTCGTCGACGGACACAACCACCGCCGGTCGATTCTTGGCAGGCTCGCCATCTCTGCCGGCTCCGAGCGAGACGAGCCATACCTCGCCGCGGCGAGGCTCAGTCGATGCCATCGGCCAGCGTCGTCTCCCAGGCGCGGTCCTCAGCAGCGACGCCGGGGTTCTCGGCGTCGATGCGGCTGGCCTCGCGCTCGGCGCTCCAGATCAGCTCTGCCTGTCCCTTGCGAGCCACTTCGGCGAGTAGCGAAGCGAGCGAAAGCCCGCGCGCGTGCGCCTGCTCCGCCAGCCGGTCGCGGGTACCGCGCGCCACACGGATGGTCGCTGTCTTCGTCGCCATGGTCGCCACAGTATAGCGCCTGCGACTGGCGCTATCTCTCATCTACAAGAACGATTATCCGCGCCACGACCTCCTCGACGCCGAGGCCCGTGGTGTCCAGCGTGACCGCGCCTGGCGCGGCCTGCAACGGGCTGTGCGCACGGGTGCTATCGCGCTCGTCGCGCATCGCCTGCTCCGCTAGTACCGTCTCGACATCGGCGCCAAGTTCGGCCGCGCGCCTGCGCGCCCGCTCGCGTGGATCGGCGGTGAGGAAGATCTTAAGCGCGGCGTCGGGCGCGACGACGGTGCCGATGTCGCGCCCCTCGGCAACCCAGTCCCCGCGGGCGATCAGCTCGCGCTGCTTGACGACGAGCGCCTCGCGAACGCCGGGGTCCGCAGCAACCCGCGACGCCGCCTCGGAGACCTCGGGAGCACGGATTGCATAGCTTATGTCGCGGCCATCCAGCAGCACCGGACCGGCCTCGCCGTCCGGTGTGCCCGAAAGCTCGATCTGTGCCTCCCGCGCAAGCTCCGCCGGCTCGCGCTGTGGCTCCCACAGCGAGCGCAGCGCGACGCAGCGGTACATCGCGCCGCTGTCGAGGTAGGTGAAGCCGAGCTCGCGCGCGAGCGCGCGAGCGACTGTCGACTTGCCGGCGCCGGCCGGACCGTCGATCGCTACGAGCACAGCCGCGCGAGATCCTCGACGAAGCCGGGGTAGGAGACCGCAGCGGCGTCCATCCCCACAACCTCGACGCCCTCGCGCGAGGCGATCCCCGCGACCGCGCCCATCATCGCCATGCGGTGGTCGCCGCGAGCGTCGATCTGCCCGCCGCGCAGCCCGCCGCTACCGCGCACGGCGAAGCCGTCGTCGGTGGCCTCGATCTCGGCGCCCAGGCCGCGCAGCCCTTCGACGACGCCCGCGATCCGGTCTGACTCCTTGACGCGCAGCTCCTGCGCGCCGCGCACGATGGTCTCGCCCTCGGCGAAGCACCCGAGCAGCGCGACGAGCGGCAGCTCGTCGATCGCTAGCGGCACCTCGTCGGGCTCGACGACCGTGCCCTCGAGCGCGCCATGGGCGACGTCGAGATCGCTGACGGGCTCCTCGGCCTCGAGCTCGCCGCTCTCGTCCTCTAGGTCCCCGAGCACGATGCCGCGCATGCGGCGCACGATGCGCAGGAAGCCCGTGCGCGTCCAGTTGACGCCGACGTCGCCAATCAGAAGGCGCGAGCCGGGGACGAGCACGCCGGCAGCTACCAGGAAGGCAGCGGAGCTCGGGTCGCCCGGAACCCTGACGCTGTCGAGCAGCAGCTCGTCGGCGTTGACGACGGTCACGTGCAGGCCGTTGCGATGGATCGCCACGCCGGCGCGCAGCAGCATCCGCTCGGTGTGATCGCGGCTGCGCGCGGGCTCGCCGACGGTGGTGGCGCCGTCGGCGGTGAGCGCGGCCAGCAGCACGCACGACTTGACCTGCGCGCTGGCGACGGGGATCTCGTAGGAGATCGCCCGCAGATGGGTCCCGTGGATCCGCAGCGGCGCGAAGCGCCCGTCGCGCGCCTCCAGCTCCGCCCCCATGTGCCGTAGCGGCTCGATGATCCGGTCGACGGGACGCTGCCGGATCGACTCGTCGCCGTCCAGCGTGAACGAGCAGCCCTTCTGCGCAGCCAGCCAGCCGGGCAGCAGCCGCAGCAGCGTGCCGGCGTTGCCGACGTCGATCGGCGCGGGTGGCTCGCACGCATCGCGCAGCCCGGTGCCGCGCACGATGAGATCCTCGCCGTGGACCTCGACGAGCGCACCGAGCGCACGCACGGCCTCGAGCGTGGAGGTCGTGTCGGCGGCGTGCAGGTAGCGCTCGATGCGCACGGGCTCGGAGGCCATCGCGCCGAGCAACGCGGCACGATGCGAGATCGACTTGTCCGCCGGCGCGCGCAGCTCACCGGAGAGTCCCTGCGCGGGCTCGAAGCGCATGTTCATCGGCTCACCCTCATGCTTGCACGACTGGGAAGCCGAGCTCGGCGATCAGCTCGCGGGCGCGGCCGGAGTGCTCGTCGCCGGCGATCCACAGCGCAACCACGCCCTGGCGGTTGTCCTGCGAGGGCGAGAGCACCATGTCGAGGATGTTCACGCCGGCACGGCCGAGCGCCAGGGCAATCTCGGCGATCACGCCGGGACGGTTGGGCACCGACGCACGCAGCTCGAGCGCCGGCTCGCCCCCCACTCCGCCGACCAGGCCGGCGCCGAGCAGCGCCTCGCGCTCGGCGCGCGCGCGCTCGTTCCAGGAGCTCACCGCCCGCGCGTCCCCTGCGGCCAGCCAGCCACGCACCTCCCGGAGCCGCTCGGCCAGCCCGTCGATGCCGTCGATCAGCGCGTCGCGGTTGGACATGTAGATGTCCGTCCAGATCGCGGTATTGGCGCCGGCGACGCGTGTGGCGTCGCGGAAGCTCGGCCCGACCGCGGGTAGCCGCTGTGACTCCTCGCCCAGTAGCGTGGCGGTCTCCGCGACGAGCAGGTTGGCGAGCACGTGAGGCAGGTGCGACACGCTCGCCATCAGCCGGTCGTGGGTCTCGGCGTCGATCGCCTCCGGACGCGCGCCAAAGCGGCTGAGCAGCCGGTGCAGGCGCTCGTAGAGCACGCCCGCGGTGCTGCCTTTGGCGGGCGTCAGGTACCACGTGGCGCCATCGAAGAGGTCCTCGCGTGCGTGCTCGACGCCGGCGGTCTCGGCGCCCGCGAGCGGGTGTCCGCCCACGAAACGCTCATCGGATGCGGCGTCGGCGAGCACGCGCTTGGTAGAGCCGACATCCGTGACGACACAATCGGGGCCGGCGCTCTCGAGCGCCAAGCGCACGGTCTCGCCGAGCGCCCCCACCGGCGTGGCGGCGAACACGACGTCGGCCCCGGCAACGGCGCCTGCGATGTCATCCGCCGGCTCGTCGATCGCCCCCAGAGCGAGGGCGCGCTTGCGGACGTCGGGGTCGGGGTCGTAGCCGCGCACGCTCGCGCCTGCTCGCGTGCGCGCCGCCAGTCCGATCGAGCCCCCGATCAGGCCCACGCCGAGGACCGCGATCCGCATCCGCTCAGGGCTGCGCCGTCTGCGCTGGGGCGACGTTGCGAGCGCGTACGGACTCTGCCAACGCCTCCAGCACCTCGACGGTCGTCTCCCAGCCGATGCATCCGTCGGTGATCGACTGCCCGTAGCGCACCTCGACCCCGGGCCGTAGATCCTGGCGTCCAGGGACGAGAAACGACTCGAGCATCACGCCGACGATGGCGTCGTTGCCACTCGCGATCTGCCCGCCGACGTCAGCTGCCACGCGCGGCTGGCGCTCGGGATCCTTGCCGCTGTTGTCGTGGCTGAGGTCGATCATCACGCGCGTCGGCAGGCCCGCGCCGTCGAGCAGCCCCAGCGCCGCCGCGACGCTCGAGGCTTCGTAGTTGGGCTGGCCTTTTCCACCGCGCAGGATGATGTGACAGTCCTCGTTACCGCGCGTGTACAGCACCGCCGGTGTGCCATTCGGATCGATGCCGGCAAACGCGTGTGGCTCCGCCGCGGCGCGAACAGCGTCCACGGCCACCTGCACGTTGCCATCGGTGCGGTTCTTGAAACCGACCGGCATCGACAGCCCCGAACCGAGCTGGCGGTGGATCTGGCTCTCGGTCGTGCGCGCGCCGATCGCACCCCACGAGACGGCGTCGGCGATGTACTGCGGCGTGATCGGGTCCAGGAACTCGCATCCGACGGGAATCCCGGAGTCGAGCACGCCAAGCAGCACGCGCCGCGCGAGGTGCAGTCCCGCGTTGACGTCGCCCGAGCCGTCGAGGTGCGGGTCGTTGATCAGACCCTTCCAGCCCGTAGTCGTCCGTGGCTTCTCGAAGTAGACGCGCATCGCGATCAACAGCTCGCCGCTCAGATCGCGCGCGAGCTGGCCGAGTAGTGCCGCGTACTCGAGCGTCGCGTCGGGATCGTGCACGCTGCACGGCCCGACAACGGCGAGCAGCCGGACATCGGTCCCCTCCAGCACGGCGCGGACGTCGCGGCGGCCGCGGATCACGACGTCCGCCTGCGCGCGGCTCAAAGGCAGCTCCTCGAGCAGCGCATCGGGCGCGAGCAACGGCACGACCCTTTCAATCCGCCGGTCGCGGACGTAGTCAGCCGGACGCAGCTCGGCATTCGGCACCTCAGGCAAGAGCCGACGCCCTCCCTACGAGTGCCTTGCCGGCGAGCGCCGCGGCGCGCTCGACCGCGAGCACGTACTCAGCGAAGTCTTCCGTGGGCAGCGCCTGCGGCCCGTCGCAGATCGCCTCGTCGGGGTTGGGGTGCACCTCGACGATGATGCCGTCGGCTCCGACCGCGGCGGCGGCGAGCGACAGCGGCGTCACCAGATCGCGCCGTCCGGCGGCGTGGCTCGGGTCGACGATCACGGGTAGGTGCGAGAGCTCCTTGAGCACGGGCACCGCCATCAGGTCGAGCGTGAAGCGGTAGGCGGTCTCGAACGTGCGGATGCCGCGCTCGCACAGCATCACGTTGGGGTTGCCTTCCTTGAGGATGTACTCGGCAGCCATCAGCAGCTCGTCGAGCGTCGCGGCCAGCCCGCGCTTCAGCAGGACTGGACGACCGGCGCGGCCGAGCTCGGCCAGCAACGGGTAGTTCTGCATGTTGCGCGCGCCGATCTGGATCACGTCCGCGACCTCCAGCACGGGATCCAGGTCGCCGATGTCCATCAGCTCGGTGACGATCGGCAGCCCCGTCTCGGCCTTGGCCTCGGCCAGCAGTTTCAGGCCCTCCTGTCCGAGCCCCTGGAAAGCGTAGGGAGAGGTGCGCGGCTTGTACGCGCCGCCGCGCAGCAGCGTCGCGCCGGCATCGCGCACGACGCGCGCCGTCTCGAGCGTCTGCTCGCGCGACTCCACCGTGCACGGCCCGGCGATCAGCGCGAAGTTCTCCCCGCCGACCTTGCGCCCGTCGATGTCGAGGACGGTGCGCTCACCGTGGGTGATCTGCGCGGAGGCGAGCTTGTAGGGCTTCAGGATCGGCACCACGCGATCGACGCCGGGCTGGCCCTCGAGGCCGAGGCTCTCGACGTTGGCATCCTGCTCGACGTCGCCGATCGCGCCGATCACTGTCAAGCGTGCGCCCACGATGCGATGTGCGCGCGCGCCGGCACCCTCGATCTTGGTGACGACCGCCTCCACCTCCTCCTCGGTGGCGGTCTCTTTCATGACAATCATCATCGATTCATCCTTTCACTGCGCCTGGGATCTTAGAGGTGCTGAGCAGCCGCCTCTCGTTCGCTCGTGAGGAGGACGTTGAGACGCCCGCGTGGGTGGCGCTCGGTCCCGCTGGTGGGACCCGGTGCGGCTGCAGGCACCCGCTCACGAACGGGTGCAGGCCGAAGCGCCTAGATAAATCGCCAGGCGAAATAGGCGCATGAGGACGGCCACGTGACGGTGACGCGAGCTGCTGTGAGGTTTGTGCGAACCGATGCGGACATGGCTGTCTGTGAGTGTTTGTAGCACACCGACGGCGCGCCGTCGAGGGGTGGGAGACAACTTCGAGATCGCGCTGGCGGGCCGACCTCGGCGCCCATCAGGGCCGAGACGCGCCTATGCCGGCACGAGCACTTCGGCGAGCGCGTCGAGAAAGCGCCGGTTCTCCTCGGGTAGGCCGTAGGTGACGCGCAACGCGGGCACGTCGCTGCCGAGCGCACTGCCGCCGCGCACGAGCACTCCGCGCTCCTGCAGGCCGCGCATCACCTCCTGCTCGTCGCGGTCCTCGCCGAGCGCGAACCAGCAGAAGTTCGCCTGTGAGTCCGCCGGTTGGATGCCGAGCGCGCGCAGGCGCTCCTCGACGGAGATCCGCTCAGCGACAGTGCGGATGACGCGATCCTCGACCGCGTCCTGGTGCGCGAGCGCCTCGACCGCGGCAGCCTGGGCGAGCGCGTTGCAGAAGAACGGCTGGCGCACCTGGTCGAGCGCGCGTGGCAGCTCCTGCGAGCCGCACAGCGCGAAGCCGACCCGCAGGCCGCACAGGCCATGGACCTTGGAGAAGGTGCGCAACAGCACGAGGTTGGGGTGCGCATCGAGCAGTACCAGCGAGGCGTCGGGGTCGTCGATCGTGTTGAACTCGCAGTAGGCCTCGTCGAGGATCACGCACACATGCCCGGGCACCTCGGCGAGGAAGCCGGCGATGTCCGCGAGCGGGACGGCCGTGCTGGTGGGGTTGTTGGGATTGCACACGAGCACAAGCCTCGTCGCGACGGTGATCTCGCGGAGCATCGCCGGCAGGTCGTGGCGCTCGCGCTCGTCGAGCGCGACCGTCACCGCGCGCGCGCCGGAGGCGGCCGCGAGGTGCGGGTAGACCGAGAACGACGGCCACGCGTACACGAGCTCGGCGCCCGGCTCCAGCAGCGCCTCGCCCGCGGCGAGCAGGATGTCGCACGAGCCGTTGCCGATCGCGATGCGCGACCCGGGCACTCCGTAGCGATCGCTCAGGCGCTCGCGCAGCAGCGAGTTGGAGGGGTCGGGGTAGCGGTTGAGCGTGCCCAGCGCGCGCTCGATCGCCTCGCGCACGGCCGGCAGCGGCGGGTAGGGCGACTCGTTGCTGGCCAGGCGCACGAGCGGCTCCTGCTGGGCGTAGCCGCCCGCAGCTGGATAGACGGGGATGCGCCCGATGCGCTCTGAGAACTCGATCGCCACGCGCTTATTGTGCCGCGTCGAGATCCGTCCGCAGCTCGCGTGCGTCGCCCAGGTAGACGTGGGCGGGCACGTGCTCCTCGTCAGCGTAGTAGTGGATCAGCACCCTGATCACGCGTGGCATCGACTGCGGGACGGGGATCTCCCGCGCGCACAGCAGCGGCACGCGGTCGAAGCCGACGGCACGGGCGGCGACAGCGGGGAACTCGGCGTTCAGATCTCTGGTGGCGGTGAAGATGCAGCTGACGACGCTGTCCGGCGCGAGTGCGTTGCGCGCCATGATCTCGCGCATCAGCTGAGTGGTCGCTCCGAGGATGTCCTGGGCGTCGTTGCGCTCGACGCTTACGGCGCCCCGCAGGGCGAACAGTCGCATGGCGGGCGATTCTATTCAGAGCGAGAGCGCACGCAGGCGCTCGACCTCCGCGTCCGGCACGCGCCGGTGCGCGCCGGGCGCCAGACCATCCAGCGCCAGCGGACCGAAGCGGGTCCGCTGCAGCTCGAGCACCGGATGGCCGACCGCGAGGCACATCCGGCGAACCTGGCGGTTGCGTCCCTCGTGGATCGTCAGCTCGAGCAGATCCGAGTTCGGCCCGCCGACCCGGCGCGCACGCGCGGGCGCCGTGACGCCGTCCTCGAGTGACACACCCTCGCGCAGTGCGCGCAAAGCCGTACCCGAGATCGGGCCACCGCCGAGCTTCGCGCGGTAGGTCTTGGGCACCTGGAAGCGAGGATGGGTCAGGCGGTTGGCGAGCTCGCCGTCGTTGCTGAGCAGGATCAGGCCCGAGCTGTCGATGTCGAGCCGTCCGACCGGGTAGAGGCGCAGCCCACGCGTGGGCACGAGCTCGACGACGGTGGGACGCCCGTGCGTGTCGCGGGCGCTGGAGACCACGCCGACGGGCTTGTTGAGCGCGTACAGCACGCGCGGCTCTGGCCCCGCCAGCGGCCGTCCGTCGAGCGCCACGCGGCTGCGCTCGTCGACGTCGCGGGCGGGGTCGGTGACGATCTCCTCCCCCACGCTCACGCGTCCCGCCGCGATCAGCACCTCGGCTGAGCGCCTGGAGGCGACGCCCGCGTGGGCGAGGTACTTGGCTAGGCGCATCGTCGCTTTTCCGTGTAGTGGCGCATCCGCTGCAACCATAGGACGCACGATGGACCTGCAACTGCTCGATCAGACGCTCGCCGCCCGTGGTGAGCCGCGCTTCCGCGCCGGCCAGGTTTGGGCGTGGGCGGCGCGCGGCGCGAGCGGCTACGAGCAGATGACGAATCTGCCGGGCGGCCTGCGCGAGGCGCTCGCCCATGAGCTCCCGTTCTCGACGCTCAGCCTCCGCGAGGAGGCGCACTCGAGCGACGGTACGGTCAAGGCGCTGTTCGACACCGCCGACGGCCGGCCGCTGGAGGCGGTGCTGATGCGCTACCGCGCTCGCCCGACCACCGGCGCCAGCGCCGGCGCGCACACGGGCGGCCGGCGCTCGATCTGCGTCTCCTCGCAGTCTGGCTGTCCGCTGACGTGCACGTTCTGCGCGACCGGTGCGATGCGCTTCGCGCGCAACCTGACCGCCTCTGAGATCCTCGATCAGGCGCTTCACTTCCGCCGCATCGAACCGATCGACCACTGCGTGTTCATGGGCATGGGCGAGCCGCTGCTGAACCTCGACAACGTGCTCGAGGCGTGCGAGCGCCTGCCGGACATCGGGATCACGCACCGGCGCACCACGATCTCCACGGTCGGCTGGATTCCCGGGATCGAACGCCTGGCCGAATCTGAGATGCCACTGCGCCTGGCGCTGTCGTTGCACGCCGCCGACGAAGCGCTGCGCTCCCAGCTGATGCCCGTCAACGAGCGCTATCCCCTGCGCGACGTGCTCGAGGCCTGCCGCGCGTTCCACGCGCGCAAGCGCCGGCGCGTGTTCGTCGAGTACGTGATGCTCGCGGGCGTCAACGACCGCTACGAGCAGGCGCTCGCCCTCGCCGACGCCCTGTCGGACGGGCGCAACGGCGCACCGCCGGTCTTCAAGGTCAACTTGATCCCCTACAACCCCACCGCGGCCGGCGCCTACCAGGGATCCGGCCGCGAGTCGATCGCCGCATTCCGCGCCGCGCTGGAGTCGCGTGGCGTTCCGGTGACGGTGCGCCTGACCCGCGGGCGCGACATCGACGCCGCCTGCGGGCAGCTCGCCGCCAGCGCCGCCTGAGCCGGCAATCTGCCCTATGAAGCGCGCGCCTCGCCGGCGCGCAACAACCGCTCGCGCAGCTCCGCCTGCTCCTCGGGGGTGGGGTCCCAGCGGGCGATGTCGGGCAGCTCGTCGAGGCTGCGCAGCCCGAACAGCTTCAGGAACTGCGGGGTGGTGCGGTAGAGAACGGCGCCGAACTGCGAGTGGCCGGCCTCCTCGATCAGGCCGCGGTCGAGCAGCGTGGCGCTGGCCGAGTCGGCGCTGACCCCGCGGATGCGGGTGATCTCCGGGCGCGAGATCGGCTGCAGGTAGGCGACGATCGCAAGCGTCTCGGCCTGCGCGGGGCTGAGCGTGGAAGCGCGCGGGCGGCTGAACAGTCGCCGGGCGGCGTCCTCGGTGTCGGGATCGCTAGCCAGCGTCCAGCCGCCTCCCAGCTCACGGAGCCTGATCCCGCGCCGCCCCGGCGCGTATTCCTCGGCGAGAACGGCCAGGGCCGCGACCACGGCGCCCTCGCCGGCCTCGGTCGCGTCGGCGAGCTCGCCGGGGCTGAGGGGGTCCGAGGACAGGAACAGCAGCGCCTCGACCGTTCGCACGAGCGATGGCAGCTCCTGTGCCGAGGCCGCTGCTGTCGCGCCCGTCGTGTCGCCCGACGGCATCGGATCGTCCTGCCGCGTCGCATCGTCCGGCCCCGTCGCACCCTCGACGCCGCCCAGCACCGTCGTCTCGCCCATCTCGCTCACCCCGCGAGGCCTCGTGCGGGCCTCACGCCGACGGCGAGTGGCGACGCGGGCGCCTCGTGCGCGCGGCCGTAGATCGCGATCTCGCCGAAGCTCTCCTGCTGCTCCCACTCGGCCTCGCCGCGTTTGTACAGCTCGAGCAGCGCGAACAGCGTGACCGCCACCGTCATGCGGTCCGCTCCGCGCACCGCCTCGTCGAAGCTGAAGCTCCCCCGGCGCAGCAGCTCGCGAAGGTGCGACAGGCGCTCGGCAACGGTGATGCGCAGCGTGGAGATGTGACGCACGCTGATCGCGGGCGGCATCAGCAGCAGCCGTCCGACCGCCTCGCCCAGCACCTGAGGCTCGTGCGAGCCGTCGGCGGCGTGGACGATCGCGCGGCGCAGGTTCGGCGGTGGCGGCGCGGTGCGGAAGCGCACGCCGTGCTCAGCGTCCAGCAGCTCGCCCAGGTGGGCGGCGGCGGCACGGTAGCGGCGCGCGTCGAGCATCCTCGCGAGCAGCTCCTCGGCGGCCTGTTCGGGCTCGATGTCGAGCAGCTCCTGCTCCTCGCTTGAGAGCATCAGCCGCGACTTCAGCTCGAGCAGCGCCGCCACCAACACGATGAACTCGGTGGCCGTCTCGAGGTCAAGCTCGCCACGCTGCTCGAGATGGTCGAGGTAGGCGAGCACGACCTCCGCGAGCTGCAGCTCGAGCAGATCGACCTCTTCGCGCAGCACCAGCGTCAGCAGCAGGTCGAACGGCCCGCTGAAGACGTCCAGATCGAGCTCCAGGTTTGCAAGCGCCACGGCCGTCACGGTACTGCCCGCTCCCGACGGGGCGGGCCGACGCCCATGCGCTCGCGCACGTCGGCGAGCGTCGCCGCCGCGATCGCCTGCGCGCGCGCGGCGCCGTCCTCGAGGATCGACTCGAGCGCGGCCTCGTCGCTGCGCAGCTGCTCGTAGTGCTCGCGCACCGGCGCCAGGTACTCGACCACGGCTGCCGCCACGGCCGCCTTCAGCTCGCCGTAGCGCGCCTGCGTGAGCTCGGCTTCGATCGCCCCAGGATCGACACCCCGCACCGCGGCGAGGATTTCGATCAGGTTGCTCACCCCGGGCTTCTCGGGGTCGCGGCGCACCTCGCTGCCGGAATCGGTGACCGCGCTCTTCAGCTTCTTCTCGATCGCCTTGGGCTCGTCGAGCACGTACACGGTGCCCTGACCACCGGCTCCGCCGGCGGTGCCCGAAGCGCCGGTCGTGGACATCTTGCTCGTGGGGTCCTGCAGGTCCATGATCCGCGCGCCGACCGCCGGGATGCGGTGCTCGGGAACGACCAGCACGTCCTCGCCGTCGCCGAAGCGGGCGTTGAAGCGCCGGGCGACGTCGCGCATCAGCTCGAGGTGCTCCCGCTGGTCCTCGCCCACGGGCACCTCCTCGGCGCGGTAAGCGAGCACGTCGGCGGCCTGCAGGACGGGGTACAGCAGCAGCCCGGCCGAGACGAGCTCGCGCTGCGCCAGCGACTTGTCGCGGAACTGATGCATCCGCTGCAGCCTGCCGAGCTCGGTGACGCTGCACAAGAGCCACGTCAGCTCGGTGTGCTCGCGCACGTCTGACTGGCGGAAGAGGATGCAGCGCCGCGGGTCGAGGCCGGCGGCGAGCAGGATCGCGGTCGTGTCGTACAGGCGCTCGCGCAGCTCCGCGGGGTCGTACGCGACGGTGATCGCGTGCAGGTCAACGATGCAGAAGATGCCTTCGCCACGCTCCTGGCTGGAGACGTACTGGGCGATCGCGCCGATGTAGTTGCCCAGGTGCTTGCGCCCGGTGGGCTGGATTCCCGAGAAGATGCGCATTGGTCGATCGGCGGTGCCGCCCCCCGAGGTCATTCAGCTTTGACGGCGCCGCAGCGAGCTGTCGGTGAGCCAGGGCGGGTCCCAGCCCGTGTCGGCCTGGTTGACGTTCGTTCCAGGCGGAACGATCTCGTCAATGCGATCGAGCACGTCCGCGCCCAACGTACGCTCCAGCGCCGGCAGCTGGCTCTCGAGCTGCTCGATCGTGCGCGGGCCGATGATCGCGGCGGTCACCGCCCTGTGACTGGTGACGAACGCGAGCGCCATCTCGATCAGCGGCATCCCGACCTCGTCCGCCAGCTCGCCCAGCGCCTGGGCGGCCTCGAGCTTCGCCTGGTTGCCGGGGATCGACATGTCATAACGCGAGGGAATCATCTGCGCGCGCCTGCTATCGCCCGGCGAGTCGCCGCCTTTGCGATACCTACCCGAGAGCCAGCCTCCGGCTAGAGGGCTCCACGGGATCACGCCCATCCCGTACTGCTGGCACACGGGCAGAACGTCGGCCTCGATGCGCCTGATGAGCATCGAGTAGGGCGGCTGCTCGCACACGAAGCGCTCGCGCGAGCGCCGCTCGGCCACCCACTGCGCCTCGACGATCTGGTGCGCGGGGAACGTCGAGCTGCCGACGTAGCGAACCTTGCCCGCGTGCACGAGATCGCTGAGCGCGGCGAGCGTCTCGTCGATGTCGGTGTCCGGCTCGGGACGGTGGATCTGGTAGAGGTCGATCCAGTCGGTTTTCAGCCGCCGCAGGCTGTTCTCGACCTCTTTGACGATCCAGCGGCGCGAGTTGCCGAACTGGTTCTGATCCTCGTCGTGCATCCTGCCGTGGACCTTCGTCGCGAGCACAACCAAGTCGCGCCGCCCGTCGGCGAGGGCCTTGCCGACGATCTCCTCCGACTCCCCGCGCGAGTACACGTCGGCGGTGTCGATGAAGTTGATCCCCGCGTCGAGCGCGCGGTGGATGATGCGGACCGAGTCCTCGTGATCGGTGTTGCCCCACGCGCCGAACATCATCGCGCCGAGGCACAGCGGGCTGACGCTCACGCCGGTGCTGCCGAGTTTGCGGTACTCGATCGACATCGCCTAGCCCATTGCCTCGCGGATCACGGGTCGCTTCGCCGCCGCGACCTCGTCGAGGCGCCGCACGGGCGTGCTGTACGGGGCCGAGAGCGCGATCTCGGGGTCCTCCGCGGCCTCCTGCAGGATCGCCGCGACCGCATCGGCGAACGCATCCAGGGTCTCCTTCGTCTCGGTCTCCGTCGGCTCCACCATCAGCGCCTCCTCGACCAGCAGCGGGAAGTACACCGTCGGGGGATGGAAGCCGAAGTCGAGCAGGCGCTTGGCGAGGTCAAGCGTCTTGATCTCGAGGGCGCGCTTCATCGGGCCACCGGAGAGGACGAACTCGTGCATGCAGAGCTCGCCGTACGCGAGCGGCAGATGCTCCGCGACGCCGTGCTCCTGCAGCCGCGCGAGCAGGTAGTTGGCGTTCAGCACGGCGCTCTGCGAGGCGTCCTTGAGACCGTCGCCGCCGAGCGAGCATAGGTAAGCGTAGGCGCGCACGAAGCAGCCGTAGTTGCCGTGAAAGCCGCGCAGGCGACCGATCGACTTCGGCCGCTGGTAGTCGAGATCGAAGCGCGGCGGGCGATCGACCGCGTCGGCGCCGCGATCGGGTCCGAGCCCGTCAGCGCCACGATCGTCGCGGCGGACGACGACCGGCACCGGCAAATACGGGGCGACGCGGTCTGAGACGGCGATCGGCCCGGCGCCCGGTCCACCGCCGCCGTGTGGCTGGGTGAAGGACTTGTGCAGGTTGAAGTGCACGATGTCGAAGCCCATGTCGCCGGGGCGCGAGAGCCCCATCACGGCGTTGAGGTTGGCGCCGTCGTAGTACAGCGTCGCGCCCACGCCGTGCACGATCTCGGCGATCTCGGTGATGTTGGGGTCGAACAGCCCGAGCGTGTTGGGGTTGGTGAGCATCAGGCACGCGACGTCGGTGTCGGCCTTCGCGCGCAGATCCTCGATGTCGACGCCGCCGTCGGCGTTGGTTGCGAGCTTGACGACCTCGAAGCCGGCCATCGTGACCGTCGCGGGGTTCGTGCCGTGAGCGGTATCGGGCGTGAGCACCTTGTGCCGGATCTCGCCGCGATCCTCGTGGAAGGCCCGTGTCAGCAGCACCCCCGCGAGCTCGCCGTGGGAGCCCGCGGATGGCTGCAGCGAGACGTGCGGCAGCCCGGAGATCTCCGACAGCGCGCGCTGCAGGTTCCACATCAGCTCGAGCGCCCCCTGCGCGCGCTCGGGATCCTGCAGCGGGTGCAGGCGCGCGTGACCTGGAAGCGCCGCGACGCGCTCGTGCAGGCGCGGGTTGTGCTTCATCGTGCACGAGCCCAGCGGGTAGAAGCCCGAGTCGAGGTCGAAGTTGCGCTTGGAGATGCCGACGTAATGGCGCACGATCTCGGGCTCTGAGACCTCCGGCAGCCGCGGTGGTGTGGCGCGGCGAAAGCGCTCGGGCAGCAGCTCGCCGACGTCGACCGCCGGGACGTCGAGCTCCGGGCACACGAACGCGCGGCGTCCTGGCGCGCCCTTCTGGAAGATCGTCCTCGCCGCGTCCCGCTGCAGCGGCGGCACCGCTCTGCTCGCGGGCGGCGCCGGCCCGGTCGCGCTCGCGCTCGCGTGCGGATGGTGGGCCTCGATGCCGGGGTCGGAGTGCAGGTGGTTCTCGTCGATCGGCTTCACACTGCCACCGTTGCGTGTCGCTCGGCCGCGACCGCGGCCCCGAGGACGTCCACCAGCCGGTCGATGTCGGCGCGCGTGCGCCGCTCGGTGATCGCCACGAGCAGCACGCCGCGGTCCTCATCGCGCCCGCTCAGCGCGTGCACGTCGACGCCCGGGTTGACGCCCTGCTCGGCGCACCTGCGCCTGACCGCGGCGACGTCGGCGTCCAGACGCAGCGCGAACTCGCGGATCACCGGCTGCTCGTGGTGCTTCTCGACGCCGGGCAGCTCGGCGAGCCGCTCGCGCGCGTAGTGCGTGCGAGCCAGCAGCAGCTCTCCCAGCTCGACGATCCCGCGACGCCCGAGCCACGAGAGGTAGACGACCCCGGCGAGCGCGTTGAGCGCCTGCGCGGTGCAGATGTTCGAGGTGGCTTTCTCGCGGCGGATGTGCTGCTCGCGGGTCTGCAGCGTGAGCACGAACCCGCGCCGTCCGTCGACGTCGACCGTCTCCCCCGCGATCCGCCCCGGCATCCGCCTGATGTACTCATCACGCGCGGCGAACAGGCCGAAGGACGGTCCGCCGAAGTCCAGGCGATTGCCGAGCGGCTGGCCCTCGCCCACCGCCACATCGACGCCGCAGTCGCCCGGCGGGGAGAGCACGCCGAGGGTGATCGGATCCACCTGCGCGACCACGACCGGGCCGGCGCCGCCCGCAGCGCCCTCGCCTGCGCCGGACGCCTTCGCGGCGGCGCTCAGCGCGGCGGCGTCCTCGACCGCTCCGTAGAAGTTCGGCTGGGCGAAGATCGCGGCGCTCGTGTTAGCGTCGATCGCCTCGGCCCACGCGTCCGGGTCGGTGACCCCATCGCGCAGCGGCACCTCGACCACGTCGGCGCCGTAGCCGTGGGCGTTGGTGCGAAGCGTCTGGACCGAGTGTGGATGCAGACCGGCGCTGACGACGAACCGGCGCCGGTCGTTGTGGAGCTTCGCCAGATAGCCGGCGGCCGCGACAGCCGACGGCCCCTCGTACACCGAAGCGTTGGAGACCGCCAGGCCGGTGAGCTCTGAGATCGCGGTCTGGTACTCGAACATCACCTGCAGCGTCCCCTGCGAGATCTCGGGCTGATATGGCGTGTACGGAGTCAGGAACTCCGAGCGCTCGGTCAGCATGTCGATCAGCGCGGGAACGTAGTGGTCGTACATCCCCGCCCCGAGGAAGCTCAGCTCGTCCTCGGCGCTGGTGTTGCGCGCGGCGAGCGCGCGCAGGTGCTCGTACACGTCCTGCTCGGGAAGCCCGTCGGGCAGCTCGAGCTCGCGACCCAGGCGCACGGGCGCGGGTATCTGGCGGTCGAAGATCTCCTGCACGGAGCCCACTCCGATCGCCGCGAGCATCGCGTCCAGGTCCTCGGAGGTGATGGCGGTGTAGCGACTCAACTAACGGTTAGCCTAGCCTGCCAGCGTGGCCATGTAGGAGGCGGCGTCGAGCAGCGACTCGCGCTCTGAGGGGTCGGACAGGCGTACCTTCACGAGCCAGCCCTCGCCGTATGGGTCCTCGTTGATCATCCCGGGGTTCTCCACGACGACCTGGTTGACCTCGACGACCTCGCCGGAGAGCGGAGCGACGACGTCCGAGACGGCCTTCACCGACTCGACCTCCGTGTAGGGCTGGTCCTTGCTCAGCGTCGTGCCGAGCGCGGGCGCCTCGAAGAACACGACCTCGCCGAGGGAATCCTGCGCGTACCACGTGATCCCGAGCGTCGCGAGGGTCGGATCGGACTCCTCGATGCGCGCCCAGTCGTGCTCGGGGTGATACAGCAGCTCGGCGGGATAGCTGGCCTGCGCCATTCACGAGTCCTTTCTATAGAGCGGCTTGTCCTCGACCACGGCGGGGCGCATCTTGCCACGAACATCTATCTCGAGCCGGGTGCCGGTCTCGGCGCGCTCGACAGGCACGTATGCGAGCCCGATGCCGGTCTGCAGGCACGGCGAGAACGTACCGCTGGTGACCTCGCCGCCGCCGAGCACCGGGTTGCCCTGGCGGGCGATCCCCGGCCCGTCGATCGCGAACGCGACGAGCCTCTCGGCCGGTCCGCGCTCGCGCTGCGCGCGCACGGCGTCCGAGCCGATGAAACCGGTGTCCTCCTTGCAGCACCACGCCAGTCCCGCCTCGATCGGGCCGCGCTCGACGCTCAGGTCGTTGCCGTAGAGGTGAAAGCACGCCTCCAGGCGCAGCGTGTCACGCGCGCCGAGCCCGGCAGGCACGGCGCCCCTGCGCACGATCTCATCCCACAGCATGGGCGCGTCCTCGGGTGCGCACAGCAGCTCGACGCCGTCCTCCCCGGTGTAGCCGGTGCCGCACACGATCGCCTCGGCCCCGGCCAGCCGACGCGGCTCCGCGCGCATGCGCACGGGCAGCGGCGCGTCAGAGATCGCCTGCACGATCTCCCTCGCGAGCGGTCCCTGCACGGCGAGCATCGCCCAGTCGTCGATCCGGTCGCTCACCTCGACGTCCGACTGCTCGATCGCCTGCGCCTCGAACCAGGCGAGATCGCGGATGTGGTTGGCGGCGTTGGTGATCGTCAGGTAGCGCTCGATGTCCAGGCGGTAGGTGAACAGGTCGTCGAGCACGCCGCCATCCTCGCGGCAGAGCACGGAGTATTGAGCGCCACCGCCACCCCGGCCGCTACCGGCGGGCGCGATCTTGGCGACGTCGTTGGAGAGCAGTCGCTGCAGCAGCGCCAGCGCGCCGGGCCCGCTGGTTTCGATCTGGCCCATGTGCGAGACGTCGAAGATCCCGCACGCCTTGCGCACAGCCATGTGCTCCTCAATCACCCCTTGATACTGGACCGGCATCTCCCAGCCCGCGAAGTCCACCAGCTTGGCGCCGGCGGCCCGGTGGCGCTCGAACAAAGGTGTGCGACGCAGCAGCGGCGGAGCCGTCGAGGACATGGCCCCAGGCTAGCGTCAGCTACCTGAGGAACGGCGGTACGTCTATGTCCTCGTCGGAGATCTCCAGGTTGGAGCGCTGGCGATCTGAGATGCGAGGACCCCTGTCGGGGCGGGTGGAGCGCGACTCGCGGCGGGCGCCGCGTCCTGGGCGATGGTCGAAGCCGGTGCCGATCACGGTCACGCGCACATCGTCGGACATGCTCTCATCGATGACCGCGCCGAAGATGATGTTGGCGTTGGGGTCGGCCTCGTTCTGGATGATCTCGGCAGCGTCGTTGACCTCGAACAGGCCGAGGTCCTTGCCGCCGGTGATGTTCAGCAGGATCCCGGTGGCACCGTCAACGGACTCTTCCAACAGCGGTGAGGAGATCGCCGCGCGGGCGGCGTCGGCAGCGCGGCTCTCGCCGCTGGCGGTGCCGATGCCCATCAGCGCCGAGCCGGCGTCCTGCATGATCGTGCGCACGTCGGCGAAGTCGAGGTTGATCAGGCCCGGGATCGTGATCAGGTCGGTTATTCCCTGGACCCCCTGGCGCAGCACGTTGTCGGCCTCGCGGAACGCGTCGAGCATCGAGGTGCGCCGCTCGACGACCGCGAGCAGCTTCTCGTTGGGGATCACGATCAGCGTGTCCACCACCTCGCGCAGGCGCTCGATGCCCTCGATCGCCTGGCGCCCGCGCTGGGAGCCCTCGAAGTCGAACGGGCGCGTGACGACGCCGACGGTCAGCGCACCGATCTCGTTCTTGGCGATCTCGGCGATCACCGGCGCGGCGCCGGTCCCCGTGCCACCGCCCTCGCCGGCGGTGACGAACACCATGTCCGCGCCCTTGAGCGCCTCCTTGATGTCGTCGCGCGACTCCGACGCGGCGGCAAGGCCAACGTCCGGGTTGGCGCCCGCGCCGAGGCCCTTGGTCGACTCGTGGCCGATGTTCAGCTTAATGTCGGCGTCGCACATGGCGAGCGCCTGGGCGTCCGTGTTGGCGGCGATGAACTCGACGCCGCGCAGCCCCGCGTCGACCATGCGGCTGACCGCGTTGGTGCCGCCGCCGCCGACGCCCACGACCTTGATGACTGCCAGATAGCTTCCGCTTCTCTCCATGATGGTTCTGTCCGAAGCCTTCAGTAGAAATGTAGGGTTGGCAGCATACTGGTCGCCGAACCGCCGGGTTGTGCACGTTATGCAGGGATCTTCGCCCTGTCAACGAACCCGGCCACTCTCGCAACAAACGTTGCAGATCGCCGGACTCTCGACCACTGCCTGAGAATCGGTCGAGCAGCTATATAACTCTCTGATTGAGGTTTAGACTCTTCTAGCCTCCTGGCGGAGTGCTCGTCTGGGCCGCTTCGGATGCTCCAGCTTCACCGGCCGCCCCACTCGCGGATTCCGTGCCGGTGGACGCCCCGGCACTCGCGCCCGTTCCCGAGGCGGGCGGTTCGGCGCCGCCTGAAGATGTCCCGGTGCTCCCGCCGGAGAGGCCGGCGGCAAGCGACGAGATGGTCGATTCGGTGCTCGCCTGCGGTTCGCCGGACCCGGCGCTCGTCGCGGAGCTCGCGTCCGGCGGCGCGACGCCCGTCGGGAAGCCCGCGGCCGGACGCGATGGCAGGCGCACGTCGACGTAGGAGGCGCCGGCGGAGCCCGCGTCGGCCAGGACGCGGGCCAGCGACAGCCACTTGGCGTGCGGGCGCGTGGCGTCGCCGAAGTACACAAGCAGCCCGTTGCGCATCGCCACGGTGAGGCCTCGCGGCCCCGTGAACGCGCGTTCTGCCAGGTGCGCCAGCGGCGCGGGAGCCGCCCCAAGCACGGTCAGGACGCCCAGCAGGCTGGCGCCGCTCACACGCTCGCCGGCCGCCGGCTCGAAGCCGCCGCTGACGCTCGGCAACGAGCCGGAGAGCAGCGCCGGCCCGAGCACAACGCCGTCAGCCGCCACGGCTGTGCGTACGCCGCCGACGACGAGCGCTGCCACCGGCAACTGCTCGACGACCTCGACGCGCAGACTGTGTGGAAAGCGCGGCACAACCTTGACGTCCTGCACCACCCGCAGCGGCGCGACCGCGGCGAGCAGCGCGGCGGGGTGCACGTCGAGCGTGCTCATGCCGCGCGCGGCCGCCACCAGCGCCGACTCGACCGCGCCCGCCTCCGGGCCGTGCACGCCGCTGATCTGCACCTGCTGCACCGAGACGAAGGAGGATTGGCGCAGCCACAGCCAGCCGCCGCCGAGCACGGGCGCCGCGATCAGCGCCGCCAGCAGCGCGATGCGTAGCCGCCGTCGCTGCCATACGAACGCAACTCCCGCGTGCGCCAAATGCCCGCCGCTGGCCAGCGGCCGCGACAGGGCGAACGCGCGGCGAGCCGGTCTGGGAGCGCTGCGGCGGGGAGCTGCTCGGCCACGCGAGGCCCCGGCTGCGGACGATGGACTCATTCACGAGGTCTTCGACCTCACGCCGGGATCCCCTACCGTCGCGCGTGCGGAGACAGGCTCCCCGAGCCGAGGTCGCGCTCGCCGGGGGCGTACCTGAACAGCACATCACCCCAGATCCAGCCGATGTTGTCCACGCCTCCCGTGTAGAACGACACCACCCTGTAGCCGAGCGGCCCGAGCAGGTCCTGCACGGCGCGGAAGTCCGCGTGGGGTTCTCCCGGCCGCGGCGTGAACTCGCACTCGCACACGACGAACTCGACAGTGCCTCCCTCGAGCTGGCCCAGCGCGCCCCTCAGGACCGCCTCCTCGTGACCCTCCGTGTCGATCTTCAGCAGGTCGATCTGGCCGACGTCATGCTCTCGCGCGTACTCGTCGACCGTCACCGCCGGCACGTCGAGCTTCTCGCCGCTGCCGTGCACGCTGGTCTGGTAGCTCGCCTCGCCTCGTGCGATCGTCACCGTTCCTGATCTGTCCGAAACGGCCGCGTTGACGGTACGTACGCCGCGTCCGGTGGTCGCCTCTCCAAGCGCGGCGAAGTTCTCCGGGAGCGGCTCGAAGGAGTGGACCTGGACGCCGGGGAAGGCCCCCAGCAGCGTCAGTGCCGTCTCACCTCTGTGCGCGCCGACGTCGAACGCGACGCGCAGCCGACGGCCCTGGAGGTAATAGCCGATGTCGTCGCGCCATCGCACTCCGAACGGGATCTGATGCCGGCGGTGGACGTCGAGGTTCGCACGGACCAGCGCGCGGCGCAGAAGTCCGCTCCCGTCGGGCATCGTCGGTGGATCGTACCTGCAAGCAGCGAGCTGCCTCTGGCGCCCGCCAGGTTCTGAGCTAAGGCCCCGCCCACGGGAAGCGCACGCCGCCCAGCGTCTGCACCTCGGGCTCGAGCGCCACGCCGAAGCGCTCGAGCACGCGCCGGCGGCCCTCGGCCATCACCGCGATCACGTCCGCGGTGCTCGCGGCGCCGGTGTTCTCGATGAAGTTCGCGTGCTTGGGCGCGAAGCGCGCGCCACCGTGCGCCAGCCCGTTGCAGCCGGCCTCCGACAGCAGCAGGCCCGCGCTGCGCCCCTCCGCGCGCGGGTCGTCGGGGTTCTTGAACGTCGAGCCGAAGGTCTTGATCCCCTGCGGTTGCGCCTCGTGGCGCCAGCGCCGCATCTCCTCGAGCGTCGCCTTGACCGCCGCGACGTCCGCCCGGGTGAGCAGCAGGCTGGCGTACGCGACCACCTCGCCGTCCACGAGGCTCGAGCGGCGGTAGCCGAGGCCGAGCTCGTGCGGCTCGCGGCGCTCGGTTCCGGTAGCCGTCGCGATCTGCACCCACTCAAGCGCCGACTCGAGCTCGCCGCCGTACGCGTTCGCGTTCATCCGCACCGCGCCGCCGACCGTCCCGGGAATGTTGACGCCGAACTCGATCCCCGACAGCCCCGTGCGCGCCGCACAGGCGGCGACCGCCGGCAGGCGCGCACCGCCGCCGCACAGCACACGCTGCCCCGCGACAGAGATCGCCGCCAGCTCGCGATCGAGCTTGACGACCAGGCCGCGCACCCCGTCGTCGGCGATCAGCAGGTTCGAGCCGGAGCCGACGACGCTCACCGCCACGTCCTCCGCGGCCGCCCACGCGAGCAGCTCCAGCAGTTGTGCCTCGCTGCCCGCTCGCGCAAAGTACTCACCGGTTCCGCCAGTGCGCACAGTCGTCAGACGCGCGAGCGGGAAGTCGCGCTGGACGCCGTCAGGCAGGCTCATCGGCTGCCCGCGTCGGGATCCAGGGCACGCACGCGGGAGCGGGCGTCGAAGTCACGTGGCCACCAGCGCGCGACCCAGCGCGTCGACGTCGCCGGCGCCCATCACAACGCACAGGTGCTCGCTCGCGAGCACGCCGCGCAGAACCTGTTCGGCTTCGGCGAAGCCCGGCGTCCAGTACACGGGCCTGCCTGCCGCTGCGTCGGCGCTCGCCCGCGCGATCACGAGACCGCTCACGCCCGGGTGATCCTCAGCGCGCTCGCGCGCCGGGTACACGTCGAGCACGACCACCGCGTCCGCCAGCGCCAGCGCGCGGCCGAACTCCCTTGCGAGCAGCGCCGTGCGCGAGTACAGGTGCGGCTGGAACACCGCCACCAAGCGCCGATGCGCCAGCGTGCGCGCCGCGCGCAGCGTCGCTTCGATCTCGCTCGGATGGTGTGCGTAGTCCTCGTACAGAAGAGCGCCGTTCGGCCCTCCGCCAAGGGGCTGGAAGCGCCGGCCCGCTCCGGCGAAGCTCGCCAGCCCGTCGATCGCCAGCGCAGCGTCGGCCCCCGCGAGGCGCGCCGCCTCGAGCGCGCCGGCGGCATCGAGCGCGTTGTGCGCGCCGGGGACCGCCAGCGTGACCTCGCGCCCGCGCCAGTCAAAGCGCGAGCCGCCGGGCACGAGCACCGGCTGCGGCGCGTCATAGCCGACGATCTCGACGCCGCCTGCAGCCACGGTCAGCGCGCGCAGCTCCGGGCGATCCCACACAACGATCGCCGTGCGCGCCAGCGCCAGGAACGCGCGAAAGGCGTCCTGCAGCTGCGCCAGCGAGGAGAACGTCGCGTGGTGGTCGAGCTCGACGTTCGTCAGCAGCGCGATCTCGACGCTGAGACTGAGCATCGAGCGGTCGGACTCGTCCGCCTCGACCACCAGCCACTCGCCCGCCGTCCATTCGGCGTTGGCCAGACCGCCGCCGATCGGCGCCCCCACCAGCCAACCGGGACGCATGCCGCAGGCGCGCAGTGCGTGCACGATCATCGACGCCGTCGTGGTCTTGCCGTGCGTGCCCGCCACCGCGATCGTGCGGCGCAGCGCGCTCAGCTCCGCAAGCAGCTCCGAGCGCGGGCGCTCGGGGATGCCGCGCTCGCGCGCGGCGACACGCTCGACGTTCTCCGCCGCCACCGCCGAGGAGTACACGAGCTCCACCCCCTCATCCGCCGGGACGTTCTCCGCGCGATGGCCGATCCGTGCCTCGAGCACGCCGTCGGCCGCGAGCCGCTCCACATACGGGCTGCCGGCCGCGTCCGAGCCGCTGACCTCCGCGCCGAGCGCATGCGCCGCGCGCGCATAGCCGCTCATGCCGGCGCCGCCCACGCCCACGAAGTGCACGCGCCGCCCCTCCCAAGGCTGTTCCGCCGCGCTCATCGTGCGCCGGCCCTCTCGCGCGGATCGGGGGCGCTCATCGCCCAGCTGCGTCCAGCAGCTCCTCAGCCACCTCGCGCGCGGCGTCGGGGCGGGCGAGGCCGCGCGCGGCGGCGGCCATCGCCGCCAGGCGGCGGCGGTCGGCCAGCAGGTCGGCGACCTCGCCGCCGAGGCGCCCGCCGTTCAGCTCCGCGTCGTCGATCACGACCGCGGCGCCGGCGTCGGCCATCCAGCGCGCGTTCGCGCTCTGATGGTCCGCGGACGCGTGCGGATACGGCACCAGCACAGCCGGCAGCCCGTGCGCGGCGATCTCGAACACCGATCCGCCGGAGCGCGCGACCACGAGGTCGGCCGCCGCCAGCGCGTCGGCGAAGTCGCCCAGGGGCAGGTACTCGCGCAGGTCGTAGTCCGCCGGCAGCCCGCGTGCAAGCAGCTCGGGGTGGTCACGACGGCCGCTCACGTGAAGGACATGGAACGGAGCCCCCGCAAAGGCCTCGACCGCAGCGAGGTTGATCGAGCGCGCGCCCAGCGAGCCACCGAACACCAGCACGCACGTCGCGTCCGCCTCCACGCCAAAGCGCGCGCGCGCCGCGACGCGGTCGTGTGCGAACGGCGGCACCGGGCGACCGGTGACGCGGTAGCGCCGGCCGTCGCGCCCGGGCAGGGCGAACGCCAGGCACACCCGCCGCGCGAACGGCGCGAGCAGGCGGTTCGTCAGGCCAAAGTGGCTGTCGGCCTCGGTCAGCACGAGCGGAATGCGCAGGCTGAGCGCGGCCACGCCGACGGGTCCCGCGACGTAGCCGCCGCCGCCCATCACCGCGTCGGGCGCGAGCGCCCGCAGCAGCGCGCGCGCGCGACGGACCGCCACAGCGGCGAGCGCCAGCGCCCGCAGCGCGCGCAACGGGTTGCTGCGGCTGAGCCCGGCGACGGTGATCGTGTGCAGCTCGAAGCCCGCGGCCGGCACTAGCTCCGCCTCCGCACGTTCGCCGCCGATGAACGCGACCTCGGCGCCCTCAGCCCGCAGCGCGCCCGCCACCGCGAGCGCCGGCACCACGTGCCCGGCGGTCCCGCCGGCGGCGATCACGATCTTCCTCTGCGCTCCCATCACCGCCCCATCGTGCCGGTTCGCGCTCGCGCGCGTCGGCGGAGCGCTCTGCCTGTGAGCGCGCGCGCGTTCGCCGCGCGGGCGCCACCGCGCGCACGTGTCCGGTCGCACCGGAGGCGACGTTCAGCAGCAGCCCCATCGCCGCGAGCATCACGACCATGCTGCTCGAGCCGTAGGACACGAACGGCAGCGGCACGCCCGTGAGTGGCGCGAGGCCCAGCACCGCGAACGCGTTCAGCGCCGCCTGCGAGACGATCACCGAGGTGACCCCGACCGCGATCAGCGCGCTGTAGAGGCTGCGCGCCGCCTTCGCCGCCCGCATGCCCGCGTAGGCGATCAACCCGTACAGGAACAACAGCGCGAACACCCCGATCACGCCGAGCTCCTCGGCGATCACCGCGAGGATGAAGTCCGTCTGCGCCTCCGGCAGGTAGAAGATCTTCTGCACCGACTGCCCTGGGCCGACGCCGAACATCCCGCCCGAGCCGATCGCGATCTGCCCCTGCACCGCCTGGAAGCCACTGCCGGAGGCGTGCGCCCAGGGATCCAGGAAGGACGTGAGCCGCGCGCGCGCATACGGGCGTGCGATCGCGTAGATCAGCACCAGGCCGAGCACCGTCGCGCCGATCAGGCCAAGCTTGCCCAGCGGGATCCCCGCCGCGATCAGCATCGCGCACACGGTGAACGTGATCACCATCGCCGTGCCGAGGTCCGGCTCGGTGAAGACGAGCAGGCACGCCGACCCGACCACCAGCAGCAGCGGTTTCGCCAGCTCGCGCAGATCGTGCACCTGGCGCGGGCGCTTGGCCAGCAGCGTCGCCACGTACAGCACCAGCGCGAGCTTCATCAGCTCCGCGGGCTCGAACTGGAACGAGCTCGGCCCGATCCAGCGGCGGGCGCCGTTGATGCTCACGCCCACGTGCGGGATGTGCACCGCGAGCACCAGCACGAACGACACGCCCAGCAGCGGCGCCGTGATGCTGTGTACTTTCGCGACGCCGTCGCGCGCCAGCACGCGCATCGCCACCAGGCCGATCGCGCCGTAGATCGCGAACTTGACCAGGTAGCTGCCCCCGTAGCCGCCGCCCTGCAGCAGCGTCGTCGCCGAGGAGGCGCTGTAGACCATCACCGCGCCGAACGCCAGCAGGCACATAGTGGCCGTCAGCAGGATGCGGTGCTCGAGCGACTGGCCAGCCGCGGCACCGCTCCGTCCGCGCTTGCCCGCGCCGCGCTCGCGACGGCCGGACTTGGAGGTCGGCGGGCGTCCGTTCCCTGGCGCTGCTGGCATCCATGCTCACTTCGACATCCAGCGCTCGAAGCCTCCCGGGGTTCGAACGGATCAAACTCCGCGGCTCTGACGGTAGATCGTGAACCCGATCGCGCCGCAGATAGAGGCGACGATCCAGAAGCGCAGGATGATCTTCGTCTCAGACCACGCCTTCAGCTCGAAATGGTGGTGGATCGGCGCCATCAGGAACACGCGCTTGCGCGTCATCTGGAAGGAGATCACCTGGATCACCACCGACAGCGCCTCGATCACGAAGATGCCGCCGAGCAGGATCAGCAGCAGCTCGGTCTTGGTCATCACCGCCAGGCCCGCGATCGCGCCGCCGAGGCCCAGCGAGCCCGTGTCGCCCATGAAGATTGTCGCCGGGAACGCGTTGTACCAGAGGAAGCCAATGCACGCACCCACCAGGCAGCCGGCGAGCATCGCCATGTCAGCGTCGCCCGCCAGGAACGTGATGCCGATGTACGCCAGCAGCACGATCGCCGCGCAGCCCGCCGCGAGGCCGTCGAGGCCGTCGGTGAGGTTGACCGCGCTCGTGGTGCCCGCGACCACGAGGTAGATCAGCAACGGGAAAAGCGGGCCGAGGTTGACGTGGTAGTCGACGAAGTTCAGCTCGAGCTCGGGCGGTAGATGCGCCTCGTGCACCGCCACGAACCACAGCCCCAGCGAGATCGCGATCGTTATCCCGAGCTTGGTACGCGCTCGCAGCCCGAGCGAGCGGCGCCGCACGAGCTTGATGTAGTCGTCGGCGAAGCCGAGCAGCGCACACGCGATCGCCGCGCCGAACACGCCGATCGAGCGCCATTCCCATTCGGTCAGGATCAGGAACGCGACAGCGACCGCCAGGAAGACGATGATCCCGCCCATCGTCGGCGTCCCCGCCTTCTGATGGTGCCCCTCGGGGCCGTCCTCGCGGATCTGCTGGCCGAACTCGCGCCTGCGCAGGAACTCGATGAACTTGGGGCTGAGGAAGATGCAGATCAGCAGCGCCGCTGTTCCCCCGAACAGGATGCGGCCCATTCAGCGCCGCTCCGGGGCGACGCCGACGGCGGGCGCCGGGCGCTCATCGCCTGGCGAGGTGATCGGCCGCGGGGGCTCGCGCTGCAGGCGCTCGAGCACCAGCTCGAGGCCCACGCCACGTGAGCCCTTCACGAGCACCGTGTCTTCCTCGCGCAACAGGCCCGGCACCAGCTCGGCCGCGGCCTGCGCATCGGGCACCGCGTGGCTCTCGCCGTCGAATCCCGCGCGCATCTCGGCCGCGAGCGCACCGACCGTCACGAGCAGCCCGACGCCCTGGGCGCCGGCGTGCTCGCCGATCTCGCGGTGCAGGCGCGGCGCGTCGGGTCCGAGCTCGAGCATGTCGCCGAGCACGGCCACACGCCGGGCGGGGGCCGTCGCTGCCAGGTCGTCGATCGCCGCGCGCATGGACATCGGGTTGGCGTTGTAGCAGTCTGCGACGAGCACCACGCCACCGGGCAGCTCCTCGCGCTGGCCGCGCATCGCCGAGAAGCGCACGTCGAGTCCCCCCCGCGGCGTGTACCCGAGCGCGCGCGCCGCCGCCACCGCGGCCAGCAGGTTGCGCAGGTTGTACGCCTGTGTGAACGACGGCTGCAGCTCGATTCGGACGCCGTCGTGCTCGATCGTGACCGCGCCGTCCGCGCGATGCTCGAGCAGCCGCACGTCGCCGCCCTCGCCGAACGTGATCGTGCGCAGCTCCGCGCGCAGGTGATGATCCAGCAGCGTCTCGTCCGCCGGCACCACCATGCTCGCGCCCGGCGCGAGGCCCGCGATCAGCTCCGCCTTGGCCGCCGCGATCGCCTCGAGCGAGCCGAGCAGCTCGAGGTGCGCCGGCCCGACGTTCACGATCACCCCCACGTCCGGCTCGGCGATCGCCGTCAGCTCGGCGATCTGCCCCGGACCGCGCATCGCCATCTCGAGCACCACCAGCTCCGTGTCGCCCGGCGCGCCCAGCAGCGCCAGCGGCAGCCCGATCTCGGTGTTGAGGTTCGCCGGGGTCGCCGCCACCCGCAGGCGCGCGGCGAGCAGCGCCGCGAAGATGTCCTTGGTCGAGGTCTTGCCCGTCGAGCCCGTGATCGCCACCACCATCGCGCCGCGCGCGCGCAGCTCCCGCCGCCACGCACGCGCGAGCCTCTGCAGCGCCGCCAGCGGATCCTCGTGCGCGAGCACCACGCCCCCGGGGGCCGTCTCGGCGACGGCCTCGGCGTGCTCGGGAGTCACCAGCACGCCCCATGCTCCGTCGGCGAGCGCGGCAGCGGCGTGGGCGCCGCCGTCGTCGCGCTCGCCGCGCAGGCCCACGAACAGCTCGCCCGCCGCCAGCGCGCGCGAGTCGATGCTCACGCCCTCGGGGCCCGGCCGCCCCTCGACGCGGGCCGACCGGCGCACGAGCGTCGCGCCGGCCGCGGCGGCGAGATGGCGGGTGTCCCAGTCCCTCACCGCGCGCCCGCCCGCGCGCCGCTTGGGGCCGCCTCCGACGTGCCGCCGGGGGTCGCCACCTTGCTCTCCGTGCGCAGGCCGAGCGCCGCCCGGGCGACCGCGACGTCATCGAAGGGCACCTTGCGGCCGTCCGCGAGCTCCTGCCCCTGCTCGTGGCCCTTGCCCGCGATCACCACCACGTCTCCTGGCCGTGCGTCGGCGATCGCCCGCTCGATCGCCTCGCGCCGATCGACGATCGCGCACACGTGCGGCGTCCACTGGCGGATGGTCTGCGTCGCGCTGTGGTGCGCGCCCACCTCGCTGCCGTCCGCCGGCACGCCATCCATGATCTCCTCGATTATTCCTCGCGGGTCCTCAGAGCGAGGGTTGTCGGAGGTCACGATCGCCACGTCGGCCAGGCGCGCGGCGATCGCGCCCATCAGCGGGCGCTTGCCGCGGTCGCGGTCGCCGCCGGCGCCGAACACGCACAGCACCCGCCCCTCCCCGGCCGCCTCGACCAGCTCACGCGCCGAGCCCAGCACGTTCTCGAGCGAGTCGGGCGTGTGCGCGTAATCGACCAGCACCGCGAACCGCTGGCCCTCCTCGACCGGCTCGAAGCGCCCCGGCACGCGCACCCCGCGCTCGAGCGCCGCGACCAGCACGTCGAGCTCGCCCGTGAGCGCGTGCGCCGCCGCGAGCGCGCCGAGCGCGTTGGCAACGTTGAAGCGCCCCGGCATCGGCAGCGCCAGCTCGCGCTGCCCCACCGGTGTGCTCAGCGTGAAGCGACACCCGTCGAGCCCGCAGCGCAGGTTCGTCGCGCTGTAGTCCGCCGGAGCGTCCACCGCGAACGTCAAGGCCCCCTCCAGCTCCGATGCCAGCCGGCGTCCGTAGGGATCGCCCACGTTGACCACGCTCACCGCCGGCGGATCGTCGGTCACGAACAGCCGCCGCTTGGCCTGGAAGTAGTCCTCCATGCTCGCGTGGAAGTCGAGATGGTCCTGGGTCAGGTTGGTGAACACCGCCACCGCGAACCCGATCGCGTCCGTGCGCCCGAGCTCCAGCGCGTGCGAGGAGACCTCCATCGCGCACGCGCGCTCGCCGCCGTCGAGCATCGCCCGCAGGTCCGCCTGCAGGTCGATCGCCTCGGGCGTCGTGCGCGCCACCATCCGCTCGCGCCCGCCGATCACCGACTTGACCGTGCCCAGCAGTCCGCACGGCACGCCCGCCGCTTCGAGCAGCGCTCGCACGAGGTACGCGGTCGTCGTCTTGCCGTTGGTGCCCGTCATGCCCACGACCCGCAGCTCGCGCGCAGGATCGCCGTAGAAGCGCGCCGCCGCGGGCGCCATCGCGGCGCGCGCGGAGGAGACCAGCACCTCCGGCACGCCGAGGTCCAGCGGGCGCTCGACGACGAGCGCCGCGGCGCCCGCCCGCACCGCCTCGGCGGCGAAGTCGTGGCCGTCGCTGCGAAAGCCGCTGACGCAGAAGAACAGGTCTCCTGACGCCACGTCGCGGCTGTCATACGCGAGACCGGTGATCTCCACGCCAGCCGCCTCGCCCGCCAGCTCGGCGGCGATCAACCCGTCCAGTCGCATGCGCTGATGCTACTCAAGGGGTAGGAGCCCCCCTGCGCCAGCCGCGCCGTCGCGGACGCCTACCCCGGCGCGATTCCCAGGTACGGCAGCGCGAAGCTCATGATCTGGCCGAACGCCGGCGCGGCCACCTTGGCGCCGTAGATCGAGCCGGCCTGGGGTTCGTTGACGACGACCGCGCACAGCAGCTTCGGGTCCGACGCCGGCGCGAAGCCGATGAACGACGCGACGTATTTGCTCTGGGAGTATTCGCCCGTTTCGGGGTCGATCTTGTTGGCCGTGCCCGTCTTGCCCGCGAGCTTGTAGCCGGGGATCGAGACCTGGCTGGCGGTGCCTTCCGGGCCGAGCACGCCTTCGAGCATGTGTCGCAGCTCGGCGGCGGTGGTCGCCGAGATGATGCGATGACCGGCGGGCTCGGGCTGTACGCGCCCGCCGACCGCGCGCACGATGTGCGGCGGGCGCAGGATGCCGCCGTTGGCGATCGCCGCGTATGCCGTGGCCATCTGCATCGGCGTCACCAGCTCGCCCTGCCCGATCGGCAGGTTGCCCATCGAGGAGCCCGAGTACTGGGCCGGCGCGAGCGTCACACCGGCTTCCTCACCGGGCAGGCCCACGCCCGTCGGGGCTCCGAAGCCGAAGCGATGCACCCAGCGGTTGAACGTTTCCGGGCCCTCGAGTTTGGCGATCGTGATCGCGCCGACGTTGCTCGAGCGAGCCAGGATCTGCCCAGCGGTGAGCATTTCTTCGGGATGTTCGGTGTCGTCGTGGATCGTCTTTTCGGCAACCTGTATCTGATCGGGGATGTTGAAGCTCGAGCTCGGCGTGATCAGGCCGGCTTCCAGCGCTCCCGAGACCGTCACCACCTTGAACGTCGAGCCCGGTTCGTAGTCCAGGCCGACCGCGCGATCCTCCATGTCTTCCTGCGAGGAGGCGCCGGGATCGTTGGCGTTGAGCTGCGGCCAGTTGGCGAGCGCGAGGATCGCCCCGGTGCTCGGGTCCATCACGATCGCCGTCGCGTCCTTCGGTTCGTAGACCTTCGCCACCGCGCCGAGCACGTCTTCGACGCGCTGCTGGATGTTGGTGTCGAGCGTCAGCCCCAGCGACTCGCCCGGCGCCTCCTGCTGAGATTCGCTGATCGACACCGGCTGACCGCGCGCGTCGCTGACCACACGCCGCTCTCCGGAGCGGCCCTCGAGCAGCTTGTTGCGCGAGTACTCAAGGCCCGCCAGGCCGCTTCCTTCGGTCCCGACCATGCCCAGCACCTGCGCGGCGAGCGCGCCGCGCGGATACACCCGGCGCATCACCGGCGTGCCGTTGACGCCTGCGATCTTCAGCGCGAGCACCTCCTGCGCAGCCTGCGCCGGCAGCGCCCGTGCCAGGTAAACGAAGCCCGAGCGTTCGGAGAGCTTGCGCAGCACGACCGACTGCGTCTGGCCGAGCAGCGGCGCGAGCTGGCGCGCGGCTTCCAACGGGTCGGTGATCAGATATGGATCGGCTGAGATTTCCTGCGCCGGTTCGGAGATCGCCAGATCGACCCCGTTGCGGTCAGTGATCGTGCCGCGCGGCGCGGTCACCGCTTCGGTCGTCAGCTGCTCGTTGCTCGCGGCCTTGCGCAGCGTCGCTCCCTGCACAACCCCGAGATACACCGTCCTTCCGGCCGCGATCACGAGCAGCGCGAAGAACAGGGCGAAGATCGCGCCGACACGGCGCTGGAGCACCGCCACGTGCCTATCCCGCGCCGCTTGGCTGGCCAGCGCCAACCCCACCGGCACCGCCCACCGTGCCCGCCGTCGGTGCTTCGGTGGGTGTCGCCGCGCTCGCGCCCGCTGTCGAGGCGGGCGCCGAGGCTGTGCTCGAAGCGCTCGAGCCGGGGGTTTCGGAGGTGGGGGCGTTTGCTTCGCCGCCGCTCGTGCCCGCTTCGCCGGTCGGGGTCGATGTCTGCGTCGAGGAGCCCGTGCTCGCTTCGCCCGACGGCGCCTGTTCGCCGGAGGCTGGCGCGCCCGTGGCGGCCGTGGTGGCGCTCGCGGTCTGGGTCGTGGCGGCGCCGGCTTCACCGGAGCCCGTGGCGTGCACCGGCGCCTTCAGGGCCGCCGCCGCGCGGGCGACGTCGCCGCGCGGGCTTGCCGTCAGGAAGCGCAGCGCGCCCAGCGGCACGAGCTGCATGCCGATGCGTCCCGCCTGGGACTCGACGCGTTCGCCCGCTGACAGTTCCGAGCCTTCGATGCTCAGCGCCGCGTTCGCGCGCTGGAGCTGGGCCTCGCGCACGAGCGAGCGGCCGATGCTCGCGTTCAGCTGCAGCACGAGCAGCTGCAGCGTCACGATGCCGATCAGCGCGAACGCGATCACCGCGATCCAGATCCGCCCGCGGATCAGCCGGTCGAGCGCGCCGCTGCGCGAGACGCCGTCCAGCGCGCCCAGCACGCCGAGCACCAGGCCATGCTGTGCCTGGGTCTGCGCCTGGCTCGGCCGCGCGCTGCGTCCTGCCGGGACGCGGAGGGGGCCGGAGATGCGCCGGGGCGGGCGCCGCGGGGCCACGCGCGGGCGGGCAGGAACCGGGGCGCGGGTGCGTCGAGCGGGGCCGGCTGGACTGGTTGCCGCAGCCGCTGCGGGCGGGGTCACGGCGCCAGCTCCTCGTCGTCGGCCAGCTTCCTAGCCGCGCGCAGGCGAGCCGACGCCGCGCGCGGGTTGCGCGCGAGCTCCTCGGCGGACGCGACGACCGAGCGGCGCGTGAGCAGCGCCGCCTGGGGCTCGCGGCCGCACGCGCACACGGGCAGGTCGGGCGGGCAGATACAACCGCGGGCGCGCTCGGCGAGAAAGCGCTTGACGCGCCGATCCTCGAGCGACTGGAAGGAGATGCCCGCGAGCACGCCGCCCTCGCGCAGCAGCCCCCACGCGCGTGGGAGCGCGCGCTCGAGCTGCCCCAGCTCGTCGTTGACGGCGATCCGCAGAGCCTGGAAGGAGCGCTTGGCCGGATGTCCGCCCGCGAATCGTGCGGGCGCCGGCAGCGCCGAGTTGATCGTCTCGACGAGCTCCAGCGTGGTCTCGATCGGCGCCTGCTCGCGTCGGCGCACGATCGCGCGGGCGATCGCGCCGGCGTGGCGCTCCTCGCCGAAGTCGCGCAGCGCGCGCGCCAGGCGGCGCTCGTCCCATTCGGCGACGAGCTCGCGCGCGCTCAGCTCCTGCGTCGGGTCCATGCGCATGTCCAGCGGCGCCTCGTAGGAGTAGGAGAAGCCGCGCTCGCGCGTGTCGACCTGCATCGAGGACATGCCCAGGTCGAAGTACACGATGTCCGCTCGCACGCCTTCGCGCCCAAGCAGCTCGAGCGCCTCGGCGTAGCCGGAGCGGATGAAGCGCACCGAGCACGCCGTCTCGGCTGCCAGCTGCGCGAAGCGCCGCTCGGCCAGCGGGTCGCGGTCGATCGCCACGAGCGTCCCCGCGGAGCCCAGGCGCTCGGCCACCAGCCGCGCGTGGCCGCCGTCGCCGAAGGTGCAGTCGATCGCGAGCTGACCGGGCTTGGGGTCGAGCAGCTCGAGCAGCTCGCTCGCGAGCACCGGCGTGTGCGAGCCGTCCCCCGCCGCCGCGCCGCCCGCGCCCTGCGCCGGCGCGGACCCCGCCCGCCGGCGGCGTGGCGGACGGCCGGACTCGCCGGCGCCGCGCCGGCGCTTGGCGAGCTCGGGCGCCCGGCTCTGCTGCTCGCAGGCGTCTCTGGCGTCAAGCAGCGTCGTCGACACGTGCGGTCACCTCCGCGACGCCGCTCAGCAGCGTCGATCGATGTTCGTTCCATGCGTCTCTCGCCCACAGCTCCAGGCGGTCACCGACGCCGACCACCACGACCTCCTTCACCAGCGCCGCGTGCTCGCCGAGGAAGCTCGGCACCATGATGCGCCCCGCGGAGTCGAGCTCGGCGTCGTGGGAGCTGCCGTAGAAGAAGCGCTCGAGCTCGGTCAAGCGCGGTGACAGCGGCGGAAGCTCAGCCAGCGCACGGCGCGTGTAGCGCTCGTACTCCTCCGGACGCCACACGCCGACGCAGGGCTTCAGGTCGATCGGCATCGCTAGCACGACGCCCTCTGCCAGCGCCGCCCGGTAGCGGGCCGGCACGGTGAGCCTGTTCTTCGCGTCGAGGGTGTGGTCGAAGGTGCCGCGGAAGGGGACCATAGAGAGCGGGGGTGAGAGGGCTCCAGTTGATTACCGAGCCGAGGTGGAGGAGTGGGAGGAGCCCCTCCACCCCGGCTCGCTGCCGCGAACATATCCCACTTTCTCCCACAATGCAACCCTATTTGCACATCTTCTCCCACTTTGGCGTCCTACGACCGTCGCCGCCGCCAAAACCCCTGCTAACGCGCGCGTTCTCGATCCGATGCGCCAACGCGCCCGGCGCACGCAAAAGTGCAACGCGCCGTGCAGGAGCGCGAGACGAAACGGCGCTTGCAACCTGGCATCCCGGCGCCGGAGTCCGCCCGCGGCGCTACGATCGCGTCCCCCGCCACCAGGCGGCCTCGGAAAGGAGCCTCGCGTTGCCCCCACCCTCCGCCCCCTCGCCATCTCCCCGCCCGCCGGCACGCGCCCGGGCGACGCTCGCCTGCGCAGCGCTGCTGGCGACGTTCGGCGGCACGCTCGCGGGATGCGGCTCGAGCAGCACGCCCGGCACGACCGCCGACCCGGCCGCCGCGACGCCCGCCGCGGCGGTGTTGTACGCGGGCGCGACCGTACGACCGACCGGCGCACAGAAGACGAGCGCGCTGGCGGCGGGCAAGGCCCTCACCCACCAGGCCGACCCGTATCTGCGCCTACTCGGCACGCTGCAGACGCCCGGCTCGGCCACGCTCAGCTTCAGCCGCGACCTGGCGCCCTGGCTGGGCGCGCACGCCGGCGTCTTCCTCACGTCGCTGAGCGGGGCGGGCACGCTGCCCTCCCAGCTCGAGCAGGGCCTGCTCGGAGGCTCGAGCGCGGGCACGTTCGCATTCGGCGCCAGCGGCGCCCAGGGCGCGATCGTGCTGGACACGAGCGACACCGCCAAGGCGAGCTCGTTCCTCGACAGCCAGGCCGCGAAGGCGGGCGCTCACGCGACGAGCTACCACGGCGTTCGCTACGAGGTCAACTCGGGAGGCGTCGCCTTCGGGCTCGTCGACCGCTTCGCGGTGATAGGCAGCGAATCCGGGCTGCACAGCGTGATCGAAACGACCCACGGCGGCGACGCCCTGGCAAACACGAGCGCATACGCCAAGCTGCTCGCCGCGGCGCCCTCTGAAGCCCTCGCCCACGTCTACTCCAACCCCGCGAGCGCGACGGATGCCGCCGCCAAGCAAGCGGGCGGCGCGACGGAAGGCGCGGCCGGGGTGCTGAGCCTGCTCGCGGGCGCCCAGCAGGCGAACATCTCGCTCGTGCCGTCCGCCAGCTCGCTGACGCTCGACGCCGACACCCTCGCATCGGGGTCCTCGACATCGGGAGGCGGACTGCTCGCCGCCGATCCCGAAGGCGCCCAGGCGCTCGGCGAACTGCCCGGCGAATCCTGGCTCGCGATCGGCCTCGGCCACGTCGGCGCCACCCTCGGCCAGGACGCACAGGGCCTGCAGACGCTCGCCTCGCTCGGGAGCACGCTCACTGGCGGTCCGCCCGAAAGCACCTCGGGCCTCAGCGTCGCCGGGCTGCTGCAGGGCCTGATCACGCCGCTGCGCGAGCTCGGCGCGAACACCGCGCAGGCCAGAGCCGAGTTCGCCAGCTGGATGGGCTCGGGCGGAATCTTCGCCAGCGGCGCCAACCTGCTGGAACTGAAGGCCGCGGTCACGATCGCCTCGAAGGACCCCGCCCGCTCGCGCGCGGCGGTCGCCGCGCTCGGCCAGCAGCTGAGCAAAGCCGGCGGCTCGGTCTCGCCGGCCTCGATCCCCGGTACCGAAGCGGCCGTCGCAGCGCGCATCAGCGGGCTGCCCGTGGTGCTCTACATCGCAGACGGACGCGACTCGGCCGGTCAGGCCAAGTTCGTGCTCGGCGTCGGCGAAGCATCCGTCGCAGCCGCGCTCAGCCCGCCGAGCACGCTGTCAACATCGCCGACCCGAACGGCCGCAGCCGCGAAGCTCGGCGAAGGCATCCAGCCGAGCCTGATCGTCGACTTCCCGACGTTCCTCGGTCTGCTCGAAGCGGTCGGGCTGATCGAAGACCCGTCGATCTCCAAGTTCGTGCCCTACCTGCGCTCGCTGACGACGCTCGCCGGCGGCGGGCGCGAACTCGGCGGCGACGTGCAGCGCTTCCGCCTGGCCCTCAGCCTGCAGCCGGCCAGCGGCTGAGCGCGTGTCCGCGTGCCGACGCTCGCGCGCTTACGGGGCGGGCGAGCCGATCGGGACGGCGCGGAGGAACACCGCACGCCCGCCGCTGACACGATCCACGCCGTATTGCGACAGCGTGGTTTCGCCGTTGGACTGCACCGAGTAGCGCCCGATCACCGAGTTGCGCTCCCGGGTCGCGAACACGCGGTCGATCACCGTCTGGCGGTCGTTGCCGCGCGCGCCCGCGCCTCTGACCGCGTCGAGCACGAGCGTCATCGCCTCGTACCCGTACAGCGCGTATGGCCCACCTTCGGCTCCGAACACGCTGCGGTAGTGGCGCAGCACGCCCTGGGCCGCCGGCGGGTAAAGGCGGGCCGGAAGCACAGGTGTCGTGAGAAAGGTGTTCGCCCCCGCGGAGCCGATCTGCGAGGTGAACGCTTCGCCGTCCATCGAGCTCGATCCGAGCAACAGCAGGTTCGGTTCCGCGCGGTACAGGTCGCGCCACAGCGCAACGGTGCCGGGCCCTTCTGAGCCCGCCAGGAACACCGCCTGCGCATGGCTTTCGACGATTTTTTCGACCGCGCCGGTGAACACCGCTTCAGGCGCGGTCGAGATGCTGTCGTGCGTCACCACCGTGATGCCCGCGCGCTCGGCGAAGTCGGCGACGATGTCCGCCAGCGGCATCTCGAACGGTTCCTGGTCGTCGAGCACGTACAGCCGGTGCACGCCCAGCGACTTCATCAGCTGGACCTGCGCCTGCGCCTGGCCGATGTCACCCGGCTGCAGGCGCACGAACGTGCGTTTACCGCTCGGGTAGAAGCGTTCGGGCTCGTCCTGTCCCGCTTCCAGCGAGGAGGTCAGCCCGACGTACGGGCTGGACGGGCTGATCTGCAGGATGCCCGCCTCGTTGACGAACTGCAGCGAGACCGCCGTCGCACCCGAGTCGAGATCGCCGAGATAGGCGATCGTGCTCGTGTCCTGGGCGGCGGTCTTGGCGTTCGTCGCCGTGATGCCGGGATTCCACTGGCCGCTGGTCGGGCTCGAGTCATCTAGCGAGACGTAGTCGATCTTGAACGCCCCCGCGCGGTGGTCCGCGTCGGCGAGCGCGAGCTTCTCGCCGTCCACGATCTGTTCAGAGGTGCCCGCCTCGGGCCCCTGCAGCGGCAGGCTCGAGTAGACAGTCAGCTGGTCGTCGGTCGCTTCGGCCACGTCCGAGACCGTGACGTTGCCGCATCCGACGAGCACAAGGAACGCGGCGGCGAGAGCGACCAGGCCCAGCCAGCGCGCGAGCACGCGAGCGCTAGCTGCGACGGCCGGGCAGATAGCCGGAGACGACCTTGACCGTCGCGCCCACCAGGATGACCGCCGCGGCCAGCAGAAAGGCGTCGAACCCGCTCGTCCCGGTCGCCCAGAACACGATCCAGAGGACCAGGCCGCCGGTGATGGTCATGACGAATCCCATGCGCGGCGAATCCTAGCTGGCCGCTCGCGCATCGGTCGCGTGCAGACCCGCCGCCAGTTCGCCCACCACCACGCCCACCGCCTCCGCCGGATCGGCCGCCTCGGCGGCCGCGCGCACCAGGCGCGTGCCCACGATCACGCCGTCCGCACCCGCCTGCGCTGCATGCAGGGCCTGCTCGGGCGTGCCGATCCCGAAGCCGATCGCGACCGGCACGTGCGTGCTCGCCTTCGCACGGGCGATGATCTCCGCGAGGTCCGCGCCGAGCGCGTGGCGCTCGCCGGTGGTGCCGACGACCGACACCGTGTACATGAATCCCCGGGCGTCGGCGCCGATCGCGGCCAGGCGCTCCGGGGTGGTCGTGGGCGCCACCAGCGGGATCAACGCGAGCCCGTGCGCGTCGCACGCCTCCAGCACCTCCGGGGCCTCGCCGTGAGGCAGGTCCGGCACGATCATCCCGCACGCCCCGCTGCGCGCCAGGCGCTCCACAAACGCATCCACGCCGGGGGCGAACACCATGTTCGCGTAGCACATCAACGCCACCGGAACGCTCGCAGACAGCGCGTGCGCGACCTCGAGCACGCCCGCCACGTTCGCGCCCGCGGCGAGCGCGCGCGTGCCGGCGGCGTGGATCACCGGGCCGTCCGCCAGCGGGTCAGAGTAGGGCAGGCCGAGCTCGATCAGGTCCGCGCCCGCCTGCACGCACGCCTCGCCGATCCGCAGCGAGTCAGCGAGCGTCGGGAAGCCGCCCATCACGTACGGCATCAACGCCGCGCGCTTGCTCGTGCGCGCGAACGCCTGCGCGATGCGCTCGGTCCCGCTTACCTCCACCGCGCTCATGCGTCGCCGCCCGCGAGCACCTCGGCCAGGTCCTTGTCGCCGCGACCGGACAGGCACACGAGGTCGAGCTCGCCGTCGTTCTGCGCGAGCACCCACGCGAGCGCGTGCGCCGTCTCCAGCGCCGGGATGATGCCCTCCAGCCGCGCAAGCTCGCGGAAGGCCGCCAGCGCCTGCGCGTCGGTCACCGCCACGTAGCGTGCGCGCGCGGTGTCGCGCAGGTACGCGTGCTGGGGACCGGCGCCCGGATAGTCAAGACCGGCCGAGACCGAGTGCGCCTGCACGATCTGGCCCTCCTCGTCCTGCATCACCGCCGAGCGCGAGCCGTGCAGGATGCCCGGGCGTCCACCGACCGTCAGCGGCGCGCCATGGCGATCGGTGTCGATGCCATCGCCGCCCGCCTCGACGCCGACGAGCTCGACCTGCTCGTCGGCGATGAACGCCGTGAAGATCCCGATCGCGTTGGAGCCGCCGCCGACGCACGCCACCACGCGTGCCGGCAGCCGGCCCTCGTGCTCGAGCATCTGCGCGCGCGCCTCGTCGCCGATCACGCGCTGCAGGTCGCGTACCAGCGCCGGGTACGGTGCCGGGCCGACCGCCGAGCCGATCACGTAGTGCGTGCTCTGCACGTTCGTCACCCAGTCGCGGATCGCCGCCGAGGTCGCCTCCTTCAGCGTCCTCGCCCCCGCGTCCACCGGCTCGACTGTCGCGCCCAGCAGCTGCATGCGCTGCACGTTCGGGCGCTGGCGGCGCGTGTCCTCGACGCCCATGTACACCACGCACTCCATGTCCAGCAGCGCGCACACCGTCGCAGTCGCCACACCGTGCTGGCCCGCGCCGGTCTCCGCGATGATCCGCCGCTTGCCCATGCGCTTGGCCAGCAGCGCCTGGCCGAGCGCGTTGTTGAGCTTGTGCGAGCCCGTGTGGTTGAGATCCTCGCGCTTCAGATATACGGGTCGTCCCACCCGCTCGGACAGCCTGCGCGCGCGGTACAGCGGCGAGGGGCGCCCGCCGAAGTCGCGCAGCAGTCCGCTCAGCTCCGCCAGGTATACGGGGTCACGGCGGGCGGCTTCCCACGCATGCTCGAGCTCCGCCAGCGCCGGCATCAGCGTCTCGGGCACGAACTGCCCGCCGTAGGGCCCGAAGCGATGCTCGAGCGCGGGCGCGTCGCTGTCGGCGCTCACGCTGGCTGACCGATCTCCGCCGGCTGCACGCGCGCCTCGGCGACCGCCGCGAAGAACGCCCGCAGCCGCTCGGGGTCCTTGTGACCGGGCGCGGACTCGGTGCCGCTCGCGTTGTCGACCGCGTAGGGGTGCACCAGGGAGATCGCCTCGGCGACGTTCTCCGGTGTGAGCCCGCCGCTGAGGATCAACGGCACCTTCGAGCGCCGCGCCAGCACCAGCCCCCAGTCGAACGTCTCCCCCGTCCCGCCGCGCATGCCCTGGCGCGCCACCGCCTTCGCGCGCGCGTCGAGCAGGTGGAAGTCCACGTGATAACGCTCGAGATCCTGCACGTCGGCCGGGCCCGCCACCTGCGCGGCCTTGATCACGCGCGTGCCCGTCCTGCGCGCCACCTCCGCGCAGAACGACGGTCCCTCGTCGCCGTGCAGCTGGACCATGCTCAGCCCGACCTGCTCGCAGTCGCCGACGATCTGCTCGAGCGGCGCGTTCACGAACACCCCGCACAGCTCCACGCGACGGCGCAGCGCCGCCGCGATCACCTGCGCCTCGGCCAGCGCGCAGCGCCGGGGAGATCCCTCGTAGAAGATCATCCCGAGCGCCCACGCTCCCAGCTCCGTCGCGAGCTCCGCGTCGGCGAGGCTGGTGATGCCGCAGATCTTCACACGCGTGTCGCTCTGGTCCATACCTCAACCGTAGCGACATACCGTCGCCGCGAGCTTCGCGTCAGCTGTGTCTAGCCTTCGGGCGTGTTGGGGTTTTCGACCGAGTTCGGTCGTTCGCCCAGCTTGGCGGTGACGGTTTTGTGTTCGTATTTGCCGTTGCCCGTAGCGCGCCACAGGCCGATGCTGATCGTGTCGCCCGGTTTCTTCGCCTCGATGTCTTCGGCCAGGTCCTGTGAGCTGTTCACCGCTTTGCCGTCGATCGCCACGATGATGTCGCCGCCGACTGCCACCTGTCCTTCTTCGGTCGTGGTGGCGACCTTGCCGCCACGGATGCCCGCCTTCTGCGCGGCCGTGCCAGGCTGCACGCTTTCCACCAGCGCTCCGCTTTTCACCGGCAGGTTGAGCGCCGACAGCGAGCCGTTGACCGTACGCGAGGTCAGGCCCAGGTAGGCGCCACGCACCGTGCCGCCCTTCTCCAGCGTCGCGATCTGCGACTTGGCCGTGTTGATCGGGATCGAGAAGCCGATGCCGACGCTGCCGCCACCGTTGCCGCCCGTCTCGATCTGCGAGTTGATGCCGATCACTTCGCCGTTGATGTTGAGCAGCGGCCCGCCCGAGTTGCCGGGGTTGATCGGCGCGTCGGTCTGCAGGACGTGATTGATCGTGAACCCGTTCGGCGCCGTGATTTCGCGCTGCAGCGCGGAGATCACACCGGTCGTGAGCGTGCGTTCGAGGTCGAACGGGTTGCCGATCGCGTACACCGGGTCGCCGACCTGGACAGCGCTCGAGTCACCCAGCTTCAACGGGTGCAGCGTCAGGCCGTCAGTCGGGATGCGCAGGATCGCGAGATCGTCGGAGGGATCCTTGCCGACCACCTTGGCTTCGACGGACTTGCCTTTTTCGAAGCTGACCGTCACCTTCACCGCGTTCTCGACCACGTGGTAGTTCGTGAGGATTGTCCCGTTGGCGTCGATCACGATGCCCGAGCCGGTTGCCGTGCCCTGGCGCTGGGTCTGTTCACCGAACAGGTTGAACGGCGAGGATTCCGACTTCTGCACGACCGTCGAGGTCACGAACGCCACGCCCGGGGCGTCGCGCACGTAGGCTTCGTGCGGCGACATCCCCGTTGTGCGCTCTGAGGCGTTGGAGGGCGTCGGCGCCACGGATTCGACCGTCGTGACGAGCGTCTTCGTGTTTTCTCCCAGGCCGCCGGCCGCCGCGATCACGGCCACCACGACCCCCGCGCCGATCAGCGCGGAGACGAACGGGATTACAAACATGCGCTTCATCGCAGGTCAGGATGGATGCTCGGTGTGAACACAATCTAAAGAGCGGCGTGAGCCTACCTAAAACGTTCTCAGCGCCGCCAACGACGCCGCCGGATCATCCGAGCGCATCAGCGTCTCTCCTACGAGCACCGCGTTCACGCCGCGCTCGTGCAGCCGCCGCACCTGCTCGGCGCCGACGATCCCCGACTCGGAGACCACCGTCACACCGGCCGGGATCTCATCCATCAGCGCCTCCGTGCGCGCCAGATCGACGCTGAAGTCACGCAGGTCGCGGTTGTTCACACCGACGATGTCCGCCCCGAGCTCCAGCGCGCTGCGCAGCTCGCGGGCGTCGTGGACCTCCACAAGCACGTCCAGCCCGAGTGCGCGCGCCGCGTTGTGCAGCGCGGCCAGCTCCGTTGTCTCCAACGCCGCCACGATCAACAGCACCGCGTCCGCGCCCGCGATCAGCGCCTCGTGCAGCTGGTAGATGTTGACGATGAAGTCCTTGCGCAGGAGCGGCAGCTCGCACACCGCGCGCGCGGCCCGCAGGTCCTCGAGCGCGCCGTCGAAGTTCGGGCCCTCCGTGAGGATCGACACGGCCACCGCGCCGCCACGTGCGTACGCGCTGACGATCTCGGCCAGCTCCGGGCGCTCGCGCAGCGCTCCCGCCGAGGGCGAGCGGCGCTTGAACTCCGCGATCACGCCGATCTCCGGGCCGCCGAGCGCGTCGCGGAAGCGACGCTCGCCCACAGGCCGCCGAGCGCGAGCGAGCGAGCCCTCGTCGAGCGGACGCTCGCGCTTGCGCCGCTCGAGCTCCTCGCGTGTTTCCGCGAGGATCCGATCCAGCACCGTCTCCGTGCGCTGGGTCATCCTGCCGCGCTCACAGGAGCGTGCCGTTGGCTGGCCTGCACGAAGCGCTCAAGCGCATCTGCGGCCGCGCCCTCCGCGAGCGCTTGGCGCGCGGCCTCCACGCCCTCAGCGATCGAGTCCACCCGGCCGGCCGCGTAGATCGCCGCACCAGCGTTGATCACCGCCAGCCGCTCCCCCGCCGGGCGCTCGCCGCCCGCGCCCGCCTCCAGGATCGCGCGCGTCACCTGCGCGTTCTCCGCCGGTGTTCCGCCGGCCGGCGCCTGCTGCGCGGTCGAGCCATCGCCGGGCACGACGCCGACATCCTCCGGCTCGAGCACGTAGTGGCTGATCTCCTCGCCGTTGACCTCGGCCACTTTCGTCGGCGCGTCCGCCGAGACCTCGTCGAGGCCGTCCTCGCCCGCCACCACCAGCGCGCGATCGACACCCAGCCGCGCCAGGGCGCCCGCCATCCTCTCCAGGAACGCGGCGTCGGACACGCCGATCAGCTGGCGACGGGCTCCCGCCGGGTTCGTCAGCGGGCCGAGCAGGTTGAAGATCGTGCGCACCGCCAGCTCGCGCCGGACCGGGATCACGAAGCGCGTCGCCTGATGGTGCGCCGGCGCGAACATGAACCCGAAGCCCGCCTCGTCGATGCACGCCGCCACCGCCTCCGGACCGAGGTCGATGCGCGCGCCGAGCGCCTCGAGCAGATCCGCAGAGCCCGAGCGACTCGTCGCCGAGCGATTGCCGTGCTTCGCCACCGCGCAACCCGCGCCCGCCGCGATCAGCGCCGCGGTCGTCGAGACGTTGAAGCTGCTGCGCCCGCCACCCGTCCCCGCCGTGTCCAGCAGGTCCTCGCGGTCGGTGGGAACGTGCGCCGCCAGCGCGCGCATCGTGCGCGCCAGCCCCGTCAACTCCTCCACCGTCTCCCCCTTCGTGCGCAGCGCGATCAGGAAGCCCGCGATCTGGATCTCCGAGACCTCGCCGTGCATGATCTCCGCCAGCACCTCCGCCGTCTCATCGGCGCTCAGATCCTTGCTCGACGCGAGTTGGTCGGTTGCGTGGGTCAGGATCGCGTTTGGCATCTGCTTCTCGGCATTGGTTCAGTGCTTCTCGGCATCGGTTCAGTGCTTCTCGGCATCGGTTCGGTATGAGTAAGAGAAAAAACGCTGTATAGCGATGGTTATACAGAGAATGGCGCGAGGAAGTTGGCGAGCAGCTCACGGCCCTGTTCGGTGAGGACCGACTCCGGGTGGAACTGCACGCCCTCCACCGGCAGCTCGCGGTGGCGCACGCCCATCAGCACGCCGTCGCCGTGCGCGCTCGCCTCCAGGCAGTCCGGTAGCTCGTCGTCGACCACCAGCGAGTGGTAGCGCCCGACCGTCAGCGGCGAGGACAGGCCCTGGAAGATCGTGCGACCGTCGTGCTCGATGCTCGTCGCCTTGCCGTGCACCGGCGCGTGCAGCTTCCAGCGCCCGCCGAACGCCTGCGCGAGCGCCTGATGCCCGAGGCACACCCCCAGCGTCGGAACCCCCGCTTCGGGCATTCGCCGCACGAGCTCAAGCGTTATGCCCGCCTGCTCCGGCGTGCACGGACCCGGGGAGACCACGCAGCGCTCGTAGCCGCCGTCCAGCAGCTCATCCACGCTCGCGCGATCGTTGCGCACCACGTGCAGATCCGCCCCGAGCTCGCCCAGGTACTGGACGAGGTTGTACGTGAACGAGTCGTAGTTGTCGAGAACGAGAACCTTCATCGGCTTCACGCCCAGTCGGGCTGTTCACACGCCAGCTCGACCGCGCGCATCGCCGCGCGCGACTTCGCCACCGACTCCTCGTACTCGTACTCGGGCTTGGCGTCCGCGACTGTGCCGCCGCCGGCCTGCACGTGCGCCACGCCGTCCTTGACCACGACCGTGCGGATGTGGATCGCCGTGTCGAGGTCGCCGGCGTAGCTCAGGTAGCCGATCGCGCCGCCGTAGCCGCCACGCTTGATCGGCTCGAGCTCGTCGATGATCTGCATCGCGCGCACCTTCGGCGCGCCCGACAGCGTCCCCGCCGGCAGCACCGAGCGCAGCGCGTCCATCGCGCCCACCTCCTCGCGCAGCGTGCCTGAAACCGATGACACGATGTGCATCACGTGGCTGTAGGTCTCGACCTCCATCAGCTCGTCCACCACCACGCTCCCGTACTCGCACACGCGCCCGAGGTCGTTGCGCCCGAGGTCCACGAGCATCACGTGCTCCGCGCGCTCCTTCTCGTCGGCCAGCAGCTCGCCCGCGATTCGCCGGTCCTCCTCAGGCGTGGCGCCGCGTGGGCGCGTGCCCGCGATCGGCTTGGTGTTGACGCGACGCCCGTTGACCGTCAGCAGCGGCTCGGGGCTCGCCCCAGCGACCTGGAAGTCGCCGAAGTCGAGGAAATACATGTACGGGCTCGGGTTCACCGCGCGCAGGCCGCGATAGATCGAGAACGCCTCCACCGGCACCCGCGCCGACCAGCGCTGCGAGGGCACCACCTGAAAGGCGTCGCCGGCGAAGATGTACTCGACGATCCGCGCCACCATCGCTTCGAAGCGCTCGCGCGGCATGTTCGACTCGAACGCCGGCATGGTGCGCGCGGAGGCGTCCGCGCCGAGCGCCGGCTCGCCGCGCGGGACCGGGCCCGCGAGCGCGCAGCGCACCTCGCCGATCGTGCGCGCCGCCTGCTCGTATGCTCGCTCGATATCCGGCTCGGCCGGGCCTATCTTCGATAGGTCCGCGTTGGCGATGATCGTGACCGTGTGCTTCAGGTGGTCGAACACCACCAGCGCATCCGACAGCATCAGCGCCATGTCGGGCAGGCCCAGAGGATCCCCGTCCGGCCCGCCAGGTGGTGCGCCAAGCGGCTCGACCGTGCGCACCAGGTCGTAGCCGAAGAAGCCCACCGCGCCGCCGATGAATGGAGGCTCGTCCGCCTCACTTGCGCGCGCGGCCTCGAGCGGCGCCTGGTGAAAGTGCGCGACGCGCTCGGCCGCCAGCGCGTACGGGTCGCCACCGTCGGCCAGCGACCAGCGCAGCACCGACCGCGGCCGGAAGCCGATGAACGACCAACGCCCGACCCGCTGTCCCTGATCGGCGGACTCCAGCAGGAACGCAGGCTCCCCCGGCGCCAGCGCGCGCAGCTTCAGGAACGCCGACACCGGCGTCTCGCAATCCTCGATGAAGCTGTACGACAGCGGTATCTGCTCGTATGTGCGCGCGAGCTCACGCGCACGCTCGAGGCTCGGCGCGACGCCCAGGGCGCTCGTGCCGGGTGCGCTAGGAGCGACGGCCATCGAGCACCCGCTCAGCGTCCGTGAGCGCGCGCCCGCGGCTGCGCAGGAGCACCAGCAGGTGGTACAGCACATCTGCCGCCTCTTCGTCCACGCGCGCATCGGACTCCTCGCGGGCCGCGCGCGCGACCTCCTCGGCCTCCTCCATCACCTTCTCGCCGATCAGCGCCGGGTCGTCCAGCAGCTCGACCGTGTACGAGCCTCGGGGCCGCTCGCGAGCGCGCTCCGCGACCGTGCGCTCGAGCGCCGGCAGCGTCTCGTACGGCGCCCCCCGGTCGAGCTCGCCGCGGTGAAAGCACGTGCGCTCGCCCGTGTGGCACGCCGGGCCCGCAGGTTCCACCAGCGCGAGCAGCGCGTCGCCGTCGCAGTCCACGCGCAGCGCGCGCACCGTCTGCACGTTGCCGCTCGTTTCACCCTTGTGCCACTGCTCGCCGCGTGAGCGGCTCCACAGGTGCAGCTCGCCGGTGTCGCGCGTACGCGCGAGCGCTCGCTCGTTCATGTACGCCAGCGTCAGCACCTCGCCGGTGCGCCAGTCCTGCACGATGCACGGCACCAGGCCGTCGCCGTCGTATACGAGCAGATCGTCGATCCCGACCTGCTCCTCGTCGTTTACGTCGCGATCCTCGGCCCGTGCGCTCATCCGCACGATTGTACGGTCCCTGCACCTCGCCTCTGCCCCGCCCCTCGGCTCGCGCGTCGTCGCGTTTCAGACACACTGCCACGGCGATGCATTCCGTACTCGACCGCAAGCTGCTCGTGGTCACCGGCAAGGGTGGCGTCGGCAAGACGACCGTCGCCGCCGCCCTCGGGCTGCTCGCGGCGAGCGCCGGCCGGCGCACGATCGTCGTTGAGCTCGGCCAGGAGAGCCGGCTGCCCCGGCTCTTCGGCCTCGCGGCGGCGGCGCCCGGACTGGAGACGCGCCTGCAGGAGCGCCTGTCGAGCATCTCCATCGACCCCGACCGCGCGCTGCTCGAGTGGCTGCAGGCGCTCGGCGGCCGCGTCTCCGGCCGCGTGCTCGCCTCCAGCGGAACCTTCCAGTACTTCGCCGCCGCCGCGCCCGGCGCCAAGGAGCTCGTCGCGATGGTTAAGATCTGGCAGCTGACCCGCGAGCAGGGCCGGCGCAACAGCGCCGGCGGCTACGACCTCGTCGTGCTCGACGCTCCCGCCACCGGGCACGCGCTCGGCATGCTCAGCTCACCCCACACGTTCGGCGCGATCGCCCGTGTCGGCCCGATCGCCGGACAGACACGCCAGGTGCAGGAGCTGCTCGAGAGCCCGTCGCGCTCGGGCTACCTCGCGGTCGCGCTCGCAACCGAGATGGCCGTCACCGAGGCACTCGAGCTCGACGACGCGCTGGGCACCCGGCTCGGTCGCAGCCTGTCCGCGGTCGTCGTCAACGCGCTGCTGCCGCGGCGCTTCACCGCCGCCGAGCTCCGCCGCATCGCACCGCTCGCAGACGACTCGCGCGACGTCACCGCCTCGGCCGCACGGGCTGCAATCGCCGTTCACGAACGCGCGCGCTTCCAGCACAACCAGCTCGCGCGCCTGCGCCGGCGCAGCTTCGACGTCGTCGGCGTACCGTTCGTCTGGGGCACCCGGCTCGACCTCGCGGCGGTGACCGGGATCGCCAAGCGCCTCGAGCGCAAACTCTGAGGCGCAGTATCGGGGGCGGGAGTGCCGCGACCGGGGTGGGTAACGGCTCAGGGCGCGGCTAGCCGGTATCGGCGCGTCGCCGCATCGCGCTCGAGCAGGCCGACAGCCAGGAGCGTCGTCACGTAGCGGTGCGTGGTGCTCGTGTTCATCCCGAGCATGCGCGCCAGTTCGGCGATGCCCAGATGGCCTCCGTCCGCGGGAAAGCACGACAGCACGAGCAGCCCCGCAAGCAGCGAGCGCGACAGGCGCCGGTCCTCCATCTGCGCCGGCAACACGTGCTCCTCGGACTCCGGCGCGAGCGTCCAGCTCGCGTCTTTCAGCGCCGACAGCAGCACCGACATCGTCCCGCCCTGGCCCGCAGCGCGGATGACCTGATCGACCTGGGCCTTGGAGAGCTCGATCGTGACGACTCCAGCGGTGTTCACATTCATCGCGCACTCACAATCATGCCGTTCTCGCAGCCGCCCGCAAGGCGGCCCTGAATATTCAGTTCTGACTACTCATGCCATGCGTCACAACGACATGATCTGCGGCCAGCACACGAACCGCGTTGGGACGTTCCGCCTGCTTGAGCAATCGCTTCAGCAGCTCCCTCGCGCTGCGCAGCCAGTCGATCCGCGCCCTCCACAGCGCGATCTCGGCATCGTTGGCGAGCGTCCGCATCAACCTCGACCAGTCCTGGGGCTCATCCGCCGTGGTGCCACCGGCGATGCCCGAGCCACCGATGACGCCGGAGCCGAAGGAGCTTTCGGAGCGCTTCGTGAGATCGCGCAAGCGACCCATGCACGCGAGTTCCTGGCCATAGACAACATCGATCAGCCGCGGCAGGTTGCCAGGCCGGCAGAGCGCGATCTTCATGTGCAGCTCGTCGCGCAGCGGCGGCGTCGGCGAGGAGCCGAGGATCCACGCCTCGAAGTGCTCGATTCCGCGCTCGGTCGCCTCGTAGATCATGCGCGGCGCAGAGCGCCTGGCCGGGCCCGGCCCCATCTCGCCGGCCGCCCGCACGAATTCATCGCGGCTGAGCTGATCGAGCGCCGAATAGACGCCCGACGGCGCGAAGCTCGAGGAGCCAAAGCGCTCCTCCAAGCGCTGTGCCAGCTGGTAACCGTAGCCGGGGCGCTCAATCACCAGTCCCAATATCGCGTACTTTGCCGACATATGTACCCTCCCCGCGAGGCTCCTCAGCCCAGACCGTATCCCAAAACGCCGCGCAGCACATCCCACAAGCTGAATAAGTCAGATCGGCGGGAATTCGTCAGCGGGCAGACCGTGTGGGGCTGTCGGAACCCGGCGCGCGGTGGCGACTCACGGGCGGCGGCTCACGTGATGCCGAGGCGATCGAGCAGGTCCGCGTCGGCGCGCCAGTCGCGCCGCACCCGCACCGAGAGCTCGAGATGCACCTGCACACCGAGCGCGCGTTGCAACTCGCGACGAGCGGCCGTGCCGATCGCCTTGATCATGCGTCCGTGCGCGCCGATCAGGATCCCCTTCTGCGAGTCGGTCTCGACCCACACCAGCGCGCGCACGCGCGCGAGCCCCTCGCGGGGATACTCGAGCTCCTCGACCACCACCTCGACCGCGTGCGGCAGCTCCTGGAACGTGCGCCTGATGACCGCCTCGCGGATCAGCTCCGCCAGCAGCAGCTCGCGCGGCTGATCGGTGCTCGCGCCCGCGGCGAACATGAACGGCCCCTCGGGCATCGACGCCGCCAGGTGCTCCACCAGCTCTGGCACGCCCGAGCCGCGGCGCGCGGAGATCGGGAACACCTCCGCGCCGGGCACCAGCTCGGCCGCCTCTGCAAGCACCGGCACCAGCGCCGCCCGGGTGCAGCGGTCGACCTTGTTGACCGCGATCGTCACCGGCACCTTCGCGGACTCCAGCGCCGCCGCGATGAAGCGGTCGCCCGGCCCCACGCCCTGCTCGGCGCTCAGCATCAACAGCGCCGCGTCAGAGCCCTCGAGCTCCTGCTGCACCCGCCGAGCCATGCGCGCCGTCAGCTCATCGCGCGGGCGCTGGACGCCCGGCAGGTCGACCAGCACGATCTGGCAGTCACCGCTCTGGTGCACGCCGCGGATCGCGCGCCGGGTGGTCTGAGGCCGATCGGACACGATCGCCACCTTCTCGCCGACAACCGCGTTCGTGAACGTCGACTTGCCGACGTTGGGCCTGCCGGCCAGCGCGACGAAGCCCCCGCGCGTCACCCATCCGCTCCAGCGAGCAGCTCCCGCTGCAACTCGAGCATCTCGCCGTCGTCGGTCTCGTGATCCATGCCCAGCAGGTGCAGCATCCCGTGGACGACCGCCTCGCGCACGTCCGCCGTGTGCTCAGGGCAGATGACGATGTCGCCCAGCTCTATCGGCACGGCCGTCCGAGTCGGCGCGCCGGCCGCGTGCTCCGAGGCGCCGTGCGCGCGCGCCGCATCGACGCCGTCGATCGGGAACGACAGCACGTCGGTGGGAACCGGTTTCTCGCGGTGCTCGCCGTTCAGCTGCGCGATCCGCTCGGCGTCCACGAACTCGATCGCCACGTGCCCGCGGTCGATCCCCATGCGGGCGGCCGTCAGCGTGCACAGGCGCCGCAGATCTCGCGACGGCGGAGCCGCCGGGGCGAGACCCGTGCCCAGCACCTCGACCTCGATCATCAGCGATCAGGCGCTGCGGACGGCGCGCGCACCGATCTCCGCCTGCACGGGGACCTCGCGCTGGGAGTGCTCGTAGGCCTCCACGATCCGCTGGACGAGCTTGTGGCGCACGACGTCCTCCGCCCCGAAGCGAACGAACTCGATCCCCTCGACCCCGTCCAGCACGTTCCCCACCGCGATCAGGCCCGACTGCTGCTCGCGTGGCAGATCCACCTGCGTGACGTCTCCCGTCACCACCATCCGCGAGCCGAAGCCCAGGCGCGTGAGGAACATCTTCATCTGCTCGGGCGTCGTGTTCTGCGCCTCGTCGAGGATCACGAACGAGTCGTTGAGCGTGCGCCCGCGCATGAACGCCAGCGGCGCGATCTCGATCACGCCTCGCTCGATGTGCTGGGAGACCTTCTCAGGGTCGAGCATGTCGTGCAGCGCGTCGAACAGCGGACGCAGGTACGGGTTGACCTTCGCCATCAGGTCACCAGGCAGGAATCCCAGGCGCTCGCCCGCCTCGACCGCCGGCCGCGTGAGGATGATGCGGTTGACCTCGTGCCGCGACAGCGCCGCCGCCGCCATCGCCACCGCCAGGAACGTCTTGCCCGTGCCCGCCGGGCCAACTCCGAAGGTGATCGTGTTCTCGCGCACCGAGTCCACGTAGCGCTTCTGGTTGATCGTGTTCGGGGCAACGCGCAGGCCGCGGTGGCGCCACACCACATCCTCGAGCACGCGCGCGGGCGATTCGTGCGCGTCCAGCGCGCCCGTCACCGCGGTGATCGTGCCAGGACCGATCTGATGGCCGCGCGCGATCAGGTCGGAGAGCTCGCGCACCACACGCTCGCCCGCGTGCGTCTCCGACTCCTCGCCGTCGAACGTCAGCAGGTTGCCGCGCAGGAACACCTTGCAGTCGAGATGCGCCTCCAGCGCACGCAGCACGACATCCTGGCTGCCCGCCAGCTCGGCCGCCACCACGTTCGAGAGCTCGATCTGGGTCCTCATCCCTGCAGTGCCGCTCGCACGAGCTCGGACACCCGCTTTCCGTCAGCGCGACCGTCCACGGACGCTATCGCCTGCTTCATCGCCGCGCCCATGTCCCTGGCCGACTCCGCTCCGCTCTCGCGCACCGCCTGCTCGACGATCGCCGCCAGCGCGTCGTCGGAGAGCTCCGCCGGAAGGTAGGAGCCGATCAGCTCGGCCTCGGACTCCTCGCCGTTGGCGAGATCCTCGCGGCCACCGTCACGAAATGCCTTCGCGGACTCCAGGCGCCGCTTGCGCTCGCGACGCAGCACCGCCAACTCGTCATCCGAGCCTTCCTTGGCGGCCTTCTGCAGCTCGGAGAGCACCAGCCGCAGCGCGCCCACGCGGTCCTTCTCGCCAGCGCGCATCGCGCCCTGCACATCCACTTTTATCTGCTCGACGATCGCCATCTGGGAATCAGGATACGCCGGTCGGTCGATCGCACGGCAAATTCCTCGACGCAATAGGGTGCACGCGGTGAACGAGTCCCTGTACGCCAGCGCCCTGGCGCCGTTCCTCGCGGAGACACAGCGCCTGCGCCCGGCGCACGCGGAAGTGATCGACGCGCACACCCACCTAGGGCTCGACGAGGACGGGCGCTCGCTGACGCTCGAGCAGCTGCTCTCCCAGCTCGACCGCGCAGACGCCCGCCGCGCGTGCGTGTTCCCGTTGCACGACCCCGAGCGCAAGCCCTCCTACAGCGTCCCCAACGACCGCGTGCTCACGTGGGCGGGCGAAAGCGAAGGCCGGCTGGTCCCGTTCTGCCGGCTCGACCCCGCCGAAGACCCGCTCGCGGAGGCCGAACGCTGCCTGGCCGCGGGCGCCCGCGGGATCAAGCTGCATCCGCGCGCGCAGGACTTCGACTTCGACGGCCCGGAGATGGGCGCGGTGTTCGGGCTTGCAGAAGCGACGGAAGTGCCGATCCTGATCCACGCCGGCCGCGGGCTGCCGCCGCTCGCCGATGGGCTCGTCTCGCTCGCGCTGAGCCATCCCGGCGCGGTCCTGATCCTCGCGCACGGCGCGATCTGCGACCAGGGCATCCTCACCACGCGCCTGGCCGACCATCCCGGCGTGCTGTACGACATGTCGTGCTTCTTTCCGCTCGACGTCATCGAGCTGTTCGCGCGCGTGCCCGCCGAGCGCATCGTGTTCGCGTCCGACCCGCCCTACGGCCTGCCCGCGACCACGCTGTACATGGCGCTGCGCGTCGCGTGGAAGGCGGGGCTCGACGAGGTTACGACGAAGGCCGTGCTCGGCGGCACGATGGCCGCGTTGCTCGACCGTCACGAGCTGCCGCCCGTGGGTCCCGTGCGGCGCGGCCCCACGATCGAGCTGTCGGGGCGCCTCGCCCGCGTGTACGGATACGCGAGCCTCGTCGGGCCGGCTCTGTTCAGCGGCGCGAGCGAGCAAGCGCGCGCGATGCTCGACATGGCGCTCGCCGCGTGCCGCGATCCAGAACCGGGCACTGACGGCGAGGCGCTCGAGACGATCGGCGCGGCGCTGCGCGCAGCGGACACGCTGCTCGTAGGCGAGGACGGAGTGCGCCCCGCGATCGACCTCGTCTACCGCGCGATCGTGCGCGCCGCCACCGAGGTTCCCGACGGCGCCTGAGAAAGGCTCTGAGCAGAAGGCGCAGTTGGCGCGCTTTCGCTCATGCAGTTGGGTGCCATGAAGACGCCGTTGCGCCCAGGCTGCGCGCAGTCGCCTGCCCTCCACGTGCCCATGAGCCGCAGTCGCGCTCGGCCGCCGCAGGCGCGCGACTGCGCGCCATGACCACTCAGATCCGCACCACAGAGCCAAACGCAGCATCCCTCATCGAGGCGACGGCGCTCGGGTGAAGGATGGAAGGCGGCGGGCGTGGACGGGGATCGTGCCCGCCCGCTACGCTCGCTCCTCCTTCATCTCCTTTCCCTGTGCCGTTTCGGCCTTCGCCGACCCCTTTCCACAGCTCGCACTGACGAGCGACAGAGCACCCTCGCAGCCTCGCCGGCAGCTGCCCTCGCCTCGCCACCTGCTGCCCTCGGGTCGTGCACCGACGCCGACCCTGACCCCACCGCGCCCCGCCGCGCCGACGAACCCGCTCGCGCCAAGTTCGCCTCGGCACCGGCGCTCGAATCGTGATTTCCGAGAACCCCCAAGGGGTTCTCGGCGTGCTGTCCGCCCAAGCTGGCGCCGCCGAGGGCTCCTTGACGGCCGCCCGCCGTGCTCCTACAAGCCCGCCGCAAGGCACCCGGCACAACGTCGGGACGCGAGTCAACAGACCGGCAGGAGACAGCCATGACCCCAAGCTCGCCCGTGATCTCCCCCGCACACCTCAGAGGCTCGACCCGCGAGAGCGACGTGTCCCGGCGACGCCGCCGTGCCCGCTCCCGGCACGAGCAAAGCAGTCCCGAGCAGCTGCTGCTGGGCCGATACGTCAACCGTGAGGGCCACGGTCGCGAGGTGATCGCGCGCGCCGGCGCGGCAGGCAGCACACTGGTCGTAGATCGGGATGGCGCCACCGGCGAGGACCCGCGCCTGGTGGCGCACATCGGCGCCGACGAGGCGTCCGGGAACGCCGCCCTCGTCTGCAGTCGCTACCTGCAGGACGCCGCACGCGGTGACGGGGGCTGCCGGGCGCTGACGGCCGAGGATCGGACGCTCGTGCCGTTCGACGATCCTCACGGTCTCGACGTGGCGCTGCTGGACATGCCCGCCGCGCAGCCGGTTAACCGGCGCGGCTTCGCCTACTCGCTCGAGCTGGTGCCCAGCGCGATGTCGATTCCGGAGCTGCGGTGGTGCCGTCGCGGGAGTCGGCAGGCACCCGGCTGTGAGCCGGTGAGCGTGCGCGAGGCGATCGCGTCGCTGGAGAGCTACGAGCCGGTGCGGGCGCTCACGCTGCGCTCGCTCTTGCTGCACGGTCACGTCGGCGCGGTCTCGACGACGGTCCTGCGCGCTGAGCTCGCGCGGGTCCACGAGAGTCCGATCGTGCTCAACCGGCGTCTGCGCGAGGTCGTGCTCGCGACGGTCGAGCGCCAGCAGCTGAGCATGAGCGAGATAGCGCTCCGCTGCGGGCGCGTCAAGCGCGACCGCAAGGGCAACGAAAGCGGCGAGACGAGCTGGCTGGCGCGCCGTGTGGGGCTGCTTCCCGAGGGCGGGCGCGACACGCCCACCCCCTGGATTCACAGCGACGTGCTCGCGCTGATCGCGCGCCACGGTCTCGGCGTGAGCCCACGAGAGGTCGAGCTGTGCTGAGCCCGGATCCCGCGGCGCCGATTCTCGTCGTCGAGTCCGACCGACAGCTCGGTCAGGGGATCGCCGAGCAGCTGATCGCGGACGGGTTCGGCGTCGAGCTGGCCCACACCGCTGAGCATGCGCGAATCCTGGCGGGCTTCAGCGCTCCGAAGCTGGCGGTGCTCGGCTCGCTGGACTCCCCCAGCGGCGCGCTCGAGCTGCTCCGCGAGATACGCCACTCCGGCCGGCTCGACGCGCCGTGGGACCGAGCGATGCCGGCGATCGTCGTGGGCTCTCAAGCGCACGAGCTCGATGTCCTGCGCGCCTTCGAAGCCGGCGCTGACGATTTCGTGGCGAGGCCCGCCGCCTACCTCGAGCTGAGGGCGCGCATGCGGGCGATCCTGCGCCGCAGCGCCGCCGCGCCGCCCCTGGAGCGACTGATCGAGGTCGGGCCGCTCGCGATCGACACAGGCGCTCACGTCGTCACCATCGCCGCACGAGAGGTCGAGCTGCGACGCATGGAGTTCGAGCTGCTCGTGCACCTCGCCCGTGAGCCTGAGCGCGTCTTCGCCAAGTCCGAGCTGCTGCGCGCGGTCTGGGGATATCGCTCGGGCGGATCGACGCGGACCGTCGACAGCCACGCGAGCCGGCTGCGGCGCAAGCTCGCCCCCGACGACGCCACGCGCTGGGTGATCAGCGTGTGGGGAGTCGGCTACCGGTTGATCTGACCTTTATTCCTTCTGATGGCGGTCAATTGCCGATCGCTGTCTCACTGCCTGCGAGGCCTTGTCGGAGATAGGCGCTGGGAGACATCGGAAAGCGGATGAACCGCGTGTATCTGTCGTCTAGCTCAAAGCCAGCTTGTTGGAGTTCATCTCGGATCGTTCTTGAACCAACCGCGGTCGGAGCTAGGCCGCACCACGATGTTTCGCCACGGACGATGAAGGCTTCTCGCCTCGTGAGCCGGAAGCGAGCGTGCACGACAATGATCGGGGACCTTCTCTGTATCGCCAGTGGCCTGCCGCGTCCCGTGTCTACCTGAACCTTGCCTGGAACAATCGTGAGATAGCCACTTCCGCTTCCAAACGGCGGCAAGTAGCGTCGGACTTGTATCCGCCGCGGCTGGCTGGACGCTTCTCCTCGTGGCGGCAGCTGAAAGCCCGCAACCTTGCGCCACTGGACCGCGATGAGCCAGCAGATGACTGCGAGGAGCACCAGTCCCGCGTAGAGACCGATGTGGGCTGCAGGTATCAGGCCAGCCTCTTTGTACATCGGGAAAGAGTACCGGCGAGTGCCTCTCGAGCCTGACGCCACGCAACAGGACCCCCGGCGCACGATGCGCGGGATGCCTCTCGCTCCACCCACGCCCTTCGAGCTCCGGCTCCGTGAGACGCATCCCCACCAACACCACCTCCAAGAGAGGAACTCGAACGAGAGGAATAAACCCTCTCCGCCAGTGATCTGAGCAACCGCCGCCGCAGCGGCGGGATGCGTTGACGGGTCCGGCGCAGCCCCGACGACAAAGCACTTGACGGGCTCCAGAGCCCGACAGGCACAGCAAGCAGCACCCCGATGGCGGGCCTCCGGGCTCGCCATCGGTCGTTAACCACCGCGGCCGGCTCACCGCCGGTCCGAGCGAGCCCGGCCGTGACGGCCGGCTCAGAAGGGAGTGGCGCAATGCCCTCGCATGCATTTTCAGAAGAAACGGTCAACCCCGCGGCGACCGTCGGCGAACTCGTGCACTGGCTCGAGTCAGCTGGCGTTCACTGCATCCTCGGCATGCTGCTGGGGACCCTCGCGGCGCGAGCGATGCGCGCCAGGCATCTGCACTGGAGCTGGGCGGCCGGCGCGCTGGCGATCAGCGTCCTGGCGAGGCCGGTGCACGGCGGCTGGATGCTCACGCTCGCAACGGCAAGCCTGCTTGCCACCACTCGCGGCCGGCGCTGGCACCGCGAAGACCTCGAAGCCGGCATGGACCTCGCGGAGATCGCGTCTCGCCGCCGCCGTCCGCTGGATCTCCTGCGCACGCTCGCGCTCGTCGCGGCGCCGCGCATGCGCGAGCAGCTGGGCGCCGAGCGCTGGCTGCGGCGAGGTCATGAGCTGCTGCTCGGCTTCGACGAGAGCCACCACGGGGTGTCGATCCCCTTCGGCGGTGAGGGCGGAGGAACGCACACGCTCGTCGTCGGCGCCACCGGCTCGGGCAAGACCGTCACGCAGACGTGGATCGCTGTGCGGGCGATCGAGCACGGGATGGGCACGGTCGTCGTCGATCCGAAGGGCGACCGCGACATGCGCGAGGAGCTGCGTCGGGCGGCCCTGGCGGCAGGGCGCTCGTTCCTCGAGTGGACGCCCGCTGGCGCGCGTGTCTACAACCCGTATGCGCACGGCGGCGTCAGCGAGATCGCCGACAAGGTCCTCGCCGGCGAGCGGTTCACCGAGCCGCACTACCAGCGCCAGGCTCAGCGCTATCTCGGACACGTCGTGCGCGCGCTGCGCGCGACCGGGTCGCAGGTGAGCCTGCGCGCAATCGTGGAGCAGCTCGAGCCGACGCGTCTGGAGCTGCTGGCTCGCGAGCTGCCCGAGGCCGACGCCCGCGCCACGTTCAGCTACCTGGACTCGCTCTCCGCGCGCCAGCACAGCGAGCTGGCGGGCGTGCGCGACCGGCTGTCGATCCTGGCTGAGTCCGACGTCGGGAGGTGGCTCGATCCGCAGACAGCCGACGTCGAGCAGTTCGACCTGCTCGCGGCGGTCAACCGCCGGGCGGTGGTCTACTTCAACCTCGAAGCAGACAGCCGGCCGCTGCTGAGCGAGATGCTCGGCGCGGCGATCGTGCAGGACCTGCAGACGACCGTGGCGTCGCTGCAGGGCAGGCCGGTGCCGACGCTGGTGGTGATCGACGAGTTCTCCGCGATCGCCGCCGAGCAGGTGGTCAGGTTGTTCGGCCGCGCCCGGTCTGCCGGCTTCAGCCTGCTGCTGGGCACGCAGGAGCTCTCCGATCTGCGGCCCCCTGGACGCGAGCGGCTGCTCGAGCGGGTGCTCGGCAACCTCTCCGTGCTGATCGCCCATCGCCAGGTGGTCCCCGACTCCGCCGAGCTGATCGCGAACATCGCGGGCAGGAGAGGCACGTGGAAGGTCTCGCGTCACAGCGAGGGCAAGTCCACGCGCGCCAGGACCCGCGATTTCGTCCTCGATCCGAACCGAGTGATGAGCCTCGGCCGCGGCTGGGCGGCGGTGCTGGTACTCGGCGACGCAGGGCGCACGCGGGTGGCGCGGATGCTCTCGCCCGCCCGGCGACGCTGACCGCCGGCGCCCATCACCAAACACGAATGCAGCTGAACTGGCCGGCTCGGCAAGCAGCGGGCCGGCCAGTGGGACGGAAACGCATCCTCAAACGAACAGGAAGGAGGACCGACATGGTCCGAAACAGCAAATCCCATTCACCCGAGCAGCTGGCGCTCCTGCGCTGGATCGTGCGCCTCGGCGCCGTGACACCCGAGGCGGCGGCAGCGCACGGTAGCTGGACGCTCGCCTCCGCGCGCGCCCGCCTGATCGCCGCCGAGCGCGCAGGGCTGCTGTGCAGCCGGCGGCTGCTGGCCGACCGGCCAACGCTGTACACCGCCACGCGCGCAGGGCTGCGCGCATCCGGCCTGCATGGCTTGGAGCAGTGCCGCATCAGCGTCGCCAACGCGCCTCACGCGATCGAGTGCGCGCGCGTCGCCGCCGCGCTGGAGCACGCCTACCCGGACCACACAGTCATAAGCGAGCGCGAGTTGCGTCGCGACGAGCGCGAATCCGGGACGCCGCTGGCGAGTGCGTCGCTCGGTCCGGGCCCCGGCGGTGGTGTGCTCCTGCACCGACCCGACATCGTTCTGTGGCCGTCGAGCACGAGCACGAGCGAGCGCTTGCCGGTCGCCGTCGAGGTCGAGCTGACGATCAAGGCTCCGCGGCGATTGCTCGAGATCTGCCGGGCGTGGGCGCGCTGCCGCTGCGTCGCGGGCACGCTCTACCTCGTCGCGCCCGACGTGCAGCGACCGCTCGCCCGCGCGATCGAGCGCTCGCACGCCAGCGGGCGGATCGCCGTCGTTCCGCTCGAGGCGCTCGCCTGCGGCGATCGGCCAGATCGGCCGGCGCCCGCGAGTACCGTCCCCGTGGATGCGTAGCTTGCGTGCGGGGGGTCAACCATCTAGCAATGGAGACCAGCGATGTCCTACTTCACCATCAACCGCGTCGTTCTCGTCGGACGCCTGACCCGCGACCCCGAGCTGCGTGCGCTGCCCTCGGGGACCAGCGTGTGCGGGCTGCGGATCGCGTGCAACTCGAGCTACAAGGACGCTGACGGCGAGCTCGTCGAGCGGCCGAACTACTTCGACGTCAGCGCGTACGGCGCGGCCGGCGAGAGCGTGAGCCGCTACATGCGCCGGGGCAGCCGCGTCGCAGTCGACGGGCGCCTGGAGTGGCGCGAGTGGGAGACCGCCGAGCAGGAGCGCCGCCAGGCGGTGAGCATCGTCGCCGACACGGTCCAGTTCCTCGACAGCCCCGGCGAGCGCTCGCAGGAAGGCGCCGGCGAGGAGCACGGCGACACGGGCGCCGGCGATGACGACCGCGAGCTGGTCGGTGTGGGCGCGGGCGCCGAGGACGACGATCTCGTTTTCTAGCCCGAGGGCCTGGAGACGCGCTGCGGCGCGCTACGCGTAAACTGGCGCGCCGCAGCGCAGCCCGACCAGACCAGCTCAGCCCGCAAGGAGCCCCTCTCGCGATGCCAGTGAACCCGCAAGCGATCGGCAAGACATACGAGCCCCTGGTGTACGCGGTGGGCCGAGAGAAGATCAAGGAGTACGCCCGCGCCGTCGGCGAGACCGACCCTGTGCACCTCGACGTCGAGGCAGCGCGAGCGGCCGGCTACGCCGACGTCGTCGCACCGCCGATGTTCGCGGTCGTCTACAGCGCCCCCTCGGTGGGACCGCCGATCTTCGATCCTGAGATCGAGCTCAACTTCGCGATGATGGTCCACGGCGGACAGGAGTTCGTCTGGGGCCCACCGGTCGTGGCGGGCGATGAGATCACCACGACGACGAGCGTCAAGGACATCTCCGAACAGGACGGTCGCGGCTACTACGTGTTCGAGTCGATCTCCACCAACCAGCGCGGCGAGCAGGTCTGCCGCGGAACGTGGACGAACATCGTCCGAGGAGTGTGATCTGAATGGCAGACCTCCAGCAGGGCGAGCAGATCCCCGAGGTGCGCGTCACCCCCGACAAGTACCTGACCGTTCGCTACGCAGGCGCCTCTGGCGACTTCAACCCGATCCACATAGACGAGGAGTTCGCCCGCGCGGTAGGACTGCCGGGGCGGATCCTGCATGGCCTGTGGACGATGGCCCAGGTGGCGCGTGCGCAGACCGAGGCGGCCGGCGGTCCCGAGCACCTGAAGCGCCTGTCGGTGCAGTTCCGCGGGATGGGCGTGCCGGAGCAGGAGGTCGTGGTAAGCGGAACCGTGAGCGAGCGTTCGGGCGCGCACGCGGTGATCGACACGGTCGCCGAGCAGAGCGGCAAGCAGATCATCCGCAACGCGCAGGCCGAGCTCGAGCTGTAGACCCGGACGCGTTCTTGGCGGCGCCAGCACGGCGCCTACAATCACACGCATGCTGAGCCCCCGCCAGGAGCACATTCTGTGCAAGGTCGTCGACGGCTATCTGCGGACGGGGCAGCCGGTGGCCTCGCGCACGATCGCCGGCGAAGCCGACCTCGACTGCGGGCCATCGACGGTGCGCAACGAACTCGCCCTGCTCGAGGAGCACGGCCTGCTTGCCCACCCCCACGTGTCCGCCGGCAGGGTGCCGACCGACGCCGGCCACCGCTACGTGGTCGATCGCCTGCTCAGCTCCGAGCGCGCGCTGCCCGCGCAGCCCAGGCGTCTGGAGCTCTCGCTGATCCGCCGCGAGGTCGACGAGGCGATGCGCGCGACGACCGAGACGCTCTCGCAGATGACAAACCTGCTCGCGGTCGTCTCCGCTCCCTCGATGAACGCGGCGACCGTGCGTCACGTGGAGGTGCTGGCGCTGCAGCCGCAGGTGGTGCTGGTCGTGATCATCACCTCGGCGGGAAACGTGTCGAAGCTGTTCGCGACGTTCGATCGCGCGGTCGACCCGGGACTGGTGGCGTGGGCGGGCGAGTACCTGAACGAGCGGCTCGTCGGCCTGGGCCTCGGCGCACGCATGCTCCAGCAGCGCCTCGTCGACCCGAGCCTGTCGCCCACCGAGCTCGCGTTCCTCGCACGCTTCGCGCCGGCGTTCGGCGAGCTCGCCGCCGACGGCGAGGACACGCTGTTTGTGGAGGGCACCGCGCGCCTGTTCGACGGCGGTCAGATCGAGGACACGACACGCGTCAACGAGCTGATCGACATGCTCGAGCGCCGTGTGGCGCTGCTGAGCGTGCTGCGTGCGGCGCTGGCCCAGCCCGGCGTGTACGTGCGCATCGGCCACGAGAACGAGATCCCCGCGATGCACTCGCTGGCGCTCGTGGCGACCGGCTACGGGATGGCGCGGCGCAAGCTCGGGACCGTGTCGCTGATCGGGCCGGTGCGGATGGACTACGCGGTCGCGATCGCGACCGTGCGCGAGGCCGCACACGAGCTCTCGCGCTTCGTCGAAGATGCCTACGCCGAGAACTGACCGCACCGGCATGCCCCGCGATCCGTATGAGGTGCTAGGCGTCGGCCGCGACGCCTCCGCACAGGACATCAAGAAGGCGTTCCGCCAGCTCGCGATGGAGCTACATCCCGACGTCAACGCGCACGACCCGGACGCGGAGGAGAAGTTCAAGGAGGCAGCCGAGGCGAACGAGATCCTCTCGGACCCCGAGCGGCGTGCGACGTATGACCGCTACGGCCACGACGGCCTGCGATCCGGTGGCTATGCGCCGAACTTCGACGGCTTCGGATCGATCAGCGACCTGTTCAACGCGTTCTTCGGTGCAGGCCCCGGCGGACGGGGCGGGCCCACTCAGGGCGGCGACGTCGCCGTCGCGATCGAGCTCGACCTCCTCGAAGCGGCCAACGGCGTCAAGGTGGAGGTCGCCTTCGAGGCTGTCGAGCGCTGCGAGCACTGTCACGGCAACGGCGCCGAGCCGGGCACGCCGATCGAGACGTGCGCGCGCTGCGCCGGCGCCGGACAGCTGCAGGTCGTGACGCGCACGCTGCTCGGGCAGATGGTGCGCACGATGGTCTGCGACGAGTGCCACGGCGATGGGCGTGTGCCCACGCAGCCGTGTGGCGAGTGCCGCGGCCGGGGGCGCGTCGCGAGCAGACGCGAGGTCGAGGTCGACGTTCCGGCCGGCATCTCCGAGGGACAGCGGATTCGCCTCGCCGGACACGGCCACGCAGGCGAGGCGGGCGCGCCCGCTGGCGACCTGTATGTGGTGGTGCGCGTGCGCGAAGACGATCGCTTCGTGCGCGAGGGCGATGACCTGATCACCGCACTCGACGTCGCCGCGCCGCTGGCCGCGCTCGGCGGCACGCTCGAGGTGCCGACGCTCGAAGGCAGCGCCTCGATCGAGCTGCCCGCGGGCACGCAGCCGGGCGAGGTGCTGACGCTGCGCGGCGCCGGGATGCCCGCGCTGCGGCGCAGCCGGCGCGGCGATCTGCGCGTCGTCGTCAACGTCGTCGTCCCGCGCCGTCTGAGCCCTGAGCAGCGCGAGCTGATGGAGCGCCTGAACGACACCCTCAGCGAGGAGAACCTGCGCTCGCAGGAGTCCGTGTTCGCCAAGCTGCGACGCGCGCTCGGCAGCCAGGCGGCGTGATCCGGCTGGCCGTCCGCGTCGGCGGCGAGCACGCCGAGCTGGTGCTGGCGGAGCTGCTGGAGCTCGCGCCCGCGGGCGTCGAGGAGGTACAGCTCGAGGACGGAATCGTCGAGTACGCGGTCTACGGTCCGCCCGGAGAGCTGCCGGGGCTCCCCGACCTGCATGCCGTCGCGGGCGGCGCGCTCGTGGAGATCTCCACGAGCGAGATCGCCGACGACTGGAGCGAGCGCTGGAAGCGCTTCCATCGACCGGTCCTGATCGCGCCGCCGGCGCACGGCGACGGCGCACCGTCGCCGATCCCTGCCCTGCACGTGCGCCCGCCGTGGGAGGCGCCGAGCTCCAAACGCAACGGCCCCGTTCGCGAGCTCGTGATCGACCCCGGACAGGCGTTCGGGACAGGCGCGCACGCGAGCACCAGGCTGTGCCTGGCGCTGCTGATGGAGCTCGCGACGTGCGAGCCGCCGAGCGGTCCGCTGCTCGATGTGGGGACCGGCTCGGGGGTGCTCGCGATCGCCGCCGCGGGCATGGGCTATGCGCCGGTGCTCGGTCTCGACCACGAGCGCGAGAGCGTGCAGGCCGCGCGCGAGAACGCCGCCGTCAACGGCGTCGAGCTCGAGGTCCGGCGCTTCGAGCTGCGCACGCAGGCGCTGCCGTGGCTCGCCGACGACGATGCGTCCGGCCACCCGCCTGTCGTGCTTGCGAACCTGCTGCGTCCGCTGCTGCTGGATCTCGCCGGCACCATGCCCAGGGCGCCCGCTCACCTGATCGCCGGCGGGCTGCTGCGGGAGGAGGTCGATGAGGTCGTGCGCGCGTTCGCCGAGCGCGTGGGGCTGCGAGAGCGTGAGCGGCGCGCGAGCGGCGAGTGGGCGGCCGTGTGGCTTACGCCGTGAGGCAGCGACAGCTAGCGCGGCGGCTGTCCGTGGGGCACCGACCGCTCCCCGCCCGATCGGCCTCACGGCGAGCCGAGAGGAATCGGCCGTGACTCGACACTCGCCTCGCGCGCCCGCGGGTCTCCCTGGGCGGCCATGACCCGCACGTCCGGTGGCAGACGCGGGACGCCGTAGGCTCGCAGCAGCCCCTCGTGCGCGTCGCGCTCGGCCGCGAACAGAACCAGTTCCCTGCCTGGGTACTCCCAGTCGCTCGGATACTCGCCGGCATACGCCCTGCAGGCGCGCAGCACCGCGTCGGCGCGCCGGGCGCACTCACGCGCGCGCGCCCGGTCGCGACACACGAACACGACCACCGGCGCCGCCTCCGCACGCGTGCCGTAGCGCAGGGTGTGCAGCGACCAGCCGGCGAGGAAGTGGTCGTAGCGCTCAAGCTTGCGCGCAGCTCGACCCACCGCCGGTCGGTCGTCGAGCTCGATGATCAAGTCGGTCCCCGGCAGTGACTGTTCTCGCGCGCCCATCGCCACGATCGCGTCGGGGCGCAGCGTCTCGAAGCGCTCGAGCTCGACCTGCTGACCGACGGCGTCGGTTCGCAGGAAGTCGTGGGGCGTGCGCCCACCAGGCAGGCGCAGGTCGCTCGGGGCGAACGCCGCCCGCGCGTCGGCAGACGAGCGCGTCGGCGGCGACAGCGCCGACTCCTCGGGCCCGCTGAGCACAGAGCTGTCGTCGACGAGCGCCAGGGCCCACCCGGCGACGTGGACGTCGTGCCGTGCCTGGCGAAGTCCGCCGTCGTCCGCGCGGCTAGCGTCAGGCCGGCGTGCGCCGCCGGTGCCCGACCCCCCGCCCGCAGACGTCGCCTCGCGGCCGCGGTCAGCGAGAGCGCGAACGCCCGCGGCGGTGATCACATAGCACATGGGTGTCCCGCCGCCGTCGCGACGGTGGAACTGGAAGCGCTCCACCAAGCCTCCGTCCGACAGGCGCTTCAGTCGGCGCTGCGTGGTCGTCGCCGCCCGCCCCGGGTTGAAGCGACGGTGCAGCTGGCTTGAGAGCACGTGTCTCATCGTCGCGATCAGCTCGAGCATCTCCAGGTCGAGCCGATCAGGCTCGAGCGCGAGCGGCGAGGAGATCGGCCTGGCCCAGCGAACGCTGTGGGCGCCGTCGAGGTCGACGAGCTCGCGGAAGCTCTCTGGGGGAGTCGCGGCAGCGGCGCTCGGCTCTGCGTGTGCGCTCGTGTTCACGCCCGGCGGACGCGCGTTGGCCTCCTCGAGAACGCTCGTCGGGGGCCTGGATTCGGCTTTGGCCGGCTGCGCGGAGGGCGGCGCGGCTCGGCCCTGGTCGGCCGCGCGCCGGCTGCGATCCCAATGGGGCTGGCGCAGATCCGTGCGATGACGAGCGCCGCGCTCGAGCTGGCGGGCTGCATGCGCCGCCAGCCGGTCACGATCGACGACGGGCGGGATCGTCTCGGCGACGAACGGCGACTGGCGCCCATCCCGCGTGACCCAGCTCGCGATCGCGTGGTGCTTCGGCAGGTGCAGCCGCACGTCCGGACGGCCGAGGCTCGACAGGCGCTCCACGCCCGGACGCACCGTGTCGGAGAACTCAGCCATCGTCAGCGCGACCGCATCGCGCGCGTCACGCGCGGAGGCGGTCGCGAAGTACACACGGTGGGCGAACAGCGCGTCGAGCTGTTCGCGGACCTCCCGCTCGGTCCACTGCGAGTCGGCCTGCCAGCAGGCGACGGTCTCGAGGCCGGCCGAGCGCTTCAGCGCCATCGTTTCGGCGAACCCGCGATTGATGACCAGCGGCGCCTCGTCGACCTTCAGCGCGACGGCAACCCTGCGCTCGGCCGACACGAGGTCCTGTTGACGGGCCAGCGCCGCGTCGAGCATCCCGACGAGCAACTGCATCAACACCGACGTGTTCCCAGCGCCCATCGCGCCCAGCGCACCCTTGACGACCAGCACCTCCCCGCCAGCTATCACCCGGTCGAAGTCGAGCCTCAGCGAGTCGTTGAGCAGCACACGCTTGATCGACGGCGAGTTGAGCAGCCGCGCGAGCTTGTTGACCGGAGCATCGAGCTTCGCGGTGGTCGTACTGCGAGCGTCCGCCAACTGCGCGGTGAGCTCAGCGGTGAAGAACTCCGATATCTCCTTGAACTCGGGTAGCGCGCGGACCCGAGCCCCGACGCTGGCGCGGTAGGAGTACCCCTCCTCTCCGACCGACAAGAGGCGCGCGGCGTCCCACAGCGTCGAGCTGCGGTCATACGCGAGCACCGCGATGATCGCGTTGCGCAGATAGCGGTCCGACGACGCGCGGATGTCCGCATCGGTGAACAGGTTCTTGAGCGCGGCGACGACGTAATCGGCGATCACGTCAGCCGGAGCGTCCACCGCGAGCGGGTTGAAGCCACAGGTTGGATGGGCGAGATCCAGCAGCGTGCACGTCCGCTCGAGCGGGACAGCGCTCACGGCGGCGTCCGCGGCGTCGCCCTTGGGATCCAGCACGATCACCGCACAGCGCGCTCGGCGCAGGTCCTCGGCGACCGTCGCGACGAGGTAGCTGGACTTGCCCTGCTCCACCGTCCCCGGCACCGCCGTGTTCTGCCTGCGCAGCTCGGCGTGGATCGAGACCGGCCCGAGCGCGTCCCGCAGTGTCCCGGTGCCGTCTCGTGGTCGGAAGATCGCCGGGGGCGCGGGCGCCTGCGGCAGGCCGCTGCGTGCGAATGGGACGGTGAGATAGTCGATCGAGGGCAGCTGCCAGATCGGCGCAAGCTCTCCCGAGGCGAAGACGCCCTTGCGAAATGACGGCAGCGGATTGCCCTCCCCGCGCCGGACACGGCGGCCGTAGAGTCCGAGCAGGCCGTGGCGGATCGCCGTTCCGCGCTCAACCAGCCGGTTCTCCGCCCCCTCCGCGCGCAGCTCGGCTGCGATCCGCTCGCAGACGTCACGACGCTTTGCAATGACGCGCAGATCCACGAAGAACAGTGGCTTGTGCTGCACCTCGAGGCCGCCGCGGAGCTCCGCGTCCTCGACCATCGAACGATCTCGCACGAGCAGGTGCTCTCTGCGCTCGCGTGACAGCCGCGTCTCGTGACGGCGGTACAGGTGCTTGGCGAATGCCTCGAACAACGCCGGCGTGGGCGTCATCGCGATCTGCACGAATGCCGGCTCGCCGCCGGCGGCCATGACGGTCAGCAGCCGGTTGATCGGCGGGTCCGAGCGCCGCTCGAAATCCTCGATCGCCTTGACGCGCTTGATGAACTCGGCGTGCTTCTTGAGCCGCAGCACCGTCGGTGGCACCCCGACATCGCGCTCGAGCGGCCGCAGGCGACAGTTCGTATATGTGGCCTGCAGCGTCCCCTCGACCATATGCTCAAGCCCTGCAGGACATGAGATCGCCAGCCACGCCGAGTGTGTGTTGCCACCCGTGTGATGCACCTCCAGCGACAGCGACGGCTGCCCGAGCAGCAACCGCCGCCACCAGCGTCGCAGCAGCCGCTTGTGCAGGGCGGCGAACATGGTGACCACGGTCTCGAAATCCGCGTGGTCGCCGCGGTACACCTCGACCCTCAGGCGCACATAGCGTCGTCGCGATCGCGCGCGTGAACGCGCGGCCGCGACCACGAGCACGGACCCGGCGGCGAGCGCCAGCGTGAGCCTCGCGGGCGTCACGCCGGGCGCGGGCGCCCAACTCCAGATCCCGTGTGCGAGGCGCTCGAATATGCTCGCCGCGGCGGCCGCGACGCGGCGCAAGGCGCCCGCGGAGAGCTGGCCTCGCAGCAGCTTTCCCGGTCCGCCATCGATGAACCACGCGATCAGCGCCAGGCCCACGATAAGCGCGAGCAGGCCCAGCAGCCGCCACAGCAAGAAGCGAAGCACCTGACAGCTCATCCGACTGTTCGCGCCAACGGGGACAACCCGTGTCGGCGGCGGCGCACGGGCACGATGGAAGTGGCCCGCGGGAAGCCTCAGATGATCGTGGTACAGCTTTGTCGGTGCTTCAGCGCGGCCGAGTCGCGCGCTCCACCTGCGCGCCGCGCGCGGTCAGATGCCACGCGTTGGCTGCCCCCTTCTCCTGCCCCTCGCCGAGGTTCTCGACGAGCTTCAGTCGCGCGAGCCGGTTCAGCAGCTTCGAGATCTGCCCCTGGTCGATGATGCCCGAGCCTTCGGCGATCTCACGGTTGCTGGCCCCAGGGTGCTCGGCGATGACCATCAGCACCCGCACCGTGCGATAGGTGAGGCGCATGTTCAGGCCTTCGAGCGGATCCTTGTGGCGAGTCGGCACACGCGAGCGCCCGGTGCTGGGCACCTCCAGCGGAGGCCTGCTCAGTTCTCTGCCCGCAGCGCGCGCTCCCAGATATGGCAGCACGATCATGCTCATCAACGGGCCCAGGAGACCGGTGAGCGGCTGCCCGCCGCTTTCGAGCACGCGCGTGTGAAGCACCGCGAAGATCGCGCCGACGACGCCTTCGGCGGTGACGTCCGGTGGTTCGCGCGTGGCGCTCGTCGCCGCTCGCCCTCGATCGACGATCTCCGCGAGTTCGTCGAGCACCTTCGCGCGGCAATCAAGGACACGCTCGCCGGCTCCGAGCGCCTCCACGATGCACAGCTTCGCCAGGCCTGGCTCCTCATCCATGAACATCAGCAGCCTCGCCAGCGCCGAGCGGATGCCGTCGCGCCAGCTGGACTCGCGCTCGTATGCGTCCTGCGCGATCGACCTCGCCTGGCCGAGAGCCTGCTCGAACGCGGCCAAGAAGCAGTCCTCGCGGTCTGTGAAGACATCGTAAAAGGTCTTCCGAGACACCCTTGCGCGGCTGATGACCTGCGCGACCGTCATTCGCGCGTAGCCCACGTCCTCTACCGCTTCCACTGCCGCCGCTAGCATGCGGCTGCGCTGGATCTGGGTGACCTGCCCGCGTGGCAGCCCTCCCGGACCTGGGCGCAACCGCGGTGTCGCGGTGCGACTCTTGTACATAACAGTCATGTCCACCCCGCTCGTCGTCTGTTTCGCCAGTACTAATGAACACTCAAATCCGCTCGGGCCAAGAGGGCTCTCGGGATTCCGCTGCAAGCGGAACTCCGCCCACTCGTCCGTAATACAGCAGATTCACGGGTCTGGACCGTTAAGTCGAGGCGCGTCTCCGACTTTCTCCCGCTGATTCGAATGTCCTTCCGTAGATTCATCCGGGGGGTTGACCCCGGCAGCCCAGCTCCTATCCTTCGTCGAACATCGCCTAGAAGTCCATTATCCAGAAACTATCCAATTTCGGAGCAAAAGACTAGTCTGCTCGCAGGACAGCTTCTAGGCGACGTGCTCGTGCGCCGCGCTCGCGACGACCTCGACCGCTTCGTCCATCCGTGCGCCCGATCGCAGTTCGGCTGCGACACGTCGCGCGGCCCGGGCGTAGGCGGGGTCGCTCAGCACTCTCCCCGCCGCGGCGCGAATCCGATCCTCCGTAGGTGTTCTGAGGCGCACGCCCGCCCCCTGACGGACGACGACGTCGGCGTTCAGCGCCTGCTCGAACATCTGCGGGCAGAGGAGCAGAGGCACCCCTGCCGCCAGCCCCTCCTGCACGCTGTTGAAGCCGCCGTGCGTGAGGAACAAGTCGGCTCGGCGCAGAACGGACAGCTGATCGACGTGCGCATGGGCGCTGACCCCCGCCGGCAGCGGGGCGATCGCCTCCGGCGCGAGCCGCCCGATCGACATGATCACGCGCCGACCCGGAGCGGCCAGCGCACGCGCGGCGTCGCGGAAGAAAGACGGGCGCTGCTCGAAGACCGTGCCCAGCGAGACGTAGACAAGCTGGTCCGTCCCGTCGAACCCGTCCAGCGCCGGATCGGGATCCGCTTGGGGATCGCTCAGGGCTCGCAACGGGCCGACGAACCGAACGTCCTCGTCGCGGAGCGCGTCGGGGCGAAGCTGCAGCGATGGGGCTGTGAAGACGAGCGTGGTCGCACCGTGGCGCCCCGCGAACACCTCCAGCGGCCCACCGAGCGGCGCACCGTACCGTCTGCCAAGCCGACCGGAGAGCCTTCGCAGGCGCACCGCCGCGGGGGCGCCCACGGCGAGGTTCTTGAGCGCCGACGGAACGTCGGCGGCGCTCGGCCACATACGCCGGTGGAACGCCATCATCGCGGGGACGACGATCTCGCGGACGCCGTTCGCCAGCGCCGCGTAGTGGCCGTATTGGGCGAAGGAGTCGCGCAGCACCACGTCCCCGCCCACGTCCTTCACCTGCTCGCTCATCCACGGGGTCAGGCGCTCGGTCAGTCCGCCCAGGAACTCGGCGATCCGGGACGGGACCGGCGGCGGCCACGCGAGATCCCGGAGATCCGGCAGCGCACGGAACTCACTGCCCGCCGACAGGCACGCCTGCTCCCACTCCAAGGGAGCCCACTGAACCGTGCGGAGTCCGTGCTGCTCGAGCGCAGCCACCAGTGGAAGCAACGGGCGAACATGCCCCCCGGACGGGAAGTGGACAACTGCAACGGTCGGCGGGCTGCTCATGAGCGGTGCGGCCCGCATCGGTCTCGGGCCCTGCCCTGCGATCAGGGCCTTCCTGCTGAATACCGCTACCGGGATTCGAACCCGGGTTTCCGCCATGAGAGGGCGGCGTCCTAGTCCCCTGGACGATAGCGGCGCAACCGATCCGCCCCGAGGCTAGCAAAGCACGCGCTACCGCTCACGCCCGGTCGATCGGTGTCCTGCGCTCGAAGCGCCGCGCGCCGACGCAGGTCCCGGCGGACCTCGCCTCTGCGGTATCTTCGCATCGCACGCGGATGTGGCGGAATTGGTAGACGCGCACGGTTCAGGTCCGTGTCGGGGCAACCCGGTGGAGGTTCGAGTCCTCTCATCCGCATGCGTCACCTTCAACCCGACCCGCACCGCGCCAGACCCGCTTCGACGCGGTGCGTCGCCGCGCCCGCGCACTAGCCTAGACCTGCGATGAGTGAGGCGAGACACCGCGTCGTGATCGTGGGCGGCGGCTTCGGCGGACTCCAAGCCGCGTTGAAGCTGCGCCGCGCGCCCGTCAACGTCACGCTCATCGACCGACGCAACTTCCATCTGTTTCAGCCATTGACCTACCAGGTCGCCACCGGCGCGCTGTCGCCCGGCGAAATCGCCTATCCGTTGCGCGCGATCTTCAAACGCGCGGGCAATGTCAGTGTGCTGATGGCTGAGGCGACCGACGTCGACCTCGACGTCCGCGAGCTGCGGCTCGACTCGGTCAACGGCGTGTCCGCGCCACCGTCTGTCCCTTACGACACGCTGATCGTCGCCGGCGGCTCGCGCTACTCGTTCTTCGGCAACGACGAGTGGTCCGAGTACGCCGAGGAGGTCAAGTCGCTCGAGAGCGCGCTGCTTGCGCGTGCCCGCATCCTCAGCGCCTTCGAGGCGGCTGAGATGGAGCCCGACCCGCAGCGGCGCGCCGGCTGGCTCACGTTCGTGGTCGTCGGGGGCGGTCCCACCGGCGTGGAGGTCGCCGGCCAGATCGCCGAGCTCGCACGCGACACACTCAGCCGTGACTTCAGATCGGTGGACCCACGCGCGGGCCGTGTTCTGCTGGTCGAGGCGAGCGACCGTGTGCTCACGAGCTTTCCGCCGTCGTTGTCCGCGAAGGCGGCTCGATCGCTCGAGCGGATCGGCGTGACCGTGCTCCTGGGCCACACCGTGGTCGGAGTCGACGACGGAGGCGTGACGGTGAAGGACAGCGGCGGCGACAGCGAGCGGATTCCAGCTCGCACCGTCATCTGGGCCGCCGGCGTCACGGCGTCGCCGCTCGCGTCCAAGCTCGCCGAGCGCAGCGGTGCCGAGCTCGACCGCGCAGGGCGCGTGACGGTCGAGCCAGACCTCACGCTTGCCGGGCATCCGGAGGTCTTCGCGCTCGGCGATATGGTCCGCGTGCGCGGCAGCGACGGCGTGCCGCGTGTCCTTCCCGGAGTTGCCCCCGCCGCGATGCAGGAGGGCCGCTATGCGGCCGAAGCCGTGCGCGATCGTTTGCGCGGCAGGCAGGCGCAGCCGTTCCGCTACCGCGACAAGGGCAACCTCGCGACGATCGGCCGCGCAGCCGCCGTCGCGGAGATACGCGGGCTGCGGTTGAGCGGCTTCATCGCATGGATCACCTGGCTGCTCGTCCACATCTGGTACCTCGTGGGATTCCAGAATCGCGTCATCGTCTTCATTCGCTGGTCGGTCAGCTTTGCCACACACGGCCGCGGCGCGCGCCTGATCACCGAGACAGGCGCAGCGCACGACGGGAGCGAGTGAGTGCTTTAGGGTGCGCTTAGCGCCTGGGATATTAACGACAGCGCATGTCTGGTCCTACCCAGCTCTTCGGCAGCTCGACCCCGTGAGCGCCGCCCGCGAAACGGTGGTCGTCAACGCACCGGAGGCAGCGCTCCCGCTCGGCACGCCCGCGACCGCGGAGCGGCAGAGCCTGCTGCGATCGTCGCTGGGACGAGCACGGCCCCGCCATGCGGCGCTCGCCGGCATCGTCGCGCTGTCGGCTGTGCTGAACACGCTGAACCTCGCCCAGAACGACTACGGCAACACGTTCTACGCGGCGGCCGTGAAGTCGATGCTCCACTCGCTGCACAACTTCCTGTTCGTGTCGTTCGACCCGGGCGGGCTCGTCACGATCGACAAGCCGCCGCTCGCCTTGTGGCTGCAAACGGCGAGCGCCAAGCTCTTTGGCCTCTCGCCGCTCAGCCTGCTGCTGCCACAGGCGATCCTCGCGACCATCGCGGTGGCCGTGCTCTACCGCGTGATCGCTCCGCGCCTGGGCGCTCCCGCGGCGCTGTGCAGCGCGCTGGCGTTGGCGGTATTCCCGTCGTTCGTTGCCGTCTCACGCGACAACGGCGTCGACACGCTGCTGATCCTGCTGATGATCCTCGCGTGCGGCGCCGCCCTGTCTGCGATCGAGAGCGGCCGCTGGCGCTCGCTCGTGTGCTGCGCCGTGCTGGTGGGACTGGCTTTCAACACCAAGACGCTCGCCGCCTATCTGATCCTCCCGGGCATCGCGCTCGCGTACATGCTGTGCGCTCCCGGCACGGCGCTCCGTCGCGCCACCAGGCTGCTCGCGGCGGGCGTCGTGGTGGCGATCGTGTCGTTCTCGTGGATCGCCTTCGTGGAACTCACCCCCGCCACCGGGCGTCCATACATCGGCAGCTCGACCAACAACACCGAGCTCGGCCTGACGTTCGACTACAACGGCTTCGGTCGCGTCAAAGGCGAGATCGGTGGCCCGGGACAGGTGCCGACGGCGGAAGGCGCGGGACTGCACATCGTTCCCCCACCGGTGCTCGCGCCGCCCTCGCTGCGCGCTCGCCCGGTGGCGCCAGCCGCACAGTCGGCGCCGGTCGCGAAGACACCGTCGCGTTTCCTTCCCGACGGCAGGCTCGTGAGCCCGTTGTTCTTCGCGGAAGCGCCGGGTCCACTGCGGCTGTTCGAGTCCGGTCTCGCCGACCAGGGCGCATGGCTGCTGCCGTTCGCGCTGCTCGGCCTGCTCGCACTCGGACTGCTGGCGCTCACGGGCGAGCGCAGGTTGCGCAACCCACGGCTCGCGACGATGATCGTCTTCGGCGGATGGCTGCTCGTGGAGGCGGCGATCCTGAGCTTCTCGAGGGGCATCGTGCACCCCTACTACGTCTCAGCGATGGGACCGGGCGCAGCGGTGATGATCGGGGCGGGGGCGGCTGCGTTGACGTGGCTGGCGCGGCGACGCCACCGGGGAGCGTTGCTGGCGCCTTGCGCGGTCGTGGCGAGCGTCGTCGTGCAGATCGTGATCCTGCACGAACAGCGCTACATGGGCTGGTTCGTTCCGGTGCTGATTGCTGGTGCGCTCGCCGGCCTGTGCCTGATGTCGCTCCGCCGGCTGGCCGGCGTCGGCATGGCCGTGACGCTTGGCATGCTGTTGATCGCGCCCGCCGTGTATGCGACGACGACGTGGCTCGCGCCGGTGGAAGGCACCTTTCCCGCCGCCGGCCCGCACGAAGCGACCGCCATGGGCGCGCTCGACAGCACTGCCGCGGAACTGCGCCTGGACCACAACCTCGTCCGCTATCTCGCCGAGCAGAGAACGGGCACGCGCTGGGCGGTGCTCACCGACGCCGCGCCGACGGCCGCTCCGCTGATCCTGCTCGGCGTGCACGCGGGCTCCATGGGCGGCTACGGCGGGACAGATCCCGCGCTCGACGGCGCGCAGCTCGCGCGCCTGGTGGCACGACGTGAAGCGCGGTACGTGCTGCTCGGCGGCCTCTACGCCTCACGCGGCGGCAATCTTGCCACCAAGGCGGTGCTGCGCGCATGCAAGCTTGTGCCTGCGCCCGCCTGGCATGGGCCCGCCCCCGCGACCGTTGAAACGCTCACGCTCTTCGACTGCGCAGGGCGTGAACGGCAGCTTTCGGCTTGACCGACGCCGGCTTGCTGCTGGATCAGGCCGTTAACGACAACGGCCGCCGGCACTGGAGCCGCCGGCCGTTGTGACGCTGGTCGGAGCTTGCGTTTAGCTTCCGCCGTCGCGGCGCTGGCGGCGCTGAACTGTGACGATCGAGAAACCCGCGAGCATCAGCAGCAGACCGAGGCCGATGTCCCACCGCAGGTCGAAGCCCGTGAACGGCAGCGTGCTCGATTTGGGAGTCGTGGTGGTGCTCGTTTTCGCCGGCGCTGATTCGGCGACAGGCGTCGTCAACGTCGGTTTTTCGGCTTCTTTCGACGGCAACGTGCCCGTGCTCGGCGTCGTCGTCGGCGCTGTCGTCGCAGTCGTAGTCGTAGTCGTCGTCGGCGTCGTCTGGCTGTAGCCAGTCGTGGTCGGCGTGGTCGTGGTGTAACCCGTGGTGGGTTCCGCCGCAGCCGCGACGCTTGGCACCAGGGCCAGCGCCAACAGCACCAGGGGGACGATCACGAGTCCGCGCAACGCGCCGGAGGATCCTCTCCTGATCGACGCGGCGCCTGCTTTCTGTGGCCTGCTCGAGGCCATGACATCGGTCCGAGTCATGCCAACCTCCCGTTGATGGTGTGGTGAACGCTGCAACCCCGCTTCGGGGGCTGTTTCCGTACTTGTCCCGTCGGTTCTTTCTCGCAAGGTATCGTCTCTGGTTCGCCGTTTGCAGGCAGTCGCCTGCCTCTCATCGAGCAAGGTGTATCAGCTATCGCGGCGTCAACATAGGCCCGCAAGCGCTCATTGCGAGCTAGAAAGGGCCTTTTGCGCTCATGGAACGCGCACCCGCCCCGCCAGCGTGCCCTCCGCGAGACGCCCCCGCAGCACCTTCTTGTCGAACTTGCCCACGCTCGTCTTCGGGATCTCGGGGACGAATGCGAACTCGTCCGGCAGCCACCACCTGGCGACTCTTCCGCGCAGATGCTCGACGAGCTCGACCGCGCTCACGGTGGAGGAGTCGCGTATGACCACACAACACAGTGGGCGCTCCGCCCAGCGCTCATCCGGCTTGGCGATGACCGCGGCCTCGACCACATCCGGATGCGACATCAGCTCGTTCTCGAGCTCGACTGAGGAGATCCACTCGCCGCCGGACTTGATCACGTCCTTGGAGCGATCGGTGATCTGCACGCTTCCCCGCTCGTCGACTGAGGCGATGTCACCGGTGCGCAGCCAGCCGGTGGCGAACTTCTCGTCTTCGGAGCTGTCGGCGAAGTAGCGGGAGGCGATCCATGGGCCGCGCACTTCGATCTCGCCCGTGGAGGACCCGTCCCACGGCACCTCGTTGCCGTCGTCGTCTGCCAGGCGCAGCTCGACCCACGGCAGCGGCCGACCCTGCGTCGCGCGCTCGTCCCAATAGGCGTCGTCGTGCTCACGCTCGCGCGGGCGCGAGTAGGTGGCGACAGGGCTGGTCTCGGTCATGCCCCACGCCTGGAAGATGCGCACGTCGTGGCGCTCCTCGAAGTCCTTCATCAGCTGTCGCGGCACCGCCGAGCCGCCGCAGGCGGCGTTCGACAGCGAGGAGAGGTCGATCTCCGGATGCTCGTCGGCGTAGCTGAGCAGGCCCTGGAAGATCGTCGGAACGCAGCCCATCAGCGTCGGGCGCTCACTGGCGATCAGGCCCGCCAACGGCTCGGGCTGCAGGTGACGGTCGGGCAGGATCAGGTCGGCGCCGGCGAGCGCCGCGCCGTAGGGCAGTCCCCACGCGTTCACATGGAACATCGGCACGACCGCGAGGATCCGGTCGGAGCGCGAGATCGCGGTGCCGTCCGTGGCCAGGGTGACCGTCGAGTGCAGGCTGATCGAGCGGTGCGAGTACAGCACGCCCTTCGGGTTGCCGGTCGTGCCGCTCGTGTAGCAGAGCGCGGCCGCCTGGCGCTCGTCCACCTCGGGGTACTCGAACGGGCCGTCGCCGGCCTGCTCGAGCAGATCCTCGTAGCGCACGGCGTTCGGCAGCCCACCGACGTCGCCGTGGGTGGCTGGGTCGTGGGTGGCCGGGCTTCCCATGATCACGTAGTGCTCGACCTTCTGGAAGCTCGGCGCCAGCTTCTCGAGCATCGGCACGAGCGAGTCGTCGACGAAGATGATGCGGTCCTCGGCGTGGTTGACGATGTAGGTGATCTGCTCCTCGAACAGGCGGATGTTCAGCGTGTGCAATACGGCTCCGATGCACGGCACCGCGAAGTACAGCTCGAAGTGGCGTTGGTTGTTCCACGCGAACGTCGCGACGCGCTCCCCCTGCTCGACGCCGAGCGTCTGCAGCGCACGCGCGAGGCGATCGACCCGCGCGGAGACCTCCGCATGGCTTGCACGCGTCACCGTCGAGCCGTCGGCGGCCAGCGTCACGACCTCCGCGCCTTGATTGCCAGCGCCCAACCGCCGCCTGATGTGGTTGAGGGTCAACGGAAAGTCGTTCTGCATCAGACCCTCGAGCATCTGCGTCATCCCTTCCCTACCTCCTCCCGTGGCGCCGCGTGTGGGAGCGCATCGTAGATGCCGCGCGTGCGTTCCGCGATGTCATCCCAGTCGAAGCGCAGGACGTGCTCGGAGGCCTGCGTGACCAGGCGGTCGCGCAGCGCCTCATCGACGAGCAGGCGTTCGATCATCACGCCGAGATGCTCGGCGTCGCCGCCGTTGAAGCGCAGCCCCACATGCTCGCCTAGCGGCACAACCTCGCGCAGCCCGCCCGTGTCGGCGACGATGCACGGACAGCCCGACGCCATCGCCTCGAGCGCCACCAGGCCGAAGGGCTCGTAGATCGACGGGACCACGCACAGATCCGCGATCCGGTAGAGCGAGTGCAGGACGTCATCGCCGATCCAGCCCAGGAACGTGCCGTGCTCGCACAGGCCCAGCCGCCCTGCCTGCGCCTTCAGCTCCTCCTCGTGGGTGCCGCTGCCGGCCACCAGGAAGCGCACGTTGCCGACCTGCTCGATCACATCGGGGAGCGCGTCGAGCGCGAGCTGGAAGCCCTTCTCGTAGACAAGCCGCCCGACCAGGAGCACCAGCTTCTCGTGCGGGGCCGCGAGCCCGTTCCTGAGCGCCTGCAGGTCCCCCGTCGGCTGCAGTTCGCTCGGGTCGACGCCGTTGGGGATTACCGCCACGCGACGCTCGTCGATGTCGAAGATGTCGGCGACATGCCCGCGCATGTAGTAGGAGCAGACGATCACCGCGTCGGCGCGCCGCGCCATCCGTCGCTCGAGCGAGTGGATGTGCGATTGCGGCGGTTTATCCACCCAGCCCTGATGGCGTCCATGCTCGGTGGCGTGGATCGTCGTCACGTAGGGCACCCCGAGGCGGTCGGCGAGCGCCGCCGCGGCCTGGCCGACGAGCCAGTCGTGGCCGTGTACGAGCTCGTAGGAATACTCCTGCGCGAGCGCCTCTCCCGCCGCGAGCATGTCGCTGTTCATCTGCTCGACCCAAGCGACGAAGCGATCCAGGTCGCGAGGCCAGCTGGGCTCGCGCACGCGGTGGACGTTCACTCCCCCGCCGTCGCCGACGCGCGCTCGCTCGAGCTCGGATTCGCGAGCGACTCCGCGCGTGAGCACGTCCACGTGAACCCCTTGGCGCACGAGCGCCTCGGCGAGCTTGCGCACGTGCCGGGCCAGGCCACCCTCGATCACGGGTGGGTACTCCCACGAGAGGATGAGCACGCGGTCGCTCATTCCCGAGACCCTATCTCCCCGCGCCGGAACATCTTCCAGCGGCGTTGTCATCCCGGGCGCGCCGCCGCCCAGGCGAGGCGCCCGGATATGGCCGCGGGCGCCCTCAAATGCCGATCAATCCGAGCTCGTCGATCCGTCGCGCGGCCGGCGAAGCTCGTGTGTCAGCGCCGGCGAGCAACACGACGCCCGACTGCGAGAGTCCGTCGAGTGCCCGCTCGAGCGACTGCGTGTCGGCGCCCAGCTCGGCACCGAGCTGCGCCATCGACCACGACTGCCGATGCTCGCCGCTCAACAGCAGAAGCACGATCGCGCGTTCGAGCGTCTCGCCTCCGTCGCGCTCCCGTTCGCCGGATGATTCGCGCATGCAGACTATTGTCTCGCTTTTGCGCTCGAGAGGCAACACGTAGTGCGTCATCCGTTCTGGTCGCCCTCGTCTGACGGCGCGAGATCGATCTGCAGCTGGCGTGGCGAGGGCCGCAGCGGCTCGCTCGTCTGCCGTGGCCTACCGCGCTTGGCCCAGTGCCCGACGACGTCTCGGCTTCGACAGGAGTAGTGATTGACGCGCCGGTCTGTCGGCTGGATCGCCAAGCCGCCGGGGGCGGTGCCGGTGACGAGCGCGTGAAAGCGCCGACCACGGAGATCGACCTCGACGATGTCGCCATTCTGGATGCCCTCAAGCCGCATCGAGGAAGAACTCCAGCAGGAACGCCGCCGCGAGGCGAGCTGCCTCGCACACGAGCGGCCATACGGACGTCGTCGACGACATCCTGGTCGAGGCCGTAGGCTTGCCCGCAGTGCGCTGGCTCGTGGACGGAATGAACGTGATCGGCACGCGACCGGATGCGTGGTGGCGAGACCGGCACGGTGCGATGGTCCGCCTGGTGGGCATGCTTGAGAGCTGGGCGGCGAGCAGCGGCGCGGACGTGACGGTGGTCTTCGAGCAGCCTCCGTCGCCGCCGATCCGCTCGACGGTCGTGGAGGTGGCCTTCGCGCCGCGACCGCGCCGCGACTCAGCGGACGACGAGATCGTCAGGCTGCTCGCCGCCGCTGCCGAGCCCGGCGCGATCCGCGTCGTCACATCGGACCTGTGGCTGTCCGACCGCGTCCACGCGGCTGGCGCGAGCGTCGAGCCATCGGCGCCGTTTCGCGCGCTGATCGAAGAGCTCTGATGGCGCCCGTCACCCGCTATGCGCGCAGCGGCGATGCCAGCATCGCCTATCAGGTGATCGGGGACGGTCCGCTCGATCTGCTGTTCCTGACGGGTTGGGTCACCCAGCTCGAGCAGCTGTGGGAGGCGCCGAGCAACCGTCGCTTCCTTGAACGACTGACGACGTTCGGCCGGCTGATCCTCTACGACAGCCGCGGGACAGGGCTGTCAGAGCGCGTGCTCGACGCGTACACGGTCGAGCAGGAGGCGCAGGACGCACTAGCGGTGCTCGATGCCGCCCGCAGCGAACGCGCCGCGCTGATCACCTACGCGCAGGGAGGCCTGGTGGGAGCGCTGCTCGCCGCCGAACGCCCGGAGCGCATCGGCGCGCTGATCATGTACGCCTCGATCGCCCGCACCTCGTGGGCCCCCGACTACGACTGGGCGATGACCCGCGAGGAGCGCGAGGCGCTCAGCGATCGCAACGTCGGGTCGTGGGGAGAGGAGAACCGCGAGGCGATGTCGGCGTGGGCGCCGTCGATGGCCGAGGACCCGGCGCTGGTCGCGTGGTTCGCGCGCATGCAGCGGCTGGCGGCGAGCCCGAACGAGGCGCGCATCATCGCCAACGCGATGATCGACCTCGACGTGCGCGAGGTGCTGCCGCGCATCCGCGTGCCGACGCTGGTCATGCACCGGCCGCAGGAGCGGGTGTGGGATGTGCGCCACTCGCATTATCTGGCCGAGCACATCCCGGGTGCCCGCTACGTCGAGCTCGAGGGCGAGGACTCGTTCCCGTTCGTCGGCGACAGCGACGCGATCGTCGAGGAGATCGAGGAGTTCCTCACCGGCGTGCGCAGCGGCGGCGAATTCGCGCGAGCCCTGCTGACGGTGCTGTTCACCGACATCGTCAACGCCACCGCACGCGCCGCCAAGCTGGGAGACGGCCGCTGGCGCGATCTGCTGGCGCATCACGACGAGCGCGTACGCGCCGAGCTCGCGCGCTTCGGCGGGCGCGAGGTCAAGACCGTGGGCGACGGTTTCCTTGCGACCTTCGACGGACCGCCGTCACGCGCGCTGCGCTGCGCGCTGGCGATCACCCGGAGCGCGCGCGAGCTCGGCGTCGAGGTCCGCGTCGGCATGCACACCGGCGAGTGCGAGCTGATCGGCGACGACGTCGGCGGCATGGCCGTGCACATCGCCTCGCGCGTCAGCGCTCTCGCCGCGCCCGGCGAAGTGCTCGTCTCGGGGACGGTCTTCGGGACCGTCGTGGGCGGGCCGTTCACGTTCGCCGACCGAGGTCTGCACGACCTGAAGGGCGTGCCCGGCCGCTGGCCGCTGTTCGCGCTTGGAGCGTGAGAGGAGCGTTGCTAGCGTGGCGCGCATGCCGGTGCGCGGATACTTCGACGAGGACTCGACGTTCCGCAGGGTTCACCGCGAGCGTGCCGTCGCGCTGTCGGGGCCGCGAGCGCTGCTGATGCAGGCCGCCCATCCCCTCGCCGTGTTCGGCCTGCTCGCCCACTCGACTGCGCTCGATGAGCCCTACGAGCGACTGGCACGGACAGCCAAGACGATGAACACGATCGCCTTCGGATCGCGCAGCGACGCGGACCGCATCACTCGGCGCGTGCGCGCTATGCACCGGCGCGTGAGCGGGCGCCTGCCGGAGCAGGTCGGCTCCTACGCGGCCGGCACGACGTACCGAGCGGACGACCCCGGTCTGTTGCTGTGGGTGCTGTTCACGCTCGCGGACTCCGCGCTGGTCGTGTACCGCCGCTATGTCCACTCGCTCTCCAGGGACGAGGAAGCGGCCTTCTGGGACGACTACAAGGTCGTGGGACGGCTGTTCGGCCTCGAGGACGCCGACATGCCCGCGACGCTCGAGGAGCTCGACGAGTACCGCGTGCGGATGCTGCAGGGCGACGAGCTCGTGGTGACGGACTGGGCGAGAAGGAGGGCGCGCGAGATCGTGCTCGAACCGCCCGTGCCGCTGCTCGCGCGCCCGCTGCTCGAGACGGTCAACTTCGTGACCGTCGCCCTGCTGCCGGACTCGATCCGCGAGCAGTACGGCTTCTCACCGCTGCCGCCGACGGTGATGCGCAAGGCGCTCGTGGCCGGCGGCGCCGATTACCTCAAGCGCGCGGTCATTCCGTTCCTGCCAAGCCGGCTGCGGCTGGTCCCGAGCGCACGCGCGGTGTAGCCGGGCGCTGGGGAGATTCACGTTTACGCAAGGTCGCGTAACGCTCGTCCGTCCGGCCTATGCGTCGTTCAAACGCACCCACTGCGCGAGAAACGGCTCGCTGATCCACGCTTAATGCCCCCGAGCCTCAGCGTTTTCGCGCCCGTATTCGCTGGTGCTCGGGAGTCACTAACCAATCGGGGCGGCCGGATTTGAACCAGCGATCTCTCGGCCCCAAACCGAGCGCGATACCAAGCTTCGCCACGCCCCGAGGCGCCATCAAAGTCTACTGCCACTCCGCGCGCAGTCGGTCCATCCAGGCCCCGAGCCTCGCTCTCAGTGCTGTCTCGCACACCCGCACTGTGAGCACTCCGTGGCGGGAGCGCCACATGCGTCCTGTCAGCTGATTGCTGTTGGACTTGCGTTGCAGTCGGATGGAAGCCGCATCGGTGGCAAGTGCCCGCGCCCAGAACTCGCGCAGCTCGTCGAGATCCTGGTCGGCGTGGTACTGGAGATAGAACGTTGGCGCCTTATCACTCAAGCGACGCATCCAGCTCGTCGCAAGCTTCATGATCGCCGGGTCGGAATTGGCGAGGGACGCGATGTTCCGATCTCGCTTATACCCCTCGGCCATGTAAAGGCACACGAAGTCGCGGAACGTGGGATCGCGCGCCAGCGTCTCGTATTCGCTCAGCCCCTGCTCATACGCCGCTTCCCGCAGCAGCCGATACTTGCGCTGCATCGCACGGTTCCCCTTGCGCCGCGCCCCCTCCGGCCACCCGCTACCAGACCCCGATCCCGGGATCGGCAGATCACGCACCCAGTAGTAGACGGTGCTCCGCGACAGCGCCAGCCGCTCGGCGAGCTCGTCGATCGTGAGCTTGCGCTCGACGCGCATTGAGCGGGCCTTCTCGCGTAGGTAGCCTGCGTGCGCCATACGAACATATGTTCGCAGTCAACTGGGACGGAGCTCCAACCGGAAGAGGCCACAGCACTCACAACAGGCATGAGCACTCGGACCCCCGCTGCTACCCTCCGCACCGCCATGGCCGACGTCCAACCCCTGCGCGCCCTCCACTACGACCCCGCCGTGGTCGGCCCCCTCGCGGACGTGGTGGCGCCCCCCTACGACGTGATCGACGCGGCCCAGCGCGCCGAGCTGATCGCACGCTCGCCCTTCAACGTGGTGGCGGTCGACCTTCCCCTCGGTGCGCACGGCGAGGACCAGCATGAAGCCGGCGACCGTGACCCGTACACGACGGCGGGCGAGCTGTTCGAGGCCTGGCAGTCACAGGGAGCACTAGTCCGCGACGAGCAGCCGGCGCTGTGGGCTCACACGCAGGACTACACGGGGCCTGACGGCCAGGCGCGCACGCGCCGCGGGTTCTTCTGCCGTGTGCGGATAGAGGACTACGGCCCTGGACGCGTGCGACCGCACGAGCGCACGCACCCCGGCCCCAAGGAGGATCGGCTGCGTCTGACGCGGGCAACGCAAGCGAACATCTCGCCGATCTTCTCGCTGTACTCCGACCCCGCGGACGCTGCGTGGCGGGCGCTCGCGCCGAGCACCGAGCAGCCGCCGTGGGCCGAGATCACAGACGCCGACGGCACGGTCCACCGCCTGTGGCACGTGTCGGACCCCAGCGCGATCGCTGCCGTCCAGGCGGCCACTGGCGACGCGGAGCTGCTGATCGCCGACGGCCACCATCGCTACGAGACGATGCACGCGTACGCCGAGGAGGTCGGCGGGCAGGAGGGCGAGCACCGCTACATCCTCATGTGCCTGGTCGCGCTGGAGGACCCCGGCCTGACGGTGTTCCCCACGCACCGCCTGATCGGCAACCTGGACGACGAGCGCTACGCGGCGCTGCAGCAGGCGCTGACGCGCGACTTCAACATCGCCGAGGTGCCCGTCGAGGAGATCGCGCCGGCGCCGGGCGAGGGGCCGCTGCAGCTTGGCTACATAGATGGACGCGACGGGCGCGCGCTGCGCCTGACGCTCAAGGACCAGGCGATCGCGGACGCGGCACTGCGCGAGCACTCCGAGGCCTACCGGCACCTCGACACGGGCGTGTTGGAGACATTGCTATTGAAGAACGCGCTTGGCTATAGCGACGACGACATCGCGCACTTCAACGGTCTGTTCTACGCACGCGACACCGCCGAGGCGCTCGCGATGGTGCGCTCGGGCTCCTACGACGCTGCGTTCTTCATGCGTCCGACGCCGGTCGCGCAGGTGCGCGACGTCGCCGCAGCCGGGGAGAACATGCCACCCAAGTCAACGTACTTCTACCCAAAGCTCCTAACCGGACTGTTGTTCAACCCCCTGTCGGCGTCCGGGCGGCAGGTATCATGAGAATCAGGATAAGCAGCCGATCGAGGGAATCGAATTGACCCAAACGCCAGGTCTCACAAGGATGAAGGCCTCTGCGCGACGCGATGGCGGAACGCTCAGACATACGGTGCAGGTTCGCGACCATCAGGTGACGGTGGACGAGCCGCTCGATGCGGGCGGCGACGACAGCGCGCCGGACCCTCAGGAGCTGCTCGCGGTGAGCCTCGCGTCGTGCACGGCGATCACGATGGAGATGTACGCCGCGCGCAAGGGCTGGGACATTGGCCACGTGGAGGTGGATGTCGAGTACAGCCCCGCGGAGCGCGGTTGCCCGACCAAGTTCCAGCTGGTCATGCGCCTGCCGGACAACCTCCCCGAGGATCAGGTGGAGCGCCTGCGGGTGATAGCGGCGAAGTGTCCCGTTCACCGCGCGCTCGACGGTGAGGTCATGTTCCAGGAGCGCATTGAGCGCGTTCACCTGGCCGCCTGACTCATCCCACTCCGCGAGCGTCAACCGGCCCGAGGCCAGCGAGCAGGTCCCGGCGGCCGTGCTCGTCCCGTTGTTCCTCGCAGCCGAGACGCACGAGCCCCATGTGGTGCTCACCAGGCGCCGCGCCGATCTGCGCCGGCATGCCGGTGAGATCTCTTTCCCGGGCGGCCGCCGGGACGCCGAGGACGCAGACCTGACCGCCACGGCGCTGCGCGAGGCCGAAGAGGAGATCGGCCTGGAGCGCTCGCAGGTCAGCCTACTGGGAGAGCTGCCGCCCACCTCCACGTTTGCGACCAACTACGTGATCCACCCGTTTGTCGCGAGCATCCCCGCGGGCGTCGCGTGGCGGCCGTCGGCGCGAGAGGTCGACGCGGTGCTCGAACTGTCGCTCGACGCCGTCCGCGCGGGCCGCACGCGGACCAGCATGGAACGCCGCGGTATCACCTTCGAAACCGACACCTACGTCGTCGGCGAGCACCTCATCTGGGGCGCGACCGCCCGCATCCTCGAGCACCTCTTCGAGCATCTGGCGCCGACAGCCGCGCTGGCGCTCCGCCCTACCTAGCTTTCCCCCTCCGCACCACTGGATGGGGCCGCTTAACAACGCGGTGTAGACCGGGAGAGCAGCCCCGGCCGGCGAGAGCCGGACGGGGCTGCTCACACGGTCCCAGCCACTAGCTCGGCTGCGGCACCAAACGGATGTAAGGCCGCGGCTCCTCCCACCCGTCCGGGTAGGTCTCTTTGGCCTCATCGTTGGAGACGGAGCCAGCGATGATCACCTTGTCGCCCTGCTGCCAGTTGACCGGCGTGGCGACCTTGTGCTTGGCGGTGAGCTGCAGCGAGTCGATCACGCGCAGCACCTCGTCGAAGTTGCGCCCTGTGGTCATCGGGTAGACGAGGATCAGCTTGACCTTCTTGTCGGGGCCGATCACGAACACGTTGCGCACGGTCTGGTTGTCTGCGGGCGTGCGCCCACCGGCGTCGCCGGAGGTGTCCGCGGGCAACATGCCGTAGAGCTTCGACACGTTGAAGTCGCTGTCGCTGATGATCGGGTAGTTGGGAGCGGTGCCCTGCGTCTCCTCGATGTCCTTGGCCCACGCCTCGTGATTGTCGAGCGCGTCGACCGACAGGCCGATGATCTTGACGTTGCGCGCGTCGAAGTCGGGCTTGGCTTTGGCCATGTACCCGAGCTCGGTCGTGCACACCGGGGTGAAGTCCTTCGGGTGCGAGAAGAGCACCGCCCACGAGTCGCCGATCCAGTCGTGGAATTTGATGCGGCCCTCGGTCGTGTCGGCCTCGAAGTCGGGGGCAATGTCGCCAAGTTGCAGCGCCATGGTGTTACTCCTTTCTCGACGGGTGACGTCGAGTGCTGAGGGAAGGCTGCCGGGCTCAGAGAAAATCCTGATCGGCTTTTGGGGGATTACTATCAGGATAGCGCTCGGGCGGGGCGTTCAAGCTTCGGGCGTCCAGCCGGAGAACCCGGCCCAGACGTCCTCGACCTGCTGTGGCGACGCACCGCCGGCCCGCAGCCGCCGCGGCCAGAGCCCACCGGCGATCATCGCTGCCGCGCCCAGCAGCGCCAGCCAGGCGCCCTCGCGCAGCGGCAACGTCAGATACGGCACGTCCCCCGTCGGTCGAGCGAGCATCCGATAGAGCACGCAGACCATGGCGATCGCTCCGAGCAGGGCGATCCAGCTTCCTGTCGCGTCGAGGTCGGAAGGTTGGTCGCGAGCCACGGAGAACAGGGCGATGAGAATCCCGAGCCCTGCCACGATCAGCAGCAGCGGCCCGATCCTGCTGAAAGCCTGGTGGGCGGTGATGGAGCCGAGCTGGCGGCCAGCAATCGAGCTCAGCTCCGCATGCACGCTGCCGAGCTGTTCCTGGAGCGCAGCGTTGCCGAATTGCGCGACGACCTGGTTGTCGCGGTGTTCGACGAACGCGACCCCGCTCGCGGTGAGGCCTACGCCGTACCAGGGCAGGAACACAGCGAGCCCGAGCACGATGGCGCCAAGCGAGGACGCCAGGAAGCCATATGGAGAGCGATCACGCGCCATCGTGTCCACACCATCGGAGCGCTTGGCGCGCCACTTGAGCGTCCAGCCCTCAGCCAGGTACGCCCGGCCAGGCGCCGTGTGCACGCGCGTCTGACATCGCAGCGGCGGACTCCACGCGCCGCGGCCACATCCCCCCCAGCATCATCGTCAGGGCGGCGAGCAGGGCCAGCCAGGGGCCCTCGAGCAGCGACAGCGAGACCGCCTCACCAGTGAGAGCGGGCGGATCGACGATGCGGTAGAGCGCGCACGCGGCCGCCGCGGCGCCCAGGAGGGCCACCGAGCCGCCGGCTCCGCCGGGGACGGGGGCGCCGGAGCGCACCAGCGGCAACAGCGCGTCCAGCAACGCCAGCCCGGCGAGGATCAGCAGGAACGTCTTCATGTACGGCAGCGCCTGTTGTTCGCTGAGCCTTGTCAGCGGTGGCGCCGCCTGCTGAGCGAAGCTCGCGTGCATGACCGAGCTCACCCGGTACCACGGGAGGAACACCGCGACCGCGAGCGCGCTCGCGCCCAGAGCGGACATGGACAGGCCATATCGGGAGCGATCTCCGGCCATCATGCACGCAACATCGGTCACAATCTCCGAAGGCTTGATCTCGGTGAACGATCATGCGCGGGAGAGCAGCGACGCGACCGCCGCGCATGCGCCGGCGAGCCACACGTCCTGCTCCTGCGGGTCGCCGGTCAGGAACGCCACGGGGATCGCGTTTCGCTCGGTGAGCGTGCGGACGACGCGCTCGCCGCCGGCCGCGAGCGCGGCCGATGGCCCCGCCCCGCGGGCCTCGTAGACGAAGCCCCGCACGGTGGTGTCGATCGCCTGGGTGACGAACAGCTCGAGCCGCGAGCTGTGCAGCGCGTCGAGCTGCTCGGGCGGACCGGATGCGGTGCCGAGCAGCCAGCAGACGATCGTGACGCTGTCGAGCGCCCCGCGCAGCGTCGCCAGGCGGTCGGGCGTGCCGATCCAGCACTCCGCGCCGGCGGCCTCGATCGCCGCACGTCCCTCCTCGTTGCGTGTGCTCATGCGCACGGCGTGACCGTCGTCGACCATCGCCTCGGCCAGCCGCCGCCCCCGGCAGCCGCCCGCCACGATCAGTATCCGCGCCACGGCGCGCCATCTTATGCGCCGCCGACGCGCGCGCCGAGGCCGATTCGTCCGCGCGGGCGCGGAGGCTCGACTACCATCCGACGCCCGCATGCCCGATTCCACATCCACATCCCCGCTGACGCCCGACGTGGTGACGATGGAGAAGATCGTCGCGCTCAGCAAGCGCCGCGGCTTCGTGTTCCCCTCCTCGGAGATCTACGGCGGCGTGGGCTCGACGTATGACTACGGCCACTACGGCGTTCTGCTGAAGACGAATGTCAAGAACGAGTGGTGGCGCGCGATGCTGCAGGAGCGCGACGACATCGTGGCGATCGACTCGGCGATCCTGCAGCACCCAAGGGTGTGGGAGGCCTCGGGCCACCTGGCGGGCTTCACCGACCCGCTGGTGGACTGCAAGACGTGCGGGCAGCGCTTCCGCGCCGACCATCTGAACGAGCTCGCGTGCGGTCGCAAACCGTCGAAGCACCCGGGCGAAACCGACGAGTGCGATTTGACGGAGGCACGCGACTTCAACCTGATGTTCGAGACGACGATCGGCCCGGTGAAGGAGTCGGGCGCGACGGCGTATCTGCGCCCGGAGACCGCGCAGGGGATCTTCATCAACTTCAAGAACGTGTTGCAGTTCTCGCGCAAGAAACCGCCGTTCGGGATCGCGCAGGTGGGCAAGTCGTTCCGCAACGAGATCACTCCCGGCAACTTCACCTTCCGCACGCGCGAGTTCGAGCAGATGGAGATGGAGTTCTTCGTGCCGCCGGCCGACGCTCAGAAATGGTTCGAGCATTGGCTCACCGAGCGCGAGCGCTGGTATGTCGAGCTGGGCCTTCGCCCCGACCACCTGCGCCTGCGAGCTCACGACCAGGACGAGCTGTCGCACTACTCCTCGGGCACGAGCGACGTCGAATACCTGTTCCCCATCGGCTGGTCTGAGCTCGAGGGGATCGCCAACCGCGGCGACTTCGACCTGACCCAGCACGCGAAGTTCTCGGGCGAGAAGCTCGAGTACTTCGACCAGGCGAGCGGTGAGCGCTACGTGCCTCACGTGATCGAGCCGGCGGCGGGCGCGGACCGCGCGACGCTGGCGTTCATGGTGGACGCGTATGACGAGGAACTGGTCGAGCGCGAGGGCACGGGCGCGGGCGAGATGCGCACGGTGCTGCGCCTTCACCCGCGCCTGGCGCCGGTGAAGGCGGCAGTGCTGCCGTTGGTGAGCAAGGACGGCCAGCCGGAGCTCGCCCGCGAGGTGCACGCAGCGCTGCGCGGCCGCATGCAAACCGAGTACGACGCGGGTGGCGCGATCGGCAAGCGCTACCGCCGCCAGGATGAGATCGGAACGCCGCTGTGTCTTACGATTGACCACCAGAGCATCGAGGACGGCACGCTGACGTTGCGCGATCGAGACTCGCTGGCACAGGAGCGACTTCCGATAGAGGGCATCGCGGAGGAGATCGAGCGGCGCGTGCTCGCGCCGTGGACCACACCGAAGTTGACCTGATAGGAGAGGGATGGACTTCGACCTGACCGACGAGCAGCGCCTGATCAAGGACACGGCGCGTGAATTCGCGGACAAAGAGATCGTGGTGCAGTCGCGGGAAAACGCGCGCAACCACCACTTCGACCTGGAGATGGTGAAGAAGATCGCCGACCAGGGCTACCTCGGGGCGATCGTGCCACCGGAGTACGGCGGCGCGGGACTGGACTACCTGAGCTACGGCCTGGTGGTCGAGGAGATCGGACGCGCGGACTCCTCCATCAGAACGGTCATCTCAGTCCAAACATCACTCGTGTGCTCGGGCATCCTGAAGTTCGGCACGGAGGAGCAGAAACAGAAGTACCTGCCGAAGCTGTGCTCGGGTGAGTGGCTGGGCTGCTTCGGGCTGACGGAGCCGGACACGGGCTCGGACGCGGCCAACCAGAAGACGCGAGCGAAGAAGACGGACTCGGGCTGGGTGATCAACGGCGCGAAGATGTGGATCTCGATGGCGAGCCACGCGAAGGTGGCGCTGATCTTCGCGCAGACGGACCCCGAGCTTGGATACAAGGGGATCGCGTGCTTCCTGGTGGACACCGACCAGCCGGGCTTCACGACGCAGACGATCGAGCACAAGATGGGCCTGCACGCCTCGGACACGGCGTCGATCTCGCTAGAAGACGTGGAGGTCTCCGACGAGCAGTTGCTGGGCAACGTCGGCGACGGCTTCAAAGTGGCGCTGTCGAACCTCGAGTCGGGGCGCTACTCGGTGGCGTGCGGCGCGGTGGGCATCTGCCAGGGCTGCGTGGATGAGTCGGTGAAGTACTCGAAGGAGCGCGAGCAGTTCGGCAAACCGATCGCGAGCTTCCAGCTGGTGCAGGCGATGATCGCGGAAATGGTGCTGAAAACGGACGCGTCGCGGATGCTTGCGTGGCGCGCGGGCTTCCTCAAGGATCAGGGTCGTCCGAACTCGCTGGAGACCTCGATCGCGAAGCTCCACGCGACGGAGGCGTCGCTCGCGTGCGCGAACCTGGCGATCCAGGTGCACGGCGGCGCGGGCTATGTAGACGATCACCCGGTCGAGCGCTACTTCCGCGATGCGCGCGTTACGACGATCTACGAGGGCACCTCGCAGGTCCAGCAGCTGCTGATCGGTCGGGCGATGACCGGCATCAACGCACTCGTGCCCGTCTAGGCGCGCGCAGGACACCGACCGATGGCAACCGACGAGGGCACGAAGACGTCTTATGAGGCCGGCTCCGCCGGCGGTGAGGGTCGCGCAGCGTCTGTGATTGGCGTGCTGGGAGCCGGCACGATGGGTGCCGGCATCGCCCAGCTGGCGGCTCGCTCGGGCGCGCGCACGCTGCTGCACGACCCCTTCCCGGAGGCGCTGGCGCGCGGGATCGCGAGCGCGGAGGACGGGCTGCGCAAAGAAATGGTCAAGGGCCGCCTGAGCGAGGAGGACGCGGCGGCGGCATCCGAGCGCCTCGAGCCGATCGAGGACATGGGGGCGTTCGCGGACTGCGAGCTGGTGATCGAGGCGGCGCCGGAGCGCCTGGAGCTGAAGCACGAGATGTACGCGAAGCTGTCGGAGATCGTGAGCGAGCAGTGCGTGCTGGCGACGAACACGTCATCGCTGCTGGTGACGGCGATCGCGAGGGGCGCGAGCCACCCGGAGCGCGTGGTGGGGATGCACTTCTTCAACCCGGCGCCGCTGATGCGCCTGCTGGAGGTGGTCGCGGGCGTGGAGTCCTCGCCGCAGGCGCTCGCGCTGGCGCACGCGACGGGCGAGGCGATGGGCAAGACGGTGATCGTGGCGAAGGACGGGCCGGGCTTCATCGTCAACCGCTGCAACCGGCCGTTCGGCCTGGAGGCGCTGCGCGTGTTGCAGGAGCAGATCTCAGACGTCGAGACGATCGACCGCGTCTGCCGCATGGAGGGCGGCTTTCGCATGGGCCCGTTCGAGCTGATGGACCTGGTTGGCGTGGACACGGGCTTTGAGATCTCCAAGAGCTTCTACGCGCAGAGCTTCGGCGAGCCGCGCTGGCGCCCGTCGATGATCGCGGCGCGCTACGTCGCGGCGGGTCTGTACGGCCGCAAGAGCGGACGCGGCTACTACGCCTACGGCGACGGCAAACACCGGCCGGAGGATCCGGAGCCGCCGCAGGGCGCGGCGCCGAGCCACGACCCGGTCGGCGCCACCGGCCCGGCGCCGCCCGCCCGCCCGCCCGCGGGCGAGGGCGTGGTGGTGATCTCTGGAGCGGGCGTGCTCGCGGACGAACTGCGCGAGGCTGCGAGCGAGGCTGGCTATGAGGTGCGCGCGCCGCACGCGCCCACCGGCGGCGTGCTGCCGGCGCTGGTGCTGGATTGCGACCCGGCACCGGGCCGCGACGCGCAGGCCGCGGGGTTCGCGGGTGGGCAGCCCGACCGGCGCGGCGTGCCTACGCCGCAGGGCGGCGCGTGCGCGCTGCTGTGCGCGAAGGGATCTCTGAGCGCGCTGGACCCGGGCGGCAGCGCGGTGGGCTTCCACGCGCTCCCGCCGCTGTCGCAGTCGGCGCTGGTGGAGCTGACGCGCAGCGAGTCCTCCTCGCCGGTGGCGGCCGCGCGCGCGGAGCGCTTCTTCGGAGCCCTGGGCAAGCACGTCGCGTGGGTGGGCGACGCGCCGGGGCTGGTGCTCGGCAGGATCGTGTGCCAGGTGATCAACGAGTTGACGTTCGCGCTCGGCGAAGGCGTCGGCAGCGCGCGGGACATCGACACGGGCATGGTGCTCGGTCTCAGCCATCCCCGCGGCCCGCTCGAGTGGGCTGACGCGATCGGGCTCGATCACGTGCTGGCGGTGCTGCTGGCGCTGTGCGAGGAGTACCGCGAGGAGCGCTACCGCCCGGCGCCAGCGCTGCGCCGCCTGGTGGGAGCCGGGCGACTGGGACGCGCGAGCGGTGCGGGCTTCTTCGACTACGAGGATTGAGCCGGCGGCGGGGCGGCCCGAGCGGATCTCACGTTTACCGGCGGTGTCACGTTCTATGAGCGTGAGCTACGGTGTTTCCCGCCCGATCCGAAGTGGCCCGCGCGCCAGGAGCATGGCCAGCGGCCTCCCCCCCTTCCAGCGCTTCCTCGACACGCACAGCGAGTGCGTGTGGCGCTTCCTGGCGTCCTCCGTCGGCCCGACGGACGCGGACGACTGCTTTCAGGAGACGTTCATCGCGGCGCTACACGGCTATCCGCGGCTGCGAGCAGGATCGAATCTGCGCGCGTGGGTGATGACGATCGCGCACAACAAGGCGATGGACACGCATCGCGCGCGAGCACACCGGGCACTGCCGGTGGAGGACGTCGCGGCCGTGGACGGCCGCAGCACGGCATCTCCGCACGCGGTCGAGGAAACGCTGTGGAGCGCCGTGCGAGAGCTCCCCGACAGGCAGCGCTCGGCGGTGACGCTCAGGTACATGGCCGATCTTCCCCACCGCGAGATAGCCGAGGCGATTGGCTGCTCGGAGGAGGCGGCACGCCGTTCGCTGCACGAGGGACTGACCAAGCTGAGAAAGGTGGTGAGCGCGTGATGGCCGCGACAGATAGCGGACTTGGCAAGCTCGAGCAGGCGTTGCGTCGCGGCCGGCGCGCGAGGTCCGGGGGACGCGAGACGGCCGCCGCGGCCGCGGAGCGCCTGAGCTCCCGGATCGCGAGCGAAGGTCTCGCCGACATCACCTACGCGCCGGTCGATTCCCCGTTCGGGACGCTGCTGGCGGCGACGACGAGCGAGGGCCTCGTCCGCCTCGCCTTCCCGGAGGAGGATGTGGACGCGGTACTCGAAGCTCTCGCGCGACGGATCTCGCCACGGATCATCGAGGCGCCGGCGTCGTTCGATGCCGTGCGCCGCCAGCTCGACGAGTACTTCGACGGCAGCCGCCGCGCGTTCGAGCTTGCGCAGGACTGGACGCTGATGAGCGCGTTCGGACGCAAGGTGCTCGGCGCTACGTACGACATCCCCTACGGCGGCGTGCTTTCCTACGCCGAGGTGGCGGCGGAGGCGGGCAGTCCGCGCGGCTCGCGCGCGGCGGGCAACGCGCTCGGTTCGAACCCGATCCCGATCGTCGTGCCCTGTCATCGCGTGTTGCGCAGCGGCGGCAACCTCGGCGGCTACGGCGGTGGCCTGGACCGCAAGCGTTACCTGCTCGAGCTCGAGGGCGCCCTCCCGGACGGCCGCTGAGCGGCGCGATACTGCGTCCTCGATCGCTCGTGTGCATAGCGGGTTGGCTGCCTGTGCGGTCAGGGCACGCGGAAGGCGAAGCTTCCTACCGGCACGGCGACGCTGCCAGGGCCTTCTATGCTGCCCGGCCCGAGCGCCTGGCGCAGCGTGACGCTGCCATGCACGGTTCCCGCGCGAAGCGTCGGTCCGTATTCGCCGATCGTGCGGGTGATGGTCTGCCCTGCGGCGACGTTCGAGTTGGTGCCCGTGCCGCCGTACGCGCCGGGCGCCATGCCGGGTTCACGCCAGTAGATGTCGTAGACGCGACGCGCGTCGGTGACCGGCAGCCGCGCGGTGAAGCTGATCGTGATCACGTAGCGGCCGTGACGTCCACGGCTCAGGCGCGTGTGTATCGGCGTGGCGAGGACGGCCGCGCTCGGCGCCTTGCCGACGGTGACATAGCCGACGGGCTCGGACAGCGACGGCGTGCACGCGTAGGCGCCGCCGATCCAGCTCTTGCTGGTCAGATGGCAGGTGGAGCCGTCGCGATAGTGGATTTCCTTGATCGGGCCGTCAACGGGCACGATGTCGGCGGTGCCGGCGTTGGCGAAGTTCAGCAGCTGGTGGGCCGATGCGAGAGTGACGAACATGTAGGCGCCGTCGGCGCCGACCGTGGGCAGCGTGTGGCGCTGGCCGGCGAGGACGTAGGTGATGCTCTGCGCCTCGGGGCCGAGCAGGCCGTAGTAGATGTTACGCAGGTCGGCCTGCGAGCAGATCGGCGCAGGCTTGGCCCCGTGTTCGGTTTCTTGGCGGGTCAGCCGCAGGCCCTTTTCGTAGGGCCCCGCGCTCGGCGGGACGCAGCCACCGAGGCGCCCGCCGGTCCCGATCCATGCGCTCGCGGCGCGCTCGTCGGCGGTCACGTTCGTGAACAGGCGCCCCTTGCCGTCGAGCAGGGCACAGCCGTTGAAGTTGAAGGCGGCGCTGACGGGCAGTTCGTGAAAGCGCCCGTCGTTGGCGAAGGCGTCGTCCTGGCCTAGCGCCCCGAGTTTGCCGTTGACGATGCGGCCGAGCTGCAGACAGCCTTCGCCCCTGGTGGTGCTCAGCACCCGCATGCCCCAATCGGGACCTCCGGCGGGGTCGGGTGCGGCGATCGGCAGCATGCGCACTGTGCCGGGGACGAGTCCGCCGGAGCCCTCGCGGGGGTTGCCGTAGAGCGAGAACGGCAACTTCGCTGGGGCGCCCAGCTGGATCAGCCCGGCGCCGAACGCGCCGCCCACGAGCACCAGCGCGACGCCGATCGCGATCAGCGGTGCACGCCGCCAGCGGCCCGGCAGGCGCAGGCCATGGAGCGTGCCGAGCAGGCGCGTGCGGGGGCTGTGCGCCCGACGCTCCGCGGCGGCGTAGAGCTGACTACGGACTTCGGGCAGCAGGGTCACGAGGGCTTCTCCAGTTCGGCTCTGAGGTTCGACAGGCCCCGGCTCACGCGCTTGCGGATGACCAGCTCGGAGATCTCGAGCTCGCCGGCTATGTCCGGGTAGGAGCGCTCGTCGAGGATGCGCGCGCGAACGGCGTCGCGCTGCTCGGCAGGCAGCCGCTCGAGCAGCTCCAACACCCAACCGCTGGCGCTCGCGGCGTTCTCGACTCGCTCCAACTCGTCGCTTGTGAAGGCGACCGCTTCGCTGATCCCGACGCGGCGACGCGCACGGGCCTCGACACGGCCTCGTCGAAGGCTGTTGGAGAGGGTGTGGCGAGCGATCGTGAACAGCCAGCCGGCGGCGGTGGGGTTCTCGGGCCGGTAGCGATGCGCGGCGGTCAGCGCCGCGGCGAAGACCTCGGCGGCCAGATCGCCCGCGACCTCGGGGTCGCCGGTGCGGCGCGTGAAGTAGCCCACCACGGCGGTCTCGTAGCGGTCATAGAAGGCCGCAAAGGCATCGGGCCGCGAAGCGCTCGCCGCCAACAGCTCGCCGTCGCTGACCTCGTCGCGCTCCATGCCCGGTTAACCCCCGGGACGGGATTCTGTGACCGATCGGTCGTTCTTACGCGGACTCGGCGGCGGGCGCGTACTGCGCTTCGGCGGGGTCGCCGAGGGGCATTCCCTCGGGGATGGGCACGCCGGGCGTGTCGCGCAGGTACCACTCGGCATCGAGCGCCGCCTGACAGCCGGAGCCGGCGGCGGTGATGGCCTGCCGGTAGGTGTGGTCGACCAGGTCGCCGGCGGCGAACACGCCGGGGCGCTTGGTGCGTGTGGACTTGTCCTCGGTGACGACGTAGCCGCTCGGGTCGAGGTCGACCTGGCCGCTCACCAGCGCAGACTGCGGCTCGTGCCCGACCGCGATGAACACGCCGGTGATCGGGATCTCGCGCTCCTCGCCGGTCTCGGTGTGGGTGAGCGTGGCGTGGCCGAGGGCGCCGGTCTCGCCGGCGACGAACTCCTTGACGGTGTACGGCGTGACGAACTCGATGTTCGGCTGCGAGCGCGCGCGCTCGAGCATGATCTTCGAGGCGCGGAACTCGTCGCGGCGATGCACAACGGACACCTTGTCGGCGAACTTGGACAGGAAGATGGCCTCCTCCATGGCTGAGTCGCCGCCGCCGACGATGACAGTCTGGGCGTTGCGGAAGAACGCGGCGTCGCAGGTGGCGCAGTAGCTGACGCCGCGGCCGGAGAGCTCCTCCTCGCCGGCGACGCCCAGCTTCTTGTGCTCGGCGCCCATCGCGAGCACGACGGTGCGCGCGCGGTGCTCGGTGTCGCCCACCCACACGCGGTGGATGCCGCCGGGCTCACTGGCGAGCTCGACGCGGTCGGCCTGGTCGGTGATCAGCCGCGCGCCGAAGCGCTCGGCCTGCTCGCGGAACTTCGGCATCAGCTCGGGGCCCATGATGCCGTCGGGGAAGCCCGGGTAGTTCTCGACATCGGTCGTCTGCTGCAAGAGGCCACCCCAGGCGAAGCCCTCGATCACCAAGGGGCTCAGGTTCGCGCGCGCGGTGTACAGCGCCGCCGTGTAGCCGGCGGGCCCGCTGCCGATGATGATCACGTTCTCAACGTCGTTCATCTGCTCTCCCGATCGCTGCCACGCGACTCTCTCGGAGTCGCTTTACTTTGTAAAGTATAGCAAGGCTTATGACTCTGCGCACGGCTCATCAGCTCTGTAGCGCACCGGCCGGCTCGGCCGTGCCCGGCCGCCCTGCGCTCGCGGCGGACACGGGCGGTTCCTCCCGCCAGCGCGCCACCGTGCGTCGCAATTGGAAGTAGGCCACGATCCCTGGGAACGTCGGCAGCCAGAAGGAGATCGCGCGGTATGCCAGCACTGCGACGACAGCGAGGTCGAGCTGCACGCCGAACGCGGCGAACGCGCCGATCATGCCGCCCTCGACACCGCCGAGGCCGCCGGGCAGTGGCAGCAGGTTGCCGAGCGTGCCGATGAAGTAGGCCATCCAGATGACGGTGAACGGCGGCGAGGAGCCGAACGCGTGGAACATGGCCCACAGCACGGAGATGTCGAAGCCCCACCACGCGAGCGCGCCCAGCAGCCCTGGGTCGCGGCTGCGGATCAGCTCGATCGCGGTGCGCACGCCGCTGGCGGCGAGCGCCGGCACGGTCACGGCGCGAGCGATCCAGTGCGCCGCGCGGCCCGAGCCCGACGCCCAGCGACCGAGGCGCCGCTCGAGGTCGCCGGGGAGCAGCGACATGGCGCCGGCGAGCGCGAACAGGACCGCCGCGACGATCGCGGGCACGATCGTGATCGCGAACGAGCCGCCGCCGGGGAACAGGCCGATCCCGAGGCCGACGCCGTCGATCAGCAGCGAGCCGGCGTAGACGACGTACAGCAGCACCATGAACGCGACCATTCGGCACGCCACCAGCCGCGGCTCCATTCCGGAGCGACGCAGCGCCCACGCGGTCAGCGCGACGCCGCCGGCGCCGGCAGCGGCGAACAGGCGCGTGGCGACGAGGCCGGCCATCGTGATCTCGTAGCTCTCGAGCCAGCCGATCCGCTTCTGTCCGCGAACAAGCACGGAGCGGAACAGGACGACGTAGCCGGCGAACGACAGCAGCTCGAACAGCACGCCGACGGCGAGCCACCAGATGTCGCCGCCCTCGATCCGGTCGACGGTCTTGCCGACCCCGGCGAGGTTCGGCAGCACGAAATACAAAAAGCCGACGCCGGAGAGGATGAACACGGCAAACGCGATTATCTGGCGCCGCGTGAGGATCACACGCGGCATTTCCTCCTCGTGCCGGTCCTTGCGCGCCGCAGTCGCGATCGCCGGCGCCTGCCGCGCGACCTCGCCCTCTTCCGCCGCCTCCCGCCGAACGCCGCGCCCCATCTTGGTCGTGCTCACCCCCCTCTCAGCCAGCCTCGTGGGCGATCTCCTCCAGCGTCGCGATCGCCCGCCCCAATCGCGCGATCGCCGGCCCAGCGTGTGGTCCCAGCCGGCGCACGGCGACCGTCAGCGCCGCCCCGGCGAGCAGATCGACCGCGTAGTGCTCGCCCAGGTACACGAGCGCGAACCCCAGCGTGGCGGCGTAGCCGACGCCGAGCGCGCCCGCGACCGGTCCCACCTCGGCGAGAAGGAGCGCGGCCATCACGGATGTGGCGAAGTGCAGAGACGGCATCGCGGCCAGGGGATTGCCTCCGAACACACTGTAGAGCGAGCCCCAGCCGTCTCTCCAGAACACCTCCCCGTACTCGACCATCATCCGCCGCACCACTGGCGCCGGCTCGGCCGAGTCGGTGGCGACCTCGGCGGCGTACCAGGGCGGCGCGGTGGGCGCCAGCCAGTACACGCTCGCGCCGATGTCGAACACCGCGTAGGTGAGCACCGCGGCGCGCGGGAAGCGCGTGCAGTCGCGCATCAGGATGTACAGCAACGAGCCGTGCGGCACCATGAACCAGCTCCAGTGAGCCCACACGAGCACGCGATCGAGCGTGCGCCAATCCGCGGCGGTCGGGCCACCGGAGGCGAAGGCTCGCTGCAGGCGTACGCTCGGCAGCTCACCGAGGCCGAGCACGCGGTCGGCGAGGATCGGGTAGTCGACGTGCACCCGCGCCCGCTGGGCGTCGGGGTCGTCGTGGGGGAACTTGTATGCCGCGAGGTAGGCCCACATCTGCAGCGCGCACACGGCGACGTCACGTCCGCGCGAGCGGCGCACGGCGACGCACAGCCCAACCGGCGCCCCGAACGCGATCGTCTGCACGAGCACTGGCGGCGCGTTGATTCGCTTGCGCACCAGCGGCGCGGCGACCCCTGCCACCACCATCGCCCAGGCGGTAGCTCTGATCGCCTTGGACAGCCGCACAGGCCGCTGAGTATATGTAGCCGCCGCGGCGGCTACTCGGCGACGCGCACCGTGGCGGCCGCATCGACGAGCGCGCCGACGACCGAGCTCGCGAGGTCGGCCTCGGGGTGCCACTGCACGCCGAGCACGAAGCGGGTGGGCGGGCTTCCATCCCCCAGCTCGATCGCCTCCGGCAGCTCGTCGAGCGTCGAGACGCCGCTCACGACGAGGCCCTCCCCCAGCCGCTCGACGCCCTGATGATGGTGGGACTTGGTCGCGTGGACGAGCTCCCCGGCGGCGCGCGCCGCCAGCGAGCCCTCCGTCAGGACCACGTCGTGGTCGGCGCCGTCGAAGGATCCGACGACGCGCCGGTGCTCGTGATGTCCGAAGCGCTCGGGCAGGTGCTGTACGAGCGTTCCGCCGCAGGCGACGTTGATCAGCTGCATCCCGCGACAGATGCCCAGTACAGGCAGCTCGCGCTCGATCGCCGCGCGCGTGAGCGCCACCTCGAAGGCGTCGCGCTCGGGCACGGTGCCGATCGTCTCGGGGTGCGCATCCTGCCCATAGGAGGCGGGATCGATGTCCGCGCCGCCGGCGAGTATCAGGCCGTCGATCAGCTCGAGCGCCTGCTGTGGCTCAGCGGCCAGCTCGGGATCGGGCGGGAGCATCAACACAAGCCCCCCTGCGCGCTGCACCGCCTCGACGTAGTTGAGCGGCAGGAGGGCCGCCTGCTGGTCCCAGACGCTCCATCTGGCGCGCTCGATCGCGGTGCATATGCCGATCACCGGCCGTCCCATCCTCCACACCATAGGATCAACGCCGACACGACGGCGTCCACGAGCCGATCGATCGAGCCAGAGGAGAGCGATGAGCGAGCCGAACATCCAGCTTGAGAGCGTCAACGTACGGGTGCTGGACGGCGCGGCAACGATCGAGCTGAACCGGCCGCACGCGCTGAACGCGTGGAACGCCCAGCTCGGCGCCGACCTGCTCACGGCGCTGCGCGGCGCCGCCGACGACGACGACGTGCGTGCGGTCGTGATCACAGGCGCCGGGCGCGCGTTCTCCTCGGGAGCGGATCTCAGGGATCTGACCGGCGGAGCGAGCACGCCCGAGGGCCACCCGGACGTGTACACGACCCTCACCGAGCGCTACCACCCGATCATGCACGCGATCCGCGAGCTGCCCAAGCCGGTGATCGCCGCGGTCAACGGACCGGCGGTGGGGATCGGCTGCTCGCTGGCGCTGTGCTGCGATTTGATCGTCGCGGCCGAGAGCGCGTACTTCCTGCTCGCGTTCGTCAACATCGGACTGGTCCCGGACGGCGGCTCGTCGCTGTTCGTACCGAGCCGGGTGGGCATGGCGCGCGCGAGCGAGATGTCGATGCTGGGCGAGCGCGTGGGCGCGGCGCAGGCGCTCGAGTGGGGCCTGATCAACCGCGTGATCGCCGACGAGCGTCTGCAGGCGGACACCGCGGCGCTCGCCGCGCGCCTGGCGGCCGGGCCGACGCGCTCTTACGCGGGCACCAAGCGCCAGCTCAACAACTGGCTGTATGCGCACATGCCCGAGCAGCTCGAGCTCGAGGCCAGGATCCAGCAGGAAATGGCCGGGAGCGCCGATGTCGTGGAGGGCGTGAGCGCATTCGTGGAGAAGCGCGAAGCCCGATTCTCCGGCCGCTGAAGGCTCGTGTCAAACGTCATCAAGCGCGTCCCGCCCGCGCCTGAATAGAATCCCCGCCGCCTTGGGCCACCTACTCCCCGCAACGCTCGCCTTCTTCGGGCCCGCGCACGGCGCTTCGCCGAACGCGCGCGAGATCGACAGCCTGTACAACATCACGCTGTACATCGCGCTGGTGATCTTCTTCGCGGTCGAGATCGGTCTGGCGTACGCGCTGATCAAGTTCCGCAAGCGCAAGGGCGCGGTGCCGGCGCAGATCCACGGCAACACGCGCCTGGAGGTCGGCTGGACGGTCGCCGCCGCGGTGATCCTGCTTGGCCTTGCCGTGCTCACGTTCGCGAAGCTGTCCTCGATCCAGGATCCGCCCAACTCGGGACCGGGCGGCGCGGTGCTCGGCGAACAGAACAACCTGCTGTACGCGAGCAGCCAACGCAGGCTGCCCCCCAATGGCAAATCGCTTGAAATCAACGTGATCGGCCGCCAGTACATATGGCAGTTCGTGTACCCCGGCGCGAACGAACCGGACGGCCTGGGCGCGCCCTACACCTACGAGGAACTGGTGGTGCCGACCAACACGACGGTCACGCTGAACATCGTCTCGGAGGACGTCGTGCACTCATGGTGGGTGCCGGAACTGGGCGGGAAGTTCCAGGCGGTCCCCGGCTACCACAACTACACGTGGTTCAAGGTGAGCAAGCCCGGCGTCTTTCGCGGGCAGTGCGCGCTGATATGTGGGCGCGGGCACGCGCGCATGATCGCGACCGTCAAGGCGGTCCCGCCGGCGCAGTTCGAAGCGTGGCTGGCGAACCAGAAGCACGAGATAGCGACGGCGAACGCCGAAGCGGCGAAGGCGCGCGCGAAACTCAACGCCGAAACCGGCCCAGGACAGGTCGAGAACCCCTAGGACACCAGGAGACCAGCGCACGAAATGGCCACCTACGCACCCCCGATTCCTGAGATAACCGCCCATCGCGCAGAGCGCGAGGCGAGCGGCTGGACGAGCTGGATCACGACGACCGACCACAAGCGGATCGGGATCATGTACATGGTCACGACGTTCGTGTTCTTCATCCTCGGAGGCACCGAGGCGCTGATGATCCGCCTGCAACTGGGGGCGCCGAACAACACGCTGGTTACGCCCGAAATCTACAACCAGCTGTTCACGATTCACGGCACGACGATGATCTTCCTGTTCGTCGTGCCGATGATGGCGGGCCTGGCGAACTACTTCCTGCCGCTGATGATCGGCGCGCGCGACATGGCCTTCCCGCGCCTGAACGCACTGTCCTACTGGCTGCTGCTGGCCGGCGGGCTCGTCTTCTACGCGTCGATCTTCTGGCACCCGCCGGAAGCCGGCTGGACTAGCTATCCGCCGCTGTCGAGCGCGCTGTACTCGCCGTCGGGCGGCCAGGACGCGTGGATCTACCTGATCCACCTCACGGGGATCTCCTCGATCCTCGGCGCGATCAACTTCTACGTGACCGTCGCGAACATGCGCGCCCGCGGCATGAGCTGGGGGCGGCTGCCGCTGTTCGTGTGGGCGTTGCTCACGTACTCGGTGCTGATCATCTTCGCGATGCCGGTGATCGCTGGCGCGGTCACGATGCTGCTCACCGACCGGCACTTCGGGACGCACTGGTTCGATCCCGCCCAGGGCGGCTCGCCGCTTCTGTGGCAGAACCTGTTCTGGTTCTTCGGGCACCCGGAGGTCTACATCATGGTGCTGCCGGGCTTCGGCATCGTCTCGGAGATCCTGCCGGTGTTCGCGCGCAAGCCGATCTTCGGCTACAAGGCGATCGCGGCGTCAACCGTGGCGATCGCGTTCCTGGGCTTCCTGACGTGGGCGCACCACATGTTCACGGCGCCGATCCCCGAGGCGATCCTCGTGTTCGTGATGCTCAGCTCGTTCCTGATCGCCGTGCCCACGGGCGTGAAGATGCTCAACTGGATCGCGACGCTGTGGCGTGGCACGATCGAATTCAAGACCCCGCTGCTGTTCTGCGCGGGGATGATCGCGCTGTTCCTGATCGGCGGCATCTCGGGCGTGTTCCTGGCGATCTTCCCGGTCGACTGGCAGCTGAACGAAACGTACTTCGTGGTCGCGCACATCCACTTCGTGCTGCTGGGCGGCGCGGTGCTGCCGATCTTCGCCGCGATCTACTACTGGTTTCCGAAGATCACCGGGCGTATGCTCGGCGAAGGCATGGGCAAGCTCAGTTTCTGGTTGATCTTCTTCGGAATCATCATCACGTTCCTGATCCAGCACGTGATTGGACTTGACGGGATGCCGAGGAGGGTGTACGAGTACGACAACGTGGGCCATCTAGCGCTCTACAACCAGATCTCGACGGTCGGCTCGTTCATCCTGGGCGCCGGGGTGCTGGTCACGGTCCTCAACGTCTGGCGCAGCCTCAAAGTGGGCGTGATCGCCGGCCCGGACCCATGGAAGGCGAACACGCTCGAGTGGTTCACGGCCTCGCCGCCCCCCGTCAACAACTTCGACGTCGTGCCGCTGGTGCGCTCGTTCGAGCCGATGAAGGACATCCGCCACGAGATCGAGCGGGTCGGCGGCGGCGCGAGCGCGCACGGAACGGCCACCGTCCCGGCAGGAGCCACGCAGGTCGGTCTGTAAAATGAGCCTCGCGCCACACCCAGGCGCAGCACCCGCGATCGAGACGCCCCCGCTCGGCCTCGCCACGACCGATGGCAGATCGCCCGGCGTGCTCGGCCTCCTGAGCGACTACTTGGAGTTGACCAAGCCGAAGGTCCAGTCGCTGCTGCTTCTGACGACGATCGCCACGATGTACGTCGCCGGCGACCCCTCGCCGCTACTGGTCGCGCTGACGTGCCTCGGCGGCTACCTGTCCGCCGGCGGCGCGGGCGCGGTCAACCATTGGTTCGACCGCGATATCGACGCGCGCATGGCGCGCACAGCCAGCCGGCCGATCCCCGCGGGGCGCATCTCGCCGCGCGCCGCGCTCGCCTTCGGCTGCACGCTTGCAGCACTTTCGCTGCTCGAGCTCTCGCTGACCGTCAACCCGCTCGCAGCGGCACTGTCGTTCTCGGGCTTCCTCGGCTACGTGTTCGTGTACACGGTGTGGCTGAAGCGGCGTACCCCGCAGAACATCGTGATCGGCGGCGCAGCCGGCGCGGTACCCCCGCTGGTCGGCTGGGCGGCAGTCACCGGCTCGGTCAGCGGCACCGCGGTGATCCTGTTCTTCATCGTGTTCTTCTGGACCCCCCCGCACTTCTGGGCGCTGTCACTGCTGATGAAGGACGAGTACGGCAAGGTCGGCGTGCCGATGCTGCCGGTGGTGCGCGGCGAGGCGGAGACCCGCCGGCAGATCCTGCTCTACTCGGTGCTGCTGTACGCGGTCACCCAGCTGCCGTTCTGCGCGGGCGGCTTCGGCGCGATCTATCTCGTCAGCTCGTTGCTGCTCGGGGTCGGCTTCGTCGCGGGAGCGGTGCGCCTGTACCGGCGGGCCGACCGGCGCTCGGCGCTGCGCCTGTACCTGTACTCGCTCGCGTACCTCGCGCTGCTGTTCTGCGCGATGGTCGCCGACCGGCACCTGTAGGAGGTAATCTTCGGAGCCATGATGACCCGTCGCCTCGCACGCAAGAACCTCATCACCGCGCTGATCGTCTCCGCGATCTGCATGTTCATGTTCGGCCTCACGTTCGTCGTGGCCGCCGCGTACGTGTCGTGAGCCCGCTCGACCCCGAGGTCCCGCCTGTCGGCGAGGAGATCCACCTTCCCGGCCCGAGCATCCTGCCGATGCTGACCGCCGTCGGCGTCACGCTGGCGCTCGTCGGCTTCACGACGTTCATCGAGCTCACCGTCGTCGGGGCGATCCTGACGATCGTGTGCGTCGCACGCTGGATCAAAGAGACGCGCCACGAAATCGACGAGCTCCCGCTCGACGAGCACTAAACGCCGCTCGACCCGACCCACCAGCGGGTCGCTGGCCGTGGTGGTGGCCGCCTGCTCCCCAAAGCAGGCGCGCCACCTCCCCCTTCATCCCACGGCCACCCTGGCGGGCACCGGGCAGATCGCTCCGTCGTCGGTCCAGCAGCGCACGATGTCGCGGACCGAAAGGACACCGACCATCTCTCCACGCTGGAGGACGATCAGGTGACGGAAGCCGCCGCGGACCATCGCCGCCGCCGCCTCCTCCAGGGACCAGTCGGGTGCGGCGAACACGACATCGCGCGTCAGGTGGTCGGCGACCTGCTCGTGGTCTGGATCCTCGCCGGCGCCGAGCGCGAGGAGGATGTCTCGCTCGGTGATGATCCCCGGGCCTGGGCCGTCGGGGTCCATCACCACGGCCGCGCCCACGTGCCGGCGGGCCATCAGCCGCGCGACATCCCGGAGCGTGTGGCCCGGACCCACCGTGAGGACCATCTCGGTCATGCCCTGGTGCACTTGCATGCTCTACTCGTACCTCCCGCTCAGATGCTCTCCCGGAGCGCCCGCATCACCGCTCCAACGATCGAGCTGCTCGGAAATCGTCCCTGTGAGCACTTGCAACTATTGCCTCAATGTAGTGGTTGGGGACGCTGCCGTCAAGGGATGGGCAGGACATCTAGCTATCCGTCGGCGGAGAGGTTAGGATCATCCGCGGGATGGAGCTGACCGCGGTATCAAGCCTTTCGGCGCGAACATACGCAGGCGCGTATGTCTAGACGGCGCTCGCTGACGGTCGCGGGCATCTCGGCGCTGATCGCCGTGGGCCTCGGGATCTGGCTCAGCTATGAGATCCACTGGTTCCCGGCGCAGGCGTCAACGCAGGCGCGCAACACCGACCACCTCTACCACATCCTGACGATCGCCTCGATCCCGATCTTCGTGGTCGTCGTCGCGGTGATCCTGTACTGCGTGTGGCAGTTCCGCATGCGGCCGGGCGAGGAGCTGAAGGATGGCCCGCCGATACACGGAAACACGCGGCTGGAGGTTTTCTGGACGGCGATCCCGGCGATCCTGATGCTCGGCATGGTGGGCTACTCGTTCGTGATCCTGCACGACAACGAAAAGAAACCCGCCAACGAGATCCAGATCGGCGTGACCGGCCAACAGTTCTTCTGGTCCTTCCAGTACCCGCCGTCGGTGACCGGCGGCGCGACGATCAACAGCTACGACCTGTACCTGCCGGACAACGTGCCCGTGTACTTCAACATGCGCTCCAAGGACGTCATCCACGCCTTCTACATCCCCGCGTTCCGCCTGCAGGAGGACGTCGTGCCCGGCATCACCACACACTATCTCGCCACCCCTGACCGGCTCGGCGACTATCCCGCCGTCTGCAACCTGCTGTGCGGGGTGGGACACTCGCTGATGCGCACGACCGTGCACGTCGTCACGCCGGCGCAATTCCACACATGGATCGAGAGCCAGCTGAGCGCGAGCTCGAGCTCGAGCACTGGAGGAACCTCATGACCGCGAAGCTTCGAGCCCCGGGCTTCTACCGCGCCGGCTGGCTGATGGTCGCCGCCGTCGGCTTCGCGGCGTTGCTCACGTGGCTGGTGCGCATGTCCACCGGACACGCGACGTTCCACCACTTCCTCTCGGGCGAAGCGATCCTGACCGTCGCGCTGATCGCCGTGCCGCTCGCGTTCCTCGTCGGGATCGGCGGCTTCGACTACTGGTTCTACTGGGCCACCGGCCGCCCGACCCGCCCCGAGGACCACTCAGGGCACGGCGCGTACACGTGGAAGGACTACTTCCGCATCAACACCGATCACAAGGTGATCGGCGTGCAGTACCTCGTGAACTCGTTCATCTTCCTGCTCATCGGCGGATTGCTCGCGATGCTGATGCGCGCCCAACTGGCGCAGCCGGGCTCGCACTTCGTCAGCGCCAACACCTACAACGGCCTGTTCTCGGTCCACGCGACGCTGCTGATCTTCCTGTTCATGGTTCCCGTGTTCGCGGGCTTCGGCAACTTCGTGATCCCGCTGATGATCGGCGCGCCGGACATGGCGTTCCCGCGCCTGAATGCGCTCTCCTTCTGGCTCCTGCCGGTCGCCGGGACGATCATGCTGCTCAGCTTCCTCGCCCCCGGAGGGGCGTTTGCGGACGGCTGGACCGCCTACGCGCCGCTGTCCACCAACTCGCCGATCGGGCAGGACTTCTTCTCGATCGGGGTGCAGTTCGCGGGCGCCTCCTCGATCATGACCGCGCTCAACTTCCTGGTCACGATCATCACGATGCGCGCGCCCGGCATGAGCTTCTTCCGTCTGCCGCTGCTCGTGTGGGCGAACTTCGCGACCTCGCTGCTGGTCGTGATCGCCACGCCGTTCATCGCCGCGTCGCAGTTCTTCGTGCTGCTCGACCGCGGGCTGGGCTTCAACTTCTTCAATGCCGCCAAGGGCGGGAACGTGCTCATGTACCAGCACGTCTTCTGGTTCTACTCTCACCCGGCTGTCTACATCATGATCCTGCCTGGCTTCGGGATCATCAGCGAAATCATCGCCGTGAAGGCGCGCAAGCCGATCTTCGGCTACCGCATGATGGCGTTCTCGCTGCTGGCGATCGTCGGGCTCGGCTTCACCGTGTGGGCGCACCACATGTTCACCTCGGGCATGGCCGGGTGGATTCGCATCCCGATGTCGATCACCACGGCGATCATCGCGGTGCCGACGGGCATCAAGGTGTTCTCGTGGCTGGCGACGCTGTGGCGCGGGGTGCTGCACCTCGACACGCCGATGCTGTTCGCGCTGGGCTTCATCACGACGTTCACCCTGGGCGGGATCAGCGGAATCATGCTCGCGATGGTGCCGTTCGACATCGACGTCAGCTCCACCTACTTCATCGTCGCGCACATTCACTACGTGCTGTTCGGAGGGTCGCTGATGACGATCTTCGCGGGCGCCTATTACTGGTTCCCGAAGATGACCGGACGCATGTATGACGAGCGCCTCGGCAAGTGGCACTTCTGGAGTACGTTCATCCTCATGAACCTGACGTTCGGCCCCATGCACCTCCTGGGGCTGGAGGGCATGCCGCGACGCGTGGCCACCTACGCCGCCAAGTTCGCGCATCTGAACCTGTTCATCTCGATCGCGAGCTTCGCCCTCGGGCTGAGCACGCTGATCTTCGTCTACAACATGGTCACGAGCTGGCGCGGCGGGCCGCGGGCGGTGGCGAACCCCTGGCGCAGCATGACCCTGGAGTGGCAGGTGTCCTCGCCGCCGCCGATCTTCAACTTCGACCGCGTACCCACGGTCGTGGGCGGTCCATACGAGTATGGAGTCCCCGGCGCGGTCCACGGCATCCTGGCGCCGACGCCGGCCACGGTAGGAGCAGGCTCAACCGGGTTGTCGCCGACGGGCATGGCACGAGCACCAAGCTAATGACAAGGAGGCAAGACCGATGAGAGAAGTCCTCGTGATCGCCAACCGCACGCTCGGTGGCGCAAAGCTGCGTGAGGCGGTGCGCGAGCGTGCCGCCTCCGGCGACGTTCGCTTCCGGCTGGTGGTGCCTCAGACCAAGCCATCCGCGGGGCTCGTGATCTACGACGAGGCGGTGCGCGAATCTGCGCAGGTGCGCGTCAACCTCGCGCTGTCGGCGGTCGCTGCGGAAGACATCGAGGCCACCGGCGAAGTCGGGGACGGCGACCCGTTCTCGGCGACGATGGACGCCGTCGCGCAGCACCGGCCCGACGAGATCATCCTCTCCACCTACCCCGCCCAGCACTCGGGGTGGCTGCGACGGGACCTAGTCGAGCGGGTCAGCAACGCCGCAGGGGTGCCGGTGGAGCACATCGTCGCGGACATCGACCAGGAAGGCCTGTCGTTCAAGGTGACGCTGGTCGTCTCGCACAAGACCTCCAGTGGCGAGGAGCTGCTCGCGCACCTGAGCGCGAAGGCATCAGAGGACGAGCCGCGCCTGTTCATCGCGGTGGTGCCGCAGCTCGACGGCAGCGGCAACGGCCCGCGCGAGGCGCGCGAACGCCTCGCGAGCATGCTCGACCGCCTGCACGGCGCGGGCCTGTTGAGCTCGGGGATGATCGGCGACCCGGACCCATACACGGCGACGATGAACGCGCTCGAGCTCTTCCATGTCAACGACGTGGTCATCTCGACCCTCCCCGGGGAGCGCTCCGGATGGATGCGCTCACGCCTGATCGAGCGCGTTCGCGGCGCGACCTCGGTACCGGTCGAGCACGTAGTCGTCGATCCGCAGGCCGCGATCGTCGCGGCGTCGGCGGAGTAACGGGCGCAGCATGGAGGCAGCCAGCATTCCCCACCCGGCCGGGCACGCCGGCGGCGAACACCACGGGCCGCCGCCGGCGCACCACAGCTCGCGCGTCGAGGCGCCGCTGCTGGGGATGCTGCTTTTCATCATCTCCGAGGTGATGATCTTCGGTGCGTTCTTCACCGCCTACTTCTTCATCCGCATCGCCGAAGGCGAGCCATGGCCGGCGCCCGGCATGCATCTGCCGGTGCCGGTCGCGTTCGTCAACACGCTGATCCTGGTCTCCTCCTCGTTCACCCTGCACTGGGCCGAGCAGTCGATCAAGCGAGGCAACCGCTTCGGTCTGAAGGCAGGAATGCTCACGACGTTCCTGCTCGGATGCACGTTCCTGTTCATCCAGATCAACGAGTACGCCAACCTCGGCTTCGCACCGCAGGATCACGCGCAGCAGACGATCTTCTACTCGCTCACGGGCCTGCACGGCGCACACGTGTTCATCGGCCTGCTGATCCTGGCGAGCGTTACCGTGCGCGCCTTCCGCGGCCACTACAGCCCCGAGTCCCACCGCGGCGTCGAGGTGCCCGGCATCTACTGGCACTTCGTCAACATCATGTGGATCGTCGTCTTCACGACGGTTTACGTGCTCTGACGTGCTGAACCCGCTGCGCTCCGAGGCAGACGCGTTCCGCGTGCTCCTGTATGCGCTCGCGGTGTTTGCGGTGATCGCGGTGATCGCACTGGTCGTGCGCGCGATCCTCTGAATCGGAGCCGCCACGACGGCCCTCAGCTACGGCCTACTTCACCGTGAGCGTGCCGTACATCCCGGCGGCGCGGTGGCCGGGGGCCTGGCAGAAGAACGTGTACTTGCCCGGTTTGAGGTTGACGGTCACAGATGTGCTGCCCTTGGTGATGAACTGGCTCGCTCCGAGGGTCGCGGCCTTCGCTGTGGCGCCGTTTTCGCCCGATTCGACGGCGATGTTGTGCTGGACGCCCGACATGTTCGCCATCACGATCGTGACCGCGCCCGGTTTGGCTTCTGCCTTGCTCGCCGTGTAGGCCAGCTGACCCGTCGGATTGGCATCGATTTCCAGCTTGCCGGCCTTCTCCACCGCGGGCTTGCCGGCGCCCGGCGCTTCCACGGCGCTCGCCAGCAGGCCAGTGTCCGGTCCGGACTGGTCCACCGACTGGGCGACGTACGCGGCGATGTCGGTCAGCGTGCTCCCGCTGGCAAGGTCTTTCGGCATCAGCCCATACGGGTTCGGATTCTGTACCTGGCCTTCGACGACCGTTCGCACGGCATTGCGCTGCAGGCCTTCGGCGACGCTCGTGCGGAAGACCTCGTCGAGATTCGGTCCGACGACGCCCTTGGTGTCGGCGCGCGCCATCGTGTGACAGGCGCCGCACTTGGCGACGAACGCCTGCTTGCCGACGATCACGTTGGCGTTGTCCGCGCCCTTGACAGCGCACCCCGCCGTGCCAACGGCGACCGCCACGAGCAGTCCCGCGCCACCGACGCACCGCACGCACCGCACCGCGCCACGGCCGGCGCGCGTTGAAAGCTGGCTAGCTTGCGGGAAGCTCACGGCGAAACACTATCCGACACGGCGGCCGGCGAACGAAATTTTGCGCGCCGTCGGGCGGGCGCTTTCACGGCTCGCGCAGGCCGTCGAGATCGCCGTGCGCGGCGGCGATCACCCCACGAGCGACGCCCTCCCACGACCAGCGCTCGCGCACCGTCGCGACCAGTCCCGCACGCGTCCGGGCACGCAGCGCAGTGTCGGCGTGCAGCCAGCCGGTAATCGCCGCGGCGAGGGCCCGTACGGCGTGGTCATCGACCGCGAAGGACAGCCACTCGGCGGCGGGCTCGGGCACTGCGCGCGCGAGCACCGTGCTGACCTCCGCGAGGCCGGAGTGCGCGGCACTGATCGGCATCGCGCCGCACGCAGCCGCCTCGGCGGCGACCATGCCGAATGCCTCGGGGAAGGTGCTCGGCACGACCACCGCGTCGCACGCCGGGAGCAGGTCTGCGAGCTCCTCGTGATCGAGGCGTCCCGTCAGCACGACCTGCTCGTCCAGCCGCCGCGCCGCCCGCAGGTAGCGCTCGCGCTCGACGCCTTCCAGGCCATCGAAGAACGCGAGCAGATGGCGCAACGGCCCAGCAGGCTGCGACTCTCCCTCGAGTCCTCGTCCGGCGCGCGCGATCTCGCGTGCGGTCTCCATCTCGCCGGCCACGAGGGCAGCGCGCAGGCGCTCCACGCCGTGCCTGTAGGCGCCGAAGCCGACCACCACGAGCCGCGCCGCGGGAGTGTGCTCGAGCACCAGCGGCCATGCCGCGACGAGCAGGTCTACACCCTTGCTCACGATCAGCTTGCCCACGTAGGCGACGAGCGCGTCGTGCTCGGGGTCTAGGCGCTCGACCGCGACGGCCGCGGCGAGCCCGTCACGCGCGAACGCGTCGCCCTCGGCATGCAGCCCGGCCTCTGCGCCGGGCGCCGCCTCGGACTCCTGGGCGCCGGCGCGCAGCCGCGCCGCGAGCGCGCGTACCCCGGCGGCCGCCTGCGCGGGCTCGCGGGGGGCGAACCGCGCCACGTCGACGCCCGGTGGCCCGAGCCGCGTGCGGGCCGGGAGCTCGGGGTTCTCCAGCGCCCGCCACAGGCTGACGGCCGTGTGGCGCGAGCCGACGAGCACCGCGCTGGCGGACGCGAGTCCCTCGCGCGCCACCCCGAGGAAGCGCTCGGGCTGTGGCTTGACGGTGTACTCGAGCGCGCTGCCGTGGACCTTCACCGCGTAGGGGATCGCGCCGCCAAGCGCGCGCGCAAGGATCACCGGGCCCATGATCAGGTGGTTGGCGAGCGCCTCCTGCGGACGCGCCAGCGCGAGCACCTCTTCGACCGCGGCGACGTTCGCGTCGAGATAGCGCGCTAGCTCCCGTTCGCTGCACTGCGCGAACGTGCGCGCGTCGATCCCCTCGTAGCGGTCGGCGACGTACACGGGCAGCAGGTTGCCGATGTTCGGACGGTAGACCGTGCAGCGCCCGCGGGCGCCGCCGAGCCCGCTCGCGCCCTCTCCCTCGCTCCCGCCGCCGCACCCGCTCTCGCCCGGGGCGCCCGCCGCCCGCTCGAGCTCGCGCACCCGCAGCGGCCCCGCATCCCAATCGCCGGCCGCGTCGACGAACGGCAGGCGCTCGGGATGGCGCTCCTGGCTGAGCAGGTGCACGTCGTGGCCGAGGCCCACGAGCGCGGCCGCCAGCTGCGCGTTGTAGACGTTCGAGCCGGTCCCGTCGAGCAGGTAGCCGTGGAAGATCAGCAGGCGCACGGACGCGCAGCGTATCCACGCCCACCCGCTCCGGTAAAGTTCGGGCGGTGAGCACTAAACAGCGTTATCGACTACGTAGCCCCGGCGGTCGGGAATTGGTGATCGAGGCCGAGGCCGACCAGATATACCTGGACCGCGAATCAGGCGAGCCGCTCGAGGTCGTCGGCAAGGTGCTGCCGCTGGCGCCCTCGCAGTCGCGGCTGCCTTGGGCGGTGGAGAACCTGCGCTTCTGCCCGTGGTGCAATCAGCACGCACAGAAGGACCTCAACGACTGCCCCACGTGCGGCAGGCGTATGGGACCGTTGTGAGAGCCCGCGTAGCGCTCGCCGCGTGCGCAGCGCTGCTGTGCGGTTCGGCGTTGAGCTCCTGTGGCGGCACGACCGTCTCAGACGCGGTCCCGAAGAGCACTCCGGAAATAACGCCGCCGACCGACACCAGCGCGGAAGCCGCCGCCGCGCAGACAACGTCCACCTCAACGACGTCGACGACCAAGACCACCGGCAAGAGCAGCGAAAGCTCCTCGAGCGGAGAAACGTCCTCGACCGAAAACACCGAAGCGTCCGCCGGCGCGAGCGCGCCGGCAGCCGGCACATCCGGTGGCGCCGCCGCGGAAAAAGAAAAACCAGCCTCCAGCGAAGGCGCCGCCAAAGCCGCCGAACCCGAAGCGCCGGCCAGCCCCACCGGCGGCGCCAGCGCTCCCTAGCCAGGGAGCTCCTGGCGCCGGCGAGCTACGGCGTCGAGATCAGCGTCGCGCTGTAGGTCAGGCGGGCGGTCTGGTAGAGGCAGTAGTACTGAACCGCGCTGCCGATCGAGGTCTGCGTCGTCTGGGCGCTCGTGCTGGTGCACCCGCTCTTGGGGCGGCTGGCGCGCCAGGAGGTGTTGTTGGCGAAGCCGAGCGCGAGCGCCGGCGCCCATGACGGCACCGTCAGCGCGACGATGTAGCCCTTTTTGACGGGGATCGTGGTTTCGAGCGGGAACTGCGCGGTCTTGCCGAAGTACGGTTCCAATTTGACGAGCGGGCTCTGCGCCACGAGCTTGTACGTGAGGTTGGGTTTGCGCTGCGGAGCGAGGATCGCGATTCCCGCTTCGGATGGGCCGCCCTCGTTGGTGTCGAAGAACTTGATCTGCGTGGCGGTTGGCTTGCCCAGCGTGATCGTCCACGCGACGACCGTCCCGGCGCGTGGGGCGCTCAGCAGGTTGTTGGCGGTGGCGACCTTGACCTGGAAGCCGGTCGTGCGGCTGACCGCCAGGCATGGGGTGCCCGGGCAGCTCGGAAGGGTGGCGGGGGTGGTTGCGCCGATCACGCCGACTTCCGTCAGAGTCGCCGGCGCGATCGCGGGCAGCGCCAAAACGAGCGCGGCGCTGATGATCACGGCTATGGATATGCGTTTCATATGGGCCATTGAACACGCGTGCGTGCTGGATGTCGCGGTCTGACTATTTCGCTACCGACCCGACAGTTCCTGCGCCGCGGCCGCGATCTGCTCCGGATCGCCCGCGGTGGGCACCCACGGCAGCCGCAGCGGATCGCCGTCATAGCGGGGGATCACGTGCACGTGGAAGTGGAAGACCGTCTGCCACGCGGCGGCGCCGCAGGAGTTCAGCAGGTTGACCCCGTCGGCGCCCAGGCGCTCCTTGACGTTCTGAGCCACTCGCTGGGCGGCGAGCCCCACCGCGCTGAGGTCCTCCGCCGCGACGCTCAGCAGGTCGCTGCTGTGCGCGCGCGGGATCACCAGCACGTGCCCGCGCGTGGCGGGAGCGATGTCCATGAACGCGAGCGTGCGCTCGTCTTCGTCGACGATCGTCGCGGGCAGATCGCCGGCGACGATCTTGCAGAAGATGCAGTCCGGGTCGGCCATACGGCGAAATCCTAGCTTCGCGCCAGCCGCCGGGCGTAATCGAGCGCCTGCTCGCGGCTGCTGAGCTCCCCCGCGTACTGCGCCGCCGCGAGCTCCTCGAGCAGCTCGCCGACGCGCGGACCGGTCGGTATCTCGAGCGCGCGTGCGAGCTCGTCTCCGCGCAGCAGCGCGCTCGGAGGCCCTTGCTCGTGCCAGCGCAGAGCGTCCGTGAGCAGATCGTGGGCGAGCGTCAGGTGCGCCTGCACCGCCTGCTGCGAGCGGTCCCCGCGCGTCGCCAGGCGGTCGGCGATCGACAGCAGCGTCACGTCAACCTCGACCGGCGCGCACGCGTGCAGGTAGGCGAACACCGTCCGGCGCGCGAGTGGCTGGGGCTCGTGGACCAGGAATCCGAGGCGCAGGTGATGGCGCACCAGCGCCGCCACGTGCGCGCGCAGCCGCTCGCTCGTGCGCAGCCGTCCGAGCACCTCCCGGGCGAGCTCCGCCCCGCGCACGTCGTGGCCGAGGAACGTGACGCGCCCGTCCGCCGGACGGACCTCGCGCGTGAGAGGCTTGGCCGCGTCGTGCAGCAGCGCCCCCCAGCGCAGCGCCTCGCCGCGCGTCAGCTCGTCCGCCAGCGGCTGCGCGAGCAGCAGCTCGACCTCCGCGCGGTGCCCACCGATGCAGGCGTCGAGCTCCGCGCCCGCATCCGCTCCGGCGCTCGTGAGCTCGACCGCGCGATCGAGCACCTCGAGCGTGTGCCCGTACACATCCAGATGGTGAAAGCGGTTCTGCTGCACCCCACGCAGCGCCTCAAGCTCCGGCAGCACCACCGCGGTGGCTCCCAGCCCGCCCATCAGCTCGAGGCCCCGGCGAGCGTGGCGCGCGGCGACGATCCGCCGCAGCTCCACGAACACGCGCTCGGCCGACACGCCGCCCAGCCCGGTCGCGTTACCGGCGGCCGAGCGCATCGTCTCGGCGTCTGGCTCGAGCTCGAGCTCAACCGCGAGGCGCACCAGGCGCAGCACCCGTAGCGGGTCCGCGGCGAAGGCGTGCGGGCCGGCCATCCGCAGGCGTCCCGCCCGCAGGTCGCCCGCCCCGCCGAGCGGGTCGATCGGCGCTCCCCCCTCGATCGGCTCCGCGATCGCGTTGACGGTGAAGTCGCGCAGGGCGAGGTCGGCCTCGATCGTGTCTCCACGCAGCGGCTCGACGTCGACCTGCCAAGCGTGCTCGCGCGCCACCACTCGCCACGAGCCGAAGTCCTCCGAGAGCGCGAAGCACGCGGCGCGTGGGCCCGAGCGCGCGATCGCGCGGGCCGCCTGCGCGGGATCGCCGTCGACGACCACGTCGACGTCCAGCGTCTGCCTTCCCAGCAGGCGATCGCGCACCGAGCCGCCGACCAGCCACGCGCGCGTGCCCGCCAGCGCCGTGCGGGCAGCGTCCAGGCCCGCGCTCATGCCAGCCCGGCGTCCACCGTCCGCGCCTGCGCCTGTGACGAACCCGTGTCAAGCGGTGCGCCATCGCGGTGGTAGAGCCGCGGGACGCGCTGAGTCAGCGCGCAGGTGATCTCGTAGTTGATCGTCTCCAGGCGGCGCGCCACCTCCTCCGCTGTTATCCGCTCGCTGCCCTGAATGCCGATCAGGACGGCGCGCTCCCCGCGCAGACGCTCGGGCTGCCCGTCCGGACCCAGGTCGACGGTGACGCTGTCCATGCTCACGGTGCCGACCAGCGGGTAGCGGTGCCCGCCGATCAACACGTCGGCGTTGTTGGACAGACCACGCCGCCAACCGTCTCCATAGCCGATCGGCAGCACGCCGATGTAGGTGTCGCCGTCCGCCACGAACTGTCGTCCGTAGCCCGCGCTCTCTCCCGTCCGGCACAGCTTGATCTCGGCGGCGTAGGAGCTCAGCTCGAGCGCCGGCTCGAGCGCCCGGGCGCCCGGGTCACGGCCGAAGGGGTCCATGCCGTAGATCGCGATTCCGCAGCGCACCATGTCGAACTGCGCCTCGGGCTCGCGCATCGTCGCTGCGCTGTTGGCCGCGTGGATGAGGATGTCCGGCTGTTCTTCCTTGACGGCGCGCGCCCAGCGCGTGAACGTGCTCAGCTGGCCGGCGAAGAAGCCGTCGTCCTTGAGCTCGTCGGCGGTGGCGAAGTGCGTCATCACACCCGCCAAGCGCACGCCGGGGCTCTGCTGCGCCGCGGCCGCCACGCGTGAGGCCTCGACCGGGTCGCGCGTGCCGAGCCGCCCCATACCGGAGTCGAACTTGACATGCACGCGACCGCCGCCCGCGGCGACGACGGCGGCGAGATACGCCTCGCTCCACACCACCACGTCGGCGTCCGCCGCGAGCGCCTCGTGCAGCTCGGGCACGCTGAGCGGCCCCATCACGAGCACGCGCACGTCGCGCAGTCCTGCCTCGCGCAGCTCGCGCGCCTCGCCCGCGTCGGCGACCCCCAACCAGGTGGCGCCGCCAGCGATCGCCGCGCGGGCGCTCTGCACAGCGCCGTGGCCGTAGCCGTCCGCCTTCACCACCGCGCACAGCGCCGCCCCGCGCTGCAGTTGCGTGCGCAGGCGCTCGCAGTTGCGCGCGATCGCTGCGACGTTCACGCTCGCCTGTGCCCTGCGCACGGGCGTCGCTTGGCTACCGCGCGCGCCGACCCCGACCCCGTCAGCCATCCCCGCGCGCCTTGCCTCGTCGCTCGCCGCCGGTCCGCACACGCGTCGCCCGTGTGTCGCTCCTGCGCGCGCGGCTGGCGCGCGAGCGCGCCGCGGGCAGCGCAGCGATCACATCGGAGGCAATCACACCCTCCGGGGCGCCCAGCCGGCGAGCGGCCTCTCTCCCGGCCTCGACGTGCAGCCAGACCCCCGCGGCGGCGGCGGCGAAGGCGGCGAGGCCGGAGGCGAGCAGCGCGGCGATCACACCGCTCAGCACGTCCCCCGTCCCCGCGGTGGCGAGCGCAGGCGCGCCGCCGGGGCTCACGGCGACCGTGCCGTCGGGATCAGCGATCAGCGTGTCGTCGCCCTTCAGCACCACCACCGCCTGCGCCTGCTCGGCGGCCATCCTGACGTGGCGCAGCCGTTCGCGCTCGATCTCCGAGCTGTCCAGCTCGAGCAGCCGCCCGAGCTCGCCCGCGTGCGGCGTGAGCACCGTCGGGGCGCGTCTGTTTCTCAACTCGTTGAGCCTGCCGGCGTGCGCGTTCAGGCCGTCGGCATCGAGCACCATCGCCACTTCGGCAACGCCTGCGAGCGTGCGCGCGAACGCGAACGCTCCGTCGCTGCGCCCGAGACCGGGCCCCAGCGCGAGCGAGCCGCCGCGAGCACTCGCTTCCAGCACGCCGCCAACCGCCTCCGCGGTCAGCGCTCCGTCGTCGTCGGGCAGGCCGCGCGTCATCATCTCAGGAGTTCCAGCACCGGCGAGAAGCTCCTGCAGCGACGCGGGAACGCACGCCGTCACATACCCCGCTCCCGCGCGCATGCTCGCCTCGGCGGCCATCCTCGGCGCGCCGGTGAGCCCGCGTGAGCCACCCGCCACGAGCACGTGACCGGAGGTGAACTTCGTCGCGCGGGCGTCCCTGCGCGGCAGCTGCTCGAGCACGCTCGGCGCGATCAGACCGACCGACGCGCCGTCGGGAGCGCCGCGCGGGATGCCGATGTCGATCACCTGCACCTCGCCCGCATGGGCCTTGCCCGGGCTGATCCACAGTCCGGGCTTGGCGGCGTGGAAGGTGACGGTCAGCGACGCGCACACCGCGGCGCCGCGGACGACTCCGGTGGAGGCGTCCACGCCGCTGGGCACGTCCACGCTCACGACCTGCGCGCCGCCTGCGTTGATCGCCTCGATGGCCTCGCCCACCGAACCTCTGGGCTCCCCCTGGAAGCCTGTGCCGAGTAGCGCGTCCACGATCGTCGTGCGCGCGTCGAACAGCTCCGCCGCGGCCGAGCTCGGCGCGTCGGTCTCGGCCTGCCCCGTCCAGGATTCCCCGCTGAGGCGCACCGGCGACTCGCCGGGCAGGCGCTCGAGGCTCGCGCGCGCGTCGCCTGTCATCTCCGACGGCGGCGCCACGCACACCACCGTCACCGGCCGGCCCGCGTCGCGCAGCAGCCGCGCCGCCACGAGCCCGTCGCCGCCGTTGTTGCCCTTGCCGCACACGACGCTCACAGGGCCGTCGGGCGCCAGACGCTCGAGCGCACGTGCGACACCAGCACCCGCGCGCTCCATCAGATCGAGGCTCGCCACACCCTGCTCCTCGATCGCCCAGCGATCGATTGCGCGCATCGTCTCGGCGTCGGGAAGCGGGACCAGCCAGGGCGCCAGCGAGCTCACTACTCGACGGTGACCGTCTTGGCGAGGTTGCGCGGCTGGTCGACGTTCAGGCCCCGGCGCCGCGCGATCTCGTACGCGAGCAGCTGCAGTGGGATCACCGCGAGGATCGGCTGGAGCATCCAGTCGGTCGCCGGCACTGAGATCGTCGCGTCCGCATGGTCCTCGACGGCGTCTTCGCCGGCGGTGGTCACGGCGATCACCCGCGCGCCGCGGGCGCGCGCCTCTTGGATGTTGGAGATGAGCTTCTCGAGCACCGGTGAGCGCGTGGCGACGCACACGACCGGCGTGGCCTCGTCGAGCAGCGCGATCGGGCCGTGCTTCATCTCGCCGGCGGCGTACGCGTCGGTCGAGATGTAGGAGATCTCCTTCAACTTCAAGGCGCCCTCGAGCGCCACCGGCAGGCCGATGTGGCGGCCGATGTACAGGAAGAACTCGGCGTCCCAGCAGGTCTTCGCGATCTCTGCGGCACGCTCCTCGCAGTCGCCGATCAGCTCGTCGATGCAGTGCGGCAGGCGCTTCAGCTCGGCGACCAGCTCGGCGATCCGCGTCGGCGCAAGCGTGCCGCGCAGCTCCGCCAGGCGCAGGGCGAGGAGATACATGACCGCGACCTGGCACACGAACGTCTTGGTCGCCGCCACCCCGATCTCCAGGCCAGCGCGCGTGTAGAGGACGCCGTCGGCGTCGCGCGTCGCCTGCGAGCCGACGGTGTTGGTGATCGCCAGCACCGTCGCGCCGCGCTCGCGCGCCAGGCGCATCGCGGCGAGCGTGTCGGCGGTCTCACCCGACTGCGAGATCCCGATCACGAGGTCGCCCGCTCCGACGACCGCGTTGCGGTAGCGGTACTCGGAGGCGATGTCGAGCTCGACCGGCAGCCGCGCCCACTCCTCGATCGCATAGCGGCCGATCAGCCCTGCATGGTAGGCGGTGCCGCAGGCCACGACGACGATCCGCTTGACACCGGCGAGGATCGCCTCATCCAGCGCTCCCGGCTCGTCGAGGTCAACTCCGTCGCCGCGGGCAGTGCGGTCGGCGACGGTCTCTGCGACCGCGTCGGCCTGTTCGTGGATCTCCTTCAGCATGAACGTCTCGTAGCCGCCCTTCTCGGCGGTCTCCTGATCCCAGTCGACTGTTTCGACGGCGCGCTCGACGGGCTCGCCGGCGGCGGTCGTGATCTGCACGCCGTCGGGACGCAGCGCGACGATCTCGCCGTTCTCGACGTACTGCGCGCGCCTGGTCTCAGCCAGGAACGCCGGCACCGCCGAGGCGACGAACTGCTCACCCTCGCCGCGACCGATCACCAGCGGACACTCCTTGCGCGCTCCCACCAGGAGCTCCGGCTCGTCGAGGCTCATCGCCACGAACGCGTAGTGGCCCTCCAGCTGCGCGTATGCGGCGCGCACCGCCTCGAGCAGGTCGCCCGCGTAGCACTCGGCGATCAGGTGCGCGATCACCTCGGCGTCGGTCTCGGAGGTGAACACGCTGCCATGCGCGAGCAGGCGCTGCTTGAGCGCGACGTAGTTCTCGACGATGCCGTTGACCACCACGTGGACGCGATCGCCGCTGTCGTAGTGGGGATGGGCGTTCTCCTCGCTCACGCGACCGTGCGTCGCCCAGCGGGTGTGCCCGATCCCAGTTGTGGCCAGCGCTCGTGGATCGCCCAGCACGGCGGTCGCCACCGCGCCCGCGTCGGGCGTGGGCGTCTGGTGCTGGAGCTTCGCGCGCAGGGCATCGAGATTGCCGACGGCGCGCACCGCGTCGATTCGGTCCTCGGCGATTACCGAGATCCCCGCCGAGTCATAGCCCCGGTACTCGAGCTTGCTCAGGCCGGCGAGCAGCAGGCCCTGGGCGGGACGCCTGCCGACGTAGCCAACGATGCCGCACACGCGATCGAAGATACCAGCGGGGCTGGTGCTGGTTCAGCCAAGCTCGCGCTCGACCAGCGCTACGAGGCGCCCGCACACGGCCTCGGCCTCCGCGTCGCTGGGCGCCTCGACCATCACACGCACCAGCGGCTCGGTGCCGCTCGGTCGCACGAGCACGCGTCCGCGACCGCTCAGCTCGCGCTCGGCCGCGCGCACCGCGGCGTTGACCTCCTGCGCCAGCTCCAGCGCGCCGCGGTCGCGCACGCGGACGTTGACCAGGCGCTGGGGCAGCTTGGACATGGCGTCGCGTTCGCCGAGGTCTCTCCCGGCGAGCGCCTCGAGCGTGAGCAGCGCGCTCGCGATGCCGTCGCCGGTGCGGTTGAAGCCCATGTCGATGATGTGGCCGGACTGCTCGCCGCCGAGCGTCCAGCCGCGCGCGCGCAGCTCCTCGAGCACGTAGCGGTCGCCGACCTGGGTCGTGCCGACCGCTACCCCCTCGCGCTCCATCGCCGCGTGGAAGCCATAGTTGGTCATCACTGTCACGGCCACACCGTCGCCACTCAGGCGCCCGCTTGCACGCAGGTGCAGAGTCGCCAGTGCGAGCAGCTCGTCGCCGTCGACCACCACTCCGTGACTGTCAACCGCGAGCACGCGGTCGCCGTCGCCGTCGAACGCAAAGCCCAGCGCGTGTCCGCCCGCGACCACCGCGCGGGCCAGCTCGTCGATGTGCGTGGAGCCGCAGCCGGCGTTGATGTTGCGCCCGTCGGGCGTGTCCGCGACCACGCTTACGCTCGCGCCGAGGCGTCGGAAGATCTCCGGCGCAACCTGATAGGTGGCGCCGTTGGCGCAGTCGAGGAGCACGTCGACGCCGTCGAGGTCGAGCTCGCGGAAGCGCACGTGAAGCTCGCGCAGGTAGTCCTCGGGAGCGCCGCGCAGCTCACGGATGCGCCCGATCGCCGGCGGCGTCCCGCCGGCGCCGTCAACGGCGTCGAGCTCGCGCTCGATCGCCAGCTCGGACTCGTCGGAGAGCTTGTAGCCATCGCCGGCGAAGAACTTGATCCCGTTGTCGCGGTAGGGGTTGTGCGAGGCGGACAGCACGACCGCGAGGTCGAAGCCGTAGCGGCCGAGCAGCAGCGGTGCGGCCGGCGTAGGCAGCACACCGCCAAGCAGCGCATCGCCGCCGGCGGAGCTGATCCCGGCGGCGAGCGCCGCCTGCAGCATCTCACCGGACTCGCGCGTGTCGCGCACGACCAGAACCTGCGGACGCTCGACGCCGGTGTTGCGCGTCGCCGCGCGCCCGAGCGCGAGCGCGAGCTCGGCGGTGAGGAACTCGCCGGCAACGCCGCGAACGCCGTCGGTCCCGAACAGCTTGCGGGTCATGCGGGTGGGTGGCTCACCTGGGCTCCAGCGCTAGCGCTTGGAGAACTGCGGACGCTTGCGCGCCTTCTTGAGCCCGGCCTTCTTGCGCTCCTTGGCGCGCGAGTCGCGCGTAAGGAAGCCTCTGCGCTTGAGCTCGCCGCGCAGGTTCGGGTCGGCCTCCAGTAGTGCGCGCGAGACTCCGTGGCGCAGCGCGCCCGCCTGCGCAGAGATGCCACCACCATGCAGCCGTGCGACCACGTCCATGCGGTCCTGGAAGCCGACGGTCTCCAGGGGCTGGCGGATGTTGCGCTGGAGCGTGATCCGTGGGAAGTGCTCCTCGAGCGTGCGCCCGTTGACGAGGTAGCTCCCGGAGCCTGGCCGCAGCGTCACGCGAGCGATCGCCGACTTGCGCTTGCCGGTCGCGCGGTAACGGGCACCCGAGGCAAGGTCGATCGCGGCGGTCGCGATCGGCTCGGCGAGCACCGCCTCCTGATCCTCCTCGTCCTCCTGCCCCTCCTCGCCCTCGTCCTCGACGGCGTACGGGTCGACCGCGTAGGCGTCCTCGTAGCTCTCGCTGCGGCCTAGGGGGTCGACGCCCTCGGGGACGATGTCCACTTCGAGATGCGCGCCCGGTACAGCAGGTTTCTCGCGCGGGGCGGGCTCATCTTCCTCGTCCTCCTGCGCGTCGGGCTCCTGCGTTGCCGGGGTCTCCTGAGCCTGCGGGATCTCCGCCGGCGTGTCCGCGGGGGCCTCTGGCGAAGCGTCTGCAGGGACCTCCGGCGAAGCGTCGGCGGGGGCCTCTGGGGCCTGGGTCTCGCCCGTCTGCTCGGCCGGCTCTCCTGCTGCCTGCTCGGCCGCAGCTGGCTGGATCTCCTCGCTGCTCTCAGGGTGCTCGGCGTCTGCCATCAGGCCTCGATCTCCAGGGGTTGCGGTTTCTGTGCGACGTGCGGATGCTCGGGCCCGGCGTAGATCTTAAGCTTGGTGATCTGCTTGCGCGCGAGGCGGTTGCGCGGCATCATGCCTTTGACGGCGAGCCTGATGATGTCCTCCGGGCGCTTGGCGAGCATCTCCTCGAACGTCCGCGAGCGCAGCCCGCCAGGATAGCCCGAGTGGCGGTAGTAGCGCTTGTCCTTGCGCTTGTTGCCGGTGACGTGGATCTTCTCCGCGTTGACCACCACGACGAAGTCGCCGGTGTCGATGTGCGGCGTGTACTCCGGCTTGCGCTTGCCCCGCAGCACGTCCGCGATCTGCGTAGCCAGGCGCCCGAGCGTCTTGCCGTTGGCGTTGACGACCAGCCAGTTGCGCTCGCGGTCGGTCGGCTTCGCTACGTAGGTCTTTGCGGAGGGGGCCATAAAAAAGGCCACGCGGGAGCGCGCGGCGCTGCGAGCATCATAGGCGAACTCAAGTCGTTCCGTAAGCCGATCGCTCTGCGCCCGCCTGGGCTACTCCCACTCGATGGTTCCGGGCGGCTTGCTGGTGATATCCAGGACCACACGGTTGACCTCGCGCAGCTCGTTGATCATGCGCGAGGCGACCGTCTCGAGCAGGTCGTACGGCAGGCGCGCCCAATCGGCGGTCATCGCGTCGTCGCTGGTGACCGCGCGCACCACCACCACATAGCCGTACGTGCGCTCGTCGCCCTGCACGCCCACGGTCCGCACATCGGGGAGCACGCAGAAGGACTGCCACAGTTCGCGGTAGAGGCCCGCCTTGCGGATCTCCTCCTGCAGGATGTGGTCGGCCTCGCGCAGCACGTCCAGGCGCTCCTTGGTCGCTTCACCGCCGACGACCCGGATCGCGAGGCCGGGGCCGGGGAACGGTTGGCGCCAGACAAGCCGCTCGGGCAGGCCCAGCTCCGCGCCGACCGCACGGACCTCGTCCTTGAAGAGGGCGCGCAGCGGCTCGACGAGCTCGAACTGCAGGTCGTCGGGCAGCCCGCCGACGTTGTGGTGGGACTTGATCGTCGCCGCGCCGGTGCCGCCGCCCGACTCGATCACGTCCGAGTAGAGCGTGCCCTGCACGAGGAAGCGCGCGGGGCTGGCGGCTCCGACGTCGCCTGCCGCGTCGGCGAGCTTCCCGGCCTCCTCCTCGAAGACCCGGATGAACTCCGCACCGATCGCCTTGCGCTTGGCCTCTGGCTCGGTCACCCCCTTGAGCTTGTCGAGGAAGCGTGTCTCGGCGTCGACGGCCACGAGCGGCACCTTGAATGTGTCGCGGAACGTCTTGACGACCTGCTCGCCCTCGTCCTTGCGCATCAGGCCGTGGTCCACGAACACGCACGTCAGCTGCTCGCCGACCGCGCGATGCACCAGCAGCGCGGCCACCGAGGAGTCCACGCCCCCGGACAGGCCGCAGATCACGCTGCCCTCCCCCACCTGCTCGCGGATGCGCCGAACCTGTTCCTCGACGATCGACGCCGCGGACCACGTCAGCTCGCATCCGCACACGTCGGTGAGGAACCGCGTCAGGATCTCCTGGCCGTAAGGGGTGTGAACGACCTCCGGGTGGAACTGGATGCCGTAAATGCCGCGCTCGGTGCTCTCGACGGCGGCGACCGGCGAGCTGCTCGACGACGCAAGGGCGGCGAAGCCCGGCGGCGCCTCGTACACGGTGTCGCGGTGAGACATCCAGCAGGTCTGCTCGCGTGGCAGCCCGGCCAGCAGAACGCCCGCGTCGGAGACGTGCAGCTCAGAGCGTCCGAACTCCCCCACCTCCGCCTGCTCGACGCGCCCGCCGAGGCTGTGCACCAGCAGCTGCATTCCGTAGCAGATACCCATCACCGGCACGCCAAGCTCCAGCAGTCCGAGATCCAGCGGCGGGGCTCCCTCCGCGTAGACCGACGCCGGGCCGCCGGAGAGGATGATCCCGCGCGGCTTGCGCGCGGCGATCTCCTCCAGCGGCACGTGATGGGGCAGCAGCTCGCTGAACACGCCGCAGTCGCGGACCCTGCGCGCGATCAGCTGCGAGTACTGCCCGCCGTAGTCGAGCACGACTATCTCCTGCACAGCCGCGGGCATGGCTGTCTGCTGCTCGACCGCCGGCTCGGGCGCCGTGGCGGCGAGATCAGTCATCGACGAGGGCGGCTACCTTCCCGTTGGTCGCGCCCATGCCCACGCCCTGGTCGCGTTGCAGCGCCTTGCCCTCGGTCTGCAGCGACGGCGCGACGACCACCTCAGCACGGTTGAACTCGGCGAGGTCCTTGTGGCCGCAGGTGGCCATCGAGGTGCGCAGGCCCCCGAACAGGTTGAACGTCCCGTCGTTCTCACGCGCCGGCCCCACGAGGATCTCCTCGAGCGTCCCGTTCTGGGTCGTCGCCACGCGCGCGCCGCGCGGCAGGCTCGGATGGAAGGTCGCCATCCCCCAGTGAAAGCCCCGGCCGGGAGCCTCATACGCGCGGGCGAGTGGCGAGCCGATCATCACCGCGTCGGCGCCCAGAGCGATCGCCTTGGACACGTCGCCACCGTTGCGCATGCCACCGTCGGCGATCACCTGGCAGTACTCGCCCGTCTCGAGCATGTGCGTCGAGCGCGCGTGGGCGACGTCGGCGATCGCTGTCGCCTGCGGCACGCCGATGCCGAGCACGCCGCGTGTGGTGCACGCCGCCCCCGGACCCACGCCGACGAGCACACCGGCCGCTCCGGTGCGCATCAGGTGCAGGCCCGTGTGGTAGGAGGCGCAGCCACCGACCACGACCGGCACGTCGAGGCTCGGGATGAACTCCTTCAGGTTCAGCGGCTCTGAGACGGTCGAGACGTGTTCGCCGGAGACGACCGTGCCCTGGATGACGAGCACGTCCAGGCCCGCGTCCATCGCGATCTCGTGGTAGTCGAGCACGCGCTGCGGGGTCAGCGACGCGGCGACGACGACTTTCTGCTCCTTGATCTCGCGGATCCGCTGCGCGATCAGCTCCGGCTTGACCGGCTCGCGGTAGATCTCCTGCATCTCGCGCGTGGCTTCCTCCTTCGACAGCGACGCGATCCGCTCGAGCTGCTCCTCGGCGTCCTCGTAGCGGGTGAAGATGCCCTCGAGGTTCAGCACGGCGAGGCCGCCGAGGCGGCCGATGATGCCGGCGCTCTCAGGCGAGACGACGCCGTCCATCGCGGAGGCGAGCATCGGCAGCTCGAACTGGTAGGGCCCGAGCTTCCAGGAGATGTCGATGTCGTCGGGATCGCGCGTGCGCCGCGAGGGCACGATCGCGATGTCGTCGAAGCCGTATGCCCGACGGCCCTTCTTGCCGCGTCCGATCTCTATCTCCATCGCTGCATCCTCGCATTCGTCGCGGACATCCCGTTGGGTGAAACGGGCCACAGCACCCCGCGCCCGGCGACGCCGGAGGGGCTCCGGCGGGGCGCCTTCAGAGGCTTGTGGGCGACGCGGATCAAGTGTGGCTGAGCATAGCAATCGCCACCCTGGCGCCAATGCCCTCGGATATGCTCGAATGACATGAGCGACGGCATCCAGACACGCTACGAGCCCGACGCGATCGAGACCCGTCGCCAGGCGGCCTGGCGCGAGCGCGGCGCATTCAAGACGCCGGCGTTGCTCGACGAGCAGACGCCCATCTACATCAAGCCGTCGGCCCCGTTCACGTCGGGCAACATCCACATTGGCCACGTGCGCAGCTACTCGATCGGCGATGCCTACGCGCGCTTCCGTCGCGCGCGCGGGGATGCGGTGCTGTTCGCGTTCGGCTTCGACGCGTTCGGCCTGCCGGCCGAGCTCGCCGGGATCGCCGGCGGCGAGCCGCCGAGCGAGTGGGTGCACCGCTGCGCCGAGCACATGACCGGCCAACTGCAGCGGCTGGGCTTCTCCTTCGACTGGGAGCGCTCGTTCCTGAGCTCCGACGCGATCATGTACCGCTGGTCGCAGTGGCTCTTCCTAACGCTGCTCGACGCGGGTCTGATCTATCGCGGCACCGGCAACGTCGACTGGTGCGACACCTGCCAGACGACGCTCGCGTCGATGCAGGTCGAGCCCGGCGGCACCTGCTGGCGCTGCCACGGGCCGGTGCGCCTGATCCAGCTTCCGCAGTGGTACCTGGGGATCAGTGCCTACACACAGGAGAACGACCGCCGCCTGGCCGAGCTCGCCGCCAGCGGCGTCTGGGACGACGTGGCGCTCGCCTCCCAGGAGATCGTGCTCGGCCGCGTCAACGGCGTCGAGCTCGAGCTGCAAAGCCCAGACGGCGAGCAGCTGACCGTGTTCACCCCCCACGCCGACGCGCTCGCGGACGCGCGCTTCGTGCTGATGTCGCCCCGCCACCCCGACGCGGACGAGTGGGCGTCGGCGCCCGGCGTGGGCGAGCAGCTCGAGCAGCTGCGCTCAGGTGGCTGGGAGCGCAGCTCGCGCGAGGCCGAGACGATCCCCGTGATCGACACCGGGCGCGTGGTGAGCGCTCCCGACGGAGCCACGCTGCCGGTGCTCGTCTCACCGCTGGTGGACTCGCGCTTCGGACCGACCGTCGTGCTCGGCATCCCGACACGCGACCGCACCGACGAGGTGATCGCGCGGCGGCTCGGCTTCGACGTGCCCGACACCGCAGGCGAGGCGGACGTGCGGGAGGCCGCGGCCAACGGCGACGGGCCGCCCGACAGCACAATGCTGGTGGCGCTGGGCGGCCGTCCGGCGGTGCGCTACCGGGCGCACGACTTCACGATCTCGCGTCAGCGCTCGTGGGGCACGCCGATCCCGATCGTCTACTGCGAGCAGTGCGGCACGGTGCCCGTGCCACGGGAGCAGCTGCCGGTGCTGCTGCCGCTCGACCTGCGCCCGACCGGCACCGGCAATCCGCTGGCCGAGCTCGAGGAGTTCGTGCAGACGACCTGCCCGTCCTGCGACGGCCCCGCGCGCCGCGAGACGGACACGCTCGACTGCCACTTCGACGCGTTGTGGCTGTGGATCCCTGCGTGCGTCCCGCCGGAGGCGCGCGAGGAGTCGCTCGAGGAGATCTTCGCGCTGGGAGATCTGCGCCGGTGGCTCCCGTCCGAGCGCCTGGTCGCGGGCTCGGACAGCGGCAACTTCGTGTTCGACCAGCGGATCGTGACGAAGGCGCTGCGCGATATCGGGCCGCTCGCGTTCCTCACCGACGGAGAGCCGTTCGCCGGCTGCCTGTTTCACGAGATGGTCACGGCCGACGGGCGCAAGATGAGCAAGCATCTCGGCAACGTGGTCAACCCGGACGAGCTGGTCGCGCGCTATGGCGCCGACACCGTGAGGTTGGCCGTGCTGTTCGCGGCGAGCCCGCAGAAGTCACTGAACTGGAGCGACTCGGCGGTGCTGCGCTGCAGCAGGTTCCTGACGCAGGTGTGGGAGTACTCGCACGCGATGCTCGAGCGCCAGGCGCGCGAGGATGCGCCACCTCCCGTCGCGACACAGGCGGCGGCTGACGACGGCGCGCCGGTGAGAGACAACACCGATCACCTGCGGCTCAAACTGTCACAGTGGTGCGAGGCCGGTGTGGGACGGATCACGAAGGACATGGAGAGCCTCGAGATGCACAGCGCCGTGCGCAACGTGATGCGCCTGTTCGATCGCATCAAGGACTTCGAGAAACGCGTTGTGGCGCGCGAGGGAGAGCTGTCCGGAGCCAACCTCGACGCGCTCGTCGAGGCGTTGGCTGTGCTCGCCCAGGTGCTCGGACCGCTGGCGCCGCATCTGGCCGAGGAGCTGTGGATCGCGTTGGGTCACGACGAGCAGGGCGCACAGACGCCGTGGCCGGGCGTATCGTTGCGGGTGCCGGCATGAGCACACACACTGCACCGAGCCCCACGCAGGCCCGACAGCGGACGCGCTCGTGCGCGACCGCGCTCGTCTGCCACCGCTGCGAGCACAGCTACCCGCTCGAGGAGGCGATCTTCGCGTGCCCTGACTGCGGCAAGGGACTCGACGTCGTCTACGACTACGAGCTCGCCGCGCGCCACTTCAGCGAGGTGCCCAGCGCCGAGCGTCCGCAGAACATCTGGCACTTCGAGGAGCTGCTGCCGATCGTCGATGCCTCGGCGCAGGCTCGCGTCGGACGCCACTCCGGCTACACGCCGCTGATCCGCGCAGACCGGCTGGGCGCTGAGCTGGGACTCAGCAACCTGTATCTGAAGGACGACTCGAGCAACCGCCCGAGCCTCTCCTACAAGGACCGCGTCGTCTCGATGTCGGTCGCGCGGCTGCTGGAGCGCGGCGGCACGGAGATCGGCTGCGTGTCCACCGGCAATGTCGGCACGGCGGTCGCCTCGCTGGCCGCGAAGGCGGGTGTGGACGCCTACGTCTTCTACCCCAACCGCCTCGAGGACACGAAGGCGCGCGCGTGCATGGCGCTCGGCGCGAAGGTCTGCCAGGTCGAGGGCAACTACGACGAAGCCAACAAGCGCTGCCGCGAACTGGCCGAAAGCACGGGCATGGACTTCGCCAACATCACGCTGCGTCCGTTCTACGCGGAGGGCGCCAAGACGGCGGCGTTCGAGATCGTCGAGCAGCTCGACTGGCAGGCGCCCGACCACATCATCACTGCGGCGGCCGGTGGCACGCTGTCCTCGCGCCTGCACAAGGGACTGGTCGAGCTGCAGCTGCTGGAGCTGTCGGAGACCGACGCGACTCGCATCCACATCGCCCAGCCGAGCGGGTGCAACCCGATCGCGACGGCGATCGTCGCCGAGGAGGCGGAGATCCACGCGGTGACGCCGGAGACGGCGGCGCACTCGCTGGCGATCGGCAACCCGGGCGACGGCTACCTGGTGATCGACGCGGTGCTCAAACGCGGCGGCACGGGCGGCTTCGCGAGCGACCCGGAAATCTTCGCCGGCATCGACCTGCTCGCCGCCACCGAGGGGCTGCTGACCGAGCCGGCGGGCGGCACGACGATCGCGGTGCTCGAGAAACTCGCCGCGACCGGTCGCTTCGCGCCCGATGACGTGGTGGTGGCGATCATCACGGGTAACGGACTGAAGACGCTCGACGATCACCCGCAGAAGCCGTGGCCGGCGAAGGTCAACTGCGAGCTCGACGCGATGATGGCCGCGCTCAGCGAGCTGAAGAGCGGCGGCACGCTCGTGGACAGCGCGCGCGAGCAGTTGCACTTCTAGCGCCGGTCGCGACACCTCGCCCCGGTCGTGCGGGTATAAACAGTCGCACGATGGCAAGTCCATTCGCATCGCCACAGGAGTTCCACGACGTGATGGACCGGATCTTCCAGATCATGAGCGAGGATCCCGAGATCGGGCCGAGGCTGCGCGCAGCCGACGTGCCGCGCCGGTTCGAGTTCGAGGACGTCAACCTGGTGCTGAACGTGAGGGCCGGCCGGCCGGACGAGCAGGCGAACCTCTCGTGGGCATGGAGTGACGAGGTCAACTGGTCTCCGAAGGTGCGCATGACGATGTCCTCCGAGACGGCCAACCGCTTCTTCCAGGGCCGCGAAAGCTTCGTCTACGCGGTCGCGAGGCGCCGCATCAAGACCAGCGGGGATCTCAAAGCGGCGCTCGAGCTGGTCCCGATCACCAAACCGATCTACGAGCGCTACCGCAGCCTCGTGGCGTCGGAGTACCCACACCTGCAGGCGTAGCGGCTAGTCGAATCGCGATGCCGCCGCTCAGGGCGGCGGAGAGCTCGAGCGGTCGGTCGAAGCCCTCGAAGATCACGCTCGCGGCGGCGCGCGGCACACCCGAGGCGCGGTACAGCTCGCTGTCCTCGCCGGCGCCCGTCGAGCACGGTACTTCTGCATCGTCGCCTGCCATGAACCCGTAGTAGAAGACGTGCGTCGGGGCGATCGTCGGGATCAGCGTGTCGATGAGGTATGACGCGTCACTGGCCTGCTGTGCTTCGCCGAGCACCTGGCGGTGCGCGCAGTAGTACGCCCCGACCTCGGTGAACCAGATCTGAGCGCCGGCGCCGTGGTCGGGCAATGCCTGCTCGAAGCGAACGATCGCTTCGTCGCTGTGCGCTTTGACCGAGCGGTACGGGTGGATGCCCCAAATCAGCGGCGAGAACTGCAGTGCGCTGATGTAGGCCTGCTGATATGTGACGAGCGTGGGACTGTCTTCGAAGTCCCCAGCGATCACCTGGCAGCCGAGGTGCATGCACACGGCATTTGCCCAGTTGGCGATTTCGCCGGCCCTGCCTGCGGGCTCGTCGCCCTGGTTGTTCGGCTCGTTCCACGCCTCAACGTAGCCAACTGGTACGTCGTAGCGGTCGGCCGCGCCGAGCAGCTCTTCGAGGCCCTGCTGGTATTCGACGCCGGCGTGCGGATACGCGCCGGTGTAACTGGTCAGCGCGATGACCGGCTTCAAGCCGAGACTGCGGACATCTTCGAGCCAGGCTTCGAAGCGTTCGCGGTAGTCCCCGTCGGCGTTGGCGCCGACGCTTGCTTCGGCCATCGCGTTCCACTGCAGCACATATCTGGCAAACGCGATCTGGCCGACCCAGCTCGTGCGAAACGAGCTCGCGAACGCGCTGGTCGTGAACGAGCCGTTCCACACGGGCAGGCTCTGGTCGGAGATGCCGTCGAACGTACGGCGTGCCGGCGCGGGCCGTTGCGGCCCCGGCAAGGAGGCTGAGCAGAAGCACGACGAGCCCGACTGCGGCGCTCGACCGCGCTCGCGCGGCCTCGACCAACGTCGAGTTGCTCCTCGTCGGGCAGCAGTACAGTCGGTGTGTGAGCAATTCGTTCGGATCTTCACAGGTCACGGACGACCGTCGTTGGGCGGTGCTCGCGCTTCTCGGCGTCGCGCAGCTGATGGTCGTGCTCGACGCGACGATCGTGAACATCGCGCTGCCATCGGCGCAGCGGGAGCTCGGCTTCTCCACGGACAGCCGCCAGTGGGTCGTCACGGCATACGCGCTGGCGTTCGGCAGCCTGCTGCTGCTCGGGGGCAAGCTCGGTGACCTGTTCGGGCGCAAGTGGACGTTCATCGCCGGGCTCGTCGGCTTCGCTGGAGCCTCCGCGATAGGAGGCCTGGCACAGTCCTTCGGGATGCTCGTCGGCGCCCGAGCGCTGCAGGGCGCATTCGGGGCGTTGCTCGCCCCCTCGGCACTTTCGCTGTTGACGGTCACGTTCGCCGGCTCGCCCGACCGGGCGAAGGCCTTCGGTATCTTCGGCGCGATCGCAGGTGGCGGCGCATCGGTCGGACTGGTTCTCGGCGGTGTGCTCACGCAGACGCTGTCCTGGCGGTGGTGTCTGTACGTCAACGTGGTGATCGCGCTACCGACCGTGCTCGCGGCGCTGCGGCTGTTGGAAAACCGTCCGCCCGAGCAACGCGCCCATATCGACATCCCCGGTGTGCTACTCGCCTGCGGAGGCCTGTTCGCGCTCGTGTACGGGTTCTCCAACGCCGAGACGCAGTCCTGGAGCGCCCCCCTGACGATCATCGCGCTGGCGGCCAGCGTGGTTCTGCTGGCGGCGTTCGTGTCTGTCGAGGCCCGCAAGAGCAATCCCCTGCTTCCGCTGCACATCGTCATGGACCGCGCCCGAGGCGGCGCATACCTGTCGATCGCGCTGGCCGGCGCGGGGGTGTTCGCGGTGTTCCTCTTCTTGACCTACTACATGCAGCAGAATCTCGGGTTCTCCCCGGTCAAGACCGGCCTGTCGTTCCTGCCGATGACCGGAGTGCTCGTCATCACCTCGACCACGGTGCAGACCAGAGTGCTCGACCGCAGCGGCGCCAAGCCGCTGGTTGCCGGCGGCATGGCACTCGGACTGATCTCGATGCTGCTGCTCACGCGTCTGTCGCCGGGCGCCAGCTACACGAGCCACGTGCTGCCGGCGCTGCTGATCATCGGCGCCGGCATGGGCTGCATCTTCGCACCAGCGTTCAGCACCGCGACCCTCGGGATCGACGGCTCCGAGGCGGGCGTGGCCTCCGCGATGGTCAACACCTCACAGCAGGTGGGCGGCTCGGTGGGCACCGCGTTGCTGAGCACGCTGTTCGCGAGCGCCGCCGCCTCCTACGCGACCAGCCACGCCGGCACACCGGGGCTGAGCAACGCGGCGGCGATACACGGCTACACCGTCGCGTTCTCGTGGGCAGCGGGCATCTTCGCCCTCGGGCTGCTATCCGCACTGCTGATCCTTCCCGGCCGCGGAGAGGGAGCTGTCGCGGCACCGGTGCGGGCGGAGGAGGAGCTGCCCGGGACCGCTGCGCCGGCGCCAGCGCCAGCGACGGCGACAGCCATGCTGGTTACGGGACCGTGCTGCCACTTCGGCGTCGTAGCTGCAGGTGTGAGCACGCCCGCGCGCCGCATGAGTTGAATCTCGCGGGCATAGAAAAGCCCCACCGGAGCGGGGCTTTTCCTTAGCAGATCGATAAGCCGGATCCTGTCGTTGAGCAGCCATCCATCTGAGCGGCCTACCTGGACCTCGGCGGGTCACCTGCAAACGGTCCTGTTTGGCCTTGCATCGGGTGGGGTTTGCCCAGCCGCCGCGTCACCGCGGCGCTGGTGCGCTCTTACCGCACCATTTCACCCTTACCGGCCCGCCGTTCACGTGGGACGGCGGACGTAGGCGGTTTGTTTCTGTGGCACTTTCCCGCGGGTTTCCCCGGGTCGATATCTCGACCACCCTGCCCTTTGATGTCCGGACTTTCCTCGAAGGCTCATCGCCTCCGCGGCTGCCTGATCTGCCCAGTCAACCTAGCGCGTGAGGGCGGCCCTGTGAAGACGTGGGGAACGACGATCACGAACGACGAGCACGCGCGTCGCCGCTCAGACCCTCCTGAGCAGTCCGACCACGCGCCCGAGCACCTTGACCTCCTTGCTGCGGATCGGCTCCATCGTGTCGTTCTCGGGCTGCAGGCGGATGTGGTCGGTCTCGCGGAAGAAGCGCTTGACGGTCGCCTCCTCACCCAGGAGCGCCACTACCACCTCGCCGTCCTGCGCGGTGTCCTGCGGATGGACGACGACGTAGTCGCCTTCGAGGATGCCCGCTTCCTTCATCGAGTCCCCACGAATCCGCAGCAGGTACTCGCCGTCGCTTCCGCCGGCGATCTCGGGCACCGAAACGTAGTCCTCGATGTTCTCCTCGGCCAGCACGGGCTGCCCGGCGGCGACCGAGCCCAACACCGGGAGACCTTCGGCGCGCACGATCCCGCGAACGCTGTCCACCGCCGTACCCACAGCGCGGTCGAGCAACTCGATCGCACGCGGCTTGGACGGGTCGCGGCGCAGCAGGCCGATCTTCTCGAGGTTGGCCAGATGCGCGTGCACGGTCGACGACGACGCCAGCCCGACAGCTTTGCCGATGTCGCGCACCGTTGGCGGATACCCGTACTTGGCCGAGTACTTGCGGATGAAGTCGAAGATCTCCTGCTGGCGCTTGGTCAGATCCATCTCAATGTGCCTCCCTGTCGGGGTGGATTGCGACCTACGACGAACATGTGTTCGCACTGTAGCGCCGCGTCAGGACGGACGCAAGCGCTGGAGCGCCGACTGCACGCGACCGCTCGGACGCCGGGGCTATACTCGCCCCCCTGCGCCCGTGGCGGAATTGGTAGACGCGCAAGGTTGAGGGCCTTGTGGACTTCACGGTCCGTGGTGGTTCGAGTCCACTCGGGCGCATGAGAAATACCTGCAAATGTGCTGATCGCTGACGCCACGGCGGCCAGCGAGGCGCAGTGAGGAGCGGCCGAACTACAGGTCTCGGTATGCGTCGCGACGGTGCTCGATCCGATACACCACGACCTGGCCGGGCTCCTCGACGATCTCATACAGCACCCGGTAGGTGCCTCGTCGCGCTGAGAAGATCCCCTCAAGCTGACCTCGCAGCGGCTTGCCGACGCGGTGCGGCTGCTCGACCAGTACGGTGGTCAGGAACTCGATGACCGCAGCGGCTACTGCGTCGGGGAGCCGGTCGCTGAGTGCCCGCGCGGCTGGCGGGGTGACCTGCAGCTCATAGGGGCTGCCAGCGGGGTCGGTCACTTGCGCAGGGCACGCACAGCATCCACGCCGCTGATCACATCGCCACGCGCCTGCGCGTCTCTGCCCTCGCGGATCTCGGCCATCGCGTCGGGGTCGCTGAGGATTTCCAGGCGCTCCTCAAGCTCGGCAAGATCATCGGGACTGATGATTACCGCGACGGGCTTGCCATTGCGGGTCACCATCACGCGCTCGTGCTGGCTTTCAACGCGGTCCACGACATCGGAGAAGTGGTCGCGTACGGTGCGCAATGCCTCAGTCGTCATAGCCACAATTGTGGCGCTTTTGTTCCAGCCGTCAAGCCCGCCTTGTGCTCAGTGGTGGTGCGGAGCGAGCGCGAGCAGCAGTCGCGCCCCGAAGTCCGAAGCACCTCCGCCACGCGTTGAGCGCACGGAGGCGGTAATCGCAAGGCGCCTGCGTCTCCCCAGCAAGCGGTACGTCGCGGCGTTGAGTTGCAGTGCCACCTCGGCGCGGTGTCCGGCAGCGATGACGAACCATTGCGAGCGTGCGACCGCGACGCGCAGTGGGTGACGGCGGCGCGCGCTCGCACGCGCCGCCATGCGCCTCACCACGCGCGTCAGCAGTACGCGCCCGCGGCAGGGGCGTGCTAGTCGGGCGGGGCAGGTGACCGCGACAGTCGCCATCGGGCGAAGCGTCGCGGCCGTCGCCTGCGAGCTCACCGCGGCTCCGATGCCGAATGCGAGCACCGCCTTGCCGCCGGCGGTGACGGCATACACGTTGCGCCCGTCCGGACTGACGGCCGCCGCTTCCACGTCAGAGAGGTTGGGAGCCGACGCACATCGCGGATCGTCGCTGCTCGCGCAGCCGAGCTCGGTCAGCGCGCCGCTGTCGGGGTTGACCACGAAGCTGACCGCAGAGGTCGATCCGAAGGCGTACAGCTGCGTCCCTTCGGCGTTCAGCGCGATCTTCAGCACGCCTTCCAGTCCCGGTACGCTGGTGCACGGGTCGGGTGGTTCCTTGGCAGTTTCAGGTGCTTCGTGTTCTTCGCCTTCTTCTTCGCCGGGTTCGGGCTTGACTGGAACCGGCAGGTAGTTGAACGCACCCGACGTCGCTCAGCTTGCCGCTCGAGGGATCGCGCGCGAGAATGTCGATCCGCCCCTCGCCGTCGGACCTGTCGGCGACGTAGGCGAAGTGGCCGTTCGGGCTGAACGTGAGTGCCGTCGGCGACTGCAGGAAGCGACTCGACGTGCAAAGGCCCGGCGGCGCGGATGGCATCAGGCAACCGATCTCTTGGAAGCCTTCCGCGCCGAGTGCGCCGAAGACGTCGATCGCGTGGCTGCCCGACGCGACCGCATACAGCTGGCCTCCTTCGGGACTGAGCGTGAGCGCGCCTGCCCCCCTCATGGCGACGCCCACCTTGCAGACGCCGTCGAGGCCGTTCACAGCGATGCACGGATTCGCGGTGAATGGACCCGGGTTGGCCGTGAACAGCGAGGTGATCGTCGGAGAGGGGGTGGCAGCGCCTTCGCTCGTCTGGGTCTGCTGGCTCGGCACGGGCGCGGTGAATGCCGAGATGGCGCCTTCCAGGGGTGACGCCAGATACAGGATGGAGTCGCCGGCGTTGGTCAGAAGATCGTCGGATCCGTCGAACAGGTCCGCGGGCGTGCAGGGCGACCCGGGACGCGGTGTGGCCTGATAGCAGCCGAGGCGTGACAGCGCGCCGCTGCTCGGTTCGCGCGCGAACGCGACGACGCTACCCGACGAGCTCGCCCCCACGAACACGGTGCGCCCGTCGGAGCTGATGGTCACACTGTCTGCGCCAAGTAGCGACGGCGTGGGCGTGCAGATGCCAGTCGCGCCCTCGCGGCCGTCGGTCCCGTCCGAGCTTAGGCAGCCGTCCGGGGCGATTTCTCCGGTCGTCGCATCGCGCTTGAGGATCGCGATCTCACCGAAGCTCTGCGCAACATTGTCACCCGCGATCCCGCCGACGATGTAGATGTTCGTGCCGTCGGGCGACACGGCGAGTGCCTTCGGGTGAAACAGTCCCTCACCTGCACCGCACTGTGAAGTCGCCGGGGAGCCCGCTTCCAGCAGGCATCCGCCTGGTCCTTCGATCTCGCCGAAGCCGCCGGCGGTGCTTGCGCTAGCAGGAAGAGGGGCGAAACCCAAGGCGATCGCGGCGGTCAAAAACGGTACAACGGCCGCCCCCAGCCGCCGCGTAGCCTGCCGTAGGTGCGCGCTGATCATCACGGTTCGCTCCTCTCATCGAACGCCTTCAACCGGTACTGCGAAAGGCCGGTGACTGGCGTCGTTACCCCAGTTGATCGATTCAAACACTCGACACCATGCCGTAGTTGCGCGTGAATCGATCAGCTAGGCGAGCAGCGCGTCCATCGGTGTGTGCATTCCGTTCACGTCCGGTGCTGCGGTCGTGTCTTGGGGACAATGAGCACCGGTCGCGCGGCGTGCTCGAGTACCCCCTGCGACACGCTGCCCAGCAAGGTTGACGTGACAATGCCGCGCCCTCGTCGCCCACACACCACGAGCCGCGCGTCGAGCTCATCGGCTACGTCGATGATCGTTCGCGCTGCACCCTCCTTCGCCTGTTCGACGCGCGCGATGGTTTCGTATCCGAGCTCGCGACCCCGTGCCGCCGCTTCCTCCGCAGCCTCCCAGGCGAGCCTTGTCTCCTCCGCATCGAATTGCTGCTCGTCGCCGTAGCCGACGGCAAAGCCTCCCGCCCGCGCAAGCAGCGCCGCTGCGGTCTGCCAGACCGTCAGCACGACTGCTGGAACAGGGCGCGCGATCAGCTCACCAGCGGCCGCCATTGCGGCGGCCGAATCCTCCGATCCGTCGTAGCAGAACAGCACCGGTCCGGGCATGGCGTCTCCTGGGGATAGCGGGGGATGACCGAGACGCAGATCGTAGTCGGCGATGCTCCGCGACAGCGGCTCCCCACCAAATGTTCACCCAAAGCTCAGAGCTTGCTTGGCGGTTTCAGATAGACGAGGCTGTCGCTGAGCCGCTGGTCCGCGATTTCACCGATCGCGGTAACCAGCGGTCCGATACCCGCCGCACGGCGCGAGAACCTGGATGAGAGAGCGATCAGCACACCAGGGTGGTGCTGGCCCGAGACGACATGCTCCGCAGAGATGCGCGCGAAGTCGGCGACGTTCTCGGTGAGCAACGTACGCTCGTCCGCGATCGCCGCCGCGAATACCTCAGGGTCAGAGCTCCCTGCCAGTCCAAGCTCAGCGACGGTGCAGGCGTCGACATCGGCCGCTCGAAGCGCCCCGGCAAGTCCCGGCGAGTACATCTCGTCCAGCAGCAGCTTCAATGCGTCTCAGCGGCGGCTGTTTCACTACGGTGCAACTCGATGCGTGCCCCGATCTCATCCGGGTAAGTGGCACGATAGCGAAGCGCGGCATCCACCTGCGAACGTGTGAGGGTCGAGTCCTCGATAAGCGCCGCGACGGGATCGGCCTCCGCCGCCAGGTCCTCCACCCACATCGCGACCTCCCACACGTCAGAGCCACCGAGCAGCCCTGCACGCCGGCCGGCCGGGCCGTCGCGGAAGGTGATGAGCGGATGTTCGTCGCGACGGGCTCCCTCCTCGGCATAGCGTCGCAGCCGATCCGAGAGGGTCTCACCGGCGGTGCGTGCCCGCAGACGAAGACGCTCGGCGAGAGCATCGTCGAGACGCACAGACACATTCACCGACACGTATGCATCGTAGCACAACGTCTGCACACGCCGCCATCAGCCTGGTCGGGGCTGGCCAGAGTCCTACTCTGAGACCTTAAGCAGATCTGCAAACAAACCCCGGCGAGGAGGAGCATGAGCGGAGAACAGGTTGAGATCAGGAACGAGGACGGCGTCGCCGACGCGTACCTCGCAAGGCCCGCGGATGACGACGGCCGCCGGCCGGGTGTGCTGTTCCTCGTCGACGCGTTCGGGCTGCGCCCCCAGATCGAGCGGATGGCCGACCGGATTGCGGAGCACGGCTTCATCGTGCTCGCCCCCAACGTCTTCTACCGGCACGGCCGGGCCCCCGTGCTGGCGATGCCCGATCTCGAGGACCCCGACCAGCGCGGGCCGTTCATGGAGAAGATCAGGCCGATGATGCAGGAGCTCACGTCCGAGCGGATCGCGAGCGACAGTCGGGGCTACCTCGACTTCCTCGCCGAGGTCGCCCGCGGACCGTTCGCGATCACCGGGTACTGCATGGGCGCCCGACTCGGCTGGCGCATCGCAACGGCCCATCCGGACCGGGTGGCCGCGCTCGCCGGCTTCCACGCCGGCGGCCTTGTCACCGACGACGAGGACAGCCCGCACCGGAGCGCCGGCGAGCTGACCGCCGAGGTCTACTTCGGCCATGCGGACAACGACCCGAGCATGACCCCCGAGAACATCGCCGCACTCGATCAGGCCCTGGACGAGGCCGAGGTGACCTACCGTTCGGAGGTCTACGAGGGCGCCGCCCACGGATACACGATGGCCGACACTGCCATGTACAACGAGGCTGCCGCCGAGCGCCACTTCGACGCGCTGTTCGCGCTGCTCGACAGGACGATCTGAGCGCTTGGACGGCGGCCGAGCCCGCAGCGGCCAGCTCCCGCTGAGCATCGTCTCACGCTCGTACTGCCCGGGGGGATAGAGTGGACACCATGGCAACAGACGCTGTCGGCTCTCTGGTCAGACGTCTAGCCCGTCCACATGCCTCCGGGGGGAGGGTCATCGAGCGGTCTGTGATCCTTGCCGAGGGAGCTCACTCAGCCGCAATCCTGAACTGGATATCCGAGCACGACGGCGTCGCTGACTCGAGCGTCGCACCCGCGCGCGGCAGCGGACTGCACGGCTCGCGCGCCGATCTCAGCGCAGAGCACACGGGACCGGCACGACGGTTCGTGCTGCCCGCACGCGCGTTCGACTGAGAGCTCCAGGTCCTGCGAGGAGGTTTACGGCGCGAGGACACCGGGGGTACGGTGCCCCCGCGCCGTTCCAGCGCGAGGGGAGGCAGGAGAGGCCTCAGCGCTGCCCTGGACGGCGTTCCATGTGGGGCTGTCACCGTCCAAGCTTTCAAGAGCTCTATGAATTCGGGCGGGAGCGTCGCGTGTGGGGGCTGACCGGCTCGCGGCGCCCCGACGTTCGGCTCGCGCGCTCGCGCGACACAACGCGAGGACGAACACACCAACCACCAGCCAGGTGGCAGAGACCAGGACTATGAGCACGAGACCGTCCGGTAGAGGGCTTCTGTGTCAGCTGATCGTAGGCGGCCGCCGAAGCAATTCGCGAGCATCCCGTATCCTTCAAACGAGGGCTACGCGGACCAAAAGCGCTGGCCAACATGTGACCGTCAAGCTGTTCCGCCGGTGAAAGATGCAATCTATATACCGGCTTTTGCCTGTATATTGGATCGCGCGAAATCACTCTAGCACATCATGCACCGCCACGCTGTTCACGCGGTCATCTGGTTTCTCGCAGAGCTGACAGGCGTCGCTTTCTCCCGTGTGAGCGCGAGCGCCTCAGACACGGGTATCGGACGGCCCAGGTGGAATCCCTGCCCGTAGTCGACCCCGTGCGCCTTCAGCACCTCGACGGTCGCTTGATCGCCGACGAACTCCGCGATCGTGTGCTTGTTCAGTCCTCGTGACATCTGCACGATCGAATCGAGTATCAACTGGTCGGTCGTGCTCGCCGGCAGGTTGCGGATGAACTCACCGTCGATCTTGACGTAGTCGAACGGGATGTGCTTGAGGTAATAGAACGAGCCGAAGCCGGCGCCGAAGTCGTCGAGCGCGAAGTGGCAACCCAGCGACTGCAGCTCGCTCGCGAATCCTCGTGCCCGGTCCATGTTGGCGATGGCGGCGGTCTCGGTGATCTCGAAGACGAGGCTCGCCGGCTCGATCGAGGTCCTCGCGAGTCCCTGTGCCACAAGTGCAAGCAGCTCAGGAGATCCGACCGAACGGCCTGAGAGGTTGACTGCCAGGCGCACCTCATGCCCCGCGTCTCGCTGCTCTGCGATCAGTCGCAGCGCCTCGCCCACCACCCAGCTGTCGATCTCGCGGATCAGGCCTGAGCGCTCGGCCGTGTACAGGAACTGCGACGGGAGGATCAATTCGCCCCCGTCGCCGGGCAGACGCAGCAGCAACTCCCATTGCGAGATGGCGTCGCTCGCGAAGTTGACGATCGGCTGGCAGTAGAGCTCGAACAACCCATCCTCGACCGCGTGCCTGACGCGCTCGGCCCACGTGACCCTGGCGTTGGGATGCTCATGGGTGGCGGCGCTCGCGACGACGAAGCGATTCTTGCCGGCGTCCTTGGCCGCGTACATCGCGCTGTCGGCGTCAATCAGGATGTCATCGGCGGTCACTCGCTCGCCTGGCCTGTCGAACCAGTTGATGCCGATGCTGAGCGTCACCCGGCGTCCTCCCTGGAGCGAAACGGCGCAGTCGTCGCTGACCGAGGCGACCAGACTTGTGGAGAGTGCCTGCGCCTCGTGCGAGCTCGTGTGAGGCAGCAGGACCGCGAACTCATCACCGCCGAGACGGGCGAGCGCGTCCGTCTCCCGCAGACGTTCGCCAAGGATGCGCGCGACCTCGCTTATGACCTCGTCGCCGACGTTGTGTCCCAGCGTGTCGTTCACCCACTTGAAGTCGTCGAGGTCGAGGAACAGCACCGCGCCGCCTCCGCCGTATCGCCGCGAGTAGGCCATCTCGTGCATGAGTTCGCGGACGAAGCCGCGGCGATTCAGCAGTCCGGTGAGAGGATCGTGCTCCACCAGATATCCGAGTTCGCTCTCGTAGCGCTTGCGCTCGTCGATGTCCTGCATCTGCCGTATGCAATAGAGGGGCATACCGTCACGGTCGCGAACCAGCGAGGCGCTGACAGCGGCCCACACCGCGTGACGCTCACGGTGGAGCAGACGCTGTTCCAGCTGAAAGCCATCCAGTTCGGCTGCATTGAGCCGCCGCATCGCCGCCGCGTCGGTAGCCGCGTCGTCGGGGTGCACGAGCGCTGCGGTGTCTGCCCCCTCGAGCCACTCCCGCGGGTATCCGGTGAGCTGGCAGAGTGCGCTGTTCACCCTGAATATCCGGCCCGCAGTGCCGCGGTCGACGCTCACGAGCGCCGTTCCGATCGGTGCGTCCTCGAACGCGCGCGAGAGATAGCTGTCCGTTCCGGGCGCGCACAGCTCACGTTGGAGATCGGCGCGCCCGTCCCACTCGATCGTCGAGACGCCGACGATCGCGCCGGAAGCGCTCTTGATGGGCGACATCTGCACGGTTACCTCCTTCACGACGCCATCCTTGGAGACGCGCTCCGTCTCATAGGTGTCACTGAGCCCTCCGAACAGGGACGCTTTGACGGCCTTGTCCTCCCAGGCCCAGCTCGTGCTCGGAACGAGCGTCTTCATCGATCGGCCGATCGCCTCGTGCGCCGAGAAGCCGTAGCGAGTCTCTGCGCTCGCGCTCCACGTCGCGACGATCCCGTCCAGGTCTTGCCCCACCACTGCCGGATCGAGGGAATCGAGGATCTCAGTCGCGGCGATTCGAGTCGTCGCTCGATGCCACCCTATCCTCAAGCGGTCAAACGGGCTATGGGTATCCCCCATAGCAGCTGTGCCTCCGCGAGCACGTGACATGTTTTCTCCCTGGACGAACACCCGTACTCAGGCGCAGTCCGCGGATCACGGCCCACAGTGGGACCTCTGCCACGTCCAACGGCCAACAATCGGTCCCCGAGCCGCCAACGGCAACTCGGCGATCTGTAACACGCGAGTCTAGCACGCCAGTCGGGCGCACATGTCAATGAATCCCCGAATCCAGATTATTGGATTGCCGGCGCCCACCAGCGTCGTCACCGCCGCGATCACACTAGCCGGGTTGACAAGACTCGTTCGGCTGGTCAGAATGCACTTCGCTTGGTCTTGACGTAGCATTTTGCCATGCGCGCCGCCTGGAAAGTCGGCGTGTGTCTCAGTGGTAATGAGTCAATGGTCACGGCGTCGCTAGGGCGGCGTCGCGGGAGAAAGAGCAGAGGTGGATACGCAGCCAGGTGACAGCGCCGCACCGAATGTTCGTGCGAGCCCGGCACGCCTCGCCGGAGGACATCTGCTGGCGGCTATCTCGACCAGCATCGTGAGCATCCTGCGAGAGCACTATGGGCGGGGTCCGATGAAGGCCAAGACCTATGTTCTGGATGACATCGTCGTGGTGGTCATGCGCGGCAGCGGCTTCACCGCGCTCGAGCAGACGATCATGGACAGCGGGGATCCCGAACGTGTGATCGCCATGCGCGAGGACTTCCAGCGGGTGATGGCCGAGCGCTACAGGCAGGTGATCCAAGAGCTCACCGGGCGCAACGTGGTCGCGTTCCTCAGCCAGGCACACGTCGAACCGGACATCACGATGGAGATCTTCTTCGTCAACGGTCCACTAGCGGGTTTCGGCGCGGTCGAGATCATCGACCCGGAATAGGGCGAATCGGATTTCGGCCGATGGGTGACTCAGCCGATTGGCGGATGCACCATGAGCCGAGACCAGGCCAGCGCAGCCTAGAATGGGAGATCACCTAGTCCACGAAGGAAGGCGAGGTTGCAACCATGAGCGATCAGCAAGACGCCGAGTGGAACGTCGCCGAATGGCACGGCAAGATGCTCGTCAACATCGACGGCGAGAAGATCGGCAAACTGCAGGACGTCTACGTCGATGTCGAGAACGACGAGCCGCAGTTCGCGACCGTCAAGGAGGGCTTCATCGGTCGGCACCTGACCTTCGTGCCGCTGGGCGGTATACAGGTGGGGCCCGACGAGCTGCAGGTGACGGTCACCAAGGAGCAGATCAGGTCCGCACCAAACATCGAACAGCACGGCGAGGAGCTCTCCAAAGACGACGAGTCGGCTCTCTACCACCACTTCGAGCTCAACTACACCCCGCTCGACACTGAGAGCGGGCGCCGGCTCGCTCGCCGCTGACGGCTCCGCGCCCAACAGTGCCGCGGGCCGCAGATCTGTGACCGCCTGACTCACGCGCGCGCTCGTCCTGCACCGCCGTTGCGGCCGGTCAACTACGCTGCGCAGCGCAAACGCTCGACTGCCCGTGGGGACAGGGGCGCTCTGATCCTCATGGAAGCCGACTCGCCAACCATCTACCCCGTTGACTGCCTCGGCGTTGTCGAGGACGCGATCGCGCGCACCGACGAAACGTTGGACCTGGCCGCGCTGCATCTCGACTCCTCGCTCGTCAACATGCTCAGCATCCTCGGCTTCGACGAGCAGTACGTCTCCGCGCAGGGCTCCCATCTCTACGACGCCACCGGTCGCGCGTACCTCGACTTCCACACCGGCGAGGGATTCGCGAGCCTCGGTCACAACCATCCCGACGTGCGCGACGTCCTGCAGGCGACGCTCGCCGCGGACATGATCGACGGGGTCCAGATCCACTACTCGCCGCTGGCCGGCATGCTCGCCGAGGCGCTCTCGCAGCGTCTGCCACCGGGGCTCGACGCGGTGTTCTTCGCCAGCACCGGCGCCGAGGCGGTGGACTCGGCGATGAAGTTCGCGCGCGCGGCCACGCGCCGGCCCCGTCTGATCTCCTGCGACTCGAGCTTCCACGGCGTCACGCTCGGACCGCTCTCGCTGGTCGGCGACGAGTTCTTCAAGGAGGGCTTCGGCCCGCTGCTGCCCGGCTGCGCGCGCGTCCCCTTCGGCGACCTCGCGCGCCTGGAGGCGGAGTTGCGCGCGAAGGATGTCGCCGCCTTCATCGTCGAGCCGATCCAAGGCCGCATGGTCACGCTCCCGCCCGAGGGCTACCTGCAGGGCGCGCAGGAGCTGTGCCGGCGCTACGGGACGATGTTCGTCCTCGATGAGGTCCAGACCGGGCTCGGACGCACCGGCAGGTGGTTCGCGCTCGAGCACTGGGAGCTCGAGCCGGACTTCGTGCTCGTCGGTAAGGCGCTCAGCGGCGGCTACATGCCGGTAGCCGCGATGGTCACGCGGCGCGAGATCTACCAGAAGGCAGTGGGAACGCTCGAGCGCTCCTACGTGCACCAGTTGAACGTACGGGCGCAATCGCCTGTCGATGGCGGCTGGCCTTGCCACCATGCGCATCATCGAGCGCGACCGGCTCGTCGAGCAGGCCGCGCGCATCGGCGCCGTGCTCCGCGACGGACTCGCCGAGCTCCAGCAGCGCTACGAGATGATCAAGGAGGTTCGCGCCAGCGGGCTCATGATCGGGATCGAACTGGGCGCGCCGCGCACGCGCGTGGCCAAGCTCAACTGGCGTCTGATCCACATGGCGAGCGAGGGGCTCTTTCCCCAGCTGATCGTGATTCCGCTGCACCGCGACCACGGCGTGATCACGATGGCGGCCGGCAAGAACGACGTCATCAAGCTGCTGCCACCGCTGACGCTCTCCGAGAGCGAGGCGCACAGCTTCCTCGAAGCGCTCGACGCCGTGCTCGCCGAGTGTCACGCCAGCTCGAGCAAGAACTTCGCGCTCGTGCGCGAGATCGCCACAACGACACTGCGCCGCCAGGCACGCTCGAAGCTCTCGTGAGCCAGGAGCTCTGCCTCCTGACAGGCGCGACGGGCTTCATCGGCGGGCGCCTGGCCGAGCGCCTGGTGCGGGAGGGCTACTCGGTGCGCTGCCTCGTACGCCCGAGCAGCGACACCTCCGCGCTCGAGCGGCTCGACGTCGAGATCTCGATCGGCGACCTCACCGACGCGAGCTCGCTCGCCGGCGCCGTCGCGGGCTGCGCGTACGTGTGCCACTGCGGCGCGCTCGTCTCGGACTGGGCCACCACCGATGAGATCGCCCGCATCAACGTCGGCGGCACGCGCAAGCTGCTCGAAGCCGCCGCCAGCGCATCGGTGAGGCGCTTCATCCATTTCAGCAGCACCGACGTCTACGGCTACCCAGAGGACCGCGCGATCGACGAGACGTACACGGCGACGCGGTTTCGCAACTGGTACGCGCAGACGAAGCTCGAAGCAGAGGCGGAGGTTCGCCGCGTGGAGACGGCGGGCGCACTGGAGACCGTCATTCTGCGGCCCGCGACCGTCTACGGACCCGGCTCGACGGATGTCATCGGCGAGATCGCGCGCGCGATCCGCGGCCGTCACATGCTGCTGATCGACCGCGGTCGCCCGCTCGCCGGCCTGTGCTACGTAGAGAACCTGATCGACGCCGCCCTGCTCGCGCTGCGCCACGACGCCGCCCCCGGCCACGCGTTCAACGTCAGCGACGGCCTCGACGTCACCTGGAAGCAGCTCACCGACGGCCTCGCCGAGGGCCTCGGCTGCCCGTCCGTTCGCTGGAGCCTGCCCTACCCGCTCGCCAACAGCCTCGGCTTCGCGCTCGAGCACGGCTACCGACTGTTGCGCAGGACCACTGGTATCAGCGCACCGCCCCTGCTCTCGCGTCAAGCTGTGCAGGTCCTCGGCAAGAACCAGGATTTCAGCAATCGCAAGCTACGAGAGACACTCGGCTGGGAGCCGCGCGTCGGCTATGCGGCCGGCCTGCAGGCGACGCTCGCGTGGCTGAGCACCGAGAATCATGTCGATGAGCGTGACCGACATCAGCACCGCCACGGCGTCGGACACGATCGCGGCTGACGCGGAGACGATCGCCGCCGAGGAGTACGAGCGTCTCGAGCTCGACGTCGCGGGAATGAGGTGCGGCTCGTGCGCGGCACGGGTGCAGCGCACGCTCAGCCGCGAGCCGGGCGTCGCCGACGCGCTCGTCAACTACGCGACGGGACGCGCCACCGTCGAGCTCGAACCGGGCGCGTTCGCCGGCGAGCGGCTGATCGCGGCGGTGAAGCGCGCCGGCTACCGCGCCTCGCCCATCGGCCCGTCCCAGAGCGAGCACGCGCACGCGCTGGGGCAGCGCGACGCGCACGAGCAGCGTGACCTGTCGCGGCGGATCGTGCTCGCGGTCCCGCTCGCCGTCGCGATCGCGACGCTCACCTACGCCGATCCTCATGACACGGCCGCACAGTGGGCGGCGGCGGCGCTAGCCGTGCCGGCGCAGTTCTGGTGCGGGTTCCCGTTCCTGCGCTCGGCGTGGGAGCGCGCGCGGGCGCGCGCGGTGAACATGGACACGCTCATCGCGCTCAGCACGCTGACGGCCTTCATCTACTCGACCGTGATGCTGCTCAGCGCCAGCGCGGCCTCCGACAGTGGCCTCGGCGGCTCGGGGATGACGCTCGACTACGACATGGGCACGACGATCATCGCCGCGCTGCTGATCGCCCGCTGGTGCGAGGCGAAGGCGCGCGCCAGCGCCGGTCGCGCGGTGCGCGAGCTCGCGCAGCTCGGCGCGACGCGCGCACGAGTACTCGATCCCGATGAACCCGAGGCACCGGAGCGTCTGGTGCCCGTCGAGGAGCTGCAGCGCGGCGAGCTGTTCCTCGTGCGCCCCGGCGACAAGATCCCCGTCGACGGGATCGTCACCGACGGCGCGTCGGCCGTCGACGAGTCGATGCTCACCGGCGAGTCGCTGCCGGTCGATAAGGGTGTCGGCGCGCTGCTGACAGGCGCGACGCTGAACCTTGACGGCGTCCTCAGAGCGCGCGCGACCGCCGTTGGCGCGGACACGGCGCTGGCGCAACTCGTCGCGCTGGTCGAGCGCGCACAGGCATCCAAGCCGCAGATCCAGCGGCTCGCCGACAGGATCGCGCGCCTGTTCGTCCCCGCCGTGCTCGCGCTCGCGCTGCTGACCGTGCTCGCGTGGCTCCTCACCGGGCTCTCCGAGCACGGAGCGATCGCCTCGATGCACCTCGAGCACGGGATCGACGCGGCGATCTCGGTGCTGATCATCGCCTGCCCGTGCGCCCTCGGCCTCGCGACGCCGGTCGCGCTGCTCGTCGGCACCGGACGCGGCGCCAGCCTCGGGCTGCTGATCCGCGGCGCTGAGATCCTCGAGCGCAGTCAGGACCTCGACACGATCGTCTTCGACAAGACCGGCACCGTCACGACCGGCGAGCTGTCGCTCGCCGACACGTGGACCGCGACCGGCGAGGACCCCGACCGCGTGCTCGCGCTCGCCGCCGCCGCGGAGGCCGGCTCCGAGCACCACGTCGCGCTGGCGGTGCTCGCCGCCGCGCGCGATCGCCAGCTCGAGGTCGCACGTGCGAGCGAGTTTCGCGCGAGCCCCGGCCGCGGCGCGCGCGCAGTGGTCGACGGCGCCGAGGTCTGGGTGGGGCGACCGTCGGCGCTCGAGCCCGACGAGCCGCTGGCGTCGGTGCTCGACGCATGGGAGGCGCGAGGGTGCACAGCGATCGTCATCGAGCGCGACGGGCGGATCGTCGGCGCGATCGCGCTGTCGGACACGATCAGGCCGCAGGCGCGCGAGGCGATCGACGCGTTGCGGCGCATGGGCATCGAGATCGAGCTCCTGACCGGCGACAACACAGGTGCGGCAGCCGCCGTCGCAGCTGCCACAGGCATCGAGCGCGTGCGCGCGTCGGTCAGCCCGAGCGGCAAGCTCGCGGAGATCGCCCGCCTGCAGCACGCGGGCCACCGCGTCGGCATGGTCGGCGACGGGGTCAACGACGCCGCCGCGCTCGCGCGGGCGGACCTCGGGATCGCGATGGGCACCGGCGTCGGCGCGGCGGTCGAAGCGGCCGACATCAGCGTGATCGGCGCCGACCTGCGCGGCGTCGCGCGCGCGCTGGCGCTCGCGCGCGAGACCTACACGATCGTGCTGCAGAACCTCGGCTGGGCGCTCGGCTACAACCTGATCGCGCTGCCGCTCGCGATGACCGGCCTGCTCAGCCCCGCGCTCGCCGCCGTCGCGATGGGCTCCTCGAGCATCCTGGTCGTCGCCAACAGCCTGCGGCTGCGGCGCTTCGGCGCCACCGGAGCCGCCGACGACGCCACACCACCTGTCCGGATGCGCCGGCGGCGACGCGCGAGCATCGCCACGGCCGCGCTCGCGCCGGTGGCGCTGCTCGGCGCGCTCATGATCGCCGCGCCGGGAACGTTCACGGTCGCGCGCGCTGCGGCACGCGCGCTGGGGACGCTGGCCGGCATGGACATGTCCGCGACGACCCCCGGCCATGCACTGCGCTCGGGCGGGAGATGCACGCCCTCGGCATGCCCGATCCCCTCCCCCGACTCGAACGAGCTCTCGGTCGCCGGTGAGCTGGGCTCCAAGCTGGCGGCGCTGTGGGTCACCCCAGCGTCCACGGGAGGCGGCCTGCATGCGCGCCTCGAGCTGCTCACGCCAACGATGGCGCCCGTATCCGAGCCGGTGGAGATTGCCGGCGCCGCCTCGCGGCAGGCGTGCGGGCCGGGATGCTGGACGTTCACCCTGGCCGGCCGGCCGGCGACGATCGATCTGTCAGCCAGCCAGGAAGGCCGCGGATATGCGCTGAGCCTGCCAGTCGCCTGGCAGCACGGGCAGAGCGCACGCGCGCGCCAGCTTCTCGACGAGGCGGTAGCGAGCATGCAGGCCCTCCCCGGCGTGGCAGTCGATGAGACGCTCACCAGCGGCCCGCCCGATCCTGTGGAGAGGATCCGCTTTCACTTCGCCGCCCCCGACCGCATGGCCTACACCGTGAACACGGGCGGGCGCGTCGTCGCGATCGGCGACGCACTGTGGTCTTTCACCCCGGGACACGGCTGGCGGCGCGGCAGCTACGGCGCGGGCAGGTTCAGCACTCGCAGTTGGTATGACTGGAAGCAATACGCCCAGTCGGTCCAGCTCCTCGACGAGCGCGACGTCGACGGCCATCTCACAGCCGACGTCGCCCTCATGAGCCCGACGCTGCCGGTGTGGTTCCAGCTGCGCATCGATGTGTCGAGTGGAATGGTCAGCCAGGTGGGAATGGTCGCCGGCGGCCACTTCATGACCGACAGCTACTCCGAATACGCCGCGCCGCAGCACATCGCCGCGCCCGGACGTTGACGGGGCGACGGAATCGCCACACCGACAGCGGGCCGGCGCTCAGCTCTTGATGAGCTTTTCGATCGCTTCGTCGAACGGGCCGGGTTCGGAGATCGAGCTCGGTTCGAGCTTCGTCAGGGCACCCCCTGATCTACCGATCATGAATGCGGGAGTGCCTTCCATGCCCGCGGCGTTGGCCGCCTGCCCGTCGCTCGCGAGGAGATTGGCCAGCGCCGGTTCGCTGCGCTGCGCCATCCACGTTGCGAGGTTGAGCCCAGGCACCTGCTTGGCGATGCCCTGGATGTAGCTTTCGGTGGCGTAGCCGCTGTCCTCTTCACCCTGCTCGTGGTAGAAGGTCTCGACGAAGTTCCACAGCTCGCCCTGCTTGCCTGCGGCGAGCGCAGCCACCTGCTGGGCCTTGAACACTTCCGGTTCGCGCGTGGCGGTCTCCATTGAGCGGTATTCGATCTTCAGCTGCCCACCGCGCACCCACTTCTGGATGATCGACGGCAGCGCCGTGAGTGTGAACTCACGGCACACCGGGCACTCGAGGTCGCCGAAGTACTGCAGCGTTACGGGAGCCGTCGGGCTACCGAGGACGTTCCCGTTCTGGGGGATGCCGCCGACGAGGGCGCTGATCTGTTTGACGATGGTGGGCCGTTCGCTTGCCGGCGGAGGGCCTGATTTGGCGCCGCCCCCGGTGCCGATCAGGACGGCGACGATGCCGAGCACGACCACCACCAGGACGATCGCGAGCTGCGTGAGCCGCGTTCGCCTCGCGGCGCTTGCGAGGACCGCCTGCTCGGCCGCCCTGCGCTGCGTCCGCGCCTGCTCGCGGCGCTGCTTGCGTGTCAGGTCCTCCTGACCCTCGTCGATCCCCGTGGAGCCCATTGGTGGAGTTTGTACACGGCGTCGCTCAAGCGGGCCTAATTAATACTCAACGTTCGCTAAACGTGATTGCCTAGCGTGGAAGGTGAAACGGGACGGTCGTGACGACGATCTTCGGCAGTGGTCGCAGCGCGCGTCGCAGGCGCGGCGCAGTCTGGTTGTGAAGCGCGCGCTGCCACCAGTGACGCACGACGAGCTCGGGCACGATCACAGTCAGCGTGAGCTCGGGACGCAGCCGGTGCAGCGACTCGATGTAGTTGACCATCGGCGCGATAATCGCGCGATACGGTGACACGACGACCTCGAGCGGCAAATGGTCGCCCCACGTTCGCCAGTATTCGCTGAAGCGCTCGGCCTCCTCTTCAGCGGGGCTGACGTGCAGCGCGAGCACCGGCTGCTGCAGCGACGCCGCGTACGCGAGCGCGCGCATGCTGGAGAGATCCAGCGATGCGACCGCGACGAGCAGCAGGTGATGGATCTCCTCGGGGGTCTCCTCCGTCTCCTCGCCGCGTGGCCGGGACTCCGGCTCGCCGCGCTCGCCGTCGGTGCCGGTGCGGCCGTTCGGCACGATCGTGTGCGAGGGCACCTCGACCGCGCGCGGGTGCAGCGCGACCGCTTGGGCGACTGTCTCGTAGTGGCGGCGGATCGCGGTTGCGACCGTAACAAAGCCCACGACCACCAGCAGCGAGACCCACGCGCCCTCGGTGAACTTGGTGATGCCGGCGGTGAGGAACACGATCGCTGACAGCAACGCGCCGGTGCCGTTGATCGCGAGGCTCCTTCGCCAGTGCGGGTCGCGCAGTCGCCACCAGTGCACGACCATCCCGGACTGCGACAGGGTGAACGCGAGGAACACGCCGACGGCGTACAGCGGGATCAGCGGCGCGGTGCGCCCGCCGAAGCCGGCGAAGATGATCACGGCCGCCACCGACAGCGCGATGATGCCGTTGCTGAAGGCGAGGCGGTCGCCCATGCGCAGGAACAGCCTCGGCGCCTGGTAGTCGCGCGCAAGCAGGAACAGCACGCGCGGGAAGTCGTTGTAGGCGGTGTCGGCGGCGAGCAGCAGGATCGCGGCGGTCGCTGCCTGCGTGACCGGATACATGAATCCCGAGCCGAAGCTGCTGTGGGCGAGCTGCGAGAGCACCGTTTCGTGCGCGTTGGGAACGACTCCGTCGAGCTGCACCAATGCGATCGTGCCGGCGAACAGGATGATCAGCAGGCCGACCATCCACGTCAGGGTGGTGCGCGCGTTGCGCCACTCGACCGGCTTGAACACGGGCACCGCGTTGGAGATCGCCTCGATGCCCGTCATTGCCGTCGAGCCGGAGGAGAACGCGCGCAGGATCAGCAGTACGCTGACGCCCTCGATCGGGCTCAGATGCGGCCGTGGCGTGGGCTGAAAGCCGTGGCCGCCGGCGTCGATCAGGCCGACCGCGATCACCACGAACATCGCCGCGATGAACACGTATGTGGGCGCCGCGAACAGCGCGCCCGCCTGGCGCACGCCGCGTAGGTTGCCGGCCAGCAGCACGACGATCACGGCCACGCCGATCGCGACGGTGTCAGGGCGCAGCGAAGGGACCGCGGAGGTGATCGCTTCCAGCCCCGAGGCGACCGACACGGCGACGGTGAGGACGTAATCGGTAATCAGCCCCGCGGCCGCGACCAGCCCGGCCATGCGTCCGAGGTTGTCGGTGGCGACGATGTAGGAGCCACCGCCGTGCGGGTAGGCACGAATCGTCTGCCTGTAGGACGCGCCGACGGCGAACATCAAGAATGCGATCGCGCCGGCGATCGGCAGCGAGTAATGCAGGCCGGCGCTGCCGGCGAGCACGAGCACCGCGAGCATCGCTTCCGGGCCGTAGGCGACCGACGAGAGCGCATCGGCGGAGAGCACCGGCAGCGCGACCAGCTTGCGCATCCGCTCGAGCGCAATCGCGCTGCTGCGCAACGGGGGACCGAGCAGCGAGCGTCGCAGCCGGTAGCCCAGGCGCGCCCCGGGCTCTGGCTCCACATCGGCGGCGGCCGTCGCCTCGACCTCCGGGAGCGGCCCGCTCTGGACCGCCACGAATCGCCCGAAGCGCGAAGGGCGGATCTCGCTCGAGGCGGGGAACTCGCCGAGGTTCGGATCGATCGGCAGCGCCTGCCGCCAGCGCTCGGGGTCGCCGCAGACCCGACCCCACTCGTGTCCCACCTGGCGCAGCACGCCGAGCTGGCGCTCGTCGAGCCGCGCCAGCTGCGCGTCGGGGCTGGGCGCGCTCTGCTCGGGCGAGCTCACGCCGCGTAACGCTAGAGGTTCGACGCCAACGCTAGAGGTTCGACTCCAGTACCTTCACGGTCGTGACACTCGGGGAGCTGACGGCGAAGGTCGCGGGCGGGGCAATCGACACGGTGTTGCTGGCGATGACCGACATGCAGGGGCGGCTGCAGGGCAAGCGCCTGACCGCGACGCACTTCCTCGACGAGGTCGCAGAGCACGGAGCGGAGAGCTGCAACTACCTGCTGGCGGTCGACGTGGACATGCGCACGGTCGCGGGCTACGCGATGTCCTCGTGGGAGGGCGGCTATGGAGACATGGTGCTGAAGCCGGACCTCGCCACGCTGCGCCCGGTGCCGTGGCAGGAGGGGACGGTCGTGTGCCTGGCCGACGTCGCCTGGCCGGACGGCTCGGATGTTGTGGCCTCCCCGCGCCAGATCCTGCGCCGCCAGCTCGCGCGCCTGGCCGAGCGCGGGTGGAGCGCCAACGCCGGCACCGAGCTCGAGTTCCTGGTCTTCAACGACACCTACGAGCAGGCGTGGCAGAAGGGCTATCGCGAGCTGAGCCCGGCGAACCTGTACAACGTCAACTACTCGCTGCTCGGCACCGCGCGCGTGGAGCCGCTGATCCGCCGCATCCGCAACAGCATGGTGGCGGCGGGGATGGTCGTGGAGGACTCCAAGGGCGAGTGCAACTTCGGCCAGCACGAGATCAACTTCCACTACGCGGACGCGCTGCGCACCGCGGACGAGCATTCGATCTACAAGAACGGCGCGAAGGAGATCGCGGCGGATGAGGGCGTGGCGATCACGTTCATGGCGAAGTTCGACGAGCGCGAGGGCAACTCGTGCCACATCCACTTCTCGCTCGCCGATGATTCGGACCCACCCACCCCGCTGTTCGCGCGCGACGAGGGACTGTTCCACTCGTTCCTCGCGGGGCAGCTGGCGTGCCTGCGCGAGCTGACGCTGCTGCTGGCGCCGCACGTCAACTCCTACAAGCGCTACGCGGCCGGGAGCTTCGCGCCGACGACGGTCGCGTGGGGTTACGACAACCGCACGTGCTCGCTGCGCGTCGTCGGCCGCGGCGCGTCGCTGCGCTTCGAGAACCGTGTCGGTGGCGCCGACCTGAATCCGTACCTCGCGCTCAGCGCAATCATCGCCTCGGGACTGCACGGGATCGACGCGGGCCTCGAGCTCGAGCCGGCGCTCGAGGGCAGCGCCTACGCGGCGCACGAGCGCCCGCAGTTGCCGGCGACGCTGGGCGACGCGCGCGAGCTGTTCGCCGGCAGTGAGGTCGCCCGCGCGGCGTTCGGCGAGGAGGTCGTCGCGCACTACCTCAACGCGGCGGACGTCGAGCTCGAAACCTTCCACGCGGCCGTGACAGACTGGGAGCGGATACGCGGATTCGAGCGTTTGTGATCAGGGGGAAAGCGGGAGAGATGGCGCGTGGAGCTGAGCGTCGAGCGGCTGCCGGGACGCTGACGCTGCCGAGCGCGGTGTTCGCGCCCGTGCGCTCGCAGACCGCGTTCGAGGAGACCGTCAACCGGCTGGGGACGGCGATCAAGCTGGGGCTGCTCGCCCCAGGCTCGCAGCTTCCCGCCGAGCGCGAGCTGTGCGCGCGCCTGGGGATCGCGCGCTCGACGCTGCGCCAGGCGCTGACCGCGCTCAGTCAGAGCGGCCACGTGTTCGCCACGCGCGGGCGCGGCGGCGGCACGTTCGTCGCGAATCCGCTGCCGCCCGCCGATCCGCCCTCGCCGCAGATGCTCGCGCGCTGGCGCGAGATGTGCGACCAGCGCCTGGCGGTCGAGCTGGGCGTGGCGCTGCTGGCGGCCGAACGCGCCGAGCGCGACGATCTCGACGCGCTCGACGAGGTCGCCGCAACGCTCGACGCGACGCTCGAGGACTTCGTCGCATACCGCCAGGCGGACATACGCCTGCACGTGGGGCTCGCGGAGGCCACGCGCTCGACGCAGCTGGTGCGCGCGATGACCGAGACGCAGGGCGCGATGACCGACCTGATCGCCTACATCGCGCACCCGCCGGAGGTGCTCGCCTCCTCCAACGCGCAGCACCGCCGACTGCTGGCGGCGGTGCGCGAGCGCGACGCGATGCGCGCGGTGCGCGCCATGAGCGAGCACCTGCAAGGGACTGAGCACATCCTCGCGGGCCTGCTGCCGGAGGGCTGATCTCGCGATTTGCGCCAACTGCACTTGACACCCGTCCGGGATCGAGCGTATTGTCACGATTGAAGGACGGGTAACCAAACCTTTTCGTAGAGGGGGCCAGCAGATGAGTGCGACTGAGACTTTGGGCAGTGATGAGCAAAAGCTCGCCGAGCTGGGCTACAAACAGGAGCTGAAACGGGGTTGGAGCGGGTTCTCGAACTTCGCGATCTCGTTCTCGATCATCTGCGTCCTCGCCGGCTGCTTCACGACCTACGGCCAGGCGCTCAAGAACGGCGGGCCGATCGCGATCTCGATCGCGTGGCCGCTGATCTGCGTGCTGATCCTCGCCGTCGCCGTCTCGATGTCTGAGCTCGCCTCTGCGTACCCGACGGCCGGCGGGATCTACTACTGGGCATCGCGCCTCGGCGGACCGGGCTGGGGCTGGTTCACGGGCTGGTTCAACCTGATCGGCCTGGTCGCGGTGGTCGCCTCGGTGATCTACGTGAGCGCGACCTTCCTGATCAACCTGCTCGGCCTCTACGAAGTCCACTTCATCTTCAACTTCGTCAAGGCCGCGGCGGGAACGAACGTGCACTACTCCGCACACGTGAACTTTGCCATGTTCGTGTTCCTCGCGGTCGTCGCCGGGATGATCAACGTCTTCCGCAGCCATCTCGTATCCATCTTGTACAGCTTCTCGGTCTGGTGGAACATCGTCGGCGTCCTGGCGATTGTGGTGATCCTCATCGTCGTGCCCTCCCACCACGCGAGCCTCTCCTACGTCTTCAGCCACAAGGCCAACGAATCGGGCTTCGCCGGAGGCGCGACCAGCGGGCTCAAATTCTGGATCTACATACTGCCGCTCGGCTTCCTGCTGACGATGTACACGATCACGGGCTACGACGCCTCGGCGCACATCTCCGAGGAGACGCACGGCGCAGAACATTCCTCCGCACAGGGCGTCTGGCGCTCGGTCTTCTACTCGGCGATCTTCGGCTGGATCGTCCTGCTGGCGATCACGTTCGCGATCCAGAAGGGCCACGAAGCAGAAATCTACAAAGCCGGCTTCCCGGCGCTGGCGATCTTCACCTCCGCGCTCAGCTCCGCGGGTGACAAGGCCGTCGTGCTGATCTCCACCGTCGGCCAGCTGTTCTGCGGCATGGCGTGCATCACGAGCGCCTCGCGCATGACGTTCGCGTTCTCGCGCGACGGCGCCGTCCCCGGGCACAACCTGTGGCGTCGCCTGGGCGCAAGCAAGACGCCCAACTGGGCCGTGTTCTTCGTCGTGCTGTTCGCGATCATCATCACCATCCCTGCCTACTTCCCGAACCACCTGGGTACGCCGGTGGCGTTCCTCGCGGTCACGTCGATCTCGGTGATCGGCCTCTACATCGCCTACACGATCCCGGTCTTCCTACGCTGGCGTGCGGGCGACAGCTTCGTCACGGGGACGTGGACACTCGGGCGCAAGTACAAGTGGATCAATCCGATCGCAGTCGTTTGGGTGGCTCTCTGCGTGGTGATCTTCTGCCTCCCGTTCACCCCCGAAGGAGTTCCGTGGGAAAAGACGTTCAACTGGTCGGCAGTCAACTACGCACCGATCGTGACGATCGGGGTAATGGTGGTCGTTACGATCTGGTTTGCGGGCTGGGCGAAAAAGACGTTCAAGGGGCCGATCCGCACGATCGACGAGCTCGACACCGAAGTCGCACTACCAGAGATCGCCCAGGCGCCATAGGAGGACAGCGATGGATCTCTCCCACCTGGGCCCCGCCGCCCAGACAGTCACGGACGGGCTGAACACTTGAGCGATCTGCTGTCAGTCCTCGAGCCTGCCACCGAGACGGTCCTCGCCGAGGTTCCGCGCGCGGGCGTCGAGGAGGTCGACGAGGCGGTCGCGCGGGCCAAGGCGGCGCTGCCGGCATGGCGCGCGCTCGAGCCGGGTGTCCGTGCGCGGCTGCTGTACGCGCTCACGGACACCCTGAGCGCGCACCGCGAGGAGCTGGCGCTGCTGGAGGCGCGCAACGCGGGCAAGGCGATCGCCGACGCGCGCGGGGAGATGGGAATGGTGGTGGACACTTTCCGCTACTACGCGGGCGCTCCCGAGCGGCTGCTGGGCGACACGATCCCGGTGGCGGGCGGGCAGGCGTTCACGGTGCGCGAGCCGGTGGGAGTCGTGGGGCTGATCACGCCGTGGAACTTCCCGCTGACGATCGCCGCGTGGAAGCTCGCGCCGGCGCTCGCGGCGGGAAACACGGTGGTGCTGAAGCCCGCCGAGCTGACGCCGCTGACGGCTCTGCGCTTCGCGGAGCTCGCGCGCGAGGCAGGCATCCCCGATGGCGTCGTGAACGTGGTCGTCGGGCCCGGCAGCACGTGCGGGCAGCGCCTGGTCGAGCACCCGGACGTGGCGAAGATCGCGTTCACCGGCTCGACCGAGGTGGGCCGCTCGATCGCCGCCGGGGCAGCCGCTTCGATCAAGCGCGTGACGCTCGAGCTGGGCGGCAAGTCGGCGAACATCGTCTTCGCCGACGCCGACCTCGAGGCCGCCGCCGCCGCGGCGCCGTCGGCGGTGTTCGGCAACGCCGGCCAGGACTGCTGTGCGCGCTCGCGCATCCTCGTGCAGGAGAGCGCGCTCGAGCGCTTCCTGGAGCTGTTGGAGCCGCAGGTGAAGGCGCTGCGCGTGGGCGACCCGCTCGACGAGGACACGCAGATGGGCCCGCTGATCTCGGCCGCACAGCGCGACGCGGTCGCCTCGTTCCTCGACGGCCAGGCGCCAATCGCCTTCCGCGGCAGCGCGCCCGACGGTCCGGGCTTCTGGTTCGCGCCGACGGTGCTGTGCCCGGTGGAGCCGAGCGATCGCGTCGCCCAGGAGGAGGTGTTCGGCCCGATCGCCGCGATCATCCCCTTCACCGACGAGGCCGAGGCTGTGCGGCTGGCCAACGATACGATCTACGGCCTGTCGGGGTCGATATGGACACGTGACGGCGCGCGTGCGCTGCGAGTCGCGCGCGCCCTCGACACCGGCGTGCTGTCGATCAACGCCAACACGTCCGTGCGCGTGAGTACCCCGTTCGGAGGCTTCAAGCAGTCTGGCTACGGACGCGAGCTGGGTCCGCACGCGCTCGAGGCATACACAGAGGTGAAGACGATCTTCTACGCAACCGCATCGTCCCCGGAGGGGGAGGAGCGATGAGCGCGACCGGAAGGCTCGCCGGTCGCGTGTGCGTGGTAACGGGCGCGAGCGGCGGCATCGGCGCGGCGACGGTCGCCCTGTTCCAGCGCGAGGGCGCGACCGTGGTGGGCGTCGATCTGCAGCCGGACTCGCCGGGCGAGCTGGCGCTGCAGGTCAACGTGACCGACGAGCAGCAGGTGCGCGAGGCCTTCCAGAGCGTGCGCGAGCGCTACGGACGCATCGACGTGCTGTTCAACAACGCCGGCATCTCCCCCCGCGACGACGGCTCGGTGCTCGAGACGACGCTCGAGGCGTGGGAGCGCGTGCAGAGCGTGAACCTGCGCAGCGTGTTCCTGTGCTGCAAGCACGGCATCCCGCACCTGCTCGACAACGACGGCCCGCAACGCGGCTCGGTGATCAACACGGCGTCGTTCGTGGCGGTGATGGGCGCGGCGACCTCGCAGATCTCCTACACGGCCTCCAAGGGCGGCGTGCTGGCGCTCTCGCGCGAGCTGGGCGTGGAGTTCGCGCGCCGCGGCGTGCGCGTCAACGCGCTGTGCCCCGGCCCGGTGGACACGCCGCTGCTCAAAGAGCTGTTCGCGAAGGACCCCGAGAAGGCAGCGCGCCGGCTTGTGCACGTGCCGATCGGGCGCTTCGCGCGCGCCGAGGAGATCGCCCAGGGCGCGCTGTTCCTGGCGAGCGAGGACTCGAGCTACGTGACGGCGTCGACGTTCCTGATCGACGGCGGGCTCAGCGGCGCGTACACGACGCCGCTTGACTAACTGGCAGCCTCGCCCTCGCTGCCCGGTCGAGCTCGTGGCCGACGCGCTCCAGCTAACCGCCGATCGGAGCACGCGCGTTTGTGCCCCAGAAGATCTGGGTTCCGAGCGCGTCGATCACGTTCACCAGCACGAGGTTCAACGCCATCGACCTGGCGGTGGCCCTGCCAACCCCCACGGGGCCGCCACTGGCGTTGTAGCCGTAGTAGCAGCCGACGAGCACGATCGCCGTGGCCATGGTCATCCCCTTGATCACGCTGAAGAGGTAGTCGCCGGGGTTCTGGAACTGCCAGAAGATCAGCAGGTATCCCCCGGAGGAGATGTAGCCCACCTGGTGGACGATCGCGATGTAGGAGCCCAGGTAGGCGACGCCGATCGCGCCGACGTACATGAACGGCAGCACCATCCACGCCGCCAGCAGACGCGTCGCGCACAGGAACGTCATCGAGTTCATGCCCATTACCTCCAGCGCGTCGATCTCCTCGGAGATGCGCATCGCACCGAGCTCCGCGACGATCCCCGTGCCGATCTTCGCGGACATCATGTAGCCGAACACCAGCGGCACCGCCTCGCGCAGGTTGCACCACGCGGCGAACACGCCCGAGTAGCCGGGCGCGCCGGTGGCCTCGGTGAAGTAGGCGGCCTGGACGCCGCATGCGCCCAGACCGTTGATGAACACCAGGCCCCAGATGACGCCCGTCGAGCCGATGATCAGGATGCCCGATTGGCGCAGCGCCTCGCCGAAGAACCTGAACACGCGCAGGCTCCAAACGTCGCGCAGCACCTCGCCCATGAAGCCACCGAGCTCACCGGCGGCGGCGAGCCATTCGCGCGGCATCGCCAGTAGCTCGCTCATTTGAGCACCAGGATCTGCGGGTGGGTGGCCAGCAGCGTCGTGGTGAAGACGTAGCTGAACGCGCCGATCGCCAGGAACGAGATGACGACGGCCTCGTTGACCGCGCGCCCGACGCCCTCCGCGCCGCCGGAGGCGGTCATGCCTTTGTAACAGGAGACGATCGCGATGATCGCCCCGAAGATCGTCGTCTTCAGCACCGAGCCCCACAGGTCGGTGACGGTGGAGTTGGCGAACAGCGTGTTCCAGAACGGCCCCAGCGAGCCGCCGTTCTCGACCTCCGCCAGCAGGCCGCCGTACAGCCCGAACAGGATCGAGTAGATGTTGAACAGGCCCGTCACGAGCATCAGCGACAGGAAACGCGGCACGACGAGGTTCTTGACGGGGTCCACACCGAGCACCTGCAACGCGTCGAGCTCCTCGCGCACCTTGCGCGCGCCCAGGTCCGCCGTGATCGCCGTACCCCCCACCCCCGCGACCACGATCGCCGTGATCAGCGGGCCGATTTCGCGGACTACCTCGATCACGAAGAAGCCGCCAAGAAAGTCAAGCGCGCCGAACAGCTTCAGGAAGTTCGCCGCCTGCAGGCCCGGCGCCCCGTAGTTGATCGCCACGGTGGAGACGAGCAATGGCAGCCACACCAGGCGGAGCACGAACATGAACTGCGCGACGAGCTCGCCGCCGTAGACATACGGAGGCCGCACGGTGGAGTAGATCGTCCTGCCCGTGAGCAGGATCATGTCCCCGAATTCCTCGAGCAGATGCCTGGCGGGAAGGAACGCCCGCCTCGGAAGAGCTGAGATCGCACCGTCCTCACGCCGCACTGACTTAATGTACTAGATCACCAGTACACTATGCAACGTGGCCGGGCCAGTCTAAAGTTGATCGCATGAGCCGCCAGGCAGTGCAGTCGCCCGGCTTGGACATCAGCGTCGACCGCGACGCGGAGATACCGATCGGCGTGCAGCTGGCGTGGGCGCTGCGCTCGCGAATCCGCGACGGCAGGTTCGAGCCAGGCCAGCGCCTCCCAGGGCTGCGCGAGGTGGCGGAGGCGACGGGGGTCAACGTCAACACCGTCCGCACCGTCTACCAGCGCCTGGAGCAGGAGGGGCTGATCGACAGCCAGCAGGGCAGCGGCACGTTCGTCGCCTCCACGCCGCAGCGCCCGTCGACCGTGGCGACGATCGCCGCGGATGCGGCACGCGAGGCCCACGAGACCGGCGTCGACCCGCGCGAGGTCGCCGCCGCGCTGTACGTCTCGCCGGGCGAGCCACAGCGGCCGGTGGACGACGCCGTCGAGCGACGGCGGGTGCTGCGCGAGCAGATCGCCTCGCTCGAGCGCACGCTCGGCGAGATCGAAGCCAAACACCCCGGCGTCGCCCCAGCGAGCGCAGCGACCCGCGGCGTCGGCGGCCCGGCGCTGCTCGACGCGGCGGAGCTGGAGCAGGTGCGAACGCTGCTGGTCCGCCGCCTGGCCACCGTCCAGTCAGCGATCGACGGGCTCGGGAGTGCGGTGGCCGACGGCGGCGAACAGGCCGCCGTAACGGAGGAGCCGCAGACCGCGCCGACGACCCGCCGTGGTGCTCGCGTACGCGCGTCGATGCGCCCCGCACCGGAAGGCGCGTGAGCACCACGATGCAGCTCTACTTCCTATCGATGGTGCTCGGGCTACCGCTCCTGATACTCGCGCTGGCAATGCTCGCGGGGCACTTTCACCGCGACGGATACGCGGAGCTGCTCGACTGGAAGCCCACCCGCTCGCCCGAGCGCGAAGTCGAGCTCGAGCTCAGCGACGTCGAGCAGATGCTCGCGGCGCAGAACAGGCATCGCCACCGGCGCGGGGCGCCGGAGCGGACGCTCGCAGAGGTGACCCGCCGCGCAGAGCGGTGGATGTCGCCTAACCCTTGACGATCTCCACCGGCGTGCCGAGCGTCACCCGCGGACCGAGCCATGCGATGTCCGCGTCGCGCATGCGCACACAGCCATGCGACGGGTCGCCGGGGATCGCCCACGGTTCACCGAAGTCGCCGTGTATGCCCACGACCCCTCCCCCAGGCCATTCGGTCAGCGTCGAGTAGTCGGAGGTACCCAGCGCGTAGGGCCAGTAGGGGTTGCTGCGATTGGTCACGTCGAAGCGCTCGCGGATCCAGAAGTGTCCGGTGGGAGTGGGTGTGCTCGGCTTGCCGACGCCGACCGGCGCCGTCATGCGCAGATGTCCGTCGAAGTACGCGGTCAGCCGCCGCAGGTGGAGATCGACCACGATCAGCCAGCGGGTCTGGTGGAAGGCGCCGAGCAGTTCGCGCGACACCCAACCGGTACGCCCGTTGGGCCGTCCGGGGATTCTCAGGTCCACCCATTCGTTTCCGCTCGCGTCGGTGTAGCTGCTGAGCAGCAGGTAGACCTCGGCGAAGCCGTCGGCGGTTTCGAGGTGAACCCGCCCGACACGGTGGGCGTCCGCTTCGGGACGTGCGTAGATGGAGCCCGGTTCCACGGGATGCGCCCACGTGCTGAGCGTGCGTTCGTTTGAGAGCTGCCGTGCTTCGGGCGGCTGTTCCGGTGACGGCGCGACGATCGCGCTGGAGAGTCGCACGGCCATCGCGGCGTCCGCGCTCGGAAGCAACGCCTGGCCGCCCGCGAACGCGACGATCGACACGCAGAGAGCGAGCACGCGCCGAGGAATGCTCACCGCTTCGGCACGAGCGCGAAGGCGGGCGGCCGCATTGCTCATACGGCCGCCCGCTTCACTCATCTGCTCCTCGCCCCTCCGGCGCTCAGCCGGTGAACCGCGGCGTGGTGACGGGATGCACCGCGGCGCAGCGAGCCAGTGTCCGTTTGATCGTCAGCGCTTTCGTACTGCTCGCCGACGTGAACGCGACATGGATCGTGAGGTGATGGGCGTGACCGGCCTTGAGCGCGATGCGCAGCGCGAACGCACCGTGCGAGTTGGCCGTTGTCAGTGTCTTGACCTTGTGACCGTCGAGCGTGAACGTGACCGAGGCGATCAGCTTGCCGCTCACCGACGCGAGATAGCCGCTGCTCGCGACACACGCGTGGGAGTTGCTCGCCAGGCGCGCCGCGCCGAACGCCAGCACGCCTGATTTCGGCGTGGGAGCGGGCGCTGGTGTGACGGCTGCTTTCGCCGCTGGCACGGACACCGCCACCTGCGTCCATTCCTCGGCGGCCGTCGCGCGCTCGGTGGTCAGGACGACTTTCGTCGTCGTGACAGCGGGCCTGGCCTCCAGGATCGCTTCTTCTTCGAGACTTTCCAGCGTCACGCTTGCGATGATCGTGTCCGTGCCCGCGCCCTTGGAGTCGCTGTAGGTGAACTTGACTTCTCCGTTGGCGTCGGTCTTGCATTCCGGGTCGAGCGCGCCCGCGCCCGTCGTGCAGGTCCCGGTGGCGCCGGCGTTCTGGCCTGTGACCGTGAACGTCACAACCCGTTCCGCAACCGGCTTTTCTTCCTTGTGCACGTTGGCGGTGACCGTGTGGGTGCCGCCTGCGGGGTTGCTTTCGCTCTTCGGCGTGAGCGTCAGGTTCGGAGCTTCGGCCACGATGCCTTCGCCCGCCAGCAGCACGTACGCCTCGCCGCATACTTCTTTGGCGGTTTCGGGGTCGGTGCCGCACGTCGGGTGTGACGGCGTGTCGGTCGCCACCGCCAGCGGGAACCAGTCCGACGGGAACGTCGGGAACGTTATGTGGTCGGAGCATCCCCAGCCCTGGATGTTGCTGTCGAGCAGCTTGGTTTCGCCAGTGTCGAACACCGGGTTGGCCGCAACCTGCTGCACTTCGCCGCCACATGGCGGGCTGACGTTCTCCGTCCAGGCTTCTTTGCTCGGCGCCGCAGTCAGGTGTTCGAGCACGTCGTTTTTGTCCCTGCCGTCCGGGCCTTCGAGGATCGGTTGGGCTACTCCCGCGGGCCGGACGCCAGCCGTGCTGGCGCTGGCCGTACCCAGCCGTTCTTCTTCTTCGAGCGTGGTTTCCGGGATGTCCGTGCAACTCGTGTCGAAGTAGACTCCGGTCGCTCCGGCGACGCCGCCGGCGAACGTGATGCCGTCCTGCACGAGATGCTCGGCACCCGCGCTGCTCGGGTTCCCCGCTTCCGTCGGCTGAGCTCCACCGTCGCCATAGAGGTAGTGGTACTCGGGGTCCGTGCCCACGACGACGCGGTTTCCGACCTGCGGGTTGGAGCCTTTGCCCATCACCACGGGCGTCCAGATGTGGGCGGATTCAACCGCCGACAAGGCCGTGGTGGCACACGTCGGATCGCCGACGATCAGGACCTGGTAGGACGCGTATTCAGCCTGGCTCATCGCTTCCCATTCCGTGCCGCTCCGAAGGGTCACCGTGTAGCCGGCCCTTTCGGCGGCGTACTGCTCGAGGCTGATGGGCGAGCCTTCCTTGGTGATCCCATCATTGGTTGTCACCGATTCTTCGTCGATGAGCGCGGTTTTGGCAGTGCTTGTCGCCTGCGCGAGCCCCGGCGCAAGCGCGGCCGTGGCGGGAAACGCCAGTGCCGCGAGCGCGGTCGCTGAAATCAGCGCCCGCAAAAGAACGCGGAATCTTCCATGTTTCACGATGCCCCCCTCGAAGTAACAGATGTGTTTGTAGGCGCCGTCCCGACCGTCCTGGCCGGGCTGCCGACGACCTATGCGTGAGCCACATGCCAACGCGAGGCGGGGAGGATAGCTGGAAACATGACGTTTGTCACGTGCCAACAGAGTTTTTGCTGCTGAGCCAAGGGAGGCGCTCAGCGCAAGCCAGCCACTTCCGAGGGGTGAGCGATGGGGCTCGAACCCACGACCGCCTGGACCACAACCAGGAGCTCTACCAACTGAGCTACGCCCACCACGGGTTGAGGACCGGAGTTTAGCGACCATGCCCCACTGCGGCACCCTGTCCTGGCTACGTCCTGCTCAGCCGCGGATGTCCCGTTCGGCGAGCGCGAGGCTCTCGCTCGGGGACAGCCCGGTCGAACGCGCGGCGACCTCCCGCCACGCCGCCAGCAGCCGGCCTGGGTCCTCACCGAGCAGCGATGCGAGCTGGACGCCCAGCGCGAGCGGATCGGCGAGCGTGGCTGCCGCGCCGGCGGGCTGCGATGAAGCGCTCGACGCCAGCCCGGGCGCGGGAGCTGCGGCTGCCGCCGCGAGCGCTTCCTGGGCGGCCGCGAGCACCGCGTCGGTGACGTCCTCGCTGTTGCGCTGGGCCGCGCGCCAGCCGCGGCCCATGGTCAGCTGCTCGAGCGGCATGTGCGGGCCCTCGAGGATCGTGATTTTCGCCTGCTGCGGGCTCCACTTGCGTTCCCCGAACTCCACCAGCTGCTGGCGCGCCCACGGCTCGACGATCGCGCCCAGCTCCCCGTCGGTGAGGTTGAAGCGGCTCATGTTGTGCGGGAACTGGCGCAGCTCGACGTGGTACATCGCCAAAGGCTCGCACGTCTCCGCGTGCGACGACGTGCTCTACTCGACCGTCGTCGCCGCGGCGCGTGCCGCCACCGCGCGCACTCCGCGCGTTCCGCGCGATCCACCCTCTCCCTGCGCTCCACCCTCGCCGCCCGCCTCGTCCAGGCGCGCGCGCATGATCGCCACGGCGTCGGGGTTGGAGTCGATCAGCACGTAGTGGCGGTCGAGCTGCGCCGCCACCGCGCCGAGCGTGCCGCTGCCGGCGAAGAAGTCCATGCACCAATCGCCCGGCCGCGTGGACGCGCGGACCATGCGGCGGACGATCCCCTCCGGCTTCTGCGTCGGGTAGCCCGTCTTCTCGTGCCCGCTGGTTGGCACGATCGTGTGCCACCACACGTCCGTCGGCAGCTTGCCCCTGGCGGCCTTCTCGGGGGTCACCAGGCCGGGAGCCATGTACGGCTCGCGGTCGACCTCCGCCGAGTCGAAGAAGTACTCCGCGGGGTCCTTCACGTACACGAGGATCGTGTCGTGCTTGGCCGGCCAGCGGCGCTTCGTGCGGGCCCCGTAGTCATACGCCCAGATGATCTCGTTCAGGAAGCACTCGCGGCCGAAGATCTCGTCGAGCAGCAGCTTGCAGTGGTGGGCCTCGCGGTAGTCGATGTGGAAGTACAGCGTGCCCTCGCGCGCGAGGAGCCTATGCGCCTGCTCCAGGCGCGGCGCGAGAAACGCCAGATAGTCATCGAAGCAGTCGCCGTAGCTCGACTCGGCCAGCAGCCGCGTGCTGTAGCGCAGGCCCTGGAACCCCGTGCGCTCGCCGTCCTCGTCGCGCGCCGCCCGCAACGTCTTGCGCGTCTGCGCCTTGCCAGTGTTGAACGGCGGATCGACGTACACCAGCTGAAACGACTCCGCCGCGAACGCCGGCAGCAGCTGCATGTTGTCGCCGAGCAGGATCCGGTCGATCGCTGGAGGCTCCCTCGGGCTCACGCTCACAGACTACGTTCGCGCGCCGATGGAGCCCGGCGATGCCCCCGGCTAGATTCGAACTAGCGACCCTCGGATTAGAAGTCCGATGCTCTATCCAGCTGAGCTACGGGGGCGGGCGGACGCCTACAGAGGCGCGCCGACGACCGAGCGAGCGCGCCACGCTCATCCCGCTCAGGCCGATGTCGATGCCGCTATCGTGGCACGTTCCCACGACCGAACGGCGTTGGCCTCAGGGGCCGACGGAGCATTGAGGTCGCGGTATTTATCCGCGCGCAAGCAAAAATCTGTAAAAGTTCCCCGTATGAGCCCAGTGGAGAGCGACGAGGCAGACCTCACGCGCAAGCAGCGACGCGACCAGGCGCGCGCGGAGCGCAAGGCGATGGAGGAGGCCGCAGCCACCGGCGCCATGCGGCGCAAGCGGCTGACGCAGCTCGGGATCGTGGCGTCGGCTGTCGTCGTCGTGATCATCATCGTGCTGATCGCCACCGGCGGGGGCTCGAAATCAGGGATCCCCAAGTCGAAAACCGGGAAGAACGCGATCGTCACCCAGGTCAGCTCGCTGCTCGCCGGCATCCCGCAGAGCGGCAACGCCCTGGGCTCCCCCACCGCGCCCGTCACGCTCCAGTACTTCGGCGACCTCGAGTGCCCGATCTGCAAGCAGTTCACGCTCGAAGCGCTCCCGTCGATCATCCCCAAGTGGGTGCGCACCGGCAAGCTGCGGATCGAATACCTGTCGTTGGAGACAGCCACGCGCGAACCGGAAGTGTTCAAGACCCAGCAGGTCGCTGCCTACGCCGCCGGCAAGCAGGACAAGGCGTGGAACTTCATCGAGACCTTCTACCACGAGCAGGGAGAAGAGGACTCGGGCTACGTGACCGAAAGCTACATCCAGGGCATCGCCAGCCAGGTTCCCGCCCTGAACCTGACGCAGTGGAGTAGCGCCCGCGGCGACTCCGAACTCGCCAACGAGGTCACCACCGACGCGCAGACGGCCAACAGCAACGGCTTCAACGGCACACCGTCGTTCCTGATCGGTCATACCGGTGGAGCGCTGTCGAAGCTCACCTACCCAAGCTCGCCAGGCGACCCGGCGTTCGTCAACGAAGCAGTCGAAAAACTCCTGAAATCCTAGTGACATGAGCGCTCGGGCCCTCAGGACCACGCTGATCGTGCTCGCCACGGTCGGACTGGGCTGGGCCGCCTACCTCACCTACGTCCACTACTCGGGCGAAGCGCCCGTCTGCTCGCTCAAGGGCAACCCGTGCGCCGCAGTGCAGAAATCGGCCTACTCCGAGCTCGCGGGCATCCCCGTCGCCCTGATCGGCGCGATCGGCTACCTCGTCATCCTCGGCTCGCTGCTGGCCTCAGACGGTGAGCAGGCGCGGTTCGCGACGGCCGCGTTGACGCTCGGCGGTTTCGCGTTCAGCGCCTACCTCACCTACCGCGAGGTCTTCACGCTGAACAAAATCTGCGAGGACTGTGTCGCCAGTGCCGTGATCATGACGATCCTCGTGTGCCTGTCCGTGTGGCGGTTCCTGCGTGGCGATCCAGGATCCGAGGGCGCCACGGGCACGCCCTCGATGCAGAGCACCGCTACCGAGTCGGCAGCGCCGCTCGGCACCGCTTCCTGAGCCTTCCCACGCGGTCGCATCGCCCCCTCCTAGACGGCGCCCTGACCGCGCGACGGGCCGGAGCAGAGTGTGGCCTATCTGTCCAGTGTTGTGCCGCCGGACCGAGCAAGCGCGCGCTTGAAGCCGACTTGGTCAGCAGGCATGGGTTCCCACGCGACGAGCACGCAGTTCCACGCGAGCATCGAGTCCGGCGACGGCAAGGCGCGCATCGCGCGGCTGTTCGAGATGACCAGCGACCTGCTCGCGACGATCTCGCTCGACGGCCGCTTCACGCTGCTGAACCCCGCGTGGGAGCAGCTGCTGGGCTGGACGCAGGAGGATCTGCGCACGCGCCCGATCCGCGAGCTCGTGCACCCCGAGGACATCGAGCAGGCACTCGGCCCGATTCTCGCGCCGGACGAAGACGCGACCGAGCTCGAGAACATCACCACCCGCTTCCAGCATCGCGACGGCTCGTGGCGATGGCTGCTGTGGAGCGCGCGCCGCGACGGCGACAGCTGGTACGCGGCCGCGAAGGACGTCACTGATCGCGTGTGGCTAGAGCGCCAGGCGCTGCACGATCCGCTCACGAGCCTGCCCAACCGGCTGCTGCTGATGGACCGCGCCCGCCAGGCGCTCGCGCGATTGCATCGCAGCCGCAGCGTCGTCGCCATGCTGTTCATCGACCTCGACAAGTTCAAGGCCGTCAACGACAACCTCGGTCACGACGTCGGCGACCGCCTGCTGCTGTCCGTCTCCGAGCGCCTCGCCGAGCTGATGCGCGACAGCGACACCGTCGCGCGCCTCGGCGGCGACGAGTTCGTGATCCTCGCCGAGGAAATCGAGAGCGACGGCGAAGCGCTCGCGCTCGCCGAGCGGGTGCTCGACGCGCTGGAGCGACCGTTCCCGCTGGGCTCCTCCGAAGTGGCCATCATGGCGAGCGTCGGCATCTCGGTCTCCCGTCACCCCGACACCGACCCGGAGACGATGCTGCGCGAGGCCGACGTTGCGATGTACCGCGCCAAGGGCGCCGGCGGGCGCCGGCTCGAGCTGTTCGACGAGCGGCTGCGCCGGGAGCTGAGCGCGCACATGGAGCTCGAGGGCCGCCTGCGCGAGGCGCTGCCCCAGCACGAGCTGCTGCTCGCCTACCAGCCGATCCTGCGGCTCGCCGGCGGCCAGGCGCTCGGCGTCGAGGCGCTCGTGCGCTGGCGTCCGACCGGCGCCGGGCCGTTGCCGAGCGCGATGGTGCTCCCCTCGACGTTCCTGCCGCCCGCCGAGAACAGCGAGCTGATCGTGCAGATCGGGAACTGGGTGCTCCACACGGCGTGCGCGCAGGCCGACGCCTGGCGGCGAAGCGGCATCACGATCCCGCTGTCGGTCAACGTCTCAGCGCGCGAGCTGACCGAGCTCGATCTCGCCCAGCGGGTGCACGACGAGCTCGCCTACCGCCGGCTCCCAGGCCGCGCGCTGTGCCTGGAGATCAGCGAGGAGGCCGTCATGCGCGACCCCGACCGGGCGCGCTCGGCGCTCAAGGACCTGAAGCGCCTTGGCGTGACCATCGCGCTCGACAACTTCGGCTTCGGGCAGCTCTCGCTCGGCCTGCCCGGCAACCTGCCGCTGGACATCGTCAAGCTCGATCGCGCGCTCACCGGCAGCCTGCACCAGGACAAGGAGCGGCGTGCGATGTTCGCCGCCACGATCGCGCTCGCCAAGGAGGCCGGCCTCACGGCGATCGCCGTCGGGATCGAGACCAACCGCCAGCTCGCGCTCGCGCGCGAACTGGACTGCGCCGTCGGGCAGGGCTTCCTGCTGCACGGACCCGCCTCCGCCGACCGTGTGCGCCTCAGGGGCCCATCCGGGTCGGTAACGTCCGCGCCATGGCGTCCTCTCGTGCGACTGCGCGGCAGCAGCAACCCCCGCTGAGCGACCACGCCGCGACCGAGCGCCAGAAGCGCGCAGCCGCACGCGCCGCCGCCGAGCTGATCGAGGACGGCATGCGCGTCGGGCTCGGCACGGGATCGACCGTCGCACACCTGCTTCCCGCGATCGCCGAACGACGGTGCGAGGGACTGCGCTGCGTGGCGACCTCGCCGGCGACCGAGGCCGCCGCGCGCGCGCTCGGGCTGACCGTCGAGGCGCTCGACGAGCTCGGCGAGCTGGACATCGCGATCGACGGCGCCGACCAGATCGACGCGCGCGGATGGCTCGTCAAGGGCGGCGGCGGCGCGCACACACGCGAGAAGATCGTCGCCGCGGCGGCACGACGCTTCGTCGTGATCGCCTCAGCCGACAAGGCCGTGCCCGCGCTCGCGCCGCCCGTGCCGCTCGAGCTGGTCGCGTTCGGTGTCGGACACACGCTCGCCACGGTCGATCCCGCACGGCTGCGCGACGTCGCGCACAGTCCCGACGGCGGCGTGATCGCCGACTACCTCGGCCCGATCGACGATCCCCGCGAGCTCGCTGCAAGGCTCAGCGCCACCCCCGGCGTGGTCGAGCACGGGCTGTTCGCGCCCGAGCTCGTCAGCCTGATCCTGATCGCCGGGGCGGACGCGGACTCGGTTCAGCAGCGCTCGGGCGGCAAGCCCCCCGCCGGCGACTAGGCCAGGCAACCCAGGCTAGGCCGCCTGCTCGCCGTCATGCGTGAGCGGGCGCAGCTCCTGCTCGTAGGACATCGGATGGCGAGCCAGCACGCCGTCCTGGCCGATCACGTACGAGCCCATGCGCAACAGCGGTGGCGAGTACACGTGGAGCGTCACCGCCGGATCGGAGCCCGCGTGGCTGACGCGGTGGATGTCCGAAGCGGAGAAGTGGAAGCTGGCGCCCGCGCGAAAGACGCCGTTGCGAGTCGGGCCATCGATCGCCAGGCGCTCCTCGCGCACGGCGCCGCTGACGACGGCCACCGCGCCGCACGAGACGTCGTGATCGTGAAAGCCAGTGTCGTGCTCGTCCATCCAGCAGATCAGCCAAGCAGTCACGTGCTCGTCACTCAGCAGCTCCTCGTACACGCGCTGCGTCGTGTCGTGCTTGACCAGGTGGATCCACAGCTCCGGCCGGTCGGCGAGCTCGGCCACGAACGCCTGCAGCTCCACGCCCGAGAGATCGCGTCCGCGCGGGCGCGGGACTCGCGCTAGCTCGCGCGGGTCGAGCGCTCCCGAGGCCGGCAAGCTGTTCGAGACCGATTGCAGCGACGCCGTGCTCATACCGCGCCCGCCAGGTGTGTCGCGCCGAGTGCTCGACGCGTGCTCTCGACGATCGGCTCCCACGCGAGCCCGTCGGGCATGCCGAGCTCTGCGGGCTCCACCACCGGTCGATCCGATCCGTACAGCAGCTGCTCGCGCCCGACGATCTCCTCGAGCATGCGCACCGCCGCCGGTCCGTAGGAGGAGGTCTCGTAGAAGACGAGCGGGTCTGGCAGCGACCGCCGGGGACCGCCGCGTGCGCTGAGGCGCTCCGCGTGCAGCGGCGCGAGGCCGGCGAGCATCGAGAAGACCACGCGCAGGCGCGGGTGGCGCGGGCGCCCCGCCGCCAGGAACGCCAGCCACGCGGCCTGCATGCCGGACACATAGCGGGTGAGCGCCGGCCACCACAGAGGCTCCTCCAGCGACGTCTCCAGGCCCCCGCGACGGGCGCGGACACCCATTCGCGGCCCCGGGTGCACCAGCAGCGGCGCGCCGTGGTCCTCCAGGCGCGCCAGCAGCGGATGCAGGCCCGCGATCGCCTCCACGCTCGCCAGCGCCCCCGCGGGAAGCGACAGGCCGACGCATCCGCGCGCGAGGGCGCGATCGACGTCGTCGGCGTCGGGGCGATCCAGCGCGATCGCCGCCCACACGCCAAACGGCTCCTCCAGCGCCAGCGCACCCGCGTGGTAAGCGTCGATCAGCGCGAGCGCCTGCTCGCGCGGCAGCCACTCGATGCCGAGCGGGCTCGACAGGCACACCAGCGCACGATCGAGCCCATCCTGCTCGACCAGCGCCGCGCGCTTGGCCGGATCCTCGCTCGCCAGGTCGATCACGTACGGGCGCTCGCCCGCCAGATACAGCACCGTCAGGCCCTGCTCCTCGCGCACGAACGGGAACTCGCTGCGCGTCGTGAGCGCCTCTACGAGCGGCTCGGTCCAAAGGTGCTGGTGTACATCGATCTTCATCAGATTTCCGATCAGGTTTATGCAGATTAGCAGATGCGTCGGCTCTTGGAGGCGGCGCTTGAAGGGCTGCAGCGGATCCTGCACCACCGCAGTCGACCGCCAGTACGCCGAAGCGCGATGGCGGAATCTCGCGAGCCAGAGCGAGATTCCGCATCACCGAGCCAAGCGGGGGACCGAGGAGTCGAACCTCGCGTTGCGGTTTTGGAGACCACCGTGTTACCGATACACCAGTCCCCCGGGGAGACGTGATTGTAAGGACCGCGGCAATTGCCCGCGACGCGCCCGGATCGACCGCTGAGTCGGCGGCGAGTCGCTAAAGCCCGCCCGCCGTGCTGCCGACACCACTCGCAGCTTAATCAGGCGAACTCGACATGCCTTCCTTCTTCGTGACGCTACTGGCAGATCACCGCCGTGGGCGGCAGCGCCCTCATGCGAGCGCCGCACAGGCACGCGTCACGCCGTCGCTCCCCGGCCACAGACGGGCCCGCGTCAACCCACGCGCCGAGGACGGCGTGATGCTGATGGAAGTCCTCATCTCGGCTGTGATCGTCGGCTTGATCGCCGTCGGCACGCTGATGGGCATCAACGCCGCTCAACGCACGAGCATCTCCGAGCGTGACCACAACCAGGCGATCGCGCTCGCATCCGAATCGCAGGAGGCCCTGCGCACCGCCCCCGCGAGCACATTCGACACCGCGAACAACAAATACGAACACGTCTACAAAAAGACGCTCGGCGGTGAGACCTACACGATCACGCAGGCCGCGAGCTTCCTCAACAACGCCGGCGAAAGCACCTCGTGCAGCGCGACCAACACGAGCCGCCAGGAAACCAACTCGCTGCGCTTCGCCTCCGTCGTAACCTGGCCGCAACAGGTCGCTGGCAAACGTGCGCCCATCACCATGTCGAGCGTCACCACGCCACCGACGTCCTCCGCGCTCGAGGTCGACGTCGGCAACTACCCGACCCCCACGGCGGGCGTCCCCGGCTTCACCACCACGATCAAATACTACGCCAACGGCTCCTCCACCGCGAGCACCCTCTCCGGCACGACCGAAGCAACCGGATGCGTCGTCTTCGCCGGCGTCCCGGCGACAGCCGCCACCGTCGAAGTATCAGAAAAAACTGGCTTCGTCACACCCGCCGGCGAAACAAAATGGCCCGTCAAGGAAGTCTCGATCGCGCCCAACTACACGACCCACGACCCGATCACGTTCAACGAAGGTGGCGCCATTCAGGCCGAATTCACGTACGGCGGGGTGACGACGCGGACCCACCCGAAGAACACCGGCAGCGAAACCATCACCGAAAACGTCACCTCTGACGATTTCGTCGCCTACAACGAACTGATGCAGTTGACACCAAACTTCGAGGTCGCGACCGCGGAACACACCACCACATCGGGCCTCTACACACCCATGTTCGGAAAAGCCACTTCCACCAGCTGGCTCAGCACGATCACGAGCCCGGCCGAAGGCAAATCCCCGCAGGGCAACCTGTTCCCGTTCCCGACGCCAGGCGCGTGGAAGGTCTACGCAGGTGCCTGTACGGCCAACGACCCCCACACGCTCAATTCCTCGCTCACCGACTCCACGACACTTGTGACGGCCGGGAAAACGACGCTGCCGGTCAGCGTGCCGATGGCAGACCTGAAGCTCAACGTTTACACCGGGACCAAAGGCAGCACCACGTTCTCGGAAGCCACCTCTTATCCAGTGGTCATCAAGAACACCGGCTGCACGAGCTACACCCCCAACAACGAGTCGAAAGTCACGGAAGTCAAGGAGGAAGAGAAAACCACAACAAACACGGCACCGTGGCTTGGTTACGGCGGTCACCTCGAACACCCCTTCCTGCCTTTCGGGGAAGGCACGCTCTGCGTCGGTCCTTACACGAGCGGCTCGAAAAAATACACCTTCACGACGAAATACGCCCTCAACAACACAAGCGAATACACACGCAACATCTACCTCGGCGACCTCAGCGAATCCGGCAAACCCGAATACAAAGAAACGATAGGCTCCGAACCGGTCATTGTCAAAATCGCCGAAGCCTCCTCGTGCTGATGTTCTCGCTCACTCCGATACTCGCGCGGTTGCGCAACCAGGACGGCTTCACCCTGATCGAAATGCTCGTCGCAATGATCTCGAGCGTGATCATTGTCGGCGCGCTCGTGCTGCTCTTTGAAATTACGATCAACCAAACGAGCAGGATCAACGAGACGGCGCAGGCCAACCAGGCAGGGCGCGTGACGATGACCGGGCTCGTTGACGAGCTCCACTCCGCATGCCTGAGCCAGGGGTACACGCCGGTCTACGAAAAAAGCACCGAGCAGAAGCTTCGCTTCGCCGCCGCCTTCAGCGAAAAGGCGAACATCCCCTACTCGGCGGCCGCCGAACACGAAATCGTGTGGAACGAATCCAAAGAAACGCTGACCGAATACAAATACGCCGGCACCAGCGGAGAAAACGGGAAAATCGCCTTCAGCTCGACCGCCGAATCCGCGAGTGGCCGACGCATCGGCGAAAAAATCTCAGCGGGCGAACCGAGCGGCAAAGGGATCTTCCACTACTACAAGTACAGCACGTCGGCCTCCGGCAGCGAAAAAGCCTCCGAGCAGGCCCTCGAAGAAATTCCGCTCAAAGCCGAAACGGAAGAACTCGGCTCCAAAGCGGCCGACGAAGTCGCCGCCGTCTCCGTCACGTTCAGAGCGGGCGCGTTTCGCAACGAACTGCTCTCCAGCGAAACCAAAGCCAAGAAAGCGGTGCCGGCGGAACTCAGCACCCAGGTCACGTTCGCGTTCGCAGCACCCAACTCCGAAGCTCCGATCTCAGACGCGCCATGCAAATGACCCTGCCGACATCCCGCATTCACCGTCGCGCCACGGCCGAGGACGGCTTCACTATGCTATTCGCGCTCGGCGTAATGCTGGTCACGAGCTTTCTCGTGTTCGCCGCGTTCACTGCCGTGAGCAACGACGAGCATCTCACATACCAGGACACGCTGCAAAAGCAGGCGTACGCGGCTGCAGCGACCGGCATTCAGGAATACGAGCACCAGCTACAGGTCAACGACGACTACTGGGAGAACGCCTGCGAAGGCCCGAAAGGCGCCGTCTCGGGAGAATCGACTGAGAGCTACGTGACCTCGGTGCTGCCAGCCAACGGCAAAAGCTCGTGCAGCACCGCCGCTCCGTTCGAAACGATGATCGAAAAATCGGGCGAAAACACGAATACGTTCAGCGTCAAGTCGATCGGCAGCGCCGGCAGCGTGCACCGCACGCTGATCGCCACCTTCCGCGTCGCCGGCTTTCTCGACTTCGCCTACTTCACGCAGTTCGAGGACGAGGATCCCTACCTGACCAAAGTATCCGGCTGCGAACGCTACTACGAAGAAAAAAGCGGCAAACGGTCCAGCAGCTGCGGGAACATCGAGTTCAACAACGAAGACAGCGTCAACGGACCGATGCACACCGATGACTCGGCGCTGGTCGAATGCAACAAAGAAGTCTCGTTCGGCCGCGAAAAACACGTTCCCAGTGACACCGTCGAAATCAACGGCGGCACCTGGTCGCCATCGGAATCGAGCGCCAAAGGCCCGACCGGCTCGCCATGCGGGTCCAACGGTCCCGAATACTTCACGGCGACCGGCAAATTCACCGAGGGGCCAGAACTGCGCGCGCCGGTCAACGACACCAGCGTACACGTGTACGTAGAATCCGGCTATACGTTCACGGGGCGCACCGAAATCACACTCAACGGTGAAAAAATCACCGTCAAAAACGCCAACCTCAACGGCGGCACCGCGACCTCAATGTCGATGCCGCTGAACGGGCTGGTCTACGTCCAGACCGGATCTGCTGGCTGCAACTTCGAATACTCTAACCTCGTCGGGGGTTCGGACACATCGACGAAGAACGCCGAAGAAGCCGAATGTGGCACCGCCCTCGTGCAGGGCAAATACAGCAAGTCGCTCACCGTCGCGGCGCAGACTGACCTCATCGTCAACGGCGAAATCCTGCCCACGGGCGTCACTGCCGGCGAAGCGCCGAGCGGCACGGCCACGCTCGGGCTGATGGCCAGCCGCTTCGTGCGGATCTATCATCCGTGCACCTCGAGCGGCGGCAACCAAACAGGTTATCTGAAAAATCCCTGGATCTATGCGGCGATTCTCTCGACGAGCCACTCGTTCCTGCTCGACAACTACAACTGCGGTGCGATGATGAGCGACCTGAACATCTACGGCGCGATCGCGCAGAAGTTCCGCGGCATCGTCACCGAAGTCGGGAGAACCGGCTACATCAAGAACTACAACTACGACGAACGGCTCGCGACCGACGAGCCGCCCTACTTCCTCGCGCCGCTGGACGCCGGCTGGATGATCGCGCGCGAGACGGCGCCGAAGGCTGGTTAGGCCATCCTCGGCTGTGGGCGCCGGCGGGGCCTCTACTGCACCCGTCTAAAGATCGTCGTAAAGACGTCGCCTGCAGCCGAGTCCCAAGGCATGTCTCCCGGATTGAGTGAATTGTTCAGCCAAAAGTTCAGCGTTTGGGTTGCGCGCATGACGAGAATGTAAGGAAGATGCACGCCGCCGCTCACTCTATGAGTCTTGAGGACAATCGTCAGCACCATTCGAGAGACCTTGGTCAGATCCAGAGGCTCTCCCTCGTTCACCTCGGGTACCGCGGGTACCGGCTCAGAGCTTTCACAGAAAGCCCGAACCTTATCTGTCACGGAGAAGTCGCTTTCCAGTATGCCAACTGCTTGGAGTAGGTCCGTCATCTGCCAGATAGTTTGTCGCCCAAGTTTTTCAAAGTACGATGAGTTGACTTTGGGGTTCACGTTCGCGCTGGCGAACAAGGTGTTCAACTTCAACGCATGGGAATGAAAACGTGCCTCCCAAGCCAGCCGCCCGACCGCCTTCTCAGTCAGCCAATCAGCTAGTTGAAACGGGAAGCCCTTCTTGAGCCACAGGCGAGGATCAAGTTCATCGACCTGATTTACCGGCAAAGTCCAAAGGCCCTCATCTCTTGTCACATCCCATAGAACGAGTACAACGAGATCGATGGTGCGCGCCCATCGCTGCGCCAACCCTGCGGAGCACGCCACGCGCTCGTCAACACCCTCGAACGAGCCATAGAGCCCTACAGCGCTGCGGTTGGGCCCCGCCCTCGCCAGCAAGCGACCTGTTCAATGGGGACCAGAAGGTGCGGGCGAAGGGACTCGAACCCCCAAGGGCTAGCGCCCACCGGCTCCTAAGGCCGGCGTGTCTACCAATTCCACCACGCCCGCGCGCGATCCCGAGAGCGTACCTCGGCCGCGCGAGCTTGTATCGTCTCCTACGCGATGTCCTCGGCGTCAGGCCCGGAGAGCAGGCAAGGCGTGATCATCACGCACCCCAACCGCGACAAGCCGGTCGTGCAGGCTACGCGCGCGACCGTCGTTGTGCTGCTGCTGGTGAGCGCCGCGCTGGTCTTGATCATCACGATCGGCGGCTGGAACACCCTGGAGGGCGCGGTGCCGATCCAGATCGCCTACATCGCGGTGTATCTGCTGTTCGCGTTCTACGCCGCCCGCTGGAACCGGGGCGTGCTGCCGATCTCCGCGTCGCTGGCGGTGCTGCTGATGATCTTCGCGGGCGTCGCCGGGCCCGGCTGGTTCGCGCGCGACAAGTCCGGGTTCGCCCAGCCGACCATCAACGCGAGCCTGATCGGGCTGCTGACGCTGCTGATCGTGCCGGTGCAGATCCTGCTGATCACGTTCGCCATGCGCGGCTTCTCCCAGGGATGGAACGTCGAGGTGGAGCGCCGCGACTCGACCGCCGGCGCGGACCTCTACAGCGACGCGCCGCCGTACCCCGCCTGAGCCGCGTTGCCCCGCGACGGCGTCTGGATGCCTATCGGGCGTTTCGCGGCCTCAGCGCTTCGGCCCAACGAATCGATCGAGCTTGCTAACTGATCCGCGCCTCGCGATCGAGATATTCCGCGCGTTCATCGGCCGCCATTCGATCCCCAGAAGGTCGCACGCGGACGTGAAGAGAGTCCGGATGTCCTCGGAGGCGTTCGTGAAGTTGTAGCGCGGGTATGCGTAGGCCTTGCCCCCAACCCTGACCCGGTTGATAAACCGGCATCCATCGGACTGGATCAGACCACGGATGAACTGCTCGGGTTGCTCCTGGACGAGCGTTGCCTGCCAGTCCGCGAGCTTGATCGGGCGACGGTGCTTCGGACCGGCGCCGTGCTGGGGAAAGAGGCAAGGAAGCTGCGTCGAGTAGACCGAGACGACCTGGTGGCGGCTGCTCGGGTCCGGCCTGTAGGAGAGGATCCTGTTGTTCGGAAACACCGCCTGCATCGAGCTCTCGCACTCTTCGATGATTCCCGGCCAGGCGAGGTCGAGGGCGATTCTCAGTCTCCACGTTCGCGGCATCCGAGCGATCGACCCGTCGCCGAGATACATGCCCAGCAAGTACGCGTAGCTTGCGCGCGGCAATGCCTGGAAGGCATGCTCAGGTTGACCGCAGACGGTGCAGGGAGGGTGCCATGCGGTCTCTCTCCGGCCTTTCGGCGCCCTGCGCCAATCTCGAATCGTCGAGCGGGGAATGCCGGTTGCCCGAGCGATCTGGCAGTCGTTCAACCCATCGCCCACGAGCGAGACGGCTTGGGTGTATTCGGCGTTCGAACGCATCACTCAAAAAATGCGGCGGGTGGGATTCGAACCCACACGTCCTTGCGGACAATGCGTTTTGAGCGCATCGAGTCTGCCGTTCCTCCACCGCCGCGCGGGATCTCAGTTTAGTTGGGTCGCCGGAGCACGAGACCGGCGTGAGCAAACGCAGAGACCCCGGCCCTACGGTCCGCCGACCAGCTCGAGCAGCGACTCCGCGAGATCAGGCGGCGCGACGAGGATCCCCCACGGGAGCTGATCGTGCACGGGCAGCTCGAGCACGCGCAGGCCCGCTCGTTCGCAGATGAGCGCGCCGGCGGCGATGTCCCACTGCTTGACGGTGCGCTCGAAGTACGCGTCGTAGCGCCCGGCGGCGGTCCATGCGAGGTCGAGCGCGGCGCTGCCGAAGCGGCGCACGTCGCGCACGCGCGGGAGCACGCGGGCGAGCACCCTGGCCTGGGCGGCGCGCACGGCGGCGTCGTAGGCGAACCCCGTGGCGAGCATCGCGGTGGCCAGCTCGACATCCTCACGCGTGCTCCCTGACAGCTCAACCTCGCCCTCCGGCCCCACGAGCGTCGCCGGGCCGCCGCGGGTGGCGCTGAACAGCTCGTCGCTGTTGGGATCGTAGACCGCGCCGGCGATCGTTCCGTCGCGGTCGCGAACGGCGACGCTGACGCACCACTGCGGTATCCCGAACAGGAAGTTGACGGTCCCGTCGAGCGGGTCGACGACCCAGCTGAGGCCGCTTGTGCCCTCGGCGTGATCGCCCTCCTCGCCGACGAAGCCGTCGTCGGGACGCCGGCGCGCGAGCAGCTCGCGGATCGCACGCTCGGAGGCGAGATCGGCCTCGCTGACGAGGTCCGTGGGCGTGCTCTTGCTGGTGACCTGTCGCTCCGCCCCATGCCGTACCCGCTCAAGCAGCAGAGCGCCCGCGGTGGTGGCCGCCTCGACGGCCACCTCGAGCAGCGCGTCGGCTTCGCGGGCGTCGTCGCTCCTCGGCGCGGGGTCGTCGCTCGCCGGCGCGGGGGCGTCGCTCACGGTCGCTCGCGCGGGCGCTGCTCGGCCCACGGGCGCTCGGCTTCGAGCTGGCCGGCGAGCGACAGCAGCGTCGCCTCGTCGGACGGGCGCCCGACGATCTGCACCGCGCGCGGCAGCCCATCGGCGCCGAAGCCCGCGGGCACCGACGCGGCTGGCTGCCCGGTGACGTTCCAGATGCCGTTGTAGGGGACCCAACCGACGACGTTGTTGAGCGTCCACAGCGCGCCGCGTCCCTGCAGCTGGCCGATACGCGGGGGCGGCTGGGCGGTGGCGGGGGTGAGCAGCACGTCGTGGTCCTCGAGCACGCGGTTGACCCTGCGCACGAGCTCGGCCTCGCCGGCGAGCGAGCGCTCGAGCAGCGACTGCGGGATCAGCCCACCGAGGCGCGACATCGCGCGCGTGCGCCGTTCCAGGCGCTCGGGGTGCGCGAGCTTGACCGCCTCGTCGTGGATGCCGCGCATGTAGCGCACGGTCACCGCGGGCATCGCGCCGGCGCCGTAGTCGGGGTCGCGCTCGTCGAGCTGGTGCCCGAGCGAGCGCAGCAGCTCGACGGTCTGCTCGAAGGCGCGGCGCGCGTCGTCGTCGAGCTTGGCGATCACGCCGGGCGGGACGCTGGTCGAGTAGGCGATCCGCAACGACCCGGGAGGCGTGGCTGCGGCGGTCGCGAACGGCACCGCGGGCGCGGGCACGCGGTCGGCGTCGATGTCGATCGCGCCGGAGGCGACGTCGTGGAACAGCGCCGTGTCGGCGACCCGCCGTGCGAGCACGCCCTTGACCGACAGCCCATGCCAGCCGCGCGCTCGGGGCGCCATCGAGACGCGCCCGCGCTGGGGCTTCAGGCCGAACAGGCCGCACCATGCTGCGGGGATGCGGATCGAGCCGGCGCCGTCGGAGCCGAGCGCGGCGCCGATGAGACCGGCGGCGACCGCCGCGGCGCTGCCGCCGCTGGAGCCGCCGGGCGCGCGCTGCAGGTCCCACGGGTTGCGCGTGGCGCCGAACGTGGCGGTCTCGGTGAACGGCCACATGGTCAGCTCGGGCACGTTGGTCTTGCCGATGATCACCGCGCCGGCCTCGCGCAGGCGTCGCACGACCTCGGCGTCCGCCGCGGCCGGCTCGCCGTATGCGTTGGTGCCGTACGTGGTCACCTCGCCGGCGACGTCGATGTCGTCCTTGACAGCGAACGGCACGCCGAGCAGCGCCCGGCCGGCCGACTCGCCGCCGGCGCCGCGACGCGCGTCCGCCTGGTCGGCTTCCAGGCGCGCGCGTTCGGCGAACACGATGCGGAAGGCGTTCAGCCGAGGGTCGAGCCGATCGATGCGATCGAGGTACGTGTCCACCAGCTCGCGCGAGGAGATCTCACCCGCGACGATCAGCTCGGCCTGGCGGGCGATTCCGGCGTAGGCGAGCTCGACGGCGTCCATCAACAGAGCAATCTATTAGACGGGCGTAACCGCGTTGCGCTTGGCCGGCCAGTCGCGCTGCTTGCTCGACGCGTGCGCGAAGCGCCGCACGAGCTCGCCGCGCAGCGCGTCGGGCTCGATGACGGCGTCGATGACGAGCTCGGAGGCGAGGTGCAGGATGTCGATGTCCTGCGCGTACTCGCTGCGCAGCTCCTCCGTCCTAGCGGCGCGCTCGTGCTCGTCGTCGATCGCCTGCAGCTGGTTGTAGTAGACGGCGTTGATCGCCGCCTGCGGGCCCATGACGGCGATCGACGCGCTCGGCAGCGCGATGCAGCAGTCGGGATCGAACGCGGGCCCTGCCATCGCGTACAGGCCCGCGCCGTAGGCCTTGCGCACGATCACGGAGATCTTCGGCACGGTGGCCTCGCTGACGGCTGAGATCATCTTGGCGCCATGGCGGATGATGCCCTCGCGCTCGACCTGCGTGCCGATCATGAAGCCGGGCACGTCCGCGAGGAACAAGAGCGGCACGTTGAACGCGTTGCACGTCCAGATGAAGCGCGCAGCCTTGTCGGCGGAGTCCGTGAACAGCACGCCGCCCTTGTGCTTGGGCTGGTTGGCGACGATCCCGATCGTGCGGCCGTCCAGGCGCGCGTAGCCGACGACCAGCTCCTTGGCCCAGCGCGGCTGGATCTCCAGCAGCGAGCCGTCGTTGACGAGCGCGTCGATCAGCAGCTTGATGTCGAACGGCTTGTTCTCGTCCGCGGGGATGAGCTCGGCGATGCCGCTCGCGGGGGCGCCGTCAGACACCGGCTGCGGCACGGCGAGCGGCGGGGCTTCCTGCCAGTTGCTAGGAAAATATGAGAGATAGCGGCGTGCGAAGTGAATCCCCTCGGCGTCGCTGTCGACGAGCTGATGCGCGCAGCCGGAGACGCCGGTGTGCATGCGCGCTCCCCCCATCTGCTCGAGCGTGACCTTCTCGCCGATCACCATCTCGGCCATGCGCGGCGACCCCAGGTACATCGACGCGTTGCCCTCGCGCATGATCACGATGTCGCAGAAGGCGGGGATGTAGGCGCCGCCGGCGGCGCTCGGGCCGAACAGCACGCACACCTGCGGCACGACGCCGGAGAGCTTGACCTGGTTGTGGAAGATCCGCCCCGCCCCCCGCCTGCCGGGGAACATCTGCACCTGCTCGGTGATGCGCGCGCCGGCGGAGTCGACGAGGTAGACCATCGGGATTCGCAGCGACAGCGCGCGTTCCTGGATGCGCAGGATCTTCTCTACCGTCTTCGGCCCCCACGAGCCGGCCTTGACGGTCGGGTCGTTGGCCATCAGCGCGACCGCGCGCCCGTCGATCTCCCCCACCCCCGTGACCACGCCGTCGGCACCGAGGCCGTCCTCGTGCCAGTTGGCGAGCAGCGCCTCCTCTGCGAAGGAGCTCTCGCCTGTGCCCGGATGGGTATCGAGCAGCAGTGCGATCCGCTCGCGCACGGGCAGCTTGCCCTGCTCGAGCGCCTTCTCCCGGTGGCGCTCCGGGCCGCCACCGAGCGCGCGCTCGGTGGCGTCGCTCAGTGCGCTCACGGGCGCGGCAGCCCTCGATACCGGTGACGGCCGCGTCGGCCGCGCTCCAGATGGCGTTCGTGACGCGCCTGCAGCCGCGCTTCGACGACGTCGAGGTCCGACGCCGGTCCGAACAGCCGCCAGCTATCCCGGATCACGGGGAGCATCGTGATGCCGATCACCCACGCCGGCCAGAACTCGCCGTGATGGTGCCCGCCGGTGAGAAGCCATACGCCGACGCTCAGCGCCGACACGCCGATCGACCCGCCGGCCTCCTGCAACAGGCGCCGGCGCAGCTGCCCCTTGCGCTTGACCAGCGCGAGCTTGACCGAGCCTGAGCTGACGGGCAGGTCGGCGCGCAGCGCGTCGAGCTGACCGCGCGTGGTGGCGCCGTAGGCACCGCCGATGCGCTCCTCGAGCTCCTCGGAGGTGAGCCTGCCGGCGAGCGCGTGCTCGCGCAGCTCGTCGATCAACTGCTCGCGATCGGCGTCCGCCACACGCAGGCTAGACAGCTCGCTCATCCATTGAATGTACCTGCTCAGCGGATAGAGCTGTTCTCGACCGGGGCCTCGCCCGAGTAGTCGTAGAAGCCGATCCCCGACTTGCGTCCGAACCAGCCCGCGCTGAGCATCTTTCGCAGCGTCGGCGGGCGCGCGAAGCGCCGCTCGCGGAACTCGTCGAACAGCACGTCGCAGATCGAGCCCATCGTGTCCAGCCCGACGAAGTCGGCGAGCGTGAGCGGACCCATGGGATGCCCGGCGCCGGCCTTCATCGCCTCGTCGATCTCGGAGACCGAGCCGACGCCCTCTTCGTAGGCGCGGATCGCGTCGAGCATGTACGGCACGAGCAGGCGGTTGACGATGAACCCGGCCTTGTCCTTGGTGGGGATCGCGAGCTTGCCCTCCGAGCGTGCGAACTCGAGCGCGGTGTCGAACGTGTCATCGGTGGTGGTCACGCAGCGGACGACCTCGACGAGCTTCATGACCTGCGCGGGGTTGAAGTAGTGCAGCCCGACGAACTGGCCGGGACGGCCGGTGGCGGCCGCCTGGTCGATGACGGCGAGCGACGAGGTGTTGGTGGCGAACACCGCGTCGGCCTTGACGATCCGGTCGACCTCGCGCCACATCTCGAGCTTCAGCGCAAGGTTCTCGGTGATCGCCTCGATCACGAGGTCGCAGTCGGCGAGCTCGCTGTACTCGACTGTGCCGTGGATGCGTGCGCGCAGCGCGTCCGCGTCCTCTTGCGAGGACTTGCCCTTCTCGACGGCGCGCGCGAGCTGCTTGTCGATCCTGGCGAGCCCCTTCTGCAGAGTCCCGTCGTCGAGCTCGCGCAGCACCACCTCGTAGCCGGACTGCGCTGCCACCTGGGCGATGCCGTGACCCATGAGACCCGCCCCCAGCACCCCCACTTTATGTATCCGCTGCGCCATTGCACCCCTCGATTGGTTGACGACGGCGAGAGCCTATTACCGCGCGAGCGGGGAAGGTCGAGCGGCCAGCGGAGTCCTTGCAACTCGAAGGCTCAATCGATTGACCATCCTCAAATCGCTTGGAGGGCAGACATGCTCAAGCGCTTCCCCATCTTCACCGCGCTGCTCGCCGCCGCGGCGCTCTCACCGGCGTCCGCGCTGGCATTCGATCACCCGTTCATCGGGCAGTTCAACACGGTCACCGAAATCGGCTCGACGGTGCCGTCCAACGGCGACGTGAACCCGTACGGGATCGTGACCGTGCCGAGCAGCGTCGGCTCGCTGGTTCGCGGCGACATCCTGATCAGCAACTTCAACAACTCGGAGAACCTGCAGGGCACGGGCACGACGATCGTGCAGGAGAGCCCGACGGGCCATCTCTCTTTGTTCGCCCACATCAGCGCCTCGAGCGTTCCGTTCGGCGTCGGCCTGACGACGGCGCTGGCGATCCTGCCCGACGGCTACGTCGTCGTGGGGAGCCTGCCCACGACGAACGGCAAAGCCGCCACGGCGACGGCCGGCGGCCTGATCGTGCTCGACAGCAATGGCCACGTGGTCAAGACGATCTCGGGCGGCCCCATCAACGGCCCGTGGGACCTGACGGCAGTGTCGGCAGGCCCGTTCAGCTCGCTGTTCGTCACGAACGTGCTCAACGGAACGGTCGAACACGGGGAAACCCCGACGAACGGCGGCACGGTCGTGCGGATCGACCTGGCGACGTTCTTCGGGCACGCGCCGTTCGTGACCTCCGAGCGCGTGATCGCGACGGGCTTCCCCGAGCGCACGAGCGAAGCGGCGCTCGTGGTCGGCCCCACGGGAGACGGGCTGGGCCCGGAAGGCACGCTGTACGTGGCGGACACGCAGGGCAACCGCGTCGCGGCGATCCCGGGCGCGCTGTTCCGCCAGACGCCGGTGGGCGGCGGCGGCATCACGGTCGCGAAGGGCGGCTTCCTGAACGGTCCGCTGGGGCTGGCGATTGCGCCCAACGGCGACATCTTGACGGCCAACGCGAACGACGGAAACATCGTGGAGACGACGCCGGTGGGCGCCGAGTTCCAGCCGTTTGAAACGGAAGCCGGCGAAGGCGGCCTGTTCGGGCTGACGGTCGCGCCGTACGCGCAGGGCGTGTACTTCGTGAACGACTCCAACAACACGCTCCAGCTGCTGCACTGACACGCCGCCGATGTGATCGGGAGCCGGCCCCCCCGCTCGCCCCGCCACCCCGCCGACGTGGTGTGGCGGGGGAGGGCGGGCTCCTCTACAAGTACCCTCCACTGAGTGAGCGATACGCCACAGACCAATGAGGACACGTTCGACCTCGTGGCAGCGGGCCTACGCGGCGACGGGACCGATCTGGCGATCTCGGTGGAGGTGCTCGCCACCAAGCTCGAGCAGGCGCTGCCGGGACGCGCACGTGTCGAGCGCCGCGGCTCGGGCATGCTCGGCCGCGGCGAGAAGCGCGTGCGCCGCGTGCAGGTCGAGCTCGGGGGGTGCTGCTATGAGCTGGCGGTAGACGGCGGGCGCGTGGAGGGCTTTCGCGAGCGTCAGTCGGGCGGCATCGCGATCAAGCGCGAGGCGCTCGACGCGGACCAGTGGATCGCCGCGCTGACGGCGGACCTGCGCGCGGAGGCCGAGCGCAGCGCCCAGGCGCGGGCGGCGCTCGAGGAGCTGCTGCGCTGAGATGAGCGAACCAGATCCGCAGCAGGCGCAGGAAGAGGAGCAGCAGCAGTCGCTGGCGCGGATCGAACAGGGAGGCATCCCGCTGTCGGCGGAACGCCGGCTGAGCGAGCTGCGAGAGCGCGACGGAGTGGGAACGTTCACGTCGGACCTGTCTGTGAACGGCTTCGCGCTGTGCCACCAGCTGGGGCTGAAGCCGCTGTCGCAGGTGATGGGCAGCTCGATCTACCAGATGGGCTATCAGTCCTCGTGGGGCAACATGGGCTACGGCGGCTCGATGCTGTTCGAGCTGGACACGCTGTCTGAGGCGCTGAACGAGGTCCGCAGCCGGGCACTGGTGCGCCTCGGCGAGGAGGCGCGTCACGTCGGCGCGGACGCGGTGGTGGGCGTACAGACGCGCGCGGGCGAGAGCCAGCTGGACACCGGCGGGCTGGCGCTCGAGCACATGGTCCTCGGCACGGCGGTGCGCCGCGAGGGCGCGCGCGCGAAGCACCCGATCCTGACGGAGCTATCGGTGTCGGAGTACGCGATGCTGGTGCGCGGCGGCTTCGAGCCGCTGGGGATCGTGGCGTGGAGCGCGGTGTTCTTCACGAGCTACGTCTTCGGCGGCATGATGGCGGGCGGCGGCGGCGCGTTCACGATGGGCGTCCAGAGCTTCGAGCTGCGCGAGTTCTCCCAGGCGGTGTACAGCGCCCGCGAGGCGGTCATGCAGCGGATCACCGGCCAGGCCTCCGCGCTCGGCGCGTCGGGCGTCGTCGGTATGAACATCGGCCACACCGTGCGCCCGCAGACGCTCGGCGGCGGCGTGGGCATGCGCGAGATACGAGGGCTGATGGTGACGTTCACGGCCGTCGGCACCGCCATCCGCCAAGGCGACGACCACACGATCCCTCCCCCCAAAACGACAATCGACCTGTTCGGCTGAGAAGGAGCACCACATGAACGAGCGCGAGACCCCGTACGACCCGTCCTCACTGGAGGGCGTGCCCGAGGCGGGCCGCGCCCGCCTCAAGCAGAATCGTGCGGGACTTTTCACGTCAGACCTATCAGTAAACGAGTTCCTGCTGGTCAAGCAGGCCGGCTTCGAGCCGCTGGGGCTGGTGGTCGGCAGCTCGATCTACCACATCGGCATCCAGATGGCCGGCTGGAAGAAAAGCCAGGAGATGACCGTCCTTTCAGAAGCGATGTACGGCGCGCGCCAGCTCGCGATGACGCGCATGGAGGAGGAGGCCGACCAGCTCGGCGCGGACGGCGTGGTCGGCGTGCGCCTGGACATCGGCCGCTACGACTGGGGGCAGGACATGGCCGAGTTCATCGCGATCGGCACCGCCGTCAAGCACCGCGACGGGCAGCTGCACCGCGCGCCCAACGGCAGGCCGTTCACGAGCGACCTCTCAGGCCAGGACTTCTGGACGCTCTTGCGCACGGGGCACCGCCCGGTGGGGATGGTGATGGGCAGCTGCGTCTACCACGTGGCGCACCGCGGCATGTTCCAGTCGATGGCCCAGACGGGCCGCAACGTCGAGCTGTCGAACTTCACCCAGGCGCTGTACGACGCGCGCGAGCTCGCGATGGAGCGGATGCAGTCGGAGGCGCAGGAAATCAGCGCCGAGGGCATCGTGGGCGTTCAGCTGCACGAGACGAGCCACGGCTGGGGCAGCCACACGATCGAGTTCTTCGCGATCGGCACCGCGATCGTCCCCCGCGAGGGCCACACCGAAGAAATCGAACCGCCAACGACGGTGCTGGATCTTAGCTAGGCGAACGACAGGAGGGCACGAGATGAGCATCGTCTTCACCGAAGACCACGGCCCGGTCAGGCACGTGGTGCTGAACCGCCCGGAGAAGCGCAACGCGATGAACCAGGAGCTGCTGCTGGCGCTGGGAGAGGCCCTGCGCGAGGCCGCCGCCGACCCAACGGTTCACTGCGTGGTGCTGCGCGGCGAAGGGCCGGTCTTCTCCGCCGGCGTGGACCTCGTCGAGCTCGCCTCCTCTGCCGGCACGCCGGGGATGCTGCGCCCGTTTCGAAAAGTGTTCCTCGACTGCGCGAACATCTGCGAAGAGATGGCCAAGCCGGTCATCTGCCAGATCCACCGCACGTGCGTCGGCGGCGCGCTCGAGGTGGCGCTCGGCTGCGACCTGCGAATCGCCTCCAGCGACGGGCAGTTCGGCCTGCCGGAGGTCAAGTTCGGGATCATCCCCGACGTCGGCGGCTCCACTCGGCTGCCGGCGGTCGTGGGCCTCGGACGCGCGAAGGAGCTGATCATGACCGCGCGGCTGATCGACGCCGCGGAGGCCGAGCGCATCGGCCTCGTCAACCGCGTCGTCGCGCCGGAGGATCTGGAGCAGGCCACACAAGCGCTCGTCGATGAGCTGCTCGCCAACTCGCATATAGCGGTCGGCCGCGCCAAGCGCGTGATCGACGCGTCCGCCCGGCCGACGATCGCCCAGAGCCTGGAGATGGAGGTGTCGGTGCAGGAGTACTGCGTGGCCGCCGCGCGCGAGCATGCGCGCGAGTCCGAGCAGGCGCAGCAGTCAGAGGTGAGCGCCGCGCCCGAGGAGGCCCTCGCCCGCTAGCGCTGCCAGTCCACCGGCCCCGCCACCAGCGTGTGGCTGCCCAACGGGCGCCCGAGGATCTCCTGCACGCGCCGCGCGCACGCGAGCAGCGCGTCGAGGTCGATCCCGGTCTCGATGCCCATCTCGTGCAGCATCGAGACGAGGTCCTCGGTGGCGATGTTGCCGGTGGCGCCCGCCGGCACCGGGCAGCCGCCGAGCTCGCCGAAGCTCGACTCGAAGCTCTCGATGCCAGCTTCGAGCGCCGCGAGCACGTTGGCGAGACCCTGGCCGCGGGTGTTGTGGAAGTGCGCCGTCAGCTCTACCCCCTCCCCCAGCGCCCCGCGAGCGTTCGTGAAGAACTCGCGCACCTGGCGGGGGTTGGCCATGCCGGTGGTATCGCCGAAGCCGATCTCCTGCGCGCCGGCGTCGCGCAGGCGCGCAGCGATCTCGAGCACCCGCGCGGGCGGCACGTGGCCCTCGTACGGACAGCCGAACGACGTCGAGATCACGCCCTCGCAGCGCAGACCCTCCTCGCGCGCGCGCCCGAGCACGGCCTCGAGACCGGCGAGCGACTCGGCGATCGTGCGGTTGACGTTCTTGCGGTTGTGCGCCTCTGACGCGGACATGAAGACGTTGATCTCGTCGAACGCCGGACGCCCGCCGCCGGCGCGCTCGCGTAGCGCCAGCGCGGCGTCCAGCCCGCGCTCGTTGGGGATCAGCACCGACACGCTCACGTGCGATGGCACGTCGATGCGTGCGAGCACCTCGGCGGCGTCGGCGAGCTGGGGAATGACGTCCGCGCGCACGAAGCTCGTCGCCTCCAGCCGGCGCAGGCCGGTACGTGCGAGCGCGTCGATCAGCTCGACCTTGCGCTCCGTGGGGATCACCTCGGGCTCGTTCTGAAACCCGTCGCGCGGTCCCACCTCGCGGATGCGCACCGCCTGGGGGAGCTCGCTCACCGCGCTGTGCCTCGCTCGATCCGCATCTCACGCAGCCTATACTCGGCCGCCGTGGCATCGCCCAGCCCCGACCACGTCGCAGTCATCGGCGCCTCAGGGGCGCTCGGCTTCGGCCTCGCGCTGAGGCTCGCGCGCACGGGTGTGCCGATCGCGATCGGCTCGCGCGACGGGGCCCGCGCTGTCGAGACGGCCGAGCGGGCGCGCACGATCATCCCCGAGGGGTCGTTCTCCGCTCATGAGAACGCCGATGCGGTGCGGGCCATCGGCGCCGAAGGCGTGGTCATCCTGAGCGTGCCCTTCCGCAACCAGTCCGAGACCCTCGCCAACCTGAAGGACGCGCTCGTCGCGGGGCAACTGCTGATCGACGCGACGGTGCCGCTGGCGGCGGCCGTCGGCGGCAAGGCCACGCGCATGCTCGGCGTGTGGCAGGGGTCGGCCGCGCAGCAGGCGCTCGAGATGGCGCCCGAGGGCGTGCACGTGGTCTCCGCGCTGCACACCGTCAGCGCTGCGTCGCTGAGCGACCTCGAGCATCCGCTCACGCAGGACGTGCTCGTGTGCGGGGACTCGCGCGCGGACAAGCGCCGCGCGGCGGCCCTGATCGACCGGATCGACGGGCTGCGCTGCGTCGACTGCGGCAGGCTGGAGATGGCGCGCACGACCGAGGCGCTGACCGCGCTGCTGATCGCGGTGAACGCCCGCTACAAGGCACACGCGGGCATCCGCGTAACGAGCCTGCCCGAGGCCCTGTGGGAGTGAGCGAGCCAGACGTCGTGATCCTCACCGGCGGCACCGGCGGGGCGAAGCTCGCACGCGGGATCGCCGACGTCGTCGGCCCCGAGCGGCTCTCCGCGATCGTCAACACCGGCGATGACATCGAGATCTACGGCGCGCACGTCTCCCCCGACCCCGACCTCGTGTCCTTCTGGCTAGCGGACGCGATCGACGAGCGCGGCTGGGGCCTTCGCGGCGACAGCTTCGCGGTGATGGACGCCCTGCGCGAGCTCGGCGTGGAGGTCTGGTTCAACCTCGGCGACCGCGACCTGGCGTGGTGCATGGAGCGCGCGCGGATGCTGGCCGAGGGCGTGTCCGCGACCGCGGCGCTCGCTCGCCTGAATGACGCCATCGGCGTGCGCTCGCAGGTGCTGCCGATGAGCAACGACCCCGTGCGCACGTGGGTCCGCAGCGGCTCGGGCGGCTGGCTGACGTTCCAGGAGTTCATGATCCGCGAGCGCGCCGCCGACATGATCGAGGGCCTGGAGTACCGCGGCGCGGAGCAGGCGAAGGCCAGCGAGCAGGCGCTCGCGGCGATCGCGGGCGCCAGCGCGATCGTGATCGGGCCATCCAACCCGTTGGCCTCGATCGGACCGATCCTCGCTGTGCCCGCCATCCACGAGGCGCTGGCGAGCGCCACCGCGCCCGTCGTCGCCGTCAGCCCGATCGTCGGCGGCGAGGTGCTCAAGGGCCCGACGGCGGCGTTCATGGCGTTCGGTGCGCTCGAGTGCAACGCCGAGGGGATCGCGGACTTCTACGGCGAGTTGCTCGACGGGATCGTCGCCGACGAAGATGTCGGGCGGCTGACGACCCTGCAGACCGACACGCGCATGGACGACGCCGCCGGCCGCGCGCGCCTGGCCGAGCAGACGCTGTCGTTCGCGCAGGCCCTCGCGGGCTGACGGCGCGCCTCAGCCGGCCTCAGGCCGGCCGCGCATCGGCCCGCCCACGCGAACGCCGCGCCTCAGCTTGCTACCGGCACGCCGCTCTCGCGCCACGAGGAGAGCGCGCCAAGGGCCCCGTCGACGACGCGTTCCAGGAACGTGTCGCGGTCGTTGGCGTGCGGAAACGGGCTGTCCGGGACGTCAACCTCGAGGAACTCGCACAGCGGCTCCCAGCCGTCGGTGACCTCCCACACGAGCAGCCGCTCCGCGGGCACCACGCGCTTGACCTGCTCGTTGTGCGCGATCGCCTGCTCGATCATCTGCGCCGGCTCGGCGTGCCCGGCGGCGAACGTCCCCTGCGGGCCCCAGAACATGCGGTCCACGAGCGCCAGGTAGCGCTCCCAGCGGGGATCGATCTGCGCGCGGGCGCGCGAGAGCAGCGGCATCACCGTCTCGCCGTGACTCATCGTCCAGATCGTGTCCCTGAAGCTGCGCTCCCACGACTCCGGATCGCGCACGCTCAACAGCACCTTCGACTGCGGGTAGAAGTCCATCAGCTCGCGGTAGAAGTAGCCCCCGGGCCAGTCGGCCGTCGAGCGAGACCCGTCGAGGATCTCCTCCCACAGAGTCTCTCCGTCCATCGCCCGATCCCACAGCTCCACCTGATCGAGATCCGCGATCAGGTTGACCCAGTGGTAGCAGGGGCTCAAGCCGAGCTGCTCCAGCGCCAGCTTCTGCGTGAGCGTGCCCGTACGCGGCAAGCCCGCCCCTATCAACTCAACACTCATCTGCGATCTCTCCCAAGACGCTTGTAATGCCTGTAACCTATCGTGATCGCGTCGCCGAGACCGTTGTTTGAGGGCCATTCGAGCTGCGGGCGCGCGAAGAAGTCAATAAGAACCGCGCCTGGGCACCCGATAGTGTCCACTCTTGCGCATATCGTCGAATCCACAACTAGGACGTACTGATCGGTGTTCAACCAGTGCATCCACCGCCAGAACAAGGAGTCTCGACTGTGTACAACGGCTCGAATAGCGGCCACCAGGGATCGGTTCTCGTCGATCCGCAGCCGACCGCACGCCGCCCCATCCGACGCGCGGGCACGCGGATCGCTGCGATCGCGGTCTCCGACTCGCCGCAGGTCCTCTCGCAGGAGCAGGTCCTCGAGCGCCTTGGGCTGAAGGGCGACGAGTTCGCCGAGCGGATCTTCGCGCGCAGCGGGGTCGAGCGCCGTCACCTGGATCTGAGCGATGACTTCCTCGGGCGCACCCTGCAGGGACGCGCCAAGCAGATCGAGCGGGAGCTGCTGCGCCACTCGATCCGCGCCGTCGACGCGCTCGAGCTCGACCCGCTCCAGATCGGCACGGTCATCAGCTCGAGCCTCTACTCGCTCGGCTGTCCCACGCTCGCCCACAGCATGGTCGACCACTACGGGATGGACCCCGCGACCGACAAGTACCACATCAGCGGCGTGGGCTGCGCGAGCGGCGTGCCGCTCATGCGCCTGGCGGCGCAGACGATGGGCGAGCATCCGGGCAAGCACGCGCTGGTCGTCGCGGCCGAGAGCATGAGCGGCATCCTCACCCGCGCGACGCCCGAGGACCAGAAGGCCAAGACCATCGGCTCGGCGCTGTTCGGCGACGGTTGCGCCGCTGCCGTGCTCTCCAACGACCCGCTCGCGGAGGGCCCGATCATCCTCGCCTCCCAGGTCCACCAGCTCGCCGGCACGCTCGACGCGGTACGCCTGGACCTCACCGCCGAGGACAGCTACCTGCACCTCGCGCGCGACCTGCCGGACCTCGCCGGCGCGGGCCTTCCGGACGTCGTCGCTGGGTTCCTGCGCGCCAACAACCTCGAGTCCTCGGACATCGATCACTGGATGGCCCATCCCGGTGGAAGGCGCGTCGTCGAGAACGTTCAGAGCGCGCTCGAGCTATCGCACGAGGACCTCGCCACGAGCTGGAGCTCGCTGGCCGAGCACGGCAACGTGGGCACGCCCTCGATCCTGTACGTGCTCAAAGAGACGATCGAGCGCTACGCGCCCGAGCCTGGCGAGCGCGGGCTGATGGTCACGATCGGCCCCGGCGTGACGCTCGGGTTGATGCTGCTCAGCTGGTAGCCGCGGCGCTCGCGCCACTATCGTCTGCGTGCAGATGCGCACCGCAGCGATCCTGCCCGTGAAGCGCTTCGCGCGCGCCAAGCAGCGCCTGGGCGCGAGCGTCGCCGACCCCCTGCGTATGGAGCTCGCCGAAGCGATGGTCGCCGACGTGCTGCTCGCACTCGCGCAGACGCAGTCGATCGAGCAGACCATCCTCGTCACCGGCGAGCGCTCCGTCGCCGTGGCAGCTCGCGAGCACGGCGCGATCGTGATCGAGGACGAGCACGAACGCGGGCAGCCGCAGGCGGCGCAGCTCGGCGTGCAGCGCGCGCTGGACGGAGGCTTCGAGCGTGTGCTGTGCGTGCCCGGCGACTGTCCCACGCTCGAGCCCGCGGAGCTGAACGCGCTGCTCGAGAACGACCCCCACGAACCTAGCCAGGACCAGGTCGTGGTCGTGCCCGACCGCCACGGCACCGGCACCAACGGCCTGTTGCTCGCGCCCCCGCACGCGATCTCCCCCAGCTTCGGGCCGGGCAGCTGCGAGCGCCACCGCGCGCTCGCGCACGCCGCGGGCGTCGCGTGTCGCGTCGAGCGCGTCCCGTCGCTGCTGCTGGACATCGACACCGGCGCGGACCTCGACGTACTGCGGGCGCGGCTCGCGGCCCACCCCGCCCGTGCCGCGCGCACGCGCGCAGTGCTCGGCCAGCCCGAACGCACGAACATCATCTCCATTCCCACCGCTGTCTGAGTCGCGGGCAGTCGTGGCGAGCCTCTCCGCACGCGGCCTCCCCGGCCTGCCCGAGGTGCGCGCCGGCGACGACCTCGCCGCGCTGATCGTCGCCGCGCTCGACGGTGAGCCACTGCGCGACGGGCAGCTGGTGGCGATCGCACAGAAGGCGGTATCCAAGTCCGAGGGCGCGCTCGTGGCGCTCGCGGACGTACGCCCGAGCGCGCGGGCGATCGAGCTGGCCGCCGCGACACCAGGCGGCGAGGAGAAGGACCCGCGCGCCGTGCAGGTGGTGCTCGACGAGTCGCTCGAGGTGCTGCGCGCCGAGCGCGGCGTGTTGATCTGCCGCACCCACCACGGCTTCGTGTGCGCCAACGCCGGCGTCGATGCCTCGAACGCAGCAGCGGACGGCGCCGCCGAGACGCTCGTGCTGCTGCCACGAGACCCCGACGCATCCGCGCGTCGCATCCGCTCGCGTCTGCACGAGCTGAGCGGGGCGCGAGTCGCGGTCCTGATCAGCGACAGCTTCGGGCGCGCCTGGCGTCACGGGCAGCTCGACGTCGCGATCGGCCTCGCGGGCATGCAGCCGCTCGACGACTGGCGCGGGCGTACCGACGCGACCGGGTTGGAGCTGCGGGCCACGTGGCTCGCCGTCGCCGACGCCGCCGCCGCGAGCGCCGACCTGGCACGCGCCAAGGACTCGCGCGAGCCCGTCGTGATCGTCGACGGCCTCGAGCGCTTCTGCACCGACGAGGACGGTCCCGGCGCGGCCGCGCTGCTGCGTCCGCTGCAGGAGGATCTGTTTCGCTGAGACCGAGCCTGAGCGCCGCCGCTCACGCTCAGATGGGCCTCACGCGTGGGCGGGTTGGAGCTGGCTCTGCAGGAACGGGAGCACTGCCTGCTCGACGCTCCGCGGGTCGTCCTGAAACGGCCAGTGTCCGCTCTCGGGGAGGATCACCACGTCCTGCACGTCGAAGAACTCCCGCTGGCGCTCCGCGTACTCGACGCCGATGAAAGGATCCTTGGCCCCCCACACGACCAGCGCCGGCTTGTGCAGCGCGGCCATCGCCGACCCGAGCTGACTCGCGGTGCTTCCCGGGTCGGGCGTCGCGCGATAGAGCTTCAGCACGGTGCGCCGCGTGGCCCGGTCGTAGTCGTCGTACATCTTGTCCACGAACTCCGGCGGCAGCCCCTTGGGATTGGCCTTCTGCATCGCACGCCGCCACCCGGATCGGGGAATCCAGGCCTGGAGCAGCTCGCCGAGCACCGGGGTTCGCCAGCGCCTGGCCATCGTGTGCCACGTGTAGCCCGGCATCACGCCGATGTTGATCAACACCACGCTCGCCCACTCGTCCGCGTGCCCGAGCCCCCAGAACAGCCCGAACGGACCGCCGAAGTCGTGCAGCACCAGGTGGACCCGCTCGATGCCGAGCTCCGTCAGCGCGCCTTGGAGGAACTCCGCGTACCCAGACACCTGGTAGTCGAATGTGCGTGGCTTGTCGGCGTGGCCGAAGCCGGGCATGTCGAACGCCACAGCGCGGCCGAGCTCGCCCGTCGCCTGCACCAGCGCCGTCCAGTCGGTCGAGGAGCCAGGATTGCCGTGAACGAACACCACCGCCTCGCGAGCGTCGCCGGGGCCCGCCTGGATGAACGGCGAGCGGACGCCCGCGACGACGATCTCGCCCGTGCTCGGCATCTCAGCGCGCCTGCCCTCGCCGACGGCCATCTCACGCGCTCCCCGTCTGCATCGCGCGCGGGCGCCCGTCGCCGCGTCCGGAGAGCCTGTGACGCGCGTTCACCAGCATCGCGCGCGGCGCCGCCGAGGCGAACATCCGCACCGGCCCGATGTTGCGCGACCCGAACGCCTCGAAGATCGCGGCCAGCCGTTCGTCGCGAGTGGCAGCCGAGAACAGCAGCCGCTCGCCGGGGTTGAGCTTCCTGCCGCTGGAGTAGCCGAGGATCATCGTCGTGTGGCCGCGAAGGCCGCGGGCATAGCGGCGGCGGTAGCGCCTCAGTCCCCGTTCCAGCTCCCCGCCGCTCGACGCCTGCGCGGCAGCGGCTCGCCCGTGATCGGCCAGCGCCGGGGCGACGCTGTCGGCGAGCCATTCCGCGGACTGCAGCGCGAAGCCGCAGCCGACCCCCCACAGCGGGTCGAGGGCGCCCGCGGCGTCGCCGACGAGCGCGAAGCCGGGGGCGCTGGGAGTGTGGATGACGTTGGTCATGTCGATCTTGCCCGTGATCTGCCCGACCAGGCGCGACGCCCGGATCGGCGGCGCATCGGGCACGGCAGCGACGAACTCCGTGAGCGCCTTGAGCGGGTCGCTGCGGAACTCCGGCAGGCGATCCTTCGTCGGCATTACCGCGTAGAACGTGAGACCACCGTCGGTGGGGAACGCGGCGGCCATGTGCGGGTCGAGCAGCCACAGCGAGGCATCCGGGGCGCCCTCTGGGGCGGGCCCTTCGAAGTAGCCGCCATACGCGAAGCGCCCGTGCTGCACAGTTCTCGTGCGCACCCCCGACAGCTTGGCCACGTGCGAGTCGCGGCCGTCCGCGCCGACGACCAGCCGCGCGCGCAGCGCCAGCGTCTCGCCGTGGCGGTCGCGCGCCCGCACGCCGCACACGATCCCGTCCTCGCGCAGCAGCTCGTCCACGGTGACACCCAGGATCAGCTCCACTCCCGGGGTCTCGCCGGCCATCGCGCGAATCATCGGGTCCAGATGCTCGCGGCGCAGGTTCACACCGCTCGGCACGGAGCTCTTGACCGGCGGCTCTATCCATCCCCAACGCGTCTGCAGGCGACCCCGCGAGCGCAGCGCCCCCGCCGCCAGCATCGGCTCCAGCAGTCCGAGTCGTTCGAGCGTATGCACGCCCGAGGACTGGATGTAGTGCGTGCAGATGCGCTTGAACGCGCTCGCATCCGGGCGCTGCTCGAGCAGCGCCACGTGCGCCCCGGCGCGGGCGAGCAGGATCGCAGTGGTGCAGCCGGCGAGGCTCGCCCCCACGATCACCGCGTCGTAGGCGTCGCTCGAGGCATTCGCAGCGTCGTGGCCCAATGCAGCGGCAGCGGCATCCTCCGAGCCGTCAGGCATGATCTCCGGCGAATGTTCCTGATGGTCCACCTCAGCCACCTCCCGCGCGGGCGCGCGTCGATCGGTTCCGGGCGAAGGTCCTTGCCCTATCTATAGTTCCACCCGGACTATACAGATGGAACTATGAAAAGCAAGCAGATACGCCTGACGAGCACCTCCTACGCGGTGCTGAGCCTGCTCGACCTCCTCGGCGAGGCGACTCCGTATGACCTCAAGCGCGCGCTGGAGCAGTCGATCGAGAACTTCTGGCATGTGCCCCACACGACCATCTACTCCGAGCCGACCAGGCTCGCCCAGGGAGGCTTCCTGTCCGAGGTCCAGGAGAGCGGGGGGCGTCGTCGCAAGCTCTACGCGCTCACCGACAGCGGGCGCCAAGCGCTGGGCGAGTGGGCCGACTCGCCCGAGTCCGCGCCGCCGGAGCTGCGCGACGAGGGCATGCTGAAGATCTTCGCCGGCGCCGACCCCCACGCGATCTTCACACGTAGGCGCGAATGGCACCAGGCGAAGCTGAGCGAGCTGGAGGGGCTGCTGGCCGACATGCAGAGCGCCGGGGACTCGATCGCACAGGAGCTCGGATGGAGCGCCGCGCAACGCGCCAGCGCCGGGGCGACGCTGCGCTTCGGCATCGCCTACCACCAACTGCTGCTGGAGCAGGTCGAGCGCTTCCTGCTCGAGCTGTAGCGCGGGTGTATGGTTGTGCTGTGGCGGTGAGGATGTCTCTGCAGGGCAAGGTGGCGCTGATCACCGGGGGCGCGCGCGGCGTCGGAGCAGCGACGGCTGGCGAGCTGGTGGCGCGCGGCGCGAAGGTCGTGCTCGTCGACCTCGACGCCGAGCCGCTGCGCGAGCTCGTGGAGCGCCTCGGCGAGGACAGCGCGACCTCGATCACCGGCGACGTCACCGAGCTGGCCGACATGGAGGCGGCGGTCGCACATGGCGTCGAGCGCTTCGGCGGCATCGACGTCGTCATCGCGGGCGCGGGCATCGCCAGTTACGGCTCGGTGGCGACGGTCGATCCGGCGATCTTCCGCCGTGTCATCGACATCAACGTCACAGGTGTCTTTCACACAGTCCGCGCGGCGCTGCCCGAGGTCCTGCGGCGCAGGGGCTACATCCTCGTGGTCTCCTCCGAGGCCGCCTACGCGGCGGCTCCAGGTCTCGCCGCGTACAACGCGAGCAAGGCCGGGGTTGAGCATTTCGCCAACGCGCTGCGCCTCGAGCTCGGCTACCGCGGCGTTGCGGTCGGGAGCGCGCACATGTCCTGGATCGACACGCCGATGGTGCGAGACGCCAAGCGCGACCTGCAGGCGTTTCGCGAGATGCTCACCTCACTTCCGGGACCGCTGGGCGCGACGACGTCGGTGGAGCTGTGCGCCGAGGCGTTCGTACGCGGCATTGAGAAACGCGCCAACCGCGTCAACGTGCCCGACTGGGTGGGGGTGCTGCGCTGGCTGAAGCCGGCGCTGACGTCGAAAGCGATGGAGCTGCTGAGCAGGCGTGACACCAAGCGCACCCTGCCGCTGATGGACGAGGAGGTCGCCCGCCTGGGGCGCTCCGCGAGTGCCCGCGTGACGGCGCAGAGCGCCGTGCACGAGCCTGCTTGCTAGCTTTACGGTAAGTCCGTAAAGGGGGGCAATGTGAGTGCCAGTAGGGCGATACTCTCAGCGCGTGCGCGACGAGGCGTAGAAGAGACAGGCCTCCCTCTGGCGCTGCGTGGCGCCGACGGCGAGACCGAACACATCGGCAATGGCGAGCCGGTCGTCGAGGTGGTGGCCGTCAACGCCGATGGGCTCGCCGCCTTGCGCTCGCGCTCCGAGCTGCGGATCGCCGAGGCGTATCTGTGCGGCGACATCGACATCGCAGGCGACCTCGTGGCGGCGATGCGCCTGCGGGTGGCGCTGTCGGACGTTCGGCCGCTGCTGCGTGCGTGGACGCTGCTCGAGCCGCTGCTGTTCGGGCGCCGGCGCCTGAACCCCCGCTGGATCGCCAAACACTATGACTCAGAGAACATGCAGCTGTACGGGATCGACGAGCGCTACAACGTGTACACGCCCGGGCTGTATGCGACCGAGGACGAGTCGCTCGAGGATGGGGCGATCCGCAAGCTCGAGTACGCGTACGAGCACCTTGGCCTGCAGAGCGGCTCGACGCTGCTCGATGTCGGCTGCGGCTGGGGCGGCTTCCTGCGCTACTGCGCCGAGCGCGGGGTGCAGGCGACAGGCATCAGCCTCTCTCGACATCAGCTCGCCTACGCGCGCTCGCGGCTTGATGGTGACGGGCTCGAGGCGCAGACTCTGTACCAGGATTTCTTCACCTATGAGCCGGAGCATCAGTTCGATGCGATCAGCCTGATGGGCTCGATCGAGGATCTCGCGAACTACCGCGCGGTTATGCGTCGTCTGGAGCGGTGGCTGCGACCCGGAGGCCGGGTCTACATGGACTTCGCCTCAAAGGACCGCCCGTGGGGAATCTCGACCTTCGTCACACGACACGTCTGGCCCGGCGCCTTCCGCCTCGTCTATCTGCCGGCCTTCACGAAGGCCCTCGCGCGCTCGCACTTCGACGTGGTCGCGCTCGAGAACGACCGGCGCAACTACTACCTGTGGCCGCTGAAAGCGCTGAGGCGTTGGACCGATCGACGCTCTGAGATCGTCGCGGCGACCGATGAGCGCACGTGGCGTCTGATGCGATTGCTGATGGCGGGAGCGGCGCACCTGATGAGCGAGCAATCGATCCTGTTCACCGCCTATCGCGTCACGCTCGAGTCCCGCGCCGCCCCTCGGCGGATGCTCAGCGCGCCTACAGTCCGTGATGCGGCCACTCGGGCGTGAGATCGCCGGCCTTGAACGCGGCCGCTCCGAGCGTGTGGGAGTCACGCCGCATGAACATCGAGATCACCATTTCGGCCTCGATCCGCAGTCGCTCCTCGAGCGTGCGCCCGACGCCGCGCATGATGCTCTCCTTGTCACTGCGAATCGCCCCCTGAGGCAGCGCGGCGATCTCCCGCGCCAGTTCCTGCGCGCGTGCCAGTGCGTTCCCTCGGGGCACCACCTCGTTGATCAAGCCGATTCGCAGCGCCTCTGCGGCATCTATGCGACGCCCGGTGATCACCAGCTCCATCGCCTTTGCGAATCCGACGACCAGCGGCAGTCTGACCGTCATGCCGTCGCCGCCGACGATGTTCCACCGCCGCTCGAGCGCCCCGAACTCCGCGTTGGCCGAGGCGATGCGAATGTCCGCCAGGAGCGCGGTCTCGAGACCGGCGGCGAACGCGTACCCGTTGACGGCGGCGATCACGGGCTTGAAGATGTCGGCCCTGCGCGTGTAGCCGCACTCGCCCGGGCTGTTGTAGAGCCCGACGCGAAACGCGTCGTAGTCGCCGAGCTCGTTCAACGTAGCGGCGTCCTGGAGGTCCCACCCTGCGCAGAACGTCGTCTCCCCCGCGCCCGTGATCACCAGCACGAACGCGTCGTCATCGTCGCGGAAGCGCTGCCAGGCGTCGTGCAGCTCGGCGTTCATCGTGCGGTTGACCGCGTTGTGCTGGTCCGGGCGGTTGTACGTCAGCGTCACAACATGCCCGGAACTCTCGTACAGCAATGTCTCGTAGTCCATAGTGCCTCCGAGGCCGGCGAGTGAGCGATCCTACCGCCACGCGCAGGCGGGACGAGCGCTGGCGGCGATCCAGCGGCTCGGCGTCCGCGACATACTTCCGTGACCATCGCCGAGGACAACCTCACACTGGTCCGACGTGCCTACGCCGCGTGGAATTGCGGTGATGTCGAGGCGCTCGTCGATTGCTATCGCGAGGACGTCGAGATATATCCGTTCCTGAGTGACCTCGGCGGCCGGGTCTATCGCGGTCACGAGGGTGTACGACGCTGGTACGCGGACGCCAACGAGCCCTGGGATCGGCTGCTGGCGGAACCTGAGGAGATCAGCGCCCGCGGCGATGACGTGGTGATCCTCGTCCACGCCAGGGGGCACGGCCTGCGCAGCGGCATCGACGTCGACGCGCACATCGTGCACGTCGCGCTGATCGAGGACGGCAGGCTGAGGCGGCTAGAGGGGTTCGGCTCCGAGCAGGACGCGCGGCGCGCGCTGGGCGAGCGTTGGCCGCAGAGCACGTTCGAGAAGAGCCGCCGCGCGGGCTATGCCGCTACCGGCACCCCACCTGCGGCGGGCGGCGAGAGCACCGGGTAGCGGCGCCTGATCTCGTACAGCGTCGTGCGCTCGGCCGCCGGGCGCCCAGCCTCGTGAGCGGCGGCGACGAGCTGCTCGGGCTCCAGACGCGTGCCGTGATAGCTGCCCGCGAGGCGGCTGATCGACTCCTCCATGAGCGTGCCGCCGAGGTCGTTGACGCCCCAGCGCAGCGACTCGGTGGCGGCGTCGAGTCCCATCTTCACCCAGCTCGCCTGCACGCTCGTCACGCTTCGTCCGAGTGCGAGGCGGAAGACGGCCGTGTGCTTGAGGTTCTCCTCTCGAGAGATCTCCTCCACGCCATGAGTCCGTCCCAGCAGGGTCTGGAAGGGGATGAACGACAGCGGCACGAACTCGGTGATGCCGCCGGTGCGCTCCTGCAGCTCGCGGATCACGCGCATGTGCTCGGCGAGCTCCCACGGCTCCTCGATGTGGCCGAACATGACGGTCGCGGTCGAGCGCAGACCGGCCGCGTGTGAGGCCTCGATGATCTCGACCCAGCGCGCGACTGGGAGCTTGTTGGGAGAGATGCGCTCGCGCACGCCGTCGTGCAGCACCTCCGCGGCGGTGCCCGGCGTCGAGCCGAGGCCCGCGTCGCGCAGGCGCGCGAACACCTCCGCGGGCGCCAGCCCCGAGATGTCACACATGTGCGCGATCTCCATCGGGCTGTAGGCGTGCAGGTGCAGCTCCGACCCCGCGTCCGCGGCGGTGGCCTTCGCCAGGCGCAGCCACCCGAGGTAGTCCTCGAGCGCCCAGTCGGGATGGATGCCCGACTGGATGCACAGCTCGGTGGCGCCGAACTCGAGCGCGTCGTGGATGCGCGCCACGAACTCGTGCTCGTCGTGCTCGTAGGCGTCGGGAGAGCGCTTGCCCTGGCCGAAGCCGCAGAACGCGCAGCCGACGGTGCACACGTTGGAGATGTTGATGTTGCGGTTGACCACGAACGTCACCAGCTCGCCCGCCAGCTCCGCGCGCAGCTCGTCGGCGGCCTGGCGCATGTCCTCGATCGCCTCCGGCCGCGTCTCGGCGAACATCGCCGTCAACTGCTGCGCGCTCAGCGCGAACCCGTCACGCGCGCGCCGCGTGGCGCCGGCGACGAGGTCGGGGCGGATCGGCGGGGCACCGCTTGCGATCGGATCGGTACGACCGGAGCCGCGGCGCGGAATGAAGCTCCAGTACTTGACCTTGATCGTGTCCATCACGCCCTGCGCCATCCACTCCGGGTCGATGTACTTCGGATAGACGCACAGCCGCTCGGTCAACGCGACGCCGTCCTTCTGCAGCTCCTTGCGCACCTGGTGCGGCGAGGGGAACGGGTGCTCGGGTGAGATGTGATCGCCGTTGGCGCTGAGGCCGCCCAGGTCGGTCGCTCCAGCGGCGACCAGCTCGCCCCACCAGTCGGCGAGGTTCGGCGGGATCTGGATGCCGACGTCCGGCATCAACCGCCGCGTCTCGGCGATCAGGCGCTTCATGTCCTCGATGCTCACCGGACAGGCCCACTCGGGCAGCGGCAGCTCGGGCCGGGCGTCGGCGACGCCCGTGCGCCAGTATTCGCGTGCGGCCGCATCGGCGATCTGCGCCGGCTCCTGGCCGTAGTAGCGCTGGTGCGGGACGAAGTTCTGCAGGATCACCTCCTGGATGTGCCCGTGCTCGGCGTGCACCGCCGCGATCGCCTCGAGCGATTCGACGCGCTCCTGCTCGCTCTCCCCTATTCCCACGAGGATGCCGCTCGTGAAGGGGATGCGCAGCTCACCCGCCGCGCGGATCGTCTCCAGGCGCCGCTCAGGGTGCTTGGTCGGCGAGCCCGCGTGCACGGTCTGCATCAGCCGCTCGGAGATCGACTCGAGCATCAGGCCCTGCGACGCCGTCACTTCACGCAGCCGCGAGAGATCCTCGCGTGAGAGCACGCCGAGGTTGGTGTGCGGCAAGAGGCCCCGCTCGAGCGCGCGTTCGCACGTCCACACGACATACGACGTGAAGTCCTCGTGGCCGTGGGAGCGCAGTCGCGCCGCGACCTCCGGGTTGACCTCGGGGCGCTCGCCGGTCAGCACGAGCAGCTCCTTTACCTGCCGCCTGGCGGCGCCGTCGATGATCTCGAGGACCTCCTCCGGCGCGTACAGGTGCGCCTGGTGCGTGGCGAACGCGCAGTACTTGCAGTAGCAGCGGCACGTCCGCGACAGCGACAGCGTCAGGTTGCGCGAGAAGGTCACCCGGCGGCGCATTGCCTTGAGTCTATGACGACCGCGTCGGCCCGCGGGTCCGGCCGCCGTGCCGTAGTACCCTCGTGCTCGCCGAGGGCGCCGGTACCTCGACGCCCAGCAGCCGTCAACGAGAAAAGCGACAGGAGCAACACATGACTGAGAGCATCAGCGAGAGCGAGAACCCGGCGATCCCGAGCCCGACTCCGAAGGTGCCCAGTCCGAGGACGAACAACGACTGGTGGCCCAACCAGCTCGACCTGAGCGTCCTGCACCGGCACTCGTCCCTTTCTGACCCAATGGGCGAGGGCTTCGACTACGCCAAGGAGCTCCAGACCCTCGACCTCGATGCGCTGAAGCGCGACCTGATCGAGCTGATGAGCACCTCACAGGACTGGTGGCCCTCCGACTACGGCCACTACGGGCCGCTGTTCATCCGCATGAGCTGGCACGCCGCCGGCACCTACCGCATCGCCGACGGTCGCGGTGGCGGAGGCAGCGGCGCCCAGCGCTTCGCCCCGCTCAACAGCTGGCCCGACAACGCCAGCCTCGACAAGGCGCGCCGGCTGCTCTGGCCGATCAAGCAGAAGTACGGCCGCAAGATCTCCTGGGCCGACCTGCTCGTCTACGCCGGCAACGTGGCGATGGAATCGATGGGCTTCCAGACCTTCGGCTTCGGCTTCGGCCGCGAGGACATCTGGGAGGCCGAGGAGATCTACTGGGGCAGCGAGGACACCTGGTTGGGGGACGAGCGCTACAGCGGCCAGCGCGACCTCGCCAAGCCCCTCGGCGCCGTCCAGATGGGCCTCATCTACGTGAACCCCGAGGGCCCAAACGGAGACCCCAACCCGCTGGCGGCAGCCAAGGACATCCGTGAGACCTTCGCCCGTATGGCCATGAACGACGAGGAGACCGTCGCCCTGATCGTCGGCGGCCACACCTTCGGAAAGACCCACGGCGCCGTCGACCCCGCCAACATCGGCCCCGAGCCCGAGGCCGCCCCCATCGAGGAGCAGGGCCTCGGCTGGAGGAACAGCGCCGGCACCGGCAATGGCGCCGACACCATCACCAGCGGCCTGGAGGGGGCGTGGACGCAGGAGCCGACGAAGTGGGACAACGGCTTCCTCGAGAACCTGTTCGAGTACGACTGGGAGCTGACGAGCAGTCCCGCCGGGGCGAAGCAGTGGACCGCCAAGGATCCCGAGGCCCAGGGCACCGTGCCGGACGCTCACGACCCGTCCAAGCGGCACGCGCCGATGATGCTCACGACGGACCTGGCCCTGAAGGTCGACCCGATCTATGGACCGATCTCCAAGCGCTTCTACGAGAACCCCGACCAGCTCGCCGATGCCTTCGCCAAGGCCTGGTACAAGCTCCTGCACCGCGACATGGGACCCATCGCGCGCTACCTCGGCCCGTGGGTTCCGGCGGAGCAGCTGTGGCAGGACCCCGTCCCCGCCGTCGATCACGACCTCGTCGGCGCCGGTGAGATCGCCTCGCTGAAGGAGAAGATCCTCGGCTCGGGCCTGTCGATCGGCCGACTGGTCTCGACCGCCTGGACGTCGGCCGCCTCGTTCCGCGGCACCGACAAGCGCGGCGGCGCGAACGGAGCGCGGGCCCGCCTGGCGCCCCAGAAGGACTGGGAGTGGAGCGAACCGGTTGAGCTCGCGGGCGCGCTCGAGACGCTCGAGCAGATCCAGAAGGACTTCAACGAGTCGCAATCCGCCGGCTTGCGGATCTCGATCGCCGACCTGATCGTCCTCGGCGGCTGCGCGGCCGTCGAGCAGGCCGCCAAGAACGCCGGTCACGACATCTCGGTCCCCTTCGCCCCGGGGCGCACCGACGCCTCCCAGGAGCAGACCGACGTCGAGTCCTTCGCCGTGCTCGAGCCGACCGTCGACGGCTTCCGCAACTACTTCCGCCCCGGAGAGACGATGCCGCTCGAGCATGGGCTGCTGGAGCGGGCCTACATGCTGAGGCTGACCGCTCCGGAGATGACCGTGCTGATCGGCGGCATGCGTGCCCTGAACGCAAACCACGGGCAGTCCCCGCACGGCGTCTTCACCGACCGGCCGGAGACGCTGAGCAACGACTTCTTCGCGAACCTGCTCGACATGAGCACGGAGTGGAAGCCGTCGGGCTCGGCGGAGAACGTCTACGAGGGGCGCGATCGCGCGACCGGCGAGGTCAGGTGGACCGCAACCTCCGTCAACCTCGTTTTCGGCTCGAACTCCGAGCTCCGAGCGCTCGCGGAGGTTCACGCCTGCGACGACGCCGAGGAGAAGTTCGTGGGCGATTTCGTCGCCGCCTGGGACAAGGTCATGAACCTCGACCGGTTCGACCGATCCTGACCGAGCGCTCGGCCACCGGCGTCTACCTCGCCCGCCACGGCGAGACCGCCTACAACCACGAGGGCCGCTTCCAGGGCCAGCAGCAGGTGCCGCTCAACGACACCGGCCGCGCCCAGGCGGCGGAGCTCGCCGAGCGCGCCGTCGCCTACGGCTTTCGGGCGCTGTGGTGCAGCCCGCTGCTGCGTGCGCGCGAAACGGCAGACATAGTCGCCGCCCGCATCGGTCTGCAGCCCGTCGAGGACCCGCGTCTGATGGAGACCGACGCGGGCGAGTGGACCGACCGCTCCTTCGCCGACGTCCGGGCGCAAGCGCCACAGCTGTTCGACGCCTTCGCCGCCGCCGAGCCCGGCTTCGCCTTTCCCGGCGGGGAGTCCTTCACCGAGCAGGAGGTTCGCGTCAATGCCGCCCTGGAGCGCGTCCAGGCCGGGGCTCTGCCGGCGCTGGTGGTCTGCCACGGGATGGTCATCAGGGCCGCCCTCTACACCCGCGCCAAGGACGGCCAGCTGCCCTTCCAGCGGGTGCCCAACGCCGCGATCGTTCCCCTCGATCCGGCCGAGGCCGCGCTCGCCGACCTCGGTGGTGGCGCCGCCACCACGCCCAGCTGAGCCTCAGCCCAGCGCCTCCGGCTGGCGCCCTCAGCGCAGAATGACGCACCCAGTGGTGCCGTGGGCGATCAGCGTCTCGTCCGACTCCACGAACAGCCGCCCCTCGGCCGTCGCCGTGCGCCGTCCCCGGTGGACGACACGGCCCTCTGCCAGCACGCGCCCGGTCGTCTCGCCCATCGCGCGGATGTAGCGGACCTGCAGGTCGCCGGTCGTATAGCCGACACCGGCCTCGAGCGTCGTGTGCACGGCGCAGCCCATGCACGAGTCGAGGATCGTCGCGGCGATGCCACCGTGGACGGAGCCGATCGGGTTGTACATCCACTCGGCCGGCTCCATCGCGAACACCGCGCGGCCCTCCTGCACCTCCACGATCGTGAAGTCGAGCAGCCGCGCGATCGGCGGCGGCGGCAGCGTGCCGTCGACGATCGCCTGCATGCACTCGAGACCCGGCAACTCCATCGCGGCCGCGGCTGCCACAGCCGGGTCCTCCCAGCTGAACCTCCGCTCGCGCATGCGCTCGATCGCGCTCACGCGACGTTCTCCACGACGAGCGAGGCGTCCGCCAGCGGCGGCTCGACAAGCGACATCTCGGCCAACGCCTCCTCTGCCAGCGGCAGATCCGCGACCGCGTTCGCGGAGGGGGATCTCACCGGCCGGCCGATCGCCGCGAGCGCCAGGCCGGTCGCGACGCCGCCGACGACGCTGATCAGCCACGCCGAGTGGAAGTCCGAGGCGCTGCCGACGCTGGTCCCGAGCACCGCCACGAGCACCGCCACGCCGAGCGCGGCGCCGATCTGGCGGCCCATCGTCAGCACAGCCGCACCCGTCGCGAAGCGCTCGGGCGCGAGCGAGGACGCACCGGCGCCGGTGAGCGTCGGGATCACCAGGCCGACGCCCGCGCCGCTGATCATGATCCCCGGCAGGTACTCGGACAGGTAGGCGGGCCTGTCGCCCGTCTGTGTGATGTAGAAGATCTGGCCGGCGACGAACAGCAGGGCACCCACCACTCCTGGTATGCGGTAGCCGACGCGCGCGCCAAGGCGGGCCGAGGGCACGCTGAACGCGGTCGCCATCGCCGGGCCGGGGAACAGCATCAGGCCGGCCGTGAGCACGTTCTCATGCCAAACGCCGGTTAGGAAGAGCACGCCCGCGAGCAGCATCGCTCCGAAGCCCGCGAAGAACAGCACCGAGGCGCCGACCGCCAGGCCGAAGCTGCGCACGCGCAGCATCGCGGGCTCCACGATCGGCGCGTCGTGGCGTTCCGAGCGCGACCAGATCGCCGGCAGCCCCACCGCGGTGACCGCGAGCAGCGCGAGGATCGCCGGCGAGCCCCAACCCCATTCCTGGCCCTTGACGATCGCCACCACCAGTGAGCCGATCGCGACGATCAGCGCGCCCGCGCCGAGCACGTCCGGGCGACCGGCGCCGAGCTCGCGCCGCTCGGCGAGCGTGCGCAGGCCGAAGCCGAGGCCGAGCAGACCGATCGGCACGTTCACCAGGAACACCCAGCGCCAGTCGGCCTGCACCAGCAGACCGCCCAGCGGCGGGCCCGCCGCGGCGGCGATGCCGCCAGTGGCCGCCCACACGCCGATCGCCACGTGGCGCTCGTGCGGCCCGAACTCCGGCAGCATCAGCCCCAGCGACGTCGGCAGCATCAGCGCGCCGCCCGCGGCCTGCACGATGCGGGCCGCGACCAGGAAGCCGACCGACGGCGCGAGCGCGCATGCGGTGCTCGCGGCCACGAAGACCCCCAGCCCCAGCAGGAACGCGCGCTTGCGCCCGAACGCGTCCGCCCAGCGGCCCGCAGGGACCAGCAACGCGGCGAACACGATCGCGTAGCCACTCAGGATCCACGACAGCGAGCCGAGCGAGGCCCCGCCGAAGTGCTTGCTGATCGCCGGGAAGGCGATGTTGACGATGAACAGGTCGAGGCTCGACATGAACACCCCGACACACACGATCAGCGAGACGCGCCATTTCCGTTGCATGATGAAACGGACCATAGCACAAGGGTTGCATCATGCAACTCGTTCGTCTAGAATCGAGTGACGATGCTCGGTAATGACTACGACACCCAGGTGTGCAGCATCGCCGGCGCGCTCGAGGTAGTGGGCGAGCGCTGGTCGCTGCTGATCGTGCGCAACGTCTTCCTCGGCCTGCGCCGCTTCGACGAGATCCAGGAGAACCTAGGCATCGCGCGCAACGTCCTGCAGACGCGCCTGACGCGCCTGCTCGACGCCGGCGTGCTCGAGAAGCGCCTCTACCAGGAGCGCCCGCCCCGCTACGAATACCGTCTCACCGAGAAGGGTCTCGACCTGTGGCCGACGATGGTCGCGCTGATGCAGTGGGGCGACCGCTACGCCGTCCCCGCCGGCGGGCCGGTGGTGCTGCTCGAACATCGCGACTGCGGCGGCGCCGTCGACGAGCACCGCGTATGCGAGAAGTGCGGCGTGAAGCTGTCCGTGCACGACGCGCGCGCGATCCCCGGACCGGGCGCGCCCCCGGACCACCCGCTGCTGCGTCGCGCCGCTCGCGCACCGGCCGTCCCGCAGACCAGCGCCGCATAGCGCTACCCCTCGAGCAATCCCTCCACCAGCGCGACGCCTTCGCGCGCCATGCGCGAGCGCGCGACCACCATGTCGAAGCCCGCGTGCTCGGCGCGCTCGCGCGCCGCGACCTCGACGTGCGAGTAGAAGCCCAGCGTGCGCATCCCGTCGAGCCCGCCCTCCCCCGTGAGCGCTTCGACGATCGACGCGCCGTCGAGATCGCCGTCGGTCAGGTCGAGCACCAGCACGTCCGCCGCCGGCCGACCGGGGCGCGCGGCGTCGACGAGCCGCTCTCTGAGCCGCGCCTCGTCGCCGAGCAGCTCCACGTCGTGTCCTGCCAGCGTCAGCGCTCCCTGGACCTGCGAGCCGAACAGCAGGTCGCGTGTGACCGTGAGCACACGCGCCATCGCTACTGGGCCCGGAGGCGGCGAAACTCCTCGCGCGCGGACTGCGGGCGGCCCCACATCTGCACGACCTCCACGCGTCCGCTGCGCACCTCGCGCACGACCATCTCGCCCTCGATCCCCGCTTCGTCGAGCAGCCCGAGCGAGCCGTGAACAGTCTGCGCCGCAGCCGCGTGCCCGAACCGATGGGCGACCAGCACACGCCAGTGCCAGTCGTGATGGGAGAACGGGCGGGCGTTGCACGTCGCCAGGAACAGCGCCGCCTCGACGTAGCGCGACTCGTCAGCGATCCGCAGATCGAACTCGATGTCCGTCCAGTCCTCGGGCAGCGAGTCGACGATCATCTGGAAGTCCTCGGCGAGTGCCATTGGCCCGAAGCCTAGCGCGGCTATTCTCGAAGCCATGACCAGTGCACGCGCGGACACGGTCGCGGACCCCGGCGGGGGCACGCTCGCCGGCGAGTATCGGCTCCTGCTCGAGAGCTGCGGCGTGGTGGATCGCTCGCAGCGGGGCAAGCTCGCGCTCACCGGCTCAGGGGCGCTGGAGTTCCTCAACGGCCAGGTCACCAACGAGCTGATGACGCTGCGCCCGGGCGAAGGCTGCTACGCCGCCTTCCTCACGCACAAGGGCAAGATGCTCGGCGACCTGCGGATCCTGGCCGTCGGCGAGGCCGTCGATGCCGAGCACGAGAACAAGGACGCGGCCGAGCATGCGACCACCGCTCCCGCCGAGCTCCTGCTCGACACCGAGCGCGTCGCGCTGCAGGGCCTGTTCGACATGATCCGCCGCTTCAAGGTCGGCTACGAGGTCGAGCTCCACAAGCGCACGATCGAGCGCGGGCTGCTGTCGCTGATCGGTCCCGAAGCGGCGGCGCTCGCCGGCGCCGAGCGCCTGGCTGCGCTCGAGCACGCCAACGCGGCGGTCGAGCTCGACGGCATCCAAGCGCTCGCCGTGCGCACCGACCTGGGCGTCGATCTCATCTGCGACGCCGCCGACACCCAGACGTTGAGCACAGCCCTGCACGCACGCGGCGCGCCGGCCGTCTCTGAGCAGGCGGCCGAGTGCCTGCGCGTCGAGCGCGGCCGCCCGCGCTACGGGATCGACCTCGACGACAGCGTCATCCCCCAGGAGGCGGGGCTCAACGAGCGTGCGGTGAGCTTCACCAAGGGCTGCTACGTGGGTCAGGAGACGGTCGCGCGCCTGCACTACAAGGGCAAGCCCAACCGCCACCTGCGCGGCCTGCGCCTGTCCGAGCCCGCGGCGCCCGGAGACGAGCTGCTGCTGGGCGAGCGGCCCGTCGGACGCGTCGGCAGCACCGTCCTCTCCCCCCGGCTCGGCCCGATCGCGCTCGCGCTCGTGCGCCGCGAGGCCGAACCCGGAGACACGCTCAGCGTCGGCGAGCACGACGCGAGCGCCGTGATGCTCGCGCTGCCGTTCCCGCCTGCCTGACGCTAGGCGTCCGGGCGATCCTCGCGCGGCTTCTGGTCCTGGAGGTGCTTGCGGATCGACGCGTCGTGCGCCCTGACAGCATCGGGGTGCGGCGGCGTATCGAGCGTGCTGATCACGTTGGGCGCTTTCAGCGGCAGCTTCGTCGGCTCCATCTCATCTGCGTCCTTGAACGGCTGCTCTTCAGTCATCGCGCTCACCCTCGCCCTCAGGCGGGATACCCGATTCCTCCGTGTATGCCTGCCATTGCTCGCCGAGCAAATCCAGCAGCTGGCTGGCGAGCAGCGGCGAGAACGACACGCGCGAGACGACAATCCCCTGCTGCCCCTGCGGCCCGATGCGCATGAAGTCGAGCGTGAACTCGTGCGGTGTGCGCGCGATCGCCGCTGCGTTGGCCCATTTGCCCGCGAACTCCTCCGGCGGCATCATGATGTTCGGGCCCTGCTCTGCGGGGGTCTCCTCGGAATCCTCAGAAGGCTCTGGATCGGACACTCGGCATCGAGCGTAGCGCGGGGGGTAGGATTGCGTCGTTCCCCCGTTTCCTACCGACGAGGTTCAAGAGCACGTGGCAATCGATCTCCAACAAGTCTCAACCGTAGACGCCGAGCCCGGCGAGCTGCCGAAGACGATGGCCGCATGGGTCATCCGCGAGGAGCGCTTCGGCGAACCCAAGGACGCCTTCCAGATCGAGGAGATCGAGGTTCCCGAACCGGAAGCGTTCGAGGTGATCGTGCGCGTGATGGCGGCGGGGGTCAACTACAACAACGTGTGGGCGGCGCTCGGCAAGCCCGTGTCGGTGATGAAGTACGGCGACCACCCGGAGTACGGCCACCACATCGGCGGCTCGGACGCCTCGGGCGTCGTGTGGAAGGTCGGCGCCGGCGTCACGCGCTGGAAGCCCGGCGACGAGGTCGTCGTGCACTGCAACCAGGCCTCCTACGAGGATCCGGAGGTGCACGGCCTCGACCCGATGGCCGCACCCTCGCAGAAGATCTGGGGCTACGAGACGACCTGGGGCTCCTTCGCGCAGTTCACGAAGGTGCAGGCGCAGCAGCTGCTGCCCAAGCCCCAGGCGCTCACGTGGGAGGAGGCAGCCTCCTACGGGCTCGTGTACTTCACCGCGTATCGCATGCTGATCACGCGCTGCAAGATGCAGGCCGGCGCGAACGTCCTGATCTGGGGCGCCGCGGGCGGCCTCGGCGTGTTCGCCACACAGCTCTGCGCCGCTGCCGGCGCGCACTGCGTCGGCGTCGTCTCCTCGGCCGAGAAGGGCGAGCTCGTCAAGCGCCTCGGCGCCGTCGACTACATCGACCGCGCCGAGTTCGCAGGGATGATGCGCACCGGCAAGGAGACTCCCGACGAGGACAAGGCGCGCTTCGGCGTCTCGCGCGAGTTCTCAAAGCGCGTCAAGGCGATCCTCGGAGACGCGCCCGACATCGTCTTCGAGCACGTCGGGCAGGCGACCTTCCCGACCTCCGTGTTCACGGTCAAGCCGTTCGGCAAGGTCGTCATCTGCGCCGGCACGACCGGCTTCAACCTCGACTTCGACGTGCGTTACCTGTGGATGAAGCAGAAGGAGATCCTCGGCTCGCACTTCGCCAACGCATACGAGTGCATGAAGGCCAACGAGCTGATCGAGAGCGGCCAGATTCGTCCGGTGCTGTGGCGCACGCTCGAGTTCGACGGCGTCGCCGAAGCGCATCAGCTGATGCTCGAAAACAAGCACCTCGGCAAGATCTCGATCCTCGTCGGCGCCGACTCCGAGGGCCAGGGCAAGACCGCCGATGGCCCCGGCGCGATCCACGCGGAGGTGGGAGCCTGATGGCCGGCACGGTGATCGTCCCGTGGTACACAACGGGCTTCCGCGGCGATGACTTCGAGCAGGCCCTCAACGAGGTCGCCGCCGTCGCGCTGCGCTACGGCGCGAGCTCGTACGACGTCTACCGTCAGCGCGATGACCGCTACCGCTTCCAGCAGCTGGCCGCCTTCGAGGAGTACCTCGACTGGGAACGCTACTGGCAGGGGGATGAGATGACCTTCTTCAGGGCAAGCCACTCGAGCTGGTACCAGGTGCCAGTGCTCTACGGCTGGTGGGACCGGACCGCGCACGGCGCCATCGCAGACGCAGCGCTCGCCGGCGGCAACGGCCACGGCAACGGCGCCGCGCTCGACATCACCTAGCTCAACCCTGCTCAAGAGGGGCCATCGTCAGCCCCGCGCCCTTCAGCTGCTCCCAGTAGTGCTCGGCGGGCTCCTGCTGGCCGCTGTAGACGATCGCCCTGCCCGAGGCGTGGATCACGTTGGCGATCTCCATGCCGCGCTTGAGCGTGATCCCGGGGATGAAACGCGCGAGCGTGCGGGCGACGTGGTCGAACGTGTTGTGGTCGTCGTTGCAGACGATCACCCTCCAGTCGCCGCCCAGCCCACCGCCGGGACCACGCGTGCGCGGCTTCTCGAGCGTCTGATCCATTGGCCGCAGGATAAAGCTCGCGGCCCGACCGTACAATTACTGCATGAGCGGCGAGCACTACGCGCGGCTACCCGAGCGCGACCGGCCCTGGATGATGCGCACGTACGCGGGTCATTCCACAGCGAAGGCGTCCAACGAGCTGTACCGGCGCAACCTGGAAAAGGGCCAGACGGGCCTGTCGGTGGCCTTTGACCTGCCCACGCAGACCGGCTATGACCCGGACGACGAGCTCGCCCGCGGCGAGGTGGGCAAGGTAGGCGTGCCGGTCTCCCACCGCGGGGACATGGCCGCGCTGATGGACGGCATCCCGCTCGCCGAGATGAACACCTCGATGACGATCAACGCGACCGCCGCGTGGCTGCTGGCGCTGTACATCGTCGCCGCCGAGGAGCAGGGCGTCGCCCAGGAGCAGCTCCAGGGCACCACCCAGAACGACATCATCAAGGAGTTCCTCGCGCGCGGCACCTACGCGTTCCCGCCGGCGTCCTCGATGCGGCTGATCGCGGACATGATCGCCTACACCGTCGAGCATGTCCCCAAGTGGAACCCGATCAACGTCTGCTCCTACCACCTGCAGGAGGCCGGCGCGACGCCGGTGCAGGAGATCGCATACGCGATGAGCAACGCGATCGCGGTGCTCGACGCCGCCCGCGAGCGCGTGCCGGCGGAGCTCCTGGAGCAGGTCTTCGGACGCATCTCGTTCTTCGTCAACGCGGGAGTGCGCTTCGTCGAGGAGCACGCCAAGCTGCGCGCGATGTCGATCCTGTGGGAGGAGCTCGGACGCGAGCGCTACGGCGTCGAGGACCCGCGCCACCTGCGCTTCCGCTACGGCGTGCAGGTCAACTCGCTCGGGCTCACCGAGGCCCAGCCGGAGAACAACGTGCAGCGCATCGTGCTCGAGGCGCTCGCGGTGACCCTTGGGCGCGACGTCCGTGCACGCGCGATCCAGCTGCCCGCCTGGAACGAGGCGCTCGGGCTGCCCCGGCCGTGGGACCAGCAGTGGTCGCTGCGCATCCAGCAGGTGCTCGCCTACGAAACCGACATCCTCGAGTACCCCGACATCTTCGAGGGGTCCAAGGTGATGGAGGCACTGGTGGCGGAGCTGCTGGAGGGCGCGCGCGCGGAGATGGCCGTCGTCGCCGAGCACGGCGGCGCGGTCGAGGCTGTCCCCTACATGAAGGCCGCGCTGGTCGACTCCCATCGCGAGCGCATCCGCCGCATCGAGACGGGCGAGCAGATCGTGGTCGGGCAGAACCGTTTCACCGAGACCGAGGTATCGCCACTCACGGCCGACGCCGAGGGCGGGATCCTCGTCGTCGACCCCGCGCTCGAAGCCGAGCAGATCGACGCCGTGCGCCGCTGGCGCTCAGAGCGCGACCAGGCGGCCGTGGACGAGACGCTGGCGGCGCTCGCCGCGGTCGCACGCGAACGGGATGGCGCCGAGAACCTGATGGTGGCGACGATCGCCGCCGCGCGCGCGGGCGCGACGACCGGCGAGTGGGCGCGTACGCTGCGCGAGGTGTTCGGCAGCTACCGGGCCCCCACCGGCGTCGGCGAGGCCGCCGCGATCGCCTCAGATGGCGAGCTGGGCGAGCTGCGCAGCGAGGTCTCAGAGCTGCAGGAGAAGCTCGGGCGCAGACCCAAGATCCTCGTCGGCAAGCCGGGCCTGGACGGCCACTCCAACGGCGCCGAGCAGATCGCGCTGCGCGCACGCGATGCCGGCATGGACGTCGTCTATGAAGGCATCCGCCTGACGCCGGCGCAGATCGCCGCCTCGGCCCTGCAGGAGGGCGTGCATGTCATCGGCCTATCGATCCTGTCGGGCTCGCACCGCGAGCTGATCCCAGCGGTCATCGACGCACTGCACGAGGCGGGCGTGAGCGCCCCGGTGGTCGTCGGCGGGATCATCCCCGAGCAGGATGTCGCGGCGCTGCGCGACGCGGGCGTCGCCGCCGTGTACACGCCCAAGGACTTCGACATCAACCGCATCATGCGCGACATCGTGGCGATCGTGGGAGAAGGCGCCGAGCCCGCCGTCGCCGCCGGCGGCGGCGCATCCGCCAACGGCATAGCGTGAGTGACGACGGGGCCGCCCTCGGCGCGCGCCTGCGCGAGCAGGACCTGAGCGCGGCGCCAGCGGCCTTGAACCTCGTGGAGAGCACCGCGCCGGCGGACCGCGAGCAGGCGGCCGCGCTGCTGCGCGAGGTCTCCCCCGTCGCGCTCGGGAGCGAGGCGCCGGCCCATGTGATCGGCGTGACGGGACCGCCGGGGGCGGGCAAGTCGACGCTGCTCTCGGCGCTGCTGCACGCGTGGCGGGGCACCTCCCGCGAAGTGGGTGGTGAGGGGCGCACCGTGGCGATGCTGGCAGTCGATCCGAGCTCGCGCCGCTCGGGCGGCTCGCTGCTGGGCGACCGCGCGCGGATCGAGTTCGATCCCGCCGACCGCGGCGTGCTGATCCGCTCGACCGCCGCAGGCGAGCGGCTGGGCGGACTCGCACAGGCGACGCGCAGCGCAGCGGAGGCGCTTGCCGCGGCCTTCGACATCGTCGTGATCGAGACCGTCGGCGTAGGGCAGGCCGAGACGGACGTCGCCGACGTGGCCGACACGGTCGTCGTGGTCGTCCAGCCGGGCAGCGGCGACGTGCTGCAGTTCTTGAAGTCCGGGATCATGGAGATCCCCGACGTGCTCGTGGTCACCAAGGCCGACCTCGGCCAGATCGCGACCCGAGCCAGGCGCGACCTGGCCGCCGCGCTGCGCTCGCTCGGCTCGAGCCAGACGCGCGTGGTGGCGGTCTCAGCACTGTCCCCGCCGAGCGGGATCGACGAGCTGGTGGCCGCGCTCGACGAGCACCGCGCGGGACTCGACGTCGGCGCGCGACGTCTCGCGGCTCGCCGCGCGGCGGCGCTGACGGACTTCGCCGTGGAGCACGGCGAACGGGGCCTCAAAGCGCTCGGCGGGCGCCGCGCGGCGCTGGCGCTGCTGGCCGAGCAGGACCGGGGCATGGACGTGCCGGCGCTCGTCGCGGCGCTCGAGCGACAGCTCGCATGAGACGCAACCTGCTTGTCATGTTCGGCGCGTTCGTGATCGCCAGCGCGCTCGCGGGCGCGCTCGGCGCGGTCAACCTCGGCACGGCGCTCGCGTTCGGGCAGATGGCGTTCGCCGCGACCACCGTGTACGTGATCCTCAGGCGCTGAGCGTGTGAATCGGCGCGTAACGCAACCGGCGCCAGTGAGACTGTAAGACAAGCCGATGCTCGTTCTCCTGACCTTCGCTGTGCTCGCAGGAGCAGGCACCGCCCTGTCGCCTTGCGCGCTGCCGGTGCTGCCCGCGCTGCTGTCGGCGGGCAGCGTCGGCGGCCGCCGACGGCCGCTGGGCATCGTGCTCGGCCTGTCGATCACCTTCACGGTTACGGTCGTCGGGCTCGCGAGCGTGGTCGACGGCGTCGGCCTGGGCAGCGATCCGCTGCGCGACGTGGCGGTCGTCGTGCTGCTGGTGTTCGGCCTCGCACTGTTGATGCCGGATGTGGCCGCGCGTCTGGAGGCGCCGCTGTCGCAACTGGCGCGCTTCGGGCCGCGCACGACCGGCGACGGCTTCCTCTCGGGAATGCTCGTCGGTGGGGCGCTCGGCTTCGTCTACACCCCCTGCGCGAGCCCGATCCTCGCCGCGGTCATCTCCGTCAGCGCCGCCTCCGGCAAAACGATCGTGATCGGGCTCGCGTACGCAGCCGGCTCGGCGGTCGTGCTGCTCGCGCTGGCGCTCGGCGGCAGGCGCGTGTTCGACAGGGTTCGCAAGGCCGGGCGCGGGCCGATGCTGCAGCGCGTGCTCGGCACGATCATGATCCTGACAGCGGTGGCGATAGTCACCAACCTCGACGTGAACTTCGACCAGTTCGTCGCCGAAAAGATCCCCGACTTCAACATCACCGCGTCTCTCGAGTGCTCGAAAACGGTGACCAGCCGTCTGGAGGAGATCACCGGCCACAAAGCGAAGTTCGTCGCCGCCAACGGATCCTCCGATTGCGAAGGGTCCGGCACCTCAAAGGTCCACGTGGCCGCCCGCGACGCCAGCCAGGCGACACTGCTGGCCGACGCCCACTCGCTGTCCGTCCTGGGCACAGCTCCGGAATTCACGGAAACCGAGGACTGGTTCAACACGCCGGGCGACAGGCCGTTGACGCTCGCGTCGCTGCACGGGCGCGTCGTGCTGGTCGACTTCTGGACCTACACGTGCATCAACTGCATCCGCACGCTGCCCTACCTGAAGGCATGGAACGCCGCCTACGCCAAGGACGGCCTCACGATCGTCGGCGTGGAGACGCCGGAGTTCGCGTTCGAGAAGGACGCGAGCAACGTGTCGGACGCGATCGGACAGTTCGGCTTGCGCTACCCGGTCGTCCAGGACAACAACATGGGCACGTGGAATGCGTACGGCAACGAGTACTGGCCGGCCGACTACTTGATCGATGCCAAGGGGAAGGTCCGCTACGCGACGTTCGGCGAGGGCGACTACGACAAGACCGAAACGGCGATCAGGGCGCTGCTCGCCGAAGCGGGCTATGAGGTCGGCGGCAAGAGCCACCCGGCCGACGTGGTCGTGCCGTCGGAAATTGCAACTCCCGAGACGTACATGGGCACTCTGCGAGGGCAGGGCTGGGTCGACGGACCCAAGTCGGGCACGCACGACTACGGTTCACCGCCCGCCGGGGCGCTGACGCTCAACGACTTCGCCTACAGCGGCACGTGGAAGATTGGAGCTCAGCCCGCCGAAGCCATCGCAGGGGCTGGCGTGGACTTGGAGTTCAAGGCCAAGCACGTGTACCTGGTATTGAGCTCGCCAGGCGAACGCCCGCTGTCGGTGCACGTGCTGCTCGACGGCCATCCGATCTCCGCGGCCGACTCGGGCGAAGACGTCCACGACGGCGTTGTCACCGTCCGCCGCGAACGCCTGTACTCACTTGTCTCGCTGCCGCGCGACGAACAGCACCGACTGTCGCTGCGCTTCGCGAACGGCGTGACGGGCTATGACTTCACGTTCGGCTAGCTTCATCCCCGCGCCGGAAGTGACCGGCCACGCGTTCACCTTCGGCTACCGGCCTCTCCGCACCGCACGTTAGGCTCCACGGCATGCCGTCGGTCCGATCGGATCAGCTGAGCAGATGAGCGGCGCCGGCGTGTGCTCACGACCGCGAACCCGGCTCACGTCGCTGGCCGCGATCGCGGCGCTCGGTGCGCTGGCGGCGTTCGCTTCGCCCGCACTTGCGGGACCGAGCAAATATCTCGCAGGCGATGAAAGCCTCGTCAAGCACTATGTGGAACTCGAGGGTGCGAAACTCGGCGTCAGCCTGCCCGCCGTCAGCCTGCCTGGCGGCAAAGCGCCCTTCATCAAGATCACGGAGTCGCCTCTGGCGATCCTGCCCCCCACCACGGAACCCGACGGGACGAAATCGCTGCCGGCGCTGGCTGACACCGACTGCCGAGACGCCGAGGGCGGCCAGGTCGGCCCGGCCGCGAGCTGCGTGATCAGGATCGCAAAGGGCACGCACAACTCGGAACTTCGGGGCGTCATCGCCCACGAGGTCTTTCACGTGTTTCAGTTCGTGATGGCCGGGACGGTGGAACACCTCAACATTCCGCGGAAAAACTGGCTGGTGGAGGGATCGGCCACGTGGGTCCAATCGGACCTCGTGCCCAACGACCCCGGTGCGCGCGGGTGGTGGAAGATATATCTCTCATCGCCCACTATGTCGCTGTTCACGCGCCAATACAGCGCGATCGGCTTCTTCGGGCACATGGCCTCCAGCGGCACCTCGCCGTGGGGCAGGTTCGCGGCGATGTTCGCGGCCGCCGATGACGAAGCGGCCTACGCCGCGGCCGCGCCGAGCGAATCCTTCCTCGATTCCGAGGCGTCGTCCTTCTTCCGCGAGTCCGCCTTCGGCTCGGCCTGGGATGAGCACGGTCCCAACGTCCCCTCGCGCGGCGAGGTCGGCTTCACGCCGCCGACGGTCAAGATCAAGGCGAGCGAAGTGGAGCTCCGGGCCGCTGCCCACTCCGATGACGTCCACCGCATCGTGCTCAAGCTCCCGAAGGAAACGCCGGTGCTCGAAGTACGCGCGATGGACCCCCACGTGCGCCTGCACGCGACCGGCGGGGGCGACGTCAACGAGGTCGATTTCAGGACCCTCAACCTCTGCTCGGACCCGCACGGCTGCAGTTGCCCCACCCAGCCCTCCAAAGCCCTGAAGCAGTTCCAGGAAGGCGACCTCGCGATCACCGGCGGAGCGGGAGGAGGCAGCGTCTCGCTCACGCCGCGCAAACGCTGCGAGGTGCTGCTGGCCGGCCGCAGCTGCGAAAACCTGGTCCCCAACCTCCCGATCCCCGTCCACCAGCCCGTCGAAGAAGTGACGCACAAATCCCTCGCCATCAACAGCGGGGACCCCAACGGGATCTACTCGTCCGTCTGCCTGTTCCCTGGAGGCAGGGGCGAGACCGTGGAAGTCGCACCCGGAGAAACGGTCCTCGACGGCGTGTTCGCGATCACCTCCTACGTCAAGAGATACGAGAGCATCGGGCAGGCCGAAGACAACTTCGCGCTCCCCCCCGCCTTCCCGGGCGAGGCCTCGCCGCCCTCGTTTGTCACGGGCATCGGCGACGACGCGGCGATCGCGACGACCAGCGAAGTCAACGAACGAGGGGAAATCGACTACGTCAGCGAGGCCGTCGTGCGCGTGCGCAACCTCGTGGCCGGCTTCAGCCTGAGCAGCACCGGAGGAAACACCGAAGCCGACAGGAGCAGCACGCTGGAGGTGCTCCAGCAGGTAGCCGCCGAGCTCTGAGCGGCCGCCTCGGGCGGTCGCTCAGAGGGGCCCGTACCGGCGGGCTATTTTTTGCGTTTTTTGGGAACGCAGGTGTGGAACGTGCGCACGTCCTCATAGGTCTTGCCCTTGGAGGACTTCGTGATCAGCGCCACCCTGAAGGTCCCCTTGGGCAGGCCGATCAGGCTGACCGTCGTCTCGCGGTTGGAGAGCGTGCCTTTCTTGGCGAGCTTGCCGTTGATGAGGATCTCAACGCTCACCAGCTTCACGCCCTTGGGCGCGCGCGGGTGGACGACGAACTTGCGCCGGCTCAAGCAGATCTTCGTCGAGGGCAGGCCGAGGCTCGTGTCCTGCACCGCCACGACCAGGATCTCGCTGCCGCAGGGGCTCGATGAGCCGGAGTTCAGGGCGTCGCCGCTGTAGCTCGCGCGCCAGTAGTACGTGCCTGCCTTCGGCTTGACCGCCGAGGAGACACCAGCCACGCCTTTGCTGACCGTCGCGACGCTGCCCGGCGCCGCGGCGACGGTGCACCCCTTGTCCTTGTAGAGGTTGTAGGTGACGCTCCCCGTCGCGCCGGCGGCGTGCGCCCCGGAGATATGCGCCTGGTCGGTCACCGCCATCCCCTGCGGCACCGTCACCGACGCGCCGAGGAAGCCGTCGCCCGACTGCGTCGTGGTAAGCGCCGTCGGCGTCGGCACTGGCGCTGGCGTTGGCACCACCGGCGTGACTGGCGCTGTCTGCGGGTTCAGGTCCGCCACCTCGAGGCCTCCTTCATCGGTGAAGGACAGCCACCCCTGGCCGTCGGCGGCGACCGCCAGGCGTGGAGGCCCGTAGTAGCTGCCGTTGATCACCGCGACTTCCCGTTCGCCGTGGAAGGTCTGTCCGCCATCGGTGGATTCCCACAGGTGCATGACGGCGTTCGTCGCGCCGGCGATTGGCGCGACGACGTCCAGCGCGCCGGTTTCGGGGTTCTCATACATCCCGCCCCCGTTGAACAGGCTAAACACGCTCGGAGCGATCGTCGCGACGAGCGTCGGCGCACCGAACGTCTTGCTCGTTTCGTTCCACTTGCGCACGTCGAGCAGCGTCGGCTGTTCTTCGCCCGATGCCACGTCGGTGGAGAGCAGGAACAGGCCTTTCGGACCGCTCGCCAGACGCGGCTCGTAGCCCTTGGTGACCGCTTTCGGATGAGACCAGTCAGCTTCGGTTTTTGTTGCGCCTGTTGCCAAATAGAAGAACGCGACTTCGTACGGTGCCGCGAAGGTCCAGTAAGCCTCCACGGGAGCGCCCGCTTCGGTGAAGCCGAGCGTCGAGCCCTGTCCGTTCGGATAGGCCACGTTTTCGAACCGGAGTCCGAACGGGCTGCCGTCGAGATCCCCGACTTCGCTGAAGCCGAGGCTGGAGTTGAAGGATGCGATGTCGAGCAGGTCCGAGGTCGCCGAGCTGGTCGGGGAGAGCGGATTGCGCAGCACGTCGCCGACGGCCGACCCGTCCGAGTACGACTCTTTTTTCGGAGCGCTGAATTTTTCGCCGCCGTCTTCGGAGGTCCAGATGAGCGTGTCGTTCAGGGAGTAGCGAGGCGCGACCACATAGACGACCCCCGCTTTCGCCCCGAGCACCGGGAAGGGCTCCGTGACGTTTTCGGTGGACGAGTTGTGCGGAAGGGGCAACGGCAGTTCCTGCTCGTCGGTGCACGTGCCACCACGGGGGATCTTGCAGAAGAAGGTCTGGTTCGGTTCAGAGCCGGACTGCACCCAGGCTAGATAGCCGGTGCCGGCTGAGTCGGTGACGATCGGGCCCACCCCTTCGGGGTGCGCAGCGGCCGAGAACAGATTCTTGGCGGAGGCGCCTGCCGGCAACGCCAGCAAGCTGAGTGAAGCCAGGAGCGCGAGCGCCAGGCGATGCCCGCTCGTTCCCCAAACGCCGATTCGACCTGAGCTGCTGTGCACGGTGCCCCCCTTGATGGCTAAGCCTGGGGCGCAGCCTTCGCGAGCGCCCCTCGGATATTCCAAAACCTACACTCTGCGGGGGTCGCGAGCGAGGGCGGGCGGGCGCCCAGCCCGTGCGCCGCCGATGAAAGCGCACGCGGCGCCTACAATGCCCTGCATGGAGGGCTCAATGGCAGAGACCAGCGCCCGCAGCTGGCTGCGTTGCTACCGCTGCTGGTCGCAGGATCTGGAGGTCCAGGTCCACTACGAGGGGATCCACAAGATCGATCCCGACACGGGCGAGCGCGCGGAAGTCGTCGACGAGCTGCAGGAGGCGGTCGTCCAGTGCCTGGACTGCATGCACGACCAGCCGCACCTGGGCTTCAACAACGGACGCGTCGAGCCGATCGAGGATCGCTGGGAACGGATGATCGCCGGCACGCCGTGGGTCGCCTCGTGCACGGTCACCGTCAACTCCGAAGACGTCGAGAGCTGCTCCGGCCCGGAGGCCGGCGATGCGCTCTCCTACGCCGCCTTCGGCGAGCATGGCGTGCGCGAGTTCTTCACGCACGTGCGCTTCCACAAGCACGAAGACGACGCGCGCATAATCGTGCATTTGCTCGTCGAGCTATACGCCCGCTCGCTCGAGGAGGCCACCGACGTGCTCGAGTCCTCCGCGCGCGGCGCGCTGACGATCACCTCGCTCGCCGAGGAGTCCCGGCCGCCAGCGGCCGGCGGCGAGAACCACGGCCACGACTGACCTATAGGGGGCTCGGCATGTGGAGCAGACGCTGGGCGGCGGCGGTCACGCTCGTCGCCGTGATCGCCGCGTGACGCCCGCCGCGAGCGCGGGCACCGCGCCGCACTGGCGCACGCTGACGATCCACCGAGCGTGGCAGGAGACGGTCGTCGGAGCGCGTCGTGTTCGTGAACGGGCGCACGCCGACACCGACGCGGTTCAGCACGAATCCGCATGCGTGCGCCATTCCAGCTATGTCGTCGACTGCCCCTTTCGCTACGTCATTGGATCCGAACTCGCAGAGAACTTCGAACGCTGCAACGACATCGGGCGTGTGACCGAGGTCGGCGAAGGTCGCTTCAGCTTCGCCGCGCGCAAGCCCGCGTGCGCGCTCATCAACAACGAGACCCCCTAGCGTGAAGCCGGTGACAGGCGCATCACCGGTATGCGGCGGATGCCCTCGGTGCGCTGTTCGTAGGCGGTGTAGCCGCGGTAGACCTTCTTGGCCTGCTCGAACAGCTGATCGTGCTCTTCGCCGGTGACCTCGCGCGCCAAGTATGGAGCGGTACGGCCCTTCGCCTCGAGGCGCACCTCGGGGTTGGCCTTGAGGTTGTAGTACCACGCAGGGAACTTGGGACGGCCGTAGCTCGAGGCGATCAGGATCACGTCATCGCCGTCGCTGAAGTACAGCAGCGGCACGGTGCGCTCGATCCCGCTGCGTGCGCCGCGCACGTTGAGCAGCACGATCGGGATCTGCCCGAAGGCGTGGTCCACCCTCCCCCCCGTCGCGCGCAGCAGCCACGGGTCGATGCGCGCGCCGAGCTGCGAGGAGTACCAGGTGCCGGCCTTGGTCAGCGCGAACGCGAACAGCCACCGCTTGAAGGGCGAGCTCGACACCGCGTCGGGATCGACGCGCGGGATCACCCCCGTCATTCGCTCAGCTCCCCAGCCGCTCCTCGAGCGCCTTCAGCTGCGCGTGCAGCTCGTCGGGCAGGTTGTCGAACTTGGCGAAGTGCTCATGGAACTGCGGCAGCTGCGCTCGCCATGCGTCAACGTCGACGCGCAGCAGCTCAGCCATGTCCTCGTCGGAGACGTCCACACCGCGGGTGTCGATGCCCTCTGGGCCCACCGGCGGCACGAGCCCGATCGGGGTCTCCTGCGCAGCGCCATGGCCCGCGCAACGGGCGAACACCCACGACAGCACGCGCGAGTTCTCGCCGTAGCCGGGCCACAGGAAGCGCCCGCCCGCGTCCTTGCGGAACCAGTTGACGTAGAAGATCTTCGGCAGCTTCGCGCCGTCGCGGCGGCCCATCTGCAGCCAGTGGGCGAAGTAGTCGGCCATGTTGTAGCCGCAGAACGGCAGCATCGCGAACGGATCGAAGCGCAGCTCGCCGACTGTCCCGGCCGCCGCGGCCGTCTTCTCCGAGCTCATCACCGAGCCCAGGAACACGCCGTGCTCCCAGCCGAGCGCCTCGGTCACGAGCGGCACCACCGTCGAGCGGCGTCCGCCGAACAGCATCGCGTCGATCGGCACGCCTGCCGGATCCTCCCACTCCGCCGCGATCGCCGGATCCTGCGCGGCGGGCGTCGTGAAGCGAGCGTTCGGGTGTGCCGACGGGGTTCCGGAGTCGGGCGTCCAGTCGTTGCCGTGCCAGTCGATCAGATGGGCGGGCGGCTCCTTGGTGAGACCCTCCCACCAGATGTCGCCGTCGTCGGTCTTCGCGCAGTTGGTGAAGATCGAGTTGCGCTCGATCGTGCGGATCGCGTTCGGGTTGGTGTCCTCGCCGGTTCCCGGCGCGACGCCGAAGAAGCCGGCCTCAGGGTTGATCGCATACAGGCGCCCGTCCTGTCCGAACTTCATCCACGCGATGTCGTCGCCGATCGTCTCGACCGTCCAGCCCTCGAGCGTGGGAATCAGCATCGCCAGGTTCGTCTTGCCACAGGCGCTCGGGAACGCCCCGGTGATGTACTTGACCTCGCCCTCGGGGGAGGTCAGCTTCAAGATCAGCATGTGCTCGGCCATCCAGCCCTCGTCGCGCGCCATCACCGAGGCGATGCGCAGCGCGAAGCACTTCTTGCCCAGCAGCGCGTTGCCGCCGTAGCCCGAGCCGTAGGACCAGATCTCGCGCGTGTCGGGGAAGTGCACGATGTACTTGTTATCCGCATTGCACGGCCACGGCACGTCCTCGACGCCGTCGTCCAGCGGCATGCCGACCGAGTGCAGGCAGGGAACGAACTCGCCGCCGCCGAGCGCATCGAGCGCGCCCTGGCCCATGCGGGTCATGATCCGCATGCTCACCGCCACGTATGTCGAGTCGGTCAGCTGCACGCCCACGTGGCTCTTGTCCGAGCCCAGCGGCCCCATCGAGAACGGCACCACGTACATCGTGCGTCCCTTCATCGAGCCGGCGAACAGCTCCGTCAGCGCCTCGCGCATCTCGCTCGGATCTCGCCAGTTGTTCGTCGGGCCGGCCTCCGCCTCGGTGGCCGAGCAGATGAACGTTCGGTCCTCCACGCGTGCCACGTCCCCAGGATCAGAGAGCGCCAGGTAGGAGTTGGGGCGCTTGGCGTCCGAGAGCCGCTCGAACGTCCCCGCGTCGACGAGGTCCTGGCAGAGGCGGTCGTACTCCTCGGCCGACCCGTCGCACCAGTAGACATGGTCGGGTTCGGTGAGTGCGGCGGTCTCGTCAACCCAGGCCAGCAGTCGCTCGTTCGTGGTGGGGGCGGGAACGGTGGTATTCATGGGATCCAAGCGGCTCCTCGGTTCGCGGGCATCATCGGCGCTGGGCGATCTAGGATCGGCCACGCTGCGGCCGGGCCAGGACTGGCTCCGGGAACAGGAAAAGACGCCCTCCGCGGGCGACTCGGAAAGCGTACCGCACGATCCAAGCGCCCGGCAAGTGCGTACGGCTACTCGACAGTCCCCTCCGCCGTGCTCAGACCCGGCGTCCTGCGGGGCACGAGCACGAGGCGCTTGAACTCGGCGACCAGCACGCCGTCCTGGTTGAGCACGCGCGTGTGCACCCGCACCGTCCCGCGATCGGGCTTGGACTGCGACTCTTTCTTCTCGAGCACCTCTGACTCGCAGAACAGCGTGTCGCCGTGGAACACCGGCGCGGGGTGCTTGAGCTCTTCGGTGGCGAGGTTCGCGATCGCCTTGCCGCTCACATCGCTCACGGACATGCCCAGGGCGAGCGAGTACACGAGCGGACCCACCACGACGTTACGGCCCTGCTGGGATTTGGCCGCGTACACGTCGTTGATGTGCAGCGGGTGGTGGTTCATGGTGATCAGGCAGAACAGGTGGTCGTCGGACTCGGTCACCGTCTTCGCCGGCCAGTGCTTGTAGACGTCGCCGACCTCGAACTCCTCGAGGTAGCGGCCGTAGGGGTGCGCGCCGCTCGCCTCGCGTGCGGCCTGGTCTGTCTCGACAGTCGGGACGGTCTCGGTAGCGCTCATGTAGGTCGTCGGCCTCCAGTGGCAGGGAACGGGGGAGCCGCAGCTCGCAGCCTCAACTCTAGTGGGCGCCCGCAGCCGCGGGCCGTGCGCCGTCGGGTGTGGGCGCCCGCGAGGCGCTCCTGCCGGCCTCTGGGCACGCCCGGCCGGCGGTCGGCCGGCAGCCTTCGCCGGGGAATTTGCCGATGGGAGGAACGGGCGACGGCGCTGGTGAGGTAGGGGTCACCGGTTCACTCGGCGCTGGAGACACCGGCGCGGGAGCTGCCCGTTCGACGGCCTGCTTGAAGGAGCTCGCGTAGGGAAGCCCACAGCCGACGTCGTATGCCTGCGCGACCGCGCTCGCGGCGGAGGGGAACCCGACAAGCGGCGTGCCGCGCGCGCCGATCGCACTCAGCTGTGAGCCCGTGAGCGCCGCGCCGTGACGGCGCAGGTCACACAGCGCTGGAGCGTGGTCGGCGGCGGGGCGCGTGAACGGATCTGCGAGCCTGCGCACCGTTGGCGCGCCCAGCGAGCGCCGCGCGGTGACGCGCAGGTTCACGGTCTCCGGATCGAGCAGCGGCGAGGGTCGATTGACGAGCAGCACCAGCGCCGTCGGGCCCTGCGGGCCCGCAACGCGCAGCGCCGCTGTCGCCAGATAGTCCTCGCCGAACGGACCGCTCACCGCCGCCTGCAGCGAACGCCGCGAGAGCAACTGCCGGCCACCCGCGCGGAAGCTGATCTCGGCGAGCGCCAGCTCGCCCGGCCCCGGGGACAGGCTCAGACGCCACGTCCGCATGGCGGCGGCGTCAGCGCGGCGAGCCCTCGAGCTCACGCTCCTGGCGCCTGCGCCCGTCACCACGATGACCGCGCCGAGGGCGGACAGGCCACATGTCGCGACCAGCGCCAGCGTGGTCAGAGGACGGCGCATCATCGATACTTCCCAGCACCGAGCGTAGCGTCATCACCCGAACCGACCCAGGAGAGCCCTTGCGCAACCCCCGAGACTTCTTCAAGCCCCTCGCTATCGATGCGCCCGAGCCGGTGCGCGAGATCCCCTTCAAGCCCTCCCGGATGATCCACTTCCTGGACTTCTCCAACGAGAAGATGGTCGCCAAGGTGCCGGAGATCGCGCCGACTGTCGACATCCTGCTCGGCAACCTCGAGGACGCCGTGCCGGTGGACCGCAAGCTCGCCGCGCGCGCCGGGCTGATCAAGGTCGGACGCGAGATGGATCTGGGGGACACGGCGCTGTGGACGCGCGTCAATGAGCTCGCGTCCCCGTGGGTGCTCGACGACCTCACCGAACTGGTGATGGAGATCGGCGACAAGCTCGAGGTGATCATGGTCCCCAAGGTCGAGGGTCCGTGGGACATCCACTACGTCAACCGCCTGCTCGCCCAGCTCGAGGCCAAGGCGGGCCTCGAGCGCCCACTGCTGATCCACGCCATCCTCGAGACCGCCCAGGGTGTCGCCAACCTCGAGGAGATCGCATGCGCATCGCCGCGCATCCAGGGCATGAGCTTCGGCCCCGCCGACCTGGCCGCGTCGCGACGCATGAAGACCACACGCGTCGGTGGCGGGCACCCCGGCTACCGCACGATCGCCGACCCCGACCCCGAGAACCCCGACGCGCCACGGGCGAGCTACCAGCAGGACCCGTGGCACTACTCGATCGCGCGCATGGTCAACGCGTGCACGTCCGTCGGCGCGCTGCCGTTCTACGGGCCCTACGGCGACATCCGCGACGTCGAGGGCTGCGAAACCCAGTTCCGCGCGTCGTTCCTGCTCGGCTGCGTCGGCGCGTGGTCGCTGCACCCCGTGCAGATCGCGATCGCCAAGAAGGTCTACTCCCCCGACCCCGAGGAGGTGGCGTTCGCCAAAAAGGTGATCGCCGCGATCCCAGACGGACGCGGCGTGCACATGATCGACGGCAAGATGCAGGACGACGCCACCTGGAAGCAATGCAAGGTGATGGTCAACCTCGCCGAAATGCTCGCCAAGAAGGACCCCGAGCTCGCGGAGGCGTACGGGCTCTAGGCATGCGGGCAGCGCGCCGAGGATCTCTGCCCGGAGTACTCGCACCGCTGGCATGCGCGGCCGTGCTGGCGCTGGGAGCCGGCTGGGCGGCCTCGGCTCTGGGCGCCGAACCGGCTGCGAGTCGCTCCCAGACGGCCTCCCAAGACGGCGTCAGCGCCGTGCTCACCTACAAAGAAGGTCTTGGTGGTCCGCTGCCCTACTTCGACCTGAAGTTCTCCATTTCCAACTCGGGGACGAGCTTCTACGAACAACCCGTCAGCTCCCGCTACTGCCCCGCGGGCTGCATACCCGAGGAGCTCAGCGGCGAATCCGGCAAGCCGAGCTCCGTGGCAGTCAACGATCTCGAAGGCAACGGCCAGCCGAACGTCGTGCTCGAGCTGAACTCGGGCGGCGCCCACTGCTGCACGGTCATCCAGGTCTTCAGCTTCGACCCCGGCGTGATGGCCTACCGGTCCGTCGAACACGATTTCGGCGATCCAGGCGCACTCATCACCGACTTGGCCGGCGACGGGCACCTGGAGTTCGAGTCCGCCGACGACCGCTTCGCATACGCCTTCTCCTCCTACGTGTACTCGGGCCTGCCGCTGCAGATCTGGCGGTTCGAGGAAGGTCGCTTCGTGGACACGACCAAGGAGTTCCCAGCCGCCATAGCCGCCAACGCGGCGGGCTATCTCAAGGGGTTCCGCGCCTACCGCCGCCAGGGCCACGGCCTTGGCGCGATCGCCGCGTGGGCCGCCGACGAGGAGCTGCTTGGGCATGGCGTCCTGGTGACGCACACGCTGGACAGGGAAGCGCGCCTGCACCACCTGCGAAGCGCAGAAGGAGACAGCCCGAACGGACGTGCCTTCGTGGCAAAGCTCGAGCGGTTCTTGAAGAAGACCGGGTATACATAAATGCATTGCGAAATGCTATGCTCAGCGCATGGCGCAACTGGTAACCAGACTTGACGACAAACTCGTAGCAGCGGTTGACGAGCTCGTGGACAGCGGGGTGGTCGGCAATCGCTCCGAGGCCATGCGCATGGGACTCGAGAGGCTTGTGGAGGAGCATCGAAGGCATCGGCTAGGAGCGGAAATCGTCGAGGGATACACACGTCATCCCGAGACCGATGAGGAGCTGGCGCAAGCGGAAAAAGCAACCCGTGCGCTGATAGAGGAGGAACCTTGGTGAATGTCCCCCAGCAGGGGGACATCTGGTGGGCCGAGGCTGAAGATAAGCGCCGACCCGTGCTGGTGATCACGCGATCGCAGGCAATACCAGTGTTGAAACGCGTTGTGGTGGCCCCGGTCAGTCGCACGGTGCGGAACATCCCGACCGAGATCGGGCTCGGGCCTAACGAGGGCCTTGATAGCGACTGCGCCGCCTCGTTCGACAACCTTCAGCCGATCCTACGATCCGCGCTGACCGAGAGGACCGGCACACTCGGCCCCAGACGCGACGAGATCTGCGAGACGCTGCGCGCACTCGCAGATTGTTGAGCGATCACCATGGGGAGCTGTCCGCGCACAAGCCCGTCCTGCGTATAGGCTTCCGCGCCGCATGAGGTTCTTCGAGTTCGAGGCGCGCGAGGTCATCAAACGCGCCGGCATCCCCGTCACCGACTACGGCTTCACGACCGACCTCGCGGAAGCGCGCGAGATCGCGCAGCGGATCGGCGGCCCCACGGTGATCAAGTCGCAGGTGCTGACCGGCGGGCGCATGAAGGCCGGCGGCGTTAAGTTCGCGGACACCCCGGAGGAGGCCGAGTCATACGCGCGCGAGATCCTCGCGTTGGAGATCAACGGCCACATGCCGCGCGGCGTGCTCGTCGACCCGAAGGCGGAGGTCGAGCAGGAGTACTACGCGGGCGTCGTGTGGGACGGGATCAGAAAGCAGCCGGTGATGATCTTCTCGCCGGTCGGCGGCATCGACATCGAGCAGGTCGCCGAGGAGCAGCCCGAGGCGGTCGGACGGCGGCACTTCTCCAACATCCTCCCCTTCAGCGAGTTCATGGCCAAGGAGGTGATCGCCTCCACGGGCGTCACCGGCTCGGCGCTGAACAAGCTCGTCCCGATCGTCACGCGGCTGGCGAAGCTGTTCGTCTCCAACGACATGGTGCTCGCCGAGATCAACCCGCTGGGACGGCTCGCGGACGGCTCGTTCGTAGCACTCGACGCGCACATGGACATCGAGAACGAGGCGCGGGGCCGCCACAAGCAGCTGCTCACCGACTTGGGCGTCGGCGACGAGGAGACCCGCCAGGCGCGCGAGGCCACGCCCTTCGAGCTCGCCGGCGAGCAGGTCGATGCCCAGGATCACCGCGGCGTCGCCGGCAACGTGACCGAGTTCGACGGCAACCTCGGCCTCGTGATCGGCGCCGGCGGAGGCTCGCTGACGCTGTTCGACGCCGTGCGCGCGCATGGCGGCAAGCCCGCCAACTACTGCGAGATCGGCGGCAACCCATCGGTGTCCAAGGCCTGCGGCCTGGCCAAGCTCGTGCTGCAGAAGCCTGGCGTCGACAAGATCGCGGTGATGATGTCGATCGTCTCCAACACGCGCGTGGACATCGTCGCCCGCGGCGTGATCAAAGCCTGCATCGAGCTCGGCTACGACCCGTCGGAGAAGATCGCGATCTTCCGCATCCCCGGCGCGTGGGAGGAGGAGGGCTTCAAGATCCTCGAGAAGTACGGCGTCGACTACGCCGACCGCTCCGTCTCCCTCAACGAGGCCGCCCGACGGGCCGTCGAGAAGATCCAAGGCGCGGCGTCATGAGCATCCTGATCGACGCAGACACGACCTTCATCGTCCAGGGCATCACCGGGCGCGAGGCCGTCAACCTCACCCGCGAGTGCCTCGACTACGGCGCGGGCGCGAAGGTCGTCGGTGGCGTCACCCCCGGGCGCCTCGGGCGCGAGGTCCACGGCGTGCCTGTGTTCGACACGGTCGCCCAGGCGGTGGCCCACCATGGCGCGCCGATCTACGGCTCGGTCGTCACCGTCCCCCCCGCCTTCACCAAGGACGCCGTGTTCGAGGCCGTCGAGAACGGCGTCAAGCTGATCGTGATCGTCACCGAGCGCATCCCCCGCCGCGACGTCGCGGAGATGGTCGAGCTGGCGACGTTGCGCGGCGCGCGCATCATCGGCCCCAACTGCCTCGGCATCATCGTCCCGGACGTGATCAAGATGGGCGGCATCGGCGGACCTGCCAAAAACGCCGCCCAGGCATACAAGCCGGGACCGATCGGTGTGATCTCGCGCTCGGGCGGCATGACCACGGAGATGTCCTCCACGCTCAGCGCCGCCGGCCTGGGGCAGTCCACCGCGGTGTCGATCGGCGGCGACGCGATCATCGGCTCCTCCTACGCCGAGCTGATGCCGCTGTTCGAGGCCGACCAGCAGACGCAGGGCATCGTCATCTACACCGAGCCCGGCGGGCGCATGGAGGCCGAGCTCGCTCGCTGGGTCACCGACAACGACTCGCGCCTGCCGATCGTCGCGTTCATGGCCGGGCGCTTCATGGACGAGATGCCCGGCATGAGCTTCGGGCACGCGGGCACGATCGTCGAAGGCAAGGAGGACACCGCCTCGGAGAAGATCGCGCGCCTCGCGCAGGCCGGCATCACCGTCGCCGAGCGGATCGAGGACATCCCCGAGATGATCCGCGCCAAGATCGCAGAGCGGAGCCCGGCGTGAGGAAGGACGGGACCTTCATCGCGATCGAAGTCGACGACGGCGTCGCCTCCGACGCCGCGCTCGCGGCGAAGCTGGCGGAAGTATGTCCCGTGGACATCTTCGCCGCCCCGGACGGAAGGGTTGAGATCGTCGAGAAGAACCTCGACGAGTGTGTGCTCTGCCGTCTCTGTCTCGACGCCGTGGGCGGGCGGGACCCGATTCCGGTGCGCGTGCTGAAGCTCTACGAGGACGGCGCCGCGCTGTAGGGCGCTCGGCGCGCGCTACAGGCCGCCGGGTCCACTATCTTGATAGGCGAGTCGATGAACGAAAACTTCTCTCTCGTCATCATGTGCATCTTCCTGCTCGCCTCGCTGGCATTTCTGGCCGAGCAGCTCTCCTCCTACCACTAGGCGTGCTTGCGCGCCTTCGGCGTGCGCTCGCGCTCCTGCTGGCGCTCCACGACGTTGATGATCAGCCGCATGATCTGCTCGGGCCCCGACGCCTTGGCCTGTCCGTAGGTGAACGCCTCGATCCAGTCGGCAACCTTGCCTTCGCGCGCCATCACGTTGAAGAACTCGCGCCGCATGTCAACGTGCAGGCGCGCGTCCGCCGCCGGGCCCTTCGTGACCTTCACGCCGGGCATCTCCAGGCGAAAGTGCTGGACGTCGCCGCGGCCCCTGAGCTCGACGCCGACGACCAGCTTGATCGGCTCCAGCGCGGGCACTTCGCCGATGAATTTGCGGGTCGCAAGCTCGATCAGAGACTTGGCGTCCTCGGCCATATGGCTTGTCCTCTCCTGGACCGCTCGCGGTCCGTGGCTTTTTTCAGATCTTATGACGCTGCAGCAGCTTGCGGCCGATCACCATGCGCTGGATCTCCGAGGTGCCCTCGCCGATCAGCAGCAGCGGCGCGTCGCGGTAGAGGCGCTCGATCTCGTACTCCTTGGAGTAGCCGTAGCCGCCGTGGATGCGGAAGGACTCCTCCACGCAGAAGCGCCCGGCCTCCGAGGCGAACAGCTTCGCCATCCCGGCCTCGAGGTCTGAGCGCTCGCCCGCGTCCTTCAAGCGTGCTGCGCGCAGCGTCAAGAGGCGCGCAGCTTCGACCTGGGTGGCCATGTCGGCGAGCTTGAACTGGATCGCCTGGTGCTCTGAGATTGGCTTGCCGAAGGTCTTGCGCTCCTGGGAGTAGCGCAGCGCCAGCTCCAGCGCTCGCTGAGCGATGCCGACACCGCGCGCGGCCACGTTCACGCGACCGACCTCGAGCGCGTCCATCATCTGCGGGAAGCCCTTGTTGAGCCCCGCGTCCTCGCCGCCGAGGATGTTCTCGGCGGGGCAGCGATATCCGTCGAACACCAGCTCGGTCGACTCCACGCCCTTGTAGCCCATCTTGCGCAGCTGCTCCGGAACTTTCAGGCCCGAGTAGGCGCCGGTGTTCTCGTGGGCACCGCCCTCTTTCTCGGCGATGAAGCAGGTCATGCCCTGGTAGGCCTTCGCCGCGTCGGGGTCGGTCTTGACGAGCACGAACACGAGGTCCGAGCGCAGGCCGTTGGTCACCCACATCTTCTGGCCGTTGATCTCGTAGCCACCGTCATCGACCTTCTTGGCGGAGGTTTTGATCGCCTGCACGTCGGAGCCGAGCTCCGGCTCGGACAGCGAGAACGCCGCGCGGATCTCACCGGTGGCCATCCGCGGCAGGTACTTCTGCTTCTGCTCCTCGTTGCCGAACTTCATCAGCAGATAGGAGCCGATGAAGTGCGTGTTGATGACGCCCGAGATCGAGATCCAGCCGCGCGAGAGCTCCTCGACGATCATCGCGTAGGTCGTCAGGTCGAGGCCCATGCCGCCGTACTCTTCGGGGATCGTCACGCCGAACAGCCCCAGCTCCTTCATCTGCTCGACGATCGGCCCCGGGAAGCTGTCCTCATGGTCGTAGCGCTCGGCGTTCGGCAGGATCTGCTCGTCGGCGAACTGGTGCACCATCTCGGTGATCGCCTTCTGCTCGTCGGTCATCTCGGTGTGCTGGGAGGCGGCTACGGCCATTCTGATTAGCGCTCCAAGGTCGTTTGGCTGATTTGGCTGCGTATCGCTGAAGACAGCTGTTTTTGCTGATCTGGTTTCTTCAAGGAGAATACCGGCGTGAACTTCGCTCGCGACGTCGTGGAGGAGCGCGACCCTCGGGACCTCGCGCTGATCGAGCTCGCGCGAGACGGCGCACGCCGGGAGTGGAGCTTCGGCGAGGTCTCTGAACGCTCGGCGCGCCTCGCCGGCTCGCTCGCGGCGCGCGGCGTGGGCACGGGCGACGTCGTGATGACGCTGATCGGCAACCGCCCCGAGTGGGTGCTGAGCATGCTCGCGTGCTTTCGCATCGGCGCCGTCGTGCTGCCGTGCACCGAGCAGCTCCGCGCCAAGGACCTGCGCCTGCGTATCGACGTGGCCGAGCCGACGCTGATCATCGCCGACGAGCGCAACCGCGCCGAGCTCGAGGCGGCCGTCGCGGGCGCAGGCGCCAGCGCTCCCCCGCGCATGTACGTACCGGACGAGAACCTGCTCGCCGCGGCGCCTGCGCCCGCGGTCGAGCTCGATGACGGGGATCCGTGCCTGATCACGTTCACCAGCGGCACCGCCGGCGAGCCGAAGGCCGTGGTGCACGCGCAGCGCTACCTCGACGGCCAGCGCGTGCAGGCTGAGCACTGGCTCGGCGCGCGCGCCGGCGAGCTCGTGTGGTGCACCGCCGCAAGCGGCTGGTCGAAGTCGGCGCGCAACGTGTTCATCGCGCCGTGGCTGTCGGGAGCGGCGGCGCTGCTGCACGACGCGCGCTTCGACCCCGAGGAGCGTCTCGAGCTGCTGGAGCGCGAGCGCGTGAACCTGCTGTGCATGGCGCCGACGGAGTACCGGGTGATCGCCAAGCGCGCCACGTTGCGCCCGCTGGCGGATCTGCGCGGCATGGTCGCCGCCGGCGAGGCGCTGAACCCCGAGGTGCTGCGCGCCTGGCGCGAGGTCACCGGGCTCGAGATCCGCGACGGCTACGGACAGACCGAGACCGGCCAGCTGACCGGCATGCCGCTGGGCACCGACGCACGGCCTGGCTCAATGGGCAGGGCGCTGCCGGGCATGCGTCTGGAGGTCGTGGACGGCGAGCTGACGGTCGATCCCGCGAGCGTGCCGACCTTCTTCCTCGGCTATCTCGGCGAACACGTTCGGCGCGGCGAGAACGGGACGTGGGGCATCGAGGATCGGCGCTCTGGCGGACCGTGGCTGACCGGCGACCGCGTCACGCAGGACGAGGACGGCTGGCTGCACTTCGAGGGACGCGCCGACGACGTGATCGTCTCCGCGGGCTACCGCATCGGGCCATTCGAGGTCGAGTCCGCGCTCGTCGCCCACCCCGCGGTCGCCGAGGCCGCAGCGGTCGCCGCGCCCGACGAGGAGCGCGGCTCGGTCGTGCGTGCGGTGGTCGTCCTGCGCGGTGACGGCTACACGCCCTCGCCCGAGCTGGTGCGAGAGCTGCAGGAGCACGTAAAGCGCGAGACCGCGCCGTACAAGTACCCGCGGATCATCGACTTCGCCGCGGAGTTGCCCAAGACCGCCAGCGGCAAGGTCAAGCGAGCGCAGCTCCGCGGATAGCGACAGCGCTCAGGCGACCACCAGCTCGCCCTCCCTCGCCGCCTCGACGATCTCCTGCTCGTCGATCTCCTGCGCCACTGCGGCGGGCGGGCGCAGCACGAGGAAGCTCGCGAGCACGCCCACACCGACGCACACCGCGCCGACCACGTACGCGAGGTGGTAGCCGCCGGTCAGCGCCGCGAGCAGCGGGTGCCCGGCCGCGCTGAGCGCTTTCGTGTGGTCGGTCGCGACCGTGCCGAGCGTCGCCAGACCGATCGCGCCGAACAGCTGCACGGACACGTTGATGATGCCCGACGCCAGGCCCGCGTCGCGCGCGGGCGCGTCGGCCATGCCCATCGTCAGCAGCGGCAGGAACGACGTGCCGGCGCCGATGCCAAGGGCCAGGAACGCGAAGAACAGTCCGGGGAAGTAGCTCGCGTGGACTCCCTGGATGGCCAGCAGCAGCAGACCGACGATCAGCCCGCTGAGACCGGCCGCGAGCGTCGGCACCGAGCCGAAGCGCTCGACCGCGCGCGCCGACACTCCCATCGACATCACCGCGATCGCGACCGTCAGCGGCATGAACGCGAGGCCCGTGTCGATCGCGTCGTAGCCGAGCACGCGCTCGAGGTACAGCGCGCCGAGGAAGAACGCCGAGAACATGCCCGTGACGAGCAGGCCGCGCACGAGGCTCGAGCCCATCAGCATCCGCAGCCGCAGGATGCGCAGCGGCATGATCGGGTTTGAGATACGCGACTCGACCGCCAGGAAGGCGCCCAGCAGCGCCAGCGAGGCGCCGCCCGTGCCGAGCGTGCGCGCCGAGCCGAGCCCGTATTCGCTCGACTTGACGATCGCGAACGCCCCCAGCATGGTCGCGAGCGTGATCAGGATCGAGCCGAGCACATCCACGCCGCCGGCGAGGCCGATGCCCTCGTTCTCCTCGATCAGGATCCATCCGAGCAGCAACGCCACAGCGCCGATCGGCACGTTCACGAAGAAGATCCAGTGCCAGCTCAACGACTGCGTGAGCGCGCCTCCGGCGAGCAGGCCGATCGAGCCGCCGCCGGCGGACACGAACGCGTACATGCCCATCGCCTTGGCCTGCTCGACGCGCTCGGGGAACTCGGTGACGATGATCGCGAGGATCACGCTCGACGCGACCGCGCCGCCGATGCCCTGCACGAGCCGCGCGCCGATCAGCATCGCCTGGCTGTCGGACACCCCGCACAGGATCGACGCCGCCACGAACAGCACGAGGCCGCTGAGGAACACCTTCTTGCGCCCGACGAGGTCGCCGAAGCGCCCGGCTAGCAGCAGGAAGCCGCCGAAGGTGATCAGGTAGCCATCGATAACCCACGTGAGGTTCGCCTGCGCGAAGTGCAGTTCGCGCTGGATCGACGGCAGCGCGACGTTCACGATCGTCGCGTCCAGCACCATCATCAGCTGTCCCAGGCACAGCACCGCCAGTGCGATCCAGCGACGGCGCTCGGAGGTGGCGGTCTCCGTGGGGGTCTTGAGTTGGCGAAGCAGAGCGGTCATGGGAGTCCTCCAGGGTTGCGGAGAAGCCACCATAGCACTTATCATCCATATAACAAGGATGATCTATGAAAAATTGTTGATCGCTGCTAATGTGATGATTGATGCTTTGATGAGGTATACAATCCAGACCATGGCTGATCAGCGAAACTGTGCCCCCGGCTCGGCGGTGCTGCTGAGTCGCCTGGCCAAGCAGATCTACCGCCGCAGCGACGAGCAGCGGCTGGGGATGCACCTGCGCCACCTGGTCGCTCTCAGCTACGTCTCAGACCACGACGGGTGTCCCCAGCAGGAGCTCGCCGATGCCTTCTGCATGGACGCCAACAACGTCGTGCTGCTGTTGAACGAGCTGGAGGAGCTCAACTACGTCACGCGCATGCGCGACCCCAGCGACCGCCGCCGTCACCTGGTGCAGATCACGCCGTCGGGCAGCGCCGCTCTGCGCGACTCCGAATGCGTACAGGCGGCGATCGAGGACGAGGTGCTCGCGGCGCTCGACTCCGACGAGCGCCGGACGCTTCGCGAGCTGCTGGGCCGCGCGCTGCGCAGCATGGAGCCCGCCGACGGCGAGGACGCCTACAGCAACACAGTCGCGTCGATCTCCACGTAGGCGCCGCGGGGCAACTGCGCGACACCCACGGTCACGCGCGCCGGCGGATCCTCGGCGAAGAACGACCCGTACACCTCGTTGACCTCCGCGAAGTCTCCGAGGTCGGTCATGTAGATGGTCATGCGCACCGCGCGCTCCAGCCGGGCGCCCGCGGCCTCGCACACGGCCCGCAGGTTCTCCAGACATCGCTGAGCCTGCTCGGCGGCGCTCACGCCCACGATCTCCCCGCTCTCGGGGTCGAGCGGAATCTGACCCGAGCAGAACAGCAGCTCGCCCCCGCGCACCGCGTGGCTGTAAGGGCCGATCGCCGGCGGCGCCCCCGGTGCGTGAACGGTCTCGCGCTCGCTGGCCATCGACGAGACCCTACAGCGGGGGATCGCCGCGCGTGCGGCGGCTTCGCGCCCTGACGCCGGCAAAGTCAATAGATTCCGATCAATGCAACCCCCGGTTTGGAGGATGGCAGCAGTGCTCCTCGCGGCATGCGCGTTGATCTGCGCGCCTGCCGGGCTGGAGTCGGTCGCCTCCGCCAGCGCCCAGATCGCGTTCACGCCGTGCGGTGCCAGCAACAACTTCGCCTGCGGACACCTCACCGTGCCGCTCGATCCGAGCGGCGCCGCGCCGGGGACGATCACGCTCGCGATGCGCCGCCACCGCGCGGCGGTGGGCGAAGCGCGCAGCGCGATCATCGCGCTCGCGGGCGGTCCCGGGCAGCCCGCGCTGCCGTTCGCGGAAGCGTTCGCCGAACTGCTCGGGCCGATCGCCGCGACGCGCGATCTGATCGTCTTCGACCAGCGCGGGATCGGCCTGTCCGACCCGCTGTCCTGCCACGCGCTCGAACATCCCGGCCTGTATCACTCGGAAGGGGCGCTGGTCGAAGCGTGCGGCGATCAGCTGGGAGCGACGCGCAGCTTCTACACGACCGCCGACACCGTCGCCGACATCGAGGCGATCCGCCAGGCGGGAGGATATGAAAAGCTCGTCCTGTACGGCACCAGCTACGGCACCAAGGTCGCCGAGCAGTACGCGCAGGACTACCCCAGCCACGTCGAAGCGCTGGTGCTCGACTCGGTCGTGCCGCCAGACGGACCCGAACCGCTGAGCCGCTCGACGTTCGCGGCGGTGCCGCGCATCCTTGGCCAGATCTGCGCCCAGCGCGCGTGCGCAGCGCTCACGCCGAACCCCGTCGCCGACCTCGCGAACGTCGTCGCGCGCATGTCCCGCGGGCCGCTGCGGGGTCACGCGATCGGCGCAGGAGGCAAGACGCACGCGGTCGCGCTGTCATCGAACGACCTCGTCGGACTGCTGCTCGCCGGGGACTTCTCACCGCTGCTGCGTGCCGAATTCGTAACCGCCGTCGCCGCCGCCGCCCGCCACGACACGGCGCCGCTGGCGCGCCTGATCCAGACAGCCGAGAGCGCAGAAGGCGAAGAAGCGGAAGACTTCGACACGCCGCTGTACTACGCGACCACGTGCGAAGAGCAGGACTTCCCGTGGAGCCGCGCGGCCGACCCCGCGACCCGCATCGCACAGGCCGTCGCCGCCGCCAGAGCGCTGCCCGCGAGCACGTTCGCCCCGTTCACCGTTGGCAACGCGCTCGAACTCAGCAACATCGAAGCATGCGCGCACTGGCCGTTCACCACCCCCGCGCCGCCCGTCGAGGACGCGCCGCTGCCGAACGTGCCAACGCTGATCCTCAGCGGAGCCGACGACCTGCGCACCCCGACCGCCAACGCGCGCGAAGTGGCGGCGCAGATCCCCGACTCGCACCTGCTGGTCGTGCCCTACGCCGGCCACTCGGTGCTCACCGACGAGCCGACCCAGTGCGGAACCGAAGCGCTGCAGGCGCTGTTCGCGGCCACTCCCGTGAAGCCATGTACGCCCGCGCCCGAGCCGGCGATCCTGCGGCCGGCGCCGCTGCCGCCCACGCGGCTCGCACAGGTGTCGCCGGCACACGGCTACCGCGGCGTGCCCGGCCGCACCCTGCGCACGGTCGCGCTGACGCTTTCCGACCTGATCCGCCAGCTGACGCTGCAGCTGACACTCGGCGGCGCGGGCGAAAGCACCAGCGCCCTGGCGCTGCGCATCGGCGGGCTGCGCGCCGGCTGGGCCGAGCTCACCGCCCGTGGGCTGACCCTGCACGGCTACTCATACGTGCCCGGGGTGACGGTCTCGGGCTCGATCAAGGCCGAAAGCGAGGACCTCCAGGTCAGCGGATCGGCCGGCGCACACGGAACGTTGCGGGGCATCCCGCACAAGTCGCTCGCGGGCGTGCTCGGCGGTCATCACGTGGTGCTGCCGGCGAACTCGGTCACGACTGCGGCTATTGTCGTGGACGATGCGCAGGCGAGTTCGCACCCTGGGGCTGGCGACTCTGCTGCCCGCAGCGCTGCTCGCGTGCTGGCCCAGCTGCTCGGCGGCGGCCGGCCTTAGCTTCATCCCCTGCGCAAACAGCCACGTCTTCGAATGCACGTCTGTGCCGGTGGGGCTCGACCGCACGGGAGTCGTCGCGGGGACGATCTCGCTGAGCGTCGAGCGCAAGCTCGCGGGCGCCACACCCAGCCATGACGCGGTCGTGGCGCTGGCCGGCGGGCCGGGCCAGGCGGCGCTGCCACTCGGCGAATTCATCGCCCAGACGATCGCTCCGGCGCTCGGCTCACGCGACCTGCTCGTTTTCGACCAACGCGGCACAGGCAACTCGGACCCGTTGAGCTGCCCGGCGCTCGAAGCGCTCAGCACGCAGCCCGTGAGCCAGCTCTTCGAAGAGTGCGCGTCGGAGATCGGGCCCGCGCGCGGCGCCTTCACCACGCAGGAATCCGTGCAGGACATCGAGGCGCTGCGCGAAGCCGGCGGCTACGAAAAGCTCGTCCTGTACGGCACCAGCTACGGCACCAAGGTGGCCCTCGACTACGCCGAGCGCTACCCACAGCACGTGGAAGCGCTGGTGCTCGACTCGGTCGTGCCCGGCGAAGGCGCCGAACCGTTCGCGATCCCGACGTTCCAGGCGATCGGTGGGGTGCTCGACGAGCTCTGCGCGAACGGCGCATGCGCCGGGATCACCACCAATCCGCTCGCGGACATCGCGCGCCTGGCGGCACAGCTGCGGGTGCGCGCGCTGAGCGGCTCGGTGTACGACGGGTCGGGCAAGCGCCACTCGAGCAACCTGGGCGAGACCGGGCTGCTGGACGTGCTCGAGGCGGGCGATCTGAACCCGGCGCTGCGTGCGCTGCTACCCGCGGCCGTGCACTCGGCACTCGATCACGACCCCGATCCGCTGCTACGCCTGCAACTGTTGGCCGAGGGGCTGATCCCCAATGTGCCCCGAGAACGCACCGTCGAAAGCGCGCCCGAGGTCGACGAAGCGCTGTTCGCGACAACCAGCTGCGAGGAGAGCCCGTTCCCGTGGCAGCGCAGCGCGCCGCCAGCCACGCGCCTGAGCGAAGCGCTCGCCTACCTGCACGCCCAGCCGGCGGGCGACTTCTACCCCTTCGACGCAAGCACCGCATACGCCAACAGCCTCGTCCCCGACTGCGCGAGCTGGCCCGACGCCTCTGCCACGGCGCCCCCGCAGAGCGCGCTGCCGAACGTGCCGACGCTGATTCTCTCCGGCGAGCAGGACCTCAGGACTCCAACCACCTACGCCCGGCGTGTCGCCGCGCTGATCCCCGATGCACAACTGCTGCTCGTCCCGTTCACCGGCCACTCCGTGCTCGGCAGCGACCTCAGCAGCTGCTCCTCAGAAGGGGTGAAGGCGTTCTTCGCCGGCGGGGTGGGTGGGGGTCAAGTCCAACCGTGCGCGCCCACCGCCAACCAGTTCTCCCCCACCCCGCTCACGCCCACCAAGCTCGCCTACGTGCATCCGCCGTCCGGGCTCGGCGGGCGCTCCGGGCGCACGCTCGTCGCCGTGCTCGACACGCTCGTGGATCTCAACCGCCAGGTGATCGCCGCGACTCTGCAGGCCGACGCGGAACTTCCGAATGGCTCCAGCTTCGGCGGCCTGCGCGGCGGCTACGCCAGGCTGACGAGCTCGGCGGCGACCCTGCACGACTTCTCGTTCGTGCCCGGCGTGCAGCTCACGGCGACGTTCCCGGTAAAGAACCGCGCGCTGCAGACGGCGAACATCCGCGTCTCGGGCAAGGACGCCTCCGCGGGGACAGTGCGCTTCGGCGCGGGCTCCCAGCAGATCACCGGCACGCTCGGAGGCCGACGCTTCGACGTCAGCCTCGCCAAGGTCAGGCTGTCGAGCGTCGGCGGTGGCGAATGGCCCTCGCACACTGAGCTCAGCAGGCTGCTCGGCCACCGGCTGTCGTCGTCGCGGCTACCCTGAGCGGGTGCCCAACGCACTAGCGCAGGAGACCTCTCCCTACCTGCGCCAGCACGCCCAGAACCCCGTCGACTGGCTGGCGTGGGGCGCGGTCGCGCTCGAGCGCGCGCGCGCCGAGGACAAGCCGCTGCTCGTCTCGATCGGCTACTCCGCGTGCCACTGGTGCCACGTGATGGAGCGCGAGTCCTTCGAGGATCCCGCCACCGCGCGGCTGATGAACGAGAGCTTCGTGTGCGTGAAGGTCGATCGCGAGGAGCGCCCGGACATCGACGCGCTGTACATGGAGGCCGTCCAGGGGATGACCGGCCATGGCGGCTGGCCGCTGAACGTGTTCCTGACGCCCGAGCAGCTGCCGTTCTACGGCGGCACCTACTTCCCGCCCGACCCCCGCCACGGCATGCCCGCGTGGACACAGGTCCTGCAGGCGATCGCCGAGTCCTGGGAGGCCAACCGCGAGGAGATCCGCGCGGGCGGCGAGCGTCTGCGCGAGCGCCTATCCGGCGGCGCGCGGCTGTCACCGTCTGACGAGCCGCTACGAGACAGCGCGCTCGAGCAGGCCGTGGCGGAGCTGACCAAGAGCTTCGACGCGCGCCACGGGGGATTCGGCGGAGGGGCGGGTGGGCCTCGATTCCCACAGGCGCCTGTGCTCGAGTTCCTGCTGCTGGGGAGCGGGCGCGCGATGGCGCTGACGACGCTGCACGCGATGGCCGGCGGCGGCATCCACGACCAGCTCGGCGGCGGCTTCGCTCGCTACAGCGTCGATGCCAGCTGGACGGTCCCGCACTTCGAGAAGATGCTCTACGACAACGCGCTGCTCGCGCGGTCATACCTGCACGGGTGGCAGGCTACGCGGGACGCGCACCAGACGCACGACGCGCACGACGCAGGGGACACGCGACTGCGCGAGGTGTGCGTCGACACGCTCGAGTGGGTGCTGCGCGAGATGCGCGGCCCGGAGGGCGGCTTCTACAGCGCGCTGGACGCCGACTCCGAGGGCGTCGAGGGTCGCTTCTACGTGTGGACCGTCGCCGAACTGCGCGACGTGCTCGGCGCCGACGCCGACACGGCGATCGCTTGGCTCGGCGTCACTGAGCACGGCAACTTCCAGGACCCTCACCAGCCCGAGCCGGGGCTCAACGTCCTCACCGACCGCGGCAGCGCTCCGGAGGAGCCGACGCGCGAGCGGATCCGCGAGCGCCTGCTGTCCGCCCGTCAGCAGCGCGTACGTCCCGCGCTCGACGACAAGCGGCTGACGAGCTGGAACGCGCTGATGATCGGTGCCCTCGCCGAGGCCGGAGCGACATTCGGCGGGGCGGGTGGGACTCGATACATAGACGCGGCGATCGCCTGCGCCGAGTTCCTGCAGACTCAGATGCGCGACTCTCGCGGGCGCCTGCTGCGCACCTACAACGACGGGCGCGCCAAGATCGACGCCTACCTCGAGGATCACGCGTTCCTGCTCGAGGCGCTGATCGCGCTGTTCGAAGCCACCTGCGACGAGCGCTGGTTCCACCAGGCGATCGCACTCGCAGACGAGATCATCGTCCGCTTCGCCGATCCTGACCAGGGCGGCTTCTTCTCGACAGCGTCAGACGGCGAAGCGCTGATCGTCAGGCGCAAGGACCTCGAGGACTCCCCCATCCCGTCGGGCTCCTCCAGTGCCGCCTTGGGCCTGCTGCGCCTCTCCCAGATCACCGGGAACCACGAGTACGAGCGCCATGCTCTGGGCGCGATCGCGCTCGTCTCCGAGATCGCGCCTCGTCACCCGAGCGCGTTCGGGCACATGCTGCAGGCCATGCACTGGCAGCTCGCCCCCGCCCGCCCGCTCGCCTGCGCCGTTCCGTCCGCCACGCGCGCGGGCAGCGTCGAGATCCCTGCCGACTGAGCGCTCGGCATCTCGCTCAGACGGACGCGGCTGCGGTCTTGGCCCGCTTCGCGGCATACATCGCCCGGTCCGCCTCGTCGAGCACCTGCTCGGCGCTGACGGTATGCCGATCGATCATCGCCGCGCCGACACTGCCGGAGGGATGAACCACAGTGTCGCCGAGATCGACGCCGCACGCAGCGATCACGCGGAGCAGGCCATCGGCTACGAGCGCCGTGCCCTGCTCGTCGGCATGCGGCAGCAACACCGCGAACTCGTCTCCACCCAGGCGGGCCACGAGGTCGGTTTCCCGCAGACGCCTGGTGAGCGCCGTGGCGATCGCCCGCAGCGTTTCGTCGCCGACCTTGTGACCGTGCAGGTCGTTGATCGCCTTGAACGCGTCGAGGTCGACCATCATCACGGCCGCCTGCTCGCCGTAGCGCTGGGATCGCGCCACCTGCAGCCTGAGGTCGTTCTCGAAGAGCCTGCGGTTGCGAAGCCCAGTGAGAGGGTCGTGGTCGGCGAGATGGCGCAGCTGCTCCTCCAGGCGCTTTCGCTCGGAGATGTCCTGCAGCTGAGCGATGAAATGCAGAGGGGCCGACTCGGTGTCGCGCACGAGCGAGATCGACAGAATCGCCGAGAGGGTCTCGCCGGCGGCGGTGAAGTAACGCTTCTCGATCTGAAACGCGGGAATGACGCCCGCCAGCAACTCCGCGTGCTGCGCAGCGTCGTTGTCAACGTCATCTGGATGGGTGATCTCCGCGAAGCGCCGGCCGATCAGCTCGTCGGTGGTGTATCCCGTGATCTCGCACAGCGCGCGATTCACGAGCGTCCAACGACCGTTCAGGTCGATCAAGCCCGTCCCGATGGGCGCCCGTTCGAAGACCTGCTCGAAGTGAGCGTCGGATGGTCTGGCGAGCCCGTCGGCCGCGCGGCGTGCGCTCACGTCGAGGATCACGGCCACGCCGCAGGCGATCTCCGAGGACCCGCCCGCCCCAGCCTCCGCGCCGTCCACGCGCAGCGGTCCGACGTCGACCATCAGCGAGCGGCTGTCCTCGGCGCTCCAGATCTCGCGCGAACGCGTCTCACCCTCGAGCGCCGAGCGGCACAGCGGCTCGATCAGCATCCACAGGCTCTCCGGGAAGGCGTCCCCGACGAAAGCGCCCTCGCTGCAGGCCGCCGGATCGCTTCCAGTCCCGTACTCGAGCTTCTGGCCGGCCGACAGGATGAAGCGAAGCTCGCGATCGAAGACGAGCATCCTCGCCCCCGGCAGCTCGCTGAGAGCCGCCACCGCAGCATCCTCGGCACTCACGGCCACCCGATCTGGGCGCACGCCACCCCCTGTGGACATGGCTCCCTATCGGTTCGCGCGAACGATTACTTGACAATCGCCTGGCGCGTTGCTTGACACAGCGAACGCCGCCAGCCGGAGCCCGATAGGGCGTAGGCCCCTTAAATCGATCGACCGCCTACAGGATCGATAGGTAGCGGTCGAGCTCCCACTGCGTCACGTGCACGCGGTAGTCGTCCCACTCCTGACGCTTGATCTCCACGTAGCGGTTGAACATGTGCTCGCCGAGCGTGCGCAGCACCAGCTCCGACTCCGCCGTCAGCTCGATCGCCTCGCCCAGGCTCTCCGGGAGCTGCTCGACGCCCAGGCGCCTGCGCTCCTCGCCGGGCAGGTGGTAGAGGTTCTTCTCCATCGGCTCCGGCAACTCGTAGCCCTTCTCGATCCCCTCCAGGCCCGCCTGCAGCAGCACCGCGAACGTCAGGTACGGGTTGCACGCGGGGTCCGGGCAGCGAAGCTCCATGCGCGTCGCCTTCTCGCGACCGGGGTGATACAGCGGCACGCGCACCAGCGCCGAGCGGTTGCGCCGCGACCACGCCACGTACACCGGCGCCTCGAAACCCGGAACCAGGCGCTTGTACGAGTTCACCCACTGCGCGAAGATCGAGCAGATCTCACGCGCGTGCTTGAGCTGGCCCGCGATGAACGCCTTGCCCACGTCTGACAGGAAGTACTGGTCGTCGGGGTCGTAGAACGCGTTCTTGCCGCCCGTGAACAGCGACTGATGCGTGTGCATGCCCGAGCCGTTCTCGCCGAACAGCGGCTTCGGCATGAACGTCGCGTGCCAGCCGTACTTCATCGCGTACTCCTTCACCGTGATCCGGTACGTCATGCAGTCGTCCGCCATCTTCATCGCGTCCGCGTAGCGCATGTCGATCTCGTGCTGCGACGGCCCGACCTCGTGATGGGTGTACTCCACGTGGATCCCAAGCTGCTCCAGCGCCAGCACCGTCTCGCGACGCACGTCCGAGCCCGCGTCCAGTGTCGTCAGGTCGAAGTAGCCGCCTTCGTCCAGCACCTCCGTCGAGCGCGAGTCTTTGAACAGGAAGTACTCGAGCTCCGGACCCACGTTGAACGTGTCGAAGCCCATCGCGTGCGCGCGCTCCAGGGCACGGCGCAGCACGTGGCGCGGGTCGCCCTCGTACGGCGTTTTCTCCGGCGTGATCACGTCGCAGAACATCCGCCCCACGCCCTGCTCCTCCGGGCGCCACGGCAGCACCGCGAACGTGCTCGGGTCGGGCATCGCGATCATGTCCGACTCCTCGATCGCGTTGAAGCCCGTGATCGACGAGCCGTCGAAGCCCATGCCCGCCTCGAACGCGTCGTCCAGCTCCGCCGCGTTGATCGAGAACGACTTCAGCTGCCCCAGGATGTCCGTGAACCAGAAGCGGATGAAACGGATGTCGCGTTCCTGAACGAACGCCTTCACGTCCTCCGCTGTCTTCGGCTGATCTGCCATCCCGCCGGACCCTAGCCGATGGATACCGCCGCGCGCTATCGACTGCTGGCCAAACCGGCTAGTGGCCAGCGACTGCTGCTACGAACTTCGCCACGTCTTCCGCTTCCTTGCCCGTGTACAGCAGCGCCGGCATGTTGCCGAGGCCACGTGCGCGCCCTTCCTGGATCGCGTTCTCGACCAGCGCGATGCGACCGGCGGCCGTCGGGATGTCGTCGCCCACCCGGATGTCCAGGTTGGGGCCGACGCGCCCAACGGACTTGACCGCCGCCAGCGTGTGGCAGACGTTGCACGTGTGCGCGAACAGTTCGCGGCCCTTGGTCTCTTCCGCGTTCAGGTGCACGCCCCCGACCGCCTCACTCGCCTTGTGCGCGCCGTTGAGCGCCAGCACGATCGCCGGGACGATAAGGCCGAACGCGAACGCCACGATGATGCCGAGCGTGATCGCGCCGCGGCTGAGCCGGGATCCTTCCGCCGAGCCGCCGTCGCCGCGCGAGCCGCGCCGCATCGCCACGAAGAACACCGCCAGACCGACGACGATCCAGAAGATGATGAAGATCAGGAGCATGCGCGCGGAGAAGATATCGGGTGAGGCCGCCGAACCGTCGAGCGACCCCTCGACGATGAGAGCCTTCCCACCTTTAGGGACGCCAAAGGCAGCGCGCTAACCTCACTTGTGGACCGGCAACCAAAGGACATGGAGCCTCGCCGTGAACATCCTTCGACGTCTTCCCCTCTCACGTCTACTGCTGCTGGGCGCGCTCATCATCGTGATCGGCGTGTCCATCACCGCGATCGCCTCGGCCGTCGACTCCGGACCGACGCCGCCCGCCAAGCCGCTCGCGCAGGCCGTCCACGACACGCTCGCCGGGGCGCAGGGGACGAAGATCGAAGGCGTCAGCGCCAACATCCAGCTCACCGACCACCTGCTCGAAGGCGCCAGCCTCGCCACCGGTAGCGGTGGCGGTGGCGGCGGACTCACCTCCAGCCCGCTCATCACCGGCGCATCGGGAAGGCTGTGGATCGCCAAGGACGGCCGTGTGCGCCTCGAGCTGCAGTCGCAGAAAGGGGACACGCAGATCGTCTACGACGGTCACACCGTGACCATCTACGACGCCGCCAGCAACACCGTCTACCGCTACACGCCGCCCGCGCACGAACAGGACGCATCCACGAGCCGTGGCGCCGACGAAATCGTCGTGGCGTTGCCCGACAAGAGCGCCGACCAGCACGAAGTCCCCTCGGTCGCCAAGATCGAAGAAGCGATCGCCCACCTCAGCAAGAACGCGGACGTCTCCGGCGCCACGCCCACCGACGTCGCCGGACAGCCCGCCTACACCGTGCGCGTCTCCCCCAACGAAAGCGGCAGCCTGCTCGGCGGCGCCGAGCTCTCCTGGGACGCCAACAACGGTGTGCCGCTGCGCGCAGCCGTGTACTCGTCCACCAGCAGCTCGCCCGTGATCGAACTGGCTGCCACCGAAGTCTCCTTCGGCCCGGTCGAAAGCTCCATCTTCGAAATCACGCCCCCCGCCAACGCCAAGGTGCAGGAAATCACCTTCCCCCAAGACCACCAAGAAGGCGCCACCAAGACATCCGGCGAAGGCGAAAAGCCCAACGTCACGACCCACGGCCACGGTCCTGCGACGATCGCCGTGCTCACAACCAAGTCCAAGAGCGCCAGCGGCAAGAGCGAATCGCTCGAAGGGCTGCCCAAGGTCACGATCAACGGCGCCAGCGCCAGCGAGCTGCGCACCGAGCTGGGCACGCTGCTCACCTTCGAGCGCTCCGGCGTGCGCTATCTCGTCGCGGGCGCCGTCTCCCCCGCCGCGGTAGAAGAAGTGGCGCGAGGCCTGTAGCGTGAGCGAGGAGGCGGCCCAGCCCGTGCGGGCTCGGGGGCTCGTCAAGCGCTACGACGACGTTCTGGCTGTCGACCACATCGACCTGAACGTCCACACGGGCGACGTGTACGGGTTCCTCGGCCCCAACGGCGCCGGCAAGACGACCACCCTGCGCATGGCGCTCGGCCTGATCACGCCCACCGAGGGCACCGTCGAACTGTTCGGCCGCGACCCCATGCGCCACGGCGCCCGCGCCCTCGAGGGAGTCGCCGGCTTCGTCGAGGCGCCCCGCTTCTACCCCTACATGACCGCGCGCAAGAACCTCGAACTGCTCGCCGCCCTCGACGGAGACGGCGCCGCCGGGCGCATCGACGAGGTGCTGGCTATCGTCGAGCTGAGCCCCCGCGCCAAGCACAAGGTCGGCGGCTACTCGCACGGCATGCGCCAGCGCCTGGGCATCGCCGCCGCGCTGCTTCGCCGCCCGCGCCTGCTGATGCTCGACGAGCCCGCCACCGGCCTCGACCCCGCCGGCATGCGCGACATGCGCGCGCTGATCCGGCGCCTGGCCGGAGAGGGCATCACCGTCCTGCTCTCCAGCCACCAGCTGCCCGAGGTCCAGGAACTCTGCGACCGCGTCGCCATCGTCGACTCCGGTCGCGTCGTCTACGAGGGCGCCCTCGCCGATCTGCGCCGCCAGGGCGGCGCGGGCTACCGGCTGCGCACCACCGACGACGAGCGCGCGTTCGAGCTCATACGCGCGCAGGCCGGCATCGAGCACGCGATCAATGCCCACCCGCCCGAGCACGGCCTCAGCTTCCAGGCGCAGGAGCACGACGTCGGCCAGCTCTCGCTGGCGCTCGCGCAGGACGGCATCGGAATTCTCGCGCTCACCCCCGAGCTCGCAACGCTCGAGGACCTCTTCTTCCGCCTCACCGAGGGCGACAACGGAGCCAAGCCCCAGGCCGTCGAGGTCGCGGTATGAGCAGCGCCGCAGTCAGCTCTCCCGCCGCCGCCGCTCCCGCGCGGGCGCACACGCGGCGCCCCTCCACGCTGGTCGTCTACCGCTGGGAGCTGCGCAAGCTCGTCTCGCAGATTCGCACCTACGTCGGGCTGGGCCTTCTCTCCCTGCTGCCGCTCATCTTCGTCGTCTTCGAGAGCCTGCACCACCAGCACGATCAGCGCGACAACATCTTCGCCGCGCAGATCAGCCAGTCCGGGCTCGCCACGCCGGTGTTGATGCTGCTGTTCATGTCGGGCTTCTTCCTGCCCGTCGTCGCCTCGCTCGTCGCCGGGGACATCTTCTCCAACGAGGACGGCAACGGCACGCTGAAGACGATCCTCACGCGCTCGGTCGATCGCAGCCAGGTGTTCGCCGCCAAGACGCTCGCCGCCATGACGTACGCCGTCCTCGCCGTGATCGTCGCAGCGACCGTCGCCACCGTCGCCGGCGTCGCGTCCTGGGGCTTTCACTCGGTCAGGACCTACTCCGGCACGCTCGTCTCCGCGCCCGAAGCGCTCCTGCTCGTGTTCGCCGCCAACGCCGCCTACCTGATCCCGCTGGCCGCCGTCGTCGGCATCGGCGTGCTGCTCTCCGCCACCACTCGCAACAGCGCCGCCGCCGTCGTCGGCACCATCGGGCTCGTCATCCTGCTGTTCATCATCGCCCAGATACCCGGCCTCGAAGCCATCCAGCCCTACCTGCTCACCGAACAGTTCCAAGCCTGGCAGGGCCTGCTGCGAACGCCCACCGACTGGGCGCCCATCGCCCATTCCGCCTGGGTCTGCGCGCTCTACGGAGTGCCCGCGCTGATCGCCGGGTTCCTCGTGTTCCTGCGTAGAGACGTCGCCGGCGGGTAACAGCCCTCGCCTGAGCGGTCGAGGGTCAAGCAGAGCAAGGACGCAGGGAGCGTGGCGTGCTGCGCACGCGAGCGACCGAGGACGCAGCTATGCGCCGGCCATCGGCCGCTCAGGTCACCTCAGCCGGCAACTCGACCACCGTCAGCTCGACGTCGCCCATCAGCCGCCGCGCCTCGCGTGGGTCGATCAGCCCGGCGCCCAGGCGCGCGGTGGACTCGGCCCCGCAGGCGACGCCGAAGCGAAGGCACTGATCGGGAGCGCGACCTTCGTAGCGCGCAGCGATATAGCCGGCGAGGAAGGCGTCGCCGGAGCCGCTGCGGGCAACCGGCTCGCGCAGCTCGATGCTCGCGCGCTTCAGCAGCCGCTGGCCGTCCACGAGCACCTGCGCGAAGCATCCGTCGGGGAGCGTCATGATCGCCTCGCGCGGCCCCAGCGCGGCGATCTCGGTCACCGCCAGCGAGCGCTCCTCCTCGTTGGAGAACTCGTGCCCGACGAGCTCCTCGGCCTCGAGTACGTTCGGCGAGACAACGTCCGGCTCGGCGCGGACCGCCTGACGCAGCGGCTCACCGTCGGTGTCGACCACGGTGATCACGTCGAGCCGCTCGAGGTCGCGGATCAGCGACGCGTAGATCTCAGGCTCGACCCCGCGCGGCAGCGAGCCCGCGAACACCACGATCGCCGCGCCGCGTGCGAGGTACAGCAGCTTGTCGCGGAACAGCTCCACCTCGCGCGTCGACACCGAGGGACCCCGTTCGTTGATCTCGGTCTGCTCGCCCGTGGTCGGGTCGAGTACCGACGTGTTCGTGCGCGACTCCTCGCGGATGCGCACGAAGTCGTTGAGGATCGACTCCTCGGTGAGCTGCTCGACGATGTGCGTGCCCGTCGCGCCGCCGGCGAAGCCCGTCGCGATCACCGGTTGGCCGAGCGCCTTCAGCGTGCGCGCGATGTTCACGCCCTTGCCGCCCGCCATCGTGCGCTGGTCGACCGTGCGATGGCGCCGTCCGAGCCTGAAGTTCGGCACCGCGAGCGACTTGTCGATCGCGGCGTTCAGCGTGACCGTGATGATCATCCTGGCTCTCCACCAACCTTCCGGCACGCCTCACTGGCAGAAGATGCCCTGGCGTGCACGACACAAAGGCTAGCGGACGCGATCGGACAGCTCCCACGCAAGCTCGCGCAGTCGTTCCGCCTCCCCGCGGGCGGCCGCCGCGGGGTCACCGCCGGCCGTGCGGTGCGCGTCGGCGATGCTGCGCGAGGCCGACACCAGCCCCCCGGCACGGCCCGGCGCGAAGGCCGCCGCCAGGTCCTCCACGCGACCACCCTGCGCCCCCACGCCGGGCAGCAGGAACGGCGCCGTGGGCATCAGCTCGCGGGCGCGCTCGAGATGGCCCGGCTCGGTGGCACCGACCACCGCGCCGACGTCGCTCACGCCCGCCTCGCCCACGCCCGCGGCGCCCAGCTCGTCAACGAGCGCCGCCATCCGCTCCCACACGGCCCCCGAGCCCGCCAACCTCAGGTCCTCGAAGTCCGCCGCCCCGGGGTTGGACGTGCGCACCAGCACCAGCACCCCCGCGCCGACCGCGCGCGCCGCGCTCACGAACGGCTCGACCGCGTCCCGGCCCATCAGCGGGTTGACCGTCGTCATGTCGGCGCCCAGGCCGTCGATCCGGCCGAACGGGCTGTCGGCTCCGCCGATGAACGCGCCCGCATACGCACGCGCCGTCACGTCGATGTCGCCGCGCTTGCCGTCGGCGATCACCAGCAATCCCAGGCGACGCGCGTGATCGATCACCGTTTCCAACGTCGCCCATCCCGCCGCGCCGAGCAGCTCGAAGCGCGCGAGCTGCGGCTTGACCGCCACACACGCGTGCGCCACCGCGTCCACCAACGCGCGGCAGTGCTCGAGCATGGCGCCAGCGGCGAGCTCGGCCGGCGAGCCGTCGGTCGGCGTCCGCGTGCCAGCCAGTGGCCACAACGCCGACGGGTCAGGGTCGAGGCCGAGCACGAGTTGCGACTCGCGCTCAGCGACCCGAGCGGCCAGCGTGTCGCCGAAGGACGACGCTGGCGTCAGCGACCCTTCACCGCGCTCTTCAGCCCACTGCCCGCGGTGAAGCGCGGCACGCGCGAGGCCGCGATCTGGATGCGCTCGCCCGTGCGCGGGTTCACGCCCAGCCGTGCGCCGCGCTCGCTCACGTGGAACTTGCCGAACCCCGAGACCGTCACGTCGCTGCCGCGACGCAGCGCGTCCTCGACGGTGGCCAGCACCGCGTCCACCGCCCGCGATGCATCCTGCTTGGTCAGATCGGCGCGATCCGCCACCTGGTCGACCAGCTCGGACTTTGTCACTTCGCCCTCCTCGTTCGTAAAACCGTTGTTACGACGCTAACACCGCGTGCGGACAGGCGTATAGGCAAGAATACGCCGATGGCGATCACGCGCGTGGCATGGTTCGTGACGGTTCTGGTGGCGCTCATCACCGCGCTTCTGCTGCTGTTGTCCGGATATGACGGCTATGCCGGGCTCGGCGTGGCGGTCGCGGCGTCCGCCGCCATCAACCTGTTTTAAAAACCTGTATAGCGATGGCTATACAGCGTTCGTCGTCGCCGCGTGAGACGACCTGTACAGCGACGGACTCCGTATACCCGTAGTCATACACCGCCCTCGAGCCATCGCACCAACGCCCGCGCGGCGCGGCCTCGATGGCTGATGGCGTCCTTCTGCTCGTCGCTGAGCTGGGCCATGGTCATGCCCGGCGGGCCATCGTCGGGCAGGAAGGCTGGGTCGTAGCCGAAGCCCCCATGCCCCCCGGGCTGCGCGGCAAGCCGTCCCGTGCAGCGACCCTCGAACAGCTGCTCGGCGCCACTCGCTGGATCCACGTAGGCGATCACGCACACGTACTCCAGCGGGCTGCCCGCGGGCGCCTCGCGCAACAGCTTGTCGAGGTTCTCCGCATCGCTCGCGTGCTCTCCCGCGTAGCGCGCCGAGCGCACCCCCGGCGCCCCGTCGAGCGCCGCCGCGGCGATGCCCGAGTCATCGGCGATGCTCACCCGCTCGGTCGCCAGCGCCGCCGCGCGCGCCTTGCCGAGCGCGTTTTCAGCGAATGTCTCGCCGTCCTCGGGCGGCATCACGACGCTGTCGGGAAGCGCGTCGATCACCCAACCCGCGGTCGAGGAGCCCCCGAGCAGGCGCTCGAACTCCCTGCGCTTGTGCTCGTTGTGCGTGGCCAGCAGCAGCTTCACTGGGCCGCGGCGATTGCCTGCTCCTGGGCGGTGCGCAGGCGCTCGATCCCGGCGGCGGCGAGCCCGAGCAGCTCATCCAGGTGCGCTCGCGACAGCGGCGTTCGCTCGGCGGTGGCCTGCACCTCGACCAGACCGCCGTCGCCGGTCATCACCACGTTCGCATCGACCTCCGCGGTCGAGTCCTCCGAGTAGTCGAGGTCGAGCAGCGCGACGCCGTCGATGATCCCGCAGGAGACCGCCGCGAGCGTTCCGCTCAGCGGAGAGCGCTCGAGCCGTCCCTCCGCCTGCAGTCGCGCGCACGCCAGCGACAGCGCCACGTACGCGCCCGTGATCGACGCGCAGCGGGTGCCGCCGTCGGCCTGCAGCACGTCGCAGTCGAGGTACACAGTGCGTTCGCCCAACGCCTGGAAGTCCACCACCACGCGCAGCGAGCGTCCGATCAGGCGCTGGATCTCGATCGTGCGCCCGTCCTGGCGCCCGCGGGTGGCGTCGCGCTGCTTGCGCTCGCCCGTCGACGCCGGCAGCATCCCGTACTCCGCCGTCACCCAGCCGCGGCCCTTCCCCGTCATCCAGCGCGGCACGCCCTCCTGCGCGGAGGCCGTGCAGATGACGCGCGTCTCGCCGGCGGAGATCAGCGCCGAGCCGGTGGCCGTGCGCACGAACCCCGGCTCGATCGTGATCGGCCGCAAGTCGTCCGGTCCGCGGCCGTAGCTGCGCTGAGGGGCTCCGCTGTTCACGCGCGCCATCATTCCAGAGCGCTACGGTCGGGGCATCTTGCGCGCACTGGTGGTCTCCAACATGCTCCCCGACCAGGCCCACCCCGAGCGCGGGCGCTTCGTGCGCGATCAGGTCGCCGCGCTGCGCGGCCTCGATCCACGCGACGGGATCGAGGGCCTCGAGGTCGAGCTGCACGAGTTCGCTCCCGGCGCGCGTGCGCTCGGGGGCGCCGCGCGCGAGCTGCGCCGCCGCTACGCGCGGTCGCGCTTCGACATCGTGCACGCGCACTTCGGCCTCACCGCGTGGCCGTGTCTGGCGGTCCCAGCCCGCGTGCGCGCGCTCACCGTCCACGGAACCGACGTGCGCCATCCGCGCACGCGCGTGGCGACCGCCGCGGTGCTGCCGCTGATCGATCTGCTCGCCGCCGCCTCCGCCCCGCTCGCGCGGGAGCTCCCCGGCCGGTCCGCGCGTCGGCGCGCACAGGTGCTGCCCTGCGGCGTGGACCTCGAGCGCTTCCAGCCGCTGCCGCGTGCGCAGGCGCGCGTGGAGCTCGGCCTGGACCCCGAGCAGCCGTACCTGCTATTCGGCGCCGATCCAGCGCGCGCGGAGAAGCGACACGACCGCGCGCTCGCGCTCGCACAGGCCATGGGTGTGCCGCTGCTGACACTCGGAGCGGTCGATCCCGAGCGTGTGCCGCTGTGGGTCAACTCCGTCAACGCCGTGCTCGTGCCGTCCGAGCGCGAGGGCTTCGGGCTGGCGGCGCTGGAGGCGCTCGCGTGCGACGTGCCCGTGCTCGCCACGCCCGTCGGCGTCCACCCGGACGCGCTCGCGCACGTCGCGGGCACGCTCTGCGCGCCGTTCGCGATCGATACCTGGCGGAGCGCGCTCGAGCCGCACGTGCGGGCGGCGGATCCCCGCGTGGACGGTCGCGCGAGCGCCAGCCGCTTCTCGGCGCACGCGATGGCCATCCGCGTCGCAGACGCTTGGCGCCAGGCGCTCGAGCGCTCGGGCTGACGCGCCGTGCGCGTTCGCTGGCGCACCCGGTATACAGTGAGCGATTCGAGTAGCGGTCTGGGTAGCATGAATCCGGCGTGAATCAAACATCTGGCACGAGCCCCTCGGACGCTCCCGCGCAGACGCAGGACCAGGACCACGAACAGCCCGCGGACAGCGGTGCTCCGTCCGGGTCCCCCGGCTTCCAGTCGCGCGGTCGCGCCCGCCGACGCGCGCGCTTCCTGCGCAAGGCACGCGAGCTCGCCTACCGCGACCTCGGCGGCCTGGTCTTCAACCTGCACCGCTTCGGGCAGCGCAACGACGCGCTGGTGCTCGCCAAGCTGACGACGCTCGGACAGATCGACAGCGAGCTGCGCACAATCGAAGGCGAGCTCGGCGAGCGCCGGTCGATCACGGTGCTGCGCGAGGCCGGTATCACCGCCTGCCCCCGCTGCGCCGCTATCCACGGCAGCGAAGACAGCTTCTGCCCGAACTGCGGGCTGTCGATGGGTCGCCACGTAGATCTGCCGATCGCAGGCGCCGCCGCCGCGCCGCCTGCGGGTCTCGCACACGTGAGCCCGGTCGTCAGCGCGCCCGCCGCCTCGCAGCCGCCCGCCGCCGCAACCCCCGCACCCACGCCCACGCCCCCGTCCGCCACCGCGACACCGGTCCCGGCGGTGCCCAAGCCGCCGGTCGAGGACGGACCCACAGAGATCATCCGTCCTCCGGTGTCGGGCTCGTGAGCGTCGCGCCACCGCCCGCCACCGCTGGCTTGCCCGTCGCCGCGGCGCCGCATGCGCCCGCTCCCGCAGGCGAGGCGTGCCCTCTGTGCGGCGCTCCCCTACACCCGGAGCAGGAGTGGTGCCTGCGCTGCGGCGCCGCCGCTCGCACACGGCTGGCGGCGTCCCCCAATTGGAAAGGCCTGATCGCCGCGCTCGCGGTCGTGGTGGTGCTCGCCCTGGGCGTGCTCGCGGCGGCGCTCGTCAAGCTCGCGGGCGGCTCGGGCTCGACGGGGCCCGCGACGACCAGGACCGTCACGACCGCGGCCGCGCTGACGCCGACCCAGACGACCACCGCGCCGTCCAGCGTCCTGCCGGGTGCGGCCGGCGCCGGGACGACCACGCCTCCGACGACGACGCCGGGTACGGGCAAGAGCGGCGCTGGCACGACCGGCACGAGCAAGCTCGGGACGAGCGTGCCCGGAGGCGCCACCACCACGCCGAGCGTGACGCACGCTTCGACCACGCCCGCTACCCCCTCGACGCCCAAAGCCAAACTCAGCCCGAAGGCCCGCGAAGAAATCGCGCGCGAGGTGAGGGAACGGCTGGGCAAACTCGGTCTGGGAAAAGTCGTGCCCTCCACGGGCGCCAACTGACGCGCGCCTGACGCACAGGCGACGGCTCGCGGCCACGCGGCCAGATACGGTTCCGGCAATGCCCGTACTTCCCTCGGCAGGGACCCACGACGCCGACGTCGCAGTGGTGGGCGCGGGCGCCGCCGGCCTGTATGCAGCGCTGTGCGCAGCGCGCGAGGGGGCGCGGGTGGTGCTCGTCTCGGCCACGCCCCTGGCGCAGACGGCCAGCTACTGGGCACAGGGCGGCCTCGCGGCGGCGCTGGCGGAGGACGACAGCTTCGAGCTGCATCTGCGCGACACAGAGCTCGCGGGCCGCGCGCTGGTCAGGCGCTCGGCCGCGGAGATCCTCGTCCGTGAGGCACCCGCCTGTGTGCACGACCTGCAGGCGCTCGGCGTCCGCTTCGACGCCGATCGCTTCGGGCACCTCGCTCTCGGCCTCGAGGGCGGGCACTCGGTCAGGCGCGTGGTGCACGCCGGCGGCAGCGCCACCGGCCGGCGCGTGGTTCGCCAGCTCTCCGCGCTCGCCGCCAGCGAGCCGCGGATCGCGGTGTTCGAGGGCGCGCGCGCACAGGCACTGTGGACCGATCGAGACCCCACGCACCCTCGCTGTCGTGGCCTGGTGTGCGACGACGGGCGCGTGATCGCGGCGCGCGCGGTGGTGATCGCCACGGGCGGGGCCGCCGCGCTGTGGGCGCGCACGACCAACCCGCCCGGCTCTCAGGGGGTCGGCCTGCTGCTCGCCCACGCCGCCGGCGCGGCGCTTGCGGACCTCGAGCTGTTGCAGTTCCATCCAACGGCCGTGATCGGTGTTCCGGGACGCGAGGGCTTCCTCGTGACCGAGGCGATCCGCGGCGAGGGCGCGACGCTGCACGACGCCAACGGGGAGCGGTTCGTCGACGAGCTCGCGCCCCGCGACGAGGTCTCGCGTGCGATCCACATGCTGCTGGAGCGCACGGGCGAGCAGTCGGTCGGCCTGGACATGCGCGCGATCGACCCGGCGCACTTCCCCAACATCGTCGCGTCGCTGCGCGAGGCCGGGCTGGACCCGACGCGCGAGTTGATTCCGGTCGCTCCCGCCGCCCATTACATGATGGGAGGCATCGTCGCCGACCTGCACGCGCGCTCGACGCTCCCGGGTCTGTACGCGGTCGGCGAGTCCTCGTGCACGGGCCTGCACGGAGCCAACCGGCTTGCGTCGAACTCGCTCAGCGAGTGCTTCGTGTTCGCCCGTCGCGCGGTCGCCGACGCGCTGTCGGAGCCGGCGGACGCCGCGGCCACGCCGAACGAGCCCGAGCTCGAGGCGCTGCGTCAGCTGCCCGCGCCGGCGAGCGCCGACGCCGCGACGCGCGCGGCGCTGTGGCGCGACGCGGGCGTGGTGCGCACGCCGGAGGGCTTGAGCCGGCTGCTCGCCAACCCGCATCCGCTCGCGCGGCTGATCGCCGGCTGCGCGCTGGCGCGCACCGAGAGCCGCGGCGCGCACCTGCGCGTCGAGTACCCCGAGCGCGACCCCGCGCTCGACTTCCATCACGCCATCGTGGCCAACGAGGACCCGATCTCTTGGCAGATCTGGCGCTGAGACGTCCAGCCTCGCATACCTCGCTTTTATAAATAAATAAATAGCTCCGCGATTTTTATCTCGCGATCCTTTCTATTTGCAAATGTGTTACTTGCGAATGGAAGTTCCCGGGGCCAACGGAGTCTCTAGGAACGGCGGGTGTGCTCTCTGACAACAGATCGAGCAAAAAGACGGCGAGGAAGACACCATGTACCAGTTCAGTCGAGCCATCTACAGGGAGCTTGCTCCCTATATCGAGGCTCCACACCCCGACGCGCCCCGCACCGCCAACCACGCCGCCGTGCTGCGCGCCTGCGAGCAGGTGATCACGCGCCTGGCCACCGACCGCCACTACTTCGCACGCCCCGCGCGCACGCTGTTCCTAGATGTCCGCAACTATTTTCCGATGTCCGCGCAGAGCCACGTCTACCGCGTGATCAACCGCTACATGGGCTACGCGCAGATGTTCCTGGCCGAACATCCGCACGAGGGATACACCGCGGTGAGCGGCGCCCCGCCGCAGTGCCGCGCGACCACCCGCAAGGGCTCGGCCTGCCAGCGCACGCCGCTGCCGCACAACGGCTACTGCCCCTCCCACCAGCACCTGGCCGACACGGAGGATCGCGAGCTGGCCGCGGCTTGACGCTCCCCTAGACTCCGGCGCATGCTCTTGGGCGTGGACGTCGGCGGCACCTACACCGACGCGGTTCTACTCGACGACGACTCGACCGTACACACCGCCAAGGTCCCCACGACGCCGTCCCGCGAGTCGGTCGCGGTGCTCGAGGCGGTGCGACTGGTGCTCGCACGCGCCGGTGCGCGCGCATCTGACGTCGAGCGCTTCGCGCACGGCATGACCGTGGCCACCAACGCCATGCTGGAGGGCCGCGCGGCGCGGACCGCCCTGCTCGCCACGGCCGGCTTCACCGACGTGCTCGAGCTCGGCCGCCAGAACCGGCCCCACCTCTACAGCCTGTGCGTTGCCGCGCCGGCGCCACTGGTGCCCGCGGATCTGCGCTTCGCCGTGCCCGAGCGCACCGGACCGGACGGTCCGCTGCGCGAGCTCGACCCCGTGTCGGCACGCGAGCTCGTCGAACGGCTCGCCGCCGCTGAGCCCGAGGCGGTGGCGGTCTCGCTGCTGCACTCCTATGCCCACCCCGCGCACGAGCGGATGCTCGGAGCCATCCTCGCCGAGCTGCTGCCCGAGACCCACGTATCGCTCTCGTGCGACCTCGTGGGCACGTTTCGCGAGTACGAGCGCACCGCCACGACCGTTCTCGACGCCGCCCTCTCCCCGCTGCTGAGCACCTACCTGCGCCGGCTGACCGACGACGCCCGCGTCCTCGGCCTGCGCGAGCCCCAGATCATGCAGTCCTCCGGCGGCCTCACCGACCCCGCCCACGCAGGTGCGCACGCCGCGCTCACGGTCCTCTCCGGTCCAGCTGGAGGCGTGGGCGGCGCGCTGGCGCTGGCGGAGCTCGCGCACGAGACCGACGTGCTGTGCTTCGACCTGGGCGGAACGTCCTGCGACGTGTGCGTGATCCACGATGGCCAGGTCGCCGAGACCGCCGAGCGCACGATCGCCGGGCGGCCGCTGTCGCTACCGGCGCTGGACATCCACACCGTCGGCGCGGGCGGTGGCTCGATCGCGTGGTGCGACCCCGGCGGCGCGCTGCGCGTGGGCCCGAGCTCCGCGGGCGCCGACCCTGGGCCCGCGTGCTACGGCCGCGGCGGCCAAGAGGCGACCGTCACCGACGCCAACCTCATGCTCGGGCGACTGCTCGAGGACTCGCCGCTGGCGGGTGGCCTGTCGCTGGACCGGCGCGCGGCCGAGCTCGCCGTCTCGCGCCTGGCGAGCAAGCTCGACCTGGAGCCGATGGCGTGCGCCGAGGGGATCGTGCGCGTCGCCGAGGCAGAGATGCTGGGAGCGCTGCGCGTGATGAGCGTCGAGCGGGGGATCGACCCACGCGGCTTTGCGCTGATGCCCTTCGGCGGCGCCGGCCCCCTGCACGCGGCCGCGCTGGCCGACGAGCTCGGCATCGCGCGGGTGCTGTGCCCGAGCGCCTCGGGCGTGCTGTGCGCGCTCGGCCTCGCGGCGGCGGCGCCGCGGCGGGACGCCGCGCGCACGATCATGCTGAGCGGTCGGTCGCTCTCCCCGGAGCGCCTGCGCGAGGTGCGCGAGACGCTGATCGCCGAGGCGCGCGCGGCGCTCCCGGAGATCCCGTCGCGCGTGCGCGTGCGCCACGAGCTGCGCTACCGCGGCCAGTCGTTCGAGCTCGCGGTCGATGAGGAGATCGAGCCGCGCGCGCTCGAGCCCACCGAGCGGCGCTCGATCGGGCTCGACCCCGACGAGCTGCGCGCCGCCTTCGCGCAGGCGCACGAACTGCGCTACGGCTATCGGGATGACGCCGAGGTGGAGCTGGTCAACATGCGCGTGTCGGTCTGGGGGGCCGCTCCGTCGCTGCGGCCCCGGCCGGCGAGCACACACGCGCCCTCAAGCGACGTGCGCCCGATCGTCTTCGACGGCGAGTCCGTTCAAGCGACCGTCCTGCGTGGCGAGCTCGCCCCCGGCACCCTCATCTCCGGAGCGGCCCTGTGTGCGCTGCCCGAGGCCACGCTGCTGATCCCGCCCGGCTGGTCGGGAGAGGTCGACGAGTACGGCACCATCCGTTTGACGGCCGCCAACGCGAGCTCGTCAACCGGCGATGGACGGGCGATGACCACCGGTGCGAGCCTCGTATGAGCACGCTCGACCCGATCGAGCTCCAGGTCATCACGGGCGCTCTGCGCGCCGCCTGCGAAGAGATGGGCGTCGTGCTGATCCGCTCGGCCCACTCCTCCAACATCAAGGAGCGCCGCGATGCCTCCACCGCACTGTTCGACGCCGATGGACGGATGGTGATGCAGGCCGAGCACATCCCGGTGCATCTCGGCGCGATGCCCGCGGCCGTCGACGCGGTACTCGGCGAGGACCATGTCCCGGGCGTCTCGTGGATCCTCAACGATCCGTTCGCCGGTGGCACCCACCTGCCCGACATCACGGTGATCACGCCGACCTTCGTGCCGGGCGGCCGGCTACTCGGCTTCGCCGCCAGCCGTGCCCATCACGCCGACGTGGGCGCGCCGGTGCCCGGCTCGATGCCCGCCGACAGCCGTCGCTTGGAGGACGAGGGCGTGGTCATATCGCCGCGGCCGCTGGATGAGGCGACGCTCGAGGAGCTGGTGGCGCGCATGCGCCAGCCGCAGGAGCGCAGGGCCGACCTGCGTGCCCAGCTGGCGGCCAACCGCACTGGCGCGCTGCGACTCGCGGAGCTCGCGGACCGCGTGGGCGCGGAGCGCCTGCGCGAGGCGACGGACGCCGTGCTCGACTACTCCGAGCGACGCACCCGCGCCTGCCTGGCGGCGCTGCCCGACGGCGTCCTGCACGGCGAGGACGTGCTCGAGGCGCCCGAGGGGGACCTCGTGCTGCGCCTGCGCGCGGTCGTCGACGGCGAGCGGCTGCTGCTGGACTTCTCCGACAGCGCGCCCCAGCACGAGGGCAACCTCAACTGCCCGCTAGCGGTCACTCGCTCGGCGTGCCTGTTCGCGGTGCGCGTGCTGACCGACCCGGACATCCCACCCACGGCCGGCGCCTACCGCCCGATCGAGGTGCGCGCTCCTGAGGGCAGCGTGCTCAACGCCCGCCCCGGAGCGGCCGTGGCCGCAGGCAACGTCGAGACCTCCTCGCGCGTCGCCGACCTGGTGCTCGCCGCCTTCGGGCGCGCCCAGGGCCAGGGCACGATGAACAACCTCACGCTCGGCGTCGCCGGGCACGACGTGGAGGACACCGGCTTCTCCTACTACGAGACGCTCGGCGGCGGCCAGGGCGCGTGCGCGACCGCCGACGGACCCAGCGGGGTACACGTGGCGATGAGCAACACGCTCAACACGCCCATCGAGGCGCTCGAGCGTGAGTTCCCGCTGCGTGTGGTCGAGTACGCGCTGCGGCGCGGCTCCGGCGGCGCGGGGCGCCATCGTGGCGGCGACGGCGTCGTGCGCGAGCTCGAAGCGCTCACCGACATGACGTTCTCGCTGATCGCCGAGCGCCGCCGCCACCCGCCGCGCGGCGCGGACGGCGGGCAGGCGGGCGCGTGCGGACGCGATCTGCTCGACGGGCGTACGCTGCCGGCGAAGACCACAGGCACGCTGCTCGCCGGCCAGCGGCTGCGCATTGAAACCCCCGGCGGAGGAGGATTCGGAGATGCCCGAGAACGAGAGCGCTGAGCAGGCCGAGCGCCAGGCGGTGGGCTTCCTCGGGCTGGGAATCATGGGCTCGCGCATGGCAGCCAACGTGGCGCGCGCCGGCTACCCGCTGTCGGTCTGGACGCACACGGCGGGCAAGGCCGAGCGCTGGGCCGCCGAACACGGCGCGAGCGCGCTTTCCACCCCGGCCGAGGTGGCCGAGCACAGCGACATCGTCGTGAGCATGGTCGTCGACGGCGCGCAGGTCGCCTCGGTGCTGCTCAGCGAGCACGGCGTGATCGAGGCGGCGCGCCCGGGACTGCTGTGCGTGGACATGTCCACGACCGGCCCCCGCGACGCGCGCCGCATCGCGAGCGCTCTGCACGAGCGCGGCGTGGCGATGCTCGATGCGCCGGTGACGGGATCCTCGCCGCGGGCCGAGGACGGCTCGCTGACGATCATGGTCGGCGGCGAGCCGGGTGACTTCGCGCGTGCGCGAGCGCTACTCGAGACGATGGGCCGGGTGATCGTGCACGTGGGCGAGCTCGGCCAGGGCCAGATGTTGAAGCTCATCAACAACTCGATCGGCGCCGCCAACGCAGCGGCCGTGGCCGAGGCGCTGCTGCTCGCTCACGCCACCGGAATCGATCTCGACGCGCTCGTCGAGGTGGCCTCCGCCGGCTCGGGCGCCTCGGCGCAACTGACTCTCAAGTCGGAGTCGATGCGCAAGCACGACTACACGACGATGTTCAAGACAGCGCATATGCTCAAGGATGTGCGCCTGTGCCTGCAGGAGGCGGAGACCGCCGGCGTGCCGTTTGCCGCCGCCTCGCACGCGCGGGATCTGCTGTCGGCGACGATGGGGCGCGGATACGGCGATCAGGACTACGCGGCGATAATCGAGGCGGTCGAGGGACTCGCCGGGCGGCGGTTGTGAGCGCGTCCTGACACGCCCCAAGCTGGCCATGCGGCCAAAAAAACCGCCCATTTGCAGGCGATTTGGGATTTTCGCTCAGGTTTCGTATCTTTAATGGGCGTGCGACGCCTAGGGGCGACGCGCGTTTCTGTCCTGACGTTTCTCATCTCGTTGGTCCTTTTCTCATGCCAATTGCTTTCAAAGAATGGGCTGTCACCGTCCGCGCTCTGGCGGAAGGCGAGCAGCTCCTAACCCTCCGCAAGGGCGTGCTCCCACAGGCCGGCAAGCCGTTCAAGCTCGCCCACGAACGCTTCTTCCTGTATCCGACGTTCGACCACCAGCCGGGCGACCTCGTGCGCGAGTCTCACCAGCCCGAGTTGCGGCGCGCCCTCGAGGAGGGCGTCTGGAGCGACGGCGAGCCGCCGCTGCATACGTTCGTTTCGGGCGCTCCGCTGCAGCAGCCCGACCGCGTGCGCATTCGCGCGTGGGCGGAAGTGACCGACCACTTCACGATCGTCGATCCGCGCTGTGTGGACGCGCTGTCGCCGTTCTACGTCTGGACGCCCGACTACGCCGAAAAGCGCCTGGGCTGGCGCGGTCGCCAGCCTCTGCACGTCCTACTACTGCGCACCTACCGCATACCGCGGCCGGTGACGGTGAAGGTCAAGGACGAGTACATCGGGCCGAACGCCTGGATCGAGCTCCAGCGCGAACTCCCGTTCGAGGGCACGCCCGTGCTCTCCGACGCCGAGTTCGAGCGCGCATCCGAGGAGATCCGCGCGATCACCTCTGAAGCCGCCGGCCAGCCCGTCCTCGTCTAGTCGCGCTGGAACGCGAGCGCTTCGCGCGCTGCCTCCGCTCCGGACTCGGGGACCATCACCTCACGCGGTCCGATCAGCGGCGAGTAGCCCGCGACTGGGTTGCGTAGCAGGCAGGGGATCCCCTCCTCTAGCAGCAGGCCGGCGATGAACTCGGCTTCTGGCTGGTTGGTGACGCGGGCGACCGTCACGAGCGGGCCCTCCGTGTACTGAGGCTTGATCTTGCGCGCCGTGCGCTGGCGCTCGCTCGCGGCGTGCTCGGCGGCGCTGGAGTGCACGAGCGGCATTCCGCACGCGTCGCAGAACCGCTCGCTGGGCGGGTGCGCCCGCGCGCAGGTCGGACAGACGATCAGATCCTCGTCCATCAGCTCACCTCCAGCGCTACCTCCCGAACCTGGCCATGCTCGATCAGGTACGAGCGTACCTCCGGCGCCTCGTGCGCGGCGAGCCCGACGATGACCCACTCGACGCCGGGCCAGTTGGCGGCGAAGTTGATGTCCGTCTGCGACGGATAGGGGGCGCTGCGCACGTGCGAGTGGTAGATCGCGCCGAGCTCGCCAAGCTCGTCGCACGCGTTCGACAGCGCCAGCAGCTCCTTCGGCTCGATCTCGAACTTCAGCGGGCTGGCGAAACGGTTGCGCGCACGCAGAACGCGCAGCGCACGCCCGGCTCCGGGCTCGACAGCTTCCATGGCCACCACGCCGCAGACCTCGTTCTCGGGATCCTCGAGCGCGTGCGCGATCAGCTCGTCGAGGAGCTCTCTGGAGATCTTCATGCCTGGTGGTCAGCCTTACGGGGGATGGCCTGCGGGCCTACCACCAGACGGTCGAGTCGAGATTCTCGATCTCGTCAACCGGTAGCGTGTAGATGCCGCTCGAGAGGTACTTCCAGCCGTCGTCGGCGACGACGAAAACGACGTTGCCCTCGTCCAGCTCGCCCGCGATCCGCACGGCGATGCTCGCGATCGCGCCACTGGAGACGCCCGCGAAGACTCCCTCCTCGTCGAGCAGCCTGCGGGTCCAGACGATCGCGTCGCGGTTGGTGACGAAGATCTTGCGGTCGAGCAGCGAGATGTCGATGATCGGCGGGATGAAGCCGTCGTCGAGCGAGCGCAGGCCCTGCACTGGCTCGCCCTGCATGGGCTCGGCGGCGACGATCTTGACCGCGTCGCCGAACGCCTCCTTGAGGCGCCGGCCGTTGCCCATCAGCGTGCCGCCGGTGCCGAGGCCGGCGACGAACGCGGTGACCTCGTCGAGCTCTTCGAGGATCTCCAGCGCGGTGCCGTTGTAGTGGGCGTTCGGATTGGCCTCGTTGCCGTACTGGTAGGGCATGTAGACCGAGGGGTCTTCGGCGGCCATCTCCAGCGCCTTGGCGACCGCGCCGTTGGAGCCCTGCGTGCCGTCCGAGTAGACGATCTCGGCGCCGTACATGCTCAGCAGCTGGGTGCGCTCCGGAGTGACGTTGTCTGGCATGACCACCTTCAACTTGTAGCCCTTGCGCGAGCAGATCATCGCGAGCGAGATGCCGGTGTTGCCGGACGTCGGTTCGAGGATCGTCTGGCCGGGGCTGATCGCGCCTTTCTCCTCGGCGTCCTCGATCAACGCGCGAGCGACGCGGTCCTTGACCGAGCCGGTCGGGTTGCGCGACTCGAGCTTCGCCCAGATGCGCACGCCGGGCTTGGGCGACAGCCGCGGCAGCTCCACCAGCGGCGTGTTGCCGATCGACTGCACGATGTCGCCGTAGCGCCCCGCGCAAGGCTTGTTGCTGAGCCTCTCCGCCGCCATTACTTCACGGAATATAGCGAGGTGTGCGAGCGGGTTGGAGCACCGGTTTGGCTGTGCGGCCAGCCGACCACTAAGATCCGGTAGCGATGCCCCCCGCGCACGACAGCTTCGACTTCGACTGGCTGGTCGTGGGCTCGGGCTTCGGCGGCAGCGTCTCCGCGCTGCGCCTGTCGGAGAAAGGCTACTCGGTGGGCGTGCTGGAGTGCGGGCGGCGTTTTGCCGACAACGAGTTCCCGAGCGCGACCGCGGATCTGAAGCGCTACTTCTGGAATCCGCGCCTGGGCATGAAGGGCATCTTCCGGCTGACGACGTTCAAGGACGTCTCGGTTGTCTCCGGCTGCGGCGTCGGCGGCGGCAGCCTCGGCTACGCGAACACGCTGTACGTGCCTCCGAAGCAGTTCTTCGAGGACCGCCAGTGGGCCGATATGGCCGACTGGGAGAGCGCGCTCTCGCCCCACTACGCCGAAGCCCAGAGAATGCTGGGGGTCGTTGAAAACCCCCACGAGGACCCAGCCGACCAGCTGCTGCGCGAGCTCGGTGAAGAGCTCGGCGTGGGCGACACCTACAAACGCACCCCCGTGGGCGTCTTCTTCGGCGAGCCGGGCAAGACGGTCCCCGACCCGTTCTTCGGCGGCGAGGGCCCGGAGCGGACGGGCTGTCGGCTGTGCGGGCGCTGCATGGTCGGCTGCCCTCACGGCGCCAAGAACACGCTCGTGAAGAACTACCTGTACTTCGCCGAGAAGCTCGGCGCGCGGGTGACGCCCGAGCGCACCGTGCTCGACATCCGCCCGCTCGGCTCGCCCGACGGCAGCGACGGCTACGAGGTCGAAAGCGTCCGCTCGGGCGCGTGGCTGCGCAAGGAACGCCGCGTCCAGCGCGCGCGCGGGGTGGTCGTATCGGCGGGACCGCTGGGCACGAACAAGCTGCTGCAGCGCTGCCGCGTGAAAGGCTCGCTGCCGCGCATCTCCGCGCGTCTGGGCGAGCTCGTGCGCACGAACTCGGAGTCGATCCTCGCGGTGACCGTGCCCGAGGACTACCCCGACGACCTGATCAAACGCGTGGCGATCACCTCATCGATCTACCCCGACCCGAACACGCACATCGAGACGGTTACCTATGGCGATGACGGTGACTCGATGCACCGCCTGAACACGCTGCTGGTTGGCGACGGAACGCGCGTCACGCGCCCGCTGAAGCTGCTGGCGCAGATCCTGCTGCACCCCAAGCGCCTCGCGCAGGTGCTGTTCCCCAAGCACTGGTCACGGCGCACGATCATCATCCTGGTGATGCAGACGCTCGACAACGCGATCGCGCTGCGCCCCCACAAAGGCCCGTTCGGCTCCTTCTGGCTGAAGACCGAGCAGGATCCCGGACGCCCGATCCCGACGTTCATCCCGATCGCCAACAAGGCGGCGGAATGGTTCGCCAAACGCACCGGCGGGATCGCCCAGAGCTCGTTCACCGAGGCGCTGTTCAACATCCCCACCACCGCGCACATCCTCGGCGGCGCGGTGATCGCGCCCAGCCCCGAGCAGGGGGTGCTCGACGCTCACCAGCGTGTGTTCGGCTATGAGAACCTGCTCGTGTGCGACGGCTCCGCGGTCCCCGCGAACGTCGGCGTCAACCCGTCGCTGACGATCACCGCGCTGGCCGAGCACGCTATGAGCCATGTGCCGGCGTCGGGGCTCGCGGCGGCCGATCCCGGAGTCGTTGCCGGGGCGGCGCCGAACGCCAGCGCGGCGTAGCGGCTCACAAGCGGCTTCGACCCACTGGCACTACCGCGATGGCCGAGCTGAGCGTGCCGCTCTGCAGGCGAAGGCGCGCAGCGCCGCGCATCGCGACGAGGACGTTGAGCACGGCATCGCGACCGGCGTGAAGTTGCGCGACGGCCTGCCACTCACCGCTGCGCGTCTGACGTTGAAGCATCACCGGCTGCCCCGAACGCATGAGCAGCGCCCAAACGCGCACGCGGCGCGGGCCCACACGCAGCGGATCGAACGGGAACGCGAAGCCGCGAAGGAACGGCTTGGGGGTTGCGCTGGCGAACTGGCCGCCGGCGCCAGCGGCATACAGGCCGGCAGGGCGCGGCACTTCGACGATGCCACCGGTGGGCGTGTTCAGGCGCACGCCGGGGAAGGGATCTACGAGGTACTCCCAGGACACGAGGCTCACGCCGGCGATCCAGAGGCGATGAAGCGCGCGAGAGACCCACGCGGCCTGTAGGCGCGGAGGAACCCCATTAGGCGACTGGGGTGCGCTTTCCCAGTCGAGCTCGGTGACCCACAAGCGCTTCGCTCCCTCGGGTAGGGCCGTGTGGGTGCGCTCGGCCTGCCTGAGAAGCCCGTTGATCTTGGCGGCGTCGGAGATCGACACTTCGAGCGAGGACGGCGCCGGCACGTCCGGGTTGCCCACCGAAAGCGGATGGAAGGCAAGCACATCGAAGTGAGGCGGGTCCGGGCAGTCGGCGCCGCGCTGCGCGTGGGTGGCCGGGAGGCAGAGCAGCGAGCGTAGGAACGACACGGGCGCCATGCGCCCGACGCCGGCCGGGTCGCCGTTGGGTGCCACGCCGGCGGCGATCACGATGTTGTCGGGCGCAACGGCCTTGACGCCGGTGTAGAAGCCGCTGAGCAGTTCGCGGTAAAGCAAGGGAGAGAACGCCCTCCACCGTCCTTCTCTGGCTACCCACTGCGGCTCGAGGTACCGGGCAAGGTTGGGCTCGTTCCAGGCCTGGAACAGGCGCACCCTTGGCAGCGCCTGGGCCGGGTCCAACGGATCGGGAAAGCTCCCGTCGTAGCGGAGTGCGAGGGCGGTGGCAAAGGCGCGCAGCGCTTCGGGGCTGGGGTCCCAGCTGCCGGGGTAAGCGAAGCGCCAGCGCGGGGTGGCTTCGGCAAACGTGGGAGCGTGCGAGACAACGAGCAGTGGGGTCAACCCGGCGGAGACAGTCCCGAGGACGGCTGCGTCGATCAGGGCGAAGTTATATTCAGCACTGGCGGGATCGGTGGGGACAAAGCCAGGACCAGGGGTGGCGCTGACGATGTCGTTCCAGTTGACGGGGATGCGTACGACCCGCGCCCTAGCTTCGCGGATGCGGCTGAGCGCGAGTTCGCGCACGGCGGGGGATTCGGACAGCAGCAGCCCGCCGTCGGAGACCCCCCGCTGGAGCCCGTCGCGTGGAAAGGGGCCTTCGAGCAGTGCGCGATTCTGCGCGCGTACAGATGCGTAGCTAGTGGGTGCGGCTTCGGCTCCGAACGGCGGCGTAATAGTCACTGGGCGGGGTGGTCCTTCGGGACCCGTGCGCGACTGAAATGGCAACACCGGTGGCGGCATGAGCCACACGAGCGCACTCAGCGCGAATCCAAGCGCGCTGGGCACGCGCCGACGCCTAGCGGTGAAGCGTTATGGACTTCGGCGCCAGCGTGTCGACCTGGCCGTTGGCGGTACGCAGTGTCGTGAGCAGGATCGCGTTCACGCGCCCGGCCGATTTGAGCTTGCGCCGTCCAGCGGCGGTCAGCTTGAGCACGACGCTGACCGTGCCGGCCGCGCTGGTCTTGGCGGTGCCACGGGCGAGTAGCAGCGCCGGGGGTTGCTTCTTGTGATGACCGGCCGCGGTGGCCGGGAGCTTGCCGCCTCGCAGGAAGAGATCCTGAGTGACAGTCCCCGCCTGGTTGACGCTCACGTGGTCGCGGTAGCCAGACTTCAGGACGATCCGGATCTTGGAGTGACCGAGGGCAACGAGCGCCCCCCGCAGCGGCGTCACGAGCGGAGGGGCCGGCGGAGGTGGAGGCGGCGCGGGGCATCTGGCGTTGGCCGGTTCGACCCGTTCGCTCATGTACGTGTAAGTGGCTTCACCAGGCAGCGCGGATTTCAGCGACTCGGTAACCATCACGGTTGCCCCTGGGGCGATCGGCGCGAGGAAGCTCCCGCCGAAGCTCGTCCCCGTCAGTGATTTGACCTGCGCCTCACCAAAGCCCGATCGCTCCACTTCATGTTTCCTCGCGGACAGGAGCGTGAGGGTGATGTAGGAGCCTTCGACCGTAAAGCCCGAGGTGTTCTCGCCTTCGAAGTTCGTGGAGCCCATGCACGTGCTGGGATCGATCGTCGGCAGCCCGTCATAGACGTCCGAGCCGATCACGTGCCCGACCGGCGATTCGAGCACAACCGTTTCGCCGGCCTGCGGAACCTGCGGCACGCCGGCCCATCCGTAGCCTTCGTTCTCGTAGACGGTTTTGCCGTTGCGGACGATCGAGACGGCCAACGGCGCGCTTGGTTCGACCCTGGCGACGGTGCCTGCAACCGATTCGTACTGTGGGATGGTGTTCTCGCCCTCGGTGACTTCGAGCGTGTACTGCGTGCCGTGGCTGCTGGCCGAAGCCGAGGCCGGTGCGATCGCGCAGAGCACGAGCAGCGCCCCCGCCAGCAAGCCTGTCAGCGCTTCACTTCGCCCACGAATGGCGAGGTGAGCATGCGAGGAACGGCGTTGTATTCTCATCGGCTAAGCCAATCGTTCGTAGGCCCGCAGAGACGTAGAGTCTGCCTCGAAGATGGACAAGGAGCCTAGAGTTCGCTCCGGCGGAAATGCGCGCCAGGCCGCGCCGGCCGGCAACCACCCGCGGAATCGCCCATGGCCGGCAGGACGACCTACGTGCCTGCGTCGCGCCCACCGTCTGGCCGCTTCACGGTGACCCCCACCGACGATCCGATGATATGATCTTTTACGGTGGAGGTGACCCTCAACTCCGGCGCGACCATGCCCCAACTGGGGTTCGGCTGCATGATCCCTCCGGCGGACACCACCGAGGCGGTGGCCCGCGCAATCGAGATCGGCTACCGCAGCCTCGACACGGCGAGCGAGTACGGCAACGAGGTCGAGGTCGGTCGCGCGATCGCCGCGGCGGATGTGCCCAGAGACGAGCTGTTCGTCACCACCAAGCTGTGGAACACCGATCACGGGCGCGAGAAGACGCTGCGCGCGTTCGATGCCAGCCTGAGCGCGCTCGGGCTGGAGCACGTCAACCTCTATCTGATCCATTGGCCGGTGCCGGCGTGGGACCTGTACGTCGATACGTGGAAGGCGCTTGTGGAGCTGCAGCAAGACCGACGCGCACGCTCGATCGGCGTGTCCAACTTCCAGATCCCCCATCTCGAGCGCATCATCGATGCGACGGGCGTCGTGCCTGCGGTCAACCAGATCGAGCTCCACCCTCTGTTTCAGCAGCACGAGCTTCGCGCCTTCCACACGCAGACGGGCATCGTCACCGAGGCGTGGAGCCCGCTTGCCCAGGGCCTGGCGCTGAGCTCCCCGACGGTACACGAGCTCGCCGAGCGCCACCTTCGGTCACCCGGCCAGATAGTGCTGCGCTGGCATCTGCAATCGGGAAGCGTCGCGATACCCAAGTCCGTCACACCGCAGCGGATCGCCGAGAACTTCGCGGTGCTCGACTTCGAGCTCGACGAGCACGAGATGGATCAGCTGCAGGCCCTCGACGCGGGCACGCGCACCGGACCGCACCCGGACACTTTCATCGAAGACTAAGCCGGGGGCAGTATCGAAACCCCAGGAGGCGCCGCGGCATGACATGGAGTGAGACATGAGCGAAGAGGGCGCCGATGCGGGTCATGTGAGCGGCGCGCAGGCCGAGCATCCAGCCGACTCCCTGGGTCTCGGCATCGAGGAGATGCGTCCGCTCGCCCATTGGGCGGTGGACCGCGTCCTCGACCACTTCGAGCACGGTGCACGAGGGCCGGCGATCAAGGAGAGCTCATCTGCCGAGCTCCTCGCCGCGCTCGGTGGACCGCCGCCGGAGGAGCCAGGCGATCCGCTGCAGGCGATGGAAACGCTCGTCAACGTGGCGCTCGCCAACATGCAGCACGGTGATCACCCGCGGTATTTCGCGCGCATCCCCGGCCCGTCGTCGTTCGCGGGCGTGCTCGGCGAGTGGCTCGGCACCGGGTTCAATGCGATCGCGGCCTCATGGCCGGGCGGGTCGGGGCCGGCGACCGCGGAGCTCGTCGTGCTGGACTGGTTGCGCTCCCTGTTCGGCATGCCCGAGGGGACCGAGGGAGTGCTGGCCAGCGGTGGCTCGCTCGCCAACATCACGGGCCTGATCGTCGCGCGAAAGATGAGCGGCGCCGGGGTCGCCTACGTGTCCGATCAGACACACACGTCGATCACGCGCGGTCTCGTCGCGATCGGCTTCCCACCCGAGCACATCCACGTGCTGGCGAGCGATGCGCAGTTCCGCCTCGATGTCAACTCTCTGCGCGCCGCAATCGATGAAGACCGTGCCGCCGGTCGTCGTCCCGGGTTCGTCATCGCCACAGCCGGCACCACCAATTGCGGGGCCGTCGATCCACTCGACTCGCTCGCCGACCTGTGTGCCGCCGAGGATCTGTGGCTTCACATCGACGGCGCCTACGGAGCACCGGCCGTGCTGTGCGACGCGGGACGAGCGGCGCTCGAGGGCATCGAGCGCGCCGACTCGCTCGTGGTCGACCCGCACAAGTGGCTGTTTCAGCCATACGACATCGGGTGTCTGCTCGTTCGCCGCGCGGGCGCGCTCACCGACGCGTTCCACATGTCCCCCGAGTACCTCACCGGTGCCAGCACCGGGCGGGGCGAGGTCGACTTCCGCGACAGGAGCCTCGAGCTGAGCCGTCGGGCCCGGGCGCTGAAGCTCTGGCTTTCCTTCCGCATCTATGGCCTCGGGCGGATGCGGGCCGCGATCGCTCGTGGCATCGAGCTCGCCGAGTACGCAGAGAGCGTCGTACACGCAGACGATCGCTGGGAGCTCGTCACGCCCGCGCAGCTCGGCATCGTGACGTTCGCGCGCCCCGGAGCCACAGCGGCGGACCATGCCGCCCGAGCCGCCGCGCTCGCCCTGGACGGCTATGCGGCGGTCACGAGCACCGTGCTGGGCCGGCGATCCGTGTTGCGTCTGTGCACCATCAACCCCCGCACCACCGAGCACGACATCGCCTCGACGCTGGAGCGCCTGGCGGCGTGGTCGGGCTCGTGAAGGTCCTCGGCATCTCCTCCAGCCCGCGCCTGGACGGCAACTCGAGGCTCCTCATGGATGCGGTTCTCGAAGGCGCGGAGCAGTCGGGCCACACCGTCGAGTCTGCGTATCTGGTCAACGTGATCACCGGCCACCTGCGTGATTGCAGGACCTGTCGCGGCCCGGACGGCAACTGCTCGATCCAGGACGGTTACGCGCAACTGCTGCTCGAGCGCGTCCTACCGGCCGACGCGATCGTCCTGGCGACCCCGCTCTACTGGTACGGGGTCTCGGGATTGCTGAAGACCTTCTTCGATCGTATCTTCTGCTTTACCTCGGGCGGCTATCACGACTCGCAGATGGTCCTCGAGCGCCTTCCCCGCAAGCGGCTCGCCGTCGTGATCTCCGCCGAGGAGAGCTACCGCGGCGCGACCGTCGGCGTAACCGCGTCCGTGCAAGAGCTCGCGCGCTACCTGCACTGGGACCTAGTCGGCGTCGTCAACGGAATCGCCAACAAGCGTGGCGAGGTAAGTCTCGATCCGGGCAGGCCGCTCGAGCGCGCGCGGGCCCTCGGCGGGCGCCTGTTCACGGCCCGCGTCACCGACTACCGGCTCGACACCGAGCGCTCCAACGCGGTCTGGGAGCCCGACTCGTGAGCGGGGATCTCGTGGCCGCCGCCGGTCGCGCGCTGGATCGGGTAGACCCAGCGGTCGGGGCGTTCATCACGATCGACGACAGCCTGCTCGACCAGGCGCGCAACGCCCCGCCGGGGCCCCTGCACGGCCTGATCGGAACGATCAAGGACCTGATCGACACCGCCGGGGTGCGAACCACTCGCGGGTCGGCGCTGTTCATCGACCGCGTGCCGAGCCGCAGCGCATCGATCGTCGAGCGCCTGCAGCGCGCGGGAATGATCTGGCTGGGCAAGACCAACCTGAACGAGTTCGCCTACGGCGTGTCCGGCTACAACCCGCATTTCGGCGCGGTCCGCAATCCGCGTGATCTCCAACGCACCGCCGGCGGCTCCAGCGGCGGCTCGGCGGCCGCCGTCGCGCTGGGCGCCTGCGACGTTGCGCTCGGGACCGACACCAGCGGCTCTGTTCGCATCCCGGCCGCCTGCTGTGGCGTATATGGATTCAAGGCCGCCCATGGCGCCTACCCGACCGACGGCGTCTTCCCGCTCGCCGGATCGCTTGACAGCCTCGGCTTCCTGACCGCCGACGTCGCGACCCTCGCGCGCGTGCTCGCCCTCCCCCCGCGCCCGCGGATGCTCCCATCCGCGTCGCGAGGCTTGGTGAGCAGGTCGAGCTGCCAGAGCTGCCCGATGAGCATTGGACCACGTTCCGCGCCGAGGTGAACGCGCTCCACGAGCCGATGCTCGCGGAGCGGCCCGCGCTCTACGGGATCGACGTCCAGCTCAAGCTCGCGCTGGACGTCGGCGACCTGGAGCAGGCACGGTCGGTCATGGCACGGTGGCGCGACTCGGTAGCCGCGGCGCTGAACGACGTCAACGTGCTCGAAGGACCCGTGTTCGACGGTGAGGCGCCGACGATCGACGAAGCGCTGGCCGACTACCGCGACGGAACGAGGCATGTGGGAGGACGATTGATGGCTTACACGCCGGTCGCGAACGCGCTCGGTTGGCCTGCCATGTCGGTTCCCACAGTCGATGGCCCGCGGCAGCTGCTCAGCCGTCCCGAGGCGGTCCCCCAGCTCTTGGCGGTCGCCGAGCGTATCGGCCTGCCGCGCCAGGACGTCCTAGCTGAAGGCGTCGCTAGGGCGCGGCGCGGCAGGCCGCCCGCGCGTGATGCCTGACTCACGGGCCTGTGTGTGGACTGGCGATACAGGACCGCGACATCTTCGACAGTTGTTCATATGACCATCTCACAATCCCCTCTAGGGTATGATAAACATACGATCTGATGTATCCGGGGAGCCTACGAGAGGGGATGTAATGGAGCAGTCAGTCGCATCGGTGCCGCAGGATTCAACGGCGCCTCGTTTGTACACGCGGAAGTCCTCCGGCCTGGTTCGCGAGATCTCCGCGACCGCGGCGCTGATGGGCAGCGTGTGCATCATCAACCTGCCGATCGCCGCGGTGACGTTGATGCTGCTGCCGTTCGCCTTCCCGGGCGCCAGCATGATCCTCTCGGTGGCGCTCTCGCTGATTCCCGCGGTGGTCCTGGGTGGTGTCTACGTGCTGTTCGGCATCATGATGCCGCGCTCCGGCGGCGATTACGTCTTCAACGGCCGAGCGCTGCACCCGGCGGTCGGCTTCGCCGCGAACTTCAACTTCGTCGTGTGGAACCTGCTGTTCGCCGGCATCGAGGGAAGCTGGATCTCGACGGTCGGGCTGTCGGGCCTGTTCGCGAGCGTGGGCTCGCTGACCGGCAACCACTGGTGGACGACGGCCGCGACGAACATCTCCAAACACGGTGTCGCGTTCGGCATCGGTGCGGTCGCCCTGCTGGTCGTCGCGGTGCTGCTGACGAACACCGCGAGGGCTCTGCGGGTGATGAAGATCGCTTTCAGCATCGGCATCTTTTTCGTCGCCATCAGCATCGCCTGGACGCTGTTCATCAGTCATGCCACCTTCGTCAACAACATCAACCACGTCGCCTCCTACAACGGGATCATCACGTCGGCTAAAAAGAGCGGCTTCGTCGAGCCCACCAGCTGGCACGCCTTCTCACCGACGATCTCCGGCGTGGCGCTCGTCTCGCTGGTGACGCTGTTCGTGATGTTCGCGACATACACGGGCGGCGAGGTCAAGAACGTGCGCCGCTCGATCCCGATCTCGATCTACGGCTCGCTGGCGATCGGTGGCGTCGTCTTCCTGCTGATGGCCGTCGCTGCGGTCCACAGCATGGGCGCGGAGTTCGTCGCCTCGACGCAGGCGCTCAACGGCACGGCGGCATTCCCCTTCGCCAGCGAACCGACGTTCAACCTGATCGCCTCGCTTGGAAGCGGATCGGTCGTGTTCGCGTTCATCATCAACATCGGCTTCATCCTGTTGATGATCGCCAACATGATCTTCACCCAGATGGCGATGAACCGCTGCATCTTCGCCTGGTCGATGGACCGGGTGACCCCCGACAGGGTCTCTCAGGTCTCCTCGCGCACGCATGCGCCGAACTGGGCGATCGGGATCGGTACCGTGGGAGCAATGATCGGTCTGTACGTGTTCGTCTTCACCTCCTTCTCGAAATTCCTCGGCGGCACCACGCTGGGCTTCCTGTTCACGTTCCTCGTGACGGGACTCGCGGCGGTCGTCTTCCCATACCGGCGCAAGGAGCTCTACGAAAAGTCGCCGGTCAAACCGACGGTCTTCGGCGTGCCGCTGCTGTCGATACTGGGGGCGCTGTCGATGATCCTGATCGGCGCGATCGCCTACGCGTACTTCACCAACAGCACCTACGGCTCGAACTCGACGCGCGCCTACTCGGTGTTCCTGGGCGCCTGGGTCGTCGGCTTCATCTACTACGGGACGGTGCGCCTGATCCGCAAACGCCAGGGAGTCGACCTGGGGCTGGCCGCGACGACCCTGCCCCCCGACTGACCCGAGGAAGGACAATTGGCGCTCTTCAAACAAAAGAACAAGCCGGACCTGCGGCTGCTGTTCGTCACCGATGTCCATGGCTCCAACGTGTGCTTCCGCAAGTTCATCAACGGCGCCAAGGCATACGACGCGCAGGTCCTGATACTCGGCGGGGACGTCGCCGGCAAGCGGCTGTCCCCGCTGGTGCGAAACGGCAACGGCCACTACGAGGGGACCCTCGGGCACAACACGATCGAGCTGGAGACCGACCGCGAGATCTCGGAGTTCGAGACCGCGGCCGGCGATTCCGGTCTGTACACATACAAGGCCTCTAGCGACGAGATGCAGGCCATCTCAGCGGATCCGCAGGCTCTGGAGGATCTGATGGAGAAGCTCGCCGGCGAGCGCCTGGCACAGTGGCTCGAGCTCGCCGAGCAGAGGCTCGCCGGCAGCGGCGTACGTCTGTTCATCAACTGCGGCAACGACGATCCCTTCTCGCTCGACAAGGTCATCGATGACTCGCCTGCGGCGAGCTTCCTCGAGGGCCGCGTGGTCCCGATCGACGACACCAGGTTCGTGGCGAGCCTCGGCTTCGCCAACCAGACTCCCTGGGACTGTCCGCGCGACGTGCCCGAGAGCGAGCTCGCCAGTCGTATGGACGCCACGCTCGAGGGCTGGAGCGACGAGCGGGGGATGCTGATCTTCAACTGCCACTGCCCGCCGTACGACTCGGGCCTGGACACCGCCCAGCAGCTCAACCCCGACCTCTCGATCGTCACCGAGGGCGGTCAGCCGGTGGCCGGGCCGGTCGGCAGCACGGCGGTGCGCGACGCGATCGAGAAGTACCGCCCGGTCCTGTCTCTCCATGGCCATATCCACGAGAGCAAGGCAGCCACCCGAATCGGACCTACGCTCGCCATCAACCCGGGCAGCGAGTACCCCGAGGGACTGCTCCGCGGGGCGATCGTCGATCTCGATCGCAGCGGGGTCAACTCCTATGTGCTGACGACCGGCTAGCCGTAAACACGTACCATTTCAAGCGTCACCCCTGAGCGTCCTCCAGCACCTGTGCCCCACGTAATCGCACCCGAGCAGCTCGCAATGCTTGACCTCGCCAAGCAGCTGATCGACGGCGGCAACGACCGCGGCCTCGCTCTCCGGGCCCTTGGAGGCGTCGGCGTCGCCTTTCAATGTCCGACCGCGATGCACCCACCGCTCGCGCGGGCCTGGAAGGATCTCGACTTCATCGCCTTCTCGGGGCAGCGACGGGAGCTCGAGGACTATCTCGAGTCGTGCGGGCTACGCGGTGACAAGGAGTTCAACGCGCTGCACGGCCGCCAGCGCCTGAACTACGTCCACGAGGAGCACGGCTACGACGTCAACATCTTCATCGACCGCCTGGTGATGTGCCACACGCTCGACCTATCAGACAGGCTGAGCAGCCACGAGCTGACGCTCGATCCGGCCGACCTGCTGCTGACGAAGCTGCAGGTCGTCGAAACGAACGAACGCGACTACCTGGACATCGCCGCGATCCTCTGCGATCACGATGTGGACCTGAAGCGGATCGTCGGGCTGCTCTCGCGCGAATGGTGCTGGTGGCGAACCGCGACACAGGTGCTCGAGCGCACGGCCAACTACGCGCGCGCGCTCGCGGACTTCCCCGCCCGTGAGCGGATGCTCGAGTCGCTGAAAGCCCTCCAGGACGCGATCGAGTCGGCTCCGAAGTCGCTAAGTTGGCGGATGCGCGCGCGGGTCGGCGATCGGGTCCGCTGGTATGAGCTGCCCGAAGAGGACGAAGCGGGAATCTGAGGCTTCCCGATCGAGCGAGCGCAGACAGCCCCGACGGCCGCGTACGTAGCCGACTCGAACAGCCCACTGCGCGTCGATCCGGACCTGCTCGACGCGCTTGCCCACCGCGCCACGAGAACGTCGGTCGCGGAGTTCGTCATTCCCGTGCGCAGCGGGCGCGCATGGGAGCTGCCGGCGGGCCACGTCTGTCGCTTTTCGATCATCGAGGGCCCGCAGGTGCTCGACCTCAATCTCTGGAGTCGCCACGACCCACGAGAGCGCTTCTGGGCCGCGAGGACGCGCCAGTTCTACGGCGCGCACGTGAACGTCGGCGATCGCCTGTGGTCGACCCTGCCGTTCCTGCGGCCGCTGGCGACGGTGATCGCAGACAGCATCGAATACGGGATCGATGCTGACGGCGCGGGGTGCCACGATCTACTGGGTACCAGGTGCGACGGGTACGTCGGCCGGCTGCTCTCCGGCGAGAGCTACGACTTCCACTGCCACTCGAACCTCGTCCGCGCCGTGCTGCCGTGGGGATTGACCGAGTTCGACGTCCACGATGTGATCAACGTCTTCCAGGTGACCGGCCTGATGGCCGACGACGAGCGCTACTTCATGAAGGCCTGTCCGGCCTCGGCCGGAGACCACTTCGAGCTGTTCGCCGAGGCCGACCTGCTGTTGGCGGCGTTGACCTGCCCGGGAGGAGACCTCGCGGTGCCGCTGTGGGGACCGGGCAGCGGCGCCGAGCCGAACTGCAACCCGATCAAGGTCGAAGTCTTCGCCATCGATGACGCCGCGCTAGCGGACTGGTCGCCGGCCAGATCGGCCCTCGACGATCACCACGACGAGCTTCGCCACGGCCTGCGTGCGCCCGAGCGGCATCCGCCACTCGGCTCCAGCTAGCCGTCCGCGAACAGCCTGGAGCCGTCGCCGGCCGCACGAACGCCCGCCAGGCGCATCGCCTCCCACACGCTGACGTGGTTGGCGCTAAGCACGGGCTTGCCGAGCGCGGCCTCGAGCGCTGGGATCGAACGCACCGTATGCAGGGCCGTGTCGGGGACGAGGATCGCCTGCGCGTCCGGGTGCTCGCCGGCCCGGACCAGCGCCTCGAGCGCCCCCGCCTCGACGGTCCCGGCATCGGCGGCGGTCATGATGTCGTTGCTGCGCGCGCCCACGACCTCGATGCCGGCGTCCGCCAGCAGCGTCACGAAGCAGCTCGTTACAGGCTCCGGGTAGGTCGCCGCGATCGACACACGGCCGATCTCGAGCGTCCTCAGCGCCTGGACGAACGCCAGCGAGGTGCTCGAGCTGGGCACGCCCGCGAAGTGGCCGAGCTCGGAGACCTGTCGCTGTGCCCCCTCCCAGCCGAATACGAAGCTCCCGCTCGTGCACGCCCAGATCACGGCCGCCGCACCGTCCGCGCGGAGGATCTCGGCGCCGGCATGAAGGCGCCACTGCTGACCGAGGTCGAGCAGCGCCTCGACGGTGTGCGCGTCCTCGTCGATCGGCGTCTCGACGATCTGAGCGCGGACCGAGCCATCGGGGAAGAGCGCGTCCACCAGATATGTCAGGTCGTCCTCGGCCACGCCCAGGCCGGGATAGAGGAAGCCGAGAACTGTGGGTCGCAGTGACTGGATAAGATGATATTATCATCAGCCTGATGAAAATCGGCGTGCCAACAGAGATCAAGTCAGACGAGTACCGCGTGGCGATCACGCCCGACGGCGTGCGCGAGCTAGTCGGCCGCGGCCACCAGGTGCTGATCCAGCGCGGCGCCGGCCTGGGCAGCTCGCTCGCGGACGCCGCATTCGAGCAGCAGGGCGCGGAGATCGTCGCCGACGCGGACGCGGTCTTCGCGGATGCGGAGCTCGTGCTCAAGGTCAAGGAGCCCCAGCCGCAGGAGGTCGCCCGCCTGCGCCCCGAGCAGACCCTGTTCACCTACCTGCACCTCGCCGCCGCGCCAGAGCTGTCGAACGCGCTGTGCGAGTCGGGCGCGACGTGCATCGCCTACGAGACGGTCGAGGTCGCAGCGCGGCTGCCGCTGCTGGCGCCGATGAGCGAGGTGGCGGGCAAGATCGCCACCCAGGCCGGAGCGTTTGCGCTCGGCAGGCCGCAGGGCGGTCGCGGGGTCCTGCTGGGAGGGGTGCCGGGTGTCTCACCGGCGACCGTGGTGGTCGTCGGCGGCGGGGTCGTGGGACTGAACGCAGCCATGATCGCGATCGGGATGCAGGCCAACGTCTACGTCCTCGACCGATCGATAGAGCGGATGCGCGAGCTCGACGCGATCTTCGCCGGACGCGCCACCACGATCTACGCCTCGGCGCTCGCGATCGAAGAGCTGCTGCCCGTCGCCGACCTCGTGATCGGCGCCGTCCTCGTCGCCGGGGCGCGTGCCCCGTTCGTGCTTCGGCGCGAGCAGCTGGCGCTGATGCCCGAGCGCGCGGTGCTGGTCGACGTCGCGATCGACCAGGGCGGCTGCTTTGAGACCTCCCACCCAACCACCCACTCCGACCCTACGTTCGAAGTCGACGGCATCATCCACTACTGCGTGGCAAACATGCCGGGAGCCGTTCCCATCACCTCCACCTACGCGCTGACCAACGCCACCCTCCCCTTCTGCATCGAGCTCGCCGACGCGGGGATCGAGGCGGCGCTGGCGTCCAGCCAGGCGCTGCACTCGGGCCTGAACGTCCGTGACGGCGAGATCGTTCACCCTGCCGTCGCCGAGGCGCTGGCGAGCGCACCTGGCGCAGGCGCCGCTCAACCGGCGGGCGCAGTCGGGAGCGGCTGAGATGGCAGCCGGCCGTGGCATCGCGCTGAACACGCTGATGTACTCCTCCGGCTTCTCCTGGCTGCCGTGCCGCTCGCTGGAGGACACGATCTCCAGCGTCGCGCGCCTCGGATACGACGGGATCGAGATCGCCGCCTGCGCGCCGCACGCCTACCCGGCCTTCGTCGACGACGCGCGACGGCGCGAGATTCGCAAGCTCGTGGACGATGCGGGCCTGGAGATCAGCGGCATCTGCTCATGCCCAGGCGGGGCGCCGGGCTTCAACCCCGCCTCGCCCGACCGCGCCGAGCGCGAGGCCAACCTCCTCTACGTCACCGAATGCCTGCAGCTCGCGCACGACCTGCAGACCCCGCTGCTGGTCTGGCTGGGCGGCTGGACGCGCTACGGGCAGAGCCATCGCGACGCCTTCGAGCTGACCGCCGAGTCGCTGCGAGGCTGCATCGAGGTGGCCGAGCCGCTCGGCGTGCGCATCGCGGTCGAGGCGACCTCGGAGATCGCCGATGTGCTCGAGAACGTCGGCGACACGCTGCGGCTGCTCGACGCGGCCGACGCCAGCCCCGCCTCGGCCGGCGCGCTCGTCGACACGCTTCCCGTCCTCTTTGAGAGCGACGATCCGTGCGCGCAGTTCGTGGAGGCCGGCGAGCGGCTGATCCACGTGCACCTGCAGGATCTGGACGGGGATCCCGCCGGAACGCACACCGACTTCCGTTCCTGCCTCGATCAGCTGACGGCGCTGGGCTATGACGGCTGGCTGACGATCGAGACCGGATACGCCAAGCGCGTCACCGACCCCGACGGGGAGGCGCGGCGGGCGCTCTCCCACATCGCCGAGGTCCGCGGCGCGGCCGCGCGCTAGCGACCGCGCCGCCCCGCCGCTCCCGCGCGATCAGCGCTACTCGATCATCTCGACGAGGTCTGCAAGGCCCCGTCGCCTCGCCACCGCGCAGAGTTGCGCGAGCTCCTCGTCGCGCACCGGCACGCCATCGCGCAGGCGGCGCTCCTCCTCTTCGTGAGCGCTGCGACCGGGGACGCGAACCGCCTGCTGTCCAGGCGCCGGACGTGACCCCTCGACGCGGTCGATCAGCGCGTCCACCGAGCCCCGAAGCAACGCCTGGCCCGCGAACGCGTCGGCCGACATCGCCATGAAGACCTGGCCGTGGTCCCATGGCCGCTCGCCGGTGGGCTCGAAGTCGTTGTTGTAGGAACCGGCCGAACCGGCGAGCGCGGAGCACATCAGCTCGACGATCAGCAGTAGGCAGAACCCCTTCGGCCCCAGCGGCAGGAGCGCTCCGTCCAACTTCGACTCACGCTCGTTGACGTCGACGACGATCGGCGCGGGGTCATCTCCGTACACCCCGTCGCGATCGACTATGCCGACGAACGGCAGGCGCCTGCCGTCCCTCGCCGTACGGATCGCATCGCCCATCGAGAACGCGCTGCTCGCCATGTCGATCACCAGCGGGAAGCGCTCGCCGCCGGGGAATGCGACGCTTATGGGGTTGGTGCAGAAGAGCGGGTCGCGTCCCCCCCACGGCGCGACGACCGGCTTGCCATTGCTCATCGCGATCCCGACCATGCCGCGCTCCAGAGCGAGCAGCGAGTAGGCGGAGGCCATCGCGAAGTCGCCCGAGTTGCGCACTGTCACACAGCCGATGCCGGTGCGCTCGGCCTTGTCCATCGCGATCCCCATACAGCGGGTGCCGACGACCTCGCCGACGCCGAAGTGCGCATCGACGACCGCGACACCAGGCGCGTCGCGCACGACCTCCAGTGGCGCGCCGAAGCGCATCTGGCCCGAGGCGATCATCTCGTCGTGGTATGGGATCAGCGCCGACCCCTGTGTCGAGTGCCCGCGCAGATCCGCGCGCAGCAGGCGATCGCGGAAGAAGCCGGCCTCCTCGACATCGGCCCCGTGCGCATCCGCGATGCCCTCGTAGATGGAGCCAAGCAGCTCTGCGGCGACGAGCGTGACCGACGGCTCGAAGCCGCCAGGGCCCGGCGCCCTCTCGCCGGTCATCTCGTCCGCTGCTCGACGTGCTCGCGCGAGATCCGAGCGGCCTCTCGGAAGAGCAGGCTCAGCCAGTCGCCCTCGGCCGAGGCTCGCGCCCGGCGGTAGTGGCGGTCGAGCGCCGCCTTCATGGCATCGGCATCCTTGGCGCGCAGCGCATCGACGATCGGCACGTGCGCGTCGACGTCCCACAGGTCGTCAACGTCGAGCGGAGGAGCGGCGCTGGCAACGATCAGCTGCTGCATCGGCTCCAGCAGTTTGTCGAGCGCCGGCAGGTGCAGGGCGTGCAGCAGCGCCGCGTGGAAGGCGACGTGGCTGTCGGATGCCCGTTGCCAGTCCTTCTGCTCGATCGCGTCCACGAGCGAGCCGAGGTGCGCATCCAGAGCTGCCACGTCCTCCTCGGTGCTGAGATCGACCGCGAGCAGCCCGAGCTGGGTCTCGAGCGTCGCGCGCGCATCGAAGACATCGCTCATCCGCAGGTCCGAGCGCGCCAGCAGCAGCGTCAGCGCCTCGCTGTAGGCGCCGTCGTCGGGCGGCGCGACGATCATGCCCCGGCCCTGGCGAACTTCGAGCAGGCCCCTCGCCGCCAGGGTTCGCATGGCGTCGCGCACCACGCTGCGGCTGACGTCTAGCAGTTCGCACAGCTCGGACTCGGTCGGCAGTCGTTCTCCGGACTGCAGCTGGCCAGAGACGATGCGGTCCTCGAACTCCCTGATGATCCGGTCGCTGAGCTTCACGTTGCCGCGCAACTCGTGCAGCGGCTCGAAAGCCGGTTTCACCCCGTCGGTCTCCCTTTGTGACATCTTCAGCTCATCATACTTTCGCCGCCGGGCGGCTGGCGGGAGATGATCTCGGAGTGACTCGCGCCAGCTACGTTGGAGCCGGTCAGCACGCAGATGATCCTCCGCGCGCCGCTCGCGCTCACACGCCCGAGGCCGCAGAGCGCCGCGCCACCCGAGGGCTCGACGACGATCGCATGGTCGGCGTAGATCCGCGCCACGGCGCCGAGGAGCTCATCCTCTGCGCTCACGATCACTCCGGCGGAGTGATCGCGCACGAGTGCAAAGGTGATGCTGTCGGCGTCGAGGTTGCCGATCAGGCCCTGTGCCGCTGAGGTGTCGCTTTCCACGATCCTGACTATCCGCCCGTTCTCCAGTGACGCGCTCATCGCCGGGCTTAGCTCCGGCTCCACCCCCCACGCGGCGACCGGCGCGGGATGATCGGCGCAGGCCAGCGCGACACCGCTGAGCAGTCCGCCGCCTCCCACGGGAACGATCACGGCGTCAGCCTGCGGCCATTGAGCAAGCGCCTCCGCCCCGACCGTGGACTGCCCGGCGATGACCAGCGGGTCGTTGTATGAGGAGATGAACGCCGTGCCCGGGCGCTCGGCGGTGCGGCGAGCGGCGAGCTCCGTGTCGTCGTAGGACCCGTCCACCACCTGCGTGCGGATCTCCGACCCGAACCGTTCGAGGTTGTCGACCTTGGCCGGGTCGGTTCCCCGCGGGATGAAGATCTCGGCTGCCCTGCCCAGCGACAGGCAGGCGAACGCGATCCCGAGCGCATGGTTGCCGGCCGATGCGGTCACGACGGTCTCCGTCTCGGGCACGCGAGAGACCGCGGCGACGGCTCCCCTCGCCTTGAAGCTCCCGGTCAGCTGACGGCACTCGAGCTTGAGCCGCACCTCGCAGCCGTATTCCGCCGAGAGGCTCGGGCAGTGGATCAGTGGTGTGCGGAGAAGGCCGGCCCGGGCGATGGCCCGCGCCGCCTCGGCTCGCTCCGCCTCGAGCGGAGTCGTCGTGCTCGCCATCTCAGTACCCGCGCTCCAGGTCGACCTCCAAGGTCAGATCCTGGCCGTGCTGGAACTGGCGCAGCGAGGTGGCGCCGAACTCGATGTCGCGCTCGCGCACGTCCTCGGCGTTGTTGGCCTGATCGCCCGAGCCGACGACCGCGTCGCGCATGTGCAGCCCCGTGCGGCTGGGCGTGGGGAAGTGATAGGTCGCCGGGAAGGCGTCGGTGTAGTTCCACCACACGTCGCACGCGTAGCCGCCCACGATCCCGTCGTCGAGCGCGTCCGCCAACGCACCCTCGTCGACCAGGTTTCCGCGAGCGACGTTGACAAGCAGGGCGCCGCGCTTGAAGGCGGCCAGCTCCCGGGCCCCGAGCATCCACTGGTTCGTCCCGGTTATGGGGAGCGCGAGGATGACGTAGTCGGACAGGCCCAGCGCCTCGAGCAGCCGCTGCGGGCCGTGCACGGCATCCACGTGCTCCCCTCCCTTGGACGGGTCGCGGCGTATGCCGATCACCCGCATCTCAAATCCCGACAGGCGCTTCGCGATCGCCGTGCCGACGCTGCCGAGACCGACGATCGTGACGGTGCGCCCAGCGAGCATGGAGCCCTGGGATCCTGCCTCCCAGAGCGGCGTGCGGCGGCCTTCCCGGAGCGCCCGGTGCTTGACGGGAATGCGCTTTGCCAAGGCGAGCAGGAGCGCGACGGCGTGCTCGGCGACGGCAGGCGCGTTGGCTCCGCGAACGTTGCAGACGCGGACGCCGAGACGCGCCAGCTCCGGCTGATCGAGCTCGTCGATCCCGGCGTGCAGCCAGCACACCAGGCGCAGGGAACTCGCTTGCGAGAGAGCGCCGCGCGGAAGCACCCAGCCGACGATCGCCTCGGCGTCGTCCAGGTGCTCGGCGATCGCCTCCAGCGAGCACTCGTAGCGCGACAGCCCAACCGGGCCGCTGGGCGCCACGACCTCCACGCCGTCCCCGACCGCCTCAGCGATCGTTGCCAGCTCCTCGCCGGTCGCGTGCCAGGTCGCGAGCACCTTGCGCAGGGGAGGTGCGCTCATGAGCGCCGCTCCCGCCTAGCGGGTGCGTAGGAGGCTGCCAAAGCCGTCAATGGGCTCCTCGTACCCGGCCACGCGAATGCTCTGCCAGAACTCTGCCTGGATCGAGGAGATGACGGGCTTCTCGAGCACCGCCTCGATCTCGTCGAGGACATCCACAGCGCGCAGCGCGGTGCAGGAGATGAACAGCGCGTCGGCGTCGGGGGCGCAGATGTCGATCGCGGCCCTGCGAATGGACGCCGGCGTCAGCCGCGCCATGTCGATGTCGCTGTCGATGAGGAAGCTCGCGAGGTTGAGCACGGTGACGTCGTGAGCCTCGAGGTACTCGGCCATCGCCGAGCAGACGTTGACCGGATATGGAGTGAGCACCGAGATACGCTCGACGCCGAGCTGCTCGAACGCGGCCAGCGCCGCCGTGATCGGAGTCACCACCGGCACGCCCGGACGAGCACGATGGATCTCGGCCTCGATCGCCTCGTACCCGTTGGCGACCGTGCCCGAGGTGCAGTCGTAGCAGACGACGTCGAGGGCGACTCCCGGCAGCAGCTGCTCCGCCGCGAGCGCCAGCCCGGACAGGTGCCCTCGCAGGTTCTCGAGGGTGACCGGGTTCTCGTTCAGCACGCGCGCCGTGTGGAACATCGCGTCCTTGGGAAGCATCGCGTGGAAGTCGCGCTCGGCTGTCTCGCCGGTCGCCAGCTCGATCAGGCCGATCCGGTGGCGGATGTCGGACTCGCTGAACTCCCTCTCGGCGGTGACCGCCTCTGTATCAGGTAGCGTGCTCACCTAGCAAGGATCATATCATATGATCGTCTGGTGATTCAAGCCGTCAGCGCCTGAGTCCGCCCGACGGCTTCAAGCTGAGCCAGCACCCCAGTAGGCCCAGGGCAACGCCTGCTCGAACTCCGCGCAGACGCGCAGCAGCGTTCTGTCGCGGCCTCGCGGTCCGGTCACCAGCAGGCCTATGGGCAGGCCATCTCTGGTCTGACCGCACGGCAGCGACGCGGTCGGCTGGCCGGCGAGGTTCCAGGGAGCCTGGAAGGGCATGAACGTGGTCCAGCGCGGATCGACCGCCCGGCCGTCGATCCTCGACGGGGCCATGGCGAGCGGGAAGGCTGCGACGGCGGTCGCGGGGGTCACCATCAGGTCGAAGCGCTCGAAGAACTCATCGACTGTCCGGCGAAACCTCGTGAGGGCATTCAGGGCGCTCACGAACTCGGTGATCGACGGCGTGCCGAGCAGCTCGACCTCAGCCGCGGCGTCGTCGCTCAGATCCGAAAGCTCGAGCTCGCCGCGCTCTAGGAATGCGCGCGTGTCCGCAGCAACGATGGGCAGCAGTATCTCGAACGGATCGCCGACCTCGGGCCTGCCCAGTTCGACGTGGTGGCCGAGCTGCTCGAACACCGACACCGCGGCGGCCGTCGCGCTCCTGACCTCGGGGTCCACCGCGAGGCGATCCCAGTCAGGGCTCCAGGCGATGCGCAGCGGCGAGGTTGAGTCCTCGCTCATCTGCGCCTGCACGTAGGACGTCGGATCCCGCGGGTCGGGCCCGGCCAGCACGTCGAGCATCAGTCGCGCGTCTGTCACCGTCCGTGTGATCGGCCCCGAGTCGAGCAGTAGTCGGGAGTCGCCCGGGTCGGGCCAGCTCGGAACGAGCCCTCTGGTTGGCTTCATCCCGAACACTCCACACATCGCGGCGGGACAGGTGATCGAGCCCCCTGTGTCGCTCCCGACCGCAATCGGGACCATCCCCGTAGCCACCGCGGCTGCCGATCCGCCGCTGGAGCCGCCGACGGTCCGCTCTGGATCCCACGGATTGCACGTCTCGCCGATCAGCGGGTTACGCGTCTCCCCGAGCAGGCCGAACTCCGACGTGTTGGTCTTGCCGACCACGATCGCCCCCGCCGCACACAAGCGCTCGACGACGATCGAGTCTTCGCTGGGGACGAAGTCCCGGAACGCGGGCGATCCGTAGGTCGTTCGGATCCCCGCGGTCCACTCGAGATCCTTGACACCCAAGGGCACCCCATGGAACGGCCCCAGCTGCCGCCCCTCCGCGACCGCGCGGTCGGCCTCCACGGCGCCGGCGCGGGCGCTCGCGTCGGAGATGGTCAGGAACGCCCTGAGGCCGGGCTCGTGTTCCAGGCGCCTGATCCGCTCGAGCGTCCACTCCACAGCCTCGACGGCGGAGATCTCGCGCCGCGCTATCAGCCGGGCCAGCGTGCTGGCCGACCAGCGATCGGCGTCGGCGCTCGCGGGCAATCCTCAGGCCTCCGCCAGGTGCCGGTTGAACGGCTGTCCGCAGACGCCTGATGCCAAGGTCGGTGCGCTCGCCCGAACAGACCGAGAAGGCCAGCCGCAGCGCGTTACCGAAACGCCGGCTGACGGAGAAGGCGCAGCCGGGAATGAACGCCACCCCCTCGGCCAGCGCCACTGCGAACAGTGCCTCGGTGTCAACCTCCTCGGGAAGCGTCAGCCACAAGAAGAAGCCGCCTTCGGGTTGGGTCCAGGTCGCGCCTAGGTCCGAGAAGTGCTCCTGCAGTCGCTGTTGCATCCGGTCCCTGCGCTCGCGGTATTCGGGGCGAAGGCGGAGGATGTGGGCATCGAGCAGCCCACGGCTCATGAAGCGGGCGACCAGACGCTGCATCGGCACGTTCGTGCAGGTGTCGAGACCCTGCTTGGCATCGATCATGCGCCCGATCGTCTCGGGATCGGCGGTGACCCAGCCAACCCGCAGGCCCGGGGCGAGGATCTTGGAGAAGGTGTGCACGCCGACCACGCGAACGTTGCCCGCGGCGAGGTGCTGGAGGCTCGGCAGGTCCTCGCCGCTGAACCGCAGCTGCCGGTAGGGATCGTCCTCCAGGATCAACGCGCCCCAGCGCTCCGCCAGCTCGACCAGCTCCAAGCGTCGTGACAACGACATCGTGGCGCCACTCGGGTTCTGGAAGTTCGGGATGGTGTAGATCACCTTGGGGGGCTGCGCCGCGCCCAGGTCGCGTAGGGCGGCGACGTCGAGGCCCTCTCCGTCGGTTGGTATCTCCAGCACGGCGCCGCCGTATCCGGTGATCACGTCGGTGCCATTGGTGTAGGTGGGCGCCTCGACAGCGACCACGTCGCCGGGATCGACGAACAGCTTGCAGGTCAGATCGAGTCCCTGCATCCCCCCCGAGGTGATCAGCAGCTCCTCGGGCGCGGGCGCGACACCCTGCTGGCGCTCGAGGAACTCGAGCAGCAGCGTCCGCAGATTCGCCTCCCCCTCGGTCGGACCGTAGTCGAACACATCGGGCGCGCCGGGATCGAAGATCTCGCTGGCGACCGCGGCGAACTCGGCGCTCGGCACGGCCTCGGGGCTGGGGCTGCCCATCGCCATCCTCACGATGTCGTGTGTCTGGCTCTGCAGCAGGCTTGTGCTGCTGTCGATCGCGGAGCCGTGGATGCCGGCGGCGCGGGTGGAAAACCCAGGCCAGGCGCGCTGCGCGGCGATCGGGACGCCTCCCGGCTGCTCGGCCATCTCAGCCTCTCGCCCTGCTCATGTCCATCGCCGGTGGGACCGGGGGCGATGCGATCGCGATGTACTTGGTGCTCAGATACTCCTCGAGGCCCTCGGGACCGCCCTCGCGCCCGATTCCGGACTGCTTGATGCCCCCGAACGGGGCGGCTGCGTTCGACACGACGCCCTGGTTGATCCCGACCATCCCGGTGTCCAGCTGATCGCTGACCCGCAGGGCGCGATCGAGGTCCTGGGTGAACGCGTATGCGACCAGCCCGAACTCGGTGGCGTTTGCGGCCGCGATCGCCTCGCTGTCCTGCGCGAAGCGGACGATCGGGGCGACCGGCCCGAAGATCTCCTCGCTCATTATCCGGGCGTCGAGCGGCACCTCGTCGAGAACCGTAGGAGCGTAGAAGTACCCGCGTCCGTCCAGCGCGTGCCCGCCGGTGAGCACTTTGGCCCCCCTCGCGGACGCGTCGTCAACCAACTGCTGGATCTTCTCGCGCCCTGCCTGGTCGATCATCGGGCCCACCTCCACGTGCTCGGTGCCGCGGCCGACACGAACCGCGTGCATCCGCTCGGCGAACGCCGCCACGAAATCGTCGGCGATGCCCTGCTGCACGTAGATGCGGTTCGCGGCGGTACACGACTCGCCGCCGTTGCGCAGCTTCGCGAGCAGCGCCCCCTCCACGGCGCGCTCCAGGTCGGCATCGTCGAAGACGATCAGCGGAGCGTTGCCGCCGAGCTCCATCGAGGTCCGCATCACCCGCTCGGCGCACAGGCCCATCAGCACCCGCCCCACCTCCGTGGAGCCGGTGAAGGACAGCTTGCGCGCTCTGCCGTCGGCGATCAGCGCGCCGACCAGCTCACCCGAGCTGCGGGTGGTGAGGACGTTGAGCACTCCCGGCGGCAGCCCGGCGTCCTGCAGGATGCGCGCGAACAGCAGCGTCGTCAGAGGCGTCTGCTTCGCCGGCTTGACGACCATCGTGCAGCCCGCCGCGATCGCCGGCGCGATCTTGCGCGTTGCCATCGCCAGCGGGAAGTTCCAGGGAGTGACGAGGATGCACGGCCCGACCGGGTGACGACGAGTGAGCACGCGGCCGGTCCCCTCCGGGTGGTCGGCGTAGCGCCCGCCGATCCGCGCGGCCTCCTCGGAGAACCAGCGCAGGAACTCCGCCCCGTAGACCACCTCTGCCCGCGACTCGGCGAGCGGCTTGCCCATCTCGAGCGTGATCAGCAGCGCCAGCTCGTCCTGACGCTCGATCACCGCCTCGAATGCTCCTCGCAGCAGCTCACCGCGGGCCCGTGCCGGCGTCGCCGCCCATCCGAGCTGGGCCTGCGCTGCCGCGTCGAGCGCGTCCAGCGCGTCCTTGACCCCCGCGTCGGGGAGCTCGCAGAGGGTATCTCCGGTGGAGGGATCCTCGACCTCGAGAGTCGGCCCGCCCGCTGATCGCCACTCCTCGCCGATCAGCGAGGCCTTCGGGACGGCGGCCAGCGCGGCAGCTTCCTGCGCGGCAAGCTCGGGGTTCGTGGTGGGCGCGCTCATGCGGCCGTGTACCCGCCGTCGATCGGGATGGAGGCACCGGTGATGTGGGCCGACTCGTCCGCCGCGAGGTAGGCGACCGCGGCGGCGACGTCCTCGGGCTCGGCCAGGCGACCCTGGGGGATCGCGTCGACGATCCGCCGCCGAGTGGCCTCGCCGTCGGCCTGCTCGGCGATGTAGGTCTTGAACATCGGCGTCGCGGCCATGCCCGGGGCCACCGCGTTCACGCGGATGCCCATCGGCGCGAGCTCGACCGCGGCTCCGCGCGTCAACGCCAGCACGGCGCCCTTCGAAGCTCCATAGACGACCATCCTCGGTACCCCGATCGAGGCCAGCCTCGAGCTGATGTTGACGATCGAGCCGCCGCGAGCGCTCTCGCTGAGCTCTCGTGCCACGCGCCGCAACATCCACAGCGTCCCGAAGACGTTCGTCTCGAAGATCCGCCGTGCGTCGTCCTCGTCGGTGTCGAGAAAGTCTTGGGCCAGGTCCAGGCCGGCGTTGTTCACGAGGACGTCCACCCCGCCGAGCTTCGCCGCCGCCTCGACCGCGCGGTCGGCAACCTCGGGGTCGGTGACGTCGCCGGGGAGGAAATGAACCTGCCCACCCGCCGCACCGAGCTCGCCGGCGAACCGCTCTCCGGCCTCACGCCCGCGGGAGACGAGGACCAGCGCGGCGCCCTCGGAGTGCAACCGGCTGGCAATCGCCCGGCCGATGCCCATCGAGGCGCCGGTGACGATCGCGGTCTTGCCCTCGAGGCGCTTCACCCGCCCGCTACCGCGTCCAGGGACTCCCGCAGGGTGTGGGCGAGGAGCCTCAGCTCCTGCGGCTCGATCACCAGCGGCGGCGAGATCTGCAGCGTGGCGGCGAGTAGGTTGCGCACCAGCACGCCACGGCTGCGGGCATCGACAATGACGCGCTCCACCAGCGTAGGGTCGGTCTGCCGGGCCTCCGCGCTGAGCTCGACTCCGCACAGCAGACCGGCGACCCGCACTTCCTGAACCAGCGGATGTGAGGCAAGCGCCCCCAGCTCCGCCCGCAGAACCGGCTCCAGCTCGGCCGCGCGCTCGACCAGACCCTCGTTCTCGATGATCTCGATGTTGGCCAGGGCGACGGCGCAGCCGGCTGGATGACCCGAGTAGGTGTAGCCGTGACGGAACGCTCCGGCCTGCGCCGACCACAGCGCCTCGCGGACCCCATCTGCCACGATCACGGCGCCGACCGGCATGTAGCCGGAGCTGAGTCCCTTGGCGCAGACGATCATGTCGGGCTGGATGTCGTAACGCTCGCTGCCGAACCAGCGGCCGAGGCGGCCGAACCCGGTTACGACCTCGTCGGCTATCAGGAGTACGTCCCGGCGACGGCAGAGGTCCTTTACTCCATCCCAGTAGCCGGGGCTGGGGGCGAACACGCCGGCGGCAGCCTGCACCGGCTCACCGATGAACGCAGCGACAGCGCCCTCGTGCTCGTCGAGCGCCCGCTCGAGCCCCGCGAGGTCGTCGCGCCCGACGCGGAGGACCTGTGTTACCAGCGAGCCCCAGCCGGCGGCGTTGGGCTTGATGCCCGACAGCGAGGTGCCGAATGCGTTGACGCCATGGTAGGCGCCCTCCCTGCAGATGATGATCTGGCGCTGCGGCTCGCCTCTGGCCACCCAGTAGCGGCGGGCGATCTTCGCCGCCGTATCGACGCTGTCGGAACCTCCGCTGGTGAAGAAGACCGCGCTGCGCTCGCCCAACGGGGCAAGCCCTCGCACGCGCTCCGCCAGATCCAGGGCCGGGCGGTTGGCGATGACGTCGAAGATCTGGTAGCTGGCCAGCAGACTCATCTGCTTTGCCGCGGCTTCGGCCAGCGCCTTGCGGCCGTGTCCCACATTGCAGTACCACAGGCCGGCGGATGCGTCGAGATAGCGCTTGCCGGACTCGTCGTACACCCATACGCCCTCGCCGCGCTCGATCACGAGCTCGCGGTCCGGCACTCTCGACATGTCGGCGAAGGGATGCCACAGCGCCGTCGTGTCCCCACTCTCGATCAACTGGCCCCCGTTGGCTTCTGGATGGCTAAGCATCCGATCATCATATCAACACACCACCTTGTCGCACGGCCCAGTCGGGGTGTTATGATCTGGTCATCATATCAAATGAGCCCTAATGGGCGACGGTTCAGGGGTCACGGCCCAGGCTGTCCGCGGCGGCCCGAAGCGGCCCGAAGCGTACTGTTAGCGCCGAATACGCGGCTCACGAACCGCTGAGAAACGGAGACAAGTGTGCCTGGCAAGCTCTCACCAGACCTGCAGCGGCAGATGCGCCCACCGGCCCCGCTGGCCGCGACGATCGTGGACGAGTACGAGCGCCCGATCGCGGACCTGATTCGACCGCACGATGAGATCGACGGGGAGCCGCTCGGGTCTATCGTGGGAATCCCGTTCGACACCTCGATCCTCGGTCAACAGGGAGCGAAGCTCGGCCCGGCCGCGGTCCGCGCGGGCTTCAACGCCTGCCTGTGTTACGAGCCTGGACTGGGCGTCAACCTCGCCGATGCGCCCAAGGTGGCCGACTATGGCGACGTCAACGTGGTGCAGACCAACGTCGATGAGACCTGGGACCGGGTATCCAACGTGGTGGCGGAGCTGGTCGGGTTCGGGCGCCCGCTGGCGGTGATCGGCGGCGACCACGGGCTCAGCTACCCGATCATCCGCGGCGTGACCCGCGCGGTCGAGGGTCGGCTGGGCGTGATCTCGATCGACGCACACTTCGACGTCCGGGTCTCCCACCACGGCGAGAAGGGCTCCGGGGTTCCGTTCCGCTACATGCTCGAGGAGCTCGGCGACTCGGTCAGTGGGCGGAACTTCACCGAGTTCGGGATCGGCGGCTGGCTCAACACGAAGCTCTACCACGACTACCTGCTCGAGCAGGAGGCCCGGGTCATCACCGCGCGGGAGATCTGGAAAGGCGACCTGCTGGCGCTCTTCCAGGAGGCCCTCGACAGAGCGGCGGACGGTACCGACGCGATCTACCTGACGTTCGACATCGACGCGATCGAGGGAGCCACGGTCGGAGGAACCAACGTGCCGGCGATCGGCGGCCTCAGCCCGATGGAGGCGCTCGAGATCGTCTGGCAGTTCGGCCTGCACCCGAAGGCGCTGGCGATGGACGTGATGGAGGTGTCTCCCGTGTGGGACCACTCGGGTCTCTCCGAGCGCATGGGCGCCTCGCTGATCCTCAACTTCCTGGCCGGTCGCTACGTCAACGGTGGTGGCGCCCGGACCCCGGGGACCGAGTAGCGATCGACATGGCGAGCGCGGGCCTGGCCCCCGATCCGGGGCGAGTGCTTTCGGATCTGAGGGAGCTGCGAGAGCTGACCGAAGATGAGCGCGGCGCGCAGCGCCTCTGTTGGACGGACACGTGGGCGCTCGCGCGCACGTGGTTCGACTCCAAGCTGGAGGGTCTGGAGGTCGAGCGGGAGGTCGATCAGGCCGGCAACAAGTGGGTGACCCTTCGTGGCGATGAGGAGCGCTCGCTCGTGCTCGGCGGGCATATCGACTCGGTGCCGAACGGCGGCTGGCTCGACGGCTCCCTCGGCCTGCTCGCGGGCTTGGAGGTCCTGCGCGCGCTCGCGGCCCGAGGGCGCCCGCCCGTGACCGTGAAGCTGGTCAACTGGGCAGACGAGGAGGGCGCGCGCTTTGGCTGGGGGATGCTGGGCTCCAGCGCCGCGTCCGGCTCGCTCGATCTGGAGGCGATCCGCAAGCTCGAGGACCGTGACGGCAACGGCCTACCGGAGGTTCTCGGCGGATACGGGGTCGAGGTGAGCGCGATGCCCGGCGCCAGGGCCAGCCTCGACGGTGTGCTCGGCTACATCGAGCTTCACATCGAGCAGGGTCCGGTCCTGGAGGACCTCGGCCTATCGCTGGCGGTGGTCCGCGGGACCGTCGGGGTCGAGCGCCACGTCGTGCATTTCACCGGCCAGGCGGCGCACGCCGGGCCGACCCCGATGGACAGACGCCGCGACGCTCTCGCCGCGAGCGCTCGCCTGCTCCTGGGCATGCGCGAGATGGCCCTGGAGGCAGGAGCCAAGTTCACCGCCGGTCGCTGTGTGACCCGACCGGGCGTCGCGACGGTGATCGCCGATGAGGTCGACCTGACGGTCGACCAGCGACATCCCGACGCCGAGGTCCTCGCCGACTTCCTCGCACGGGCCCAAGAGCTGTCCCGGGAGATCGCCGAGTCCGAGGGCGTGGAGTGCGAGTGGTCACGGCTGTGGGACATCGAGCCGATCTCGTTCGACCCCGAGCTGATCGAGATCGGCCAGGCGGCGATCTCTGAGCTGACCGGACACGCGCACACCATGGACAGCGGCGCTCTGCACGACGCGGCCGAGGTCGCGCGAGCCGGCATACCGACCGTCATGCTGTTCGTCCAGAGCCTCGGCGGCGTGAGCCATGTCAAGCGCGAGGACACGCGCGAGGAGGATCTGGTGCTCGCGGTGAAGGCGCTGGCGTCGAGCGTCGAGAGAACGCTCGAGTGGGCGGCGCGCGCGGCGCGGACGCCGGACCTCGCCGACGGCTCCGCCTGAGCAGTTGAGCACCCTCGCGGCGCTTGGCTCCGCCCTTTTCATCGGCAGCGCAGATTTCTTTGGCGGCTGGGCATCGCGAAGAGCGAGCAATCTGCCGGTCACGATGTGGCTCAACATCGTCTCCCTGACGGTGGTGGCGATCGCATGTGCGATCGTCCAGCCCCGGCTGTCCCTCGGCCACGCGATCGGGGCCTTGGTCGGCGGGTGCGTCAGCGCCGTCAGCATCAACCTGATCTACGCGGCCTTCTCGGCCGGAGCGATGACCCTGGCGGCGCCGCTGATCGCGTGCGGGTCGGCGATCGTCCCGACGGTGGCCGCGACCGTGGCCGGCCAGCCACCGGACACGATGCAGAGCGTGGGGATCGCCATCACGCTCGTGGGCGTCCTCGCGATCACGTGGATGCCGCGGGCTTCGCCTGCGCACCTCACCCTGAGCCGCCGGGCGCTCGTCCTGACCGTGTTGGCCTCGCTCGCCGCCGGCGCGGCGCTCTCGATCCTGCTGCTCTCGGCCAAGGGCAGCGCGAGCGCCGCCGTTGGCGTCTCCGGGCTATCGCGGCTGACGGCGTCCTCCACATGCGTTCTGTTCGTCGTGATCAGCCGCAGTCGCGTCAAGCTTCCACGGACGCTCGCGCCGGTGGTCGTGGGGACGGGTTTTCTCGAGGCAGCCGGAGCGACGCTGTTCCTGCTCGCGTCCTCGCTCGGCAACACCGCCGTGGTGGCCGTGCTCGTCTCCCTGTACGCGATCGTCACCGTGCTGCTTGCGCAGGTCCTGTTGCGCGAGCGGATAGCCGCGCGGCAGGGGTGGGGCATCGCCGTGGCGGCCGTGGGCGTGGCGCTGCTGTCGGCCGGTTGATTCGCGCGGACACCGATGACCACATACATCCACGAGCCGGGAGATAACGACCCATGACAGCACTGCCGGAGCTTCGCAACTTCCTCGACGGAGAATCGGCGCCAGCCGAGGATGGGCGATCGGCAGACCTGATCGATCCCACCACCGGCGAGCCGTTTGCCCGCGCGCCGATCTCGAGCTCGGGGGATGTCAACCGCGCGTTCGCCGCCGCACGCCGGGCCTTCGAGAGCTGGGGTCAGACGACGCCGGCGGAACGGCAGGTGGCGTTGCTGCGGATCGCCGACTCGCTCGAAGCCCGCGCCGAGGAGTTCGTGCGCGCGGAGGGTCAGAACACCGGCAAGCCGCACGCCGTGACCGCTGCCGAGGAGCTACCGCCGATCGTCGACCATCTCCGCTTCTTCGCCGGTGCGGCCCGCGTGCTCGAGGGCAGGGCGGCGGGCGAGTACATGGCAGGTCACACGTCGTGGCTCAGGCGCGAGCCGATCGGGGTTATCGGACAGGTCACGCCGTGGAACTACCCGCTGATGACAGCGGCGTGGAAGATCGCCCCGGCGATCGCCGCGGGCAACACGGTCGTGCTGAAGCCCAGCGACACGACGCCCGTGTCAACAGTGCTGCTCGCCGAGCTCGCGGCCGAGCACCTGCCGCCGGGCGTGGTGAACGTCGTATGCGGCGACCGCGAGACAGGACGAGCCCTCATGACCCACCCGACACCCGCCATGGTCGCGCTCACCGGGTCGGTCAGGGCTGGGCGCGAGGTGGCCGCGGGCGCTGCTGAGGATCTCAAACGGGTCCACCTCGAGCTCGGAGGCAAGGCGCCGCTGCTGATCTTCGACGACGCTGACATCGAGGCGGCCGCCAAGGCGATCGCGCTGGCCGGCTACTTCAACGCCGGACAGGACTGCACCGCGGCAACGCGGGTGCTGGCCGCCGCCCCCGTATACGAGGAGTTCCTCGCGGCACTCACAGCGCAGGCTCGATCTACCCGAACGACCTACGAGGACGGGTCTCCCCTATCCGATGCGCTGGTACCGCCGTTGAACAACGCGAGTCAGCTCGAGCGAGTTCAGCACATGCTGACGCTCGTGCCCGACCATGCCGAGATCCTCGTCGGCGGCTCGCGCCAGGGCGATCACGGCTTCTACGTCGAGCCGACCGTCGTCGCCGGGCTGCGCCAGGTCGATGAGTTGAGCCAGGAGGAGATCTTCGGGCCCGTCATCACAGTGCAGGCATTCGGTGACGAGCGGGAGGCCGTGCGGTGGGCGAACGACGTCCGCTACGGTCTCGCCTCAAGCGTGTGGACGACTGACTTCGCACGCGCGATGAGGGTCAGCAAGGCGCTTGACTTTGGATGCGTGTGGATCAACACCCACATTCCGGTCGTCGCCGAGATGCCCCACGGCGGCTTCAAGCACTCTGGATACGGCAAGGATCTCTCCATGTACGGCTTCGAGGACTACACGCGCATCAAGCATGTGATGGGCAGCCTCGGCTCGTGAGCCGCTGGGGCAGTCGCCGTCAGCCGCCGGCCATCGCCGGCAGGATCACCAGCGTGTCGGCCTCGCCGACAGCGGTGTCGAGCCCGTCGAGCACGCGCACGTCCTCGTCGTTGAGATACACGTTGACGTAGCGGTTGAGCTCGCCGTCGGCGGAGAACAGCTGGTCCTGCGTGGCGGGGTGGTTCGACGCTAGGTCGCGCAGCACCGCGCCGACGTTCTCGCCGGAGGCGCCGACCTCCTTCTCGCCGCCGACGGACGCGCGCAGCACGGGTGGGATCTTGATGGTGGCCATGTTCAGGGAATGATTAGCAGGCCGAGCGCTTGCCAGCGGTCCGCTAGCCAGCTGCTGCGCAGAACGCCTCGTAGTCGGGGAACACGCCCATCTCCTCGTCGGCGATCTCGTGCGGGTCGCGCGAGCAGATGGGGCACTCGGGGTCGCGGTGGACTTTGACCTCGGTGAGCGTCGCCCCGAGCGCGTCGTAGAGCAGCAGCCGTCCGATGGCGGGGTCGCCGATGCCGAGGATCAGCTTGACGACCTCGGTGGCCTGCAGCAGGCCCATGGTGCCGGGGAGCACGCCGAGCACGCCGTTGGCGCCGCAGGAGGGCGCTAGCTCGGCGGGCGGCGGCTCGCGGAACAGGCAGCGGTAGCAGGGGCCGTCGTAGGGTTTGAACACCGACAGCTGGCCGTCGAAGCCGAGGATGGAGGCGGAGACGACGGGGATCTGCAGGCGCACGCTGGCGTCGTTGAGCAGGTAGCGCGTGGGGAAGTTGTCGACGCCGTCGACGATCACGTCGTAGCCGTCGATGATCTCCATGATGTTGGAGGCGTCGATGCGGGTCTGGTACTTGACGACCTTGACGTCGGGGTTGAGCGCGTGGATGGACTGCTCGGCGGACTCGACCTTGGGGATGCCGATGCGGTCGGTGTCGTGGATCACCTGGCGCTGCAGGTTGGACAGGTCGACGACGTCGTCGTCGACGATCCCGAGCGTGCCCACGCCGGCTGCGGCCAGGTACAGGGCGGTGGGCGAGCCGAGCCCGCCGGCGCCGAGCAGCAGCACCTTGGCGTCGAGCAGCTTCTGCTGGCCGTCGGCGCCAATCTCGGGGATCAGCAGGTGGCGCGAGTAGCGCTCGCGCTGTTCGGGGTTGAGCGCGCGCGGGGTCTCGACCTCGTAGCCGCGGTCCTTCCACAGCGTGATGCCCCCGGTCATCGAGCGCACGTGCTCGTAGCCGAGATCCTCCTGCAGCGTGCGCGCCGCGTAGGCGGAGCGGTTGCCTGACTGGCAGTAGAGGATCAGCTCGGCGGAGCGGTCGGGCGCGGCGCTCTCGACGCGCGCCTCCAGATGACCCCTGGGGATGCTCTTCGCGCCAGGGAGATGCCCGGTGGCGAACTCTTCGCTGCCGCGCACGTCGAGGATGGTCACGCCCTCGCTGATCAGCTCGTTGACCTCGGAGGGGTCGACCTCTTGTATCTGGCTCTTGACTCGGCGGAGAAGCTCCGCGCCTGACGGGCTCATTCTAAAAACTCCTAAACCAGGGTCGGGATTCAGGGACTTCATAAAGTGTAGCGACACTTGGCACGGTTGCCGGCACTGGCGATGGAGCGGTCGGCGCAACTCTCATCGTTAAAATGCTGTCACACCATGGTTATACAGAGTTTTGTTTCGGTAACTCGCCGCCCGCCCCCCTCACGGGCCCGCCACCCGGCGTCCCCGGCGCGTCACCACAGCGCTCAGGAGACGATCAGGTAGGTGAAGCCGACGGCGCTGGGGCTGGCGGTGCTGGAGCCTTCGTAGTTGGCCTTGGCGCGCCAGCTGCCGACGGCGGGCGGCGTGAACGGCACGCTGGCGAGCCCGGCGCTCGCGAAGGCGTGCGCTTCGCGATAGAACTGCCAGCCGAAGACGGGGTCGAAGCGTTCGATGACGACGCTGACGGGACCGGACTCGGCGGGCGCGACCTTGACGTCGATGCCGAGCGCCGCGCCGGGCGCTGCCTTGGCGCTCGAGAAGGAGATGCTGGTGGCGGTGATGGTGCGCGACTCGCGCACGAGCGTGAAGCTGCCGGCGGTGTCGCCGTGCACGGACACGACGGCGTAGTAGGTGCCGGGGACCAGTTGGTGCGTGAGCGTCTGCGAGCCGCTGCCTTCGCAGTTGCATTCGATCACGTGGCCGCTCTGGTTGCGCAGCTGCAGCTTGAGTTCGGCTGAGGCGGGTGCGCTGAGCTTGAGCGTCAGGTTGGAGTGGCTGGTGACTTCCATGCGATACAAACGCAGCACCTGCGCGCTGCGGGCGCTGAGGTAGCCGCGGGCGCGGCCGTAGTTGGACAGGGCGATCCCGGGAGCGGTCTCGTCGGGGCCGGCGGGCGCGACCTGGAGGTGGAAGCGCTGGACGCCGCGGTGGGACAGTCGCGGGGTGATCTCGAAGCTGTAGCGCCCACCCTTGCCGGCGGCGGGGGTGAACAGCCGGTAGCCGCCGCAGTGGATCTGCAGCAGCGAGGAGACCCCGCCTCCTTCTTCTTCTTCGCCGCCGAAGGAGCTGGTGCCGGGGGCGAACAGCGCGCCGCTGACGCACCCCCCTTCGGTCTCGTTGGCGAGGCTGACGAGGTAGCTGACGCCGGCGTGCATCGTCACCGCGTACGCGGCGTTGATGTCCTGGATGCGATCGACCTGACCGCTGGCGCCGCCGGCGGGCAGCGGCGGTCCGGGAGGGCTGACGGCGGGCGTGGGCAGGAACACTTCGAGCGTGAACGCGGCGAGCTGTGAGCCCTGCAGCGCGGCGACGCTGATGTCATACAGCCCGTTCTTCGCTGCCACGAACGACGAGGACGCCTTGCCGTGGGCGTCGGTCCGCTCACAGCCGACGGAGACGAGCTGCGAGCGCACGGCGTGGTAGACGTCGATGGTGGCGTCGAGCGCGCCGGCGGCGGCGAGGTCGAAGGCGACCCTGTGCGCTGCGGGCAGCCGCAGCGTGTACCAAACAGAGCTCGTCGTGGGCACGCTGCACGCTGATTCGCGCTCGCCGGGTTCGGTGGTGGCGCCGATGGTGGTGCCGTTGAGCGATGCGGGCAGGCTGCGGATCGCCTGCGCGCCGGCGAGCGTGTCGTTGGCCGGTGGCGGCGGTAGCGGCGGCGTGCTCGAAGGGGACGTGGCGGTGCCTTCGCCCGAGGCGCCGGCAGTGAGCACCAAGGCGGTGGCGAGCGCCACGGCGAGCGCGCAGGCCAGCACCCGAGCGGTCGTCGCTAAGGACCGTGCACGTGGCGCCATCGGTGATTGGTACACCGCGCGGCGGACGTGTCCCCCCTACCCTCCTGGCATGCTCGCCCGGCTCCAACCCAGACCCAGACCCCGGCCCCGAGCCAGAAGGCGCACCATAGCGCTGGCGCTCGCGGCAGCTCTGGTGGCGCTGCTGTCGGGCTGCTCCGGCGGCGGCGCGTCGACGGCGGGCTCCCGCGCTGCATCGACGGGTCCGGAATCTGGCTTCGACGGCGCGCCGTTCCCGGCGGGCATCGGCGCTCCGGCCTTCACGCTGAGTGACGAGGAAGGCGGGCGGGTGTCGCTGGGCGAGTACCGCGGTCGGGTGGTGGCGCTGACGTTCCTTTACTCGACGTGCGGGGACACGTGCATCCTGATCGCGCAGCAGATCCGCGGCGCGCTGGACGAACTGCAGAGCGAACACGCGCGCCTGCCGGTGGTGCTGATCGTGAGCGCGGACCCGGCGGCGGACACGCCGGCGCACGTCAGGCGCTTCCTCTCGGAAATGTCGCTGAGCGGACGCGTGCAGTACCTGACGGGCACGGTCTCGCAGCTGCGCGCGGTGTGGCGCTCCTACGATGTCAAGCCGGCGAGCGTGGGCGCGCGCAAGTTCGACGAGTACGCGCCGGTGCTGCTGATCGACCCGTCGGGCGACAAGCGTGTGCTGTTCGAGGCCGAAGAGCTGACGCCGGAAGCGTTGAGCCATGACATCAACAGGCTTGATTGAGATCCCACGCACCCTGAGATCCCGCGCACCCCTGATACCCTAGCTGCCAGGTAGGAAATCTTGCGATGATGTTCTCAACCAAGGCCGAGTACGGGGTGCGCGTGATGGTCGAGCTTGCTCGGCACGTCGGCGGGGAGGGTGGGCAGCCCATTCCGTTGGCGGAGATCGCCGCGCACGACGGCCTGCCGCTGGCGTATCTCGAGCACTTGGTGGCGCGCCTGCGCAAGGCGGGCCTGGTGGACTCGCGCCGGGGCTCGCGCGGCGGCTACATGCTGGCGCGCCCGGCGAGCGAGATCACGATGGCCGAGGTGGTGGAGGCGCTGGAGGGCTCGATCGCGCCGATCGAGTGCATCTCCGAGGCGGCGGACGGCTCGATCGTGTGCGCGCGCGAGTCGAGCGCGGACCACGTGTGCCCGACGAAGCTGCTGTGGACGCGCGTGCGCGTGTCGATCGTGAGCACGCTGCGCGAGACGACGCTGGCTGACCTGCTTGTCAACTCCGCCCAGCCCACCCTGCCGGCGCTGGGCGAGACGGCGGGGCCCGCCCTGCCGACCCTGGGCGTGCAACCGCTCGCAACAGAATCCCGACCATCAACCCTGACAACCGGAGCCTGAGCACTGAATATGGCCGACCTAGAGATCAAAGACCTGCACGTACGGACCGACGAGCGCGAGATCCTGCGCGGCGTCGACCTGGAGATCAACCGGGGCGAGATACACGCGCTGATGGGCCCGAACGGCTCGGGCAAGTCGACGCTGGCGAACACGCTGCTCGGCCACCCTTCATATGAGATCACGGAGGGCTCGATCACGTTCAAGGGCGAGGACATCACGGAGTCCGAGCCGCATGAGCGCGCGAAGGCGGGCCTGTTCCTGGCGTTCCAGTACCCGGTGTCGATCCCTGGCGTGTCGGTGGCGAACTTCCTGCGCATGGCGATCAACGCGAAGCGCGATGAGCCGATTCAGGTGAAGGAGTTCCGCACGCAGCTGCAGCACGCGATCGAGCTGCTGGACGTGGACAAAGCATTCACGTCGCGCCACCTCAACGACGGCTTCTCGGGCGGCGAGAAGAAGCGCGCGGAGATCCTGCAGATGGCGATGCTCCAGCCGGACGTTGCGATCCTCGACGAGACGGACTCGGGCCTGGACATCGACGCGCTGCGCACGGTGGCGGAGGGCGTGCAGCGCCTGCACGACGAGCAGGGCCTGGGCGCGCTGATCATCACCCACTACCAGCGCATCCTGCACTACGTGAAGCCACAGTTCGTGCACATCCTGATGGACGGGAAGATCGTGCTGGAGGGCGGCGTGGAGCTGGTGGAACGCCTGGAGCGCGAGGGCTATGACCAGATCCGCCAGGAGGTTGGCGCAGGCACGGCCGGCGCTGTGGCGGCCGGTGACAGCAGTGTCTGATCCGAGCGCAGCGACCAACGGCGCGGCAGGCGCGTCCACGAACGGTGCGACCCCGACTCCGATTCAGGTGAAGGCAGGCCGCCACCGCGAGGCGACGCTGTATGAGGCGCTGCACGGCGCTGGCGCGGGCGATGCCCGCACGCTGGCGCAACTGCGCGAGGCGGCGCTGCGGGTGTATGAGACCTCAGAGCTGCCGGTGTGGCGGCGCTCGGGCTTCTGGAGCACGAGCCTGCAGGACCTGGACCTGGATGCGCTGCGGACGAGCGTGGAGGAGACGGGCGTGCCGGACGTGGTCACGCGCACGCTCCCAAACAGGCCGCGAGCGGGGCGGATCGTGCAGAGCGCGGGCGCGGTGGTGCAGCTCGAGCTGGACGAAGAGCTGGCGGCGAAGGGCGTGATCCTGTGCTCGCTGGAGCAGGCTTTCGAGCAGCACACGGAGCTTGTGTCTGAGTGGTACTCCAAGCGCCTGCCGATCGACCGCCACAAGCTGGAGGCGGCGAACGCGGCGTTGTGGACGGGCGGCGCGTTCCTGTACGTCCCGCACGGGGTGGTCGTGGAGCAGCCGTTCGAGATCGTGTACGCGATCGACCGCGCGGGCGTGGCGCAGTACGGGCGCACGCTGGTGCTGGGCGGCCCGACGAGCGAGTTCCGCGTGCACGAGTACGAGCTGGCGGAGGACTTCGAGGGCCAGGCGCTGCATGCGGGGGCGTTCGAGCTGTACCTGCAGGACGGCGCGCGCTGCCGCGTGGCGCAGTACCAGGACTGGGGCTCAGGCGAGGTGTTCGACGTTTCGACGCGCTTCGTGGGCGTGGGCCGTGACGCGTACTGCCACTGGCTGCCGGCGCTGCTGGGGGGCCACCTGGTGCGCCAGCACCTGGAGCTGGCGGTGACGGAGAAGGGCGGCGACATGGCGTTCCGCGGGCTGTTCTTCGCGGAGGAGCACGAGCACCTGGACGTGTTCGCGGTGGACCTGCACGAAACGGGGCCGTCGGGTGGTGACGTGCACTGGCGCGGGACGGCGACGGGCGAGAGCCGCGCGAGCTTCGAGGGTCTGATCCAGATCGACCCGGGCGCGCAGCAGACGCACACCTACCTGCAGATCCACTCGATGATGCTCTCGCCGAAGGCGCGTATCGACGCGATCCCGTCGGTGCTGGTGTCGGCGGACGACGTGTCGGCCTCGCACGGCGGCACGGTGGGCGAGCTGGACGAGACGGCGATCTTCTACATGCAGACGCGCGGCCTGGATCGCGCGGCGGCGGTGCGCGTAATCGTGGAGGGCTTCTTCGAGCCGCTGGTGGCGGAGCTCCAGGACGAGGCGCTGGAGGAGCTCGTGCGCGGCAGGGTCGCGGAGAAGCTGGCGGCGGCGCGCGAGGACATCGAGACGTATGCCACGTCTCGCTGAGAACGACTTTTTCAAAGAGACCCCCTCCGGGGGTCGGGCGGGCGTGCGCGGTGCCCTGACGAGAGGTCGGCGGCGATGAGCGGCGCTGCGACGGTCGCGGGCGAGCTGGACGTGCGCGCGGACTTCCCGATCTTCTCGCGCACGCCAAGCGAGGGACCGCTGGTGTACCTGGACTCGGGCGCGACGTCGCAGAAGCCGGCGGTGGTGATCGAGGCGCTGGCGGAGCACCTGCGCAACCACAACGCGAACGTCCACAGGGGCGTGTACGCGCTGGCGCAGGACGCGGATGCGGCGTATGACGGCGCGCGCAGGCGCGTGGCGGCGTTCGTGGGCGCGCAGCCGGAGACGACGGTGTTCGCGAAGAACGTGACGGAGGCGATCAACCTGGTGGCGTACTCGTGGGGCCGCGCGAACGTTGGCGCGGGCGACGCGGTGCTGATCACGCAGATGGAGCATCACGCGAACATCGTGCCGTGGCAGGTGCTGTGCCGCGAGCGCGGCGCGAGCCTGCGCTACCTGGAGGTGGACGAGCGCGGCGAGCTGTCGCTGCAGGCGCTCGACGCGGAGCTCGCGCGCGGCGACGTGCGCGTGGTGGCGTTCGCGCACGTGTCGAACGTGCTCGGCACGATCAACCCGGTGGCGGAGATGGCCGCGCGCGTGCGTGCGGCGGGCGCGGTGTCGCTGATCGACGGCGCGCAGGCTGTCCCGCAGATGCCGGTCGACGTCGAGGCGATCGGCGCGGACTTCTACGCGTGGACGGGCCACAAGGCGCTGGGGCCGACGGGCATCGGCGTGCTGCACGGCCGCCGCGAGCTGCTCGAGGAGATGGAGCCGTTCCTGACGGGTGGGGACATGATCGCCTCGGTGGACTTCCAGTCGGCGACGTGGAACGAGCTGCCGTACAAGTTCGAGGCGGGCACGCCGCCGATCGCGGAGGCGGTCGGCCTGGGCGCGGCGGTGGCGTACCTGGACGGGCTGGGGATGGAGCGCGTGCGCGCACACGAGCGCTCGCTGACGGCGTACATGCTCGATCGCCTCGCAGAGATTCCGGGCCTGCGTATGGTCGGCCCGCCGGAGGCGGACGCGCGCGGCGGCCTGGCGTCGTTCACGATCGAGGGCATGCACCCCCACGACGTGGCGGAGCTGGCGGACCGCGGCGGCGTATGCATCCGCGCTGGTCACCACTGCGCGCAGCCGCTGATGCGCTGCCTGGGCGTGGGAGCGACGGCGCGCGCGAGCGTGGGCGTGTACAACGACCGCTCGGACATCGACGCGCTGGTCAACGTGCTGCTGGCGGGGCGCGAGGTGTTCGGGCTGTGATCCGTAGCCCTTGGTCGCGTCACATCACTGCCGACGAAAACTCTGTCTAACTATGGCTATACAGCAAACAAAAAACGGATAACCGAACATGGACGACCTGTACCGCGACTACATCCTCGACCACTACAAGCAGCCCCGTAACTTCGGCGAGCTCGAGCCGCACGACCTGGAGGCGCTCGAGCACAACCCCCTGTGTGGCGACGAGCTTGGGGTGCACATCCGCGTCGTCAACGACCGCATCGAGGACATCCGCTTCCACGGCCACGGCTGCGCGATCTCGCAGGCGTCGGCGTCGATCGCGTCTGAGGAGCTGAAGGGCATGACGCTGGAGGAGGTCGGCCGGCTGGACGCGGACTGGATGATCGACCTGCTGGGCATCCCGGTGTCGGCCACCCGCCGCAAGTGCGCGCTGCTGAACCTGAAGGTCGTTCGCGGCGCGGTCACGGGCGACCACGCCTGGCCGGCCTGACGACGCCCAACCCTGCCCGGCGCGACCACGCCAGGCGCCTGACGGCGCCATGCCGGCCCGGCGAGCGCCCTCGCAAGCAGCCTGCCGCCCACATCGCCGAGGTTAGAATGTCGCGGTGCTTGATCGAGCTCTCCTCGGGCGGCTGACGGTTCGCGGCGCGCTCAGGGTTCCCGAGATCACTGTCTACTTCTGGGTGATCAAGGCGCTGTCGACGGCGATGGGCGAGTCAACGTCGGACTACCTGGTGCACCGCCTGAACCCGGTTCTGGCGGTGCTGCTGGGCTTCGCCGGCTTCCTGGCGGCGCTGACGCTGCAGTTCTCGATGCGCCGTTACATCGCGTGGACGTACTGGCTGGCGGTGGTGGGCGTGGGCGTGTTCGGGACGATGGCGGCGGACGTGCTGCACGTGGGCTTCGGCGTCCCGTATGCGGTGTCGAGCGTGCTGTACGCGCTGATGCTGGTGGCGGTGTTCGTGACGTGGCAGAAGACAGAGGGGACGCTGTCGATCCACAGCGTGGACACCCCACGGCGCGAGGCGTTCTACTGGGCGGCGGTGGTGGCGACGTTCGCGATGGGCACCGCGCTGGGAGACCTGACTTCGATCACGCTGCACCTGGGCTACTTCGGATCGGCGCTGCTGTTCGCGGCGGTGATCGCGATCCCGGCGATCGGCTACTGGCGCTTGCACTGGAACCCGATCTTCTCGTTCTGGTTCGCCTACGTGGCGACGCGGCCGTTGGGCGCGTCGTTCGCAGACTGGACGGGCAAGGCCAAGAGCGCGGGCGGACTCGGCTGGGGCGACGGCACGGTCGCACTGGCGCTGACGCTGGCGATCTTCTGCCTGGTGGCGTTCCTGGCGATCACGCGTGTGGACGTGCAGCGCGCCGCGCGCGCCTCACACGCACACGAGGATTTGCGCCCCCGGGTCGCCGAGCCTGCCTCCGAGACGCTCGACCTGGTGGAGTGACGCAAGCGAGAGGCACCGCTTGACGGGTGACGCCCCGGACGCGAAGGCGATCCGAGCGGTGATCGCGGGCGCTGTTCAGGGCGTGGGCTTCCGCGACGCCACTCGCCGCCGAGCGCACGAGCTGGGCGTGACGGGCTGGGTGCGCAACGCGGATGACGGCACGGTGGCGGTGCACGCGGAGGGCCCGCCAACGGCGATCGAGGCGCTGATTTCGTTTCTGCGCGAGGGCCCGCGGGGCGCTGCGGTCGCCGAGGTGGCGGTGCAGGACGTGCGCGTCGAGGGCCACGAGCAGTTCGCGATCCGGGGGGTGAGCGCGGGCGCGTTCGTGGTGCAGCAGCACGCAGCGACGGCGCTCCACTTCGACCTGCGCCTGGAGGTCGCCGGCGTGATGCGCTCGTGGGCGGTTCCGAAGGGCCCGTCGCTGGACCCGTCGATCAAGCGCCTGGCTGTTCAGGTCGAGGACCATGGCATCGAGCACAACTCGTTCGAGGGCCGAACGGAGCACGGAGGCGTGGTGGTGTGGGACCGCGGCCACTACGAGCAGGGCGGCAGGGTGGCGTGGCCGGAGGCGCTCGAGCGCGGCCACGCGGTGTTCGTGCTGCACGGCGAGAAGCTCCGCGGCGGCTTCGCGCTACAGCGCACGGGACCGGGCCGCGCATCTCCCGCCAAGCCCCAGTGGCTGCTGCTGAAGCGCCGCGACGAGCAGGCGCGCCCGGGCTCGGACGTCGCCGCCGAACAGCCCGCGTCGGTGCTCAGCGGGCGGACGCTGGACGAGCTGCTGGCGGACGGGAGCTGACGACGAGACGCCGACTGGGGATCACGCCCCGATGGGGACATGTCCTGGTTGAGCGGCCACACGCTCGAGCCATGTTCTGATGCCCGGGTAGGTAGACAGGTCGAACCCGCCCTCCCCCGCAACGTGCGTGTAGGCATACAGAGCGATGTCGGCGATCGTGTAGGTGTCCGCTACTAGAAACTCCCTCGATGCCAGCTCGCGCTCCATCGCGTCGAGCGCCGCGTAACCGGCCTTGCGTCGCGCCTCGATCTCAGCCTCGGGCACGGTCGTGGTGGCGACGGCGACCCAGAACCTCACCACTGCGATGTTGGGCTCGTGGCTGTACTGCTCGAAGAACATCCACTGCATCAGCTTCGCGCGCTGGAACGAGTCGGTGGGGATGTACTCAGTGCCCTCCCCCAGATGCCAGAGGATCGCGTTGGACTCAGCCAGCGAACGGCCGTCATCGAGTACGAGCACGGGAATCCGCAGCGCAGGGTTGATCTCTCCGAGCAGCTCAGCGCGATTGGATCGATCGACCACATCGACCTCGCGGCGCTCGTACGCGATGCCGAGGTGGGCCAGCAGCAGCCTGACCTTGTAGCAGTTGCCCGAGACCTGGGAGTTGTAGAGCAGCATCCGCAGGGGACGATGACATCAACACCGGTCCGAGAACCCGCGATCGGGCGATTCGCGCGTCGATCCCAGGTAAGTGGAGCCAACCGACCTCAAGTGGAACCGGCTGCCGGGTGGGCGCATGTCGCTTGACGACAGCGCATGACGGGGCGTCAGTCCTGAATCAGCCGCACCGGCAATCCGCGCGCGGCAGCGTTTCGAGCGAGCCGCCCGTCGAGCGTCCACAACTGCGTGCCGAGTTCTTCGGCAAGCACGACATACGCCGCGTCATAAGCGCTTCGACGCTCGAGACGCTGGGCCATGGCCACGACCGCCGGCGTGTCGTTGAGCTGATGCAAGACGATCGGTACTGAGCCGATACGCTGCGAGGCATCGGCAACGGCCTCCGACGCGAGCTGTCCGGCGGATACCACCTGTGCCAAGGCGCTCGCTATCTCGTAGCGCAACAACACCGGAGCGTGCAGCTCCTCGCCTTCGGCCTTCCAGACACGCAGTAGCTCCTCAACGGTGACCGCGCGCTGCCGATCGAGCGCGAGCACGATGAGCGCATTAGCGTCGAGGACGACACTCAACTGTCGCTGCGCTGTTCGAGCTGCGTCCGAGCATCGCGCGCGAGCACGATTCCGTCGATCTCAGGCAGCCTCGCGCGGAACTCCGCGAGGCTCTTGAGCGTAATCTCAAGGTCCTGCTCGCCGTGTGCGGCGAGGTCGGCACGCACCAACTCGTCTGCCAGCGCGTCGGGGTCCACACCACGCCGCTGCGCCTCGGCAGACAGCAGCGCGTAGGAACTTTCTGGCAGGTGGATCGTTCGCGTGGCCATACGCGGATTGTACGACCCCTGCCGCAGCGACCATGATGCGTGGTTCGACCACCGTCAAGGCTGTGCCGCCGAAACCGCTCCAAATCCGACCTATGGAGCCAACCGACGTCAAGTCGAACCGCTCTGCGCTGCTGTCCGGAGGGCCGATGTCCCTGTGAGCGCGCTCGATTTGCTCGGCGGCGCAGGGCAACTCATGTCGCGGAGCGACCGGTCGAGACGCGATCATCGAGTCGATGGAGCCGAACCGTCATGAGTAGCCACGACTCCGCACAGCCCAACGACGAGCCGATGCTGCAGCGGCCCCTGCTGGGGCTTAGCGGTCGTGCGCGCGACGTGCTCGTGGTCCTCGCGAGAGAGGACGAGGAGGCTCGTGCTCTCTACGAAAGCGCGCTAAGGGTGCTCGACGATCGTGAGAACCCTCGGCGTGTTCGTCTCGCGGCCTGTGCCCTGCGCGAGCTGCTTGACGCCTTCCACGAGGAGAAGAAGGGCGAGAGCTTGGGCGATCGTGTGAAACGCCTCAGCGACGATTGGGACGAGGCAAAGCGCTCGCCCGGGATAGCCGAGGAAACGTTTGACTCAGGTTTTGTCCAGTCTCTTGAATCGTTTTTTGTCGAGTACAAGAAGGACTACCCGGGTCGAAAGCGGCAGGCAAACGACACCATCGAGCGGCGCGACCCGGCGCGACGCACGCCGCAGCCCGCTGTGCGTGATGCCCGCGGGCAAAACTGGATGACTCTCAGCGGCTACTTCAGCAACGTTCTTCACGGCAAGATTCGTCCACCCGACGCGGAGTTCCGGGCACGACTGGAGGCTCTTGAGAGCTTCCTGCTTGACTGGCTCCGGCCCACGACCTTTGATGATCTCAGTGACATGGACGACCTGATCGCGGAAGGGCCTCCTAGTGTCTGACACAGACCTCAAGAGCATCGCCGCACGGATTCGGAAGAGCCCGGCGAGCCATGAGTATTTTTTTGAGCAACTGAATGATCCCGCGTGGCTGAAGAGCCTCACTGTGATGGGGTTTTTCAAGGACGCACCAGAACCCGTGCGCAGCGAAGAATGGGTGAGCTACCCGGCTTGGTCGGAGTCTCGGTATCTCGTTCGCGTCGCCGCGGGCGCGCCTGACGCAGTTCTGAAGCTGGCGCGCAAAATCCGGCCGACAGAAAATCCACGCGTCCATGAAAACATCTTGGAAATCGCCGCGCAACTGCCGGAGGCGATGGCCGCGGAGCTGGCTCGCATGGAGGCCAAGTGGCTTCGCAGTTACGCCGGCCATATCGTGGGCATCCCATCCGCTGCGGTGCCGTTGCTCACACACCTCGCCGGCGAACGGGAGGCCAAGGCGGCGTTCGAGTTGGCCAGCGCGCTGTTGGCGATCACGCCAACCGGGAAACCGTGGAGCGGTCGGGACGCTGCGTCGGCTCGGATGAGCGAATATGAGTACGCCGTAGTCATCAACGGCTCCTGGCCTGCGCTTATCCAGTCCGATCCTCGTAGGGCTCTGAGCTTTCTTTGCGATCGCCTAAGAGAGGTGGTTCACGCGGGCGACGAGGACGCCGACCAGGCTGACCTCACGAATATTTGGCGCCGCGCCATCGAGGACCACGCACAGAACGTTGGTCATAGCTTGCTCGACACGCTCGTGGACGCGGTGCGCGACTACTCGCTCGCGGTGGTGCAGTCGCCCGGCGGTTGGCAGATAGCGATGGCGGTTCTGAAGGCGCGGCCCGAGCCTGTGTTCCGCCGGGTCGCTCTACACCTCTTGCGCGTTGAAGGGTCAGCCGAGGACATCGCAGCGGCGCTCGCGGACCACGCTCTCGCGTATGAGATGGACTATTGGCACGAGTACGGCGAACTGCTGTGTGATCGGTTCACCGACCTGACCGACGAGCAGCGAGAGGAAGTGCTTGCGACGCTCGCTCGGGGTCCCGAAGCCGAGATGACGCCCTGGAGGGAGGAGCGAGGCGACACGACTGAGGACCTCCAGCGCACCGACCGAATATGTAGGGTAGAGCGCTACGTGCTCATCGCCGACCACCTGACGGGCGAACAGCTACGGGAGTACGAGGCACTGCGCGAGGAGTTCGGTGAGCGGGAACACCCAACGTTCCTCATATACACGGGCTCGTGGACCGGTCCGACCTCGCCGTATTCCGAGGCCGATCTCACCGAGCTCGACCCCGAGCAGCTCGTGGAGAGGTTGCGTGGCTGGCAGCCGGGGGCAGACCCACAGGCGCCCTCGCCCGAGGGGCTGGGACGAACCGTCGAGGGTGTCATAGCCGCGAGGCCCGCCGACTTCGCCGACGCCGCTAACGAATTCGTTGGGCTCGATGCGACCTACGTCCGTGGCCTGCTCGCCGGACTGACGGACGCCTTGCGTGCGGATAAGCCGTTCGCCTGGCGACCTGTGCTCGAGCTGAGCGCGTGGGTACTGGAACAGACGATCACTGAGGGTGAGGGCGCCACGTACATGGACCGTGATCCGCACTGGGGATGGGCACGCAAACAGGTCGCCTCGCTGCTCTCGCAGGCTTTCCGGGAGGGTCCGGCGGAAGCTCCGCAGTCTGAACGCGACACGATTTGGCGCCTACTCGCGGCCCTGGCTGACGACGCCGACCCAGCGCCTGCGCAGGAAACGCGAAGCAACGGAGAGGGCATGGACCCGGCGACGCTGGCGATCAACACGACACGGGGCGAAGCGATGCACGCTGTGGTGCGCTACGTGCTCTGGGTGGAGCGAGCGTTGAGCGGCGGGGCACAAGCGGTCGGACCAGGGTTTGCACCTGAGGCGAAGGCCGTGCTGGAACGCCATCTCGATGTTGCCGTCAACCCCTCACTCGCGATCCGCGCCGTCTACGGTCAATGGTTCCCTCAGTTCGTGCGACTAGACGCCGACTGGGCACGCCAGCTCGCCCCGCTTGCGTTTCCGACGACGCCGGATCTCAGCGCACAGTTCGACGCCGCCTGGAACGCGTACGTAATGTTCAACCACCCGTACACCGACGTATTCGCCGTGCTGCGCGAGGCATACGCCCACGCCGTGGAGAAAACCAGCGAGGGAGAGAACACTCCGTCCCGGTCCGACGGTCCCGAGGAACGCCTTGGCGACCACCTCATCACATATCGAGTCCTCGGGGCAACGTCCGGCGACGGGCAGGACGACCTTTTCGAGGCGTACTGGCGGGCAGCAGGGTCGGAGCTGCGCAAGCAGGTTCTCACGCAAGCGGGGTGGTCATTGAAGCGAAGCCCCAAACTTGATGCTGACATCGGGGCGCGCTTCATGGCGTTGTGGGAGTGGGTCTTTGCGGAGACGAGTGCAAGTGAGCCAGGCGCTCTTGCTGGCTTTGGGGCATGGTTGGGAGCGCTGACGTTGGACGATGGATGGCTTCTGCAGCAGGCGCAAGCGGTGCTTAATCTCGGAGTTCACCTGGACCCCAATTTCGTCGTCTACCGAGCGCTTCCGCGCCTTGCTTCGGAGCATCCCCGCGAGGCAGTCGCGGTCCTGCGCGGGATGATGCTGACCGACGACAAGGGGTGGTCGCTGCACGGAGCTACAGACGAGACGCGGGAGGCGTTGCGGCTCGTCTTGGCGAGCGACGACGAGGACACAAGGAACGACGCCCAGCAGCTTGTGCATCTGCTCGGCGCGCGGGGGATGACCGAGTTTCGGGACCTGGTCTCTGACGGCTAACAACAAGGCGATGACGACCGACGATACGGGCACCGATGAGGCTCACGGCAAGGAGGAAAGCCAGGTCAGAGGGCTCTTGGCGGTACTCCCAGCGGATCAGGCAGTTTTGCTATCTCGGCCTCGATCCTGTCATAACCGTTGCTGCGAAATATCTTCTGTAGGCCGCTGCGTATCACGGCGTCGCGGACTGTCCGGTCGCGCGAGTCGCAGTCTTCTGGTGTGCTGATTTCAGCGAACTGGTTGTTATATGCGTCTTGCGCGCGCTCGAAGCTGCGAGGGATATCCACAGCGGTGTTTAGGCTGCGATCGCCGAAGCTAATCTCGTAGTTCGGGCCGAGGATCAGGGGCGCTGCTTGCTTACATACCACCGGGAAGACCGTGCCTCCGAGCTCATCCGCAACGGCGCTCGCAAGAATATGCAGAAACTGGTGCAGATCAGAAACAGAGAGGCAGAGTCGAGGCGAGCCGGGGTCTGTTCCGGTGGCCTGCTCTATGACATCGAGGACGAGCACCGGACGCGGCCCGAACTGAGGGCCTGACGGTAGCTCAAAAGTTGCCTTCGCTGACAAGGTGGACCCACAATGGCTCGACGCTCCCCAATCGCGCTTGAACGTGGCGATCTGGCCGGAGTTTGGATATGACCGAAGCCAATCGTTGGACGCTCCTCCGTGCCGTTTGGCGCTTTGTCTACGCCCCCAAGCCTCAAGACTGGAACGTGACAGAGCGTCCGCGAGAGCATCCTTGATGGCTGTGTCCAGTTCGTCAACTGCGGGCGGACAGTCAGCAGCTACAACGGTGCGGAAAACGCAACCTTGCTCATCGTGCTCTAGTGGCCGCGCATATTGTCCGATTCGGTAGTGGCCAAAGAGGGGGTTAGGAAAGCGAAGCCCCGGCCGGTCAATGGCGCGTGCGGCGGCGGATGCAAACAGCAAACCTTGAGGATGGGTCGATGATCGGATGCGGCCTCCGGCCTCGGTCCTGCGACCCGCCTCGATGCCTCCGTCGGCTTCGATGTCGCCTCCCGCCTTGATTTCGTGGCCTGCCTTGATAGTGGCTCGCGGTGGTGCAGCCGCGACTCGGGACCACGGCCATAGGTGGAGCAGCGGTGCCAAGCACATGTAGAATCCAGCGACGGCGAGCACGGTGAAGATGGGCCAGAGCGGCAAAACCACTGCCGCCCCCGACATCGCCAGAGTGACAACTCTTCCAACCGCGCTCCACGCTGTGTTATCTGTCTGCGTCGGGGGCCAATGCATGGCGGGTCCATTTATCTCTATGCGTCGAAGCCTGGCAGCACGACCGAGCGTACCTCAGCCACTGGGTCGAGTCCGTTTGTAAGCCCGCCAGCTCTCGCAACTGCTTCGCCTGCCAGTTCTGCCATGCGCACTAGCTCCTCCTGCGCGGGGCGAACTTGCTTGATCGTGCGTGGTGGCCTGCCGGGCTGTCGGAACGATCCAAGCTCGCCTCCTCTGTATGGACCAAGGCTGTCTGCGGCGAGTTCAAGTGCTGCCTTAACCGCTCGCTGAATGGGCGTGCGTGCCGCATCGAGCGGCAGGCCACGGATTGGCATTAGCTCGCCCCACGCTGCCTCGCTATCAGTGATTGGCCGGGGATCGCGTTCTTGTCCGACGCTCTGACGCAGAGCGCGGGCAGCCGAAGTCAAGCACCTACACGCGAGCGTCCGCTCGTCGGCTCCTCCTGCGTAGCGCATCCGTTCGCGCGTAACGTCGTGTGCAATCTCAGGAAGAACTTGCGTGATTGCAGCTGTGAAAATGTCTAGCACCTCCGACTCGCCACATGGTGGCGGGGATGGGGCGATCACGTCTGCTATCTGTGCCGGCGCCGAGGGCAATTTTGCTCGCTTGCGTAGCTCTAGCCAGACATCCCCGGCGATACGGACAGCGAGTCGGCTCGTAGGGGCGTGCACCGTCAGCGCCAGCTCTGGCCCCGACATCACGCTTGGCGCGATTTTTGGGTCCATGACGGTGTTCTCGTGTCCGCTTAGAGTTTCATCGGCGGCGAGTTCGATCTTGTGTTGCTCTGCCGGGTCAACACGCAAATAGACGGAAAAGCCGTCCGAGCGCCGAAGGTAGAGGTCATCGAACATCTCAAGCAGCACATGATGCGCGTCCGGGGTTGCAGTTACTGAGACGGTCTCGTATCCGTGTGTGTCGTGGGACTGTCGTCGGATAGCGGAGAGGTGCTGCTCTTGTAGCGCGTACAAGGACGGCACGATCTGCTCAGGCGATAGCTGGAGTCGGCTCGCAAGCTCTGGGAGCGGAATTGAGCCCCCGACGGCGCAGAGGACGACGAGCAGTTGACGCGACAGCAAGACCCGATCGACGTTCGGGTCAACCTGCTCGACGTCGATCGCGCGCAGCGCGTTGTACACCGTCTGGCGCGTATAGCCAGACATCCGCTCCATCTCGGCTACCGATAGCCCTACCGCCCGCGCAAGTCGAGCAGCCTCCGTCAACGGCGCGGTGTTTCGCTCGCCCTTCAAGGAGGCGAGCATCTGGCGCGCGACTTCGGGGGCTATGTCCGCGGCTGGCAAACCGCGTGCCACGCCTGAAAGGACAGTGGGAGTTGAGTCAACCATATTCGCGAGCATATTACAGACCCATCCAGTAGCTGTCAAGCAGTCATACAGCTAGAGCCATGATGCTATACAATATCTCGGCGCCGGGCGGTGCGAAACCTCCCTGCTCTCATCTCTCGGCTCGCCCAAGGGATTCGCGGGCCCGACATGCAAGTAGCTGCACCTACGCAAGGCGTTCTGCTAGCTCAGCGTCAAATCACGCACACAGCTTGCCAACCGTCTGCGATAGCTGGGCAAGTTCAGTGGACTTCACACGACATGTACTGCGACGACGCCGCCGATCGCGCCGGCGATGCGCTGCAGATCGTCGGGGTCGCTAGTGACGACCATGTCTTGCCGCGCAAGAGCTGTGACGACGACGACGGCGTCAACGAGGTCACTAGACCGGCTGCTCGCCAGCGCCGCACCAGCCGACCGGGCCTCAGCCTCGCTCAACGGCGCGATCCTGCAGCCGCGCAGCAGTCGCGAGAGCTGGGCCTGAGGTCCCCCGCGCCACACCTGGCCGAGAACGGCTGTCGAAAGCGTCGGACGCACACCACGCTCGAGCAGACGTCGGTGGAACGCCCACATCGGGAGCGAGTTGCGCTCGGCGGCGATCAGCGCGCCCGCATCGTAGGTGACGCCGCTCACGCGACGCGAGCGACCGTGGCACGATCGAGCGCAGCATCAGCCGCGGCGAGCGCGTCCGACGGGAGCTGCCCATGCTCGGCTTCCCACTCGGCCACAGCAGCCAGACCGTCCTCGATCGCCAACGCGTTGCGGGACGCTTCGTTCAACCAAGCGGACAGGCTGATCCCACGGCGCCCAGCGGCCTCCCTGGCCTCCCGTGCCACCTGCTCTTCCAGCGCAACCGACAGCTTTTCGACAGCCATGTCCCGGCATCTTACTACCCTCTTCCTACCGTCCGTGCCCATCTGACGATCGCGAAGCTGGGGTCGGCGCTCTCCCTCTCGATACAATTCCTAGTGCACAGCACAGGATTGCCCAGCGAACCGCCAGCGAGGAGCCTCATGGCCACGATTGACAGCACGAAGATCGCAAAGCCCAGCCCGATCGTCGAGGACGAGCAGGGTCAGCTGCGCGCCCGTCAGGGCATCTCGCGCGAGGTCGTGACGGAGCTGTCGAAGATCAAGGGCGAGCCTGACTGGATGGCGGAGAAAAGGCTGAAGTCGCTGGAGATCTTCGAACGCAAGCCGATCCCGACATGGGGTCCGGACCTGAGCGGCCTGAACCTCGACGACCTGGTCCTGTACTCGCCGCCGACCGCCGGGCGCTTCAACAGCTGGGACGACGTGCCAGCGGACATGAAGCAGACCTACGAGGACCTCGGCATCCCCCAGGCCGAGCGCGAGCACCTCGCGGGCGTCGTCGGCGTGTGGCGCCAGGAGCCGGTGTACGAGGGGCTGAAGGAGGAGTACGCCAAGCAGGGGATCCTGTTCTGCTCGATGGACACGGCGATCACCGAGTACCCGGAGCTGGTGCAGAAATACTTCATGACCAAGTGCGTGCCGGCGCAGGACAACAAGTTCTCGGCGCTGCACGGCGCGGTGTGGTCGGGCGGAGCGTTCTGCTACATCCCCAAGGGCGTCAAGTGCGACCTGCCGCTGCAGTCGTACTTCCGCATGGAGGGCGCTGGCGAGGGCACCTTCGAGCACACGCTGATCGTCGCCGACGAGGGCTCGGAGGTGAACTACATCGAGGGCTGCACCGCGCAGACCTACAGCGTCAACTCGATGCACTCGGCGGTCGTTGAGATCTTCGTGCACGAGGGCGCGAAGGCGCGCTACACGACCGTCCAGAACTGGTCCAAGGACGTGTACAACCTCAACACCAAGCGCGCGGTGGTCGACGCGGAGGGCACGGTCGAGTGGGTCGGCGGCTCGATGGGCGCCAAGTACGTGATGCTCTACCCGGGCTCGTTCCTGATGGGCGAGGGCGCGCGCGCGGATCACCTGAACGTGGGCGTGGCGGGTAAAGGCGTGCACAAGGACACGGGCGCGAAGGTCGTGCACCTGGCGCCGAACACGACGTCGAACATCCTCGCCAAGTCGATCTCCAAGGACGGCGGGATCATGGGCTACCGCGGCCTGGTCAAGATGGGCCACAACTCGGCCGGCTCGAAAGCACGTGTCCAATGCGACGGGCTGATGATGGACGGCGAATCGAAATCCGACACCTGGCCCGACATCCAGATCCAGAACCCTCACGTGACCGTCGCCCACGAGGCCACCGTGGGACGCATCTCAGACGACCAGCTCTTCTACATGGGCTCGCGCGGATTCACCGAGGACGAGGCGGCGGCGATGATCGTCAACGGCTTCATCGAGCCGGTGACGAAGGAGCTGCCGATGGAGTACGCCGTCGAGCTCAACCGCCTGATCCAGCTGGAGATGGTCGGCAGCATCGGCTAGTGCGCGCTCGATCTTGAGGGCGCCTGTAGACAACATCGTTGCGCCGCTGTTCCCGACGAAGCTGCCGTGGGCGAACGCGAGCGGCGGCGGTCAGTCGATCATTCAGCAGGGCAAGCCGATGCTGGTCGAGTTCTGGGACTTCTGCCGCCCGAACTCGCTGCGCACGCTGCCGTATGTGAAGGCATGGCACGAGCGCTACACCTCGGCGGGCCTGCGCGTGATCGGGGTGCACTGCCCTGGCTTTGACGCCTCGCGCGATGAGCAGGCGGTCAGGGCCGCTGTGGCGCGCCTGGGCATCGTCCATCCGGTGCTGATCGACAGCGAGCTGGAGCTGTGGCAGGAGTACGAGAACCTGGGCTGGCCGGCGCGCTACCTGTTCGACGGGCGCGCGCGCCTGTTCGACTACCACTACGGCGAGGGCGCGTACGTGGAAACCGAGCTCGCGATCCAGGAGCTGCTCGGCGTCGAGCGCGAGCCGCTCGCGCCGCTGCGCCCGGAGGACGCCCCGGGCGCGGCGCTCGCGCCGCAGACGAAGGACCAGCAGGGCGCGTACTCGGGCCCGTATGAGGCGGGCGGTGTGTGGGCGGTGCTCGACGGCACGGGCACGGTGAGGATCAACCGCGGCGAGGCGGCAGGCGGCAGGGAGCTGACGGTTGTGCATCCCGGCGGCTACGCGCTGCTCGAGCATGCCCGCCACACAGAGGGCGTGCTGGATCTCGAGATGGACAGCGGCGTCAGATGCCTGGCCACGTGCTTCACTCCGGGCATCGTATGACGCGTGCGGCGGTCACATTGCTGGCGATCGCGCTGGCCGGCTGCGCGACGAGCAGTCCGCAGACGGCCGCGTCGACGTTCGTGGGCGAACATCTCGCCGGGGCGGCAGGCGCCGCGACTGCGGTCAAGGCGGGCGAGGTCGAGTTGGCGCAGCTGCCGAGCCGCCCCACGCGAGCGCAGCTCGAACGGCTTGTGCGGACCGCCGGCGCGGGGCGCGGCGACGTAGCCGCCGCCGGTAAATGGCACATCGTCGAAATCAGCCCGGCAAGCAGCGAAGAAGGCGCCGAAGAAGAAGACCTCCCACGTGCGGAGTCTCAGGCGACGCAAGGCGCCACGGAGCTCGCCACGGCGATGTCGGCTCTGCAGGCGTACGCGCGCGCGCCGAGCGCGAGCGCACTCGCCCGTTATCGCAGCGAGCTCGCGGCGGGACGCGAACAGTGGAACGAAGGCATCTCGCAGCTGTGGTACCTCGCCCACACCCCCAACGCCCCGACGCTTTAGCGACTGGCGGCAAGCTGCGCGAGGCTGCGGTCCTGCAGCAGGCGCACCACGACCGGCGGGCCGTCGTCCTCGACGATCACGCACGCGCCCGGCCAGTAGGGGCTCTCGCCAGGGGTCTCGGTGAGGAAGGCGCGGGAGTGGGTCCAGCTGCCGACGTTCACGAGCCGCGCACCGGCGGGCCCGCGCCACTCTCCGGTGACGTCGTCGGGAAGCGGCCCCGCGCGATGGGTGTGGCCGAACACGACGTACGCGTCGCCCAGACCAATGCGGGCCGCGACCTCGCCCATTGCGCGTAGGCCCGCGCGACGCAGCTCGCCCATCGAGACGTCCGCCCGCAGCGGACCGATGCCGGCGCGGTTGAGAGCACCGACGGCGAGCGGGAAGGCGGCGGCGATCGCGCGGCTGCGCAGCCGCCGTCGCGGTGCGCGCCCTACGCGACCATTCCGCGAACCGGCGCCAGCGCCGCCGAGCGCGTCCCAGGCGGCGACGGTCGCGCCACCGTTGAGCGCCGACCCCGTTGGACCGTCCCTGGCGACCGCGTCGCGCCATGCGAACACGGGAGCCGTGACCGCCTCGTAGTCGGCGACGGAGTCGAACTCGCTGGCCGGGCGCCCCAACACCCTGCTCATCGCCCCGACGCTCAGGCGCTCGAGCGTCGGCACCGTCAGATGGCAGTCGAGGTAGTGACCGTGCATCGCATACACGTCGGGGCGCACCCACAGGCCGGGGTAGGCCACGCGCAGCCGGGCCGGCGAGACCCACCCGGCGATGCGCTCGAGCGCGGGCGAGGCCTGCGCGGGCTCCAGCAGCTGCTCGACGCCGAGCGCAGGCGCGTCGGCCTCCTCCCCGCGACTCACGAGCCACGGTTCGACGAGCGCGTGGTCGTGGTTGCCGGCGACGATCACGAGCTCCTTGCCCGCGAGCGCCCGCCCGAGATCCTCGAAGAACGGACGCGCGGCGGCGAGCGAGTCGCGCATCGGCCCGTGGCGCAGCTCGAGTACGTCTCCCAGCAGAACCACGCGCTGCGCATCCGCGATCGCCTCCAGCAGTACGGTGCGCAGCTCCGGGCGGCGCAGCAGGTCCGAGCGGGTGACGCTTCCGAGGTGAAGGTCGGAGACGATTAGGGTGCGCATCGCCGACCCCCCGCGCAACGGCCACTCCGCCGGCGGGGCGGCGCCGCCGAACTGCTCGCCATGCTCAGGAGGAGGCTCCGGCCACGCCGTCCGGCCGCGGCGGCGCCGCAACGGCCTCGCGTATCTGCTTGGGAAGCATGAAGCGAACGTCCTCGCTGACCACGTGGAACTCGGAGATGTCGCTTACGCCGCGCGCGCGGAACAGATCCACCAGCTCGCTCACGAGCTCCTCGGGGGCGCTCGCACCGGAGGAGATGCCGACGACGCGCCTGTCCGCGAGCCACTCCTCCTGGACCTCGCCGGCGGAATCGATCAGGTGGGCCTCTGCGCCGCAGTCACTGGCGACCTCCACGAGGCGCACGGAGTTGGAGGAGTTGCGCGAGCCGATCACGAGCATCAGATCGCACTGGCCCGCCATCTGCTTGACCGCCGCCTGGCGGTTTGTGGTGGCGTAGCAGATGTCATCGGTGCGCGGGCCGACGATGCTGGGGAAGCGCTCGCGCAGTCGCGCGAGGATCGTGGTCGTTTCGTCCACCGCGAGCGTCGTCTGGGTGATGTAGGCGATCCGCTCGGGGTCGGCGACCTCGAGCTCGTCGACGTCCTGCTCGCTCTGGACGAGCACGATCTGATCGGGCGCCTCGCCCATCGTGCCTTCCACCTCCTCGTGCCCGTCGTGACCGACGAGCACGACCGTGTAGCCGTCCTGTGCGAAGCGCACGGCCTCGCGATGCACCTTCGTCACGAGCGGGCACGTCGCGTCGATCGTCTGCAGACCGCGTTCGGCCGCGCCGGAGCGCACGCTCGGCGCGACGCCGTGTGCGGAGAACACACACACCGCGCCCTCGGGCACTTCGGTCTGCTCGTCCACGAAGATCGCCCCACGCTCGCGTAGCTGTGCGACGACGTGCTTGTTGTGCACGATCTCCTTGCGCACGTACACCGGCGCACCGTGGATCGCGAGCGCGCGCTGCACCGTCTGCACGGCGCGATCGACGCCCGCGCAATAACCGCGCGGGGCCGCTAGCAGCAGCTTCTCGACGCTGTTGGACACGGGTGTCATTGTAGGGGGCGCCTCGGTACGCTAAGCCTCATGAGCCAACGTCACCTCGATCGGCTGACGCCGGTAGACGCCTCCTTCCTGCATCAGGAGAGCTCCGTCTCGCACATGCACATCGGCGGGCTAACGATCGTCGAAGGACCGCCGCCGGGCATGGACGAGTTCCTCGAACAGATCCGCCGCAGGCTGCACCTGGTTCCGCGCTACCGCCACAAGCTCGCGCACACGGCCATCGACAGCGGGCGTCCGGTGTGGATCGATGATCCGAGCTTCAACCTCGACTACCACGTCCGCCACACCGCACTGCCCGCTCCGGGCCAGTGGGAGCAACTGCAAGATCTGACGGCGCGGATCTTCTCCCAGCAGCTCGACCACTCGAAGCCCCTGTGGGAGATGTGGCTGATCGAGGGGCTCGAAGACGATCGCTTCGCACTGATCACCAAGACGCATCACTCGCTGATCGACGGCATCGCCGGTGTGGACCTGGCGACGGTGTTGTTCGACCTGTCGCCCGATCCGCCGCAGACCCCCTACTCCGGACGCCCGTGGCAACCCCATCCCGAGCCGAGCACCGCGCACCTGCTGGCGGCCGGCCTGCTGGGAGCGGTGCGCACGGGAGTCGCGCTGGCCGAGGGCGCGCTCGACGCGCTCGGTCACCCCGAGCGCGCGCTCGCGCGCGCTCGCGAGGCGGCGGAGGGCGTCGGCGAGATCGTGTGGGCTGGCCTGAACCCGGCTCCGGAGACGCCGCTGAACGTGCCGATCGGGCCGCACCGGCGCTTCGTTGGGGTGACGAGTCAGCTCGAGGACTTCAAGACCGTCAAGAACGCGTTCGGCGGGACCGTCAACGACGTGATCCTCGCGGTGGTCGCCGGCGCTCTGCGCACGTTCTTGATCTCCCGCGGAAGGCACACCGCGGGCGTGGAGATGCGCGCGCTCGTGCCGGTATCGGTGCGCACCGAGGGCGAGCACCACGAGGGCGGAAACCGGATCGTGGTGATGCGCGGTCCGCTGCCGATCTACATCAGCGACCCGATCAACCGTCTGCGCTTCGTCAGCAGCGCGATGGACGGGTTGAAGGAGTCCAAGCAGGCGCTCGGCGCCGAGGTGATCGCGGGCGCCCAGAACTTCGCGCCGCCGACGATCCTCGCGCAGGCTTCGCGGCTGAACTTCTCAACGCGCCTGTTCAACCTGATCGTCACCAACGTGCCCGGCCCGCAGTTCCCGCTTTACGTGCTCGGGCGTGAGATGCTCCAGGCGATCCCGGTGGCGTTCCTGCCCGAGAACCATGCGTTGGCGGTCGCGATCATGTCCTACAACGGCCAGATGAACTTCGGGCTGCTCGGCGACTTCGACGCCCTGCCGGACATCGACGCGATCGGCCAGAGCATCGCCTCCGAACTCGCCACGCTCGTGACTCTCGCGCGCGAGTCCGCAGCCGCGCCCGTCTAGAGACGAAAGCGCTCCATCTATTGACACGCCGAGTCGCGCTCGGGTACCTTCGCCATGACGGGATGGGATAGGGGAATGGCCCGTAGCGACCCGCTGGTCGGTGTCGCCGGCCAACGGACAGGGAAAGAGGGAGCCGATGCTGAAGAGCAGAGCACTACTGGTGGCCGCGGCTGCGGCTGCAGTGATCGTCAGCGCCGTGCCGGCGAGCGCGAGTGCGAGCCTGCGGGTTCCGTATGGCAGCGAAGCGGTCGTCGAAGGTGCCTGGAACGAGACGTGGGACCCTACGGCCCTCACAGGGGGCAACAACGGCTGCAAACCGAGCGCCGCGCATCCCTACCCGGTGGTGCTCGTCCACGCGACGTTTGCCGACGAGGGATCGAACTGGGTCACGCTCGCGCCGCTGCTCGCCAACGCCGGCTACTGCGTGTATGCGTTCAACTACGGCGAAACGATCCTCTCGGGGCTGTTCGGCAACATCGACGGCCTCGGCCACATCACACAATCGGCTGAACAACTGAGGACGTTCGTCAACAAAGTGCTCTCGCAGACCAAAGCGTCACAGGTCGATCTCGTCGGGCACTCGCAGGGCGGGATGATGCCGAACTACTACCTCAAGTACCTCGGAGGCGCCTCCAAGGTGAACACGTTCGTCGGGCTCGCGCCGAGCAACCACGGCACGACGCTCGACGGCCTCAAGGAACTCGTCGGTAACTTCCCGTTCGCGTCGTTGGCACTCGAAGTGTTCCTGGAAGTCATCGGCGCGCCGGCGCTGCCGGAACAGGAGGTCGGCTCGGCGTTCGAGAAGAAGACCTTCGAAGGCGGCGACACGGTGTCGGGACCGCGTTACGTGGTGATCGAGACGACTCACGACGAGGTCGTGACGCCGTACACCAACGCCTTCCTCAGCGGCTCGAACGTCACAAACATCAGCGTCCAGAGCCAGTGTCCGAACGACACGGTCGGTCACATCGGCATGTTCGAGGACTCGCCGGTGATGCAGAACGTCCTCAACCAGCTCAGCGCGAGCCCGAACCAATCGTTCGCTGCCACCTGCACCAAATACGGCTTGGGAGTCTAGAGCGCCCCCGAGCCGGACAGCGCTAGAGCAGTGAGGCGACGGTCTCGGCCCCCGCGTGGGGTCGAGACCGTTTCAGCCACCGGCTCAGTACCCGAGCGCGAACTTGGCGTCCTCGCTCATCATCTCTGGCGACCACGGCGGCGTGAACACCATCTCCGACTCGACCGTCTTGACGCCGTCGAGCTCGCCCACGAACTCCTCGATCTGTTCGTTGACTTGCGGTCCGATCGGGCATCCGGGCGTCGTCAGCGTGAACGTCACGCGCACGTTGCCCTCGACGACCTCCACCCCGTAGATCAGCCCCAGCTCGACGAAGTCGAGCCCGAGCTCAGGGTCGATCACGTTCGACAACGCATCCATTACGTCATCCTCCGTCGGCATGTCCGCGATCTCAGTCATGCCGCCAGTCTAGCCGCGACCCGACCGGCCCTAGTTATCGCAACCTAGGCGGTCCCACATGTATAGCTGTATGCACTCGTTGGCGAGCTCGATCGCCCGCTCGGTGAACAGGCGCGGGAGCACCGTGTCCAGCGCCTGGTCCTCGGCGACGCCTGCCTGGAAGGCCTCCTCGCCGCGAAAGCCCGCGGCGATCTTCAGCGCCTCACGCCGGTTCTCGCCGAGGCTCGGGAACACGCCGACGAGGAACTCAGTGTTGGGGATCGGCTGACCGACCTCCAGCGAGGCGTGCCACGCGGCCAGCAGATGCAGGTCGTCCTCGTCGAGGTCGGCGATCGCCTTCGCGTAGTGCACCGACAGTTCCTGGTCTGGGATGTCATCGACCCAAGCGCGCACGACCTCGCCCACGAGCTGACGGCGCGCCTCACGACCGACGGACTCGGCGATCACACGAATGGCGTCCTGCGGCTCGATGAAACAGAGTGGCATCAGCGACTCCCGGGGGTTCGGAACAACTGTGTGGCACGCACTGTAGGCGCCCGTGTGGACGGCATTTCTCGCCCGCCCCGCGGGATGGTGACAGCCCACGGTTCGGCGCCGAGCGCTCGGCGCGTGGCCTCCGCGGCGAAGGCCCGCGGAACCGCTCGCTCAGAGCCCCAGGGCGTCGCCGGCGCGCTCGAATGCGCCGTCGTCGAGGGTCTCGCGTGGGGCGCCCATCGTCGCGGGCTGTGGCGCGTGCCAGTTGGCGAGCGCGAGGTCGAGCGTCTCGATCGGCACCGAGATCGCCTGTGCGAGCGCCGTCGCGCGGCGCTCCAGCAGCAGCGGGTCGCCGATGCCGAACACGCGCTTGGCGCCCAGCGTGGCGAGGTCCTCCGAGGAGAGTCCGCGCGCGCCAACCAGGTGCAGCGAATCGGGTGCCAGCTCGTACAGGCCGAGGCGTCCGAGCGTCACCAGCAGCTCATAGCGCCCCATGCGAGCGAAGCCCGGCAGCGCAAGTCGCTCGAACACGCGCTCGAAGCGCCGTTCGGGGCTCCATGCGGGATCGCCGGTGAACGCCTCCGCCTGGGTGCCCTCGACGGGCGCCGCCTGTGCTGAGACGCTCGCGCGCCCGCCGCGCGCCACCCACTGGCGATACGCGAGCAGCGTGTCGTTCCCGCGCGCGGGGTCGTGCGAGGTGCGCGGCCCCAGCGGGACGCCGTCGAGGTCGGGGAGCTCTCCCGGAGGGCTCCCCAGCGCGACGCGGATGCCCGCGAATGGATCCCCGTCCTCGAGCGGGCCGAGATAGGCGATCAGGAAGCACATCCACGTCGCGCGCTCGAGATCCACGCCCGCTAGCGCCCGGGCCTCGCCGTAGAGCCCCGGCGGCTGGGCGGCCAGCGCGAGCAACCGACCAGCCGAGAAGGCGATCTCCTCCGCGAGCCGCAGCCCGTCAGCGGAGGCCCGCAGGCCCGGCACCAGCTCCGAGCGGTAGCCGTCGTCCTCGGCGCGACCCTCGCGGTGGATGCGCACGCCTCCGCCACGGGCACGCCCACGCCGCGTGCCCGCGCCACTCGAGCGCTCGCGCGTGGAGGCCTTCGCTCCCGGCGAGGCGCCGCTGCTCGGCGCGCGGCCAGGCAGCGTCTGGCTACAGATCGGGCAGCGCTCTATGAAGCGGTTGTGACGGCAGAAGGTCGGCATGACGCCGGTGGGATATACCCGTTTGCGCGCGCGCGTGCGCCGCCGGCGCTGCGCTCCTTGGCCAGGGCGTGCAGGTAGTCGTCGTAGTCGACCTGGATCGTGTGGCGCTTGGAGGCCACGTAGCGCCTGCGCATTGCCGTCTGTTCGGCGTCGATGTCGGCACGCAAATTGGCCGGCGCCGGCAACGCGTAGTCACCCACCAGATGGTCGCCGACCCACTCTCCCTGTGCCTCCGCGAGCGGCATGATCGCTCCGAGCGGCTGCAGCAGGCCGATGAAGAACACGTTCGGGATCTCGGGGTGGAATACCCGGCGATAGAGATCGATGCGATTCTCCGGAGCGGCGATGAAGTCCTCGTCGAAGAACGGGAACGTGATCTTGTAGCCGGTGCAGTACACGACCACGTCCGCGTCCACGGCGCTCCCGTCGGCGAAGCGCACGCGCGCGCCGTCGAACGAGTCGATGTTCGGCTTCGGCGTGATCGTGCCGTGCTGGATGCGGTCGAGGATGCGCCCCGAGACCGTCGGATGAGCCTCGCCGAAGCGGTGGTTGGGCTTGGGCAGCCCGTAACGCTCCGGCGGCCCGGCATAGCTGCGGATCAGCTGCTGGGTCATCAGCTGGCGGATCTTGAACGGGATGCGCGGGTCGTTGCGCATCTGGTCAACGGGTTTGCCGAATATGTACTTGGGGATGATCCACACGCCCTGACGCGCCGCGAGGTACGTGCGCTCGGCGACATAGGACGACTCGACCGCGATGTCCATCGCCGAGTTGCCCATCCCCAGGACCACCACCCGCAAGCCCTCGAAGATCGAGTTGTCCACGTATGAGTGCGCATGGAGCTGGCGGCCCGTGAACGTGTCCGCGCCCGGGAACGCCGGTTCGGGCCAGCGGGGGTTCCAATGGTGGCCGTTGGCGACGATCAGCGCGTCGTAGCGACGGGTCTCGCCGGTGTCGAGCTCGACAGTCCACACGCCCTCGGCGTCGCGCGACGCGCGCTGCACGCCCGTCTCGAACGTGATCCGCTCGCGCAGGCCGAAGTGATCTACATAAGCGTCGAAGTACGCCGCGATCTGCGTGTGATGGGGAAAATCCGGATAGGACTCGGGCATTGGGAAGTCCGAGTACTCCATGCGCGGACGCGACGTGTTGATGAACAGGTCGCGGTAGGCGGCGGACATGCCGTTGCTGTTCTCGAACACCCAGTTGCCGCCCACGCGATCGGACTTCTCGAAGCAGTCGAACGGGATGCCGCGCTCGTGCAGCGCCTTGACCGTGGCGATCCCCGAAGAGCCCGCGCCGATCAGGCAGACGTTCGGGAGCTCCACGCGCCCGCCTACGCTTCCGGCGCGACAACGCCGGGGTTGACGTGCTGCGGCGGGCCCTCGGGGCCTTCGTCCGCGTCGGCGTGGCCCGCGAGGCCGCCATCTTTGGCGGCGTACGCCATCGCAGCGTCGGCTTCGTGACGTTGCGTGGCGAGATAGCGGTCGAACCATGCGCGCGCACTGGCGACCCTCGTTGATCGCCCACACGATCAGCGACTGGCCGCGGCGCGCGTCGCCGGCGGCGAACACGCCGTCAACGGACGTCGTGTACGGCTTCACCGAGCGGACGTTCCCGCGGGCGTCCTTCTCCACGCCAAGCTGGTCGAGCAGCTCCTGCTCTGGGTGCAGGAAGCCCATCGCCAGCAGCACCAGCTGCGCCGGCAGCTCGCGCTCGGTGTCAGGGATCGGTTCGAACGGCGGCTGCGGTGCGGCCTGCGCGATGCGCAGTCCCGCGACCGCACCGCTGTCGTCGGCGGCGAACGCGGTGGTGGTGACCGAGTAGTCCTGCTCGCCCGCGCCCAGCTCCAGCGCCTCCTGCATGGCGTAGCTGAGGCGGTACTTCAGCGGCCACTCCGGCCACGGCGTGCGATCGTCGGGCCGGTGCGCCGGGGGCTCGGAGAGCAGCTCGAGCTGCACCACCGAGCGTGCGCTCTCGCGCACCGAGTTGCCCACGCAGTCCGCGCCGGTGTCGCCGCCGCCGATCACCACCACGTCCTTGCCCGCGGCGGTGATCTCGCGCTCGAGCGCAGGCTGCGCGACAGTCGGCTCGGGGCCGAGCTCGCGCGCCACCCAGCGATTGCGCTGGTAGAGGTAGTCCATGGCGAAGTGCACGCCGTCGAGCTCCCGGCCGGGGACGGGCAGGTCGCGCGGCACGCGCGAGCCGGTCGCCAGCACCACCGCGTCGAAGCCGTCGCGCAGCTCCGCCACGTCCACGTCGCTGCCGACCTCCACGCCGCAACGGATCTCCACGCCCTCGGCGATCAGCTGCTCGACGCGTCTCTGCACGATCGTCTTTTCGATCTTGAAGTCGGGCACGCCGAAGCGCACCAGCCCGCCGATCGCCTCGTCGCGCTCGAACAGCGTCACGCGATGGCCCGCGCGGCGCAGCTGCTGAGCCGCGGCCATGCCCGCCGGTCCCGAGCCCACGACCGCCACCGCCTGACCGGTTTCGCGGTCCCGGCGCGGTGGTTGCGGGGTGATCCAGCCTTCCTCCCACGCGCGGTTGACGATCGCGTTCTCGATCTGTTTGATCGTCACGGCGTCGCCCTCGCGGATCTCCAGCACGCACGACGCCTCGCACGGCGCCGGGCACAGGCGCCCGGTGAACTCGGGGAAGTTGTTGGTGGCATGCAGCTGCACGATCGCGTCGGCGAAGCGGTCGCGGTAGACGAGGTCGTTCCAGTCGGGGATCAGGTTCCCCAACGGACAGCCGTTGTGGCAGAACGGCACGCCGCAGTCCATGCAGCGCGCGCCCTGCTCGCGCAGCTCTCCCACCGGACGCGTCAGCAGGAACTCGTTGTAGTCGCGCACGCGCTCCACCGGATCCCGCTGCGGGATGCCGTGTCGCTCGATCTGCAGGAACCCTCCGAGCTTGCCCATCAGGCTCCGGCCTCGCCGACCGGGTCCAGCGGACGCTCCGGAGTCGGACGGCCATTACCGGAGGCGCGCGCGGCGAGCGTCTCCTGCTCGGCCAGCTCGCGCAGCACGCGCTTGTAGTCGTTCGGCATCACCTTCACGAACGCGCCGCGCCCGAGCAGCAGCTCCCACTCCTGCAGAACCCGCGCGGCCACCGGCGACTCGGTGCGGCGCTGGTGCTCTTCGACCATCGCACGCAGCTCGATCGCGTCGGCCTCCGACGGCTGCTCGAAGCCGACCATGCCCATGTTGCAGCGTTCCGCGAACGTGCCGTCCTCGTCGAGCACGTACGCGACGCCGCCGCTCATGCCCGCCGCGAAGTTGCGCCCCGTCGGCCCGAGCACCACGACGCGCCCGCCGGTCATGTACTCGCAGCCGTGGTCGCCGATGCCCTCGACGACCGTCCACGCGCCCGAGTTGCGCACCGCGAAGCGCTCGCCCGCGAGGCCGCGGAAGAACGCCCGCCCGGCGGTCGCGCCGTACAGCACGGTGTTGCCCACGATCACGTTGTGCTCGGCCTTGAAGTGCTCGCCCATGCCCTCGCGCGGGCGGATCGCGAACACGCCGCCCGAGAGCCCCTTGCCGGCATAGTCCTGCGCGTCGCCGCGCAGCGTGAACGTCACGCCGGACGCCAGCCAGCCGCCGAAGCTCTGCCCGGCTGAGCCCTCGAAATCGACGACGACCGAGTCTTCGGGCAGACCGTCCGCGCCGTGGCGCTGGGCGATGTGGCTGGAGAGGATGCCGCCGACGCAGCGGTTGCGGTTGCGGATCGGGAGGCTGATACGCACCGGCTCAAGCTGCTCCAGCGCGGGCTGCGCGCGCTCTACGAGCTCCCAGTCGAGCGCGTCCTCGAGCACCGCCGGCGGCGGTTCGACGCGCCGGCGGGGTGCGTCCTCGGGCAGCTCGATGTGGGTCAGGAGGTGGGTCAGGTCAACACCGCGCGCCTTCCAGTGCTCGATCGCGTCGCTCGCGCCGAGCAGGTCTACACGGCCGGTCGCCTCATCGAGCGAGCGCAGGCCGAGCGAGGCGAGGATCTCGCGCACCTCCTCGGCGACGAAGAAGAAGAAGTTGACGACGTGCTCGGGCGTGCCCTTGAAGCGCTTGCGCAGCTCCGGGTCCTGTGTGGCGATGCCCACGGGACATGTGTTCAGGTGGCAGGCGCGCATCATGATGCAGCCCGTGGCGATCAGCGGCGCCGTGGAGAAGCCCATCTCGTCGGCGCCGAGCATCGCCGCGATCACCACGTCGCGGCCGGTCTTCAGCTGGCCGTCGGTCTGCACGACGATGCGCGAGCGCAGGTTGTTGAGCAGCAGCGTCTGCTGGGTCTCGGCGAGCCCGATCTCCCACGGTATGCCCGCCGCCTGGATCGAGGACAGCGGCGAGGCGCCGGTGCCGCCGTCGTGGCCGGCGATCAGCACGCGGTCGGCGTTCGCCTTCGAGACGCCGGCCGCGACCGTGCCGACGCCAACCTCGGATACGAGCTTGACCGACACCTGCGCCTTGGGGTTGGAGCAGCGCAGGTCGTAGATCAGCTGCTTGAGGTCCTCGATCGAGTAGATGTCGTGGTGCGGAGGCGGCGAGATCAGCCCGACGCCGGGGGTGGTGTGGCGGATCGAGCCGATGTAGGCGTCGACCTTGTCTCCGGGCAGCTGGCCGCCCTCGCCGGGCTTGGCGCCCTGGGCCATCTTGATCTGCAGCTCGTCGGCGTTGACGAGGTAGTGGATCGTCACGCCGAAGCGCCCGGATGCGACCTGCTTGATCGCCGAGCGCCGGCGGTCGCCGTTCGCGTCCGGGGTGAAGCGCGAGGGGTCCTCCCCACCCTCGCCCGTGTTCGAGCGTCCGCCCAGCCGGTTCATGGCGATCGCGAGCGTCTCGTGCGCCTCGCGCGAGATCGAGCCGAGGCTCATCGCGCCGGTGCAGAAGCGCTTGACGATCTCGCTCGCCGGCTCGACCTGCTCGAGCGCGATCGCATGTGTGCCCGCGTCGGGCGCGCCCTCGCCGCCGATCTTCAACAGGCCGCGCAGCGTGGCCTTGCGCGCGGCGTCCTCGTTAACCATGCGCGCGTACTCGCGATACTGCTCGAACGCCGGACTCTCGCGCACGGCGGCATACGCGTCGCCGTCGCCCTTCAGCGCCGCGCCCACGTCACCATTTGTCGAGCGCACCGCGTGCTGGATCAGCGCGATCGTCTCGGGGTTCCACATGTGGTGCTCGCCGTCACGCCGCCACGCGTACACACCGCCCACGGGCAGCAGCGGGTCGCGTGTCCCCCCGCCGGCCGGGTACGCGCGCGCATGGCGCTCGAGCGCCTCCACCGCGAGCACGTTGACGCCCACGCCACCGATGCGCGACGCCGTGTACGTGAAGTGCTTGTCGATCAGCGCCTTCTCCAGGCCCACCGCCTCGAAGATCTGCGCGCCGCGGTAGGACTGGATCGTCGAGATGCCCATCTTGGAGATCGTCTTCAGCAGTCCTTTGCCGATCGCCTTGACGACGTTCTGGGCCGCCTCCTCGGCGCCGAGCGCGACGGGCTGCGTGGGTGGGCCTCCATTTTTACCCGCGCGGGCGATGCGCCCTTCGGCGACCAGCTCGTCCAGCGTCTCCAGCAGCAGGTATGGGTTGATCGCGCTGACGCCGTAGCCGATCAGCGTCGCGAAGTGGTGCACCTCGCGCGGCTCGCCCGACTCGAGGATGATGCCGATGCGCAGGCGTGTTCCCTCGAGTACCAGGTGGTGGTGGACGGCCGCCGCCGCGAGCAGCGACGGGATCGGGGCGCGGCGCGGACCGATCTGGCGGTCGGACAGGATGATGATGTTGACGCGTTCGGCGATCGCCTCGCGCGCCTGGCGGCAGATGCGCTCGATCGCCTCGCTCATCCCCCCCGGCCCCTCCGCGACCGGCCAGGTGATGTCGATCGTGCGCGCCGCGTACACGTCGTGATCGACGTGGCGCAGCGTCTCAAGCTCGCGGTTGAGCAGGATCGGCTGGTCGAGCAGCAGCTTGTGCGCGTGCTCGGGGGTCTCTTCGAACAGGTTGCGCTCGTTGCCCAGGCTCGTCGCCAGGCTCATCACGATTTCCTCGCGGAGCGGGTCGATCGGCGGGTTGGTCACCTGCGCGAACAGCTGCTTGAAGTAGGAGAACAGCGGCGGCGCCTGGTCGGAGAGGACCGCCAGCGAGATGTCGTTGCCCATCGAACCGACCGGCTCCGCGCCGTCGACCGCCATCGGCGTCAGCAGCACGCGCAGGTCCTCTTGGGAGAAGCCGAACGCGCGCTGGCGCAGGTGCAACGGCTGGTCGGACAGCGTGACCTGCTCCGACGGGGGCAGGTCACCGAACGGCACCGCGTTGCGCGCATACCACTCGCCGTAGGGATGCTGCGTGGAGACCTCGCGCTTGACCTCCTCGTCCTCGACGATCCGGCCCCGCTCGAGGTCGACCAGGAACAGCTTGCCCGGCTGCAGCCGCCCGAGCCGGCGCACCTGCTCCGGCGGGATGTCCAGCAGCCCCGACTCCGAGCCGAGCACCACGTAGCCGTCGGTGGTCTCCACCCAGCGTCCGGGGCGCAGCCCGTTGCGGTCGAGCGTCGCGCCCACGACGCGCCCGTCGGTAAACGCCACCGATGCCGGCCCGTCCCACGGCTCCATGACGCAGGAGTGGAACGCGTAGAAGCCCTTCAGGTAGTCGGGCAGGTCGTCGCGGTCGCGGTAGGCCTCGGGAATCATCATCATCGCCGCGTGCGGCAGCGAGCGGCCGGCGAGCATCAGCAGCTCGAGCACGTTGTCGAATGTCGCCGAGTCTGAGTTGCCGGCCGTGACGACCGGCAGGATCTTCTCTAGGTCCTCGCCGAACAGCTCGCTGTGCAGCTCCGACTCGCGCGCGCGCATCCAGTTGACGTTGCCCATCACCGTGTTGATCTCGCCGTTGTGGCAGATCACGCGGTAGGGGTGCGCGAGCGCCCAGCTCGGGAACGTGTTCGTCGAGAAGCGCGAGTGCACGAGCGCGAGCGCGCTCTTGGTCCGCTCATCGCTCAGGTCCGAGTAGAACTTGCCCAGCTGGTAGCTGATCAGCATGCCCTTGTAGTTGATCGTCCGCGACGAGCTCGAGCTGACGTACAGACCGGGGTCCTCGGCCGTCAGGTCGCTGATGCGACGGATCACGTACAGCTTGCGCTCGAACGCGTCCTGGTCTCCCCGCTGAGCCGCGCCGGCCCCGACGAACAGCTGGCGGATCACCGGCGCGCAGGCCGCCGCGACCTCCCCCATGTGCTGCTCGTCGACCGGCACGTCGCGCCAGCCGAGCAGCTCCTGGCCCTCGTCGCGCGCGATCCGCTCCAACAGCTCCTCCAGGCGCCGCCGCGGGGCCTCGTCGGTGGGCAGGAAGCACATCAGCACGCCGTATGAGCCGAGTGGCGGCAGCTCGAAGTTGACCACCGCGCGCAGCAGCTCGTCTGGCATCTGCATCAGGATCCCCGCACCGTCGCCCGTGCACGGGTCCGCACCGGTGGCGCCGCGGTGCTCGAGGTTCTCGAGCGCCGTGATCGCCCGCGTGACCACATCGTGCGTGGGCACGTTGTCCAGGCGCGCGACCATCCCCACGCCACACGCGTCGTGCTCGAAGCGAGGGTCGTAGAGTCCGACGGCCTTTGGCGGCTGCGTGTTGTGCGAGTTCATGCAAGTGCTCCCTTGGGGCGGTGCGTCCCGGCAGATCGGAGGGCAGTCCACTTTGCGGGCATACCCACCGTCGCGCAGGCAGGCGGGCACCTGAGGCGGAGCCCAAAATCGTATCAGCGCTTGGGCGATGTAAAGCGTTCGCGTTCGCAATTCTTCGACCGCGAGAATTGCGCCAGAAGCCCCGCTCAGCGGCGCTCGGGGCGCGCGCCGCCCGCCTGCGGATCGGGCTCCGGGCGCTCGCGCTGCGTCTCGCTCTCGCCCCACGAGCACAATCCCCCACGCCCCGGGCACGTCAGGCACAGGCCCCGATGCGGCGACGGGCTGACGCTGAAGTCCCCCGCGCGCGCGTCGCTGAGGCGCGAGCGCAGACGCGCTTCGAGCTCGCCCCGCTCGGACGCGGCGTGGGCGACCGACACCCACTCGCCGGGGCGCTGGAGGAACCAGTGGACGATCTCAACGCCGGGGGCTCCTGCGCGCAGCACCGCAAGCGCATACAGCAGGCGCTGAACGCCGTACTCGCGCTGCACCAACGCCTCCAGGTCGCCGGCGCCGACGCGGTCGCTCTTGTAGTCCACCACCAGCTCGCCGCCATCGGACTCGCTCGCCAACACGTCGATCACGCCGGTGATCAGCGGCAGGCGCCGTCCGAGCGAGAACGCGAACGGGTGCTCGCGGCGCACGCTCCTCGCCGCCGCCACCCGCGCAGCCGGCGCCGCCGCGCTCGCCGCCACGATCAGCTCGGCGATCTCCTCGCGCTCACCGCGCGCCACACGCAGCCCCAGCTTACCCGCGACCGCGGCCACCCGCTCAGGCGAGACCGGGCGCGGACCGGCGAAGTCGAGCGTCTCCATCAGCCGGTGGATCAGCGTGCCGCGCGCACGCGCATCCAGACCCCTGTGCTCGGACGCCACTCGCGCCGCCGCCCGATCCTCCGGCAGCCCCAGGATCCGTTCGAGGTAGTAGCGGTAGCCGCAGCGCTCCAGCTCGCTCAACGACGTGTAGCTGAGCGTCTCGGGTTGGGCCTGGAGCGCGCCGGTTTCGATCGGCGGGCTTGCGGCTGCTTGTTCGCCTTTATCGACTTGGGTAGCGATCGTATCTACACCTCTGTCCGCGCCGTCCTCTTCGCGTATAGACGATGGCGCACCATCTACGGAAAGGGAGAGTTGTTCGCCCGCGACCGCCCGCTCGGCGGCTGCCGGCTCGCCGGTTGGAGCGGCAGGCTCGACGGTTGGAGCGACGGCCTCGGCGAATGGGGCGACCGGCTCGGCGGCGCCTAGGCGCAGGACCTCGCCGGCCGTCGCCGGCGTGTTCAGGCGGCAGCGCACGTGCACGGATGCTGCGTCGCCGCCTACGGGCAGGTCGTGCACGGCGGCGTCTCCCGCCTGCGCCAGCTCGGAGATGCCCGCGAGCAGCGCGGGGAGCTCGGCGGAGAGCGCCGGGACGAGCCACGAGATCGCGGTCGGCGCCTGACGTGCGATGGGCCAGCGCGCGAAGTCGACGGCGCCGCTCAGCAGCAGGCGCTCGCGCGCGCGGGTCATTGCGACGTACAGGATCCTGTCCTCCTCCTCGGCTTCGCGCGTGCGACGCTCGCGGCAGAGCTCGTCGTAGTCGAGCGCCGGGCTCGAGCCGGCGCCATCGAGGCGCACCAGCCGCAGTCCGATCCGTTCTGAGTCGACGAGCAGGTCCGGCGTCTGCGTATTCGGCTGGCGTCCGAGGTCGGCCAGCGCGACGACCGGGAACTCCAGCCCCTTGGCGGCGTGGATCGTCATCAGGCGGACGGCGTCGGGCTCGACGCCTTCTACGGGCGCGTCCGGCTCCACTTTGACCGCGTCCTTCAGATACGCGACGTGGTCGAGGAAGCCCCGCAGGTCGCGCCCTTCGCTGGCTTCGAAGCGACGTGCGAGGCGCAGCAGCTTGTGGACGTTGGCGAGACGCCGCTCGGGCCACTCGAGACCGAGCACGTGCTCGCGGTAGCCGCCGTCCTCGATCGCACGCTCGATCAGCTCGGAGATCGTTCTACGCGTGATCTGGGGGCGCTCCCCCTGCAGGCGCGCGCAGAACGACGTGAGCGCCTCGCGGTCGACGAGTGTGAGCTGGGAGAGCAGCTCTCCCGTCTGCGCCGTATGCCACACGCCGAGCCCGCTCGCACGGGCGGCGTCCGCGAGCAGCGCCAGGCAGTCTCGCGAGCATCCGGCCAGCGGCGAGGCGAGCGCGGCATACAGCGCGCCCTCGTCCATCGGGTTGGCGAGCGCACGCAGATACGCGATCAGATCATTTATCTGCTGGTGGCCCCAGAAGGCGCCGACAGCGGCGAGCGTGCGCAGGCCGCGGAGCTGGAGCGCGCGCTCGAACACCTCAAGATCTCCCGCTGCGCGCAGCAGCACGACCACGTCCCCCGCCCGCGCCTGCCCGCTGTGCACGAGCTCCGCCACCCGCTGGGCCAGCATGCGCGCCTCCGCCTGGCGCCAGAGCTGGGCGTGCGGCAGCCCGGCGGCGATCGGGCCGGCGAGATCCTCGCGCTCCTCCCAGCCGCGCACGTCGGTCAGCAGCAGCTCCACCTCGGGCTCGCCGTCCCCGACGGCGGCGTCGTCGTCGGCGTCGCCGCGGCCGGCGAACAGAGGCGTGTAGTCGGAGAAGCGCGCCTCGAACACCGCGTTGACGACGTCGATCAGCGACTCGCGACTGCGGAAGTTGCGCGACAGGCGCAGGCTCCCGCCCAGCTTCTCCAGCTCGGCCCGGCGGGCGCGGAACAGGCTCACATCGGCATGCCTGAACCCGTAGATCGACTGCAGCTCGTCCCCAACCGTGAACAGGTTGCCGCGCTCGAGCGCCCTCAGGATGCCCAGCTGGCGCGGGTTGGTGTCCTGGAACTCGTCCACCATCAGCAGCTCGAAGCGATCCGACCACGCCGCACGCACGCTCTCGCGCTCGTCCAGCAGCTGCCGGGTGAGCAGCTCCAGGTCGTCGAAGTCGACCGCCCCGCGCGCGCTCTTGAGCTGCTCGTAGGCCAGGCCGAAGCCGCGCAGCAGCTCGTCCAGGAGCGCGCACGCCTTCGCGGCGTCGGCCGCGCTGGCGACAGCGTGGGCGGCAGCCTCGGCATCGACGTCAACGTCAGGGTCGGTGTGAGTCGGCCGGAGAATCGCCGGCGGCAGGCGTGGCAGGCGCTGGCCGCGGCTGCGCAGCTCGCCGTGCACCTGCTCGACCATCGTGCGCACGCGGTCCACGCCGTACGCGGCCAGCAGGTCGATCGCGTCGCCGCGCTCGCCCGCCAACAGCTCGCGCAGCGCCATGGTGAACGCCCGCTCGCGCAACCGTCCCGCGAGGCCTTCCTCGATGATCGTGAACCCCGGATCGAGCCCCGCCGCCAGCGCGTGCGCGCGCAACAGCCGCGCGCAGAAGCCGTGGAAAGTGCCCACGAACGCCGCCTCCGTGTCGCGTGCCGCCTCGCGGTCGCCGAGCTCCAGCAGGCGCGCGCGCACGCGCGCCCGCAGCTCGCCCGCCGCGCGCTCGGTGAACGTGATCGCCAGGATCCGCGCGGGCGCGATCCCGTCGTCGCGGACCGCCCCGACGAAGCGCTCCACCAGCACCGAGGTCTTGCCGCTGCCCGCCGCCGCCGACAGCAGCAGCGGCTCGGCCCTGCGCGCGACCGCGTGCTGCTGCTCGTCGGTGAGGCCCGCCGATGTCATCGCTCGCACCGGCAGATCGACGGGTACATGCAGCCGCCCCTGTACGCGCACGTCTGCGGGCGCGACTCCAGCTCGCCGCGCCCCGCCTCGCCGGCGACCTGGACCGCCGCCGCGACCGCCTGCGCGAGGATCTCGCGCACCTGCGCGTGCTCGCTGACGTCGGGGGTGACGCAATCGAGCTCCACCCCCGCGTCGCCGTCGAGCACGCCGCGCGCGCGCAGGTCCGTGCCTGTGAGCGGCTGATAGAAGCCGCCGATCGCCCGCAGTTGCAGCAGCCGCTCGACCGCGTGCATGTACAGCGCCACCTGCAGGCGGCCGTCCCGGATCCACCGCGCTCCCGCGGGGGCGTTGCCGCCCTTGTAGTCGTACACCACCGCCTCACCGTGCGCGCCCATGTCGACGCGGTCTATCCGTCCGCGCAGCCGCAGCCCATCGCCTAGCTCCAGCGCCGGCAGGTCGCTCGCCTCGCCGCGCTCGTCGTCCGCCGCGAAGCCGAACCCGAGCTCCAGCGCGCCTGGCTCCAGCGGGCTGTCGCTCGCGGCGGCGTGCTCGAGGTAGCGCTCGAGGTCCGCCTGCAGACGCCGGCGCACAGCCATCCCGCGCTCAGGAGCGACCGACAGCGGATGGGCGGCCTCGTTGTGCGCCAGCGCCTCGACGAGCAGCCCGCGCGCGCGTCCGAGGCTCGCGGGCGTCAGCCGCGCGCTGCCGGTCTCGCGCCGCAGGCCTTCGAGCGTGTCCTTCAACACGGCGTGGGCGAGGCCGCCGCGGGCGAGCGGCTCGGGGTCGGGATCGAACGCGTCGGGGCTCAGCATGCGCTCGACGAACCAGCTCACCGGACAGCCGATCCACTTCTCCAGTGACGACGCGGACCAGGGGCGCCCGCGCAGCTGCGCCAGCACACGCTCGTCGCGCAACGCGCCGCCCGCCGACGGGAACAGTGGTGGCGAAGGCGTCGCGGGGAGCCCGTCGACTGCGCCCAGCGGCCTGCGCACGCGCGAGTCGGACAGGCTCTCGGCGAACAGGTCGCAGACGTCGTCCACGAACAGCGACCGCGACGTCACCTGGCCTTCGTCGTCGGCGACGTGCCAGCTGAGGAACAGCTGCTCCTCCGGGCGCGAGACAGCCGCGTACAGCAGGTATCGCTCCGCCGCCAGCTGGCCGGCGTGCGAGCGATCCTCGTCCTCGCCGAGGCGCAACCCCGACACCTCCGCCAGGCGCCGGCGCTCCTCCTCGGCCAGGAACGGCTGCGGCCGGGCGCGCGCGGGGAACACGCCCTCCTGCAACCCGCACGCGAACAGCACGCGAACGCGTCGCGCGCGCAGCGCCAGCGGGTCGAGCACCGCGACCGCACCGGTCGAGGAACCCGCGTCATCGGCGCCGCCGACGACCTCCAGGCGCTCGAGCGAGCGGGCCAGCTCAGCGACGCTGGCGGGCGCCAGCTCGGGCGCGGCGCGCGCCAGCTCGCGCAGCTCCGCTAGCGCCCGTCGCCCGGCCGCGAGCGCGCCCGCCTCGTCGAGCTCCTCCACTCCGAGAACGCTCGCAGCGGCCCGCCTCGGGGCGCAGAACAGCCATTGCAGCTCGCGCGCGGCGCGCTCGCAGAGCGCCGCCGCGCCGCGCGCCTGCGCCTCGGCGAGACGGTCGATCGTCTCGAGCGGCCAGTTGCGACGCTCCCACAGCGTCCTCGCCTGCGCGGCGGTGAGCGCGCCTGCTCGCCGCGCGGAGATCTCGAGCCGGTCCGCGAGCGAGGGTCCGGCGCCGCGCGCGGAGGTGGTGAGCAGCCCCGGAGCCCGCAGCCACGCGAGCAGGTCGCCCAGCTCCCCGCTCTCAGAGCCGTCGGGCGGCGGGACGCAGCGCAGCAGCCCGATCAGCGCGCTGCCGAGCGCGGTGTCCGAGAACGGCGTCGTGCGTCGCACCGCGAACGGGATCTGCGACGCGGCGAACACCTCGCGCAGCAGATCCACGTCGGTCCCCCCCGGTCGCACGAGCACGGCGATCTCCTCGCCCGCCGCCCCGCGGTCGAGCAGCGCGCGGATCTCGCTCGCGACGAGCTCGAGCTCCGCGCGCTCGCCCCCGCCCTCGAGCAGCCGCGCCGCCGCGCCGGACTCCACCCGCGCGGCGTCTGGCTCGAACAGCGTGCGCTCGAGGTGGCTGAGCGCGGCGCGCGCGGGCGGCGCGTAGTAGTCGGCTCGCGCCTGCAGCTGGCGATGCTCGTACGCGAGCGGCGCGAGCGCGTGGAAGCTCGCCGCCCGCCCGGCGAACGCCGCCCGGCCCGGCTCGTACGCGAGCGACACCGTGACCTGCGTCCCCACGACCCTGCCAAGCGTCTCGATCGCGTCGAGCTGCAGCCTCGTGAGGTCGTCGAACCCGTAGATCAGCACCGGCGTGAGGCCCCACAGCGCGGGCCGCTCGCGCAACGCGTCCAGCGCGTGCACGGCGCTCTGCTCGGCGTCCACGCGGCCCAGCTGCGCCAGCGCGGCGCGGTAGTCGGCGAACAGGCGTCCCAGCCCGTGTCCCTCAGGGTGGACGGCCTCGCCGTCGGCCGCGCGCCAGCTCGACAGCGCCTGATTGAGGCGCGCGGGCGTCACGCGCCGAGCCTGCAGTTCGGCGATCAGCTCCCCCAGCGCGCTCACGAGCCCCGGTGCCGACGGACCGCCCGCGCGCGCGGCGATCGCCTCGAGCACGCGCTCACGCGCCACCGCGCCGATCACCGCCTCACCGGCCCCAGCGCGGCGCACCGCCTCGGCGAACAGGCCGGCGAAGCGCTCCACGCGCACGCCCATCGCCGCCTGCTCGCCTGCCAGCTCGCGCAGGTAGTGCTCGGCGTCCGCGCGCGTCGGCACCACCAGCAGCGGCTCCTCGCCGTGCGCGAGGTGGCGGCGCACGGCGTCCATCACGAGCTCGGCCTTACCCGCGTTGGCGGGGCCCGTGATCAGCGTTATCGGCACCGCACGCGCCCGGCGCTATGCGGCGCTGCGGGCCTGCGCGGTCTCGCCCGCGGTCTCAGTCTCAGCCCCCGCGTCTGCCTCAGCCTCGGGCGGCTTGGCGCCCTCCTTGGCCCACAGCTCATCGAACTCGACGCGCCATTTGCCCTCATCGGTCTGCTGGAGGGCGAGATGGGCGCGGAAGCTGCGCCCGCTGCGCCCGCGAAAGCCCGTCACCGCCTGCTCGGTGTAGCCGTGCCTGATCAGCTCGCGCGCGATCGCCAGCGGCAGCGTCTTGCCGGCTTTGGCCTTCCAGATCACGAAGCCGCAGCCCGGGTCCTCGCGCGCCCAGCACGAGTAGCCCTTGCGGTTCTCGACGATCTCGTGGCCGCACACCGGGCACGGGCCGAGCTTGGCGCGCGGGATGCGCACGTCTTTGAGCGTCTCGTCGAGCTCCTTGACGGTCTCCTGGGCGAACCCGGCGATGTCGCTCATGAACTGCTTGCGCGAGTCCTCGCCGCGCTCGATCTTGCCCAGCCGCTGCTCCCAGCTGCCCGTCAGCCCCGGCGAGGTGAGCGCGTGCTCGTTGAGCAGGCGGATCACGTTCAGGCCCTTCTCGGTCGCGACCAGCGCGCGCCCGTCGCGCTCTATGTAGCTGACCGTGATCAGCCGCTCGATGATCGCCGCGCGCGTGGCCGGCGTGCCGATCCCGGAGTCCTTCATCGCCTCGCGCAGCTCGTCGTCGTCGACGAGCTTGCCCGCGGTCTCCATCGCCCCCAGCAGCGACGCGTCGCTGTAGCGCCGCGGCGGTTTGGTTTCCTTGCGCATGCTGGCGAGGTTGCGCGTGAGCACCTGCTCGTCGGCGAGCAGCCGCGGCAGCTGCTGCTCGGCCTCCTCGTCCTCCTCGCCGCGTGCCTCCGCTTCGGCGGCCTTCGCGTCCGCGGAGATCTCGTCGTAGACGCCCCGCCAGCCGGGCACGATCAGCAGCTTGCCGCGCGTGCGGAACACGTGGCCGGCGCTCTCGGCGGCGGCATCCGCGGGCTTGACCGTCGTCTCGACGCGCGTGTTCTCGAACACCGCCTCCGGATGGAACACCGCCAGGAAGCGCCTGACCGCCATGTCGTAGATGCGCCGGTCGTCGGAGCCCATTTTCTCAAGGTTGTGCTCGGAGCGGGTGGGGATGATCGCGTGGTGGTCTGTGACCTTCTCGTCGTTCACCACGCGCGCCAGCGGCAGCACGTCGAGGCCGACCACGTACTCGGCGCCCTTGCGGTAGTCCGTGTTCGTGCCCACGAGCTCGGCGATCGGCTTGATCTCCTCGACCATGTCGGTGGTCAGGTAGCGCGAGTTGGTGCGCGGGTAGGTGAGCGCCTTGTGCTCCTCGTACAGACGCTGCGCGGCCGCGAGCGTGCGTTTGGCGGTGAAGCCAAAGCGGTTGTTGGCCTCGCGCTGCAGCGTCGTCAGGTCGTACAGCATCGGCGCTTTCTCGCGCTGCTCTTTCTTCTCCAGCTTGGTGATCGTCCCGGGCCTGCCCTCGCAGGCCGCCACGATCGCCTGCGCCTCCTGCTCGGTGCCGATGCGCGGGCCCTTGGTCGTCCCAGGACTGCCAGGCGGCGCCTGGAAGTGCCCGACGTAGACGCGCTCACCGCTGTCGCCATTCAGCGCGTCGGCCGCGAACGTCGCGTCCACCAGCCAGTAGGGCTCCGGTTTGAAAGCCTTGATCTCCTCCTCGCGGCGCGCGACGATCGCGAGCGTCGGCGTCTGCACGCGCCCGAGCGAGACCGCGCCGTCGAAGGAGCTGCGCAGCCTGATCGTCGCCGCGCGCGTGGCGTTCATGCCGACGATCCAGTCCGCCTCCGAGCGTGAGCGCGCCGCCTGCTCGAGGCTCTGGAACTCCTCCGCGGGACGCAGCGACGCGAGCGCGCTCTTCATCGCGGCGTTCGTCATCGAGCTCAGCCACAGCCGTTTGACCGGCTTCTTGGCTTTGGCCTTCTCGAACAGGTAGGCGAAGATCAGCTCGCCCTCGCGACCGGCGTCGCACGCGTTGACGACCTCCTCCACGTCCTCGCGGCCGAGCTGTTTGGTGACCACCGTCATCTGCTTGCGCGAGCGCTCGTCGCGCACCTCGAGCTTGAAGCGCTCTGGCACGATCGGCAGGTCGGCCATGCGCCAGCTCTTGTATTTGGGGTCGTACGCTTCGGGTTCGGCGAGCTGCACGAGATGCCCGACCGCCCACGTGACCACGTGCTCGGGACCCTCGAGGAACCCCTCCTGCTTCTTGAACGGGCCCGGCAGCACGCGCGCGAGATCCTGCCCGACGGAGGGCTTCTCGGCGATCAGGAGCGTCTTGGACATGGCGGTCAGCGTAGCGGGCGCTCGGCGCGGCAACGTTCTGCGGCGACGCTCGGACCCCGCCGGCTCAGCCGCTGGTGCACGGCCCGGTGCTCACCTGGCTGCGTTCGCGCTCGTGCGCTTCGGCTTCGCGCAGCACGCTGACGACTGTTTCGTTCGCCACCCCGTAGCCGCCGCGAACTGTGCTGTCAACGGTGGCGGCGAACACCGTCGTCAGGACCTGCCCGTCGTTGTCGACCAGCGGACCGCCGGAGTTGCCGGGACGCACGAGCCCGCGCAGCGGTGTCAGCAGCCGCGTGACCGGCCCCTGGCCGTAGGCGTTCTGGGTGATCACGTCCTGCGTGCGCCCGATCCTCGCCGGCTGCACGTCGAACGGACCGTTCTCCGGGTAGCCGAGAATCGCTCCCGACGTGCCCGCCGGCGTGCCCGGCGCGAAGCTCAGCGACGGCAGGTCGAGTTCGGGGACGAGCAGCACGGCGATGTCGTGCTGGGGTTCGAACGCGATCGGCTCGGCTGGCAGGCTCGGCGGCTGCCCGCCGACCTCGACGGTGGTGTCGGTCTCCCCGGCAACGACGTGCGCGTTCGTCACCACCACGTCCGGCTCGGCCACCCACCCGGAGCCCTCGATCGCGAGGCCGCAGGCGGTGCCGTCGACGCGAACGACGCTGCGCGCGGCGCGCCGGACGCCTGCGGTGCGCGCGATCGCGGGTTCCGGCGCGGCGACGTTCGGCGAGGGGCCGCTGATCGACGGGATCGGGTCGAGCCGGGCGAGCGCATTGAGGATCGGCCCCGATGGCGGCAGCACCTGGTTGAGCCTGCGCAGGATCGCCGATCGCTGGATGTCCGCCTGCAGCTGGCCCTGGCCGGGCGTCTGCCCCGCGACCGCCGCGGCGATCCACACGATCCCGAGCGCCAGCGCCGCACCGAGCGCCGCGCCGAAGGCGCCGTCGAGCAGGCCGATGCCGGGGACGATCAATGTGCGACGCAGCCTGAAGCCCAGCCCCTCCAGGCCGCTGGCGAGGATCGCGCCCCCGAACAGGGCGCCGAGCAGGCCGAGCGCGGGCGCGTACGGCGAGGAGGAGCCCTGCGGGAGCACCAGCGGCGCCAGCCGTGTGCCGAGGAACGCTCCGAGCGCGAATCCGCAGAACGAGAGCACCCCCACGATGAAGCCCTGGCGGTAGCCGAGTATCGCGAGAATCGCCGCAAAGGCGACTATCAGCCAGTCCAGCTGGGTCACCTGTCATGTTCTACAGGCTCAGTGACTGAAAGCCGCAACCAGCGCCTGCGACGCGCGCGCCCCGTCATCGTGCTGGCCGCCGGCGCCTTCGCAGTCGGCGCGCTCCTCGGCGCGGCTCACGGGGCCCCTCCCGGATATCCGCTCGCAGATCAGTTCGTGACGGCGTGGACGCGCAGGGACTACGCGAGCATGTACGCGGACATCGCCCGCTCCTCGCAGCGTGCGGTCTCGCCGAGCGAATTCGCGGCCGCCTACCGGCATGCGCTGATCGAGGCGACCGTCACGCACGTGAAGATCACGGGCGGCGCGCACGGGGGCGCGGCGGGAGACGTGGTGGTGCCGGTCAGGGTCGATACGCGCCTGTTCGGCGCCCTGTCACTCGACTTCACGCTGCGAACCGTGGATCAGGGCACGCTCGGCACGCGCATCGTGTGGTCGCGGTCGCTCGCCTTCCCCGGCCTGCGTCCCGGCGAGCTCCTCAGCCGCGACACCCGTCTCCCGCGCCGCGCCACGCTGCTGGCTCGCGACGGCAGCGTGCTGGCGGAAAGCCCCGTCGGCCCCGACCCGGTGGTCTCGGCAGAAGCCACCCGCGACTCGCCGCTCGGGAACGTGGGCGAAGCGGTCGTCGGCGCCGTCGGACCGGCGCCCGTGGCGCGGCGCCAGGAACTCGAAGAACAGGGTGTTCCGTACGACGCGAGCGTGGGCCTCAGCGGTCTCGAGCTGGCGTTCGACGATCGGCTGCGCGGGACCGCAGGCGGCGAGCTACTGGCGGGATCCAGGGTGCTCGCCTACGCCGCGCCGCAGCCGGCGCCCGCCGTGCGCACCTCCGTCTCCCCCACGCTGCAGCGCGCCGCTGTGACCGCGCTGGGAGGCCAGCTCGGCGGAATCGTCGCGCTACAGCCCTCGACCGGGCAGATCCTGGCCGTGGCGGGCATCGGCCTCGACGGCCTGCAGCCCCCCGGCTCGACGTTCAAGATGGTCACCACCACCGGCGTCCTCGAGGCGAAGATCGCCACCGCGCACACGGTCTTCCCTTACGCGACCTTCGCGACGCTCGACGGAGTGAAGCTGAGCAACGCCAACGGCGAGGAATGCGGCGGCACGCTGGAACTCGCGTTCGCGGTGTCGTGCAACTCTGTGTTCACGCCGCTGGGAGTCAAGCTCGGCGCGGGACGCCTGGTGGCGACCGCGGAACGCTTCGGTTTCAACCATGAACCCGGTATCCCCGGCGCGTCCGAGAGCACGCTGCCGCCCGCCAACGAGATCCAGGGGGAACTCGACGTGGGCTCGACGGCGATCGGACAGGGAGAGGTGCTGGCCACGCCGCTGCAGATGGCGACGGTGGCGGCGACGATCGCCGACGGCGGGCGACGTCCGCAGCCGACGTTCCTGCAGGGGCGCCCCGCACCGCGCGTGAGCGTCACGAGCGACTCGGTGGCGCACACCATGCGCCGCCTGATGATCGGCGTCGTGCGCGAGGGAACCGGCACGTCCGCCGCGATCCCCGGGGTGACCGTCGCCGGCAAGACCGGCACGGCCGAACTGAGAAGCACCGCCGAACTGAAGGGCAGCTGCTCGTCCTCGGCATCGGAATCGAAGGAATCGAGCTCGACCGCGAGCCCGCCGCCCGGCAAGGAAGGCTGTAAGGGCGCCGAAAGCGAAGCCGCCAACACCGACGCCTGGTTCGCCGCCTTCGCCCCCGCGCTCGACCCGCGCATCGTCGTGTGCGTGATGCTCGTCAAAGACGGCGCCGGCGGAGCGACCGCCGCCCCGGTAGCCCGCGAAGTGCTCGAGGCGGCGCTACAGGAACACTAGGAGCCGGCGGAGCGTCTACGAGCCGGTGGGGCGTCGAGTCAAACGTCGAGCTCGGCCGAAGCCGATTCCGAGGGGTTTTCGGGGTTGACGATCTTGATCTCCAGCGGCCGGTTGTCGAGCGAGGCGATCTGGATCTTGTAGAGCAGCAGCTGCCCCTGAGCGGGAGCGTCGTCGGCGATCGTGCCCGGCACCGGCAGCCGGCTGTTCGGCGGGACCGGGCCGGCACGGTAGGCGAACAAGTTGATTCCGCCCAATTCGAACGGGGTGTAGGTGTTGTTTTCGGTGTCGCTGATGACGATGTCGTTCGACGCCTTGTATACGCGCGGAGTGCTGTTGTAGACCTGCATGAAGACCGCGAACCACTCCTGGCCGGGTTCGAGCTTGCGGTCGGCCACGGGGACCCCCTGCAAGTAAGCGGCGTCTTCAGCGTTGAACGGGTTCAGCTGTCGCGAGAGCTGAACCTCGTAGGTCAGGGACCCGACGTACAGATATGGGGCGTTGGCGCCGTTCTCACCGGCGTACGTCCCGGTCGTCACGCGCGTGTGCGACTGACCGCACGCGCTCAGGGCGAGCACGGCCGCCAGCGTGGGCAGGACGAGCGGGAGCTTGCGCAAACGGCTGAACATGCGACGCGGCAGTCTATCCGCCTGCGACCGTGACTCGGTGTCCGCGGCCCTCTCCCTGCTCGAGGATCCCTCGCAGCCGGTGCATCGCACGCCGGTTCTTGCGCCGCAGCCACGCACGCGTGCCGAGCCCCTCCATCAACCGATCGGACAGGGTGATCGGCACGGTCTCGAGCGTGAACTGCACCCGCGTCGAGCCGGCTGCCGCGGGCGCGAGGTCGTACACGCCGAGCGTGCGGATGCGGTTGTTCTTGCCGGTGCGCCCGATCTCGACGATCCGGTGCGGCCGCGTGACCTCGGCGAAGGTCACGTCTCCCCAGCTGAAGCGGTTGGCGGGCGCCTTCACGCGGAAGCGCGCCCCGGCGCCCGCGCCCACGGAGTCGATCCTCGTCAGGTGCCAGTCGACCAGGTAGTGGTCGGTGAACTCGGGGTGGTTGGCGATGTCCTGGAGGTAGTCGAACACCTGCTCGCGCGGTGCGGAGACGACTATCGAGACGGTCAGCGGATCCATGGCGAGCGCAAGTCTAATGACGGCGCGCTGGGAGCGACGCGCAACCCGCCCAGCGCCGCGGGAGCGCTCAGGCGGCGCGCGCCATCAGGCGCACGGCATGGCCGTGCTCGCAGTGCCTGACGAGCTCGCTCGCAAGCGGCGCGTCCTCACGGTGCGCCCGGCACAGCTCGCAGATGATCCGCTGCTGAGGATCGGCGTAGACGTGAACGTGCTCACCGGTCAGCGGTGTGCGCCCGCAGTCCGCGCAGCGGTCCCTGTTCGCCTCGAGCTCGCCGAGCCCGCGCCGCAGCAGCACGCGCTCGAGCTGCTCGATGTGAGTCGCGGAAGCCATGATGATCCGGATTTCGCCACGCGCCGACGGGCTCCTTCCGCTGCGATCTTCCTCCCAGAAGATGCCTCCGAACCGGGGTCTCGATACGATTATTCAGAACTTCAGCACCGCTTGACAGGCTTGTTATGATCGCCACAAGTTTCCCCCGATCCGAGGGCCCGCACCCCCGGCAGCGATACGCGGCAGCAACCGAGAGGGAGGAGCACAGCATGCAATCACTTACGTCGGGTACCTTCGTGGGGACCGGCTCGTTTCGTTGCACCCGCTGCGACTACACGCTGACCCTCAACGGGTCCGAGCTGCTCGCGACGTGCCCGGGCTGCGGCGGACGCGAGTTCGTGCGCGCCTCGCTGTTCAGCACCGAGCGCATCGAGACCGGGACGGGTGCGACCAACACCGAGATCGGCGAAGGCACGCTGCTGGCGCCGCCGGCGCCCGACCGGGATGCGCGCCTGGCCAAGGCCCGCGCGCGCATCGAGAAGCCCGGTGAGTACATCTGCTACGAAGAGAGCGGCGAGCAGCGCATGGTCCCGCTGACGCGCGAGTGGACGCGCGTGGGGCGCAGCCTCGCCGCGGACGTTCGCTTCGACGACCCGACGGTCTCCCGTCGGCATGCGCTGATCGTGCGCCACCCCGACGGTGTGCGCCTGCTCGACGACCGCAGCCTCAACGGCGTGTTCGTCAACGGCGCGCGCGTCGACGGCCAGGCGCTGAGGGACGGCGACGAGATCATCGTGGGGCGCTACCGCCTGGCGTTCGTGAGCGTGCCCGCGGACCCGGACGCGCTCGAGACGGACGTCGCGCAGAGCTCGCTGCACAGCATCCGCTGAGCGATCTGCGCGAGCGAGCGCAGCCGCGTAGTATCGCTGCGACGATGGCTCACACGATCGCTGTGCTCTCGCAGAAGGGAGGCACCGGCAAGACGACCGCGGTGCGCACCCTCACGGACGTCCTGCGGCGCAGCGGCGTGCGCACGCTGGCCGTCGATCTCGACCCCCAGGGCAACCTGTCGGATTACTTCGACCTTCCAACCGACGTCGAGCCGACGATCGCCGACGTGCTGGCAGGACGCTCCTCCGCGGCCGAGGCAATCCACGATGACATCGTCCCCGCCAACCTGAGCCTCGCGGAGGCGGAGCTGATGCTCGGTGGCAAGATGGGGCGCGAGCTGACGCTCCGGCGGGCGCTGGCGAAGGTGGGCTCGGGCTACGACGTGATCATGATCGACTGCCCGCCGTCGCTCGGGCTGCTGACGATCAACGCGCTGGTGGCCGCCGACAGCGCGCTGATCACCGCGGAGGCGCAGTACTTCGCGCTGCAGGGCGTCGAGCAGGCGATGGAGGTGGTCGAGCTCGCGCGCGAGGACCTCAACCCGCAGCTGAGGCTGCTGGGCGTGCTGCTCAACCTCGCCGACATGCGCACCGTGCACTCGCGCGAGGCGCTCGTCTCGCTGCAGGAGCGCTTCGGCAAGCTCGTGTTCGACTCGGTCATCCGCACGTCGATCGCCTACGCCGAGTCGGCGGAGCGTGCACGTTCGATCCTCGACCATCGTCCGGATCTCGGCAGGGACTACCTCGCGCTCGCAAGCGAGGTGCTGGAGCGTCTCGACGGCCTCGACGGCGCGAGCGAGCGTTTGGCGCAGCTCACTCAGAGCGCGCTCACATAGGCCCCCTGCGTCTCGAAGGGCACGCGCAGCAGCGCCGCCCAGCCCTCGACCTCGGCGGCGAGCGCCTCGGCGACGGCGCCCGTCTGCTCGTAGAAGCACCACACGAGCACGGTCGGGCCCGCGCCTGAGATCGTCGCTCCGAGCGCGCCGAGCTCACGCGCGCGGCTCACCAGCTCGAACGAGCGCGGGAACAGGCTCGCCCGCTGGTGCTGGTGCAGGCGGTCGTGCAGCCCGCGCGCGACGAGGTCCCAGTCGCCGCGGGCCAGCCCGAGTGTCAAGAGCGAAGCGTGCGCGACGTTGAACACCGCATCCTGGCGCGGCACCTGCTCTCCCAGCGCGGCGCGCGCGGCGCGCGTGTGCACCGCCTGCTCGGGGACCACAGCCAGCGCCTCCAAGCCGGTCGGTGGATCGAAGCGCGTGGCCTGGCCGTCCGCGCATACGACGAAGCCGCCGTACAGCGCCGCGGCGACGTTGTCGGGATGGCCCTCCATCGCGCTGGCGTGCGCCAGCAGATCGGCGTCCAGCTCGAACAGGTGGTCGGCGGCCATCAGGCCGGCGACGATCGCCGCGGCGCTCGAGCCGAGGCCGCCCGACAGCGGTATCTGCGAGCTGATCCTGAACGTGAAGCCGTCGGCGGGATGCAGCCGCTCGAATGCCTTCACACACAGGTTCTCGCGGCCTCTCGCGACCTGCAGGTCCGTCTCAACCGTGAACTCGCCCGTCTCCTCGACCTCCACCTCGAGCGATAGCGCCAGCGCCGCGGCCATGCAGTCGAACCCGGGGCCCAGGTTGGCCGAGGACGCCGGCACGCGCACTACACGACGACGTCTGAGAAACGAGGGGCCCGACCGAAGCCGGGAGACACTCGCCTCCGGCTCGCATCCCCGTTTCGGCCAGCCGGCCTCCGGCTGGCTTCGCCACCCTCTAGGGATCACCCAGTACCGCCTCCTCGATCGCGGCGGTCTCAGCGACACATTGGATCACGCGCCCGTCGTTGTTGGCGAGCGCCGTCTCCGGGTCCTTGAGGCCGCGGCCGGTGAGCACGCAGGCGACCGATTCGGCGCCGTCGGCGCCGTACTTGAGCAGCCCGGCGACTGACGCCGCGGAGGCCGGCTCGCAGAACATCCCTTCGCGCGAGGCGAGCAGGCGATAGGCCTCGAGGATCTCGGCGTCGCTTACGACCCTGATCGCGCCGCGTGAGTCGGTCGCCGCGGCCATCGCGTCCTCCCAGCGGACGGGGTTGCCGATTCGAATCGCGCTGGCGATTGTTTCCGGGTGCTCGATGATCTTCCCCTCGACGATCGGCGCGGCGCCCGCGGCCTGGAAGCCGAATAGTTTCGGTGCCGCGCCCAGCTCCTGGAAGCCGCGCCAGTAGGAGGTGATGTTGCCGGCGTTGCCGACCGGTATGCACAGCGCTTCGAGGCCGCCGTCGAGGCCCTCGTGGATCTCGAAGGCCGAGGTCTTCTGGCCTTCGATGCGGAAGTTGTTAACCGAGTTGACGAGCGCGATCGGGTGCGTGTCGGTGAGCTCGCGCACGAGCGTCAGGGCCTGGTCGAAGTTGCCCTTCAGCGAGATCACGCGGGCGCCGTGAACGAGCGTCTGGGCCATCTTGCCCTGGGCGATCTTGCCCTCGGGCACGATCACCGCGCAGGTGATGCCGGCACGCGCCGCATATGCGGCCGCGCTCGCCGCCGTGTTGCCGGTCAACGCGCAGATCACGGCCTTGGCGCCGTCGCGCACGGCGGCCGACACGGCGCACGTCATCCCGCGGTCCTTGAACGAGCCGGTTGGGTTGGCCCCCTCGAGCTTCAGGCGCACGGTCGCGCCGACGATCTCGGAGATCACCGGCGCCCGCAGCAGCGGCGTCGAGCCCTCCTGCAGGCTGACGAGCGGGTCGCCGGCGGCAAACGGCAGGCGGTCGAGGTAGCGTTCGATCAACGGCACATGCGCCCCTGTCAACGGCGTGCCCTCGATCCGCGGCAGCTTGACCTTAGGGATGTCTGTGCCCAGCTCGCTCATACGAACTCCTCTTCGATCACGCGGATTGTCCGGGGCCTCGAGCGCACGAAATCGAACTCGCTGAGTCGCGCGATCGCCACGAGCAGTCCCGACTCGAGCACGGGATGGGTGATCATCACCAGGCGCGCGCGCTCGCCCATGCCCCGCTGCACGACTGACTTGATCGACACCTCGTGCTCGCCCAGCACCTTAGTCACCGACGCGAGCACACCCGGCCGGTCAGCCACGTCGAGGTGCAGGTAGAAGGCGCTCTCGACGTCCTCGATCAGCGGCAGCGCGAGCGGCGGCGCCGGCGGGCGCGCGCCGCCGGTCATCACGCTGACGACGTCTCCGAGCACCGCGCTGGCGGTCTGTCGTCCGCCGGCGCCCGGCCCCGAGATCGTGATCTCGGTGATCGCCTCGGACTCGAGCGTGACCGCGTTGAACGGACCGGAGACGCCCGCGAGCGGGTGGCCGGCGTACAGGAACGCCGGATGCACGCGCACCGATAGCCCTCCGTGCCGGCGCTCGGCGGTGCCGATCAGCTTGAGGCCGAGGCCGAGCTCGCGAGCGAACTCGAGGTCGTCGCTGTGCAGGTGCTCGATGCCTTCGTAGCGCACGTCGTTCAGGTGCACCGGCGAGCCATACGCAAGGCGCGCGAGGATCGCCATCTTGGCCGCCGCGTCGCGCCCCGAGACGTCGTCGCTGGGGTCGGCCTCGGCATAGCCGACGCGCTGAGCCTCCGCGAGCGCCTCGGCATAGCTCGAGCCGGCGGTCATCTCGGTGAGGATGAAGTTGGTCGTGCCGTTGACGATCCCGTGGATGCGCTCGATGGGCGTCGCCGACAGCGACTCCTCGAGCACGCGCACGACCGGCACGACCCCCGCGACCGCCGCCTCGAAGCGCAGCCGCACGCCGTGCTCGCGGGCCGTCTCGAACAGCTCCTCGCCGTGCTGGGAGAGCAGCTGCTTGTTGGCGGTGACGACGTCCTTGCCAGAGCGGATCGCGGCGAGCAGGTACTCGCGTGCGGGTTCGATCCCGCCGATCAGCTCGACCAGCAGATCGGCGCCGGCGAGGATCTCCTCGAAGTCGCCCTGCGTGCGCGTGAGCACGCCGCTGACGACGGGCCTACGGCCGTTGAAGCGCTCGATCTCGCCTGCGCGTTCCTCGAGCAGCACCGCGAACGCCGCGCCGACGGTTCCGTGCCCGAGCAGGCCGACCTTGAACGGTGGCGCCTGCGCCGGCCGATCAGCAGCCATCGGTCACGCTCGCCGCCTCAGAGAACATCGCGCGAACCGAGATCCTCGTAGGTCTCGCGCCTGACGACGACGCGCGCGTCGCCGTCCCGGCAGAAGACCACCGGCGGCCGCGGCACGCCGTTGTAGTTGTTCGCCATCGCGAAGCCGTACGCGCCCGTGGCGGGAGTCACGATCACGTCGCCCGGCTTCGGGTCCGCCAGCAGCGCGTTGCGCACGATCACGTCACCGGACTCGCAGTGCTTGCCGGCGAGCACGCACTCGCTCGCGCCGCCGAAGCGGTCGGCCACGTGCGCGTCATAGGTTGCGCCGTAGAGCATCGGACGCAGGTTGTCGGACATGCCGCCGTCGACGGCCACCCAGCGCGAGACGTTCTGCTTGACGCTCTCGACCGTGTACAGCGTCACGCACGCGTTCGCGCACAGCGCCCTGCCGGGCTCGATCAGCAGGCGCGTCTGCGGGCCGATGCCGTTGGCGTGCGCCGCGCCCACGATCGCACCGACGTAGTCCTCGATCGAGGGCGCGGGCGGCTGCTCCTCGGTGTACTGCACGCCGAGCCCGCCGCCGAGGTCCCAGATGGAGAACCCGCCCACCCCCTCGCCGAGCTTCGCCAGCTCGCGTGCCTCGAGCCGGAAGGGCTCGAGCTCGAGCAGCTGCGAGCCGATGTGCGCGTGCACGCCCTCAAGCGACAGTCCCTCGACCTCGCGCACGCGCGCGATCGCCTCCGCGGCGTGCGCCATGGCGAACCCGAACTTCGAGTCGGCCTGGCCGGTGGAGATCTTCTCGTGGGTGTCACCTCTGACGTCGGGTGTGACGCGCACGAGCACGGGCTGGCCGTCAGCGCGGTCGGCGAGCGCGCCTTCGCCGATGAGCCGCGCCAGCCGCTCGATCTCGTCGAAGTTGTCGATCACGATCGCGCCAACGCGGTGACGCAGCGCCATGCGCAGCTCCGCATGTGACTTGGCGTTTCCGTGGAGCACAATCCGCTCGGGGCGAAAGCCGGCCTGCAGGGCGAGGTGCAGCTCGCCGCCGGAGGCCGCGTCGCACCACAGCCCCTCGCTCGCGAACAGCGCCAGCACGGCGCTGCAGGGAAACGCCTTGGACGCGAAGACCACGTGGAAGTCGTCGTGGCCGGCGTCGCGACCCGCCCGCACGAACGCCCGCGCGCGTGTGCGCAGATCGTCCTCGGCGACGATGTAGGCAGGGGTGCCGAACTCCCTCGCCAGCTCGATCGTGTCGCAGCCGCCCACCTCCAGACGGCCGCGCTCGTTGAGCCGGCTGCCCAGCGGAAAGACGGGAGAAAGGCTCGTTCCGATCGCCATGGCCGGTGATTATCGCTTGCCCGACGCAGAAAACCCGTGTAGCGAGCTCACGCCACCGACGGGCGCAGGGCGCCGAGCCCACCACGCCGAACGATCGCCGCGAGCCACAGCAGCCCGATGGCGAGCAGCACGAGGCTCTCGAGCTGCGGAGCGGTCAGCCCGGCCAGGACCTCCTTGTTGCGGCGGATGAACTCCACGAGGAAGCGCTCCAAGCCGCTGCCAACGAGGTACAGAGCGAGCACCACCCCTGGCCGCACGCGGTCGCGCAGCTGCCACAGCACGTACGCGAGCAGGCACATCGCGACCGTCTCGTAGATCGGGGTCGGCTGCACCCGCACCCCCGGCGGCGTGGGCAGCGTGCCGTGCGGGTAGCCCATCGCCCACGGCAGGCTGGAGCGGATCCCGTAATCACCGTCGCCGGAGACCTGGCAGCCGATGCGCCCGATCGCGTATCCGAGCGCGAGCGCGGTGGCGCACATGTCGAGCATCCGCAGCTCGAGCGCATCGCGCCAGCGCATCCACGCGTACACGGCGATCGCACCGCCGATGACGCCCCCGTACCAGACGAGGCCGGCGCCGGAGAACAGGCTCTTGAAGAAGTCGTGCCTGACTTCGCTGTAGTTCTGGATCACGTAGTAGGCGCGCGCGCCGATCACGCCGCCGAGCAGCGCGGCGAACACGAGCTCATACGACCAGTCGACCGGCTTGTGCAGCTCGCGCAGTCGGCGCGCGAGCAGGCAGCCGCACGCGAGGAAGCCGAGCGCGAACATCACGCCGAAGGTCTTGATCGAGATGCCCAGGATGTCGATTTCGGGCTTCATCGCACGCGGGCGCGGGGCAGGGCGGCGGGCATCGTTCGCGGCCGAACTTTATGGCACCCGTATCTCCTTCTGCGACAATCGCTCACATGGCTACGCCGCGATCCAACTTCGGCAAAGACACGGGCCTGCAGGCGCGCATGCTGTTGACGATGTTCCTGCTGACCGCCGTGTACGTGGTGTTCATCGGCGCGCTGTTCGCGGCCGGCGCCGGCGCTGGGCTGATCGTGGTCGTGGCGGTGGTGCTGCTGATGCTGCAGCTGTTCGGCTCGGACAAGATCGCGCTTGCCACGATGGGCGTCAAAGAGGTGACTCCCGACCAGGAGCCGGAGCTGCACGCGATCGTGGAACGGCTGTGCGTGCAGGCCGACCTGCCCAAGCCGAAAGTGGGCGTGATCGAGACCTCGATGCCGAACGCGTGCGCGATGGGCAAATCGAAGAAGGCGACCACCGTGTGCGCGACGCGCGGCATCATGGAGCTACTGTCGCCCGCGGAGCTTGAAGGCGTGATGGCGCACGAGCTCACGCACGTGATCAACCGTGACGTGCTGGTGATGACGCTCGCGAGCTTCTTCGCGACGCTCGCCGCGATGATCATGCAGTTCGCGCTGTTCTTCGGCGGTGGCTTCGGCGGTGGCTACGGTCGCAGCCGCGACGAGGAGGAGGACATCATGATCGTGCTGCTCGTCTCCGCGATCGTGTACGCGATCTCGTTCCTGCTACTGCGGGCGCTCTCGCGCTATCGCGAGTACGCGGCCGACCGCGGCTCGGCGGTGCTGACCGGGCGTCCGAGCGCGCTGGCGTCGGCGCTGTTGAAGATCAGCGGCACGATGGAGCGCGTCCCGACGCAGGACCTGCGCAAGGCCGAACCGATGAGCGCGTTCTTCATCCTGCCCGCGCGCACCAAGACCTCGTTGATGAACATCTTCGCCGACCACCCGCCACTGGAGAAGCGCCTCGCGGCGCTCGAGCGGCTGGAGTCTCAGCTCCAGGGCGCCGCCTGACCCGCATGGCGCCCCGTACGACCGCCGGATCCAGCGTCTAGTGGGGCTGCGCGACGCCCTCACCGGCCGGCATACGGTCAAGGGCCCCGCGCCCGACCGTCTGTTCGCGATCACGACCGCCTACGTCACGCTCCAGGCCGAGCATCAGATCGAACCCACCGGCAAGGCCGCGATCGTGTTCCAGGCGCTGGCGACCAGCGACTTCGAAAGCACGCTGCGAGAAATGGAACAGGTAGTGACGGCGACGGGCGGCGAGAGCGGGACGAAAGTCACGACCCAGGACGACAGCTACGGCTACCGCTGGATGATCCTGGAAAACCCTGCTGGCGCTCCCAGCGTGGAAGACCTGGCGGTCGGCATCAACGCCGTGTCCAGCTCGATCGAGACCGCCGGCTACGGCGAGCGGCTGCTGTGCGCGGTGTTCGCGTTCGTCAACGCGCGCAAGCAGCGCGTGTACTTCATCTACAACTACAAGCGTGGCTACTGGTACCCGTTCGTGCCAGCCACCGGCAATGGGCAGCAGCGCGACACCGAGCGCGAGCTGCAGATCAAGGCGCAGATGGCTTCAGAACTGCCGATCGAGCCGGAACTGGAGCGATGGTTCCCGCTGTGGGGAATCCCGATCTGATCATCTGAGGATCGGGGGGCGTCGTGGGTCACTTCCGTTGCAAAACGCTGTGTAACTATTGTTATACAGAGTTCGGCGTGGTGGTCGTCCTACCCCCCACCCGTGGTCGCTAGTCGGGGATCAGACCCTCGCCGGTGAACTCCCGGCCGGTCTCCTCGAAGCTGTAGTCGGCGGGTGGCAGGATCACGTCCGAGCCCTCTAGCTCGTCGTCGCCGAGCAGCGTGCCGTGGGAGCGCACGTAGTCGAGCAGTGCGGCGAAGGCATCGGCGAAGCCGTCTTCGTTGCCGCTGTCGACGATCGCCAGAGCTTTGCCGCGCAACTCGTCCACGCGCTCGGCGTCGTCGTCCGGGAGCCGGTACTGACCCTCACCGGAGATGCGGACGATCATGACTGGCCGCCACTCTCGCTCGGCTGCTGAGCCGCCTCATTGGGGTCGGGGGCCGCACCAGCGTTCGCGTCCCCGCCCGGCGCGGCGATCTGGGGAGCCGCCGCGGCGGCGCCTTGGCCCAGTTCGGCCTTCATTTTCGCGAGGTCGTCTTCGACGGCGGGCGCGCTCGAGAGCTGCTTGAGCTGGCGGTCGATGTCGTCTTCGCCGGACCCGAGCTGGCCGATATCTTCGAAGGTGCCGGCTGCTTCCAGCTCGGAGACTGCGTCGGCTCGCGCCTTCATGTTTTCGGTCTTGTCGACGGCGCGCTGCATCGCGAGCCCCACGTCGGCCATCTGCTCGCCGACGCCGGTCGCCGCCTCGGAGATCCGCACCTGGGCCTCGGCGGCTGAGTACTGCGCCTTGATGACCTCCTTCTTGGTGCGGAACGCTTCGATCTTGGCGCGAAGTTTCTGCTCGGAGTCGGTGAGCTTCTGCTGCTGGTCTTCGAGTTCGGCGACCTGGGTGTCGAGCCCCTGCAGCTCTGTCTGGGCGACGTTCTTGCGTTCGAGCGCGGTCTTGGCCAGGTCTTCCTGGCCGGCCGACAGCGCCTGGCGGGCCTGGGTGTCGAGCTTGACGACGCTCTGCTGCAGCGAGCTCTCCTGCATCTGCAGGCGCTTCTTGGCCGTCACCACGTCGGCGATGCCCTTCTTGACGTTCTGCAGCTGTTCGACCTGCTTCTGGTAGCTGTAGTCGAGGGTCTCGGCCGGATCTTCGGCGCGATCGAGCAGTTTCGAGACCTTCGCCTTCACTACGGTGGACATGCGCCCAGTCAAGCCGGCCATCTGATCCTCCTATTGCTTTTCCACGAGGCGACCGACGAGCTCGGCCAACACCTCAAGCGTAGCCGACTGGAGGATGTCGCCCCCCCGCACAACAGCGGGCGCCGGGCGGCGGGCGGCGTTAGTACCCGGTGGGGTGGCGGACCACGAAGCCGGCGTTCGTCTGGCGCAGCGGACGCCAGCGCGGACCCTGCAGGTCGGCGGGGTCTTCCGCGGGACTTGTGTCCAGACGCAACCCCGCCACGGTCATGTAGGCGTGGCCGGCGTTGGCGAAGATCGTCACCCAGCGTCCGTCTCCGCGCGACCCCCGGCCCTCGAATTCGGAGGAGTCCTCCGGGACGGCGAGCAGATCGGCGCCATGGAGCGCGAAGGACACCGTGCCCGAGCAGTCATATCCGGGTGAGACGAAGGAGCCGTGGCCACCGCCGTAGATGTAGGGCAACCCGATCAGCTCGTTCCCCGCCCAGATGATCTCCTGGACCGCCGCCGGGGCCCCCTCCGGGGCGGCGGCAAGGCCGTCGACGAAGCGCGCGGTGGTGCCTGGGACCAGCAACTCCGGCCGCGGTGTCGGGCCCGTCGCCGAGGTCATGCCGTCGCCGATCGTGAGCTGGCCGGGAACTTCCGTCGGCAGGCTGCCCGCGGCCGCTTCGGTCGGCGCTACGGCGCTGCCGCCTGTGGCGCTGGCGACCGTGCCGGTCGTGGCGCTGGTCTTCGCGGGCGCCACGAAGGGCACGACTTCGCCGGTGGCCGTCTTCTCGTAGACGGGGCCCTTGTAGGCGATCTTCGAAGACTTGGCGGTCACCGGCGCGTGGACAGCCGGGACGGATGTCGTCGGTTTGCTGGGAGACGGTTCTGCCGCCGCCACCCCACCGCTTCCGTTGGCCATAGCGGCTGCGGCGCCGACCATCGAGACGATCAGACTGCAAAGAAATACTGCAAAGCAGCGAACCCGCACGAGAACAACCTCTTTCGTCGGCCTGCGGGGTTAGCTGACGGGCTAGCGCTGAAAGAGCCTGCGCTTCTCACGGTCCTACCGCGGGATTCGCCCCAACAACTTGGGTCCCCCGTTCCCTGACACCTGGTCAAGGACTCGGCATTCGGGCGGGCACGCTAGCAGAGTGCAAGGACGCTTGCAGGACATGCACACCTTTTCGCACGTTTGTCCGCAAATGCCGCGCTTTTGCGCGACCGCTAGTGTGCCGGCAATGCGCACCCTGGCGCGAGGACCGCTTCTGACCGTGCTGGTGCTCGCCGCCGCGGGACTCGCCGGCTGCGGAAAGGGCGGCTCCGAACAGATCAGCGGCGGCGGGCCGACGCGCCAGCTCGCACCGGTGGCGGCGCAGGGCGCGGTGAGCGTGGCCACGCGCAACACGACGCGCCTGGGCGGGGCTGACGCGGCATCGGACGCGGCGGCGGTCGCGCGCGCGGTGTACCCGGGCCTCACGGCGGCTACGCGGCCGCTGGTGGTCGTGCTGGTCAACGAGCGCGCCTGGCTGCCGGCGCTCGCCGCGTCGGTGCTCTCGAGCGCGCCCACCGGCGCGCCGATCCTGTACAGCGAAGGCAACACGCTCTCCGCGGTCACGCGTCAGACGCTCGAAGCGATGCACCCGTTGGGTGCGCCCGCCCTCGGCGGCGCACAGGTGATCCGCATCGGCACCTCGGCGGTGGTGCCCGACAACTACCTCACGCGCACGGTGCCCGTCGGCTTGCCCACGGTGAGCGCCGCGGGCATCGAGCAGCTCGCGCAGACGCTCGACGCGGCGGCGCCGCATCAGGTGATCGTGCTCCCCGCCGATGCCCCACCCGCGCTTGCGATGCCCGCGGCGGGGCTCGCGGCCTTGAGCGGCGCGCCGATCCTGTTCGTCACGCGCTCGCGCGTTCCCGCACAGACCGGCACCGTGCTCGCCGCTCTGCACAGGCCGTCGATCTACGTGATCGACGGCGCAGCGCTCGGCAACCACACGCTCGGCGAGCTGCGCCACTTCGGCTCGGTCAAGACGATCACCACCGACACCTCGCCGGCCGCCGGCGAAACGGCCGTCCAGAACGCGATCGAAATCGCGCGCTACACCGACGGCAGCTTCGGCTGGGGCGTCAAAGAACCCGGCCACGGGCTCGTGTTCGCCAACGCCAGCCGCCCCCTCGACGGCCCCGCGTCGGCGCTGCTATCGGCGACCGGCGACTACGGGCCGCTGCTGCTGCTCGCCCGGCCAGCGCAGGTGCCGCCGGCGCTCGCCGGCTACCTGTCCGACATCCAGCCTGCGTACAGCACACCGCAGTTCCCGCCGGTTCGCGGCGCCTACAATCACGGCTGGCTGATCGGCGACGAAGGAGCGATCTCAGCGGTCACCCAGGCCGAAATCGACTCCGTGCTCGAGATCCGCCCGCAGGACCGCAACTCCGAAGAACCGTCGGTCTCGCAAGTCGAATAGTGTCGGACACGCAAGTCAAGCAGTCGATCGCACAGAGGCGAAATTGAGTCAAGCCGAGGATCCACGCCGCCTGAGTCGCAAGGCGAGCACACATGAGGTGACGGTCGAGGACGTGCGTCAGCTGATGGGCGCCTCGACGCCCCACTTCGCGCTGCAGCTGCGCAACCGCATCGCCAACCTGATCGCCGACCTGCCGCCGGATCACCCGGCGCGCGTCGAAGGCGAACGCGAGATCGCGCGCCTGCAGCGGCTGGGCTTCGACGGCGAGACCCGTGGCGAGGGCGCCGCCGAGGGCGAGCGTCCTCTGCCGTCGCTCAATCTGAGCGCCGCCTCGCCTGCGCAGTCCTGAGCGGCCGAGCACGGCGCATTGTCGGCGAACGCCGGGTGCTGGCCCTAGCGCAAGCCTGCGAACTTGCGCTCGCGCCGAGCGTCCAGGTAGCGCGCGCGCAGCAGTTTGAAGCAGACGACCACCAGCGCCACGTCGATCGGCAGCAGCGCGATGTTCAACCAGCTCGGCGCGCGGCTCGCGAGCGCGAGCACCACAAGCACGACCGCCGAGTGGAACACGACCGCGGGGAGCACCGCCAGCATCAGGGTGTGCGAGCGAAAGCCGCCCAGGTGCTCGCGCAGCGAGACCTCGATCGTGCCGATCGCGACCGCCGCTATGCCCGCGCCGAGCAGCGCCGCGTTGCTCTCAACGCCGCGCAGGAACGCGATCACCGCGCCGATCATGCCCACCAGGATCAGCAGCTCCGACAGCGGCAGCGGATGCCACGGGGCCTGCGGGCGCTCGCCCACGGCCTGCGTCTGGCCCGCGGCGCGAGCGGCGCGCTGGGACGGGCGCGCGGACGGCGCGGCGCGCTTCGAGACCTCCCCTGCGCTGTGCGGATCCGGGCGCCGCTTGCGCGAGCGTGCGCGCCGCCCGGTGTTGTGCTTGGCCACCGGTATCAGGAGCCGGGCGGGAGTTCGCAGCGGCGCATCGCCGTCGATGCTAGCGCCTATGCTGCGTTGCGTGTCCACGTCCGCCCACCCCGCATCCCCGGCTGCGACGGGCATCTCCGACAGCGCGCTGTCGGGCCCGTATCCGGTCGGTGAGTACGCCGCCGCGCTGCGCTCCAAGCTGCGCTCGTTCACGCGCGTGCAGTTGATGGGAGAGCTGGTGAACCTGCGACCGTCGCGCGCGCGTGTGTACTTCGAGCTGCGCGACGGGATCGGCGCGATCCCGTGCGCGGCGTGGCGCGATGACTGGGACGCGATGGTCGCGCGCGCGGGCGCGCCCGCGGAGGGCATGCAGGTGGTGGTGGCGGGCGGCTGTGACTACTACCCCGGCAGCGCCACCTCCTCCCCCGGCTTCTCCTTCACGGTGCTCGACCTGCGCCTGGCCGGCGACGGCGACCTGCTCGCGAGGATCGAGCGCCTACGCAAGCAGCTCGATGGCGAGGGGCTGCTCGAGACCCAGAAGCGCCTGCCGATGCCTGTGCTGCCGCGCACGATCGGCGTCGTCACCGGTGAGGGCGGCAAGGCGCGCGACGACGTGCTCGCGGCGCTCACGCGCCGCGGCTGGGCGGGCCGGCTGGTGTGGGGCTTCGCGCCCGTGCAGGACCGCCACGCAGCCCCCGCGATCGTGCGTGCGCTGGGCGAGCTGGTGGCGGTTGGCGGAGTCGAGGTGGTGATCGTCGCCCGCGGCGGCGGCTCGCTGGCCGACCTGCTGTGCTTCTGCGACGAGACCCTGTGCCGTACCGTCGCGCTGCTTGGCGTGCCCGTGATCGCGTCCGTCGGCCACCACACCGACCGCACGCTGCTCGACGACGTCGCAGCGGTGAGCTGCTCGACGCCGACGCACGCCGCCGAGGCGGCTGTGGGCGTCAACTGCGCGCGCGCCCGCGCGGAGCAGGCGGCCACGGCGGCGCGCCTGCGCGAGCATGGGCGCCGCGCGGTGCTCACACGCGCGCGCCTGCTCGCGAGCTTCTCGCGCGCGCCCGCCGCGCACCTGGACCGCCAGCGCGCCCGCCTACACCAGCAGCTGCGCGAGATCCGCGCCGGCTCGCGCAGGCGGGCCGAGACCGAGCGGCGCCTGACAGAACGGCGGGCGGTGGTGCTCGAGCGCAAGGCGGCATCGTTCCTGCTCGACTGCCGCGAGCGCCGCCCGCGAGAGCTCGCGCAGATGGAGCTCGCGCTCGCGGGCCACGATCCGCAGCGCACGCTCGAGCGCGGCTACGTGCTGGCGCAGTCCGCCGACGGCAGCCCGGTGGTGACGGCTGCGAGCGCGCGCGAACGCGGTGAGCTGCGACTGCGGTTCGCCGACGGCTCGCTGCCGGCGAGAGTCCTCGAGCGATGAGCGCGGCCCCGGACGAGGCCGGACGGCCGCAGACCTACGAGGCGGCGGCGGCACGCGTCGAGGAGATCATCCGCCGGCTCGACTCCGGTGAGGCGAGCCTCGACGAGACGCTCGCGCTCGTGAGCGAGGGCAAGACGCTGATCGAGCTGTGCGCGAGCCAGCTCGCGGCGGTGGGCGGCGCGCTCGAGGAGCTGCGCCTCGACGAGCTCGTCAGCCGCCTGGAACAGGAGGCCGGCGGGTGAGCACCTGGGACACGGTCGCGGAGCTCGCGCTCGAGATCGACGACTACTCACTGGAGCCCCTGCAGGCGAGCGTCTCGAGCGATTTCGAGCGCAAGAGCACCGTCATATGCCTGCGCGGAGCTGGCAACGAGGGCCTCGGCGAGGACGTCACGTACGACGCGGTCGATCACGACATCCTCCAGGCCGCCGGGCCGACGCTGGCGCTCGCGGGGCGCTACACGCTGGCCTCGTTCTGCGCGCACCTGGCCGAGCTACAGCTGTTCCCGCAGCCGCCCCAGCGCGAGGTGTCGAGCCGCTACCGGACCTGGGCGTACGAGTCCGCCGCGCTCGACCTGGCGCTGCGCCAGGCGGGCACGACGCTGCACGAGGCGCTGGGGCGCGTGCCGCGGCCGGTGCGCTTCGTCGTCTCGCTACGCCTCGGCGAGCCGCCGACGCTCAAGCCACTCAGGCGGCGCTTGGCGCTCTACCCGACGCTGCGCTTCAAGCTCGACCCGACGAGCTCGTGGGATGAGCCGTTGATCGCCGAACTCCTCGCCACAGGCGCGGTCGACTCGGTCGACTTCAAGGGCCTCTATCACGGCTCGATCGTCGACCAGCCGGCTGACCCGGTGCTCTACCGCCGTGTGGTCGAGGCGTTTCCCCAGGCCTGGATTGAGGACCCGGCGCTGACGGCGGAGACCGAGCCGGTGCTCGCCACTCACCGCGAGCGCTTCTCGTGGGACGCGCCGATCCACTCGATCGCCGACATCGACGCGCTTAAGTACCCGCCGCGGATGGTCAACATCAAGCCCTCGCGCCTGGGCGGCCTGCGCAACCTGCTCGACGCGTATGACTACTGCTCCGAGCGCGGCATTGGCAACTACGGCGGCGGCCAGTTCGAGCTCGGCGTCGGGCGCGGTCAAAACCAGTACCTGGCCTCGCTGTTTCACCCGGACGCCCCCAACGACGTCGCACCGAGCGCCTTCAACCTCCCCGATCCGCCCGCCGACCTGCCGTCGAGCCCGCTCGAGCCGACACCCAGCACGACCGGCTTTCGCTGGGGCTGAGCGTCCGCGCGTGGGCCGGACTCGCCGACGGAGCGCAACTTCCATGCCACCATTCGGTTTGCGATCGCATAGCCGATAACGTCCGGGGCCGCCGGTTGGGCACGGATTTACGCCCTCCCCGGCCGGGGAGGCGGCTCTGCGCGAAGGAGTGTCAAACGTCTTGGCGATCACAGGCGCCCACAAGCGATCGAGGGTCATCACCGCCACAATCGTCGCGGTGTTGCTCCTGGTGCTCGGCGCCCGCGCGCTGCCAGCCGGTGCGGCCAGCGCGGGAGGCGCGCAGGCGCCCGGCGCATCTACCACCAAGGCAGGCGGTACCTCCACCACCAAGCCCGCCAGCTCCCCCACGACCAAGCCCGGCGGCAAATCCGCAGCCAAGGCCGCGGCGCCGTCCCCGCACGTCACGAGCGTGCGCATCCAGAGCGTCAGCTGCGTTCCCTCCGTGCATTGCAGCGGCAACCCGCACCAGGTCTCGGCACACGGCACGCTGCTGCTCGGAGGTGTCGGGCTGAAGCCCGGCATGGCCGTGGCATTCCCCAAAGCCCCGGGCGCCCACATCAGCCGCGTCTCGCCGGCGGCGCACCTGCGCTACGCGATCGCCAACAAGCCCAGCGCCGGCCTGGTGGTGACCGTCCCCAAGAACGCCCACTCAGGGCACATCATGGTGCTGCTGAGCGGTGGGCGCTACACGAGCTCCTACGGTCCGATCTACGTCTACAACCACGCGCTGCACCCGCCCGCCCCGCCTGCCCCCAAAGACCCCCCACCGGCGAGCGCGGTCGCGACGAGCGGCACCGGCTTCGAAGGCCAGGGAATGTGGATCTGGTACGTGAGCAAGTCCGACGGCGGCACCGTCGCCTCGATCGTCGCCCAGGCGCACGCCGCGGGCGTGACGACGCTGTTCATCAAGAGCTCCGACGGCTCGAGCAACTACTGGAGCCAGTTCTCGCCACAGCTCGTCGCCGAACTGCACGCCAACGGGCTGAAAGTGTGCGCGTGGCAGTTCGTATACGGCAGCGAACCCGTCGGCGAGGCCGCGCTCGGCGCCGAGGCGGTGGCCAACGGCGCCGACTGCCTGGTGATCGACGCCGAGGGCGAATACGAAGGCCACTACGCCGCCGCCCAGACCTACATCGACGACCTGCGCGCGAAGATCGGCCCCAACTACCCGCTCGGCCTCGCCTCGTTCCCGTACGTCTTCGACCACCCGTCGTTCCCGTACTCCGTCTTCCTGGGACCCGGCGGCGCGCAGTACAACGCGCCGCAGATGTACTGGAAAGACATCGGCCAGTCGGTCGACACGGTCTATGCCAACACCTACATCGCCAACCGCGTCTACGGCCGCCCGATCTTCCCGCTAGGGCAGACCTATGGCGGAGTGTCCGCGGCAGAACTGCTGCGCTTCCGCGAGGAGGCCGTCCTCTACGGCGCCCCCGGCATCTCCTTCTGGGACTGGCAGGAAACGGGCTCCGGCGGCTGGAGCACGCTCGCGTCGCCGCTCGCGCCGCTGATCAGCGTCACGCCCAACACGTCCTTCCCTGAATTGAGCAAAGGCAACAAGGACGACGAGGTGCTGTGGATGCAGGAGCACCTCGCCAGCGCCATCCCCACCCAGGAAACCACCGGCGTGTTCGGATCGCAGACCGTCACCGACGTCGAGACCTTTCAGAGCGCCCACGCGATCGCGCCGACCGGCGTCGTGGAAGCGGCCACGTGGACCGCCCTGCTCGCGCTGCCGCCGGTCGCGGTTGACTGGACCGGGGCTACCAAACCCAGCGACTGACGACGCCGCGCGGTCTCAGCGCGGAGGGAGCTCCAGACGGTGGGAGCGGGCGATCTGCTCGGCCATCCGCTCGTCGACTCCGACTTCGTCGGCGAGCTCACTCCAACCCGCGACGACCGCCGCCACCTCCGCGAGGATCGCCTGGGCGCGGCCGCGCTTCAAACCCCCGATGCCTGCCGCCGCCCGCAGGTCGGCCACTGTGAACCCGTCGCGCTTACCGTTGATCGACATCTGGTGACTGTCGAGCCAGAGGTTGCCGGGCTTCCAGGCCCAGATCACGTCGAATGCGGGAGCCAGCGACCAGGCGCCCTCGCGGTCCATCAGGAGGGCGATGTTCTTGACGTGGTCGTCCTGATTGCGTGCGACCACGTTGAAGACCATGCGCCGGAACTGCTGCTCGACGACGGGCGTGCCGAGGCCCAGTCGCCGGATCAGCAACAAGACCTGCTCGTAGCTGTAGGTCCCCGGCTCGTTGTAGCTGACGTGCTCGAGCGCGCCGACGGTCTGCATGTGGAGCTTGCCGCCGTCGTCGGGTCGGTCGAAGCGGCGGGTCATGAAGTGCCTGCGGCCGTTCTCCTCCAGCAGCCGGCACTCGGTCATCTCGATGCCCGCCGCTCGAGCCATTCTCGAGTACGCGTACTCGACGGCGCCCCAGCCTTCGGGATCGGTGAGTCCGTGGTCGCCTGAGCGCGATACCCCGTCGAACTTCAGCAGCCAGTGCCGAAAGCCCTCGCCGACCTGGATCTGCCCCGAGCGGACCTGGCCGGTAGCGTCGTTGTAGGCGATGAATGCCTTCGGGCGCGCGCCACCGGCGGAGCTTCCGACCGCCAGGATCGCCTTCATCGCCTCCTCGTCCGGGTTCTCGCTCAGCTCGGCCACGAACTGCGCGCGTGCGGCCAGCACCTCGCTCGCGAGGCGCACGAGCGCGTCCACCTGGAGATCTGCGCTGGCGGGCGCCGCCGGCTCGCGTGCCGGCTGGAACTCCAACGCTCCAACGCCGCGCGTGCCGACGTAGCAGAGCCGCTGAACCACGTCGAAGCTCGACTCCTCGCGTCCCTGCGACGCCAGCCAGGCGTTGACGAGCGCCGTTCCCCAACGATCCGGCAGCGAGTCGGCCAACAAGCCGGGGAGGCCGCTGAACGCGTCATGAGGCAGGCTCGGAAAGCTGTAGGGCTGCGCGCGCAGCGGCATTCTGTCGGGCGCGATCTGGATGCCACTGCGCACGAAGGCCGGGTCGTACTGGAACGTCGCGTAGCGTGCACCCGCATCGATCGAGACAGCTGCGATGCGCGACCCCCACAGCGTCACCGCCGCGACTGTCACGAGGTGCCACCAGGCTCGTCGCCCCACATCCACGGCTGCTCGCTGGACTGCGCCGCAGCGTGGCCCTCGCCGCTCGCACGCTGCCTGGTTCTCCGCCGCTCGCGCTCCAACTGCGCGATCGGCAGAGTGATCGACTCGGGCACGGCAGCGTCGAAGGACCCGAGCAGCCCCAGCGTCCGCAGCAGCTTGATCATGGAGGTCATCTGAACCGACTCCCCCCGCTCCGCACGCTGCACCGTCGCCTGACCGAGTCCCGCCTCAGCGGCCATCTCGGCCTGAGTCCAGTTGCGTTCGAGGCGATGCCGCGCCAGCCTGCGGCCAAGCTCGGCGAGAACCGCAGCGTCGGTCATCAGCTCTTCGAGATTCATCAGTAGTGATGCGTTAGGTCGATTTTGGGCTAGAAGACATCTGATTTGATGTAGAGACTAGCAGATATTGCTGCCAACTACATCGCTAATGATGCTTTACAGCCATTTTTGCCAATTAAGCATCACTATTGATGTCTAGATTGCGCACCGTCGCTCCACTCTACCAATACGCTCGCGACATTCCGTATAACCATCGCTATACAGCGTCGCAAAAGAGAGTATGCGGCCACGCCCCAATCACCTCACCGAGAAGGCACGCCGCGCCCCACCCCCGCACAGGAACGCGGGGCGGCCCGACTCTGAGCCACCCCGCGACCCCGCGGGGCCGGCCCGAAGGCCGGCCCCATAAATCAAAAACGACTCAGACGCGCTGAATGAGCGTGCCCGTGCCGAGTCCCCCACCGCAGCACATGGTCACGAAGCCGACTTCCTTGTCAGAGCGCTCGAGCTCGTGCAGCAGCGTGGTGATCAGACGCGCGCCGGTCGAGCCGAGGGGGTGACCCAGGGCCATGGCGCCGCCGTTGACGTTGACGCGGTCCATGTCGGGCGAGAGCTCGCGGCGCCACGCGGCGACGACGGGTGCGAACGCCTCGTTGATCTCGAACAGGTCGATGTCGTCGATGGCCATGCCGTTGCGCTCGAGGATCTTGCGCGTGGCGGGGATCGGGCCCTCGAGCATTTTCACCGGGTCACAGCCGACGGTCGTCTGGTCAACGATCCGCGCGCGTGGAGTGAGTCCGAGCTCGCGGGCCTTGTCGGCGGACATCAGCAGCACCGCAGCGGCGCCGTCTGAGATCTGCGACGCGTTGCCCGCGGTGATCTTGCCGTCGGGCTTGAACGCGGGCTTCAGCTGCGACAGCGCCTCGAGGTTGGTGTCCGGGCGGATGCCCTGATCGGTGACGTACGTGTCGCCGTTGACCTGCATCGGCACGATCTCGCGCTCGAAGCGGCCCTCCTGGGTCGCCTGGTTGGCGAGTCGGTGCGAGCGCACGGCCAGCTCGTCGAGCTCGGAACGGGAGATCTCCCACTGGTCGGCGATCATCTCCGCGCCGAGGCCCTGGCCGACGATGTTGTGCTTGGCCATCAGCTCCGGCGGGAACGCCAGGCCGAACTCCCCCTGTGTCTGGGCGACCGCCGAGAACGGCAGGTGGCCCATGTGCTCCACGCCCGAGCCGATCATCGCGTCGTGCACGCCCGCCGCGATCAGCCCCGCTGAGAAGTTGACCGCCTGCTGCGCCGAGCCGCACTGGCGGTCGACGGTCGTGCCGGGAGTCTCGATCGGCAGGCCCTCCTGCAGCCACGCGTTGCGCGCCACGTTCAGACCCTGCTCGCCGAACTGCGACACGCAGCCCGCGATCACGTCTTCGACCTGCGCCGCGTCGATGCCCGCGCGCTTGATCACCTCGCTGTAGACCGCGCCGAGCAGCTCGTTCGGGTGCGTGTCCTTGTAGTAGCCCTTCTCTCTGTGCCCGCGGCCGATCGGCGTGCGCACCGCCTCGACGATCACGACTTCGCGGCCCTCTGGTTGCCTCATGTCTGCAGTCCTCCTACGGAGTGTTGGCGCGGCTGGTAATGGAGAGGATTGGGGGCCCGCGCATCTCGCCCATCCCGCGGCGTCCCGGTTGAAAGCCCGCCCGCCAGCGGCTGAATAAGATGCCCGAACCCTGCACCAACACTCTACCGCGTCCATCGATTGACTGGTCAGTCAGCCAGGATGGGGGAGCTGTAGACCAGCCCAAAGGAGAACCTTGAGCAAACGCCTCGCCATCGCCGGCAGCGGCGCCATCGCCTGCGGCCTCGCCGCCACCGCGGCCCACCATGGGCCCGTGCTGCTGCTCGCGCGCTCGGAGACCTCCGCCGAGCGCGCCCGCGCGACGGTCGAGAAGACCCTCAGCCGGCTCGGCGCGGAAGTCGACAGGGTGGGTGGGTTCCATGACATCCAGATCGTCACCGACCCCCAGGCGCTCGCGCCGGCGACGTTCGTCGTGGAGGCCGTCGTCGAGGACCACGACGTCAAGGCGCGGCTGCACGCCGAGCTCGACGCGATCCTCGACGCCGACGCGATCCTCGCCAGCACCACCTCATCGCTGTCGGTGCAGCGGCTGGCCGAGGCCAGCGGACGCCCGGAGCGCTTCCTCGGGCTGCACGTGTTCAACCCCGTCACCAAGATGCAGCTGATCGAGCTGATCTTCCCGACCACAGCCAGCGCCGACACGCGCGCGCGGGCGCTCGCCCTGTGCGAGGACTTCGACAAGACGCCCGTCGAGGTCCCCGACATCCCCGGGTTCGTCGTCAACCGGCTGCTGTTCCCGTACCTGTTCAGCGCCGTGCGACTCGTCGAACAGACCGGCATGGACCCCGCCGACGTCAACACGTGCATGCGCCTCGGCGCCGGGCACCCGATGGGACCGCTCGCGCTGCTCGACCTCGTCGGCCTGGATGTCTCCAAGGCGATCGGCGAGACGATCGGCGAGCCCGTGCCCGCACGCCTGCAGGAGCTGATCGCAGAAGGCGCGCTCGGGCGCAAGAGCGGGCGCGGGCTGCATTCCTACTGAGGCGCAAATGGCGCGCACGCATGCCTGAGCGCGTTTCTTCGCGAGAATTTATGCAATGACAGCTGGCTTTTAGCTGCTGTTGATCAACATCGCGATACTGGTTCATGCGACGTCATGTCGCATCGCACACCCGCCTCCTCCCAGTGCGCACGATCCGGTCCGCTCCCCCCGCGGGCCGGACGTGTTTAACGGCTCAATCCTCGGAGACGCGATCTTCGCGGGAGGGCACCTGGCGGCGCTCGCGGATGCGCACCGCCTCGATGCGGTTCTCGCGCACCGACTCCACCCGGATCGAGAAGCCGTTGGCGGCGATCGTGTCGCCGCGCTTGGGCAACCGCCCCAGCTGCGCGAACACGAAGCCGCCGACCGAGTTGTAAGCATCGCTGTCCACCGGCAGGTGCAGGCCGTAGTCGGCGAGATCGGTGACGGCGACATGGCCGCGCACGAACCATTCGCCGTCGGCGAGCTTGCGGATCTCTCCCGCGTCGGGGTCGGTCTCGTCGGCGATCTCCCCCACCACCTCCTCGACGATGTCCTCGACCGTCACCACGCCGACGACGCGCCCGTACTCATCGACCACCACCGCCATCGACGTGCGCTGGCGCTGCAGGTCCGCGAGCAGGTCATCTAGCGGCTTTGTCTCCGGCACGATCAGCGCGTCGTGCACGACCGGCTCGATCGGCGTGTGCGGCCCCTCTTGCATCATCTGGCGCACGAGCTCGGAGACGTGCACGATCCCGCGCACGCGATCGCGGTCTTCGCCTTCGATCACCAGCAGCCGCGTGTGGCCGCTGGAAACGCACAGGCGCAGCGCCGTCTCCACGTCCTGGGAGATGTCCACCGTGACCACCGCCGGCGCTGGCGTCATCACCTGGCGGGCCTCCTGCTCGTGCAGGTGGAAGACCCCCCTCAGCATCCCCGCCTCGCCCTGGTCGATCTGCCCGCCCTCGTGGGACTCGGCGATCAGGCGCTTCAGCTCGTCGGTGGAGCCGCCGCGGCGCTCCTGGCTCATGTCCACGCCGAGCAGACGCAGGATGCGGTCGGCGATAGCGGTGAGCGCGACGATGAACGGATGGAACAGCTTGCTGAAGGCCTGCAGCGGCCGGGCGACCCGCCGGGCGACCGCCTCGGCGCGATCGATCGCGTAGAACTTCGGCACCATCTCGCCCGCGATCAGCTGTGCGGAGGAGATGATCGCGAACGCGACGATCACCGCCACCACCACGGCGACGCCGTGGCTGATCGTGTTTCCGAGCGCGCCCTTCAGGATCGACGCCAGCGCGGGCTCGCCCAGCGCTCCGATGCCGATCGAGGTCATCGTCACGCCGATCTGCACCGCGGAGATGTATTCGTTGACGTTCGCCAGTTGCTCCAGCGCGAGCGCCGCCCCCTTGGCGCCTTCCTCGCGCATCAGTTCCAGGCGCGCGCGGCGCGAGCGCACGAGCGCGTACTCGGCGATCACGAAGAACGCGTTGACGGCGATCAGCAGCGCCGTCAGGATCAGCTTGAGGCCGTTCACGCGGAGGGCGCTCGGGCGACGCTACTTCGAGGAAGTTCTTCGTCGTCGTTCATCGGGTGCTCGACGGCCCCAACGGTAGCAAGCGCACTGGTCGCCTACGCGAGGCGGTCGATCTGGGCGGCGAGCTGGAAGTCCGCGTCGGTGAGCCCGCCCTGGGAGTGGGTCGACAGCGTCAGGCGGACCTTGTTCCAGCCGTGCAGGAGGATGTCGGGGTGGTGGTTGACGCCCTCCGCCGCCTCCGCGACGCGATTGACGAAGCTCATCGCGTCGGCGAAGCTCGCGAACTGCAGATCGCGGACGATCGTTCGCTCCTCGCCGGCACGCCAGTCCGGGACGCCGGCAAGCCGGTGCTTGACCTCCGAGTCGCTGAGCAGGCTCATCGGCTGCGAGGTTACGCCGATCGCACCGTTCGGACAGTCCCGGTCGCCGCAGCCCGACAGGCCCTACAGTCACGGCATGAGGATCGTCAGCCTCGTCCCGCACGCCACCGAGCTGCTGTTCGCACTCGGCCTCGGCGAGCAGGTGGTGGGCGTGACGCACGAGTGTGACTTCCCACCGGTGGCGCAGGCGCTGACGCATGTCACGCGCAATGTGCTGCCGGACGGCCTGAGCGCTGGCGAGATCGACACGGCGGTGCGCGAGCGCACGCTCGCCGGCGAGGCCATCTACGAGCTCGACCGCGACCGGCTCGCGGCGCTCGAGCCCGAGCTGATCGTCACGCAGGCGCTGTGCCCGGTGTGCGCCGTCTCCTACGACGAGGTCGCACAGGTGGCCAAGACGCTGCCGTCGGCGCCGCGCGTGATCGCGCTCGACCCGAAGACGTTCGGCGAGACGCTCGGCGACGTGCGCACGATCGCCCAGGCGACCGGCCGGCGCGACGCAGGCGTTGCGCTCGTGCACGACATGGCCGCGCGCATCGACCGCGTGCGGCTCGCCGTGCGCGGCCGGCCGCGCCCGCGCGTCGCGGCGCTGGAGTGGCTGGACCCGGTTTACGTGGCGGGCCACTGGACGCCGCAGCTGATCGAGCTCGCCGGCGGCGAGGACGTGCTGGGGCTACCCGGCGAACCGTCGCGGACGGTCTCCTGGGTGCAGCTCGCCGCCGCCCGGCCCGAGGTGGTGGTGCTGATGCCGTGCGGCTACGACGCGCCGCGCGCTCACGCGGAGGGCGTCACATATGCGCGCGAGCTCGCCGGCCTGGGCGCGGAGCGGGTGGTGGCGGTCAACGCCTCCGCGTACTTCTCGAGGCCCGGCCCGCGGCTGATCGACGGCCTGGAGCTGCTCGCGCACGTGCTGCACCCGCAGCGCATCCCCCAGGCGCCGGCGGGCGCTCAGGCGAAGCCGCTACCGGTGGCCCCCGAGACGGCGATCGCCCCGGCCACCGCCGCCGCGGAGAGCAGCAAACAGGCCAGGAACCCCAGCGCGGGCAGTTTGCGCTGATCGGCGGTGCGAATCGCGAGGCCCGCGAGGAAGCCGGCGATCAGCCCGCCGACGTGAGCGCCGACGGAGATGTTGGCGAACGTGAAGCTGAAGATCAGGTTGATCACGATCAGCCCGCCGATCCCCGATTGCTGCACGCTGATCCCGCGCGCGCGCAGCTCCACCACCGCGGCGCCCATCAGCCCGAAGATCGCGCCCGAGGCCCCGAGGCTCGGAGCGTTGGTCGCGAACACCACCCCGAAGGAGCCGACGAGCAGCGAGGTGAAGTAGATCGCGGCGAAGCGCGCCGATCCGATCGCCGGCTCGAGCATCATCCCGAGCAGGTACAGCAGGTACATGTTGAAGCCGATGTGGACGAAGTTCTCGTGCAGGAACCCGCTCGTGAGCAGGCGCCAGTACTGGTCGTGGGGCGAGGCGATCGCTTCGCGGAACAGCACCCCTTCGTTGATCACCGGCCCGTGGATCTGCGCGCCGAGCAGCGTGAACTGCCCCTGCTCGGTGAGGAACGCGAGCACGTTGATCGCGATCAGCGCGTAGGTGACGCGCGGGACCTTCGCCAGCTCGCGCATGCGCACCACCTTCGTGCGCTGGCTGGCGCACTCCGGGCAGCGCATCCCGACCGGCGTGGTGGTCATGCAGTCGGGACAGATCGGCCGCCCGCAGTTGGAGCAGGAGACCCCCGTCTCGCGCGAGGGGTGGCGGTAGCAGGTGGCCATGACGGGAAGCAGAGCCTAGCTGCAAGGCCTGCCCCACCCCGACGGTCGCGCGGGGCCTCGCGGCGTGGCGATCGCGCTAGCGATCGCCGAGCAGCTTGCGCGCCTCGCGCCCGATGTCGCCGATCGCGTCGTTGACCGCGCGCTCTGCGGTCTCGCGCACTCCGTCCAGGCGTGCGCTGGGGCCGTGCGCGCGCCTGCGCACGCGCAGCAGCACGAGCGCGGCGCCGGCGGTGCCACCGACGACGAGCGCGGCGGCGGGACGCGCCCAGTTGCGCGGGTCGCGCATCGCCGAGAGCTCCCACGCCTCGAGCTCGTCCGCGGCCAGCTCGGTGATGCTCGTGAGCGTGACCTCGAGGCGCTCGGCGAGGTCGGCCGGCGGCTCGACCGGCGCGAGCGCTTCGCGCAGCAGCCCCTCGAAGCTGGGTGCGGCCTCAGTCATGGACGAGCTCCTCGAGCTGCTTGATCGCGCGGTGGATCAGCACCTTGGTCGCGCCGTCGGAGCGGCCGAGCGCGCGCGCGATCTCGCGGTTGTCCATGCCCAGCGCGAAGCGCATGATCAGCGCCTCGCGGCGGTCGTCGGGAAGCATCTGCACCCCGTCGAGCACGCGGCTGAGCTCGTCGCGGCCCTCCACCAGCTGCTCGGTCGTGTGCATCGCGGTGAGCGTCGTCGTGTCGTCGATCGGCGACACCGGCTTGCGCGAGCGGTCGCGATAGAGGTTCGCGGCGAGGTTGTGCGCGATCCGGATCAACCACGGGCGCAGCGGCCGTCCGTCGGATTCGCGCTGCGCACGCTCGAAGTGCCGGTAGGCCTGCAGGAAGGTCTGCTCGGTGAGGTCCTCCGCGTCGTGGTGATCGCCCACGCGGTAGTACGCGTAGCTGTACACGTCGCGCAGGTGTGCGCGGTAGAGATCGGAGAACTCCGCGTCGAGCTGCGCCTTCGGCTTCTGGCTGACTTGCTCGCTCACTCATCGAACCCTATCCCCGCGCTGGGCTCGAGCCCCGCTCGCGCGCTCATGCGGCACGCGATATCTCGCGCTTGGGAGCCTCGCGTTCGAGCGCCTGATCTGCCGCCTCGACGCCATCCAGCCAGTCCCACTGCAGGCTGACGCACGCCCAGATGCGCTCGGTCACAGCGGACGCGAGCGCCGGCGAGCAACTCTCGACGGTTGGGTAGCGCAGCGGCCGGCCGACGCGCAGGCGCACCTTGCGCGGACGTATGCGCCAGCCCCTGCGCACGGCGTCTGAGCCGATCACCGCCACGGGCGCCACCGGCGCGCCGGTCTCCAGGGCGAGGCGGCCGATGCCCCGGCGCGGATCGCCCAGCGGGCCCGGGCGCACGCGCGTGCCCTCGGGGAACACCACCACGCAGTCGCCGCGCGCGAGGATCGCGCGGGCGGTCTCCATCGCGTCGCGGTCGCCCGCGCCACGGTCCACCGGGAACGCGCCCAGCGCGTTCAGGATCCACGCCTGCCAGCGCTTTTCGAACAGCTCGCGCTTGGCCATGTAGTACACGGGACGGCGCACGAGCGTGCCGATCAAGAACGGGTCGAGGAAGCTGCGGTGGTTGGACGCCAGCAGCAGCGGCCCGCTGCGTGGCAGGTGCTCGCGGCCGACGCGCTGCATGCGTAGGTACACCAGGAACGCCGGCACGAGCACCGCTCGCAGCGTCCAGTAGATCAGCGGGTTCACGCCCCGCTGCAGCGAGCGCTCGCGGAAGCTGTCCAGGTCGACCGACGCGCCGGCGGGCGTGGGCTCATGCGTTACAAGCTCTTGGGCCTCGTGGATCTGCTCCATGCTTCAGGTACACCGTCCGCAAGCGCGCCGTTACAGCGGTGCGTGCTCGCGCAGCCAGTCGTCGGAGGCGCCCGCGGTCACGAGGTCGCGCGCATAGGTGGTTCGCGCGCGCGCGAGAAACACGCCGGCCCACGCGAGCGAGACGAGCATGATCAGGAAGCTGAGCTCGAGACCGGTGGCGGCGCTCGGGGAGATCGGCGCGGAGTGGGTGCCGACCGGGGTCTGCTCGGGCGCGATGCCGGCGATCACGTCGGCGAGGCCCCCGAACGCCAGCGGGGCGAGCGCCTGGGCGAGCGAGCGCAGGAACGTGCGCGTGCTCTCGGCTCGCCCCCACAGCCCGGCGGGCATGATGTCCAGCCTGGCCGCGTCCAGCGGCGGGTTGGCGGCCGACAGCAGCGCGGCGGCCGCCACGTCGAACCACAGCGCCGGCGTCAGATGGCTGATCAGGACGCCGGGGACGAACAGCGCGGCCGCGCTCATGTAACAGGCGGCGGGGATGATCACGCGTGCCTCGAGGAAGCCGCGGCGCATCGCGTAGTCGGTCACGCGACCGCTGGCGAGCGTTCCGATCAGCGCACCGACGACGAGCAGTACCAGCGCCAGCTCGGCGCTCGCCTGGCCTACGTGATAGTGACCGCGCACGAACAGGATGCCGAATGTCTGCAGCCCGGCGAAGAAGAAGTAGCCGAGCGAGGAGCCGATGATCAGCAGCAGGTTCGTGGGAATCGAGAGGATGTAGCGAACGGCGTGCACGAGTCCCATCGCCCGCGGGTCCTCCGTGAGCACCAGCTGTGGGTCGGGCGCCAGCCCGCGTTCGCGCGCCGTCTCGCGAAAGGGCTCGTCGCTTGCGGGCGCCGGCTCGCCAGCGTGTTCGTCCTGCGAGTCGGCCCTCGAGGAGGCCGCGGCGACCGCCTCGTGAAGATCGACCACGCCCGGCTCCAGCCGGCTCTGGCCGCCGCGCAGCGGCTCCGGCAGCGTGCGCCACAGCGTCCGCGCGAGGAAGAAGCCGGGGATCGACAGCAGCACGAACGCCGCCCTCCACGAGATCACACTCGCGACCGTGCCGCTGACGATGAAGCCGGCGGCCGTGCCCGCGACCTCGCCGCCCAGGATGTACGAGTAGATCCGCGCTCGCTCGCGACCGGGGAAGTAATCGCCGGTGAGCGAAGCGATCGCGGGCCCCGCGGTCGCGATCACGGCGCCGAGCGCGAGCCGGGTAAGCAGCAGGCTGCCGTAGCTGCCCGCAAACCCGCTGGCCAGCGACGCGATGCTCCACAGCACGATGCTCCCCGACAGCAGCGGCACACGCTTGAAGCGGTCGACGAGCAGGCCGATGGGAATCACGAACACCGCCCCCACCAGCAGCGCCACCGAGCTCAGCAGACCGATCTTGGTGTTGCCGATGTGCAGCGCCTGCTCGAGCTGCGGCGCGACCGCGCCGACGGTTGCCCCGTCGGCGCCGCTCAGCGCGAGCACCCCGCCGAACAGGAAGATCACGCGCGCACGCGCCGGGCCCCCCACACGCTTGACCGCCTCGCCACGCAGCGCGCGCCCGCCGCGGCCGATCACGCGCAGGCTCGCCAGCAGCGCACGCGTGGTGATGCCGGTGCTCGTCATGTCAACGTCAGCTTGACGGCGCCGCCCTCGGATTTCTCGTCGCGTCAGGGAAGTGCTGCGCGCGAGGCGGCGCCGAGGGCGCGCTTGGAACCCTTGGGCTCCGAGGACGCACGGGCCTGTGTCCTGCGGGCGAGCACGCGCCGGCGGGTGGAGCCGCGCGGCAGTACTCGCGTCGCGACCAGGACGTTGGCGGGGTCTGGATCGGTGCCCTCGATCAGGCCGACCACCATCGCGAGCGCCGCGCGTCCGATCTCCTCCGGGTCGAGCGCGAGCGCGGTCAGCGACGGACGCGCCCACTTGCCGGCCTCGCTGTCGGTGCAGCCGGCGACGAGTAGCTCGCGTGGCACCGACAGGCCCTTCGCCTGCGCGGCGAGCAGCGCGCCGAGGGCGAGGCGGTCGAGCGTGGCGTACACGGCGTCGGGGGGGCGCTTGCGACGCAGCAACCCCACCGTCGCCTCGAAGCCCGAGCCCTCGGTGAGGTCGTCGCGCGCGACCGCCAGCAGCGGTTCCTGGCCGTGCTCGGCGCACCACTGCTCGTAGCTGTCGCTCGCGTCGATCGCGTAGGAGGTCACGGGCGGGCTGGCGAGCAGCGCGATGCGCTGGGCGCCGCGCGCGGCCAGGTGGTCGAGGATCGCGCGGGTGCCCGCGCGATGGTCGTTGTCCACCCAGTGCCCCTTGTCGCTTTCGGGCGTGCGACCGGTCGTCACGATCGGGAGTCGCTGGGCGCGGAACTCGCGCACGAGGGCGTCCGAGCGCACGGGGTCGACGACGATCACCCCGTCCAGGCCGATGTTCCTCCACGCGCTCGGCTCCGTGCCCGAGGCCAGCACCAGCGCGTAGCCGCGGTCCATCGCCGCCGCCGTCGCCGTGCTCATCAGCTGGGAGTAGTAGGCGAAGTCCGACACCGCGAAGCGCCCTTCCAGCGTCTGCGCGACCGCCAGGCCGATCAGGCCCGTCCGCCCCCCCGCGAGGTTGCGCGCGGTGGCGTTCGGCCGGTAGCCGAGCCGCTCGGCGACCTGGCGCACGTGCTCGCGCGTGGCCTCCGGAAGGCGTCCCTTGCCGTTTAGCGCATGCGAGACGGTCGTGATCGACACGCCCGCTGCCTCGGCGACCTGCTTGATGCCGACCGGTTGCTTCATCGCAGGCAGCATAAACGGGATATCGGCTCTCTACTTGACAAGGGAAAGCGCTTTTGCAATATAGTCTGCGAAAACGTATTTGCAAGCGACTGGCCAGGGGACTCGTGGCACGTTGCGGCAGGATAGGAGAGAGACTCAGATGAGCACAGATGCGACGGTTGACCCCACGATGTGGACCAGCCTGCTCCACGCCGGGTTGGCGGGCTCGTTCCTACGGCTGCCCCACGTGGCGGCGAACGAGCAGGCGCTGCGTGAGCACGGGGCGGGGGCGGCCATCTACGGACTGCCGTTCGACGCCACCAACATCAGCCGCACCGGTGCCAACTACGGCCCGCGCGGGATTCGCGAGGTCTCCTGCCAGTTCCTCACCTACAACGCGACCCTCGACTTCGACCTGCTCGAGGCGCTGAACCCCGTGGACAGCGGCGACTGCGAAGTCGCGCTGGCCAATCCGCAGCGGACGTTCGAGCGGGCGCAGGCGGATCTCGGCGAGATCCTCGCCGCCGGGGCGCTGCCGGTGATGTTCGGTGGCGATCACTCGGTCACGATCCCGGCGGTGCGCGCCGTTCGCGCGCACGTCGAGGACCCCGGGCTGGTCCTGATCGACATGCACCTGGACACCGCGGTCGACGTGGGCGGCGAGGAGCTCAACCACTGCTGCCCGATCGCGCGCGCGGTTGACGCGGGCTTTGACCCGGAGAAGATGGTCCTGGTCGGGATCTCCGGCTGGATGAACCCGCGCGCTGAGATCAACTACTGCCGCGAGCGCGGCATCACTGTCATCTGGCTGGAGGAAATCTGGGAGCACGGCACTGCCTGGGCGGTAGACCGTGCCCGCGAGATCAGCCGCGCGGCCGCCGACGGGGTCTACCTGTCCTTCGACGTGGACGCGCTCGACGCGGCGCACGCGGTTGGCACGTGCTGTCCGACGACGGGCGGGCTGAGCAGTCGCGAGGCGATCGAGCTCGTGCGCGGCGTCAGCCGCGGCGGGCTCATCGGCGTGGACGTCGTGGAGGCCTCGCCGAGCCTGGACGCGACGCCCGCGACCGCGCTGATCGCCGGGCGCATCGCGCTGGAGGCGATGGCGTTTCACGCGGGGGCCGGGCGTTGAGCTGGTGCGAGCTCTGCTGGCACAGCTGGAGCCGGCGCCTGGCGACGCGGAGGCTAACCTCGCGGCGCTCGAGCGCGCTTTGGCCGCGCACCCGGACGCCGACATCGCGCTGTTCCCGGAGCTCTTCCTGTGCGGCTATGAGCTCGAGCGCGCGCGAGAGCTGGCATCACCGGCAACGGGGGAGTTGATCCAGCGCGTGCGTGAAGCGGCCGCCGACTGCTCCACGGCGGTGGTCGTGGGCTTTGCCGAGCTGACGCCCGCGGGAACGATCGCCAACTCCGCCGCGTGCGTCGACCGCGACGGCGCGCTCGCGGGCGCCTACCGCAAGACGCACCTGTTTGGCGAGGCTGAGCGCGAGGCGTTCCAGCCCGGCGATGAGCTGCTGCTGGTCTCGCTGGCAGGGCGGCGGGTGGCGCCGCTGGTGTGCTTCGACATGGAGTTCCCGGAGCCCGCGCGAGCGCTGTGCCGGGCGGGGGCCGAGCTGCTGGTGACGCTCTCGGCGAACATGGCGCCGTACGGTCCCGACCACGCGCTGGCGGCACGCGCACGAGCGCTGGAGAACCGGCGCCCACATCTGTATGTCAACCGTGTCGGCTCCGCCCACGGGCTGGAGTTCGTCGGGGAGAGCTGCGCGATCGATGTGGCCGGGCGCGTGACGCTTGGCGCGGGATCGACCGAGCGGCTGCTTGAAGTGGAAGTACCGCAGACCTCCGCGGCTGGCGCGGACGTCAACTACCTACAACATGCGCGTGGGGAGCTGCCCGTCAGGACGGCTGGCGCGCACAGAGGAGAATGGGGAGAGACACAATGAGCACGACTGCCGGCCAGTTGACGGAGCGCCCGTCGACGCTTTTCACCCGCAAGGCGACCGGGTTGGTTCGCGAAGGCAAGACGCGCGACGCCCTGTTCTACAACGTGATGTGGTCGAGCGTGGCACTCACGTTCGCCTTCTACTGGCTGTTCCTGGCCTCCTATCCGGGCTCCAATGCCTTCCTCGGCGTGGCGTTCGCGGCGGTGCTCGGGATCCCGGGCGCGTTCCTGTACGCGATGCTGACGCAGGTGATGCCGCGGACGGGCGGCGACTACGTGTTCAACAGCCGCTCGCTGCACCCGTCGATCGGCTTCGCCGCGAACTTCAGCTACTGCGTGTGGCTGGCGGTGACGATCGGCGTGTACACCACCTACATCGCCAATTACGGCTTCGGCGCGTTCGGGCGCACGATGGCCGGCTTCACCGGCTCCTCCGGCTGGCTGAGCTTCGGCCACTGGTTCTCGACCGACTGGGGCCTGTTCATAACCGGGACGGTGATGCTGCTGCTGTCGGCCGGGCTGTTCGTCGCCGGCGGCACACGCCTGTTCTTCCGCGTGCAGGTCGTCTGCTTCGTGCTGTTCATGCTCGGCGCGGTGATCCTGCCGGTGATCATCGGCCTGGTCCAGACACAGTCGGGCTTCGTGCACAACTTCAACGACTACGCCGCCAACCTCGGCACCAACAACGCGACCGCCAAGCTCGCCGCGTCGGCGAGCAAGGCCGGCTTCGCGCCGACGAAGTTCAGCCTCGAAGAGTCGTTCAAATCGGTGTCCATCTGGTGGTTCATCTTCGGCTTCATCTTCTCGAGCACTTACTTCGCAGGGGAGATCCGCCTGCAGAAGCGCACCCACCTGAAGTCGATGCCGGGAGCGGTGGCCGTGGCGGTGCTCGTGCTGCTGGTGCTGATCCCGAGCTTCCTGCACGTCTCCACGTACACGTTCAACGGGCGTCTGGGGCTGGCCGAACCGGCGGCGTATGGATTCTCGGCGGGCGCGCCGGCCTATCCTGAGCTGATGGGCATCGCCTCGGGCAGCGCCGTGTGGGGCGTGATCATGATCCTCGGCTTCGCGGCCAGCCTTCTGATCTGGCTACCGCAGACGCTGCTGCTGGTGAGCCGCAGCATGTTCGCGTGGTCGTTCGACCGGATCATGCCCGAGCGGCTGTCGTGGGTGGAGCCGCGCTCGCGCTCGCCGCTGATCGCGATCGGGATCATGCTCGTGCTGTCGATCGCCAGCACCGCGATCTACTCGTTCACGACATGGTTCAGCACGCTGTCGGTGCTGCTGGGGCTGTCGCTGACGCTGCTCGTCACGGCTGTCTCCGGGATCCTGCTGCCGTTCCGCCAGAAGGCGATGGTCGCGGCCTCTCCGTATGCGCGGCGGATCGCCGGCATCCCGTTGCTGAGCATCGTCGGGATGCTCGCGCTGCTGGGCTTCGGGACGGCGATCTTCGTGCTGCTGTGGGACCCGGGCTCGGGCGCGAGCATCAGCAAGAACCCCGGCAAGATCGAGCTGGCGGCGGTCGTGTACGCGGTCGGCTTCGCGATCTACTTCATCGCCCGCGCGATCAGGCGCACGCAGGGCATCGACCTCGAGCTCGCTCACCGCGAACTGCCACCGGAGTGATCGATGGGCCTGTTCGGCAAATCCAAGTCATCGAGCAACGGCGAGCGGCGGGTGCGGGTGTACTACGCGTCGGACATCCACGGCTCGGAAGGGCTGTGGCGCAAGTTCCTGAACGCCGCCAAGGTGTATGAGACGGGCGTGATCGTCATGGGCGGCGATGTCACGGGCAAGGCGGTGATCCCGCTGACGCAGCGCCCGGACGGCTATGAGATGGAGCTGTTCGGGCGCCATGAGCTGCTCGCCGACGAGCAGCAGGTGGAGGATGCCGAACAGCGCATCAGGGCCAACGGCATGTATCCGCACCGCATGACCCCTGAGGAGGTCGCGCGCGTGAGCGCGCTGTCGGTGGACGAGCGCGAGGTGTGGTTCGCGGAGGTGATGCTCGAGACGTTCGACAAATGGATGGAGCTCGCGGAGGAGCGCCTCAAGGACACCGACGTGCGCTGCTTCCTGATGCCCGGCAACGACGATCCCCCGGGCGTGGACTCCTCGATCGAGCGCGCTGTACGCGTGGAGGCGTGCGACGATCGCATCGTCGAGTTCGACGGCTACACGATGATCTCGCTGGGCTACTCCAACAGGACGCCGTTCGACTCGCCGCGCGAGCTCGACGAGGATGAGCTGTTCAGCCGGGTCGATAAGCTCGCCTCCCAGGTGCCCGACCACGGCCGTTCGATCTTCAACCTGCACGTGCCGCCTTACGACTCGACGCTCGACACGGCCGCCGAACTGGACGCGGAGCTGACGGTTGTGATGGTCGGATCCGAGCCGAAGCTGATACCGGTGGGCTCGACGGCCGTGCGCGAGCTGATCGAGCGCTACCAGCCGATGCTCTCCCTGCACGGCCATGTGCATGAGAGCGCAGCGGCCACGCGCATCGGGCGCACGCTGGCGATCAACCCCGGCAGCGACTACCACACCGGGCGCATCGCCGGCTGCCTGATCACGCTGCGGGGCGAGGACGTCCGCCACCAGTTCGTCACCGGCTAGAGAGCGGACGAGGTGGGCGCTGAGATCCGCGAGTCGTTGATAGACGAGGCTCGCCGCCTGCTTGCGGCCGCGCGCGAGCGCGACGTGCCGCTGCGGCTGCTCGGCGGCGTGGCCATCCAGATGCTGCTCGCCGAGCGCATGGATCAGCGCTTCCAGCGCGAGAGCGCCGACCTGGACTTCCTGACCACGCGACGCAGCGGGCGCGCGGTGGAGGAGCTGCTGGCGAGCGAGGGCTGGGAGCCCGAGCGTCAGTTCAACGCACTCAACGGAGCCAGGCGGTTGCTGTTCGAGGATCCGCCGAGCGGCCACAAGATCGACGTGTTCGTGGAGAGCTTCGAGATGTGCCACGCGCTGCCGCTGGCCGAGCGCCTGACCGTGCGCGAGGACACGCTGCCGGCGGCCGAGCTGGCGATGACGAAGCTGCAGGTGGTCTCGCTGAACGACAAGGATCGCAACGACCTGTACGCGCTGCTGCATGCCCTGGAGGTCGCAGAGCACGACGACGACGCGATCAACGCGGTGCGCATCTCCGAGCTGACGAGCGGCGACTGGGGTCTGCACCACACCTTCGAGCTGAACTTCGCGCGCCTGCGCGAGGGGCTTGCGGAAGTCGGGCTCTCCGAGCCCGAGCAGGCGGCCGTGCGCGCGCGCATCGACGCGCTGCACGAGGCGATCGAGCAGGCGCCCAAGTCGCGCGGCTGGCGCATGCGGGCTCGGATCGGCGAGCGCAAGCGCTGGTACGAGGAGCCCGAGGAGGTCGACCGCTAGCGCTGTCCGGGCCGGGTCGGCGCGCGCGGCCTAGCGCTGTGGCAGCGCCGGTGGGGCGGTGCGGTAGCTCGGCGGCGTCGCCGACAGGCCGATCGGGTTGCGGGTCAGGCGCACGAGCGAGCCGTCCTGCGCCGGCACCTCCACGATCGGCGCCAGACCGAGGCTGGCAGCGAGCCGGAAGGCGCCGCCGAGGTCGTTGACCGTTCCCGCTGGAACACGCGCGGCGGTCAGCTCCGCCGCCCACTGCTCCGCTGGGCGTGTCTCGAGGCGACGCTCGATCTCAGCGCGGAGCGCATCGCGATGGGCGACGCGCTCGGAGTTGGTGGCAAAGCGCTGGTCGGCGGCGAGGGCAGGGGCGTCCAGCACCCGGCACAGCGCGGAGAACTGGCGGTCGCTGCCGACCGCCAGTACGAGCTCGCCGGCCATCGTGCGCAGCAGTTCATAGGGAGCGATGCTGGGGTGCGAGTTGCCCATGCGCTCAGGGATCACGCCGGCGATGGTGTGCGCGGCGCCCTGGTTGACCAGCGCGGCCAGCAACGAGGACAGCAGGTCGACCTCGACGCGCTGCCCCTCGCCACTGCGTTCGCGATGGCGCAGCGCGGCGAGGATGCCGACGGTGGCGAACAGGCCGGCGAGCACGTCGACGAGCGCCACCCCCACCTTCTGAGGCTCGCCGTCGGCTGGCCCGGTGATGCTCATCAGGCCGCCGAGGGCCTGCAGCAGCAGGTCATATCCCGGCAGCTCCGCTCCGGCGCCGCGGCCGAATCCGGTGATCGAGCAGAAGATCAGTCGCGGGTTGCGCTCGCGCAGGGCCTCGTAGCCGAGTCCGAACCCATCGAGCACTCCGGGGCGGAAGTTCTCGACGAGTACATCGGAGCGCTCGGCGAGCTCCAGGGCGCGGCGCATGTCGAGCGGATCCTCGAGGTCGAGGGCGACGCTGCGCTTGTTGCGGTTGACGGCCTGGAAGTAGGTGGCCTGGCCGTCGGCGCCGAAGGGCGGGCCCCAGGCGCGCGTGTCGTCGCCGAGCGGCGGGCGCTCGACCTTGACCACCGTCGCGCCCAGGTCGCCGAGCATCATCGTCGCGAACGGGCCGGCGAGCACGCGCGAGAAGTCGAGCACCTGGATGCGCTCGAGCGCGCCGGCGCTCACGGTGTCGATCGCCATGGCGCCCGTACGCTCCTTATCTTTCGCTGGTCTCATCGCCGAGGATCTCGCGTAGGACGGCCAACGCGCGTTCGCGATGGCCGTCGAGCTCTGCCACGAGCGTGTCGGCGTCCTTGGCCCTGAGCGCGTCGAGGATGCGATCGTGTGCGTCGACCGCGGCCCGCCGCTCCACGGGCGAGTTGTAGTAGATGGCGCGGTAGGCCTCGGTCGAGTCCCACAGCAGCCGGATGATCCTCATCGCGTGCGCCTGTCCAGGCGCGTCGAGGATCGCAAAATGGAAGCGGCGGTTGGCGTCCAGCTCGGCTGCCACCTCCCCCGCCTCAGCCGCCTCGGCGCACGCGCTCGCGGCGATCACGATCCGCTCGAGCGCATCGGCGTCGAGCGTGGGCAGCGCCAGGCGCGCGGCGCGCTCCTCGAGCAGCTTGCGCAACGCGTAGATCTCCTCGAGGTCACCGATGGCGAGCCTCGTCACGAAGTACCCGCGCCGCGGGATGTACGTCAGCTGGCCCTCCTGCGCGAGCACCCGTAGCGCCTCGCGCACCGGCACGACGCTCGCGCCGATCTGCTCGGCCACCTCCTCCTGGGCGACGCGCTCACCTGGGCGCAGGGTGCGCGTGACGATCGCGTGGCGCAGCCAGTCGACGGCGTGCTGCTGGGTCGTCTGCGGGCGCGACGGCGGCCCGCTGGGCGCGCGCGCGAGCTCGGTGGCCTTGGTCACGGCGCTCACCGAAACGCCTCGATGCCCGTGAGCGCGCTGCCGATGACGAGCGCGTGCACGTCGGCGGTGCCCTCGTAGGTGACGACCGACTCGAGGTTGTTCATGTGGCGGATCACCGGATACTCGAGCGTGATCCCGTTGGCGCCGAGGACCTGGCGGGCGCTGCGGGCGACATCGAGCGCGGCGTTCACGTTGGCGAGCTTGCCCATGCTGACGTGCTCGGGTCGCAGCGTGCCGGCGTCCTTCAGGCGCCCGAGATGCAGCGCGAGCAGCGAACCGCGGTTGACCTCGAGCGCCATCTGCGCGAGCTTCTGCTGCTGCAGCTGGAAGGAGGCGATCGGCCGGCCGAACTGCACGCGCTCCTTGGCGTAGTCGAGCGCGGCTTCGAAGCACGCGCGCGCCGCGCCGACCGCGCCCCACACGATTCCGTAGCGCGCCTCGTTCAGGCACGACAGCGGCCCTCGCAGCGAGCTCGCCTCGGGCAGCATCGCCTCAGCCGGCAGGCGCACGTCGTCGAACACCAGCTCAGAGGTCACCGACGCGCGCAGCGAGAGCTTCTTGTGGATCTCCGGCGCGCTGAAGCCGGGGGTGCCTTTCGCCACCAGGAACCCGCGCACGCCGTCGTCGGTGCGCGCCCACACGACGGCGACGTCGGCGACCGACCCGTTGGTGATCCACATCTTCGCTCCGTTGAGGATCCAGTCCGACCCGTCACGGCGCGCGCGCGTGCGCATCGCGCCGGGGTCCGAGCCGGCGTCGGGCTCGGTCAGCCCGAAGCAGCCGATCGCCTCGCCGGCGGCCATGCGGGCCAGCCATTGCTGCTTGTGCTCCTCCGAGCCCCAGCGCCAGATCGCGTACATCGCCAGCGAGCCCTGCACCGAGACGAGGCTGCGCACCCCGCTGTCGCCCGCCTCCAGCTCCATGCACGCCAGCCCATACGCCGTCGCCGACGCGCCGGCGCAGCCATAGCCCTGCAGGTGCATGCCCAGCAGCCCGAGCCTGCCGAGCTCCGGCGCCAGCTCCGGTGGGATGCGCCCCTGCTCGAACCAATCGGCGACGAACGGCGTGACGTGCTCGGCGACAAACCGTCGGACGGTGTCGCGGATCAGCCGCTCCTCGTCGCTGAGCAGGCTGTCGATGCTCAGGAAATCGGTCGGGCGAACGGCTGTGTCGAGCCTGGTGGCGGTGTCGGCGCTGGTCGCCATTCGCTGCGCTCCTTTTGACGCTGGTAGAAAAGAGATTTTATATTATCTTAGGTTCTGCGCTGTCACGCTGACCCCTCGCGCGGATGACGCCGAGCACTGCGGCGGTACGATGCGAACGCCAAGCCGACGTAGCGTTGCTATATGGCGCTATAGCTCGCGGGTCGTCGCGCCGAAGCGGCATCGGCTGCCACGCAAGTGTCGCGATTGGCCTAACGTGCAAGCACCGCGATCGGCGTGGCGAGACCGATGTCGGCTTGACGTACGCGGGCCCCGAACACGTCAGTGCCCGGTCGGCCATCTGATCGCCGGTTGCTCGCTGGGAGCGGGGTGTCACAGCTGAGGCGGTCGTCTTGTCTTATTGGTTGTATGCCGAATCGGCGAAGCGGACGATGAGACTGGATGACCCCGACATGACTGCTGAAGAACACGAGCTCGAGCAGATGCGGCCGATGTCGTTCGCGATCGCCTACCGGATGCTCGGCAGCGTCTCCGAAGCCGAGGACGTCGTCCAGGAGGCGTTGCTGCGCGTCCATCGGGCGATCGAGCACGGCGAGCAGATCGCCTCCCCACGGGGCTACGTCGCCACCGTCACAACCCGGCTGGCGATCAACGAGCTGCGCTCGGCGCGCGCCCGGCGTGAGCAGTACGTCGGCGAGTGGCTACCCGAGCCGATCCTCACCGACGGCATCGACGATCCGGCCCAGCACGCCGAGATGGCCGACTCGCTATCGCTGGCGATGCTGGTGCTGCTGGAGAGCCTGTCTCCCGAGCAGCGAGCTGCGCTGCTCCTACACGACGTGTTCGACTATGGCTATCCGGAGATCGCAGAGATCATCGGCAAGAGCGAGGACAACGTGCGCCAGCTCGCGAGCCGCGCCCGGCGTTACGTCGAGGAGCACCGCGTCCGCTTCCAGACCTCGCGGGAGCAGCGCGAGGAGCTCACGCAGAGGTTTCTCGCCGCCACCCAACAGGGGGATCTGGCTGGGCTCGAGGCTCTGCTGGCGCACGACGTGGCGCTGACCGGCGACGGCGGCGGGAAGGTCCCGGCGCTGGCACGGTCACTGCGCGGTCGCACCCGTGTCGCCCGCGTGCTGCTCGCCTGGATGCGGGTCGTCTCGCGGCTTCCCGATTTCGCGCTGCGGGCGACCGAGGTGAACGGCGGTCCGGGAGTGATGGTCCTGGACGGCCAGCAGCGGCTGATCAGCGTGTGGTCGCTCGAGATCGTCGGCGGTGAGATCCGCAGCATCAGCTCGGTCGTTAACCCCGACAAGCTTGCGCACCTCGGGGTGGTCGGGGACTTCGCGTCGCTCGTCCGCGCGCACCGGCCAGCCCCTGACACGCCGATCGATCCACAACCCCACACCCACAAACCACGAGGAGCACCATGACCCAGGCGAGAATCCAGAACCCTGCGCTAACCGTGCCCGGCGCGCTCGACGCGTTCCAGCAGCTCGGCGCCTCGGCGAAGCACGCCGGGATCCCGGAGACCACGCTCGCGATGGTGACGCTACGCGCGAGCCAGATCAACGGCTGCAGCGTGTGCGTGGACATCCATACGCGGGAGCTCGAGCACTTGGGCGAGAGCGGCGAGCGCATCCACCTCGTCGCCGCGTGGCGCGAGGCGCCGTACTTCAGCGACGCCGAGCGTGCCGCGCTCGCGCTCACCGAGGCCGCGACGAGGCTGGCAGACCGGCCCGACCCGGTGCCGGACGAGGTCTGGGATGAGGCCGCCCGCCACTACACCGAGCCACAGCTAGCCGCCATGGTCGTGGCGATCGCGACGATCAACGCGTTCAACCGCGTCAACGCCGCCACCCGGCAGATCACCGGCGACTACGTAGCCCGCATCGTCGAAGCAGCCGCGGGAGCCGCCGCCTGAACACCAATCCACGGCGCGACGAGCGAGCGGTCGTTCCCTCGTCGCGCCGAGCGTCGCCCGGCGCTTCGCGGGGCTGGACCTTGGCTGTGGGAGGAGTCGCCCGCCGGCGCGGCGTGGGGGCCCGGCTGCAAGCAAACCCGGAGCAGCGATCAGGCTCTGACGTCCACCTGGGATCCGTGCTTGGCTGCGGCCAGGTCGACGTAGGTGGCGTGGTGGTTGTATGCCGTTCCTTTGCTGGGCTGCGCGAGTTCGCCGATCATCGGCGCAAAGGTATCCACTGCGTTCTGGTCGGAGGTTGCGTTGGCCGGTGCGCTGGCACCGGCGGGTGAACCGTCAGCTTGGCCGCCGGCGCTTTTGCTGAGGGCAAACGCGCCCAGTGAAATGTAGCCGGCGGTAACCCGCATTCCGGACGACGTCTCGTAGCTGACGCTCCCACCGGCGCCGATTGTCACGTTGCTCGATCCTGGCGGGACAACAATCGGCTTGCCCATCCCGCCAGCTACGTCCGGGGTATACGTGCCATTGGCGTTGCGGCTCGCGGCGTAGCCAGTGATGGGCTGCCCGCTGTCGGTGGTCAGGTATCCGGACGACGTGAACATCAGGTTGTCGATGCTGGTGATACCTGCGAGCCCGTCGGTCGGGATCGGCACACCGACGCTGTCGCTTGTCACCGACCGGGATTGGTCGTCCTGACTGGCTCCGACGCCACCGATCACGGCGCTCGCGGTTGCCCGGCTCAGACTCGCGTAGGGGGTCACGACGTCGCCGGGAGTCGCGGCGATAGCAGACATCATTCGGAGATCACTTCCTTCCGCGGCCTCCTCGCAGAGGTCCAGCCGCTGTCGTGTCTGGCGTTCTCGCTTCTTGTTATCGGCCGGGCTGGCTTGCGTTTGAGTGCCGCTCCCGGGACCAGCGCACAGCAAAGGTCTGGCTTGCTCGGAGTGGAGCCGCTTGGAGCGCTCAAGACGCGACCCAAGGCTTGCGACCAACATCATGCTCGCTCAGGCGCTCAAAGTGCCGCCAGCCAAGCTCCTTGAGGGCATCCCATAGCGCGTTCCGTCGAAATGGTTTGCTAAGGTGCTCCCCGAGTCCAGGCGACTCATAGGCAAGCCGGAGCCAAGACGGACGAGATGCCACCACTTGCCAACGTTCTTCCAGGGCTTACGGGTGACGGGTACAGAGGGACGAAATCGCAGTAGCTACGAGAGTTGCCCCGGCGAGACTAGATCTAGACCCCGGAAGTCGTATAGGCGATGACCGGGGTTTCGTCGTTCTAGAGCCAAATCTCGACCGAAATGAACATTTGTTCCCTTTCGCAGTTCGTTTCGCAGTATCTCTACTAGAGGGCGTAGCGCGAGCGCTACAAGGCCCTGAAACTAGGGCAAATACCGCCGAACTAGGCAAAACGGACCTCAAACCGCTGACTAAGGGTCTCATGCTGAGTCATCGCGACGCTGACCCAGGCAGAAGTGACGCTTGCGGCGTTCACCGCGCAGCTCGGCCGCCAGCGCGGCGTCGCGGCGCTCGCGCAGCGTGCTCAGCCACTCGGGATCGTCCGGCACGTGTGTCGCGAAGCCACCTCCGGTCTTGGCGTCGGAGAGCACCTGAAAGAGGTTCTCCGCGATGGCGTCGAACGTCTGCGCGCCGCCCAGCCCGACGGTCTCGAACGGGCCGGTCAGGCGCCAGCGCCGGGCGAGCCCGTCGCGCATCACCTCATCGACCGTCTCCGTAGAGGCGACACCGTTCTCGACCAGCCACAGGCACTCGCGGAGGACGGCCAGCTGCAGCCGGTTCCACAGAAGCCCAGGGACCTCGCGTTTGAGCATCACCGGGCGCTTGCCGACCTCGCCCAGCAGCTGCGCCACGCGCGCGAGCGTCGCCGGTGGCGTGCGATCCCCGGCAACCACCTCGACGAGAGGCATCAGCAGCGGTGGATTCCAGTAATGGGTCCCCACGATCCGCTCGGCAACCCCGAGCGACTCCCCCAGGCGGGTGATCGAGATCGAGGAGGTGTTGCTCGCGACGACGGTCGTTGGATGGTGCGAACAGAGCTCGGCGAGCACCTCGACCTTGAGTTCCATCTGCTCTGGCAACGACTCGACGATCAGGCTCAGCGGACCCTCTGAGCCAGCCGGACCGTCCGGGAAGCTCATCAGCCCTCGAGCGCGCTCCACAGCGGCGGAATCGGCCAGCGCGTGATGCAGCGCCAGTTCCAGAGCCTGCTCGATGCGGCGCCCAGCGGCTTCGCGATCGCGGACGATCCACACCACCGAGCATCCAGCGAGCGCATACTCACAACCGATCTGTGAGCCCATAAGGCCGGCACCAACGATGGCCACACGCGTGTGCGCACCAGCGCCTATCCCGCCCGGCCCTTCCGTCAGCATCGGATCACCGCAGCGCTACCCTCCCTTTCGGCTCGCCGGTCACCGCCGCGCTATTGGCGTCGCTGTGCCGAGCACCATCAGGGTCTTTGTTCCCGTAACGTGGCCGCTGCGCCGCAGCAGGTCGATCACCCGCTTCAAATCCTCCACGTCCTTGACCCGGATCCATGCAAGCGCATCGGGGTCGCCCGCCGTCGTGAACACAGCCTGCACCTCGGGGATGCCGTTCGCGATGCCTGAGATCTCCTCGACACGCGCATTGCCGATGAAGCGCAGCTCGGTGAACGCCTGCAAGGGCTGGCCGAGCTTGGCGTGATCCACCAGCACGGTGTAGCCGGTGATCACGCCGTCTCGCTCGAGACGGTCGACACGCCGCTTGACCGCCGGCGCGGACAGAGACACACGCTCGGCGATGTCGGAGAGGGTGCGCCGTGCGTCCAGCCGAAGCAACTCGATGATCTCGAGATCAGTGGGATCGACGTCAGATGGGGACACTGGCACACAACAATAATACATCTTTGGTCTTATTGATTACAGAATCTTGTGTATTTGGGTGTGGAGCCGGATATATGCTCCGCCGCGAAGCCGAATGCCGTATATATCTTGTGATGGCAACAGATGCCGATACAGCTGTGCCCCCGCCCAGCGCAGACGCGATTGAGGTTCTCGAGGAGGTACAGCGGCGCGTGCTGTGGCTGGCAGTCAGCATCGTCCATCACGCCAACAAGGTGCGAAAGACGCCCTCGGGTGTGAAGGTTGGCGGCCATCAAGCGTCCTCGGCGTCGATGGTAAGCATCATGTCTGCGCTGTATTTCCTTCACTTGCGCAGCCCGGACAGAGTGTCTGTCAAGCCGCACGCGGCGCCGGTGCTGCATGCGATCAACTATTTGCTGGGCCAGCTCGAGCAGGGGTATCTGACTGAGCTACGCGCGTTCGGGGGCCTGCAGAGCTATCCGAGCCGAGCGAAGGACCCCTATCCGGTCGACTTCTCGACCGGCTCCGTCGGGATCGGAGCGACGGCAACGCTGTGGAGCGCCATCGCCCACCGCTACGTGGCCGGCCACTTCGAGGTACCGCGCGGAGGGCGCCAGGTCGCGCTCGTGGGCGACGCGGAGCTCGATGAGGGCGCCATCTGGGAAGCGTTGATCGACCCGCTCGTCGCTGGGCTCGGCGAGGTGCTTTGGATCATCGACGTCAACCGTCAGTCGCTCGACCGGGTGGTACCTGACATCGCGGTGGCCCGTACCGCCGCGATGTTCGAGGCAGCCGGATGGCAGACCATCACCGTGAAGTATGGGCGGCGCCTGCGTGCGCTGTTCGAACGACGCGGGGGAGCCGCGCTGCGCAGACGGATCGATACGATGCCCAACGAGGAGTACCAACGCCTGATGCGCAGCCCTGCGGCCGAGCTTCGCGAGCGGCTGCCCGGGGAAGGCCGGCCCCGCCGCGAGCTCGAGCGGCTGATCAAAGACCTCGACGACGGCGAGCTCGTGGCCTCCATCCGTGACCTTGCAGGCCACGACCTCGCGGATCTGCTCGACGCATTCCGCCGCGCGGATGAGGTGAGCGATCGTCCGACGGCGATCTTCGCCTACACGATCAAGGCCTGGGGCCTGCCGACAGAGGGCCACCCGGGCAACCACTCGGCGCTGCTGTCAACCAGCCAGTGGGAGCAACTGGCCGTCGACCTCGGTGCCGACGCGAGCAAGCCCTGGGCCCACTTCGAGCAGGGCTCACCCGAGGCGCGACTATGCGAGCGAGCGGCCGAGCGCCTCGCGCGGCCGGAGATCGTCCGGCGCGAGCCGCCAAAGGTACCCGTGGACTTGGGACGCGCGCACGCCGGCGCGGTCTCCACCCAGCAGGCCTTCGGACGTTTCTTCATGGACCTCGCCCATTCCGCACCGGACGTGACCGCGGCGATTGTCTCGGTCAGCCCGGATGTCGCGTCCTCGACGAACCTCGGCGGCTGGATCAACCGCGCTGGGGTATGGAGCGTCGGAGAGCGCATCGACTGGTTTGCCGACGACAGCGACACGCTCGTGCGCTGGCGGGAGTCCGAACACGGCCAGCACATCGAGCTGGGCATCGCTGAGGGCAATCTCGTAGGACTGCTCGGCGAGCTGGGAGCGACGTTCTCGCGCGACGGGCAGCCACTGCTGCCGATTGGCACGCTGTATGACCCGTTCGTCAACCGCGCGCTCGAGCAGTGGTCGTTCGGTATCTACGCCGGTGGGCAGTCGATCCTCGTGGGGACACCCGCCGGGGTGACGCTCGCACCCGAGGGTGGCGCGCACCAGTCGATCATCACCCCGTCGGTGGGACTCGAGCAGCCACGGTGCGTCGCCTGGGAGCCCACATGGGGACAGGACCTGGAGTGGGTGCTGCTGCACGCCCTCGGCCAGCTCGGCCGCAACGACGGAACCTCCGCCTACCTGCGCTTGAGCACCCGCCCGATCGAGCAGTCGCTTGCATGCGTGCCCGAGGGCGCCGACGCGCGCGAGCAGCGCCGCCGGCAGGTGCTGGCCGGTGGCTACCGCGTGCGCGAGAGCGACGGGGTCCCTGAGGTGACCCTGGTCGGGATGGGCGCGATCATGCCCGAGCTGCTCAGCGCCGCCGATGAGCTGGCCGACGCGGGGATCGCCGTCGACGCCGTGTGCCTGACCTCTGCCGACCTCGTCTTCAGGGCGCTCCAGGCCAGGCAGGGCCTCTACGACGGCGATGACGGCGTGCTCGAGGATCTGTTCCCTACAGCGCGGACCTCGCCAATCGTGAGCGTGCTCGACGGTCACCCCCACACGCTCGCGTTCCTCGCCGCGATCGCCGGCGCGCCGCTCGCATGCCTGGGCGTCCACGACTTCGGACAATCAGGCGACGTGCAGGACCTCTACCGCCACTTCGGGATCGACGCTGACACGATCGTCGGCGCCACCATCGACCTGATCCGCTGAGCTGACCATGACCGATCTCACGATGCCCCGGCTATCCGACTCGATGGAGGAAGGCACGATCCTCAACTGGCTCATCGCCAACGGGGACAAGGTCACCCAGGGGCAGGAGCTGGTGGAGATCGAGACCGACAAGGCGACCATCGTGTACGCCGCTGAGGCGGACGGAACGCTCTCGATCATCGCCGCAGAGGGGACCACGCTCCCCGTCGGAGCACTGATCGCGCGCATCGGTGTCGACACAGCCACGGCGAACATACCGCCGTTGACTCGCGGGACGGCCACGCCCGGGGCCGAGCCGCGTGCCGCGAGCAACGGCCAGGCGCGTGAGCTCCCTCCGAGCGCCAACGAGCGGTTGACCAGCGCTGGCGCGTCGAGCACCTCGCTGAGCGTCCTGACGACCCCGCTTGCTCGACGGATCGCACGCGTCCACGACATACGGCTGGACATCGTTGTGGGTAGCGGACCGCGCGGACGCATAACGCGGGCGGACGTGCTTAAGGCTGCAGGCATCGAGAGCCCTCAGCCCGCACATGCGCTCGCACAGGCACCCACCGTTCCCCGTGCTTTCGGCGCTGTGAGCGAGGCAACCCGCAGCCCGACGGCGTCGCCGCTCGACGGCGCCAAGGGCACCCCGCGACGACAAGAGGCGACGCGGCTGCAGCAACTGGTGGCGCGAAGGATGGCAGAGGCCAAGGCCACCATTCCCCACTTCCAAGTGCAGACAGACACCGCGATGGACGCCGCCATCGCGCTGCGCGCGGAGCTCAAGACGAGTGCAAACGGAGCTCCCGTGCCGTCGTTCAATGACTTCATCGTGAGAGCGTGTGCGATCGCGCTGCGTGAGCACCCGCGGGCAAACGCGTCCTACACCGACGGTGGCTTCAACCTCTTTCCTCGCGTCAATATCGGCGTCGCGGTCGCAGCCGACGACGCGCTTGTGGTGCCCGTGGTCATGGATGCCGACTCGAAGTCGCTCGGCGCCATCGCTCGCGAGACCAGGCGCTTGGCCGAGCGCGTGCGCTCGGGCGAGATCAGCCCACCAGAGCTATCCGGCGGCACGTTCACCGTCTCTAACCTCGGGATGTACGGGATGACGGCGATCACCCCAGTCGTCAACCCGCCCCAGACAGCAATTCTTGGCGTGGGCGCGCTGCGCGAGACGCTCGTCCGCGTCGACGGCGAGATCGTCGATCGCACGTCGATGACGCTCACGCTCAGCTGCGATCACCGCATCCTCTACGGCGCCGACGCCGCCCGGCTGCTGGCGGACATCAGGACGCTGCTCGAGACCCCGCTAAGGCTCGCCCTCTAGCTCGCGTGCGATGCTCCCGTCTCCGATCTTCGAGCGAACACGCGTCGCTCTCCCTCGGTCCCACAGATCTGGAGGTTGCTAATGGCCACGTCGTATGACTGCGTCGTCATCGGCTCCGGGCCCGGTGGGTACGTCGCCGCCATCCGTGCCGCCCAGCTCGGCATGACGGTGGCCGTGATCGAGAAGGACCTCATCGGCGGCCGTTGCCTCAACGTCGCGTGCATCCCGGCAAAGGCCGTACTGCGTGCGGCAGACATCGTCTCTGAGATCCGCCAGGCCGGCGACTTCGGGATCAGGGTTGCGGAGCCGAGCGTTGACTTCCCGGCGGTGCAGGACCGACGCCGGAAGGTCGTAAGCACTTTGACCAGCGGCGTCTCGGGCCTGCTCAAGAAGCACGCGATCGACCTCATAGACGGTCGCGGGTTGCTTACGCCCCAGGGCAATGTGAGGGTTCACAAAGGCTCGGACACAGTCGAGATTGAGGTGCACACGGCGCTGATCCTCGCCACCGGATCTGTGCCCAAGCCGATCCCCGGGACCGAGCTTGGCGGACGCGTGATCGGCACCGAGCAGGCATGGGCGCTGCAGGAACTGCCCGGCACCATGGCCGTTGTCGGCGCAGGCGCATCGGGGGCCGAGATCGCCTCGGCCTATGCACGGCTTGGAACACACGTAGCGCTCTTCGAGGGACTGGAGCGGGTGCTACCAACCGAGGATCGCGACGTCTCGAAGATCGCCGAGCGGTCATTCAGGCAACAGGGCATCGAAGTGCATACGAGCACCTTCGTCGAGCACGTACAGGAAGAAGATGAGATCGTGGCGTTCACCTGCGGCGATCAGCGGCGCACGGCCGAGTGGCTCGTCATCGCGGCCGGGCGCGGCCCGGACGCCGAGGGCCTGGGTCTCGCGGAAGCCGGTGTGGAGCTCACAGACGACGGGCTGATCGCGGTTGACAGAAGCCTGCGGACGAGCGTAGCGGGCGTATGGGCGATCGGGGACCTCGTGCGCGGCCCCGCGCTGGCCCACAAGGCCTCCGAGGAGGGAATCATCGCCGTCGAGGACGCCGCCAACCGCGACACACGACCGATCGGCTATTCCGATATCCCTCGCGCGACGTTCTGCACACCGAATGTCGGCTCCTTCGGCCTGACGGAGGAGGAGGCGCGGGCGGCCGGTCACGACGTGGTCGTCGGCAAGGTTCAATATGGCGCGATCGGTGCTGGCGCGGTCCACGGCGATCGCCAAGGGCTGGTCAAGGTCGTCGCCGACAGCCGATATGGCGAGTTGCTCGGCGGCCACATCGTCGGCGCCAAGGCAACCGACCTGATCCAAGAGCTGGTCACAGCCAAGGCACTTGAGGGCGGCTACCCCGAGCTGGCACGCATCACCCACGGTCACCCAACGCTTTCCGAGGCCGTCCTGGAGGTCGCACGATCCATCGACGGTTGGCTCATTCACGGCTGAGCTCGATGGACGGGAGTACCCGACAGGTAACCAGGTCGTTCGCCTTTCTCGACCTGTGTGGGTTCACAGCTCACATGGACGAGCACGGCGCTGGCGATGCGGTGCGAGTTCTGTCCGCTTTGCGAGCAGCCACACGTGCTAGCGCCGAGGAGCATGGCGTACGCATCGGCAAGTGGCTCGGCGACGGCGTGATGCTGATTGGCATGGAGCACGATCCCGTTTTGAAGTGTGCTCTCGGGATCAAGGATCGCCTCGCTCCGACGTCGCAGCCGCCTATACGCGGCGGGGTGAGCACCGGTCCGGTCATCCTATTTGAAGGCGACGACTACGTCGGCCGGGCAGTCAATCTCGCGGCGCGGCTCTGCGCGGTCGCCGCCCCTTGGCAAATCCTGGTCGCCGGCTACAGCACCGAATCGGACCCCGAAGCACTCGACCCACCACCCATGCAGGTCCGTGGCCTGTCACGTCCGATCCGCGTTCGGCAGTTCGACGGCGCCAACAACCGACGCGGGGACTGAAACGGCCGCGTCCGGATGACATCAGACGCTGACGGCAGCGAGATCGCCGCCGCCCTCGCCCGTGCCCGCCACGAAGCCGTAGCGACAGGCCTCGCGCGGCGTCCCATGACGCTGAAGGAGGGCGAGATGACGGCGCACCTGCTGTACGACCGGTTGCGTGGGCATGGTGCCCGGCAGGTTGGCTGGAAGCTTGGGGCGACCGACGCAGCTGGGCAGCGCCTGCTTGCGACGGATCGCCCTTTCGTGGCACCTGTACATGACCTCATGAGCGCTCCCCTCGGCATTCCCATTAGCCTGAGCCGATTCGTCTCGCCGCTGCTCGAGGTCGAGATCGGCGTCGAGCAGGGCTCATCGGCCGCCCGGCTATGCGTCGAGATCGCCGACTCACGCTTCCCGGGTTGGGTCTCTTCGCTTCCCGAGGCGATCGCCGACTTCGGCCTCCAGGGCCTGATGCTGTTCGGCGCCCCGGTCTCGCCCGCGCCGGTTGTGAGGGCAACGGTTTGGCATGACAAAGAGGTCCGTGCCACCGGCTCGCGCTCGCTCGCCGAGGCACGCGCGCTCGCGCGCACCGTCAAATCTCGGGGTGCTGCCGATACAGCCGCCTTCGTCGCCACGGGTACGATTACGCCCGCGCTGCCGCTTGCTACCGGGCGGTGGCGAATCGAGGTCTGCGGGCTCGATAGCGTCGAGTTCGACGTCGTACCGTAACCGCCGTGCCGGGCCCATGTGGCGGCACGGCGCGAACCATCGACCTTGGCTGAGCGTTGGCGGCCAGCGAGGTCAGCGCGATCGTCAGCGCCCGGAGCCAGCCGGTGTGTTGCTCACGAGTGCGCCCATCTGAGTGACATGCCGGCGCATCGCCTCACGGGCGCCAGCCACATCGTGCGCGGCAATGGCGTTGCGAATCGCTCGATGCTGAGCAACAGCGGCCTTGGCGGTGCCGGGGCGCTCGAGGGCACGCTCGATCCATTGCCGCAGCAACGCTTGAGTCGCGCCCAGCAGGCGCGCAAGGGTGACATTGCGCGCAGCCTCAGCGATTGCCAGATGGAACTCGATGTCGGTGGCAGCGAAGGCGGTGCGATCGCCCGCCTGACGCTTGAGCCTAGCAATCAGCTCGTCGAGCGCCGCTACGGCCGTCTCGTCCGCGCGCTCAGCGGCTAGGCCGGCTAGGTGTGTCTCGATCGCGGTGCGCGCCTCGATCACCTCGCCAGTGGCCTGAGGATCGAGCAGCATCGCCCAACTGAAGGCACGCGCGACGAACTCGGCGTGGTGGTTGACCACGAACGCTCCCTCGCCGGGACGCACTTCCACCATGCCGATCACAGTCAGAGCGCGTAGCGCTTCGCGCACTGCCGGCCGGCCGACGTCGAGGTGGCTCGCAAGATCGCGCTCGGCGGGCAGCTTCTCACCGAACTGGAAACGACCTTCGAGAATGTAGCCAATGACGCGGTCAGCGATCTCTTCGCTCAGGTTGGACCGCTTGACCGGGCTCCACAGCTCAGCCGCGCGATCAGCGTCGCCCTTCACCGTCGGGCTGGTCTGCTCCGGAGCCATGGTCTTACCATCCTACCGCCCACCCTGGCGCTCGCGGAAGCCCAGTTCACCCGCGACGGCGTCTGCCTGTCGCGCCTTGCGTGGATCCTCCCCTCGCTCCCGCCAGCGACCGCCCAAGGTAGTCCAAGTCCTGTCTCAGGAGGTTCATTGCGTGCTCCACGCCGGCGTCGCCCGTTGGAATGCGCGTCTTGGGGGTCCGCAGCGCGGCGACTCCAAGGCTCGTCAGCTCGTCGACGAGTTGCGCGCGGGTCAGAGCGCCAGGATGGCCCGGGTTGTACCACCAGGCGACCCAATTGCACGTGCCGAGCAAGCCAAACGCCGCGACATCGGGGTCCATCGTGCGCAACCGGCCAGCCGCCATGCCGGAGCTCACGACCGCAGTCAACGCGCGCAAGGTGCGCCGTTGGGCGTCGCGGTGCTGCGAGAAAATCGGCTCGGGCAGGTCATGCTCGCTGATCGCCAGCAGGCGAAAGCGGTCCGGATCGCGCGCGATCCGGCTCGTCATGTCGCGGAGTGCAGCTTCGAGCCGCTCAATCGGATCGAGCGACTCGTCGTTCGCAATCCGCTCGAGGCTCTCCGCCGTCTCCTGCGTCAGACCACGCACGAGTGCGGCCAGCAGCTCCTCCTTGGAGCCGATGTAGTGGTAGAGAGCAGTACGGCTGATCTGTAGTGAGTTGGCGACGTCCTGGAGGCTCGTGTTCGCGAAGCCCTTCTCGGTGAACAGCGCTACCGCCTTGTCGAGGATCTCCTGGGATACGAGGTCGCGTCGCGTATTGGTCTGTTGCTTACGTGCGGGCATGCGCATACGTGAGGGTCGAGTAGTTCACGGCGGCGTCAAGCATAGTGGCAAGCCGTGATACCCTTTGCTTTCGACATAGCTGTCGATGATTCGACGCATCTGGTGGGTTCTAGGGCACCAGGTTCTTTGGTCGCGAACGAAGAGGAGGACACGGTGTCAACGCACAGCACAGAGAAGCCCGTACTCGATGCGCGGGCAACGGGGGCCGCGATCGATGCGCAGGTCAATGCGCAGTACGCCATACGCTTCGCCAACCGTGAGCTCGTGCGGTTTGCCCCCACCGACCGGCGCTACGTCGAGCACCTCGCCACACTCGAAGGAGCGATGCTGAACCTCGCGATCGGCAAGTGGCACCTTGGCATGGCGCTTGGCACACACGATGGCTTTGCCGAGATCACGCGCGACCCCGCGGACGTGGCGATTGCCCACGCGCGGCTCACAGACGCCAGCGCGACCGCTAGCTGGGTTCTAGCGTCGCTGCAGGCTGGCGAGCGCCTGGCGCCCCCGACTCCGACCGTACACGTACCAAGCGTGCGCAGGCACAGCGAGATCGAGTTCAGCGACGACGTTCCGCTTGTGCCCACGATCTGTCCGATCGTCGTGCTGCAAGGCTCCTCGTTCGAGATGGGGCACCAGTACATCACCCAGGTGGTGGAGATCTATGGGACGTGGATCTTCGAGTACCTCGCGGGACGCACGCACAGCGTCGAGCAGACGGCCGAGATCCACGCGTGGGAGGAGCAACTTCTGCGCTTCACGCCAGAGATCGTCGAGATGGCTCGCGGTATGGAGAAGGGTGCCCAGGAGGCCGGGATACCCATGAGCTACGAGCACGCACTCGCGATCTGGACTGGAGCGGACGGGCCGACGCAGCGCGTTCTTGGCGTCGGCGAGCACCTGTGGGACCCACGGCTGGACGTCTCGCGGACGTTCTATCTGGCGAGCTACACGGCCGCAGCCGACCACGAGCTGTGCAGCGGTTGCTGCGCATGGGGCAACTCCACCATCGACGGTCGTCTGATCGTGGGCGCGACCACCGACCACGACTGCACCTTCCAGGCGACCGTCATCGCGTTTCCCGACGACGGCAACAACTTCATCTATACGCCGTTTAGCGCTAACGGAAACGTTCCCGGTTTCGGCGAGCTGTTCATGGCCGGCCACCCGGGCATCAATAGCAGCGGTGTCGCCTACATTCACCACGGCGGGGTGCCGTATGTCGGGGAGCCGACCGACGAATGGGGCTACGGTGTACGCCGCGGCGCGGGGACGTTCCACCACCTCCGATACTCGAACTCGGCTCGCGGCGCACTCGAGACCCAGCTTACGTGGCCCGTCGGGGACGCCGGCCGCGCGATGGGCACCGACGGCGGTTTCTACGCCGATCGCTCGTACGGCTATGTGCTTGAGTCGCGCGCCAGCGTGGACGGCCGGGGTCCGGTCGTCCGCGAGCGCTCCTTCGGCCCCGACGGAAGCAGCTATGACTTCCTCTACTCCAACAACAACGCCCTCAGCGAGCGCTCACCGCGTCGCCACGCCGTGCCCCAAGGGGGCGATGCGTACGACCCAGTCGCAGGGTGGTACTCGCGCGCGCAGCAAGAGCTTGTGGTCGGCAGTCCAGGTGAGAGCTGGCGCATGGTCTGCGCGAAGACCAGCGAAACGCGTAACCGCTATCACTTCGAGAAGCTCCGCGACGGCTACGGTGCGATCGACGCGGACTACATGTACCGGCTGCACGCGACCGGTGGAACGCTCCCTCACGGATCGTGGGATGAGATCACCGCGCGCTACGCCGACAACGGCCAATGGGAAGGCTCGATCGCGCACCGCGGCAATGCGTTCGTCACGATCGCGGATCTGGACGCAGCGACCTACACGGGCTGCGTCGGACCCTTGCGGCGCGGTTTGGAGACGAACGCGCCTGGGCACGGCTTTTACTACTACGACGAGACAAATACCTCGTGGGAGCTGACGCTCGCCGGCTCCCCCGGGGAGACCGTGCGTATCGCCGCGGAGCGCGCCCGCGAAGATGTCGAGCGCGCAAAACGCGACCTCGACGGCGCCAGGATCGACGATCGGGCGTCGGAGAGCTTGCAGGCGCGACTTACGCTCGCGCGACAAAGACTCGACGTCGGCGAGCGACTGCTCGCCGAGACGGCACCGTCCGACACGCGCGCCGCGGCTGCCCAGCACGGGCGTGCGCTGCGCGAGCTGACGCGCGCGCAAGTGCGTGCTCGCCAGGTCTCCGAGGCAATCTCGCCTTTGTCATTCCTATAAAGGAAGGGAAATGCGCGATCGTAAGAAAGTCCTCCTCCCGGTAGGCATGCTGTCACCCGTTGGCGACGAGCTACTGCGCGAGCACGCGGACCTCATCTACTGCATCGACGACGAGCAGCTCAGCGCGATCCGCGCCAATCCCCTGGCTGTGATGCTGGGCGAGCACACACCTCGCGTCGACGCGAGAACGCTCGCGGCGCAGCAGCGCTTCGACGACATCCTCCCCCATGTCCACGGCGTTTACGCATGGGGACTGAACGCCGAGATCGAGATCGACGCCAACATGCTCGAGCGAGCGGCGCGGCTCGAGGTGATCGGCGTGGTCGGCTCGGGCGCAGACCACATCGACCTCCAAGCTGCCAGCGAGCGCGGGGTCCTCGTAGTCAACGCCGCCGGTGCGGGCAACCACATCGTCGCTGAGCACGTCGTCGGCCTGATGCTCGCGCTGACGCGCGGCATCGCGCTTGCCGATCGCCTGCTCCACGAACAGAAGCGCTATCACGCGAATGGCGTGCTCCGTCCAGAGGGCTTCGGGCTGCTACGCGGAAAGACGCTCGGCATCGTGGGCTTCGGCTTCGTCGGGCGCGACCTGGCCCAGATGTGCCGCACCGCCTTCAACATGAGCGTCGTCGCCTACGACCCGTTCTTCGATCCAGCGGAGGCGGCGCGGCAGGGCGTGACGCTGCTCGACTCTGTCGAGGAGCTGTGCGCCGTGAGCGACTTCGTGTCAGTTCACGTGCCGCTGAGCGAGCGCACGCGCACACTCATCGGCGAATCCGAGCTCGGCGCGATGAAGGCGACCGCCTACCTGATCAACAGCTCGCGCGGGCCGACCGTCGACGCGGACGCACTGCTGCGTGCGCTGCGCGAGCGCCGTATCGCGGGCGCCGGCCTGGACGTGTTCGATCCCGAGCCCCTTCCCGACGGTCACCCACTGTTCGACCTCGACAACGTCGTCCTGACGCCACACACGGGCGGCTCAAGCCACGAGCTGCCTGAGCTGTTGTCGGCCGCCACGGCGCGCGAAATGGTCCGGGCGCTGCAAGGCGCGAGGCCATGGCACGTCGTCAACCGCGACGTGCTGCCCCGCGACGTGGCTCCCGCCAGCGCTACGCTGCCTTGATCGCCGCTAGCCCACTGCTGTAGGCAGAGGCAAGCAGCATCGTGTCGGTGGAGTACATCACCATGCGAAAGCCCTTCGCGATCCAGCGCTTGGCCGCCTCGGGCGAGGAGACCAGGCAGACGCCAGGCTTGTCGTGGCGAGCGCATGCCGCGATCACGATGTCCACGGCGTCAGTGAACGTTGGGTGGTCATAATCGCCGGGGACACCCAACGAAACCGACAGATCCATGTGGCCGAGGAAGGCCGCGTCAATACCTGACACAGACAAGATCTCGTCGATGTTATGAACGCCCTTCGCGGTCTCGATCTTGGCGATGATCATGGTGCGCTCATCGGCGGCCGCGATCTGCTCGTCGATTTGGCCGAACGAGTAATCATCGTGCGCGATCCCAAACGCGACGCCGCGAGCACCGTGCGGCGGGTAGCGGGTGACGCGTGCGATCTGCCGAGCCTGAGCTTTAGTCTCGACGACTGGGACCATCAAGCCCATGGCTCCGCAGTCGAGCGGCGTCTGCAGCATCACCGGATCCTGGGATGCGGCGTTGACCATCGGCACGAGGGCAAGTCCGCGGCACATTGCGATCTGGTTCTTAATCGTGCCGATGTCCCAGCACGCCGCCTCCATGTCGTACATGATGAATTCCGCACCGGCATTCTCGAAGATTTGTGGCAGGCCTGGGCCGCTGAGGTCCAGGATCATCGTGCCGAAGGCGCTCTCGCCGCGCGCTAGCTTTGTCTTTATCGGGTTTTGTCGCATGTCTCTCTCTCTGGGGTTGTGCTTGGAGGCATCACAGAACTTGCAGCGGGCCGAGGGGGTAATGACACGCGGCGCGATGCGGTCGCATCGCCGCGCCGGCGCGCGGATCGTCCGTTTTGCAGATTGTGCGCTCAGGGTTCGCGAGCGGGCCGACGGGGCAGCGTGCCTGAAAGCGGCAACCGGGATGCGAGAGGCTGGGGTCGGCGGGCTCACCTTTGACGCGCACGGGCCTGCCCTCGCGCCGATGCAGGCGCGGGACGGAATCGAGCAGGACCTTGGTGTAGGGATGCGTAGGTGCGCTGAACAGCTCCTGCGTGGGACCGACCTCCACCACCCTGCCGAGGTGCATGATCGCAACCTTCGGCGATAGGTAGCGGACGACCGCGAGGTTGTGCGAGATGAGCAGCAGGGCCACACCTGTGGTGCGCTGCAGTTCACGCAGCAGGTTCAAAACCGTGGATTGCACCGATACGTCGAGTGCCGAGGTGATCTCGTCGGCGACGATCAGCTCTGGCTGGACGGCGAGGGCACGGGCGATCGCGATCCGCTGCCGCTGCCCGCCCGAGAACTGAAACGGGTAGAGCCGTGCGTCCGCCTCCGCGAGGCCAACGAGCTCAAGCAGACGAGCTGTCTCTGCTCGCCGCTGACTGCGGGACAAATCGAGGTGCTCCGCCATCGGCTCCTCGATCGCTTGGCCAACCGTCATGCGGGGGTTGAGCGAGGAGTATGGGTCCTGGAAGATCATCTGCACGCGCTTGCGAATGCGCTTCAGTGCCGCGCCGGAGGCCCGACCGATGTCCTCGTCGCTGAACGTGATACGTCCACTGCTTACCGGCGCGAGGCCAACGATCGCCTTTGCCAGTGTCGACTTTCCCGACCCCGACTCGCCCACCAGCCCGAGTGTGCTGCCCGCCTCCAATGACAGGTCCACGCCATCTACCGCGAGCAGCGACCCGTGTGTCGTGCGATAGGAGACGCGCAGATCTTCGACCGTGAGCAGGCTCATACGGCCTCGCCTTGTACGACAGTCTGCTTGGCGCTCCGCGCCCAGCAGGCGACGGCGTGCCCGCCTTCGTCGAGTGGCTCGAGCGGCGGGTCCTCGCGGTGGCAGCGATCCGTCGCCTCCGAGCAGCGCCCCACGAACGGGCATCCGACAGTGGCCTCACCGAGCGCCGGCGGCTGCCCCGGAATCGTCACCAGCGGCTGTTCACAGTCGGTATCGAGGTCGATCAGGGTACCCAGCAGCGCGCGGGTGTAGGGGTGCGCCGGCTGTTCGAGTTGCTCAACCGTGAGTTGCTCGACGAGGCGTCCGGCGTACATCACGATCACGCGGGTGCATAGCTCGCTGACAACCGCCACGTCGTGCGAGATCAGCAGCACGGCGGTGTTGGTGCGCGCGTTGATCTCGCGTAGCAGGTCGAGGATCTGCGCCTGCACCGTGACGTCGAGGGCCGTCGTCGGCTCGTCGGCGATGATCAACGCCGGGTCCGTCATCAGCCCCATGGCGATCATCGCCCGCTGGCGCATCCCACCCGAGTACTCGTGGGGATACTGGCGCAGCCGCTCTCGCGCGGCCGGGAGGTCCGTCTCGGTGAGGCGCCGCTCGGCGAGCTTGAAGGCCTCCCGGCGAGACATTCCGAGATGGATCTCGACCTTCTCGCTCAGCTGTCGTCCCACGCGAAGCGCCGGGTTGAGCGAGGACATGGGGTCTTGGAAGATCACCGACAGGTCCGTCGCCATCACGCGCCGGCGCTCGCGGCGCGAGCAGTGCAGCAGGTCCACGCCGTTGAAGCGCATGCTGTCTGCCGAGACCTCGGCGGTGCCCGGCGCCAGTCCCGCGAGCGACAGCGCCATCATCGACTTCCCGGCCCCCGACTCGCCGACGACGCCGACGATCTCTCCGGGCTGGATCGCGAGGCTCACGCCTGCCACAGCCGTGCGCACCCGGCCCCCCCGCGAGAAGCCAACGTGGAGGTTCTCGACCGCCATTACGGGGTCGCCGCCGGCGATACCCAGCCGTGCCGGTGACGCGACTCCCACGCCTGCGTCCGCGTTAGCGGCGTCCCGCGCCGGCCTCTGTTGTCGTGTCTCGAGACGAAGCGCCGGCGACAGGCTGCGGGCGAGCGCCTCACCGAGGAACGTGAACATCAGGCCGGCGAGCACGATCGCCACACCGGGCGTGATGGCGGCGGTGGGCGTGGTGTATAGCGCCTGCAGCCCGTCGTTGAGCACGCGTCCCCAGTCGTAGCTCGGCGTCTGCACGCCGAGGCCGAGGAAGCTGAGAGCCGAGATCAGCACGATCGCGACGGTTGCGCCTACGCCCGCCAGCAGCACCAGCGGCTCGGCGGCGTTCGGCAGGATGTGGCGCCACAACAGGCGACGGCGGCGCAGCCCGAGCACACGCGCGGCCGCCAGATACTCGGACTCGGCGATCGAGGACGCGAGTGTCTGCGTGGTGCGCGCGAAGAGCGGCACGAGCGCAAGCCCGATCGCGATCGTGGCGCCAAACGCACCCGGACCGATGATCGTCACGACGAATAGTGCGACCAAGATCGGCGGCAGGGCGACGCTGTATTGGATCGCGCTGCCGGTCAACCGTCGCGTGCGCGGGCCGAGGAAGCCGACCGCAGCGCCGCTCGGCACACCCAGCACGACCGCGATCGCGACGGCCGCGATCGCGAGCTCGAGGCTCAGCCGCGTCGCCGCCAGCGTGCGCAGGAGCACGTCGCGGCCGAGCTGGTCGGTACCCATCAACGCGTACGAGGACGGCCCCATGAACGCATGGGCAGGGTCAATGCGCGAACCGGCCGCACCCCACAGCGAGGGCCCGATGATCGCGATCACCAGGAAGAACGCCAACAGAATGAGGCCCGCAAGCCCGGTGGGCGAGTTCAACATGCCGCGGGCGGTGGCTTTAAGGCTCGACACGCTAGGAGTCCCTGAGGGTTGCCTGTCGCGGGTTCAGCAGCACCAGGATCACGTCCACCAGGGTCGTGGTCACGAGCACCATCAGGCCGAGTACGAGCACGCATGCCTGCACGATCGGGTAGTCCTTGTCGAGTATCGCGGTGACCACCTCGGTACCGATCCCCGGCCACTGGAAGACGCTTTCGATGATCACGCTTCCGCCGATCAGCCCGCCGAAGACGACACCGGCGATCGTCAATGACGCGGTCAGCACGTTCGGCACGACGTGGCGGAGGTAGAGCACGCGAGTCGGAAGCTGCTTGCTGCGCGCGGTGGTCGTATACTCGCGCGCCAGCACGTTGACGGTCTCGAGCCGCACAACCCGCGCGAGAAATGCGGCCGGCGCCAGCGCCAACGCCAATGCGGGAAGCACATATGAGCCGAACCCGGCCATGCCGGCGGCGGGGAAGAGGCCGAGCTTGAGCGCGAATACCGCGACGAGCAGCGCGCCCATCAGGTATTCGGGGATCGCCGTGAGCACGCCCGTCGCCATCGCGAAACCAGCCTCGGCTTTCCGGCGGCGCCCGCTGCTCGTCCATGCTCCTGCCAGCAGCCCGGTCGGGATGCCCAGCCCGAGGACGAGCAGGAGCGCGAGACCAGCGAGCCGCGCGGTCGCGGGAAGTCGTTCCGAGATCGTTTCGCTGACGGGCAGATCGGTCACGATCGACTTGCCGAGATCGAAGTTCGCCAAGCCGTCAACGTAGTTGCCGAATTGAGCGGGGAGTGACTCGTTGAGGTGCAATTCGGCGCGTCGCTGTGCAACCAGGCGCGGTTCGGCGTCGCTTCCGAGGCTCGCACGCACTGGGTCGCCGCCGACCATGTGGATCATCAGAAACGACGCCACGACCAGCACCACGGCGCCGATCGCGAGCCGGGCAGCACGCCTCGCCAAGAAGCTGAGCCACGGTGAGGCTGCTACACGGTTCACGATCGGTCTCGTTCGGTCGGCCTACCGCTACTTCAACCGCAGTGTCTCGGGATACACGGCCGACAGCAGCCATGGCTTGAAAGTGACGTCGTGGCCGTACCACGCCGCCTGAGCATCGGCGAACGGGATCACATCCGCCTGCTGGTAGAGCGCACGCTCGGCCGCGGCCCATTCGGGGCACGCCTCCGTCGTGAGCTTTGTCTTGGCAATTGCCGAGATTCGGTTGAATTCGGGGTTATCGACCGCCGTGTACTGCTGGCCCTTGGGCGGCGGCGGACCGCCGAAGCTGCGTAGCAGCGTGGTCGGCGATTCGCCGCCCCCGGTGCTCTCGACGAACATGTCCCAGTCGCTTCCGGGCGTGAACACCTTCGTCACGGCCTGGGCCACGGGCAGTTCCTGGATCTGGACGTCGATGCCGAGCTTGCTCCATTCCGCGCTCAGGAAGTCGCCTGCCGGCGCCCCGACGATGTTGGGGATGATTACCTTCACCGTCAGCTGAGTGCCGTCCTTCATGAGCTTGCCCCCCACCAGGTGATATCTGGCAGCAGCGGCGTATTTGAGCGCCAGCGTCCGGCTGAACGGGAGCATCGCGCTACCGACCGCGCTGGGCTGGTAGCAGATGCCGGTGGGCAGGACCGCGGTTTCCGGCACTTTGGCTTCCTTGCCGAACAGGGCCTGGGCGAACTCCAGGCGATTGGTCGCGGCGAACAGCATGCGACGCACGTTGGCGTTGGCGGTTACCCGCTGTGAGGCGTGGTTGATACGGACGGCGTACGTGTCCGCGATCACGGTCCCCTTTTCGGTTACCCGGCTGCTGGTGTTGAGGCGCGCGGTGTCGGGACCTTGCGCCATCGTCAGGTCGAGTTGGCCGGTGAGGAACTCGTTGGTTGCGGTCGTTTCGTTTTCGATGACCTCGAAGTCGATCGAGGAGGGTACGTTGTTGCCGGCGTTGGTGGCTCCGCCTGGTCCCCACGCATAGTCCTTGTTCACGCTGTAGAGGTAGTGGTCGCCGGCAACCGCCGATGTCAGCCTGTAGGGGCCCGAGCCATACGTGCTCGTAAGCAGCAGCTTTGGGTTTTCCAGCGCCGCGTGGCAGACGATGTAGGTCTGCGACAAGCCATACAGCAGGTCTCCGTATGGCTGGTTGAGCTTGACTTCAACGGTGTTCGCGGCCGCGTTCGCGGTGGCAGTGTAGCCGGTCGCCGATCCGAACCACGAGTCGGCTCGCGCCGCCTTGGTCTGGGGGTTCTTCAGGCGGTTGATGCTGCCGGCCACGTCTTCGGCCGTGAGGCTGCTGCCGTCAGAGCATTTCACCCCCGGCTTGATCCACAACTTTGCCGACGTCGGCGTCACTTCCCATCTGGATGCGAGCTCAGGCACGAACTTGCCGCCGCGCAGCGCAACCGGCGTGTCGTAGGCGTACGCCGCCAGGGTGATCGCCCCTAGGTCGTTGGCCGCGTCCGGGTCGAGCGTTGCGGGCGCGAAGAACAACCTCGCTTTCAACGCCTTGGACGCGGACGAGCCGGATCCCCCACATGCGGTCAGCGCGACGGCCGCGACCATCGCCATGCCGCAGGTGACCCAGCGGCGAAGGTGAAGGCTCGATCCGTCGAGCTTGGGTGCTGCCATATCTCTTCTCACGACCATGCTCTCCTCCTCTTGTGAACGGCGGATCAGCCTCATCTATGAGGGGTCCGAAAAACGGCTGCTGCGGATGTTCAGCTCACGCGATCCGGTAGGGTGGTAAGACCACCTTGCCGACTAGCCTAGCGCTGGGCGGCGCCGCGTGCGAGCTGTGCTGCTCAGTCCCGTGTCACTCGGCGTAGGAAGCTGCGCTCGCTCACGCGGTCACGAATTCGGGACGATGACCACCTCCCGCTCGTCGAGCGACGCAATGCGGCCCTTGACGCCGCCGGTGCCCACGCCCCACCACAGAGCTTCCGATACGGAGTCCGGCCGTGCGATCCTGATCTCCCCTTCGCCCTCGACGATGGTGAAGCTGCCGCGGTCATAGCGCCGCGAACCGGAGCTCGCTGCGGCGTCGGCGACCGGCCCGAACTCAGCGAGACGCGGGAAGATGATCGCCAGCTCGCCGACCTCGCCGTCGCGCTCCTCGATCAGGCGCGCCTTGTGCTCCCACATGCGGTCGATCTGCTCGGCGCCCTCCTTGGAGGCGAGCACGAGCGCCTGGGCGGTGAGCTGACCGTCGTCCGCGTCGATTGCGTTGAGCGGACGGTGCTGCGCGGCGATCTCCAGGAAGCGCCCGTTTGGGTCCCAAACGTAGATCGAGGTCATGACCTCGTACTCGGCGCGCCACACGATCTCGTGGCCCTTGTGTGTGAGCCACTCTTCCCAGGCGTCGAGCTCCGCGATGTCTTTGGCCGCGAACGAGTGGTGGGTGCCGTACTTCGGCCACTGTGATGGATCCTTGGCGCCGAAGTAGTAGAACATCGCGAGGTTGTCCGGGGCGCGTTTGAGCTGCGCCGGATCGTCGATCTCGAGGAACATGTGGATGTAGTCGTAGTGGCCGGGCCGCCAGCCCTTCGACGCGACGCAGTGCGTGACACGCGCGCCCATCGTGTCGACGTAGAAGTCAAGCGTTGCCTCGGGGTTCATCGTCGGCTGGGCGAGGTGGTGAATGCCCAGCGTGTACTTGTCGGTCGGACGCTGCATGAACGGTCTCCTTGTGGGTGTACGGGGTTCAGGTACGGGGGGTAAGCCATGCTGTGATGGCCTCCGCCGTCTCGTTTGCGCGCTGTTCGGTGCCTGGCATGAAGCCATAGTGGTCACCGAGCACCTCCACGTGTTGCATGTCCGCGGTGGCGAGTGCCTGCTCGATCGCCCGCAGATCGGACGGGTAGACCGAGTTGTCGGCGAGGTACTCGACCACGAGCGTCGGCAGAGCGATGTTTGGCGCGGTCAGGCGCAACGCGGCGACCGAGCTGGTGGCCGACCAGGTCGACAGCCAGGCGTGGGGCGTCGTCAGGCGCGCGAAGCCGACCGCACCGTAGTTCGTGACGTCGGGGCGGCGTCCAAAGATCGAGCCGTAGTCGCGCTGCGAAGGATCGATGCTCAGGTCGACCGCACGCGGGTCCGCGTCGGTTCGCAGTACCGTCACGAACCGCGGCGCAAGCGCGAGCCGCCGCGCCTGCACGTCGCCCCCCTCGCGACCCCGCAAACGCAGCTGTGCCTGCGCGGCGAGCAGCTTACGCATGCGCTCGTCGATACGCCGCACGCGCTCCCGCTGGGCCGCCCGGTAACGGCGCAGGAACTCCTGGTCATACGCCGAGGACTCCGGCGGCTCGTGGAAGCCGTTGGCTGGGGCGAACGGGTCGAGCTCGGGCACAACCGACGCCGGGTCGTCCTCGTTGGCTACAGACGGGTCAATGCAGTGCAGCAACAGCTCGCCCTGTCCCGCGTGCGGCGCCAGCAGGATCAGGCCCGCGGGCACCGGCATCGGCAGGTCGAGGTCGACGCGAACACCTGACGGAGATGCCGTCAGCCGGCGGCTGGGGTCGGCAGCCGCCTGCTGGATGTAGAGGCAGTAGAGACTCGCGCCGCCCGAGTTTCCGATCATGAAAACACGGTCAAATCCGATCTGCTCCAGATGGGCATGCGCGGTCGCCACGTCGATCACGAGCTGCTCGTGTATCAGCGTGAGGTCGTTGTTCACGTTGCGGCTGCGCTGGGCCCACACCGCGTAGCCCGCGCGCACCAGCGGAGGAATCAGGTAATGGCGCGTGAAGTCAACCCGCGGGTGCATCAGGCAGAGCAGTGCTCGCGGCGTGCTCGCGGGCCGGTACAGAAGCCCGCCCGTGCTCGCGCCGTCGGGCGTCCCGAGTGCAATCGCCTCGCATGTGGCGCCGCCCGGAAGCCGCTCCGGCGCATAGTCGATCACCATCGCCGCGTTCGCGTAGCGACCCACGCGCGACATCAGGTGCGCACCGCACAGCGCTTGCTTACGACCGTCGGCCTGTCACCTGGAAAGGCGGACCCACCGCGAGACATGGGGTTCATCATCATGCTCCTAGACGATATTGTCGAAAACTCGACAACAGGATACACTACCGACCGTGAGGAACGAAATGCAGCGAGCGCGCATGTGCCAGAGCCGTCATCCCCGCCGAGATCTGCGGGATCATGGAGGTGTGAGATGAGCGTCGTCGGCAATTCGCTGCCACCGCGGCCGATCCCCGACGTCGTATACGTCGAGCCGGCGCGAGCGCGCGCCTGGCTCGACGCGGGCGCGTGGCTGGAGCTGACCGTCGGAGAGACGATCGAGCGAGCAGCGCGCGAGCGAGCCGACACGACCGCGATCGTCGACGACCACGGCCGCGTCACCTACGCGGAGCTGGAGCGCCGCAGCGCGACCGTGGCCGCGCGCCTGCTCACACTCGGGTTGCAGCCGGGCGATCGAGTCCTGATTCAGCTCGGCATCGGCACGACCGCCGTCGTGGCTCTCCTCGGGCTGATTCGAGCCGGGCTCGTGCCCGTGTGCGCAGTGCCGCAGTACCGCGCGTACGAGATGCGAGCGCTCGGCGACCTCAGCGGGGCGCGCGCGCATCTCGTCGAGGTTGGCGCCGGCAGCGCGGACCTGGTCGCTTTTGGGCGCGCGCTGCGCCAGGAATGCACGACGCTCGAGCACCTGATCGTGGCGGGCGGGCCGGCGCCGCGGGACGCGGTCGCGCTCGAGGGCGAGCCACCGGACGAGGAGATCCAGCTTCCAGCCGTCAGCCCCCTCGACGTCGTGACGTTCCAGCTCTCCGGCGGGACGACCGGCGTGCCCAAGATCATCCCCCGCTTCCACGCCGAGTACCTGGGCTCGGCCGCTGCCTGCGCCGACCGGATGCGACTGGGTCCCGAGGACGTCCTGCTCTGGTCGCTGCCGGTGAGCCATAACGCCGGGATGCTGGTGTTCCTGATCCCGACGCTGTTGCGCGGCTCGACGCTCGTGCTCCAGGGGCGCTTTCAGGCCGAGTCGTTCCTCGAGACGGTCGCCCGCGAGGGCGTCACCGTCAGCGGCAGCGTCGGTCCGATCGCGCCGCGGCTGCTCGACTGCAAACGCCCCCAGGAGTTTGACCTTTCGAGCCTACGACTGTTTATCGCGCTCAACCGCGCGGCTGACATCGAGAGGCACCTCGGTGTGCCCACCACGCAGATGTTCGGTATGACCGAGGGCCTTGTCATGCTCTCGCCGCCTGGTGCGCCAGCGCAGGCGCGCCACCAGACGGTCGGGTATCCAGTCTCCCCCCATGACGAGGTGCGCGTGCTCGTGCCGGGGGAGGAGCGCGAGAGCGCCGACGGCGAGATCGGCGAGCTGTGCTTCCGCGGACCCTCGACGCTACCTGCCTACTACGGCAACCCGCAGGCGACGGCCGCGGCGTTCACCACGGATGGCTTCCTGCGCAGCGGCGACCTCGTTCGCGCCGTGCGCGTCGGCGAGATCCGCTGCTACTCGTTCGAGGGCCGCAACAAGGACAACATCGACCGCGGCGGCGAGAAGTTCGGCACCGAGGAGATCGAGAGCCTACTTGCCGGACACCCAGCGATTCAGGAGGCGCGCGTCGTGGGGATGCCCGACCACTACATGGGTGAGCGCGCTTGCGCGTTTGTGATCACGCGAGCGGGCCTCCCCGTGCCGACCCTGCTCGACGTGGGAGAGTTCCTGCTCGCTCGCGGGCTGGCGAAGTTCAAGCTGCCCGAGCGGCTCGAGCAGGTGCAGGAGATGCCGGTGACCGCGGTGGGAAAGCTCGATCGATCGGCCCTTCGCCAGCGCATCGTCAACATTCTGGCCACAGAGCGGGAGCGTGCCTGATGGCGCTTGTCGCGGTCGTCTACCACAGCGGCTTTGGACACACCGCCGCGCAAGCGCACGCCGTCTGCGAGGGCGCGCTGGAGGTTCCGGGGATCGAGAGCCGGATGATCTTCGCCGAAGACGCCGAGCTGGATGTCTCGATCCTCGACGCCGCCGATGCGATCATCTTCGGCTGCCCCACCTACATGGGCAGCGCCTCGGCGCCGTTCAAGAGCTTCATGGACGCGACTGAGCCCATCTGGGCTGGGCAGCGCTGGAAGGACAGGCTGGCAGGAGGCTTCACGAACTCGGGCGGACACAGCGGAGACAAGCTCAACACGCTCGTACAGCTGATGCTCTTCGCGATGCAGCACGGCATGGTGTGGGTCGGCCTGGGACTCCCCGACGGCAATAGCAGCAGCACCGGTGCGGTGACGAACCTGAACCGGCTCGGCGCATATGCCGGTGCGATGGCGCAATCGAACGTGGATCAGGGTCTCGACGGCATGCTCGAGAGCGACCTTGCCACGGCGCGCAGCCTCGGGCACCGCGTCGCGCTGGCAACGCTCACGTGGACCGCGGCGACGTTGGATACGGAGGAGTCGCGATGAAGCTGCTCGTGGTCGGCGGCGGTCCGGGAGGCCTGTTCCTGGCACTCCTAGTCAAGCGCGCGCGGCCGGACATCGAGGTGCGCGTGATCGAGCAGAACGCGGCCGGAGCGACCTACGGGTGGGGCGTCGTGTTCACCGAGAGCGCGATTGCCGCGCTGCGGCCATCCGCGCCGGACGTACTGGACGAGATCGCGTCCCGCAGGCCGCCGGTCGGCCACATCGACGTGGTGGTCGGCGACGTGCGTACCAGCGTGCACGGCCATCCGTTCTTTCGCATTGGTCGGGTCAGGCTGTTGGAGCTGCTGCAGCGCTACGCGCTCGAGGCCGGCGTCGAGCTGGTGTTCGAGCAACGCGTGAGCAACGCCGAGGAGCTCGCCGGCTGGGACCTGGTGGTCGGCGCCGACGGTGTCAACAGCACCGTGCGCGAGCTGTACCGCGACCGCTTCGTACCGACCGTGACCCAGGGCAGCAACCATTGGGCGTGGTACGGGACCGAACGGGACTTCACCGCCGTCTCGCTCATCTTCCAGCAGACCGACGCGGGGTTGTTCATCGGGCACGCCTACCAGTACGAACCGGGGATGAGCGGGTTCGTGACAGAGGTCGTCCCAGCTGCCTTCGAGGCGACGGGCCTGGCCGAGCAGTCCGACGATCAGTCCCGCCGCTTCTGCTCGGAGGTGTTCGCGAGCCAGCTCGAGGGCCATCAGCTGCTGAGCAACCGCTCGCTGTGGTTCCAGCCGAAGTTCGTCACCACCCGCCACTGGGTCGCGGGCAACGTCACGCTCCTCGGCGACGCGCTCCACACGGCCCATCCGTCAATCGGGTCGGGGACGCGCTTTGCCATGCGCGACGCGATCGCCCTCGCCAAGTGCGTCGTCGCCGAGAGCGAGGACATCGGTGGGGCGCTGCGCAGGTATGAGGCCAGCCGTCGGCCGACCGCCGACGCCTTCCAGACCGCGGCGCGGCGCAGCATCGACTGGTATGAGCGCGTGGGAGAACGCGACCTCAGCGATCCCACCCAGGTCGCGGTCGAGTACATCATGCGGACCGGGCGCGTCCGCTACGAGCAGTTCCGGCGTCTGAACCCAGAGCTCGTCGCGGTGTACGAGCAGCCAGCATCCGTGATCGTGTCCGATGGCGAGCCGTCCGCATGAGCCCGCTCCAGCGCACGCCGTCGATCCTCGCTAGCGGCTTCTCCTTTCTGGAGTCCCCGCGCTGGCACGACGGGCGCCTGTACGTCTCGGACTTCCACACCCATCGCGTCCTGGCGATCGACAGCGCCGGCGCGGCCGAGACGGTCGCCTTCGTGCCCGGCCAGCCCGGCGGGCTCGGCTTCGCACCGGACGGCAGCCTGCTTGTCGTCGCGATGAACGAGCGGCGTCTGCTGCGCGCCAACGGCGACGAGCTCGAGCAGGTGGCCGACCTGAGCGACGTAGCCGCCTGGAGCCTCAACGACATGGTCGTGGACCGGCTCGGGCGTGCCTATGTCGGCCAGTTCGGCTTCGACATCCCGACCGAGCCGCGGATCGCGTCGAGCAGCCTGGCGCTGGTCGACGCGGACGGAGACGTGCGACTGGTGGCAGACGAGCTCGTGTTCCCCAACGGAACGGCCATCACCGACGACGGCCGGACGCTGCTGATCGCCGAGACGTTCGCGGCGCGCGTGAGCGCGTTCGACGTCGCGCCCGACGGGTCACTCGGCAACCGACGCACGTGGGCCAGCTTCGCGGAGACGGTCGGCGAGACGATCTTCGACGCGCTGCAGTGTGGTGCGCCGCTGCCAGACGGGATCGCCCTCGACGCCGACGGCGCCCTGTGGATGGGAGACCTGACCGGGCGCGGAGCGTTGCGCGTGGCTCCCGGCGGAGCGATCCTGGAGACGATCGGCGTCGGGTCCGAAGCCGTGTATGCCGTCGCCCTTGGCGGCGCCGATCGCCGCACGCTGTATCTATGCGTGGCGCCGCGTCCGCTGGACGGCGACCCCGCCACAGAGCGACGCGGGCGGCTGCTTTCCTGCCGCGTCGAGGTGCCCGGCGCCGGGCTGCCGTGAGTAACCGACCAATCGAGCATCGAGAACGGAGGCGAAGCTCATATGAGTCGCTTTGATCAGCAGGTTGCGCTCGTCAACGGTGCCGCCGCGGGCATCGGCAAGGCTGTGGCGATCGGCCTGGCGGCCGAGGGCGCGGCCGTCGGCGCGTTCGACGTCAACGAGCAGGCGCTCACCGCTACGGCGGCAGAGATCGAGGCCGCCGGTGGGCGGGTGCTGCCGCTCGTCGGAGACGTGCGTCGTGCGGCCGACGCCGAGCAGGCCATCGCGTCGCTCAGCTCGACGTTCGGGGGCGTTGACCTGCTCGCGAACGTCGCTGGGGTGATGCGCCATGGGACCGTTGTCAGCTGTGACGAGCACACGTGGGACATCGTCTTCGACACGAACGTGAAGAGCCAATATCTGTTCGCCAAGCACGCTGTGCCCGAGATGCGCAAGCGCGGCGGCGGCGCGATCGTCAACGTGGCGTCGGTGCTCGCGCACGCCAGCCCCGGCGCATCGGCTGCGTACTCGGCGTCGAAGGGCGCGGTCGTCGCGCTGACACGCGCGATGGCGGTCGACCACGGCCCGGAGGGCATCCGCGTGAACAGCGTGACCCCCGGCAACGTGCGTACGCCAATGTTCCATGCCGCCGCGGCCGGCGCCTTTCCCGAGGACCCGGAGGGCGCGATGGAGCAGGCAGGCAGGCTCGACCCGATTGGCCGCCTGATCGAGCCCGAGGACGTGGCGCGGCTCGTGCTGTTCCTGCTCAGCGCCGACGCCGCGGTGATCACCGGCGGCTGCCATCGCGCCGACGGCGGGATGCTCGCCAAGCTCTCCTCCAGCCCGGATGCCGTTCGCGAGGCGCTCGCGCGCCGTGGCGCGCGCGAGTAGCTACGCACGCCGTCGTCGTCGTCGAGCTGCCGTCATCGTTGGTGCTCATGCGACGCGCTCGTCGGGACGCCTGAGCGCCCTCAGCGTCCGGGTCAGCCCGCGATCGCAAAGGGGCCGGCCATGTGAACGCCCGAGTCGAGCGCCAGCCCGATCGCGACCAGGGAGCGCCCCACGCTCAGCAGCGCATCGAGGTCGATCCCCGTCGCTGTGCCTTCCCGATCGAGCATGTGCACGAGATCCTCGGTGGCGATGTTGCCCGAGGCGCCGGGCGAGAACGGACAGCCGCCGAGCCCCCCGAGCGAGGACTCGACGAGCGTGACGCCCTCGGCGATCGCGGCGAGCGTGGAGGCGTAGCCGGTGTTGCGCGTGTTGTGGAGGTGGATGCCGATCCGCGGGCCGAGCTCGAGCGCGGGCACGACCACGGCGCGGACCTGCGCGGGCACGGCCACGCCGATCGTGTCCGCGAAGATGAGCTCCCGCGCACCGGCGCGTGCGAGCTCGCGTGCGAGCTCCAGGACATCGGCGGCGGCGACCTCCCCGCTCAGCGGGCAGCCAAAGCTCGTGGCCAGGATCACGCCGCCGCCGATGCCCGCGTCACGCGCACGGTCGAGCACGCGACACGCCTGCTCCAAGCCCTCGCTCCTGGACGCCCCGGCGTTGCGCCGATGGAAGTCGTCGGAGACGCCCAGCGCGAAGCGGACCTCGCGCAGACCCGACGCCTCTAGACGCTCGAAGCCGCGCTCGTTGAGCACGAGGCCGCAGCAACGAGCGCGATCGTCCGCGGTCAACGCCGCGACCACCTCCTCCGCGCCGGCCATACGCGGCACCCGATCCGGGCGCACGAAGCTGACCGCCTCCACGCGCGGCACACCTGCAGCCAGCAGGCCGGCGACGAGCCGCGCTCGCTGTGTCGGGCGAAGCTGAACCGGCGCGTCCTGCAGCCCGTCGCGCGGCCCAACGTCAAGCACCTCGACGAAGCTCATATCGCCCCCGCCTGTCGCAGATCGGCGAGCTCGTCCTCGCTCAGGCCCAGCCGCTCGCCGAGGATCTCTGCGTTATCGGCGCCTAGCTGCCAGCGGCCGGACCAGCGAACCTCGCCGGAGCCTCCCGAGAAGCGGGGCACGACACCGGGCGCCAGGAACGTCCCGAGCTCGGGATCGTCGTGGGCGACCAGCATCTCGCGTGCGCGCACCTGTGGGTTCGCAAAGACGTCCGCGATGCTCGCCACCGGAGCGCACACAACGCCCGCGCCGGCAAGCAACTCGTCGATCTCGGCGGCGTCGTGGCGGGCCGCCCAGGCCTGGATCTCGTGCTCGAGGACCTCTGCATGATCGCCGCGAGCGCGGTGGTCCGCGAAGCGCGAGTCGCGCGCCAGGTCCTCGCGTCCCATGACCTGGCACAGGCGCTCGAACAGCGTGTCGTGGTTGGCGGCGATCACGACCTGCCGGCCGTCACGCGCCTGGAACACATTCGAGGGCGCGATCCCCGGCAGCCGGGCGCCACCAGGCTCGCGTACCAGCCCGAGCACGTCATATTCGGCGGCGATGCTCTCTGTCAGCGCCAGGCACGACTCGACGATCGAGACGTTGACCACCTCGCCATCGCCGTCACCGCCACGCCGGTGCAGCGCGGCCAGCAGCCCCTGAACGGCGAACATGCCCGCCAGGCTGTCGCCGAGCGAGATCCCCATCCGCGGCGGCACCTCGCCCGGATAGCCGCTGATATAGCGCAACCCCGCGAGCGCCTCCGCGGCAGCCGCAAAGCCGGGACGCGACGCGTAGGGCCCGGTCTGGCCGTAACCGGAGACGCGCACGAGGATCAGAGCGGGGTTGGCCTCGAGTAGACGGTCGAAGCCGAGACCCCACCTCTCCAGCGTCCCCGGACGGAAGTTCTCAACGATCGCGTCGGTCGAGGAGGCGAGGTCGAGCAGCAATCCGCGACCCGCGCGAGTGGCGAGATCCAGCGTCACGAGCTTCTTGTTGCGTGTGATGCTCGGCCACCACAGCTTGCGGCCCTTGTGCGCGGCATGGCCCCAGTCACGCATGGCATCGGGGCGACGGGGCGACTCCACCTTGATCACCTCAGCGCCAAGGTCCGCGAGCATGCGTCCGGCGAACGGACCCGCGATCAGCGAGCCCAGCTCGATCACACGCAGCCCTGTCAGCGGCCCGCTAGTAGACGACGTGGTGAAGCCCATAGGAGTGGAAGCGCTGGCGAGCGGGAGCGGCCAGGTGCGCCTCGAGCGCCTCCAGGATCGGCCCAAGGCGCTCGTTGTGAAACCGCTGAGCCTGCTCCTCGGTCTCCCACACATCGATGATCCTGAAGACGCCATCCGTGGTGAAGCCGGCGGCGTGGACGATCAGTCCTGGCGGGCGCTCCCGGTCGATGCGCACACGCTCGGTGACGGCGTCGTAATGGGCGAGGCTGCGATCGTCACGCTCGATCTCGAACTCTGTCACGTGGGCGACAGCCATGTCGAGAATCTTATCACGACGTCGAGTATTCGACAGAGGCGTTGATAACTAGGCGATGCCCGGCGCGCAGATCCACGGCGCTACACCTCCTCACCAATCGCCTCGGCGAGCGTGTCGAAGACCAGGCCCCAGCCCGGCCCGACGCTCTCGGCGATGTACGGCATCGCGGCGTACAGGGCCTCGAGGCGCTCGTGGACGAGCGTGAGCTCGGTGGCACCGCCGGGCGCGTCACCCAGCGTGACCGTCAGGCGCGACTCGTACGTGGGACCGTCGGTCCACTCGGGGCCGACGAAGGCCCAGCGGAACACGATCTGACGATTGGGAACGAGCTCCAGCAGCTCGCCATCGAAGCCGCCGACGTCGCCGCCCGCGTCTCCCTGCCAGATGCGATAGTGCCCGCCCACGCGCTCGTCAACCTCGACACGCGTGACCTCCAGGCCGGGGGGCGCAAGCCAACGTCTCAGCAGGTCGGGCTCCAGCCAGGCGCGGTACACCCGCTCGGGCGGGGCGGGGATCGTGCGCTGCAGGCGCACGACGGCGTGCTCGGCGGTCATCGCGGTCATCAGTCCTCCGTTTGGGTGGTGGGATCGGTCTGGAACAAAGCCTCGAGCGCGTCGAGACGCTCGTTCCAGTGACGCTCGTAAAAGCGCAGCCAGGCGTAGGCGGAGACAAGCGGCGCGGGCTCCAGGCGACAGATGTGACGGCGACCCACGACAGTTCGGCGGACCAGGCCAGCGCGCTCGAGCACCTTCACGTGCTTCGACGCGGCCGCCAGCGACATCGCCAGAGGCTCGGCAAGCTCGCCGACACTCAGCTCGCCAACGTCAAGCCGGCCGAGCATGTCACGCCGGGCGCCATGAGCGAGCGCGTGGAAGACCACATCCATTCCGACCACTTCATCAACCATTAGGTTTAATATAGACGCCCGCCAAGCGTCTGTCAACCGATCGGTTTAGCGTGAGGTGGTGGCCGTGAGCTTCTGGGCGATCCGCTCCCATATCCACGCGCCATGCTGGAGATGTAGGCGCATGGCCGCCTCGGCCCCATCCTCGTCGTGCGCGGCGATCCGGCGGGCGATCTCGCGGTGGGCCGCGAGCACCTCGTCGACGCGCGCGCGATCCTTGAGCGTGGCGCGCCTGATCTCGAGCATGATGTCCCCGATTGAGTCAAGCAACAGCAGGAACAACTCGTTGTGCGTGGCACGCGCTATCGCTCGGTGAAACTCCACGTCGGCTGTCAACGCTGCCTCGAAGTCCGCAACCGCGCCGGCCATCTGCTCGCATGCCAACTCGAGCGCCTGGATGTCCGCGCCCGTCGCACGCTGTGCCGCCAGCCGCGCGGTCGTCAGCTCGAGCGCCAGCCGCACCTCGCTGACCCTCGGGTAGTCGATTGCGCTATGGCCTCGCAGAAACCAGCGCATCGACTCGTGCACGGCGTCCGCCTCGACAGCGGCGACCCGCAGGCCGCTACCCGGCCGGATCTCGATCACGCCCTTGGCGGCGAGCGAGCGAACCGCCTCGCGGATCACCGTACGTGATACGCCGAACTGGCTACCGAGCTCCCGCTCCGACGGCAGCCGGCTCCCTGGAGCAAGCTCGTCGGCGGCGATCGACCTGAGGAGCTCGGCGGCAACGCGGTCGGACAGCCGCTCGCTGCGCGCGAGCGGCTCGAACAGCGCCGCCTTGGCACCTGTCCCCGGTGCGTGCTCACCGCTGGAATCGCTCATCGAGTACGCAGTATGGCCTGGCACGGTCTGGGCGCACGGCCGAGGTGCGTACGGCCGACTATGGCATGCGGCGGGCCATCATACCAATTTGTTATGGTTGGCTTCCCGCGGCACTCACGGCGCGCACATCACTGGAGGCCAACCGTGCTCATCACCAAAACTCCCCTCAGCGAGCTGCAGCGCCGCGCGACGGCCGTTCGGCTTGACGTGCTCGACATGGTCGAGGTGTCCGGCAGCGGCCACTTCGGCCCCGCATACTCGTGCGTGGAGATACTCGTCTCGCTTTACCACGGACTGCTGCGCACGCGTCCTGAGTCGCCCGACTGGGCCGAGCGCGACCGCCTGATCCTGTCCAAGGGCCACGCCTGCTCGGCGCTCTACGCGATTCTCACCGACCTCGGCTATTTCCCGCGCGAGTGGCTCTCGACGTTCTGCCGGCTCGGCAGCCAGCTGGGAGACCATCCCGACATGAAGAAGATCCCCGGCATCGACTTCAGCTCGGGGTCGCTTGGCCACGGCCTGTCGATCGGCGCAGGCATCGCGGAGGGCGTGCGGGTGCACCGCTTTGACAGCCGTGTGGCGGTGCTGCTAGGCGACGGGGAGCTCGGCGAGGGACAGGTGTGGGAGGCCGTCTCGTACGCCGGCTACCGCCGGCTCAGCAACCTGCTGGCGATCGTGGACGTCAACCGCGTGTCGGTCGACGGCACGACGCTCGACGTGCTCGATTTCGAGCCGCTCGACGAGCGCTTCCGCGCGTTCGGCTGGCGTGTGGAGCGGCTCGACGGCCACGACATGACGGCTCTCCTGGACGCGTACTCCCGGTTCGTGGACGCGGCGGCCAGCGCAGACGCACCGCCGACGGCGCTCGTCGCCGACACGATCGTCGGCCGCGGCATCTCGTTCATCGAGGGTATGGCCGAGTGGCACGTCGGATATCTCCACGGGGAGGACCGCGACCGGGCGGTACGCGACGTGTTGGCGATGTACGGGCTGAGCGAGAGCGAGGCACGAGCATGAGCGCGGACGAGGTGTTCGACCAGCGCACGCTGCGCAACCGCACCGACCTTCGCTCGCCGAAGTCCTTCGACCACGTCGGCCGCGATGTCAACGCGAAGGGTTTTGTGGCCGGGCGTGTGCTGGCGGAGCTCGCGGAGCACGACGAGCGGATCGTGTGCGCGAGCGCCGACCTCAAGTTCGTCACGCACATGGCGATCTTCGAGCAGCGCCACCCACGGCGCTTCTTCCAGTTCGGGGTCGCCGAGCGCAACATGATGTCCGCCGCCGCCGGCTTGGCGACGTGCGGCCTGATCCCCTATGTGAGCACCTTCGCGGCCTTCTCGGCCATCCTTGGATACGAGGTGATCCGCACCGACCTCGCCTACCCGAACCTGCCGGTGCGCGTGATCGGGACGCACTGCGGGATCTCGATGGGCTTCTTTGGGTCCTCGCACCACGCGACCGAGGACATCTCCGCGCTGCGCGCGATCGCCGGCCTGACGATTCTCTCCCCCTCGGACCCGACGATGATGGAGGCGCTCCTGCGCGCCACGGTCGACCACCCGGGCCCGGTCTACTTCCGCGTCGGCCGCGGGCGCGAGCCGGTGCTCTACCCCGAGCTGCCCGCCGAGTTCGCCCCCGGGGCGCCGCATGAGGCGTGCAGCGGCAGTGACGTGCTGATCGTCGCGACGGGAATCATGGTGGGCTTTGCGATCAGCGCGGCCGCCGAGCTCGCCCGCGAGGGGATCTCGGCGACGGTGCTCGACGTGCACACGCTCAAGCCGTTCGACGCCGAGAGCGTGGTCGCCCGCGCGGCGACCCACCGCGCAGTGCTGACCATCGAGGAGCACAACGTCGTGGGCGGGCTGGGCGCGATGGTCGCCGAGGCGATGGCCGCGGCGGCGGAGCCGGTGGCGGTGTTCGCGCATGGGCTGCAAGACGAGTTCTCGCTGGTGGGTCCGCCGATGCACCTGTATCGCTGGTACGGCCTGGATGCCGACGGCATCGCAACGCTCGCCCGGCGCGCGCTCGAGAGGGTCGAGCGCGGCTCGCGCGGCGGCGAGACGCTCTGGGACGAGGCCGACCGAGCGCAGGCACGCGCGGCGCTAGCTACGCGTGCTGGCGTTCGCCGCGGCGCCTGAACACGCTGCTCATCCCATCCACCATGACCATCATGCGGCGAGCACCAGCGCGGTGATCGCGTCCGGCGTGATCAACGGCTTCTTCAGTTCCGAGGCCACCAGGCCGTGGCGCAGGACGATCACCCGGTCGCACAGCATCGTCAGATCCTCAGCCACCGCGGAGCACATCAGCACCGCCATCCCGCGGCGGGCGGCGGCGGCGATCAAGTCGAAGAGGACGACCTTCGCGCCCACGTCGATACCTTGCGCCGGCTCATCCAGGATCAGGACCTTGGGATTGAGTCGCAGCCACTTGGCCACGACCGCCTTCTGCTGGTTGCCGCCGCTGAACGCGGCGAGCCGACTGTCTAGGGCGAACGGGAGCAGCTCCACGTTGCGCATGAGCGAGCCCACCTCGGCACGCTCGCGCTGCTCATCGAGGCTGCCCCAGCGGCGGACGAGCGGCCGCAGACCGGCGATGGTGACGTTGTGCGTCACCGACAGGCTCGGATGACAGCCCTTCGTGAGTCGCTCGGCGGGCACCAAGCCGATTCCAGCCGCGATCGAGCTAACTGGCTCCGGCGAGATCCTACTGCCGTCGATGGTGACCGATCCACGCTCGCGTGACACGGCGCCGAAGACCGTCTCGGCGAGGGTCTCGCGTCCCGAGCCGTCGAGGCCGGCCACGCCCAGGATCTCCCCTCCGTGGATCGCGAACGACACGTCAGTGAGGTTCGTGCCCGCGAGAGCCTCGACCGAGCACACGACATCTGAGCGAGGAACGTGGGGAGCAGGCGCCAGCGATTCCAGAGGGCTCCCGAGCATGAGCTCGACCAAAGCCGCCTCGTCGAGCCCGGCGACGCTCCGAGCCGCTGCCACGACCTCGCCGCCACGCAGGACCGTCACTCGGTGGGCGAGCTGCAGCACCTCCTCGAGACGGTGCGACACGAAGATCACCGCGGCTCCTCGCTCGGCAATGGCGCGGATCGTCTGGAACAGCCGTTCGACGTCCGGATCGGGAAGCGCGGCGGTGGGCTCGTCGAGCACGAGCACGGAGCGCGGGGTCGGCCAGTTGCGCATCGCCCGCGCGATCGCGACCGTCGTCTGCTCGACCAACGACAGCTCGGCGACCGGCCGATCGAGGTCCACATCGGTGTCCAGTGACCGGATGAGGGCCGCGCTGCGGCGCCGATGCTCCCGCCAGCGGACAACGCCCCACCGTGTGGGATAGCCCACCCCCAGCGCGATGTTGTCGAGGCCGCTCAACGTCGGGATCAGGTTCAGGGACTGGTGGATGAAGTGCAGCCGCGCGTGATGCGCTGCCGATGGTGCGCCGAGATGCAGCTCCTCGCGGTCGAGCCAAGCGCGCGCCCCAGGCTCGGGGCGTAGGTAGCCGGCGAGGGTCTTGATCAGCGTTGACTTTCCCGACCCGTTCTGGCCGACGATGGCGTGCACCTCTCCGCTGTGCACTGACAGCGCCACGTCGCGCAGAACGACGTTCGCGCCGTACCGCGCCGTCACATGCCGCAAGCTCAGCAGCGGCTCCCCCGCGTGCGGCGGCACTCGCTCAGACAAGGCTACGTCTCGTGTACGCTCGTCGAAGCTGTAGTCGCAGGCGGACGAGAGCTGCCGCGACACGTTCACGCCCGGTGGTGATGCCGACCGCGATCAGCAGTACCACCCCATTGAACACGCTCGGCAACCACGTGGGCGCACCGGCCAGCTCGAGACCCTGGACGCCGGTTGCCAGTACATAAACGGCGAGGACGGTGCCCCAAACGTTGAACCTCCCGGGTTTCAGCTGTGTCGATCCCAGGAAGGCAGCGGCGAAGGCAGCCAGGAGGTACGGCGGCCCAAACTGCGGGTCGCCGGCGCCGATCCGGGCGGTGCCCAGGACGCCCGCTAGAGCGGCAACCGTCGCCGATACCATCGCCGCGACAGCGATCCATCGCGTCGTCCGTACCCCCGAGAGACGCGCGGCGTCGAGGCCCGCTCCCGAGGCGTGGATGTAGCGGCCGCCGGGCGTGTGCTCGAGCACGAACCAGAGCGCAGCAGCGACGCCAAGCATGATCCACACCGGCAGCGCGATTCCGAGGACGCTCTCCGAGCCGAGGTTGGTGAAGCCCGCGTTGAGGCCCACGACGTCCTGGTTGCCCGACACGGCGACGACCAGGCCGCCCAGAACCGAGCTCATGCCAAGGGTCGCGATGATCGAGCTGATACCAAGGCCCGCGATCAGCAGGGCGTTGATCGCGCCGATCGACGCACCGCACAGCAGACAGAGCACGACCGCGGCGCCCCACGGAACGCCGTCGTTGGCTATGAGGAGCGCGGCCAGAATGCCGCACAGGCCGAGCGTTGACGCCACCGCCAGATCGAGCACTCCCGCCGCGAGCGCAACCGTGAGTCCGACGGCCACGATTGCCGTGATCGCCTGACTCGACAGGATCACCTTGAGGTTGGTGGTCGTCAGGAATGTGTCCGGAACCCAGATGGCGAATATCGCGATGAGCGCGATCCACACATACAGCGCACTCACTCGCCCGGGGGTTAGCCAGGCGAGCAGCGTCGTACGTCGAGATCGGGCGCCCACCAACGCCGTTCCGTCGCCGATTGCTTCGGCGGCGGCGCCCGTGCCAGAGGCCACGAGCCGGGTCTCCCGCGGCGCTTCGCTGGTGGTGCGCCCGTCTCGCATCAGGTGCCCCAGAGTTTGATGAACATCTGTTGCCATCCAGGGATGTAGGGCCAGTCCCGCTTCGGTTCCCAGGTGACCTTGTCCGTCGGCACAAGCTGGACAATCGGCGGATTTGCATCCACTTCGGTGGGGAGTGGCGCCTCAACCAGGGCGCGTGCCATCGCGTCGGCGGCCATCCACGGCAGGGCCCCGTTGCTCTGCATGACACCGGCCGCTTCGGACCCGGACTTGATCGTTTCCTGGTTGACGACGGTCGGAGCGAACCCGATCAGCTTGACCCCTTCGATCCCAGCCGACTTGAGCGCCGCGGGAACGCCCAGCAACAGCGCGCTGTACTGCGCGACGACATACGTGGTTTCGGGCTTGCTCTGCAGCCCGCTCACGACTTCGGGCGGTAGCGAGGTTCCAGCCGCAGCCGAGCTGGTCTTCAGGATGCTGACCTGACAACCGGGACAGTTGGCCGTGAAGGTTTCACTCAGGCCTTGGGTCTCCGATGCGCCAAACGCGAGCGTGGGATCCTGGAGGTACAGGACCTTGGCGGCACCGTTGCTTTCCGCGATCACCCAGTTCGCCATCGCACGCCCCATGTCGGCATAGAAGCTCGCTCCCTCGATGTTGTACACGTCGTGCCCGAGCTTGAGGTCGGGCGACGCCATGGCCACGACCGGCACGCCAGCTGCAGCGAACGCGTTCGCCCGGGTCTGAGCGATCGCGGCGGGGATTCCGTCGATGATCACGCCATTCGGGTGATCCTGCTTCGCGGTTTCGAGCGCGTTTGTGAAGCTTTCTGGGCTCAGGCCCGATGGGATCGTCTTGAACGTCACGCCGAGATGCGAGAACGCTTCCCGCAGTGCGATCGCGTGGTCCTTGCAGTTGACGATCGAGCATTCGAGATAGACAACCGTCTTGCCCTGGGGACGGCGCGGGAGCGGTTCGGTGAGCCCGATCGACGTTGGCAGCTGCAGATACGGCGCGAGCTGACTCTTGGCGGTCGCGACGCCTGACGCCGCCGCGGCGGTTGAGGTGGACTTGGTCGAGCTGCCATTCGATCCGCAGCCGGCGAGAATGCCGACCCACAGAATTAGGCCCGCAAGGGGGATCGTCCGCCTTAGCCGACGTTCGTTACCTCCGATTTGCGGCAACGCGGCACCGCGCACGTAGTGGCGACTCATGAGGTTTGTCCCGCGCGCGGCCGCAGGTACTCACCGGGACTATCGTCCTCAGCACCGCGGTCATCTGCAATGGCGCTTCCCTGCCAAGCCGACACGACGTCGTCGGTGGTCACGATCTTCGCGAATCCGTACTCCATGCTCCGCAGCCCGGCGTCGTGCATCTCCTGGTTAACCTCTCCCACCGCGTCCTTGACGACGAAGCAGCGATAGTCGCGCTGCGCGGCATCGCGGACGGTCGAACTCGACACAGATGTTGGTCGTGACTCCGCACACCACCAGACGCTCGATCCGCAGAGACCTCAGCAACGGCTCCAGCTGCGTCCCATAGAAGCCGCTGAATCGGTTCTTGTGGATCACGTAGTCACGGGGCTCGGGCGTCAGCTCGTCGATGATTTGAGCGTCCCAAGTTCCGGTGACGAGCGCTTGCGCCTCGGCCAATCCACCCATGATCTCGTTGAAGATCACGCCGCCGTCTGTGTAGTCGGAGCGCCATTCGGCCTGTAGGAAGATCACAGGCACGGAGGCGCTGTGCGCAGCATCGACGAGCCGGCGGCAGCCGGCGATCGCGTCGATGCACATCTGCATGTCCGCCCCCAGCTTGGCGACGAACGAGGCCTCCTTATGACAAAAGGCATTCTGCATGTCTACAACCATTAGCGCGGCGCGCTCAGGTCCCATCTGCGTCATCGCAAGCACTCCTACAGTCGAGGTTTCGCGCGATCCTACGCCCGGCAAGCAGGGTTGTCAACTCCAACGACGATTATTCGACGGCAATGTCTATCGTCAAGACCTGGACGACACGCTCTGCTCAGCCGAGAGCGAGGCGACGCGCGACCGCTCTTCGGGTGGTCTCGCCCGGCCGGCCGCGATGCACGTCCCGGGTGACGGGTTAGTGCGCGCGATAACCCGGTGTGCCTTGGTCGATCCACGCGAAGATTGCCCGACTGTGAACCAGCACGGTTCCGTTCGGCAGCTTCAGCGTCGGCAGCTTGTCGGTTCCGGTAGCCTCCCGCAGAGGGTCCCGGGAGCCTTTGCGCAGTAGCGGGATCGGACTGCCGTGGCCAGCGATCACCTTGTCGAAAGCGACGCCGGCGTCGCGCAGTCGCTTCTGAACACGCCGGCAGGGATGAATCGCCGGTCCGCCGTCATCGCCGTGACATACATAGAGCACGGGCAGCTCGCTCATCTGATTCTCCCCCATGGGCTAGGCGTGTTGGTCGGTGAGCACGCGGCGTGCGCTGTGGGCCAGCGCGTAGAACCGCCGGTCCACCTCATGCACATACTCAACCATTAGGTTGATGATATGGCAGAGCTGGGACGTTTGTCAACTCCACGGTTGCGCTTCGGTTCGTCTAGCCACGCCAAAGGACGGTGGGTGAGCTAGCCGTGGTTTCCGCGTAGGTTGGAAAGGAGGCGCTCCCCGCCTAGCCAGCGAGACGCCCGAGTTGGACGATCCTCGACAGGCGCAGCGCACCCGAGCTCAGACCGCTCCTTCCGCCCGGCCTCATCGGTCGCGCCGGCGCTTTGGGCGAGGAGGAGCAGCGTTAGGCGGCGCTCGGCTGGGCTACCGCTTCGTGCCCGGTGGCGAGCGTGTCGGGGGCAGCGTCGGCACCGCCCCACGGGCGCTCGAGGACCCCACCTGGACGCGAGGCGGCTGCCCCGCTTTCTGCTGCGAAGCGCCTTCGCGCGCATCCGCTTCGGGACCCGGATGGCGCGGAAAGCAGGCTGGCGGCGCCTGCTTTGCCTCGGCGAGCGGGAGCCAGCCGGACTGCTGATCTGTTGACCGCAATAGACGATCAGCGACAGCGCAGCGCACCCGAGCTCAGACCGCTGCTTCCGCCCGGCCTAAGCGAGCGTCTGGTTCGTCGTAGCCCAGATGAGTGGTCGTCGTCCAACTCGGGCGGCTCGTTGGCTACGCGGGGGGCGCCTGCTTTCCGCGCAGGGCAGGGACGGTGCGGACCTGACCGGATACGCGTCGAAGCACCAAAGGGGGTCTCCGTGCTTGTGATGCGCTTTTTCAACCGTTCCGTTGGACGGTGAAGGCGGGCGGGTTGGATCCACTCACAGTGCCGGCGATCGCCTCTGAGCACAGTCGCGGCCAGCTCGCCGGCTTGGGGTCGGTAGCGGTAGCCTTCCTCAAGGAATATGGTGAACGATCTCGTGATCTCCTCGGCGCGACGGATCGCGGCCGGTCCGGCGGCGTAACACGCGACGAGTCGGATACTCGCGCTGTACCAGCGTCGGATAACGCTCTCCCAGGGTGACAGACCGTTGCCTTTCAGGTGGGAGACAGCTCAGTACCTCGGATATGTAATCTCGATGGTTTAGACCAATAAACATGGGCAGTAGGCAGGTCAGAAACGCATCATCTTGACATTAGCAGCCGGGGTATGCTTTGATACCGCCCGCTTACAGGCCGGCGGCTCGCGGTGAAGCATTGCCTCCACGGAGACCCGGTAGGGAACGCGCAACGAGGGAGATGCAATGGGGACACGATGGACTGCTCGGGTTGGCTTGTGCAACTGCCGCTCGGCGCCTCGGCATGCCGGCGCCGCTCGGCCCGGACGTCGCCGCAGGAGCTTGGCAGGCCTCGTCCTGGGCGTGGCCGTGACGCTGTGCGCGCCTGTCGCGACGGCGTCAGCGACGGCGTCGTGTCCCAACGAATCGCTGCGCACCGACTCCTCGGCAGGGCTGCCGGACTGCCGCGCATTTGAGCTGGTGTCGCCCGCGAACAAGCAGCGTGGCGAGGTGTTCTTTCCCGCATCGGCAATGGACGCGGTGCCGCTGAGTTCGTTCACCGGTCCCGCGCAGGACGGCAACCACGTCATGTACTGGTCCTTCCAACCGTTTGCCGGGACGCAGAACGCCGTGGACGGCGTCTACGTGGCGAGCCGTAGCGGGAATGGCTGGACGTCGGCGAGCATCTCGCCGACGCCCACGGCCAGCCATCCATGGTTGTTCAACTCCATGACGACCGTCGCCGATGTGATCGGTGACTTCTCCAAGGCGATCGTCTCCTCGATCGCGGTGCTCGCCCCGCTGGAACAGCCCGCCAACGCGAATCCCATAATACCCAACTACTACCTCCGCCAGCCCAACGGCTCCTTCACCTGGATCACCCATGGCAACGGCGAAATGCCCGAATCGGGGGAAGAACCCCATTTCCCGGGGGGAGTACCAAATTTCCTCTACGTCGGCCGCTCGGCTGACATGAGCCACGTGCTGTTCCAGGCGGTCGCGAAGCTCGTCCCGGCTGACAGCGGGCGGGAAGAGGGCCTGGGCCTCTACCAGCGCTTCAACGGCCACACCGAACTGGTCAACGTGAACAGCGAAGGCTCGCTCGTGAGCACCTGCGGGGCGAACCTCGGCGGACACGAAGAGACGTCCAGGGCGGTCTCCGAAGACGGCTCGCGAGTCTACTTCACCGCTCCCGAACCAGGAGGCTTCGGGGCGGCGAGCTGCGAAGCGCCGCAGATGGTCTATCTGCGCGAGAACGGGCAGACGGTCCAGATCTCGAAATCCCAGCGTACGATCCCGGACCCGGCCGGCACCCAGCCGGCTTACTTCCAGGGGGCCTCCGCGGACGGGTCGAAGGCGTTCTTCACGTCCACCGAGGCACTGACCAACGAAGCTCAGCCGGGCTCTAGCTCCTCGCCGCTGCTGTATGAATACGACGCTCTCAGCGGGAATCTGAAGCTCCTCACCCCCAACGCGGGCTCAGCCTCACCCGATGTGCTCGGGGTGTCCGCGATCTCCCCCGACGGCTCCCACGTGTACTTCGTCGAAGAAGTCCACGCCGGTGAAGTCTCGACGCCGACGCTCGAGATGTACGCCAACGGTCAAGTCGCGACGATCGCGAGCGTGCCACTCGGACCCACGATTCAGACGGGAGCGGCCGGTCTCGTGGGGTACCCCGAGGGCGGCCGGCCGGTGCGTCTCAGCGCGGATGGCCTGCACCTGGTGTTCGGGGACCGCGACAACCTGACGGGCTTCGACAGCCACGGCCACCAGGAGATCTATCTCTATGACGCGAGCACAAACACCCTGCGCTGCGTGTCCTGCAACTCCGACGGTCATGTCCCGCTCGGCGAAGCCTACCTCAGCTCCGATCCCGCTTCGTACGAAAGTGACCACTATCCGATGTCGGTGAACGTCACCGCCGACGGCTCGCGCGTGTTCTTCGAAACGCAGGACAACCTCGTACCCCAGGACAACAACGGGGTCACGGACGTGTATGAGTGGGAGGCGGGGGCCGACCACCTGATCTCGGGCGGTCAGGGCTCGAATCCGTCGTACTTCGTCGGCAGCGCCCAGGAAGGACGCGATGTCTTCTTCGCCACGACCAACGGCCTGGTGGCGGGGGACAGCGATAACGGCGACAACGACATCTACGACGCCCGCGTTGAAGGCGGCTTTGCGGCGCCTGCAGCTCCGGCGGGGTGCACGGGAGAAGCCTGCCAGGGGCAGCCGGGCTCGCCGCCGGCGCTCGCCGCGGTCGGCAGCGCGACGCTTCAGGGCCAGGGAAACCTCGCCGCGCCATCTCACCGCGTGGTGTCCAAGCACAAGCACAAGCGTAAGCGCAAGCACAAGCGCAAGCACAAGCGCGCTCGGGCGGTCAACCACGGCAAGTCCCGGTCGGCCGGGCGATAGGAGATGAGTGCAATGCACAGAAAGTCACTGAGAGCGACACTCGGGCTGCTCGCCGCCGGCACGCTGCTGATGGCGGCTCCCGTGGCGTCGGCATCCCTCGGCATCACCTCGTTCACGGCGCCGATCAGCAACCAGGACGGAAGCATCGACACCCAGGCAGGGTCTCATCCGTACACGGCGACGACGAATTTCACGCTCAGCACGGTCAGCGAAAGGGAACTCACGTTTCCCGATGAAAACGTCAAGGACGTCGTCACCGAACTGCCCGCGGGATTCATCGGAAACCCGGCCGCGATGCCGACCTGTCCGCGTCCGAGCCTCGGCGTCGAGGCCTGTCCGGTCGATTCGCAGATCGGCGTGATCACCCTCGACGTCGACCCGCTTGGAAGCCCTGGGCTCCAGACGTATGGCCTGTACAACATGGTCCGTAACACGGGAGAGGCCGCGGACTTCGGCTTCAGCGTTCTCGGCGTGCCCGTGCATGTGTCCATCGGGGTGCGCGACGAAAGCGACTATGGAGTGCGGGCGACGCTCGTCAACATCCCCGAGACGTTCCCCATCGTCGGCACGTCGCTGGTCCTGTGGGGCGTGCCCGCCGACCCAAGCCACAACGCGCAGAGGGGGTCGGCGGTCGAATGCTACGGGGAAGGCTCCGGGGAAGAATGCTTCAACGGGGGGCACGAAGCGGGTGTTCCCGCGAGGCCGTTCCTGACGAATCCCACGCGGTGCGGCGGTCCGCTCACGACCACAATCAGCATCGACACATGGCAGCATCCGGGCGTCTTCCATGAAGCCAGCTGGACGACGCCGACGGGGATCACGGGATGTGAACGCCTGCCCTTCGAACCGTCGCTCGAACTGCACCCCGAAACGACGAGGGCGGGCTCGCCGACGGGCCTGGACGTCAAGCTCTCGGTGCCTCAGAGCGAAAATCCTCTCGGGCTGGCGACATCGACGCTCAGAAAGGCCGTCGTGACCCTCCCGTCGGGGATGTCGATCTCCCCGTCGCTCGCCAACGGGCTCGGGAGCTGCAGCGACGAACAGCTCGACATCGGCACCACGAACGCGGTCAGCTGCCCCGAAAACTCGAAGATCGGCGCGGTCACGATCACCACGCCGCTGCTCACCACGCCGCTGACCGGCTCGATCTTCGTTGGTCAGCCGCTGCCGGGGAACACGTACCGCATCTTCCTCGACGCGGAGAACCCGGAATACGGGATCTCAGTCCGCCTGCGAGGAACGGTCTCGCCGGACCCGGTCACGGGCCAGGTGACCGCGACGTTCGACGAAACCCCGCAGCTGCCGTTCAGCGACCTAGTGCTGCACCTCAACGGCGGCCCGCGAGCCGCGCTCAGCAACCCCGCGACGTGCGGGACCGCGACCACGACGAGCGACCTGACGCCGTGGAGCGCCCCGGCCGCCGGGGACGCCTCCCCGACGTTCTCCTTCGCGGTCAGCGCGGACGGAAACGGGGGCGCCTGCCCGCTTGTGCAGCCGTTCGCTCCGGCGTTCAGCGCGGGGACCGTGGACCCGCAGGCGGGAGCGTTCAGCACGTTCTCCATGACGCTCGCTCGTGGCGAGGGCGAACAGGGATTCGGCGCAATCGCCGTGCAGGCCCCGCCCGGCCTGCTCGGCATGTTGAAGTCGGTCTCGCTGTGCCCCGAACCGGCGGCCGCCCAGGGCACCTGTGCGCCCGGCAGCCTGATCGGTCACACGAACGTCGCGGCCGGCGCGGGCACGAACCCGTTCTGGCTCGGTGGCCAGGTGTTCCTGACGGGCCCGTACAAAGGCGCGCCGTTCGGCCTATCGATCGTCGTCCCCGCACTCGCCGGCCCCTACAACCTGGGCACCGTTGTTGTGAGGGCCGCGATCAACGTGGATCCCCACACGGCCGCGGCGACGGTCACCAGCGACCCTCTGCCGACGATCCTGCAAGGCGTTCCGCTGCAGCTTCAGACGGTGAACGTGACACTCGACCGAGCCGGGTTCATGTTCAACCCGACTAGCTGCCTGCCGATGGCGGTCAACGCCACCGTGTCAGGCCTCCAGGGCGCGAGCGCCCTGGTAAGCGAGCACTTCCAGGCGGCGAACTGCGCCGTTCTCCGGTTCACGCCGAAGTTCACCGTATCCACGCAGGCGAGGGCCAGCAAAGCCGGTGGCGCGAGCCTCGACGTGAAGCTCGCCTCCGGGCCCGGCCAGGCGAACATCGCCAAGGTCAAGGTTGACCTCCCCATCCAACTACCCTCACGACTGGCGACGCTGCAGAAAGCGTGCCCGCTGAACGTGTTCGACGCGAACCCCGCGAGCTGCCCCGCCGCATCCGTGGTGGGCACCGCGACCGCCGTGACACCGGTGCTCGCGCATCGTCTGATCGGCCCCGCCTACCTCGTCAGCCACGGCGGAGCGGCATTCCCCGACCTCGAGATCGTGCTGCAGGGCGAAGGGATCACGCTGATCCTCGACGGACAGACATACATCAAGAACGGCATCACCTCGAACACCTTCAGGTCGGTCCCCGACGCGCCGATCAGCACGTTCGAGCTGACGCTGCCCACGGGTCCGCACTCGGCCCTCGCCACGAACCTGCCGACAAGCGCGAATTACAGCTTCTGCGGGCGGTCTCTGACGATGCCAACGGCGATCACCGGCCAAGACGGTGCGGTCATCAGAACGAACACGAAGGTTGCTGTCACTGGCTGTCCTGTGCATAAGAAGAAGGCAAGACCCAGAAAGAGGAGCCGCCAGGTTCGCAGGCTGGGCTGAGTCTCGCGGGCACCGAGTGCGCTGTCGTCGGCGGTCACGGCTGGCGATGGTGAACTCTCAGCCCCCGCTCTGCAGCGGCTCGGCCAACGGTTGACGGATCGTCACACCGCTGGGTCTGCAGAAGGCCCAGCCCGCCGGTCCAACTGCGAGTGCACGCTCAGGACGAAGTCGTGTGCGCCCACTCCGAGATTGCGCCTGCTTTCGTCGACAAGCAGCACTGGCCGACGACGCGGACCGCCGCTACCGCAACGCGTGGTATCCGAGCGTTAAGATCGGCCGCTTGGGCAGCGCCAACGGTCTTGAAATCCCGAGTCCACGTTCGCCGGCTGCAGATTCCACGTTATCCGCCCTCGCTTTCCAGATCATCCGGCTGGCGTTGAGCATCGCCGAGCGTCTCGGCCGTGCTCCCGCGGACGATTAAGCCTACCTCTATGACCGCGACGGCGCGAAGGTCAGGCGCGCCAAGGACACCTGCCGGGGCCTGTGCGCCGTGTGCCGAGCCCCTACCGGCGCCACGGGGCCGGGTCGCTCCCGGCTGCGGTGCGCCCGATGCAACGGACGCGAGAGCGGCAAGTGGAAGGAGGAGTTTGATCAAGGCGGCGCTGCGCGCCTGGCTGAGGACCTACGGGCGGGTTGCGACGAGCACCGACCTGTCGATGACGCACGCCACGCGCTGAGCCGGACTGCGCGAGGGCGGCCTGCGACCGCGTCACCTTCAAGCTCGCTGGGAGCGCGGGCCGTCCCAACGAGCGTCGTGCAATACCACTACGGACCGTTGCGAGCACGAACCGGATCGCGCTCGCGCACGACGCTCCAAGGAACAATCGCACGGGGCAGACGCCGAGCCCAAGGCGCCCTTTTTTCGCGCCGGAAGGGGTGCGGGCGCACCTCCCCCACTCGACGATCGTTGACAGGAGCCCCCTTCCCCCATACGAATGTGCGCGCGCCCTTTCAGATCGTGGCAGGCGACGATACGATCTAGCCGGGTCCAATCGGCCGACGTAGCTCAATTGGTAGAGCGTTCGCCTTGTAAGCGAGAGGTTCGGGGTTCGATTCCCCGCGTCGGCTCTCCCCCAAACTTTGCAGCAACGCTACCGCCGTTCGCTACACTTTTTGACCGGACATGGCCGCGTTTGTCCTCTGGACCGACCCGGCGAAAACGCTGTCTAGGACTGGATTTTGGCGCTGCTGCTGACATTCCTGTCCCAGCGGATCGCCGCTCTTGTAAAGCGGAGATTTCCGGTTCGATCCCGGACGTCGGCTCTGCGTCCAGGCAGTAGTTTCGACCCGCGGCCAAGTCCTGGCCTATGCCTTCGCTCGGCTCTGAGGGCGGCCCGGGAGGCCGGAGAATGAGTCAGGACCTCCCGGGGTGCCCTCTACCCGGATGACCTGTCGGTCTTCCGATGTTCGCTATCGGCTGTCGCGCTCGCGCGCTTGAGCCCAGCGACCCGCGAAGCGATACATCCACCGGCGAGCCATACTTCTCCAGATGGACACCCAGCATGCTCGCGAGCTCCTCGAACGAGAGCGTGCACGCATCGAAAACGAGCTGGCCGATCTGAAGCCGCACGATCCCGAAGACGTCCCGGATCCGTTCGAGGTGTCCGACGGGGGCGCGGAGATGGTCGAAGATGAGCTCTCCGAGGCGGAGGCGGAGCCTCTAAGCGAGGAGCTCGCTGCGATCGAGCGCGCCGAGCGGCGGCTCGAGGAGGGCACGTACGGCATCTCGGTCGACAGCGGCGAGCCGATCCCCGACGCTCGCCTCGAGGCGATCCCGTGGGCCGAGCGCACCGCCGAGGAGCAGGCTCGCGTCGAGGGCTCAGGCCGCTAGCGAGGGTCCGCGAGGGCCTACGGCACGGGAGGTGCGCGATGCCCGAAGTGGAGCTGTCGAGCGGAACCATCGACTACGAGGACACCGGCTGGAGCGGGCCAGTGGTGGTCTTCGTCCACGGGCTGATGATGGACGGCTCGCTGTGGCGCCACGTGATCGCGAAGCTGCGTGACGACTTCCGCTGTGTAGCGCCTACGCTGCCGCTCGGCGGCCACCGCCATCCGATGCGCGCCGACGCCGACCTGTCGATGCGAGGAGTCGCTGAGATCCTCGGCGAGGTTCTCGAGCGACTGGACCTGCATGAGGTGACGCTCGCGATGAACGACTGGGGCGGCCCGCAGCTGCTCGTCGGCAGCAGGCACGATGCGCGCATCGCGCGGCTCGCACTGTGCTCGTGCGAGGCCTTCGACAACGTGCCACCCAAAGGAGCCGCTCAGCTTCTGCCGTACATCGCTCGCGTCCCAGGCGGCATAACGGCCGCGGTGATGCCGTTTCGCTTCGATCGCCTGCGCCGGCTGCCCGTCACCTACGGCCCGTTGAGCAAGCGGCCGGTCCCGCGCGAGGTCATGGACCGTTGGTTCGGGCCGGCTGTGGAGCAGCGAGAGATTCGCCGCGACCTACGCAAGTACGTGAGCAGCGCCGCGCAGGGCCGCCGCGACCTGCTCGCCGCGGCCGACACGCTGCGCTCGTTCGACCGTCCCGCGCTTGTCGCGTGGGCGAGCGAAGATCGCCTGATGCCACGCGAGCACGGTCGCAAGCTCGCCGAACTGCTGCCGCAGGGCACGCTTGTCGAGATCACAGACTCCTACACGCTGATCCCCGAGGACCAGCCGGCGGTGCTCGCGGCGAATCTGCGCGAACTGCTCGCGCGATGAAGACGCGCTCGGGCTTGCGTCGCCTGTCCAGCGACGCACTACGATCCGCGCGGTGAACTGGTCGCGGACCAAGACGTCTGTCGCGACGTTCGGCGCCGCGCTCGGACTCGCGCTCTCGCTCAGTGCTCTCGCACCTGACGCCGGGCTCGCCGCAGGGTCCTCCGTCCCCAAGCCGTTCGCGGGCACGGCGTTGTGGGTCAACCAGATCGCTCCGCCGCAGACCGGCCAGCAGCTGGCCGCCGAGGCCGCGAGCGCAGGCGTGCGGACTTTGTATGTGAAGGCCGCAGAAGGCTCAACCGCGGAACTGCAGTTCTCAGCGGTGCTGGTGAGCGAAATGCGCGCCGCCGGCGAGAGCGTCTGCGCATGGACGTTCGCCCGCGGCCAGAATCCGATGGCGGAAGCGGCGGCAGCAGTGGCGGCGGTGCATGACGGCGCGCAGTGCCTGGTCGTGGACGCCGAGAGTGAATACGACAAGCTGTACGGCGCCGCGCAGGTGTTCGTGCGAGCGCTGCGCTCGCAGCTCGGCGCCCGCTTCCCGATCGGGCTCGCCAGCCAGGCGGAGGTCGCGCAGCACCCGACGTTCCCGTACTCGGTGTTCCTCGGGCCGGGCGGCTTCAACGCGGTGCTCCCCCAAATCTACTGGCTCGACTTCGGCGTGAGCGTCAACGCCGCGTACGCTGCCACGATCGGGGGCAACTCGATCTACGGCCGCCCGATTCTGCCGTTGGGACAGCTGTACAACTCCCCCACGTCGGCGCAGCTGACGCGCTTCCGGGCGCTCGCTCGCGCGTATGGCGCGCCCGGCTCGAGCTTCTTCGACCTCGACGTCGCCCAGCCGGGGGAGCTGGCGGCTTTGCGCGCGCCGACGCCCCCGATCGCGCGAAAGGCGGTCGTTGCGCCGACGCTTCACGCCGGCGCGTGCGGCGATGAGATCGTGCAGGCCCAGGAGCTGCTCAACGCGGTGGGGGCGCACCTGCCGGTCGGAGGGTTCTTCGGCGCCGAGACCGAGCGCGCCGTGAGCTCGTTCCAGGCCCATCACCGACTGTCGCCAAGCGGAGTGCTCGGTCCTGCGACGTGGCGAGCACTTCTGCATTTCCGTCCGCGCGAGCCCTCATGGACGAGCGCACCGCCCACGTGCGAGCAGTGATTTCGCGGAACCTCGGCATCGCGGCTAGCCCGAGTACATCGCCTCGATCGCGTCGGCGTACTTCTCTGCGATCGGCTTGCGCTTGAGCTTCATCGTGGGCGTCAGCTCCTCGCCGCCAGGTAGCCAGTCGCCGGCGACGATCTCGAACTTCTTGACCTGTTCGACGCGCGCCAGTTTGGCGTTGGCCGCATCCACGCCCTCCTGAACGGCGGCGCGCACACGCTCCTCGGCCGCCAGGGACTCGAGCGATGTCTGCTCGATCCCCTGCTGGGCGGCCCACGCGGGCGCGAAGTCGGCATCGAGCACGATCAGCGCGGTGTTGTAGGGACGACGGTCGCCGATGCAGCACGCTTGGCCGATCAGCGGCGAGCCGCTCTTGACGGTCGCCTCGATGTTCGCGGGCGACATGTTCTTGCCGGCCGCGCTGATGATCAGCTCCTTCTTGCGGTCGACGATCGTCAGGTAGCCCTCCTCGTCGAACGCGCCGATGTCGCCCGTGCGCAGCCAGCCGTCCTCGGTGAACGCCTCGGCGGTCTTCTCCGGGAGGTTGCGGTAGCCGAGCATCACGACGTCGGACTTGACCAGCACCTCGCCGTCGGTGTCGAGCTTGATCTCGATGCCCGGGGCGGGCGGCCCGACGGTCCCCAGCTTGATCTTCGCGGGAGGGTTGACGCTGCCTGCGCCGCACGTCTCGCTCATGCCCCACAGCTCAGCGAGCGGCAGACCGATCGCGTGGAAGAACTCCAGGACCTCGATCGGCGTCGGCGCGGCGCCGACGTTGATCGCCTCGACCTGGTCGAGCCCGAGCATCGTGCGCAACCCGGAGAAGATCTCCGCGTCGGCCTTGGCCACCTGCTCGGCGAGCTCGTCCGGCACGGGTTCCTGCGCCTGCTCGAGTCGCACCTTGCGGATGGCCGCGTCGAGCGCCGCCTGCAGCTCCTGCCGGCGCTCGTCGGGCTGGCCGGCGACCATCGTCTCGAGCCCCGCCTTCAGCTTCTCCCAGATGCGCGGCACCGCGAAGAACCAGCTCGGGCGGACTTCGGGCAGATAGGAGAGGACTTCGCGGGGATCGTCGCAGCAGGTGATCTGCAGGCCGAACACGATCGGCAGATAGTGGTGTGCGTTGCGCTCCGCGACGTGGGCGGCCGGCAGCCACGAGATCACGCGGCCGTCGCGCGGGAACTCGATCAGGTCCTCGATGCCTTCGACCGTCGCGAGCAGGTTGCGGTGGACCAGCTGCACGCCCTTGGGCGGACCGGTCGTGCCCGAGGTGTAGATCAGCGTGAGCACGTCCGTCGGCTTGATCTGCGCGATCGACGCGTCGACGTCGAAGCCCGGGTTCGAGCCCTCGACGTCGGCCAGCGCGAGGGTTCCGAGCGGGGCCTCGCCGTCCACGACGATCACGTAGTCCAGGCCGGGAAGCTGCTTGCGCGCCTCGCGCACCTGCGGCAGGTACTGCTGCTCGCAGATCAAGACCTTCGCCTCAGCGTCGGCGGCGACGTACTGGATCTGCTCCGGGGTGTAGGTGTTGTAGATCGAGAACGGCGTGGCGCCGAGCATCATCGCCGCGAGGTCGCACAGGTGAAACTCGGGGCGGTTGCTCAGCATCAGAGCGACGCTGTCGCCGCGCCCGACGCCGAGCTTCGCGAGCCCGCCGGCGAGCGCGTCCACGCGCTCGCGCAGCTCGCCCCAGGTGATGGTGAACTCGTCGCCACGGGTGCGGATCGCCACCTCCCCGGCACGTTCGCCCGCCGTGATGCGAAACGCCTCGGCGAGCGTCGCAGCGCCCAGGGCCGCCCGTGCGTGCTTCATCGATTCAGTGAGTTCGGCCTCCATCGCGCGCTCCCTCCTCTCGCCGTTCACCCCATCCCCATGGGGCTTGACTCTACGGGCCGAAAAGACCCACGCCGATCATACCCCTCGGCTCAATAGTCTCAAGGTGATGCGCACGGGCGAGCTGGGCTACTGGTGGCGCTCGATCGGCGGCCAGCCGCCGCCGAGACCGCCCCTCGCGGGTCCGGCGCATGCGGACGTGGTGATCGTGGGAGCCGGCTACACGGGCCTGTGGACGGCTTACTACCTGAAGCGCGCCCAGCCGTCGCTCGAGATCGTCGTGCTCGAGCGCGAGCGTGCCGGCTTTGGCGCGTCGGGCCGCAACGGCGGCTGGGTCTCCGGGTTCTTCTCAGGTCCCGCGCGTGTCTACGAGCGCGGGCGGCGCACGCCAGGCGCTTCCTTCGCGGAGTTGCAACGCACGATGTTCGACACTGTCGAGGAGATCGCGGCGGTCCTGCGCGAGCACGAGATCGATGCCGACTTCGTCAAGGGCGGGCGCCTCACGGTCGCGCTCAACGGCGCGCAGCTGCGACGCGTGCGCGAGGAGGTCGCACGCAGTCGCGCCCACGGCCTCGACGATCAGGACCTGCGGGAGCTGACGTCCGGCGAGCTCGAGGCGCGGCTGCGGATAGCCGGCGCGCTCGGCGCGAGCTTCTCTCCCCACGTCGCGCGCGTTCACCCCACGAAGCTCCTCAGCGGTCTGGCCGACACGGTCGAGCGGCTCGGCGTGAAGATCTACGAGTCCACCCCGGTGCACGCGATCCGCCCGCACGAGGCGCTCACGCCCGCCGGCGGTGTCCATGCCCGCTGGGTGGTGCGCGCGACCGAGGGTTACACGGCTGATCTGCCTGGTCTCCGACGCACGCTCGTCCCGATGAACAGCTCGATGATCGTCACCGAGCCGCTCGCCGCGGAGGCCTGGGAGGAGATCGGCTGGGATGGCCGCGAGCTGCTCGGCGATGGCGCGCACGTGTACGTGTACCTGCAGCGCACCGAGGATGGGCGTATCGCGATCGGCGGCCGCGGCGTGCCGTACCGCTTCGGCTCGCGCACCGACGGGCGCGGCGCGACCGCCGCAGTCACGATCGAGAGTCTGCGCGCGAAGCTCCGCGCGATGTTCCCGCCCGCAGCCGAGGCTGCGATCGAGCACGCGTGGTCGGGGGTCCTCGGCGTGCCGCGCGACTGGTGCGTGTCGGTCGACGCCGACCCTCACTCGGGGCTGGCGTGGGCGGGTGGCTATGTGGGCGAGGGCGTTGCAGCCGCGAACCTCGCGGGCCGTACGCTGCGTGACCTGATGCTCGGCACGTCCGGCACGCTCACCGGACTGCCGTGGGTGGGGCGAAATCCGCGGAGATGGCCGCCCGAGCCCGCGCGCTGGAGCGCGATCCGCACCGTCTACTCGCTCTACCGCCTCGCCGACCGCGTCGAGGAACGAACGCAGCGCCCCTCACGCCTTGGCCGACTCGTGGACGCCGCCACCGGGCGAGAGTGAGCACATGCACTCTGGACCACTGCGGCGGTGCGCCGCGCCGGTCAGCGCCGCTCACAGAATCCCGAGCAGCTTTTCGGTCTGCTTCGATGTCACCGAGGAGGAGCCGGTCACGTTCGTCGCCGTGACGATCGCGTCGAGCGTGTCGCCGACGTCGATCCCGAGCAACGTCAGCGTCGCGCCCGTCGCGCCGCCAAGGTTCGTACAGCTTCCGAGCAGGCACAGCTGCCACTGATATTTGAAGCTCATCGGCGTAGTCCCCGACCAGCTACCGTTGCTAACGCTCAGCACCTTGCCGAGTTCGAGTAGGCCGGAGATGACGGGCAGCGCGGTGTTCACCGGCACGATTCCCAGGATCGGCGAAGTCACGGGGCTCGTCGCCGTGGTTGAGCCCGCCGCATTGCTCGCCTTCACAACGACGTCCACGGCGTCCCCGACGTACGGCGCGATCAGGCTCAGCACCGAGGCGGTCGCTTCGGAGATATCGCCGCACGCCTTGCCCGGTTCACAGAGCTGCCATTGATAGCTATAGGAGATCGGTTCCGTACCCGACCAGCTACCCGTCCCCACGCTCAACAACCCGCCTTCCTTCAACAGCCCGGAGATCGCCGGCAACCCTGTGTTCGTCGGCAGCAGACCTTCGATCAACCCCGTCACCGGTGTCGTCATCGACGTCGAACCCGCCACATTCGTCGCCTTCACGACGACAGCCAGCGTCCCGCCGATATCGCCGGTCAACAGCTTCAACGTCGAGCCCGTCGCTTCTGAGATCGGCGAGCAACCTTCTCCGAGCGCATCGCACTGGAGCCACTGGTAGCTGTAGCTGATCGGCGCCGTACCCGACCAACTCCCCGTCTCCACGCTCAACAGCTGCCCGTCCTGCAATGACCCCAAGATGCTCGGAGGCAGCGTGTTCGACGGCGCCAGCGCGAGGATCGGGCTGGTTTCTTCCGAGCTCGCCGTTGCCGTGCCCTCAGCGTTGGCAGCGGTCACGACGACGGCGAGCTTGCTGGCGAGGTCCAACGCGCCGACCGTGTACGTGGAGCTGGTCGCCCCGGGGATTTCTTCGCAACCGCCGCCGAGCACGCTGCAGCGCTGCCATTGGTAGCTGAACGCGAACGGCGCGGTTCCGGCCCAGGTGCCGACGCTCGCGGTGAGCGTCTGAGCTTCGTGCGGGCTTCCCGAGATCGCCGGCGCTCCAGTGTTGACGGGCGGGCCGGCTCCGATCGTCTTCGTCCGCCGCGATGTCGAGCTGGCGGTGCCGCCCGGGCCGGTGGCGGTGATGATCGCCCGAAGCCAGCTGCCTATTTGCGGGCTCGTAATCCGATAGCTGGCGCCGGTTGCTTCGGCGACCGGAGAGCAGGCTCCCGACGCGTCACACGCTTCCCACCTGTAGCTGAACGACAGCGGTGTCGTACCCTTCCACGTGCCGGTAGCGACCGTCAGCGTCTGCCCATCCTCGGGCGCACCGGTGATCTTTGCCACGCCTTTCCTCGCTGGCGCCAGCGTGTTGATCACTGTGGTGGGAGTGGATGAGGCGCGCGTGCTGCCCGTTGCGTCGCGTGCGGTTACCAGGACGCGCAGGGTGTGACCGACGTCCGCGGACGTGAGCCTGTAGACACGTTTGGTCGCGGACGATATTTCTTCGCATTCGTTGCCGGAGGCTTCGCAGCGGGTCCACCGATAGCCGTAGGCAATCGGCTTCTGCCCACTCCAACTGCCCGCGAAGGCCTTGAGCTTCTGGCCATCCCTCGCCGTCCCGGAGATCCGCGGTGAGGAGGCGTTGATGGGTGCGGCAGATGCGACCGCAACCCCGCCCATGGACAGCCCCGAGACCACGGCCAGCGACCACATCGCTGACACCGCCGCCAAGCGGCGGACCGCATGCCATCCCTCCTCCATCCCCACCGTCCCAGTCCGTTGGTTCGTAAAACACGCGCAGTCTACCCGACTCAACTACCTGGAGAAAGACCCCGTCACGCCTTCTTCGACGAGCGAGCGACCGCATCAAATCCCACCTTCGGGGGTTTATGCGCTTGCACGGAAAGGGCCGTACAACACGATCCGCACTACAAGGAGGAAGCACACATGCGATCAAGCAAATTGGCCGTGGTGGTCGTGGCTGCGGCCGCGTCGCTCATCCCGGCCGCTGCCGCGACGGCAGCTGGGAGACACCGCCGCGCAGATGCGGGGCCAGGGAACGGATGCCGCGTCACGCTGAACGTGGCCCCGCGCCGGATCACCGCAGGCGAAACGGCACTCGCATTCGGATACGTCAAGTGCCACAACGGCCCCGAAGACGCCGGCCAAACGGTGACGCTCTACCAGGCCTCCCCGCCGGCGCCCTATAGCGTCGCCGGTACGACGACGTCGAACTCGCAGGGCTTCTACGAGATCAGCATCAACCCGTTGACCGTCAACAGCAGCTTCTACGCGATCGCCGCGAGCGCTCAGAGCCGTCACCAGAACGTCAAGGTGGCCGCCCAGGTCGAAGTCAAAGGCCCGCCGGAAGGCGTGGTTCCAGACGAGCTGCGGACAGGCCGCGCGAACCGCGTCACGTTCACGGGGACCGTGAGCCCGGTAGACGAAGGCGCACTGCTCGTCCTACAGCGCCAGAACGCTGTCAACGGCAACGAATGGCACCGCATCGGCCTTGGCGTGGTCGGCAAAGGCGGCAGCTTCTCGATCAGCCATCGCTTCGTGGTGCCCGGCGACGCGAATCTGCGCGTGGTCGTGCGCAGTGGCGGACGCAACATCGCGAGCGCGTCGAACATCCTCAGCTACGAGATCGTTCAGGCCCAGAACAAAGAACTGACGATCGAAAGCTCGGCCGATCCGATCTCCTACGGGCAGACGGTGACGATCAGCGGAGCCCTAGCCGGAGCGCCGAACACGCCCGTGAGGCTGCTTGCGCGCTCAGCCCTGCAGAGCGGGTACGCACCTGTGGGCGAAGTCAAGACCAACTCCTCCGGTGACTACACGTTCCCGGCCCAGACGCCGCTCGTCAACACCTACTACCGGGTGGAGGGCGCGGGCAAATCCTCCGCGGTGCTCTACGAGGCCGTGAAATACGTCCTCACCGCAGGCGTCTCCAACACCACCGTCGCATCCGGGCAGCCGCTGACGTTCTCCGGCACGGTCACCCCCGGCGAGACGGGTCACGTGGTCTACCTCGAGCGCGAGAACGCGGGCGGGCTTGGCGGCTTCCACGTGATCGAGGTGGGGACGGTGAGCGCCGGTGGCACGTACTCGATCGTGCACACCTTCTACGGGGTGGGCACGGACGTGGTGCGGATCAAGATCCCGGGCGGTCCGCAGAACGGAACGACCGACAGCCAGACGTTCACCATCCCGGTGACGCCGGCTAGCTCGCCCGCGACGATCGCCCCGGAGGCGCCGGGCAACTCGACCCAGCCTCCAGAAGGGCAACTCTAGGCCGGGGGACGTCTCTCTCCGGTGCCCTGTGGCCGTCCCTGAGGGGCGGCCACAGCGGTGCCGGTGAGACTGACCGTTGCGCCGCCTCGCCGCCGAGCGCCGGTGCTGCCGGTCTCAGGCGGCGACGGCGCGCGACTGCAGGTGAGCGCCGACCTTGCGCTTGACTCGCTGCAGCGCATTGTCGACGGTCTTCGTGTCGCAGGACAGCCGCGTGCCGACCTGCTCGTAGGAGTAGCCGTCCAGGTACAGCGAGAGCACACGGCTCTCGAGCTCGGACAGCGCGCTCGACAGGCACCCCACGAGCGAGCGCAGCTCCTCAGAGGAGATCACCTGGTTGACCGGGTCCTGGACGGTTGGGCCGGGCAGCATCTGGTCGAGCGTGGGCACGTCGTCACCGGCGCCGGCAGGCGTCGATGAGAACGACACGTACTGGTTCAGCGGGGTGTGCTTGTTGCGCGTGGCCGTCTTGACGGCGGTGATGATCTGCCTGGTGATGCACAGCTCGGCGAAGTTGCGGAAGCTCGACTCACGATCGGTGCGGAAGTCGCGAATCGCCTTGTACAGGCCCACGAGCCCCTCCTGGATGAGGTCTTCGGAGTCGCCCCCGGCGAGGAAGTACGAGGATGCCTTGAGGCGCACGAAACCGTGGTAGCGCCTGACAAGCCGGTCGTAGGCATTGCGGTCACCCTGCTTCGCAAGGGCGATCAGGAACGTATCCTCGACCTTAGGTTCAGAGTTAGAGTTATGGGAGATTCGTGCCACGAGCAATCCTTTCTTCGGAAACCACCTCCTTGGCGGCCCCAAAATGTGCCCATGGCGCACTCCTCCCCTGGCGCCAAAGCTATGAAATTGCGCTTTACCTTGGCTTTTCTCAACCTTAGGTTCAGCGTTATGTCGGCGCAGCCTTACACAGTTATGGAACCTTGTCAAGGCCCTCCGCGGCGACTCTGCAAGATCTCGTACAGAAGCGCCGCCGCGGCGGCGCTGACGCCGAGCGACTCGATCTCCCCCAGCAGCGGCAGCGCGATCAGCTGATCGCACGCCTTGCTCACCCTCGGACGCAGGCCGGCGCCCTCGCTGCCCAGCACGAGGACCACCCCCGAGCCGCTGTAGTCGGGCGCGTCGTAGGAGACGGGCGCGCCGTCGCCACCGCCACCGCTGACGCTGGCGCTGGCGCTGGCGCCGTAGCACCAGCAGCCGGCCTTGCGGGCGTCCGCGAGGAAGTCCGCGAGGTTGCGCACACGCGCGACCGGCAGGTGCTCGACGGCTCCGGCCGAGGCCTTGCACACCGCCGCGGTGACCTCGGCGGCGCGACGCTCCGGGATCACGACCCCCGAGGCTCCAGCGCACTCGGCGGTGCGGCAGATCGAGCCGAGGTTCTGCGGGTCCTGGACCTGGTCGAGCGCCACCACGAGCGGTTCCTCGCCGGAGAGCAGCGTGTCGGCGCTGACGTAGTGGTAGGGCCCCGCGTCGGCGCACAGGCCCTGGTGCGCTTCTGAGCCGCAGCGGCGCTCGATCTCCTCCGCCGTCACCGTCCGGACCGACACGCCCGCGAGCCACGGCTCGCGCGAGGCGCCCGCCGTCGCCCACACGTCTCGCACGCTGTCCGCACGGCGCCCGCGCAACGCCTCCCTGATGGGGTTGCGGCCGTAGACGATCACAGCGCCAGCAGCTCGAAACCGTTCGGCCCGTCGCGGACCTCCCAGCCGAGTGCCGCGATCTCATCGCGCAGCCGGTCGGCTGCCGCGAAGTCGCGTTCGCTGCGAGCCCGCTCGCGTTGCTCGGCCAGCTCGCGCACGTCCTCGGGCGCCTGCTCGGCAGCGGCGAGCAGCGACTCGAGGCCGAGCACGCCGAGCATCTCGCGCAGGTGTGCGTCGCCGGGCGAGTCCCGCATCCCAGTGGTTGCCTCTCGGATCCACTCGTTGAGCACGGACAGCGCCTCGGCCGTGTTGAAGTCGCGCGCGAGCGCGTCGAAGAAGCGGTCGCGAAGTCCCGTCAAATCCGGCGGCGAGTCCCCACTGGACAGCCGCCGGGCGGCCTCGCGGATGCGCTTGACGTTGGCCTGCGCCTGCTCGAGCGCGGCCTGCGAGAACGCAAGCGGCTGACGGTAGTGACCCGAGATCAGATACATGACGATCGCCTCAGCGCCGTATTCGCCCAGCACATCGTGCAGTAGCGCGATGTTGCCCACCGACTTGGCCATCTTCTCGCCGGTGAACTGGATCATGCCGTTGTGCATCCACAGCTTTGTCAGCTCCTCGCCACGCGCGGCGCGCGTCTGCGCCGCCTCGTTCTCGTGGTGGGGGAACACCAGATCGGAGCCGCCGCCGTGGATGTCGAAGCCGACACCCAGGAACTGCTCGGCCATCGCCGAGCACTCGATGTGCCAGCCCGGCCGCCCCACGCCCCACGGCGCCGGCCAGCTCGTGTCCTCGCCGGGCTTGTGGGCCTTCCACAGCGCGAAGTCGAGCGGGTCCTCCTTGCGCTCGGCCAACTGGTCGGGCTCCGACGCCGCTTCGCCCTGATCCATGTTCTCGAGCTGGCGGTGCGAGAGCGAGCCGTAGTCGGGGTCTGAGCGCACACGGAAGTACACATCCCCCGCGACCGCGTAGGCGTGCTCGCGATCGATCAGCGTCTGGATGTACTCGACGATCGGACCGATCGTTTCCGACGCGAGCGGCTCGTGGTCTGGCCGGCCCAGTCCCAGAGCGTCGGTGTCGGCGCGGTAGCGCTCGGTCATCTCGGCGGCGAGCTCCGCGCTGGGGCGAGCCTGGGGTCGCGCGGCATCGTAGATCTTGTCGTTGACGTCCGTGACGTTCACCACCAGGTCGACGTCGTATTCCTCGTGCTCGAGAAAGCGCTTCAGCAGGCTGAAGACGACGAACGGACGCGCGTTGCCGATGTGGATGCGGCTGTACACGGTCGGGCCGCACGCGTAGATGCCGACCCGCCCGGGGTCGCGCGGGCGCAGCGGTAGGAGCTCCCCGCTGCGCGTGTCGTGCAGAACGATTTCGCGCATCGCCGCGCAACCCTAGCGGGCGCGAGCGGCCTAATAGACGAACGCGGACAGCGCACGCGCGATGTCCGTCGCCCGCAGGGGGCCGAACCGCAGTGTCCACGCGCCGTCGAGCTCTTGACGGAACGTGTGCGGCACGCCCGCGCGTTCGAGCTGGTCCCTGTGCTGTTGCGCTCGCTGATAGCCGGAGCCGCCCTGGAACGTCGCGTCCAGCCCAACCGGCCATCGTCCACCGGCCAGATCGTCAGCCGGTCTGGAACCGGCCCGGCCTGCGTCGGGAGCAACGCATCGCCTTCCGGCTGTTCGGGCACCTCACTCTCCCCCGCGCAATCCGGCAACCACCAACGCCGCGACGCCCTCGCCACGGCCGACGAACCCGATCCCCTCGCCGGTGCTCGCCTTGACGTTCACACGCCCAGGCTCGAGGCCGAGCGCGCTCGCCAGCCGCGCGCGGATCGCGTGCTTGTGGGGTGCCAGCTTGGGAGCCTCCATCACTACGGTGCAGTCGACGTTCACGATCTCGAGCCCGGCCACGTGAACGCTCTCGACGACGCTCGCGAGCAGCTGCATCGAGTCGGCGTCGCGCCAGCGCTCGTCGGTGTCGGGGAAGTGCTCGCCGATGTCGCCCAGCCCGGCCGCGCCGAGCAGCGCATCGATCACGGCGTGGGCGAGCACGTCGGCGTCGGAGTGCCCGTCCAGACCGAGCTCATGGGGAATCTCGACCCCGCCGATCACCAGCCTGCGCCCGGGCGCCAGGCGGTGGGAGTCATAGCCGATCCCCGCCAGGCTCATATTGCCCCGGCTTCGTTGGACTCGGCCGATCGACCCGTGTCGCTCGCGCCGATCGCCACGAGACGTCGCGCGCGCCCCTCGAACACGCACAGCTCGCGCACGCCCACGGCGTCGAGCAGCTCGAGCGCGTGCTGGTAGTCAGCGCCGACGTCCTCGGGCCGGTGAGCGTCGCTGGAGAGCGCCACCGGCACGCCCGCATCGACGCACATCTCCAGGAAGGCCCTTGACGGGTAGATCTCGCCGGCGGGCTTTCTCAGCCCCGCGGTGGACACCTCCACGGCGATGCCGGCTTCGGCGATGGCTTCGACCGCCGGCTCGTAGTAGCGGCGCAGATCGCCTTCGGGCGTGCGTCGGGAGGCGCTTGGGTGGGTGGGCCCCCAATACTTAACGAGGTCTGGATGCGCGGCGATGTCGAACAGCCCGCTGCGCGCGGCCTCGGCGATCGTGTCGAAGTAGCGACGCCAGACCTCCTCGGGGCTGCGGACGGAGTCCCAGACGCTGTAGTCGTCCATGTCAACGGCGCCCTCGCGCAGGAAGTGCACGGAGCCGACGACGTAGTCGAAGTCGCGCGCCTGCAGCAGGTTGGCCATGCGGTCCTCGGCGCCGGGGACGAAGTCCGCCTCGATGCCCAGCCGCAGGTCCGTGTGCTCGCGCACGAACGCGCAGTACTCGTCGAGGTCGTCGTGCGCGTAGGTCTCCCAGAAGGGGTGTCGCCAGACGCTCAGCGCCTGCGCGAAGCGGTAGCCGTGTTCTGAGACCCCCAGCTCGGCGATCCCGCGCTCCTCGGCCACCGCGCGATAGCGCTCGACGTTCGCCTGTGTGTGGTACTCGGCGACGTCCGCGTCGTTGCCGTCGGGCCGAAGGTGGAGGTGATAGTCGGTGAGCACGTGGACCGCTGCGATTCAAGCAGGATTCACGGCGAGGACCGCCGGCGCTCGCCCCATGAGGGTCGCTGCGCGAGCAGCAGCTCGGCGACGCGCAGGTCCAGCGGGGTCGTCACCTTTAGGTTCTCATCGCTCCCGCGCACGACGATCACCCTGCCGCCGTCGCGCTCGATCAGCCAGGCGTCGTCGGTCGCGCGTGCGAGCTCATGTGCGGGCACTTCGAGGGCGCGCTCGAGCGCAGCGCGGCGGAACACCTGTGGCGTCTGCACCGCCCACAGCTCGCCGCGGTCGAGCGTCTCGTGCACGGCGCCGCCGCCGTCGACGCGCTTGACGGTGTCGGTGACGGGCATCGCGGCGATCGCCGCGTCAGCGCTCGCATCCGCCGCGAGTGCGTCGATCACCTCGCGTGCGAGCTCCGGTGTGAGCAGCGGGCGAGCGGCGTCGTGCACGAGCACGGGGTCGCCAGGCCCGACCGCGTCCAGCGCCCGCCGTACCGACTCCGAGCGCGTCGCGCCGCCGCGGACGGCGACGATCGCAGGGGCCCCGGGCGCCGCGAAGTCGAGGCCGCGAGCGTGCTCGTCGGAGTTGACGGGCATGGCGATCGCGATCCGCTCGATCCCGTCGGTGTCGCGCAGCGCTTCCATGCTCCACAGCAACATCGGGCGACCGGCGAGCTCGACGAGCGCCTTCGGCCGGTCGGCCCCGAGGCGCTCGCCGCTGCCTGCGGCCACTATCAGCGCGACGGTCATCGCGTGGGGCGCTCGCGCACGCGGCAATCGTGCTGCCGCGTGCGCGAAAGCCTCGTTACTTGGCTCCTGCGGCCGCCATCTGGTGGTTGGCTGAGTCTTCGAGCAGCTCGTCGAGGTAGCTCTCCGCCTCCTCCTCGTCCTTGTCGAGCGCGTACATCAGCTCGGACGCGAGGATCTTCTTGGTGCGCGTGAACATCTGCTTCTCACCGGTCGAAAGCCCCTTCTCGCTCTCGCGCAGCGAGAGGTTGCGTACGACCTCGGCCAGCTCGTAGATGTCGCCCGTCTTGATCTTGTCGCGGTTGTGCTTGAACCGCCGGTTCCAGTTCTTGGGCATCTCCGAGACTTCGTCGCGCAGCACGTCGAGGACCTTCTTGACGGTTTCCTCGTCGATGACCCTGCGCAGGCCGGCGAGCGCTGCGTTCTCGGTGGGAACGCGTACGGTCATGTCGTTGTGAAGGATCTTGATGGTGAGGTACTCGCGGCATTCGCCGAGGATCTCCATCTCCTCCTTCTTGAGCACCTTCCCCGCTCCGTGGTGGGGATAGACGACATGGTCTCCGAGCTCGAACTCGATGTACTCGACTTCGCGCGTGACCTCGAGCTCCTCCGTGAGTACTGCTTCTTCAGTTGCTTGTGCGGGAATGATGTCCTCCTTCGTTGCGAGCGGCCAGTGGGCCGCCCTTGAGTCAAGTCTGTAGGTAGCGGTCCACGAGGTTCAGCTCCTGCAGCCGGCGCAGGCCCTCGCGAATGTCCTTAGCGCGGATCTCGCCCACGCCCTCGACGGCCTCTAGATCCGCGTCGGTGGCGGCCAGCAGCTCATCCAGGCCACCGAACTCGCCCACGATCTGCGCGACGACCAGTTTAGGCAGCCGCGGGATGCGCCCGAGCACGCGGTAGCCGCGCGGCGAGACGGGGTAGTCGAGCGTGTTGAGCTTGCGGTCGTAGCCGAGTAGCTCCGCCAGGCGCCCGAAGTCGAGCAGGTCCTGGTGCGCGAGCCGTCCGATCTCCTCGAGCGCCGCGGCGAACGCCTCGTCGGAGTAGCTGGAGAGGTAGTCGCGCACGAGCGCGGACTTCTCGGCCGCGGCGCCGACCATCGTCTCCTCGAGCTGCATCTCGATCAGGCGACCCTCGCTGCCGAGCTCGACGATGTAGCGCTCGATCTCGACCGCCATGCGCGTCACCAGCTCGGAGCGCTGCAGCACCGTGAGCACGTCGTGCAGCGTCGTGCCGCCCTCGAACTCGAGTGCTGTCAGGCGTGTCGATACCTGGTCCAGGCGGGTGCGGAACTTGTCGAGGGTCGCGAGCGCCTGGTTGGCCTTGGCGAGCACCACGGGGATGTCCTCGAGGATGTACTTGACGCCGTCCACGTACACCGAGACGACCTCGCGGCGCTGCGAGATCGCGATCACGAGCGCGTCTGTCTGCTTGGAGACGCGCTCGGCGGTGCGGTGCCTGGTGCCCGTCTCGTGCGAGAGGATCGTCGGGTCGGGCATCAGCTGCACGTTCGCCATGGTGATCTTGGTGGCGTTCGCGTTGAGGATGATCGCGCCGTCCATCTTCGCGATCTGGTAGAGGAACGCTGGGGTGTAGTCGATGTCGAGCTTGATGCCGCCCGAGTTCAGGAAGCTGAGGTCTTCGGGCTCGCCGATCACGATCAGGCCGCCCGTGCGCGCGTGCAGGATGCTGTCGATCCCCTCGCGCAACGCGGTACCGGGCGCGATCATCTCCAACGCCCTCATCAGCCCTGGATCCGGTCGTACCTCATTGTCTAGATCTTCGCCGGATCGTGGAGCCACGACCTACGATTCTAGGGCAATTAGCAAATTCTTAGCGGCTCGTACACTGCGCACACACCCCGCCGGAGCCCGCGCCGGCACGGTTTAGCGGGCCGCGTGAGCGCTCAGTGCGTGCGTGCGGCCGGCTCGGGGGCGGGTCGCAGCGCGCGCTCAGCCGCGGGCGGCCTGCGGTCCTCCACGCGCGCCAGCGCCGGCCCGGTCGGCTCGGGCACGGTGCGGGGACGGCCACCAGATGGCCCTGTCGGCAACGCTGCTGCCAGCGCGGCGCGCAGCGTCGTCACCTCGCACGCGGGGCGCCCGCTGTCGGGCGGCGCGATCACATCCTGCAGGCCGTGCTTGCCGGCCTCCTCCAGGCGCCGCTCAGGGTGGCCCACCCAGCGCAGCTCGCCCGTCAGGCCGAGCTCGCCGAAGCACGCTCGCGGCGCTCCGGAGATGGGCACGCCGCGGCTCGCGCTCGCGACCGCGAGCGCCACCGCGAGGTCGCAGCCGGGCTCGTCCACGCGCACTCCCCCGACGACGTTCACGAACACGTCCGCGCCGCCGGTGCGAACGTGGCCGTGGCGCCCGAGGATCGCCAGCACGAGCGCCAGCCGGTTGCGGTCGAGGCCCGAGACGACCCTGCGTGGCTGCTCGAGCTCGGAGGGGGCGACCAGCGCCTGGACCTCGACGAGGAGCGGCCGCGAGCCCTCCATCGCCGCCAGCACGACGCTCCCGGGCGCGCGCGTCGCCTCGGCGACGAACCTCGCAGAGGCGTCCAGCACCTCGACGAGCCCGCCCTGGCGCATCTCGAACAGGCCTGCCTCGTTGGTAGATCCGAAGCGGTTCTTCAGCGCCCGCAGTTCGCGGTAGGGACGCTCGCGCTCGCCCTCGAACTGCAGCACGCAATCGACCAGATGCTCGAGCACACGAGGACCGGCGAGCGACCCCTCCTTGGTGACGTGGCCGACGAGGATCACCGCGATGCTGCGGGCCTTCGCCAGCTCCATGATCCGCGCCGCCACCTCGCGCACCTGTCCGACCGAGCCGGACGCGCCGGACAGGTCTGCCGCGCGCAGCGTCTGCACCGAGTCGATCACGCACACCTGCGGCGCGTGCGCGGCGAGCGTGTCCAGCACGGCGTCGAGGTCGGTCTCGGCGAGGATCGGGACGTGCAGGGCGCCGGGCGCGAGCCGCTCCGCGCGCAGCCTCACCTGCTCGGCGGACTCCTCGCCGCTGACGTACAGCGTCTTGTGACCGGCCTGCTGGAGGTGGCCGAGCACCATGTTGGTGAGCGTCGACTTGCCGATCCCGGGAGAACCGCCGAGCAGCACCAGCGAGCCCGGCACCAGCCCGCCGCCGAGCACGCGATCGAGCTCGCCGATGCCGGTCGACATGCGCTTGACCGGCGCCGCGCCGACCTGGCCGAGTGGGAGCGGGATCACCGTGCCTCCCGGCGCGGGAGCGATCCCCAACGTGTCGCGATTTCGCTGCCTGCCCGCGCCACCCCGCGCTCCTGCACGCGTCGCCGCCAGGGGCTCCTCGACGAGCGTGTTCCACGCCTCGCAGCCGGGGCACTGCCCGTGCCACTGGGCGGACTGCAGGCCGCACTGCGAGCACACATGGACTGTCGTACGAGGAGCCATCGGCCCAGACTACGGCCCGGCGGGGACGGCCAGATCGAGCCCTCGTCTCCCGCCGGCGGGTGGGCTTACTTCTTGGCCTTCCCGTACTTGCGGCGAGCCTGGCGCTCGCACGCCGCGCGCTGCTTCTTCGGCTTCTTCGCGCAGGCCCTCAGCGCCGCCGCCAGCTTCTTGGCTCTGCTCAGAGTCTTCTTGCCGGCAGGCGCACCGGTGGACGGCGTCGTAGTCGCCCGCGAGGTCGGCGACGACGCGAATGCGATGGTGGGCATCGTCGTGATCGTCGGCAGGGCGGCGAGCGAGCCGGTGGAGAACGATGCCCAGGCGCCATAGCCGGTCCCGTACCGGTTGCTCGCCAGCGCACGGTAGTAGTAGGTGGTGCCCGCCTGCAGGTAGTCGCCGAACGCGGCTTCGATCCCCACGCTCGACCCGGACTGCGAGCCCGGTGTGAGCGCCGCCGGCTGCAGCGCGCCGCCGGCGGTGGAGGTGCCGAATTCGAACTGCAAGGTGGTCGGCAGTTCCCTGGTCTGCACCGTGCCCGTGAGCGTCGCCGAGAGCTGGGTCACATCGAGCGCCGCGCCGGTGAGCACCACGGGTGGGGTCTGCAACGGCGCGGGGAGCGTCCGATAGGCGACTACGGGTCCGTCGACGTGGCCGGCGTTGTTGGTTGCCACCACGCGGTAGTAGTAGGTGGTTTCCGGCTGCTGGCCGACGACTTCGACGCTGGCCGCCTGCGCTCCGACCCCCGACAGCGGCGCCTCGCCCGCGACGGTGGTGACGGCGCCTTCGAGCGTGTTGCCGGTTGCATTCGGCGCATATTCGAAGGAGTAGCCGGTCGCCTGGTAGTTGGGGTTGATCTGCGCTTCCAGGGTCGCGCCGGCGGCGCTGAGCCCTGACGCGCTCTCGCGTTCGACGCTCGGCGCCGACAGCGCTAGCGTCGTGAGCTCGCCGTCCACCCCTTCTGTCTTGCCTTCCGCGGTTTCCACGACCAGGCGGTAGTGGTAGGTGGTGTTGGCTTCCAGGCCGCTGAGTTCCGCGCTGGCGACCTCGCCGGCGACGGCTTCATACAGCTCGCCCCCGTTGCACGTCACGCTGCTCCCGTATGACGCGGTCTTGCCGTATTCGAAGACGCACGAGGTCGTGGGCTCTCCTTCGGGGTTGACCTGGGCGTCGATCGTCGCCGAGAACGGCGTCACTGCCGAGCTGCCGTCTTCTTCGACGATGGGGGGTGCGGCGGCCAGCGCCGGGACGCTCGCAGCCGTGAGCCCGCCTGCCAGGACACAGACGAACGTGGCGAGACCCGTCATTGTCAGCTTGCGAATACGCATCGGTTACACCATCCCCTTACCGTGACGATCGCTGGCCTGGCTGGCCTTTGCAGATTTCGCCTGTTTGTGTTTGTCGGCTTTCGCCTGCTTGTGTTTGGCCGTTGGGCAGCCGCTGACCTGCACCTTCGTGTTCTGATGGATGACCGCGCCGTTCTGGCCGGTGATCGCCGTCGGCATCGTCAGCGCCCGCCCGCAGAGGCTGTAGCTCGCGCTTGTCGGCAGGTTCGTGGCCAGGGCTGAATGCGGACCGGTGGGCAGCGTCAGCTCGAACGTGCTGATCGGCGCGTCGGGTACCGCCCTGAACGTGTTAGAGGTGACGCCTTTCTTGATGTACGTCTGCCCATCCAGGATCAGCGTGATCCCTTCGCCCTGCAGCACGATCTCCAGGTCCGGGAACGCGCCGCCGCCGTGGCTGACCAGGATCGCCGGGCCCGTGAGAGGACGCGCGAGGATCGGTGTCGCCACCGTCGCACTGCCCACGTCCGATCCGGCGGGGCAGTTCGCGGGATCCGCTTCGAACACGCTGGCCAGGCACGCTTTCTGCAACGTCGCCAGCCGCGAGGGCAGCTGCTTGGGGAGATCGACCTTGACTTTGGCGATGTTCGCCTGGCCGGGTCCCGACGCGACCTTCACGGTCAGGCTCGCGCCGCCCGCTTTGCTGGCTTTCCCCTGCGTTGACGCCGTGAACTTCGGCTTGAACGCCAGCACAGCGCAGTTCGTCGCCTGAAACGGGCTCTGAACCCCAACACTCGCGCCCCGCGCGCCCAGCACCGTGGCGGTGAGAGTCTGCGGGTCGCAGTTGGTGGGATTGAACACGAACCCGGGGCGGTCGATGGACACGTTCACCGTGCGCAGTTGCAGCGGCGTGCCTTGCAGGATCAACGGCAGCGGGTCGGTCGTGATCGTCAACGCGGCCGTCTGGGGATTGACGTCGATAGCCGCCCTGACCACGACGGTGCCCAGGTCGAACGGGCCCGCGATCGCGGGCACCACGATCGAGAGACCGTATGGCGCGCCCTTGTAGGGGCCCGTCAGGAACACCTGCCCGCCGAGCCAGAACGGAGCGGAGCCGGCGCCGGCGGCGACGGTCGTCTGTCCGATCGAGCTGCTCGCCGAGCACGTACCTTCAGCGGCGGCCGGTTCGGGGCACAGCGAGACGGACTTCAGCACGCCGAGCAGGCCGGGGGGCGTGTGCAGCGCCACCGCACTGAGGTCCTGTTCGCCGTCGCCGCGCGAGAGGGTCATGGAGAACGTGCTGGACGCTCCAGCCTGCGGGTTGACCGTCCCTGCGCTGAACGTCGGGGCGAACGGCTGCGTCGCGGGGCAGGCGCCGCCGGCGCCGTCCGCGCTGATCTGGTAAGTGAACGTCGGGGAGGCGTCCGGGTCGGCGGGCGCGCTCCACGGCTGTAGCTGGCTTGTCGTGGTGGCCGGCCCGCACAGCGACGGGTTGCTCAGCGGGGCCTGCGCGCCGCCCTTGAAGTGCAACGCCAGATCGCTGAACGGGAGTTGCGGGGTTTCCGCGAACGTCGCCGTCAGCTGGCCCGTCACGGGATTTGGCGAGACCGTTCCTTGCAGGCGTACCGAGATCCCGTATTCGGGGTTTTCCGCAACGAGGAACAGTCTGTATATATCTCCCGGCTGCGGCTGGCCGACGTAGAGCGAGCCGGTCAGTTCTTTGTCGAGCAGCGGCGTCTTGATCGCGACTTCCCCGATCTTCGAGTTTTCGGGGCAGGCGACCGCGTTGCTCGTGCCGATGCCGAGCTGTTCGTCGCTGCAGCTGCCGAGCCCGTTGGCGAGCGACGCCGAGATCGACATCCCCTGGGGGAGCGTCACCACGGCGTTCCTCAGCGTCGGCGTGGCGAGCCGTTCAGGATTTTCGTCCTGAGGCACCGACAGGTTGACTTCCACGCCGGTCGGCGAGCCGGCCTTGGTGGTGTCCGGCCGTACCGACAGCGACGGTTCAAAAGTCAGGCTTTCGCAGCCCGCGAGCGCCGTGGGCGTGGTGGAGGAGGCCGAGCTGTACGTCTGCGGGCTCTGCCAGGAGCGCATCGTGACGCTGGTAGTCAGCGGCTTGGCGCATTCCGTGGGGTTCGTCAGGAAAGGCGCTGGCGGCACATCGGTCGCGTTGCCTCCTCCAATGCAGAATTCTTCGGTCGCCCCGGGAAACACGAAGCACGTGAAGTCCGAGCCGCGCTGGGCGTTGTGGCTCGCTTCGGCGGGCACGCCCCACAGCACCAGTTCGGTGGCGGTGATCGGGATCGCCTCGGAGATGTTGGTGAGCGTCGCGGTCACGCCATAGTCGCTCTGGTTACGCACGGTGATCGCGATGTGCACCGGCACCGACTCGACGGCGAAGCCGAAGTCGGCGACATCGCCCTTCTCGGCGACCATGTTGTACACGCCAACGGTTATGGATCCCGGTTCTCCCGAGACATCTGTCGTCAGGGCCACCACACCCACTTGCGAAGCGACCGGGCAGCCGGTGGTGAGATCCGCGCGGGGACAGGTCGGTATCACGTTGGGATTACCGACAAAGCCAGCGGGCAGTTCGGTGGCGATTTCCTTGACGTTTTCGTCAGGGAAGACGAGTCCTCCTTCGGTGACGGTTTTGAGGGTGAAGTCCGTGACCGCCTTGTACGGGTGCGACCCCGCCTGCGTGTCGAGGCTTCCATTCTGGTTCTCGAATGCGGCTTTGAACGAGCTGATGCCGAACGAGGCCGACGCCGCGGGAGCCTCCGCGAGCAGGATGCCCACGACCACGAGCCCGAGTGTCGCTCTCAGTAGCTTGCTGTGCATTGCACTCTCCTCCTAGCGCCCGGCCGAGCTGGGCTTGCCGTGGTTGACCGCTGGATCGCTGCGCTTGGCGTCCTTCGCCTTGCGCTTGCGCCGGCGGGACTTGCGCTTGGGCTTGGGCTTGGGCTTGGGCTTGGACGCCGCCGGCTGAGCCGGTGCCGCCAGGTTGCCCTGGCCCTGTGCTGCAGCGCTGCCGATAGCGGCGAACGTCGGCGTCGTGGAGCTGGTCTGTTCCTGGCATCCCGCGCCCGCGCACGGCGGTGTGGATGGGGCAGTTTCGGCAAAGCCACCGCCGATACGAGCGTCGTAGATGTTGATGTCGCCGTGGTTGGTGTCCGCGGGCACCAACGCTTCGCCCGTGGTGAAGAACACGTCGCTTCCTTCGTCTGCGCTGCCCAGGAAGTAGGAGGGGTTGATCCCGTGACCGTCGGAGATCAGGTAGTCCCTACCGCCCTCCCACTCATACACGTTGTTGAGTCCGTTGGTGTCGCCCGGCACGAGGTTGTCCCCCGATTCGAAGAACACGCGGGAGCCGTTGGCGGTGACATTCACCGACAGGGGGTAGTTGCGGGCGGCGTACGGGGTGACGTCGTAGCTGAGGTAGGCTTCGCCGAGCGGCACATGTCCGTCGGAGTTGCAGGAGACGCAGGTCAGCGTGTTCGCGCTCGCGTCATAGAGATAGATCTCCTGATGGCCGTGGCTGTTGAATGAGGTCAGGTTGTCGCGGTCTGCGAACACCAGGTGCAGGCCGTCTGCGCTGAGACGCACCTCTCGCCCGCCCTCGTCGAATTCCCCACCGGCCAAGCCGATCGGCCCCTCCGGACCGAGCGAGCCCGACGGCACGTCGGCGATCGGGGTGATCTGACCTTCGCTGTACATCTCGAGCTCCGGCTCCCGGGCGCCGCCGGCGCCCGTCGGCACCTCGTTGACGAAGTACACGTGCGAGCCGTCGGAGGAGATCGCGGTGGTTCCGAGCACGTCGGGCGCCGGTTCGCCCTGATCGGGTGTGAGCAGCTTCAGAGCGCCGGTTTCGGCGTTGTATTCGTACAACAGCGATGCGGTGCCCATCGTGGGCCGCGCTTCTTCGGTCAGCGCCTCGGTCGATGTGAAGAACGCCCTCGACCCGTTCGAAGAGGCGCCGTGGAAGTACGCCGGCTTGGTGCCGACAGGGTCCGGGACCGAACGTTGGGACTGCGAGATCACGACGGTCTTGCCGTCTTCGCGCAGATCCACCTGCGCGGGGGCTTGGCAGCTCGCCAACCCAAATTCGTACCACTCACGCGGGTCGGGGGTCGTGAAATAGACCCGCGAGCCGTCTTCGGAGACCGCTCTGTAGGTCTCTGCCTCGCCGCCGATGGAGGCTCCGCAGGTGTTCAGGAGCGAGCCTTGACTGTTGACGTTGACCAGTTCGGTGTGGCCGTTGGCACGCTCGTAGAGGGCGCGGCCGGCTTTCTGCCCGCTCTCGGCGGGCACGAGCTGCTGGCCCGATTCGAACAGCACCACGCTTGCATTCGCGGAGCGACCGGCGTAGCTGGCTTCCTCGTAGGGGATTTCAGGCTGGCCGTTTTCGCTTGCGAGCGTGTCGCCGTTGCCGCGCGAGATCCAGCTGAGGGAGCCGTCCGCTTCGCGGAGGTACAGACTCTGCGTGCCGTTGCGCTCATTGAGGGGATCGAGCGGGAACGCCGCGTTCATGATCGCGGCGCTGAAGTCGGGGGTCACATCGGCGATCGCCGCGCTCTCCGAGAGCCAGGGGTGCGGGATCGTGGGCGCGGGCGTGATGCTCGCCGAGCTCCAGCCGTTTTCGCCGCGGGTGGCGATGTAGCTGTCGACGACCGCACTCGACGCTTCCGCGAACGCCTCGAAGGAGGAATACATGACCTGTTCGCCGTTGACAGATGGACTGGTGACCGTGTTGAACGACGGCAGGCCCAACAGCCAGGCGGGGAAATTGACCAGGCCGCCTTCTTTGTCAGCGGGAGACACGAGCTCGTAGGCACGGCAATCAGGCAGTGCAGCCGAGACGCCCACGCGGAACTGTTCGTTGCCACACGGCGCTTCGGCCGATGCCGTCGCGACTGGCCCGGCCAACATCACTGCCAGGCCCAGCGCCAGGCCGACAAAGCTCCCACGGCAACGGCTCGTCCGCATCAACATGTTCGAGCCGCGGCGTCGCAGGCCGATTACGAAGGTCTGTCGTGTCCCCATTGCCCTCTCTCCCTTATTCCTTGATGTCGACACCCCCCAGGTCTCGGTGTAGGCCGCGCCCGATATACGGGCGTACGATCTGTAAGCGAGCGGTATCAAAGCACACTGTGGATATTGATGTCAAGTGGGTAGGCCCCGCCTCGCGTGGAAGTCCTATGCCACTGCCATATACACGCAAAATTACATGGGCGCGCTCGTTGTGTTCCTGCTCATTGAAAGGCAACGGTCTGCGAGTCTGGGCCTGTGTTTTGACCTCGTGTAGCCCGCGTCCCCGCGCGAGTATTCTTCCCATGAGAGTCAGCCATGCAACCTGCCCGCCAGCCGACTCCTGCAAGCCGACAGCGCGCCTCGAAGTCCCGCGACGGCATAGTGGAGACCACGCCGAAGCGAACCCAGCGAGAGCGCCTCCTGGACGCGATGATCGAGCTCTCCGCGAAGAGCGGCTACCAGAGCGTGAGCATCACGCAGCTGAGCTCCTGCGCGAGAGTCTCGAGCGCAACGTTCTACGAGCAGTTCGAGAGCAAGGAAGATTGCCTGCTGGCCGCCTACCGGGCCGTCGCCGAGCAGATGTTCGAGCAGCTGCAGCCGATGGAGCTGGACGGTGGAAGCTCGCCAGATACCGCCCGCGCCGCGCTCGGGAGGGTACTGGGTGCGTTGAGCAGGAACCCCGACTGCGGGCGGGTGCTCTTCATCGAGGCACTGGGCGGCGGACCGCTGATCCGCGAGGAGCGCAGGCGAGTGTTGGCAGAGGTCGAGCGCCGTGCCCAGGACTTCTTGGACTGCACGCCAAGCGATGGCCGCACGCTGGACATTCCCATCACGGCAGCGATGGGAGCGCTACGCAGCATCGTCTCCCGGCGTCTGCGCACGGACGCCGAGGACCAGTTGCCGCTGCTCGCGGACGACATGATCACCTGGCTCGAGTGCTATACCGTCCCGCCCGGAGGAGAGCGCTGGAGCACGAACACGGACGCGCTGCTCCCGATCGCGCACGAGCGCGCGTCGGCGCCTGACGCCGGCGTGCCGGCGCGGCTACCACGGGGCCGGCACGGCCTTCCAGCGGGGGTGGTCGCACGCAGCCGGCGCACGCGGATCATCTACGCGACCGCCGAGGTGACGATGGCCAAGGGGTACGCGAACACCACCGTAGCGGACATCGTCGCGCAGGCCGGCGTCGCCAGGGACGTCTTCTACGAACACTTCTCCGACAAGCAGCATGCCTTCCTGGAAGCCCAGCAACACCCCACACAGCACATACTCGACACCTGCGCGGCCTCGTACTTCGCCGCCGGGGACTGGCCCGAGCGAGTATGGAGCGGCCTGGGCACCCTGATCGAGATGATCGCGTCCGCCCCGGCGATCTCGCACCTGCGACTGGTCGAGTGCTATGCGGCCGGTCCGGCCGCGATCCGCCGTGCCGAGGAGATCACCAGATCCTTCACCATCTTCTTGGAGGAAGGCTACGGCTACCGACCACGAGCCCGCGAGCTGCCGCACCTGTGCTCGGAGGCGGTCGCGGGCGCCATCTTCGAAGTCATCCGCGGGCACATCGCCCGAGGTGAGACGGCCGCGCTGGCGCGGCGACTGCCGCAACTCGTCTACGTCGTGATCACCCCGTTCACGGGGTCCGAGGAGGCGATCCGGCTGGTCCGCCAGATCGGCGCCCGGCACCTCGCCGCTGGTGGGTCGTAATCACCCGTCGGCGCCCACGGCGGCGCTGCGCCGCTCGTAGTGCATGACATCGCGCCAGCGCCCGTCGGGCATCTGCCCTATCCGGCGGCTGACGCCGACGCGCTCGAACCCACAGGACTCGTGCAGCGCGATCGAGGCGGTGTTCTCGGGGAAGATGCCGGCGCGCAGCGTCCAGAAGCCGTCGCGCTCGGACGCGGCGATCAGGGCGCTGAGCAGCGCACGTCCGACCCCGCGGCGGGCGAACGCCGGATCGACGTACACGCTGACCTCGCCGACGCCGCGGTAGACGGCGCGGGTCGAGGTCGGGCTGAGCGCGGCCCAGCCGCACACGGCCCCCTCGGTCCCTTCGTCGCCCTCGTCGGCGGCGACGTCGCGGGCGACGATGGCGGGGTATCCGGCACGCGTGGCCGACCATTGCTGCCAACTGGGCGCGCGCGACTCGAAGGTGGCGTTGCCGCCTGCGATCCCGGCCTCGTACACGCGCGCCACGCCCGGCCAGTCCTCCGCACCCAGCGGTGACAGCAGGATCTGCTCGACGCCCACCCGCGCGGCGCTCAACTGCCCCGAGCGCCTACTGCTCGTCGGGCGCGCCGATCTCCGGTCCGTCGCCCTCGCCGGGCTGGGCGTCGCCCTCGGCGATCTCCTCGGCGCTACCGCCTTCGGCACCGACGCCGACGGGCGTCTTCTGCTTCTTGGGCTGGACGATCGAGAGGCGCACCTCGCCCTCCTGGTCGCCCTCGGCGGGGTCGACGACGACGGTCGCACCGGGGGTGAGCTGCTCGCGCAGCACGAAGTCGGCGAGCGGGTCCTCGATGTAGCGCTGGATCGCCCGGCGCAGCGGCCGTGCGCCCATGGCGGGGTCCCAGCCCTTGTCGACGAGCAGATCCTTGGCGGGCTCTGTGAGCTCGAGCTGCAGCTCGCGTTCGGCCATCGACTCGCGGATCCGCAGTAGCAGCAGCTCGACGATCTGCTTGATCTCCTCCTTCTGCAGCTTGTGGAAGACGATCACGTCGTCGATGCGGTTGAGGAACTCGGGGCGGAAGACCTTCTTGAGCTCGCCCATGATGCGGTTCTTCATGTCGTCGTAGGTGATGCCGGTCTCGTCATCGGAGACGGCGAACCCGAGCGGCGTGTTGCGCGCGATCTCGGCGGCGCCGATGTTGGAGGTCATGATCACGATCGCGTGGCGGAAGTCCACGGTGCGACCCTGGGCGTCGGTGAGCCGGCCGTCCTCGAGGATCTGCAGCAGGATGTTGAAGACGTCGGGGTGGGCCTTCTCGATCTCGTCGAGCAGCAGCACGCTGTAGGGCTTGCGCCGGATCGCCTCGGTCAGCTGGCCGCCCTCGTCGTAGCCGATGTAGCCCGGGGGCGAGCCGACGAGGCGGGAGACGGCGTGCTTCTCCATGTACTCGGACATGTCGATCCTGATCAGCGCTTCGTCGTCGCCGAACAGGAACTCGGCGAGCGTGCGCGCGAGCTCGGTCTTGCCGACGCCGGAGGGGCCGAGGAAGATGAACGAGCCGGTGGGGCGCTTGGGGTCCTTAAGCCCGGCGCGCGAGCGGCGGATCGCCTTGGAGATGACCTCGATGGCGGGGTGCTGGCCGATGACGCGCTTGTGCAGTTCGTCCTCCATGCGCATCAGCTTCTGGGTCTCGGCCTCGGTCAGCTTGAACACGGGGATGCCGGTCCACATCGAGACGATGTCGGCGATCTCCTCCTCGCCGATCGAGGGGCGTTCGCCGGTCTCGCCGGATTCCCACGCCTGCTCGAGCTCGCGTTTCTTGTTGGTGAGCTTGCGCTCCTTGTCGCGCAGCGCGGCGGCCTTCTCGAACTCCTGCGCCTCGATCGCGGCCTCCTTCTCGCGGCGCGTGGACTCGACTTCGCCCTCGAGCTCGCGGTTGGCGGGCGGCGAGGTCATCGACTTGATGCGCATACGCGAGGCGGCCTCGTCGATCAGGTCGATGGCCTTGTCGGGCAGGAAGCGGTCGGAGATGTAGCGGCTGGCGAGTTCGCCTGCGGCGCGCAGCGCCTCGTCGGTGATCTGCACCTTGTGGTGCTGCTCGTAACGGTCGCGCAGGCCGGTGAGGATCTCGACGGTCTGGTCGATCGTCGGCTCGTCAACGGTGATCTTTTGGAAGCGGCGCTCCAGCGCGGAGTCGCGCTCGAGGTACTTGCGGTACTCGTCGAGCGTGGTCGCGCCGATCGTCTGCAGCTCGCCGCGCGCGAGCGCGGGCTTGAGGATCGAGGCGGCATCGATCGCGCCCTCGGCGGCGCCCGCGCCGACGAGGTTGTGGAGCTCGTCGATGAACAGGATGATGTCGCCGCGCTGGGTGATCTCCTTCATCACCTTCTTGAGGCGCTCCTCGAACTCGCCGCGGTACTTGGAGCCGGCGACGAGCGCCGCCAGGTCGAGCGTGTAGATCTGCTTGTTCTTGAGCAGCTCGGGCACCTCGGAGCTGGTGATCCGTTGCGCGAGGCCCTCGACGACGGCGGTCTTGCCGACGCCGGGCTCACCCACGAGCACGGGGTTGTTCTTCGTGCGCCGCGAGAGGATCTGCATGATCCGCTCGATCTCGGTCTCGCGCCCGACGCACGGGTCGAGCTTGCCCTCGGCGGCGAGCTTGGTCAGGTTGCGTCCGAACTGGTCGAGCAGCTTGGAGGACTTCTTGCCCTCGCCCGCCCCCGCACCCGCGCCTGCACCGGCGCCGCCGGACTGGCTCTGGCGGCGGCCGCCCGGGCCGGAGAGCATGCGGATGACCTCGTTGCGGATCTTCTCGGAGTCGGCGTCGAAGTCCAGCAGGATGCGAGCGGCGACGCCCTCGTTCTCGCGGACGAGGCCGAGCAGGATGTGCTCGGTGCCGATGTAGTTGTGTCCCAGGCTCAGAGCCTCGCGCAGCGCGAGCTCGAGCACCTTCTTGGCCCGCGGCGTGAACGGGATCTGGCCGGAGGTGACCTCCTCGCCGGAGCCGACGATCCGCACGACCTGCGCGCGTACGCGCTCGACGGTGATGTCGAGGCTCTCGAGCACACGCGCCGCCAAGCCCTCCTCCTCGCGCAGCAGTCCAAGGAGGATGTGCTCGGTGCCGATGTAGTTGTGCTTGAGCGTTCGCGCCTCCTCCTGCGCGAGAACGACGACCTGGCGCGCCCGTTCTGTGAATCGCTCGAACATGGTGTGATTCCTTCCTACCTGGGACGGTGCCTCAAGGGTGCTTCGTAGTGTTCGCGGTCCAAGTAACGCCTCCGAGGAGCAGTCTACCAACCGCCCACCCGGCCCTATTGGGGTCATCGGCAGCGCGGGGGTGCGGCTTGATCGAAGGGCGCCTGCGCGCAGGCCCGGCGAGGGGGATCCGGCCTCGGGCCGCCACTCGCCTGCCCGCGTACCGGGACGCCCCTCAGTCGCGCATGGCCGGGAAAAGCACGACCTCGCGGATCGACTCGCGGCCGGTGAGCAGCATGACGAGCCGGTCGATGCCGAGGCCGACGCCGCCGGCGGGCGGCATTCCCTGCTCGAGCGCCTGCACGAACGCCTCGTCGTAGGGCTGGACCTCTTCCTCGCCGAGTGTTTCCAACCGCCGCTGCTCGTCGAAGCGCTCGCGCTGGACGTCGGGGTCGATCAGCTCGCTGAAGGCGTTGGCGATCTCCATGCCGCCGGCGAAGGCCTCCCATCGCTCGACGAGGCCGGGCTTGGAACGGTGTGCGCGGGCGAGCGGCGAGATCTCGGTGGGGTAGTCGAGCACGAACGTGGGCTGCTGGAGGTTGGGCTCGACGAACTTGGACAACAGGTCGTCGGCGAGCTGAGACCAGCTGAGGTCGTCGGTCGCCATCGCAAGGCCCTTCTCGGCGATGGCGGTGCGCAGCGACTCGGCGTCGCGGTGGGCGGCGAGGTCGATGCCGGTCCGCTGTGCGATCGCGTCGAAGAAGCTGACGCGCGTCCACGGCGAGGAGAAGTCGAGCTCGCCGGAGTAGCCGACGGCGGCCGCGGCGCCCTGCACGAGCGCTTCGAGCCGCGCGGCCACGTCGTTGTAGTCGGCGTAGGCCTCGTAGAACTCGACCATGGTGAACTCGGGGTTGTGCTTGGGCGAGAGGCCCTCGTTGCGGAAGTCCTTGCCGAGCTCGTACACGCGCTCGAGGCCGCCGACGATCAGGCGCTTGAGGTACAGCTCGGTGGCGATGCGCAGGTACAGGTCGCGGTCGAGCGCGTTGTGGTGGGTGGTGAACGGCCGCGCGAGCGCGCCTCCGTAGAGCGGCTGCAGCACGGGCGTTTCGACCTCGACGAAGCCGTCCGCGTCGAGGTAGCCGCGGATGGCTGTGATGATGCGCGCGCGGTCGATGAACAGCCGGCGCGCGTCGTCGCTTGCGATCAGGTCGAGCTCGCGATGGCGGTAGCGCGTCTCGACGTCTGAGAGACCGTGGTGCTTGTCGGGTGGCGGGCGCAGCGCCTTGCCGAGGATCTGAAAGCTCTCGACGCGCAGCGAGATCTCGCCGTGGCGGCTGCGGATGGCGCTGCCGTCCACCCCGATGAGGTCGCCGAGGTCGAGTGTCCGCAGCAGCTCGAAGCGCTCGGGGCCGAGCACGTCGATGCGCGCGTGCAGCTGGATCTTGCCGGTGCGATCGACGAGGTCGAGGAACGCGGCCTTGCCGGCGCCGCGCCGCGCGGCGATGCGACCGGCGACGCGGTGACGCTCGTCGGTTTCCTCGCCGGCCTGCAGATGCTCGTAGGCGGCGACGATCGAGTCGATCGGCTCGACGCCGGGGAACGCGTAGGGGAAGGCGCTGTCGTCGGACGCGCGCAGGCGCTCGGCCTTGGCGCGGCGCTCGGCGATCAGCTCGTCGATGCCGTGCCTGCCGGGCTCGCCCGACTCGTCCGATCGATCGGACTGGGGGCGCTCCTCGGATCCGCTCATCGCGGCGAGCCTACTCTAGGCCGACGTCGATCTTGGTGATCTTGAGCTTGCGCGCGGGACCGCGCGGGACCTTCACGGCGACGGTGTCGTTGCGCTTGTGCCCGATCAGAGCGCGGCCGACGGGCGACTCGTTGGAGAGCTTGTGCTCGTTGGGCTTGGCCTCGGCGGAACCGACGATCGTGTACCTGACGGACTTGCCGGTCTTTTCGTCCTTGACGTGCACGACCGAGCCGACCTGCACGACGTCGGTTGAGAGGTCCTTGGCCTGGATGACGGTCGCCATGCGCAGCTTCTCCTGCAGCTGTGCGATGCGGCTCTCGACCATCGCCTGCTCGTTCTTGGCGTCGTCGTACTCGGAGTTCTCGGAGATGTCTCCGAATTCTCTCGCCTCCTTGATGCGCTCGGCGACCTCGCGGCGCTTCTCGGTGGACAGCAGCTGGAGCTCATCCTTGAGCTTCTCCAGACCTTCGGGTGTGAGGATGACGTCCTTCGGCATGGGTGGGCGTGAATCGCTTCCGGTTGGTGGTCTGGCCGCGGCACACAAAACCCCGCTGCAAGCGGGGGCTTCGCCGGACCGGGAGGGAGCAGCGAGCGCAGCAGTATAGCGCGGCCGAGATGCCCCGGTCAGGCGTGGTCGGGAGCCCAGCCGAGCGCGCTGTGAGCGCTCATACGGCGAGCGCGGCGGGCCTGTAGGCGGCGTCGAGCAGCTCGCGCACCTCGGCGAGCGTGGGCGCGCTCTGCAGCGATTCCTGCAGCTCTCTGGCAGCGCTGGCGTCGAGCTGCAGGCGCGGTATGTACCACGGGTAGAACTTGCGCAGGTAGCGCGTGGCGCGCTGCTCGCCGAGATGCTCGACGGCGCGCGCGAGCGTCCAGTCGAGCTCGGCGAGGACCTGCTCACGGGTCGGTCGACGCTCGTGCGAGCGGGCGGGCTCCTCGAGCAGCTCGGCGAACAGCCACGGGTTGCCGAGCGCGCCGCGGGCGAGCATGACGGCGGCGGCGCCGGTGCTGGCGAAGGCCTCGCGCACGCTGTCGGCGTCGTCCATGCCGCCGGTGAGGATCACGGGCGCCGGCAGCGACTGGACGAGGCGCGCGGCGAGCTCGTAGTCGGGCGCGCCTTTGTGGTGCACGGCGGCGGAGCGCGGGTGAAAGCCGATCGCGGCGACGCCCGCCTCGGCGACGAGCCGGTGGGCGAGCTCGAAGCCGCTGTCCTCGCCGGGTCTGACCCCTGAGCGCAGCTTGACGGTCACCGGCACCGCGTCGCAGCCAGCAGCAGCGTCGCGGGCGCCCTCGACGGTCGCGCGCGCCACCGCGACGGCCAGCTCAGGGTCGTCGAGCAGGGCGGCGCCGGCGCCGGTCTTGCGCACCTTTGGCACGGGGCAGCCCATGTTGATGTCGATCGCGTCGGCGCCGCACGCGACCACGACGGCGGCGGCCTCGCGCATCACGGCGGGGTCTTCGCCGAACAGCTGGATGGACACGGGCCCACCCACCCCCACAGTCCGCTCGCGCGGATCGATCCGCAGCATCTCGCTGCACGTCTTCTCATTGCGGTGGTGGATGGCGTGCGAGGAGACCATCTCGGAGGTTGCCATCCCGGCGCCGTAGCGCTTGGCCTGCAGGCGCACGAACCAGTTGCCGATGCCGGCGAGCGGCGCGAGCAACACGCGGTTGGGCACGCGCAGCGAGCCGAGGAGCCAGCTTTCGTCCAGTCGCGCGGTTTCGCTCATGAAGGCATTATCGAGTTTAAGAGGGCGCCTCCGGCGCCTGTAGGGTGGCGTGCGTGTTTACAATTGCCCACGGGCGAGCGAGCCGGCGAGCCGGCGCAACAGGACGGGCCGGGGCGGAGAGGAAAGCTGCGCGCGGCACTACGGCTCTGGTGGTGGCCGTGGCGGCTCTGACACTGGGCACAGCGACGGCCTCGGCGGAAACGCTGCCGGCGACCTGCACGAACCTGCAGACGCAGATCGACGCAGCGGCGGCGAAAGCGCCGAACCACGGCGAAGGCGTCGTGGTTCAGTTGAACGGACTGTGCGAAGCGACGAACCTCAAAACGAAAACCGGAGTGACGGTCCCGAAGGAATCCAACTTCACGCTCGAAGGCGCGCCGGGCACGACCTCGGGCTTCGACGGCAAAGGCGTCACCGAACCGATGCTCAGGGACATCTCGCATGAAGCTGTCGGCAAGATGACGATCGGCAACCTCGTCTTCGAGCACGCGAACGTCACCGGCGCCGCGGCGGCGCTGGTGCTCGACGCCGCGCGGCTGACGTTGAGCGGCGACAGCTTCATCGAAAACACCGACCAGGGCGGGCAGGGCGGCGCGCTGTACGTTGACATCTCCCCGGGAAGCTGCGCGACGACGGGCTCGCTGGCGCTGATGATCGCCGCCTCGACGTTCCGCGCCAACAAGCTCGTGGCCAGCGGCAGCAACACGGGCGGGGCGGCATGGGTCGACGAGAACTGCCCTGCGGCGACGAGCTACCTGCAGGGGAATGCGTTCGAAGGCAACACGCTCGAAGTCAGCGGATCGGCAGAAATGTACACGGGCGGCGCGCTCACGGTCCAGGGCAACGGCGCGGGCGAAGCCGCGATCCCGCTGGCGCAGACCGGCAACGTGTTCGACTCCAACCGGCTGCTCGCGACGGGCGGCCCGGCCAACTACGGCGGCGGCGGCGAGTGGCTGGACGGAATGAGCCTGACGAGCGTGGGCGACCGCTTCTCACGCAACTCGATCCCCGGCACCACCGGTGCGCACTGGAGCTGGGGCGGCGGCCTGGGCATCCTCAACAACAGCTGCAACGAACACACGCCGACGCAGAGCACGCTCGAGAACGCGGTGGTGGCGGGCAACTCGATCGGCTCCGGCCTGGCCGAAGACCTCGGCGGCGCGGGCATCTACATCGGCTGCGGCCCGTCGACGAGCCTATCCAACCACCTCTCGCTGCTCGACTCGACGGTCACCGAGAACACGGTGCCGACGGGCGGCGTCGCGGGGATCGACGGCGGCTCGGAAGATCAGCTGGTACTGGGCAACTCGATCGTGGCGAACGACGTCGGCGGCAGCGAGACGGCGGGCTTCAACGGCGCGGGCGGCTCGCTGACGGCGAGCTACAGCGACCTGTGCGCCCCGGGCTCGTCGAACTCGCCGTTCACGGGCACAGGCAATATCTGCGCCAACCCGCTGCTGACGGACAACGGCAACCCGACGTCGTTCGACGTGCACGAGACCGGTTCGAGCCCGACGATCGACGCCGGCTCCAACGCCCTGGTTCCGGGCGGCCTCACGACGGGTTTCTTTGGCGAAGCGCGCCTGCAGTCGGCCCGCTCCTACGTGCCGCCCTGCAGCCCCGGCGTGGAAAGCGTAGGAGCACAGCTGTACCCGGCGGTGGTCGACATCGGCGCGAACGAGTACGGACCGCTCGCGGTGCCGGCTCTCGCGATCTCATGCCCCCGCTCCACGCCGCTCACCCCCCACTCCACGTTCGCGTTCCCCGCGTCGGCCATACGTGCGAGCGGCGTGCTCGGACTGACGTTCAAGAGCCTGGGAGCCGGCAAGCTCGCGGTGCTGGGGACGTTCAAGGTAAGTAAGACGGTCGTGTCGATCGTCAAAGGCCACCGCACGCGCAGACACAAGCTCGAAACGGTCGTCTACGGCCGCGCGAGCTACACGGTCTCGTCTTCGGGGACGGTCAAGATCCAGCTCAAGCCGACCAAACGTGCCCTCGCGGTTCTCAAGCGCCGCAAGCACCTCGAGGTGCTCTTGTCGATCACGTTCACAGGCACGGGCGAGCTGCCGACGACGCACGCGCAGACGATCACGGTCAAGTACTTCAAGCCGCACCCCAAGCGCCACGGCTGAGCGGACGGGCCCCGGCGACGCCCGCGAGCGAGCACGACGCGTGCGGCGATCAGCTGTTGCGCTCGTGCAGCAGGCGCAGGCCGGTGAGCGTCAGCAGGTCGTCGACCTCCTCGATCTCCTCGGTGTAGGGGACGACCAGCCGGGCGAGGCCGCCGGTGGCGATCACCTTGGTGCGCTCGCCGAGCTCGTCGTACAGGCGGCGCAGGATCGCGTCGATGGCGCCGGCGTAGCCGAACACGACCCCCGAGCGGATCGCGTCGATGGTGTTCTTGCCGATCACGCTGCGCGGCGGGGCGAGGTCAACCTTGGGCAGGCGCGCGCCGCGCTCGGAGAGCGCTTCGAGCGATATCTCGATGCCGGTCATGAGCGCGCCGCCGACGTAGTCGCCCTCGCGCGAGACGACGTCGAAGGTGGTCGCGGTGCCGAAGTCCACGCACACGGCGAGCGCGCCGAAGCGCTCGCGGATGGCGACGGCGTTGACGAGGCGGTCGGCGCCGATCTCGCGCGGGTTGTCGTAGCGGATCGCCATGCCGGTCTTGGTTCCGGGCCCGACGGCGAGCATCTGGTGGCCGAGGTAGCGCTCCGCCATGGCGGTCCACTCGGGCTCGAGCTGGGGCACGGTGGAGGAGACGATCGACGCGTCGATGTCGCCGAAGCCGTAGCCGCGCAGCTCCAGCAGACTGCTGAGCGCGGCGCCGAGCTCGTCGGCGGTGGACTGGCGCACGGTGGCGAAGCGCCAGTGCTCGAGCAGCCGCTCGCCCTCGTAGGTCCCGAAGTGGGTCTGGGTGTTACCGACGTCGACGGCGAGCAGCATTGGCGAGCATTATGCTCGGCGGCGCGATGATGGCGAGACCACCCAAGCTGTATGCGCTCCCGGGCTCGCACCCGTGCGCCGCTGTGGAGGCGGCTTTGCAGCTGAAGTCGATGCCGTACAGGCGCGTGGACCTGCTCCCCGGCGGTGAGGTGCTGCTCGGTCCGCTGCTCTACGGCGGCACGACGGTGCCGGGCATGCGCATCGACGGGGAGCGCCTCGTGGGCTCCCGTCTGATCATGCGACGCCTCGACGCGCTCACCCCAGAGCCGTCGCTGTTGCCGGCGCCCGGCAGTCCGGACTACGCGCGCGTGCTCGAGGCCGAGCGCTGGGGAGACGACGTCTTGCAGAGCGTGCCCCGCCGGCTGATCGACGTGGCGTTCGTGCGCCGTCCGGCGTCGATGGAGAGCTACGCGGCGAGCACCAAGCTGCCGCTGCCTCGCGCGCTGCTGCGACCGGCGCTGCCACTGAGCGCACGGCTGATGGCGCTCAAGAACAGGGCACGCGACGACAGCGCCCGCGAGGACCTCGCCGCGCTGCCGCGGCAGCTCGAGCGGATCGACGGCTGGATCGCCGACGGGCTGCTCGGCGGCGAGCGGCCGAACGCTGCCGACCTGCAGCTCGGCAGCACGATCCGCATCCTGATGAGCATCGGCGACGTGCGCCCGCTGATCGAAGGCCGCCCGGCGGCGCAGCTGACGCGGTACTTCCCGCCGATGGTCGGCGAGGTTCCGAGGGGCGTGCTTCCGGCCGAGTGGCTGGCGTCCCCCGCGGGCGCGTAGGCCCTCAATCGCGCATCAGCACGCTGCGCGTGATCGTCAACGCGGAGCCGTGCGCGGGGCTGAGCATGATCTTCACGCTGAGCGTGAGACGCCGGCGCTGACGCAGCGCGTGCCTGGCCTTCGCGTCGAGCGCGACGGCGAACGTGGCCCTGCCAGCCCGCGTCAGCGAGCGCGCGACGTGTCCCACCTGGACCTGCGCGGAATGACCTGCACTGGCAAGTGACGCTTTCCTCGCCAGCAGCTCCACTTCCAGGCGTCCGCCGGCCGCGGCCTGCGACACGTCGATCGAGCCGTGCACCGACTGGCCGTGTTGAGCGTTGCCGAGCGTGAGCGCCGATGACGCGCCGCCGGCGAGCAGTGAGCCGAGCGGCTTGGCTTCCCCCTGTCCGCCGGGCGATGCCGGATCGCCGGCTGCAGAGGGTGTGGTGCCCATGCCGGTGCCTCCAGGCGTCGAGCCGCCTGCGGTGCCGGTGCCTGTAGTGGTGGTGGCGGCTTCGACGACGATTTCGTACTTCCTGTATTCAGGCCAGAGGCTCGAGCTTTCGAACTTGTACGTCCCGGCTGCTTCGAACTTGCACGTGCCTTCCCACCCGGTCTTGGCCGCCATCGGGCTGACCGGCACGGAAGCGGAGCACGTCGGCGCAGGGCTCAACCATTCGATGTTGGCGGCGACGCTGGTGTTGTCAGCGAACGTGACGACACCTCCGGGCGTGATCTTGACGGACTCCGGTTTCGGGTTCGACCCGGGGACCGCCCAGCAGGGCCAGTTGGGCTCGTTGCAGTTTTCCGCCACTTCGATCTTCGCTTCCGAAGACGCGGCGAGGGCGGGAAGGACCACCACTCCCGCCCCCAACAGCCCGACCAACGGAAACAGCAAACGCCTGAGCGATTTCACGTGTACCTCACCCTCCTCGTGGTTGACGTCCGGTGATCGGCGCGTTGCGGCTCCCGCTCGGTTGCGTGCCGACACCGTCACGGAGCAAGGACGCCCGCGCGCGGGATTCCTTCCCGTTCGCCCACAGGACGCTCGCCGGCGCTACAGTCGCCGTGGCGGATGTGCACAGCGTCACGATCGCGACGCGCCGCCGATCCGATGCGCACCCTCGATCCGCAATCCCTGACCAAGCACGTGGACCGCCTGTATCGCGCCGCGTGGGCGTTGTGCGGATCGCGCGAGGACGCGGAGGATCTCGTCCAGGAGACGTTCGCTCGCGTGCTCTCGCGCCCGCGCGTGCTGCAGGGCGACGACGAGCTGTACTACCTCATGCGCGTACTGCGCAACACGTTCCTTACAAGCCTGCGCACGGCTTCGCGACGGCCTGTGAAAGGAGCGGTGATCGAAGAGGATGTCGTTGCGGCGGACCCGAGGCCAACGAACCGACCCGAGCAGGCATACGAGGTTCGGGAGGTCTACGCGACGATCGCCGAGCTGCCGGAGAACTTCCGGCTGGCGCTCGTCGCTGTGGACGTGCTCGGCCTCTCCTACAAGGAGGCCTCGCGCGCGCTGCGCGTGCGAGAGGCGACGCTCACGACGCGGCTGTTCCGAGCCCGCAAGCAGGTCGCCGAGCAGCTCACCCCTGACCCGCCCGAGGGCATTGCGCAGACCAGACGGGAAGATACGGGCGCCAGCGGAGTCCTGTTCACTGCGGGAGAACCATGACTGAGAAACCACCACAGACAGAATCCGAGATCGTCGAGTTCGTGCGCTCGATCGACGTGCGCGCCCCGGAGCAGCTGCACCGCCGGATCGAGGCGATGGTCGCCGAGCGGGCGCCCGCGCGCCGGCGCGTGGCGCCGACGTTCCGACTGGGACTCGCGGGCGCGCTTGCCGCGGTGGCGGTAGTGGTGGCGCTCGTGCTGGCTCTCTCAGGCGGCGGCAGCGGCTCCACGCTGACGTTGCACACGGCGGTCGCGCTGACGCGGCGGGCCGCGACGATGCCCGCGCCGGCGCAGAGCTCGCGCAACGGCGCACAGCTGGCGGCGGACGTCGAAGGTGTGGCGTTCCCGTACTGGGATGACCGCTTCGGCTGGCGCTCGACGGGCGAGCGCACCGACCGGGTGGATGGTCGCGCCGTGACGACGGTCTTCTACGCGGGCAGCCACGGTCAGTGGATCGGCTACGCGATCGTCGCGGGCACACCCGCGCCACACGTCGGCGGCGGCGTCGTGAGCACGTTCGGCGGGACGCCGTACCGGCTGACGGTCGAAGACGGCGCGCACGTCGTGACCTGGCAGCGCAAGGGGCGTCTGTGCGTCGTGACGGGGCGCGGCGTGAGCGGCGCGACGCTGCTGTCGCTGGCCAGCTGGCATGGCGGCGGCGCGAGCGCGGCCTGAGCTGCCGCGGCGAGCTTCACGCCCGGCGTCTTGGCCAGCGTCACGCCAGCGGCAGCTCCAACGGCGGACCGGCCCAGCGCACGCCCTCCTCGAGCGCCAGCGCGGCGAGCGCGTCGGCGAGGCGCCTGCCGTCCGGCGTGCGCTGCTCGAAGTCCAGCTCGAGCGCTGGGACCAACACGAAGCGACGGGTCAGAAGCTGCGCGTGCGGCAGCGTCATGCGGTCGTGCGCGAGCTCCAGCTCGCCGAGCAGGAGGATGTCGATGTCGATCGTGCGCGGGCCATGCCGGACGGCCTGCTCGCCACGCCCCAGCTCACGCTCCAGGCGCTTGACGACGTCGAGCAGCGCCAGCGGCTCGAGCGCGGTCTGCACACGCACGCATGCGTTGAGGAAGGCCGGCTGGTCGGTCACCTCGCCGACGGGATCGGTGTCGTAGGTCGAGGAGCACGCGAGCACCGTCACGCCCGAGTCGGGAAGCGCGTTGACCGCGGCCTGCAGCTGCGCGCGGCGCTCGCCGACGTTGCAGCCGAGCCCGAGCAAGCCGACGCGTGGTGCGGTCGTCGTCATCTGCCGCACGCTATCGGCCAGGGTGAGCGCTCGGCGCGCGTGTCAGCCGCGCGTGGTCTGCACGCCCGCGGCGGCGGTCTTCTCGCCCATGGCCTGCGCGAACGGAATCAGGCCGGAGAGCGGGCGCAGCATCACGGTGAAGTCGGCGATCAGGCCCTGCTCGTCGAAGCGCAGCAGGTCGATCCCCTCGAGCTCCTTGCCTGCGACGCTCGCCTTGAAGATCAGCGCGTGGGCGCCGTCGCACTCGAGCTCGTCGGTGTAGCGGAACTGCTCGAACGTCTGCGCCACCAGCGCGAGCAGCTCCATGACGGTGTCGCGCCCGAGGAACGGGTGGAAGGTGACGGGGCTGTGGAAGACGATGTCGGGGGCGAGCAGCTCGCGCGCCGCGTCGATGTCCTGGCGCTCGACCGCGCTGCGGAAGGCTGCAGCCGTGCTCATCATCCCTCCGCTTCGCGCCAGACCTCGACCGACACCTCGTCGACGCTGAGTGCGATCGGAGGCTCCGGCTTGGCGGCCTTCACCCACACGCCCTCGAGCTCGTAGTCGGCGAGCAGGCGGTCGGCGATCGTGCTGCACAGGCGCTCGAGCGTCTTGTGCGAGCGCTGCTGTGCGATCAGCGCGACGAGCTGGCAGACCTCGGCGTAGTCGACGGTGTCCTCGATCGAGTCGGTGACGGTGGCGTCGGTTTCGCCGACGTCGAGGCGCAGGTCCAGCACCAGCCGCTGGCCGACCTCGCGCTCGGCCTCGCTCACGCCGTGGTGGGTGTACAGCGACAGCCCGGTGATCTCGATCGTGACGGACTCGGCTGTCTCCTCGTGATCCTCGTCGAGGTCGCCGTCGTCGTCTAGCTCGTCTGCGTCGTCGTCCCCCTCGCCGTCCATCGCGTGTCCAACGTAGCAGCCGCCACGGCCAGCGCATCGCGCACGGGCGCGACGTCGTGCACGCGAAACACGCTCGCTCCGCGCTCGAGCGCGAGCACGTTCGTGGCGATCGTCCCCGGCAGGCGCCGCGCGGTCCCCACCGGCTCGGCCTCGCCGGCCGCGTCCGCGATGATCCGGCCGAGAAAGCCCTTGCGCGACGTACCCACGACGAGCGGCCGCCCGAGCGTCGTCAGCTCGTCCAGTCGGTCGAGCAGCTCGAGGTTGTGCTCGAGCGTCTTACCGAAACCGATGCCCGGGTCGAGCATGATCCGCTCCTCGCGCACGCCCGCGCCGACCGCGAAGCTCAGGCGCTCCTCGAGGAACGCCTTCACCTCGTCCACGACGTCCGCGTAGCGTGGGTCACGCTGCATCGTGCGCGGCTCGCCGAGCATGTGCATCAGGCAGCAATCCACGCCGCTGTCGGCGATCACTTCGACCATCGCGGGGTCGGCGCGCAACGCGCTGACATCGTTGACGATGCTCGCCCCCGCCCCGATCGCCGCACGGGCCACCGATGCCTTGGACGTGTCGATCGAGACGATCGGCTGGGCCGGCCGCGCGCGCGAGTCACCGGCGAGCCAATCGGCGGCTATCCCCTCGAGCACCGGCAGCACCCGCCGCAACTCCTCCTCCGCCGACACAGGCTGGGCGCCCGGCCGCGTTGACTCCCCCCCCACGTCGAGGATGTCTACCCCCTCCTGCGTCAAGCGCTGGGCATGGCCGATCGCGGCGTCGGCGCTGAGGAACGCGCCGCCGTCCGAGAACGAGTCGGGGGTGACGTTGACGATCCCCATCAGGCGGTATGAGGGTCCCCCCGCCACAACCATCCTCAACTAAAAACCTGTGCAACCATCGTTATACAGACTTTTTGTTGTAACCGATGAGCTCCGCGTCGGAAGGTGCTCGCGACTGCTGCGGCCACCTGGCACGCGGCGTGCTGCGGCTCCGCCCGGCCGACTCAGACGGGCTCGGGGCGCTCTTTGTCGCTTGCTCGGATCTCCGCCGTCCCACCGGCGAGACCGGGACGCGGGAGCGCGCGTGGCGTTTCGCGCTCGGTGCGGTCGACCGGAGCTGGCGGTGCGGGCAGCTGGGGCTTGGTCTCCTCCTCGACGCCGAACACCTCCTCTTCGCTCTTGCCGGCGAGCAGCGCGAGGAACTCCTCCTTCTCGATCGTCTCGCGCTTGACGAGGATCTCGGAGATGTTGTTGAGGTCGTGCTGGTGCTCGGTGAGGATCGTGCGGGCGCGCGTGTGCGCGGCCTCGATGATGCGGCGCACCTCGTCGTCGATCTCGCGCGCGATCTCGTCGGAGTAGTCGGGCTCAGTCGAGAACTCGCGGCCGAGGAACGGCTGGCCGTGATCGTGGCCGAACACGCGCGGTCCGAGCTTTTCGCTCATGCCGAAGCGCATCACCATCTGCTTGGCCGTCGCGGTGACCTTCTCGATGTCGTTCGAGGCGCCGGTGGTGATCTCGCTGAACACGAGCTCCTCGGCGGCGCGCCCGCCGAGCGTCATCGCCATCGTGTCCTCGAGCTCCGCGCGCGTGGTCAGGAAGCGGTCCTCCTGTGGCATCGAGATCGTGTACCCGAGCGCCTGGCCGCGGGAGATGACGGAGATCTTGTGCACGGGGTCGGAGTGCTCGAGGAAGTGGCCGACGAGCGCGTGGCCCATCTCGTGGAAGGCCGTGATCAGGCGCTCTTTCTCGCTCATCACGCGCGTCTTCTTCTCGGGGCCGGCGATCACGCGCATGATCCCCTCCTCGAGCTCTTCCTGGCCGATCTCGCGCTTGCCCGTGCGGGCGGACAGCAGCGCTGCCTCGTTGATCAGGTTCGATAGATCAGCTCCCGTGAAACCTGGTGTCTGACCGGCGAGCGCGTCGATGTCGATGATCTTGGCGAGCGGCTTGCCGCGCGTGTGCACCTCGAGGATCTTCGCGCGGCCCTTGCGGTCGGGGCGGTCGACGGCGATCTGGCGGTCGAAGCGCCCTGGGCGCAGCAGCGCGGGGTCGAGGATGTCGGGCCGGTTGGTGGCCGCGATCATGATGATGTTGTCCTTCGCCTCGAAGCCGTCCATCTCGACGAGCAGCTGGTTGAGCGTCTGCTCGCGCTCGTCGTGGCCGCCGCCGAGGCCGGCGCCGCGGTGGCGCCCGACGGCGTCGATCTCGTCCATGAAGATGATGCACGGGCTGTTCTGCTTGGCCTGCTCAAACAGGTCTCGCACGCGGGAGGCGCCGACGCCGACGAACATCTCCACGAAGTCAGAGCCGGAGATCGAGAAGAACGGCACGCCCGCCTCGCCGGCGACCGCGCGCGCGAGCAGCGTCTTGCCGGTGCCCGGCGGGCCGTACAACAGCACCCCAGTGGGGATCCTGGCGCCGAGCGCCTGGAACTTCTTGGGGTTCTCCAGGAATTCCTTGATCTCGTGCAACTCCTCGACCGCCTCGTCGACCCCGGCGACGTCGCGGAAGGTGATCTTGGGCGAGTCCGCGGACATGCGCTTGGCTCGCGACTTGCCGAACGACATCACTTTGGATCCTCCCCCCTGGACCTGGTTCATCAGGAAGATCCAGAAGCCGAGGAACAGCGCGAAGGGCAGGATGTACGTGAGCAGCCCGAGCAGCGCGCTGCTCTTTTCGGATTCGACGTTGAACGCCACGCCGTCCTTTTCGAGCGTCGCGATCAGCTGCGGCGAGGCCTGTTCGATGAAACCGATTTCGTAGGTTTCCTTGTGGCCTTTGGCGTTGACCTTGACTTCGAGCGCTTTGCCCTTGTTCTTGAACTCGACCGCTTCGACTTCGTGTTTCGGGAGTTCCTTGGCGACCAGCGCCTGGTAGCTGTGCGAGGGCCCTTTGCTGCTCGGGTTGACGAGTTTGACCGCGAGGAACGCCAGCACCACGACGATGAGGATTGGGAATGCGGCGCTCTTGAAGAAACGGCTCATGGCTGGTTCCTGAGGGTCTGGGCACCGTTTGAAGTCGTGGCCACCAGTGCCCTAGCGTACCATGCAGGGTTCGACTTTCCGGCGGTTGGGGAGCCCACCCACCCGCGGCGATGGCCCTGCGCCGGACGTCCGGGCACGTCTCGCTCTAGCGCTCCAGAGCGGCGACGAACGGCAGGTTGCGATAGCGCTCGGCGTAGTCGAGCCCGTAGCCCACGACGAAGCGGTTGGGGATCTCGAAGCCGACGTAGCGCGTGGGCAGATCGACCTTGCGCCGTTCCGGCTTGGTCAGCAGCGCGCACACCTCGAGCGTGCGCGGGTTGCGCGAGCCGAGGTTGCGCAGCAGGTACTGCAGCGTCAGGCCCGAGTCCACGATGTCCTCGACGATCAGCACGTCGCGGCCTTCGATCGCGGCGTCGAGGTCCTTGAGGATTCGCACGACCCCTGAAGAGTCGGTGGCGGAGCCGTAGGAGGCGACCGCCATGAAGTCGATCTCGACGGGGATGTCGATGTAGCGCATGAGGTCCGACAGGAAGAACACCGCACCCTTGAGCACACCGATCAGCAGCAGCGGCTGGGATGCGCCGACTCGATAGTCGCTCGAGATCTGCTCGCCCAGCTCGACCACGCGGCGCTGCAGGTCCTCGGCGCTCACGAGCACATCCCCCAGGCCGGGCTCGCTGGGCAGGCTCGCGGTGATGGCCACGCCAGGGAGTCTAGTCGCCGTCCGGCGGCTCCCCTCCGAGGGTGGACGGGCCGGCGGGTGGGGATGCGATCGTTCGTGGCTCGAGCCTGATCATCTGCAGCACGCCTTTGTCGATCACCGCGCTCGCCTGGCCGCCGACGTGCAGCTCGGCCCGGCCGCCGCGGCGCCCAAGAGCGAGGATCTCGTGCACACGTGCGCCCGCCTGCGGCACATAGGAGCCGGTGGCGTCCTCGGCGAGGCGCACGACCACCATGCGGGCGAGCGCGGCGGGCAGCTCCTGCAGGCGCGCGAGCGCGATGCTCGAGCGCCCGCCGAGCTCGTCGGTGACGAGACCGTCGAGCAGCTCCGTCTCCTCGCGCAGCAGCGCCGCCGTCCTCAGCACGCTGGCCTCCGCCGCCGGATGCACCGCGCGCAGCGCCGGGACGAGACCCGCACGCACGCGCGCACGCGCGAAGCGCTCGTCGTCGTTGCTCTCATCCTCGCGCCACTCCAGGCCCCGCGCCACGCAGTACGCGGCGGTCTGCTCGCGGGTGACGCCGAGCAGCGGGCGGATCAGCCGCCCCTCGCTCGCGACCATCCCCAACAGCGCCCGCCGTCCGGGCGAGGCCGCCAGCCGGTAGAGGATCGTCTCGACCTGATCGCTCGCCGTATGTCCGGTCGCGATCAACGCATCGCGCTCGCGTGCCACGCGCTCGGCCTCCGCGTAGCGCACATCGCGCGCCCACGCCTGCAGGTTGCCGGACGACGACGCCCGCGGCGGCTCCTCTGCTGCAGGGACATCTTCCGCGGAGGCGCTTAGGGGCCGCTGCAGCGCAGATCGCTCGATGCGCACAACCTCGAGCTGCACGCCGAGCTGCTCGCACAGCGCCAAGCAGTGGCGCTCGTCGTCGTCGGAAGACTCGCGCAGGCCGTAGTTGACGTGCAGCGCGCTGACCGACGCCGACCCGAGCAGCGCCACGGCAACATCGAGCAGGCACGTTGAATCACGCCCGCCCGAGAGCATCGCGAGGACCGGCCGATCGCGCGCGAACAGGCCGCCCGCGCGCACGGTCTCGCGAACCTCCTCGCAGATCATCGCCGCACCTACGCCTTCCGCGATGAGGCCGCGAACAGCTCGGTCGGCTCGGAGAAGCCCTTCAGCCTGACCTCGCCGATCCGCCTGAACTCGAGACCGTCCACCTCGGCGGCCATCTCCACGACGGCGCGCGTGACCAGCACCTCGCCACCGCCCGCGCGCGCGACCACCCTCGCCGCCTGGTTTACGTCGCGCCCGAAGTAGTCGCCGTCGCGGTACAGCGCCTCGCCGTAGTGGATGCCGATCCGTGGAAGCGGGTCGCCTGCGGCGATCCCCGAGCGCAGCTCGACTGCCCAGCCGGTGAGCGCCGCCGCGTCGGAGCCCACGACCATCACCTCGTCGCCCAGCATCTTGATCACCCGCGCGTCGATCGGCAGCGTCTGTTCGACCGCCCCCACGAAGCGCTCGACCGCGCCGAGCGCTGCCTCGTCACCGCGCTCGATCGTCAGGCGCGCGTAGCCAGCGAGGTCGGCGAACGCGATCGCCACGCGCAGGCGACCCTCCTCCAGCGCGTCCTCGCCGAGATCGGCCTCCATGTGGCCGATCATGTCCTGCTCGACGAACTGCGCCAGCAGCCGGCCGTGGAGGTAGTTCATGAACGGCGAGGAGAACGGCAGCACCTCGCGCGCGAGGCCCTCCATCTCGTCGGCGATCTCCACGCTCGCCACACCCGAGCGCATCAGCGGCTCGTGCACGTACAGGTGGATCAGGCGCACCTCGGCGTCGGCGATCTGGGCGACCGCCTGTCCGTACACGCGCATCAGCTGCATGAACGCCGGCAGCGGCAGGCCCGCGTCGAGCACCGCCGCGCCGTATTTGAGGATCTGCACGTCTTCCTCGGAGAACCCCTCCAGCTGCAGCGCCCCCAGACCCATCGCGGCCTGCAGACGTTCGATCAGCTCGGCGTCCAGCCCTGACAGGCGCGCGGCCTCCCTCAACGAGTAGCGCGGCCCAGGGCTGGCGAGCAGGTTCTCGAGCGGACCGACCGCCAGTTGGCCGTTCTCGCCCGCGCGCTTGATCTGCGCGAGCGTGTGCCCGCGCGCCCGCAGCCTCGCGACCACGCGCGCGTACGCGGCGCCAGCCGGCGTCCAGCTCCCCGCATAGCCCGGAATCAGCCCCCCCGCGACCCAGCGCTTGACCGTCGCCGGCGAGACGCCCGCGCGCGCGGCGACCTGCGCGAGCGTCAGCTCGCCCGTCTCGCTCATGGGGTCATCCGCGGGCTCGGCCACTCAGGAGCGCGACGCGACAGGCAGGAGGTGGGCGGGCATCCCGTCCAAAGTCTAAAGTCGCCGCCGTTGACGCACAGCGCCCCCATTCACCTGCGCCCCACCGCGCCGCTGGCAGAGCGCGTGCTGCTGCCCGGCGACCCCGGGCGCGCCCTCGCCCTCGCCCAGGCGCTGCTCGGCGAGCCGCGGATGTTCAACCACCACCGCGGGCTGTGGGGCTACACGGGCACGGCGCCCGACGGTGAACCCCTGACGATCCAGTCCACCGGCATGGGCGGCCCATCGGCGGCGATCGTGCTCACCGAGCTGATCGCGCTGGGCGCGCGGCGCGCGATCCGTGTCGGGACCTGCGGCGCGCTCGTCGAGCGCCTGGCGCTGGGAGACCTGGTGATCGCGCGCGAGTCGATCTGCGCCGACGGAACCTCGCGCGCGCTCGGCGCAGGCGAGCGCGCGCGCGCCGACGCCGCTCTGACAGACGCGCTCGCGCAGCATGCACCAGCCGCGTTGCAGGGCACGGTCGTCAGTGTCAACCTGTTCTATGGCGGCGACGAGCGCACCGCGCGCCACGACGCGATCGCCGTGGAGATGGAGGCGGCGGCGCTGTTCGCGACGGGAGCCGCGGCCGCCGTGCCGGTCGCGTGCGTGCTCGCGGTCTCGGACACCTTCGACGCGCACGGGGCGCGCATGCGCATCGACGACGAGGCGCTACTGGGCGCCGCCGAGGCGATGGGCCGGGTGGCGATCGCCGCCCTGTCGAGCTGATCGCTCAGGCTTTCGCCGGTTTCGCGGCGTCGGCGCTCGCGCTGGCTTTGCGCGGTCTCGCTTTCGCGCCGGGCGATTTCGCTTTGGCGGGCTTGGCGTCACCCTGCGGCTTGGCCGCCCGATCGAGCCTGTCGGTCACGCGCTGCAGCTGGTCCTCGATCGCGGACAGCCGCTGTGCGATCTCAGATCGGTCGACGCTGGCTGGAGACAGCGCGCGATCCAGGCGCTCGACCCCATCCTCGATGCCCTCGAGGCGCAGCGACACCGAGCGCAGGCGCCGGGTCAGGCGTTCGATGTCCGCCGCCGAGGGGATGTTGAGCGCGCCCATCGCGACCTCCTGGGCCTGGACTGCCTTCTCGCGCGCGTCGAACGCACGCCCGATCGCCCCGGTGAGCAGCGGGTTCTCCAGCAGCTCGGACAGCGCCTTGCCGAGTCGATCCTCGGTGCTGGCGCCGAGGCGCTCACGCAGGCTCCTGGCGACTTGGCTCGCGTCGGACATGCTGTGCGGACTCCGGTATCGAGTGGGATGGCACCACGCACAACGCGGCGCCTCGGGTTGCTTGCAGGCTTCGGCCTGATGGGAAGGATACGGTGAAGCGATGCAGCAGCAGCTGTTCGTCTTCATCCAGCTCGAGTTCCCGTGGGCGCTCGGACCGGCAGACGGCCGCTACCTGATCCGCCGCAGCGAGGACGGCGAGCCCGAGCGCGTGGTCGTGCTCGGGACGCTCGAGCCAGCTCGCAAGCCAGTCGGTGCGCCGATGGTCGCAGGACGCGGCGGACCGTGGCCACTGCGGCGCGTGCGTTCGCGCCCTCGCGCGGTTCCTGCCGAGCCCGAGCAGGCGCCCGTGACGACGAGCCGCGTCACCGTCATCGACCCGATCGCGCTGTCCGCCGAGAACCAGGCGCGGGCGTGGCTGGCGGAGCTCGATCGCGAGCGCGAGGTCGCCGCGGCGGTCGCCGTGGTCAACCACGTGATCCATTCGCATCGCATCGCCGCGGCGGATCCATATGTCCACGAGGTCTCCCCCGCGCAGGCGCTCGTAATCAGGGCCGGGTGGGGCGAGGGCGAGCAGGTCGCCGACGGCCGCTGGCTGCACGCGCGCGGCCTGCCGTGGCAGAGCGACCACAGGGCGCCCAGAGGCTCGTCGGCGACCCGGCGGGGCCCCGGCCGCGACCGCTCGTGGGCGCTGCGTCCCCAGGAGCGCCTCGCGGCGCTGCTCGGAGCGCGCGGCGCGGCGCTCGTGTGCGAGGAGCTCGCGCTGCGCGCGCGCCAAGACCTCGATCATGGGCGCCTGACACACGCGACGCTCGAGCTCGAGCGCGCCTTCGCGCTCGCGCTGGTGGAGCTGCACGGCGAGCGCCGGCAGGATCTCGCCATCCGCATCGCCGAGCTCGAGCAGCTGCGGCCAGGGGTCCAGGCACAGGCGCAGCTGGCGCTCGCGCGAGACGGCCAGACGCCGGATGAGCAGCTCGTTGCGAACGCCCTCGCTCGCCTCGAGGCGGCGCTGCGTGCCCGCACGGCGGCGGGCGTCTAGTCTGATGTCGATGGACCCCACGACGAGTGCCATCGGCACCTGGAGCGGCGGGCGCTTCATGCACTTCGGCGAGCCGCTGGATGACGAGCGCCTGACGGCGCTGCTGCGCCCTGGCGACGGGATCGACACGGTGATCACGGCCGACGTGTACGGCGCGGGCGAGGCCGACATGCTGCTCGGCCGCGCCCTCGAGGGAGTCGACCGCGACAGCTACTGCCTCGTCGGCGCGATCGGCCACGACTTCTACACGGGCGAGCGCGAAGGCGCGAAGGGCTTCCCGCGCTTCACCGACGCGCGCTTGCGCCCGGCGAGCGAGTACGGCGAGTACATCCGCATGGCGAGCCAGCGCAGCCTGCAGCGGATCGGCGCCGAGCGCTTCGACCTGCTGCTGCTGCACAACCCCGACCGCACGGGCTACACGAGCGAGGCCGTCTGGGAGGGAATGGCGGCGGTCCGCGATGCCGGCCTGACGCGCCTGCTCGGCGTCGCGCCGGGCCCGGCGAACGGCTTCACGCTCGACTTGATCGACTGCATCGAGCGCTTCGGCGAGCTGATCGACTGGGGCATGATCATCCTCAACCCGCTCGAGCCGTGGCCTGGCGAGCTCGCGCTGTCGGCCGCCGCGGCGAGCGACGTCAGCCTGATCGCGCGCGTCGTCGACTACGGCGGGCTGTTCCACGACGACGTCCTGCGCGGCCACGCGTTCGCGGAGTACGACCACCGCAAGTTCCGACCCGAGGGCTGGGTCGAGCAGGGTCGCGCGCGCCTGGAGGCGCTGCGCCCGTACGCCGAGCGCCACGGGTTGACGATGCTGCAGCTCGCCTGCGCATGGGACCTCGCGCAACAGCCCGTGCGCTGCGTCGCGCCAACGCTGATCCAGGAGCGCGGCGCGAGCGCCCGTCCGGTCGAGGACAAGCGCGCCGAGCTGGCGGCCGTGCCCGACGCGTCACCCCTCAGCGCCGAGGAGGTCCGCGAGATCCGCGCGATCGGCGACAACAGCGGCTGCATGACGCTGAAGGGCGCGAGCCCCGAACACGAGGGGCCCCCTCGCCCCGATCGCTGGGCAATGGACGACGCGCTCGCGGCGCTCGCGCACCGCTGGCGGATCGACCCCGAGCGCGACCTGCTCGCGGGCGCGCCATCCTCCGTCGCCTGATCCCGAGTTCCCAGAGTCCGGTGCCGGGTGCCGTTTACGACGGCTGTCGAGTGTTCGCTCAACTTAACTCTGTATAGCGTTGGTTATACAGAGTTAATAAGTGTGGGACAACTTCCTCGTCCTCGGCCCGCCAGGTGTCTCGCTCACGTGCCAGTGAAATGTGGGGCGCGTTTGCCGAGAAACGCGGCGATGCCCTCGCGGGCGTCGGCGCTCGTGAAGGCCTCCGCGAACGCGCGCTTCTCGGCCTCGATGCCCTCGTCGAGGTCGCCGGCGGCCGACACACGCTTGATCTGCGCGACTGCCAGCGGCGCCTGGCCGGCAAGCTTGCGCGCCCACTGCAGGGCGGTGTCGAACAGTTCGTGATCCTCCACCAGACGGTTGGCGAGACCGAGCTCGAAGGCTTCGTCGGCGAGGATTGGGTCGCCGACGAGGTTCATCTCCAGTGCCTTGTTTTCGCCGACCAGGCGCGGCAGCCGCTGGGTGCCGCCGAAGCCGGGGATGATCCCCAGCTTGATCTCGGGCTGGCCGAAGATCGCCGAGCGCGCGGCGATGCGCACGTCGCACGCCATCGCCAGCTCGCAGCCGCCGCCGAACGCCAGGCCGTTGACGGCCGCGATCGTGACGATCCCGTTCGATTCGAACTCACGGAAGAGAGTGTGCGCGCCGTCGATCAGCGCCGCGCCCGAGGACTCGTCCATCGTCGTGAACGCCTTGATGTCAGCGCCCGCGCAGTACAGGAAGGGGTTGGATGAGGCGATCACCAGCGCACGTACGTTCGAGCCCTTGACCTTGCTCCACACCTTCTGCAGGTCTTCCACCATCTGCGGTGAGATCGAGTTCATCTGGCCGTTGGCGAGCCACGCGATCGCCACCCCGTCCTCGCGTGTCTCGAGCTTGACCACCTCGGCCGGCTGCTCGGCGTCGGCCCGCGGATAGGCGTAGAAGCCCTGCCCGCTCTTCTGCCCCAGCCGCCCCTGGGCGACCAGGCGGCGCAGGATCGTCGGCGGCGTGAAGCGCTCGCCGTAGCGCTCCTGGGCGGTCTCCATGCGCTCTAGAACCGTGTCGAGGCCCTCGCTATCGGCCTTCATGAACGGCGGCAGCAGGCCGCGACGTGGGTCCAGGCCGGCGCCGGCCATCATCCCGAAGTCGATGTCGCGGTGGGTGGCCACGCCCTCCTCGAGCACGAGGCAGGCCTCGAGGAACGTCTTCAGCGACAGCAGCTCGACGAGCTCCGCCACGTCCGGCTCGTTATCGCCGGCGATGTTCGGCTTGCCCTGCGGGTCATAGAAGCCGTCGCCGCCGGTCTTGGCGCCGAGTTTGCCGTCGGCGACGAGCTTCTGCATGCCCTTGGGGACGTAGAAGCGTTCCTCGCCGTAGGACTCCACGAGGTGCTCGGCGACGTGCAGGACCGTGTCCAACCCGAGCAGGTTGACGAGGTAGTACGGGCCGACGGGCACCACGCCCGCGGCGCCCACGCCCTCGTCGATCTGCTTGATCGACAGGCCCTTCTCCTCCTGCTCGCGCCACACCTCTGAGATGCCCGAGTTGAGGATGCGGTTGACGACGAAGCCCGGCACCTCGACGCACGTGATCGGCTGCTTGCGGATCGCCTGGGCAAAGGTGATCGCAGCGGCGACGGTCTCCGCGGAGGTCTCCTCCCCCTCGACGATCTCGATCAGCGGCATGATCGACGCGGGATAGAAGTAGTGGAAGCCGATCACCTTCTCCGGGCGCAGCGTCGCTTCGCCGATCTCTGTGATCGACAGCGAGGAGGTGTTCGAAGCGAGGATCGCGTGTCCGGGGGTGGCGGCGTCGAGCTCGGCGAACACGCTCTGCTTGATGTCCATCCGCTCGGGCACGGCCTCGATCACGAGGTCGACCTCGCCGAAGCCCTCATACGAGGTCGTGCCGTGGATGCGCGCGAGGATCTCCGCGAGCTGCGCCTCTCCCTGCTCGGCTGTGATCTTGCCCCGCTCGACGAGCTTGCCGACCTGGCCCTGCGTCACGTTGCGCGCCTCGTCGAGGCCCGCCTGCACGAGCGCGTCGTCGATGTCCTTGAGCACCACTGGGATGCCCGCGGCGGCGATCGTCTGGGCGATCTGGCCGCCCATGGTGCCTGCGCCCACGACGGCGGCTTTGAACACGAACATGCTTTGGTCTCCTCTGCTCGGCTGGGGGAGCGGGAGCCTAGCGAAGCGTGCGCGGCGCGCCGTTCCGCAGACGCACCTCAAGCGTCCATGCTTAGTTTGACCCGTGCGTACTCAGTTGACCCGTGCGCTCAAGCGCTCTAGCATCGGCCGGGTGCCGAGGGAGACGAGAGGGCCGCGGATGGCCGCGTCGATGGCTGCGACCGCGCTGCTGATCTTCGCCGGCGCGACGGCGAGCGCGAGCCCTGCTGCGGCGTCCGAAGCGACGAAGACCCTCACCGTGAAGATCACATCGGGGCCGGAAGGCGCGCTCAGCACGCCAGATGTCAACTTCAGCTTCGTCGTCGAAGGCACCCAAGAACCCGGCACCGTCTTCCACTGCGCGCTGGACAACCTCGCGAAGCTGGAATCGTGCAGCTCCCCGTTCGCACTCGGGCCGCTCTCGCCGGGCTCGCACACCTTCTACGTCGATGCGACCAACTTCGCCGCGAATGCCTACAGCCCCTTCGCCTCGCGCATGTTCACGGTCACTGCTCCGGCCGGCACCGGCAGCGGCGGCGGCGCCCCACCCAGCGGCGGCGGCGTGGCCGGCACTCCGACGCCGCTCACGCCAACGTTGGCGGCCCTGGGCCAGTCTGCCGCGAGGTGGCGCGAGGGCAGCGCCCTGGCGCGCGTCAGCCGCGCCGGCGCCCAGCCGCCCAAGGGGACCACGTTCGACTTCACGCTCAACGAGGCAGCGACGGCTCATCTGAGCTTCACGCAGGCGCTCAGCGGGCGTAGCGTCGCGGGCCACTGCGTGGCTCCGACGAAGCACAACAGCGCCCGTCGTGCCTGCCGACGCACGATCGCGGCGGGTGCGTTGGCGCTCGCGGCCCACGCGGGCAGTGACCACGTGCGCTTCGAAGGCCGCCTGTCGGCCACCAGGAAGCTGAAACCGGGCCGCTACACGCTGGTCCTGACCGCGACCGCCGGAGGGCTCACCTCTGCGCCCCGCTCGCTGTCCTTCACGATCGTCGCCTAGCGTCGATCGTCAACGTGGAGCGCCGAACGCGTAGACCGCGCCCTGTGCGAGGTTCTTGCCCACCTCGTGGTCGGGTGCGCCCGCGACGAGCGTGTCGCCCGCAACCGCGACCGAGCGCCCGAGGCTGTCTCCAGTGGTCCCGTTCGAGGCGGTCAGCTCGGCGGTCTGGGTAGCGTTCGCCCAGCCCGAGCTCGGCTTCACGAACACGTACACAGCGCCCTGGTCCGTGCTCTTGGAGACTTCCCTGAACCTCGCGCCTGCCACGATCACGTCGCCCGAGACCGCCAGCGACCGGCCGAGGGCTTCATTCTTGGCGCCGTCTGACGCAGTCAGCTCAGCGGTCTGAGGCAGTGAGCCCGCCCAACCGGAGGCGGGCATCACGAACACGTATACCGCGCCCTGGCCTGCGTTCTTGCCGACCTCGTGTTCAGGCGCACCGGCGACGATCGTGTCGCCCGAGATCCCGACCGCTTCGCCGAAGGATTCGTTCGCGCCACCTTGTCCGTCCATCAGCTCGGCGGTCTGGGTGGCGCTGGCCCAGCCCGAGGCCGGCTTCACGAACACGTATCCTGCGCCCTGGCCGGCGTTCTTGCCGACCATGTGCCGGTCTGCCCCGGCGACGATCGCGTTGCCCGAGACCGAGACCGAGATACCCAGAGCGTCGCCGGCACGACCGTCTGACGCGGTCATCTGAGCCTTCTGGGTGAGCGAGCCGGACCAGCCCGCAGCGGGCCTCGTGAACACGTCCACCGCGCCCCGCAGGGCGCTCTCGCCGACCTTGCGGCCGGGAGCGCCGACGACGATCGTGCGGCCCGAGATCGCGACCGATTCGCCGAAGAAGTCCTTCGCCGCGCCGCTCGCGGCGGTCAGTTTGGCCGTCGGCGTGGCGTTCCTCCAACCCGACGCAGGCTTGACGAACACGTACGCCGCGCCCTGACCGGCGTGCCTACCAACTTCGCGGAATGGCGCGCCCACGACGATCGCGTTGCCAGAGACCGACACGGAGCCGCCGAACAGTTCTTCGGATTGGCCGCGTACGGCGGTCAGCCTGGCAACCTGGGTGGCGTGCGTCCAGCCCGAGGCTGGCTTGGTGAACACATACGCCGCGCCCTCTTCGGTATTGGTCGCGGCGGCGACGTAGTTGGGAGTGCCGACGACGATCGTGTTGCCCGAGATGGCGACCGATTCGCCGAATTCTTCACCTCTGAGGCCGTGCGAGGCGGTCAACTCGCCCAACTGGATGAACGGGTCGATCCGCAGCGGGTACACGGCGCCGCGATCGTTCAGGCGAACCTGGACATCCTGGTCATCCCGCGCCAGGGCGGCCGACACGGGTCCCTGCGCGGCGAGCGGCAGGCGCTGCAGTCCGGGTAGCGCCGTAGGCGCATCCGATGTCGCCGCCCCGGCCGGTGTTGCGAGCGCCGCACAGCCGAGCACCGCTGCCGCGCTCAGGAGCGCCGGCCTTGAAAGCGCCGCCGTGGCATGCCCGGTACGCCGCACAGCGCTAGTGTACTACTTCACCAGCACACCATGTAACTACGCACCTCGGCTGCAGCGTCCTATCAGGCCGGTACCGCCGTCGGCTCCTCCACCCGCCGCGGCAGCAGCGTCTCGCGCGCGATCACGAGCCGCTGAATCTGCGAGGTGCCCTCGTACAGCTGCATGATCTTGGCGTCGCGGAACAGCTTCTCGACGGGGTACTCCTTGATGAAGCCGTAGCCGCCGTACACCTGCACGGCTTCGGTGGCGGTCTTCATCGCGGTGTCCGCGGCGAAGCGCTTGGCGTGCGAGGAGACGAGCGTGTTGCGTTCGCCGTTGTCGAGCATAAACGCGGACTTCCACGTCAGCAGCCGCGCGGCCTCGATCTCGGTGGCCATGTCGGCGATGATGAACTGGATCGCCTGGTGCATCGCGATCGGCACGCCGAACTGGACGCGTTCCTTGGCGTAGTCCACCGCGAACTCCATCGCCGCGCGCGCGATGCCCGTAGCCATCGCCGCCACGCCGGGGCGCGTGCGGTCGAGCGTCATCATCGCGAGCTTGAAGCCGTGGTTCTCCTCGCCGAGCAGGTTCTCGGCGGGCACCTCGACGTCGTTGAAGGAGATCGTCGCGGTGTTCGACGCGCGCTGACCGAGCTTGTCCTCCTTCTTGTCGACGACCACGCCCCAGTCGCGCTCGACCACGAACGCCGAGATGCCGCGGTGGCCGGCGTCCTTGTCGGTCTTGGCGTACACGGTGTAGTAGTCGGCGTAGCCGCCGTTGGTGATGAAGCACTTGGAGCCGTTGAGCACGTACTTGTCGCCCTTGCGCACCGCGGTGGTGCGCATGCCGGAGACGTCTGAGCCGGCGTCGGGCTCGGTCAGGCAGAAGGACGCGAGCTTGGGCTCTTCGGTGAGCATGCCGAGGTACTTCTTCTTGATCTCCTCCGAGCCGCCGAGGGCGATCGGCGCCGTCGCGAGGCCGTTGCAGCCGAGCGAGGTCTGGATGCCCGAGCAGCCCCACGAGAGCTCCTCCTCGATCAGGCAGCCGTCGAGGTAGCTCGCGCCCGCGCCGCCGTACTCCTCGGGGATGTGCGAGTTCATGAGGCCGACGTCCCACGCCTTCTTGATGACCTCCGCGGGCCAGGTTCCGTCCTTGTCGTACTCCCAGGCGACCGGGCGTATCTCTTTGACCGCGAAGTCGTGCGCCATCTCGCGCAGGTTCTTCTGCTCATCGGTGAGCGTGAAATCGACCATTCTCGGATCTCCTAACGGGGTGGCACGTGAAATAGATTGACTGGTCAGTCAACCCACTTGGAGGGTAGCGGACAGTAGGGCGATCGGCAACAATCGGAGATCGTGCACGGCGCCTCTTCGATCGTGGTATTGGCCCTGTATGTGAGCGGCGGCGAGCTCGTCGTGTTCGCCACCGTGGCGCTGATCGTGATAGTGGCGCTGGCGTTCCTCGCGACCGGCGGCAGCGGCAGCGCCTACGACCAGATCGGCGCCGGTGGCATGGCTCGCGAAAGCGAATATGGATCCGGCGCACCGGCGCCGGCGCCCGAATCGCCGGCGGCGCAGGCCGAGCGCGAGCGGGAGATCCGCCAGATGCTGAGCGCCCGCAGCGAACGGCTCGTGCGAGCTGGACAGCCGGCGCTCGACGTCAACGCCGAGCTGGCGCGGCTGCTGGGCGTCGAGCAGGGTGGGCGGGCTTCCGATCGACCGGACGCGGAGCTCCTCGCGGAGGTGCGAACGCTCGTCGTGGCGCGCAACGAACGGCGCGAGCGCGAAGGCATGGAGCCGCTCGACGTGGACGCCGAGGTGGCGCGCACGCTCGACGAGCTCGATCTTTGACACAACGCCGCGGCCGTCGGGTGTATAAACGCCCCATGACCAACGCGCGCCGCTTCCAGCTCGATGAGATAACGCTCCGCCCGGGCACCTACTTCAACCCCCAGACCGAGATCATGATCGTCGTCGACGACTCCCCGGAGGTAGACCACGAGATCTTCGAGACCGGTGACTTCGATGGCGAGGAGTGGGTGCTGATCTCCGAGGACGCTCCCCTCGACGAACCCAAGCGCGACGAGCTCGTCGAGCGCTTCCAGCTCTCGCATGGCGCCGGCGGCGAACTGCCGCCGGAGGACGACGAGCTCGAGGACGACGAGGAGGAGGACGAGGACGAGCTCGAGGGAGTCGAGGAGCTCGGCCTCGAATCGGAGTGAGCTCACCGGCGCTCGCGCTAGCATCGGCGGGGTGCAAGGCGCCCAGCGAGTGGCGGCGCTCGCTCTGGGTGTGCTCGCCCTCGGCGGCGCCTCGGCGACCACAGCCGCGCTCGCGCGCGCATCTTCGAGCACGCTCGGCCCCGTGCATGTGTACGCGCACGCTCACGCTCGGAGCGCCGCCAGCCACAGTGCCGTCAGCCACAGGCCGAGCGTCTCCGCGGCGCTGACCAGCCTGCTGCACGCCGGCGCGATCAGCGAAGCCAGCTATCACTCCTACTACTCCGCCTACGTAGCCGCGAAAAGCTCGGTGGCGAAGCTCAGCGGCACGCGTAAGGAAGAACTCGGCGCCGTGCTCGCGAACGTCCAGACGATGGCCGGCGCGGGCGAGCTGATCCCGTCACGGCTGCCGGCGGTGTTCCTGACGCTCGAACGCAACCGGCAGTGGTGGACGACCGAATCGCTGCTCTCCGGCGACGAGCGCGTCAGCTTTCCGGGAAGCGAGATCGTCTGGGAGCACTATCCCGGGCAGGGCATCGAGATCCAGTGGCTGGCGACTTTCGGCGAGGCCAACGGCTTCTTCCTGTCGGGCCACGAAAACGCCAACCTGCGCCAGCTGCTCGGCGAAGTCATCCCGCTCGCGACCCAGCGCGCGGGCGGGATCGCGTGGGAGTACCTGTTCGACTTCGACGGCGGCACGCCGCCGTGGACGAGCGGCCTGTCCCAGGGGACCGCGCTGCAGGTGCTCGCCCGCGCGTGGTCGCGCTTCAAGGAACCCGCGTACCTGACTGCCGCGCAGCAGGCGCTCGGCATCTTCGAGACGCCGCCGCCGCAGGGCGTGCGCGTGCAAACGCACACGGGCGCGCTATACGCCGAGTACACCTACGCCCCCAGCGACAGGATCCTCAACGGCTTCATCCAGGCGCTCGTCGGCCTGTACGACTACACCGCCATCACCAAGGACCCGCTCGGGCTCCAGCTGTTCGAAGCGGGCGACGCCGAGGCGCGCGCGATCGTCCCGCAGTACGACACCGGCGCGTGGTCGCTGTATGACCAGTTCGGCGAATCGAACCTCAACTACCACGAACTGCTCACCGAATTTCTCCAGCACCTGTGCGAACGCACGAGCAAGGGGCCGCCACTGACCCCCGCCGGCGCTGCGAGCGCGCAGATCCCGGGCGATCAGATCTACTGCACGACCGCGCAGCGCTTCACCGCCGACCTGCGCACGCCGCCGGTGGTCTCGCTGCTCTCGAAGAAGCTGCCCGGCGGAGCGCGCGCTGGCGTGCAGCTCTCGCTGTCGAAGATCTCGACGGTCTCGATGACCGTGCGCCAGGGCTCGCGCGTGGTGTGGACCAACACCGCGACGGTCGAACGCGGCAAGCCGCGGCTGCTGTGGATCACGCCGGCGAAGGGCGGCACGTTCACGATCCAGCTCGTCGCCACCGACCTGGCCGGCGACTTCTCGACGGCGGGCGGCACCGTGCTCGTCAGCCACCATTAATTGGCTTCATGCGCCGCGCCTAGACTAGGCGCAAATGCCTTCCCTCGACACGAGCCGGCCAGTCCGGGAGCGCGGATGACGCGGCTCGTCCACGCGTGGCGCGAGCTGACGCACGAGCAGCGGCTCGTCGCGATGACCGCGCTCGGCCTGTTCGCGTCGATGTTCCTGCCGTGGTACAGCAAGACGGACACGCTCGTGGTGCACGGCGCGGCGAAGGCCACCGACACCAGCCTCAGCGCATTCCAGGCTTTCTCGTTCGTCGAGGCCGCCGTGCTGCTCGTCAGCGCCGCCGTGTTGAGCATGCTGTTCGCGCGCGCCGAGGGCCGTGACTTCCAACTCCCCGGCGGCGACGGTGTGATCGTGATGATCGCCGGTGGCTGGACCGCGCTGCTGGTCTTCTACAGGCTGCTCGACAAGCCCGGGCTGCAGGGCAACGAGCGCGTCACCGCGACCGTCGGCGTCGAGTGGGGGATCTTCATCGCGCTGCTGCTCGCGCTTGGCCTCGCCTACGCGGGCGGGCGGATGCGCGCGCTCGAACGCCCCGAACCGCCGCTGCGGCGCGCCCGCGGCACACGCCCGCGCCCTCCCGTGGGCCCGCTCCCCCCCTCGCCGGTGGATCTCGAGGCGACCGTCGTGACGCCAGCGCGCGTGCGGGCGGGCGAGCGGACGTCACGCCCGACGCCGGTGCCCGCGCGCGAGTCCGCCGCGCCGTCCCGCCCGCCCGCGCGCTACCCCCCCGCGCCAGCCGCGAAGTCCCCGGAGGGGGAGCAGCTGTCGTTCGAGGACCCGACCGGTCGCTCTGACTAGCCGCCGCCTATCATTGCGCGGGCGATGCCAGCCCCTCCTTCCCCTGCGCCCGCCTCCGTCGCAGACGTAGCCGCGGGCCTGCGTGAGGTCGGCTACCTGCCTGGCGAGTCCACCGCGCTGGTGTCGTTCCTCGCGACGAGGCTCGGCAAGCCCGTGCTCGTCGAGGGGCCCGCGGGCGTCGGCAAGACGGAGCTCGCCAAGGCACTCGCGTCGTATCTCGGCCGCGAGCTCGTGCGACTGCAGTGCTACGAGGGGCTCGACGAGGCCAAGGCGCTGTACGAGTGGAACTACCGTAAGCAGCTGCTGCGGATCCAGGCCGAGGCCTCAGACACCGGCTGGGAGGCCGTCCAGGAGGACATCTTCGGCGAGGAGTTCCTGCTCGCGCGGCCGCTGATGACCGCGATCGCCTCCGAGGAGCCGGTGGTGCTGCTGATCGACGAGATCGACAAGACCGACCAGGAGTTCGAGGCGATGCTGCTGGAGGTGCTCTCCGACTTCCAGATCTCGATCCCGGAGCTCGGGCGCGTGGAGTCGCGCACGCACCCCGTGGTGCTGCTCACCTCCAACAACTCGCGCGAGCTGACCGAGGCGCTGAAGCGTCGCTGCCTGTACCTGTGGCTCGACTATCCCGAGCTCGAGCACGAGCTGGAGATCGTCCGCCTGCACGCGCCCGAACTGTCGGAGACCGTCGCCCGACGGCTGGTCGAGGTGATCGGCATGGTGCGCGAGCTCGACCTCAAGAAGCCACCCTCCATCGCCGAGTCGATCGACTGGGCGCGCGCGCTGCTGCTGCTCGGCGTCAAGGACATCGACGCGGACACATTCACCGAGACGATGTCCGTGATCGTCAAGCACCGCACCGACATGGACGTGGTGGCCGACCGCGTGGGGCTAAAGCTGCGCTCGCCCGCCGCGACCGGGCCGGCGCCGCATGCCGCCTGAGGGCCTGCCCGCGCGCATCCTCGAGCTCGGCGAGGAGCTGCGCCGGGAAGGCGTGGCCGTCGGCACCTCGGAGATGCTCGACGCGTTCGAGGTGCTGCGCGAGATCAGCTGGACCTCGCAGGAGGATTTCCGCGAGGCGCTCGCGGCGACGCTCGCGAAGAGCCAGGAGGACCGGCGCGTGTTCGAGCTGGTGTTCGAGCGCTTCTTCTTCCGCGCCGCCGAGCTCGCCGCCACGCACGAGGGCATCCGCGAGCAGGATCTGGCGGCGTTCGGAGAGCTCTCCGACGAGCAGCTGGAGGAGCTGCGCGCGCAGATCGCTGCCGCCCTGCGCGACGGATCGGAGGGAGCGATGCGCGACCTCGCGCGGATGGCAATCGCGGCGTTCGCCCACCGCCAGGAGGGCTCGGGCGTGATCGGCGTGGACGTGCAGCGCATCCGCCGCGCGCTCGGGCTGCGCGCCGAGCCCCAGCCCGAGCTGCCGCCCGAGGACCCTCGCCACGAAGGCCTGCCGCGCGACGCGCTGCGCCGCTTCGAGGCGCTGCTGCGCCGCGAGCTCGAGCGCGCGCAGATCGAGCGCACGGGCAGCCTGCCGGCCGCGCGACCGCTGGGCGAGCTCGACCGGGCGCTGCCGTCGGGGCCGCTTGCCGACCTCGCGGCGGTCCACCGCGTGGTCGCGCAGCTGCGCCGCCGGCTGGCCACCCAGGGCATGCAGAACCGCGGCCACCGCCGCCACGCACACGTCGACGTCAGGCGCACGATGCGCGCGTCGCTGCAGACCGGCGGCGTCCCCGTGGTGCTCAAGTACCGGCCGCGGCGGCCCAAACGCCCGGAGATCTACGTCCTCTGCGACGTGTCCACGAGCGTCACCTCGGCGTCGGTGTTCTTCCTGTCGGTGCTGCACGCGCTCCACGACACCTTCCGCAAGATGCGCTCGTTCGTGTTCATCGAGCGCATCTCCGAGGTCACGGACATCTTCGAACACGAGCGCAACTTCAAAACCGTCAGCGAACGGATCTCGGGCGACGCCGGCGTGGCGGACATCTCCGGCTACACCGACTACGGGCGCGTGTGGTCGGAGTTCCTCGTGCAGGTCGAGGACGACCTGCACCCTCGCGCCACCGTGATCGTCCTCGGCGACGCGCGCACCAACGGGCGCGACCCCCGCGCGGACGTGTTCGCGCAGATCGCCGCGCGCGCCGGGCGCACTTTCTGGCTGAACCCCGAGCCACGCCTTTACTGGAACTACGGCGACTCGGTGATCGCCGCCTACGAGCAGTACTGCACCGCGTTCGAGTGCTGGACGACCGCGCAGCTCGAGGACTTCGTGCGGGCGCTGACGCGGCCGGTGGTGTCGGCGGCTGGATAGGCGAACGCCGACGGGTGGTGCGCGCTAGCATCACGCCTCTACAGAAGACACCAGGGGTGCTGGCGGGAAGGCCGGCTGAGATGGCGCACGGGAAGCGATTCCCCCGGCGCCGACCCTTTGAACCTGTGGGGTAATGCCCGCGGAGGGAGCGAAGTGCCGACCGAACTGCAATCTCGCGCCAAGCCCTCGGCGAAGGGCATCGGGGAGGACGCGGCGATCGTGCTGGACGGGGTGAGCCACGCCTACCGCGAGCGTGGCGGCAAGACCGTCCTGGCGCTGGACGGCGTCTCGCTGCACGCCAACCAGGACGAGCTGCTCGCGGTGGTCGGCCCCAGCGGCTGTGGCAAGACCACGCTGCTCGAGCTGATCTGCGGGCTGCAGGCCCCGGACGCCGGCTCGATCAGATGCGCGCCCGCCGTGCTGATGCCCCAGCGCGACCTGCTGCTGCCATGGCTCAGCGCCGTCGAGAACGCGGCGCTCGCGCCGCGCATCGCCGGGCTCGCGCGCCGGCAGGCGCGTCGGTGCGCGGAGAGCCTGTTCGCGGAGCTCGGACTGCATGGCTTCGAGGACTCCCGCCCCACGGCGCTCTCCGGCGGCATGCGCCAGCGCGTGGCCTTCCTGCGCACGCTGCTTTCGGGCAAGCCGGTGCTCTGCCTCGACGAGCCGTTCGGCGCACTCGACGCGATCACGCGCGCCGAGATGCAGGCGTGGCTCGCACAGGCGCTCGCGCGCGAGCCACGCACCGTCGTGCTCGTCACCCACGACGTCGAGGAGGCGGTGCTCCTCGCCGACCGCGTCGCCGTACTTTCCGCCAGGCCCGGGCGTGTGATCGGCGAACTGGAGGTGAGCCTCCCGCGCCCGCGGACGCGCACCGACGCCACGGTGATCGCCCTGCGCGAGCGCGCGCTCGCGCTCCTGCAGGACGGCGCCTGCGGCCCGGAGCCTCGCGCGTGACGCGCCGGCGCCTCGCCGCCGTGGCGCCGCCGGCGCTGCTCGTGCTCGCGCTGGTGGGCGTCTGGGAGATCTACGTCGACGCGGGCTCGGCGAGCTCGTTCGTGCTGCCCGCCCCCCACTCGATCGCGAGCGCGATGTGGGACAACGCCGGCTTCCTCGCGGCCAATCTCCTGCCGACGGCGGAGGAGGTCGTGCTGGGGATCGCACTCGCGCTGGCGCTCGGGTTCGCGCTCGCCGTGGCGATCCACTTCTCCCCGGTCCTGCGCCGAGCCGTGTATCCGCTCGCAATCGGCTCGCAGGCGGTGCCGATCGCCGTGATCGCGCCGCTGCTCGTCTTCTGGTGGGGCTTCGGCGTGTTTCCCAAGCTCGTCGTGATCGTGCTCATCTGCTTCTTCCCGGTGCTCGTCACGACCGTCGATGGGCTCGCCGCTGTGGACCCCGACCAGCTGAAGCTGTTGCGCACGCTCGGCGCCTCGCGCTGGCAGGCGTTCCGCCTGGCCGAGCTGCCGGCGGCGCTGCCGGCCGCGCTCAGCGGAGCGCGGATCGCGCTGGCGGTCGGCGTGATCGGCGCCTACATCGCGGAGTCCCAGACCGCCACCACGGCCGTCCATGCCGGCCTGGGACATGAGATCAACGCCGACCTGACCGCCCTGCAGACGCCACGCGCGTACGCTGCCGCCGTGGTGCTGTTCGGATTCGCAATCGTGTGCTTCAACGCCCTCGCGCTCGCCGAGCACCGCTTGGCGCCGTGGGCGAGCCAACCGAGAGGAGACGCCCGTTGAGAGTCCGCCCCGCCGTCCGCCGGCGCACCGCGCCGATCGTGCTGGCCGTCTGCTGCGCGCTCGCACTTGGGGCGTGCGGCGCCAAGCAGGACGTGACCACCGCTGCGAGCGCCAAGCCGTTCACGGTGATGCTCGACTGGTTCCCCAACGCCGATCACGCGGCGCTCTACTCGGCGATCGCGGGCGGCGACTTCCGCGCGGTCGGGCTGAACGTCGAGCCGGTCATCCCCTCTGAAACGGCCGAACCGCTGAAGCTGCTCGCCGCCGGCAAGGTCAACGTGGCGATCTCCTACGAGCCCGAGGTCCTGCTCGCACGCGATGAGGGGCTCAAAGTCGTCTCGATCGGGGCGCTCGTGCAGCGTCCGCTGACGTCGCTGATCGCGCTTCCCGAACAGCACGTGAGCAGTGTGGCGAGCCTTGCCGGCAAGACCGTCGGCACCGCCGGGATCCCGTATCAGGCGGCGATGCTGCGCACGATCCTGCAGCACGCCAAGATCGAACCCTCGCGCGTCAAGGAAGCGAACGTCGGCTTTAACCTCGTGCCGGCGATGCTCTCCGGGAAAGTCGCGGCGACGCTCGGCGGCTACTGGAACTACGAGGCGATCCAGCTGCGCCTGATGCACAAGCAGCCGCTGGTGATCCCCGTCGATCAGGCCGGCGTTCCCACCTACGATGAGCTCGTGCTCGCGGTGCGCGAAGGCGAGGCCCACACTGACGGCCAGGATCTGCGCGCGTTCCTGCAGGCGCTCACCCGCGGCGAGCGCGCGGTGCGGGCCGATCCGGCGGCGGCCGCGGCGCTCGTCGTGAAAGCCAACCCGTCGCTCGAACCGAAGCTCCAGCTCGAATCGATCAAGCAGACGCTGCCCGCGGCGCAGCCGGCCAGCGCGAGCGACCCGTTCGGCTGGCAGGACCCGACAGCCTGGGCTGCGTTCGGCAGCTGGATGTACTCGCACGGGCTGCTCCAGCACGACCCCGACACCAGCGGCCTGCCGCCGTTCACAAACGAGTTCCTACCCGGGCAGGGCATCTAGCCGGTGGCGCGAATCGGCCTGCTCACCGGAGGCGGCGACTGTCCGGGCCTGAACGCCGTGATCCGCGCGGTGGTGCGGCGCGGCCTCGCCGAAGGCGGTAACGAGTTCCTCGGCTTTCGATACGGCTGGGCGGGCGTGCTCGAGGACGACGCGATCGAGCTGACCCGGCAGAGCACCGCCGGCATCCTGCCGCGAGGCGGCACGATCATCGGGACCTCGCGCACGAACCCGTACGCCGCCGGCGGGGACGGGACGGCGCTCGTGCGCGGCACGCTCGAAGCTCGCGGCGTGGACGCGCTGATCCCGATCGGCGGCGAGGACACGCTCGGCGTCGCGCTGCGATTGCATCGCGACGGAGTGCCGATCGTGGGCGTGCCCAAGACGATCGACAACGACCTCGGCGGCACCGACGTCACTTTCGGCTTCCAGACCGCCGTGCAGATCGTCACCGACGCGATCGACCGCCTGCACACGACCGCCGAGTCGCACAACCGGGTGATGGTCGTCGAGGTGATGGGCCGCCACGCCGGCTGGATCGCGACGCACGCGGGCATCGCCGGCGGCGCCGACGCGATCCTCGTGCCCGAGCGGCCGTTCGACATCGAGCAGGTCGTCGCGCACCTGCGCCGCCGCCACGAGCGCGGGCGCAGCTTCTCGATCGTGGTCGTCGCCGAGGGCGCGACGCCGCGCGAGGGGACGCTGCAGACGCACGCGGACACCGCAGCCGACGCCTTCGGCCACCAGCGGCTCGGCGGGATCGGCGTGACGCTCGAGCAGGAGATCGAGCGGCGGACCGGCTTCGAGAGCCGCGTCACGATCCTCGGCCACGTGCAGCGCGGCGGCACGCCCGTGGCCTTCGACCGCGTCCTCGCGACGCGCTTCGGCGTCGCCGCGATGGACGCCGTAGCCGCCGGGCGCTTCGGCTGCATGGTGGCCGCGCGGGGAACGGAGATCGTCGAGGTGGCGCTCGAGGAGGCGCTGCGCGAGCCGAAGCTGCTCGACCCGGAGCTGTACGAGACCGCCGAGCTGTTCTTCGGCTGAGCGCTCTGGCGATGCACGCCCGCGCGCGTGCTTGACTTGAGTGACGATGCCACAGACGACCCCGGCGAGAACGATGAAGGCGATGATCTTCGAGCAGGTCGGGCAACCCTTGCGCGAGGTCGAGCTGCCGATCCCCGAGCCCGGCCCCGGACAGCTGCTGTTGCGCGTGCGGGCGTGCGCCGTGTGCCGCACCGACCTGCACCTGCTCGACGGCGAGGTCGAGATCCCCTCCCCGCCGCGCGTGCTCGGACACCAGATCGTCGGCACTGTGGTCTCCGACCCCGACGCGAGCGCCTCGGGCGAGGCCGGCGGCGAGCGCCGCGTGGGCGTACCGTGGCTCGGCTGGACCGACGGCGAATGCGCCTACTGCAACAGCCAGCGCGAGAACCTGTGCCCCAACGCGCGCTTCACCGGGCGCGACATCGACGGCGGCTACGCCGAATACACGGTCGCCGACGAGCGCTACTGCTTCGCGCTCCCCGAGAGCTACACCGACGAGCAAGCGGCGCCGCTGCTGTGCGCCGGACTGATCGGCTACAGGGCGCTGCGCATGTGCGGCGACGCGCGCCGCATCGGCTTCTACGGCTTCGGCGACTCCGCGCACATCCTCGTCCAGATCTGCCGGGGCGCCGCCGTCGGAGACAGTGGTCAGGAACGCGAGGTGTATGCGTTCACAAGGCCCGGCGACGAGGCGGCGCAGGATTTCGCGCGCGAGCTCGGGGCCGTGTGGGCGGGCTCCTCAGAGGAAGCTCCGCCGCAGCCGCTCGACGCGGCGATCATCTTCGCTCCCGTCGGCGCACTCGTGCCACAGGCGCTGCGCGCGGTCGCGCCCGGCGGCACGGTGGTCTGCGGCGGCATCCACATGAGCGACATCCCCAGCTTCCCCTACAGCATCCTGTGGGAGGAGCGGGTGCTGCGCTCCGTCGCCAACCTCACCCGCCGCGACGGCGAGGAGCTGCTGGCGCTGGCTCCGCGCGCCGGGGTCGAGACCCACGTCACGACCTACCCGCTCGCCGCCACCAACGACGCGCTGGCGGATCTGCGCGCCGGACGCTTCACCGGAGCCGCCGTCGTGGTGCCTTGAGGGTCCGAGCCAAGCGACAGGATGTCGGAATGATTCGGCAACCCGTCTTGTCGTGGTGTATTGTCAAGACAGCCAACTCGGCTGAGACGAGGGAGCGATGGCGAGTGTAAGTCCAGAGAAGACGAGGTGGATGCGGGGTCCCTCGACGCCGCTGCGCGGGGCGCTGCTCGGCCTGCTGCTCGAACGTCCGGGACACGGCGGCGACTTGGCGAACCGGCTCGCCGCACGGCTCGGCGAGACCTGGCGGGTTGACACCAACGATGTCTACAGGCTGCTCGAGCAGCTCGAGAAGACTGGACTGGCGGTCTCTCGCGACGAGCCCAAGCGCAACAACCACCGTCGGACGCATCTCGTCTACTACCCGACCGAGGAGGCCTCCGAGGCGCTGACGCTGTGGATGGAGACGCTCCTGCCCCGCGAGCCCGTGCGCCTCGGGCTGCAGGCAAAGCTGTCGGTGGCGCGGGAAGAGGACGGCCACCGGCTGCTCGCAGCGCTAAGGGCGTACGAGCGCGAGTGCCTGATGCTGGCCCAGCTCGTCAGCCCGACCGACGGGCGCGGGCGCTCGTGGACGGCGCTGTGCCTGGACTGCACGCGGGACGCCGTCTACGCGCAGCTCGAGGTCGAGATCACGTGGGCGACGCGCACCCGCCAGCGCATCAACGAATTCCTGGAACGCAGCCAGTAGCGTCGCCGCCATGACGCCGCTGCTCTCCTTTCTGAACGTCAGCAAGCGCTACCCCGACGGCGGTCGTGAGATCGCCGTGCTCGATCGCGTCTCGCTGGACATCGAAACGGGCGCATCGGTCGGCATCCGCGGCGCGCGGCGCTCGGGCAAGTCGACGCTGCTGCGTCTCGCGGCCGGGATCACGCTGCCGGACTCCGGCATCGTCTGCTTCGGCGGCCGCGACGTCGCGCGCATGACCGGCAGCGAGCGCGGTCGCCTGCTGCGAGGCGAGATCGCGTTCATGTGCGCGGCGGACTGGCGCGCGACCCCCGGCGAGAGCGTCGTCGACCACGTGGCGACGTCGCTGGGCAGCGAGGGCCTGACCATGCGCGAGGCGCGACGACGGGCGATGCGGGTGCTCGACCGTGTCGAGATCGGTGCCGCATGCGCGGGCGAGCCGACGACGTCGCTGTCGCTGGACGAGCGCGCCCGCGTGATGCTCGCGCGCGCGCTTGCTCGTGAGCCGCGTCTGCTGATCCTCGACGAACCGGTGCTCTTGCCGAACCTCAGCGAGCGCGACGGCTTCAACGTGCTGCTGCGCGGGGCGGCGAGCGAACGCAACATCACGCTGCTGATGTCCTCCGAGGAAATGGCGGCCCTGCAGGGCCTCAAGGTGATGATGTCGATCGCCGACGGCGAGCTCGTCTCGACCGAGTCGCGGGGCGTCGTCGTGCCGCTGCCGGGACGCTGGCGCGGCGGGGCGGAGCGTTCTGGGCAGTGAGCGCGCTCGAGCTGCGTGAGGTCGTCAAGCACTACTCGAGCGGCATCGAGACCGTGAAGGCGGTCGACGGCGTCTCGCTGACTGTGGCCGGCGGCGAGTTCGTGGCCCTGTATGGGCCGAGCGGGTCGGGTAAGACGACGCTGCTGATGCTCGCGGCGGCGCTCGTCACCCCTGACAGCGGCAGCGTCTCCTTCGACGGGCGCGTGCTCGGCGAGCTCTCCGAGCGCGACAGCGCGCTGTACCGGCGCAGGGACGTCGGCTTCATCTTCCAGGCCTTTCACCTGATGCCGCACACCTCGGCGCTCGACAACGCGACGATCAAGCTGACCGGCGACGGCTGCACGCTGCGCGAGGGCCGCCGACGGGCGCTGCCGTGGCTCGAGCGCGTCGGGCTCGGCGCGCGCGTCGAGCACACGCCCGAGCAGCTCTCGATGGGCGAGCGTCAGCGCATCGCGATCGCCCGCGCGCTCGCCAACGAGCCACGGCTGCTGTTGGCCGACGAGCCGACCGGCAACCTCGACTCCAAGCGCGGCCGGGAGATACTCGAGCTCTTGCGCGACATCTGCCACGAGCGGGGCATTCCAGGGCTGCTCGTCACACACGACCTCGACGCGACCACGCTCGTCGATCGCGTGCACACGCTGCGCGACGGACACATGGCCGACGGGATGGACCCGGAGCTGGCAGCGACATCGTCGTGAAGAGCCCGCTGAACCCCCCGATAGCGGGGGTCCGCCTGAGCATGCTCGCGCACCTGTACTGGGTTCGGCTGCGCTCGCATGTCGTTCAGGAGCTGCTCGCGGGTAGCGGCATCGCCGTCGGCGTGGCGCTCGTCCTCGGCGTGCTCGTCGCCAACGCCAGCCTGACGGGCTCCGCGGGTGAACTGGTCCGTCAGCTCGTCGGCTCGGCGCGGCTGCAGCTGGCGGCGCGCTCGCAGGACGGATTCGAAGAACGGCTGCTGGACTCGAGTCGCCGCCTGCCGGGGGTCGCGGCGGCGGCGCCGGTGCTGCGCGAGGACATCGCCGTCGTCGGGCCGCACGGCCGCCAGTCCGTGCAGCTGCTGGGTGTGACCACAGCCGTCGTGCACCTAGGCGGCTTCGCCACACGCGAGCTGGGACTCGGCGGCTTTCGCTTCACCGGAGGATTGATTCTGCCGGCGAGCGTCGCCAGCGCCGTGGGCGCCGAACCCGGCGGCCAGGTCACCGTGCTCGCGTTCGGCTCCGCGCACACGAGCACCGTGGCCGCAGTGCTGAAAAGCCCGCCGTTCGGCGTGCTCTCCTCGAGCCCCGTGGCCGTAACCCTGCTCTCCAGCGCCCAACGCATGACCGGGCTGCCGGGGCGCCTCACGCAGGTCCTGATCAAGCCGCAGCAGGGCGCCGATTCGGCTGTCGCCGCAGAGCTGCGAACGCTCGCCGCGGGGCGCGTGAGCGTCGCACCAGCCGACGAGGAGCTGAGCCTGCTCGACGAGGCGGTCAAGCCGAACGACGAGTCGACGTCGCTGTTCGCGGCGATCAGCGTCATGGTCGGCTTCCTGCTGGCGCTGAACGCGATGCTGCTCACGGTGCCCGAGCGGCGGCGCTTCGTCGCGGATCTACGCCTGCAGGGCTACGACTGGCGCCAGATCATCGCGCTGCTGACTTTTCAGGCCGCCGTCCTCGGCGTCGTGGCGTCGGCTGTCGGGGTCGTCGCGGGCGACATGCTCTCGCATGCGTTCCTGCATCGCATACCGGCCTACCTGACGACCGCCTTTCCGGTCGGAACGCAGCAGACGCTGCACGTCGGGACGATCCTGATCGCGGTCGGGTGCGGCGTGCTCGCGACGATGCTCGCGTCGCTCTCTCCCGCGCTAGACCTGCGCCCAGGCCGTCCGACGGACGCCGTTTTGCGAGATCGCTCGGGCGGAGGCGAGGTGCTGGCGCATCGAACGCCGCTGAGGCTAGCGCTCCTGTGCACGGCGCTGCTGGTGCTGATCACGGCGGCGGTGCTGCTCGCCCCCGGCCTGACGATCGTCGGCGGCATGGCGCTTGCGCTGGCGGCCCTGCTCGCGATCCCGAGCCTGTTCGCGTGCGTCGCACGAGGGCTGCGGTGGGCCGGCGAACGCGTGCCCAGTAGCTCGCTGATCGTCGTCGTATCCGAGCTGCGGGCGGTCACCACCCGCTCGGTCGCGCTCGCCGGCATCGCCGCGTTGGCGGTCTACGGGAGCGTTGCGATCGGCGGCGCGCGCGCCGACCTGCTGCGCGGCCTCGACGCCAACTTCGCCGAATACCTGCACACAGCGCAGCTTTGGGTGACGACCGGCGGCAATGACCTGACGACCAACGCGTTCAACGCCGAAGGCGCGACCAAGGCGATCGCGCGCGCGCCGGGCGTGGCGTCGGTCCGCGTCTATCAGGGCGGGTTCCTGGACGTGGGCCCGCGGCGCATGTGGATCATCGCGCGGCCTCCGGGCGACGCCTCGCCGATTCCCGCCAGCCAGCTGCTGCACGGCAACCTCGAACACGCCACCCGGCTGCTGCGCACGAGCGGCTGGGCAGCGGTCTCGCAGGGCTTCGCCGCCGAACACCAGCTCACGCTCGGGAGCTCCTTCACCCTGCCCACGCCGAGCGGCGACGCTCGCTTTGGGGTCGCGGCGATCACGACCAACCTCGGGTGGTCGCCGGGCGCAGTGATCATCAGCTCGCTGGACTACGGACGCCTGTGGCAGACCGCGCAGCCGTCGGCGCTCGAGGTGAACCTGCGCCCGGGCGTCAGCGAAGCCGCGGGCAGGAGCGCGGTGGTGCGGGCGATCGGGCGACGGCCGGGGCTCGGGATCCAGACCTTCGGAGAACGCCGGGCGCAGTACGCGGCCGACTCGCGTCAGGGGCTCTACGCGCTCAGCGAGATCGCGACGTTGCTGCTGATCGCGGCGGCGCTCGCGGTCGCCTCGGCGCTCAGCGCCGCCATCTGGCAACGCCGTGCTCGGTTGGCCTCTCTGAAGATCCACGGCTACGACACCGCGCAGCTGTGGCGTGCGCTGTTGCTGGAGAGCATTATCGTGCTCGGCATCGGCTGTGCCGTCGGCGCCGTCGCCGGTCTCTATGGGCACGACCTGGCGAGTCGCTGGCTGCGACTGCAGACAGGTTTCCCCGCGCCTTTTCAGGTCGAGCTGGGGAGAGTGCTGCTGACGCTCGCGCTGCTCGCAGCGATCGCGCTGGCTGTGATCGCGCTTCCGGGCCTCGCGGCGGCACGCGCGCCGGCGCGCGCGAGCCTTCAGGAGTGACTATGTATCGCAGCTCAGGCAAACGAAACTGTTCTGGTGGTTGCTCCCGCGCGAAGCCAACTCACGCTGGCGGGGGCGTTCGCGGGGGCGGCCTCCAGGTACTGGCTTGGGGTGTTCCCGCTCGTCGGACGCGAGCTTCGCCACTGGCATGAGCGCGCCCGCCAGATACCCGATCCAGGACTGCGCAGACTCGCGCTGATAACCCAGCGCACGGAGCGCGGGAACCTAGAAGGGGCCGCCGCCTTCGCCGTTCTGGTCCCTCGCGCGCACCGTGAGCGGGTGGTGCGCGCGGTGGTCGCCTTTCAGGCCGCCTACGACTACGTCAACACGCTCGCCGAGCAGCCGAGCATCGACCCGATCGCCAACGGACGACAGCTCCACCTCGCGCTGCTGAGCGCGCTTGACCCCGACAGAGCCCACCCCGACTACTACGAGCATCATTCTGGACACCAGGACAATGGATATATGCGGAATCTAATAGACACATGCCGCTTTGCCTTCCGCGCGCTTCCCTCACATGCCTCGGTGGCAGAGCCGGCGCTGCGTTCTGCGGCCCGCATGGTGGCCTACCAGAGCCTCAACCACGGAGCGGGAGACCCCCGCCGGGCGCTCGCACGGTGGGCCACCGGACTTACCCCGGCGGGCACCGGCCTGCGATGGTGGGAGACCGCCGCGGGCGCGGCATCGTCGTTGAGCGTCTTCGCGCTGATCGCCGCCGCGGCTCAGCCGGCCCTGCGCGTCAGCGACGCGACGGCGACGGAGCGCGCGTACTTTCCCTGGATCGGCGCCCTGCACGTGCTGCTCGACAGCGTGATCGACCGTGGTGCGGACATCGAGGCGGGCCAGCACAGCCTGATCGACCACTACGCCTCAGCCGAGGACGCAGCCAATCGGCTGAGCGCGATCGCGGGCCGCGCGATGCGGGCCACCGAGCTGCTTCCGAGGAGCGTGCAGCACGCGACGATCCTCGCCGCGATGGTCAGCTTCTACCTGTCCGCCCCGGACACGTCCACGCCCGCGACAGTCCTTGTCGCGCAGCGTGTGCTGGAGCGGATGGGCACGGCCGCGACGCCGACGATGGCGGTGCACCGAGCTAGGCGCGCGGCGGTGCGGCTGCGCTCCGGCGCCGACGCGCGCGCTGTTCGACTGCGCACTTGAGAGTCAAGTATTGGACTTTCCCCTTGCTCGCGACGGCGCTCCGCGCGATCATCTGGGAGCGTGAAATGGACTCATGTGTGGGCCACGCAAGGCACACCACGTCCAGGTCCCGCTTTCGTCTCGCCAGTGATCGGGCCGGGCACCGGATGGCGCCCGGCCCGATGTTTGCAGGCGACGCCGGGTGGCTGCGCCATACTTCGTCGTGTCGGGGCGTTCGACGTCGGCGCCGGACATCGGGCTCCTTCCCGGCATCCCGATGAGTTTTCTCATGCAGGGGTTATGAGTTCCTTAGCTCAGGTTCGCAGACTCCTACCGTGGCACGCAGCTCACGAGGACGCGAGATGGCCGTTCATACGACCCACACCCGCGACGCCGCGCTACGCCAGCTCGGGCGGATCAATCGCTGGCTGATCGCGGGCAGCGTCGTGCTGACCGGCGCCTTCGCGGACGCGGCTGCCAACGCTTTCCCCGGAAGGAAAGCCAAACCCGCCGCCACACGCGGCCAAAAGCACACCTCCGGGGCGAGCAGCACGACGAGCTCATCCACCGCTCCGCTCGCGCCGCCCGCACAGGCCCCGCAGGCCGCAGGGAGCGAATCGGCGCAGCAGTCCACCCCCACCCAGGAATCCGCTCCCGCCCAGGAATCGGCTCACGAATCAGCCCCGGCACAGGAATCAGCTCCCGCGCAGGAATCAGCTCCCGCGCAGGAATCGGCCCCGGCTCCGGCCGAAGAATCAGCGCCGGCACAGGAAGCGTCGAGCCCAGTCGTATCCGGGGGCTCCTGACGTGCGCCCGCCCACGCACTCGCCGCAATGGCTCGCCTCCGCGCGCTGGCAGGCGCTCGGGACTAGCGTCGTGCTGCGCGTGACCGAACCGGCCCAGATCGAGCTGGCGCGCGCGGCCGTCGAGCGGGAGCTCGACGCCGTCGACCGTGCCTGCAGCCGCTTCCGCGACGATTCCGAGCTCTCTCGCGCCAACGCCCGCGCGGGCCGCCCGACCAAGGCCAGCCCGCTGCTGATCGAGGCGCTGGCGCAGGCTCTGCGCGCAGCAGAGCTGACCGGCGGCGACGTCAACCCGACCGTCGGTAGGGCGCTCGAGCTGGCCGGATACGACCGCGACTGGCGTCTGCTCGATCCTCCAACTGGCGGGCACGAGGCGCCGCCGGCGATCACCGCGCAGGCACGCCCGGCGTGGCCGCGGATCGCGCTCGATCGCGCGAGCTCGACGATCAGGCTGCCTGCGGGGGTCAAGCTGGACCTCGGCGCGACCGCCAAAGCGTGGGCCGCCGACCGCGCCGCCGCGGCGGCCGAGCAGGCGGCGGGCTGCGGCGCACTGGTCAGCCTAGGCGGTGACATCGCCACCTGCGGCGACGCGCCAGCGGGCGGCTGGCGGGTAAGGGTGACCGACGACCATCGCAGCGGCGCCGCCGCGCCCGGCCAGACGGTCTCGATCGACTCCGGCGGCCTGGCCACGTCGAGTACCGCGGTGCGGCGCTGGAGTCACGCCGGCCACACGATGCACCACATCATCGATCCCGAGACAGGGGCGCCCGTACGCGGAAGCTGGCGCACTGTCAGCGTGGCTGCAGCCAGCTGCACCGACGCGAACATCGCCGCGACGGCAGCGCTCGTTCGGGCGCGGCCGGCGGCCAAGTGGCTGGACTCGCTGGGAATGCCAGCGCGACTGGTGGACCGCGAGGGACGCGTGCGGACTGTCGGCGGCTGGCCTACCGACCCCGTGGCGGGTACGCCCGCGTGATGAGCTACGTGCTGGGCGCCGCCGGACCGAGCGTCTACTGGTATCTGACCCGTTCGACCGGCGCGGTGGCATTGCTGCTGTTGACGCTCGCAATCGTGCTCGGCGTGGTCAACGTCGAGCGCTGGAGCACCCCTAGCCTGCCGCGCTTCGTGCTCGACTCGCTGCACCGCAACGTGTCGCTGCTGGCGCTGGCGTTCCTGGTGGTGCACATCCTCACCTCTGTGCTCGACAGCTTCGCCTCGATCTCGATCGCCGATGCGCTGATCCCGTTCATCGGCTCCTACCGGCCGTTCTGGCTCGGGCTGGGCGCTGTCGCCTTCGACCTGATCCTGGCGGTGATCGCCACCAGCCTGCTGCGTGCGCGGATGGGCTTCTCGACGTGGCGCGCGGTGCACTGGCTCGTCTACGCGAGCTGGCCGATCGCGCTGGTGCACGGCTTTGGCACCGGCAGCGACGCCAGCAGCACGTGGCTGATCGCACTGAGCGTTCTGTGTATCGCGATGGTGGCGGTCGCGGTCCTGACGCGGGTGCTCGTCGGCTGGCCGGAGAACATCAGGGTGCGCGCCGCCGCCCTCATCGGCACCGGAGCCTTCGGGCTGTTCATCGCGCTGTGGCTGCCCTCCGGCCCGCTTGGCTCGGAATGGGCGCGCCGCTCGGGCACGCCGGCCTCGCTGCTGCCCCACTCGGCGACGGCGAAGTCCAGCGGGGGCACGCCATGAGCGGGCCTACAGCGACGAGCACCGGGGAGCGCTCGCACGCCTCGACCCAGCGGGCGGAGCCGGCGCTGCCGCGGCTGCTCGCCGGCATCCAGCCGCGGGGCGCACTGACGTTGGACGAGCACGTGGCGGTCCACGGGCCGCTGCCCGCGGCCGCGGGCCGTGGACGCCGGCGCGATCGCGAGCATGCCGCGACGCTGATCTCGGAGGTCGCGCGCGCCGGGCTGCTCGGCCACGGCGGCGCGGCGTTCCCGACCGCCACCAAGATGCAGGCCGTCGCCGTCGCTCGCCGGCGCGCGATCGTCCTGGCCAACGGCGCCGAGGGCGAGCCGGCGAGCCTCAAGGACCGCACGCTGCTGGAGTCGCTGCCGCACCTCGTGCTCGACGGCGCCATCCTCGCGGCCGAGGCGGTCGGCGCCGACGAGGTGATCGTGTGCGTGTGCGAGACTGCGCACGAGGCGCTCGAGAGCCTCACGCGCGCGGTCAACGAACGCGCGCGGGCCGCATCCGGGCGCGCGCCGACGCTGAGCCTGACGACGGTGCCGAGCCACTATGTCGCCGGCCAGGAGTCCGCGCTCGTCAACTACCTGAGCGGCGGCCCGGCCAAGCCCACGTTCACTCCGCCGATGCCCTTCCAGCAGGGCGTCAGGCGGCGCCCGACGCTCGTGAACAACGTCGAGACGCTCGCGCACGTCGCGCTGATCGCGCGTCACGGCGCGCGGTGGTTCCGCGAACTGGGAACCCCCGGCCAGCCGGGGTCCGCGCTCGTGACGCTGTCCGGCGCGGTGGCGCACCCCGGGGTGTATGAGATCGAGCACGGCGCGTCGCTGTCCTCGCTGATCGCCGCCGGCGGCGGGAGCACCGCGCGAGTGCGCGGCGCGCTGGTGGGCGGCTACGCCGGCGCATGGGTCGCAGGCGAGCTGCTGAACGGCGTCGCGCTGTCCGACGAACACCTCGCGCCACATGGGGCGTCGCTGGGAGCCGGCGTCGTGCTGCTGCTCTCCGAGGACGCGTGCCCGGTCGCCGAGACGGCGCGGCTCGCGGCCTGGCTCGCCGGGCAAAGCGCGCGCCAGTGCGGGCCGTGCGTGCATGGCCTGGACGCACTGGCGGGCACTCTCGACGAGCTCGCCGCCGGCACCGCCGGCTCGGGGGCCGCGCAGCGCATCGATCGCCTCGCCTCACTGGTGGCCCGCCGCGGCGCCTGCGGCCATCCCGACGGGGCGCTCAACCCGATCCTCAGCGCGCTGCACAGCTTCCAGGCCGAGTTCGCCGATCACGCTCGCCATGGACTGTGCGAGGCCTGCGCGCGTCCCGGCGAGCTGCCGCTGCCCGCGCGGCCCGTGAGCGATGCGAGGATGCGCACGGCAGTGTCGCAGCGATGAGCCAGCGCGTGCGTGTCAACCCGATCGCGTGCGAGGCCCACGGCATGTGCGCCGAGCTGCTGCCCGAGCGGATCACGCTCGACGAGTGGGGCTATCCGATAGTCGACGAGACGCCGCTGCACGGCTCGGAGGTCACGCATGCGATGCGCGCTGTGCGCGCTTGCCCGACGTTGGCGTTGCTGCTGGAGCGCGCGCCTGATGAGCGGCGGCGCTGAGATTCGGCTGTAGGGCTTGAGGTTAGGCGACCTTGAGGTATTCGCGCAGCGCCTTGCGAATCACGGACGAGGTCGTCTCGCGATCGTGCTCGGCACGCAGCGCCAATGCCTCTCGCAACTCGGGCTCAAGGCGCACAGACTCGACGCTGGCAGCCGCCGAGCCAATAGGGGGCCGCCCACCACGTCGGTGTATCGTCTTCTCGACGTCGTAGCCGACCTCTGCCTTCGCTGCGAGCTTGTCTATCAACTCGTCTGTGATCGGCACACCGCTCGCCGTGTTGCCGTGCGCCTTCTTCGCCATACTCAGCCTCCCGGGAGCAGCCGTTGGTACTTGGCTCTCATTCCCATCGCGTGGATCGCGATCTCGGACCCGTTGTCGCGCACGATCGTGACGACCTCCAGAAGCGCAGCGCTCCGCGCTGGGCCTAGATACATACGGGTGTCGTCGTCTTGATCCTCGATCGTCATGGCGTGCTCCACAGCGTGTCTGATGTCGGCATCGGCGATGCCATGCTTGCGCGCCGCCGAATGGATCTCCACTCGGGAATTGTAGTACGAAACCTTGAGACATCGCGCGCGATCCGCTCCTCGCCCTGGGCCCTTCGGCTTCGGACGCTGGGGCGCTGCCCAAGACATCTGATCACTCAGATGCAGCCGCGGCCTACCGCGCCGTGCTCGCGCCTGACAGCGCGGGTCTCGCTGATAGCAAGCGCCATCGACTGCTCATCGTCCAGGTCGTTCACCTCAGGACGGGCACGCAGATCCACAAGAGCCGCGCGGTGTCCTCGCGAGCGACTGCGAGCACATCCTCATCTATGCCGTGCATGGTTCCACTAGCGATGACCCCTTGAACCTGGACGCGCGCGTTTCGCTGACCGCGAGTGCGTCGACTGCTCATCGCTCAAGTCGTGCAACCGCGGGCAGGCCCGCAAATAGCCTAGGAGCCGCCGCGTGTCCTCTGAGCGGCGTCGCCTCGCCCGAATCTTCCGTACCGGTGTCTTGTTCGGTGAGCCCTTCGCTGGCGCCAGCCTCATTCACGATCATGCGCTAGAGGACCGATCGTGCTCGCGTGCTGCCTTGCGGCGAGAACCGATAAGGAATCCGCACTGGAGTCTCAACGTCGGTTCTCCACAGACCAATCAACCCGCCTTTCGAGCCATCGCAAGATCGCGCTCGTACTAGATGAACCCGCCGCGATCTGTTCGACCATCGCAACATCAACGTCCGGGCTTGGACCTCGAAAGGGGAAGCCATTGCACTCGAGGAACCAAGCTGTCAACAAGAACGCCACTCTCTTGTTTCCATCGGGTAGCGGATGGTTCCGCACCATGTGCTCGAGAAGAACGGCCGCCTTTTCCGCAAGCGACGCATAAACCTCGTGCTCGCCGAATCCCGCGCGAGGCGCTGCCAGGGCTGAATCAGCGAGACCGATAGTCGGATAGCGCGCTACCAAGTCCGGCCGGCTCCCGATAACGACCGCTGCGACGTCGCAGAAGTCTCCGAGTTCAGGGTACACAACGCCACCGCTCACGAGCTATTCGCCGAGACGGCGCACGGTCTCACGGTGTTCCTCGATGAGGCGAGCGATCGCGTCAGCTCGCGTCTTGCCAGACGCCGGAAACCCGCGAGGCAGCCTGATAGGCTCGCCAAGCCGACGAGCACTGGACGTCTCGCTAGGGCGATCTTCTGCCTCGTCAGCCACGTCCGCAGTTTAGCGACGCCCGCTTTGTGATCTCTAGACAATAAGCAAGTTGAAACCAATGTCAAGCTATGGCGAGTCAACGGCGCGGCCGATGAGGAGTTGCTCGTATCGGGCAATCGAGACGAGGACCGCGCGGGGCTCGCTACGATTCGTGATCACGAGTTGATCAGCCTCTCCTGATTCCAATCGTCGTAGGGCCTGAGGCAACTCACGCGCAGCCGTCTTCGCGGGGAGCAACTCATCTAGTCGTACGCGCAGGCTCACAATCCCGTCCCTTCGCATGGATGGCCACCGTTGCCTTGAAAAGCTAGCGTAGCGTTCGGGCGGCACTTCTGTAGCGCACTTCTGGACGCTTTAGAGGGCGCCGTCCGGTACGCCCATTAGGGTGCACCACGGAATGATTGCCATCATTAGATTTTCTCTCACATCGAGATCTGGTCCATGAGGCGCGAGGTCTCGGTTAGCCGCCTAGCGCGCAGCGCAGGCCTCGACGCCGACAATGTCCTGCTCACCTTGATCGATCGAGGCGTTGAGATCGATGATCCGGATCAGCCTGTGACCGGCCCTGAGTGGAAGGCCGCACGAGCCGCAATCCGCGAAATGCAAGGCGGACCGCGTGTAATCCGACAAAAGACGCCTCCGGCCACCGAGGCGCCGAACATAAGCCCGCAGGTCCGTTCGGCAATGCTCCACTGCACCCTCTCGGTCGAGGAGGTTCGCATGATCCACGAACAGCTGTGCGAGGATTTTGCCCAGACATCCGATCCGATAGATCCTCCTGGCGTCCGAAGCGTGAGCCTGTTGGAGTCGGCCGTCAATCGCCAGACGAGCGGCTTCGGAGATCGACTCAAGTACCACGAGCCAGTCGTCAACGCCGCAACCCTTCTGTACGGCGTTTGCAACGACCACCCGTTTCACAATGGAAACAAGCGCACAGCGCTTGTAGCGACCCTTGCGCATCTCGACCGCAACAATCTCGTGCTGAAGAACACCAAGCAGCGTGAGATTTTTGCCCTGATGATCGCCGTCGCCGATCATAAACTCCTTACGAACCAGATCAAGATAGGAAGGGATACACACAGCGTGCCGCGGCGCGGCACGGCCGACGAGGAGGTTCTTGCCCTAAGAGACTGGCTCGCTCCCCGCGTCGATAAGATCACCCGCGGTGAGATACGTATCACTTACCGAGAACTACGCAAGATTCTTGCCCGTTTTGGCTATACCGTCAGACCGGGAAAGAGCACAAAAGTATCTATCTGCCGTTCCACCAATACGCGGCCATCCCTGTTTGGAAAGCAAAAAATCAAGGCCGTGATGTCGATCGACTGGCATGATGACGGCCGCGACATAGCGATTGGCAATGTCAAGCACATACGAGAGACGCTCCACCTTTGCGAGCGTGATGGTGTGACGCGCGAGACGTTTTACGGAGGCGGGCTGCGCGTCGATCGATTCATCAACGAGTATCGCCTCGTGCTTCGAAAACTAGCGAATCGTTGATCACCGAGAACCAACTCGGAGCACCCGGCAGTTACGCGCGAGGATGTACTGCCCCAATGGGCACGAAAGAGGATCCGCAAGCTTGGTGTTTACAAAGGCAACCAAGTACCGAGCGTGCTCTTGCCACTATGCGGGGGTGCAACAGCACCCTCGGGCAACGACCGCGCCCATCCTTGGACCGATAGTCGATGGAGAGAGTCGCCTGCTCTCACCATCCGATCAAGAGATCATCGGAAGATGGCTCATCGAGACTCTCCTTCTCGCCCCCATCCCGCAACGGCCGCTCTCACCTGAGGAGTTGGTGTATTTTTCTTGGCATGGGGATTGATTCCGCCATCCGGGCTCCAGTTCAGCCGTGACCGGGTCCACAAGCGCCGCACCCGTGGACCGCACTCGCTACAGCGAGGCCGTAGCTTTGGGGTGGGAGATGGCGGTCCTCTATCGCAGCGCAGCGCGGCAGCTCAGCACCAAGCCTAAGCTCCCGGACACGCTACCGACGACCCACGATGTCTCGCCGGGACGACGAACTGAATTCGCGATCGCCGAAACTTTGGCGACGTTGGCGCGTCTCGAAGTCGGAGGTATCGACGGAGCTGCCGAAGCTCTGGATGGCGAGTTCAAGAAGTCCGAGGCGGATGCGGAAGACGTAAAGCGCGCCGCTTACGAACTCCATTTGGTGATCCTTCGGCAGTGCAACGCAAAGGATCGCGCGCTTGGGAAGGCATACGAATTGGGCGGGGCTCTCGCAGACACATGCCCCGGCGAAATCGACGCGAAGGCTATGGCAATGCAGCTCAATCGCTACCGCCTGGATGAGCTCGGACGATGGCTTGCCGATCTGGCCTCGCGCCTTCCGGATCACGCGAGCAGAGCTGTGCGTGTCTCAATGGCCAGGTGGAAGATCGCAGCGAAGGACGGGGAGGCCTCCCCGCTCTTCCGAGTCGATGATCTCGGCACAGTTCACCGCGAGCTCAACCGACAGGTGCAAATCTGGCGGTCGCTGCTGACGGGCGAAAAGCAGGCGACAGACACGCTCGGCACCCACGGCTATGCCCAGGCCGTGGGTCTCGCCATAAGCGACACGCGGAGGATGATCCTGGGATACATGTGGCGCTTCGCTCCATTTATTCTGGGTGTGCTCGTGCTACTCGCAGCCGGGATCTGGGGCGTGGCCGAATACGAAGCCACAAGCAAGGTGATCGCGTCGCTGACTGCGATCGCGGCCGCCCTCGGGCTAGGCTGGAAGGGTATAGGCACCACGTTCGGGCGCGTCGCCAGCGAAATCGAGCGCCCGATTTGGCAAGGATCGCTCGACCTCGTCATCGCCGACGCGATTACCCTAGAGCCAGCGACATCGGTGCGACTCTCGATTGCGGCAATGGTCTCCACAGCAGCCGGCGGATCTCCTGACACGCACGGCCTTCTCAGTGGCAAAGCGACCAAGGCGCTCCCAGTTGGGACCGATAGCCCACAACAACCGTCGGCCAGCGCGTCGGAACAGCAAAGCCCGCCCCAGAGCACTCCGCTTGCGGGCTGATAGTCGAAACCCTGACCAGAGCCACGAACGCCAACCTGGTAGTGGGCGTAGGTCGCTGGACGTGCGAGCGCGCCCTCAAGCCCGTCACGGTTGCGCAGCTGGCTGCTTCTCAGCCATGACGGCCTACTGCCGTGGGGTATCGGGATCTTGATCAGCGAGAATCTGCAACGCCTCAGCGTGGTCGGCGACCACGCGCTCGCCGAAGTCGCGGATGCGCTCGCGAACCTTCTCGGTCAACATGATCCGCAGCTCGCCACCGGGAAGCTCCTCCACCAGCACCGAGGAACCCGGAGCGTAGCCGTGGGCCTCGAACTCCCGCGGGATCGAGATCACGTTGCTGTTGCCGACTCGACGGATCTTCACGACCTTCATCATCCTAGTATATACACGTATAGCCTGATACGGGCCGGCCTTCCTGCTGCAGCGGCTCAATGGGCACATCCCGCACAAACCGCGCGGCCTTGGATTGCTACGCCATCTGCGCCGAGCTCCCGAGCAAATGCACAGCCGCCAACCCCGCCCACTCCCCATAGGGAGCGAAGAAGTCGCGCACCTGCTGCTCCTCAGCGCGCGCATACGGATCCCCGCCGCTAAGCAGCCGTCCGACGAGCTTCAGCAGCGCCAGATCCCCCGCCGGCACCTGATCGTTTCGCCCCTGGCCGTGCAGCGCGAGCATCTCCACCGTCCACGAGCCGATTCCGGGGATCGCGCGCAGCCGCCGCCAGGCGCGCTCGTGCTCGGCGCTGTGCAGGTCGATCCGCCCGCGCGCGACCTCCCGCGCGGCACGCACGAGCGCGAGCGCGCGCGCACCGGCGAGGTCGAAAGACTGCAGTAGCGCGGGCGCCGTGCCGGCCAGCAGCTCGACCGCCGGCAGGTCGCGCAGGCCGCCCTGCACCCCGTCCCAGTCGGCCCCGCGACGCCCCAGCGCGGCGACCACGCGACGCTCGATCGCGGCCGCGCGCTCGTACTCGATCAGCTGCTCGCAGATCGCCCACGCGAGCGCCTCGAAGGGCTCGGGCCGGCGCCACGCGCGCAGCCACGGTCGCCGCCGCAGCGAGCGCCCGATCAGCGGGTCGTGCTTGAAACGGCGCAGGAACGCCCCCAGGTCCTCGTCGACCCCCAGCGCGAAGCGCATCCGCTCGATGCCGTACGCCGCCGCCGAGCGGGTCGCTGCGCGCGCGCCGAGCACGACCACGTCGGGCGCGGGCTGAGCGACGCGCACGACGACCGGCAGCTCGCGGTCGTGGAGCAGGCGCTCGAGCACGCCGCCACGGCGGCGCAGCACGCCGTCGCCGCCGTTCCAGCGCGGCAATCGGAACGGTCCCGCCGGCGTGACCTGCACGCGCAGCTCCACCAGCTCGCTCAGCGCCAGCGCCTCAGCGATCGCCGGAGCCGCCGAGCAGATGCACGTCAACCAGGAACGAGCGGCTGCCGACGATCTGCACGAGCTCGGCCGCCCTGCCTGTCCCGCGCTGCCCGGATGAGCCGGCGCGACTCGCGACACGCCGTGCGCTACGGCCCTTGCCGAGCGCGGTCGAGCGCCGCTGGCGGCGATGGACCAGGCCGACCACGGCTGCTCCGGCGACGAACCCGCCGGCGGCCACCGCGGCCGCCTGCACCGCCGGCATGACCGTGCCCGCGGCGCGTTGCGAGAGGGCGTCGCGAACTGGCTGTGCGCGCACCACGTGCCCCTCGTCCGCCAGCACCGGCAGCGCGTCGATCTCCTCGCCCTCGAACTCCTGCGCGGGCGCTTGGAGCGGCACTGTTGGGTCGAGTGACTCGCTCACCACGGGGAGTGTAGAGGGCGCCCCCGACTGCGTCTACAGCGGGCGCTCGTACACGCGGTAGCGGCGCTTGATCTCGCCGCCCATGCCCTCCATGGCGCGGTTCATGGGCTTGTTGACCTCCAGGATCCAGCCCATCTCGCCGCCCCGCTGCGGGGTGCGTTCGGCGGCGTCGAAGTGCATCTCATAGAAGCGCGCGGCCACGCCGGTGTGCTGGTAGTCGGGCTTCACGCCGAGCGCGAACACGTACACCTGGTCGATCTTGCGCCGCTCGCGCAGCGCGGTCAGCCAGCCGAAGGGAAGCAGCCTCCCGCGCGGGCGCAGCTTGCCCAGCACCTGGTTGTAGTCGGGCAGCGTCAGCGCCGCCCCCACCACCTCGCCGGTGTCCTTGCGTTCGGCGACCATCGCCCAGTTCTCGTCGAGCACCGGCCCGAGCTTCTTGGCGTAGTGGCGCACCTCGCGCTCGGTCAGCGGCACGAAGCCCCAGTTGCGTTCCCACGCGGCGTTGTAGACCTCCAGGAAGCGCCCGACCTCCGCCTCGAGGTCCTTCTTGCGGAAGTTGCGACACACGATCCCGTGCTCGGACTCGACCTTCGCCGCCATCTCCCAGATCGCCGGATGGACTTTGTCGCGACCGCTGACGTCCAGGCTCCACATGTACATGTCCATCACCTTGACCAGGCCGATGTCGTCCTCGAGCAGCGACTGGTAGTAGCGGTGGTGCCAGGGGTTGAGGATCAGCGGCGGCGACTCGAAGCCCTCGACCATCAGGCCTGCCTCGTCGTTGGTGGTGAAGCTCATCGGGCCGATCATCGTGCCCGCACCATGCGCCCGCAGCCAGCTCTCGGCGGCGTCCAGCAGCGCGCGTGCGGCCTCGGGGTCCTGCTCGCACTCGAACCAGCCCCACAACCCCCAGTCGTTGCCCTGGAACTCCTGCAGGTGACGATCGACGTGCGCGCTGATGCGCCCGACGGCGCGTCCGTCGCGCCACGCGAGGAAGTACTGGGCCTCGGCGTGCTCGAAGAACGGGTTTCGCGTCTGGTCGAGCTGCTCCTTCAGATCGCTCAGCAGCGGCGCCACCCAGTTGGGCTCGTTACGATAGAGCCGCCACGGCAGCTTGATGAACGTGCCCAGGTCGCGCTTGCTCTGGACGGGCCTGATCTCGACTGCCATCGGGCGCGAACCCTATATGCCAACCTCAGTAGACGTCTTCGCAAAGGTCCGCGGCCACGAGCGTGAGCAGCTGCTCCGCGCCGCGCGCGACGCAGACCTGATGCCGTACTTCCGCACCGTCGAGTCGCCGGCGATGCCGGTGGTCGAGATGGAGGGCGCGCCGCGGATCATGCTCGCCTCCAACAACTACCTCGGCCTGACCGGCGACGAGCGTGTGATGAAGGGCGCCGAGGATGCGCTGCACCGCTATGGCACGGGCCTGACCGGCTCGCGCCTGCTGAACGGCACCACCCCCCTGCACCTCGAGCTCGAGCGCGAGCTGGCCGAGTGGATGGACGCAGAGGATGCGATCGTGTTCACGACCGGCCATCAGGCCAACGTCGGCACGCTCGGCACGCTGCTGGGGCCGAGCGACACGGTGATCGTGGACTCGGGCGACCACGCTTCGATCCTCGACGGCGCGCTGATCTCGAAGGCGAAGATGCGCCCGTTCCGCCACAACCGGCTGGACAAGCTCGAGCGGGCGCTGGAGCGCTCCGAGCAGGACGGCGGCGGCGTGCTGGTGGTCGTCGACGGCGTCTTCTCGATGGAGGGCGACGTCGCTCCCCTATGCGACATCACCGAGCTGTGCGCGCGTCACGGCGCGCGGCTGATGGTCGACGAGGCCCACGGCGCCGGTGTGCTGGGTGCGCGCGGCGCTGGCGCATCCGAGCTGCTCGGGGTCGAGGATCGCGTCGATCTGCGCATGGGCACGTTCTCCAAGTCGCTCGCCGCGTGCGGCGGGTTCGTCGCGGGGCCGGCCGAGGTGATCGAGTACCTGCGCATCTCCTCGCGTCCGTTCCTGTTCACCGCCTCGGCGGTCCCGGCTGCCCTCGGGGCGGCGCTCGCGGCCCTGCGGATCATCCGCTCTGACGAGGGCCCAGCGCTGCTTGCGGAGGTGCTCGAGCGCGCCCGCTACCTCGCCGACGGGCTCAGCGCGCTGGGCTATCGCACGCTCACCGGCGCGCCCGTGCGCACCGGCCCGAGCGCCGATGCGCCGACCGAGACGATCGTCACCCCGATCGTCCCCGTGCTGGTCGGCGACGACTGGAAGGCGGCGCTGCTCTGGCGAGCGCTCTACGACGGAGGCGTGTTCACCAACTGCGCGCTGCACCCCGCGGTGCCGCCGGCTGGCGCGCTGCTGCGCACCAGCGTGATGGCCACCCACGACGTCGCCACGCTCGACCGCGCGCTCGAGGTGTTCGCGCGGGTCAAGCTGGAGTTCGAGGCAGAGCACGGCCCGCTGCCGGGGCCCGAGTCGAGCTGATCGCGCCGACCGGCGCGCGCTGCGCGGCGCCGAGCGAGCCGACCCCGAAGCGGCCAGGCACTTGTCCATTTCTTCACAAGTGAAGTGGGCACCGAAAAAGGTCGCTTCTAGCGTACGAAGCGCCTGCCCCCCTGTTGACCGCCGACCCTCTCCTGGCGTAGCTTCCACGTGCGCTCTGCAAGACCGTTTCGAGGTTCGCCCCCCACATCCGTCGGGAGAGGGGCGACATGGCGGGACAGCCGCGACTTATCGCGGTGGACCTCGCACGGACTGTGGGCGCGTAACCCGAAAAATTCAAAAGCAAGCACGTTCTCCTCCGGGCCAGCATGCGCGGGGAGAGCGGGGAGAGTGCACAAATGAACGCGACAGCGACGGTTGCCCCTGCCGGTCCCCAGTACATGCGCGCGCTTGAACGCGCCAACAAGGTTCGTCTCGCCCGCGCGGATCTCAAGCGACGCGTGGCGATCGGCGAGCTGCACGTGGCGGAGGTGATCCTCGAATGCCCGTGGGAGGCTCAGAGCATGGCTGTCGCGGACCTGCTGATGAGCCAGCGCCGCTGGGGCCAGACCCGCTGCCGCAAGTTCCTCAGCCAGGTTCCGATGTCGGAGAAGAAGACGATCGGGTCGATGACCGAGCGACAGCGCCATACGCTCGCGGCGCTGCTTACCTCTGTGAACCGGGGTCGCGCGTGGACCGCGACCCCCTGGCTAACGGACAGCCTGACGAGAGCTTGAGCTCCCACCAGCCGGCGAGCATGCCGATCAGACCGAGCCGCGGCCGCACCTCCCACACCCCGCACACGCCCTGTCCGAGGTCGCGTACGGGAACCCGCGCGAACTTGTAGCGGCCCGGCTCGAGCCGCATCCGCTCGAGCTGTTCGCGCGCGCGGCGCTCGCGCTCGACGCGGCTCGCGACCCGCGCGCGCAGCTCCTGTGTGCGGGCGACGAGCTCATCGCGCACGCGCTCGAGCCCGCCGAGGTCGAGCAGCGTCGGAGCGCCGCATGCCCGCGCTGGCGCCGCGACAGGCGCGGGGATGTGTGGGAAGCGCTCGGCGACGGTCGCCGAGAGCTCGCGCTCCAGCCGCGCGATTTGAGTGCGCAGGGCCGCGCGCGCGTCGCGCTCGTCGATCTTGGCCCCCGCCTGGCCTTCCCGATCGATGACTTGCGGCTCGTAATAGGTCACACCCGCCTCCTTCCGGCAGAGAACAATTCTACCGACCTTCGAGCGCCGCGCGGCACATCCACAACGACTCCTCGACGTACAGCGACGGCACCCCCGCGACCTGCACCGCGAACAGCGTGACCTGCTGTGTTCCGGCGCTCGGCGCGTGCGCGGGCGCGAGCTCGCCGAACAGCGTCGCGAGCGCCGCCGAGGAGTCGGCCACGACCAGGCGCCCCGCCGGCAGCGACGGAGCAGCGGCGGAGCGACCGAGCGGCTCGTCCTCGCCACAGGCGCGGATGCCGAGCTGGCCGTCGAGCGACTGCGCGTCGAACGCCCACACGGGCACGCCGGTGTCGAGCAATGCGATCAGCAGCGCATCCTCGAGCAGGCCGGCGGTGGGGAAGCCACCGCGCAGCATCCGCTCCATCACGACCGCCTCGATCGGCGTGCGCACGACGTCGGGGTCGAGGCCGATCTGACGGAAGAAGACGCGGTAGGCGCCTGGCACGGGCTCACGGCGGATGCCGACCGCGCGGGCGCCGCGGAAGCGGTTGGACAGCTCGCGCAGCCGCTCGCGGATCTCCGGTGGAGAGGACCCGGTGAGCGGCTGCTCACGCATGTGAAGCGCCTCGCACACGAGCAGCGCCAGCCCCGGCAACTCCTCCTCGACCTCGCGCGCGCACCACCCCGGGGCCGACTCCCCGCGCCCGGGACCGGAGCCGGCGCGCTCGCTCAACCTGCTGACGCCCCTGCTCCGCGCCTGCGCGACGCGGCCACCAGCTCGCTCACACGCGCGCGCAGGCTCGCGCGCGAGGGGGTTGCCAGGAGCGCGTCGCTCTGCACGGCGCCGCCCGGGTAGGCGAAGTCAACCTGCGGGCAGCTGAGCACTTTGTAGAGCGAGCCCACGGCTCCGTCGCTGTCGAGACCGAGCTGCAGCGTCAGGCCGAGCGAGCGCTGGAGCCGGCGCAGCTGCGTGCGGCCACCCTCGATCGCGACCGCCGCAAAGCGCACCCCGGGGAACGCCGGCACGAGCGCCTGCATCTCACCGAGGATCTTCGTGCACGAGCCGGCGTCCACGAACAGCGCGAGCACCACCGGGCCCTGTTCGTAGAGCTGGCACACATTCAGGATCTGGGCACCGCGCTCCGCGCACGCGGGCACGCGCCCCGCGGCGCCCTGATCGGCGCGTGTGGCGATGTCCGCGTCTCCCTGCAGGCTCCCCGACACCAGCGGCACCGCGAACGGCGCGAGCCTCTGGCCGGGTGCGATGCCGCTCAGATCGGTGGGCCGCAGGAACAGCAGGTAGATCGCTGCGAACGCCAGGACCACCACGCCGGCGAGGCCGGCGTAGCGCCCGTAGCGCGGGTTGCGCGCCTGCATCGGGCTGCGCGGGCGCTCGTCCGTCGCGCGCCCGGGCGGCGGCATTACGAGCGGACCCAGGCCTGGCGCAGGCGTCGCACGCTCGGCAGCGCCCGCCTGCTGGCCTCGCCTTCTGCGGCCGCGTCGGAGATCACGAGCGTGGCGGGAAGCGCGAGCAGCACACCGACGAGCGAGACGCTCAGGTCGATCAGCGTCACCAGGCCGAAGTCGCGGAGCATCGTGATGTCCGACAGCACGAGCACGCCGAAGCCGGCGATCGCGGTGACACCGGACGCGGCGATCGCCGCGCCGGTGCGGCGGTAGCTGCGGCGCAGCGCCTCGATCGTGTCGTACCCGGCGAGCCGCTCCTGGCGGTGGCGCTCAGAGAGCAGCACGCTGAACTCGGTCGAGATCGCGATCACGAGCGCGCCGAGCGTGACCGACATCGGGTTCAGCGGCACCCTGACGGCGAACAGGATCAGCGCCGACCAGCCGCTGGCGAGCACGATCGGGACCATCGGCACGAGCGCGCGCCGGCGATCGCCGCGGAACGCCGCCAGCAGCACGAGCGCGACCGCGGCGAGCCCGACGAGCAACGTCTCCAGACGCCGCCACGGGTCGGAGACCGCCGAGCCAGACTGTGCGGCGAGCACCGACAGGCCGACGAGGCTCGCGTGCACGCCGGCGGGCGGATGCAGGCTCAAGCGCATCTGTTCGATCAGCCGCTGCTGCTGGTCGAGTCCCATCAGGCGGATGCCGAACGCGAGCGTCGCGACGTGCCTGTCCGGCGTGATCACGTCCTGGGAGAAGTACGCGGGGATCACGCCGAGCAGGCCGTTGATCTCGCGCTGCGAGAGCTTCGGGACGCCGCCTGCGCTCGATGACTGGCCTTCGAAGAGGTCGGGGAGCGAGAACGCCGGGCACAGGCTCGCCTTGCTGCAGCCCTTGGCACGGCTGTAGCCGAAGCGGGCGAGCACCCGCTTCTGGTAGCCGATCATCCATTCGATCGACGACGGCTTTGTCAAGTCGTTGCCTTCGATCATCAAGTCGATTTCGCCGCCCACGCCGGTGATCTGCTCGACGGTGTTGAGGTTCTGCAGCGAGCCGAGGCTCTGCGGGACGAGCTTGGTGATGTCGGTCTGCACCTTCGTCTGAGTGTCGAGGCCCCACCCGAGCGCCGCGAGCGCGAGCCCCACGCCGAGCACACGCGCCGGATGGCGCACCGAGCCGACGAGCGCCCCACGGCTGATGAGACGCGTGAGCGGGTTCTCGGCGACGAGCTCGCGTGCCCCGCTCCACGCCGGACCCAGCACGCGCGCGGCAAGCCCGCCGGCGAGCCGGCGCGGAGCGACCGTGGCGCCAGGCGCGGACAGCGAGATCGCCGCGGCCCCGACGGTCAGCGCGCACAGCAGCGCGATCGCCACGCCCACGACCAGCAGCACGCCGAAGCCGCGGACCATCGGCACGGGCGAGAGCGCCAGCACGAGCATCGCGGCGGCGCTGGCGGCGCCGGCCGTGGCGATCGTGGGCGCGCCGGCGCGCGCTGCGCTGCGCACGAGCGTCGGCGCATCCGCGCGCGAGGAGGGGGCCGAGCCGGCGAGCTCTTGGCCGGCACGCTCGGCCTCCTCGTCCACGCGTGCCTGGAACTGGATCGCGTAGTCGACCGCGAGCCCGACCAGCACGGGCAGCACGGCGATCGAGGCCATCGTGAGCGATGCGCCGACGGCGGACAGCGCGCCGAACGTGAGCGCGGCGGCGAGCAGCGCGAGCGCCAGCGGCAACAGGCGCGGGCGCCCGGAGAAGACGAGCCCGAGCGTCGCGGCCATCACCAGCAGCACGGCGATCAGCAGCAGCTCGATCGAGTGGCTGATCGAGCTGGTCAGATCGGAGACGATCACGGGCTCGCCGGTCACGATGTAGCTCTCGCCGTGGGTCAGGCGCCACTGCGGCATGCGCACCGCCTGGCGGATCAGTTCGATCGTGCGTGTCCGCTGCGCTTCTGAGAGACCGGCCTTCATCCGCACGGAGACGAGCGCCGCGTCGGGGCTCGGGAACAGGTAGGCGAAGCGCGACTTGGGAGTGCCGGCGGTCTTGGTCGAGTCGAACACGACGTTCGAGACGAAGTTGGCGTCTTCGATGCTGGGGCGTGCGTTGAGTCCGTATTCGAGCGCGAGCGTCATCAGGTTGGACTCGAATTCCGCCTGCGTGACTTTGCTCGCCTGCTGTCCGAGCGTGCGCGCCTGCGAGCTCGGCAGTCCGCGCGCGATCGCCGCGCGGTAGACGGTCGTTTCGGCCTGCTTGGCGGCTGCTTCGGCGTGCTTGCTCGCGCTGGTGAGCTGTTCGTCGATCCGTTCGGCCGCCTCGTCGAGGAACGTACCCGGCCCGAACGCGACCTTGACCGTCCCGGCGCGCGCCAGCTGCCCGCACGGCCCGTTCGCGCCGCCCTCGGCGCCGAGCGCCTGCGGCGGCACGTTGCCCGACAGGCAGCCCTCGAGGCCGACCAGCCGCTCGATGTCGGAGCTCAGCACGAGCTGTTGCAGGTTGCCCTTGACGAGCACCGCGATCGGCTCTTCGCCGAAGCTGCGGTAGAAGCGCTGCGTGCCCTGGTACTCGGGGCTCGAGCTCGAGACCAGTGTGCTCGTGGCCGCCGTCGGGCGCAGTCGCAGCGCGAGCCCGGCGGCGCCCAGCCCGAGCACGACCGCGATCGCGATCACCAGCCGCGGCCGGCGCGCGGCGCCGCCCGCGAGGGCCGAGAGAATTCGCGAGGTGATCACAGAGAAAGGCTAACCGGACAGGGCGTCACGACGAGCCGGCCGGCCGGTTGTTACTCCATGCCCAGTGGCCCGGCCGATTCGCCGGAGAGGAACTGCCGCACAAAGGGGTTCTCCGAGGCGAACAGCTCCTCCGCGGGACCGGATTCGACGATCCGACCCTTCCACAGCACCGAGATGTGCTCGGCGACGCGGCGCGCGCTCATGATGTCGTGGGTGATCACCACGTAGCAGCCACCGTTCTCGGCGTGGACCTCCTTGATCAGCTCGCACAGCAGCGCGGTGCGCACCGGGTCGAGGCCCGAGTCGGGCTCGTCGAACAGCACGATCTCCGGATCGAGCACGAGCGAGCGAGCGAAGCCTGCGCGCTTGCGCATGCCACCCGAGAGCTCGTTGGGCATCTTCGCGCCCTCGCCTCCAAGGCCGACCTCGCTCATCCGCCGGTTTACGATTTCGGCGATCTCGTCCTCGCCCTTCTCGGTGTGCTGACGCAGTGGGAACGCCACGTTGTCGTAGAGGTTGAGCGAGCCGAACAGCGCGCCGTCCTGGAACAGCACGCCGAATTTCCTGCGCATCGCGAACAGCTCGTCGTCGGAGAGGCTGGGGATCGAGACACCGTTGACGAGCACGTCCCCCTGGTCGGGGTACAGCAGCCCGACGATGTGCTTGATGCAGACCGACTTACCGGTGCCGGACGGCCCGATGATCATCGAGATCTTGCCCGCGGGCAGGCCCATGTTCAGGCCGCGCAGCACGTGGTTGCGTCCGAACGACTTGTGCACCTCGACGAACTCGATCGCGTCGGGGGCGTTGGAGGGGCGGATCACCCCGGTGTGGAAGGGGTACTCCTCCTCGTCCTCGCCATGCCCCTGCACGGGCTCCTGCACTGCCATCGTCAGCCGCCGATCGGGGCCCGCGCGTTGGTGCCCCAGAAGATCTGGGTGCCGAATGCGTCGATCACGTTCACGAGTATCAGGTTTAGCACCATCGACTTGGCCGTCGCCCTGCCCACCCCGACAGGCCCACCACTGGCGTTGTAGCCGTAGTAGCACGCAACGAGCACGATCGCGGTGGCCATCGCCATGCCCTTGATCACACTGAACAGGAAGTCCGTGGGATTCTGGAACTGCCAGAAGATCAGCAGGAAACCTCCGCTCGATGTGAAGCCGAGCTGATCGACGATCGCGAGGTAGGAGGCGAGGAACGCGACGCCGATCGCGGTGATGTACATGAACGGCAGCACGATCCACGTGGCCAGCAGCCGCGTCGCGCACAGGAACACCATCGAGTCGACACCCATCACCTCGAGCGCGTCGATCTCCTCGGAGATGCGCATCGCGCCGAGCTCGGCCACGATCCCGGTGCCGACCTTCGCGGACATCATGTAGCCGAACACGATCGGCACGGCCTCGCGCAGGTTGCACCAGGCGGCGAACACGCCCGCGTAGTTGGGCGTGCCGGTCGAACTGGTTGAAGTAGCCCGCCTGGATGCCGCAGCCGCCGAGGCCGATCAGGAACACGAGGCCCCAGATGACGGTCGTCGAGCCGATGATCAGGATCCCCGCCTGGCGCAGCGACTCGCCGAAGAACTTGAACACGCGCAGGCTGAACACATCACCGACGATCGTCCCGCAGAAGCGCGCGATCTCGCCGGTCGCCGCGAGCCATTCGCGCGGCATCGCGAGCAGTTCGTTCACTTGATCACCAGGATCTGTGGGTGTGTCGCGAGCAGCGTCTGGGTGAAGACGTAGTTGAAGGCGCCGATCCCGAGGAACGCGACGACGACGGCCTCGTTGACCGCGCGCCCGACGCCCTCGGCGCCGCCGGAGGCGGTCATGCCCTTGTAGCAGCACACGATCGCGATGATCGCGCCGAACACCGTCGACTTCAACACCGACCCCCACAGGTCGGTGACGTCGGCGTTGGCGAACAGCGTCCCCCAGAAGGACCCCAGCGATCCGCCGTTGTAGATCTCCGCGATGATGCCGCCGTAGATCCCGAACAGCAGCGCGTAGATGTCGAACAGGCCTGTGACGATCATCAGCGACAGGAAGCGCGGCACGACGAGGTTCTTGACAGGGTCGACGCCGAGCACCTGCAGGGCGTCGAGCTCCTCGCGCACCTTGCGCGCGCCGAGGTCCGCCGTGATCGCCGTGCCGGCGACGCCCGCGACCACGATCGCCGTGACGAACGGGCCGATTTCGCGGACCACCTCGATCACGAAGAAGCCGCCGAGCCGGTCGAGCGCGCCGAAGATACGCAGGAAGTCCGCCGCCTGCAGGCCCGGGGCGCCGTAGTTGATCGCCACCGTGGAGACGAGCAGCGGAAACCACACGAGCCGCAGCGTGAACAGGAACTGGGAGACCAGCTCACCGCCGTAGGGATATGGCGGGCGCAGGGCCGACCACACCGTCCTGCCGGTGAGGATCATCATGTCCCCGAATTCCTCGAGCACATGCCGCGCCGGGATGCCCGCCCGTTCGGCGACGCTGCGAACCATCTTCTCCCTGCTCCTCCTCCGAGTCGCGATCAGTGGTCAGGGCAAACTCTACGCGATGCGCCGCCGGCACGCCGCAGCCTGCCGCCCATTTCCCGCACAGGCCGATACGGCGCGCTACCCCCGCTGGTATCGTGGCGCGATCGTGAGGGGAGGGTGGAAAGGCTTGTCGGTGGTGCCGCGTCGCGCTCGCGCGACCCTCGCCCGCGCGCCGGGAACCTCTGCCCTTGCAGCCGTTGCGCTCGCCGCCCTGCTGCTGAGCGGGTGCGGCGGCGGCGCTCGCGCGGACGCGGGCGAACCTGCGGGCACGTTCCCGATGAAGGTCCTTCACGCGAGCTTCCCGGCCACGCAGTCGATCGCGCGTCCGACGCACTTCTTGCTGCGGGTGCAAAACACCGGCGTGCGCACCGTGCCCAACGTGGCCGTCACGATCGACTCGTTCGACTACATCTCCGACTATCCCGAACTGGCCGCCCGTAAGCGACCGGTGTGGGCGATCGAACGCGGCCCCGGAGCGGTCGGCTCGCGGCCGGTGGAAACGCAGAACGTCAGCGAGCCCGGCGGCGGCCAGACGGCCTACGTCAACACATGGGCGCTCGGCGCGCTCGCGCCGGGCGCGACGAGGACGTTCGTCTGGCAGGTCGTGCCCGTGAAGGCCGGCAGCTACACGGTCCACTACGCCGTCGCGGCGGGACTCGCCGGCAAGGCAAAGGCCCGGCTGGCGTCGGGCGCGGCTGTTGAACGGGCAGTTCGCCGTCGAGATCAAGCCCGCGCCCGCGCTCAAACACGTCAACCCGAACACCGGCCGCGTCGAAGTGGGTCAGTTCCCGACTACCCCGTAAAAGTCGGGCGGGCGCCAAAGGCGCCGGCGTTTGGCCGGCTGTCGAAACATCGGGCGTGCGATTTCGCCATTAGGCGATCTCCTTCAGCCCACTTGGCACTACGATTGCGGTTGGCTTCGCGCGCTCGCGGGAGTCGCGCATCTCACACTTTCTCGAGGAGGAATCGACCGAGCCCATGCCCAGGACCCGTCAGCAGAACGTCACCGCCGCGCAGTGGAGCGCCAACGGAGCCGCGCTCGGGTCGCCCGACCTGACGATCGCGGACAACCAGGTCTTCGGAGCCAACGTGTTCTCCCCGGCCGTTCAGCGGCGCAGGCTGCCCAAGCACGTGTACAAGGCGCTGCAGCGCACGCTCGCGCGCGGCGAGGCGCTCGACACCTCGCTCGCGGACGCGGTGGCGCAGGCGATGAAGGAATGGGCGATGGAGAAGGGCGCTACGCACTACACGCACTGGTTCCAGCCGCTGACGGGATCGACGGCGGAGAAGCACGACTCCTTCTACGGCCCCGCCGGGGACGGCACGGCGATCGCGGAGTTCTCGGGCAAGGAGCTGATCCAGGGCGAGCCGGACGCCTCGTCGTTCCCGACGGGCGGCATCCGCGCGACGTTCGAGGCGCGCGGCTACACGGCGTGGGATCCGACGAGCCCGGCGTTCATCCTCGAGAACCCCAACGGCGCGCTGCTGTGCATCCCGACGGCGTTCACGTCGTGGACGGGCGAGGCGCTGGATCACAAGATCCCGCTGCTGCGCTCGATGGACGCGCTGTCGGGCGCGGCGATCCGCGCGCTGGAGGAGCTGGGCGTCGAGGACGCGCAGCGCGTGTTCACGACGATCGGCTGCGAGCAGGAGTACTTCCTGATCGACGAGCAGTACTACTTCGAACGCCCTGACCTGGTGACGACGGGGCGCACGCTGTTCGGCGCAAAACCGCCGAAGGGCCACGAGCTCGACGATCACTACTTCGGCTCGATCCCCGAGCGCGTGCTCGCGTACATGCTCGAGGTCGAGCTCGAGCTGGCGAAGCTCGGCGTGCCGATCAAGACCCGCCACAACGAGGTCGCGCCGAACCAGTACGAGGTGGCGCCGATCTTCGAGAACTCGAACGTCGGTGCGGACCATCAGATGATCACTATGCAGATCATGCAGAACACCGCGCGCCGCTACGGCCTGGTGTGCCTGCTGCACGAGAAGCCGTTCGCGGGCGTCAACGGCTCGGGCAAGCACAACAACTGGTCGATGGGCACGAACACGGGGCTGAACCTGCTCGACCCCGGCGACACCCCGGCGGAGAACCTGCAGTTCCTGTTCTTCTGCGCGGCGGTGATCCAGGCGGTCAACAAGCACCAGGCGCTGCTGCGCGCGTCGATCGCGAGCGCCGGCCAGGACCACCGCCTGGGCGCCAACGAGGCGCCGCCGGCGATCATCTCGATCTTCCTCGGCGCGGAGCTGGAGAAGGTCTTCGGCGCGATCGAGGCGGGCAAGGTCCAACCGTCGAAACCGGGCTCGTTCCTCGGGCTGGGCACGCCGGTGCTGCCGCCGCTGCCGCTGCACGGCGGCGATCGCAACCGCACGAGCCCGTTCGCGTTCACGGGCAACAAGTTCGAGTTCCGCGCGCTCGGTTCGAGCTCGTCGCCGGCGTTCCCGAACACGGTGCTCAACACGATCGTCGCGGAGGCGGTCGACGATCTGACCGACAAGCTGAAGACGGCGATGAAAGGCTCGAGCGCGACGCTCGAGAAGGCAGTCACGACGGTCGTCAAGGGAGTGTGGGCGGCGAACAAGCAGATCGTGTTCGACGGCGACGGATACTCCGAGGAGTGGCACAAAGAGGCCGAGAAGCGCGGCCTGGCAAACCTCAAAACGACCCCCGACGCGCTGCCGTGGCTGGTCGAGAAATCGACCGTCGCCGCGTTCAAAAAGTACAAAGTGCTGTCGAAGCGTGAGCTCGAAGCCCGCTATGAGGTGTTCACCGAGCAGTACGTGATGACGATCAACATCGAGGCCGAGACAGAGTCCTCGATCGGTCGCACGATGCTGCTCCCGGCGACGGTGCGCTACCTCAACGAACTGCGCGCGAGCGGCCTGGACGAGCTGATCGCCGAGATCGAGCCGGTGGCCAAGGAGCTGCACTTCGCCCAGGTGAAGCTCGAGGACGCCAACCTCGACGAGAACCACCCTCACAACGCTCCGCAGAAGGAGGCCGTCTATATGCGCGACACGGTGATCGTGGCGATGGAAGACGTCCGCGAGGTCGCCGACCGCCTGGAGAAGCTCGTCGCTGACGACCTGTGGCCGCTGCCCAAGTACTCGGAGATGCTCTTCATCAAGTAGGCGTGCGTATGGTGCGCGGCGGCCGCGGTCTCGTTCTAGCGGCCGTCGTCACCTGCCCTCGCAGGCGTGCGTGTGGTGAAACGACGGCCGCGGGCCCGATCGCGGCCGTCGTCACCCGCCGCCGCTCCTTTACAGCAGGAAGTGGCGGCGCCCTGTGCGCTGCCGGTAGGTGCAGTCGAGCACCTGCGGGCAGCGCCTGAGCCATCCGTAATCGTGCCCCGGCTGGGTGCCGAGGACGATCGCGAGCTCGTAGTCTTCGGGCCCGAAGCCGGACGCGTCGCGGCGGGGGTCGGGCTCGACGCTGTGCATCGCCTCGCCGTCGATGAACAGCGCTCCCACGAGCGGATCGTGGAAGTCGACCTGCACGCCCTCGGCCGCCAGCCGCGAGATGATCTCGACTGCGGGCGCGTTGGTCGCGTCGGCGACGCCAGGCTTGTAGGCGGCGCCGACGACGAGCACGCGCACGTCGCGCAGCTGGCGTCCGGAGCGCAGCAGCAGCTCGTGCGCGCGCATGGCCACGCGCCTCGGGCGAGCGGCGAGCGTGCGCATCGCCTCCTCGGCGAGCGTCGCCGGGCGGCCGCGCTCGCGCAGCGGCGCCAGCAGCTGGTGAGGGTCGACGCCGACGGCATGGCCGCCGACTCCTGCTGAGGGATAGTGGGCCATAAAGCCGAACGGCTTGGTCGCGGCGGCGTCGGTGACCTCGATCGGATCGAGCGCGTGCGTGCGGCAGGCGTCGGCCATCTCGAACGCGAGCGCGATGTTGACCGCCCGGTAGGTGCTCTCATACAGCTTGACCATCTCGGCGGCCGCGGGTGAGGAGACACGGTGCAGCTCCTCGCAGAGCGGGCCGAGCAGCTCCGCGGCGTGGGCGAAGCACGTCTCGGTGACGGCGCCGAGCACCCGGGGCGTGCGCCGTTGCTCGTGCTCGGGCACGCCGGCGTCGATGCGCTCGGGCGAGAACGCGACGAACACGTCCTCGCCGACGCACAGGCCGCGCTCGGACAGAGGCTCGACGAGCAGCTCGCGTGTGCTCCCCACGTACGTGGTCGATGTCAGCACGAGCGTCTGACCCGCGCGCGCGTGCTCCACGACCGACGCGCACGTGCGCCTGAGCGCGTCGGTGCTCGCCACGCCCCGGCGATCGACGCTCGTAGGCACGCAGATCAGCACCGCGTCGGCAGCGTGCACGGCCTGCACGTCGTCGGTGAGCGCGAAGTCCGCGCCGAGCTGCTCGCGCAGCTCCTCCCAGTCGGCTCGCGGGAGCTCGGCGCGCCCGTCGCGGATGTCGCCCAGGCGCCTCGCGGAGCTGTCGATCCCCACGATCCGAAGGCCGGCGCGGCGCAGCGCGATCGCGCTCGGCAGGCCCGCGCGGCCGAGCCCCACGACCGCGACGAGCGCCCGGTCGGCGTCCGCGGAGCGGGTGACTCGCACTGCGCCGGTGTCCGTCTCGCGCGGGTGCTCGCCGCGCCGGACGAACGCGGCACCCTCGAAGCGATCCCTGGCCGGTGCCTCAACGAGATCCTGCGGTGTCATCGTGATCTCCCCTGCTCGCTTGACGCTCGCAGGCATTGTGCACCCGCTCAAAGCGGGTCTCGGAGATATTCGACGCTTGGCCGATGGTCGCGTTCCACGGGGCCCACACGCGTGCCGGCCACTTCGGGCAACCGGCCTGCCCGAGGCGGGATGCGACGGGTGAAGAAGCTCTCGAGAAGGATTTGATGCGACCCTTATCGAGCTCATGTCCAGTCCGCCCGTGCCGTCCTGCGTTCCGAGCGACGGTCCGCAGGCCGATCGCCCGTGGCGGGCGTGGACGCCCTGGCGTGCGAGCGTCACGGCCTCCCCCCTGGCCGTCGCGCTTGCGATCGCGGTGCCGCTGAGCGCCCTCTACGTGATCCTTGCGCCGCCGAGCGGCGACCTGGCGGCGGCGACGTACCGCAGCAACCTGTTCGCGCGCGCTGGGCTCACCCTGTGGGACACCGGCTGGTATGGGGGGCACTACCTCCCCGGCTACTCGCTGCTGGCTCCCGCCCTCGGCGCGCTGGTGGGCAACCGGACGCTGTTGGCAGCCTGCGCGCTGGCGAGCTCGTGTCTGTTCGGCCTGCTGGCGCGACGGAGCTTTCCATCCACCGGCGCGCGTGCTGCCAGCGCGTCGTTCGCGCTCGGCGTCTGCGTCGGGTTGCTCTCCGGCCGGGTCGCCTTTGGACTCGGGCTCGCGCTCGGCTTGCTTGCGCTGCTGGCTCTGGTGCGCAGCTCGCTGCTCGCTGCGCTGGCGCTCGCCGCGCTCACGAGCCTCGCGAGCCCCGTCGCCGGCGCGTTCCTCGCGCTCGGGGGTATCGCGTACGCGCTGAGCGGCTCGCTCCCCCGCACCCGGGACGGCACGCGCCACCGCTCACGTGCGCTGGAGCGCGGCACGGCGCTGTCGGGAGCGGCGCTTCGCGGCGTGGCGCTGTCCGCGGCCGCGCTGGCCCCGATCCTGGCTCTGGCGCTCGCGTTCCCCGAAGGCGGCTGGCAGCTGTTCGCGCCGTCGATGTTCTGGCCCGTCCTCGCCGCGGTCGTGCTGATGGCGCTCACGCTCCCGCGCTTCGGTGGAGCGCTCCCCGAGGGAGTACGGCGGGCGCTGACGTGGGGCGCGTGGCTGTATGCGCTCGCGCTGATCGGCGCATTCGTGCTGCGGACCCCGGTCGGCGACAACGCTGTGCGCCTGGGTGCGCTGCTGGGAGCTCCGCTGGCTGTCGGGTTGCTCTCGGAACGCAGGCGCTGGATGCTTGCGCTGCTCGCGCCCGCGCTGCTCTACTGGCAGCTCGAAGCGCCGATCAGCGACGTGACGGCGCTGGCCGGGACTCCCTCCGTGAACGCTTCCTATTTCGCCCCGCTCGCCAGTGAGCTGCAGGGGCTCGCGCACGGAAGACCGCTGCGCGTGGAGGTCCCGATGACGGAAGGCCACTGGGAATCGGTGTATCTCGCTGAACATCCGCCGATCCTCCTGGCTCGCGGCTGGGAGCGCCAGCTCGACATTCGCTACAACGAGCTGTTCTACCGCCCCGGACTGAGCGCCGCGTCATACACGTCGTGGCTGCGCCAGAACGCGGTGTCCTACGTGGCGCTGCCCGACGCGCGCCTGGATGTCGCGGGTGAACAGGAGGGTCGGCTGCTCGCGCGCGGGCTCCCGAGCCTGCTCGAAGTGTGGCGCTCGTCGCACTGGCGTCTTTTCGCCGTGCGCGATCCCACCGCGCTGGCGCAGCCGCCGGCGCTGCTGCGCGCCGTGGGAGACGACAGCTTCACGCTGCAGGCTCCGCACGCGGGCGCGTTCACGGTACGCCTGCGCTACACGCGCTACTGGACGGTGCTGGCGGGGCACGCGTCGGTGCGTAGCGCCCCCGGCGGTTGGATCGAGGTCGACGCGCACCACGCGGGGGTCATCCGCGTGGGCATCGAATTGGTCTAGCACCCGACGCGCCCGAGCGCAGCGTCCGCGCGGTCGGCGAGGAGAGCAGCGCCGCGTGGCTGCGTCTGGGCGGTCACCGTCGAGGGCGTAGCGGCCTCGCTCGCGGGCGCTGGCTCACTAGCATTGCCTGCAATGTCACAGCGCGACTACCTACAAACGATCTCCGAGCACGTCGTCGTCTACGACGGCGGCATGGGCGCGACGCTCGAGCAGTTCGACCTGACCAGCGAGGACTACGGCGGCCTGCAGGGCAAGTGCCACGAGGCGCTCGTGCTCAACCGGCCCGACGTGATCGAGGGCGTGCACTCCTCGATGCTCGACGCCGGCGCGGAAGTCGTGGAGACCGACACGTTCCAGGGCTCGCGCATCAAGCTCGGCGAGTGGGGCCTCGCCGACTACACCGTCGAGATCAACACCAAGGCGGCGGAAATCGCGCGCAAGGCAGCGGGCGAGCACCGCTTCGTGGCCGGCTCGATCGGCCCGACCGGCTACCTGCCGGCGTCGGAGGACCCTTCGCTGGGGCAGATCCGCTTCGGCGAGCTGGTGGAGGTCTTCACCGAGCAGGCCGAGGGACTGATCGACGGCGGTGCGGACCTGATCATCATCGAGACCGCGCAGGACATCCTCGAGGTCAAGGCCGCCGTGTTCGGCGCGCGCGCGGCGTTCAAGAGCACCGGGCGCAGGCTGCCGATCCACACGTCGGTGTCGCTGCTGCCCAACGGCGGCAAGATGCTGCTCGGCACCGACATCTCCGCGGTGCTCACCACGCTGGAGGCGCTGAAGGTCGACGTGATCGGCCTGAACTGCTCGACCGGCCCGGAGGACATGCGCGACGCGATCCGCTTCCTTGGTGAATATTGCCCCGTTCCCGTCGCGTGCATCCCCAACGCCGGCCTGCCGCTGCAGGGCCCCGGCGGCGAGACGATCTTCCCCGAGAAGCCCGAGCCGCTGGCGGAGGCGCTGCAGGAGTTCGTCGAGCGCTACGGCGTGGGCGTCGTCGGCGGCTGCTGCGGGACCACGCCCGAGCACATCGCCGCGATAGCGAAACGTGTCGCAGGACGACCGGTCACCTCTCGTCCGACACCGCGCACGCCGCACCTCTCATCGATGATCGCCGCCACGCCGCTCGCGCAGGAGCCCGCGCCGACGATGGTCGGAGAGCGCGTCAACTCGCAGGGCTCGCGCAAGGCCAAGGAGCTGCTGCTTGCGGACGACTACGACGGCCTCGTCCAGATCGCCGAGGACCAGGTCACCGGCGGCGCGCACGTGCTCGACCTGTGCGTCGCGCTGACCGAGCGCCAGGACGAGGACGAACAGATGCGACTGCTGGCCAAGAAGGTCTCGCTGACGCAGCCCGCGCCGATCCAGGTCGACTCGACCGAGCCAGAGGTGATCGAACGCGCGCTCGAGCAGATCCCCGGCCGCGCGATCGTCAACTCGGTCAACCTCGAGGCCGGCCGCGCGAAGCTCGACCGCGTGGTGCCCGTCGCGCTCGCCCACGGCGCGGCGCTGATCGCGCTGACGATCGACGAGGTCGGGATGGCCAAGACGGCCGAGCGCAAGGTCGAGATCGCCAAGCGCATCCGCGATCTCTGCTGCGAGGAGCATGACCTTGACCCGCAACTGCTGATCTTCGACTGCCTGACGTTCACGCTTACGACCGGCGATGAGGAGTGGCGTCCGTCGGCGGTCGAGACGATCGCTGGGATCAAAGCGATCAAGGAGCAGATCCCCGACGTGAAGACCTCGCTGGGGGTCTCCAACGTGTCCTTCGGCGTGTCGCCGGGCGCGCGCGCAGTGCTCAACTCGGTGTTTCTGCACCACTGCGTCAACGCCGGCCTTGACCTGGCGATGGTCAACCCCAACCACATCACCCCCTACTCCGAGATCCCCGACGAGGAGCGCGAGCTAGCCGACGACCTCGTGTTCAACCGCCGCGAGGATGCGCTGGAGAAGTTCATCGAGCACTTCGAGTCCAAGGGCCCGGACGACACCGCACAGGGCGCGGCGGACCCGACCGAGGGGATGGAGCCCGAGGAGGCGCTGCACTTCCACATCCTGCGCCGCCGGCGCGACGGCGTCGAGGACCAGATCGACAAGAGCGTGCAGAAGATCGGCGCGGTGCCGACGCTCAACGAGGTGCTGCTGCCGGCGATGAAAGAGGTCGGCGACAAGTTCGGCGCCGGAGAACTGATCCTGCCGTTCGTGCTGCAGTCGGCCGAGGTGATGAAGCGCGCGGTCGCGCAGCTGGAGAAATACCTCGACAAGATCGAGGGCTACACGAAGGGCACCGTGGTGCTGGCGACGGTGTTCGGCGACGTGCACGACATCGGCAAGTCGCTCGTCAACACGATCCTCACGAACAACGGCTACACGGTCGTCAACCTCGGCAAGCAGGTTCCCATCCAGACGATCGTCAACGCCGCGCAGGAGCATGACGCGACGGCGATCGGCCTGTCGGCGCTGCTCGTGTCAACGTCCAAGCAGATGCCCGCGTGCATCCAGGAGCTGCACGCCAAGGGCCTGTCCTACCCGGTGCTGATCGGCGGCGCGGCGATCAACCGCGCGTTCAGCTACCGCGCGCTGTATCCCGGCGGCAAAGACTCAGACGTTGTCTACGAGCCGGGGGTCTTCTACTGCAAGGACGCGTTCGAGGGTCTGTCGGTGATGGACCAGCTGATCGACTCAGACGCGCGTGGCGCGCTCGTGCAGAAGCTGCTCGCCGGCGCGACCGAGTTCCGCGCCAAGGGCGAGGCGCCCGTCGAGGAGGTCAACCTCGCCGATGACTCCGTGCGCTCGCCCGCGCGCACCGACGCGCCGGTCCCCACGCCGCCCTTCTGGGGCGTGAAGGAGATCCCCGTCGACCTCGACGAGGTCTACCACCACCTCGACACGCACGTGCTGTTCAAGCTGCACTGGGGCGGGCGCGGCGTCAAAGGCGAGGAGTGGCAGACGCTGCTGCGCGATGACTTCCGCCCGCGCCTGGAGCGCATGTGGCGCGAGCAGACCTACCTGCACCCGCGCGCGCTGCTCGGCTTCTTCCCGTGCTATTCGCTCGGCAACGACATCGTCGTACTCGACCCCGGCGACCGCACGACGGAGCTCACCCGCTTCGTCTGCCCGCGCCAGCCGAAGGGCGACCGCATCTGCCTCGCCGACTTCTTCCGTCCCGCGATCGGCCCGGACGGCAATCCGTCGCCCACTGGCGAGCCACCCGCCGAGCTGGATGTGATCGCGGTGCAGGCTGTGACGGTCGGCTCCGAGGTGACCGAGCTGATGGCCAAGCTCGAGGCCGAAGGCGAGTTCGCCGAGCAGCTGTTCGTGCACGGCCTCGGCGTGCAGACCGCCGAGGGCCTGGCCGAGTGGCTGCACTACGAGGTCAGGCGCATGCTCGACATCCCGCTCACGCAGGGACGGCGCTACTCGTGGGGCTACCCCGCGGTGCCCGAGCAGTCAGAGCACCTGAAGGTCCAGAAGCTGCTCGACCTCGGCCAGATCGGCATGAGCATCACCGACGGCTACGCGCCCGAGCCCGAGCAGTCGACGCTCGCGCTCGTCGCCCACCACCCGCAGGCGATCTACTTCGGCACCCGCCAGGGACGCCTGCTCCCGAACGGCTCGCCCGATGACGTGATCCGCGGCTCAAACCGCGACCCGTCGCTGTTCGCGGACCTCGACGACGAGGACCCGCCGGACAGCGCGGTCGAAGCCGAGGATGAGCCGGCGATGGCGGGCGAGAGCTCCTGAGCGGCTCTGCGCAGCCTGACCAGTTCGGCGCGGACCAGATTGGTGTCGATCAGGCGGGCGCGACAGCCCGCGCTCGGCAGGCCTTCGCGGCCACTGGCATAGACGGCTTTCTGCGATCGCGCAGTCGCACTCGAGCTCCCCACGACCGGCCTATCGACCAGTGATTCGGGAGACTGAAACGCTGCAATCTAGGAATCTTCGCGGGGCGGCGGGCGGAATAGGATCCGCTTGACCTCCCCGGCGGTGCCGCCGCCGAGGCGGAGCGCCGTTTGGAAGCCCTCGCCGCCGAGCTCACCGGCGTCGAGGGCGCGGCGCAGCTCGTTGAGCGCCGCGAGGTCCTCCTCGCGAACCTGCTCGCGCGTGGTCTCGAGCAGGATCAGGTGGCGTGGACGCTTCAGCGCGGCGGCGAGGCGCACGAACGGCTCGCGCTCTTCGGGCTCGAAGCCGTCGGCGGCGAGCACGACTGTCTCCCTGTTCTCCATGCGCTTGGAGACGGCGGCGCGCAGCAGCTCCTCGGCGCGCGCCTGCAGCTCCTGCTCATCGACACGTCCGGCCAGCAGCGTGCGAACCTTCTCCAGCGAGAGCAGGCTGGCGCGATCCTCGATCAACCGACCCAGGAACCGGTCGCGCTCGCCGGGGGACGCGCACACGACGACGAGCAGGCTCCCGGGCGAGTAGCGCAGGCGGTCGGCGGGGGCGAGCACACGGCAGTGGACGGTGAGGTCGGCGGGGCGCGGCGGAGCGCCGTCGCGGCGCGGCCGATCCGAGGACCAGCCGGTCCGCTCGTCGTCTGAGATCTTGACGCTGCGCGCCGGAGGTCGTGAGGCCATACCCCCCATCATGCCCTAAACCGGCGAGCGCACCACGCCCGCACCCGCCCCGCACTCGCGCTCATGCCCTGCGCCGAGTGCAGCGCTCAGCTCGCTGGCGAGCTGGAGGCGGCGATCATGGCGAGCTTGGCGTCGCGGTCGAGCGCCTTGATCCGCGCCTCTTCGCGCATGGCGGTCGTACGGTCGGGCATCGGCAGCGCAAGCGCAAGCTCGACCGGCAGGCGGCTGGCCGTGTAGCGACTGGCGGTGCCTTCGAGGTGGCGAGCCAGGCGCCGTTGCACATCGTTGCTCCAGCCGGTGTACAGCGAGCCGTCGGCGCAGCGCAGCATGTAAACCCAGGCATCGGTCACGCCGGACTCATACGCCACACGCCAGGCGAACCCTTTTTTGGACCGAAAACGAGCCAGTCAGACAGCATTATATTGATATTCGGAACCGTGATATTCCGAATAGCTATGCCAGAGTGTCCGCCCCTGATGCGACCGCGCCGCTGCGGACGACGGCGGAGGCGGGCAGTGGGCCCAGCTGCACCGGCGCGGCGTGCATCGTGCGCAGGCGCACTTCACGCCATGAGAGTCCCTCGTTGACGAGCGCGGGCAGGCCCATGATCAGCGCGGTCGCGAGCTCGACCGCCTGCAGGACGATCCCGTAGGCGATCGCGTCGGGCGTCGAGACGTGGTACGCGCCGGCCAGCACGGCGACGCATGCGGCCTGGAACACGCCGATGTTGGCCGGCGTGGCGGGCACTACGGCGGTGACGTTGACGGCGAACAGAACGGCGGCGGCAGCGCCGACGCCGGCGTGCGAGTCCAGGCCGAGCGCCTTCAACAGCAGCCAGCAGGACAGCCACTGCAGCGCCCACGCCCCGAGCTGCGCGACGGTCGCGACGGTCGCGTGTCGTGGCTGTGCGAACACGCGCAGGCCGTCGCGCAGGCGCAGCAACGAGCTCCGCACGGCAGCGAGCAGCGCGCGCAGTCGTCGCGAGCGCGAGAGCGCGGCGGGCGGCACGAGCACGGGTGCAAGCGCGAGCGCGAGCAGCGCGGCGAGCGGCGCGAGCGCGATCAGCAGCAGCGCGCGATCGTGCACGTCGAGCACGCTGACGTTCGAGAGCGTGACGCCGCCGAGGATCACCAGCGCGAGCAGGTTGAGCAGCGTCTGCGAGACGATCGTGCCGAGGACGATCGGGAGCGTCTCGCGCGCACGACCGAGACGCCGCGCGACGATCAGCGCGCGCGAGGGCTCGCCCAGGCGGGCTGGCAGCGTGGCGGACATGAGCACGCCGATGAACGTGCCCTGCATCGCGTCGCGGCGTTTGACACGCCGCCATGTGGGGGCGGCGGCGAGGATCGAATGCCACGAGAGCGCCCGAGCGAACATCGCGGCGCACATCAACGCCACGCCGGCGGCGATCAGCCCGGGCTTGGACGCAAGCAGCGAGGCGGCCACGCGCGTGACGCCCACGCGCTGCAGCGCCATGGCGGCGAGCGTGGCGGCGGCGAGCGTGCTGGCGAGCACCCCCGCGCGACGCAGCGTGCGCATGCGCCGTGGGCGCCCGACGAGCGGCGGCCCGGGCGGCACCAGCGATGGCAGCCGTTCGGCGGGGATCCGCGGCTGCAGGTCGGCGGGAGCGAGGCCGTAGCGCACAGCGGCGCGTCCCACGCGGGTGGCGGGCGAGCCGACGCGCAGCGCCTGCTCGTAGCAGTCGAGAACCTCGGCGGCGACGCGCGGCCAGGCGAAGCGCTCGGCGCGCTCGCGCGCGGCGCGCGCCATCCGTGCGCGCTCCTCGGGAGCGAGCGCGATCGCGCGCAGCGCCTCGGCGAGCGCGAGCGCGTCCCCCGCGGGCACGAGCAGCCCGTCGGTGCCGTCACGCACGACGTCGCGATATCCGGGGATGTCGGAGGCGAGGACGGGCGTGGCGGTGGCGAACGCCTCGGTGAGCACCATGCCGAAGCTCTCGCCGCCGAGCGACGGAGCGCACAGCACCTCGGCGCGCGCGAGCTCGGCGAGCTTGCGCTCCTCTGAGACCTTGCCGAGCGCGTGCACGCCGCGGTCGTCGAGCATCATGTGGGCGACCTCCTGGGCGCTGGCGCCGACGAGCGTGAGCGTCGCGGGGATCTGGTCGCGCAGCGCCTCGAACGCCTGCAGCAGCACCGGCAGCCCCTTGCGTTCGACTGCCTGCCCGACGAACAGGATCCTCAGTGGCCGGCAGCGGTCGGGCGCCTCGCCCGCCTCGCGGTCCTCTCCGCGCTCGCTGGCGTCGGACAGGTGGACGCCGTTGGGGATGATACGGTAGCGCCCCCCGTAGAAGCGCCGTGCGGTCCATGCGGCGGCCTCGGAGACGGCGATGCGCGCGTGCAGGCGGTTCATGCGCCGGCGCCCGCCGAGCGGGCCCGCGGCGATGCCGTTGGTGAGCGCGTTCTCGGAGTAGGTGTGGAAGGTGCCCACGAGCGGCAGCGCGCCGGCGCTGGTGAGGGCATCCCACGAGAGGAACGGCACGACGGGCTCGTGTATGTGCAGCACGTCGTAGCCGCCGTGACGCAGCTCGCGGCGCAGCGCGAACACGGCGTCGGGCGTGAGCGCCATGTTCGAGACGGCGCCATTGGCCGGCAGGCCGACGGTGCGCCCGAGCGAGACGAAGTCCTCGGACACCGTGCGCTGCTGCGGACGGGCGCCGCGATGCAGGCGCCGCGAGAGCGCGTCGTCGGGGTCGAACGGCGCGAGGATCCGCGCCTCGTGCCCCTCCGCGGTCAGCTCGGACGCGAGTGCCTCGATGTGGCGGGTGACGCCACCCGGATACGTCCAAGAGTACGGCGACAGGAGCGCGATCCGCACGCGTCCACTCTATCCGCTGCGATAATCGGATGCATGAGCACGCGCCGCTTCGTCAAGTACACGTTCCTGAAGCTCGACCCCGCCTGGCGGCGCCTCGACAGCGAGCGGCGCGCGCAGGACAAGCTCGAGTTCGCGGCCGCGTGCGAGGACTTCGCCGACGGGCACCTGCTGCAGAGCTTCTCGCTGGTGGGCACGCGCGGGGACGCGGAGCTGCTGCTCGTCTCAGAGGCTGAGAACCTCGACCGCATCCACGAGTTCCACGTGGTGCTGGCGCAGAGTGGGCTGATGCAGTGGGCGCAGATCCCGTACTCGTTCCTGGGCATGCGCAAGAGCTCGGAGTACTCCGAGGACGAGCGCGTGGTGCCGCGTGGCTTCCGCGGACGCTACGTGTTCGTGTACCCGTTCGTGAAGTCGCGCGAGTGGTACGCGCTGCCGGCGGACGAGCGCTGGCGGATCATGCAGGGCCACATCGAGGTCGGCCGCGAATACCCCGGCGTAGACAACCACACGACGTACTCGTTCGGCCTCGACGACCAGGAGTTCGTGGTCGCGTTCGACACCGACGACGTCGGCACGTTCCTCGACCTGGTGCAGCGGCTGCGTACGACCGAGGCGTCGCGCTACACGGTGCGCGACACCCCCAGCTTCACGTGCCTGGCGATGTCGCTCGAGCGGGCGCTGAACGCGCTCGACGGCGAGCCAGTTGCGCTCGAGGCGCTGCCGTCTGTCTAAGCGCGCCGTGGCCCACCTGCGAGCGGCCGACCCGGTGCTCGCGCAGCTGATCGACTCGGTCGGCTCACTCGGCGACATGCGAGACAGCCGTCCGCATCCCGATGACCACTACGGCGCGCTCGTGCGCTCGATCACGGGCCAGCAGCTGTCGGTGCTCGCCGCCCGGGCCATCTACGGGCGCCTGACCGCTCGCTTCGAAGGGCGCCCGCCGACGCCGCAGGAGATCCTCGCGGACGACCCGGAAGAGCTGCGCGCGGCGGCAGGGCTCTCGCGCGCGAAGGTCGGCTACCTGCGCTCGCTCGCGGAGCACGTGATCTCGGGCGAGCTCGAGCTCGAGCAGCTCGACACGCTCTCCGACGAGGACGTGATCACCGAGCTCGTCGCGGTCAAGGGCCTCGGCCTGTGGACGGCACAGATGTTCCTGATGTTCCACCTCGAGCGTCCCGACGTGCTGCCCGTCGGCGACCTGGGCATCCGCCGCGCGATCGAACGGGCCTACGGGCTCGACGGTCTCCCCGACGCGCCCACCATGGAGCGAATCGCCGAGCCGTGGCGCCCGCAGCGCACGCTCGCGTGCCGCTACCTGTGGCGCTCGCTGGCGAACGAGCCGGGTTAGCGCGCGCCTGTCGCCTCCGGCCGGCGAACCCGCGGCCCTGCTCCTATTTCTTCTTGGGCTTCTTCTTCGAGGTCTTCTTGGTCTTCGACCCGTACTTCTTGCGCGCGGCCTTTTCGCAGGCGACGCGCTTGCTCTTCTTCTTGTATTTCTTGCACGCCCTCAGCGCTTTCGCGAGCAGCTGAGCCTTCGTGGCTTTGAAGGCGGCGACGCCTTTGCAGCCAGTGATGGCGACTTTGGTCGTCTGCGAGATGAACGCGCCGTTCTGTCCCGTGATTTCCGTGGGAATCGTGAGCGTCTGTTTGCACAGGTTGAAGTTTTCGCTTTCCGGCACGCTGGGAGTGAGCGCGGAGTGCGGGCCGGCCGGGAAGACCGTTTCGAACGTCGTGAAGGGCGCGTCGGGCGAGGTTTCGAATTTCGAGTACGTGATGCCGTTGTGGATGTAGGTCTTGCCGTCCACCACGATCTTCACGCCTTCGCCCTGCAGCACGAACTCGACGTCCGGGAACGCAGCGCCACCGTGTGAGACGAGGTACGCCGGGCCCCTCAGCGGGTTCTTGAACACGGGCGTGTGCACGACGCCTTCGCCGATCACCGACCCTTCGTCGCACGAGCCCGGGTTAGCGTTGAAGGTCGCTTCCAGGCACGCTTTCTGGATCGTCGTCAGACGCGAGGGCAGCAGCGACGGGATCGTGAGGTCGACCTTGTGGATGTTCGCCTGGCCGAGACCCGGCGATTCGATCTTGACCGAGAACGTCGTCCCATCGGTTTTGCTTCCCTGGCCAGCAACCGACGCCGTGAGCGTTGGTTTGAACGGCAGGCTCGCGCAGTTGGATACCACGAACGGGTAGGAGACCGGATCGCTCGCTCCTTCCGCGCCCGTGAGCGTCCCGCCGACCGACATCGGCGTGCAGTTCGTCGGGTTGAACTGGAACGGGGCGTTCCCCGGGCGCTCGACCGTGACGTTGATCTGTTTCAGCTGCACCGGCACCCCGTCGAGGATCGTGGGGATCGGCTTGATGGTTTTCGTCGTGACCGCCGCGGTCGTTTCGTTGACGGTGATCGTCGAGAGGATGTAGACCCAGCCGAGGTTGAACGGACCGGCTTTTGCTTCGGTCGCGGCGAGCAGCCCGAATGGAGCACCGTTGACGCCCTGTGTCAAATAAAGTTTGCCAGGGAGGGTCACCGGCTCGCCGCCGAGGCCCGAGCTGCTCGACGTGGTGCCGACTTCGCTTTCCGGACCGCACGGCGGCGGGCTCGAGCTCAGCGTCGGCACCGCTTCGAGGGCCGCCGGGTTCCCACATGGGGTCACCGCGGCGATCTCGGCGGACAACCCGGGGGGCAGTTGCGCCGTGATCGACGTCAGCGACTGCTGGCCGTCGGGCTTGTTGATCGTGAGCGTGAACGGCGTGAACGCGGCAGCCTGACCGTTGGTGCTCCCGGCCTGGAAGCCCGGTCCGAAGGGCAGCGTCGCGCCCGGGCAAGCGCTGCCGCCCGGTCCCGAGGTGATCTTGAATTCAGCGGGGTTCGACGTCCGTTCTGTGGCCGGTGATTCAACGCCTGCGAGCCATGTGTGGAATGTCGCGGCGGCTTCGTAGCTTTCTCCACAGCGGGCAGGCGTGGTCTGCGATGCGCGTTCGCCGCTCGTCAGGTGCAGCGTCAGCGTTTCGAAGGGCGTCTGCGGCGTGTTGGCGAACACGGAGGTCAGCTGACCGGTGACCGGATCCATTTTGACTTCGCCAGCAAGCTTGACAAGCAGTTTCGAGGATGGTTCTGTGGCGATGATGTAGAGGACGAGCGGCGAGGCGAAGGGGTTGGTGTCCTGGCTCGCCAGATAAACAGAGCCGACGAGTTCTTCTTTCAGGACAGGCGTCTTGATGTTGACCGTGCCGACTTTTGCTTCGGGCGGGCAGGATGCCGGTTCATCTTTGAAGCTCTGGCGGTCGAGTTCGCCAGCGAGCGCTTCCCCCGGATCGCCTTCCTGACCGTTGAAACCAGCCTGGCCCACAGTGCACGAAGTAAGCCCACTCGCGGCGGCCGGGCTGGTCTGGAGACCTTCCGGGAGGACGAGCTTCGTCGAGGAGATGTCGGGCACGGCGCGTGCAGCTCCTTCGACCGTGGATTCGACCGTCGACTGCTGCGGAACGTTCACTTGAACTGTCAGCCCCGTCGGGGTGCTCGCGTCTTCGGTTTCCGGGCGCACCTCGATGCTCGGTTCAAACGGAGGCAGGTTGTTGCAACCGGTCAATGTGGTCGGCTGTTCGGCTTCGACAGCTCCGCCTCCCGGCGCGAGCGGCGCTTCTTCCCAGCGGTGACCTTCGACGGTCGCGCCCCACGAGACGCCTTCAACGGTTGACTTGAGGGGTTCACAGGTTGTCGGCAAAAGCAACAGAGGCTTCGGGTTCTGCGGTTTGAGGGTCAGTTCGCATGGGTTTTCCTGCCTGTAGGCTTCGGTGCCGTATTCGAAGCAGCTCCAGCCTCGTGACGCGTTGTGGCGCGGATCGGCCGGCACGCCCCAGAATGTCACCGTGCTGCCGAGCACCTGTACCGCCGACGAGGTGTTGTGGACGCTCACCGTGACGCCGTAGCCTTCACCGGTACGAACAGCCGTGTCGAGGATCACCGGCACGTGGTTGACGGTGAATCCGAACCGCGCGGGCTCGCCGGGTTCTTCGGGCACGAGATTGAAGACCGGAACCGTGAACGTCGTGAAGTGCACCGTGTTCTCGATGTTGACCGTGGCGGAGGCGACCCCCACGACCGTGCTGTTGGGGCATGCGTTCGGTTCTTCTTCGCCGTGAGAGCCGAACTCGACGTTCGTGCACTGTTCGACCGCGTTGACGTTCCCGATCAAGCCGGGCGGCAGCTTGAATGCAAGAGTCTTTGACAGACCGCTTGCCGCGGGGAGCGTTTCATTGAGATTGCCGGCCTCTTTTTCGAAACGCTCGTTCAGGTTAAACGTGCTCGTCAACTGGAACGGATGCGAGCCGGCCTGCACATCCGGCGCGAAGCTTTCGGTTTCCGGCGTGAGCTTGTAGGTTTCGAGGCCGAAGTTCGTTGGGGCGCCGCTCAGGCTGATCGTCCGTTCGACCTTGGCTTCGGATGCCCCACCGCCGGTGAGCGTGGCGCGGTTTTCGCCGGAGGACGCGCCCGGCGAGGATGCCACGCTCACCCTGATCGCGAGCACCAGCTCTTCGTAGGGCAGCACGGGCACGCTTGAGTTGCACGTCACTTCTGGGCCGGTTTTCGTCGAGCAGGTCGGTACCTGTCGGGTCGGCGAGTTGCGGTGGCCCCTGACCGACGCCTGCACCGCGGTCGCCAGCACACCGCTCGGAAGCTTGTCCGAGATCACAGCCGTCCCGGCCGTCGCGGCGTCGCCGTTGTTCGTGGCGGTCACCACGATCATCCCTTCCTTGCCGGGCTGCAGGTTCGTCGGAGCCGGGCGCGCTTCGAGATTCCAATGCGGCGTAGGGGGCACTTCAGCGTCGGCTACGGACCTCGCCGCGCCGAACGTGGCGAGCATCACAACGCTCGCCAGGATTATACGGTGCGCGCAAGAGAAGCCTGGGCGCGAGCGAGGAGTCCGGATCATGACTTGCCCTTCGACTTCTTCTTGGTTGACGATTTGCTCGGCCCATACTTCTTGCGGGCCTGCTTTTCGCACGCCAGCCGCTTGGCCTTGTGCTTGTCCCGCTTACACGCCTTGAGCGCTTTGGCGAGCTTCTGTGCCCGGGTCAAAGGCTTGACCGTCGTCGCCGGCTTTTCTTCTTTCTTCCCGAGCACGGAGACCTGCCCGAGGTTGCCCGAGCCCGTGGACGTGCTCGTGGCCGGACCGGCAAAGGCCTGTTCCGCCGTAAAGGTCTTCTCGCAGCCTTCTCCTTCGCACTGTTCCTGCGCCGCGGGCGGCGCGGTCGGGCAACTGGCTCCGCAGACACTGGCGTCGTAGACGTCGAAGTTCGTGTCTTCGTCCTGGGGGGCAAGCTTGGCGGCGGTGAGGAAGAACACGTCATTGCCGCTTTCGCTCGCATCGAGGAACGCGGATTCGTGCGGGGACGTACCCGAGGAGATCAGCGCGACGCAGCCGCCTTCGCTGCCGCAGCCGCCTTCGCCGCCCGGCTCGTACTCGTAGACGTTCTCGACGCCCACCGTCAGCTTCTGAGCGCCCCCGATCCCCTCTTCCTTCGTCGGCGTCGCCAGCGGCACGAGCGCGTCGGCGCTGTTGAAGAAGAGACGCCCGCTGTTCGACAGGTAGCGGGACTGGTAGATGCCCCGGCTCTCTTCGATGGCAGTCCACCCGGGGATGCTCCCTGCCAGCCAGTTGTCCTCGGTGTCGAGCGGCGACCGCGAAACCGCCCAGGTTTCGCCGCGATCGACGACCAGCCCCAGGCCTTCCCCGCTGCCGCCGGTGTTGTCCTGGCCGAGGTCGAGCACGCCGCGCGGACGCGCTCCGGTCGGGTTGCACGACGCGCACACGAGCTGTCCGTCGCCCGCGTCATAGAGGTAGACCTCCTCGTCCATGTGTTCGCCGGGGCGTTTGCTGTTCACGTCTTCGTTGTCGTATCCCGTCAAGCTCCTGTCGGACATGAACGCGAGGTATTCGCCGTCCGGCGATACCCGTGAGGTCATCAGCTTGAGGTCTCCTTCCGCGCTCGCACCGCCCCAGTCCGGGTTGTCTTCGCTGGAAAGCACCGCGACCAGCTCCGGGGCTTCCCACTGCTGGGATTCCGGGTTGAAGTGGCGAACGTAGAGGTTGCAGGTAGATCCGGCTGGCGCCTTCCATTCTTTTTCGCCGTTGCACTGGCCTCGTGCTGCTTCCGAGGTGAGCGCCCCGTTGGCGACGAAGTAGATATACGCGCCGTCTTTGCCTTCTTCGCTTGCGGCAAGCACACCGCCAGCGACGTGGGCCTGCACGAGCACGTCGGCCCCTTCCTCCGGCGTGAGATCGACGATCTTGCCGCTCAGCACACCGTCTTCGATTTCCAGTTCGAAGACGTAGAGGTCCGGTGACCCTGCTACCGCCTTCGAATTGGCGGTCAGCCGCTGCGTATCGGTGAAGTAGACCTTCTTGCCGTCGGCACTCGCCGTCTGGAAGACCGCGTCGGGCGGTTCGCTTTTCGCGAGTTCCGGCGGTTCTTCCCCAGGCTGGAGCTTGTCGATCTCGAGCGTCTTCTGGAGTTCGGTGTCGCGCACGTACAGGTGGAACGCGCTGCCCTGCTTGTACGTCCAGAACACGAGCGACCCGTCGCTCGAGATCGCGTGGCGAGCATCGGACGAAAGGCCGTGCTGGCCCGCCGCCCCGCCAAGTCCAGCGAATTCAGACGGAACCCTTGTGCCTGCAGGCAACTGGCTGACGAGCTGCAGCTTGGTATTACGTTCGGGGCCACCCCACTCGTAGAGGCCGGACGCTGCTCGCTTGGACTGGAAGACAGCGTGACTCAGATCTGGCGTTGCGGCAACCGGCACGATGCCTTCTTCGTTGAGGTCTTCACCGAAGTCAGGGGCGGGCTGGTTGGCTTCCGTCACGAGTGCGAGGAAGCCGGCATTGCCCTTCTTCGCTCCGTTTTCCTTCGCCTTTTCGTAGTTTTCCTGCGTTTCGTCGAAGTCCTGTTCGGTCTCGTCGGCTGACCGTTCGGGTCGCAGCGGCGCGTCGTCGCGAAGATAGCTGGTGGTTTCCTGTTCGCCGTTTTCTTCGCGGGTCTCGCCTGGGACCGGCGGCGCGAGCGGTGGGCGTGCGAGCGAGCTCGGCACCGAGTAGAACGGGTCGACGAGCGAGAGCGCCAGGTTGGTGGAGAAGAACTGATACTCGCGAGGATGCCCGGGCGAGACACCGGCTCCCGTTTCGTTTGGAGTGACGATGTCTTGCGATTCCCAGCCGGCCGCCCCACGGAACGAGAGCACCTGCGTGGGTTCCGGATTGCGGTTGCCTTCCGGGTGGCTGCCTGCCGGGATCGGCCCGTCCGACACGTACGTGATCGCCTCGCCATTTGCCGCCGCCTGAATCGTGCCGCCTTCCCTGGTGAGCGCTTCCGGTTCGTATCCGCCCTTCTTGGCGGGAGAAACCATTTCCCACGCCCGCCCGTCGGGCAGCCCGCTCGTCGAAGCAACGATCGTGAAGGTCTTTTCAGCGCTGTGGACGACCTCACCCGCCGCGGTGGCGGTGACGCGGTAGTGGTAGATCCCGGATGGCAGATCGGTTAGCTCGGCGCTCACCTCGCTGCCGCCGAATTCTTCGCCAGCGTCCGCGGGCGGGACAGGCGCCGTCGTGCAGCTCGACGGACTCGCCTTGCAGGTGCCGGGTCCCGCTGCGTATTCGAAGTCGTAGTGGGTGTCGCGCCCGGCCGAGTTGACCTGGGCCTTCAGGATCGTCTCGGTCGCGGCGGGCGAGCACAGCTCTGGTTCTTCGGGCGCTTTCTGCCCACAGCTGGCCTCCTCGGACAGGTCTCCCACCGATGGGCGACCTCGGGATTCGAGGTCGAACACGTCGAACGGTGTCCGACGTGCCGCCCACGGCGTAGATGGTCCCCCCGCCGTCGACCGCCACGGCGTCGGCGCCGATCAGGCCGGGTGCGTTGATGCGCTGGAGGAGATCTCCATGGCGTTCTTCGACGTTCCCTCCGGTTTCCGGGGGTTCCGAGTGCGGGCCGAATACGGCCACGGAGCTGACCGGAACGCCCGCGACGGTTCCCACGTTCGCGACGAACGCATCCTCTTCGGGACCCACCGAACCGCCGACGGCCTCGGCTGGACCAACCGCCACGGCAGTGCTCTCTTCGTAGTCCATGTCCGGGATCAGAACCGCGCCTGTGCCGCCTTCGAGCTCGGCGACTCGCGCCTCGGGGCTGCTGTGGAGGTTTTCGTATTCAGTGCCTGCTTCGGCGAGCAGTTCCGACAGACCCTTGTCGTGGGTCGCTTCTTCGGAGTTGACGCCCGCGCCGACGTACAGGTGTCCGGAGGTGTCCACCGCGAGCCCTGGCTGGGCGCCGCCCTTGGTGCCAATCTGCACGGTCGCTTCCGGCTTTTTCACTTCGAGGTTCAGTTCGGCGTTACCGAAGATCCCGATCCCGCCGCCTTCTTCGTAGACGAACACCGCACCCTGTGGGTCAACGGCGACACCATCGATCGCCTGTTTGAATTTGTGTGCAGCGCCTATCTCTACACCGGCGGGCGTGTACTTGAACAGAACGTCGTCTTCGGTGGGTTCTGCTTTGGCATTCTTGGCGCCGGCGACATACACGTCGCCCGTGGAGGGATCTTCCGCGCATTTGATCGTGCAGTTGTCCACCGCGATCTGTCCAGGGAAGGGCACGGTGAACTGCCCCGCATATTTCTCGCCCGTGGGTTCCCCTTCGGCGCCGAGCACCGGCGCGAACTGCTCGACACGGTCGTTTTCGCGATCGGCGACGTATACCTCGCCGCTGGAGTCGTTGACGGCGACGCCGGTGGGATGCGAGAACTGTCCTTCGCCCTTGCCCGGCGCTCCGAAGCGGAAGCTGAAGACGCGTTCGCGCGGAACTTGTGCTTCCGTGCCGGCGCCCCATGCTGTGGCGGCGCCCAGCGACGACACGCCGATCGCGCAGAGGGACATCAGCAGGCAGCGCGAGAGGAGGCGGTGTCGCCTGGCGACGGAACGTCGAGTGCCCGCGCGACGGGGGCTTTGCCTCGACGCACGGCGAGCGAGCCATGAGCGGGCATGTCTGCCGCTACACACTGCCGAAATCACTGCCAACCCTCCCTCGCGCTGCCCATCCATGGTCTGTCTCCCCTTGAGCCTCTGGCAAAGAGTGTATCCGTTCCCCGGTACCTGTCAAGCGTCAAGCACGCCTCACGTCAAGCGCATCCGATGTCAAGGGGATCAGGCGTCGGCGTTGCGACCACCGCGCGCGACACCCCTGCTCCACGAAAAAGGGTGTGCGCGAAGCAACGGCTCCGCGCACACCCCTTGTGCCCAGGTCAGCGCTGTGAAACCAGCGCTGACCTGTTCGTCACTTGGCTTGGGCGATCAGCTTTTGATCTCGATCGCCGCTTCGTTGCTAATGGTCGATGTCGTTTCCTCGCTCGAGGGCGCGCCACCGGTCGGGATGAATTCAGCGCCGTTGAAGACTTCAGTCAACAGTGCCTGTTCGCCCTCGCCCACACCGAACGTCGTCGTGCTCGACGTGCTCGGCGCTGCGTTGACCGGCGTGTCCACGCCGCTCACGGACCCGTGCGTACGGAGGATGATTTCACCACCGCAGATGAATTCTGACGAGTACGGTTCTTTTTCTGAGCTGACGACTTCAGTCCAGACTTCGTTCAGAGCGGGTTCTTGATGCAGGTACCCGCCTGCTTTTTCACCGTGATCCACCAGTTTGGTGTCGAGCAGGTTGGTCTCGATCGTACCTGCTTCACCGGATGCCGTGCCGCCGCCGAAGAAGTCAACGCTTTCGCATTTTTTACCTTCCAGCGTGCAGTTGGTGAATTTGACCCTGTCGGTGCCGGTCGTCGAGGAGGTGATTTCACCTTCCGAGGTGCTGGCCGTGCATTCGACGTCGTTCGGACCAAGGTCCGGAGTCGCGAGCTTCGCGCTACCGGTCGTGTCCGTGAACTTACGGCCTTTGCTCAATTCGTAGTGACCCTTGTGGTCCGGTTTACCTTTCTTTTCAGCAACCGTTTTGCAGCCTGCTTCCGTGAAGTTGCCTTTCTTCTGGGCGACACACGCCGCGACGGGGATCAGTTCGAAGTGACCCTTGTGGTCCGGCACGCCTTTCTTTTCAGCAACCGTTTTGCAGCCTGATTCCGTGAAGTTGCCTTTCTTCTGCGCCTGACACCAGTAGTAGGTGCCTGCCGAGGCGCTCGACGCAACCATCGCGCTGAGCCCCATCATGGCCAGTGCAGCCACGAGGCAGACCCCCACAATCTTAGTGCGTTTCATCTGTCCACTGCTCCTTTACCCTCTAGGAATAGATCGACCGACCCCGAGAATCCCCTCTTCAGGACAGAGACGCCCCGAAATCAGCCGTAACCGCTGACTGTCTCCCAGCCAACGGCGCTGTGCACCTGACCTTTGCAGAAAACATCTCCTGCGTCAAGGTCAAGCCAGTACTACACCAGGGCACCAAGCACCCCGCCCCCCGACGGGAAATCGAGCATTGCCGGAGGCCTGGGCGCTCCGCACCCCTTGCGACGCTTGACATCATGTCGCGGCGACCGTACCACAGTGACCACCAGGGAGTCAACCCCGCCGACGGGGTCAGGCGATGCGCGCTAGGACCACGGTGCGATCGGCCTCGGCGACGATCCTCCAGCCTGGCGTGCCGTCGTCCCGGAAGTGACGATCGACCACGGCGCTCGGGCCGGGCAGGCCGCGCCCGCCCGGCTGCCCCGCGCGCGCGTCGTGGAAGACCATGCGCCCACCCACTGCCACGAACGGGCTCCAGCTGGCCCAGTCGAGCTCGCAGCCCGCCTGCGAATGGTCGCCGTCGACGAACACCAGGTCAACCTCCCCGCTCCATCGCTCGGCGACATCGCTGGACAGGGCCACGTGCCAGTACACGCGCGGAGCCTGCGCGCCGCGCCGGCGCAGCCCGCGGGCGACCGCCCGGCGCGTGGCCCACTCGCTCGCTCCCCACCCGCGCGGGAGCGCATCCGGGTGCAAGCCGAACGGATCGATCAGGTGCAGCTCCGCTCCCGGCGCGAGTGCTCCGCACAACGCCACCGCCGAGGCGCCCTCGTACACGCCGATCTCCACCACGCGGCGCGCGTCGGCCACTGCGTCGAGCAGCGCACGCGCGTCGGCTGCCGAGTGCATCGTGCGCGGCGGGATCAGCCCGAGACCGAGCGCCAGCGCGCGCACGCGCACGTCGTCGCGCAGACCCGCAGGAGTGACGCCGCGCAGCGCCTGAGGCAGTACGGCCATCGGTTGAGCCTATGCTGCGGAGCGCGTCACGCGCTCCGACCCGGTCCGCGCTCGCGCGCGGAGGTCAGACCGCTGAGACCTGCTCCTCCTCGGCGACACGGAACGAGGAGCCACAGCCGCAGGCCGCAACCACGTTGGGGTTGTTGACCTTGAAGCCCGCACCCTGCAGGCTCTCCTCGTAGTCGATCGTCGAGCCGCGCACGAACTGCAGGCTCTCGCCGTCCACCAGCAGCTTCAGCCCGTGGCTCTCGAACACGACATCGCTCTCGCGCTGCTCATCGAACGCCAGTTGGTACTGGAAGCCCGAGCAGCCGCCGCCGCGCACGCCCACGCGCAAACCCGCCACGCTCACGTCCGCCTGCTGGGAGGCGAGGAACTCGTGCACCTTCTCGGCGCCCTTGTCGGTGATCTCGATCATGGCTGTGGCTCCTGTGGACGGCTGCAAGACTTTCCAAAGTATAGCGGTGCCGAGGCGGCGCTCGCACACGGACGCAGACCTTCTACCCTTGAGGCGCATGCCCTCCGCAGAGGACATAAAGCAGCGCATCGAGACCGCCATCCCGGGGGCAGACGCCGAGGTCGAGGACTACACCGGGGGCGGCGACCACTTCCGCGCCACCGTCACCGCGCCCGCGTTCGACGGCCTCAGCCGGATCGAGCAGCACCGTCTCGTGTATGCGGTCTTCGGCGCGGAGATCGGCGGAGCGATCCACGCGCTCGCGCTCAAGACCCAGGCCCCATCGAAGATCCCCACCAACTGACAGGTAGGAGCACTCCATGTCCGCAAGCCAGTCCCAGCCACTGCCGATGTCCGCCCCGCAGCCAGCGCCGACACCGGCGTCGGGCGAGGAGCCCAACCCGATCCGCGACGCGATCGCGCAGGCGATCTCCGAGCACAAGGTGATCCTGTTCATGAAGGGGACGCCCGAGGCGCCCGCGTGCGGCTTCTCCGCTCGCACCGTCGCCGCGCTGCAGGCGCTCGACGTGCCGTTCGCAGCGGTCAACGTGCTGCCCGACGCGCGCATCCGCCAAGAGCTCGCCGCGCTGTCGGACTGGCCCACGATCCCCCAGCTGTTCGTCGGCGGAGAGCTGATCGGCGGCTGTGACATCGTCACCGAGATGTACGAGTCGGGGGAGCTCGCGCAAGCGTTGGTGTAGCGTCCCGCGCCGCATGGCCTCAGTCGCGGTTGCAGCCGACAGCACTCACTACCTTCCCCGCGCGCTCGCGCAGGCGCAGGGCGTCCACCAGGTCAGCCTGTACGTGGGCTGGAGGGGCGAACCCGAGCGCGAGCTGCAGATGGACGGCTTCGACGGCTTCTACGAACGGCTGCGCGACGACCGCGAGCTGCCCACCACCTCGCAGCCGTCGATCGGCGATTTCCTCGCCGTGTGGGAGCCGCTGATCGACGAAGGACGCGACGTCGTCTCGATTCATCTCGCCGGCGGCATCTCCGGCACCGTCGAGGCGGCGCGCCAGGCGCACGGACTTCTCACCGAGCGCGGCCTCGGCGAGCGCGTCGAGGTGATCGACAGCGAAACCGCCTGCGGCGGCACCGGGCTGCTCGTGCTCGCCGCGTGCGCCGCCGCCCGTGCAGGCGCCGATAAGGACGCCGTCGTTACGCGCGTGCGCGAGGCGCGCAAGGTGCTGCGGATCTGGTTCTGCCTGGACACGCTCGAGTACCTGAAGCGCGGCGGGCGCATCGGCAAGGCGCAGGCGTGGCTCGGCGGCACGCTCAAGATCAAGCCGATCCTGTCGCTCGAGCGCGAGATCGTGCCAGTCGAGCGCGTGCGAACCGCCGGGCGCGCGTTCGAGCGCATGGTCGCCTACGCGCAGGATCTCCACGACAACGGCGCAGACGGCTGGGTCGTGCAGCACATCCAGGCGACCGAGCAGGCCGAGCGGCTGATCGAGCGCTGCCGGGAGATCTTCGACTCCGAGCCCGTGTTCACCTCCGAGGTCGGACCCGTGATCGGCACCTACACCGGGCCGGGTCTGATCGGCGTCGGCGCGCTCCCCCGCGCGCTGCTCGCCTGATCAGCCTGAGCGCCGCAGGGCAAGCGGGGCCAGGACGCAAGGAGCGTGGCGTGCTTGGCACGCGAGCGACTGAGGACGCCGCATCCGCGCCGCCATGCGGCGCTCAGCGGCGACGACGGCGACGGCCGCGCAGCACCCGCGCGCCGATCATCAATCCCACGACCGCCGCGCCGACCGTGATTTCGCTGCGGTGACGCTCGATGTGCGCGCGCCAGTCCGTCACGCGCGTCACTTCGCCGCGCAGCCGCTGCACCGACAACGCGAGCTCCATGCGGTTGGCCTCGATCGAGCTGCGGATCTCCGCCGGCGAGCGCTGGGGCATCAGCTCTCGCTCCCCGTGCCCGCGGCGCGATACGGGGCCGCGCCGCCGTGAGCGTCCTGGACCGTCGCCGCGCCCGAGGCCACGCTCTCGCGGATCTTGCGCGCCTCCTCGATGGCCATGTTCGGCATCGGCGGCGCTCCTCTTTTGACCGCCCTCGCGGCGATCAGGCCCGCGAGCGTGCCGAGCGCCACGAGGATCACCGCCATCGCGAAGAAGCCCCAGAAGTAGGTGAACTTGTCGCCGATCGGGAGGTAGTAGTAGAGCAGCCACGCACATCCGACGAGCGCGAAAACCAGCGCGGTGAAGAAGAACACGCCCGCCGCCGCGCCCACGACTGCGCCCTTGACGAGCTTGGTCGTCTTTTCGGCCATCTCCGCCTTGGCCAGTTCGATCTCCTCGCGCACGAGCAGCGTCGCGCGCTCGGACACCTCCGCGATCGCCGTCGCAATGCTCTGTGTGTCCTCGTCCTGAGCGCTTCCCGGCGGCTCCCCAGCCTGCGGTGGTCCCCCTGTGGCGCTCACTCCGGCGGCTCCTCGTCGAACACGCGCCGCCACACGGTTGCCGCTGCACGGTTGGCGACGATCGCCACCAGCGCGCTCACGCCCGCCAGCAGGCCCTGCCACATCAGCCGCTTGACCATCTCGTTCTGCATGCGCGCGTCAGTCTATTCCCCAGCGGGGTCGAATTCGAAACGCGCGGCGTGTGCGAGCGCCCCGGGCGCGGACCGCACGGCAGCTCGAGCGTCGAGCCCGATCGCCCTTCACGCCTCCAGACCGCCGCACACCGTCTCGACCACCAGCCACTTCGCCCGCTCGAAGTACTCCTCGTCCTGCGGCAGCAGGTCGAAGATCCAGCCCGTTAGCAGCTGCTCGATCGCGCCGTAGAAGGCCATCGCCGCGAACCGCGGTTCGATCTCCACCTTGAACACGCCCTCGCCCTGAGCCTCGACGATCATCCCGCCAATCAGGTCGTACGCCTCACGGATCGTGCCGATGTGCGTGTTCCCGAACGAGTTCGCCGCACGGGTCACCTCGACGATGATCACCTTCATCAGGTCGGGATCGTGCCGGTAGCTGTCGATGATGAACGACGCGATCGCCCCCAGCTTGTCGCGGACCGGGATCGCGTTCGCGTCGACCTCGCGGATCAACTCGAGCATCACGCGCCAGCGCTCGAGGAACAGCGTGTCGAGCACCTCGTCCTTGGAGGCGAAGTAGTGGTACACGAGCCCGTACGCCACCCCCGCCTCGTCGGCGATATCCGACACCCGGCACGCGTGAAAGCCCTGGCGCGCGAACACCCGCACCGCAGCATCGAGGATCAGCCGGCGCTTGTCCGGCGCCTTCGCACGCTGGGCCGGTGCGCGTCCGGCGCTCATACGGGCTCCCGAACCGGCCAGCGGTAGGCCTCGGGACGGCGGTTGGCGAGCGACGGCAGGCGCGCGCGGATCTCGAGCTGGTACTCGAGGTCGAGCTCCGCCACGATATAGCCCTCCTTGTCGGGCGCCTGCGCCAGCACCAGCCCCCATGGGTCCACGATCATCGAGCGCCCGCCCGAGTGCTGGACGCTCTCCGACCCGTCCGCCGGATGCTCGCCCACCTGGTTGGCCGCGATCACGAACGCCTGGTTCTCGATCGCGCGCGCTCGCACCAGCGGCTCCCAGTGATCGCGCGTCGTCGCCAGCGTGAACGCCGCCGGCAGCGCGACGATTCGCGCGCCGCGCACCGCGAGGATCCGGTACAGCTCCGGGAAGCGCAGGTCGTAGCAGATCGACAGCCCCAGCTCGACGCCGTCCGCGGTCTGCGAGAGCACGATCTCCTCGCCCGGCTCCTCGAGCTCCGACTCGCGATACGTGCGCCCGCCGACTTCCACGTCGAACATGTGCACCTTGCGATATACCGCCACCACCTCGCCATGCGGGTTGACGTGCACCGAAGTGTTGGCGAGCTTCGACTGAGAAGGAACACGCTCGAGGATCGAGCCGGCCACGAGGTCGATGCCCAGCTCGCGCGCGATCGAGCGCGCCCAGCCCACCGCCGCGCCGTCGAGCGTCTCCGCGCCAGCGCGCAGGTCCTGCTCGGAGCCCATCGCCGTCCACTTCTCCGGCAACACGACCAGCTTCGCGCCGTCAGCCGCGGCCGCGCGCGTCAGGCGATCGGCGTGCGCCATGTTCGCAACCTGATCGGCGGTCGAGTTAAGCTGCACTGCCGCGACCCTCATGCGCGCGCTCCCAGGCCGCGGGTGCGGCGCCCGCACATCCCGTAGGGCCTTCACCTCGGAGTAGATTGACTGGTCAGTCAATGAGTCCAGAGCATAACGCCCTGCGCCGTCGCCGACTCGCTCAGCCCGCGCCCTGCCCGCGGTGGCGGCGCAGCTCGGCGAGCAGCAGCTTCGAGTGCATCGCGCCGATCAGCTCGCGCAGCGGTTCCGTGCCGGCGGCCACGATCTCCATCGCGCGCTCGACTTCAACCTCGCCCGCCAGCCGCTCCAGCAGCGCCTGCACCTCCTCCTGCACCAACGGCTCCAGCGCCTTACGGTAGCGCAGCGTGTCGTACACCGTGAAGCCCAGCGCCTCGTCGTAGCCGCCCGCGCGGAAGCTCGCGATCGCCTCGATGATCTTCACATCGTCGCGGTCATAGCCGCGCTGGCTGGGCGTCAGCACGCCGATCTCCGCCAGGCGCTCGAGCACGTTGCGCGGGACACCGTAGCGCTCCTGCACGAGCTTGCGCGACACGCGGCTGCCGTCCTCCGCGCTGATCAGCGCGCGCTCGAGGATGCGGTCCTCGAGCTCGATCAGCGCGCGCACGCGCTCGGGGTCCTCCCGCAGCGCGCCCCGGATCACGCGCAGCGGCATGAAGCGCTCCTCCTGCAGGCGCTTGATCAGCGCAATCCGCTCCACGTACTCCGGCGGGTAGTACGCCATGTTGCGCGACGTCCTGACCACGTCCTCGCCCGCGCCAAGCAGGCCCTCGCGTAGGTAGTAGCGGATCGTGCCCGCGCTCACGCCCGAGCGCTCCGCCAGCTCGCTCATCTTCAGCAGGTCGGGGTGGGCACTCATCGCCCGCTCACGCCCTGAATGTCGTCTCCTGCTTTGCGGCGTCCGGCGCCGGGCCCGCCGCCGCGCCCGAGGAGAGCAGCTCCGCGACCTGCTCAGCCGTGTACCCCGCAGCCAGCAGCACCTCCTCGGTGTGCTCGCCCAGCGCCGGGCCGGGCAGCCGCGCGTGATCGCCCGGGGTGCGCGTCAGCTTGACCGGCACACCCAGCTGGCGCACCGGTTCGGCCACGCCCGGCTGCTCGAGCTCGACCACCATCTCGCGCTCGCGCACCAGCTCCGAGTCGAGTGCCTCGTCCAGCTCGAGCACCGGCTCCAGACAGCAGTCGTGCTCGCGCGCGAACGCCTCCCAGTCCGCGCGCGTGCGCGTCTTGAAGATCTCCATCACCTGCGCGTGCGCATCCGAGCCCGGACGCTCGAACTGCTTCGCGATCAGCTCCTCGCGGCCCACGCCGCGACACCACGCCTGCCAGAACTTCGGCTCCAGCGCGCCCAGCGACACCCAGCCGTCCGCGCACTCGTACGGGCGATAGCAGATCAGCGAGCCGGCCAGCGGCAGATCGCCGCGGCGCGGCACCGTGCCGTCGGCGAAGTGCGCCGCCGCCACCATCGCCAGCCACGACAGCGCGCCGTCGGACATCGACACGTCCACGACCTGACCAACGCCTGAGCCCTGACTGCCGGCGCAGCCCGCCGCGCGGCCGGCGCGAGCGGGCTGCGGCGATGAGCCATCGCGCTCGCGCAGCGCCGCCATGATTCCGAACGCCGCCATCAGCGCGCCTCCCCCGAGGTCCGCGATCTGCCCGGCGGCCTGCACCGGCTCGCCGCCGCTCTCACCTGTCAGACCCAAGAGGCCGATCAGCCCTAGGTAGTTCATGTCGTGGCCCGACGCGTCGCGTTTGGGCCCCGTTTGGCCGTAGCCCGAGATCGCGCAGTAAACGATCCCCGGGTTCTCCTCGCGCATGCGCTCGTAGCCCACGCCCAGGCGATCTAGCACGCCCGGGCGAAACGACTCGAGTACCACGTCCGCGTCGCGCACCAGCGCCAGCAGCGCCTCGCGCCCGCCATCGCTCTTCAGGTCCAGGCGGATCGAGCGCTTGTTGCGATTCAGCGACAGGAACAGCGCCGACTTCGCGCTGTCGTGCGCGCCCTCGTAGTACGGCGGCGACCAGCGGATGTAGTCGCCCATGCCCGTGTCCTCCACCTTCACCACGTCCGCGCCGAAGTCCGCCAGCAGCAGCGAGCAGAAGCCGCCCGGCAGCAGGCGCGACAGGTCGAGAACGCGTAGGCCCTCCAGTGGGAGGCTCACCGCGGCACCGCCACGCCCACGCCGCACGCGGCCGTTAGGCCGCCTCTAAAGATCATGCTCATGCCATGTTCCCCTCGCGCTGGGGGATCGCCAGCATCGCGCGGGCCTGCTGCACGCTCGCCGGCCGACGTCCCATGTCCTCGGTCATCTGCCTCGCCTTCGCGATCAGCTCGCCGTTGGAGCGCGCCATCGTCCCGTCGGGCAGGTACAGGTTGTCCTCCAGGCCCACGCGGATCGAGCCGCCCAGGGTGAGCGCGGCCGAGACCAGCATCCACTGGTCGCGCGAGATCCCGATCACGCCCCAATGCGAGCCTTGAGGGATGTTGTCCACCATCGCCGCCAGGTTGCGCGCCGTTGGCGGGATCCCCCCGACGACGCCCATCACGCAGTCCACGTGCAGCGGCGTGTGGAGCACGCCCATGTCGATCAGCGGCGCCAGGCTTCCCACGTGGCCCACGTCGAAGCACTCGTGCTCCGGTTTGATGCCCAACTCGTTCATCGCCTCCAACAGCTCGATGATCTCGCCGAACGGGTTCTCGAAGACCATGTTGAACACGAACTGCTTTTTCGAGCGCGAGTACTTGGCGTAGTTCATCGAGCCCATGTTCAGCGCCGCCACCTCCGGGCGGCACGCCCTCAGGTACTCGATGCGCTTCGCCACCGGCACGCCGATCGTGCCCGTCGAGTAGTTGATGATCGCCGCGTCGCCGACCTCGTCGCGGATCGCGTCTGTGATCGCCTGGAAGTCCTCGATCTCATACGACGGGGTCCCGTCCGGTTTGCGCGCATGGATGTGGATGTGCACGCCGCCCTCGTCCACGATCCGCCGCGCCTCCGCCGCGTACTCCTCCGGCGTGTACGGGATCGCCAGGCACTGCTCGCGGTTGGCGATCGCGCCCGAGATCGAGCACGTGATCACTACGGGGTCGTCGAGGCTCATCGCGTCTGCGTTCTCACTGTCTCGTTTTTTGTTTTTTGTGCGCCATGGTTATACGGCCAACGACGAAAATAGGTGAAAGAGGTCATACGGGCACCACCCCGTGCCGCTTCCACGGGCGCTCGATTTTCTTGTTCTCCGACATCTCCAGCGCCCGGCAGATCGTCTCGCGCGTCTCGCACGGGTCGATCACATCGTCGATCAGGTCGTTTCCCGCGGCGATGTACACGTCGAAGATCTTGCGAAAGCCCTCGATCAGCTCCGCCTTCTTCGCCGCCGGGTCCTCCGCCGCGTCAACCTGTTTGCGGAACGCGATCTCCACCACGCCCTCTGCGCCCATCACGCTGATCTCCGCGCTCGGCCATGCCACGATCAGGTCCGGCTCGTACGCGCGGCCGTTCATCACGTAGTAGCCCGCGCCGTACGCCTTGCGCGTGATCACCGTGATCTTCGGCACCGTCGCGTTGGCGACCGCGTACAGCATCTTCGCGCCGTGGCGAATGATGCCTTCGGCCTCGATCTTCGAGCCCACCATAAAGCCAGGCACGTCCTGGATGAACACCAGCGGGATCGCGAACGCGTTGCACAGGTTCACGAAGCGCGCGGCCTTGTCCGCGGAGTCGTTGTCCAGGATGCCGCCCAGCTGCTTGGGCTGGTTGGCGACGATCCCCACAGGCCGGCCGCCGAAGCGCGCGAAGCACGTGATGATCGTCTTCGCCCACTGACCCTTCATGTCGAAGTACTCGCCGTCGTCGACGATCCTGCGGATCACCTCGTACATGTCATACGGCTTGCGGTTGGACTCCGGCAGCACGTCCAGCAACTCCTCCTCGCGCCTGTCGATCGGGTCGCTCACCGGCAGGATCGGAGCCCGCTCTTCGCAGTTCTGCGGCATGTAGGAGAGGTACTGCTTGATGCGTTCGATGCACTGCTCGTCGTCCGCCACCTCCATGTCGCCCACGCCCGACTTGCGGCAGTGCACGCGCGAGCCGCCCAGCTCCTCCTGCGTGACCTCCTCGCCGATCGCCGCGCGCACCAGGTGCGGTCCCGCCAGCGCCATCGAGCCGCGGCCCTTGACCATCGGCACGAAGTCCGCCAGCCCCGGGATGTACGCCGTGCCCGCCGCGCACGGGCCCATCAGCGCCGCCACCTGCGGGATCACGCCGCTCATCACCACCTCCTCGCGGAACAGGTGGCCCGAGCCCGCGAACATCGCGCCCGCCGCCTCCTGCACACGCGCGCCCGCCGAGTCCAGCAGCCACACGAACGGGATGCGCTTGGTGAGGGCGAGCTCGCGCAGGCGCGTGACCTTGAACTCGCCGGTCATACCCATCGAGCCGGCCATCACCGTGAAGTCGTACGCACACACCGCCGTCAGACGCCCCGCGACCTTTCCGTAGCCGGTGATCACGCCGTCCGCCGGCGCCTCCACGCCGTCCATCGCCCGCTGGGAAGAGTGCGGCGTGCCATGGATCCCCAGCTCCACGAACGTGCCGTCGTCGATCAGCAGCGCGATCCGCTCGCGCGCCGTGAGCTTCTCGCGCGCGTGCTGCTGGGCGATCTTCTCCTCGCCGCCACCCAACCGGATCTGCGCGCGGCGGGCGTACAGGTCCTCGACCAGCGGGCGCAGCATGCTCATCAGCGGCCCTTCCACTGCGGCTCGCGCTTCTCGAAGAACGCAGTCACTCCCTCGACGATGTCCTCCGTGGACAGCGCCAGGCTGAGCTGCGCGCGCAGGTAATCGAGCGCGTCGTCGAGCGGCATGTCGAGCTGGCGGCGCATCGCCTGCTTGCCCAGGCGCATGATCACCGGCGATCGGCCCGCCAGCTTGCCCGCCCACTCGTCCACCAGCGCGTCGAGCTCCGCGTCGGGGACAACGCGGTTGACGATGCCCGCGGCGAGCGCCTCCTGCGCGCTCCAGCGCTCACCCAGCAGCAGCAGCTCGTTGGCCTTCTTGCGCGGGACGTTGCGGTAGATCAGCGCCATGATCATGAATGGGAACGTGCCCACGTTGATCTCCGGCGTGCCGAACGTCGCCTGCTCTGAGGCCAGGATCAGGTCACACGCCAGCGCTATGCCCAGCGCGCCCGCCAGCACGTGGCCGCGCACCGCGCAAACCGTCGGCTTGCCGAGCTCGCCGATCAGCTTGAACAGACCCACGAAGCGCTCCGAGCCAAAATGCTTGTCCACGAGCGGCGCGTCCGCCCCGAATCCACCGAGGGCGGCGCCCGAGGAGAAGGTCTTCTCGTGCGAGGACGCCAGCACCACACAGCGCACGTCCTCGTCGTCGCGCGCACGCTCAAACGCCTCGATCAGGCCGCCCAGTAGCTCAGGCGAGAGCGCGTTGCGGGTCTCGGGGTCGTTGAGCGTGATCGTCGCGACGCCCGACTCAGCGACGTCGTACAGGACCTTGTCGGTGGGCACCGGCGCATCCTACCCCCGATCGCTGTCTAGTGGGAAGTAGGGAGCGCTACTGTTTACTTCCTCAGTTGCACACGCGACAGCGTCCCTCGGCGCAGCCGCATACAGGCGGAGCGGCGCCCGCTCCCAGCGGGCCCCAGCGGCTCACCCATTCGAGCGCCACGGCCTCCGTCCGATCACCGATGCCACCCGGCCAGCAAGCGCGGAGCATCGTCGAGATCAGCCGATCGGTGTCCGGCTCGGCTCTGCTCGACACCGACTCGATGTGCGCGGCGATTCCGGGATCGCCGAAGTTCGCTCCCATGACAGGTACATCGACCCGGGAGCATCCATGCGTTAGCTTCCAACCGGGCCCGCGGCGCCCCGCCGAACTGGGGTGAGGCGCCGTCGAGACCGGACAGGCGTCATGCAGCCTGCGGAACCCGCGCGATGCTTTCCTGGTAGATCGCCATCTGCGCCGCGATCGCCTCGTTGGCGAAGCCGTCGATCTCACGCAGACCGTCCACAACGAGGCTCGCGTCCACGAGGGTGCGTCGAAAATCCTCACTCTCGCGTACCGCCGCGAGCTGCTCGGCGGAGCCGTACAGCTCCATGTAGCCGTTGAGGTCCGTATTCGCACCAAGCAGGACAACGTCGAACTTCTCGATGCGGCCCTCCTGCTGCATTCGCCCGTACAGACCGATCGCCTCGTTGAACACCTCGAGGCCGCGCTCCTCGCGTCCACGAACAGGCGTACCCCAGCCGATGAACAGCATTCGGTCGGCCATGCCGACCCCCTTCCCTAACGGCCCGGCCCGTCGCCGGGCCTGTCGCCGCAGACGCTACCAATAGGCGCAGGAAACGGGTGGACAACGCAGGAACACGAACGGCCGCGAAAGCACGCGCCGTCGGACGCGTGCGACGGCGGCGCTAAAGGCTCTTGGGGTGCTTGCGCCGGAGCTTTTCGAATTCGGACTCCGAGATCGTCTCGCGCGCGGGTGGAGCCTTCACGGAGACCGGGACTTCGGTCGCGAGGATGTCGCTCGTCGTCGTGATCGAGCCGCCTTCCACGGGGATCGTGATGCTCGCCCTGACCGGCAACCCGCTCGGAGCCAGGTACAGCTCCAGGCTCGCGTTGCGAACACCCACGCTCTGCAGCTTCTGCACGAGCTTCGTGCCAAAGCGCGAGAGCAGCTGAGCCAGATCGACGCTCGCGGTGAACTCGGTCGTGGACTGCCCGTCAACCGTCGCCGGCCCGACCTCCTGGACCCCTTCGGAGGCGGAGTTAATCAGCGAGAAGCTTTCCGTCAGATTCTGTGGCGCCGCGGCGAAGTTCACGCCCGTCTGTTCGGAGAGCGCGCTCTCGCGTACGTGCACCCACGGACGCCCGCCGTCCAGGCGCGCCAGACCGGGAACGGACTCGTACAGGTCGTTCCCCAGGGCACGAACCACGAGACGCTTGGATCCGACCGTCTCGACCAACTGGGCCTCCGGAGGCGAGATCCGGCCCGTTCCGATGCTGGTGAGCGTGGTCTGCTTCCCCGACGGTTCCTTGATCGCGAAGGTCAAGGTGAAGCGCTCGGAGGCGATGTGCAACGTCTGCGCCTTCTGCTCGAGCGTCTGGAGTTCGGGCGGCAGCACCGCTGCGGCGCCCGCCACCGACGGCGCCCCTCCGAACGCCGCTGCGGCACCCGCAAGCGCCAGGCACGACGTAGCTGTCCGCGTGGCTCTGATCAGACCCTGCCTAGACCATCTCATCTTCCTGACTCCTTCGTCTCGTTGGGCCCGACGCTCGAACAGCCTACAAGCACCTGCCTGCGCCGCCGTGGCGTGAAGCGGCCGAGTACCCGCGCCGGAGCGCCCACGCCAAGAGTAGTTAGCGCTACTGTTCACTTTGCACCGAGCGCCAGCCAGCTAACGCAAGAGACCAAGGAGACCTCCCATGGCCGCCACCGCCGAGAGCGTGCGCAAGCCCGACTTCAAGAGCCAGCGCAAGCACTTCATCTTCACCGACGAGCACGAACAGCTGCGCGAGTCGATCCGCAACTTCGCGATCAAAGAGCTCGCGCCGCACGCCGAGGAATGGGAGGAGACGACGTTCCCCGATTCGGTCTTCCCGCGCATGGGCGAGCTCGGCTTCCTAGGCCTGGACAAGCCTGAGCAGTACGGCGGGCAGGGCGGCGACTACTACACCAGCCTGGTGCTCGCTGAGGAGATCACCAACGCCAACTCGGGCGGGCTGGCGATGGGCCTGGCGGTACACACCGACATGGCGATGCCGCCGATCCTGGCGTTCGGCACCGAGGAGCAGAAGCAGGAGTGGGTCGTGCCGGCGATCAAGGGCGAGAAGATCCTGTGCCTGGGCATCACCGAGCCGGACGCCGGCTCTGACGTGGCGGGCATCAAGACGCGCGCGGTCAAGGACGGCGATGACTACATCATCAACGGCTCCAAGACCTACATCACCAACGGTCACCGCGCTGACGTGATCGTGCTCGTCACGAAGACCGACCCGGACGCCGGCTACGACGGCTTCACGCTGTTCCTGGTGCCGATGGACGCGCCGGGCGTGATCCGCGAGAAGCGGCTGGAGAAGCTCGGCATGCACGCTTCGGACACGGCGCTGTTGGCGTTCCAGGACGTGCGCGTGCCGTCCTCCGCGGTGCTCGGCCAGGTTGGCAAGGGCTTTTACCACATCATGTGGGAGCTCCAGGGCGAGCGCCTGATCGGCGCCGCTGGGATGGTGGCGGGCGCGCAGAAGTGCTTCGAACGGACGTTGCAGTACGCGCACGAGCGCAAGGCGTTCGGCCGCGAAATCGGCAAGTTCCAGGTGATCCGTCACAAGTTCGCGGAGATGGCCACCAAAATCGAGTCTGCGCGGCAGATGACATACATCACGGCGTGGCGCTTCAACAACGGCGAGTACCCCGTGCGTGAGATCTCGATGGCCAAGCTGCACGCCTCACGCGTGCTCTGCGAAGTGGCAGACGAATGCATCCAGATCCACGGCGGCGCGGGCTACATGCGCGAGTACGGCGTCGAGCGCGTGTGGCGAGACGCACGCCTGAACCGCATCGGCGCGGGCACCGACGAGATCATGCTCGACGTGATCGGCCGCTCCTACGGACTCTGATCCCTTGGCCGCGAACCCCCCGTTCGCCGACGAGCACGAAGAGCTGCGCGCTTCGATCCGAGGCTTCATCGAGCGCGAGCTGGCGCCGGACGCGCAGCGGTGGGAGGACGAGCGCTGGTTCCCGGACGACGTCTTCGGAAAGCTCGCCGCCCAGGGCCTGCTCGGGCTCAAGTACCCGGAGCCCTACGGCGGACAGGGCGGCGACTACCTGCACGACGCGGTCATGTGCGAGGAGATGGCGCGCGTGGGCTCAGGCGGCACCGCCGCGGGTATCGGCGCGCACATCAACATCGCCACACCGCCGATCTGGAAGTTCGGCACGGAGGAGCAGAAGCAGCGCTATCTGGTGCCGGCGATCCGCGGGGAGAAGATCGGCGCGCTCGGCATCACCGAGCCCGGCGCCGGCTCCGACGTCGCGGCGATCACCACGCGCGCCGATCGCGTTGACGGTGGCTGGGTGGTCAACGGCGAGAAGACCTACATCACCAACGGCGTGCGCGCGCACTTCATCGTCACCGCCGTCAAGACGACACAGGACGGCGGCCACCACGGCATCTCCTTTCTGATCGTGGACCGCGGCGAGGGCGTGAGCTCGTCGAAGCTAGAGAAGCTCGGCTGGCACGCCTCCGACACTGCCACGATCAGCTTCCAGGACGTGTTCGTGCCCGAGGAGAACCTGCTGGGCGGCCTCAACGAGGGCTTCAAGCTGATCATGGCCAACTTCCAGTGGGAGCGCCTGGCGATGTCGCTGGGCGCCGTCGGCGCGATGCAGCTCGCGTGGGAGCGCACCGCCGAGTTCGCGCGCGAGCGCCAGGCGTTCGGGCGGCCGCTGAGCGGCCACCAGGCGATCGCCCACAAGCTCGCCGACCTCGCCACCTCCGTGTACACGTGCCGCTGCGTCACCCACGACGCGCTGCGCCGCTTCGTCAACGGCGAGGACCCACTGAAGGAGGTCACGATGGCCAAGCTGCTCACGCAGCGCGCGTGCTTCGAGCTGATGGACGCCTGCCTGCAGATCCACGGCGGCGCCGGCTACATGCGCGAGTACTGGATCGAGCGCGCCGCCCGCGACGCGCGCCTCGGGCCGATCGGCGGCGGCAGCGACGAGATCATGCGCGAAATCCTCGGACGGGTGCTCGCTTTGTAGCGCGTGGGAAGAGTGTCCAAACCTCACCCTCCCTGCTCATGTTCGCGGGGCGAGGGGCCGATATGTGATCCGTGGCTCCTCTATCCAGCCGCCGCGTCGGCGCTCTCGCGGTGCTCACGATCGCCCTTTCCGCCGCCGGCACGCCCGCGCTCGCCGCGCAGAGCGGCGGGCGTCCGGGCGCCTGCGCGAACACCCGACTGCGCCCCACGCGTAGCAACATCGCGCTGATTCGCGGCGCGACGCTGTGTCTGATCAACCGCGAACGCGCCACCCGCGGTGAGCGTCCGCTACGCCCCAACAGGCGACTGCGGCACGCCGCCCAGGCGCACTCCCGGAGCATGGCCTTCGGCGACTACTTCCAACATGACGGCCCGAGCGGGCAGACACCGCTAGCGCGGATCCGCGACGCGGGCTACATCTCGAGCTCGCACGTCGGCGTCGAAGTCGGCGAGAACATCGCCTGGGGGACACTCAGCCTGGCGACGCCGCGCGCGATCGTCGCCGCGTGGATGTCCTCGGCGGGGCACCGCGCGAACATCCTCGACCCCCACTACCGGGAAACCGGCATCGGTGTCTCGCCTCACCCGCCCGTATCGCTCGCCCACGGGCAGCCCGGCGCGATCTACACGCAGGACTTCGGCGTCATCATCACGGGCTGACGCTCGGGGCGCAGTTCGCTCGAGGCGTGACGGCGCTGTGGTCTCTATGCTCGCTCGCGTGAAGACGCAGGTCGGCATCGTCGGCGCGGGGCCGGCAGGGCTGATGCTTGCGTTGATGCTCGAACGCGCGGGCATCGAGTCGGTGGTGCTGGAGTGTCGCTCGCGCGCGTATGTCGAGCAGCGCGTCCGTGCGGGCCTGCTCGAGCACAACACCGTCGAGCTGCTGCACGAGCTCGGAGTCGGTGAGCGCCTCGCGCGCGAGGGCCTCGAGCACCGCGGCATCTACCTGCGCCACCATGGGCACACCCAGCACATCGACATGACCGATCTGACAGGCCGGCGGATCACGATCTACGGACAGCAGGAGGTCGTCAAGGACCTGATCGCCGCCCGCCTGCACGCGGGCGGCGCGCTGCACTTCGAGGTCTCCGACGTGGCGGTGCACGACCTCGACGGTGAGCTTCCGCGCATCACCTACGTCCACGCGGGCGAGTCGCAGGAGCTCGAGTGCGACGTGATCGCCGGTTGCGACGGCTTCCACGGCGTCTGCCGCCGATCGATCCCCGCGGGCGTGCTCAACGAGCACGAGTTCGTATATCCGTTCAGCTGGCTCGGCATCCTCGCGGAGGCGGCTCCCGCGACCGACGAGCTGATCTACGCCTGGCACGAGCGCGGCTTCGCGCTGTACTCGATGCGCTCGTCGCGCATCAGCCGCCTGTACCTGCAGGTCGCGGCGATCGAGCGAATCGAGGACTGGCCCGACGAGCGCATCTGGGCGGAGCTGCAGGTGCGCCTCGCCAGCGACGGCTGGCGCGTGAACGAGGGGCCGATCATCGAGAAGGGCATCACGCCGATGCGCAGCTTCGTGTGCGAGCCGCTGCGCCACGGCAGGCTGTTCCTGCTCGGCGACGCCGCCCACATCGTGCCCCCGACCGGCGCCAAGGGCCTCAATCTCGCGCTCAACGACGTACGCCTGCTCGCCGCCGCGCTCGCCGACTGGTACGCCACCGGATCGACGAACGGCATCGATGCCTACTCTGACACGGCGCTGCGGCGCGTGTGGCAGGCGCAGGACTTCTCCAACTACATGACACAGCTGCTGCACGACCTCGGCGGCGGGCCGTTTCAACGTCGCCTGCAACTCGCGCGGCTCGACTATCTCGAGCGCTCCGAGGCAGCCGCCCGCAGCCTCGCCGAAAGCTACGTCGGCCTTCCTGCCACGCCTGACTTCTGAGCGCGCCTCTCAGGAGTCGGCGCGCTCGGAGCCGCCAACCAGGTGGTAGCGACCGGAGCGCATCTGCAGGGCGAAGTGCTCGGATATCAGCAGCGCGGGCTGGCCCTGCGTGATGATCCGGTAGATGCGCGTCAGCGTGCTCAGCGACATGCCCACGTCCGCCCACGCCGGTGGCGCGCCGAGGCCGAAGCGAAGCAGCTCGCGCCAGCTCTCGAGCTTCATCTGCTGCAGCGATCCCCCGATGCCCTGAGACGTGCCGTCGAGCGTGCTCACGAACGGCGCCGGCAAGCGCTCGGGGACGATGTAGGACTCTGCCCACACAGCCAGGTGCTCGTCTGCGATGTGCATTGTCACCCGCCTGCGTATGCACTGCTCGCCCTCCCCCACGCCCAGATAGCGCGCGGCCGGCTGCGGGACCGGAGCGGTCACCTGCTCCACGGGTTCGACCGTCACCCGCGAGAGCGTCTGCGCTTCGAGCGCGCGCGAAACCGTTCCATCGGTGAACAGCAGACCGCGCAGAAACGGATCGAGAGCGACGATCTCGATGTCCTGGAGATCCGGCGACTTCTCGTGCTGTAGCGCGAAATGAACGTCCGCGAAGCGATCGGCCACAGCCGTCTCCGCCACCGCCGACGCTCGCTTGGCTGAGCTCCCAGTCAGCGACATCTGGAGATGGTACTAGGAAAATCTTACGATTTCTTTAGCTTCTCCTGGATGAGCGGCGACCAGCGCAGGCCAGATATAACTTCCGGTCCCCACCACTAAAGGAGAGCTCAAAGCTATGGGAGTACTCGACGGCAAGTCGGCGATCGTCACTGGCTCGGCGCGCGGGATCGGACGCGCCACCGCGGAGCTGCTCGTCTCACAGGGCGCGCAGGTCCTGATCAACGATCTCGACGGCGACATCGCCGAGCAGGCAGCCGGCGAGATCGCTGGGGAGACGGCCGTCTTCGCCGGCGATCTCACCAAGCCGGGCGTGCCCGACCAGCTCGTGCAGAAGGCGATCGACGCCTTCGGCAAGATCGACATCATCGTCAACAACGCCGGCTACACGCTCGACGCGCCCATCCACAAGATGTCCGACGAGCATTTCCAGGCGATGCTCGACATCCACACGGTCGTGCCCTTCCGCGTGATCCGTGCCGCCGCGCCGCACCTGCGCGAGCCCGCCAAGAAGGAGCGCGAGGAAGGCAAGGAGGTGTTCCGCAAGATCGTCAACATCTCCTCCACCTCCGGGACGTTCGGCAACGCCGGACAGGCGAACTACTCCGCGGGCAAGGCGGGCGTCGTCGGCCTGACCAAAACGGTCGCCAAGGAGTGGGGCCAGTTCAAAGTCAACGTCAACGCCGTCGCGTTCGGCTTCATCGACACGCGCCTCACGCAGGCCAAGGTCGACGAGAACACGATGGAAAAGGACGGCGAGAAGATCCAGCTCGGGATCCCCGAGCAGATGCGCGGGATGGCCTCGATGCTGATCCCGCTGGGCCGTCCGGCCACGCCCGAGGAGGCCGCCGGCGGTGTCTTCTTCCTGTGCTCCCCCTGGTCCAACTACGTCCACGGCCAGACCCTGCACGTCACCGGCGGGCTGTTCGGCGGCATGACCGGCTGACGCTGTCGCCGTCGCTGCTGCTGCTGCTGCGGTCTCGTTGGCTGCTGCTGCCGCGAGCTGTCTCGTTGGCTGCTGCTGAGAGTTTGTCTCGTTGCAAACGCTGTATAGCGATGGTTATACAGAGTTTGTAACGGGAGTCTTGCCGGCGGGTCTCGGGGTCTTGCCGGCGGGTGCCTTGTCGGTGAGATCCAGCAGACAGCCTGAGAAGTAGGCGCCGGCGGGCGAGGCGAGGTAGGCGGTCAGCGCGGCTATCTCGGCGGTGCTCGCGACCCCGGGGGCGATCGCGACGGCGGTTATGCGGTGTCGGGCCCACTCGATCGAGAGCGTGCGCGCGAGATTCTCGAGGCCGGCGCGAGCGGCGTGGGCGTGCTCGCCGGCGCCGCCACGCGGCGCGAGGTAGACGATGCGCCCGCCACGCGCATCAGGCAGGAACGCGCGCTCGGCCACCCCGCGGGTCACGTTCCAGCTCACGTCCAGGCACGCGCGGAGCGCGTCGCGCGTCGCGTCCGGCGCCTCGCCGCCATCGCCCGCGTCGCCCGCGTCGCCCGCGTCCGCGAACACGCTTGCGGCGTCGATCACGAGAAGCTGGACGCCGCCAGCGTCCATGAGCGCGCGCTCGACGGCATCCCGCGCGGCGCACTCGACCGCATCATCCGCTCCCTCGGCCGGAGCATCTACGGCAAGCTGGCACTCGTACACGCGGGCGCCGAGGCCGGTGCACGCGGCGCCGACTCTCCCCCAAAACGGCTCTTCCGAGCCAATCGCGGGAGCGCCGGCGAGCAGGATCGACACTCCCTCCAGTAGGCCCGGGCGCAGCAGCTCGGATGCGTCGATCGTGGACATGGCGCTGAGCGGCACCCTATTGCGATGCGCACGCCGGGGTCAGCCTCCGAATGCGCGCTCCGCGTCCGACGTGCCGCCGCTTGGCGGCCCACCGACCTCGCCGCCGCCGGAGTCCGGGCCTTCCGCGCCGGGCGCGTGGCTCGAGGCGTGCCCGCGCAGTTCGAAGTACATGACGGAGGCGGCGAGCGCGGACAGCGGCGCGGTGAGCACGCCGACGATCACCCTCACGACGATGCCGACGCCGGAGCCTGCGGATTCGGCTGCACCCTCGATCACGAGGGAGGCGATCCCGACCGCGATGTACAGCGTGAAGATCACGCCGAAGACCTGCCAGCCGTTGCCGCGCACGAGCTCGCGGCTGCGCCTGAGCGCGGCGAAGACGCCGGGGCGCTCGAGCACGACGACGGGGGCGGCAACGGACCAGACCGTGAGCAGGAAGAGGCCGGGGACGATGATGAGGATGAAGCCGATCACGACGCCGATGCCTGCGACGATGCCGACGAGGATCAGCTGGCCGAGCACGGGCGCGGCCGCCCGCAGCAGCTGGCCGGGGCTGGCGTCGCGGCGGCCGTCCTGAACGTCGGCGACGAGCTGGACGACCATGCCGGTGAAGAGCGTGACGGCGACGAGGTCGATGACGACGGCGACGAGTGCGAGCGCGGGGCTGGCGACGACGAGCAGCGTGGCGATGATGCCGGTGAACACGAACACGACGGCCGCGGCGGGCATCAGGACGGGCGCCTGGTCGACGTAGATCTGGAACACGCGGCGGATCACGCCGCCGACGTCAACTCGATTCTGCAACTCGCCTCCTCCGGCCTGGTGAGCGCCACATCGGCCTAAACCTAGGTGACCGGCCCGACGCCTTGCGTTCTCAGGCGACGGCGGCGCCCTCGGGAGCGCGCCGCTCGGCGCGGCGCTGCTCACGCAGGCGCCGGAGGATGCCCTTGCGTCCGTGCTGTTCGAGGCCGGCGTACAGGCGGCGGATCTCGACGAGGACCTCGTCGGCGACCGCCTGCTGCTGCTCGCGCGTCGCGTCCTCGATGGGCTCCCAGCGCATGGCATCCCCGTACTGGACGGTCACCTTGGGGAACTGCAGGCGCTTCCAGTTGCGGATGTGCGAGGAGCCGTAGATCGCGATCGGCACGATCGGCACGCCGGTCTCCAGTGCCAGGCGCCCGATCCCGCGCTTGGCCTGTTCGGCGACTTTGCCGGTGCGCGACCGACCGCCCTCGCAGTACATGGTGATCGCCCCGCCGCGATCGAGGATGGTCTTGGCGGTGATGAACGTCTCCTCGTCGCGCACGCCGCGGCGCACGGGGAAGACGCCGCCGTGGGTGTAGATGAACTGCATCGGCGGTTTGAACAGCTGCGACTTGGCCATGAAGCGCACCTTGCGGCGGATGTAGGCGCCCATCAGGAAGTGGTCCATGAAGGAGAAGTGGTTGGGGGCCAGGATCACGGCCCCCCGGCCGGGCACCTTCTCGCCGGAGATCGCGCGAGCGCGCAGGAACGTGTACGCGTACAGCGAGGTGAGCACGCGCGTGAACTCGTACGCCCAGTCGGGTTCGCGCGTGCGCGCGCGTTCGTGGAAGCGGTCGAAGTGCTCCTTCGGCCGCGGGTCGGTGTAGACCTGCTCGCGCATGGGGGCGAGATCGTTCATCAAACGCTCTACGTCAGGCGCGGCGCAAGGTTACGCGCGAGCCCTCGCGCACCCGCGCGCGGAGCCCGCCGGCGCGCTACCGTCGCGCAAGGTACACGCGCACGAAGTCGACGAGCTGGCGGCCACGGTGGAGGAATCCGGCGGGCGTGCGGGCGCTGGCGCGGTGCTCGAGCTCGAGCTCGAGCTCGACGAGTCGATGGCCGGCGCGCAGCGCGTCGATCGTCATCCCGATCTCCATGCCGAAGCCGTGCGCGAACGGCAGCGCGTCCTCGAGCGCACTGCGACGCAGCGCGCGCTGCCCGGAGATCGGCGCGCTGGTTTCAACGCCGGTGCGCCGGCGGATGGCCCAGCGCGCGAAGCCGAGCGCGAGCCCGAAGCCACCGCCGACGCGCGTGGCGAACGCCGCCACGGCGACGTCGGCGTCGCCGCGCGCGACCATGTCGGCAAGCGCGCCGAGCCGCGCGGCGGAGTCGCCGAGATCGCCATCGCAGAGAACGAAGATCGACTCCGCGTCGGGCTCGATCGAGTGTGCGTCCCCGCCGGCGCCCGCCACGCGGGGGTCGCGCAGCGCCTCGCGGGCGGCGCGCGTGACGGCGGCGCCCTTGCCGAGCACGCGCGCGCTGCGCATGACGTGCGCCCCACCGGCACGGGCGAGCTCGGCGGTGGCGTCGCTGGAGCCGTCGTCGGCGACCCAGATCGGCGCGCGGGGAAACGCGCGGGCGAGCGCGGCGAGCGTCGCGCCGACGCGGTCGGCCTCGTTGTGGGCGGCGACAACGATCGCGACGGCGCGCGTGGATCGGTCGGCGTGTGGATCTATTGTCCTGGTCCTATTGTCCTGGCCCCTACGGCGAGCGCTGCATGGAGGAGCAAATGACTGACATCGAGGCTCATATCACGGGCACGGTATGGAAAATCGAGTGCGCGGTGGGCGACACGGTCGAGGAGGGCGACACGGTGGCGATCCTCGAGTCGATGAAGATGGAGATGCCGGTGGAGGCGGAAGACGCGGGCACGGTCGTGGAGATCCGCTGCGAGGAGGGCCAGTCGGTGAACGAGGGCGACACGCTGGTGGTGCTCGAGTAGCGCCCGCCGCGGGCTCCCTACTCCAGCTAGCCTGTCGCCGCGGTGTCCCCCAGCGCTCCCCCACGCGAGCTCGCCGACGGCAAGCTCCTGCTCGACGAGCCGGCGCCGGGGGTGGCGAGGCTGACGATCTCAAACCCGGCGAAGCGCAATGCGCTGGACCATCCGATCCTCGACGCGATCAGCGCGACGCTGGCGGAGCTGTCGGCGGCGGACTCGCCGGCGCGCTGCGTGATGGTGACGGGCGCGCACGGGATGTTCTCGGCGGGCTACGACATCGGCGAGATCCCGGACGAGGAGTTCGAGGAGCGGGCGGAGCGGCTGGTGGCGCATCCGTTCACGCTGGCGATAGACGCACTGGAGGCGTTCCCGTACCCGACGCTGGCGGCGCTGCCGGGCCACACGATCGGCGGCGGCCTGGAGCTGGCGCTGGCGTGCGACCTGCGCGTGGCGCAGGAGGGCATCAAGCTGGGGATGCCGCCGGCGAAGCTCGGTCTGGTGTACTCGCACACGGGGCTGCGCCGCTTCATCGACGCGATCGGCGCGGCGCGAACCCGCGAGCTGTTCCTGCTGGGCCGCTACATCGACGCGGCAACGGCGCTTGAGTGGGGCCTGGTCAACCGCGTGGCGGGCGCGGAGCAGCTCGAGCACGTGGCGCTGGAACTGGCGGGCGAGCTGGCGGGCAACGCGCCGCTTTCGCAGACTGGGAACAAGCGCGTGATCGCGGCGCTGCTGCGCACCGAGGGCACGCTGCCGGCGGACGTGGAGGAGGAGCTGATCGAGCTGCGCCGCGCGTCGTTCGCATCGCAGGATCTGCGCGAGGGGATGCGGGCGTTCGCGGAGCGCCGCGCGGCGCGCTGGCGCGGCGAATAGCCGTCCGCCGCACCTCATACGGTGTCGCGTGTGCCACCGCTGATCACACGCGAGGAGGCCGTGCGGCTCGGGGAGCTCGAGGACCACGCGGAGATCGAGGCGCTGATCGAGCGCGCGTGGCAGGTTCGCGTGGGGCGCTTCGCGGACTCGACGGACATGTGCTCGCTGGTGAACGCTAAGTCGGGAGGCTGCGCGGAGGATTGCGGCTTCTGCGCACAGTCGCGCTTCGCGGACGCGGAGACGCCGATGCACGCGATGATGGAGCCGGAGCAGATCCTCGAGCACGCGCGCGCGGCGGAGGCGGCCGGCGCGCACCGCTTCTGCATGGTGACCCAGGGCCAGGGCCTGTCGAAGCGAGATTTTGAGAAGTACTTGGCGGGCGTGCGCCTTGTCTCCGAGAAGACCAACCTCAAGCGCTGCGCGTCTGTCGGACACATCTCGGCGGAGCGCGCGAAGGCGCTGCGGGAGGCGGGCATCCAGCGCGTGCACCACAACGTCGAGACGGCTCACAGCTACTACCCCGAGGTGAGCAGCACCGTCCGCTACGAGGGCCGGCTGCGCACGATCGAGGCGGTGCGCGAGGCGGGCCTGGAGACGTGCGTGGGGGGCATCCTGAACCTCGGCGAGACGCGTGCGCAGCGCGTGGAGATGGCGTTCGAGCTGGCGGAGCTCAACCCGACGAGCGTGCCGATCAACATGCTCAACCCGCGCCCGGGGACGAAGTTCGGCGACCGCGAGTACATGGACCCGTGGGAGGCGGTCAAGTGGATCGCGATCTTCCGGCTGATCCTCCCTGACGCGCTGTTCCGGCTGTGCGGCGGGCGCGTGGAGAACCTGGCGGAGCTGCAGCAGCTGGCGGTCAGAGCGGGGATCAACGGCGTGATGATGGGCAACTTCCTGACGACGCTCGGCAACGAGCCGGAGACGGACAGGGCGATGTTCGAGGAGCTTGGGCTGAACGTCGCGCGCCAGCCGGACAACGCGGCGAACCCGCGGCCTGACAATCGCTCGGGGTGGATGGCGGGCGAGACGCCGGACGTGCTGGCAGATTTGGAGCGCGACCTGCGTGAGGGCGAGCTGCGTGAGGGCGCGGTGGCAGCTGACACGATCGACCTGGAGGTGCGGCTATGGGATCCGTCCAAGCAGTTGCGCTACCGCGCCAAGCGCGCGGCCCCGCCGCCGCGCCCGGATGGCGCCCCCAACAGGGCGCCAGACAGCGTGCCGGTGGCGTAGGGGGCGAGCACCGATGAGCGAGATCGAACAGCGCCTGGATGAACTGGAGCGGCTCGGTCTCTCCCGCCGCCTGCGCCTTGTGAGCGGGCCGCAGGGCCCGACGGTGCTGATCGATGGCAAGCCGGCGCTGTTGCTGTGCTCGAACAACTACCTCGGCCTGGCTGACCATCCGCGCGTGCGCGAGGCGGCGGCGGAGGCGGCGATGCGCTGGGGCGTCGGCGCGGGCGCGTCGCGGCTGGTGTCGGGGACGATGACGATCCACCGTCGCCTGGAGGAGAGCCTGGCGGAGTTCAAGGGCAGCGAGTCGTGCCTGCTGTTCGGCTCGGGCTACCTGGCGAACATCGGCGTGATCGGCGCACTGGCAAGCGCCGGCGACACGGTCTTCTCGGACGAGCTCAACCACGCGTCGATCGTCAACGGCTGCCGGCTGTCGCGTGCGGAGGTCGTGGTGTACCGCCACCGCGACGTCAACCATCTCGAATGGAGCCTGCGCAAGCACGGCCGCAGCGAGAACGCGCGGCGGCTGATCGTGACGGACTCGGTGTTCTCGATGGACGGCGACGTGGCGCCGCTTGAGGAGATCGTGGAGCTGGCGAACATGCACGATGCACGCGTGATGGTCGACGAGGCGCACGCCACTGGCAACCTCGGCCCGGGCGGTCGCGGCGCGGTGGCGGAGGCGGGCGTGGAGAGCGAGGTGGATGTGATCGTGGGAACGCTCGGCAAGGCGCTGGGCTCCTACGGCGCGTACGTTTGCGCGAGAGCTGAGATGGTGCGCTACCTGATCAACACGGCGCGCCCGCTGATCTACTCGACGGCGCCGTCGCCGCCGGCGGTGGCTGGGGCGCTGGCGGCGCTGGGCCTGTTGCAGGAGCGTCCGCACCGCGTCGAGCGACTGCGCGCCAACGCGCGGGCGCTGCGTCGCGGGCTCGCCGGCGAGGGCTTCCCGGTCGAGCAGGCGGACATGCAGATCGTGCCGCTGATCGTGGGCGACGAGCGCACCGCGATGCGCCTGTGCCAGGAGGCGCTCGAGCGCGGCGTGTTCGCCCAGGCGATCAGGCCGCCGAGCGTGCCGGCGGGCTCCTCACGGCTACGGCTGACGGCGATGGCCTCGCACACGGCGACCGAGCTGGAAATGGCGGCGACGGTGTTTGGCGACGCCGCACACGCGATCGGCCTGGAGCCAGCGTCGCTGACGCCCGCGTCGCCCGAGCGCCAGACGGCGAACGACGAGGTTGACGAGCGCGAAGGCACGTACGCGGAGCTGCCGTACACCGAGCTGACCGTCAGCCCCACGCACGAACAGCCGACCGAGCAGTTCGACGTCGAGCTCGATCTCGACGCGGATGCTCCCATCCCCGCGCGCGCGGCGCCCGAAGCTCCGTTCGACTTCGAGCGCGAGCTGCACGACGTGCGCGCGGCGTAGCGCTCGACGCCCGACACCGGACGGGACATGCGCGGACTGTTCGTCACCGCGACCGACACGGGCGTGGGCAAGACGGTGCTGAGCGCGGCGCTACTCGCGGCGATGGCGGCGGCGGGCGAGCCGGTGCGCGCTTTCAAGCCGGTTGTGACGGGGCTCGAGGACCCGCAAGAAGTCGCCGCGCGCGGCGACTGGCCGGCCGACCACGAGCTGCTCGCGGCAATGGCCGGTATGGCGCCGGAGGAGGTCTCCCCTCTGCGCTACGGGCCAGCGGTCTCCCCCCACCTCGCAGCGCAGCTCGCCGGTGAGGCAATCGACCCCGAGCACCTCGTCGCGGCAGCGATTGGTGATGGCGACACGGTCGGGGGCGAGCCCCGAGCGACGCTGATCGTGGAGGGCGTGGGCGGGCTGCTGGTGCCGCTGCGCGAGGACTACAGCGTGTGCGACCTGGCGGTCGCGCTCGGCCTGCCGTTGCTGATCGCCGCCCGCCCGGGCCTGGGCACGATCAACCACACGCTGCTCACGCTGCGCGTCGCACGCAACGCTGGGCTTGAGGTGCGTGCGGTGGTGCTCACGCCATGGCCACACGAGCCGACGGTGCTCGAGCGCTCAAATCGCGAGACGATCGCCCGTCTCGGTGATGTCGAGGTGCAGACGCTGCCCCCGGTCCGTGGCCCCCAGCCGTCCGAGCTCGCGCGCGCCGGCGAGGAGCTACCGTGGCGGCGATGGCTAGGGCCCGGCGCGTAGGCCGGACGCAGGCCACCACGCGGGCTCGGGCGGCCACCGGACCGACGAGGTCAGACCCCGAAGGTCGCGGGTTCGAATCCCGCCCCCGCGATGAGGGTTGTCTGCATCGGATCGCCGAGCATCGCGCTTCCTGGCTGATAGAGGCGACAAAATGATCAGTCAGAGACGAACGACGCCAGAGCACGCGGTGTCTGGCCGAGTCAAAGAGGCGGACGAAATCAGCCCCATTTGCAGGGCAAGCTCCTGATGATGCGCTCCACGAGGCGCGACCAGCACTTGTCCTCGCCGATTTGGACAATCCCCTCTATTTGCGAAGGTTATGATCGCTCGATTCGAGTCGACTGCTGCGAGGCGAGATGACGATCGGGCGGCGTACACGCACAGGAACGCGGCTACTACTGGTGGCGACAATGCTGCTCGGCCTAGGGACGCTCCTCTCGCTGACGAGTGTCGCCGCTCAGGCGACGACACCGTCGGTGATCATCGGAGTCAACGACGGCACCGGTTGGGGCGAACCGGATTCTCTCAAATTCCGTGAATACGGCTTCGCGTCGGAGCGCTTGAACGCCAACCCCGGCCACACGACGATCGCCGAATCGATCTCGCTCGGATGGAAAAACGACATCGTGATCGTCGGGAACACGAACGACGAAGAAGAACTTAGCAAAGTGAACATCACGAAATGGACCGAAGAAACGCTCGCGCAGGTCAAAGAAGAGGCCGCGCACGGCGTGACGCTGATGGAGGTCGGCAACGAGATGTTCCTAAAGGGCCCCCGTTGCGGCGAATGCTACCAGCAGAAGGAACCAGTCAAGTATGCCGAAATGTTCACCTCGCTCTCAAAGGCGGTTGAAGAAGCAGGCATCACGGGCGTCAAGCTCCTGTTCAACAGCTACGGCGACTACCAGGAAAGCAAAGGCGGGAAATGGTCGCAGGTCTGCTGCGGCGGCGGCTGGCTCGCCACGGCTGAGAAAGCCAAGCCGGAACTGCTCAAACGCGTCGCCGGGTTCACCATGCACCCATACGGCGAAGTTGGCGAAAACAAAGAAAACGACGGGGGTCCGGTGGCGCTCAAAGTAGAGCACGAACAGGCCGTGTCGCTCGGCTTCGAACACACCGATTACTACGCCACCGAGTTTGGCGTGAGGCTCAACGAAGAAGGCCCGAGCGGCTCGACCTCGCTGGCGAACCAGGCCGAAAAGATCAAGGCAGTTCTCACCGAACTGATCGGGTACGGCTTCGTGAAGGGCATCTGGTACTACCAGACCCACGACGACGGCACCGGCAAATGGGGACTGATCGAACCACAGGAAAACGGCGAAAGCCCGTTCGTCGCGCGACCCGCCCTGGAAGCGGTTGCGAACTTCACCAAAACCTACACGACGACCCTCGTCGGCGACCCCTCGACGACTTACTCGGTCGCCGACCAGACAGGGGTCGGGCGCGAGGAAACCTTCCAGTTCACGGCGACCTACACGGGCAAAATCGAAGAACTCAAGTTGCACACGAACGGGATAGCCAACACCGGTGTGACCAGTGTCGCGCTCGGCGTGTTCGCCGACAACAGTGGCAAACCGAGCGAAGTGCTGGGTCAGGGGACGGTCTCCGGCGAACCGTTCAACCAACTCCTGGATCAAGGCGACCGGCCTTTCGATCAGCGTCACGAGCGGCACCAAATACTGGCTCGCGGCACTGCCGCTCGGCACCAGCGGAAAACTGCTCCACTACGACGCGTCCGTCAGCTCTGGGGGCACTGGCAACGTCGAGAGCGTCGCCGGCGGACTCACCTCGCTCAAAGCCGAGGAAGCGTGGGAAACGTACAACCAGGGCCCCGTCGGCTTCCAGGCGATCGGTTCAAGCAGCCTGCCCTCAGCTCCGTCGAACAGCGCCGTGCCGACGATCAGCGGCACAGCCCAGCAGGGCCAGACGCTAGACGCGAGCAAGGGCACGTGGACCAACGAACCCACTGGCTATACCTACCAGTGGCAGCGGTGCAACTCGTCCGGGACGGAATGCGCAAACATCTCGGGTGCGTCTGCCTCGAGCTACACGCTAGTCGAAGCCGACTTCCAGCACACGATCGTGGTGAAAGTAACCGCCAACAACGCCGGCGGCACCAGCTCGGCCGTCTCATCCGCGACCAGCAAGGTCAAAGGCTTGGTGATCGGCGACGCCGCGACGACCTACTCGATCGCCGACCAGACCGGCGTCGGTCGCGAGGAAACGTTCCAGTTCACCGCCAAAGCCACGGGCAAAATCGAAGAACTGGAGCTTCGTACGAATGGAACGGCCAACACAGGTGTCAGCAGCGTCGTGCTCGGCGTATTCGCCGACAAAGCTGGCAAGCCAGGTGAAGTGCTGGGTCAGGGGACGGTCTCCGGCGAACCGTCAACCAACTCCTGGATCAAGGCAATCGGCCTTTCGATCAGCGTCACGAGCGGCACCAAATACTGGCTCGCGGCACTGCCGCTCGGCACCAGCGGAAAACTGCTCCACTACAACGCATCGGTCAGCTCTGGGGGCACTGGCAACGTCGAGAGCGTCGCCGGCGGACTCACCTCGCTCAAAGCCGAGGAAGCGTGGGAAACGTACAACCAGGGCCCCGTCGGCTTCCAAGGGATCGGGGCCTGAGCCGGCGGAGATCAGCATCCGTCGCTGGCCCACTTGCCTTTGAGATCAATGTCAAGTTGAGACCCCGGCGACACCGGCAGCGGCTACCGAGACGCGGGATGAGAGGGGTGGCGCGGCTGAGCAGCCGACATGCCTTCTCGCCGAGAGAGCACCGTAACAACGGCGAGTGCTGGTGCTGCAGTCATGTGGGTGGAGTCACCCGCCGGGCCGTCAGGTCCCATCGTTCTTCGATCCGGTGCGCGAGAGCCGATGAAATGCTTGCCCCGAGGCCAGCGGGACCATGGGTGGTCGCGGGTGCTCGTTTCGATCCCGCCCCGTTATCCCGGATGTCAGCGACCGTCCTTTGGGGCGCTCGTCTTCGTTGGTCAGCTCGGGCGTGATGGTCGCCGCGAGCGCGAGCATTTGGCAATTCCTGTCGCTCGCGTAGTTTGCAATGGCCGGACTACAATCGGCGTCAATGGACGCTGGGGTTAGCGGAAGATACGATCGACCGTGCCGGTCGCGCCTTGATCAACACTGCGGCAGCGCCTGCGAGGGTGATTTGTTCGGCTCGCGCGCGCGTGGCGACGCAACCGATCGAAGCGACTTCGATTTGCTCGTGGTCGAGCGCGACGTCGCCGATCGCTTCGCTGAGATGGCACGCTTGGGTCGAGTCCTCGGACGGCTAGTGATTCCGGCCGACGTCCTGGTCGTCAGCGAGCGGTACGCAGAAAAGTGGGCGCCGGTGAGGGGCACCGTGGTCCACGAGGCAATGAGCCGTGGGACCGTCATTGCCGAGTCCTGAGGGGCATGAGGATGATGGTGGGGAGACCGCGGCAGCGCTCGATTGAGTCAGCTCGAACGCCACATCAGACGTCCCAGAAGGAGATGGGCTCAGACGGCGGCGGTCACGGACAGGGACGCCTCGGCGGCGGCGAGCATCGCGGAGGTCACGGCCGCCAGCTCCTCGCCGTCGATCACATACGGCGGCATCGCGTAGATCAGGCGTCCGAACGGGCGCAGCCACACGCCGCGCTCGACCGACACTGCGCTCGCCGACGCTACGTCCACCGGCTGCTCCAGCTCGATCACGCCGATCGCTCCGAGCACGCGCACGTCGCGCACGCCCGGCAGCTCCCGCGCCGGGGCGAGGCCGTCGCGCAGCCCCTGCTCGATCGCCGCCACCTGCCCGCGCCAGGCGCCGCCGTCGAGCAGCTCGAGCGATGCGCGCGCGACGGCGCACGCGAGCGGGTTGGCCATGAAGGTCGGGCCGTGCATCAGCCCGCCGCCCTCGCCCGAGGAGACCGCCTCGGCGACCGCCGCCGTGCAGAGGGTGGCGGCGAGCGTCATGTAGCCGCCGGTTAGCGCCTTGCCTACGCACATCACGTCCGGGGTGACGCCGGCGTGCTCGCACGCGAACATCGCACCCGTACGTCCAAAGCCGGTGGCGATCTCGTCGAGAACCAGCAGCAGGCCGTGCTCGTCGCACACGCGCCGCATCAGCGATACGCACTCGGGCGAGTGAAAGCGCATGCCGCCGGCGCCCTGGACGACCGGCTCGAGGATCACGCCCGCCAGCTGATCGGCGTGCGCGGCGGCCAGCTCGCGCACATGCGCGGCCCAGCGCTCGTTGAGCGCCGCGTCGAAGCCGTCGGGCGGACGCTCGGCGAACACATGCTCCGCCAGCACACCCGCGAACAGGCTGTGCATGCCGGTGACGGGGTCGCACACCGCCATCGCGCCGGCAGTGTCGCCGTGGTAGCCGCCGCGGACGGTCAGCAGCTGCGTGCGCGCGCCGCGCCCGAGCGCGCGCTGGTACTGCACGCACAGCTTGATCGCGACCTCCACAGCGACCGAGCCCGAGTCGGCGAAGAACAGCCGCTCGAGACCGTCGGGGGCAAGCTCGGTGAGGCGCTCGGCGAGCGCCACCGCGGGCTCGTGCGTGAGCCCGCCGAACATCACGTGCGCCATCCGTCCCAGCTGCTCGCTCGCGGCTGAGTCGAGCGCCGGATGGCGGTAGCCGTGGATCGCACACCACCACGACGCCATCCCGTCGATCAGCTCGCGCCCGTCCGCCAGCCGCAGACGCACTCCCTCGGCCGAGACCACCGGCAGCGACGGAAGGGCTGCGGGCAGCGCGCCGTAGGGGTGCCACACGCGCTCGGTATCGAGCGCCAGCAGCCGCTCCCAGTCGCGCTCTGAGGAGGCGGCTGGGTGCTCGGCGTCGCCCAACCGGCTGCCTAGTCCTCGTACAGCGTGAAGTCGCGCTTGCGCGCCCCGCACACGGGGCAGAACCATGTGTCAGGGATGTCCTCGAACGCGGTACCCGCGGGGATGCCGCCGTCCGGATCGCCCTCCTCGGGTTCGTAGATGTAGCCGCAGGACTCGCAGATCCAGCGCTGGAGGGTTTCGGTGGCGGTGTCGCTCATGCGCCAAAGATTAGCGGCCGGTAGGGTCAGCGCATGCGCGTATCGGGGGAGAGCGAGCGGCCGGCGCCCGGGGAGACCTACAACCCCGGCCCACCCACGCCGCCACGCCAGGCGGCGACCGTGATCCTGCTGCGCGACGGCGTCGGCGGCCGGGCCGGCGCCTCGGACGATGCGGGGCAGCTGGAGGTGCTGCTCGTCAGGCGCACGCCCAAGGCGCGGTTCATGGGCGGCGTTTGGGTGTTCCCTGGCGGCGCGGTCGATGCGCAGGAGGGTGAGGGCGACGGCGCCCACCGCGTGGCTGCGATCCGCGAGCTGCGCGAGGAGGCGGGCATCGCCCTCGAGGATCCCGACACGCTGGTGAAGTTCTCGCGCTGGATCACGCCCGCCGAGGTGCAGATCCGCTTCGACACGCACTTCTTCCTCGCGCTGCTGCCCGATCGCCAGGAGCCGCACGTCGACGGCGAGGAGTGCGTCGATTTCGGCTGGTTCACGCCGCGCGGCGCGCTTGACGCCCACCGCGACGGCAAGATCGCGCTGGTCTTCCCAACCATCAAGCACCTCGAACAGCTCGGCGCGTTCCCCACGGTCGACGCGCTGATGGCGCACGCGCGTGGACGCGAGGTGCAGCCGGTGCAGCCGCGAGTGGTGCTCGAGGGCGAGGTCGCTCGCATCGTGCTGCCCGGCGAGCCGGGCTACTGACGAGCGCGGCCATGCGCGCAGCGGAGCGGGAGGCTCAGGACTGCTGCTGGGCGTCGACCACGTGCGTGACCGCGTTGATCAGCGCGAGGTGCGTGAACGCCTGCGGGTAGTTGCCCAGATGGCGTCCCGACGAGGCCTCGAGCTCCTCGGCGTACAGCCCCAGCGGCGAGGCGTAGGACAGCAGGCGCTCGCACAGATGCTCAGCCTCGCGATGCTCTCCGATCTCCGACAGCGCCGACACGAGCCAGAAGGAGCAGATCAGGAACGTACCCTCCTCGCCGTGCAGGCCGTCGTCGGTCTCATCCGTGCGATAGCGGAGCACCAGGCCGCCCTCCGTGAGCTCGTCGCGAATCGCCATCACAGTCGCCCGCACGCGTTCGTCCTCCGGGGGCAGGAAGCGCACCAGCGGCACCAGTAGGTTGGACGCGTCGAGCGCGTCGGTGTCGTAGTGCTGGCGGAACACGCCGCGCTTGTCGACCCCGCGGTCGAGGATCTCAGCCCTGATCTGATCGGCGATCGCCTGCCACTGCTTGGCGTTCTCGTCATCCCCGCGTCGTTCCGCCAGGCGCGCGCCGCGGTCCATCGCGACCCAGCACATCAGCTTCGAGGACACGTAGTGGCGAGGCTCGCCGCGCGCCTCCCAGATCCCCTGGTCGGGTTCCCTCCACGCGGCAGCCGCACACTGCACCTGATCGGCCAGCACCGGCCAAAGCCGCTCGGGCATGTGGTCCCGCTTCTTGGAGTGCAGGTAGACCGAGTCGAGCACCGCGCCGAAGACGTCGTTCTGGCGCTGGTTGAAAGCTCCGTTGCCGATGCGCACAGGTTTCGCGCCCTCGTAGCCGTGGAGGTGCTCGAGCGTGGTCTCGGTGAGGTCCTTCTGACCACTGATCCCGTACATGATCTGCAGCGAGCCGTCCTCGTTGCGTTCCATGTCCGCGACGTACTGGACGAAGTCGTCCGCCTCCCAGTTCAACCCGAGCGCGTGCAGCGCCCACAGCGTGAAGGATGCGTCGCGCATCCAGCAGAAGCGATAGTCCCAGTTGCGTTCGCCGCCGGGCGTCTCCGGAAGCGAGGTCGTGGCGGCGGCCACCAGCGCACCGGTGGGCATGAACGTCAGCCCCTTCAGCGCCAGCGCCGAGCGCTCCAGGTGAAGTCGCCACGGGTGGTCCGGGTAGGTGCCTTCGGCCAGCCACGAGCGCCAGAAGTGACTGGTGCGCTCCATGTGCCCTTCGGCCTGCTCGACGGTGTGCGGCCCGCCGTGCCCCTCCGTCCACGACAGCGCGCAGAAGCGCTTCTCGCCTTCGACCATCGTGTGGCGGCCATGGGTGCGGTTGCCCTCGACGCCCATGCGAATATCGCTGTACAGCCTGAAGCCAGGAGCGGCGCCGTTCGAGCTCTTGCCAGCCGGCTCGCCAGCGTCCATCTCCTGCGCCGCGTCCATCATGCACGCGCCCTCCTCGCCGCTCTGCACGACGTTCCAGCTCGCCGGGGTGACGCCGTAGTCGAGCATCGGCTCGCACACGATCTCCACCGGCACCTCTCCCTGGATGCATTCGACGATTCGCACCAGCAGGTGGTCGGCGTCGTAGTCGGTCGGTGGGCGCGTGTGGCTCGAGCCCTCCTTGTTGTCGTGCCACGGCCCGATCGTCAGCGCGTCGATGACCCGCAGCCAGCCCTGGGGGGTCATCCAGGTCGTCTCGATGACGTTTGTGCCAGGTATGTAGCGCCGGCCGGCCGGGACGTACACGCCGTACGGTCCCACCCGCCAGCTGCCGGCGCCACGGTCGAGGATCGCGCCGAACACCGACGGCGAGTCGAAGTGCGGCAGGCACATCCACTCGATCGAGCCGTCGGCCGCTACCAGCGCGCCGGTGTGGCAGTCCGACAGGAAGCCGTACTCGGCGATTGGCGGGAACGGGGACGCGAGCGAGGTGGCGCTCGAGCCGACCGTCCCCGTCGCCGACTGGCCGGGCGCGGGCGCCGCAGGCTGGCCGGCGGCGCCGATCGCCGAGGCACCTGGTGCGCTCACCACTCCGTCCGTTCGAACTTCGGGCGCTCGACGCCTCCGGGCAGGACCTGGTCTTCCTCGAGCTTGTCCAGGTGCGCGGCGAGCGTCGCCGTCGCCAGCGGCAGCAGCGACTCGGTCACCTCAGGCCAGACGGCGTCGAGCAGTTCCTGGACCGTGTGCCGGCCTTCCCCGAGCGCCACGATCAATCCGTTTTCCCGATCGATGCGGTGGGCGAGATACTCTTCGATCTTCGCCTGAGCCTCCCACACCGGCGGTCCGTGGCCGGGGCACAGCACGTTGAAGTCTTCGCGCATGCGCAGTCGCGTGAGCGCGAGCAGATAGCCGGCCATCGCGCCGCGGTAGGGACTTATGAAGACGCTGCCGTCGCCGAGCACTGCGTCGCCGGTGAAGCACGCGCCGCACCCGACCAGCGCGAAGTGGTCCGCGGCGTGCCCGGGGGTGGCAACGGCCTCGAACGGGCCGAAGCGCACGCCTTCGCCGAGCAGCACGTCCACCGCTCCGCGTCCAGCCGCAATCGGAGCGGGATGGCTCTCGAGCAGGCGGACGGTCGCTTCGGTGTGGTCGTGATGGTCATGGGTCAGCACCACGCCGCCCAGCCCGCCGCGGCCGTCGATCGCCGCGCACACACGCGTTAGGTGCTCGTCGATCAGCGGGCCGGGATCGACGATCCAGGCCGGCTCGCGGCCGACCACCCACGTGTTCGTACCCGACAGCGTCAGCAGCCCCGGGTTGGGCGCACGCACGCGCAGGATGTCGTAGTGCATCAGCAGGTCGGCCTCCGATCCAGCCTCCGCTGAGCCTCCGTTGGAACCGGCCTCGGCTTCCGGATTATCCCGCCGTGACTCCGTCATGCGCAGCGACGTTAGCTGACCCTCCGGCCGAAAAGACTGCCGCTGCGCTTACCTCCCGCGACCGGACCCGCGCGCGCTGCGTCCGGTGGCGTTGCGCGCGCCGCTCCGCGGCTGCTTGGGCCTGCTGCTGGGCCGAATCGATCGGCGCTCGCCGCCGCGCGAACGGTCCCCGGCGGAGATGCCCGCGAGGCTCAGCTCGCGATCCAGACCCAGCTCGCGCACCATCCCGGCGAGCTCGCGCGCCTGGTCGTGTGCCACCAGCGTCACGCCCACGCCGCTCGCTCCGGCGCGGGCGGTGCGCCCGATGCGGTGCACGTAGTCCTCGCGCGTGGCCGGGATGTCGTAGTTGATCACGTGCGTGATCCCAGCCACGTCGATGCCGCGCGCGGCCACGTCGGTGGCGACGAGCGTGTCGACGACGCCGGCCTCGAAGTTCGCCAGCGCGCGCTCGCGCTGGCCCTGCGACTTGTCGCCGTGCATCGCCACCGCGCGCACGCTGCTAGACGCGAGTCGCTTGACGAGCCGGTCGGCGCCGCGCTTGGTACGCACGAACACGAGCGTCAGGCCGCGCTCGGCCTCGCCCAGCTCGGAGACCAGCCGCGCGACCTTGCCCTCGTGCGTGACCGTCACGAAGCGGTGCTCAACGTCTCCCTTGCGCTCAGCCGAATGTGCGTGCTCGTGCCGACGTGGGTTGGAGGTGTACGCCTTCGCGATCCGCCCCACCTCGCCCTCGAGCGTTGCCGAGAACAACATCGTCTGGCGCTCGGCGGCGGTCATCTTGACAATCCTGTCCACCACCGGGCGAAAGCCCATGTCGAGCATCCTGTCGGCCTCGTCGAGCACGAGTATGCGGATGCGATTGAGCGACACGTCTCGACGCTCGATCAGGTCGAGCAGTCTCCCCGGCGTGGCGACGAGGATGTGCGCGCGCGCCGCAAGGCGCGCCTGCTTGACGATGCCCGCACCCCCATATACGGCCGCGATCGACAGCGCACGAGCGTGCGCGAGCGGGCGCAGGTCCTCGACGATCTGGAGCGCGAGCTCGCGCGTGGGTGCGAGGACCAGCGCCGAGGGCCGCGCGTCGGAGTCCTTCAGGCGCTCGACCAGCGGCACGCCGAACGCGAGCGTCTTGCCCGAGCCCGTCGGCGACTGCGCCAGCACGTCATGGCCGGCGAGCACGTCGGGGATGACCATCTTCTGGACCGCGAACGGCTGCTCGATCCCGCGCTCGGCGAGCTCATCTACGACGACCTTGGACACGCCGAGGTCGGCGAACGTTGCATGCGTCATGTTGTTGGTGCTCCTTCTGGCGACCCTCTGGCCGCCGCTGCAGATGGAGATTCGACTGACCCCATCCGCGCCCTACAGCGCCAACAAAGACAAAGAACCTCACGGACGACGTCGCCGCCCGTAGAGTGACCGTAGCAGGCTCGCGGCGGCGCGCTGCCAGGCGCCACCCAGCTCGGGCGGACTGCGATACCGTCGATGAATGCCCCTTGGCACACGCCGCTCGTTGTCTCGCGAGCCGGGCGCGCAGATAGCCGCCGATCGGTATGCGAACGTTTGTTCGCATAATGCGAGGTTTCTGTCCGACCCGAAGACCAAGCTGGCCTAGTGCGTGGGCGGCCACAATTCGAGCCTTTTGCGTGCGCATCAACACAGCGGGGCGAGCGATGAAGCGCAGTGACTGGCTGCTGCTGTTCGCAGCCTACGAGGGTGCGCCCGACGGGCTCGATCCGATCCGCTTCCAGAAGGGGCTGTTCCTGTTCGCCAAGCGTGCGCAGGTGCCCGCTCTCTCCAAGTACACGTTCAAGCCCTACGACTATGGCCCGATGAGCCCCGGGATCTACCGCGACCTCGATCGCCTCGTGGAGGACGGGCTGCTCGAGCGGGTGCCGGTGCACGGAAAGGGCTGGTCGCGGTACAAGCCAAGCAAGACCACGTTCCTCGAAGGACAGCGAATCTTGAAGCAGGCAGAAGACGAGAAGCTGCTCGACGCTGCGCGTGAGCTGTTCCAGATCAAGCAAGACGTCTCGAGCCTCAGATTCAACGAGTTGCTCGAACTTGTCTACGCCGAACATCCCGAGTTCGCGGTCAATTCGATCTTTCGTCGATCCGCCTGATCAAATCCCGGGCTAAGAACCTGTTTTTGAAACAGGTCCTAAAAACCATCGCATCGAGCCGCGATGATGCAGCGCTCGATGACTCCCTGTAGACAGCTCGAGAAGGCCGTCACGACATGACCCTCATCGCGGCTCTCCGCTGCCGCGATGGCGTGATCCTTGGCTCCGACAGCCATGAGACACGCGGCATGAGAGGCCGGCGCCTCGCCCGCCCCACCAAAAAGGTGTACGAGCCACGCCCGGGCTTCTTGCTTGCGTGGGCCGGCGCGCAGGATGCGGCGCAGAGCTTCGCCCTACGCCTCGCCCGCGCACACGAGTTGTCGCCCGACAGCGATCGGCTCCACATCAAAGCTCGTCTCCATGCGATCCTCCGCGACGTTCGCGTGGACCCCGGCATCGAAGGGCGCAGCGACCATGTCGAGTTCCTCATCGCCTGGTGGTCGCGACAGGAGGGCAAGCCCGTCGCACTTCATCTTCTCAGCGGCGGTGCCGCCGAGTGGGTGGAGCACTGGGCCTTCGCCGGCATCCAGCTCGGCATCGACAGCGCGAGCTTCGCGGTCGGCACTATGCGCTACATCGACCCGGATGATCTGACGCTCGAGCAGGCCAAGATCGTGGCGCTCAAGGTGCTACGCGACACGATCGAGACGAGCGTGGAAGGCATCGGCGGCCGCGTGCAGATGGGGACCGTCCAGGAAAGCGGCGTCCAAGTCGTTGCGCAAGCCGACATGCGTGGACTTCGCGACACGGTCGATCTTTGGGAGTCCCAATGCGCCGAGATCCTGCTCGGGACCGACGAACCGCCTTCCGCCAGCCATACCCCAGATCGGGGCGTGCGTCCACCGGACTGAGGCCTCACTGGATGTTGGCCATCACGTGCTTTACCACCGTGTAGTCCTCGACCCCGTACATGCTCAGGTCCTTGCCGTAGCCGGACTCCTTGAAGCCGCCGTGGGGCATCTCCGAGACGAGTGGGATGTGGTCGTTGATCCACACACAGCCGAAGCGCAACGCCTTCGACACGCGCAGCGCGCGGCCGACGTCGCGCGTCCACACCGACGAGGCCAGGCCGTAGCGCGTCGCGTTCGCCCACTCGATCGCCTGCCGCTCGTCTGAGAACTGCTGCACTGTGATCACCGGGCCGAAGATCTCGCGCTGGATCATCTCGTCGTCCTGGCGCAGCCCCGCCACGACCGTCGGCTCGACGAAGAAGCCTGCCCGGTCGGCCGCCTTGCCGCCGGTGACGATCTCCGCGTAGTCCGGCCTGCGCTCGAGGAAGCCCTCCACGCGCTCGCGCTGGCGCGCCGAGTTGACCGGCCCGAGCGTCGTCTCCGGCGCGAGCGTGTCACCGATCACCAAGCCCTGCGCCTGGGCGGCGAGGCCGGCGACGACGTCGTCGTACACGTCGCTCGCGGCGAGCACGCGCGTGGCCGCCGTGCAGTCCTGTCCCGCGTTGTAGTAGCCGGTGCCAGCGATCGTCTCCAGCGCGCTCTCAAGGCTCACGTCGTCGAACACCACCACCGGCGCCTTGCCTCCCAGCTCCAGGTGCACGCGCTTCAGCGTGTCCGCAGCGGTGCGCGCGAAGTGCTTGCCCGTGTCCACCGATCCCGTCAGCGCCAGCATGTCCACGTCGGGGTGGTTGATCAGCGCCTCGCCCGTCGGGCGGCCGGGGCCCGTGACGATGTTGAGCACGCCCTTCGGCAGGACCTCCGCCGCGAGCTCCGCCAGACGGACGGTCGTCATCGGCGTCGTCTCCGCGGGCTTCAACACGACCGTGTTGCCAGCCGCCAGCGCCGGTCCGAATTTCCAGATCGCCATCATCAGCGGGTAGTTCCACGGCGTCACCTGGCCGATCACGCCGACCGCTTCGCGCCGCGTGAACGACGTGTAGCCCTCCATGTACTCGCCCGCCGCGCGACCCTCCAGGCAGCGCGCCGCGCCCGCGAAGAAGCGCAGGTTGTCGACCATCACCGGGATCTCATCGCTCTTGACCGACTCGATCGGCTTGCCGGCGTTCAGCGCCTCCAGGCGCGCGAGCTCCTCGCCGTGCTCCTCGATCAGGTCGGCCATCGCCAGCAGCGCCTGCGCTCGCTGCGCCGGCGTCGTGTTCGACCAGCCGTCGAACGCCCTGCGCGCGGCCTTGACCGCGCGGTCGACGTCCTCCGCCGTCGAGATCGGCGCGCGCGCCAGCTCCTCGCCCGTCGCCGGGTTGAGCACTGCTTCCGTCTCGCCCGCGCCCGGCACGCGCTCGCCGTCGATGAAGTTGCTCAGCGTCTCAGTCGTGCTCGCCATCGTCCATCTCCTCGTCCGGTCGGTGTCTCAAGTCTTCCATTGCAAATGCTGTCCAACCATCGCTATACACGGTTTGCAAGCTCGGACTCGGATCACCGCGTCGCCGACTCCGCCAGGTCCAGGCCGAGCGCTTCGGCCACCGCCGGATGGGTGATCTGGCCATCGTCCACGTTCAGGCCCATGCGCAGGCCCGTGTTGCGTTCGAGCGCCTCGCTCACGCCGAGGTCCGCCAGCTCGATCACGTACGGCAGCGTGGCGTTGGTGAGCGCGAACGTCGAGGTGATCGGCACCGCGCCCGGCATGTTCGTCACGCAGTAGTGCGTGATGCCGTCAACCTCGTACGTCGGGTTCGAATGCGTCGTCGGGCGCGAGGTCTCAAAGCAGCCGCCCTGATCGATCGACACGTCCACCAGCACCGCATGGCGCTTCATCAGCTTCAGCTGCTCGCGCGTGATCACCCGCGGCGCGCGCCCGCCGTGCACGAGCACCGCGCCGATCACCAGGTCCGCCGCCCCCAGCATCTCCTCGATCGCCAGCGTCGAGGAGTACACCGTTGAACGCCCGCCCCGCGAACGCCACTTCCAGCTCGCGCAAGCGGTCGATCGAACGGTCGAACACGAACACGTCAGCCTGCATGCCGATCGCGATGAACGCCGCGTTCATGCCCACCACGCCACCGCCGATCACCAGCACCGTCGCCGCCGCCACGCCCGGCACGCCGCCCAGCAGGATGCCGCGCCCGCCCAGCGGCTTCTCCAGCATGAACGCGCCCGCCTGCGTCGCGATCTTGCCCGCCACCTCGCTCATCGGCGCCAGCAGCGGCAGGCGCCCCTCGGCGTCCTCGACCGTCTCGTACGCGATGCACGTCGCCCCCGATGCCATCAGGCCGCGCGCCAGCTCCGGCTCGGCCGCCAGGTGCAGGTACGTGAACAGCGTCTGCCCCTCGCGCAGCCGGGAGACCTCTCCCGGCTGGGGCTCCTTCACCTTCAACACCAGCTCCGCCTCCGCGAACACAGCGTCCGCGTCCGCCATCATCCGCGCGCCCTGCGCCGTGAACTGCTCGTCGCTCATCGCGCTGCCCTCGCCCGCGCCCGCCTGCACCAGCACATCGTGGCCGCGCGAGGTCAACTCCCTCACGCCCGCCGGCGTGATCGCCACGCGGTACTCGTCCGTCTTGACCTCCGTCGGGACTCCGATCCTCATAGAACCTCTTTCAAAATAGGGGTGCTGGCCGATCTTCGATCGGTGAGGCGTTCACGCTGTCGTGGGCCACGCGAACGCCGCCCGACCCCCGGAGGGGGTCCACATAAAAGACGATCTCCTCGCCGTCGCTCATCGCACGAGCTCGCGTCCGCGCAGCGCCAGCCAGAACTCGATGCGGTCGCGCGCGTTCGAGAAGTCGCGTCCGGTCAGCTGCTCGATACGGCGGATGCGGTAGCGCAGCGTGTGCCGGTGGCAGTACAGCGCGTTCGCAGCCTTCTCCCAATGGCCGTTGTGCTCGATGAACACGTCCAGCGAGCGCACCAGCTCGTCGCCGTACTCGCCCTCGCCCCGCTCGATCGGGTCGAGCACGCTGCGGCAGTACGAGCTGAGCGCGTCGTCGTCCTGCACCGACAGCAGCAGCTGGAACGCGCCCAGGTCCTCGTAGGAGGCCACCTCCGGCGCGCTGCCGTTGCGCAGCCGCACCGCCTCCAGCGCACAGCGAGCCTCGTGGAAAGCCATCCGCAGCGAGTGCGTCGCCGCCGGCCGCGACGCGGACGCGTGCACGTCGCCGAATCGACTCGCCAGCTCCGTGCGTATCTTGCGCGCGAGCTCCACCGGCTCGAGCGCCGGCGAGCCGTTCGCGGCGCCCGGGTCGATCACCGCGCACAACAGGCCCGCGCGGATCGCCACCAGGCTCGGCACGCGCTCGCGCTGCAGGATCCGCTCCGCCGCCGACGCCGCCGTGCCCGCCTCCGCCAGCCTGAACGCCAGCACCGCCACCTGCTCGCCGATCCCGAACGGGCGCAGCCGCGCCTGCAGGTCCTCCGGGTACAGGTGTCCCGTCAGCACCTCCGCCAGCACGTCACCCACCATCGTCCGCTGCAGCAGCTCATAGCGCTCGTCCAGCAGCCGCGCGAACGCGCGCTCGGTGATCGCGATGAACGGCAGCTCGTACGGCACCTCGAACAGCGGGAACGCGCGCTTGCGCGCCTGCGCCACCAGCGCCGCCGGCAGCCGCTTGTGCGTGAAGCCCGTGCCAAAGCCCAGGCCCGCGATGTCGTGGTCCGCCAGCCGGTCGACCAGCTCGCGCTGGGACTTGGGGCCGACCAGCTGCAGGCCCGTCGTCAACAGCAGCTCGCCGCCTTTCAGGAACGGGGTCGGGTCGAGCAGCTCCGTGCTGTGCACCCAGCGCACGTGCGCCTGCGCAGACTCCTCGCCGCTGAGGAGCTCCAGGCCGAGCTCGTCGATCAGGCTCGCGACAGTGAGCTCCACCGCTCCATCCGATCTGAAGCCTCGCTCAACACCGGGCGCAGAATCGCCTCGATCTCCTCGAACTGCTGCTCGCCCGCGATCAGCGGCGGCGACAGCTGCACGATCGGATCGCCGCGGTCATCCGTCCGGCAGATCAGCCCGCGGTTGTACAGCTCGCCCGACAGGAAGCCGCGCAGCAGCTGCTCCGACTCCTCCGCGTCGAACGTCTCCTTCGTGTCTTTGTCCTTCACCAGCTCGATCGCCTGGAAGTAGCCCGCGCCGCGCACATCGCCCACGATCGGCAGGTCGCGCAAGCTGTCCAGCATCCCTCGGAACGCGCCCTCGTTCGCGAGCACGTTCCCGCACAGGTCCTCGTTGTCCATGATCTCGATGTTCGCCAGCCCCACCGCGCACGCCACCGGATGCCCACCGAACGTGAAGCCGTGGTTGAACGCCGCCTTGCCGTGCAGGAACGGCTCCGCCACGCGGTCGCTCGCGATCACCGCGCCCAGCGGCACGTATGCCGAGCTGATGCCCTTCGCCGTCGTGATCATGTCCGGCTGGTAGTCGAAGCGTTCGCAGCCGAACCAGTAGCCCAGCCGGCCCCACGCGCAGATCACCTCGTCGGAGATCAGCAGCACGCCGTGGCGGTCGCAGATCTCGCGCACGCGCTGGAAATAGCCGTCCTGCGGCACGAAGCAGCCACCGCCGTTCTGCACCGGCTCGAGGATCACCGCCGCCACCGTCTCCGGGCCCTCGAACTCGATCGCCTCCTCGATCGCGTCCGCCGCCCACAGCGGGTCACGGTCCTCCTGCCAGCGATACGAGTTCGTGTTCGGCACGTGCACCCCGCCCGGCGTCAGCGGTTCGAACGGCACGCGCAGCGCCGTCAGGCCCGTCGCCGTCAGCGCCCCCATCGACGTGCCGTGATACGCCAGGTTGCGCGAGACGATCTTGTGCCTGCGCGGTTCGCCCCGCGCCGCGTGGTAGGCCTTCGCCAGCTTCCACGCCGACTCCACCGCCTCCGAGCCGCCCGACGTGAAGAACACGCGGTTCAGTTCGCCCGGCGCCAGCTCCGCGATGCGACTCGCCAGTTCGATCGAGCGCGGGTGCGCGTAGCTCCAGTTCGTGTAGAACGCCAGCTCCTTCGCCTGTGCCGCCGCCGCCTCGCCCAGCTCCGCGCGGCCGTGCCCGATGTTCACGCAGTAAAGCGCCGACAGGCCGTCCAGGTGGCGCTTGCCGTGCTCGTCGAACACGTAGCAGCCCTCGCCGCGCACGATCACCGGCACCTCGCCATCCGGCTCCGCGTACGAGCCCATCCGCGTGAAGTGCATCCACAGATGCCGCTTGGCCTGCTCTTGGAGATCACCCGACATCTAAGACCCGCCCTCTCTCGATCGCTGACTAGACACTCAGGACAACGCTAGCCGCTCACCATATCCCTCTCAATGCGCCGCCTGGTCAACAAGTCCTGGAGCCATTGTACAACTCGGATAACTTATAGCCGACGTTTTGGGAATTGTGCCCCTTGCGTACCAGCCGGCCGAGTACGTACCATTCGCTACACAGCAGCAGCCCGTGTCCGCGTCTGAGGAGAGGAGCCGTTGATGGCCACAGAGACCGCCGCCATCGCCGGAGCGCCGGCCACGGGGCAAGTCGAGAGCAAGGGCCTCAAGAGAAACGCGATCGGGTACGTCTCGAACATCGTCATCGGCGTGGCCTCGACAGCGCCGGCCTACTCGCTTGCGGCGACGCTCGGCTTCATCGTCGCCGACCCGGGAGTGGGCGTGCACGCGCCCGGTGTTCTGCTCGCCTCGTTCGTCCCGATGCTCCTGATCGCACTCGGGTACCGGTATCTCAACAAGGCCGACCCCGACGCGGGCACCACGTTCGCGTGGACCACACGAGCGTTCGGCCCGAGCATGGGCTGGCTGAACGGCTGGGCGATCTTCCTCGCCGACGTGCTCGTGATGGCGTCCCTCGGATACATCGCGGCGACGTACACGTTTGAGCTGTTCGGATGGCACTGGGCGGAAGTCCACAAGGGCGCCGCCCTGGTCGGCTGTGTCCTGTGGATCTGGCTGATGACCTGGATCTGCCACCGCGGGATCGAGCTGTCGGCGCGCATCCAGCAGTTCCTGCTCACGTTCGAGGTCGTCATGCTCGTGGTCTTCTCCGTCGTAGCGCTCGTCAACGTCTACGCGGGCACCGCAGCGTCTCATTCGGTCCAGCCCGAGGCCTCGTGGTTCAACCCCTTCGCGATCAACTTCCACGACCTGATAGTGGCGATGCTGCTCGGGATCTTCATCTACTGGGGCTGGGACTCGGGAGTGGCCGTCAACGAGGAGTCCGAGGATGCGAACGAGGGGCCCGGGCGCGCCGCCGTTGTGTCCACGCTGCTGCTCGTCGCGATCTACCTGGTGGTCTCAGCCGGCGCCCAGGCCTACCACGGCACCGCGTTCCTCGCCAACGAAGAAAACGCCAGCGACGTGCTCCACGCGCTCGGCAAGGGCGTGCTCGGCGCGGTCGGGGTGAAGTTCCTGATCGTCGCGGTCCTCACCTCCGCATCCGCCTCGACCCAGACGACGATCCTGCCGACAGCTCGCACGACGCTGTCGATGGCCCACTGGGGTGCGATCCCCGAGGCGATCGGCAAGATCCATCCGCGCTTTCTCACGCCGACGATCTCCACGTGGGGCTTCGGGATCCTGTCGATCCTCGTGGCGGTCCCGCTGATCCTGATCTCCTCCGCGGTACTCGAACTGGCGGTCGTCGCGCTCGGGATCCCGGTGTGCTTCTACTACGGCTCGACCGGCTTCGCGTGTGCGTGGTACTACCGGCGAGAACTGTTCGACAGCGCCCGCAAGTTCGTGCTCGTGGGCCTGCTTCCACTGATCGGCGGGGTGATCTTTTACGGGATCGGCGTGTACGCGATCATCTACTACGGCCACGAGGAACACGCCGAAGGCAAAGAGTATTTGCATCTGACGCTGCCGCTCTGGCTGGGCGCGATCGGGATGGTCCTCGGCGCGGTCCTGATGCTCGCCTCGCGGCCCTCGTTCCGCCAGTACTTCTCACGCAAGCCGGAAGTCGCGCCCGCGGGCCTCCTCGACGCCGTTGTCGAACGCGCCCCCACGCACCTGATGGGACCCGAAGCCGTCACCCACGGCGCGCACCTGCTCACGCCCGAGGGGGACGACCGCCCTCCTGCGGGCGAGGCCTAGGTTGCGCGTCGCGTCTCGCTTTGCGTTTGCTGTATCACTATGGTTACACAGCAAATGCAACGCAAGAGTCGCTCAGGGCAGCTCCATCACCCCGTGCGGTGAGCCGTACTCCGCCAGCAGCTCCAGGAACGGCTTCGGTGGGAAGGCCTCCGGCCCGAGCACGCCCGCGCCCTCCCATGCGCCGCGGTCGAGCAGCTCTAGTGCGACCGCCGGGTTGATCGCGGTCTGCCACACGACCGCCTGACTGCCGTACTCGCGCATCGTCGTCTCGTTGTCAACCACGTGGTAGAGGTAGGTCGAGCGCGGCTGGCCGTCCTTGCCGGTGCCAGTCACCCACGTGCCCGCGCACGTGCGCCCGCTCATGCGCTCGCCAAGCGTCGCCGGATCGGGCAGCGCCGCCGCGACGACGTCGCGCGGAGCGACCTGCGTGCCGCGCACCGACACCGGCTCGGTCGAGTCCAGGCCCAGTTTGTGAAGCGTCGAGAGAACGTCGATGAACTCCTGGCCGAGCCCGTACTTGAACGTCACGCGCTCGCACTTCACCCAGCGCGGGATCAGCACGACCTCCTCGTGCTCGACGTTCACGCACTCGACCGGCCCGATCCCCTCGGGGAACTCGAACACCTCGGGCTCGGAGAACGGCGCGGTGGTGTAGAAGCCGCGCTCGCGCTCCCAGATCAGCGGCGGGTTCAGGCACTCCTCGATGGTCGTCCAGATCGAGAACGTCGGCGCGAAGTCATAGCCCTCGACGACCAGGTCGGCGCCGTCGCGCACTCCTACTTCCGCGATGCTCGAGAACAGCTCGTCGGCCGCATAGCGGGCAAAGACGTCGGACAGCCCCGGCTCGACACCGATCCCCACGAGCGCCAGCACGCCCGCGTCCTCCCACTGCTGCTCGCGGGCGAACTGCCTGTCCCCGAGCATCTCCCCCGTGAGCTCATACGGGCGCTCGGGATGGGCATGGGAGAGCGTCATCGCCATGTCCAGGTAGGTGACCCTGGCGTCGTAGCAGGCGCCGAAGATCGGCTCGTTGAAGCGCGGGTCGCACGCGTTCAGGACCGCATCGGGGCGCACGCGAGCGATCAGCTCGACGAGATCCCCCTGGCTGGAGGCGTCAACGCGCTCGGCGGTGAAGCGCCCCGGCTCGCCCAGCCGCTGCGCTACAGCCTGCGCGCGCTCGAGCGCCACGTCGGCCAGCACCACCTGCTCGAAGGCTTCCCTACGCTGCGCGATCGCGGCGAACGCCGCTCCCACGCCACCCACTCCCACAACCAAGACCTTCATGCGGCCCAGTGTGACGCAACGCGCAAGTTTGGGATGTCACACGTTCGAGCCTTCCGTGCGCCGCAACGCAGCAGGCGGCTCCCGTATGCTGCGCCGATCCGCGCGGTCCTCAACACAGCAGACCCGGTGACGGCCGCTCAGGACCGCGTCCAGGACCCGGAGGAGGGCCGTAGACGGGCCGGCCGCTGGGCGCCATCGCCAACACTCACCCGCACCGAGATCGCGCTCGCCGCGCTCGCGGGCGTCGCGCTGGCGATCATCACGAGCTGGCCGCTCGTGCTGCACATGGGCAGCCGCATCTCACCCGATCTCGGCGACCCCGTGCGCACCGCCTGGGAGATCGCGTGGGTGGGGCACGCGATGCTCCACGACCCGCTGCACCTGTTCAACTCCAACGCCTTCTACCCGCACCCGCTCAGCCTCGCCTTCTCGGACTCGCTGCTCGGCTACGGCCCCGCCGCGTTCTTCGGCTCGGGCACCATCGCCGCACTCGTCCGCTACAACCTGCTGTTCCTGTTCGCGTGGTCGCTGTGCTTCGTCGGCGCGTACCTGCTCGCGCGTGAGCTCGGCCTCGGCCGGCTGGGCGCAGCCGCCGCCGGCCTCGCGTTCGCCTACGCCCCCTACCGCGTGACCGAGGCGGGGCACCTGCACGTGATCTCCTCCGGAGGCTTCGTGCTTGCGATGTTCATGCTGCTGCGCGGCTACCGACGCGACTCGCGCACGCTCGTGCTCGGCGGCTGGCTGCTGTCGGCCTGGCAGGTCAGCCTCGGCTTCACGCTCGGGCTGCAGTACTGCTACCTGCTGCTCGTGCTCGCGCTGCTCGCGCTCGTGTACTGGTGGCGCGGGCGCCTGGACCCGGGCGTCGCCTGGCATCGTGCGCAGCGGAGCCCCGACTCTGGCGCGAGCGTCGGGCCGATCGCGAGCGCGGGCGCCAACGCACCACCGGGCCGCTCCGCGCGCGGGCCGCTGCTTCCGCGCCACCTGCTGAGCGTGACGCTGATCGGACTGGCGATCCTCGGCGCCGTCACCGTGTATGAGGCCAGGCCATACCTGAAGGTCGCCCAGGACTATCCGACGGCCAAGCGCACGCTGGGCGAAGTCAAAACCTACTCCGCCGGCCCCGCCGCGCTGCTCGCCGCGTCCTCGGAGAACCGCGTGTGGGGCTCTGTCACGGCGGGCATGCGCGCCAAAGTCAACTCCAAGAACGAGAGCGTGTTCTTCCCCGGAGGCCTGATCCTCGCGCTCGCGCTGGTCGGCGTCGCCGCCGGCGCGTACACGCGACGATTGCGCCTCGGCCTCGTGCTCGGCATCGTCACGGTCTCGATCCTCGCGCTCGGCTTCGGCATCACCGGCGCCGGCTATCCGTATCGCCTGCTGTACGACTACGCCCCCGGCTGGGACGGCGTGCGCGTGCCGGGCAGGATCTTCACGCTTGCGACGCTCTTCTACGCGCTGCTCGCCGGGGCCGGCGTGCAGTTGCTCGTTGCGAGACTGCGCCTTTGGAGGCGCCCGGCACGCTCCGGCACGCACGGCAAGCTGAGTGCCGCGCTGCCCGCGGCCGGCCTGCCGGCGCTTGTGGGGGCGGCGCTGCTGGTCGGCATCCTCGGCGAAGGCGCGGGACACCTCGGCCATCCGGTCGTGCCACAGCCCGCCAAGGCGGAGATCGGCCTGCCGGGCCCAGTGCTGGACCTCCCCACCGACGGAGCGCTCGATCGCGTGTGGCAGTACTTCTCCACCGACGGCTTCTACAAGATCCCCATCGGGGTGAGCACCTTCGACATCCCCCAGCTGGATGACCTGCGCGGCGGCATGGCCGGCTTCCCCGACAGGGCGAGCGTCGAGAAGCTGCGCTACTACGGCATCCGTACGGTCGTGCTGCACACGGTGCTGCCGCAGGGGCTGCCCCCCGAGACGGGGTTCGTCACCCCGGAGCCCTCCGACCCAGCCGCCGCGGCCGCCAAGCCGATCACAGGCCTCGGCGTCACGCGCCGGCAGGCCGGCTCGCTCGTCATCTACGAGATCGGGCCCGGGCCGAAGGCCCTGCACGGAACCGATTGATGAGGCTGACGCGTCCGCGCCTGGCACTGGCGGCAGTCCTGTTGGCGGGCCTGGCCTCGGCGGTGATGATCCAGAGCTTCTCCTGGAATCAGACCTCCCACTACGACCTGATCCGCGCGCTGAACGACGATCGCACGACGATCGACCCGTATCAGGCGAACACGGGCGACAAGGTCTTCTACACGGGGCACTACTACTCCGCGCGCGCGCCAGGCCTGGCGTTGTTCGCGCTGCCGTTCTACGACACGCTCAACCTGGTGGGAGCCGAATCGTGGACCGACGCGCACGTGGCGCCGCCGGATCACCCCGGCGACGAGATGATCTACCTGATCGGGCTGTGGGGAAACGTGCTGCCGGGGCTGTTGCTCCTGCTGCTCGTGTGGCGCGTCGCCGAGCGCTATGAGCCCGGCTACGGCGCCGCGGCCGCGGTGGTGCTCGGTCTGGGCACGATGGTGCTGCCGTTCTCGCAGCTGCTGTTCTCGCACATGTTCACGACGTTCCTGTGCTTCGCCGCCTTCTGGCTGATGCTGCGCGAGCGCGACGGCCCACCCAGCCCGCTGCTGCTGGCAATCGCGGGCCTGGCGATGGGCTACGCCTTCTCGTCGGAGTACCCCACGTTCTTCGCCGCGCTCGTGCTCGGCCTGTTCCTGCTCTCGCGCAGGGACTCGCTCACACTGCCGGGGGTTCTGAGCCGCGGCGGCGCGTACCTCGCCGGCGGCCTCGTCGGCATCGTCCCGCTGCTGCTGTACAACCACTACGCCTTTCGCTCGTGGACGCACCTCGCGTACTCCGACGTGCCGCGCCAGCAGAAAGGCTTCTTCGGGATCGGCGCTCCGAGCCTGAGGGTGCTGACGACGCTGCTGTTCGACTCGCGCGGGCTCTTGACGCTCTCGCCCGTGCTGATCATGGGCGCGATCGGCACGGTGATGCTCTACCGCCGCGGCAGGCGCGCCGAGGCGCTCACGATCGGCGGTATCTGCGCGTGCTTCCTGCTGTACAACTCCGGCTACTACCTGCCGTTCGGCGGGGGCTTCATGGGCCCGCGCTTCCTCGACACGCTGCTCCCGTTCCTGGCCTTCCCGGTGGCGCTCACGCTGAAGCGCTTCCCCGGCCCCACGATCGCGCTTGCGGCGATCTCGATCACGACGACTGTGATCGCGACGACCACGCACCCGCTGGTGGGCTACGAGAACGAGACGGTCGTGTGGATGAAATACCTGAAAGAAGCCCTGTTCCAGCCGACGATCGCCTCCGCTTACGGCCTCGGGCGAGGCTGGGGAGGCATCTGGCCGTTCTTCCTCGCCGCCGGCGGGGCGCTGGTGGCGGCGGCGTGGGCGACGCCGCGACTGCGGCTGTCCGTGCCGACGCTGTTGTGGGGTCTCGTCGCGCTCGCCGGGTGGGCGCTGTTCGCGGCGCTCGCGCCGACGGTGCTCGGGATCGACCACGCCGGCCTGGTGAGCATCTACAACGCCGGCGACCACACCGCGCTGAACCTGAAGCTGCACTCGGGCAAGACCTACCCACTGAAAGGGCTGGCGGAGCTCGCCGCCGCGGTCGGCCTGCTCGCCCTCGGCGCGATGCGCCTCGCGCGCAACCAGCGCGAGCGGCCATCGCAGAGGCGCGACGCCGACGCCGACTCGCGCCCGCAGCCGGCGCTGCGGCGCTAACCCGGTTGCAGCTCGTGATCAGTTGCTGGCGGTCTTGACGTTGCATTTGGCCGCGTGCAGCTGGCGGCACACGACCACGTAGCCCGCGCGCGGCTGTTCGCGAGCGTTGGTGATACCGGCGTCGAAGCGGGTGGAGCTCGTCCCGCCAGTCCAGTCGTAGACGTACAGGCGCTTGATCTGCGGGACCACAGACGCCACGGCGAACATGTATTTGAGCACCTTCGCCGCCCGCGTCAGACCCGAGCCGTGCTTGTTCGGGAAGGCGTTCCCGAACTGCACCAGCCCGCCGGTCTCGGTCAGCCACACCTGGCCGCCGAGCGCTTTCACGAGATCGCGCGTGCGCCAGCTTTCCAGGCGGTTGACGTCTGAGTAGTTGTGCAGGCCCCAGATCTTCGGCATGATCGTCTCCAGGCGACCGATCTCGCCCTTGAATTCCGAGATGTAGCTCAGCGTGGGGCCGATCGTGTAGGAGTCGAGCACGTCAAGCCCGATCACCGTGCAGCCCTTGCACACGCGCAGCAGCGCCTGGTAGTACCTCGCCGCCGACGCACCCGAGGGGCTCGAGAACAGATGCGGCACATTCCCGCGGTTGGACTCGTCCCAGGACTCATACTGGCGGACGTGCGGGAAGAGCTTGACGAACTTCTGCACGTCGCGCTGGTAGACGCTCACGCTCGGTAGCCGCGTCGGCGAGTATTCCGAGTGGTAGAAGGAGACCAGCACCTGCTCGTGCGCGGCTTCGGCGGCGGCGATGAAGTTGATCGCCTGATCCAGCGACCACGAGTGCGAGACGGCGTCGTACGGAGCGACGTAGCGAACGATCTTCGTGTGCAGCTGCGTGTACAGGGAGCTTTTGAACATCTTCGGGTTCTCGTTGCCGATCCCCGTCAGGTACGAGCTGGCCGTGCGGGCGCGGGGCGCGGGACGGGCGCCGGCGGCGCCGGCCTGGCTGATCGCGCCGAGCGCGAGCGCTGTCGCGAGCAGCGCGACGAGGACGAGTGAGAGTGAGCGGCGACGTGTTCTCATACCAATCCGCAACAAGACTTCCGGCGCGGGGTTGCGTGGCCTCCCACACTCTTACCAGGCATTTAGCCGCGACCCTGCACCGCGGGACGAGTTTTAATCGTTGTTTAGCGTGCGATGTGTCGCTGCCGACGGACGGTTGACGCTCAGTCTGCGCCCGCCAGCTGATCCGCGAGCCGCTCCGCGCCGTGACCGCGCAGTGCGGGGTCGGCGACGATGCGCACGTCCACGCCGGGCAGGCCGCGCAGCAGGCGCATCAGCAGCGATCGCTCGGAGCTCGCGCCCAGACGGCCGAGGCCGCGGCGCTCGGACGGCGTGCCCATGAACACGTACGTCGCGCCCAGCGAGCGGGCGACGTCGATCGCGGCCGCCGCCACGTCCTCCGCCTCCTGCACCCGCAGGCGCGCCCCGAGCATCGCCGTCAGGCGCCGCAGCTCCTCCAGGCGCCGGCGGTCCTCAGGACTGGGCGGACGGCCCGGGGGGCGCACCACGAGCACGTCGAGCTCGGCGTCCAGGCGCTGCGCCGAGCGCCAGGCGCGCCGTACGATCCGCTCTGAGTGCGGCGCGAGCGTCGCGAGCGCGAGCAGGCGCTCGGCGATCTGCTGGGGGCCCGGCTCGGCGGGTGCCGGCAACCCCTCCTCGTCGCGGCGCCCCGGGGCGCTCGGCACGCGCACGAAGCGCTTGTTCTCGACGTCCTCGGCCACCTGGCGCAGGGCGGTCTCGCGCAGCGCCGCCAGGTTCTCGATCTTGAAGAAGTTGTTCAGCGCCGCCGGCACGCGCTCGGGGCGGTAGACCTTGCCCGCGCGCAGGCGCGCGATCAGCGCCTCGGGAGTCAGGTCGATCAGCACCACCTCGTCCGCGGCGGAGAGCACCGCATCGGGGATCGTCTCGCGCACGTTCGCGCCGGTGAGCTGGGCGACCTGGTCGTTGAGGCTCTCCAGGTGCTGGACGTTGACGGTCGAGAACACGTCGATCCCCGCGTCGAGCACGTCGCGCACATCCTCGTAGCGCTTCTCGTGCTCGAGGCCGGGCGCGTTGGTGTGCGCGAGCTCGTCGATCAGGCACAGCTCCGGCGCCCGCGCGAGCACGCCGGGAAGGTCCATCTCCTCGAGCGGAGTGCCGCGATAGCTCACCTGCCGGCGCGGCAGGATCTCAAGGCCTTCCGCCTGCGCCAGCGTGTCTGCGCGTCCATGCGTCTCCAGGTAGCCGACCACCACGTCGCGTCCGCTGTCGGCCTCGGCCACCCCCTCCTGGAGCATCCGATAGGTCTTGCCCACGCCGGGGGCCATCCCGATGAAGACCTTCAGGTGTCCTTTCTCGTCGGTCATCGCAGGCGTGTGGGACGCTACCGAAGTGACCTCCTTCGAGACGGTGGCGGCCGTGCTCGGCGGCCTGCTCATGGTCGGGTCGCTGCTCTCGGGGCTGGCGCGCCGCAGCATGCTCTCGCTCACCGCCGTGTTCGTGCTCGCGGGCTTCGTGCTCGGCAAGGGCGCCACGGGCGTACTCGAGTTCAATGCGAGCTCGGGGCTGGTGACCGATCTGGCGACCGTCGCGCTGATCGTGATCCTGTTTCGCGACGGGCTCGAGGTGGAGGGAGAGCTCCTGCAGAGCGAGTGGCAGCTGCCGCTGCGCAAGCTCGTGATCGCGATGCCGATCACCGCGGTGGTCATCGCCCTGGTCGCGCGGGCGCTGGTGGGGCTGTCGTGGACGGAGTCGTTCCTGCTGGGCGCGCTGCTCTCCCCCACTGACCCGGTGCTCTCCTCGAGCGTCGTAACCGACCCGCGCGTTCCCCGCATCGTGCGCCACTCGCTGAACCTCGAGTCGGGGCTCAACGACGGCCTCGCGCTGCCCGCGGTGCTGGCCTTCGCCGCGGCGCTCGAGCCGAACAGCGGCCACTTCGTGTGGTGGCGCTTCGTGCTCCAGGACGTCGGGCTCGGTTTTGCCTTCGGGCTTGTTTGCGGGCTGGTCGGCTCGCTGCTGATCCCCGGAGGCGGACGCGAGCATGTCGACCGGACGATTCCCCCACACCAGAAGGCGCTCTACGGGCTCGGCCTGGCGTTCGCCACCTACGGCCTGACAGTGCTGCCCCCACGCGGCAACGGCTTCATCGCTGTGTTCGTCGCGGCGATCGTCGTGGGCAACCGGCGCCCCGACCTGCGCCGGTGCTTCGCCGAGCGCGCCGAGGAGGTGGTCGAGATCGTCAAGCTCGCGATCTTCGCCGTGTTCGGCTCGCTACTGACCATCGACGGTCTGTTCGCCGACGGCTGGGCCGCGATCGCGGTCGTCGCGGCGACGTTCCTGCTGGCACGGCCGCTCGCCATCTGTGTTGCGCTGGCGGGCACGCGAATCGCCAACGCGAGCAAGGCCTTCATGGCGTGGTTCGGCCCGAAGGGCGTCGCCACGATGGCCTTCTCGCTGCTGGTGCTCGCGCGTCAGGTTGACGCCGGCGAGCGGATCTTCAACATCGCCGCACTCGCTGTGTTCGCCTCGATCCTCCTGCACGGCGCGAGCGCCACGCCCGGCGTCAGATGGCTCGCACGCCGCCAGCCCGATGACCGATTGAGCGCTCAGCCCTCGGGCGAGCTCGCCGCGGGCGACATCGACGCCAGGACGGCCTCGTAGCGGCGCCGCACGTCCGCGCGATCGGACTTCTCGGGCACCGACTCCTCGCACGAGCGCATGATCATGTCGGCCTGCGCGAGCATCAGGTCGCGCTGCTCGGGTGAGGCCGTGTACGCGATCACCTTGGCAAGCCCGTCGAGCTGACGGATCATGACCGCCGGCATACCACGGCTGGCCTGGCGGATCTTGTCGTGCGCACGCTCGAGCAGGCGCTCGAACTCGACGGTGACGGCGATCACGCGCACGCGTCCGGCCGCGTCCCGATGCACCGTGGCGGGGCGCCAGCGGCTGGCGATCTTGCCCAGCCCGTCGCCCAGCCAGTCGATGCAGGCCAGCGCCGTGAACGTGTCGTTGACAGCCGGCGAAAGCGCCCGGATGGCGATCTCCACGAGCTGGTCCACCGCGAAGGACAGATCCTGCGTGAGCGTTCGGTGCGGCCCGGTCGCGTGCGCGCCGCCGAGCGCCCTGGCGACGCCCGGCGCCGCGGCGGCAGGCCAGACGTTCGCGAGCGGCTCGCCCTCGACGACGAAGTGCCCAGGACGGCGCAGCAGGCGGATCACCGCGTGGCTGCGGCTCGCGATGTCGACCAGCGTGCCGAGGCTCACGTATTGCAGGTAGCCGCTGCTCGGCGCGCTCACCACGGCACTGTCCTCGTCCAGGCGCACGAGCATCTCCGACAGCGACGGGCCCGTCTTCGGCGCGTCGGGGCCGGGCGGCGCGACCTCGGCCTCGATCGCGCGCGAGAGGTCGCCCGCGATGCTCGCGATCACCTGCGGGAGCTGGATCGACTTGGCGATGTGGTCGATGAACACGACCAGCACGCCGACGTCCAGGATCACCAGCACCATCGTCACCGTGATCGACAGGTGCGGGACGAATTCGCCGTGGCTGCCCGGCCCGATCGAGATGAGCGCGAGGATCGCGTACACGAACGTCGCCACGAAGCTCCCGAGCGTCAGCTGCGTGATTCGGTCGCGGATGAAGTTGCGCAGCATGCGCGGCCCGAACTGGGTCGAGGCGAGCGTGAGCGTCACGATCGTGATCGAGAACACAAGCGTCACCACCGTGATCACCGCGGCAGCGATCGTCGTCAGGATCTGCCGGGCGGCGTCGGCGCTGCCGCTGATCACCCACGAGGGGAAGTGCAGCGAGCCGTCGTACGCGGCGCGGTCAAGCGCGTAGGTGCCAGCGAACAGCGCCGCCGCGAGCACGATCTCTACGGTCGGGACGAGCCACAGGTTCGTGCGTAGCGCCTCGCGGCGCCACGCCGAGGGCAGCGGGGGCTGGAGCCTCATCGCCGCACGCTCACGGCCAGCTCACGCACAACGGATCGCGCAGCGCAGATCGGGAGATGTGGTCGATGACGCATGATGGTCGGGCAGCACTAAGCCTTGCCGACCAGTCTTCCCGGCTCACCGGCGGCCAACGATACCGGGCGGCACCCGCCGGCCGCTAATACAGGGACTCGGTGAGCGACTGGTCGAGCGGTGTGGAGTCTGCCAATGGCCTCGCCGTTCGCTGATCCTTCCTCAGTGTTTGTCCAGGTGCGCGTGGTATGCGCGTAGCAGTCGCCGCTGTGTGAGCCATCCGACGACGCCCTCGCTGTCTGTGTCGAGGATCGGTAGGCCCTCGTCGTCGGTCGCGGTGAGCGCCCTGACTGCGTCTTCGAGTGACTGGTCAACGCGCAACTCGGGCGCCTGGTGTACGAGCGCCTGGGCGTTGAGGTTGTCGGTGGGGCGAGCGATCGCCTGCTCGATGTCGGCGGCGGTGATGACGCCGAGTAGCGTGCCGTGGCGATCGATAACCGGTAGCGCGTCCGCGCGCTCGGCTGTGAAGCGTCGCAGGACATCGCGCAGCGGCTGCTCGGGCGCGAGCGGCCGCGGTAGCTTGCCCATCGCCTCGCCGACCTTGATCTGCCCCATCAGCGTTCCCGGCGGCTTGTCGATGTCGATCCCGCGGCGGCGCAGCTTGAGCGTGTAGATCGTGTCCGGTGTCAGCGCGTTGGAGAGCGTGGTCGCGACGACGACGGCGAACATCAGCGGCAGGATGATCCGGTAGTCGCCGGTCAGCTCGAAGATGATCAGCACCGCGGTGATCGGGGCGCGCGCGCAGGAGGCGAACACGGCGCCCATCCCGACCAGCCCGTAGGCGCCGGCCGCGAGCGCGATACCCGGCAGCACGTCGTGGGCGATCGCGCCATAGGCCGAGCCGAGCATCGCGCCCATGAACAGCGACGGGGCGAAGACCCCGCCCGAGCCGCCGATCCACATCGTCAGGCTGGTCGCGAGGATCTTCGCCGCGAGCAGGCCCAGCAGGGCGAGGATCACGTAGTGGCCTGCGACCGCCAGCTGGAGGACCGGATAGCCGACGCCGTACATCTCAGGCACGGCGAGCAGGAGCAGGCCGAGCAGCACACCCCCGGCGGCGGGGCGCAGCCAGTCGGGCCGGCTCTTCCAGAGCAGGTCGGCGATGTCCTCGCCGGCGTAGAGCACGCGCACGAAGCCGAGCCCGACACCGGTGGCCAGCACGCCGAGGCCGGCGTAGAGCAGCAGCTCGAGCGGCGAGCTGAACGTGAAGCCGGGCAGCGACAGAAACGGGTGGCTGCCGAACGCCGCACGGCCGATCGCATCCGCGGTGACCGAGCTGAGCACGACCAGCCCGAACGATCGCGTCTCGAAGTTGCGCAGGATCAGCTCCAGCGCGAAGAACACCCCCGCGATCGGCGCGTTGAACGTTGCGGAGATCCCGCCCGCCGCGCCACACGCGACGAGCAGGCGCAGCTGGGACTCAGGCAGCCGCAGCGCCTGACCGGTCACCGAGCCCAGCGCCGAGCCGATCTGCACGATCGGCCCCTCCCGCCCGACCGAGCCGCCCGAGCCGATGCAAACCGCCGAGGCGAGCGACTTCACGATCGGCACCTGCGGACGCATCCGGCCACCCAGCCTGTTCACGGCATACATCACCTCCGGCACGCCGTGCCCACGCGCCTCCGGCGCGAAACGGCTGACCAGCGGCCCGTAGATCAGACCGCCAATAACGGGCACCAACACCACGAACCAGATCCCCAAGCCCGGGACGAGCGGGTTGCTCGCGTGGCCAACAGCGCTGTAGTCCCTATGCCCGGTGAACAGGTAGGTGAAGCCGAGGATCATGTAGCGAAACGCGATCGCTCCCAGCCCGGCGCCGGCGCCGACCAGCAGCGCAAGAACCATCAGCCCGCGCTGTCCTGTCGCGACCGAGCGTCGCAGCCGCTCGCGCCAGCCTGACACAAGCACGGCCAGATGTGTGTCAGCCATGTGTTTCTGAGCGTATGCGACGCTCTCGCCGGTGCACTGTGGCAAGCGCAAACGCGACGGTTTCGATGTCAGTCTTCTGACAGGACTTCTCCCTAGCGCTGCTACGCGACCCAACCTTGGAACCTGGCTTGGCGTACACGCAGATGAAGCGTGGGACGTGACCGGCCTCTGGCAGACTTGCTGCGGTGAGCGGCGTCCAACCTGCCTCTGGAGGCATGTGTCATCTACTGAGTGAGGATCCCGGGCTGGCCGAGGCGGTCCCACACACTCACAGGCAGCAGGCAATCGAAGAGTGCGTCACCCGATCCATAAGCATCGCTCCGGGATCTTGGAGCGGCCAGGGAACCTCCAGCATTCGCGACGGGATCGGTCTGCTGGTCCTACAAGGGCTGCTGATCCGCCGAGTCGGGATCGACGGACGCTTCGGCGCCGAGCTCCTTGGCGAAGGCGACCTGTTGCGACCCTGGCAGGGTCAGGACGTCTCGCCGGCGCTACCGCGAACGACCGGCTGGCGAGTCCTTCAACGGACCCGGGTGGCGCTGCTCGACGCACGAGCCGCGCAGCGACTCGCACGCTACCCCGAGTTGACCGGGAGCCTCGTCGGCCGCGCACTCGAGCGCTCGCGCAACCTCGCCGTGAACATGGCGATCGTGCACCAGCCACGCGTCGATGTCCGCCTGCACATGCTCTTCTGGCAGCTCGCCGACCGCTGGGGCCGCGTACGCAGCGACGGCATCAGCGTCCCGCTACACCTCACGCACACCGTCCTCGCCGACCTTGTCGCAGCGCGCCGGCCAACCGTGACCAGCGCCCTCTCCGAGCTCGCCGACCGAAGACTCGTACAGGCCGCCGACGGCGCGTGGCTGCTCTCAGGAGAGCCACCAGGCGAGCTACTGGAGCTGCGCGGGGCCGTCGCGCAACCCGACCGTGCAAACGAGGGGGACAGCTGAAACCTCGAGGCTGGCCAGAACGCAGCTGATCGGCCGCGCCGGCCCGTCGTCATAATTCTGACCGGCTCCGTTGGCGGTGCGCATTTCGCAGTGAGATGCTGGTCGTGTAGGTCATTGCACGCGGAGAGGTGGGGCGTGTACGACGGGCGTTAGGCCACACCCCACGCGGGGTGTGGCCCGCTCGGCCACCACGCGACGCGACGCTGCTTCAGAAGTGACCCTTGAGCGCCTCGGTCGAGATCCGGCGGGTGTCATCGGGGGCGGGGCGCAGGATCAGGATCTCCGCGGGCACGCGGTCGAGCATCCAGCGCAGATCCTCGTAGCTCAGTCCCACACGCGGGTCTTCGTCGGCGGAGACGATGATGCGATCGAAATGCTCCTGGTCGAGCAGTTTGCGCAGCGCGTCACGCGCCGAGCGCCCGCGACCGACGCGCGAGTCGACCGGCACGCCCTGCGAGGACGCGCGCTGCTCGATCGCCTCGAGCAGCGGCATCCCACGCGCGCTCTGTACCGGCAGCGCCGTTTCCAGCGGCAGGCTCATCGGCACCTGCGCGAGGAACGCTGGCATGATGATGGCGTTCTCGGCCTTCGCCAGGCGCACGGCCGCCTCGAAGGAGCGGCGCGAGATCTCATCGCCGGTGAACGGCAGCAGGATCCGACGACCATCCGGTAGACGGTTGCGCGCGGGCCGGCGCCCGTGCGGCGGCAGCCAGTAGCCCGCGGCGATCCCGAGCAGCGCGCCGGCGCAGGCGACGGCCACGATCACGCCCACGCTCACGAGCTCTCCACGCTTCCGCCGCTCGAGCGCAGCGAGCGGTCGGCGACGATGCGCACGTCGACGCCCGGCAGCCGCTGCATCAGCCGCTGTGGCAGTGGCGTGCGCAGGCGCGCAAGCCCCCGCGCCGGGCGCGAGCCGCCGATGAGGATGTAGGTGATCCCGCGCCGTGAAGCGACCTCGACGATCGCGCTCGTCAGATCGTCGGACTCCTCCTCGATCATCCTCGCCCCGAGCACCGACGCGAGCTGGCGCAGGGCGGCGAGCGAACGCTGCTCATCGCCGGACAGCTCCTTCCCAGGCACGCGCACCCACAGCAGATCGAGCCCCGCGCCGAGACGCTGCGCCGAGCGCCACGCGCGGCGCACGAGCCGCTGTGCGCCCGGGTACGGCTCGATCAGCGCGAGCAGCCGCTCGCCGACCGCCTGCGGAGCGTCTGCGGCGAGGCTTTCCTCGCGCGAGCCGACGAGCTCGGTGGTCAGCCGCTTGGCGCCGACCTCCTCGGCCACCTGGCGCAGCGCGACCTCGCGTAGCGCGGAGAGGTTCTCGATCTTGAAGAAGTTGTTCAGCGCGGCGTCGATGCGCTCGGACGGGTAGACCTTGCCGGCGCGCAGGCGGTCGAGCAGCGCCTCGGGCGTCAGATCGATCAGCACGACCTCGTCGGCGCGCCCGAGGATCGCGTCGGGGATCGTCTCGCGCACGCGGACGCCGCTCAGCTCGGTGATGTGGTCGTTGAGCGACTCGAGATGCTGCACGTTGAGCGAGGAGAGGACGTCGATCCCGGCATCGAGCACCGCCTCGATGTCCTCGAAGCGCTTGGCGTGCTCCAACCCAGGCACATTCGTGTGGGCGAGCTCGTCGATCAGGCAGATCTCCGGCTTGCGGCGCAGGATGCTCGGCAGGTCCATCTCTTCAACGACCGTGTCGCGGTAGCGCACCCGCCTGCGCGGCACCATCGCCAGGCCCTCGGCGACGCGCGCGGTCTCTGCCCGGCCGTGGGTCTCGAGCAGGCCGATCACGACATCGTGACCGGCCTCCTGCTCGGCGTGGCCCTCGATCAGCATGCGGTAGGTCTTGCCGACGCCGGCCGCCATGCCGATGAAGACCTTCAGGCGACCGCGGCGGGAGTCGGAGGGAGCAGCCATGGCAATGCAGTCGCGCCCGCGCCGATGGCGACGCGCGCGCCGCTCATCCCCCGAGCAGGTTGTGCACGATCAGATCGATCAGCTTGATGCCGATGAACGGCGCGATGATGCCGCCGAGACCGTAGATCCACAGGTTGCGCCGCAGCAGCGCGCTCGCGCCGATCGGCCGGTAGCTGACACCTCTCAGCGCGATCGGGATGAGCATTGGGATCACGAGCGCGTTGAAGATGATCGCCGAGATGATCGCGCTCCTGGGGTCGCCGAGGGACATGATGTTGAGCACGTGCAGCGGCCCCTTTTCGCCTGAGCTGATCGCGTACGTCGAGATGAACACCGCCGGCAGGATCGCGAAGTACTTGGCGACATCGTTGGCGATCGAGAACGTCGTCAGCGCGCCGCGCGTGATCAGCAGCTGCTTGCCGACCTCGACGATCTCGATCAGCTTCGTCGGGTTGGAGTCGAGATCGACCATGTTGCCGGCCTCGCGCGCAGCCTGCGTGCCCGTGTTCATCGCCACACCGACATCCGCCTGGGCGAGCGCGGGCGCGTCGTTGGTGCCGTCGCCGGTCATCGCCACCAGCCGACCCTCGCCCTGCTCCTCGCGAATGAGCGCGAGCTTGCGCTCGGGAGTGGCTTCCGCGAGGAAGTCGTCGACGCCGGACTCCTCGGCGATCTTCGCCGCCGTCAGACGGTTGTCGCCAGTGACCATCACGGTCCGGATGCCCATCGCCCGAAGCTGGTCGAAGCGCACCTTCATGCCCTCCTTGACCGTGTCCTTCAGGTAGATCACGCCCAGCACCTGGCTGTCGCGCGAGACTGCCAGTGGCGTGCCGCCCTCGTTGCCGATGCGGTCGAGCTCGGCCTGCAGCTCCGGCGGCGGCGAGCCGCCTTCGTTCCTGACGAGGTCGATGATCGCGTCGCCCGCGCCCTTGCGGAGTTGGTGGCCATCCATGTCAACGCCGCTCATGCGCGTCTGCGCGGTGAAAGGCACGAACTCCGCGTGCAGCGTCGTCATGTCGTGCTCGCGAATGCCGTAGGTCTTCGCGAGCACGACGATCGAGCGGCCCTCGGGCGTCTCGTCGGCGAGCGATGCCAGCTGCGCGACCTCGGCCAGCTCGGACTCGGCCACGCCGGGCATCGGCACGAATTCCGAGGCCAGCCGATTGCCGATCGTGATCGTGCCGGTCTTGTCGAGCAGCAGCACATCGACATCGCCTGATGCCTCTACCGCACGTCCGGAGAGGGCGAGCACGTTGCGACGGACGAGGCGGTCCATGCCGGCGATCCCGATCGCGCTCAAGAGCGCGCCGATCGTCGTCGGGATCAGTGCCACGAGCAGCGAGATCAGCGTCGTCTCGGAGATCGTCGTCCCGGCGAACAGCCCGAACGGACGCAGCGTCGCCACGACGATCATGAAGATCAGCGTCAGCGCCGCAAGCAGGATGTTCAGCGCGACCTCGTTGGGGGTCTTGCGCCGCTCGGCGCCCTCGACGAGCGCGATCATGCGATCGAGGAACGACTGCCCGGGCTCCTGGGTGATTTCGACTTCGATCCGGTCGGAGGTGACGCGCGTGCCGCCGGTCACGGCGCTGCGGTCGCCGCCGGACTCGCGGATCACCGGGGCCGACTCGCCCGTGATCGCCGACTCGTCCACCGTCGCGATGCCCTCGATCACGGTGCCGTCGCCGGGGATCAGCTCGCCCGCCGGCACAACCACGATGTCGCCGCGCGTGAGCTCGGCGGCCGCCTTGGTGGAGCCGTCGCGCATCGTCGCCACGGTCTCCTTGCGCATCGCGCGCAGCGTCGCCGCCTGGGCGCGACCTCGTCCCTCGGCAAATGCCTCGGCCATGTTCGCGAAGACGACCGTCAGCCATAGCCAGATCGCGATCGTGAACGTGTACCAGGACGGGTCGTGTCCGCCGAGCGATTCGCCACCGCCGAGCTGGATGAACCACGTGACGGTTGTGATCAACGCGCCGATCTCCACCACGAACATCACCGGGTTGCGGATCTGCACGCGGGGGTCGAGCTTCTTGAGGCTGTCGATCAGCGCCTTGACGACGATGTCGCGCTGGAACAGCGAGATCGCCTGGCGTTCGTGGGTCGCAGGCATCTGGGCGGACATCAGCTCTTCGCTCCTGTCAGACGGTCGAGTGCGAGGTTGAGCTCGAGCACGTTCACACCTTCTTCACCAGAGAAGCCGAGCCCGCGCCCCGAGGTGTACTTGGCGATCAGCCCGTCAACGGTCGCGAGTGAGAGGTGGCGCACGGACGCGATTCGATAGGCCTGGATCCATGCGTTCGCCTTCGAGATTTCAGGGTCAAGACCAGACGCCGAGCTGTTGACGGCATCGACCGGGATCTTGCCGACAGTCAGCCCGGAGTCGTATTCGGCCTTGGTGGCGGGGTTCTTGTTCAGTTCCAGGTAGGCCTTGATGTTTTCTTCGTCTGCTTCCTTGGTTTTGACGCTGTTGGGGCCTTTGTTGGAGAAGGTGCTCGCCGCTGCGTTGTATGCGCCGCCTTCGGTGGCCGACGGGCGCGACTGGAAGTACAGCGGGTCCGGTTCGGTCACGACCGCGCCTTTCACTTCCTTTACCTTGCCGTTCTTTTCGAGCACCGGCGTGCCGAAGTTCTGGCCGATGATCTTCGAGCCGACGAGCTTGCCCGCGACGTAGACCTTCTGGCCGTTGGCGTCGCCGGGGAACGCGACCTGGCTGATGCCGGTGATCGCGAGCGGGTACACGAGCCCGAGCAGGATCGCGAAGACGATGATCGCTATGACAGATGTGATGGTGTCGCGTAGCCAGGGTTTCATGTCAGTACAGGTGTCCGGTCAGGCCCTGGACGATCGGTCCGAGCAGCAGGGCGGGGAAGAAGGTGAGCGCGCCGACGAGGATGATCACGCCGATCAGCAGCACGACGAACGTGCCGTTGTCGGTGCGCATCGTGCCGAGGCCCGCGGGGGTGATCCGCTTGCCGGCGAGCGCTCCGGCGACGGCCAGCGCGAACAGGATCGGCGCGTAGCGCGCGAACACCATGTCGAAGCCCCCGAGCACGTCGGCGAAGGTGATGCCGTGAGAGCCGAGGTTGCCGGCGTTCGGCTGGATGAAGCCTGTGTAGCCGGCGAACGCGGAGCCGTTGTTGTTCGCCTGCGATAGGTAGGCGTAGAAGGTCTCGGAGAACGCCTGCGGCGTGTGCACGCCGAGCTTCGCGGAGGTCGCGGCTTCGGAGATCGACGCCCGCCCGGCTTTGGTCGCGACGGCCAGCGCCGTGCAGAACAGCGCCGCGAGCGGCGTGATCAGGATGCCGAGGCCGGCGAGCTTTATCTCTTTCGCCTCGAGCTTCTTGCCGAGCCACTCCGGCGTGCGTCCCACCATCAACCCGCCGATGAAAACCGCCAGCAGCACATACAGGAGAATCGAGTACAGGCCGGTGCCGACGCCGCCGAAGATCACCTCGCTGGCCGACAGGTTGGCGAAGGGGACGGCTCCGCCGATGCCGGTGTAGGACTCGATCGCGCTGTTGACCGCGCCACAAGAGGTGACGGTGGTGATGACGTCGAACAGCGCCGATCCCGCGATCCCGAAGCGCTGCTCCTTGCCTTCGAGGTTGCCGCCGCCCGAGCCCGAGATCACTCCCGTGTGCAGCCCGGCGGCGTGCTGCGCGGGTGAGCCGTGCGCCTCGGCGATGTAGGCGACGACGACCGCACCGAGGAACATGATCATCACCGTCGCGTAGATGGCGTAGCCCTGCCGGCGGTTGCCGGTCATGCGCCCGTACATGAAGATCAGCGCGGCCGGGATGATCAGCACGGCCAGCATCTCGAAGAAGTTGGTGAACTGGGTCGGATTCTCGAACGGGTGCGCGGAGTTCGTGTTGAAGAACCCTCCGCCGTTCGTGCCGAGCATCTTGATTGCCTCCTGGCTGGCGACGGGGCCCATCCCGATCGTCTGACTCAGGCCTGTGATCGTGTGGACGTGAAGGTAATTGGAGATGTTCGCGATCACGCCCTGGGAGGCGAGCACGATCGCGATCAGGACCGACAGCGGCGCGAGCACGTACAGGATCGTGCGCACCATGTCCTGCCAGAAGTTGCCGAGACCCTTGCCGCTGCGCGAGATGATCCCCCGCACGAGCGCCACCGCCACGACGATCCCCACACCGGCCGACAACCAGTTCTGCACAGTCAGCCCGATCATCTGACTGAGGTAGGTCATCGTCGTCTCGCCGCTGTAGTACTGCCAGTTCGTGTTCGTCAAGAATGACGAGACGGTGTTGAACGTCACGTTCGCCGGCGCCGAGTGATACCCGAGCGGGTTGAGCGAGTGGGGCACGAAGAACGCGTCCTGGGTGCGCAGGACTATGTACAGGAAGATCCAGCCGGCGAGCGAGAAGATGATCAGGCTTTTCGCGTACGCCTTCCAGTCCTGCTGGCGCCCCGCGTCGACCCTGAGGATGCGGTAGAGAAAGCGCTCGGGGCCTCCGAATATCGGTGACAGGAACACCCGTTCACCCGTGTAGACCCGCGCCATGTAGGCGCTGAGCGGAAACGCGAGCGCACTCAGGACGAGCACGAACGCGACGATCGTGAACCAGCCCGCGAACGTCATCGCTCAGTTGAGACGATCGTGGATCGAGTGATGCAAGGACGCAGGGAGCGTGGCGTGCTGTGCACGCGAGCGACCGAGGACGCAGCAGCGCGAAGTGTCCACGATCGTCTCAAAGCTTCTCGCCTCGGATGAGCGCGTAAAAGAGGTAGGCGATCACGATCACCGAGACGACCAGGCCGAAGAAGTCGGCGGCGCCCATGTGCGCGACGAAATAGCCGAACGGAAGCGACGCGCTCATATGCGGTCGATGCCCTCGATCATCGCCAGCAGGATCGCGAACATCACGACCCCGATAACTATGTACACGACATCCATGCGAGCACTATGCGCGCCGGCGCGTCACGAACGCGTAACGAATCCGCCGAGACCCATAACGATTTCGTAACGGCGAGCTAAATGCCCGCTCGTTCTCACTCGGAGAAGCGGTAGCCGACCCCGGGGTCGGTCACGATCAAGCGAGGCCCGTGCGACCCGGGCTCGTCTTCCGGCTCGATCTTCGCCCGCAGCCGCGCGATGTGAGTACGAAGCGGTTGGATGTCATCGACGTACTCCGCCCCCCACACCTCCGCGAGCAGCTTGCGATGGGTCATCAGCCGCCCGCGGTTGCGTATCAGCACGCGCAGCAGCTCGAACTCGATCGGGGTGAGGTGAACGGGCTCGCCGTCGCGGCGCACGATCCGCGCGGCCAGGTCTATCTCCAGCCCGTCGACCACGATGCTCGGCTGCTCCTCGCCACGCGTTGCACGGCGCAGCGCCGCGTGCAACCGCGCGACGAGCTCACGGGCACCGAACGGCTTCGTGATGTAGTCGTCGGCCCCCGCCTCCAGCGCCCTGACCTTCTGCTCCTCCTCGCCCACGGCGGAGAGCACCAGGATCGGCATCTCGCTCCACTCGCGCAGCGTGCGCGTCACGGAGATTCCGTCGATGTCGGGGAGCACGAGGTCGATGATCGCCGCGTCCGGCGGACGCACCGCCGCGAGGTCGAGCGCCTCCGAGCCGGTTTCCGCCGGCACGGCCTCGAAGCCCGCCTCGCGCAGCACGACCTTCAGCGCGCGCACGATCTGCGGCTCGTCATCGACCACGAGCACGCGTGGAGCGCGCCCCGGCTCCTCAGGCTCCCGTGCGCTCACGTGCGACGCTCCGAACCGCCGATCGAGGAGACCGGGGCCCGGTCCGCGTCCGGCGCGCCCACATTCGGCGGCCCGTCGAAATCCGGCTCGCCGCCTGATTGCTCCAGCGGCAGCTCGAACACGAACGTCGCGCCCTGGCCAGGCAGCGACTCCACGTGCAGCGAGCCGGCGTTCGCCTCCGTGAAGCCGCGGGCGATCGCCAGCCCGAGCCCCGAGCCCCGATGGCCGCTCGTGGGAGTACCGGCGCGGTAGAACGGCTCGAACACCCGCTCGAGCTGCGCCGGCGGGATGCCCGGGCCGCGGTCGACGATGCGCACGATCACGCGGTCGCCGGGCGAGCCGTGCGCCTGCGCGCGCTCTGCACCGCCACGGTCCTCCGGCGGGCCGGCGCCGCGCGCGCTCGCGAGCCGGCGCACCGCGCGAGCCCGCACCGACACCGGGTGCCCGCCCGAGTGACGGCGCGCGTTCTCGAGCACGTTCACGAACGCGCGCTCCATCTGCACCGGATCGACGCTCACCGGTGGCAGATCGCGGTCGATCGACAGGCTGAAAGCCGACGGGCCACCACCCACCTCGGACACGGCTGCGCCGATCAGCTCCTCAATCGAGGTCCACTCCCGCCGCGGCTCGGCCGCGCCCGCCTCCAGCCGCGAGAGGTCGAGCAGGTTGTCGACCAGCCGCGCGAGGCGCTTGGCCTCCTCCTGGATCACGGCCGCCATCTCCGCCCGCTCCTCGGGCGAGAGCGACGGCGAGCCGACCGCCTCGCCGGCCGCCGAGATCGCTGTCAGCGGCGAGCGCAGGTCGTGCGAGACCGCGCGTAGCAGGGCCGTCTTGACGGTGTCCGCTCGTCTCAGCGCCGCCGTCTCCACCACCCCTCCGAGCAGCGTCTCGCGCTCGAGCGCGGCGCTCATCAGCGCCTCGAGCGAGGGCACGATGCGCTCCTGCAGCCTGCGCAGGTTGGCCTCTGATGTCCCAGCTCCGACCAGCAGCGTGCCCAGGCGGTGCTGGCCTTCGCGCAGCGGGAACGCTATGCGGCGCTCGTCGCCTTCGACGGCATCCATCTCGATCGCAGCGGAGCTCAACTCGAGCGTCTGCGCCAGGCGCGCCGCGGCTGTCGGCAGCGCCTCCGCGAGGTTGTTACCTCGCAGCAACAGCCGCGCCATCTCCGCCGCGAGATCCGCCTCCTGCCGGCGCTCTTCGGCGTCACGGGTGCGCGCACGCGTGACCTCGGAGACCGAGCTCGCCACGATCGCAACTACCAGGAACGCAGCCAGAGCGACCCAGTCTCCGGATTGGCGCAGGGCGAAGTGCCCGACCGGTGGGAGGTGGAAGAAGTTCAACGCAGCCGCGCTGATGATCGCGGTGGCAACACCCAGCCAGGCTCCCCACGCGACCGACACGACCAGCACCGCCGGCAAGTAGACGACGCTCAGCGACACAGCCGGCGCGACGTGCGCAAGCGGATAGACAATCAGCGTGCACAGCGCCACCGTGACCAGCGCCACGACCGCGCCCACGCGGCGGGAGGGCGGCTCCGACGCCAGCAGAAAGCCGAACGGAGGGGACATCGCCATCAGCCTAGTGGCGAACCGGTGCGTGAGCTTAATGACGAACGGGGCGGGTCTCGCCTCCCGCCCCGTTCGGTGCGCCTGCGCGGTTCGGTGCGCTCGCGGAGCCGCTCGCTCTGTGTCGAGCGTTGCTCCTTGCCGTATCCACCGTCCCGACGACCATCATGGAGAGCGCGGGCCTGGGGCACGTGACGCTCTCGTGATCAAGCTGTGACGTTCTCGTGACCGGCCTCCGGGGTAGCACCGACGGAACGCCGACGTCTCAAGCTCCGGCCGCAACGAGTCGATACGAACACGAAACGGCGCGAAGCAGCGCAACGACGAATGACCACGCTCGAGCGCCACAAGACAGCGCTGATCTACCTCGCCGTCACGGTGGGGCTGTGCTTGGCCTGGGCCGTACCGGCGTCGGCAGGCTCCCTCGTACACACGCAGCCGTCCGAATACGAAGTGCAACCCGCCTGCGCGCCACCGTCGTTCGGTCACGCGGGCTGCCTAGCGCTGCGGCTCGTGCATCGGAGCGCATCGAACAGCTCGGCGGCCTTCGAGCGCGCGGGCTCGAGCTCGACTGGCGTATCCCCGCTGGCGGCGCCCTCGCCGGCCCACGGCGAAGTCGGCTACACGCCCGAAGATCTCCACACCGCGTACGAACTGCCCGCCAACGCACCCTCCTCCCAGACGATCGCGCTGGTCAACGCGTACAACGATCCGACCGCCGCCGCGGATCTCAAGGCCTACAGCGAAGAACTTGGTCTGCCGGAATGCGCCGCGGGCTGCTTCACGCAATACAACGAGAACGGCGAAACGACCAACCTGCCGTTCCCGAAAACGACCGCGGAACTGGAAAGCTGGCGCGCTGGCGGCAAAAGCAAGAAAGCAGAAGCCAAACAGGCCGAAGGCTGGGGCCTGGAGATCTCGCTCGACATCGAGACCGCCCACGCGATCTGCCAGAACTGCCACATCGCGCTCGTCGAGGCCAAATCGACCAGCGACAGCGACCTCGAAGCGGCGGAGAGCGCGGCCGCCAACCTGGGCGCGACCGAGATCTCGAACTCGTGGGGCGGCCCCGAGTGCGTCGAAGTAGCGTTGTGCATGCCGGGCACGCAGGCGTTCAACCACCCAGGGATCGTGATCACCGCCTCCGCGGGCGACGACGGATACCTGAGCTGGGACGCCAGCGCGAGCGCCGAACGCGGCTTTGCCTCCTATCCGGCGTCCTCTCCCAACGTCGTCTCGGTCGGCGGCACCCGTCTGGAACTGAACAGCATCTCCCATGCGTGGAAAAGCGAGACCGTGTGGAACGACGGCGGCGAAAGCGCCGGCGTCCCCGACGGGCATGGAGCCGGCGGCGGTGGCTGCAGCGTCGTGTTCACCGCTCAGCCGTGGCAGCAGAACGTCGCCGACTGGGAATCGGTCGGGTGCGGCACGCACCGCGCCGTCGCCGACGTCTCCGCGGATGCCGACCCGTACACGGGGCTTGCCGTTCGCTACTCACGCCCCACGTGCACGTTCGAATACGAAGAAGAATCAGGCGAAATCAAGAGCGTCCCGAACTGGTGCACGATCGGTGGCACGAGCCTCGCCTCGCCCCTGATCGCCTCCGTGTATGCGCTCGCCGGCGGAGCCGGCGGAGTCGAATATCCAGCCCAGACGCTCTACCAGAACGAGAAGCTGCGACCGCTCTCGCTACACGACATCAATACCGGCTCGAACGGGAAATGCTCGCAGCCGTTCAATGAAGAAGAAGCCTCGACCGGCTGCACGCCAGCAGAAGAGGCCCAGACGAGCTGCTCGCTGAAGCTCATCTGCCTCGCCCACGCCGGCTACGACGGACCGACCGGGGTGGGAACCCCGCACGGGATCGAAGCCTTCAGGCCGCTGTCCGCGCCAGAAGTCGAACAGCTGAACAACCTCGAAGCGGAAGAAGCGGAAGAAAGAGCGCACGTCGCAGCAAGGGCAGCGGAAGAAAAGGCCGAAGAAGCTATGACAGCCAAAGAAAGGAGCGAGTCCCAGAGCAGCTCCGGCACAAGCGGCTCCTCGGCCGGCCCTCCCGCCGCTGCCCCGCCCGCCACGCAGACGCCCACGCCGACCGCGACGCCCACGGCCGTGCGAATCTCGAAACTGGCGCTCACGCTGAAGGCGCTGCTCGCGCTCAACCGCAGCCGGCCGAAGCTGTCTCAACTCGGCTTCACGTTCACAATCAACGCGGCGACTCGGGTCAGCGTCTCGCTCGCCAAGCGCGTTCGCGTGCACGGACACACCCGCTGGGCGTTGCTCCGCCGCGCCACCGCGATCGCCGCGATCGACGGCCGCAACGTGCACAACCTGAGCGGGAACGGCACGCTCGGCGCCGGCGCCTACCGCCTCAAGCTGACGCCGTCGCACGGCGTCGGGATCTCGCTTGTGTTCAAGCTCGGCTAGACACCTACTTCAAGAGTGGCGTCGCGCAGGACCAGCTCCCCGCGCTCGGTCAGGCGCCACGAGTTCGGCGCTCCACGCGTGCGGCCCTCTCCGATCTTCGCGATCATCCCCCGTGCCTGTAGGCGGTTCAGGAGCTTCGAGACCTGGCCCTGGTCGACGATGCCGGCGCGGTCGGCGACCTCGCGGTTGCTCGCCCCCGGATAGGCCGCGATCGCGCTCAGCACGCGCGCCGTGCGATACGTGAGCCTCAAGGCGCCGCCGTACTCGGCGGACCCGCCGGCGCCCGGCGACTCGATCGTGGCGCCGCTGCGGATGCGCGGCGCAGGACGCGTCAGCTCGCGCCGCGCGACGCCCGCTCCGAGATACGGCAGCACGATGATGCTGACGAGCGACCCGAACAGGTCTCTCACATTCGTGCGCTCGTCCGCAAGCAACCTGTTCTGAAGCACCGTCAGCACCGCGCCGACCACTCCCTCGGCGATCACCGCGGGCGGCTGCTGCCTACCTGCCGCGCCCTCGAGGCGACCGCGATCGATGACCGCGGCGAGCGCGGCGAGGATCTCCACACGACGACGCAGGACCCGCTCGCCGCCGCTCATCGAATACACCACCAGCAGACGCCCCAGCGCCGGCTCGTCCTCGAGGAAGCTGAGGAACGCCACGAGCGCGGCCTTGACGGCGTCCAGCCAGCGCACCTCCGCGTCGTAGGCGGCGAGCACGCCCCTGCCCGCGCGCTCGACGCCGAGCTCGATCGCCGCCAGCAGGCAAGCTTCGCGGTCGGCAAACGCCTCGTGAAAGGCGCCGCTCGACACGCCCGAGCGCGCGATCACGTCGGCGACCGTCACGCCTGCGCCGGCGACGCCGCGCTCTGCCATCGCTTCGGCGAGCGCCTCTAGGATCCTCGTTCGTTGAACTTCCTCCACCGATGCCGCTCCAAGCTTGACTATTGCCGGAGAGCCTATCTCCTAATTGTCTAGCCTTCGGCCCGGCTGCGCCGGCCGGCAGAGCGGCGAAGCGACGCGCCGGCGCGGCGCTCAGGTCACTGCGCGGCTGCGGACAGGACCGCCGGCGCACCATAGAGCTGCAGCGACTGCGGTAGCACCACGCTCCCGTCCGCGCGTTGGCCGTTCTCGAGCAGCGCGACGATCGTGCGCCCGACCGCCACCGCGGTGCCGTTGAGCGTGTGCAGCACCTGCGTGCGGGTGTCGGCGCGGACACGGATGTTCAGGCGCCGGGCCTGGTAGTCGGTGGTGTTCGAGCACGAGGTCAGCTCGCGGTAGCGGCCCTGGCTGGGGATCCATGCCTCGCAGTCGAACTTCTTCGCCGCCGAGTTGCCCAGGTCGTTGACGGCGATGTTGAGCACCCGGTAGGGCAACCCCAGCTCGACGAGGATCTGCTCCTCCATCGCGAGGATGCGCTCGTGCTCGCGGGCGGACTCCTCGGGGGTGACGAAGCTGAACATCTCAACCTTGTCGAACTGATGCACCCTGAAGATGCCGCGCGTATCCTTGCCCGCGGCTCCCGCCTCGCGCCGGAAGCACGGCGAGAAGCCCGCGTAGCGCAGCGGCAGGCGCTCGCCGTCGAGGATCTCCCCGTCGTGCAGCGAGGCCAGCGCGACCTCCGAGGTGCCCACGAGATACAGCTCGTCCTCGGGCAGGCTGTAGATCTGCTGCTCGGTGTCCGGCAGGAAGCCCGTCCCGTACAGCGCGCGCTCGCGCACCAGCACCGGTGGCACCACCGGCTCGAACCCCGCCGCGCGGAGTTTCTCGAGCACCCAGCGCACCAGCGCCAGCTCGAGCATCACGAGGTCACCTTTCAAGTACGCGAAGCGCGCTCCCGAGAGGTTGGCCGCGCGATCCATGTCGATCATCTCGCCCGCCAGCTCGAGGTGATCGCGCGGCGGAAAGTCGAGCTCGGGCACGACGCCGACCTCGCGCACGAGCTCGTCCTCGGGCCCCGGCGCGGCGGTGGGGTCCGGGAGGTTGGGCAGCGGCGCGAGCGCCTCCTGCAGCTCCCGCTCGACCTCGCCCAGCTCCGCCTCGAGCTCCTTTGCGCGCGCGGCGACAGTCCGCATCGCCGCGATCTCTCGCTCGCGCTCGCTCGCGTCGGACGTCGAGCGGATGCGCCCGTTCGCCTCGTTCTGCTCGGCGCGCAGGCCCTCGAGCTGCGGCAGCAGCTCGCGGCGACGCCGGTCGAGCTCGATCACAAAATCGAGCCCGTCGACCGCATGCTCGCCCCGCCGCGCGAGCGCCGCGCGTACGCCGTCGGGGTCATCGCGGATGCGCTTGAGGTCCAGCACGGGCTGGTGAGTCCTGCTCTCCGCCTATTTGCTGGAGAGCGTGATGTTCGTGGTGGGCACTTTTTCGGCTTTCAGCCCAGAGTACTTCGCGAGGAATTCAGCGACCGCCTGCGCGTTCGAGCCGACGACGATGTTCTCGGGCATGATCGCGCCAGAGAAGCCGCCGTTGCGGATCGCGTAGAGCACCTGTTCGACGTCCTCCTTGCGGACGTTGAAGTTCGGCCCGTTGGTCTTCACGCGGTTGGAGATGACCGTGGCCGAGCCCTCCGCGCCGACGACCGCCAGCGTGTGGCAGCCAGAGCAGTGGTCGAGGAACAGCGCGGCGCCGTGATAGTCCGGATTGGTCTTCGCCAGCTGGATCCCCTGCGACCCGCACCCAGCGACGAGCGCCGCGCACGCGATCAGGGCGACCGTCGTGAGTGCTGCTCTTGTGCGCCGAGGAAGTGCTGCTCGCATGCGCCGGGAATATATAGGCCCGCCTAGAACCCGTGGGCCGTGCTCGCGGCGCGCAGCGCGAGGAAGACCACCACGATCGCCGATAGCGCCATCACGCCGATCTCGCGTCTGACGATCGCTGCCACCAGCGATTGCTGCTCGTACTCGGGCAGCGTGCCCACCGCTGCCGCGCTCTCCAGCCCGTGCTGATCGAGGATCGTCTGGGCTGAGGCAACTCGCAACTGCTCGGCCACGAACGCGATCGCCAGCGGCAGCAGCGCATACAGGTAGAAGAGCTGTTCGGTGGAGTGCTTGCCGGCCGCCGCCAGCGATCCGACCGCGATCGCAAGGGTCAGCGCGCTGCCCTGGCCGACGCGGAGCATCACCCAGAACGCGCGCACCGAGCGGCTGGCCGCGGCGGCCTCGGTGAGCGCCACGCCGCGGTACCACAGCAGGCCGCCGAGCAGGCCCGAGATCGCGTTCAGCGCCGCCACGACCAGCGCGCCCGCGACTACAGCCTGGGTCACAGGGGTGTGGATTTCGAGCCGATTGCCACTATGTAACACCCTGCCACAAGCAGTGATATAACAGCGCGCGGTGCTGCGCACTTATCTCCCGGCGATCGTATTCCTCATTCTCGGCGGTGCCGTGGGCGGCGCGTTCGCGATGCTCAATTCGGTCATCGGGCCCCGCCGCGCGGTCCCGCACAAGCAGGACCCGTACGAGTGCGGACTGCCCTCCGAGGTCAAGCGGGGACTGCGCTTCGGGATCAGCTTCTACCTGATCGCGATGCTCTTCATCCTGTTCGACATCGAGGTCGTGTTCCTCTACCCGATCGCCATCGAGCTGCGCGCGTACGGCAGCTTCGCGCTGTTCGAGATCATCGTGTTCATCGTGCTGCTGTTCGTGGCCTTCGTCTACGTCTGGAGACGGGGGGCGCTCGAGTGGAGGTGAAACGCGATCCGATCGTGCCGGCGAGCGCCGGTCTCGGCACCCACGTCGATCCCGCGGGACTGCACGTGCGGCGCCTGAACGCGCGTCAGCTGCTGCGCGGCGGCGAGCTGGAGGGACCCTCCCAGCCCGCGCATCTGGAGGGCGCCGATCTCGAACGCCACGTTGAAGAAAGCATCATGACCACGACGCTCGACAAGGCCGTCGCGTGGGCGCGCTCGAATTCGTTCTTCCCCGCCACGTTCGGGCTGGCGTGCTGCGCGATCGAGATGATGTCGATCGTCGCCGCGCGTGTGGACGTGGCGCGCTTCGGCTACGAGGCTTTCCGCGCCTCGCCGCGGCAGGCCGACCTGTTGATCCTGTCCGGGCGCGTGTCGATCAAGATGGCGCCGATCGTGCGCCGCATCTACGACCAGATGCTCGAGCCCAAGTGGGCGATCTCGATGGGCGCGTGCTGCAGCTCGATGGGCGTGTTCAACAACTACGCGCTCGTCCCCGCCGACAAGTTCATGCCGATCGACGTGCACGTCCCCGGCTGCCCACCCCGGCCCGAGGCGCTGATGCACGGCGTGCTCAAGCTTCGCAAGATGGTGCAGGACGACCCTGACATGGGCTGGCGTGAGCGCTACCAGGCGCGCGGCACCGAGGAGGTCCTCCCGGAGCTGCGCGCGACCACGGAGTCCGCGGCGGCGGTCAACGTGGTGGGTGGGGATCTCATGCAGGACACGGCCGGTGCCTGACGCCACCGGCCTGGAGCTGATCGCCCAGGAGCTACGCGAGGCCGAGGGCCCAGACGTCGTCACCGACACGCTGTTCTTCCGCAATCGCGCCACGTTGAGCGTGCAGGCGGGGTCGATCCGCCAGGTGCTCGCGCATCTACGCGAGCAGGGCTATGCGTTCCTGGCTAGCGTCCACGGCGTCGACTACTACCCGCACGAGCCCCGCCTGGGGGTGCACTACGAGCTGCTGGACATGAGCCGCGTGGATCGCATCACGGTCAAGCTGCGTGTCGCAAGCCAGGCGCCGGAGGTCGAGTCGGTGACCGAGGACTGGCCCACCGCCAACCACCAGGAGCGCGAGGTGTACGACATGTTCGGCGTCGTCTTCCGCGGCCATCCGGACCTGCGGCGGATCCTGATGCCCGAGGACTACGAGGGCCACCCGCAGCGGCGCGACTTCCCCGTGGGCGGCGAACCGGTGATCTTCACGTTCAACGAGGCCGAGACGCACCCCTCGGGGCACAGGCTGGGGTCCTCCGAATGAGTCCGCCCGAGCAGACGACCGGGTCGGCGCCGCCCGAGCCGACGCCGCCGACCGAGCCGTCGATGTCCGAGTACCGCAAGCGCGAGCAGAGCATCACGCTCGCTCCGATCGATGAGCAGCTCGGCGAACGCGACGGGCCGGGAACGGGCGAGGCCACGCAGGAGCTCTTGACGCTCAACTTCGGCCCGCACCACCCGGCGACGCACGGCGTGCTGCGCCTGCTCGTGACGCTCCAGGGCGAGGTCGTGCGCGACGTCAAACCGATCATCGGCTACGTCCACACGGGCATCGAAAAGACCGCCGAGGACAAGGCCTACTGGAAGGTCATCCCGGTGATCGAGCGGATGGACTACCTGTCCTACTACTTCAACGCGATGGCGTTCTGCGGTGCGGTCGAGACGCTGCTCGAGGTCGAGGTGCCCAAGCGCGCGCAGTACCTGCGCGTGATCCACCTGGAGCTCAACCGCATCATGTCGCACCTCGTGTGGCTCGGCACGAGCGCGCTGGACCTGGGCGCGATCTCGATGTTCTGGTACTGCTTCCGCGAGCGCGAGAAGATCCTCGACCTGTTCGAGATGTCCTCCGGCCAGCGGATGCACACTCGCTACTTCCAGGTGGGCGGCGTGATCGAGGACATCCCGCCGGGGTTCGCCGAGAAGCTGCGCGGCTTCTTGAAGGAAATGCCCTCGCGCGCCGATCAGTACGGAGCGCTCCTGAACCGCAACGAGATCGTGCTGCAGCGCCTGCGCGGCACCTGCCCGCTGGACGCCGATACGCTGCTGTCGCTCGGCGTCACCGGGCCGCTGCTGCGCGCCGCGGGCAACCCGTGGGACCTGCGCAAGGCCGACCCGTACTGCTCTTATGAGGACTTCGAGTTCAAGATCCCGGTCGGCACCCACGGCGACAACTACGACCGCTACGCCTGCCGCCTGGCGGAGATGTACGAGTCGGTCAAGATCGCCACGCAGGCGCTCGAAGGGCTGCCCGAGGGGCCGCACATCACCGAGGACCGCAAGGTCGCGCTGCCCCCTCGCCACGAGCTCGCGACCTCGATGGAGGCGCTGATCCACCACTTCAAGCTCGTCACCGAGGGCATGCGCGTGCCACCGGGCGAGGTGTACTACCCAATCGAGTCCCCGCGCGGCGAGCTCGGCTGCTTCGTGCGCTCCGACGGCTCCTCCAAGCCGGCGCGCGTGCACATGCGCGACCCATCGTTCGTCAACCTCCAGGCCACCGCGCCGATGGTCAAGGGCGCCTATATCGCCGACATGATCGCCACGCTCGCGATGCTCGATCCGATCCTCGGCGGAATCGACCGATGAGCGCACCCGAGGACATCCTGCGCGTGGCTCAGGGGCTGGAGCTCGAGGCGGCCGAGGAGGGCGCCACGCCGCGCCCGGTGCGCCGCTTCGCGCACGGCTCGCGCGTTCCCGGCTGGGATGAGGCGGTCGACCTCGAGAAGGACCCCGCCGAGATCCCCGACCCGGCGCTCACCCCCGTGCCGCAGGAGCTGCGCGCGGAGATCGAGGGGCACATGGCCAACTACCCGGATAGCCGCTCGGCGGCGCTGCCCGCGCTCGCCGCGGCCCAGCGCGTGCACGGCTGGTGCTCGCCGGAGGCGATCGAGCAGGTCGCGTGCGTGATGCGTGTGACGCCCGCCTATCTGGAGTCTGTGGCGAGCTTCTACGACATGCTCGAGACCTCGCCCGTGGGGCGCCACAGCGTGTATGTGTGTACGAACATCTCCTGCTCCCTATGCGGCGCCGACGAGCTGTACGCCGCCGTGCTGCAGGCCGCCGGAGCCGATCCGGACTTCAACGTGCGCTCGTTCGAGTGCCTCGGCGCGTGCGACATCGCGCCGATGGCGTCCGTCAACGGCGTCTACGTCGGCCCGCTCACGGTCGCCGACGTGCCGCAGTTGCTCGACGACGTCCGCGCCGGGCGACCGATCCTGCCCGAGAAGCAGCTCGCGCCACGGCTCGTCGCCGATCCCCACGCGAACAGCCGCGAGTTCCCGCCGCACTCGGCGCAGGCAGGCGAGTGAACATGGCAGCCGCAAGCGAGGGTGGGCAGGCTCCAATTCTCCTGTTCGCCGACATCGACGAGCCGGGGCTGAACACGCTCGAGGTCTACGAACGCCGCGGCGGCTACCAGTCGCTGCGCAAGGCGCTGCAGATGACGCCCGAAGAGCTGCTCGAGCAGCTCAAAGCATCGGGCATTCGCGGGCGCGGCGGCGCGGGCTTCTCGATGGGCACGAAGGTCTCGTTCCTGCCCAAGGGCTCGATGGACAAGTACCTGGTGTGCAACGCCGACGAGTCCGAGCCGGGGACGTTCAAGGACCGCGAACTGATGCAGAAGACGCCGCACACGCTGATCGAGGGGCTCATCATCGCCTCCTACGCGGCCGGCACGAGCCGCTCGTTCATCTACATCCGCGGCGAGTACGAGCTGCAGGCCGACGTGCTCGACGCGGCGCTGCACGAAGCGCGCGCCGCCGGCTACGTCGGCGAGAACATCCTCGACTCGGGGCACTCGCTGTCGCTCGTCGTGCACCGCGGCGCCGGCGCGTATATCTGCGGCGAGGAGACGGGCCTGTTGGACTCGCTCGAAGGCAAGCGCGGCAACCCGCGCCTGAAGCCGCCGTTCCCCGCCCTGCAGGGGCTCTACCAGGGACCAACGCTGATCAACAACGTGGAGACGCTCTCCACCGTGCCGGCGATCATCGCGATGGGCGGGGAGGAGTACGCGAAGCTCGGCGTGGAGACCTCGACCGGGACCAAGCTCGTGTCGGTCTCCGGCCACGTCCAGCGCCCGGGCAACTACGAGATCGAGCTCGGCATCCCCTCGCGCGAGATCATCTATGGCCTCGCGGGCGGACCGCCGGAAGGGCGCGAGGTCAAGTGCTGGTTCCCCGGCGGCTCCTCCTCGCCGGTGCTCAAGGCCGAGGACCTCGACGTCCCCTATGACTTCAACTCGATGGCACAGGCCGGCTCGATGCTCGGCTCGGGCGCGATCATCGTCGTCAACGACTCCACGCCGATCCTCGACGTGGCGATGAAGGTCGCCAAGTTCTACCGGCACGAGTCCTGCGGCAAGTGCACGCCCTGCCGAGAGGGCACCAACTGGACCGTCAAGATGCTCGAGCGCATCGACGCGGGCGAGGCGACGCCGATGGACCTCGAGGTCATGGCCTCCGTGCAGGAGCACATCATCGGCAACTGCCTGTGCGTGCTCGGCGACGCGATGGCGATGCCGATCGGCTCGATGATCGCCAAGTTCAAAGACGAGTTCGAAGCGCACATGGAGGAGCGCCGCCTCAGCCATGCCTAGACCAGAACCGCGAACCATTACCTTCACGATCGACGGCCGCGAGGTGCAGGCCCCCGAGAACGCGATGCTGGTCGACGCCGCCAAGTACGGCGACGTCGAGATCCCGGTGTTCTGCTACGAGCCCAAGCTCGGCCAGCCGGTCGGCGCGTGCCGCATGTGCCTGGTCGAGATCGACGGCATACCGAAGCTGCAGACCGGATGCTCGACGCCGGTCAAGGACGGCATGGTCGTGTACACGCAGTCACAGCGCGTGCAGACCGCACAGCAGTCGGTGGTCGAGTTCCTGCTGATCAACCACCCGCTCGACTGCCCCGTATGCGACAAGGGAGGCGAGTGCCCGCTGCAGGACATCACCTTCGGCTGGGGCGGCGGCATCTCCCGCTACATCGAGCCCAAGCGGCACTTCGTCAAGCCGCTCGAGCTCTCGCCGCTGATCGCGATCGACCGCGAGCGCTGCATCCTGTGCTACCGCTGCGTGCGCTTCTCCCAGGAGGTCGCCGAGGACTACCAGCTGGTGCTGCTCGAGCGCGGCGCGCACTCCTACGTCTCGACGTTCGACGGCCACCCCTACGTGGCGCCGTTCAGCGGCAACATCATCGAGCTGTGCCCCGTCGGCGCGCTCACCTCCCGCCCCTACCGCTTCCGGGCGCGCCCATGGGACATCGAGGGCGCAGGCTCGGTCTGCACGCTGTGCCCGGCGCAGTGCAACGTCACGATCACCGTCCGAGACGAGCGCGCGCTACGTGTGCTCCAGCGTGACAACAGCGAGGTCGACGACGGCTGGCTGTGCGACAAGGGCCGCTTCGCCTACCAGTCCTTCCACGTCGACGAGCGCGTCACCGAGCCGCTCGTGCGCGACGGCGGCCAGCTGCGGCCTGTCTCCTGGGAGCGTGCGCTGAGCGCGGCCACTGCCGGTCTCGAGCGCGCCGGCGCACACACGGGCGCGATCGCCGGCGGCGGCACGACCAACGAGGAGGGGCTGCTGCTCGCACGGCTGCTGCGCGAGCGCCTCGGCTCCCCGCACCTGGACTCGCGCCGCGCCGGCAGCCTGCCGCTGGGGCTGCACCGCGCGCTGAACGAGCCGCAGCTGCAGGCCAAGGTCTCAGACCTCGAGTTCGCCCACGCGGTGCTCGTGCTCGACGCCGAGCCGGTCAACGACGCGCCGATCCTCGACCTGCGTCTGCGCAAGGGCGTGCGCCGCCAGCGCCTGCAGCTCGCCGTCGCCTCCCCCCACGCGAGCCTGCTGGACGCGAACGCCGCGCTGTCGGTGCGCTACGCGCCGGGCGCCGGCGCGCTGTTCGCCGCCGCGCTGAACGGCGCCCTCAGCCACGACCCGAACGCCGAGCAGCTCGCGCGCGAGGCCGGCGCCGAGCCCGAGGCGGTGCGCGAGCTGGCGGCGCTGCTGAGAGGGGCCGGCAGCGGCGGCGATGGCGTGTCTGCGGACGGCGGGGATGGCGACGCGCCCGCCCGCGAGATCGTGATCGTGTGGGGCGAGCGGCTCACAGCCGGCCCGAACGCGGCCGCCGGCGCGATCGCGCTGCTCGGACTCGCCGACTCGCTCGGCATGGCCGGCGCCGACGGCGCCGGGCTGCTCGAAGTGCCGGCCTTCGCCAACGGACGCGGATTGCGCGAGGCGGGCGTGCTCCCCAACGCGGGCCCCGGGCTGAGCGAGCCGAGCGCCGTGGCCGGCGAGCAGGACGCGGACTCGTCGGCGCGCGACGCGCGCGCGATCGCCGAGGGCCTGGCCGCGGGCGAGCTCAGCGCCCTGTACCTGCTGCACTGCGACCCGCTGCGCGAGCTGCCCGACCGCGAGCTGTGGGAGCGCGCGCTCGCCGGCGCGAGCACGGTCATCGCGCACGCATCGTTCCTGACCGACGCGATGCGCGAGCACGCCGACGTGGTGTTCCCGGCCGAGGCGTATGCCGAGAAGGAGGGCACGGTCGTGCACCCCGACGGGCGCCTGCAGCGCCTGCGCCCCGCGATCGCCCGTCCGGGCGAGGTGCGCGCCGAGTGGCGGGTGCTCGTCGAGCTGGCGCTGCGGCTCGGGCAGGATCTGGACGTGCTCAGCGCCACGATGGCCTCACAGCGACTGTTCGACGCGGTGCCGTTCTACGCCGGCCTCACGCTCGAGGAGATCGGCGGCCGCGGCGTGCGCTGGCAGGAGCGCGCAGCCGCCGCCGCGTTCCCCACGCCCGCAACCGCGGAGGAGCCCGAGGGCCCCTCGGCGGCGGCCGTACAGCCGCCCGAGGACGCGGCCGACCTCGACGGCTACCGCTCCGTGTGGGACGCGCCCGAGGTCGAGCACTCGCCCGCGCTCGAGTTCCTGTTCCCCCGGAGCAATGGCACCGGCGAGACCGTGTTGCCGCTGTCATACGTCGGTGGAGAGCCGGCATGATCGCGCTGGTTGGCTTCTACGAAGCGTGGTGGGTCCAGATCCTGAAGGCGATCGTGATCTTCGCCGTCGGGCTGCAGCTCGTCCCGGTGGTGCTGATCGCCGAGCGCAAGATCATGGGCCGCATGCAGGGCCGCTATGGCCCCAACCGCGTCGGCCCCTACGGCGCGTTGCAACCGCTCGCTGACATCCTGAAGCTGCTCACCAAGGAGCAGTTCCGCCCGACGACGTCCGTCGGCTTCCTGTTCGCGGTGGCTCCGCTGATCTCGATCCTGACCGCGGTGGCCGCGTTCGCGATCATCCCCTTCGGCGACGTCCAGCACATCTTCGGCGAACGGGTCGGGCTGTACGGGGTGGACGTGTCGATCGGGCCGCTGTACCTGTTCGCGTTCGGCGCGGTCGCCTTCTACGGGATCATGCTCGGCGGCTGGTCGTCGGGCTCGAAGTACTCGTTCCTCGGCGCGATGCGCGGCGCCGCGCAGCTGATCTCCTACGAGGTCTCCCAGGGTCTGGCGCTCGTCGGCGTGATCATGACCGCGCAGACGCTCTCGCTCACGGGGATCGTCCACGCCCAGGGCGGCATGTGGTACGTGATCCCGCAGTTCGCAGGGTTCCTGGTGTTCCTGGTGGCGGGCTTCGCCGAGACCAACCGCGCGCCGTTCGATCTGACCGAGGCGGACGCCGAGCTCGTGGGCGGCTACAACACCGAGTACGGTGGCGGGCGCTTCGCCTCCTACTACTTCGCCGAGTACCTCAACGTGCTCGTCGTCTCGGGCATCGTCACCACGGTGTTCCTCGGCGGCTGGCTGCTGCCGTTCGGCATCCACCCCCCCGGCTGGGTCAACCCGTTCGTGGTGCTGTTCAAGATGTCGCTGATCACGTTCCTGTTCATCTGGGTGCGCGCCACGCTCCCGCGCCTGCGCTACGACCAGCTGATGAGCTTCGGCTGGAAGGTGCTCCTGCCGATCGCCACCCTCAACGCCCTCGTCACCGCGATCGTCGTCGTGGTGAGCCACTGATGAGCGACAGCGTCCACGAGCCCGAGAGCCCCTCGCCCGGGCCCTCGACGGCGAGCGCAGCCGCGACGCTGCCGCTCAGCCGCTGGAGCCCCGGCGAGGACATGATCGAGGTCCAGCGGCCCCCCGCACCGGGCGCGGGGCACGGCGCCTGGCGCGCGTTCCGCGAGACCGCACGCGGCCTGATGACGACGTTCGGGCGCATCTTCGAGGGGCCCAACACGATTCAGTACCCAGAGGAGAAGGTCCCCGTCTACCCTCGCTTCCGCGGGCGCCACAAGCTGCACCGCTTCGAGGACACCGGCCTGGAGAAGTGCGTCGGCTGCTCGCTGTGCGCCGCCGCGTGCCCGGCCGACTGCATTCGCGTGGTCGCCGCCGAGAACACGCCCGAGAACCGCGTGTCCGCCGGCGAGCGGTACGCCGCCGTGTATGAGATCAACCTCTCCCGCTGCATCTTCTGCGGCTACTGCGAGGTCGCGTGCCCGTTCGACGCGATCACCATGGGCCACGACTACGAGCTTTCCGACTACAGCCGCGCGGACCTGATCTTCACCAAGGAGATGCTGCTCGCCGAGCCGCTGGAGCGCACGCCGCTGAGGAACGAGGGCGAGTGAGGGCCAGGGGGGCAAGCATCGGATGAGCTCGGTCCTGTTCTTCCTCGCCGCGATCGGCGTGATCTCGGGCGCGGTCGGCGTGGTGGTGCTGCGCAACCCCTTCTTCAGCGTGCTCGCGCTGGTCGCCCACCTGCTGTCGCTGGCGGTGCTGTTCCTGCTGCTGCGCGCGGAGTTCGTCGCGGCGGTGCAGGTCGTCGTGTACGCGGGCGCGGTGATGGTGTTGTACGTGTTCGTCGTCGCGTACGTCGGCGGCGAGGGCGAGACGATCGGCGAGCGCCTACGCGGTGCGAGCGCACCCGGGCCCGTCGGCTCGGGCCTGCGCCTCGGCGGCGCGATCCTCGGCGGCGCGCTACTCGTTGAGCTGCTGATCGCGCTGCTCGGAACCGGCCTGGAGGCGATCAACGGCTACGGCGCCGGCTATGTGCCAGGCCCACAGACGTACGGCACCCCCGCCTACATCGGCAAGCTGCTGCTCACACGCTTCCTGCTGGTGTTCGAGCTCGCGTCGTTCCTGCTGCTGATCGCCGCGGTCGGCGGCGTGGTGCTCGCCCGCCGCCGCGGCGGGCTCGGCGAGGAGGACAAGCGCGAGGAGCTGGCGCCGCTCGATCTCCTGCGCCCGCGCGGCACCGGCACGATGGCCGAGGGCGTCGGGACCTCTGCCCAGCACTCGACGCACTCGGGCCAGGAGCTCGAGACGAGCTCGAGGTCCCGCGCATGAGCATTGCCTGGTACCTCGCCGTATCGGCGATCGTGTTCGCGCTCGGCGCGGTCGGCGTGATGACCCGGCGCAACCCGCTGGTCGTGCTGCTGTGCCTCGAGTTGATGCTCAACGGCGGCAACCTCGCGCTGATCGCGTTCTCGCGCATGTGGGGCAACGGCGACGGCCAGATCCTCGCGATCGTCGTGATGACCGTCGCCGCGTGCGAGGTCTGCATCGGCCTCGGCATGATCGTCGCGATCTACCGTCGCCAACTGCCGATCGACGTGGACGAGCTGCGGGAGCTGCAGGGCTGATGAGCACCACCACCTACGGCTGGCTCGTGCTGGCGTTCCCACTGTTGGGCATGCTCGTCACGGCGCTCGGCTTTCGCTCCTTGCGCGGACGCTCGGCCGGCTGGATCGCCACGGCGGCGATCTTCCTCGCCTTCCTGGCGGCGGTCGGCGCGCTGATCTCGCTGCAGGGACACGTGCCGGCGGACCGCCAGCTGGAATCGTCGCTGTGGAACTACGCCGTCACGGTCGGGATCAACGCCCACATGTCGATCCTCGTCGATCCGCTGTCGGTGTACATGATCCTCGTCGTAACCGGGATCTCGACGCTGATCCACCTGTACTCGATCGCCTACATGGACGAGGACCGTGGCTTCGTCCGCTTCTTCTCCTACCTGAACTTCTTCGTCTTCTCGATGCTGCTGCTGGTGCTCGCCGGCAACTTCCTGCTGCTGATCGTCGGGTGGGCGTTCGTCGGCGCCGCGTCCTACCTGCTGATCTCCTTCTGGTACCGGCGGACGACAGCCACGAAAGCGGGGATCAAGGCGTTCGTGATCAACGTCGTCGGTGACGTCGGCCTCGTGCTGGGGACGTATTTCATCTTCAAGCACACCGGCACGCTGAGCTTCCTCGGGTCCTTCCACGCTGCCGAAGCGGGCGCCTTCGGCCATGGGACCAACAACGGCGACCTCGTCGCCGGCTGCGTGCTGCTGCTCGTCGGCGCGTTCGCCAAGTCCGCGCAGATCCCGCTGCACACATGGCTGCCCGACGCGATGGAGGGCCCCACCCCGGTAAGCGCGCTGATCCACGCCGCCACGATGGTCACGGCGGGCGTGTACCTGATCGCGCGCATGCACCCGCTGTTCGAACGCGCACCCGCCGCACAGGACGTCGGCGCGGTGGTGGGCGCGTTGACGCTCCTGATCGCCGGAACGATCGCCCTCGTGCAGACCGACATCAAGCGCGTGATCGCGTACTCGACCATGTCCCAGATCGGCTACATGATCATGGGCGTCTCCGTCGGCGCCTACGCCGCGGGGCTGTTCCATCTGATGACGCACGCCTTCTTCAAGGCGCTGCTGTTCATGGCCGCCGGCTCGATCATCGGCGCGATGGGCGGCGAGCAGTCACTGCAGAAGATGGGCGGCTTTCGCAAGGCGATGCCGTTCACCTACGCCTGCTTCATCATCGGCGGCCTGGCGCTGTCCGGCATACCGCCGTTCTCGGGGTTCTTCTCGAAGGACGAGATCCTGCTCGTCGCCGGCGAGCGCGGCGGTTGGCACTGGGCCCTTTACGCCGCGGGCTACGTGGGCGCGTTCCTGACGGCGATCTACACCTTCCGCATGATCTTCCGCGCCTTCCACGGCGAGCCCGTGCCGGAGGCACGCGAGCTGGAAAGTGGACATCTGCACCACGCCGAGGTCCCCCGCAACCCGGCGAACGGCGAAGAGGAGGACCTCGACGTGGGCTTCCCTGGACCGACGCACGCGATCGCCGAAAGGGCGCTGCCGATGCGCGTGGCGATGACCGTGCTAGCGATCGGCGCAACCGGGATCGGGCTCGTGCAGATCCCGAAAGTGGACTTCGTGATCGACGACTTCCTACGCCCGTCGTTCGCGACCTCGCCGCTGTATGAACCGCACACCAAAACCGGGCTGCTGTGGTTCGGCCTGGCGCTCGGCACGGTGCTCGGCCTGGCGGGCATCGCGATCGCTTACCGCATCTGGGTAGCCCGTCCGGGGACGGCGGCGGCGATCCAGGCGCGCGTGGGTGGCGTGTACGAGCTGCTCGCACACAAGTGGTACTTCGACGAGGCGATCGACCTGTTGGTCGTACGCCCGGCGGCTGCGGCCGGCGCGTTTGCGCGCGACACGTTCGAGCGCGTGTTCGTCAACGAGACGCTGATCGGCGGCGCCACCGGCATCGTCCGCGCCGGCTCGGCGGCGGTGCGGGCCGCCCAGAGCGGGTTCGTGCGCTACTACGCCGCGCTGCTCGTGCTGGGCGTGGCCGGCGTCGGCTTCTACTTCCTGTTGCAGACCTGATGCCGGCGCTCTCGATCCTCATCTGGGTTCCTCTCGCCTGCGGCCTGCTCGGCGCGCTGCTGGGCGCTGTGACGAAATCGGGGCGCACTGTGGGCGGGGGATCGGATGGCGAGGAGCGCGCCAGCTCTGCTGGCGCGGGCTGGAGCGCGCCAGGGGTAATGGCGCTGCTCGGCTCGCTCGTGGCGCTCGCGCTGGCGATCGGCTACATCGCCGATTACAAACCTGGCGGCGGCCTGCAGCACGTGACCGACGTCGTCTGGATCGCCACGCTCGGAATCCATTACAAGCTCGCGGTCACCGGTTTGAACGTGTTCCTGATCGGCCTGACGACGCTGCTGTTCGCCGCCGCGACGCTCGCGGCGAACCTGCGCAGCGCCGGCCGCGCGCTCGATCGCCCACGGCTGTTCTATTTCAACTTCATGCTCGCCGAGTCCGCTGTGCTCGGTGCGTTCCTCGCGCAGGACCTGGCGCTGTTCGTCGGGTTCTTCGACCTGATGCTGATGCCCTTCTACTTCCTCATCGGAGGCTGGGGCCAGGGCCCAGATCGCGTGAAAGCGACGATCAAGCTGGTCATCTACACGCTCGTCGGCTCACTGCTGATGCTCGCGGGGGCGGTCGCCACGGGTGTGCTCGCGGCGCAGAACGGAGGCGGGCACATCACGTTCGTGCTGTCCTCGCTGCAGGCGCTGCCGCTCGGCACCGGCACGCAGGAGTGGATCTTCCTGCTGTTCGCCGCGGCGTTCCTGGTGAAGATGCCGGCGTTCCCGCTGCACGGCTGGATGCCGGACGGCTACCGCGCGATGCCGGTCGAGGTGCTGATGGTGTTCTCGGGCGTGCTCTCGAAGGTCGGCGCGTACGGCTTCCTCGCGATCGTGCTGCCGCTGTTCCCGAAGGCTGCGGTGCACTTCCAGACGCTGATGCTGCTGATCGCGCTGGTGTCGATCGTGTACGGCTCGATGCAGGCGTTCAGCCAGACGAACGCGCGGCTGATCCTCGGGTACTCCTCGGTGGCGCAGCTCGGCTTCATCCTGCTGGGCATCTTCGCGCTGAACCCGCAGGGGGCGCAGGGGGCGCTGCTGCAGATGGTCAACCACGGACTGGTCGTGGCGCCGGCGCTGTTCATCGCCGCCGTACTCGGGCGCCGCGCGGGCGGTTCGGAAGACATCCGCGAGATGGGCGGGATCGCGTTCCGCGCGCCGGTGCTCGCGAGCATCTTCCTGATCGTGTCGCTGGCCACGCTCGCGATGCCCGGCTCGTCGAACTTCGTGGGCGAGTTCCTGATCCTGCTGGGCGTCTTCAAAGCCAAGCTCGCGATCGCGATCATCGCCTTCTCAGGCGTTGTGCTGGCGAGCGTGTACGCGCTGCGGCTGTTCATCCGCGCGATGCACAACCGCGTCGGCTCAGGCGTGAAGTCGCGTGAGATCTCGATCCGCGACGGCGCGGTGCTCGTGCCGCTGGTGCTCGTGATCCTGTTCCTCGCGCTCTACCCGCAGCTGGCGCTGCACCGCAGCGAAGCCTCCGTCAAGACCGCGGTGTTCCCGGCGGAAGCCTTCGCCGCCAACCCAGACGCCCAACTCCACTATTTCACCAGTACGGCCAGCACCGCCGCGCTCGCGAGCACCGAACCATGACCTACGTGCCCCGCTTCTCCCCCGCGATCGCGACCACCTACTTGAAAGGTCCGCACGTCAACTTCGCCGGGCTCTCGCCGCTGATCGCGCTGCTCGGCGGAGCGGTGCTCGCGCTGCTCGTAGGCCTGATCGGCTCGCGCTGGGTGCGCTCGCAGGTCGTGCCGGCGCTCAGCCTGGTCGCGCTCGGTGCAGCGCTCGGGCTGACGATCTGGCAGTGGCACGCCGATAAGTCGATCGTCTCGGGCGCGCTGCGGATCGACGACCTGTCGCTGGCGTTGAACCTGATCCTGATCGGCGGCGGCGCGTGCGCGGTGCTGCTCGCGTGGCGCTCGCTGGCATCGCGCGAAGCGGCTCACGGCGAGTTCCACGCGCTGCTGCTGACGTCGGTCGGCGGGATGTCGGTGCTCGCGAGCGCGCAGAACACGATCGCGCTGTTCGTCGGCCTCGAGCTCCTGTCGATCCCGCTGTACGTGCTGTGCGCGACCGAACTGCGCCGCGAGCACTCGCTCGAGTCGGGGCTCAAGTACCTGATCGTCGGGTCGGTCGGCTCGGCGACGCTGCTGTACGGCCTCGCGCTGATCTACGGCGCGACCGGCTCGACCGACTTCTCCGCGATCGCCAGCGCCCTGTCGAGCGGCTCGCTGGCGACCGACCCGCTGACGCTGACGGGGATCGCGCTGTGCGTCGCGGGCCTGTGCTTCAAGGCCTCGGTGGCGCCGTTTCACCAGTGGACCCCGGACGTGTACGAGGGCGCGCCGACGCCGATCACGGCGTTCATGGCGGTCACCACGAAGGTCGCCGCGTTCGGGGCGTTCCTGCGCTTCTTCGACGTCGCCCTGATCGGCGCGCAGTCGAGCTGGGGACCGGCGCTGGCTGTGCTGGCGACGATCACGATCATCGTCGGTAACGTCGGCGCGCTCGGGCAGTCCTCGCTGAAGCGCATGCTCGCGTACTCCTCTGTGGCACAGGCCGGCTATATCCTCGCGGGCGTCGTCGTCGCGACGCGGCTGGGCGTGGCCGCGACGGTGTTCTACCTGGCGGTGTACCTGCCGATGAACATGGCCTCGTTCGCTGTGATCGTCGCGCGCGAACGGGAAACCGGCCTCGGCGACTCGATCGAGGCGATCACTGGCCTAGGCCGCGAGCGCCCGTGGCTGGCGTGGCCGATGACGATCTCGATGCTGGCGCTCGCGGGTATCCCCGCGACGGCGGGCTTCATCGGCAAGTTCTATTTGATCGACGCGGCCGTGGCGGGCGGCTACGCGTGGCTGGGCGTCGCGATCGTGATCGGCTCGATGATCTCGCTCGGCTACTACCTGCCGGTGATAGCCGCGATGTGGATGCGCGAGGCGCCGGCGGGAGCCGGACGCGGGTCCACCACCGTAGTCGGCCCCGCGGCTCCCATCCCCGGGGCGCTGCCGGCGCTCGCGGGCGGCTCGCCGGAGCTGGACGAGCAGGGCGGGCTCGCTCCCGCGGGCGGCGACGCCGACCTTCCCGGCGCACGGTCCGTCGGCCTACAGCCCGAGGTCGCCTTCGTCGCCGTGCTCGGCGGCGCGGCCACGATCTTCTTCGGCGTCATCCCCCAGCCGCTGTTCAACCTCGTGCATCAGGCCGGCGGGGTGCTCGGGCTGTTCTGAGCAGGCGCTCGGCTCGTCCGGTCACCTGGCGCCTTACCGCGGATTCGGATCGAAGCTCTGCCGCCGCGGCGTGCAGGCGTTCCGCCGTGTCGGTCACGACCCGCAGTGCGCGTACCCGATCATGGCGCCAGCTTGCCGCCTCGCCGGCGAGGTCCTCGGCGGCGATCGAGTCGAGCTCCCAGCGTCCACCGATGCTCATCGCACCGCGTGCTCGCAGCCTCGGCCAGAGCACCGTGGGGACAGTGTCATAGAGCGGCGCAAGCTCGACCGTTTCCGCTGTCGGGTGCAGCAGGGCAAGGTTCTTGCCGTGGGCGTCCGCGTTGCCGATGAGCACCGTGAACGTGACCGCGGCAAGCAGTCGGTCGAGCTGCTCCTGCGGTTTCAACGTATAGCGGTCGAGCAGCTCCGCCGCCTCACGCAGCGACGGGCCACCGGCGTCCTCGTACTTGCCACGGCCACGCGCTGCATTCGGATCGCGTGCCAGCGCCTGGCAGAGGTCCTCCTGATGGATCCGTACGACGGCGCCGTCCGCAGCCACCCGCCGGTCAAAGCGTGATACGAGCAGGCAGGCTCTCTCCGCGATCGTCTCGATCTCGATGTCAACGCTTGTCAACCCGATGCGTGCTGCCAGCCTCAGACACTCCGCCTCGGCTTCGACCAGACCCGGTCTCTGCGGATCGTCCACCTTGAGAATGTGGCTCGACGGATATCCGTGAGCGGGCCTTCCCCATCCTCCATCGGGCATCCGCACGAGCAGCAGCTTGTCCTGCAGCCCGGCGATCGACAGCTCGCTGTCATCGTGGATGGCCAGTGGACGCTCGGGGAGCTCGAACACCTCCTGCTCGAGTGAGTGCCGCGTGTAGGGGACGACCTCGGGCGTGCGCTGCGCGGGCTCCTCAGGCGCGATGACGAGAGCTCCCGCCACGTCGCGCCCGAAACGCCGCAGCAGCCCATAGAGATCGTTCACCGCCACCTTCAGCTCGCTGCTCAGTGCCTGGCGGTGCTGCCCCTCTGGAAGCAGCCCGTCTAGGAACACGCTTGCGTCCGTGCTCCTTCTCTGCAAGGGAAGCGAGCACGACAGCACTGGAGACAGGCCGTCCCAGCGTTCGAGCGCCGGCTCGGTGTAGGTGCAGCGCAGCTCCCACGGGTGGCGCGCCGTCAGCTCGGCAACGAGCAACCCGTCGAGCCACACGCCCAGCGGTTCAGGCTTCGCCATTGTCTCCCGGCCAGGTGACGGTCACGGTGGCGCCGGAGCGGCGCAGTACACGCAGAACATGCTCGAGCGACGTCGCGGTTCGGCCGTTCTCGAGGTGAGCGAGGTAGCCCCGACTCAGCCCCGTCTGCTCGGCAAGCTTGGCCTGGGTTAGATTCCTCCGCCCACGAATCTCGGCGATCGCTCGACCGAAGTCAGCGCCGGTGCGGATATTCCACCGTGCCATCCGTGGCCTGCTGCTCTGTGGCTGTGACATATTTGTCGCACATCTCCTTTTCTGGTCACTGCGACAATATCGTCACATTAGCACCATCGCGTGAGCGTGCGACAATATTGACGCAGCTAGTAGACCGGAGCGGCGACCCGAAGAGCTTGCGACCGCCGTCGCGCCCCTTGTCAGACAGCGCGCTCGCGCGTGAGCTTCTTGTAGGCGTCGGCGATGATCGGCACGCGCAGGCGCGGAGCGCGGCGCATGACCCAGAACGCCGCCCGCATTTGCGGGCGGTCGATGACAACCACAGGCTTACCGCGCTCGGCGGCGCGCACGATCGCGCGGGCGACGTAGTCGGCTGACATGGCCTTCTCGGGCATGACGCCGCCGGTCGGCCCCCACTGGTGCTCCTCCTCGAGCTGGTCGGTGCGCACGTCCCCCGGGCATACGACCGTCGCGCGCACGCCGCTACCGGCTAGCTCGTGCGTGAGCACCTCCCCCAGCCCCACCATCGCCCACTTGCTCGTGCAGTAGGAGGTGTAGGAGGGGCCGCCGAACAGGCCGAGCTCGGAGGAGACGAGCACGATCCGCCCGTAGCCCCGCTCGCGCATACCGGGCAGCACGCCCTGGGTGAGCCAGATACCGGCGCCGACGTGCAGACGGTAGCTGCGCTCGAAGTCCTCCGGGGTGACGTCCTCGACGAAGTCCCGGCGCAGCACCCCCGCGCAGCTGATGAGCACGTCGATCGGTCCGAGCGCGGCGCTCACCTCGCTGACGACGCGGGCGCACTCAGCGGGGTCGGTGAGGTCCGCCGCGACCACGTGGTGCTTGCCCGGGAGCTCCTGAGCGGCGTCGGCGAGCAACTGCGCGTTGCTCGCGACGAGGCCCACCTGCGCGCCGAGCGACGCGAACCTGCGGGCGCTCGCCAGGCCGATACCACGAGACGCGCCGGTCACCAGCACGGTCTTCCCGGCGAACGCTGAGCTCAACTAAGCCGCCCCGATGCCTCGGCCGCTGCTTCGGCTTCCTGCAGCTGGCGCTCGACGAGGTCCAGCCCCGCCGTCCAGAAGCCGGGATCTGCGAGGTCCACCCCGACGATCTTCCCGAGCTCCTCCGGTGGCAGCGAGCCGCCCGCGGCGAGCATCCGCAGGTAGTTGGGCACCAGCTCGGACCCGGTCTGCTGATAGCGCTCGTAGACCGACAGCGCGAGCAGTTGCCCGTAGGCATAGGCATACACGTATCCGGGGCTGCCGATGAAGTGCGGGATGTAGGACCACCACGTGCGGTAGCCCTCGGTCAGCTCGATCGAGTCGCCGAACATCTCCGACTGGCTCTCCGCCCACAGCTCGCCCAGACGCTCCACCGACAGCTCCCCCTGCTCGCGCCTGTTGGTGTGCACGAGATCCTCGAAGCGGTTCATCGCGACCTGGCGGAAGACCGTCGCGATCGTGTCCTCGAGGTTCTCCGCCAGCAGCGCCAGACGCGAGGCCGGCGTCGTGTCCTGTTCCAGCAGCCGCCCGAACACGATCGTCTCGCCGAACACAGACGCCGTCTCGGCGAGCGTCAGCGGCGTGCTCTGGTGGAAGACCCCCTGCGGGGCGGCGAGCGCGAAGTGCACGCCGTGCCCGAGCTCGTGTGCGAGCGTCAGCACGTCGCGCCGGCGCGCGGTGTAGTTGAGCAGCACGTAGGGGAAGACCGACGGCACCGCCGCCGCGCAGAAGGCGCCGCCGCGCTTGGCCGGACGCACGGGCGCGTCGATCCGGCGCTCGTCGAAGAAGCGTTTGGCGAGCGTGCCGAGCTCAGGGGAGAACGACGAGTAGCAGTCGAGCACGATCTCGCGCGCCTGGGCGAACGGGAAGCTCACATCGTCCTCGGTCACCGCCGCCATGCGGTCGTAGTCGGCGAGTCGCTCGACGCCCAGCAGCCGCGCCTTCAGCCGATACCAGCGGCGCGGGATCTCGTAGCGTCCGCGGACCGCCTCGATCAGCGCCTGCACGGACTCATCGCTGGCTTCGTTGGCGAGGTTGCGCGCCGCCAGCCAGTGCGGATAGCGGCGCAGGCGGTCGTCTGTGGCCTTGTCGGCGAGCAGCGTGTTGAACAGGTACGCGCGCGTGCGCAGGCCGGGGGCCAGCGCGGCGGTGACAGCTTCGGCGGTCGTGCGCCGCACGTCCGGATCGGGAAGCGACAGGCGGCTGAGCGCGACGTCGAGTGCAACCGTCTCGCCGGCGTCGGCCGAGCCGGTCGTACCGGGGAGGTTGACCTCGATCGCGGAGGTCAGCTCCTCGAACAGCCGCGTCCATGCGTTCGCGCCGGTGAGCGCCTTCTCGGTGAGGATCTTCTCCTCCGGCTCGCTCAGCAGGTGCTCGCGGTAGCGGCGCACGTTGCGCAGATGGTGCGCGCAGAACTCCAGCCCATCACCCGCGAGCAGCTCTTCGACGCGCTCGTCCGGCAGCGCCGCCCACTGCAGCTCGAAGAACAGCAGCTTCGTCTGGATCGCCGTCTCCTGCTCCTGCACCTTCTGCAGCAGCGCGCCGTTGGCCGGGTCGGCTGTGTCGGTGGAGAAGCGCAGCGCCGCGTAGTAGCCGGCGCGCGCGACCAGCTCGTAGATCGCCGCCAGCTCGTTCATCGCCTCGCGCAGCCCCTCGCTATCGAGCTCGCCGAGCTTGCCCGCGTAGCGCTCCGCAAACGCCTCAGCGCGCGCGAGCGCGTCGCTCAGCCGGCGCTCGACGCCCTCCTGGCCCTCGCCGTCAACCAGCGGCTCGAGGTCCCACGCGGTGGCCTGCAGCTCGGGGTCGGTGGGCTCGGCTGGGGCTGGCGCGGCCATCGTCTCGGCAGCTTATCGCCGGTGTGGGGCTGAGCACGCTCGACCGAGCAGACGGCCACACGCGAACATTCGCCGACATCCGAAAACGTGCCGGCAGAGCTTGCTAGCCTGAACCGCTACGCGGCAGAAAGAAGCGCCGAGTGCCTGCGAAGTTCCAGCCTATGAGACGGGCGGGAATACGACTCTTGCGAGTCGGCGTGGTCTCGTCGGCTCTTATCGCCCTCGGGCATGTAGGTATTGCCGTGGCCGCGCCGCCCGATGTCAGCATCACCAGCCCGCTCAACGGGAGCATCAGCAACAACCAGACACCGACTTTCAGCGGACACGCGGAAGAAGGCGGCGGTGTAGTGACGCTCAAGGTGTATGAAGGCCTCGTCGCCGAAGGCACTGAAGTCCAGACGCTGAGCACGCTGCTCGCGCTGGGCGACGATTGGTCGCTTGGTCCCGCCAGGCTCCTCCGGGACGGCACTTACACCGCACGGGTCGAACAGACAAACGCCTCCTTGGAAACCGGTATCAGCGCGCCCGTGACGTTTACCGTGGACACCGTCGCACCGACGGTGACGTTGAGTCCGCTCGAATCGCCGTCGGTCAACGCAACGCCGTTCTTCACCGGCACCGCAAGCGACAACACTCCGATCACTGTGCGCGTCTACGCCGGGGCGAGGGAAAGTGGGCCGGTCGTCTCAGTAGCTATCGCTGCGGGAACCGGCGGAGTTTGGAAATCCGGCGACGCGAATCCCGCCTTGGCCATTGGCGAATACACCGCCGTCGCCACCCAGGAAAGCTCGATCGGGAACCCCGCCGGCTGGAGTACGCCGGTCACGTTCACGGTCACGCCCCCGCCGGTCGTCGCGTCGGCGGCGATCCCACCACCTGCGGCCTCGTTCAAGTGGTTCCCACCCATGCCCCAAACCGGCGAAGCCGTCTCGCTCGTGTCGAGCTCCACCGATGCCGCCAGCCCAATCACGGCCTTCGCGTGGGCGCTCACCAGCGCGGGCGCCTTCCAGAACGCCGGCAGCGTGCTCAGCACGTCGTTCTCCACGCCCGGGGCCCACGTCGTGCGCCTGCGCGTGACCAACGCCGCGGGCCTTGTCAGCGTGGCTACGGAAACGATCGACGTGGTCGGTCGCATGACCCCCCTGATGCAGCCGTTCCCGGTCGTGCGGATCGCTGGCAGCGACGATGCCACGGGAGTCGAGCTCAGGCTGCTCAGGGTGCAGCAGATGCCGGCCGGGGCGCAGGTCACGGTGCTGTGCAAGGGCCGCGGCTGCCCGTTCAAGTCCGCGAGTCGCCTCGCCGTGCCGACCAAGCACGGCGTCGCGCCGATCGAAGTGAGGCGGTTCGAGCGTTCTCTGCCCGCCGGCGTGACGCTCGAAGTCCTGGTCTCCAAGCCCGGCGAGATCGGCAAGTACACGCGCTTCCGGGTGCGCCGCGCGAAGCTGCCCGAACGCGTCAACATGTGCCTCGATCCGGCCGGCGTGAAGCCGCTGGCTTGCCCTGCCTCGTGAGCGACCGGTGCCTACCGGCGCCGTCCGGAACACGCCCTAGCATCATCGACCCCGATGCACCCGACCAGCCCGGAAGTGTTCCTGCTCGCCCGACCGTCGATCGACGTCGATGGGATGCGCGCCTACCTGCGCGACGTCGGCGGCGAGTCGTGGCTTGAGCGCCGGCTGGAGGAGGCCGAGGACGGGCCCAACGGCGGCGAGCTGATCGTCGAGTTCGGGGGCCGCGCCTGCTACCGCAGCTGGGAGCCGGGACTCAACCCGAACGTCACACGGGTCCGCACCGACCAGCGCGAGTACTTCGCCAACATCCTGCGCTCAGCGCACGGCAGCGTGCTCGAGCACGCCAACTACTCGTTGGCACTGCGCAACGTTTCGCGCGTATTTTGCTACGACGCCGAGACCGAGGTGCTCACGGACGACGGATGGAAGAAATGGCCAGACGTTGACGGCTCAGAGACGTTTGGCACGGTCAATCCCGACGACGGCCGACTCGAGTACCAAAGGGCCACCGAGCACTTCGTCGGCGACTATGACGGGCCCATGTATCGCGTTCGGTCGGAGCAGGTCAACCTGTTGGTGACCCCAAATCATCGGATGTGGGTCAAGGCATACGACACTCAGGCAAACAAGCGGGGGGAAGAGCCCTACCGCATACGATTTGCCAAAGACATCGTCGGCAAACGCGTTGCCTACCAAAAGACGGCGCAATGGGCTGGTCAGGAAGGTGGGACGGTCAAGATCCCAGGCACCAAGCGTGTCTGGCAAAAACGAGACTCAGCCGCCCAGGCGATACGTCACTACATGGGCTCGGAGTTTCCGTTGATCGAGTTCGCGAGGTTCCTAGGTCACTGGCTGGCGGAGGGGAGCCTCAATGGCCACCAGATCTGTATCGCGCAGAACCGCGGGAACGCTCTGGACGAGATCGCGGACAACGTCCGCGCTATGGGCCTCCCGGCCTACGTGCCGACGACAGGACACGGGGTCGTACGCACACAAAACGTGGCATTGCGCGACTCTCTTGCGACTTCCGGCACGAAATCGTATGAGAAGCGCGTCCCACGATACGTGCATGATTGGGGCCCTGCGGTGCTTCGTGTCTTTCTCGAAGCGTATGTGGACGGCGACGGCAGTCGGCGCCGCGACGGCAACCATACCGTGATCTACACGAGCTCCCGCGGTATGGCGGATGACCTACAGATACTGGCGATCAAGGCCGGATGGTCGGCCAACGTCCGAGTCGATGACAGGACTGGGCTCGAACGCGTGTTGCCCAGTGGCCAGCGCTTCAAGAACGCTAGGCCCAGCTATGTCGTGTCGCTGGTCAAGACCCGCACCCACCCGCTTGTCAACCACGGCGGCGCCAAAAGCGACTCATGGGAGCAGTACACGGGCAAGGTCTACTGCGTGAAGGTGCCAAATGGACTGCTCTTTGTGCGCCGCAACGGAAAACCAGTCGTGTCCGGCAACACACATGAGCTTGTCAGGCATCGCGCCGGCTCGGCGTTCAGCCAGGAGAGCCTGCGCTACGTGCGCCTCACCGACATCGGCTTTCGCGTCCCCCCCGCGCTCGAGCCGGTGCGCGAGCAGGTGCTCTCGATCGTCGAGCAGCTCGAGGAGTTCCAGGTCAGCGCCGCCAAGGAGCTGGGAATCGACGAGGACGGCGTGCCCTTCCACGTCAAGAAGGAGGTCACCTCGGCGCTGCGCCGGCTCGCCCCCATCGGCCTCAGCACCGACATCCTGTGGACCGCCAACGCGCGCACGCTACGTCACGTGATCGAGATGCGCACCGCCGAGGGAGCCGAGGAGGAGCTGCGCCTGGTGTTCGACAAGATCGCCCGGCTCATGCAGGCCGAGGCGCCCGGCCTGTTCCAGGATTTCGCCCGTCAGGACGACGGTAGCTGGGTTCCGGAGCACCGCAAGGTCTAGCGTTGCGGGATTGAGAGCCGTGATCGGACCCCATGTGGGCCTGATCACGGCCGTCGTGCCCCCGCACCGGCCCCGCGGGACCTACGGGGTGAGGCGGAACGGCGGGTAGCGATCGGTCACCAGCACGTGGGCGTATGCGATCACCCGGTTGGTCCAGCGACCGACGCCGACGAGGAAGTCGAACATCCCGCGCGGGAAGCGGCCGGTGAACAGGATCGCGAACCAGGCGGCGATCACGACGAAGAACGCGGCGATGTAGAGGAAGAACAGCACCACGTAGTGCGGGATGGCCAGCAGCCACTTGACCAGCGGCAGCCAGCGGTTGAGGTCGTTGCGCGCGTCGGGATAGGGAAACTCGAGATGCACCGCCTGATGCTCGTCGGTGGAGGGGTAGCTGTCGTCCATCAGCGCCAGGTAGACGCCGACCCGGGCGGAGAGCCGCATCAGCTCGATGTTCCAGTCAAACCACCAGCGCGGGTACTTCTGCCGGAACAGGATCAACAGCAGCGTCGGCAGCACGACCAGGCCGGCAGCGCCGATGGCCCCGGAGGCCCTCCCGCCACCGTAGGCGTAGCCGCCGCCCTCGATCAGGGCGAGCACGATCGCGATCGGGATGACCATCAACAGGCGAAAGAAAGTCGTCAGGCGGTTGAGCGGCCGGTCGGGGTAGTCGACCGAGTACTGGACGGGATACGGCGCGTCGGGGTTCATGAGAGCCTTTCGGTGAGGTGTACGGCGTACACTCGTTTGCGGAACTATAGGTGTACGCTGTACACTTGTCAAGGCCGATGACAAAAAAGAAGATCGCCACCCGGAAACCGCTCAGCAGCGCTCGCGTGCTGCAGGCCGCCGTCGCCCTCGCCGACGACGCCGGGCTGGAAGCGTTCAGCATGCGCGGGCTCGCACAGGAGCTCGGCGTCGTGCCGATGGCGCTCTACAAGCACGTCGCCAACAAGGAGGAGCTCCTCGACGGCATGGTCAACATCGTCTTCAGCGAGATCGAGCTCCCATCCGGGAACCTCGACTGGAGAACCGCCATGCGCCGCCGGGCGATCTCAACGCGCGAGGCGCTGCAGCGCCACAGCTGGGCGATAGGGATGATGGAGTCACGGCATCCGGGGCCCGCGAACCTGCGCAACCACAACGCGGTGATGGGCTGCCTGCGCAAGGCGGGCTTCCCGTTCGAGATGGCGGTCCACGCCTATTCGGTCCAGGACGCCTACATCTACGGGTTCGCCCTGCAGGAAAGGGATCTAGCGTTCGAGACCCCCGACAGTGCAGGAAAGGCCGCGCAGAGGAGGGCAGAGACGATCGGCGCGCTCGAGAGCTACCCGTACCTCGTCGAGATCGCTACCAAGCTTCCCGAGTCCGGGTACGACAGCGCCGTCGAGTTCGCCTGGGGGCTCGATCTCATCCTCGACGGCCTCGACCAGCTACGCCACACCGGGGCTGCGCCAGCATGAGCGGCTGCGGACCGGTGAAATGCAGGTGCACGGCGGCAACGATTCCGCGACTATCCCGACAAATGCCGTAATGGCCGTGTCAGGCGTCCATCGTGCGGGTGCGCCATGCGCCGAGCGCGCAGAAGATCACGATCCAGCCGAGCGCCACGATCACAGCAGTGCCAGTGGACATGGTCACGGTCGCTCCGCCTCGCGGCCCGTGATGCCCACTGAGCCCGATCGGGCTGAAGTGGGCGACTGCCTGGCTGAGGATCAGCTCGCGTGAGCTGCCGAGCGATTCGATGTTTTCGAGGATGCGGCTCGCCACCAGCTGCCAGCCGATCAGCACCGTCAGCGCGGCCGGGCGCGAGCCGGTCAGCGAAGAGAAGCCAACGGCCACCACGCACAAGATGCCTGTGGCGAACAGCGTGAACAACAGCCCGTTGATCACGAGCGCGGCGCCCGGAGTGGGCGCGCCCGAGGCGAGCGCGTAGATTCCGACGACCATCACCGCGTAGGCGACGAGCATCACCAGCCACGTCAGGCCGAGCGCCGCCGGGACACGCGAGGCGAACAGCGCGATGCGCGAGCGGCCCGTCACGACGAGGTCGCGGAAGACTCCCGCCGCGACATCGCCGGCGCCGCCGTCGGTGCCGATCATGATCGCAGCGAGCGGCCCGAAGAAGAGGGCCAGCACAGGCATCGCGTCTTCGTAACCGCCGATGCCACCCGCGGGGGAGTGTTCAGCCGGACTCGACGAGTGCTGCACGGCCTTGACGATGAAGTAGATCACCAGTGGCGCCACCGCGAGCACCAGCGCCCAGATCAGCGTGCCCCGCTTCTTGCGCAGCTTCAGGAAGTCCGCTCCCACCATGCGGATCGCGATCGCCGGGTTCACGCCTTTACCTCCTCCGGCACTAGGTCGGCGTCGAGCCGCGAGGTGATCTGCAGGAAGCGCTGCTCGAGGCTGTGCCGGACGGGCTCCAGGCGCGTCACGCCCAATCCCGCGCGCACCAGCTCCGCGTTGATCTGGGCTGCCGTCTGCGGGTCTCCCGCCAGCACCACGCGAAGACCTTCGTCATCGGGGCGCGCCTCCGCCACCAGCGCGCTCGCGCCCAAGAGGGCGAGCGCACGGTCGCGGTCGTCGACGCCCAGGATCAGCTCGTGGCGCGCGCCGCCGCCCGCCGCGAGATCCGCGATCGCGCCCTGCGTGACGATCTTGCCGCGGTCGACGATCGCCGCCGCGTCGCACGTCTTTTCGACCTCGTCCAGCAGATGCGAGGAGATGAACACCGTGCGGCCCTCCTGCTCGACCATCGCGCGGATCATCTCGCGGAACTCCTGGATGCCGCCCGGGTCCAGGCCGTTGGTCGGCTCGTCGAGGATCAGCAGCAGCGGGTCCGCGAGCAGGCAGCGCGCCACCCCAAGTCGCTGGCGCATGCCCATCGAGTAGCTCTTGACCTTGTTGCCCGCGCGCTCGGCCAGGCCGACGCGCGCCAGCGCCGGCTCGATCCGCGCCTGCGTCTCGGGGCCGCGAACGGCGGCCACGATGCGTAGGTTCTCGCGCCCGGTGAGGTGCATGTGAAAGCGTGGCTCCTCGACGATCGCACCGACGCGCTGCAGCGCCTGCCCGCGCTGCGCCGGGACTGGATAGCCCAGCAGCTGCATCGTGCCGGCGCTCGCGTGTGTGAGACCGAGCAGCGTGCGGATGATCGTCGTCTTGCCCGCGCCGTTGGGACCGAGGAAGCCGAAAGCCACGCCGCGCGGCACCTGCAGGTCGATGCCGTCCAGCGCAGTGCGCTCGCCGAAGCGCTTGGTCAGGCCGTGCGTCTCGATCGCCGGCTGCGAGGAGCTCGCGTCCATTCCGGCCCAATCATGCCAGCCGAGCCGGCAGCGCGGATAAGAGTTCCCTTTACCTTGGCCGGACCGCGCGCACGCCGCGAGGCGGCCGGTAGGCCGCCCCATTAAAGGAGGTGCTCAGGCCTCCTCGGCCTGCAGCTGCTTGACCTGCTCCTCCAGCGCGCCCATCACCGCGGGGTCGCGCAGCGTCGTCACATCGCCCAGCGCGCGCCCCTCGGCGATGTCGCGCAGCAGGCGGCGCATGATCTTGCCCGAGCGAGTCTTCGGGAGGTCGTCCGCCCAGATGATGCGCTTCGGGCGCGCGAACTTGCCGATCCGCTCCGCCACCGTCTCGCGGATGCCATCCACCGTGGCCTCGTCGCCCTCGAGGTCTCCCTGCAGCGTCACGAACGCCACGATCGCCTGTCCCGTGTCCTCATCGTGCTGGCCGATCACCGCCGCCTCTGCCACGTCCGGATGGGCCACGATCGCCGACTCGACCTCCGCCGTGGAGAGGCGGTGGCCGGACACGTTGACCACGTCGTCGATGCGGCCGATCACCCACAGGTAGCCATCGGCGTCGCGGCGCGCGGCGTCACCGACGAGGTACGTCTCAGGACCGAAACGCGAGAAGTACGTCTCGATGAAGCGCTCCGGCTCCTTGTACAGCGTGCGCAGCATCGACGGCCACGGGCGCGTCAGCACGAGCAGGCCCTGGCCCTCCTCGATCGGTTCGCCGCTCGACTCGCCCAGGACCTCAGCGAACACGCCCGGGAACGGGTGCGTCGCCGAGCCCGGCTTCGTCGCCGTGATCCCCGGCAGCGGCGTGATCATGATCGCGCCCGTCTCAGTCTGCCACCACGTGTCCACGATCGGACAGCGTTCGCCGCCGATCACCTTGTGGTACCACAGCCATGCCTTCGGGTTGATTGGCTCGCCCACCGACCCCAGCAGGCGCAGCGAGGACAGGTCGTGCTTGTTCGGCCACTGTGCGCCCCACTTGATGCACGCACGGATCGCCGTCGGCGCGCAGTACAGGATGCTCACGCCGTAGCGCTCGACGATCTCCCACCAGATGCCCTTGTGCGGGTAGTCTGGCGCCCCCTCCCACATCACCGACGTAGCGCCGTTGCACAGCGGCCCGTACACGATGTAGGAGTGGCCCGTCACCCAGCCGACGTCCGCCGCGCACCAGTACACATCCGACTCCTCCTTCAAGTCGAACACGTAGCGGTGGGTCGCCGAGACGCCTGTCAGGTAGCCGCCCGTCGTGTGCAGGATGCCCTTCGGCTTGGCCGTCGACCCCGACGTGTACAGGATGTACAGCGGGTGCTCCGCGTCGAGCGGCTCGGGCGGGCACACCGGGTCGGCGGCGGCGACGATCTGCTCGTAGAAGACGTCGCGCCCCTCCTGCATCTGACACGGCGTGCCCTTGCTCTGGATCACCACGATTTTCTCGAGGCTGTCGAGGTCGCCCATCACCTCGTCCACGCGGTCCTTGATCGGCGTCGTCTTGCCCTTGCGCGCGGCGCCGTCGACCGTGATCAGCACCTTCGCTTCGGAGAACTCCATGCGCTCGCGCACCGCCTCCGCCGAGAAGCCGCCGAACACGACGTTGTGCGGCGCGCCGATGCGCGCGCACGCGAGCATCGCCACGACCACCTCCGGGATCATCGGCAGGTAGATCCCCACCACGTCGCCCTTGCCCACGCCGAGCTGCTTCAGCGCGCTCGCGAAGCGTTCCACGTCGCCCAGCAGCTCCGCGTAGGTGATGTCGCGCTCCTGCCCGTCCTCGCCGCGCCAGTGGAACGCCACGCGCTCGCCCCTGCCCGCGATCACGTGACGGTCCAGGCAGTTGTATGACACGTTCAGCGTGCCGCCCGTGAACCACTTGTAGAACGGCGGATCGTCGTCGTCCAGTACGCGCGTCCAGCGCTGGAACCAGTCGAGCTTCTCCGCCTGCGCCTCCCACCACGCCTGCGGATCGGCCGCCGCCTGCTCGTACACGGACGGGTCGTTCAGCAGCGCGTGCTCGCGAAACTCCTCCCGAGGCTCGAACTTCTCGACCTCCAGCAGCGCCGCCAGCTCTGTGTCGAGCTCCTCGCCCGCAGCCTGGTCTGATCCCGTCGCCATGGCAGAAGACTACCGCCGCCCGAGCGGCACCACCGGCAGCACCGTACGTCCGAACGTCGAGTTGACAACCGCCGCGAACGACGCGTACCAAGCAGCCACCGCCGTCGCGAGGCCGAGATAGCCGCCCCAGTGCGTGACCGTCTTGTGCGGGCCGTCGGCACCGATCGCCAGCAGGATGAACGTCGCCGCCAGCAGCACGAACACGAGCAGCACCGCGCCGCTCGTGCGCAGCGCCGCCACCGCCATGTAGGTCGTGAAGATCGCCCACGCCCATAGGTACAGGCCGACCGCGTGTCCCGCGTTGCCGCCGATCTGCTTGGCGTAGAAGACGTTCAGCGCCCAGAACGAGATCCAGAAGGCGCCGAACGAGCAGAACGCGACCGCACCGAAGGTGTTGCCCGTGCGGAACTCCCACAGGCCCGCGATCAGCTGCACAATGCCGCCATAGGCCAGCGCCAGCCCGAGCACCACCGGCAGGCCCTTTTCGTCGACCAGGTTCGCGTTGAACATCGAGAGCACGAACGTCGTCATCGCGAACGCCGCCAGACCCAGCGGCCCGGGATCCGCCGGTTTCCAGCCCGCGACCGCCGGCCGCGTCGGATCCTCGCGCTGGCCGTGGTCGTCGCGCCGACCACGCTCAATCGTTGCTGCCTCCATGGGAGCCTCCTTTGCACCGCCCGCTATGGCGGTGAGTGACGCCTACTGGGTGTGAGTCCCTTGGGAGCGGGGAGCAGCAGTTGCGCACGCTCCAGGCTCTCTCAATAGTGGTTTCCCGCTATTGGGCGCCGCTAATCATGCGAGCGGCGCCCCGCGGACGGCGCGTCGGCTCGGTCGAGCGCGAGCTCGCGCTCAGGCGCTCCCGCCGCGCTTGCGCCGACGCTTGCGCGAGGACGCAGGCACGGCCGCCGGCGCGGGCGCGGGCACCGCTCCAGCCGTGGCCGGGCTCGGCGACAGGCCTCCGCCGCCACCCCGCGCTTCGGCCCGCAGCTGCGCCTGCGATGGCCACGGCCGCGCCTCGCCGGCGGCCCACGCCGGCGGCTCGCCCTTGGGCCAGCGGCCCATGTACAGCAGGCCCATCATCACGATCCAGAAGGCCGGCACGACCTGCAGCTCGGCGCCACCGATCGGCAGGAAGATGAGCAGCGCCGTGAACATGCCCAGGAAGGCCATCCAGCGGGGAAGCAGCCCCACACGCAGGGCGTTGATCATCGTCCCGATCATCCCCGCCGCGAGCGCCAGCCCCGCGAGCAGGTCGACGTAGTCGGCGATCGTGTTGGCCGTGCCGTTCGTCAGCGCCTGTTCGACCTGCTGGTTGGAGTGGTTGGCGCCGACGACGAAGCTGTGCGTCTCGATCGAGCTCGCGACCTGGTGACCGACGCTGACGATCGCCACCGCGATGCCCCCCACGAGCACCAGCGGGTATGCCGCCGACCAGGTCTGGGGACGGCGGAAGCGCGTCGCGTCGAGCAGCGTCAGCAGCACCAGCGTCAGGGCGCCGATAGCGATCGCCGCGAGCGCGCTGCCGGCGATCAGCGCAAACGCGTGTTCACTGATGAACTTGACCTCCGGCGTGCGCGGGCTGACTGCCGGGTTCGCCACCCCCGAGAGCGCCGGACCGAGGCCCTGCAGCAGGCCCACCGAGGGCGCGCCCGCGAGCGTCCCCGAGATGATCACCGCGCTCAGCAGGTACAGGAACCCGCCCGCGAACGCGGGCACCGCGAGCCGCGCGCGATAGTTGCTCTCGCGCGCGATCTGGTCCTTGGTCTCTTTTGCGCTGGGCATGAGCTAGGGCAGTCTATGATGCAGGCATGGAAAGTGGCGGGCTCGGAGATATGTTCGGCGATCCCGAGGAGCTGCAGCGCCGCTTGGCCGAGTTCGCCGAGCAGATGCAGGGCAACCAGCGCCTGGTGTGGGCCGACAACGCCATCAAGCTCGCCGTCGACATGACCGTCGCCGCCGTCGAGCGGGTCAACGTGCAGGGTAACGCCGAGGCGCAGGCCGAGCAGATCAGGACCGTCATCGCACGCGTCTTCCCAGAGGCCGTAGCCCTCGTGCGCGAGGCGCGCGAGGGGCTTCAGTAGTCCAGCCGGCGCGTTAGCGCCGTCCTGGACGGACTTCGAATCCTTCCACCGGCGCGTAGCGCCGTCCTGGACGAACTCAATAAGCGCCCGCGCGCTCCGCTTCGCGCTCTTCCTCCCGTGACGCGCGCCCCGCGTGGAGCACCTCGCGGAATGAGCGGAAGCGGAAGATGAACACCACCGCGCCCAGGCCGACGAGCGCGGTGAACAGCGCGATCGCTAGCTGCTGACCGACCGAGTACGCCGCTACGACCGCCGTCGGGGCGCTCGTGGCGAAGACCTTGACGAGCAGCGCCTGCTGCACGCCGGCGCCGCCGGGCGTGAACGGCACGGCGCCGGCGACCTGGTTGACCGCGAACACGAGCAGCACGTTCTGGACCGAGCCGCCGACGCGAAAGGCGTCGAGCAGGAACCAGAAGGCGACGAAGCGGCAGATCCATCCGAGCGCCTGCAGCGCCACCACTTCCCGCAGGTAGCGGGGGCGGTCGCGGAGGATCGTTACGCCCTGGCGGACCCGCGACCAGAAGGCCTTGGCGCGCTCGGCTAGCAGCGCGAACGCCACCAGGGCGAGAACCCCCAGCGCGGTGATTCCGAACAGCATCAGCCGGAAGTGCACCGCGAGGTAGGAGATGTCGAACGAGCTGAGATTCGCGAAGGCCGGGGGCTTGGGAAAGACGCCCTGGGTGAAGGCGAAGATCAGCACGAGCACGCCCACGCCGGCGTCGAAGATCGACTCCACGAAGAACGCCGCCGCGACCGTCGGGTAGCGCGAGCCGGGAATCGATGAGCGCGTCAGGAACAGCTTGATCACGTCCCCACCGCGCGCGGGGACGACGTTGTTGAAGCCGACCGCCGCGAAATATGCGCCCCACACACGTCGCCACTGGAAGCGGACCGCCGGGTAGGCGGCGCGCAGGCTGTTGAAGAACGCACGCGAGCGCAGCGTCAGGTTGAGGGCGAAGAACGCCAGCCCCGCCAGCAGCGCGAGCCAGTGGACAGCCGCGAGGTCCGAGAAGAACTGCCCAGCCGCTTGCAGGAAAGAGCTGATGCTCTGGCCGATCGAGGTGGACGCCGTCAGTGCGATCACCGATCAAGCGTACGGCCAGGCGCGGCTCGCCACGCGAGGCCGATGCGCTACAACGGGTGCGATGGCCGTGCGCGGGACCGCCAAGAAAGGCCTTTCGGTGGCGATCACCGGGCCCACCGGCGAGATCGGCCAGGCGGTCGTCGCCGCGCTCGAGCGTTCACGCGAGGTGGCGTCGATCCTCGGCATGGCGCGCCGGCCGTTCGACCCTCGGGCCAGAGGCTGGAAGAAGGTCTCCTACCGCCGCGGCGACGTGCTCGACCGTGACGCCGTCGACGCGCTCGTGCGCGACGCGGACGTGGTCGTGCACCTGGCGTTCATGATCATGGGCGGCGCGAAGGAGAGCCGCGAGGTCAACCTCGTGGGCTCGCGCAACGTGTTCGAGGCCACCGTCGCGGCGGGCGCCGAGCGGCTCGTGTACGCCTCGTCGGTCGCCGCGTACGGCTTCCACCGCGACAATCCCCAGCCGCTCACCGAGGACGTCCCCGCGCGGGGGAGCGACGCCCACTACTACTCGGCGCAGAAGGCCGAGGTCGAGACGCTGCTCGCGCAGACGCTCGCCGGCGGACGCACCGCCGGCTACGTGTTCCGCCCGTGCATCGTCGCCGGGCCGCAAGCGCCGCTGCTGATCGCCAGCCTGCCGTACACGCAGATCTCCGAGCGCCTGCCAGGGCCCGTGCTCAGCCTGCTCGAGGGGGTGCCGATCCTGAAGCCGGTGCTGCCCGACCCGGGAGTGCCCTTCCAGCTGGTTCACCACGACGACGTCGCCGCCGCGATGCGCGCGGCGGTGCTCGGTCGCGGGACCCCCGGCGCGTACAACCTCGCCGCGGCGGGTGAGCTGACGATCAATCAGCTCGCGGACGAGCTCGGCTGGTACTCGATTCCGGTGCCCGAGCTGGCGCTCGACGCGGTCGCCGACATGGTCGCGCGTCTCGGCTTCCTGCCCGCGCAGGCGCAGTGGATCGCCGCGTTCCGCGAGCCGGTGATCATGAGCGCGGCCAAGGCGCGGCGCGAGCTCGGCTGGCGCCCGCGTCACGACGCCCTGCACACCCTCCGCGAGACGATCAGCGCCACGCGGCTGGATCCGCTGATCCGCTAGGACGCTAGGCGCCGGGGCTTTCGCGAGCCCGTAGGCTACGCGGCCGTGAACGTCTCAGACGCCGCCGATAGCAACGCCACGAGTCGCCGTGTGGCGATCGTCACCGACAGCACCACCTATCTGCCACAGCCGCTGATCGAGCGCTGGGCCATTCGGCAGGTGAGCCTGTACGTCGGCTGGGACGGGGATCTGCGACCCGAGCACGAGTACGTGGACCTCGACGCGTTCTACGCGCGGCTGCACGACTCACCGCAGCTACCAACGACCTCACAGCCCTCGGTGGGCGACTTCCTGGCCTACTACCAGCCGCTGCTGCGTGAAGGCCGCGACGTCCTATCGATCCACATCGCCGGCGGCCTGTCGGGCACGTGCGAGAGCGCGCGCGAAGCCGCGCGGATCACCGCCGAGGAAGGGCATCCGGGCAGCGTCGAGGTGCTCGACAGCGAGACCGGCGCCGGCGGGCTCGGCTGCCTGGTGCTCTTGGCTGCCGGGCTCGCCGAGCAGGGCGTCGCGCTCGAGACGATCGTCGAGGCCGTCCGTCGCGGCCGCGAGAGCCTCGATATCTGGTTCTGCCTGGACACGCTCGAGTACCTGCACCGCGGCGGGCGGATCGGCGCCGCGCAGGCGGTCGTTGGGACGGCACTGAAAGTCAAGCCGATCCTCACGTTCGCCGCCGAGATCGCGCCCGTCGGGCGCGTGCGCACGCACCGGCGCGCGCTCGAGCGGATGCTCGCCTACCTGCACGAGCTGCGCGAGCGCGGCGCCAGCGACTGGATCGTCCAGCACGCCCAGGCGCCCGCCGACGCCGAGCGACTGGTCGCGGAGGGGACAGCTCTGTTCGGATTCGGACCGCTGTTCTGCACACAGGTCGGCCCGGTGCTGGGCGCGCACCTGGGCTCGGGGATGCTCGTCGGCGGGATGACGCGTCCCTGAACCGTGGGGGCGCCCCTCCCGCGCGGCCTGAGCAACACAGCCGCGCGGGGAGCTGGCGCGCGCGTGCGGCCTACGCGCCTTCTTCGCCCCTGGCGATTTTTTCGAGGAACGGCTTCAGTTCCTTGAAGAAGACGTTGCCTTCGACGCCTTCGTGTTCTTCAGGCAGCGCCCCGGCGGGGTCGTTGTGCGAGTACTCGTTCAGCCGGTCGATCAGCTTCACGTTTTCGCTCTTGATGCCGTTCTGTTCGGCGAGCGCTTCCGCCTCCGTCAGGGTCGTCTGCCCGCCGCCGCCGAAGAGCTTGTCCAGTTCCGAGTCGATCGCCAGGATGTGAAGCGATTTCGGCAGCTCCGTGCCCATCGTCGTTTCGAGCCCCAGCGCCTTCTGCGAGGGGGTTTCGATGCCGTTGTTGACCGCGCCGGTGTCGAGCGTGAGGCGCGCGGGGAAGTACCACTCCGAGCCGCTCGCTTCGCGCACGCCCGTTCCGGCGAGCATTTCCGCGTAGCGACTGACCGGTGTCAGCGCACCAGCACCGTTCCAGCCGTGCAACCCGTCCGTTTCGGCGACTTCGTCGATGCCTTCGCCGCCATGTATCTGGGCCGCGGCGAGCGACAGCGGCGAGGTCTTGTAGTTGACGGAGAAGCCAAACCCGGCTTCGTTCGTTGCCGGGGTGTCTTTGGCGGGCGCCTTCAGGTCTTCCGGCAGGAACGGGAACTTTTCGAGCAGCGAGGCGCCTTTCGGTTCGACCGTCGTCAGCGTCGAGCCCGTCACCGAGAACAGCCCCAGGTCCGGCGCGACGATACCGCCGAACGCCAGCCACGGCGTTTCCGTCGGCGCGTCGAGTTTTGCGAGCGCTTCTTCGCCTTCGCTCGTCGATTTGATCGACGCGGGGCCGCTGCCGCCGTCGTCGTAGACGAGACCCGAGAGACCTTCGGCGCCCGGTTTGCCGCCGAAGTCCCAGGTCGCGTACGCGGTCACGACAGAGCCGCCGAGCGAGTGGCCGCCGAGCACGACCTTGCCGCCGAGCGCTTTGGCCCTTTCGATCACGACTTTCAGATCTTCGACCGTGCGCGCCATGCCCCAGTCCTTGGCGAACTCGACGTCGGAGTTGGGTACCGGTTCGTAGTGGTTGTGGAACTCGGCGACCAGCTCCGCAAACGCTTCTTCGCCCAGCTTCAAGCCTTCCGCCTGAAGTTCCGCCGCGTGTTCGGCCTCGTATTTGGCGCCGTCTTCCTCACCGATTTTCAGGCCTTCCGCGGCCAGTTCCGCGGCGTGTTCTTTGGCGTATGCGCCGGCGTCGGCGAACACGAGCGACTCGAGTTCCCCCGCGTGGGCCGCGGAGTACGCCGCCGCGAGCGCTGCGATCCGTTCGCCGAACGCAGGTTCAATGCCGCCGGTTTCTTCGAACGCCTGCGGGATCACCTTTTCGACCACGAACTGCTGCACCTCGCCTTCGGCGATCAGCTTGACTTTCGCAGCGATCGCCCCTTCGGCCTCCTGCGTGGCGATCGCGGTCACGTGTTTGGTGAGCTTTTCGGTGGCCTCCGCGGTGGCTTTCTGCTCGTCCTGCCCGAGGTAGCCGAGGTAGTAGTTGAAGAACTGTTCGGACGGCGTTTCGTCTTTGCCCGTGTTCGGGTTTTCCAGCTCCGCGGGCAGTTCGCCGAACTTGTACTTCGTCAGCTCCTGCTGATCCTCGAGGAAGTTCTCGCGGCGTTCGACCGCCCACACCTGCCAGCCCGGTGTGGCGGCAACCAGCGACTTCGCGAACGGCACGAAGTACGCGGCGGCCGCCGAGGTCCCCGGCTCGAGCACGAGCACGTTGGGCGCGCTTTCGCCCTTCGGTCGAACCTTGATGATCCCGATCTTGTCCAGCGTGACGCCGCCGAGCTGCGGGGTCGAGATCGTTTCCGCGCGCTTTTCGGCGTGCGTCTCGTGGACCGCGAAGACGTTGCGCTTGACCGTGACCTGGCGGACGCGGGCCGCATGCGCGGCGCTCGCCGAGGACGCGAGCGCCGCGAGCATCAGCGCCACTGCGAGCATCGCCGGCGCGAGCCGGCGGAGCCTCGCGCCCGTCACACAGGTCCATCCCCCAGCCGTCCCTCTGTCCCCAAGCATCCCTCTCTCCTTGTCGGTCGCGTCCTGGCGAAACACTGCGCGCCCCTACTGTCAGGCAGACAGTACGCCACCATGCCCTACTCGCGCAACCGCAGCGGCGGGAGCGTCCGCTCCCCCGGCTCGCTAAGAACCTAAAGCGGGCTCAGCATGACCTGCGTCTCGGTGCGGATCGTCGCCCACTCCTCCGCGCGCAGGCCGCGTGCGAACTCGTCGATCTTGCGCTTCGGGCCGGTCACCGTGAAGGCGAGTTGCGACGTCAGCAGGTGGGGATGCTCGACGATCTTGCACTCCAGGCCGAGCCGCTCAGCCCATTCGCGCATGCTCTGCTCGACTTCCGCCCTGATCATCCGGCCCGAGCTGACGACCAGCGTGCGCGTTTCGATCGTCTCGCCGTCACGCTCAGTGGCCGCTTCGGCCTGCCGGTCCTCGGCGCTCGGCGGCGGATCGGTCTGACGCCAGCGTTCGAGCTCGTCATCCCAGTGGCTGACGCGCATGCTCGCTTTGATCCCGTCGCGTGCGAGCACCTCTTCGACTCCACGGCGCGCCGCCGCGAGTGTCTGCTCGTCGGCGGCGTAGACGAACAGCAGCCGGCCGTCGTGCGTGATCACGACGTCGCGCGGCACCATCGCCTCGATCTCCTTGACGAGGTCCGGGCCGCGCACGCGCCCGAGCAGGGACTGCAGCACGCCGCCCGGCTCGGCGACGTCGAGCTCTGCCTCGATGCGCCAATCCTGTTCGTCTGAGCGCTCGCGCGAGTGGCTCTCCATGGCGGGGACGATATCGGCTCGGTGAATAGTCCATCGCTCGACGCTGAATAGTCATCGCTTGAATATTCCTGGCGCGCCTTATCCCAGCGTGCGCCAGCCGCCATCATCCGCATCCTGATGGCCATCGATGACACAACCAAGGTTCGAGCGGGATCAAGTCAGCCGAGCAGACGCTCGGCCCGCGCCGGTGCGCGCGCTGCCGATGGCATGGTCTGCCTGGAGCTGACCGAGGCGCAGGTCGAGGGCGTCATCCGCGCCACGGCGGACGCCCACGGGCCCAGCCTCAACCTGCTGCTGTCCGGCCTGATAACCGAGCAGGCGATCTCGGAGAGCTCGCTCGAAGACCGCTACTCCGCCGAGCTGGAGAGCGGACGCCTGTCACATTCTCTGTTCCGCGGCCTGCTGATACTCGCGCTGTTCATCTCCGGGGAAGAGGGGCGGGGCGTCGTGGAAGTCGCGCGGCAGTTGGGGCTGAGCCCGAGCACGACGCATCGCTACATGACGACGCTCGTGGCGTTCGGGTTGCTCGTGCAGGAGCCCGCGACACGCAAGTACCGGCTGCCGCTGTGAACGAGCACCCAGTCTTCGACTCGAGATGCGGGACGCAGCGGCGCAGCGTCCCGCTGGTCAGCCGACGCTCCGACGCCGCAGGCGCATCACCGCGAGGATCGGGACGCTGGATGGCCCGAGACAGTCGAGCGTACGCGTCGCGACAGGCTGGGCGGGCTTGGTGCGCGCCGCGGGGGCTGAGAGGTAGAAGCTGGCGATCCCGGCGAGGATCACCGCGTGGCGGTGGTGACGTTTGAGCACGCTCGAGAGCGTGCGCGCTTCGCTGGTGATAGCTGCGAACCGCCGCGCCGCGAGCGTCCAGTTCTCGTAGTGGGCGACGAAGCTGTGGTTGGTGCCCTCGCTGTCGTCGGGGTGGTCGACGAGGCTGTCCAGCAGCGCGCTGATCGCGCACACCGAGGGGAAGTAGGCGGCGTCGATGCGCGCGGCCTCATCCGGCGTCGTCGCGCACGCGGCCGCCGCGAACAGCGCGTGCAGCGCTAGGCACGAGATGCCAGCTGCGGCGAGCTCCCACCACAGGTACTCGCCCGTGTCCGGCTGGGCCGCCGCCCAGTTGATCAGCTGCTCGTTGCCTTCGACCAGAACGGCGTGGTTTCGGCTCTGCGCCTCTCCGCAGCGCTCAGCGGCGTGCACCAGCAGCGACTCGATCGCCAACGCCGAGGGCAGCATCTGCAGCGCCTCCCGGCAGGCGCTCACCAGATCGAAGAGATAGCCGCCGTCGTCGTGCTGCGGGTGATACAGGTAGTAGTCAGAGCGCGACGGGTGTGAGCTCACGGCCTCGCTGAGCGCCCGGTGCAGCTGCAGCCCGTTGCGCAGCGCGGCCGTCGTAGGCTGCTCGTTGATCGCATCCAGATAGTCGTAGGCGATCTGGAAGCACACCATCAACCGCACCAGCGCGCCCCGGTGCCGGCGCGGCGCGAGCACGGCGAAGAACGCCGCGGCCTCTGGATTCAGACGCTCGTGCGTGAGCTTGTACAGCGCCTGCGCACGCAGCGTCGCATCCGGGATCTGGCGCGCCCGGGCCGCCCAACGACGGATCTCCAGCATTGCTCGCGGGTAGATCGTCAGCCAGTACACCACTCCGGCCGTCACGAGCGCGATTATCTCTGCAGCTACGGACGTACGTTTGGGTTCCATACCAACATGCTGGTACGAAGCACCAGAACTTCCCGGCTGGCCCAATCAATGTTCTACTCCTGCAGAGCGAGCTGTGGCGGCGCCTGTGAGGCCACATATGCCGGAATCGCGAGCAGCGCGAGCGCTCCGACGACGATCACCACGATCGTCTGAACGGTGCGAGCGCCTTCGAAGGCGAATGGCGCGGGGAATCCGGTCGTGAGCCTGAGATAGCGGTCGCAGAGCAGATGCCCGTAGATGCCGGCGGCTGCGCCGGCGAGCCCGCCCGCGCCGAGCACCAGGATCGACTCGCACGCGAGCACGCCGCGCAGCTGCCAGGGGGTGAAGCTGTTTATGCGCAGTGACGCCAGCGACGAGCGCCGCTGCCAGATACCGGCTCCGATCGCGGCGGCCATCGCGAGCGCGGCGGCGATCATCAGCAGCAGCGTGATCTGGCTCATGCGGCTGAGCCCCTGGCGCGCCAGCGCGTCGGCCTGCGCGGCGCGTTCGCCACTCGTCTGCACCGCCAGCGAGCTGCCAGGGCCGAGCAGCCCCGCGACGGCGCGCTTCAGCGCCGGGACGTCAACGCCGGGGCGAGCGCTCACTTCGAGCGCGGTGACGTCCGTGCTCGCCCAAGCGCGACGGTAGTCGGTGGCGTTGATGACGATCGCGCCCGCGCTCCAGCCGAGGTTGGTGGTCGTCGCGGCGATGCGATAGCTGACCGGACCGCTCGGCGTGGGTAGCGTCAGCGGGTCGCCCACCCGCGCATGGTGGGCTTCGGCGATCTGCTCCGAGACGGTGATCCAACCGCCCGCGCGCAGGCGCGCGGTCGCGGTGGCGACGTTCCCTTCCTGCAGCTGACTCGCGGGTATCGGCGCCGGTGTGCCGAGCGCGCGAGCGATGATCCACACGCGCCTGCCGTCGAAGTCCAGGAACCCGCCCTGGTAGGCGCGCACGTCGGCAACGCCCGGGACGGCCGCGATCCGCGCTGGGAGGCGCCCCGCGCGGAAGCCCTCGGTGGCCAGGTCGTCGTCGTTGTTGACGACCCACAGATCGGCCGTTGAGACGTATTCGGAGTAGTCGCGGTACAGGCCGTGGAGCAGGTCGTTGTGCGAGTCTTCGGCGACCACGCAGCCGAAGACCGCGATCGCCCCCGTGGCTGCGAGTGCGAGCGACCGAACGGTGGTGGCGCGCAGCGCGCGCACGGCGACCGTGAGCATGTTCAGACGCGCCGAGTACGACGCGACGCGTTCGGCGAGTCGCACGATCATCTGGAAGAGGAACGGGATCGCGAGCAGCGTCGCGACGGCGAGGCCGATCGTCGCGGGAACGATCGCCGAGGGCCACAGGATCAGCGGGCCGCTGGTCGCGAGGATCAGAGCGCCGCCGGCGAGGAACAGCCACAGCTGTGCGCGGCCGTCTAGCGCCTGACCGGGTTCGCCGTCCTCGAAGTACACGGCGTCAACGGCGCGACTGCGCCGCAGGTCGAGCAGCGGCGGCGCGGCGGCGAGACACGTCGCGATGACGCCCCCCACGAACGACAGCAGCAGGGGCCGCAGGCCGATGACGGTCTGGGTGCCGAGCGGGAACGCGGCCGACAGGTAGGTGGGCGTGGTGTGGAAGATCGTGTGCGAGAGGAAGTCGCCGGCCACCAGCCCGACGAGCGTCGCCACCACACCAAGGCAGACCGCCTGGAACATCAACATCCTGGCCAGCTGCCACGGCCGCACGCCCTGCATGCGCAGATCGGCCATCACGCGCCTGCGCTCCGGGACGGTCAGCAGCATCGCGTTGAACGCGAGCAGCAGACCGACGATCGCGCTGACGAGCACGAAGAAGCCGGTCGCCTCGGTGTTGGGCGCGACCGCCTGTTCGAGCAGCGCCACGTCCTGGTCGGCGGCTGCCACCGTCAGGCGCCCACCGGCGACCGTCGTCAGCTCGCGCTGCACCTTGGCCCGCTGGCCCGGCGCGGTCGTGACGAGAATCCGCGTCACGCGACCGGAGAGCCCGGTGGTCCGCTGCACGAAGTCGAGCGGGGCGATCGCCGCCATCGAGCCCGAGAGGTCTCCAATGGTTTCCTGTCCGAGCACGGCGTCCACCGCGACCCGGATGGCGCGTCCGCCCACGTCGAGCACGACTCGCGGCGGCTGTCCTTCGGAGGACTCCGCGGACGCGTAGGACAACCCGAGCGCGCGTGCCGTCGCGCTCGGCAGGATCACGCCGGGGGTGGACAGGTCGTGCAGGGAGATGCTGTGGGTGATGCTCCCGTTGAGCGCGAGCAGGCTCGGCGCGGCGCTGGCGAGGTCGATCGCGACGCGCCGACCACCAGGCCCGACGAGCGACGCGTTCTCGTCGAGGATCGGCGCCGCCTGCGTGACACCCGACAGCCCCTGCACGCGCGGGAGAATGCTTTCGTCGAAGCCGCTGGCGTCGCGTGCGCGTAGCTGCAGGCTGGCGGTGCCGGCGATCCCGCGCACGATCGCGCTGGAGGCGTCGGTGATCGAGCTGTTGGCGACCTGGACGGCGAACACGAGCGCCACGCCGACCGCGATCCCGACGCCGGCGAGTAGCTCTTGGACGGGGCGGGTGCGCAGCCGCCTGCCGTACAGGTAGAGCAGCCCCGAGAGCCGCATCCGACGCTACCCCCAGGCCTGCCGTCGCACGAGCGCCGGTGCGGGCGCATCGTGACCAGCCTTTGCGGCTGCCTCCCGCAATGAGGGTTCCTCGACTAGGAGCCTGCCGTCGCGCAGCGTGCAGACGCGATCGGCGATCGCGGCGGCCTGGGAGTCATGGGTGACGAGCAGCACCGCCGCCTGCTGCTCGCGTGCGATCTGCGCGAGCAGCGACAGGATCTCGCCGCCGCGCTGCGTGTCGAGGCTCCCTGTCGGCTCGTCGGCGAGGATCAGCCGCGGCTCGTTCACGAGCGCCCTCGCGATCGCCACCCGTTGACGCTCGCCGCCTGAGAGTTGGTCGGGCGTGTGGTTCAGGCGCGTGGCGAGGCCCACGCGCTCGAGCCATGGGATTGCCGCGCGGCGCGCCTGCTTGAGCGGCACACGGTCCGCGAGCAGCTTGATCGCCGCGTTCTCGACCGCCGGCACCCCGGCCATCAGATGAAAGGACTGGTAGACAAAGCCGATCTTCCGGCGCTGGTAGTCGGCCGCGTCGGCGGCGGAGAAGTCCGCGAGCGCGCGTCCCTCGAAGCGAACGACGCCCGCGTCCGGCTCCATCAGCGCGGCGGCGAGCATCAGCAGCGTGCTCTTGCCCGAGCCGCTGGGCCCGTGCAACGCGATCACCTCGCCCGCACCGACCGCGAGCGTCACGCCGTCGACGGCGCGCACCACCTCTCCGCCATAGCCCGGATAGTGCTTGACGACGCCGTCCAGTGCCAGCACGGCGCCACGCGCGCGGGCGCTCACCGCCTGCGCGCCCCCGCCTCTACGCGCCACAACGGTACGACGTCAGCCGGGGTGGATTGCACGTGGAGCTCACCTTCGTCGAGCGTCAACGCACGATCGACCCCCGCCAGCGCCGCAGAGTCACCGGTGCTCATCAGCACGGCCGTGCCTTCGTTTGCGATCGAGCGCAGCAGCAGGAGCAACGGATCGCGTTGCAGCGGGTCGACGCCGTTCGTGGGCTCGTCGATCACGAGCAGCGCCGGCGCGGTGGCGAGCGCGCTCGCAATCGCCACCCGCACCAGCTCCGCGCCGTCGAGCTCGTGGCAGCGCAGCTGCCCGCAATGCTCGGCGCCGACCCGCAGGAGCAGTTCCTGGCCGCGCCGCCGCGCCTGCTTGGGCGAGATCCGCTGAGCGAGCAGCCCGGCCGCGACGTGCTCGATCACCATGCCGCGCTGCGAGGAGGAGAAGTTCGTCTGGCAGTAGCCGATCCGCCTGCCGAGGACGCTGTTGCGGCACTGCGCGAGATCACGGCCCTCGAAGAAGACGCGGCCCTCTTCGGAGGACTCAACGCCGGCCGCGATACGCAGCAGCGTGCTGCGTCCGGAGAAGCGCGCGCCCATGATCACCACGAGCTCGCCCGGCTCGATATCGAGCGAGACGTTTCTGACCGCCACCCGCTCGAGCCGCCCGCGCTGGTAGCGCTTCGTCGCGCCGTCGATCGACAGCAGGCTCATTGGGGGTCGGCCAACCCAGGCGAGTTGGCGCGCGCGGCCCGCAGCTCGGCGCGGGCGTAGTTGATCCACGTCAGCTGGGCGTTGATCATTTGACGGCGCTCCTCGATCAACAGCCGCTCGACCACCCCGGACACGCCGCCTCGGTCGGATGCCACGATGGCGCTCGGCGGCTCGAGCTCCTGCGCCTCGCGGATGCATTCGCGCTCGTAACGAGCGATGAAATCCAGCGCGGCCTCGACGCTGTGCACGCCGGCGAGCGTCATCCGCCCGAGCATCTCCACGCGCTGGGGATCGTTGCGAAGACGCTCCGCCAGCCAGCCTCTGTAGGCGCGCGCGCCCTGCGCGGTGGCGCGATAGGACGCCCCGGCCTTGGCTCCGCGACTGACGCCGGTCGTCGAGCGGGTTGACATCTTCTCGATCAGCGCGGCGTCCATCAGACTGCCGAGCGCCGCGTAGATCGACGAGCGCCCGACGCTCAGGAACGCGCCGAAGCGCCGCTCGAACCGCTGGCCGATCTCATAGCCGTGGCTCGGCTTCTCGATCACAAGGCCGAGCACCGCGCACGCGACCTGCGAGCGCAGCACGGCGTAGCCCGCCGGATCTGCCCCCCGCTCTTCCAAGACATGCTCGCCCGCCACTGCCATACGTGCTCCTCAAGACACAAGTCGACCGCTTCTTTGACGCAGCCGCAATCGTACCGGTCATTCCAAGCTTTACAGTTGACCAGCTAGACAGAAACAAGGACACTTTTGTCTACCCCCCATGCGGGATGGCTTCAAGCCACTGGCGGTGAGAGCTCCTGCAGCGCGTCGGGACGCACCGGATGGGACGCCGTCCAATCATGGCCCGAGCCCGGCCGCGGCGGCTGGCGGCAGCCTCGCGGTTGGTCTGGACTTATGGCGTGGGCGTGTGTATGTTGGCGTCATGCCCGCTCACGGTGCGCGCCTGCACCTCGCGCTTCGGCTGATTCTGGTCGTGGCCTTGGCGGTTGCGGTCGTTGTTGTCGCTGGCACGGGTGTCGCGCTTGAGCTGGCGCCGGCAGGGTTGCTGGTGGTGTTGCTGTTCGGGCGCTATCCGGGTGAGCGTGTCATCCGTCGTTTGGCCTGTCGGGTCGCGACAGTGCGTCCTGCTCGCCGGGTTTGTGTTCCTCGTGCGCCGCGTTCGCTTGGTGCTCGTGTTGCCGCGCTCGCGGTCCCGGGCGCTGGCCGTGCGCCTCCTGTTGGCGCCCTGATCTGAAGGTCTCCGGTCGGCGACGCGCCGGCCGTATGGCTGGAGGATCGGGGTCGCGCCTCGGCGCACGCGATAGCTCGCCGAGGCTGCGCTTCACAAGGCCCGCGCCCGTGTGGGCGCTTCCCTATGTTCGCGCGGAGTGCCCCGCGGACGTGAACAGCCAAGGAGGACATCACGATGGTTGCGACAGTCAATAGGTGTGGCAGGCGAACGCTTGTGCTGGCGGTCGGGTTGCTCGCCGTCGCGCTGCGGTTCGCCGACGCCGCGGCGGCGGAAGGATCGAGTGGGATGACGATGAGCGGTAGCTCATCGTCGAGCTCGAGTATGGCGCACATGGGGTCCACGGCCGCGTCGCATGCGGGTGGGATGCACTCGATGGCGATGGGAGGGATGTCGATGAGCGTCGCCAGCCACACGACGAACATCCTCCCCAACTGGCTGGCGGTGGTCTGGACGCTCGTGTTCTTCGTGATCATCGCTTCCCACGCGCGGCACGTCCTTGAAAGCGAGGGGCAGCGTCGCTGGTGGCACTCAGGGCATGTGGCAATGGCGATCGGGATGGCGTTCATGTTCGCGCCAGCGTCGATCGATCACTTCAATATCCCGACGGGGTTCTGGTCGCTGGCGTTCGCGAACGGCGCGATCGCGATCGTGCTGTGGATGCTGGTCCAGGCATTCGCCGGGCGCGGAACGAACCTGCTGTGGCTGCTGATCGCATTCGACCTCGCCGCGATGGCATACATGTGGTCGCCGGCCGGCTTCCAGGCGCCGATCACGTGGCTGCTGGTCGCCTACTTCGCCGGGCAGGCCGTGCTCTGGGGCACGAATCGGATGCGCGACTTCGACGAGCGGACTATCTTCGGCGGAGCGGTCTCTGTGACCCCGGAGGGGGCGCTGGCGGCGAGTGTCGCTGAGCCGCTGATCTGTTTCAAAGACCTGCGCGTCTCGATGGCCGCGATGACGATCGGCATGGCCTACATGTTCGCCGCGATGCAGCTGGTGATGTCATGACGAGCGATCACGCAGACAACACTGCCTCGGCCGTGGGCGCCCGCTTCGGTGGTCGTCCGCTGGTGACCGCCCGCGGTATCCAGATCGCCCTCGGACTGGTCTGGCTGCTCGACGGGCTGTTCCAGTTCAAGAGCTTCATGTTCACCCACGGCATCGTCTCGGAAGTCTTCGAACCGGCGATGCACGGCCAGCCTTCGTTCATCGGTGACCCGATGCGCACCTTCGACGACTTCTATGGCCGCGACCTGACCCTCTGGAACTCGCTGTCCGGCGAGATCCAGATCGTGATCGGGCTCGCACTGATCTGCAGCAAGCGACTCGTCAAGCCAGCGCTCACCGTCTCCTTCGGGTGGGCGATCTTCGTCTGGTGGTTCGGCGAGGGCTTCGGCGGGCTGACATCCAACACCCTGCCGGCGCCACTGATGGGAGCACCGGGAGCGGTGATCCTCTACGCGATCATCGGCCTGCTCGTGTGGCCCACAGAGAAGCAGGAGGGCCGCTCACCGACGAGCCTCGGACCGCTCGGCGACCGCGGCGGACTGTGCTTCTGGTCGGGCCTATGGGTCATATCCGCCGGCCTGTGGCTCGCGAACGTGAATCGCGCGAAGGAAGCAACCCACGAAATGATCACCGGGATGGCGGAAGCCTCACCACACTGGCTCGCCAAAATCCAGGACTCCTTGGCGAAGCACACCGTCGGACACGGCACCACGATCGCGGTCGTGCTCGCGATCGTCTCGCTCGCGGTCGCGATCGGCGTATGGACCCCCCTGCGCTGGCCGGCGCTCACGATCGGGATCGTCCTCTCGCTCGCCTACTGGGTGCTCGGGCAGGACATGGGCGGCCCATTCTGGGCCGAAGGCGCCACCGACTTCAACGCCGGACCACTGTTCGTCCTACTCGCCGTCGCGCTACTCCCCATCGCTCAGCACGCGCGCGCCGCAAAGTCTGCGGCGGCCGCCGATGTAGCGCCCGAGGAAACACCACAAGTCGGTTCGCCAGGAATAAGTGTGGCCTGAGTCCTGATGGTGCATCCGTAGCCGCGTCTCCCGGAACGCTTGTTGCCGGGGGGCGCGGCCGGCGCAGCTATTCCAAGAGTGTTTCTACGTTCCCACAGAGGACAACAACCAGAGCCCAAAGCTCGTGAAGGCGACCATAACGGCGAGCATCCAGTACTGGCTGCGAACGGCCTCTTCGGGGTCTTCGAAAAGTACCAAGGCCCGATCGTGTGCGAGCATCAGTCCCGCAACGTGTCCGGCCAGCAGGGCGGCAACTTGCACATACCAGATGCCCGCGTAAGAAATGATGTGGTAGTCAATCTGATAGCTGGCTGTGCCGAAGATGTTGGCGCCGGTGCCGAGTGGATCGGAGGATAGGGGGACGACGGCTTGCCCCTGCCACAGCAGGAGCGAGAAGTAGTGTGCGAGCACGTAGGCGAACGCGATCGGCACAAGCGTATGCGCGAACGTCCGCGTCAGCGTGTCGGAGTCGTAGCGCTGGCTGACGGAACAGACGCCGATGATCCCTAGCCGGTACACCGCGACGATCACCAGGATGCAGAACGCGAGGCCGATCGAGTAGCTCAGCTCCAACGCAGGGGTCAGGTTGAAGCCGAGATCGGAGACCGCGCTCTGTAGGCTCGGCTCGTTGTTGCGCCAGATGCCCCCGTTACTGAACCCGTCGAAGGTGGTCGTACCGATGAGCGTGCAGATAAAAGCGACGGTGCCGGGACGGAGCGTGAGTCCCGTGATCCCGCTGAGCGGCCGTCTGAGATAAAGCACACCGCCCTCGTCACGACCGATCGGCGAGAGCTTCGAGAGCAGGTTGAAGTACACGCCGAAGCCGTCTGCCTGATCTCCCCAGTTCTGCACCCCAAACAGGAGCATCCCGGCGAGCATCACCACGAAGTACCCCAGTGAGAGAGCTGCCACGGTCGAGGGTTGATCGCGCAGCCCGATCGGGTAAACGAGCTCCAGCCAAGCGAAGCCGATGATCCCGGCGACAGCCGGCCACATTCCCAGCCACGTCGGGTAGTGAAGAATGGGCGAAGCTGCCTTGTCTCGGCGCACGGCACGTATGCAGGCAGCTAGGACACGCGCGCAAGTGCGCCAAGGACTGAGCGCGCGGAACACGTCCCCGAACAGCACGCTTGCAACTGGCAGCCCAACCCAGAAGATGACGTAGATGAACGTCACAGAGAAGTTCACCGTCCCGACCTGAGCGCCCGCGAATCCGCTGTAGACCACCAGTGCAAATACACCGACGCCTGCCAGACTCGCCAGCCATTCCACTACCGGCGAGAGCCGTATGAGCTTGCGCGGGTGCTGCTGCTGCAATTGCGGGGTCATCCAGAGCGAGGAAAGCGCGACGAACGAAACGACCAGCACAATCGCTGCCGCCCAGCTGAACAGCCATACGGGGATCGGCAGGTCGGCCCTGCCGACGATCCCGTGCGCCTCAGCGGTCGCCGGTCCCGCAAGCGCGACTACGCAGAGCCCGACCAGCGACCACCGAAGACGACGAGAGGCGGTCACCTGCTACACGGCCGCCTTGCGACGGGTAGAACGGCCGTGATCACTGCCGAGTCAGGCCAGGGGCGGAGTAGGCCGCTTAAGTGCCTTGAGCACCAGCTCGTCGTGGTCGGCCGGCTTGACCTTGCGCAGTACCTGGGCGATCTTCCCTTCGGGGTCGATGATGAACGTCGTGCGCTCGTTGCCGAGAAACGTTCTGCCGTACATGCTCTTGGTAATCCAGACCCCGTAGCTCTCGGCGACAGCGTGATCCTCGTCAGCGAGCAGCGGGAAGTTCAGGCCGTGCTTCTCATGGAACCTCTTGATCTTGGGTACGAGATCCGGTGAGATCCCGAGCACCACGGCGTCTGCATGGATGTAGTCGGACTGGTGGTCGCGCACGCCGCACGCCTGGATTGTGCAGCCTGACGTGTCGGCCTTTGGGTAGAAGTAGACGACGACCGGCCGGCCTCGGAAGCCTGAGAGCTTGACCGGGTTGCCGTCTTGGTCGGGCAGCTCGAAGTCTGGTGCCTTGTCTCCGGGCTCGATCACGGGCGGCATGCTAACTGTGTTTGTGTTCGCCCGGCCGGACAGCTGCCACGCCGGCCGCGTCGGCCCGGCAGAGCTCCTCACCGCAACAGGCGCGAGAGGCGACGGTCCTTGAGCACGCGCCCTTCGGTCTGACAGGCTGGGCAGTAGGCGATCACGTAGTCCTCGAAGTGGACCGCCTGCAGCGTCGTGTCGCAGCGAGGGCACGGCTCACCCTGGTGGCGGTGGATGCGCAGCGGCATCGGCAGCTTGTCGGGGATCGGCAGGCTGACAGCCTGCTCGTAGTGGGCGATCGCCCCGCCGAGGGTCTCGCGCACGACGTCCCGCAGCCGCTCGGCCTCCTCCTCGTCGAGGTCGGCGCCGCGCTTGTACGGCGACAGCTCCGCCTGCCACAGGATCTCGTCGACCCAGGAGCGCCCGATGCCGGCGATCACGTGCTGGTCGCGCAGCAGCGCGTGCAGCGGCCGCGGCGCGTCGAGCAGCTCTTTGAGCTCAGCCGGCGTGCCCGGCTCCGGCCACGCCTCGGGCCCGAGCGTCGCGAGCGCGTCGTCGCGCTCGAGCTCCGCCGCGGGCAGTAGCTTGACCCACGCCGCCTGCTTGGAGCCGAACTCGCGCAGGCGCAGCTCGCGACCGTCGGCGAACCCGAGCAGCACGCGCGAGGTACGGTCGCGCGGCCCGGCGCGCTTGTCGTAGAGCTGCAGGCGTCCGGCCGACATCAGGTGCATTAGCAGCGCCAGCTGAACCGGAGCCTCGCCACCCCGGTCGAAGTCGACGATCAGATGCTTTCCGCGCCTGCGCACCGCGGCGAGGCGAGCACCCTCGAGCGCCGACAGCGGCGGGTCGAACGTCCGCAGCGCGTTGATGCCGGGGGCTCGCGCATACTCGATCTGCGTGCCCGCCAGCGCAGCGTCGAGCAGTCGCGCGGTGATCTCTACCTCGGGCAGCTCCGGCATCGCCCTTTCATCGTAGGCGGATGCCGGAGCGTGCCGGCGAGTTAGGCGCCGATCGGCGGGCCTTCGTACTTCACGCCCGCCGGGCTCGTCCAGAGCACGCGCCAGAATTGCCCCGCGGTCGAGGAGCTGAAGCTCCAGTAGCCGCGGCTGTTGGTAGCGACAGTCCTCAGCGTCTTGTAGCGCTTGGCTCCCTTGACTTTGACGAGGATCGTCACTTTCGTCGCCCCCGTCGCCGGACGCACGAGACCCCACAGCGCGACGCCGTGTCCTCGCTTGGTCACCGTCAGCGGTATCGGCCAGCCGAAGTACAGGGGCTTGCGCGCCCCACTGACGTACTCGAGGCCCGTCTGGAAGCTCGCGCCCGGGTTCGAGCCACTTGTCGGGTCGTCTTTGAGCAGGTACTGCGAGAATGCCGCCACGCGCGGGTTGTTGTACGCGATCTGCTCGGCGATCGCGTCGAATTCGGCCTGCTTGGCCGCCGACACGCCGAGGAGCTTGTTCGGGAAGCTCTGCACGCCGAACTCGGTCAGGTAGATCGGCACGCCGCCGGGTATCGCGTGCGCCTTGGCGGCGAGGTTGAGCGCATTGGTCAGCCGCGAGAGCGCACCGATCGTCACGCTGTCCCGTTCTGTCGGCACGGAGTGGGGACCGGCGGGCAGCGTGTATGCATGATGGGCGTAACCGGACATCTGCAGCTCGCTGCAGGACCCCGATTTCTTGTACTTCGCGTTCAGGCACAGAGCTTCGCGCATGAACGCCAGCGGCGCGACCGGGTGGTGCAGCGCGGCGTTCGAGCCTTCCTTGCGGGGGTTGACCTTGTCGTAGCCGACCGGCGCGGTCTCGCCGAAGAGCACCTTCGGGTGGGCCAGCCCCGCGGCTTGCAGGCCCGCATAGCCGGCCTCGTAGAGGCCGCGGTAGATGTACCCGGAGGCGGGCGTGCCGTTTGCGTGCCACTGCGGCATCAGGAAGACCGACTCGTTGGGCTCGTTCCAGATCGAGTAGACCGAGACCTCCGAGCCGAACTCGCGCGCCACCGCGGTCGTGAATTCTTCGAAGTCCTTGTCGTCTGGGCGGGTGATGTACGGCGCCTGGTGATTGGAGGTGGCCCAGCGCGGCGCGGGCCCGGTGATCGTCAGGAGGACCGGCCAGCCGAGTCTCTTGGCTTCCGCGAGGACGCTCGTGTATTCGCTCCAGTTGTAGTAGCCGGGGTTGGCCCCTTCGAAGCTCGGCTTGGTCGCACTGGCCGGGGACGGTGCGACGTCGTCCCATTTCAGCTCGACGCGCAGAGCTTTGACGCCGAGATACTGCAGCTGTTCGAACGCGTGATGACTGGTCTTGGGGTTCAGCAGGTCGGAGGAGGCCTCGAAGTAGGTGATCTGGCCTTGCGAGGCGAGCGCCTGTGCGGCGCCGGCGGAGCCCGCGAGCAGGGTGCAGGCGAGCGTGGAGATTAGGAGCTTGCGGATTCTGGGCATGGTCGCTTGAGACACCTCGGCGCAGAGAAGGTTGCGGTCTATGTAGCTTTCGGGTCGATGAGCACCCCGATCGCAGCGGACGACATCGTCCAGACCCCGGCGGACGCGGAGGTTAACAGCCGTCCGCCACTGCTCGTGCTCGAGCCGTTGTGCGCCTTTCTAGACGCCCACGGCCTCGGAAAGGGAGATCTGCGGGCGACGCCGATCGGCGAGGGGCACTCGAACGTGACCTACCTGATCGAGCGCGACGGCAGCGAGGCCGTGCTGCGCCGCCCGCCGCGCCCGCCGCTGCCGCCCAGCGCGCATGACGTGCTGCGCGAGGCACGACTGCTGCGCGCGCTGCAGAGCACGCCCGCGCGTGTGCCCGAGGTGCTGGCGGTGTGCGATGACCCCGCCACGATCGGCGCGCCGTTCTACGTGATGGAGCGGATCGAGGGGGAAGCGATCGTCGCGAGCGTCCCCCCGGCCCTGGACACACCGGCCGAGCGCCGCCGGATCAGCGAGCAGCTGATCGACGCGCTCGTGGAGATCCACGCCGTCGACTGGCGCGCGGCCGGCCTCGAGGACTTCGGCAAGCCCACCGGCTACCTGGAGCGCCAGCTGCGGCGTTTCGGCGGCCTGTGGGAGCTGAACAAGACGCGTGAGATCCCCGCGGTGGAGAGCGTCGGCGCGTGGCTCGCCGAGAACATGCCCGATTCCGGCGCCGCGACGATCGTCCACGGCGACTATCGCCTCGGCAACACCATGTTCGCGCTGGAGGCGCCAGCGGCCCTGACTGCCGTGCTCGACTGGGAGATGGCCACGATCGGCGACCCCCTGGCGGACATCGGCTACATGTGCATGATGTGGACGCAGGCGGGCGACTCCACCGAGGGACTGCGAGCCCATCTCGGCAACGTCACTCGCGCAGAGGGCTTCAACACTCGCGAGGAGCTGGTCGCGCGCTACGAGGAGCGCTCGGGCCGCTCCGTCGGCGACATCCGCTGGTACGTGACGCTGGCGCTGTGGAAGAGCGTGGTGTTCATGGAGGGCAACTACAAGCGCGCGATCGCCGGCACCACCGACGATCCCTACCTGCGCCAGTTCGGCGAGGGCGTGCTCGAGCTCGCCGGCAGGGCCGAGGAGGTGGCGCTCGGTGGCTGAGCAGGAGGGCACAGACGACGCCGGCGCGAGGCGCTCGGCGCTGCTGATCGACTGGGGCGGCGTGCTGACGACCAACCTGTTCGCGTCCTTCCACGCCTACTGCGTCGCGGTCGGGATCGATCCGCAGACGCTGATGGGGCGTTTCAGAACCGACCCCGAGGCGCGTGAGCTGCTGATCGCGCTGGAGAAGGGGGAGCTCGACGAGCGCGACTTCGAGCTGCAGTTCGCGCACCTGCTCGAGGTGGGCCCCGAGGGCCTGGTCGACGGGCTGTTCGCGGGCGTGCGCCCGGACGAGGCGATGGTGCAGGCCGTGCGCATGGCGCGCGCGGCCGGGGTTCGTACAGCGCTCGTGTCGAACTCGTGGGGCGTGCACCGCTATCCCCATGACCTCTTCGACGAGCTGTTCGACGGGGTTGTGATCTCCGGCGAGGAGGGCATCCGCAAGCCCTCGCGCCGCATGTACGAGCTCGGCGCGGAGCGCGCCGGCGTGGCGCCCGAGGCGTGCGTCTACGTCGACGATCTGCCTTTCAACCTCGTGCCCGCCGAGAAGCTCGGGATGGCCACCATCCATCACACGAGCTCCGAGACCACGATCCCGGAGCTCGAGCGGCTGCTCGGCGTGTCGCTCGCGGAGCCGAAAACGCTCGTCACCTAGCGTCAGCGGCCGTCGGGCGCCCGTCAACAGCCGTCGGCCCCCCGCGGCGGCGCTCAGGTTCCACCGCGCCGAGGCCGACATGACTGCATGACCATGAGTTCCATGGCCGACGAGCCGCGCGCGCCGTGGGGATCCTCCGCGGGCGTGGACACAGGCTTCGATTCGAAGTTGATGGCCAAGGCGCTCGCGGGCCTGTTCGCCGCGGGAGCGACGTTGGCCCTGATCACCGCGGCGCTGCCGCATTCCGCCCGCGCGAGCGACCTCGGCCTGCTCGTGATCGTGGGCGTCGCGTACGCCGTCGCCGGCGCTCTCTACTGGCGCGCGAGCACAGCCCCGAGCTGGACGCTGCGAGCGGCGCTGGCGTTGGGGAGCACGCTGATCACCGGTGTCGCATATTTCTCCGCGCAGAGCCCCAGCCCACTGGTGTTCTTCTACCTGTGGGTGTTCCTCTACTCGGCGTACTTCTTCACGACCGGGGAGATGGTCGCGCAGATCGTGTATGTGGGGCTCGCCTACGGCGCACTGCTGGCCGCCAGGCAACCGTCGGGCGGGATCCCCGAGTGGTGGCTGGTCGGCATGGGCACGCTGCTCGTCGCCGCGATGCTGATCCGCTCGATGCGCGAACGGGTGGAGCTGCTGATCGCGAGGCTCTACGACGCCGCCCGCGCAGATCCGCTGACGAAGCTGGCGAACCGGCGCGGCTTTCGTGAACTGCTCGACCTCGAGCTCGAGCGCGCCCGGCGAGGAGGTGGCCGGATGACGCTGCTCGTCGCCGACATGGACCACTTCAAGGAGGTCAACGACCGCTCGGGCCACCATGTCGGCGACGCCGCCCTGCGGCGAGTGGCGCGTGTGTTGGAGCACGGCAAGCGGGCGATCGACGGTCTCGCGCGCGTGGGCGGGGAGCAGTTCGCGTTGATCCTGCCCGACACCGACCCGCACAGCGCATTCGCCACCGCCGAGCGCCTGCGCTGCGAGCTGCGCGACGAGTTCGCCCGGGACGCGGTGCCGCTGACGATCAGCTTTGGCGTGGCCAGCTACTCCCAGCACGGCGAGACGGCAGCTTCGCTGCTGCGCGCAGCCGACGAGGCGCTGTTCGCGGCCAAGGCGAACGGCCGCGACATGACCGTGCTCTACAGCAGGACGCTGCCGCAGGCGGCGCGTGCAGACGGACAGTCGCGCGACGTTCAGGGTGAGCGCTTCGTCGCGGTCATCCTCGACCTGGCAGAAGCCGTGGACCTGCGCTTCAGCGGCAGCGCGCGCCACTCAGAGACGGTCGGGCGCTACGCGGAGATGATGGCACGAGAGCTCGGCCTGTCCGAGCGGCGCGTGGCCCGCGTGCAGCTGGCGGGCAGGCTGCACGACATCGGCAAGGTCGGCGTACCGGACAGCATCCTCGGCAAGCCGGCGAAGCTCACCGAGGATGAGTTCGCGATCATCAGGCAGCATCCCGACCTCGGCGCCCAGATCCTGGAACATCCGAGCCTCGCGGACGTGCGCCAGTGGGTGCGCACGCACCACGAGCGTCCCGACGGGCGCGGCTATCCGCTCGGACTTTCAGGCGAGGCGATCGCGCTCGAGGCACGCATCCTCGCCGTGGCCGACGCGTACGAGGCCATGACCAGCGACCGCGCGTACAGCGCTTCGATCGGACACGCCGCCGCTCACGAAGAGCTCGAACGCTGCGCCGGCGCTCAGTTCGATCTGCGCGTGGTCGAAGCGCTGCTCGCGGTCCTGCGGCGCGACGCCGAGCACGCCCAGGCCGCGCTCGCACATCTCAGCTAAAATCTTCTGTATAGCAATCGTTATACAGAACTTTCAAGAGCAGAATTGCCGGCCAGCTCTGCTGACTAGTCGCGCTTGCCGCGGCCGTACAACAATTTGAACGCCCCGGCCAAAAGCCGGGAGGTACGCGTCTTGTACGGATACATGAACAGTTCCTTCTTCATGGCCAGTTTCGCGGTGACGACGATCGCCTGCTGAGAGCAGTACTTGCGGATCCCGCCGGCGCCGTGGCGCGAGCCGATGCCCGACGCCTTGGCGCCGCCCATGGGCAGCTCGAGCACGGTGTAGTTGATCATCGCGTCGTTGACGTTGGCGGCGCCGGCTTCCAGGCGCCTGGCGATCGCCTCGCCGCGTGCGGCGTCGCGCGAGAACACCGACGCGCCGAGCCCATACGGGGAGTCGTTGGCCATGCGCACCGCCTCATCGGCGTCGGCGACCTTCATGATCGGCAGCGTCGGGCCGAACGTCTCCTCGGTCATGATCTTCATCGTGTGGTCGACGTCCACGAGCACGGTGGGCTCGTAGAAGCGCCCGGGACCCGGGACCTGATGGCCGCCGGTGAGCACGCGCGCGCCCTTCTGCACGGCGTCGTCGACATGGTCCTTGATCGTGTCCAGCTGCGGCGGGAACGTGATCGCGCCGACCTCGACCGTGCCGAAGCCGCCCTCGGGAGAGCCGACCCGAAGGGCACGCACCTTCTCGGAGACCTTCGCGACGAACTCGTCGTACACGGGCTCCTCGACGTACACACGCTCGATCGAGATGCACGTCTGCCCGGCGTTCTGCATCGAGAAGTACGCGGCGAAGTTGGCCGCGCGCTCCAGATCGGCGTCTGAGAGCACGATCATCGGGTCCTTGCCGCCGAGCTCCAGCGACGCCGGGATCAGCCGCCTGGCGGCGGCTTCGGCGACCTTCCTGCCGGTCTTGGTGGAGCCGGTGAACATGATCATGTCGACGTGCTCGATCAGCGCCGCGCCGGTCGCGCCGCGACCGGTGGCGATCTGCAGCACGTCCTCGGGCAGGCCGCACTCGCGCAGCCCTTCGGCCATCAGCAGCGACGTCAGCGGGGTGATCTCCGAGGGCTTCAGGATCACGCTGTTGCCGGCCATCAGCGCGGGGATGCAGTCGCCGAAGGAGTTCGTCAGCGGGTAGTTCCACGGCCCGATCACGCCGATCAGGCCCAGCGGGCGGTAGCGCAGGATCAGCTTCTTGCCCTTCACCAGCACCTGGCTCGACTTGATCGCCTCGTCGGCGAGGTAGTGCGGTCCCTCCTTCGCCCAGAAGCCGAACGCGTTGCCCGCGTAGCCGATCTCGGCGAGGCTCGCGTCCTCGTAGGTCTTGCCCGTCTCCGACACGATCGTCTCGGTCACGCGCTGGGCGTTGTCCATCAGCCACTTCTGCGCCCTGCGCAGCACACGCGCGCGCCCCTCGAAGCCGTAGGCCTCCCACTGCGGCTGGGCCGCGCGTGCGCGCGCCGCCATCTCGGCCACGGCATCCGCGCCGAGGTCGGGGACCGTGCGGACTGTCTCGCCGGTCGCGGGGTTCTCGACCGGGATCTCGCCGGCGGGCGGCGTCTCGACCGGTGCGTTCGTGTCCTGCGCGTCCGCCTGCTCGGCGTCGCTGCCTGTCCGGAGGATCTCCTGCTCGACGTGCTGCTCAACGCTGGCCATCTATCCACTCTCCCCTGCTCGCATGTGCCCCGTAAAGGGGTTTAGCCTCGTACGGCAGAGAGTACTCCTGTCGGAGCGGCGCTACTCCGAGAACTCGATCGAGGCGATGCCGATCGGCTCGGACGGGCGGTCGCCACCATCGGTGCGCACCGCCTCGAGCTTGTCCACGACGTCCATGCCGTCGCTCACCTGGCCGAAGACCGTGTGTTTGCCGTCCAGCCACGGGCAGGAGTCGGCGGTGACGATGAAGAACTGCGAGCCGTTTGTGTCGGGGCCGGCGTTGGCCATCGCGAGCGCCCCGCGGACGATCTTGTGCGGGTTGATCTCGTCCTCGAAGGTGTAACCAGGACCGCCTGTGCCCGTTCCCTGCGGACAACCGCCCTGGATCATGAAGTCTTTGATGACGCGGTGGAAGGTCAACCCGTCGTAGAAGCCGTCGTCGGCGAGCTTGCGGAAGTTCTCGACGGTCTTGGGCGCGTCATCGTCGAACAGCTCGAAGACGATCGGCCCTTCGGTGGTCTGCATGGTGGCGGTTGACATGCGCCCTACCTTACCTCCACGCGCTCGAGGCTGAGCGTCTGGCCGCGGACTGGACGTCCGTCGACTGCCTCGATTACCCGGTCGGCGTCCGACGCGGGGACGGACAGGAACGAGAATCGGTCGAGCACGAGCACGTCGCGCACGGCCTCGCCGTCGAGGCCCGCGGATGAGGTCACCGAGGCGACGATGTCGGCCACGCTCAGCCCCGCTGCGCGGCCGCCGCCGAGCACCAGCTTGGTGTAGGCCTCGCCGTCGTCGCGGCGGGAGATGCGTGGCTTGGAGTGCCGGCGCGGACGCTCGCGCACGGGCGTCGGCGCGGCCACCGCGCCCTGCTCCCATTGCGCGACGTTCGTGCCGATGTGGCGTTCGATCGCCTCGAGCTCGCGCTTCTGGCGGCTCTCGACGAACGTGATCGCGCGACCGGCGCGTCCTACGCGGCCGGTGCGCCCGATGCGGTGCACGTACGTGTCGGGGCTGGTGGGCACGTCGTAGTTGACGACCAGCGTGACCGTCGAGATGTCCAGGCCGCGCGCGGCGACGTCGGTGGCGACGAGGATCGGCACGCGCCCGCCCTTGAACGCGAGCATCACGCCGTCGCGCGAGCCCTGCGACATGTCGCCGTGGAGCGCGCGCACGTTCATGCCGCGGTCGCGCAGCGTGCGAAACAGCTGCTCGCAGCGGATCTTCGTGCGCACGAACACGATCGCCTGCTGACCTTCGGCTTCGCCTTTCGAGCCCATCTCCGCGCGCAGCACCTCGACGAGCTTGTCGGGCTTGTCCTTCGTCTCCACGGGGAGCTGGAACTGCGCGACTGTGTCGATCGTGAGCGTCGCCGCCTCGACCTGGATGATCTCCGGGTCGTACATGTAGCGGTCCGCCAGTTTGCGGATCGGTGGCGGCATCGTCGCGCTGAACAGCGCCGTCTGGCGGCTGGACGGCGTCAGCGAGAGGATTTTCTCGACGTCCTCGAGGAAGCCGAGGTCGAGCATCTCGTCGGCCTCGTCGAGCACCAAGAAGCGGCAGTCGTGCAGCACCAGCGAATGGCGCGAGATCAGATCGAGCACCCGCCCGACGGTCCCGACCACGACGTGCCCCCCTGCGCGCAACTGCGCCTGCTGCGTGCGGATCGGGGCGCCGCCGAACACGGCGACGACGTCGATGCCGCTGTGCGCACCGTATGTGCGCAGCGCCTGCGTGACCTGGATGCACAGCTCGCGCGTGGGCGTCAGCACGAGCGCCTGCACGACCTGCTCGCTCGGGTCGAGGTACTCCATGATCGGCAGCCCGAACGCCGCCGTCTTGCCGGTACCGGTCTGCGCCTGGCCGATCACGTCGCGTCCCTCCAGCAGCGCCGGGATCGCCTGTTCCTGGATCGGGCTGGGCGACTCATAGCCGACGTCGCGCAGCGCCTGCAGTGTGGACTCGGACAGCCCGAGATCGGCAAATGACTTGGCCATGACGGTGGACATGGAGCTTAGGCGGCCGGGTCGAGCAACAGCTTGCCGGTGGTGCGCCGCGCGCGCAGGTCGATCTGCGCCTGCGCCGCCTGCTCCAGCGGATATGTGTGCCCGACGATCGCCCGCAGCTCGCCGCGCGCGGCGCGCGCGAACAGGTCGGCGAGCGCTTCGGCGAACATTCCGGGCCGGCGCAGGCAGTGAAAGAGGTAGAAGCCGACGACCGCGCGCGAGTGGCGCAGCAGCGAGCCGGTGGACACCTCGTTGGGCTCGTTCGTGGCGATCCCGTAGGCGACGATCCGCCCGAACGGCGCGAGCGCCTTGTAGGAGGCCTCGAAGACCTCGCCGCCGGACATCTCGAACACAACGTCCACGGGCTCTCCGCCGTTGGCCTCGAGCAGGCGCTCGGTCAGACCCTCGGCGGCAGGGTCGATCGCCGCATCGGCGCCCAGCTCCAGCGCGAGCGAGCGCTTCTCGTCATTCGAGGCCGTCGCGATCACGCGTCCGGCGCCCATCGCGTGGCCGAGCTGCACGGCAATCGAGCCGACGCCGCCAGCGGCGCCGTGAACGACGACGCTCTCCCCCTCGGCGACGCGCCCGGAGGTGCGGTATAGGTGCCAGGCGGTCGTTCCCTGCACGATCATCGCGAGCGCCGTGCCGTCGTCGATCCCGTCGGGAATCGGGAAGACCACGTTCTTCGGAGCGACCGCGTACTCGGCATAGCCGCCATTGCCGACGAGCGCGACCACGCGCTCGCCCGTGTCCTCGAGCACGCCCGCGACCTCACCGCCGGGCACCAGCGGGAGCGTGGCCTTCTGCACGTAGGAGTTGGTACGCGTGTGCGTGTCGGCGAAGTTGAGACCCGCCCGCGTGACCTTGATCAGCGTCTCCTCGGGACCGGGCTGCGGGGCGGGCAGGTCGGTGAGCTTGAGCACCTCGGGGCCCCCGAACTCGGTCATCTGGATCGCTCGCATGGGCTCCGAGGCTAGCGGAGTGCCGCACGCCGGCCGGGGGCGGCGTGCTCTAAGGTGCGCGCCCATGTCCATCACCGTGGTCGGATCTATCGCCTTTGACACCGTCAAGACCCCGTTCGGCGAACGCCAGCGGATGCTCGGCGGCGCGGCCGTGCATTTCGCCCTGGCGGCGTCGTTCTTCGACGACGTGCGCGTCGTCGGTCCCGTCGGCGAGGACTTCGGCGAGGAGCAGCTGGAGGTGATGCGCCGCCGGGGCGTGGACGTGTCCGACGTCGAGCGCGTGAGCGGCGGCAGCACGTTCTTCTGGCAGGGCGAGTACGGCTGGGATCTGAACTCGCGCGAGACGCTCGACACGCAGCTCGGGGTGTTCGAGGGCTTCTCGCCGAAGCTGTCCGAGCGCTCGCGCGCCAGCGACGTGCTGTTCTTGGCCAACATCCAGCCCGAGCTGCAGCAGCAGGTGCGCGGCCAGCTGCCGCAGGCGCGCTTCGTCGCGCTCGACTCGATGAACCTGTGGATCGACATCGCACGCGACTCGCTGGTGCGCGCGATCGAGCAGTGCGACTGCGTGATCCTCAACGACGCCGAGCTGCGCCAGCTGACGGGCAAGCCGAACCTCGTCACCGCCGCGCGGGAGATCCTTTCCTGGGGCCCACGCGTGGTTGTCGCCAAGCAGGGGGAGTACGGCGCGGCGCTGGTGACGCGCGAGGGCTTCTTCGCGCTGCCCGCCTACCCCCTCGAGAGCGTGATCGACCCGACCGGCGCGGGCGACACGTTCGCCGGCGGCCTCGTCGGCTACGTAGCCGCGCATCCGCACGAGGAGCTCTCGGATGCGCTGTTGCGGCGCGCGATGGCGCACGCGACGGTGCTCGCGTCCTTCAACGTCGAGGAGTTCGGGACCGAGCGCATGCAGCGCCTGACGGGCTCAGAGATCGTGGCGCGCATCGCGGAACTGCACGCGATGACGCAGTTCAGTGGCGCGCCGCTCGAGCTTCGCGGCTGAGCTGAGCGCGCGCGGGCGGGCCGGCCGCTACCAGCCGCGCCGCGATCGCGCATCGTGGCTTTCTACTGATCGCGCTCCGGGACTTGTACCGAGCCGGCGCCGGGTATACGATCGAAGGACGTGACGACCTGGACGTTCATCTGGTTGATGGTCATCCTCAAGGTCCCGATCGGGGCGCTGTTCGCGATCGTGCGCTGGGCGGTGCGCCAGACTCCGGAGACCGAGCCTGGCAACGATGGCGGCATCGGCCCGAAGCCGCGTCCGCTGCACCCCCATCATCCGCGCTCGCGACCGCCGCGAGCGCCCAGGCGCGGCCCGCACGGGGACCCCGCCTCGGGATCCCCCAAGCGCGTGCGAATCAGCGCCCAGCGCCAGCGCCAGCCGCACCGCTGAGCCCGATTCGTCGCCACCTACAGCCTGTGCGCGCGTCAGGCGGCGAGCGTGCGCTCGCCGTTGCGCATAATCGATGCAGAGCGTTCCCCAAACCGCGGACCAGGAGACACACATGAGCACCGACCGATCGACGATCGAGGCCACAGCCGGCGCGCCCGGCGACGGAGCAGCGCCCGCACAGGGAACGCTCACGGTGACCGACAACCGCACAGGCCAGACCTACGAGCTGCCGATCGAGGACGGAACCGTGCGGGGGATGGATCTCAGGCAGATCAAGACCGACGATCAGGACTTCGGGCTGATGGTCTACGACCCCGCGTACATGAACACCGCCTCGTGCCGCAGCTCGATCACCTACATCGACGGCGACGCCGGCATTCTGCAGCATCACGGCTACCCGATCGAGCAGCTGTGTGAGCACTCGAGCTACCTCGAGGTCGCCTACCTGCTGATCAACGGCAGGCTCCCGACCCAGACCGAGCTGACGGGCTGGGTCGACGAGATCACGATCCACACGTTCGTGCACGAGAACGTCAAGGACTTCATAAAGGGATTCCGCTACGACGCCAACCCGATGGGCATGCTGGTGGCCTCCGTGGGCGCGCTGTCGACCTTCTATCCCGACGCCAACAAGATCCACGAGGAGCGCGTCCGCGCGATGCAGATCATCCGCCTGCTCGCGAAGATGCCCACGCTCGCGGCGTTCGCCTTCCGCCACAACATGGGCCAGCCGTACGTCTACCCCGACAACGACCTCAACTACGCGGGCAACTTCCTCGGGATGATGTACAAGATGACCGAGCTCAAATACGAGCCCGATCCTCGTTTGGAGCGTGCGCTGGACGTCCTGTTCATCCTGCACGCCGACCACGAACAGAACGCCTCCACCAGCGCCGTGCGATCGGTCGGCTCCACCCAGGTCGACCCTTACTCGGCGGTGGCCGCCGGAGTCGCGGCGCTGTACGGCCCGCTGCACGGCGGCGCCAACGAGCAGGCGCTACGCATGCTCGAGCGGATCGGCAGCGTCGAGAACATTCCCGCCTTCCTCGAGGGCGTCAAGGCCGGCAACGAGCGCCTGATGGGCTTCGGCCACCGCGTGTACAAGAACTACGATCCGCGCGCGCGGATCATCCGCAAGTACCTCGACGACGTGTTCGAGGTGCGCGGCAAGAGCCCGCTGCTCGACGTGGCCAGCGAGCTCGAGAAGCGCGCGCTCGACGACGAGTACTTCACCTCGCGCAAGCTCTACCCGAACGTCGACTTCTACTCCGGCCTGATCTACGAGGCGCTCGGGCTGCCGGTGGCGATGTTCCCGGTGATGTTCGCGATCGGGCGCACCAGCGGCTGGATCGCCCAGTGGAAGGAGATGGTCGAGGACCCGGAGCAGAAGATCGCCCGTCCGCGCCAGATCTACACCGGCGAGCGCGATCGCGACTACGTGCCGATCGATCAGCGCTAGCGACGCGCTGGCACGGCGCCGGGCGGCGTCCTCGGTCGCTCGCGTACCGAAGCCGGGAGACACTCGCTTCGCTCGCATCCCCGTTTCGGCCAGCACGCCACGCTCCCTGCGTCCTGGCCCGGCTTGGCCAGCCCGCCGCTAGAACGCGGCTGCTACAGCACGAGCGTCGCACCATGGCGGCGCTGCGCTGGGCGGCGCTGGTTTGTCCGCAAAAAAAAGTCTGTATAACCATAGTCAGACAGACTTTTAATTTGGAGGACTCTCAGAGCACGAGCGTCGCGCCGTGGCGGCGCAGCCAGTCACGATCGTCGCGGTAGCCGGGCCAGCGATCCGCGAGCAGCGCCCAGAAGCGGGGCGAGTGGTCGAGGATCTCCAGGTGGCAGACCTCGTGCCAGACGACGTATTCGAGCACGCGCTCGGGCGCTAGCAGCAACCGCCAGTTGAAGCTCATGCGCCCGCTCGACGAGCACGACGCCCAGCGGGTGCGCTGCGCGCGGATGTCCAGCGCGCTGTAGGTGCTGCCCGCGAGCCCGGTCGCCCGGTCGAGGCGCGGGGCGATCTCCGCGCGTGCGGCCCGGCGGTAGAAGCGCTCGAGCGCCGGGCGGGCGTCGCCGTCGGGCACGAGCAGTCGATCTCCCGCGCGGTGCACACGCGTGCGCCCCGCCTGCGGGACAAGCTCGAGCGTAGCGCCGAGGTAGGGCACGGTGCCGGCGCGCTCGGCCAGCCGCGCGAGCACGTCGCGCGCCTCGTCCAGGCGACGCTCGATCCACGGCCGCAGCTCGCTGACCGCGGCCGCGGCGGCGCGATCGGGCGCGCGCGTCGGGAGCACCACCTCCACACCGGTGTGGGCGTGCACGTTCACGCGCACGCGCCGAGCGCGCGCGGAGCGCCGGATGGTGTAGGGGATCTCGAGGGCAGACGGCTCGGGCATCGACCGCTGAGGGTACGCACCGGACCGGGCGTCGGGCGCATACGCACGTGGTGCGAGCTGAGGAAACCGGGGCGGGCGGTCATAATCGAAGCTGCGATGACCAGATCCCGGGTCAGCCTGCCGCGCGGGGTGCGCGGCGGTTACGAGGTTTACGTCAACGGCGTGCCTCAGCGGCTCGGCGTCGACTACACCGTGCGCGAAGGCGCGCTCGTGTTCGAGCGCGAGCTGCGCAAGGACAAGATCAGCGGCTGGCGCTGGCTGCTCGGCGCATGGGGCGTCGGCACCTACCGCCAGGACGACTCGGTGGACGTCCGCTACGAGGCCGCCGACGGCTCGCCGCGCGTAGCAGAGGGGCTCGAGATCGAGCTGGGGTAGACGGCCTTCTCCCACGGCTTGGCGAGCTTCAGCGCGCTGAGGATCGCGCGCGTGGCGGGTGAGCGGTTGAGCGTGTAGAAGTGGATCCCCGGCGCCCCGGCGGCGAGCAGCTCGGCGCATTGGAGAGTCGCGTAGGCGACGCCGAAGTCGAGCACCGCCTCGGGGTCCTCGCCGCGCGCGTGCAGCTCGCGGCGCAGGCCGTCGGGGATCGACGCGCCGCACATCTGGGCCATGCGCTCGACCTGGCCCACCCTGGTGATCGGCATCACACCGGGGATGATCGGGACCTCGACTCCCGCGGCGCGCGCGCGAGCGACGAAGTCGAAGTACATGGCGTTGTCGAAGAACAGCTGCGTGATCAGGAAGTCCACGCCCGCCTGCACCTTCTCGACGAGGTGCTCGAGGTCGGCCTCGGGGCTCGTCGCGTGGATATGGGTCTCGGGGAAGCAGGCTGCGCCGATCGCGAACGGGTAGCCGCCTGAGATCAGCTCGACGAGCTCGCGTGAGTACTCGAGGCCTCCGTCCGTCTTCGTCCACGCCTCCTCCCCGGCCGGGGGATCCCCGCGCAGGGCGAGTACGTTGTCGATGCCAGCGGCCTGCATCTCGTCGAGCGTGCCCCGCAGCTGCGGGACCGTCGCGCCGACGCACGTGAAGTGGGCCATAGCCTCGAGGCCGTACTGCTCGCGGATCCGCTTGACGATCTCGATCGTCTTCTCCCTGGTCGAGCCGCCCGCGCCGTAGGTGACGGAGACGAACGAGGGGTCGAGCGTCTCGAGCTCGGCGAGCGCCGCGTACAGGTTGCGCTCACCGTTCGCGGTCTTCGGCGGGAAGAACTCGAACGAGAACACCGGGGTGGGCGGGTCCTGATCCTCAAGGATCTGGTCGATGCGCATCGACTGATTATGCAGCCCACCGCTCGGGCTCACCGGGGATGCGATGTACCTTGCCGAGCGCCTGCAGGTGGGTGAGATAGCAGAGGATCTTCGACAGCAACCAGTGGGCGTTCTGCTCGGAGAGCGAGTCGCCGTAGACGTGCGGCACGATCTCGAACACCGTCAACGGTTGCTCGGCGACGGCCTGGTGCACGCGCTCGAGCCGTTCGTCCACCAGCGCGCGGTTGCCCTGGATGTGGGCATGCACGTCGGTGAAGGTGCGTCCGTGTCCCGCCAGGCACAAGCGCGCGCCGAGCCGCTCGACGACATCGAGCGAGCTGAGGAATTCACCCACGGGGTCTGGCGAGTAGCCGTAGTCGAAGTACAGCGAGATACGCCCCAGCAGGTGATCGCCGGAGACGAGCAGGCGCCGCTCGGGCTGGAAGAAGCAGACGTGCGAGGGCGCATGCCCTGGGGTCTCGTACACGATCCACTCGCCGAGGTCGGTGACGATGCCCATACCCGTCACGAGGTCGCGGTCTGGCTCGATCGGGCCGGCGATCCCCGACCCGCGGGTGCTGCGCTCAGCGGCGTAGCGGCGCAGCGGCTCCTCGGGGACGCCGCTCTGGCGGGCGATCTCCAGGCGCCTGGCGGACACCGCCTCGGGATCCTCGATCATGCGGTTCAGGTGCTCGTGGTTGGGATGCATCCACACTTCGCAGCCGGCGCGCTCGACGATCGTCGCGGCCTGCCCGCAGTGGTCGGTGTGCGCGTGCGTGCACACCACCAGCCGCGCCTGCTCCAGGCGCAGGTTGCACATCGCGAGCGCTCGCTCGAGGTGCGAGATCGAATCGGGCTCGTGCATGCCGGTGTCGAACAGCACGAAGCCGTCGCCGTGCGCGACCGCCCAGGCATTGCAGTGGGGAACGCCGGGCCACGGCAGCGGCAGGCGCAGGCGGAACAGGCCCGGAAGCACGCGCTCGCCACGTCCCAGCTCGCGCTTGCTGCGCACATCGGGCATGGCGCGGAGACTAGACTACGGTCGTTCAGCGGCGTAAAGGAGAGGCATGACCGATCGGGAGACTGCCAGCGAAGCAAGCACGAAGGTGCAGGAGGTCGCCGCGAACATGCAGCAGGCGGCGGCGACGCGCAAACGCATCTCGGGGAGCAAGGCCGAGGCGGTCGCCCGGCGCTACTTCGGCGCGATCGACGCGCGCGAGGTGGAGCAGGCGGTGTCGCTGTGGTCGCCGGGTGGGCGCGAGAACGTGCGTGGACAGGTCGACGTGCTCGCACCGGAGGGCGTGCGCGAGTTCATCGGCGAGCTGATCGGCGCACTGCCGGATCTGAGCATGCAGGTGATCTCGACGACGACCGAGGGCGAGCGCTGCGGCGTACAGTGGCGCCTGACCGGCACGTTCGCCGGCCCCGGCCACTTCGGCGGCATCGCCCCCACCGGCATGCCGGTCGAGCTCGAAGGCTTCGATCTGCTGACGGTGCGCGACGGGTTGATCGAGAGCAACGACGCGTTCACCGACTCGATGACGTTCGCGCGTCAGATCGGGATGATGCCGCCGCAGGGCTCCGGCGCGGAAACGCGGATGGCGCAGGCGTTCAACGCCAAGACCCGCCTGAGCTCCCGTCTCGGAGCGGGCCAGGCAGAGCTCGTCGCCGAGGGCGTGTGGGTGGTGCAGGGCCAGCCGGGGCGCTGCAACGTGTACCTGATCGAGGACGACGGCGGCGTGACGCTGTTCGACGCGGGCGCGCGCACGATGACGCGCGCGGTCGCGACCGCGGGAGCGAAGCTCGGCGGCATCCGACGTGTCGTGCTCGGCCACGGGCACACCGATCACCGCGGCACGGCGCCCGCACTCGGCGTGCCCGTCCTGTGCCATCCCGACGAGGTGCAGGACGCCGAGGGCAGCGGCGGCTTCCGCTACTGGCCGCAGGGCCTTGCCGGACTGCCGACGCCGATGCGCCAGTTCCACCGACTGCTGCACCGTTATGCGTGGGACGGAGGTCCGGTCACGATCTCGGACACGCTCACCGAGGGCGACGAGCTGGCGGGCTTCAGCGTGATCGAGCTCCCCGGCCACGCACCGGGCCAGATCGGGCTGTGGCGGGAGTCGGACCGCGTGGCGCTGAGCAGCGACTGCTTCTACACGCTCGACATGTGGGGTCGCGACTGCGAGCCGCGCCTGCCCGAGCGGCTCTACAACTACGACACCGAGCAGGCACGGGCAAGCATCCGCAAGCTCGCCGCGCTCGAGCCCGCGGCGGCTTGGCCCGGCCACGCCAAGCCGGTGACCGGCGACGTGCGCAGCAAGCTCGAACGAGCCGCCGACGCGGGCTGAGCGTGGGCAGGCGCGCTCGCCGCCAGCAGCGCGCCGAGAAGCTCGCCGCGCCGAACAGCGATTACACCGACGCGCGCGGCAACGTGCTCACGCTGCGCGGCTCGCTCACGCCGGGCGCGCGGCGCGAGTACGCCGAGGCACTCGCCGGCGCCGGCGCTGGCAGCCGCCCCGCGAGCACCCAGGAGGACGCGTGGCAGCACGCGGGCGAGCTGCTGTTCGAGCGCCTGGCCGTCCGCTGGGTGATCGCCGACGCGCCGATCGAGCGCCAGCGCGAGCTGCTCGCGCGCTTTCGCGTGGCCTCGGCCGAGGAGCGCGCGTGGGTGCGCGAGGTGTTGCGCGAGCATTGCGCGGAGTGGTTCCCCGACGTACGGGCGCCGTGAGCGTTCTCGCAGCCGGCGGGCGCTATGTAACTTTATGGGCCTTGCCGAGAACTGGTAAGCATCTGTAACCGGCGTCTCGCTATCTGGGACTTGACGCCGACGTAGAACCTCCGAAGCGCCGTCTAAAGTCGCCGAGAATGACTCGAGCGACATTTCACACTGCCTCAGATGGCTATCCGGCGAGGGACGCCGCGTCGTGGACAGAGGAGAAGCTGATGATCCTCGACGCCTATCTCAACTCCTTTGCGAAGGCGTGCACGACGGCTGGCGGGTGGTATGCCCTGGACCTGTTCGCGGGAACTGGGTTGAACTGGTCCACGACCCGCGACCGGCAGATCAATGGCTCTGCACTGATCGCATTGGAGGCTCGGTCGCCGGAGGCGACCAAGGTCGCTGTCGCTGAGAACCACGCTGGCGCCTTCAATGCACTGGTGCATCGCACCGAACGCTACGGCGATCGGGTGGAGAGCTTCAACGAAGACGCCAACAAGATCGTTGCAGCCATGTTGGGCCTCGTTCCTCGACGGGCTCCGGCGTTTGCGTTCCTCGATCCCGAGGGATCGGAGCTTGAGTGGCCGACGGTTGAGGCGATTGCCGAGCACAAGCGCGGGCACAGCCCCAACAAGATCGAGCAACTCATCTTGTTCCCGACCGATATGGGATTCGTGCGGCTCGCGCCCGACCATCCGGAGCTTGTGACCCGAATATACGGACACGACGGCTGGAAAGACATCTATGCGCGACGCGAGTCCGGCCAGATCAGCGCCGAGGAAGCCCGCGGTGAGTACGTGCGCATGTACGCGGAGGGCTTCAAGCGCCTGGACTACTCGACGGTGCTTGACCGTCAGATCAAGAAGTCCAACGGGCAGCCCATGTACTTCCTGATCTTCGCTACCGACAACAATGCCGGCGAGCGGATCATGGACTGGGTGTTCGACCGCGTGCATCTTCGCGTACAGGAGGAGCTTGGACAGGCAACGCTCTTTGATATGGAGAGCGGTCCGCGACGGCGACGACTAGACGGCGGCGAGAGCTAGCGCTTGATTCCGTGCGCGGTCCGAAGGCGTCGGCATAGCGTCGTAGGTCCGGTCGTCGAGCAAGCGGCCGCCTGCCTTTGATGTTCGACCACCCCACTGCTTGAAAAAGAACGCCACGTCCTCCGCCGCACAGCGCGCTCGCAAGTCGCGTATCCAGGCGGGGTCACAGCGCCGATGCTTTGCCCCAGACTCGCCGCCCGCGATCAGCCAGTCGATCCCACTGAGGTCGAGCCCTTCGAGGGGACCCAAAAGCGGCTCGGCGGAGATAAATCGCACCACTGCATCGACCTCGCGCAGGTAATCCGCCCGGCGTACGAAGCGCCGGTTCTCGATGGTGACGCCCATCCAAACGTTAGGAGCCCAGGGTAGGGTCGGTGCCAACTCAGCCAGTCGCTCATGGCGCTTGGTCAGAATCTGGAAGGTGTGTTGACTAGCCTGACCCATGACGTCGAACACCTGCCGTATGAACGGCTCAGGGATACGCTCATGGAAGAGGTCGCTCATCGAGTTCACGAAGATCGTCCGTGGGCGCTTCCAGCGCAGCGGTTGATCTAGCCGATTCGGCCAAAGCCGCAAATCAAAACCCTGCTGGTAGGGGTGGCCAGGGATATCCCTCCAGCGCTCAGCGAACGTCTCCGCATAGCAGTGCGCACACCCGGGCGAAACCTTGTCGCAACCCGTGACAGGGTTCCACGTCGCGTTCGTCCACTCGATTGCGCTGTTATCGGCCAAGGCTAGGGCTCCTTCTAGCTAGCAAGCGTACCTCCTGCGGCACTATCGAACATATGTTCGTCCTAGCCTCGGACGGCACGCCAACGAGTCGGGGTGCGGTTCGACCAATGACGCGGCGATGGAAGGCCACGGACTTGACCCCTGGGACACCGGCGATTTTCAGTAGCGCTCCCCGAGCAGCTCCAGCCGCGGCCCATGCGCCGTGCCTGCCGACACGAACCGGGCGGTCGCGGGGCTGAGCACGAACTCGAGCACATCACCCCGCTCGTCGCGCACCTCCAGGCGCCGGCCGTCGTTGTGCACCGCCAGGACCACGCCTCGCTCGAAACCGCCGCCGAAGTGCACGATTCGGGCGTGAGCGCCGACGCGAGGCATCTGTCGGGAGGGGCCGAGCACGCCTGGATGCTATGCGGCCAGGCCGACCACAACCCAGTTACGCATGATTGTCGCGGCAACGATACCTTCCGACAATGCGCCGCACGAAGATCGTCGCCACCATCGGACCCGCCTCGCGCGAGCTGGAGACGCTGATGCGCATGGTCGAGGCGGGCATGGACGTGGCGCGGCTGAACTACTCGCACGGGACGCTCGAAGAGCACGCGGAGACGGCCCGGCGCGTGCGCGACGCCGCCGGACGGGTCGGGCGGCCGATCGCGATCCTGCAGGACCTGCCGGGCCCTAAGCTCCGCATCGGCCCGCTGCGAGAAGACGTCGTCGAGCTCACCCCCGGCGAGCGACTGACGTTCTCCTGCGGCGACGGCGATCGACCTGGCGACGCGCACGAGATGAGCATCTCCTGGGCGGGGCTGCCCGACGCGGTCGAGGACGGCTCGATCCTCTATCTGGCCGACGGCTCCGTGCGGCTGCGCGTTGTGGACGTCCGCTCCGCGGCCTGCGAGCTGGACGTCGAGATAGAGATCGGCGGCGCCGTCGCATCGCGCCAGGGCCTGAACATCCCCGGTCCGGTAGCGGCGCTGCCGGCGGTGCCGGAGGAGGATCTGCACATGCTGCGCCACGGCGAGTCGATCGGCGTCAACATGGTCGCGCTGTCGTTCGTGCAGACGCCGGAGGACGTCGAATTCGTGCGCGACCACACACGCCTGCCGCTGGTCGCCAAGATGGAGAAGCCCCAGGCGGTCGAGCGTGCGGCGGAGATCCTGCGGGCGGCCGACTGCGTGATGGTCGCGCGCGGCGACCTCGGCATCGAGCTGCCGATCGCGCGCGTGCCGCTGGTGCAGAAGCAGCTGCTCGAGCTGGCCGGCTGGATGGCCCGGCCGTCGATCACGGCGACGCAGATGCTCGACTCGATGGTCAGCTCCTCGCGCCCGACCCGCGCGGAGGTCGCAGACGTGGCCAACGCGATCCTCGACGGGACCGACGCAGTGATGCTCTCCCAGGAGACCGCCGTGGGCGCCTACCCGGTCGAGGCGGTCGCGATGATGGCCGCCGTGGCGGAGCAGGCGGAGTCGATCGCGCCGTACGAGCGCTGGAACCAGTCGCGCGTGCGCCGCACCCACTCCGATCCCGCGTACACGATCGCGCACAACCTCTGCGACGCCGCCCGCGAGCTGCGCCTCGACGCGCTTGTCATCCCAACGCTGTCGGGGCGCTCGGCGCGCCTGGTCTCCGCGCACCGCCCGACGGTGCCGATCTACGCGCTCTCGCCGGGGAAAGAGACGGTCAGGCGCTGCGGCCTGATGTGGGGCGTGCAGGCGGCGTCGATGCCGCGGCACGAGACCACCGAGGCGCTGATCGCCGACGCCGCTCGGCGCGTGGTCGAGCTCGGCTGGTGCGAGCGCGGCCAACGGGTCGGGATCACCGCGGGCCTGCCCTCTGGGCGCCCGGGCACGACGAGCCTGTTTCAGATCCAGGTCCTCTAAGAACCTGAAGTGATCCTCTAGAGCGAAGGCGGCCCGCTCGACGGGGACTCGCCGCCGTTCGACGGGAGTCCCAGCGTGCCGGAACCGGCGGCGTAGGAGATCGGATGACCGCCGGGTCCACGCAGGACGAACGCGCAGCCGACGGCGATCAGCGCACCGGCGAGCGGACCGAGCACGTAGACCCAGTAGCCGTTGAAGTCTCCGCTCACGAGCGCCGGGCCGAACGAGCGCGCCGGGTTCATCGAGGTGCCGCTGACGGGCGCCGACCACAGTCCGGCGAGCGCGATGTAGCCGCCGACGGCGAGCGCGGCGACGCGCCCGACGTTCTGGGCGGCCGACGCGGTGCCGAGGATGACGCTGACCAGCGACGCGCTCAGCACGACCTCCATCAACAGCGCCTGCCAGTCGGCGTAGCCGGCGCCCGGCAGCGTGGCGCCCAGGTGCTGGATGTTGCCGAACACCCCCTCGAGGAACAGGCACGCAAGCGCGGCGCCGACGAGCTGGACGACGATGTAGCCGGGGACGCGCCTCCACGGGAAGTCTCCGCGCAGGGCGAACGCGAGCGAGACGATCGGGTTCAGATGCGCGCCGGAGACCGCTCCCATGAACAGGATGATCGCCGTCACCATCAGGCCCGGCGCGACGACCGCCGCCGCGAGCGTGATCTGGCCCTGACCGTGGAGGATCCCGCCGCCGGCGGCGACCAGCACCAGCATGAACGTGCCGAGCAGCTCGGAGAAGAGCCGGCGCCACTCGAAGCGCGGATCTTCGAACTGCGCCTTGGACCCAAACTCGAGCGCCAAGAGGTGCGCCGTGCGCGGGCCGAACAGGCGCTCCTCACGAACGATGTCGTCACGTACGACAGGCTCGTCGGGCATCGCGACAACCTATCTGGAATGATCCCCGCCCGTGCGCGCGGACGTCCTGGTCATCTACGGGATTACGGGCGACCTCGCGAAGGTGATGACGTTCCGCTCGCTCTACCGCTTGGAGCGCCGCGGCCTGCTGGACTGCCCGATCGTCGGCGTGGCGGTCGACGACTGGACCGTCGAGCACCTGCGCGAGCACGCGCGCGAATGCATCGAAGGCACCGGTGAGCAGCTGGACAGCGACGTGTTCGAGCGTTTCGCCGCGCGCCTGTCCTACGTCAGCGGCGACTTCTCCGACGCCGCGACCTACAAGAAGGTGGCCACGGCGATCGGCGATGCGCGTACTCCGGTCTTCTACCTGGAGATCCCGCCGTCGCTGTTCGGGCCCGTGATCGAGAAGCTCGCGGGCGCCGGACTGACGAAGGGCGCGCGCGTGGTCGTGGAGAAGCCGTTCGGTCACGACCTCCCCTCGGCGCGCGCGCTGGCCGCGGAGATCCATCAGTACATCGACGAGTCACAGCTCTATCGGATCGATCACTTCCTGGGAAAGATGGGCACCGACGAGCTCCTGTACCTGCGCTTCGCCAATACGATGATCGAGCCGATCTGGAACCGCAACCACATCGCCTACGTGCAGATCACGATGGCCGAGGCCTTCGGCGTAGAGGACCGCGGGCACTTCTACGACCCGGTCGGCGCGCTGCGCGACGTGGTCGTCAACCACCTGATGCAGCTCGTCGCGCTCGCCGCGATGGAGGCGCCCGCCGGGCGCGACGCGAAAACCCTCCAGGACGCCAAGTTCGCTGTGTTCCGCGCGATCGCCGACGCGGACCCGGCGCACTACGTGCGCGGCCAGTACGACGGCTACCTCGACATCGACGGCGTCGCTACGGACTCGACCACGGAGACCTACGCGGCCATGCGCCTGGACATCGACAACTGGCGCTGGTCGGGCGTGCCGTGGTTCATCCGCACGGGTAAGAAGCTGCCGCTCACCCAGACCGAGCTGCGGGCGGTGTTCCGCGACCCGCCGCGTCTCGGCTTCATGGAGAGCGCGCATCGCCGCCCCGAACCGAACCAGTTCGTCGTCAAGCTCGACCCCGGCACAGGCACGCGTGTGACCCTCGACGCGCACCGAGCCGACGCCGCCGGCCCCGAGGCGGTCCACCTCGATGTCGAGTTCGCCAATCAGGGCGGCGAGGCGCCGACGCCGTACGAGGTGCTGCTGCTCGATGCGATGGAGGGCAACAGCACGCGCTTCACCCGCCAGGACGGCGTCGAAGAGGCCTGGCGGATCTTCGAACCGCTGCTGCAACAGCCCCCTCCCGTGCACCGGTATGCCCCCGGGTCATGGGGGCCGCCGGAGGGAGACCGGCTGGTGGCGGGATTCGGAGCGTGGCACAGCCCGTGGGTGCCGTGACGCCGCGCGCAGTGACGCTCAGCGCGAATCGCTGACGGCAACCGAGAAGCGCGCCGCGAAGCGCTCCCCCGGCGCGAGCACGCGCAGCCGCTCGCCGCTGCGCAGCGCGTTGGCGGGCGCGGTCATCGGCTCGAAGCAGATGAACTGCCCGGCGCGCGGCGCGAACACCTGCGCGCACGGATAGCCCTGCAGGAACGTCAGCTCGATCCTTCGCCGCGCGTCGGCGACGCTGAAGCGCGCGGGCTCGGGCACCGCGTCGAAGCCGTCGTCGAACTCGCGTGCGTCGAGTTCGAAGCGCTGGGCCGCGAGCTCCCGTGCGGGGCCGATTGGGATCTGCTGCGCGTCGAGCGCCAGCGCGCGCATCGCGGGCAGCTCGATCAGCCAGCGCTCGCGCGTGGCGCCTGGCGGCGACAGGTACGGGTGAAAGCCGAACGACAGCGGCACCGCGTCCTCGCCGCACACATCGACCATCACCTCGATCTCTAGGCGTCCGTCGCGCAGGCGCGCCTCATAGGCCAGCTCGTGGCGGAAGGGAAAGACCTCGAACAGCTCCGGGCGCGACTGGCTCCAGCTCAGGCGCGCGGCGAGCGAGCTCGAGCCGCCCTCCCCCGCGTGTGTCAGCTCCCACCCGAGGCGCCCGCCGATCACACCGTGAATCGGCAGGCCGTTCGCATCGACACGAACGCGACCGGGGTCGTGCGGCACGCGCACGTCGCGGCCGGCGACGGCGTAGTCGAAGTCCGCGAGGCGGTTCGCCCAGGGGTACAGCAGCGGGATACCCATAGTCTTGCCCTGTTGCGCGTAGGCGGCGATGCCGGCGTTCTGCGCGAGCAGCTCCTCGCCGCGATGGCGCAGCGAGCAGCACAGCATGCCGGCGCCGGGGACGAACGCGGCCTCGAGCGCCGAGGACTCGTCGCGCAGGTGCACCGTCTCGAGCGTGAGATCAGTCATGCTCGACGAGCACAGTACTGCGACTACTGGAGGATCACCTTGCCATCCGAGCACCAGAGCGCCGACGGGCGCCCCGCCAGCGCTCCTCCCGAGCTCACGCGCCCCCAGATCGAAAAGCTGGAGAGCATCTACGGCAACCGCTACCTGCTCGAGCCCGCGCCCGACGGCAAACTGCCGAAGATGGGCATGACCGCTGAGGAAGCAAAGGGCTTGATCCAACAGGAGACGGTGCTCGACGGCCTGCCAAACCGCAACCTGGCGACGTTCGTGACGACGTGGATGGAGCCGGAGGCCGAGCAGGTGATCCAGGAATCGCTGCGCGTGAACTTCATCGATCACGCCGAGTATCCGCGCTCGGCGGAGATCGAGCAGCGCTGCATCCGCATGCTCGCCGACCTCTTCAACGCGCCGGGGGAGACGACAGGCGCGCGCACCCAGGGCTCCTCCGAGGCGATCATGCTGGGGGCGCTGTCGCTGAAGTGGAAGTGGCGCGCGCGCCGGCAGGCCGCGGGCAAGTCGGTCGAGCGCCCCAACATGGTGTTCGGCGGCGACGTGCACGTCGTGTGGGAGAAGTTCTGCCGCTACTTCGACGTCGAGCCGCGGATCGTGCCGCTGCAGCCGCACAAGTACACGATCGGGCCCGAGGACGTGGAGCCTCACATCGACGAGAACACGATCGGCGTGGCGGCCGTGCTGGGCACGACGTTCACAGGGCATGCCGACGACATCCGCGGGATCAACGACTTCCTCGTAGGACTGAAGCACGAGCAGGGACACGACGTGCCGCTGCACGTCGACGCCGCCAGCGGCGGCTTCGTGTGGCCGTTCCTATATCCCGACTCCGAGTGGGACTTCCGGCTCGAGCAGGTCCGCTCGATCAACGTCTCCGGCCACAAGTTCGGTCTCGTCTATCCGGGGATCGGGTGGCTGATCTTCAGGGAGAAGGACGATCTGCCCGAGGACCTCGTGTTCTACGAGAACTACCTCGGCAAGCGCGACGCGACGTTCACGCTCAACTTCTCCACCGGCGCGTCGATGGTGCTCGCGCAGTACTACAACTTCGCCCGCCTCGGACACGCCGGCTACCGCTACGTGATGGAGACGATGAAGTACAACGCGCGCACGCTCGCCAAGGAGATCGCCCAGTGCAACTTGGAGGTGATCGGCAGCGAGCAGGAGGAGCAGCTCCCGCTGGTCGCGTTCAAACTCGCCGGTGAGCACCCCTACGACGAGTTCGACGTGGCCGCGCAGCTGGCCGCCGACCACGGCTGGATGGTCCCCGCCTACACGCTGCCGCCGAACGCCGAACACGTCAAGATCATGCGCGTGCTCGTCAAGCAGACGCTCGGCCATTCGCTGACGACATGCCTCGGTGAAGACATCGCCAGCGCGTGCGCGGCGCTCCAGGCCAAGGGGCACGGGCTGCACCCGGCGGAGCGCAAGCGCCGCGTCAAGACCAACACGGGCTTCTGAGCGCGAGCTGGTGGCGCAGATGAGCGCGCTCGAGCAGGTGGCACACATGAGCGTGGCGGAACGCGCTGCGCGCGGAAAGGCGGCGCGCAAGCTGGCGCCGCGCTCCAGCCATGGACACTTCGAACCGACGGCGCGCCGCCCGGACCCGATCGAGCTACTCGAGCGCCAGTCGGCCGCGCGCGTCCCGGAGCTCGTGCCGATCCGCTACGGGCGCATGCTGGTCTCGCCGCTGACGTTCTACCGCGGCGCGGCGCTGATCATGGCCAGCGACCTGTCGCGCACGCCTAGCTCGGGGCTGACGGCGCAGTGCTGCGGCGACGCGCACCTGTCGAACTTCGGGCTGTTCGCCTCGCCCGAGCGCCGGCTCGTGTTCGACGTCAACGACTTCGACGAGACGTTGCCCGGGCCGTGGGAGTGGGATCTGAAGCGCCTGGCGACGAGCATGCTGATCGCCGCGCGCACCAATGGCTTCTCCGACAAGCACCAGGAGCGGGCGGCGCTCGACACGGTCGAGGAGTACCGCAGCGCGATGCGGCGCTTCGCCGCGATGGGCAACCTCGAGCTGTGGTACGCGCACCTGGACGTCAACGACACGTTCAGGCAGCTGCGCTCGCAGCTCACACCCGCGCTGGCAAAGGGCACCGAGCAGACGCTTGCCAAGGCGCGCACGCGCAGCAGCATGTCGGCCCTCTCCAAGCTCACGCACGTGGTGGACGGCGAGCCGCGCATCAGCGCCGAACCGCCGCTGATCGTGCCGATCGACCAGCTCGGGCAGGGCGAGGAACGCGGCGAGATGTTCGACGTCCTGCATCAACACCTGCGCTCCTACATCAAGAGCCTCGAGCGCGACCGGCGCGTGCTCGTCGAGCAGTTCCGCCTTTGCGACTTCGCGCGCAAGGTCGTCGGCGTGGGCAGCGTCGGCACGCGTGACTGGATCGCGCTGCTGCTCGGGCGCGACGACCAGGACCCGCTGTTCCTGCAGCTGAAGGAGGCGCAGGCATCGGTGCTCGAGCAGTTCCTCGGTCCGAGCGAGTTCTCCAACCACGGCGAGCGGGCCGTCACGGGACAGCGTCTGATGCAGGCCAGCAGCGACATCTTCCTCGGCTGGCTGCACGCCGAGTCAGGCTTCGACGACGTGCCCCGTGACTTCTACGCCCGCCAGCTGCGCGACTGGAAGGGCTCGGCAGAAATCGAACGGATGAGCCCCAAGGGCCTGACCGCGTACGGGCGGCTGTGCGGCTGGACGCTTGCTCGTGCGCACGCCCGCAGCGGCGATCGCGTCGCGATCGCCGCGTACCTCGGCGGCGGCGCCAGCTTCGATCGGGCGCTCGTGGCCTTCGCCCACGACTACGCCGAGCAGAACGAGCGCGACTACCGCGCCCTGGCCGCGGCGGTCAGCTCGGGGCGGATCACCGCCGAGACGGGCGTCTGAGCGCGCCGTCAGCTGGGCGCGCCGACGCCGCTGCGCCCGTAGAAGTCGGCCTCCTCGCGACCGAGCTCGGTGACGGGCTCATCGCCATACATCCACTCGCGGGCGATCCTGTGCCAGTTGGCGCTCGCGCGCAGCTGTGAGAGCACGGCCAGCGTCAGCATCTCCATGCGCCGCCCGAACAGGTGCTCGGGGCGCATCGCCTGATGACGCATCTCCCTGAAGTGGCTCGAGCGTGGATCGGAGCTCTCGATCATCACCTGCGTGGCGATCTCCGGCGTCAGCTGGACTGCTTCGTCGGTCGTCGTGTACCACCAGATCGCGTCCCTGATGAACGCGAGCAGGTGCTCGGGGTCGACGCGCTCGGGGTTCGGCAGGAAGCCGGAGGTGGCGAGCAGCTCGTGCAGGGTGGCGGCGTCGCCCTCGACGACGGCCCGCTGGCAGGCGAGCTCGAGATCCACGGGCTCGGCCTCCATGCGCTTGAACAGGCCGAAGTCCAGGAACGCGACCCGCCCGTCGTCGAGCAGCAGGAAGTTCCCTGGGTGCGGGTCGCCGGAGAACTGGCGGTGGCGGTACAGGCAGCCGAGGAAGAAGCGGAAGATGATCTCGCCGAGGCGGTCACGCTCTGACTGGGAGCGGGTCTTCAGCTCCTCGAAGCCGACGCCGCTGACGAACTCGCTGACGAGCACCCGCTCGCGCGAGAGCGAGCTGACGACGTCGGGGACGACGATGAACGGATGCCCGGCGAAGATGCGCGCGAGCGAGCGCTGGTTCTGGGCCTCGAGCTCGTAGTCGAGCTCCTCGACGATCCGGTCCTTGATCTCCTCGGCGATCGCCTTCGCGTCGAGCCCCGGGGCCATGCGCTTGAGCAGGCGCAGGATCATGTCCAGGTTCTGGAGGTCCGCGCGCACGGCGCTCGCGACGCCGGGGTACTGGACCTTGACGGCCACCTCGCGGCCGTCAAGCAGCGTCGCCTTGTAGACCTGCCCGATCGACGCGGCGGCGATCGGCTCCTCGTCGAAGGAGGCGAACACCTCGGAGATCGGTTCTTCGAGGTCGTCCTCGATGACTCTACGCATCTGCTTGAAGGACACGGTGGGCGCGGAGTCGCGCAGCTTGGCGAGCTCACGCTGGAACTCTTCGCGATGCTCCTCGGCGACGAGCCCGACGTCGAGGAACGACATCACCTGCCCGAGCTTCATCGCGGCGCCCTTCATCGTGCCCAGCACCGCAACGATCTGCTTGGCGGTCTCGAGCTGGCGGCGGGCCATCGCCTCCTCTGAGGCCTCCTCGCCACGGGTCACGTTGGCGGCGCGCGTGCCGAACTGCTTCACCGCCTCGGTCGCGGCGAGCGTGGCGACCGTGGCTGTGCGCCGTGCACGCGAGGTCGGGATCTTCTCGTTCTCGCGCGCCATGCCCTGAATGCTAGGAGCTGTCCGCGGCTGGCGAGGATTCGCTAATGCGAGCGCTCGATACGCGAGCCGGGAACGATGTCATCGGAGCCGTCCTCCCAGCGAATCCACGCCTTCGTGCCGCCGTCGTAGTCGGCGCCGAGCAGCACGAGCGTGGCTGGCTGCCCGAGCGCCGTGCACGACTGCGAGCCCTGAGGGTCGAGGCCGCGCCAGACGCGGATGAAGGCGTTCTCGTCCCACTCCCGCGCGACCGACGTCTCATCGGCGTGACCTGGGTAGATGACGGTGTCGGGCGGCAGCTCCATCAGCGTGCCCATGATCGAGTCGCGCAGATCGGTGTAGGTGGTGTGCCCCGGCGCTCTGACCCCGCCGACCGAGTCCTTGAACAGCGTGTCGCCGGTGAACACCACGAGGCCCGCGCCGGCCAGCCCGCCGGGAACGGCGCTCCGGGCGCCGCGCCCCGGCGCCCCCTCTCCCCCGGCGGGCTCAGGACGCTCGCCGACGAGGAACGACAGCATCCCGGCGGTGTGGCCGGGCGTGTGCAGCGGACGCACCTCGAGCGCTCCGAAGCGCAGTGTCTGGCCGGCCTCGACGGAGCCCATGGCGCCAGCATCAGGAAGACCACCGCCACCGCCCGCGGCGGCCGATGTCAAGAGATCGCGCTCGCGCTCGCTGATCAGCGCTTGAAGCTTGGGCCAGCGCGCGATCAGCTCGCCGACGTCGCTGACGTGATCGAAGTGATGATGGGTTAGGAGGACGTGCGTGGGCGTGACCCCGAGACGCTCAGCGGCATCGATCAGCGGCGCGACTGGGCCGCCGGCGTCGATGAAGAACGCCGGCCCACCCTCGCCGTCGGCGATGAGATAGGTGTTGGAGAGGAACTGCGGATGGCTGGCGCGCTCCACGAGCATCGCGCCATCCTTGCACGAATCCCTCAGCCGGCGTTTGGGAGGAGCACTGTCTCACCAGATGGCTCGCTGCCGGACGCGTGCGCCGCCTTGCCACCCGCGGCCTCGGCCGAGACCAGGCGGGCGAGGCCCTCCAGGTAGCGCTCGTCGCCGACGTCCCTGCGCCACTCGAGGACGGGCACGCTCGCGGCCTGCTCGGCGACGCGGACGCGTGCCTGCTCGAGCGTGGGCGCGGTGCTCGCCAGCGCGACCGCACGCGAGGTGCCGACAGTGCGATACCTGCTCGCGGCGGCCTCGACGGCCGAGGAGAAGAACACGTGGCACCCCGCCGCTTCGATGCGCTCGCGCTCGAGCGTGAACTCGTATGCGCCACCGGGCGCGGGACCCGCGGAGGGCGTGCCGAGCGCGTAGTCGGGCGAGACCAGGTACAGCACGACCGAGGCCTCCTCGCGCAGGCGAACGTCGTCGGGGTGGAGGCTCGTGGCGGCGATGCTCTGCATCACCTCGGGCCAGCTGCCGCTGAACAGGCTCATGATGTTCATGCACTCGGGGTCGCCGAACCTGGCGTTGAACTCGATCACCTTGACGCCGTCGGCGGTGGCGAAGAAGCCGCTGTTCATCACGCCGCTGAAGTGGCGTCCTTGCTGGGACAGGCGCTCGATCACGCGCTCGACGATCGAGCAGGCGTGCTCGTAGTCGCCGGGCGCCATGAACGGCAGCGAGGCGCCGGCCATCGACAGCGAGCCCATCCCGCCGGTGCCCGGACCGTGGTCGCCGTCGTAGCGGTAGGGGTAGTCGTAGGTGGACGGCGGGAACACGACGGTCTTCCCGTCGCTGATCGCCTGGATGGTGAACTCCGCGCCGACGATCTTCTCCTCGATCAGCACCGTCTCGCCGGGCCTGCCGCGTGCGAGCAGTTCGAGCGCGTACTCGCACGCGTGCTCGTGGCTTGAGAGATGCGGGCCCATCACCTTGACGCCCTTGCCGCCGGTCAGGCCGGACGGCTTGACGACGACGGGCGTAGAGCCGAACGCCGCGAACGCGTCTGCTACGTCGTCGGGCGTGTGCGCCACCCGCACCGCTGGCAGCGCCTCGGGCGCGACCTCCGCGAGCAGCGAGCGGGCGAAGGCCTTGTTCCACTCGATCTCGGCCCCCGCGGCGGTCGGGCCGACCGCGCGCGTGCCCTGCGCCAGCAGCGCGTCGACCACGCCGGCCGCCAGCGGCTCGTCGGCGCTGACCATCGCGATGTCGATCTCTTGCTCGCGCGCGAACTGGGCGACGGCCTGCGGGTCGCAGACGTCGCCGAGCTGGTGGCTGCCGCCGGAGGCTGCCGCGTAGCCGACGATCGATGGGTTCTCGTGGCCGAGGAACGCGTGCAGCTCGCTGTGCTCGGCCATCCGATACGCCAGCGCGCTCTCGCGCCCGCCATGCCCGACTATCAGCGTTCGCACGGGCGCAAGTCTAGAGCGCCGCCGCCGGCGCGGCTCGCGGGCTGACCGTGGGCGGCGGCACGAGGCGTTGTACGCTGACGTCGAGCGTCGTCGAATGAGACACCGGACTGTCATCGCGGTGGGCTTCCTGGACGGGGCGGCTGTTGTCGCCGCGCTGTTCTTCGGCCTGCAGCCACAGGCGACGCACAGCGCCACGGCGTCGCGCACTGCTGTCGCGCAAGCCTCGCCGTCGTCGGCCGCTGCCGCACAGGTGCTCGCCGAAGAAGCGCGCACGCGGCAGGCCAACGGGGCCGAAGCCAAGGCGAACAAGCTGCGGGAAGCGAACGCCCGCGAAACGCACCAACTCGAAGCCAGGGCGAGCCGTCTGCGGGAAAGGCACGCGCGGGAAGCCAAGCGCGCGAGCGCCAGGAGCAGCAGGGCGCAGGAGGTGGCAGCCAGGCGAGCCGCGGCGCGCGCCGGAACGACGGAACGAGGGGCGGGCTCGACGGCGCCGCAGCCCAAGCACGAAGCTGCGGCGAAGACCGAACGGCAGACCTCGGGCTCCAAGCCCAAGCACAGCTCGAGTTCGCGGACGCAGGCAGAATCCAAGCATCAGCGCAACCGTGAACGCGCCAAAGAAAGCCGCGAAGCGAAGCGTGCCGAACGCGAAGCCGCTCGCGCTAAGAGCCGCGAAGAACGGCATTCGCGGGTGACACTGCCGGCGGCGTCGTAGCGGGGGCGCTGCCGATCTGGGACTTCTTCGCAAACGTCAAGAGCCTGACTCGTGAGTCAGCGCCAGCGCCGAACTGGTCGGCGGCTCCCGGGCCGGACCGGGCGGGGTGGTCGCAGGTTCGAATCCTGTCTCCCCGATCAGGTTCAAATTCCCCGAAAAGACGCGAAGGGGATGGTCGTAGAGGCGAACAGGGGCGAAAGTTCCCACGTTGCGATATATCGCGTTGTGGTCTGGGGCGCTGCTCAGCTGCGCTCGGGGGACGAGTTGTATTGCTCGCGTATCCATGCCTCGACCTCCGAGGCGCGGTAACGGTTGAGGCCGCCCATGCGCATGAAGGGGAGGCTGACGTGCTGCTGCATCTCGATCCAGCGGTCCGATACGGCCAGGTGTTCGGCGAGCTGCTGCTTGGTCAGCCAGGGTTCGGGTACCGGGTCCTCAAGGTGGTCCGGGCTCATAGCGACGGATGATCAGAGCAGACCATCGCCGCGATCTCAAGGACGCTGATATCCGTCCACAGCCGGCGCGTAGCGGCTCCTGTTGGGAACATTGGGAAGCAAATTTCCCCGCGATAGTTACCAGCGGCTGAGTCTGCCAGCGGCGCCGCGTTGACAGCGGCCCGGTCAAATGTGCTCATGCGCTCCACGTGCTGCCCAGCCAAACGCCGATAGTTGCGGCTTGTTTTCATGCATAGCCGGCGCCGACCCGATACAGTTGCAGCCTTGCGCGCCGATAGATGACGCGTGTGTTGCCCTCCGTCCCGCCATTGCGATGCTCTCCGACCAGCGCCTACCAGATAGCCCACCCCTCAGGCCCGCGACGGGCGTGGACACGCTGTGCCGCCACGATGTCACGGCAACTCTGCGCACGCTCGGCGTCCCCAACAAGACTCTCCTCCGTGGCACGATCCACGAGTGGACCGGACTGCGCTTCGAGCTCGACCGCTTTTCCGCGTTCGGTTATGGCATGGCAACTCAGCATCGCTTTCTGCACGCACCGCACCCCCGCCTTGACATGCGCTCCCCGGTGGAGATTCTCGCGCAGCGGGACGGGATCACGCAGGTTCGCCGCGCCGTGCGCGAGACGCTCGCCGCGCGCCACGCCTGAGCGACACATCCGTCGCTAGTCGACTATCGCCTCTTCCGTGAGCCTCGGAGGCTCCTCGCCGATAAGCATCGGCTGGTTGCTGACCCGCAGGGTCACTAGTTCGTCCTGGGGTTGGCGGTCTGCGGGCTGCTCGAAGGCACCGGAGCTGACCCGCCAGACCGGCACCACCTTCGAGGTGCTGACCGCGACCAACATGCATACGAGCGAGAACACCTTTGGGCCAAGCGGTAGCAGCAGCGGTCGCTGCCCGTCGACGAGGAGATACTCGACGAATGCCTCAAGCTCCGAAAAGCAGCGGAACGGGTCATTGACGTCGTAGTAAATCGGCTGTTCTACCTCGGGGAAAGCCAAGACGGTCTCGTTCGCTTTCGATACGGCCTCCTCGAACCTCGGATCGGTACCGAGCGGGAACAACGGCCATGCGGATTCGGGTGCAAGCTCATCGACGGCGCTCGCGACCCGTTCGGGCTCATAGCCGAGGCCGACGATCAGACGCATAGGCTTCTGCGGGTCTGCAGGCTCACCAGCGAACGCCCGTGTGACGGGCGCGAGCGCCTCCGTCGCGTCCGGTAGCTCCGGCGGGTCGGAGTACTGCGCCGGCACGTATAGGAAGTCCACCACGACAGCTATCTGTGCGGGTCGAGCGATCAGCGCCTGTACGACCCCGGCGATCCGCGGCCGGGACATGCTGGACACGTCAACCGCTAGGTGCGCTCCGGGACGGTCGCCAAATGCTGCGAACCAATCGGGCACCCACGCGATGAATTCCTGGTCGGTGAATCTCGTCCGCTCTGCTCCGATCGAGTCGAAGAACTCCTTGTTCCGCTCATAGGCGGCGGTGTGGTCGCGGTTGAACTCCGCGGCGGTCGTCGCCTCGACGGAGTCGTGCAGGTGCTCGGCGGCTGCGCGGCTTCGCGACTCATAGCCGGCACTGCATAGGAGGCCGTCATAGCGTCGGCCGGCCCCGGCGCTCGTTAGTGGCTGTGGGTCCACAGGCGCGATGTACAGGTTTGCTCTCACCAATCCTCCCTCAGCTTCTCTTGGCCGGCGGCGGGCCGTTTGCGCGGTGCGCGCCGGCGAATCCCTAGGATCTTGCTGAGCCCCACCTCGTTATCCAAGCGCAACGGTAGCCCGTACCGTGGAGCCATGATGTAGGCGGGGCGGAACCGCTTGCCGCGCAGGCCGTGCAGTCCGGCGCCTTTATTGCCAGGAACCTCAATCACTGCGCCGCGATTAACCAGCGCCCGCAGCGAGTTGACGATCGCATCCGGCGGGTCGAGGTCCACGACGAAGCTGCCGTAGGCGTCGGCATTGAAGGGGCCGCGCACGTAGTGCTCGCGAAAGTAGCGTCCGATCCTGCCCAGCAGCCGCTTCGGTCCGTCGTCCTCTGCCATGTGGCGTACGGGCAGTATCCGCAGGTAGCTCTCGAACTCCGCGGCCACTGCCCCTAGGTGGCGCGACTGACGCTCCGGCGCGATCCGGCGCGGATCGCCCGGGATGAGCAGTCGGTCACAAGTGTGCTGTAGCCACCGCGGGTTCGCCTCCATCATCGCGTAGAAGGCGTCGGTACCGCTGTAGAGCGTTACGTTACGTCGGCCCCGGAGCGCAATCGGCTGGCCTTCCTCGGCGCGCTCTGGGTCCCGGCGCCAAGCCAGTCTTAGCGCGACGATCGGCATTACCTTACGCAGCCGCGCCCGCTTGTCTTCCGGCAGTTCATGCGCATGCTCGAGTTCAAGGCCGTTTCGTGTCAGCCACTCCACGAACGTCTCGTCAATCCGCGCGAGTTCCGCGAGCATTTCCCCGTAGGCTGATTCTGGGGAGTACGCGCTCGCAGGGCCTGCGGGCTCCTCCTCGGATGTCTCCGGGCTCGCGTCTGGGTCGAGAGTGACGACGGTGGGCTTGCCGAGCACCTGGAGAGGCGTGGCGTCGATGCCGCTTGCGCGCAGCCGCGCATGGAACAGCGCTTCTGTGAACGGGAAGCCCTCGCGCTTGTTGGCGTAGGTCAGGCGCAGTGTCGTGAAGTCGTTGGCCTCCTGCGGCCCGTGCGGCCCGAGCTCGATGTCAAGGTTCTCATACGGGGCGTAGGAGACCTTGAATAGGAACAGCTCATCGGTGCCTCGCAGCAGCCTGAAGATCAGCTCGTTGATCACGCTCGGCACCAGCTCGGCCTCGTCGAAGAGGAATGCCCAGCGGCCCTCTCGCTCACCGCACACCCGGTTGAAGCGCTCAACAAGCGACCTGGCTGCCGGGATGAGATCGAGATGGAGCAGCGGCTCGCCGGCTACGGCGGCGGCGCGCTCCGCCTCGGTCATATGCTCTACTCGTGAGCGCAACTGCGACAGCTGCGAGATCGAGTCGCTCAGCACCTCGGAAAGATCGTCGAGGTCGGCGACGGGCTGTCTGATCATCCACGCGGCGGCGACGGCGCGCGCGATTCCCTCGATCTCGACGGCCGGCAGTATTACCCGGCGTTGCCCGACGTCGCCCGACGGTGGTCCTGTCCGCTCCGAGGCTGCCCTGACGAGCGCCCGCAGACAATGCAGCGTGAACACAGCGACGGCGAACCGGGCGCCGTCGATCGCGTCCAACTGCAGCGCCTCGAGCTGTTTGCCCCACGACTGGTCGCCGGGCACCAAGACCGCCGTGTAGTCGACCGCCGCGCGGATCGCGTCGGCCTCTGGGTGTGCGAATTGCTCGAGTGCGGGGCCCTGCAGCATCTTCATCAGCGTCGTCTTGCCCGACCCTCGTGGGCCTATCAGGAGAGTGTTGTCTGGCTTGATCAGCTTCGAGAACGTCGGTAGCGGTGGTACGAACGTGCGCACGATCTCCGCGAGGGGGCGGCCCTTGGCGTTGTACTCGCCACCGAAGATCGCGATCGAGGGCTTTGAGTGCTCGGGGCTCATGGCAGAACCACTCGTTCGACGTTACCGGCGCGGTCGCACCCAATGCGGCAGCCTTCCTGTTCGAGCTTGTCGATAAAGCGCTTCACGTCGGCGGGCAACATGAAGGTGAACTTCGGGAAGCGGGTGATCAACACTGGACGCTCGATCACCGTCAGCCCGCTGCCGGCAGCCCAGTTGAGGAGTTCACCGGCTACGGCGCTACCGCTCTGGCTGTGCCCGAAGCCGGCGTTGGCGGGCAGCCCGTCGCGCTCTGCCGCAGTCCGCCAGCCAGTGCGTGGCTGCCATGTGTAGGAGCGCACATGCCCGGCGAGCGTGAGATTCGCATCTTGGCACGCATCGATCGGAAACTCCACGAGGTGCAACTGGTTGCGGACGTTCGCACCGAGCGTGCCACGCAGGTTCGCCCCGACGCTGCCGGCGGCCAGGCGGAATGGGGCCTCGCCACTGCCTGAGAGCTGTTCGAGTACCGGCTCGTGCTTGTGGCCGTGCACGACGAGCCAGTGTCCGTCTATGTCATCGAGCAGCCGCACGAGCCGGTCACCGTTTTCCATGTGGCTCCGGTCGCTCGGCACAAGGTGTGTCCACGGTTGCGGGTGATGGTGGCATAGCAGCACGTTGACCGCGAAGTCTCGCCCTTCTAGCTGCTGATGCAGGCGTTCAAGGGTCTCATCGTCGATCTGGCCGTGGTCTTTCTCGTCTTCCTGCAGATGGCGCATAAGGCTGCTGTTGAGGCTCACGACCTGCCAGTCGGCTCCTTGCGCGATGTGTAGTCGCTGCTCCCAGTACTCGCGCACCTCTTGTCCGCTTCGGCTGGGGAAGTGGGGGCGCAGCCCACGCAGCCCCACCTCGACGCTGTCGGGAACATGAATTGCCTGGCTGTCGATGTCGTGGTTGCCTGCGGTCGCGAGTACGACATGGGCGCCGAGCGCGTCGCCCAGCGTACTCAGCTGCGACCACGCCCACGGGAGAGCCCCCCAGTCTGCCTTGTCGCACAGGTCACCGGGGCACAAGAGCACCTCTGCACGGAGATCCTCGTTGCGTTCGATGAACTCCGAGAGGCCAGCCAACGGGTTACGTTTCGGGTCCTGATCAGAGATGTGTACCCAGGTGCTGTCGGAACTGGGCTCGCGCTCCTCGCTGGACGCGTGACAGTCGCTAAGGACGGCCATCCGCACGACCCGCTCTGGCTCGGTCATGGGCGGTCGGTTCCATCGGTGCCGATAGTTGGTCGGAGGCGGATAATCGGATGACTGTACGTGACCATGGCGCGCCAGCCTAGCCCACGCGCCAGTTGTTTGTGAGCGGGCCTCCCCACCGTCATACCGCGGCAGGCTGGCTCGACTACCCGTGTTTGCTCAGCGTCCGGGAGAATGCTGCATCGTGAGCAGGATCCGCTACATGGGCAACAAGCACGGCCTCGCTCCGCATGTCGTGCAGCTCGCCGCCGAGCTGCCGCCGCGGACGCCGCTGATCGATGTCTTCTGTGGCCTATGCTCGATTGGCAGCGCATTCGCCCGTACTCGTCGCCAGGTGTGGGGCAACGACATCCAGGGTTATGCTGCGCTCGCCGCGCGCTGCCAGCTGCGCGCTGAGAGTGGACCGCGACGCTCCGGAGAACTCATTGCGGCGTTGCAGGCCGACTACCGGCGCAACACCTCTGCCCTGCAGGGACGCTTCGCTGAGCATCTCGCCATCGAGGACGCGGTGCTCTCCGGCTCCAGCGCCGAAGCGTTTGTCCACTACCAAGCGGCGTGGCGACATGCTGGCAATGACCCGACAATCGCCGCGGAGGTGCGTCGGCTTGCCGAGACACGGACCGGACCCGACAGGCTTTGCACACTGACGTTCGCCTGGGGGTATTTCGGGCTACGACAGGCGATCGAAATCGACAGTGTCCGCCACGCGGTCGATCGTGCCCGCGCGCACCGCGACCTTACGCGCGCTCATGCTGATTGGGCGCTGCTGGCGCTGCTGGAGGCCGCCAGCGTGTGCGCTAGCACCTCCGGTCATTTCGCGCAGTTCCTGGGCGGCACGAGTGACGCCGGTTTTGCGCGGGTCCGGCGCCAGCGACGCCGCGCGATCTGGGAGCATTTCCTTGCCGCAGCCGACTCGCAGGGGCCCTTCGGCACGCGTGCGTGGCGGCGGGGCAACGCCGTCTTTAACGAGGATGCCCTCAAGCTCTGGCCGCATCTGGATCAGCGCCACGACGGTCCTGCCGTCGTATACGCAGACCCGCCGTACAGCAAGGACCACTACTCCCGCTACTACCACGTGCTCGAGACACTCGTCCGCTACGACTATCCTGACGCCGTCGGCGCCGGACGCTACCGTCCTGATCGCTTCAGCACGCCGTTCTCGTTGCGACGTCATGCGCCTCGCGCTTTCGAGACCCTGTTTGAGCGCGTTGCAGAGCGCCAGTGGACCCTGATCCTCAGCTATCCGGGTAACGGTCTGCTCCCACAGTCTCATATCGACGCGGGCCTCCGCAGGCATTTCCGCAGCGTGTCGGTCGCGTTGCGCTGGGCGACCACGCATTCAACCCTCGGCGCACGTCACGGCGCCGCACGAAACGTGGCTGAGGAGCTGATGTGGGTGGCCTCCTGAACGCCGGATGGCATACGCGCGTGAGCGATGGCCTACGCCGGGGGTCTGGGCCGGTCTGAGCGCGGCACGACGTTTGCAAGACGTTTGCAAAGCACCCAAAAACCGCATTGGAAAGCCAACCTGAACCGTTCTCCTCGATAGATTTGCTGGAAGAGGCTTGGGGCGTCGTCAGAGGGCAGGATCTGGACGCGCCGCACGCGCTCACGGCACCCCTTGATACCCGATAAGTCAGGGCATATCATGATCGCTATGGTGGAGATACCGAGCAGCTGGCCGAAGGGCGTCAAGACGCACGAGGAGGTACTCGCAGAGCATCTGGCCGCAGACCCCGAGTTTGCGGTCGAATGGGAGCGCCTTGCCCTGGCGCACATGGTTGCCGTTCAACTGATCGGGTATCGCACTGATCACGGGCTCTCGCAGCGCGGACTCGCTGAACGGCTGGGCGTGAGCCAACCCCGTGTCGTCGAGCTGGAGTCCGGGGAAAAGAACCCGCAGATCGAGACGCTCTTGAAGATCACAGCAGCCACCGGCCTTGAGTTCGCGATCGACATCGCGCCCGTCGGCCAGAAGCCCAAGCTCGTTCGCAAAGCGGTCACGGACACGCCAGCGCACGTATACGCCGGCGCGTCGCTGCTGGTTGCGGCCGGCTGATCTCGCATACCTGGGCTGCCAGCGGCAGCCGAGGCGGCTCGGTTTCGTTACGCCGCGTCGTGCGCTGCACGCGGGCGCGTGCGTTGCTGGCCCATGCTCGCCGGACTCTGCGGCCGGCACGCTGCGCTCACGTAGACTGCGCGACATGGCCCTCATCCACACCTGCTACCGCATCACCGACGTCGACCGCTCGGTCGCCTTCTACGAGGCGCTCGGCTTCCGCGAGGTCGGCCGCCTGCCGATCCGCGACGAGGCCGTCAACGTCTTCATGAACCAGCCCGGCGATGGCGACATGCCGCGCCTGGAGCTGACGTTCAACTTCGGCGTGGACTCCTACGACGTCGGCACCGGCTATGGCCACATCGCGATCACCGCCGACGATCTCGACGCCACACTCACGCGCTTGGCCGAGCAGGGCATCGAGCCTGAGAAGCCGCCCTACTCAGTGCGCGAGGGCGGCTCGCGGCTTTGCTTCGTGAGGGATCCTGACGGCTACCGGATCGAGCTGATCGAGACGGCCTGAGCAGCCGTTGGTTGCCGTCGAGGTCTAGCGCGTGTAGATCGCCGGGCGGTAGCGCGGCTCTGGAATTGCACGCCCGACCCCTCGCGCCGCGGCAATCCAAGCCTGCTTGGCGAGTTCGACCTCAGCCAGAGCCTGCTCCGCAGTTGCGCCGAACGCCGCACATGCCTCTAGATCAGGGATATCGGCCACGTAAGCCGCATCCTCGTCGCTGTAGAAGACGTTGATGTGATAGTCGCTCATGGCTTATCTTCCGGTCCGAGATCGTAGCGCTCGACAAGCGTCAGAACGTGGAGATCACCGAGGCGACCTGACGAGACGGTCGTACACGCGTCGCTTGGACTATCTTCCCGATTGTGCGAATCAAACGTCAATGCAGAGTCGCGCTGATCTGGGCGTCCGTAGCGTGAGTCGCCGGGCTATCGGCTCGGTCGTCGTCGCTGCAACGATCATGCTGGCGGGCTGCGGAAAGACGCAGTCGGTCACAGCGACGAAGCCATCAACGACTTCGCAACTCAAGGCCGACTGCGAACAAGCGAGCCATAAGCTGCTCACGATCGACCAGCTGAGCTTGCGTCCAGAACTCTCGATCATCGGGAGGCTGATCGAGCAAGCCGCGCTGGCAGGCGAGAAGATCGATGCGGCCACCACCGCAAAGGCGCATCGCCTCCCAGCTGGCACCTACACGGCGCAAGTGCTTGCCAATCTGGCTCATAGCCACGCCGCACTTCAGGCAGTGGTTCAGTCCGTCCGGCGCCACGGCATCGCGTATGACCGACTTCCTCGCAGCCTTGTGCTCTCATTCGTGAAGGCGAACAGCGGATGCGGTCGCGTCAGCCTGCGGCAGCCAATCAGCGGCTGAGCTGAGCGTCGTTCAGACCGCACGACCTCACGACAGCACCCGCCCCCGGAACTTCCGCAACCCGAGCGCAAGGAACACCGCGCAGAACGCGATCAGCACGGGATAGACGATGTACAGGTGCATGTGCGAGGCGTGCGTGAGACCGGCGCGCAGGCCCTCGTTGACGTAGATCAGCGGGTTGACCAGAACGATGATCTGCAGCCAGTGAATGCCGCCCACCTGCACGGGCGCCAGTCTCGTCCACTGGTAGTAGGTGCCTCCGAGGAACGTCAAGGGCAGCACGACGAAGCCGAACATCAGCCCGATGTTGCGCGGCTCGAACGCGGTCCCTAGCAGCAGGCCCAGCGAGGTCATCGTGACGCACGCCAGCGGGATCAGCGTGAGCACCACCCACCAGTGCACCGACAGCTGCGCGTGGACGCCCGACGCGTGCACGACGGCGGCGATCGGGAACACGATCACCGCGGCGATCAGGCCCTGCGCGGCTCCCGAGAGGACCTTGGAGACGGCCACCAGCCAGATCGGGCAGGGCGCCTGCACGCGGTCCTCGATCTCGCGCGTGTAGCCGAACTCGGTGGAGAGCTGCATCGCGACCGCCTGGATGCCCTGGAACATGATCGAGATCCCCACCACGCCGGGGACGAGCACGGTGGCGAACTTCGACTCGGCGAGCCTTCCTCCGCCGCCGCCGATGCCCTGGCCGATCTTGGGGAACACGAACAGGAAGACGAACACCAGCAGGAACGGCTGCACCAGCGTGCGGATCACGAACTCCCACTTGTTCTTCCACAGCACCACCAAGTCGCGCAGGATCAGCGCGCGCAGCGCGGTGCGACTGGCGGCCATCGTCGAGCGCGTGGGCGCCAGGGTGATGTGCGAGCGCGGGGCGGTGAGCGACGGGGCGGCCATCAGTCGCGCAGCTCCTTACCCGTGAGGTTGATGAACACCGTCTCGAGGCTGGGCTCGGACACCGAGAGGTCGACCACGTCGAAGCCGGCGCCCTCGGCGGCGTTGACGACCCGCGGCACCAGCCGCTCGACGCCCTTGACGTGCAGCTCCACGCCACCGTCGATCACGCGCGTGCGGGTCGCGCCGATCTCCTGCGACAGGCGCGCGGCGAGCGCATCGGGGTCGCCGTTCGCCTTGACCGTGACGATCGTGTCAGCTCCCACCGAGCGCTTGAGATCCTCGGGCGTGTCCAGGGCGAGGATCTTGCCATGGTCCATGATCGCCACGCGGCCGCACAGCTCGTCGGCCTCCTCCATGTAGTGCGTGGTCAGCAGGATCGTCTGCCCCTCGCGGTTGAGCTCGCCGAGGATCTCCCACAGCGCCAGGCGTCCCTGCGGATCCAGCCCCGCGGTCGGCTCGTCGAGGAACAGCACCGCCGGCCGGTGGAAGATCGCGCGCGCCACCATCAGCCGCTGCGCCATGCCTCCGGATAGCGCGAACACGGACGCCTTGCCCCACTTGGCGAGCTGGAACTGCTCCAGCAGCTGGTCGGCCGTGCGGCGCGACTCGGCGGCGGAGACGCCGAACAGGCGGCCATGGAAGTACAGGTTCTCCCACACGGTCAGCTGCCGGTCGAGCGTGTTCTGCTGGGAGACGATCCCGATCAGCTGCTTGGCCAGCGCCGGCTGCGCGACGACGTCGATCGCAGCGACGAAGGCCGAGCCGGAGGTCGGGACGACGCGCGTCGTGAGCATCCCTGCGGTCGTCGTCTTGCCCGCGCCGTTCGGCCCCAGCAGGCCGAAGATCTCGCCCGCGTGGACGCTAAGGTTGAGCTTGTCCACAGCGGCGAAGTCCGTGCCCGCGTAGACCTTCGTCAGCTCGACCGTGCGGATGACCTCGCCGTCGCCGCCACCGTTCTCGTCTGCCGCGCTCGCCCGACCGCGCTCGCTCGCCGGGCCAGACGCACGCGTGGAGGAGTCGGGGTGGGCGCCGGCCATCGTCCACAATCTATAGCGCCCGCGCTACCCTCCGAGGCAGCCATGGCGGACACGTCCAAGATCGCCAAGAACCTCGAGCGCTTCGCGCAGGCGGTGGCCGCGCACGACCGCGAGAACCCGACGCACACCGCCTACGGCATCGGCCTAGCGCATTTCGACATGGAGCGTCTGGGGCTCGACGAGGGCGAGGCGATCCTGCCTGGCATCACGATCCACGCCGACAGTGGCGTCACGGGCAACTTCCGCGTGCTGTGCGACGGCGAGCACGACGAGGAGCTGACCGAGGCGGAGGAGCAGGCGGTCGAGGCGATCGCCACGCAGGCGATCCCCGCGTTCTCGCCGGGCCGCTCGCCATTCGAAGAGCAGTAGCCCGCTGATCTTGGACGCCCGGCCAAGGGCAAGCCGGTGGCGGCGGCGCAGACTGACGCCCCGTGGCGTCCGTCGCAGCTGACTCGTCCTCGCATTCGGAGCAGTGCCGCGATTGGGTCGGCCACGTGATCGTGTGCGGCCTGAACGCCGTAGGACTGCGCACGGTCGAGCAGCTGCACCTTGCGGGCGCGCGCGTGGTGGTGCTCGACGACGAGCCCGACGAGCGGCTCGAGCGGGTGGTGCGCGGCTGGGGCATCCCGCATATCCCGCGCGGCTCGCATCACCTCTCAGAGCCGCTGTACGACGCGGGCATCCGCGGCGCCTCGGCGGTCGTATGCTCCGAGCGCACCGACCTGCGCACGCTGGAGACGATGCTGATGATCCGCGACCTGCGCCCGGATGTGCGCATCGTCGCGGACCTCGACAACCCGGCGGTCGCGCACGCGGTGGAGGAGGTCCTCGGCTCCGTCGGGGTGCTGGACGTCGCCGCGCTGTTCGCGCCGTCGGTCGTCGAAGCGTGCGTCGGCCGGCGCGCCCGCGACATCGTGCTCGGCGACACGCTGTTCGTGGCAGCCGAGGTGACCGCGCCCCGTGACGGAACGCTTCGCGAGCTGTACGGAAGCCTCGCGCCGATCGGTGTCGTCACGGAGGCCGGGGACCATCTGATCGCGTGCCCCGGGCGCGACCAGCGCGTGAGCGCGGGCGATCGGGTGACGGTGCTCGGCACCCACGAGCAGCTCGACGAGGCCGGGCTCACCCCCCATCACGTGCGCGCGCGGGAGATCGCGGACATCGGCTCGCGCGCACGCGCGAGAACGGTGCGGCTGGCGAGGACGGTGCTGAGCGTCGCCGATCGGCCGTTGCGGGTGGCCGCCGCGCTCGGACTCGTGCTGCTCGCGATCTCGACGCTGGTGCTGCACTTCGGCTACCACTGGTCCGGGCACCAGGCGCACCTGCCGATCCTCGACTCGATCTACTTCACCGTCGAGACCGTCGCGACGGTCGGCTTCGGCGACTTCTCCTTCTCCGGCCAGCCGGCGTGGGTGGAGGTCTTCGGCATCTGCCTGATCGTCGCCGGCACGACGCTCGTGACGACGCTGTTCGCGCTGTTGACCAACGCCCTCGTGAGTAGGCGGATCGCCCAGTCGCTGGGACGCGAGCGCATCCCGGGCATGCGCGGGCACGTGGTGATCGTCGGGCTGGGCACCGTCGGGATGCACGTGCTCGAGGGGCTGCTCGCGCGGGGACGCGAGGTGGTGGTCGTCGAGCGCACCGAGAGCAACAGCTACCTCACGCAGGCGCGCTCGCTGGAGGTGCCGCTGGTGCTGGGCGACGCCACGCTGTCGCAGACGCTCGACTCGGTCAACCTGTCAACCGCCGCCGCCGTCGCGATCCTCACCTCGGACGACCTCACCAACATCGAGACCGCGCTGGCCGTGCGCGACCGCCTCGCCGAGCGCTGGGCGCAGGTGCCGGTCGTGCTGCGCGTGTTCGACCGCCAGCTCGGCCACCGCCTAGAGCAGAGCTTCGGCTTCCGCCACGTGTGGTCGACCTCGGCGATCGCCGCGCCGTGGTTCGTCGGCGCGGTGCTCGGCCTGGAGGTCCTGTTCACCTTCTACGTCGGCAACCACCCGTTCCTGCTGGCGCGCCTGCGCGTCAGCGCGGGCGGCGGCCTCGACGGCCAGGCGATGCGCGAGCTGCCGGCAAGCGTGCGGGTCGTGGCGATCCGACGCGCGGCGGACTCGCTCGCGCTCGAGCACCCGCCGCGACGCGACACCCGTTTGGCGCCCGATGACGACGCATACCTCGTGGGACCCTACGCCGAGCTGTTGCAGGTACTGCGTCACGATCGCGAGAGCTCTTAAAGCTCTTAATATGAATTACTGGATGCGTGCTCCCGCGCGTCCACTCGCGCGGCGATCATGCTCATCAGCCGCTCGATCGTCGGACAGGGGATGCAGTGGCGCGCGCCGGCGCGCAGCACCGACCCGGCGATCGCGTCGAGCTCGGGCTCGCGCCCGGCGGCGATGTCGCGCTGCATCGAGCTGCCGAGCGTGTCGTGCGCGGCCTCGAGCTCGGCGATCGCCCGCGCCGCGTCGATCGCATGGGCGCCCTCGGCCCTGCCCACCGCTGAGGCCTCCTCGATCGCGCCCTCCAGCTCGGCGCGCAGCCGCGGCGTCGAGCGGATCTCCCCGAGCAGCACGTCGTACGCGCTCGTCACGCACGCGAGCGCGTTCAGCCGCACGAGCTTGGACCACATCACGTCCGCTTCGGAGTCCGACACGCGCACCGTCACCTCCGCGTGCGAGAGCGTGTCCGCGAGCGCGCGCATCGCCGGCGCGACCGCCGGATCGCTGCTGGCCATGCTCACGAGCAGGAACGGGCTCGTGTGCACCACGACACCCGGCGCCGGCCTGTCGGCCTCCACGCGGATCGAGCCCGCGAGCACCGACCCGGCGGGAAGGCGTTCGCGCAGCAGCGCGAGATGGTCGAGGCCGTTGAGCAGCGGCAGCACCACCGCCGGCTCCACCGCGACGCGCTCCAGCGCGGATTCGAGCCCTGCCGCCTTGGTCGCCACGAGCAGCGCGTCGACGGGCTGCTCGAGACGCGCGACCGCGCGCGGGTGCGCGACGAAGTCGCCGAAGGTCACGCTCTGAACGCGCAGGCCGTCGCGCTCGATCGTCTCCGCGGTGCTCTCGTGCGCGACCACCACCACCTCTGTGCCAGCGCGCTCGAGCACTCCCGCGAGCAGTCCGCCCACGCCGCCGGGGCCGAGCACGGCGACTGTCATGCGCTTGGATCGATCAACACGCCCGGGTTCATTATGCCCGCGGGGTCCACCGCCGCCTTCGCGCCGCGCAGCGCCGCGGCGAACGGCTCCGGGCGCTGGCGGTCATACCACGGGCGGTGATCGCGCCCGACGGCGTGGTGGTGAGTGATGGTGCCACCCTCGGCGAGGATCGCGTCGGACGCCGCGCGCTTGATCGCCGCCCACTGCTCGACCTCCTCTCCCCTTCGGGCGGGGGCGAGGACGGTGAAGTAAGGCGCGGGCCCGTCGGGGTAGACGTGGGTGAAGCGGCAGAAGACCCGCCCCTCCACGCCGCAGACCTCGCGCACCGCCTCCTCGGTCGCGGCGCTCACACGCTCGTGGAACGCCGGCAGGCGCTCCCACGTGATCGCCGTCTCGAACGTCTCCGCCAGCACCCCCATCGCCACGAGCGTGTCGCGCACGTACGGCGCGCCGAGGAACGCGTCGCGCCAGGAGCTCACCGCGTCCCCTCCGCCGCCTCCGCCGCTTGCGCCGCCGGCTGGGTCGCTCCGCTCTGAGGTAACCCCTCCGTGCTCGGCGCACAGCTCCAGCGCGCGCGCCATCGCCTCCTGCACGGGATGGTCGGAGGACTCGAAGCCGAGCACCAGCAGCGCGGTCGTCCCGTCACCGGCCATCGTCAGCGCGGCCTCGCCCGCGTCGAGCAGGCGGCAGTTGGACGGGTGCAAGCCCGCCTGGGAGATCGCGCGCACGCACTCCGCGCCCGCGAGGAAGCTCGCGAAGCGCACCCCCGCTGAGCTGCGCTGCGAGGGGCGCGGCTGCACGCGCACCCACGCCTGCGTGATCACGCCTAGCGCTCCCTCCGAGCCGGCGAGCATGCGGTCGGGGCTGACGCCGGCGCCCGATCCGGGCAGCCGTCGCGACTCCCACGCGCCCACGGGCGTGATCGCGCGCACGGACTCGACGAAGTCCTCGATGTGCGTCCACAGCGTCGCGAAGTGACCGGCCGCGCGCGTGGCGATCCAGCCGCCGAGCGTCGAGTACTCGAACGACTGCGGGAAGTGGCGCAGCGTCAGCCCGCGCTCGCCGAGCTGCGCCTCGAGCGCGGGCCCGAGCGCGCCCGCCTGAATGCACGCGGCGCGCGAGACCTCGTCGACCTCGAGCACGCGGTCCAGTGCGCGCAGGTCGATCGAGACGGCGCCGTTGTAGCTGTCTGACACCAGCGGGGTGACACCGCCGACGACCGAGGTCCCGCCGCCGAACGGGATCGCCGCGACACGCTCGCTCGCGCACCACTCGAGCAAGCGCTCGAGGTCGGCCTCGTCGCGCGGGCTCGCGACGAGGTCGGGTGGATGATCGAAGCGCCCGCGGAAGCCGCGCACGACATCCTGGTAGGACTTGCCCAGCGCGTGTGACGCGCGAGCGTGCGCGTCGGTTGCGCAGATGCCCGCCAGCGCCGCCGGCGCCTGCACGCGCGGCGCCGGCAGGCGCACCGCGTCGAGCGCCACCGGCTCCTCCACCTCGCCGAGCTCGAAGCCGAGATGCGCACCCAGTGCGAGCGCCGAGTCGCCCAGCTGCGCGGTCGAGGGCTGCTGGTCCTCGAACCCCCACCCCCAGTGCTTGCGCCGACGGCCGTCCACGCGGGCGAGTCTACGGGCAGGCGCTCTCGGCGCCGGCTCACCGGTGCGCCCGTTCTAGACAGCTTCACCGCATTTCCGGTGGATTCACTAGCCTTCGCGGGAGTGCCCGACGCACCGCCCGCCAACCACGCACCGGAGATCCTCGCCCGCGGTCCGTGGGCGCTGGAGCAGATCACCGCGCACTGGCGCGAGCAGCCGTTCGAGCCTTCGCAGGAGCAGGCGCAGGCCGCCGACGCCGCGATCAGGGAGCTGCAGGAACGCGGCTCGCCCAGCCACGACGGGGTGGCGGCGCGCCTGGTCGACTACCGACAGGACGAGCAGGGGATCTCGATCGAGCTACAGCCGCTGCGCTGGGCGCTGCGCCTGGTCGAAGGCGACGCCTCGCAGAGCATGGCCGCGCTGTGCGTGACGCGTTCGGCCGACGGCCGCTGGCTGGCGGGGCGACGCGCGCCGTGGGTCTCCTCGTGGGCCGGTCGCTGGGCGCTCGGGGCAGGTGGCGCGGTCGACCTCGGCGAGAGCCCAGCCGACACGCTCGTGCGGGAGCTGAAAGAGGAGTGGGCGGTCTCGCCCGAGCGCGTGCGCGGCGAGGCGCTCTTGCGACTGCCGCACCGGCTGGTCATGTTCGTCGGGCAGGCGTGGCTCGCGGAGGGCGTCGAGGAGGCCGTCACTCCCGACCACGAGCACGACGAGTTCGCGTGGTGGCCGCGCGAGATCGCCGAGTGGCCGCCCGAGGCCGGAGACGTTCTGCCACGGATGGCACAATGGCTGTCGCAGTGAACCAGCGCCTGCGTCCGGCAGCGGGGCCGCTGACGTTCACTCGCCTCAAGTGGACCTCCTTCTTCCACTCGTGCGTGTACACGGCACTGCTCGTCAGCGCGTTCGCGATCGGCAAGCCGGAACCGCTGACGCTCGTGCTCGGATGGACGCACGGACTGCTGTGGATCTTCATGTCTCTGGCCTGCATCGCCGCCGCGCGTCTGCACGTCGTCTCGCTGAAGCTGGCCGTCGCCGTGGCGGTGCTCGGGGGGATCGGACCGTTCTTCGGCAGCTACCAGTTCATCCGCGAAGAGCGCCAGCGTGTGCCACCACACGCCGCGCTAAAGTGAGGCACCGATGGCAACCAGTACCTCGGCAGTGCAGACGATAGACGTCGTAACCCCTGCCGCGGGAGAGTCGGTCACCGAGGGAACGATCCTCGAATGGCGAGTCAAGGTCGGCGACGCGATCAAGGTCGACGACACGATCGTCGAGATCTCAACCGACAAGGTCGACGTCGAGCTGCCCTCGCCGGCCAGTGGAACGGTCAGCGAGATCCTCGTCGAGGAGGGTGAGACCGTCACCGTCGGACAGGTGATCGCGCGCATCTCGGTCAACGGCGCGGCCCCCGTTGTCGAGACCGCCGAGCCGGCCGCTGAGACCGCCGAGCCCGCCGCGGAGGCCGTCGAGTCAACCCCTGAAGCCGCCGCCGAGACCGTCGCCGAGTCAACCCCCGAGCCCGCCGCCGGGGCCCCTCGGGCGACCAACGGCTCAGCGACTCAGATCGTGGACGTGCTGACCCCTGCCGCGGGCGAGTCGGTCACCGAGGGGACGATCCTCGAATGGCGAGTCAAGGTCGGCGACCCGATCAAGGTCGACGACACGATCGTCGAGATCTCAACCGACAAGGTCGACCTGGAGCTGCCATCCCCGGCGAGCGGCACGGTGAGCGAGATCCTGATGCAGGAGGGCGACACGGTCACGGTCGGCCAGGTGATCGCGCGGATTTCAGTGAACGACGCCGCGCCGACCGCGTCGCCGCAACCGACGGCATCGCAGCCTGCTGCAGCGCAGCCTGCCGCATCACAGCCCACGGCAACGCAGTCGCAGTCCGCGGACGGAGCGACGATCGTGCCCGACGGCACGAAGGTCTCCCCCGTCGCCGCGCGCGCGGCGGCGGTCGAGGGCGTGGACCTCGGCGCGGTCTCCGGCAGCGGGCCGGCGGGCCGGATCACGAAGTCGGACGTGCTCTCCGCGGCGGCGGGCAACGGCGCGGCGGGCAACGGCACGAGCGCCAACGGAGCGGCAACCAAGACGGCGGAGCCGAGCGCGCAGCCGCTGCGCGGCGGCGCGGCGGCGCTGGCACGCTACATGGAGGAGTCGCGCTCGATACCCACCGCGACGAGCTTCCGCACGCTGACGGTGAGCGTGCTCGACGCGCGCCGGCGCGAGTTGAAGGCATCCGGGCGCAAGGTGTCGTTCACCCACGTGATCGCTTACGCGCTCGCGCGCGCGAGCGAGGACATGCCGGTGATGACCAACCACTTCGCCGAGATCGACGGCAAGCCGTACCGGATGGTGGACGGTCAGGTGAACCTCGGCCTGGCGGTGGACGTGGAGAAGAAGGACGGCTCGCGCACGCTGATGGTGCCGGTGATCCGCGACGCGGGACAGCTTCCGTTCGACCAGTTCCTCGATGCCTACGACGCGCTGGTGGAGAAGGCGCGCACGAACACGCTGACGGCGGACGATCTGGTGGGCGCCAACATCACGCTCACCAACCCCGGCGGGATCGGCACGGTGGCATCGGTGCCGCGCCTGATGAACGGCCAGGGGACGATCGTGGCGACGGGCTCAATCGCCTACCCGGTGGGCCTCGGCGCGGTCGGCGCGGGCATCGGCGCGGAGAAGGTCATGACGATGACCTCCACGTATGACCACCGTGTCATCCAGGGCGCGGAGTCGGGGCGCTTCCTGGCGCTGGTGGAGGGCTACCTGCAAGGCGAGAACAGCTTCTACGAGGACCTGTTCGCGGCGCTGGGCTTGGAGCCGGCTGCGCTGCCCGCGCCCGTCGCGGCTGCGACCGCGGCCCCGGCCGCGCCGGGCGCCGACGGCGCAGCGCGCGCGGGGCTGTATCCCGGCGGCGAAGAGCTGCTGCAGGCGGTCCAGGCGGCGAGCACGTTCGTCAGCCGCGTTCGCAGCCACGGCCACCTGGCCGCTCGCCTGGACCCGCTCGGCTCAGAGCCCGAGGGCGACCCGGGCCTCGACCCGGAGGCGCTCGGACTGACGCCGGAGCTCCAGGCGCGGCTCCCGGCGAAGATCTTCCAGGTGTACGTGCCGGGCGCGACGCTCGCCGACGCGCTGCCGCACCTGCGCGAGACCTACTGCGGCACGATCGCCTATGAGATCGAGCACATCGCCTCGCACCGCCAGCGCGTGTGGCTACGCGAGCACATCGAGTCGGGCGCGTTCCGCCACGAGCTGACCAACGACGAGCGCAGAACACTGCTGAAGCGCCTGGTCGAGGTGGACGCGCTCGAGCGCTTCATGCACAAGGCATACCTCGGACAGCACCAGTTCTCGATCGAGGGGCTGGACATGACGGTGCCGATGCTCGACGAGCTGATCCAGCTGTCGGCGGCTCACGGTGGCCAGGAGGTCGTCGTCGGGATGGCCCACCGCGGCCGCCTGAACGTGCTCGCGCACAACCTGGGGCGCTCCTACGACACAATCTTCGGGGAGTTCGAGGGCGCCTCGACGCTCGAGGCCGTGACGACGATCCCGCAGGGCGGCACGGGCGACGTGAAGTACCACCACGGCACGCAGGGCACCTACCAGCTGCCGAACGGCGGCACGATCCGCGTCAACCTCGAGTCCAACCCGAGCCACCTCGAGTACGTATCGCCGGTGGTCGAGGGCGCGACGCGCGCGGCGCAGACCTCGCGCAAGGGCCCGCACGCCCATCAGGACACGAACGCGGCGGTGCCGATCGTGATCCACGGCGACGCGTCGTTCCCCGCCCAGGGGGTCGTGTCGGAGACGTTCAACCTGCAGGCGCTCGACGGCTACAAGGTCGGCGGCACGGTGCACCTGATCACCAACAACCAGGTCGGCTTCACGACCGACCCCGACGACGCGCGCTCGACGCGCTGGGCATCGGACCTGGCGAAGGGCTTCGACGTGCCGATCATCCACGTCAACGCCGACGACGTGCCGGCGTGCATCAGCGCGGTGCGCCTGGCGTTCGCGTTCCGCCAGGAGTTCGGCCACGACGTGCTGATCGACCTGATCGGCTACCGGCGATTCGGCCACAACGAGTCTGATGAGCCCGCGTACACGCAGCCGGAGATGTACGCGAAGATCAAGACGAAGAAGCGCGTGTACGAACTGTGGGCCGACCGCCTGGTCGCCGAGGGCGTCGTCTCCAAGGAGGAGGTCGACCGCCAGGCGCAGGAGGTGTGGGACAACCTGACGCTCCTGCACCAGCGTCTGAAGGCGAAGATCGCGGCGGCGGCCGAGCACGAGGGCGAGCACGTCACGGGCGAGTACCAGCTCGACCGCTCGCCAAGCCCGGAGGTCGACACGGCGGTGCCGGCGGCACGCCTGCGCGAGCTGGGCGAGCAGCTGCTGCGCACGCCCGAGGGCTTCACCGTGCATCCCAAGCTCGTCAAACAGCTCGAGCGCCGGCGCGAAGCACTCGCGGAGAGCGCGACGACGGAGCCGAAGATCGACTGGGCGCACGGCGAGGCGCTGGCGTTCGCGTCGCTGTTGACCGAGGGCACGCCGCTGCGCCTGACCGGGCAGGACACCGAGCGCGGCACGTTCAGCCAGCGCCACATGGTCCTGCACGACGCCAAGACCGGCCAGACGGTGTGCCCGATCCAGAGCCTGCCGGACGCGCTCGCGCCGCTGGAGCTGCACAACAGCCCGCTGTCAGAGCTCGCGTGCATGGGCTTCGAGTACGGCTACAGCCAGGAGGCTCCGGAGACGCTCGTGCTGTGGGAGGCGCAGTTCGGCGACTTCGTCAACTCGGCGCAGGTGATCATCGACCAGTTCATCACCTCGGGCCTGGCCAAGTGGGGCCAGACCTCGCGCCTGACGCTGCTGCTGCCACATGGCTACGAGGGCTCGGGCCCCGAGCACTCCTCGGCGCGCCTGGAGCGCTTCCTGCGCGCCGCGGCTGAGGGCAACATCCGCGTGGCGAGCCCGACGACGCCAGCCCAGTACTTCCACCTGCTGCGCCGCCAGGCACGCATCGCCAAGCAGCGCCCGCTCGTCGTGATGACGCCGAAGTCGCTGCTGCGCCTGCCGCAGGCGGCGAGCGCGATCGCGGACATGGCCGAGGGCACGAGCTTCCAGCCGGTACTCGCCGAGCCTGGAGTGCAGGACGAGCAGGTGACGCGCCTGGTGCTGTGCACGGGCAAGATCTACTACGACCTCGTCGGGCACCCCGAACGCCCATCGCACACCGGCCTTGCGGTGGCGCGTGTGGAGCTCCTGTACCCGTTCCCCGAACGTCAGATCCTCGAGCTGATGGCCCGCTACCCGAACCTGCGCGAGGTGCTGTGGGTGCAGGAGGAGCCGCGCAACATGGGCGCGCGCGCACACATGTTCCCGCGCCTGATGCAGATCATGCCCGAGCAGATGCACTTCGGTTACGTCGGGCGTCCCGAGCGGGCGAGCCCGGGCGAGGGCTACCCGGCGGCGCACATCGACGAACAGAACCGGATCGTGACGACCGCGATCGACCTGCGCCAGCCGATCTCCCAGTACCCCCGCAAGACCCCGGGAGAGCGCTGAGATGTGGGCGCTGTGGAAGCGCTTCCTGGCCATTCGTCGCCAGCGCAAGCGCCAGCGTCGCGGTTACTGACTGCGCGCACGCAGGCGCTCGAGCCCTCGGGCGCTCCTAGATGATTTATAAATGAGTTGATGGCCCGCAAGTCCCTGGCCCTTGCGGCATTGCTCGTCGCGGCGTTCGTGATCAACCTCGACACGACGATCGTCAACGTGGCGCTGCCGACGCTCGTGCGCAAGCTGCACGCGTCCAACAGCCAACTGCAGTGGGTGGTGGACGCGTACAACCTCGTGTTCGCGGCGCTGCTGCTGGTGTGCGGCAGCCTGAGCGACCGGATCGGCCGCAAGGGCATGCTGCTGTCGGGCCTGGCGGTGTTCGGCGTGGCGAGCGTCGCGGGCGGCCTGACGACGACGGCGGGGCAACTGATCGTGGCGCGCTGCTTCATGGGCCTGGGCGCGGCGATGGTGTTCCCGGCGACGCTGTCGCTGATCTCCAACATCTACACCGGGCGCTCCGAGCGCGCGCGTGCGATCGGGCTGTGGGGCGCGAGCACGGGCGTGGCGATCGCGCTCGGGCCGATCGTGGGCGGCTGGCTGATCGAAGCTTCCTCGTGGCAGAGCATCTTCTTCGTGATGGCTCCGGTGGCCGCGCTCGGCGCGGGACTCGTCGCCTACAGCGTGCCGACCTCGCGCGACCCGCACGCGCCGCGCACCGACCGTGGCGGCTTCGCGCTCTCCACCGCGGCGATCGGCCTCTTGATCTTCACGATCATCGAGGCGCCCGACCACGGCTGGGGCAGCGCGCGGAGCATCGCGGGCTTCGCCGCGGGCGCGCTGGCGCTGGTGGCGTTCATCGCGTGGGAGCGGCGCATGCGCGAGCCGATGCTCGACGTGGGGCTGTTCGGAAACCCGCGCTTCGCCGCGGCGAGCGCGTCGGTGACGATCGCGTTCTTCGCGCTGTTCGGATTCATCTTCCTGATCACCCAGTTCTTCCAGTTCTTCAAGGACTACGGCCCGCTGTCGGCGGGCGTGCACCTGCTCCCGGTGGCGAGCGCCGTGGGCGTGGCGTCGGTGCTCGGCACGAAGCTCGCGGTGCGCTTCGGCACGAAGCTCGTCGTGGCGGCCGGGCTGGCGATGATGGCGGCGTTCTACGCGTGGGTGTCGCGGGGAAACGCGAGCCTCAGCTACGGAACGATCGCGATCCAGATGGTGCTGTTCGGCACGGGCATGGGCTTCACGAGCGCGCCGGCGACCGAGGCGATCATGGGCGTGGTGCCGACCGAGAAGGCGGGCGTCGGCTCGGCGGTCAACGACACGACCCGTCTGCTCGGCGGCACGCTCGGCGTTGCGGTGATCGGCAGCGTGTACGCGTCGCTGTATGGCAGCCGGCTGAGCAGCCTGCTGCCGCGCGGCCTGCCAGCGCCGCTGGCGAGCGCCGCGCACAGCTCAGCGGGCGCGGCGCTGATCGCCGCCGAGCACCTCCGCCAGGCGGGCGACGCAGCGCTCGCGGCGAGCCTGCATCACGCCGCGAGTAGCGCGTTCTTCCATGGCTTCAGCGCGGGCAACCTCGTCGCTGCGGGCGTGGCGGGCGCTGGCGTCGTGATGGCCCTGGCGCTGCTGCCCGCCCAGCCCCTCACGCCCGCCCCAGGCAGGCGGAGCGATGAGACGATCGGTCGCCCGCGCGAAGCGCCGCGACCCGAGCGGCTCAGCGCGGAGCCCCGCTAGCGTCCCTTCCAGACCGGCTCGCGCTTCTCCTTGAATGCGCTGGCGCCCTCCTTGGCGTCCTCGGACGTGAACACGGGCCCGGTGATGGCGCCCTGCTTCTCCCACATCTCGGCGCTCGACCAGTCGAACTGCTCCTGCAGGATGCGCTTGGAGGCGATCAGCGCCAGCGGACCGTTCTTGGCGATCCGCTCGGCGAGCTCGAGCGCGACCTCCACGGCGGAACCGGGCTCGGCAAGGCTGTTCACGACGCCGAGCTCGTGGAAGCGCTCGGCCGGCACGGCGTCTCCGGTCAGCGCCAGCTCCATCACCACGTGGTAGGGCATCCGTCGCGGCAGCCGCAGCAGCGCGCCACCGGCCGCCACCAGCGAGCGCTTGGCCTCGGGAATCCCCATTTTGGCGCCCTTGGCAGCAACGATCAGATCGCAGGCCAGCGCGATCTCCATCCCCCCTGCCACCGCGAAGCCCTCGATCGCGGCGATCAGCGGCTTGCGCGCGGAACGTTGCGCGATGCCGGCGAAGCCACGGTCGCCGAACCACGGCGACTCGCCCTTGACGAACGCGCCGAGGTCCATGCCCGCGCAGAAGAAGCCGCCGGCGCCGGTGAGCACACCGACCGACAGGCTGTCGTCGGCGTCGAGCTCCTCCAACGCATTGCCGACGCCTTCGGCGAGCGCGGCGTTGACGGCGTTTCGCACCTCGGGCCGGTTGAGCGTGATCAAGAGGACGTTGCCGCGCCGCTCGGTGAGGACGGGCTCGCTGGAAACGGCTGCTTCGGCTGCGCTCATCGCGACTCTCCTCGCTCGGGGACCACAGCAGCCTAGCGGTCCGCTGGTCAGGCGGCGAACAGCTTCAAGTCGGGCTCGCGCTCGCCACGCAGCACCGCGAGATCGACCTCGACGCAGTCGATTCCGCGCGACTCGGCGAGCACCCGTGCCTGCGGCTTGATGCTCTGAGCGACGAGCACGCCCCGGCACGATCCGAGCGCCGGGTCCAGGCGGATGCGCTCGAGGTAGCGCGTCAGCTGCTCGACTGCGTCGATCGTGGCGATGCGCTTGATCTCGACGGCGATCCACTCGTCCTCGCCATCCCGGCACATCAGGTCGACGGGACCGATGTCGGTGGGCCACTCGCGCCGGACGAGCCTGAAGCCCTCGCCGCACCACTGCGGGGTGTCGGCCAGCAGCTCCTGCAGTTCGCGCTCGATGCCCTCCTTCTCCAGCGACGCGAGCGTGTCGAGCTCGTGCTCGACGTCGGAGAGCACCTCCGCGACCGACACGTCCAGCAACTCATCCTGGCCGCGCTTGCGCACGAGCAGCCGCTGCAGGCGACCGTCATCGCCGACCTGCTCCTCGATAACGGTCGGCGCGACCATCCAGTTCAGCGGCTTGACGTTCGAGCCGCCCCCGTCGGCCCACACCATGAACGTGCCGTCGCTCTTGACCATCAGCAGCCGCACCGCCTCCGGCAGGACGGTGCTCAGGCGACCGGCATAGGAGACCTCACAGCGAGCGACGATCAGACGCACCGCGCGAACCTAGCGCCTCCGGCGGACCGGAGCATTTCCGCCGGCGCCGACGCCCATGTGCTCACCGATCACCTCCGACCGGCCCCCTACGCTCTCGGCTCGTGGAGCAAGCGAGCGCGACCCTGCCTGGCCGTCCCTACCCGCCGCCGCCGGGCCCGGAGTCGTTCTGGCCGGTACAGCTCACGCTGCTGGTCGCGATCGGCCTGCAGGTCGGGCTGCCTGCTCGTCTAACCGCGGGTCCATCGTGGCTTGTGCCCGCGCTCGAGGGAGTCCTCGTTATCGGCCTGTCGTTGGCCACCCCGCGACAGCTCGAGCACGAGCACACCGGTCGCCGGCGCACGGCGATCGCGCTGACCGCGTTCGTCAGCGCCGCCAACATCTACGCGCTCGTCGAGCTCAGCCACCTTCTGCTCCACCACAAAGTCGAAAACGGGCCCGAGTTGATCATCTCGGGCATGCTGATCTGGTTGACCAACTTCCTGATCTTCGCGCTGTGGTACTGGGAGCTCGACCGCGGCGGCCCCGGTCGTCGCGCCGCCGGCCACGACGGGCCACCGGACTTCCTGTTTCCCCAGATGAACGACGACCGCGTCCAGCCGCGCTACTGGCGCCCGCAGTTCTTCGACTACCTGTACGTGTCGCTGACGAACGCCACGGCCTTCTCCCCCACTGACACGATGCCGCTGACGCTGAAGGCGAAGGGCGTCATGGGCGTGCAGTTCGACCGTCTCGCTTGTGACGATCGGGCTGATCGTCTCGCGCGCGGTGAACATCCTCTAGCCCGCGAGGCTCGGCTCGATCGCGAGCGCCTGGGCGACGAGGTCATGCACATCCTTGCCGGCGCCGAGCGCCAGCGCCCGCCTGAGCGCCTCCAGGGCGCCCTCGCGGTCCATCAGCGTCAGCCGCAACCGGCCGAGGCGCTCCCACGCGCCGGCATCCGAAGGCCCGCGCAGCGCCGCGCGCTCGGCGGCCTCCTCGGCGAGGTCGGTCGCGCCCATGTCTTCGTAGATCCGCGCTGCGAAGCGGTGGGCCGCCGGTCGGCTGCCGTCGACGCGGGCCCAGTCGCGCACCGCACGCGCGGCCTCGTCGAGCTTGCCGGCGTTCCAGAACGCGAGCGTCATCAGTCGCAGCACCGCTACGTTGCGCGGCTCGGCGTCGCGGGCGTAGATGAGGCGCTGTGCGGCGAGCTCGTACTCGCCTTCGGCCATCGCGCGTTGCGCGGCGATCAGGAAGCGTTCGACGCGCTCCTCGGCGGGATCTGGCTTTGAGAAGTCGACGAATTTCATGCTGCCCGCGGGCACGGTGCGGATCCCGTGGCTGAACTTGACGCGCGCCCACTGCTGCACTTCCTCGCCGGTTGAATCGGCCCCCGCCGCCCCGTCGGAGAAGTAGATGCCGGCGACGGTCCCGACGCCCCACTCGGGATAGGTGAGGCAGCGCGCGTAGCGGTGCACCACGGAGTGGTCGGGCACCCTGCTGCCGAACGGGTCGTTTTCGGCCCGGTCTTTGGCGGCGGCACGAGCGCGCTGTTCGGTTTCGTAGTTGCGCCGCCCGGCCTCCTCGCGCTCGCGGCGCGCGGCGGCGGCGCTGACCTTGACTGCATTGGCCGTTACTTTCCCCCCGCGCGAGCCCTCCGCGAGGCGCTCGAGCTGGTCGGCGGCCTCGTTGATCGCCTTGAGGTGGCGCTCGTGCTCGAACTGGCGCCCCTGCGGAGCCACGTCGGGGTGCCAGCGCTTGGCCATGCGCCGGCGCGCGAGCTGCACGTCGCGCTTCGTGAACGGCGCATCCAGCTCCAGCAGGAGCAGGTGCTGCTCGACATCGAGGACGGTGGTGGGCATGACCCGACAACGTTAGCGAGGGAGGACCGCATTTCCTTCCTCTCTATCCTGCGTGCGAATGTCCTCTCAATACATCTTCACGATGCACCGGCTGTCGAAGCTGCACCCGCCGGACAAGACCGTGCTCGACGACGTCTCGCTCGCGTTCTATCCGGGCGCGAAGATCGGCGTGCTCGGCTACAACGGCGCGGGCAAGTCGACGCTCTTGCGGATCATGGCGGGGATCGATCAGGAGTACCGCGGCGAGGCGGCGCTCGCGCCGGGCGCAACCGTGGGCATGCTCGAGCAGGAGCCGCACCTGGATGAGAGCAAGGACGTCAGGGGCAACGTCGAGGACGCCGTCGCCGAGACGAAGGCGCTGCTCGACCGCTTCAACGAGCTGGCGGCCAACTACTCCGACGAGACCGCCGAGGAGTTCGGCAAGATCCAGGCGAAGATCGAAGCCGCGGACGCGTGGAACCTCGACACGCAACTCGAATACGCGATGGACGCGCTGCGCCTGCCGCCGCCGGACGCCGATGTGAGCACGCTCTCCGGCGGCGAGCGCCGGCGCGTGGCGCTGTGCCGCCTGCTGCTGCGCGCTCCCGACCTGCTGCTGCTGGACGAGCCCACCAACCACCTCGACGCCGAGTCGGTCGCGTGGCTGGAGCAGCATCTGTCCGAGTACAAGGGCGCGATCGTCGCGGTCACGCACGACCGCTACTTCCTCGACAACGTCGCCGGCTGGATCCTCGAGCTCGACCGCGGCAAGGGCATCCCCTACCAGGGCAACTACTCGAGCTGGCTCGAGCAGAAGCAGGCGCGGATGGCCCAGGAAGAGCGCTCGGAAAAGGGCCGCGAGCGCACGATCGCCGCGGAGCTCGAATGGGTGCGCACCAACCCCAAGGGCAAACGCACGAAGTCCAAGGCGCGCCTGGCGCGCTACGAGGAGCTGATCGCAGAGGACCGCAACATCAAGCTCGACGAGGTCCAGATCCACATCCCGCCGGGGCCGCGCCTGGGCGACAAGGTCCTGACGGCGACGGACGTGTCGAAGGGCTTCGGCGACCGGCTGCTGATCGAGTCGCTGTCGTTCGACCTGCCCCGCGCGGGGATCGTGGGCGTGATCGGAGCGAACGGCGCCGGCAAGACGACGCTGTTCAGGATGATCACCGGCGAGGAGACGCCCGACGCGGGCAAGCTCGAGCTCGGCGACACGGTGCAACTCGCCTACGTCGACCAGTCGCGCGACTCGCTCAATCCGGAGAAGACCGTGTGGGAGGAGATCTCCGAAGGCTACGAGCACATCAAGGTCGGCGATCGCGAGGTCAACTCGCGTCAGTACACGGCGGGCTTCAACTTCAAGGGGAGCTCCCAGCAGGCGCGCATCGGCAAGCTCTCCGGCGGCGAGCGCAACCGCGTGCATCTGGCCAAGCTGCTGCGCAGCGGCGGCAACCTGCTGCTGCTCGACGAGCCCACCAACGACCTCGACGTGGACACGCTGCGCGCGCTCGAGAACGCCCTGCTGGCGTTCCCCGGCTGCGCGATCGTGATCTCGCACGACCGCTGGTTCCTCGACCGCGTCGCCACCCACGTGCTGGCGTTCGAGGGCGACTCGCAGGTCACGTGGTTCGAGGGCAACTTCGAGGCCTACGAGGAGCACCGCCACGCGTTGCTCGGCGCGGCCGCCGACCGACCCCACCGCATCACCTACAAGCGCCTCGTACGTGGCTGAGGAGGCGACCAGCGAGCCGTCGCTCGCCGATCGGCCGGTCGCGCAACCCGGCAAGCTCGACCGCGACACGGCGGTGTGGCGCGAAGACGGCTCGGACGGCTCCATCCAGGCGGACCACGGGGAGGGAGCTGGCCCGCGTTTCCTGTTCGGCGCGGAGGTCGCGCCCGACTGGCGCGCCGGTCGCGGGCCGCACGGCGGCTACCTCGCGGCGATGCTGATGCGCGCGCTGATCGAGTCGGTCGCCGACGCGCAGCGCGCACCGCGCTCGCTGACGATCCACTACGCACGGGCGCCCGAGCCCGGCCCTGTGCAGATCACGACGACGATCGAGCGCGAAGGACGCTCGCTGAGCACGCTCTCAGCGCGGATGCAGCAGGACGGGAAGCTGATCGCTCTGGCGCTGGCGGCGTTCTCGGTCCCGTGGGGCGGCCCGGAGATCTCGGACGTGCACATGCCCGCCGTGGAGCCACCCGACCCCTCACGCGAGGGGGTCAAGTTGATCGAGCACGGCGGCCCGGAATTCGCACGTCACCTAGTGCTGCAGCCACGGATGGGCGGCACGCCGTTGTCCGGAGCCGAGCACCCGATGGAGATCCTCACCTGGATCGGGCTCGCCGAGCCACGGCCGCTCGATGCCCTCTCGCTGGCCTTCTACAGCGACGCGCTGATACCCGCGCCCTACATGCGCCTGACAGAGCCGGTCGCCGTGCCGACGGTCGATCTCACGGTTCACTTCCACACGCACGACGCCCAGCGGCACGAGCCTGACCCGCGCGCGCTGTGCCTGGCGAGGACCAGTACCGAGCTCGTGCACGAGGGCTTCTTCATCGAGGACGGCACGATCTGGGCGGCTGACGGCACGCTCCTCGCCAAGTCGCGTCAGCTCGCGATCGTGATTCCGTTCGCCGATCGCTCGTGATCGCCGCGCAAGCGGTATTCTCAGCGGCGCATGGCCGACTACACAGCCAAGAAGCTCAGCGAGATGGAGGCCGGCTTTGGCGGCGGCTTCGTCAAGGCGAGGGCCGAGCTGGGCGTCACGGCCTTCGGCTTCCAGGTGATCCAGCTTCCGCCTGACTATGGCGACTACCCCGAGCACGATCACGCAGACAGCGGTCAGGAGGAGGTCTTCCTGGCGATCGGCGGCTCGGGTTGGATGGACATCGAAGGAGAGCGCGTCGAGCTCGACAGCGAGACGTTCGTGCGGGTCGCACCCGAGCCAAAGCGCAAGGTCCACGCGGGACCGGACGGTCTGCGCATGCTGGTGATCGGCGGCTGCCCCGGCGAGCCGTACAAGGTCTCGGCGATGAGCGAGCTCTCTACGACGGCCTAGACCCTCGTCGCTCCGGGCAGCGGCGGACGTCTCATGTGCCGACGTATCGCACGTGACCTGCATCGTCGAGCTCGCTGACCACGAACGGGTAGCGATGCGTCTCGCCGTTGATCGCGGCCGTGCACTGGAAGACGAGTCCCGCACGCTGCAGCACCTCGGCCGGACAGGAGGCGGTTGCGCGCAGATGCCTCTGGTCGAACACCGACGCCTCGATCGCCCGCTGGACTTTGGCCACGTTCAATACGACCAGCGGTCTTTCATCCTGAAAGCCAACGTGACCGTTGCCGTTGATCTCGGTGACCGTGACCGGGTAGCTGCCCACATCCAGGCGCGCCATGCACCTGAACACGCGACCCGCCAGCTGCGGGACCTTCGACGGGCACGCGACCGTCGTGTACAGACCACGCTCGCTCAGGATCGACCTGGCAATCGCACGCTCGACCGTCACGCTGTCGAGGTTCCGCGTGCTCGACCCACAAGCGGACACGCAGACGCTTGCGAGCAGGACCGTGGCGGCACCCGTGAGCTTGGTGAGGAACAGTCGCGATCTGCCGGTCATCGCGTCAACCCACCACGGTGACGTACAGCAGCGCTTTCGCAGCGGGAGCCGTGGTGAACACCAGTTCGACCGCTTTCGCGCTGATGGCCTTGACTTTGTAATTGGCGGCGGGTTCCACTTCGGCCGGTTCTTCGCCTTCGCTGGTCTGAACCGTGACCGCGACGAGCCTCGTTTCGAGGCCGTGTTCGATCACCCATTCTTTTTTGACGCCGTTGCCGACGATCGCCGCCGACACCTTACGAGCCGGGGACGCGGCTGCGACCGTGATCGCACCTTCCGCGGGTTTCGCAGGCTTGGCGGTCGGCGCCACGAGCTTCGCAACCGTGATGGCTTCTTTGGCCAGATCGCCCGTGATGACGGATTCCGCTGCGAGTTTGCCTTCTTTGCCTTCTTTGCCTTCCGCGCCTTTGGCGCCCGTTTCGCCTTTGGCGCCCGTTTCGCCTTTGGCGCCCGTTTCGCCTTTGGCGCCCGTTTCGCCTTTGGCGCCCGTCGCGCCGGTGGCTCCCGCTTTGCCTTCTTTGCCTTCTTTGCCTTCCGCGCCTTTGGCACCGGTTTCGCCTTTGGCGCCCGTCGCGCCGGTGGCTCCCGTTTTGCCTTCTTTCCCTTCTTTGCCTTCCGCGCCTTTGGCCCCCGTTTCGCCTTTGACGCCCGTCGCGCCGGTAGCTCCCGCTTTGCCTTCTTTCCCTTCTTTGCCTTCTTTGCCTTCCGCGCCTTTGGCACCCGTTTCGCCTTTGACGCCCGTCGCGCCTTTGGGCCCTTCTTTGCCTTCGGCGCCAGTTTCGCCGGCGATGCCCGTCACGCCTTGGAGCCCTTCTTTGCCTTCGGCGCCAGTTTCACCTTTGACGCCCTGGATACCTTGCGCGCCTTCTTTGCCTTCGGGACCCTGCGGGCCGGTGGAACCCTGCGGGCCGGTGGAACCCTGCTGTCCTTCTCTACCTTCTGGACCGGTAGCCCCCGTTTCACCTTTGGCCCCCGGCGGTCCGGTGGGGCCGGCTTCGCCGGTGGCGCCCTTGGCTCCTTCTGCGCCTTCGGCTCCTGTGGCGCCCGTTTCGCCTCTGATGCCCTGGAGGCCTTTGGGTCCTTCTTTGCCTTCGTGACCGTTCGCACCCTGCGGCCCTTCTGGACCTTCCGGCCCTTCCGGACCAGCGGCGCCCGTTTCGCCGGCGGCACCCTGCGGACCGGCTGCACCCCGCGGACCTTCTGTGCCTTCGAAGCCTTCCGGACCTTCCGGACCCTGCGGACCTTCGAGGCCCTGCGGACCTTCCGGGCCCCGCGGACCTTCCGGGCCTTGCGAGCCATCCGACCCCGCGGACCCTTCCGTACCGGGGGGACCTTCCGGGCCCTGCGGACCCTCTCGGCCTTCCGGACCGGCTGCACCGGTTTCGCCTTTGACACCCTGCGCGCCAGCGACACCACGTTTGCCTTCCGGACCCGCGGCACCAGTTTCGCCTTTGACGCCCTGCGCGCCGGCGACACCCTGTTTGCCTTCTGGACCCGCGGCGCCAGCGGCGCCTGGTTTGCCTTCAGCGCCGGCGGCGCCGGGCGCTCCGTTGGCGCCCTGCTTGCCTTCAGTGCCATCTGCGCCCTTTTCGCCTTGCGTCCCCTGTGAGCCGGCGGAGCCGGTGGCGCCTCGGGGGCCTTCGCTACCCTGCGGGCCGGCGGGTCCGACCGAGCCGGCAGGTCCTGCGGGCCCGCGCGGCCCCCTGAGGCCGCCCTTTCCCTTCGCTGCACCGGCAGTCCGCTTTTGAGCGAGGTGGCCACGGTGCGCATTGCTCGCGAGCAGAAGCCCCTTGTTGGCACCAGCGTTGGTGGCGCTGGACGGACCTTGGCTGGCGAGCAGTGGCCCCGTCGCCGGGAAGCCGAATGCGAAGGTGAGGGCGAGGATTGCGATCATGCTCGAGCAATGGGCGTTTGACTGCAGCATGGCGAACCTGGCCAACTATCGGCATTTGCGCCACGCAGCCCCCTTAACCGCGTTAAGTACGAGCCTCGTTAAGAGACTCCTGCTGCAATGAAGCAAGAACCGCCCTATACCAGAGACGACTGTGGGTAATTACTGACAGTCGCGCTACTGGGCGAACGACGCGTCGCGCTGGAGCGCGAGCGCGGCGGCGGCGATCAGGCGAGCGCTTGCCAGGACGTCGTCGAGCTGGACGAGCTCCACGGGCGAGTGCATATAGCGGATCGGGATCGACACGAGCCCGGTGGGGATGCCTCCGCGGCTGAGGTGCACGGCGTCGGCGTCGGTGCCGGTGGCGCGCCCGGAGGCCTCGACGGTGAAGGGGATCTTCTCGGCCTCGCCTGCCTTGAACAGCAGCTCGAAGACGGCGTTGTTGAGCGTCGAGCCGCGCGTGATGACTGGGCCGGAGCCGAGCTCGTGCTTGCCGGCCTCCTTGACGTCGATCCCCGGAGCGTCGGTGGCGTGGGTGACGTCGACGACGATCGCCGCGTCGGGCTCGAGCGCGAACGCGCTGGTGCGCGAGCCGCCGAACGTCGTCTCCTCCTGCGCGGCGGCCACCGCCGCGACCTCCCACTGCGCACCGCCCGCCTCGGCGATCAGACGCGCGGCCTCGAGCGCGACGAACGAGCCCAGGCGGTTGTCGAGCGCGCGCGCGGTCAGCCGCCCGTTGGGGAGCTCGATCGGCTGCGCGTCGATCACAGCGACGTCGCCGACACGCACCAGCCCGCGGGCCTGCTCGCCGTCGCGCGCGCCGATGTCGATGTGCAGGTCGCGGATCTGGGCGACCTTCTTGCGCTCCTCATCGCGCAAAAGGTGGATCGGCTTCTTGCCGACGACGCCCGCCACCGAGCCGTCGCTCGTGTCGAGCACCACGCGTTGGCCGACGAGGATCTGCGCGTCCCAGCCGCCGACCTCGCGGAACCACAGATAGCCGTCATCGTCGATGTGGGTGACGATCAGCCCGATCTCGTCGATGTGGCCCATCACGAGCAGTCGCGGGCCGTTCTCGTAGCCGTGCTTGGGCGCCACGAGCGCCCGCGGCGTGCCGACCACGTCGGTGCTGACCTCGGCGAACTTGCTCGCCGCATCGCTCCACACGCGGGCGGGGGCCGTCTCATAGCCGGACGGACCGCGCGCGAGGAGCAACTCGCGCAGAACCTGCGGCACGCCCGCGGCGGCGCGAGGGCGGCGTTTCGGGGCGGCTTTGCGCGCGGCGGGGCTCATCCGGCGAGCAGCGCTCGCAGGACGTACTGGAGGATGCCCCCGTGGCGGAAGTACTCCGCCTCGCGCGGCGTGTCGATCCGCACGCAGGCGTCGAACTCGATCGGGCTCGCGCCGTCGCGCTCGGCGCGCACGCGCGCCTGGACGGGAGCGGCCCCACCGCCGGCCATCGCGTCGGCGAGCCCTGTGATCGAGAACGCCTCCTCGCCGGTCAGCCCGAGCGATCTTGCGCTCTGCCCGTCGGGGAACTGCAACGGCAGCACGCCCATGCCGACGAGGTTGGAGCGGTGGATGCGCTCGAAGCTCTCGGCGATCACGGCTCTCACGCCGAGCAGCTTGGTGCCCTTGGCGGCCCAGTCGCGCGAGGAGCCCGAGCCGTACTCCCGCCCGGCGAGCACGACCAGGTCGATGCCCTCCTGCATGTAGCGCATGGCGGCGTCGTAGATCGACATCTGCTCCCCCTCCGGGGACGATTCGTTGGCGCCGTCGGCGAGGTAGCGCGTGAAGCCGCCTTCCGGCAGCGCGCCGCCGCCGAGCAGGTTGCGCAGGCGGATGTTGGCGAACGTCCCGCGCATCATCACCTCGTGGTTGCCGCGGCGCGAGCCGTAGGAGTTGAAGTCCCTCGGAGCGACGCCCTGCTCCTGCAGGTAGAGACCGGCGGGGCTGTCGCGCTTGATCGAGCCGGCTGGCGAGATGTGGTCGGTGGTGACGCTGTCGCCCAGCAGCGCGAGCACGCGGGCGTCGTGGATGTCGCTGACGGCGTCGGGCTCGGCCGGCATGCCCTGGAAGTACGGCGGCAGACGCACGTATGTCGAGCGCTCGTCCCACGCGAAGCGCTCGCCCTTGGGCACCGGGAGGCCGTTCCAGCGCTCATCTCCGGCGAACACCTCGCCGTAGCTGCGACGGAACATGTCGGCCTGCACGGCCTCGCCGATCGTATGTGCGATCTCCTGCTCGGAGGGCCAGATGTCGCGCAGGTACACGTCGTTGCCCTGCTCGTCCTGCCCCAGCGGGTCGCCGACGATGTCGGTGTCCATCGTGCCGGCGAGCGCGTAGGCGACGCACAGCGGCGGCGAGGCGAGGTAGTTCATCTTGACGTCGGGGTTGATGCGCCCCTCGAAGTTGCGGTTGCCCGAGAGCACCGAGACGACGGCCAGATCCGCGTCGCTGACGGCCGCCGAGATCTCCTCGGGCAGCGGCCCGGAGTTGCCGATGCATGTCGTGCAGCCGTAGCCCACGAGGTTGAAGCCGAGCCCTTCCAGCGACTCGGTCAGGCCGGCGCGATCGAGATATTCGGTGACGACCTTCGAGCCCGGCGCGAGCGAGGTCTTCACCCACGGCTTGGAGCGCAGCCCGCGCGCGAGCGCGTTGCGCGCGAGGATGCCGGCGCCGATCATCACCGACGGGTTGGAGGTGTTGGTGCAACTGGTGATCGCGGCGATCACGACGTGGCCGTGATCGAGCTCGAAGGTCTCGCCGTCGAGCGTCACAGGCGTCGATGTGCCGTTGTGGGGAAGCGTGGCTGTGGCGCCGGCGGGTTGGGAGGCGGGATGCGTCTCCCCTGGACTCGGGTGGCCGGGAGCGCCGTTCGCGGGCGGGTCGGACGCCGGATAGGACTCGGCGACGGCCTCGTCGATCGCGTCGAGCTGTTCGCCGCCGCTTGGCATGTAGTCGACGAGCGCGGTCCTGAACGCCGCCTGCGCGCCGCTGAGCGAGACCCGGTCCTGCGGGCGCTTGGGGCCGGCGAGGCTCGGCTCGACGGTGCTCAGGTCGAGCTCGATCGTGTCGGAGAACGTCGGCTCCTCGGAGTGCTCGTCGTGCCACAGTCCCTGCTCCTTGGCGTATGCCTCGACGAGCGCGATGCGCTCGGGCGGGCGTCCTGAGAACTCGAGGTAGGCGAGCGTCTCGGCGTCGATCGGGAAGATCGCGCAGGTCGAGCCGAACTCAGGCGACATGTTGCCGATCGTCGCGCGGTCGGCGATCGGCAGGCCGGCTAGGCCGGCGCCGTAGAACTCGACGAACTTGCCCACCACGCCGCGCTCGCGCAGCATCTGCGTGACCGTCAGCACGAGATCGGTGGCGGTGGCTCCCTCGGGCAACTCGCCGTGCAGGCGAAAGCCGAGCACCTGCGGGATCAGCATCGACATCGGCTGGCCGAGCATCGCCGCCTCGGCCTCGATGCCACCCACGCCCCAGCCGAGCACGCCCAGCCCGTTGACCATGGTCGTGTGCGAGTCGGTCCCCACGAGCGTGTCGGGGTAGGCCTGTCGAGTCTTGTCGTTGTCGAAGACGACGCGCGCGAGGTACTCGAGGTTGACCTGGTGGACGATGCCGGTGTCGGGCGGAACGACTGCGAAGTCGTCGAACGCCCCCTGGCCCCAACGCAGGAAGGCGTAGCGCTCCTGGTTTCGCTCGAACTCGCGCTCGGCGTTGAAGCGGAACGCGTCACGGGTGCCGAACGCGTCGACCTGAACGGAGTGGTCGATCACGAGCTCGGCGGGCGCGAGCGGGTTGATCTTCGCCGGGTCGCCGCCCATGTCGGCCATGGCGTCGCGCATCGCAGCCAGGTCGACGACCGCCGGCACGCCGGTGAAGTCCTGCATCAGCACGCGCGCAGGGGTGAAGGCGATCTCCTTGCTGGGCTGCGCCTTTGCGTCCCAGCTGGCGAGCGCCTCGACGTCGGCGGCGGTGACCGGGCCGCTGCCCTCGTTGCGCAGCAGGTTCTCGAGCAGCACCTTGAGCGAGAACGGCAGCCGTGCAACGTCGAAGCGCTGCTGCAGAGCGTCCAATCGGAAGATCTCATAGCTGCGCCCGCCGACAACGAGTGTGTCCTTGGCGCCGAAGCTGTCGTGTGGCATACCGGGCAGTCTACGAGGCGCGCGTCACGCGCCGCTTGCCCTGGCGCTTGGAGCGCAGCAGCGCGGCATCGCAGGCTTCGAGCAGTTCATCGGTGCTCATCGGCGCCTGCCATTGGCCGACGCCGATCGACGCGGACACGCCGGCGCCCACGCCGTCGTACGCAGGGATCGCCTGCAGGCGCTCGAGCGCGCGGGTCGCCGCGGCGGCTGCGCTGTCGAGCTCGGCGTTGGGCAGGATCACGACGAACTCGTCGCCGCCGTAGCGCGCCACACGGTCGAACGCGCGGAACTCGCCGACGAGCGCGTGGACGACACTGCGCAGCAACGCGTCGCCCGCCTGGTGGCCGTGACGGTCGTTGACGAGCTTGAAGTCGTCGAGGTCGATCAGCAGAGCCGAGAGCGGGCCACCGGTGCGCGCCGCGCGGCCGATCTCCTCGTCGAGGCGCCGACGCATCGCCCGGTGGTTCATGCAGCCGGTGACGGCGTCGGTGCCCGCCTCGGCTCGCGCGCGCGCGAGCGCGAGCGCAGTCGCCCCCTGCTCGACGAGGGCGGCGGCGAGATCGACCTCCGGCGCCGAGAAGCCCTCGGCTTCGCGGCGCACGAGCACGACCACCGCCTCCACCTCACCGCGCTCGGCGAGCGGGAGCAATAGCGCGGAGGTGACGGTCCCGGTCTCGGCCAGTCGCGGCAAGCTGGCCGCGAGCGCGTCGGCGTCGGCGGCGAGGAAGCTGGTGCGGGTGCTCGCGACCCAGCCCACCCCGGGCGGGCGCTCGGCGCGTGGCTGCAGGTAGCTGAGCCGTCCGATGCCGCCGAACATGTACACGGCCACCAGCTCGTCGTGATGGTCCGGGTCGAGGGCGAGGTGGTGGATGTGGACCTCGTCGGCCCCCGGAACCGACAAAAGCTCGCCCGCGAGCATGCGAAACAGCGCGTCGACGTTGCCGGCCTCGTCGGCGAGCGTGGTCAGATGACGGATGCCGGCGAGCAGGCGATCTATGCCCCCCGAGGATGTCGAGGTATCCGTACCTGTAACGACATTCATACCGACAATGTACGGCATGCGCGGGCGCTGATGGGCCCGGGACGAAGACGGGGGCGGCCTTACGGCCGCCCCCGTGGACTACACCGTATGTCGGGGTGCTAGCGGAACGTCACCGTCACGGATGACGAGGAGTGCGCGCCCTTCTTCTTGGGTACGAAGCCGACACGCACCTTCACCTTGAACGGGCGACGCCTGCCACGTCCGGCGCTCGAGAGCGGCACCTTCAGCGTCGTTCTGCTCGCGCCGCCGAGTGTGCGGTAGGCAGTGGACAGGCCTGACCCGCTACCGCTGATGCGCCCGGCCGCGTACGTCTGGACGGTCAGGTACACGGTGCTGCCGACTACCTTGTGCCCGACGATCTGCACGCCGCAGCCGGTCGGGCTGATCTTGGTCGAGTATTTGACGACCTTGCCGTTCTGGCCGGTGATGACCGTGGGCATCGTGAGCTTCGCGGTGCACAGGTTCGTGTTGATGTTTTCTGTCGTCAGCGCCGAGTGCGGCCCGAGCGGCAGATTTACGGTGATGCTCGAGACCGGCACATCGGGGGTCGCCGCGAAGTTGGTCGTGGTTATCCCTTTTTTGATGTCCGTTTTGCCTTCGACGATCACCCGCACGCCCTGGCCTTCGAGCACGAGCTCGAGGCTCGGGAATGCTTCACCGGCGTGGGACACGAGGAACGCGGGGCCTTTCATCGGCACCGAGAGCGTCGGCGTGACCGCCGTCGCCGTGCCGACTTCGGAGCCGGGAGATTCTTTTTTGCAGTTGAGCGGGTTGGCTTCGAACACCTTCGCCAGGCACGCTTTCTGCAGCGTCGTCAGACGTGACGGCAGCTGTTTGGGCAGCGTGACGAACACCGACTTCGTGTTCGCCTGACCCGACGGCATCGTGATCGTCGTCACGAGGCTCGCACCCTGGGTTTTCGAGTGTTTGGCGCTCGTGGACGCGGTGAACGTCGGTTTGAACGCCAGGCCGCTACAGCCTTCCGCCTGGAAGGGGCTCGAGAGCCCGGACTGGACGGCGCCGAACGTCGAGGTGAGGACCGATTCGGTCGCCTCCACCGCGCAGTTGGTCGGGTTCAACAGGAATCCCTGCCTGTTGACGTCAACGCTGAGCGAGCGCATGCGTATCGGGATGCCCTTGACGATCGTCGGCAGCGCCGTTTCGGCCGTCACTCGCGCCGTCGTCGGGTTGATGTTGATCGTCGAGCGCGTCACGATCGTCCCGAGGTTGAACGGACCGGCCACCGCGGGCACGACGACCGACAGGCCGAACGGCGCGCCGTTGTAGGGCCCCGTCATGTAGACAGACCCGTTGAACGTGTACGGGGAGCTGCCCGAGCCGGAGGCCACGGTCGCGGTGCCGATCTTGCTCGCGGACCCACACGTGCCCCGAGCAGCCTGCGGTTCGCCGCAGAGCGTCACGTCTGGGATCTCACCGACGACGCCGGAAGGCAGCGTGGTGGTGACCTTCTGCAGGTACTGCTGACCTTCGGGCCGGTTGAGGTTGAACGTGTAGGAGCTGTGCCCCGCCGCGTTCGGCGGTTCATACTGCGTGCTCTGGCTCAGCGAGAACGGGATCGACGGGGCGCAGCCGGTGACAGATACGGGGAACGGGTTCGTTTCCGCTGCCGTACCGGTGACGGGCGTGAACGTCGTTGAGCCCGAGTAACTCCCGCAGATCAGAGGGTTGGCTATCGATGTCAGCACGCCCCTGTCAAACTTGATCTTCAGGTTGCTGAAAGGCTGTTCGGGGTTTTCTTGGAAGATCGTCGTGAGCTGGCCGGTCGCTTCGTTCGGCACGACTTCGGCTTTGAGTCGCACCGAAACGCCGTACCGTTCGGAGTTGGCTACGACGTAGATGATGTACGGAGGCCCCGTGATCGAACCTGATTCAGGACCGCCGAGGTAAACGCTGCCGGTCAGGGAACCCGCGGGGAGCGTCGGAACGTCGAGGCTTACCGATCCGAGTTCCGAGCCTACCGGACATGCCACACCGAAGACTTCGCTGTGGATCCTCGCCTGGGCGGGCGTGCAGTCTTCGAGCCCAGCCGCCGCCGACGGGTTCAACGTCATGCCTTCCGGCATTGCGATAGACGCCGTCTTGACCTGGGACGCGTCAACTTTGGTCGGTTCGTGTTTCTCCGAGACTTCGGTCGTGATCTGGTTGGGCTGGTCAGAGACCGTCGATCCCGAGGTCAGTCTGAATACAGGTTCGAAGGGCAGGCGTTCGAAGCCTGCTTCGCCGTTACAGCCCTTGAGTCCGACCGGCGTGGTGTATTCCGTTTTGACGGTCGTTTTTTCGACGTCGGTTAGTTTCAGCGTCGTCGTGTTGTGACCTGGGCAGCTAGTCGCGTTGGTGACGAAATCTCCTTCGCCATTGGTGCCTTCGAAGTCGAGGCGCGAGCTGACGAGCGGAAGTGCCGGGGAGACGTTGATTTCAAAATAGTCGTGGTAGTCGCCCTGGCCGGTGCCCTTGGCCTGGATGCCCCATTCGACGTTTCCTTCGATCAGGGTATGAGCGAAGTACTGGGCTTTTTCGATCCCCGGCTGGCTGCCTTTGAAGACTTCGCCGAGGATGCCTTCCGTCACAGGTTTGGGAAGTTCCAGTGCGACGCCGTACTCAGAGGCCAGTCCAGTGGGAGGTTCAAGGTTATAGACAGTGCCTTTGAGCGCGAGATCGATGCCCGTTTTCGCTACTTTGTTTGTTTCGACGAACACCGTCGCATGCTGCATACCAACCTGCGTGGAGCCTGCTTCGCCCTTCTTGGCGCATTTAGGTTCGGCAAAGAACCCGGTGCCGGGGACGGCTTCTGTCGCGCCGAAGTTCGCAGCAGAACAATCGGGAACCGCATACGGGTCGGTCGCAAGCCCAGGAGCAACGTCGGTACGCAGATGCGTCACCACTGACGTTGGCTTCTCAAAGGGGAGGGTTTCGCCTTTACCCGTTTCGACCTTGAAGTCCGTGATCCCGAAGGGCACCCGTCCTCCGGCCTGAAGGAAGCCTTCGGTTTCGGCTTCTACGGCGGTCGGTGTCTTCGGTTCTACGTAGTCCTGTTCGCCGAAGGGAGGACCAAGGTTGATTTTCGTTTCGGTCTGAGCGCAGCCTTCAACCTTGCAGTTGACGGCGACCAGCTTTTCGATCGCCGGCGCTTCCGCGGCCTGTGCGGCCGGTACCGATAGGACTACCAGCGCACCGACTACGAGCGCTACGAGCGAAACACGGACCCTGGACCTCACGACTACCTCCCCTATCGGAACTCAGCTGGATCGAGACATGCCTGCACCCTTCGTGACTCCGGGCAGGCGAAAAAGTTGCGGTTGACCAATGGGACTATTTGACGACCCCTCTACAAGTCCTTCAAGCTAGGCGCGAGACCGGACACCTCCGGCGGCGCTCAACACATGTTGTTCTACTCCGAATAGCGCCCGCGACAACTATTTGGATCAATACTCGACTGGCTGCGCGGCCAGGAGCGGCGGGACTACGCCGCGGGCGAACCCGACTCGAGCTGCACGACCGGGCCAAAGCCGACGCGCAGGAGCGCGCCGCCGTCCTGGGCGTTCTGGGCTTCGGCGAAGCCCCCGCACGCCTCCGCCGCCTGGCGCACGATCGCGAGACCAAGGCCCGAGCCGGGAAGCCTGCGCGCGTCGCGCGCGCGATAGAAGCGGTCGAACACGAATGGTAGGTCCGCGTCCTGGAAGCCGGGACCGTGGTCGCGGACGCTCAGCACACCGTCCTCGAGCGCGATCTCTACCGCGGCGCCCGCCGGGCTCCACTTGCGGGCGTTGTCCACCAGGTTCGACACCGCGCGGCCGATTCTGTCGGCCTGTCCGCGGACGATCGTCGGCTCGAGCGCCAGCTCGAAGTCAACGTCGTGACGGTCGGCGCGCCGACCCGCTCTTGCGACCGTGTCGCGCACGACCTCGTCCAGCCGCACGTCGTCCACCGCTCCGTCCGATGCGCTGCCGCGGGCCAGCTCCACGACGTCGCCGACGAGTGCCGTCAGCTCATCGAGCTCCCCCACGATGTCCGCGCGCAGGCTCTCCTGCTCCTCGGGCGCCAGGCGGTCGGCCTCGCCGAGGATCTGGATGTTCGCCCGCAGCGAGGAGATCGGCGTACGCAGCTCGTGGCTCGCGTCCGCGATCAGATGGCGCTGCGCCTGCAGCGAGCGCTCGAGTGCGTCCAGCGTGCCGTTGAAGCTCTCCGCCAGCCGCGCCAGCTCGTCGCGGCCCTCCACCTCCAGTCTGTGGGATAGGTCGAGATTGCCGGTGAGCTGCTCGGTGCGCTGCGTGAACCGCCCGATCGGCGCCAGCGCCGTGCGCGCCACCAGCGCCCCCAGCAACGCCGCCAGCACCACGCCACCCGCGCCAATCAGGGCGAGGATCAGCAGTACGTGGCTCAGCTCGTTGTCAACCTGCGTCAGCGGCTGGGCCACCATCACAGCGCCGCCCGGAGCCGTGCCGAGCGTGAGCACACGCAGCTGCGTCCCGGCGACACTACGGTCGGTGAGGCTCGAGCCGCTGCCGCGTTCGGCAATCGCGCGGTCGCCCGCCGTCAGCGCGATCTTGCTCGGCGCGGACCCCTGCCCCCCTGGAACGAACACCTGCCCCTGTGGGGAGATGAACTGCACGTAGCCCGACGCCGCCCCGAACGGCACCGGTTCGACCGTGTTGGGAAAGCCGTCCGCCCCCTGTTCCGCCTCGTTCGCACCCGGCCCCGCGCCGGGCGGCCCGCCGCCGAACGCGCCGCCCGGTGCGCCGGCGCCCGCATGCGCGCTCAGCGTCCGCGCGCGAGCATGCAGCGAGCTGTCTATCTGTCCGTGGAGCTCCGAGCTCACCGCCACGTACAGCCCGATCGCCGCAGCGAGCACCGCCAGCGCCACCGATAGGCTCGCCACCGCCGCGATGCGGGTGCGCAGCGTCATCGTCGGCGTTGCGATCTGCGTCGCCCGCTCACGGCTCGCGCAGCGCGTAGCCGACGCCGCGAACCGTGTGGATCAGCTGGCGCGCGCCCGCGTCCTCCAGCTTGCGACGCAGGTATCCGATGTACACGCGCAGCGCGTTCGACGTCGGGCCGAAGTCATAGCCCCACACGCGGTCGTAGATCACGCTGTGCGAGAGCACCCGCCGCGGGTTGAGCATCAGCAGCTCGAGCAGCTGGTACTCGGTCCGCGTCAGCTCCACGAAGCTCTCGCCCACCCACGCCCCGTGTCGATCGGGATCCAGACGCAACTCCGCGAACGACAGCGCGTCAGGGTCGGACTCGGGGTTGGCGCGCCGCAGCAGCGCGCGCAGCCGAGCCTGCAGCTCGCCCACGTCGAACGGCTTGACCATGTAGTCGTCCGCGCCGACATCCAGTCCGTCGATGCGGTCTCTCACCGCGTCACGCGCCGTGAGGATCAGGATCGGCACACGATTGCCCAGCCGGCGAATGCGCCGGCACACCTCGAGGCCGTCGATCCCCGGCAGCCCCACGTCGAGCACCATCGCGTCCGGGACCGCCTGAACCGCCTGCTCGATCGCCGTCTCGCCGTCCTCCGCCAGCTGCACCTCGTAGCCGGCCAGCGTCAACGCTCGCCGCAGCGCTTCGCGCACCGCACGATCGTCGTCTACGACCAGGATCCTCACGAGCTTGATTGTGACGCGCCGACGCTCGCGAGCTCAGCCGCGTGCCCCTGGCAGTCATAGAGGGTGTCGGTGGAGCTCGCCGTTCCCGACGTGCCCGAGGAGCCCGACCCGGAGCTGCTCGACGGGAGCGTGACCGCCTCGCACGCCTTTGCCACGGCCGTCATCGCCGTTTTCGCGCCCACGCGCGTGTCACCCGGAAGGCCGCGCCCCACTGTGCTCGCTGACTGTTCGTCCAGCACCCAGCGGATCTTGCCCGTGCGGACCTCCTGCGCGAGCCACGACACGCTCACGTCGCTCTCACGTCCGGAGAAGCCGCCGATGCCCGCCACGTTCGCGCCCTGATCGAGAATCGACGATGCGGCGTTTGACTGGCTCGCCACCGCGATCGTGCCGCCGCCGTGTTGCTTGACGTAGGAGAGGATGCTCGCCGAGACGCTGCCGCCGATCGGAGCGCCGATCGCGCCGCCCGCGAATCCGCCCGCTCCGGGCGCGCCGGCGGCGAAGCCCCCCGCTCGAGCCGAGCCGGAGCCGAACAGCTGCGGGCCAGCGCCGCCTGCGCCCGCAGCACTGCCGGCTGTGCCCGCGCCGCCGCTGGGTGGGGCCCCGGCGCCGAAGCCGCCACGCGGCCCGCCGCCGGGACCGCCGGGACCGCCAAAGCCGCCACGCGGAGCACCGAAGCCGCGCCCTGGGCCACCGAAGCCGCCGCCGCCGGGACCGCCCGAGGTCTCCGCCGACGCCGGTCCGCCGGCGGGGAATGTGCTGCTGGTCGCGTGGCCGAGCGTGTCGAATGCCCACACCGCCGGTGCCGCGAGCAGCGCCGCGAGAACCGCGCCCAGCGCGGCCATCGACACCGCGCGCGAGCTGAACGCCAGCAGCGCCAGCACGGCCAGCGCGCCCACCACGATCAGCACCGGCGCCAGCCACGTGAGCTGTCCGGGGTAGTTGGCGCGGACGACGAGCTCGACGACCACGCCGGCCACCACCGCCAACGCGGCGATCAGCCGCATGCTGCGCCCGCCGTGCAGCATCTGGGCAGCACCTGCGCCTGTGAGCGCCGCCACGAACGGCGCGAGCAGCGACACGTAGTAGGGGTGGAAGATCCCGCTTGCGAAGCTGAACAGCACCGCCGTCGTCGCGAACGCGCCGCCGACTGCAAGCAGCCAGCCGCTGCGCGCGTCCGTGCGGCGCAGGCGACTCGCGACGAGGATGCCGAGGCCGCCTACGAGCGCGAAGCCGAGCAGCCACCCCGCCTGACCGCCGAGCGCCGAGTTCAGCAGCCGCAGCGGACCCGTAGCGCCGCCGAACAGCGAATTGGCCGTCCCCCCGGGGCCGCCCGTCTGGCCGTCCACGCGTCCGAGGCCGTTGTATTCGAAGATCAGCGACAGGATGCGGTTGTCGCTCGTGCCCGATATCCATGGGCGATCGGCGGCGGGGGTCAGTTCGACGAGCAACGGCCACGCGCCGCCCACCAGCAGCATCGCGCCGCCGCCTGCGAGCAGCTGGCGCAGTGCGTGCAGGCGCCCGCGCGCTGCCGGCGCGAGCCACAGCCAGGCAGCGGCGATACCGGGCACGACGACCAGCGCCACGAGCATCTTCGTCTCGAAGCCCAGGCCCACGCACACGCCCGCCAGCACCAGCCAGCGCGTACGGCCGCCTTCCAACCCGCGTACGGTGCACCACAGCGCCGCCACGCAGCAGAGGACGAGCAGCGCGTCGGGGTTGTTGTGACGCGACACCGCCACCGCGATCGGCGTCAGCGCAAGCGCAAGTGCCGCGACGAACCCGCCGATGCGCCCGAAGCGCCGGCGCACGAGGTCGTACACGAGCGCCACGCTCGCCACGCCCATCAGCGCCTGGGGCACGAGGATGCTCAGCGAGCTGAAGCCGAACACGCGCGCCGACAGCGCCTGCACCCACAGCGCCAGCGGCGGCTTGTCGACCGTCATCACGCCGCTTTGATCCAGCGACGCGTACAGGAAGTCGTGCCAGCTCGAGCTCATCGACTTCACCGCCGCTGCGTAGTACTGATTCGCGAAGCCGTTGCGCGACAGCGCCCACAGGTTCAGCACCGCCGCCAGCGACAGGACCGCCGCGAGCTCGGGGTGCGGCATCCTCAACGCGATCGTCCGGGCCCGCTTACGCGCCCCCTCTCCCCCCGCGAGCTCAGCTGGTGTCGCCGCCGGCGCGGCGGAGGCCTGCGCCGAGGAGGCTGAACGTGTAGGCCAGGAGAAGCTCATGCGGGGAGCCTCACGGCGGCTTGTAGGAGCAGCGTGTGGCCAGTGTCAGAGTTTCCTAAGAGCCGAGCTGCCCTCCCGGCTCAGTCGATCAGGCGCCTGCCGAGCTGGGAAATGGCGAGACGCCACATGATCAGCGCGAACGCGATCAGGACCGCAGCGTGTCCGAGGTCCGCCGGGCCGAGGTCGCCGAAAGACGCGTCACGCACGAGCTCCACGCAGTGGTAGAGCGGGTTCACCTGCGCGATCTGGCGCACGCCGACGGGCAGCGAGGAGACCGGGAAGAAGGTGCCGGCGACGAGGAACATCGGCGTCAGCACCGCGCTCGTTATGTAGTTGAAGTTGTCGATCGTCTTCGCGATCGCCGCCACCGTCACGCCGAAGCCAACGAAGCCGAAGCCCGTGACGAAGCCGATCAGCGGCACCAGCAGCATGCCCGGCTCGGGGGTCAGCCCGAAGGCGAAGCCCACCAGCAGCGGCGCCACGCCGTAGACGCCTGCGCGCAGCGACACCCACAGCATCTCCGCCGTGATCAGCTCCTCGACGTCGACCGGCGCCGCCAGCACCGCGTCGTATGTGCGCTGGAACTGCCAGCGCACGAACGTGTTGAACATCCCCGGGAACGCCGAGGAGAACAGCACCGCCGTGGCCACCACGCCCGTGGCGACGTACGGGACATAGCCGCCGTGCAGCAGGTGGGGGGCGAACTTCTCGAAGCCGAGCCCGAACGCCAGCAGGTAGATCGTCGGCTGCACGATCGATGAGAACGTCGTCGCCTTCCAGTAGCGGCCGAAGATCGCCACGTCGCGGCTCATCACGCCCGCGAGCGCCGCCGGTTCCAGGCGACCGACGCGCCGGGCGCCCGCGGGCGCCCGAGCCACCGCCGCGGCCGGCAACTGCGAACGCGAGCTCATTCGATGTCCTCGCCTGTCAACGCCACGAACGCGTCCTCGAGGTTCGCCGGGCGGAGCATCCCCTCCGGCGCCTTGCCGTCGAGGGTCTCCGCGCGCAGGATCGCCAGCGCCGCGCCGCTGCGCCTGCTCGACCAGCCGTGCTCCGCCGCCAGCTCGCTCACCTGCGCGAGCCGCTCCGGCGGGCCGTACACCTCGAGCACCCGCTCCCCCGCGTGCGCGCTCACCAGCTCCGCCGGCGTGCCCTGCGCGATGATCCGCCCGCTCGACATCACCGCCACCGTATCCGCCAGCCGCTCCGCCTCCTCGATGTAGTGCGTGCTCATCAGCACCGTCACGCCGTCCGCGCGCAGACCGTCGATCAGCGACCACAGCTCCTGGCGGATCTGCGGGTCCAGGCCCACCGTCGGCTCGTCCAGCAGCACCAGCCGCGGGTTGTGGATCAGCCCGCGCGCCACCAGCAGGCGGCGGCGCATGCCGCCCGACAGCTCGCGCACGATCGTGTCCGCGCGCGGCGCCAGGTTGGCGATCTCCAGCGCGCGCGCCACCGCCGCCTGTCGCTCGCCGCGGGGGACTCGATACAGACGCGCGAACACCGTCAGGATCTGCCGGCACGTCAGCTCCACGTCGAGGTTGTCCAGCTGCGGCACCACGCCCATCTCCAGGCGCGACTGCTTGGATTCGCGCGGCAGCTCGAAGCCCAGCACCGAGATCTCGCCCTCGTCCGCGAGCGTCTGCGCCGTCAGCATCCGCATCGTCGTCGACTTGCCCGCGCCGTTCGGCCCCAGCAGGCCGAAGCACACGCCCGCCCGCACCTCCAGATCCAGGCCGTTCACCGCCGCGATCGAGCCGAAGCGCTTGACCACGCGCCGCAGCGAGATCGCGGGCGCTCCCCTCACCATCTGTTTCGCTCCGCCCGGCACGCGGGACACTCTAGGGCGAGCGATCCCCCGTTTCGGCCTATGTGCTGATGTCGATCGCCGGACCGGCCGATCTGGGACGCCGGTCCATACACCCGCGCCACGCTCTGCGCGATCCTGCCACTGGCTGTTCGTATTGCGTCCCGGCCGAGGAAGAGGGTCATGGCAAACAGATCTCCACAGATCGTCGCGCTCGGAGGCGGAGGTTTCTCGATGGAGAGAGACAGCTCGCTGCTCGACGACTACGTGCTGTCGCTCACCGGCACGGCGAGGCCGCGAGTGTGCTTCCTGCCGACGGCCTCCGGCGACGCGGACCACTACGTGGTGCGTTTCTACCGGCGCTTCTCGCCCGACTGCGACGCCAGCCACGTGTCGCTGTTCCGGCGCGACCAGGGCACGGGCGGAGTCGAGGACGACCTCGCCAGTCACCTGCTGAGCCAGGACCTGATCTACGTCGGCGGCGGCAACGTCATCAGCATGCTCGGCGCGTGGCGCGCGCACGGCCTCGACGTGATCCTGCGCAGGGCGTGGCGCAGAGGCATCATCCTGTGCGGCCCGTCGGCTGGCTCCCTGTGCTGGTTCGAGCAGGCCTTGAGCGCCTTCCACGGCGCGCCTCGGATCGTGCGGGGACTGGGCCTACTGCCCTACTCCAACTGCGTCCACTACGACGCCGAGCCTGCCCGGCGCGCGGAGTACCACCGCTTCGTCGGCGACGGGATGCGCGCCGGCTACGCAGTCGAGGATGGCGTGGCGCTGCATTTCCGCGGCACGAGCCTCGAGCGGGTCGTCAGCTCGCGCGCCGGCGGTAGCGCGTTCCTGGTCGAGCCGTGCGGCAAGCGCGTTCGCGAGACGCGCCTGGAGGTCGAGCAGCTCGGGAGCACGCAACCGCGCGGCAACGCCCACGTGTGGACCGTCGCGAACGCCAAGCGAGAGCCGGTCGCAGTATGAGCGCTCGACCCGTCGTCGATATCCACGAGCGCCAGATCTTCGCCATGGGCGGCGGTGGCTTCACGATGGAGCCGAACAACCCGCTGCTCGACGACTTCGTGCTGTCGCTCGCCGACATCGGAGAGCCTCGAATCCTGTTCCTGCCGACCGCCTCCGGCGACACGACCTCGCAGATCAACGCCTTCAAGGCCCGCTTCGCCGAGCGCGCGTGCATACCTGAGCACCTGTCGCTGTTTCACCTGCGCGACTCCACGCGACCCCTCTCCGAGATCGTGTTGGCTCAGGACATCATCTACGTCGGCGGCGGATCTATGCGCAACCTGCTCGCCCTGTGGCACGCGCACGGGCTCGACAGCCTGCTCGTGCAGGCATGGCAGTGCGGCACGGTTCTCGCCGGGCTGAGCGCCGGCGCGATGTGCTGGTTTCAGGGAGGAGTCACGCGCTCGAGCGGGCCGCCCGAGCCGATCGCCGGCCTCGGCATTCTCGACGGCTCGCTCACCGTTCACGCCGACGGCGAGCCCGAGCGCCTGCCGGTTTGGCTGGCGAGCGTGCGCGACGGCACGCTGCCAGGAGGGTGGGCGCTCGACGACGGAGTCGGGCTGCTGTTCCGCGGCGAGCGGCCAGAGCGCGCCGTGAGCTCGCGGCCGGGCGCGGGCGCGCAGCGTGTGGACGCGATCGCCGGCGAGCTCTTGCGCAAGCGCGTTGAGGTGGAACTGCTCGGCGAGGGGCCGCGTGCGGCGCTCGGCGGTTTCGACGAGGCGGTGCACGAACTGCGCCGGGAAAACCGCATGCGGCGCAGCACCTCCCGCAGACGCGGCTGACGCGACGCGCTGCATCCGCGTCGTGCGCGCGGGTACGCGTTGCGATCCGTAGTACATACGGCCAAGGCTGTGGAAATCTGCGCAGATAGGCCACAGACTCGGCGACGTAGCACGAAAGGGACGACATGAATTGCCCGAAAAGGGCAGGCACTTGTCGCTCCGACAGAACGACCTCGACGAAACGACACCCAATGCAAACTCAAGCACCGACATACATTGCCCTCGAGACGAACCTCGATCGTCTGCTCCGGTGTGTGTCCTCCGGCTACCTCACCGACGGCTGCTCCTGCCAGAAGACGGTTCCCAACAGTGTTGCCAGCGCAGCGTGGGCTCGCCAGCTCGAGCACACCCCCGCACTGGAAGACCAGTTCTTCCGCTTCACGTGGCGGGGCGGCGAGTGGCTCGCGTACGGCCTGCGCGATGGCCGCGTGCGCGGCGTGTACTGCCCCGAGCACAACGCCAGGCGGACCGAGCGCTCCTCGTTCGGCTACCGCGTCGGTGTCGCGTCCTGAGGACGGCTATGCGTCGACGCCCTCGAAGATCGCGGCGAGACCCTGACCGCCACCGATGCACATCGTCTCCAGGCCGATCCGTGCGTCGCTCCTGCTCATCTCGCGCAGGAGCGTGGCCAGAATACGCGCGCCGGTCGCGCCGACGGGGTGACCGAGAGAGATGCCCGATCCGTTCACGTTGACGCGCTCCAAACCGTCGTGAAGGTTCCACTCGCTCAGCACGGCCAGCACCTGTGAGGCGAAGGCCTCGTTGAGCTCGATCAGGTCGATCTCATCGAGAGTCAATCCGGCGCGCTCCAGCGCCAGCTTCGTCGCGGGGACAGGCCCGATGCCCATCGTCTCGGGCGCCACGCCCGCCACCGCCCACGAGCGAAGGCGCGCGAGCGGCTTCAGGCCGAGCTCGGCGGCCCTGTCGGGGTGGGTGACGACGCAGATCGCGGCGCCGTCGTTCTGGCCGCTGCTGTTGCCCGCGGTGACGGTCGCGTCGGGATCGCTCGCGCCCATGATCGCGCGCAGTCGGCCGAGCGCCTCGATCGTGGTGTCCGCGCGCGGGTGCTCGTCAACCTCGACGACGCCGTCGCCGGCACCGCCGGCAGAGCCGGTGGTGGGCACGGGCACGATCTCCTCGGCGAACGCGCCGCTCTGCTGGGCGGCGACGGCGCGCTGGTGCGAGCGCAGCGCGAGCTCGTCCTGCTCGTCCCTCGGAATGCTGTATTGGCGCCGCACGTTCTCGGCGGTCTCGAGCATCCCGCCCGGCACCGGGTGGTTGACGCCGCCGGCGTTCACGCGGGCACGTTCGAGGCGGTCCTCGAGCTTGATCGCCCCGCTCTTGACGCCCCAGCGCGGCCTGCTGGAGTAGAACTCCGCCTGGCTCATGCTGTCCGCTCCTCCCGCCAGCACGAGCTCCGCCGCGCCCGTTTGCACCTGCATGCAGCCGTAGATCACCGCCTGCAGCCCCGAGCCGCAGCGCCGGTCGATCTGCAGGCCGGGCACGTCAACGGGCAGCCCCGCGTCTAGAGCCGCCACGCGCCCGATCGCCGGCGCCTCACCGCTGGCATAGCACTGACCCATGATCACGTCGTCAACGTCCTCGCCGCGCAGCCCCGTGCGAGCGACCAGCTCGCGGATCACCGTCGCCGCGAGAGTCGCCGCGGCGACGTCGCGAAGCACGCCACCGAAGCGCCCCACCGGCGTACGTAGGGGCTCGCAGATGACCGCGTCTCTGGTAGTCATGGTGTCGAGAAGAACCTCCGGTAGATGTTTCGGCCAGGGCATCCTAACCACGCGATCTCAGACCGACTGACGGTGCGCATCGAACGCGCGGGACGCGTAGGCTCACTGCGGCGATGTTCGTGCTCGTCCTGATCGCGGTGCCCGTGCTCGAGGTGTTCGTCTTCATCGAGGTCGGACAGGCGATCGGCTGGCTGCTGGCGGTCGTGCTGCTGCTCGGAACCTCGGTCGCCGGCGTGCAGATCGTGCGCATCCAGGGGCGCTCGACGATCGAGCGCGTGTCGCTTGCCGTGTCCGAACGGCGCGCGCCCGGAGGTGCCGCGGTCGACGGAGCGCTTGGATTTCTGGGAGGCCTGCTGCTCGTCGTCCCAGGCTTCGTCACCGATGCGCTCGGCGCGCTGCTGCTGTTCACTCCAACGCGAGCGCTGATGCGGCGCTGGATCTCACGCCGCTACGCCGCTCGAATGATGAGCTTCGTCGCGACCGCGGGACGGTTCACGCCGGGCGGCCGCCGTCCTGCGCCTGCTGACGTCGAGTCAACGGCCGTCGAGGACGACACCGACCAGCTCGGCCGCTGAGCGCGCGCTGGCTCAGATCTCTACACCGCGATGCCGGGGCTCGGTCGCTGCGACGATTCCGTACCTGCGAGGCTCGCAAGCAGCTGCGTGGCTGCCGTTTCGAAGCGCTCGACCGCACGATACGGTCGCGCCACGAGCATCGCCCCCTCGAGGCCGCTGACGATCGTCCTCGCGAGCACGGCGGTCGAGCCGTCGAAGCTCAGGCTCCGCTCGCGGAGACCTTGCTCGAGCACCTGTGAGAGCCACCGCTCGTTGTCGTCCAGGAACCCAACGACCGCGGTTCGGATCGAGCTGGGCATCGTCTCGTACTCGGCCGCGAGCATGCCGCAGAGGCACATCCGTTCTTGACGCAGCACCTGGGCATAGAGATCGGCATACGCCACGAGCTTGGCGGGAGCGTGCGTGAGCTCGACGTCGATGGCCGCGAGCGCGTCGGTGAATCGCTCGGCGTAGCGCGTGATGATCGCCTCGCCGAGCTCTGCCTTGCTCGGGAAGTGGTAGTGGAGACTGGCCTTGGTAACGGAAAGCTCGGCTGCCACGTCCGCATAGCTGAAGCCATTGAAGCCCCGGACCTGCACCAGCCTTTCGCCCACGTCCAGGATGCGCGAGCGCGTGCTCACAGCCTGGCCGTTGTCATCAGCCTCTGAGCGACCCGCTGTGTTGTCAGTTAGAACGGCCATTCGCGCATTGTCGCAGTCCATCTTGACAGCTTACCTACTAGTAGGTAGTCTAGTCGATCGGCAGGGATGCTCCTTCGACAGCGAGCAATTGGTGCGGCGCGCGAGCAACTACGCCAAGGCGAGCTGAAAAGCCAGAGAACAGGAGAGAGCCATGTCTCGCAAATACATCGACTGCCGTGAGATGCCCAGCGACAACGGCTGTGACCTCGCAATGGCGGGAAGCGACGAGCATGTCCTCAACGCCGCCGTCATACACGCGGTGACAGCGCACGGGCACGAGGACACGCCGGAACTGCGCGATCAGATAAGGGGGATCCTCAAAGAGGAGGTTCCGAGCGCGCTCGCATAAGCGCGCTCACGCGCTCCGGCGGCCGAACCGCCCGTGAGAGAAGCGCCGGTCGCCGGGCCGCAGCTAGCATGACCAGCCGGCATGTCGATTTCCGGGGTTCCCGTTTGTCTTAGGCTCGACAAGGCACACCGGGTCGATGCGACCCACGACTTCAGGAGCGACCATGACCGGCTCTTCAACCGAGGGGATCAGGACCGTGCTGGTTCCCGTATCCGACCTGGCGACAGCCAAGGCGGTGTATGCCGCCCTGCTCGGCGGTCCGCCGCAGACCGATGGGTCCTACTACGTCGGCTTCGACGCCGCGGGCCAGCACATCGGCCTGTTGCCGGGCGGTGGGCCGCAGGGCATGACCTCACCGGTGCCCTACTGGCACGTGCCGGACATCGAGGCGAAGCTGGCCGAGGTGACCGCTGCCGGTGCAACCGTGAAGGAGCCCGTGCGCGACGTCGGTGGCGGGCGCCTGGTGGCCACCGTCACCGACACCGATGGCAACGTCCTCGGGCTGCTTCAGGACCCATGAGTAGCCCGCCTAACAGATGAAGACACGATGAGCATGGCCACAAGGACGGACACGCAGTCGCCTGCGCTGCACGTTGCCGACAGCCAGGATCTGATCCGCGTGCACGGCGCGCGCGTGAACAACCTCAAGGACATCAGCATCGAGATTCCGAAGCGCCGGCTGACTGTGTTCACCGGCGTCTCGGGCTCGGGCAAGAGCTCGCTGGTGTTCGGCACGATCGCCGCGGAGTCGCAGCGGCTGATCAACGAGACCTACAGCGCGTTCGTGCAGGGCTTCATGCCGACGCTGGCGCGGCCCGAGGTCGATGTGCTCGAAGGGCTGACGACCGCGATCATCGTCAACCAGGAGCGGATGGGCGCCGACGCGCGATCCACGGTCGGCACCGCCACCGACGCAGGCGCGATGCTGCGCATCCTCTTCAGCCGACTCGGCAAGCCGCACATCGGCTCGCCGCAAGCGTTCTCGTTCAATGTCGCTTCGATCTCGGGCGCCGGGGCGGTCACGTTCGAACGGGGTGGCCGCACGACGAAAGAGAAGCGAAGCTTCAGCATCCTCGGCGGCATGTGCCCGCGCTGCGAGGGTCGGGGCTCGGTGAACGACATCGACCTCGCTCAGCTGTACGACGACAGCAAGTCGCTGCACGAGGGTGCGCTCACGATCCCCGGCTACAGCATGGACGGCTGGTACGGCCGGATCTTCATGGGCTGCGGCTTCTTCGACCCGGACAAGCCGATCAAGAAGTTCACCAAGAAAGAGCTGGGCGACCTGCTCTACAAGGAGCCGACCAAGATCAAGGTCAACGGCGTCAACCTGACCTACGAGGGCCTGGTCCCGAGGATCCAGAAGTCGATGCTGTCCAAGGACGTCAACTCGCTGCAGCCGCACGTCCGCGCCTTCGTGGAGCGGGCGGTCACTTTCACCACCTGTCCCGAGTGCGACGGCACGAGGCTCAGCGCGGAGGCCCGATCGTCGAAGATCGATGGAATCAACATCGCCGACGTCTGCGCGATGCAGATCAGCGACCTCGCCGCGTGGGTTCGTGGCCTGGACGAGCCGTCGGTCGCACCGCTGCTCGAGGCGCTGGGGGCGACCATCGACTCGTTCGTGGACATCGGGCTGGGCTACCTCTCGCTCGACCGGCAGTCAGGCACGCTTTCGGGCGGCGAGGCCCAGCGCGTCAAGATGATCCGCCAACTCGGGTCCTCGCTCACCGACGTGACCTACGTCTTCGACGAGCCGACGATCGGGCTGCACCCGCACGACATCGAGCGGATGAACGACCTGCTTCTGCAGCTGCGCGACAAGGGCAACACCGTGCTCGTCGTGGAGCACAAGCCGGAGACGATCGCAATCGCCGACCATGTCGTCAACCTCGGCCCGAAGGCCGGGACGGAGGGCGGCGAGGTGATGTTCGAGGGCACCGTCGAGGGGCTGAAGGGGAGCGACACGATCACCGGGCGCCACCTCGACGACCGGGCGGCCCTCAAGGAGGTGGTGCGGACGCCGGACGGCACGCTCGAGGTCCGCGGCGCCAGCACCCACAACCTGCGGGACGTCAACGTCAACATCCCGCTCGGCGTGCTGGTCGTCATCACCGGCGTAGCGGGCTCGGGCAAGAGCTCGCTGATCGGCGGCTCGGTGTCCAGGCGCGACGGAGTCGTCTCAATCGACCAGGCAGCGATCAAGGGCTCGCGGCGCAGCAACCCGGCGACGTACACCGGACTGCTCGACCACATCCGCAAGGCGTTCGCGAAGGAGAACGGCGTGAAGCCGGCGCTGTTCAGCGCCAACTCCGAGGGCGCCTGCCCCAACTGCAACGGCGCCGGCGTGATCTACACAGACCTGGCGATGATGGCCGGTGTCGCCGCCCCCTGCGAGGTATGCGAGGGGAAGCGCTTCCAGGCGGAGGTGCTCGAGCACAAGTTCGCCGGTAAGGACATCAGCGAGGTGCTCGCAATGCCAGTGGCGGCGGCGAGCGAGTTCTTCGGGTCCGGCGAGGGCGAGAACGCTCCCGCGCACAAGATCCTGACCCGGCTCACCGACGTCGGGCTCGGCTACCTCAGCCTCGGCCAGCCGCTCCCCACGCTGTCGGGCGGCGAGCGACAGCGGCTCAAGCTGGCCACCCACATGGCAGAGAAAGGCGACGTCTACGTCCTCGACGAGCCAACCGCCGGCCTGCACCTCGCCGACGTCGAGCAGCTGCTCGGCCTGCTCGACCGGCTCGTCAACTCGGGCAAGTCGGTGATCGTGATCGAGCACCACCAGGCGGTCATGGCGCACGCCGACTGGATCATCGACCTCGGCCCCGGCGCCGGCCACGACGGCGGGCGGATCGTCTTCGAGGGCACACCCGCCGAGCTCGTCGCCGGGCGGGAGGGAATCCCATCCCTCACCGGCGAGCACCTTGCCGCCTACGTAAGCTAAAGGCGTGAGCCCGCCGCGCGCCCTTGTGACCGGAGTGTCGGTGGGCATTGGGCGAGCCGTCGCGCGAAGGCTCGCGGCGGACGGCTACGAGGTGCACGGCACCTACCTGAGCCACGAGCGCGAGGCCAACGAGCTCGCGGCCGAGCTGGCCGCTCTGACGCTCCACCGCGTCAACCTCGCCGCCGCCGACGGCGTCGAGAGGTTGGTCGCGGCGCTGCCCGATGGTCCGCTCGAATCCCTCGTGAACAACGCTGGGTGCGCGCTCGAGGAACCACTCGATCGGTTCGCGGGCGATATCTGGGAGCGGACGTTCGCACTCAACCTGATGGCGCCTGTCGCGCTGACCCGAGCGTTGGAGCACCGGCTCGAGGGCGGCGCCGTCGTGAACGTGGCGAGCACCGACGCGCGCATCGGCTCCTACAGCTCGGCCGCCTACGCGGCGAGTAAGGCAGCGCTCGTGAGCGCCACGCGCAGCCTCGCCAACCTGCTCGCCCGGTCGCGCATCCGCGTCAACTCGGTGAGCCCCGGCTGGATCGACACGCAGATGACAACACTCCCGCAGCTAGCTGCAGAGGTCGCGCCGATCGGGCGGATCGGGCGCCCCGAGGAGATCGCCGACGCTGTCGCATGGCTGCTGAGTCGCCAGTCGAGCTTTGCCACCGGGTCAGACTTCATCATCGACGGCGGCTTTGGCAACGTCGAGCCGGTGCTCCGCCGCGAAGCGGGTATGTGAGCGGCAGCCCGCGGTTAGGAGCAGGCGCTCCGTTGGTCTGCCATATGGTTGGGTGCCAGATGGCTTGATGCCATATGACTATATGTCGCCTATCCAGCGTCAACTCGCAAGAGTGCGCGCATGGGCGCGGGTCCGACTGATGCGTACAAGGCCGACGTTGCGAACTACCTCAAGCTTCTCGGGCAGAACGTACGCACGCTACGGGAAGAAGTTAGTCCACGGCTATCCCAGGAACGCCTTGCTGACATCGCAGGTCTACACCGCACGGAGATAGGCAAGATCGAGCAGGGACAGGTCAATCCTCGCCTGATGACGCTGCACCTCGTGGCACATGCGCTCAATGCCACGCTGGATGATCTTGTCAAGGGGCTCCCGGTTCCGCCGCAGCACGACCTATGGGGCCACTACAAGCGCGGTCAGGTCATCCCGACTGTCGATAGCGGTCCGCAGACAGACCGGAGAGACCAGGGACGATCAGACGGATGAAGGCGGTGAATGCGCATCGGCCCGCGACTCGAAGCGACGCGCCATCTCCTCGGCGAGCTGGCGTTGACGCTCGCCCGACAACCGCGGCATCACTTCCCGAAGCAGAACCGCGGCACCACGACTGGTCTCGGGCGCCGTCGCTGCGAGCCGCTGCTCGCTCTCTCGAGCAAGCCGACGGAGTTCCTCGGTGATCGCCACAAGCAAAGCATATGCCCCGCGCGCTGCGGCACGGGCTCGAACAAAGACCTCACGGCCTGCGAACACGGGGATGGCGGGAAAGTCCTCGAAATCTCCGTGGCCGCTGATCCGAAGGCTCCACGAGGAGCGATTTGAGGCCAGCGAGCGACTAGGCGTTGTATGTCCGGGCGGGCCGAAGTAACGAGGCAAATCACTTATCCGATCGGCCCCCGACTCGGCACCTGCACGCCCACCGCGATCCCAGCCATGTGCACGTAGTCGCCCAGCAGGGATGCATCTCGGCTCCGATCAGGATTTTCCGCGACAGGACGCCAAAGCTGACCGCTGGGCAGGAAGCGGATCTCATCGAGCGCGGGATGCCGGAGAAGCTGGTTCGGAACGGCAGCCTCGATTATGCGTCGCTTACTAGCGGTTCCATGGCGGATCGAATACGCAGCGGCTGCTGTTGACACGATGGCATCGCACTGCCCACCAGCGGTCAGGCGGCTTTGGCTGAAGCTGCTCGGATCAGCGACCTAACGACCTCGCCCGGCCGCTCCCCCTGGCTATCAGCGATCCGTTGCAGCGCCACCGCGTCGTCTCCCTCGAGCGTGAACTGCACGATCAGATGGTGCTCGCGCGAAGGCTGGACCACCTGTACGTCAGAGAAGTCCAGATTGCCGAGCTCCTCGTCGAAGTCCCCCGGCAAAGGATCTGGGTGGGACGGCATCATGATCTCCCCAACATCTTACGCTCGGCAGGCGTGGAATCCCACCCCGTAATGAGGAGCCACGTAGTCGGCTCGACCGTCTCCTCGATCACGAGCGTCAGGACTCGATTGGCATCGCTCTGGCCTATCACGAGCCTGCGCGTGTCGGGCTGACGCCGCTCCGGGCTACCGCGCCGATTCCTGACGATCACATGGAGGTTCCAGATCGTCTGCTCCGCCTCGGCGACGGAGATCCCACGAGCCCCAAGCTTGTCCAGGGCGGCCTCCGTAGCGAGCAACTGGTTGACGGCGTCGGACACCCACTAAGCATGATCGACGCTTGGGACATCTCAGCAACCCAAGTTCGAACAACGGCGTCCTACGGGCCAAAAACGGGGATGGCGGGAAAGTTGGCCCTTGATCCAACGGCTGCACGATGAGCGATTTGGGACCTAGAGAGGCCGGAGATCCTCGACCTGGCAAGGGCAATCTGCGAGGTCGATGATCTCTGGGTCTCCGGTGAGGAGGGGTAGATCGTGAGCCGCGGCGGTCGTGACCGCGAAGCAGTCCCCAAGCGCAATCGTGGCTCGCGCCTTCAGGCGTGCGACCTCAATCATCCGGGCAGTCCCTGGAAGGTCCAGCGCGAACACAGCCCGGAGGTCCCGCAGCGTTTCATCAGCCGCAGCGCGCCCCTGATCGCGCTCCACCCGGTAGTAGACCTCTACTAGGTTGACCCAGCTCACGATGGGGCGAGCTGCGAGCAGCTCCTCAACCCTGGAGAACGCCGGCTCCTCGCCGTCCAGCCAAGCAAGGACCGTCCAGGAGTCCACGCAGACGCTCACCGAGGCTCGCGTGCTCGATCTTCAAGCAGGCGAGCCGCCATCCCCGTCTTCGAGAACCGGCCGCCCAGTCTCACTGGGGATCGCCGCGCATAGAGCACGATCTCCTCATCGCGCAGCTCGAAGTCAACCTCATCACCCGGTTGCAAGTGGACACGATCCCGCAACGCCTTCGGAATCACAACCTGCCCCTTAGCGCCGATCCGGCCAGTCATACCTCGCGAGTATAACGGCCTTTCCGCCGAGAAGCGCGGTTTCGAACAAAGCTCTTCTGCCTGGCGAAAACGGGCGCGAGGGACGAAGATCGAACCCGAACGTTGCGTGGCACCGCATTAGCGAGCTGCACGCCCGGCGTTCCCTTGGCGCCAACCGACCCAAGTCCCTCGGCCGCGGCTTGTAGCGGCGCTCAGCACAGCGCAGACTGCAGTTCCTAGCTTGACGGCGCATCCCCGAACTGCGCACCCAGCGCTTCGGCGCGTCTACGGATTGACGTGGACCTTGACGACGTTGCTCGTCGTGGGGCTGTACGGATATTCGCCTGAGCCGGTCGCGGGCATGCTCACACGAAACGCATAGGTCCACGGTCGGTACGTCCTGAGGAAGCGATACCAGTAGATGCGGCTGGTGCCTTCTTGGTGGACGATGGCTTCATCAAAGGTTTTCCATCGGCCTTCGATGTGGACTTGTGTGTCGAGCGTGATGCCTTGAGGCGGAAAGGGACCGCCGAGCACCGTGACGGTCCAGAAGATCTTGTGGTGGTTACGAACCTTGCGTGGGTTGATCTGCAGCGTGATCGCTGGCTGAACCCATAGTGTGGCCGTCGCGCTTACAGACGGGCCTGGGTCGCCGCTGTAGGACGTGTAGCTAAAGCTGAGCACGCGGTTTGGTCCCGGCGGTACCGTGTACGTGAAGGAGCCGTCGAGGCCGGTGGTGATCGACGAAGCGATGGGCGGAGCGCCAGCCACGTAGCCAACAGCGGCAACCGCGACTTGGGCGTTACGGATCGGGACTGTTCCGCAGTGGAGCACGCCTTGGATCGTGACCGGTCCGTAGGGGAGGATCGGCGAGCCAGGCTGGCCGCTGATCTTCAACGTCAATTCTTGGCCAGCGCAGGGTTCGCCGTTCGGAAGGCCGGGGGATCCTCCGTTCGGAGGGTAGGAGGGTCGTCCGTGCTCGTGGGCAGCGGCCGTGCTAAGGACCCCGCAGACCATCCACGCGGCCAGCGCCGCCAGCAGCGCCCCGCTAACAATGCCCCGAGCGCGCGTCATCCTTTGCATCTCCTTGACTAGGACGCAGCGAGGGCCGCGTCTTTGGTCGTTAGGAACCTTACCTGAGCACCAATAAGGGCTGGCTGGCCCTGCGAGCGCTACCGCAAATTCCAGACTGCCTGAAATCCATTGGGGGGAAAACGCTGCCCGCTTACGACAGCTAGGTACAGGGCCGGACGGACGCCTTGCATCGTCCGCCCGGCAAAAACTCGGCCAAGTAAGGCAGGCAGTCATGTCCGGCATCCCAATAGAGCTAGTAGAGCAACGTCCGAGCCGACCAAGCGACAGGTGGTCGCAGCACGGCTCGGGGATGGAGCGCAGATATTTGTCCGAGAAAGCGGGCTCGCCATGTGGCCGCATCTGACGCCCTCGGAGGCGGTGCTGGTGATCAAGCTGTATGCCGTTTGGCTGCTACCCAACTGGCTGCTAAAGGTTCTGGCGGTCGCCGAAGCGATCCGGCGCTATCGCCGATGAGATACCTCCGGCCGCGCTCGACGCGGCTGTTGACTCAGCCTTCTATGCCGTTCGGTGGTCGGAACTCTAGCGGTGGCTCCGGCTCATCGTACGGGTCGGTGCCTTCGGGCCCTTCTAAGCGTCGCCTGGTAGCCAAAGCCAAGGAGGCCGCTCAGCAGGTCCAGGCAGCGCAAGACACAGAAGACGGCCCCTCGGGACCGCCTCCTGATGGCTGCTATTCGATCTTCGTCAAAATGGCGGAGGGGGAGAGATTCGAACTCTCGGTACGCCAATCAGGCGCACAACGGTTTTCGAGACCGCCGCATTCAACCGCTCTGCCACCCCTCCTGGGCGACGCCACAAGGCTACCGGCTGACGGGCCCACAGCCAGGGCTCGTCGCCGCCGAGGGCGCTACCGCCGCGAGGCGAAGAACTCGCTGAGCAGCTCGCCGCCCTCGCGCGCCAGCAGCCCGCCGGCGACGTCCGGGCGATGGTTCAGCCGAGGCTCGCCCAGCACGTCGAGCACGCTCCCGCACGCCCCCGCCTTCGGATCGCTCGCGCCGTAGACCACCCGCGGCATCCTCGCGAGCACGATCGCTCCGGCGCACATCGCGCACGGCTCGAGCGTCACGTAGAGGACGGTGTCGAGCAAGCGCCAGCTGCCCGCCGCCCGCGCGGCCTCGCGCAGGGCGATGATCTCGGCGTGCGCGGTGGGGTCCTGGCGCAGCTCACGCTCGTTGTGCGCGGCCGCGACGAGCTCGCCGTCGCGCACGAGCACCGCGCCAATCGGCACGTCGTCGTGTTCCAACGCACGCTCCGCCTCGCGCAGGGCCATGCGCATGAAGTAGTCGTCACGTGGGAAGAAGCGCTCGCTCATCGGTCTCACCCGCGGCGTCTGCGACAGTGCCTCCCCCGCCGCAGCGCCAGCGCTTCATCATTACAAGACACCATGCGCCTCCCAACCGCCCGCCCAACACCGCGCCGCGTGTTGGCTCGCACTTCGATCCTGGCGGCGCTGTGTGCGACCACGGCGCTGTGTGTGAGCGCACCGGCGGCACTGGCGTCCACCCCCGCCACCTACGTCCCCGACGAGGTGGTCGTCGGCTACACCCCCACCGGCGCCGTCGCAGCCCGCTACAGCGGTGTCTCCGTGGAAAGCTCGGCCAGCGTCCGCACGCGCGTGCTGCACCTCGCCTCCGGCGTGAGCATCGCGCAGGAGCTTCGCCGTCTGCGCGCGCAACGGGACGTCGCGTGGGCGGTGCCCGACTACCGCGCGCATGTCGCCGGCGGGCTGGTCCCTGATGACGAAGGCGCAGGGCACGCGCCCGGCGACTGGCAGGAACTGCAGTGGAACTTCGTCGGCCCGTTCGGCGTCAACGCTCCCGAAGCGTGGTCGAACGTCGCCGCCGACGGCGCGCCGGGCGGTCAGGGGGTGGTCGTCGCGGTGCTCGACACGGGCGTCGCCTACGCCAACCGCGGCCCGTTCCGCCGCTCGCCCGACTTCAGCCGTTACACGTTCGTCAAAGGCTATGACTTCGTCGCCAAAAACCCCTATCCGAACGATCGCAACGGGCACGGGACGTTCGTGGCGGGGACCATCGCCGAGGAGACCAACAACCGCTACGGCCTCACCGGCCTGGCCTTCGGCGCGCGCATCATGCCCGTGCGCGTGCTCGACAGCCAGGGCGAAGGCGAAGCCTCGACGATCGCCGAAGGCGTGATGTTCGCCGTCGAGCACCACGCCCAGGTGATCAACCTCAGCCTCGAGTTCTCCCCCGGCGTGACCGCGTCGGACATCCCCGAGCTGATCAGAGCGATCAACTACGCGCACCGCCACAACGTGCTCGTGGTCGCCGCCGCGGGCAACGAGGGCCACGCCGCGATCGCCTATCCGGCGCGCGCTCCCAACGTCGTGTCCGTCGGCGCCACCACCGAACACGGCTGCCTGGCCGACTACTCCAACGACGGCGCCGGCCTCACGCTCGTCGCTCCCGGCGGCGGCGCCGACGCGAACCTGCCCGGCGATCCCAACTGCTTCCCCGAAAAGCCCCCAGGCGGCGACGTCTACCAGGTGACGTTCACCGGCAGCTCCTACACCAGGTTCGGAATGCCGTCCGGATACGAAGGCACCTCGATGGCGACTCCGCATGTCGCGGCGACCGCCGCGCTGATCATCGCCAGCGGCGTGCTCGGCCGCCACCCCACGCCGGCTCAGATCACCGCGCGCCTCAAGGCCACCGCGCGCAAGCTCGGCGGCGGCGGCGACGAACGGCTGTATGGGGCGGGCCTGGTGAACGCCGCAGCGGCAACCGCTCCGGGCGGTCCCGGCGCCGTGGCACGCTAGCCTGGCGTCGGTGTCGAGCGTCGTCCAACAGCCTCAGCAGGCGCCGGAGCGTTGCGATCTGGCGATCGTCGGCGGCGGCATCGTCGGCCTGGCGGTGGCGCGTGAGCTGATCGCGCGCAACCCGCAGGCCTCGGTGTGCGTGCTCGAGCGCGAGAGCGAGATCGGCACCCACCAGACCGGCCACAACTCCGGCGTGATCCACGCTGGCGTCTACTACGTGCCGGGCTCACTCAAGGCGCGCCTGTGCGTGGAGGGCGCGCGCGAGATGTACGAGTACTGCGAACAGCGGGAAATCGCCAGCGAGCGCTGCGGCAAGGTGATCGTCGCGACCGACGCCTCGGAGCTAGGCCGACTCGACGAGCTCGAACGACGGGGAACGGCGAACGGCGTGCCCGGGCTGCGCAGGATCGACGCCGCCGGCATCGAGGAGCTGGAGCCGCATGCGCGCGGCATCGCCGGCCTGCACTCTCCCGACACGGGCATCGCCGACTTCGCTGCGGTCGCGCGCGCCTACGCGCGGGACGTGCTCGACGCGGGCGCCACGGTTGCCACCAGCTGCGGCGTGCAGGACGTGCGCGTCGTGGGCCGCTCCGTGCGACTCGAGCACACGCACGGTGCCACCGAGGCCACGCACGCGGTCTTCTGCGCCGGCGCGTGGGCCGATCGCCTAGCGGTCGCCGCCGGCGCGGACCCGGACCCTCGGATCGTGCCGTTCCGCGGCGCCTACCTGCAGCTCGTGCCCGAGCGCCGGCACCTGGTGCGCTCGCTGATCTATCCCGTGCCCGACCCTTCGCTGCCGTTCCTCGGGGTGCACCTCACAAAGCACGTCGGCGGCGAGGTCCTGATCGGACCGACCGCGCTGATGGCCGGCGCCCGCGACGCGTACCGCCTGGGCACGGTGCGCCGCCGAGATCTGCTCGACACGCTCGGCTGGCCGGGCACGTGGCGGATGCTCGCCCGCTGGTGGGCGACCGGCGTGACCGAGCTGCGCCACGCGCTGTTGCGCTCCGCGTTCGTCCGAGCCGCCGCGCGCTACGTCCCCGAGCTGCAGCTCGCAGACGTGCAGCCGGCCTTCGCCGGGGTGCGCGCGCAGGCGCTCGCACGCGACGGCAGGCTCGTCAACGACTTCGTCTTCTCTGCCACCGAGCGCGCGCTGCATGTCCGCAACGCCCCCTCCCCCGCCGCCACCTCCTCACTCGCCATCGCGCGCCACGTCGCCGACGAAGCCGAGCGCGCGTTCGCGCTCGCGTGAGCACCGCTCGAAACCCGCTAGCCAATCGTTGCTGAAAGTCCAAATGATGGCTATCCTTCCGCGCTCAAGCGTCGGGATGGCGTGGAGACCAGGTTGGCCTAGGGGGTTGGTTGATGCGCAGGATGCGCGCTGGAGCGGTGCTGTTCACGTTGTTCTTGCTGCTCGCCTGCGCAGGCCAGGCGCTTGCCTCGGAAACCCTCGGGTCGGCGCTGACCGACGCGGGGGACAATCTGCGCACGGGTTGGTACCCGAACGAGCCGTCGATCACGCCGGAACTGCTCAGCGGCGGCACCTTCGGTCGGCTGTGGTCGACGCCGGTGACAGGGCAGGTGTATGCGCAGCCGCTGCTCGATGACGGCACGCTGTTCGTAGCCACGGAGGAAAACAATCTCTATGGCCTGAATGGGGCCACCGGCGCGCAGCAGTGGACCAAGAACCTGGGCACACCGTGGAACCCGGGGGAACTCGGCTGTGGCGATCTCGCCCCGAAGGTCGGCGTCACGGCGACGCCCGTGATCGACCCGGCAACGAACGTCGCGTACTTCACGTACAAGACTTACCGCACGGAAGAAGTCGAACCGGAGTGGTTCATGGACGCCGTGAACGTGTCCACCGGCGCACAGCAACCCGGCTTCCCGCTGCAGCTCAGCGGCGCCGCGCAAAACGCCTCGGGGCAGGAATTCCACGCCAGGACCGAGCTGCAGCGCCCGGGACTGCTGCTGCTGGAAGGCGTCGTCTACGCCGCCTTCGGCTCCGATTGCGACCACCCGGAATGGCAGGGCTGGGTGTTCGGCGTCTCGACCAGTGGGGAAGTAAAGGCGCGCTGGGTGGCGGACGAGACCGGCGAAGGCGCCGGCATCTGGCAGTCCGGCGCGGGGCTGACCTCGGACGGGCCGGGCACGATCCTGCTGAGCACCGGCAACGGCGGCGCGCCGACGGCGCCCGCGCCCGGAGACACCCCGCCGACGAACCTCGGCGAGTCGATCGTGCGGCTGGACGTGCAGCCCGGCGGCTCGCTCAAGGCTGTCAACTTCTTCGCGCCCTACAACGCCAGCTTCCTGGACACCTGGGACGCCGACTTCGCCTCCGGCGGCGTCACAGGGCTGCCCGAAGAAGCCTTCGGTACACACGTTTTCGGCACGCCCGCGATACCACATCTTGCTGTGGCAGTGGGCAAGGACGGCTACGTGTATCTGCTCAACCGTGACAGCCTCGGCGGGATCGCCCAGGGGCCAGCCGGTTCGGACAACGTCGTCCAGCGGATCGGACCCTACGGCGGCGTTTGGTCGCGCCCGGGCGTGTGGCCAGGAGAAGGCGGCTGGGTGTACATCCCGACGGCGTCGGGTGGCACGAGCGCGTCTGGCTCCTCGGGCAACCTGCGCGTCTACCAGTACGGCCTGTCGGGCAGCGGCATGCCAACGCTTTCCCTCCAGGGCACGTCGAAAGAAGCGTTCGGCTTCTCCTCCAGCGCGCCCGTCATCACCTCCAACGAAATGAACGAAGGCTCGGCGCTCGTGTGGATCGTGTGGGCACCGAACGGCGGCGGAGAAGGCGCCCAACTGCGGGCGTACGCTCCGGTACCAGTTGGCGGCGAACCGGTTCTGCTGTGGAGCGGACCGGTCGGGACGTCGGCGAAGTTCGCGATACCCGGTGTCGGCGCCGGGCGGCTGTATGTCGGTACCCGCGACGGTCACGTGATCGCGTTCGGCTCGCCCGTCACACCGATACTCAGCGGCTCAGCTACCACGTTCCCCAAGACCGTCAACGGCAGCTCATCGGAAAAGACGGTGACGCTGACGGCCACCGAACCGCTCACGCTCTCGACCCTCGAATCGAGCTCGTCTCAGTTCAAATTGGGGGCGCCGTCGCCCTCGCTGCCCGCCACGCTCACGACTGGCCAGACAGTCGAAGTGCCGATCACCTTCGCACCGACGGGGACCGGTCCGATCGGCGCGACCCTGACGGCCACGACGAGCACCAAGAAAACGGTGACCTTCGGCCTCTCCGGCACCGGTCAGGCGGCGGGGCCCAAGCTGGAAGCAACGCCGCCACTCGTGACCTTCCCTGGAACGATCGTCGGCGAACATGAGTCGGCGGGCGCGACGTTCCGCAACGTCGGTGGCTCGGCTCTGACAATCGACGGCGTGCACCTGCCGGCGGCGCCGTTCGCCGCCAGCGGCGTGCCCACGGTCGGCTCGACGATCGAATCCGGTCATTCGATCACGATCACGGTCACCTTCGAACCGTCGGCAACGGGCTCGTTCAACGACGAAATCGGCTTGGAAACCACCGGCGGCAACCAGGCGATCGGGCTCTCCGGCAGCGCGAGCCTGCCCGGCACGCTTGAAATCACCAACGAAACCGTCGAATACGGCCAGGTGCAGGTCGGCTCGTCAGAGCTGGAGAGCTTCACGATCAAGAACACCGGCGGCAGCGCCGTCCCGCTAACGAAGTCCAAGCCTCCGATCGGCGGCGCCTTCACGGCGACCACGTCGCTGCCCGAGGGGACGACGATCGAGCCGGGCGAAAGCGTCACCGAGACCGTCAAGTTCGCACCCACCAGTCCGGGACCCGCGACCGGCGTCTGGGAACTCAATGGCGAAAAGGACACGAACGGGTTGCAGAAAGTGCACTTCAACGGCGAAGGCGTCCTACCTCCGGCGCTCACTCCCTCCACGAAAACGCTCAATCTGGGGTCCACCTCGGTCGGCGGTGGGCTCGCCGGTGAAGTGACGTTCAAGAACACCGGGGGGACGACGCTCGAAGTCAAAGGCGTGAGCTCCCCCTCCGCGCCGTTCGCCGCGACGGGCCTGCCCGCGACCGGCACCAAGATCAAACCAGGCGAAACGACCACGGTCCACGTGTCCTTCAAATCCTCGACGCGCGGGGAATTCAACAGCTCACTCGGCCTCATCACGCAAGCCGGCGAAACGGCCGTGGCGCTGGCTGCCTTCGTCGAAGAACCCGCCCTGACGCCGTCCACCAATACCCTGGCACTCGGCTCGGTGCCCGTCGGTAAACAGGCGAGCGGCGAACTCACCCTCAAAAACACAGGCAACACCACGCTCGAAGTCAAAAGCGTGAATCTCCCATCGGCTCCGTTCGCCGCGACGGGCCTACCCTCTACCGGCACCAAGATCAAACCAGGCGAAACCCTCACAGTCCACGTGACCTTCAAATCCTCTACGCGCGGGGAATTCACAGGCTCGCTCAGCCTCACCACGCAAGCTGGCGAAGCCACTGTATCGCTCACGGCCTTCGCCGAAGAACCCGCCCTCACGCTTTCCACCAAAACGCTGGAACTCGGCGCGGTGCTCGTCGGCAAACAAGTCAGCAGCGAACTGACACTCAAAAACACAGGCAACACCACGCTCGAAGTCAAAAGCGTGAATCTCCCGTCGGCTCCGTTCGCCGCGACGGGCCTGCCCTCTACCGGCACCAAGATCAAACCAGGCGAAACCCTCACGGTCAACGTAGTCTTCGAACCCTCAGCCCGCGGCGAATTCAACGATACGCTGGGGCTAACTACGCAAGCTGGCGAAACCACCGTATCGCTTGCTGGCTTTGCCGAAGAACCTGTCCTGACGCCATCCACGAAATCGCTCGAACTCGGGACCACGCTCCTGAACGAACAGCGCGACGGCGAAGTGATGTTCAAGAACACTGGCAACACGACGCTGGAAGTCAAGGCTTCGCATTCTCCCTCCGCGCCATTCACGGCGACCGACATGCCCACCACCGGCACCAAGCTCAAACCGGGTGCAACGTTCACGGTCAAGATCTCCTTCGAATCCCCGGCTGCTGGCAACTTTACTGACGCCCTGAGCCTCACCACCCAGGCTGGAGAAACCCACGTCGCGCTCTCGGCCTCAGCCGAAGTAGAACCCCGCGAAGAACTCACGGGCTCACCCGCGCTGCTCGCGCTCTCGACGCCCGTCGGAAAAGAGCGTGACGGCGAAGTGTCGTTCAAGAACACCGGCAACACCCCGCTCAAGGTCGAAGGTATACATGGACCGTCCGCTCCATTTGGCACGGTCGGCGTGCCTGCAATCGGCACCACGATCAAGCCAAACGAAACGATCGCCGTCGGCATCACCTTCAAACCGTCGGCACGCGGGGAATTCGCAGAATCATTCAGCCTCGTCACCGGCGCAGGGACGACAACGGTCTCGCTCTCGGGCTTGGCTGAAGAAGCCTCTCTGACCCCCTCCAAGAAATCGCTCGAACTCGGGGGCGCGCTTCTCGACAGTCAGCTCGACGGCGGAGTCACCTTCACGAACACCGGAAACACCACGCTCGAAGTCAAGAGCCTGAGCCTCCCTACGTCCCCGTTCGCCGCAACCGGCCTGCCCGCGACCGGCACCAAGATCAAACCAGGCGAAACGATCACGGTCGGCGTCACCTTCGAATCCGCGATCGCCGGCAACTTCAACGGTTCCTTGGGAATCAGCACGCAAGCCGGAGAAGCCAAGGTTGCGCTTTCAGCGACAGCAGAAGCGCACTCGACGGCTGCGATCCAAACGTTCCCGCCCGCTGTCACCCCCCTGAGCGGCATCAGCCCGTTCACCGAAGCAAGAGAACCAGCCCCCGCCCTGACCGACCTGCAGGTCCGCGCGAGATCCGCACGCAGCAACCCCCATGTGCACAAACTGCTCGTCAGCTACGACCTCTCGGCATCAGACACCGTAGAGCTGACCGTCGAGCGCATGACCGTCAGCCACCACTGCAGCCAGGGAGCCCGGACGTGCGATCGCTGGAGCCTGACGAAGGTCAGGTCAAAGGTGACTGGACACGCGGGTGCCAACAGCCTCACGCTGAGCCTCGCGGGGCTCTCAGCGGGCGAGTACCGACTTGCGGCGACGCCGATCGCGCGATCGGGCGCCGCCGGCAGGACGCACTACCTGCATTTCGTTACCCCCGGCTAGCCTCGCGCCAGCCGCGCGACGGCATCCGGGACGCCCTCGCGCGCGCTCGCAAACCGCGGCTTCCAACTCAGCTCGCGCTTGATCTTGGCGTTCGAGGAGCGCGCGGAGCGCACCGCCGCGGCGACGGCGTTGGGACCGGCCACAATGCGGGCGAGGGCCACCGGGGTGTGTCTTGGGGCGCCGAGGCCAAGCGCGGCGGCGGTCAGCGCCATGAAGTCGTAGAAGCTGATCGGCTCGTCGTCGACGACGTGATAGATCGATCCTGCAGGCGCGCTCTCGCCCGCCATGCACAGCGCGGAGGCGACGTCATCGACGTGCACCACGTCCCACAGGTTCGCGCCGCTGCCGATCACAGCGAAGCGACCGCGCTGGCGCAGGTGCGCGATCAGCTCGTTTGCGTACCACCCGCCGGGCCCGTATACGTGCGAAGGTCGGATCACAGCCGCGGGCAGGCCGCAGGCCAGGACCAGGCGCTCGCCCTCCTGCTTGGAGCGTCCGTAGGGAGTCTCCACCGGCAGGGGCTGCTCCTCGGTGAGCAGCGTTCCGTGGGCGTCACCGGTGACGACCGTCGAGGCGAATACCAGCCGCGGCCCCGCCGCCGCGTCGCCGCCGGCGAGCGCCGCGCATGCGTCCAGCAGCCGCCGTGTGCCATCGACGTTCACCTCCTGGAGCTTGCGCTCGCTGCGCTGGGAGGCGATCTCGGCGGCGAGGTGGAACACGCAGTCCGGGCGCGCGCTCGCCAGCGCCTGCGTGAGCGCCCGGCCGTCGCCGAGCTCGGCCACGAGCTCCTGTGTGCCAGCCGGCGCCGAGCCCTCCCGGCGCACGAGCGCTGCGGCCTCGTGCCCGCGCTCGAGCAGCTGCGCGCACAGCGCACCGCCGATGAAGCCGCTCGCTCCGGTCACAAGCGCGCGCATCTACCGGGACCCCTGCGTCTGCCGGGCGCGCCACGCCCGGTCGATGACGCCGGCCATCTCCGCACGAAAGCGCTCGCGGCCGAAGCGGCGCGCGTTCTCGCGCACGGCTCCGGTGTCCAGCGTGAGCCCCTCGAAGCGCTCGATCGCCGCCGCCAGCCCGCCCGCGCTCTGCTCGTCGAACAGCACGCCCGTGCGCCCGTCGAGGACCGTCTCGGCGGCGCCGCCGACGCCGTAGGCGATCACCGGCAGTCCCGCCGCCTGCGCCTCGACGGGGACGATCCCGAAGTCCTCCTCGCCGGGAAACAGCAGCGCGCGCGCGCCGCCGAGCAGGCGGTCGCGCTCCGCCGGTGAGACCTTGCCGAGCAGCTCGACACCCTCGCCGGAAGCCTGCGCGCGCACGCTTTCGAGCGCGCGTCCGTCGCCGGCGACCCGCACGCGCCTGCCCAGCTGCGCGCATGCCGCGACGGCGAGGTCGACGCGCTTGTACGGCACGACCCGCCCGAACACGAAGTAGTACTCGCCGCCCTCGTCGCTCTCGGCGCCCGGCTCGCGCTCGAGCGCGAGGAAGTGGTCGACGTCCACCGGGGGGTTCACGATCTCAGCCGAGCGTCCGTAGAAGCGCTGGATGCGCTCAGCCACGTGCTGGGAGTTCGCCACGAACGCGTCCGGGCCGGCGGCGCCCGCGCGATCGACCCGGCGCAGCCACGCCAGCAGCGCCGGCAATGCCGGGCGCAGGGCGCGGGGCACCTGCTCGCCGTCGAGGAAGCCCTCCTCCCACGCGTAGCGCATCGGCGTGTGGCAGTAACACACGTGCAGCGCGCCTGGAGGCACGCGCACGTTCTTCGCGCACGCGTGGCTGCTCGACAGCACCAGGTCGAACCCCTGGAGGTCAAACGAGCGGAAGGCGCGGTTCATCAACGGCAGCAGCTTCGGGTAGTGACGCACCGCTCCGGGAATGCGGTTGAGGAACGAGCTGTGCACGACGCGCTCGGTGATCTGCGCCGGCCACGGCGCGGGGTCGTACACCGAGGTGAACAGCTCCGCCTGCGGGAACATCTCCAGCAGCTCCAGCACGACCTGCTCGGAGCCGCCTGGGATCGTGAGCCAGTCGTGCACGACGGCCACGCGCGCGAAGCGCGTGCGCAGCACGTCGAGGATGGGAGACCCACCCGCCTCGTCGGGCCCACTTGCCCCGTGGGGCTCGCCGTGGGCGCCGGCTCTGGCCGTTTGACCGCCTGTCGGCACCGTTTCGAGACTACACGCCCCGACGCCTGGGATCATGCCGCCGATGCCCGACTCGCCCGTTCTGCGCGGCCGCGACATAGTGTGCGTCGGCTTCGCCGACTGGGACACTGAGCTGTGGACCAACCAGCACCACCTGATGGCGCGCCTGGCGCGCGATAACCGGGTGCTGTTCGTCGAGTCGCTGGGGCTGCGCCAGCCGCAGCTCGCGGGTCGCGACCTCGCGCGCATCGCGCGGCGGCTGCGCCGTGGCCTCGCGCGACCGCGCGCGGTCGATGGGCTGCACGTGCTCTCGCCGCTGGTCGTGCCGCTGCATCGCAGCCGGCTGGTGCGCGCGCTGAACGCGCGCCTGCTGCCGGCGCTCGTGCGGCGCGCGGCGCGCCGTCTGGGCCTGCGGGCGCCGATCCTGTGGGCGTACGTGCCGCAGGCGGAGGTGCTGATCGACGCCCTGGAACCCTCGCTGATCGTCTACCACTGCGTCGATGACATCGCCGCCCACGGGCGCATCGACACGGCCAGCTTCCGCGCCGCGGAGGAGCGCTTCGCCGCGCGCGCTGACCTAGTGCTGGCGAGCGCTCCCGCGCTCGCCGCGCGGCTGCGGACGCTCTCCGACAACGTCCTCGACGCGCCCAACGTGGCCGACACCGAGCTCTTCTCACGCGCGCTGCTTCCGAGCCCGCCCGCCCAGCTGGACCCGCAGATGGCTGCCCTGCCCTCGCCGCGGATCGTGTTCACGGGAGCGATCGTCACGCTGAAGCTCGATCTGGAGCTGCTCGTCGAGCTGGCGCGGCGGCGGCCGACGTGGTCGTTCGCGCTGGTCGGGCCGATCGGTCCGGGCGAGCCCAACGCCGATGTGTCATCGCTCACCGCCGAGCCGAACATCCACCTGCTCGGCCCGCGCTCCTACAGCGAGCTGCCGGACGTCCTGCGCGCGGCCGACGCGGGCCTGATCCCGTACGCGCGCAACGCTCTCACCGACAGCATCTTCCCGATGAAGGTCTATGAGTACCTGGCGGCGGGGCTACCGGTGATCGCCACGCCGCTGCCGGCGCTCGCCGACGTGCCTGAGGTCTTGTGCGCCGCGGACGCGGACGGCATCGTGGAGCTGCTGGAGCGCGCGCTCGCCGAGGACGGCCCGGAGCGCCGGGCCGAGCGCTCGCGCGCCGCGGCCGCGCATTCATGGGACCAGCGTCTGGAGGAGATCGCCGCGGCGATCGAAGCTCTGTGAGGGATCTGCTCGTCACGACGCACACGCCGGTGCTGCGCAGCGGCCAGGCGGTGCGCACATACGGGGTGGCGCGTGCGCTGGCCGCCCACCGCGGGCTGGACCTGCTGTACGTGCGCTTCGGAGCCGCCGAGCCCGATGATGCCTTCCGGGCGATTCCCGGCGTCGCGCTGCACGCTGCCGTGGCCTCGCGCGGCGCGGGGCGGCTGCTCGCCTACGCGGGCGCGCGCCTGTCAGGCGTGCCCGACGGCTTTGCGCGCGGGATCTCTCCCGAGCTCACGGCACGCGCGAGTGCGCTCGCCGACGCTGAGGGGCGCGGGCGCGTGGTCGCCGATGGCCCGATCGTCGCGGCGGCGCTGCGGCGCCTGTCGCGCCGGCGTCCGGTCATCTACAACGCGCACAACCTCGAGTCGGCCTTTCGAGGCGAGCTCGGGCGGGCCGGCCAACGCCACACCCGCGCGCTGGCGCGTTTCGAGCGGGGCCTGCTCGCGCACGCCGCGGAGGCGTGGATGGTCAGCGAGCCCGACCTCGACGGGGCGCGGGCGCTGTGCCCGTCGGCAAAGCTCCGCTACGTGCCCAACGTCGTCGACGTCGCGGCGATCACACCGGTCACGCCGCGCGCGAACGAGCGCCGTGCGCTGTTCGTGGCGAACTTCGGCTACGAGCCCAACCGCAACGGCCTGCGCTTCCTGCTCGACGAGGTCTTCCCGCGGGTTTGGGCGCAGCTGCCGGATGCGCGGCTGGCGCTGGTCGGCGCCGGCCTCGAGCGTCCACCAAGCGGCGATCCGCGCGTCGAGACGCTCGGCTTCGTCGAGGACCTCGCCGCCGCCTACGCAAGCGCGTCGTGCGCGGTGGTGCCACTGCTGCAGGGCGGCGGAACGCCGCTGAAGCTGATCGAGGCGCTCGCCTACGGCCTGCCCGTGATCGCAACGCCACGCGCCACCGCGGGACTGGCGCTGCGCGACGGCGAGCACTGCCTCGTCGCGGGCGACGCGCCGGCGTTCTCATCAGCGCTCGTGCGCATCCTCGGTGAGGGCGCGCCCGAGCTCGGCCGTAGCGGCCGCGAGCTCGTCGAGCGCAGCTATTCGATCGAGGCGCTCAGCATGCTGCTCGCACCCTGAGAACAGGTGCCAACGCGGCGCGAACATGCGTCCACGGGCACCGTGCCCGCTACAGCTGGCGGTCGAATGTCCGAAAGATCACTTGCAGGGTTCAAGTAAAGGCGTGGCTGGACCGCTCGTAGAGGGGACGAGTCACACGCTTTTGCCACATCCCGAAAAGGCACTCCCGTCGCGAGGCGGGGTCGCAAAACCAGGGGTCTCCCGTAGACAGCCCAGTCGCCGAAGGAGCAGGCATGAAAACGTCCCAACTCCGTTGCGCCCGCGCCCTGAAGCTGCTGACGACGCTCTCGTCCGCAGCAATTCTGGCGTTCCTCACGTTCGGCGCCGCAAGCGGCGCCGCATCGCAATCGCAGGGCCACGCGACGCGCCCGACTACGCGCCGCTTCCTCGCCGTCGCGAGCCGTGCCGTCCCGCGGCCGCTGACCGTCGCCTCACAACGCAGCCGCCGCGCCGACCGCAACCTCGTCGCCAAGGCCAAGGCACTCAGGAAGTGCCTGGCAGCGCACCCGGCGAGGCCGAGCGCATGCCGCGCGGCACGTGGCGCACTCCAGCACGCGGGCACCGAGTACAAGCGCGCCGAGGACGAGCTCGCTGGCATCGCCCGCGCGGACGCGTACAGGGGCGGCGCCTACTCGAGTCGCTCAAGCGCTTTGCAGGCTCCCAAGCTGAGCGTCTCGGGCGAGAAGCTCAGCTGGAACCAGGTCGACCAGGTCAACACCTACGTGTTCGTACGCAAGGTGCCTGGTCAGCCCGACCAGTACTCGACCGTCAGCGGCACCTCCACCACGCCACCTCCGGTACCCGGTGTGACGGTCAAATACAGCGTCCGTACGGCCGTCAACGGCAGCTCGTGGGCGAGCGAACAGTCGATCTCCTACCCCGATCCGACCGGAACGACCCCGACCGCTCCCGAAACGACCCCAACTGCTCCCGAAACGACCCCGACCGCTCCCGGCAGCCCCGAACCGCCGCCGAGCGAAACGGTTGACACGCAGGCTGCTCCGAAGCTCGCCGTCTCCGGGCTGACGCTCTCGTGGAGTCCCGTCGGGAACGTCAGCACGTACGTGCTTGCGATCGTGGTGCCGGGCCAGGCGACAAAGTACACCGAGGTCAGCGGCACCTCGATCACGCCCAGCGCGGTACCCGGTGTGACCGTCTCCTATAGCGTCCGCACAGCGGTCGACGGCAGCGCGTGGGCGCCGGAAGTCTCGATCTCGTTCCCCGCCAAGAGCCTCCCTCCGGCAACGACGCCACCACCGCAGCCAGCGCCGAGCGAACCGGAAAAGACGCAGCCCGGCTCGCCGCTCACCTCACCTATGTGGGTGGGCGTGGACGCGGGCGGCTGGCCCTCGTCGTTTGCCTCCGACGTGGCCGGCGCGGCGTCCTACGTGCGGCTCGAATCTCCGTCCAGCATCGCCGGCTGGACCGCCGCGGGCGTGAAGGTCATCGACGACATGGCCGGGCAGTCCAACAGCGGCGGCGTCAGCGCGATCAACGCCACCGAATGGGCAGCCAAAGCTGTCGCCGCGGTCAAGGCGAACCCCGAAATCGCCGCGATCGAGGTGCTCAACGAGCCTGGTAACCAGTGGATGGGCTGGGGGAGCAACGCCGGCGACGCGGCCAACGCCGCCGCGTACGACCACCTGCTGAAGGTCGTCCACGAAGCGATGGTCGCGAACTTCGGCACCCACTACCCGCCGCTGCTGGCGTCCTATGACGGCGGCGAGGGCCCCACGACCTGGGGCGAAGAGATGTGGGCGGCAGAACCGAACGTCGGCAGCTACATCAACGGGATCACGCTGCACTCCTACGGTGGAGCGAGCAATCGCACCAACTCGGCGCTCGGTTCGCGCGACCACATCGAAGAGGCGCACGCACAGCACCCGAACATCCCCATCTACGTCACCGAGGTCGGTTGGCCGACGGCCGTCGGCCAACCGGCGACCGGGGATTCGCTGCAGTGGACCGAAGCCGAACAGGCATCAAACATCACGAACTTCATCACCTGGGCGAAATCCACCGACTACATCGCCGACGTGACGATCTTCAACTATCGCGACTACGGAACCAACGACTACTACGGCATCGAGACCGCGTCGGGTGCTCACAAGCTCTCCTACGCGGCGCTCGCCGCCTTCAAGTAGCCCCGGAGCGCCGGCCACTGGCGCGGCGCTCCCCCAGGCATCGCGCCGCCGGCGTCGGGATCCCCCTCCCGGCCCCGTCGGCGCGATGCACCATCATGTGCCTGTGATCGGGCTGGCCACAGAGGGCGGCAGTGTCCTACCAAGTCAGTAGGAACCGGCTGCGAGAGCACGCGGTGGGCGCGATTGGACGTCGCCACGTCGTCGCTGGCGGAGCGGTCGTGCTAGGACTTCTCGGCGGCCTGCTTGTGCATCGCCAACCGAGCACCGCGATTCTGCTCTGCGTCGGAGTGCTGGCGATCATCGGCCTGGCGATGCTCGGCGACAAGGCCTTTCCCTGGGGGATCGTGATCGTCGCGGTCGCGCCCTGGTACCCGTTCATCGCCGAAGCGGCGGAACCGCCGATCGTCAAGCAGAAGGTCGTCTGCGCGGCGATCGCCGCGGCGCCGCTGGCGCCATGGTTGTGGTCACTGGCAGTGGGCGGCCACCGCACCAGGCCAAGCCGTCCCGCGCTGATGCTCGGCGTCCTCTTCGCTGGCCTCGCGATCCTCATCCACGAGCATCTCCATGGCCTGCAGGCCCTGATCCAGACCGGCATCGTCGGTTACGTCTTCATCGGCGTGACGTTCCTGTGCGCGAGGCGATTCGGCAACGGCGACGGCTGGATCATGGCGTCGTTCGTGGGCTTGGCGATCCTGCTCCTGATGGGCGCCGCCGCCTACGTCCAGGCGCCGGCGCAGCGCGTGGGCTATTTCACCGGCTACCCGATCACATACGGCGGACTCGTCTGCGGGCTGCTGCCGGGCGCGCTCCTGTTCGCCTACCAGCGCTCGCGCCTGCTCGCCGGCGGGCTCGCAGCGGCCACGGCGGCGATGCTGATCTTCAGCCAGTCGCGCAGTTCCTGGGTGGCGGTCGCCGTGATGCTGCTCGTGGTCGCGGCGATTCAGGCCAGAGCCGGGAACTACCGGGTGCTGCGCGCGCTCGGCGCAGGCCTCGTGGTGCTCGCGCTGCTGATCCTTGGCACCAGCTCGCTGCACCGGCTGGTCGAAGAAAAGCTGAGCGCCAAGGTCTCCTCCAGCTCGTCGGTGACCCACCGGGAGTTCAGCTACACCTACGGGATCCGCGCGGTCGGCGAACGGCCGTTGTTCGGAGCCGAAGAACCCGGCTATTCCGCCAAGGAATCGGCCAGCAAAACGACGATCGGCGCCGTCAACAACGGCTACCTGTCGGTGGCCGTCAACATGGGCCTAGTGGGCCTGATCGCCGCGATCATCCCGATCGCGATCGCGTTGCGGGTTCTCACCCGCTGCCTGCGCTTCGGAGTCACCCCGACGTTCGAGTTGGCGCTCGCGATCGGAATCGTCGGCATGGCGGTCGTCGCGGCCTTCTACGACAGCTTCTACTGGGCGCAGCTCGATCTACTGCTTGGCGGGATGGCGGGCGTCCTCTCGACCCGCGTCTCGCGCATCGTCCGGCCCGCCCGCGAGCGCTCGCGTCCGGCGGCGAGCGACACGGGCGCCGCCGTCAGGCTGGCGACTTGACGCCGCGCCGTCGGGAGCCCGGGCGTCCGTTGCTCTCACCGGGCTCGCCCTCGTAGTAGTAGTAGCCGCTCTCCGTCGGGGACTTCATCTCCGTGAGCACCATCCCGAACACCCGCCGCTCGCTGGCGGCCAGCACGTGGCTGGCAGCCTTGACACGGTCGCGGCGGCTGAAGGCGCCGCGTGCCACCATGATCACGCCATCTACGTCGGACAGGCGCAGCAGGACGCGCGTATCGGCCACCGGCAACAGCGGCGGTGAGTCGACGATCACGACGTCAGCGCAGGAGCGCAGGTACGTCAGCAGCTCACCCATGCGCCGAACACTGAGCAGGTCGGCTGCATTTGGTGGAATCGTGCCGCTCGGGAGCACCGCGAGGTTCGGCTCGTCCTCGATCGCGACGACGAACTCGTCGAGATCTCCGTCGGAGACGAGCGTGTCCGACAAGCCTGGAAGGTGGCGGGGAATGCCGAGCTGGGCCGCCACGGCGGGACGACGCATGTCGGCGTCCACGAGCATCACCCTGCGGCCGCTCGCGGTGAGCGCCCGCGCGAGGTTGACCGCCACGGTGGTCTTGCCCTCGCTCTCCTCCGCGCTCGTGATCACGAAGCACCGCGCCCGCCCGGTGGGATCCAGGAACCGCAGACCCTCGCGCAGCATGCGATAGGACTCGCCGATCGGCCCTGTGAGCTGCTTCGCCAACGACGCGTGCGCGGCATGAGGCACGCTGGCGATCACCGGGTAGTCGGGCAGCGCGCGTTCGAAGTCGTCGATCGTCTTCAGCCTCCGGTCGAGGAAATCGACCAGCAGCGCGAGCGCGATCCCGAGGAAAAGCCCCACGACGAGCCCGAGGACCGCGTCGGTTTTGGGTTTCGGCGAGACGGGCGTCGGGTTGGGTTCCGCGCGGGCGATCAGCTCCGCGTTGCCCGTCTGCAGCGAGCGCAGGACTCCGAGCTGGCGCAGGCTTTCCGAGAGCTTCGCCTGCTCCGCCGGGGAGGCCGTCTTGATCGACTGGCTGACGAGTTCTTCGGCCTGTGCGACCGTGTTTCGGTCGGTCTGGCGACGGTAGATTATGTAGCCTTCGGCGAACGCGTTCGCCACGACCGCGGCTTCGCGGGGACTGGCGCGGGTCGCCTTGATCGTCGCGATGTTGGCGTCGGCGTTGGGGCTGACGGCGACCGATTCGACCAGCGCGCCGACCGGTTCTTTGAACTTCAACACGCTCTCGGCCTGCTCGCCGACCGCCAGCGAGGTCACCACGTCGATGCTCGTCTGGGTCGTTCGCTGGGGTTCTTCCTGACCCTGGGTGAACAGGCTGCTGCCGAACAGCGCCTGGGAGAAGCCGGTTTCGCGAAACAAGAGCTCAGCCGAGGCGGAGTACTGCTTGGGCGAGCGCAGCGAAAGGGCGAGTGCCAGACCAACGCTGATGATGATCACGGTGATCACGATCAGCTTGCGCCGCCACAGCACCGAAAGCAGCTCGAACGGGGAAACCGTCGAAGCGGTTGGAGTCTGACTGAGGGGATCGAGGTCGGCCACTACTATCCCGCCGCGGCGGTCGTGGGGAGCACGCACCCAATCATACGTGGCTCCCGGCGGTAAACCATTCGCTTCTCATACCCGTTGGTTCGTATCGACGCGCGCCGCCAAACCCTTAACAGCAAGCGCTTTCGCCGCCGACCAGTCTGGCCTTTGGCCGGTAACCTGACGTGCTGGTTAGCCACGAGGTCGGGGGACAACAATGGAATCACCGCCGCCGTTGCGCATCGGCTTCGCCGCCTCCACCGACCCGCGCGATCTGCGCGCTGACTCGGGTGTGAGCAACTCGGTATTCGTGGCGATGGCCGAGGTCGTGTCCGAGGTCGTCCCGATCAGCGGCGAGCTCTCGCCGCGCATCGCGAGGGCGGCGCACCTGGCCAGCGTCGCGACGCGCATGCGCCCACGGGACGTGCGCGATCCCCGCGCGGCAGCGAAGCGCGCACACAGCGCCGCGCAGCTCGGGCGCCCGAGCATCGCGGCGCGCAACCGTCTGGTGCGCGGGCGCCTGGCGGCGGCCGGGAAGCTCGACGGGATCGTGCAGCGAGGCTGCGAGATGGTGCTGCCCCGAGGTCTGCGGATCGTGACCTATGAGGATTCGACCGTCGCGCAGGCGCGTCAAAGCTACCCGTGGCCACACCTGAAGGGCCTGTCCGAGGGAGATCTGAGTCGTTACGGCGAGCGCCAGCGCCGGGCTTACGCGGCGGCTCTCGCGTGCTGCTGCACGACCCACTGGGTGGCGCGGAGCATCACCGGCAGCTATGGGATCCCGGCCGAGCGCGTGTTCGTCGTCGGCAACGGCCAGAACCACCCGAGCAGCGAGTCCCCTCCACGCGACTGGAGCACGCCGCGCTTCCTGTTCGTCGGCGTCAACTGGGTCCGCAAGAACGGTCCGGCGGTGGTGAGCGCCTTCGCCCGCGTCAGAGAGCGATATCCCGACGCGCAGCTCGACGTGGTCGGCGAGCACCCTCGCCTCGATGCTCCCGGCGTCGTGGGGCACGGTCCTCTGTCGCGCTCGGATTCCGAGCACCGAGAGCGAATCGCGGCGCTCTACCGTTCGGCGACCGCGTTCGTGATGCCCTCGCTGCACGAGCCCGCCGGCATCGTCTACGCGGAGGCCGCCAGCGCCGGCGTGCCGGCGATCGGCAGCACCAACGGCGGCGCTGCCACGCTGATCGGTCCCGGCGGCCTCACCGTCAACCCGCTCGACGGCGAGGAGATCTACTGCTCGATGCTGGAGCTCGCCGATCCCGACACAGCTCGACGCATGGGGGATCTCGCCCGGCGGCACTCAGAGCTCTTCACCTGGCGCAAGGTCGCCGAGCGGCTCGTCAGGGCGCTCGCGCTTCCGGGTATCGACGCCAACGGCCTGGCCGACTTCTTGTAGCTCAGCGCGACGTCGCGCTGACGCCCGCTGCCGGGACTCCGCGCCCGCGCTCGCGCAGAGCCTCATGAGCATCCTCGACGAATCGCTCCTGCGCGTCGAGGTAGGGCCCCAGCCGGAAGTCCTGCGCCCGCGCATACGCGCGCTCCACCCGCGCGGCGGTCTGCTCGACCTCGGTCATGGTGCGCGCGAGCGCGCGAGCCGCCATGCGCGCATCGCCGCGCGCGAACAGCAGCGCGTGCTCCTCGTCGTGCATGCCCTCGCCGATCCCGCCCACGTCGGAGGCGACGAGCGGCACGTGCGCAAGCGCGCCCTCGATCGTGACCAGCGGAAACGGCTCTTCCCACACCGACGGGACGATCAGCGCGTGCGCACGGGCGAGACCGGCCGCCACCTGCTCGGGCGCCAGCGCTCCGCGCCAGTCGACGGCGCCGGCCACGCCGCTGTCCTCGGCCAGCCGTCGCATCTCGGCCCCGTGCTCGACGTCCTCCGGCCCGGCCACCACCAGGCGCGCGGAGATGCCGTGCTCGCCGCGCAGCAGCGCGAGCGCCTCGATCGCCACCGCTACGCCCTTGTATGGGGTCACGCGCCCGACGAACATGATCTCGGGCTCAGGTGCGGGATCGCGCACGACCGCCTCGTAGAGGTCTCCGTGACGCGGAACCGAGTGACCGACCCGCTCGAGCACCGGCTCGATGAACGGCTGCACCTCGATCATGCGCTCGATCGCCTGCGAGTTCCACGAGATCGCTGTGCGCAGCGGCGCCTGCGGATCCAGGCGCAGCGTCGGCAGCAGGTTCAGCGCACGGCAGCCCGCGGCCCACGCCGCCCGCGCGGGCGAACGCCTCGCCGGCAGCAGCTCGCGCATGAACTGGTCGCGCACGAAGATGCCTCCGAACCAGTGCTCGCACACCCGAAATGCGAGCGGCACGTCGCTGTCGGCGAGCACGCGCAGGGCCGCCTGGGGGATCGAGGAGCCGTTCCAGCAGTACACGAGGTCGGGTCGCCAGGCGAGTGCGCGCCGAGCAACGCGCACGGCTCGCAGCGACGCGCTCGGCGCGCGAATCGCCCCCCGCGCGTCGGGCGTCAAAAGGGGCAGCTCGCGCCGGACGTCGGGGCTCGGGGCGAGATCCTGACGGCTCTCGTCACATGTCAGCACGAGCACGTCATGGCGCTCGCGCAGACGCTCGACGACACCCGAGCACTCGACCTCGTAGCCGCCGCGGGCTAGAGGCGGGTAGAGCGTCGAGACGACCAGGATTCGCATCTTCTAGACGGTACGCGACCGCTCGACGACGCAGCGTCTCCGCGAAGGTCGCCGCCCGGCACGTGATTTCATAAAGCGCGCGATGATCGGAGCCGACACAGAGGACATGACCGATGCGGACGCGCGCGAGCTCGAGGCGGCGGTGGCCTTGGCGAGGCGGCTGCCGCGACGGCCTGCGATGCCAGCCGTCGGCCTGGGCCTGCGCCTGCGGACCTCGCCTCAGATACGTGCGCTCCTGCCGACGGCGCTCGTCATCCGGCGAGCCGCCGCCAAGGGCCGAGCGGCATGGCGCAACGCATCGGATCGCGAAGGGGCGCTCGCGACCATGGACGCGATTCTCGCCAACACGCCGCGGGCGGGCGAGGTCGAGGAGCTCGCGCGTCGCCGCCTCGTCGAGATCGAGGTGCAGCGTGCCCTGTACTGGCAGCCTTGGCGCACCGCGAGCGTCGATCCCACCTCCGCGTCCAACCTCCAGCGAGCGCTGTCCTGCGAGCGCGGCGTGCTCTTCAGCTCGTGCCATCTCGGCCCCTACTTCCTGCAGATGTCAGCTCTGAGCTCATCGGTTCGCCGACCGTTTGCCGTCTCGGCGCCCTGGTTCTTCGAGGACCCGACCCGCGACTACTGGGGCCGGCGCCTGGCACGCTGGCGGCGGGGGATCTACGCGCGCGACGAGCGGCTCGTGTGCTCGGCCGGCTCCTTTCCGATAGTGAAGGCGCTGCTCGAGGACGGCGAGATCGTGCTCAGCTACTTCGACATGCCCGGGGGCACCACCACCGAGTTCCTCGGCAAGCCGGTGACGCTCTCCAGTGGCACCGCTCAGCTGGCGTTCCAGACGAAGGCGCTGGTCGTGCCGCTGCGCGCGCGCCGCGCCGGCAGCCGGATCTGGACTGACGTGTTCGAGCCGCTGGACCCGCGTGACTTCGGCTCGGTGGACGAGCTGCACCGAGCCGTGGCCGCGGTGCACGAGCATTCGATTCTCGAGCTGCCGGAGACCCTCGAGGATCCGGGTCGCGCCGGCGCCTGGGAGAACGGGGCCACAGCGAGCGGATGGGCGCCGCGCGAGCCTGGCCGGCCGCGCCTACCTGCGCACATGCCCGCCGAGCGACCGGCCCTCAGCGCGAACTGAGTGCGAGTCCTGTTCCTCAACGAGGGAAACCTCGGCACGCACATCATGGGCCAGAGCCAGCTCGACGAGGCGCTGCGCGTGGGACTGCCGTTCGCGCCCGATCTACAGGCCCGTTTCGCGGGGCTCGGGCCGTTGGGGCGGTTGGCGCGCGCGGCGGCCATGAGGCCGATCGAGCCGCTCGCGAGCAGAGGGCTGGACTTCCGAACGCTGCGCTGGCATCTGGTCCAGTCCCTGCGCGCGCGCAGGGCCATCCGTGAGCAGTTGCGCGAGTGGCCGGCGGACATCGCGCATGTCCACAGCCATTCGATCGGGCTGACGATGAGCGCGACGATGCGCGCCGTGCCAGTGGCGCTGTCGGTCGACACCACCGTGCGGGACTGGTGGTCGATGCACGCGCCGCGCGGTCCGCAAAGTCGCCATCGCGCGATCACGATCGCTCCCAGCGCCGAGCTCGAGCGTCGCGCGTTTCGCAAAGCCGCGCTGGTTCTGGCCTGGACCGCCTGGGCGCAGCGGGCGGCCGAACGCTCATCGCCGGACGCTCGCGTGATCGAGCACCACCCCGGCCTCGATCTCGAGCGCTACCGTCCGGCGACGCGCCGTCCGCGCGAGCGCCCGCGCGTGCTGTTCGTCGGCGGCCGCTTCGCGCAGAAGGGCGGAGAGGAGCTCTTGGACGTCCTCGCCGAGCAGCTCGGCGAGAGCGTGGAGCTCGACCTCGTGACGCCGGCTCCCGTGGCCGAGCGCGCCGGCGTGCGCGTACATCGCCTCGGCCCGTCCGATCCGCTGCTGCTGGACCTCCAGCAGCAGGCCGACCTGCTGTGCCTGCCCTCCCACGCGGACGCGGCGCCGTGGGCAGTGCTGGAGGCGATGGCGTGTGGCACGCCGGTGCTCGCAACGCGCGTCGGCGGGATCCCAGATCTGCTCGACGACGGCCGGGCGGGAGTGCTGGTGGACGTCGGCGACGGCCGCGCGCTGCGGTCGGGCCTGGAGAGCCTCCTGGGCGAGCCGCAGGCGCGCGCGGCGCTGGCTGCGCGCGCGCGTGAGCGCTGCGAGGAGCGCTACGACGCCCGGCGACAGCTCCCGCGGCTGGCCGAGCATCTTCGCGAGGCGATCGAGCGCCGACCCTAGGACATCAGGCCGGAACCGCTTTGCGCAGGAGCACCTGAACATCCTCGAGCCCCACCGCCCGCAGCGCGAACAGGAGCGCCGGGTAGCCCACGCACGCGGCTATGACCAACACTCCCAACGACGCATCCGCGACGCGCAGCGCCTCCAACAGGCCGGTCAGTAGGCCTGCCGCGAGCGCCATCCTGCCGATCCGCCCGAGCTTCGGAATTGGCTGATCGAGCTCGCGCAGGATCAGCCGGAAGCTGGCGACACACACGACCAGCTCCGTCACCAGCGTCATCCACGCCGCGCCCATGAAGCCCACGAGCGGCACGAGGATGAAGTTTCCGATCAGGTTCACGGCCAGCGCGGCCAGGCTGATCCACAGCAGCCGGCGCTGCAGCCCGAGCACGACGAGCAGGTTGCCGTTGAGATAGCCGAAGGAGATCAACACGAATGAGGCGGCCAGCACCGGCAACGCGGGCGCCGCCGCGCTGAACTGCGCCCCGAAGATCAGACGCACGACCGGGTCGGCCGCGGCGATCGTGAAGGCGAGCCCGCCGAGCGAGGTGAGCGCCAGCAGCTCGGCGGTCAGGCGCGAGGTGCGCAGCAGCCGCGCGCGATCCGCCGGCCAGGACGCGGCGAGCACCGGGGCCAGCGACGTGAGCACCGAGATCGGCACGAAGTGCGCCTGGTCGATCAGGTTGTAGACGGCGCCATACAGCCCCGCCGCGCCGCTGCCGGAGATCACGAACACGATGATCTGGTCGATGCGCGCGTATGCGAGGATCAGCACGCCCGAGACGCCGATCGGCAGCCCGATCCGCACGACCTCCCGCAGCCGCTTGCGCGACGGTCTCGGCAGACGCGTGTGCAGTTTCCAAACCGCCACAACCTGGACGATCGAGCCGACCGCGTTGGTCGTCGCCATCGCGACCGCCAGGGCGATCATGTGGCCGTGGTCGAGGTAGATGATCAGCACTGCGGCGCCCCACAGGACGCTCCTCAGCGTCAGCACGAGCATCGGCACGCGGTTGTCGACGCGCAGCTGGAACAGAAGGCCGAGCGCGCCGACGCCGTCGAACGGCATCGTCAGCACGAGGATCAGGCCGGCGATCAGCATCTCGTGGCTGCGGTGCAGCAGCACGATCGCGCCGAGCGAGACGAGCACCAGCGGCGCCAGCATCATCAGCCGCAGCAGCATCACCGCGCCGATCCACTCGTGCTCGGTCTCGGGGTCGCGAGCGGCTTCGCGCAACGCCACGCCCTGCATGCCGAAGTTGGCGAAGTAGCCGACGAGCACGAGCGTTACGAACGTGGTCGACCATTCGCCGTAGCCGGTCTGGCCGAGCGTGCGCACGACGAGCGCCGTGACGAACGCGCCCAGCCCGAGGTTCGCGATGCGCACCACGACCTGCATGACGATGTCGCGAGCGGCGCGCTGGCGCGTCGCGTCGCGGGCTAGGGTCGGCATTTGCACTCGTCCTCGGTTGCGGTCACAGTGACAGTATCCCTGCACCTCATCGGCACTCAAGCGGGGCTGGACGACTGCCGATGCGCTTGTACGATGGCGAGGCCGCGCACCGCGGCCGCGCCACCGACCCCCCCGCGGGGCGGCGGGTCGGCGTGACCCCAACGGCCGGCGAACGACACAGAGAGGACCATCAGTGGCCAGTACGACACTAGTGACCGGCGGTAGCGGCTACATCGGCGCGCTGCTCGTCAAAGAGCTGCGCGAGGCCCAGCACGAGGTTCGCGTGCTGGATTCGCTGCTGCACGGCCAGGAGGACATCGCGGCCGAGCAGGAGCGCGCGGGCGTGCAGGTGATCCGTGCGGACATCCGCGACGCCGACGCGCGCAGGCGCGCCCTCGACGGCGTCGACGCGGTGGTTCATCTCGCCGCGATCGTCGGCGACCCCGCGTGCGGACGCGACCCCCAGCTGTCGGACGAAGTCAACGTGCAGGCGACCCGAGGGCTCGTCGCCGACGCCGGCGAGGCCGGCGTGCAGCGCCTCGTGTTCGCCTCCACCTGCTCCAACTATGGCCGGATGGCCGATCCGACGGTTCCGATCACCGAGGAGGGCGAGCTGAGCCCAGTCTCGCTGTACGCCGAACAGAAGGTCAGCATGGAGCAGCTGATCCTCGGCGGCGACACCAGCAGCGTCAAACCGACGTGCCTTCGCTTCGCGACCGTCTACGGCGTCGGCCGGCGCATGCGCTTCGATCTGACGGTGAACGAGTTCACGCGCGACCTGTGGGCCGACCGCGAGCTGGAAGTCTTCGGCGAGCAGTTCTGGCGCCCGTACATCCACGTGCGCGACGCCGGACGCGCTGTGCGCACGGTGCTGGAGGCGCCCGAGGAGAAGGTCGCGGGCAACGTCTTCAACGCGGGCCGCTCCGGCGAGAACTACCGCAAGCTCGACCTGATCGAGGAGATCGGCAAGCAGATCGACCGCGGCAAGGTCTCCTACGTCAAGCGCGACGAGGACCCGCGCGACTACAAGGTCAGCTTCGACAAGATCCGCGCGGAGCTGGGCTTCGAGACGCTGATGACGGTGCCGGACGGGATCGCGGAGATCATCGCCGCGCTCGACGCCAAAGCGTTCGGCGATCCCTTCGACGCGCGCTACAAGAACATCCCCTGAGCGACGCCGGCACCCGCGATCGACCATATGGCCAGCACCGAGACCTTCCCCGAGCTTCCGCTGTTCGACCTGCAGCTACAACCGCAGGACCTCGAGGCGGTGGCGCGAGACTCTGCGCTCGGGCTGGCTGACGCTCGGCCCGCGGACGGCGGCGTTCGAGGAGGCCTTCGCCGCGCAGCTCGGCGCACGGCACGCGATCGCGGTCTCCAGCTGCACCGCGGCGTTGCACCTGGCGTATCTGGCCGCCGGAGCGGGACCCGGCGATGAGGTGATCGTGCCGGCGTTCACGTTCGCGGCGACCGCCGCCGCGGCGCTGTACTGCGGCGCGACGCCGGTGTTCGCGGAGATCGTCTCGCGCAAGAACCCGAGCCTCGATCCAGAGGACGTGGAGCGACGCATCACGCCGCGCACGAAGGCCGTCTGCGCGGTGCACTACGCGGGTTACCCGGCCGCCGTCGATCGCCTGAAGGCGCTGTGCGACAAGCACGGCGTCGCGCTGATCGAGGACGTGGCGCACGCGCCCAGCGCGACGCTCCACGGGCGCAAGCTCGGCACCTGGGGCCTCGCCGGCGCGTTCAGCTTCTTCTCCAACAAGGTCCTGTCGGTCGGCGAGGGCGGCCTGCTGTGTACCGACGACGACGCAGTCGCGGAGCTCGTGCGCTCGCGCCGCTCGCACGCGATGACCAGCGGCACGTGGGACCGCCACAGCGGGCGCACCGACACCTACGACGTGGTCGGGCTCGGCTACAACTACCGCCTGGACGAGCCGCGCTCGGCGCTGCTGCTCTCGCGCCTGGGGCGGCTGGAGGCGGAAATCGAGCGCCGCCGCGAGCTGACGGTGCGCTACCGCTCGCTGCTGGCGCAGGTCGAGGGCATCATCGTCCCCTTTGAGGACGCCGACGTGCCGGGCTCCTCCTGCTACGTGATCCCGATCATGATCGACGAGGACGGCCGCCAGGCTGAGGTTTCGAGCCGCATGCGCGAGCGCGGCATCCAGACGAGCATCTTCTACCCGTCGATCCACCGCTTCAGCGCCTATCGCGAGCGCTTTCCCGACGTGTCGCTGCCGATCACCGAGCTCGCGTCGCGGACCGAGCTGACGCTGCCGTTCTACCCGCACATGACCCACGAGGACCAGGATCGGGTCGTCACGGCGCTGGCGGAGGCAATCGCGCGATGAGCGACTGGCGTGTGCCGCTGACCGAGATCGCGGTCCCCGAGCATGACGTGCAGGCGGTGCTCGACTGCCTGGAGTCGGGCTGGCTGACGATGGGTCCGCGCACGAAGGCGTTCGAGGACGCGCTCGCTGAGTACGTCGGCACGCCGCACGCGGTCACTGTCTCGAGCGGCACCGCGGCGCTGCACCTGGCGTGCCTGGCGGCGGGGATCGGCGCCGGGCGACGAGGTGATCGTGCCGGCGTTCACGTTCGTGGCGAGCGCCAGCGCGCCTCGCTACGTGGGCGCTGAGCCGGTGCTGTGCGACGTGCGCAGCCCGCACGGACTTCAACGTCGATCCGGCCGACGTCGCGCGCAGGATCACCCCGCGCACGCGCGCCGTGGTGGCGGTGCACTTCTGCGGCTACCCGGCCGACGTCGCCGCCCTGCGGGCGCTGTGCGACGAGCACGGGCTCGTGCTGATCGAGGACTGCGCCCAGGCGATCGGCGCGCGCGTGGACGAGCACGGACGCCAGGTCGGCACGGTCGGCGAGCTCGGGGCGTTCAGCTTCTTCTCCAAGAAGCAGCTGTGCGTGGGCGAGGGCGGGATGGTCACGACCGGCGACGAGCAGCTCGCCGAGCGCGTGCGCCTGTTCCGCTCGCACGCGATGACGAGCAGCACCTGGGACCGCCACCGCGGCCACGATCCCGCCTACGACGTCGTCGACATCGGCTTCAACTACCGCCTGGACGAGCCGCGGGCGGCGCTCGGCCTGAGCCGCCTGGCGCGGCTGGCGCAGAGCATCGACGCCCGCCGCGCGACCGTCCGCGCCTACCGTGAGCGCCTCGCGGAGATTCCCGGCATCGAGCTGCCGTTCACCGACGAGGCCGTCGAGCGCTCCTCGCACTTCGCCTTCCCGGTGCTGCTCGCCGACCGCGAGACCCGCGACCGCTTCCGCGACGAGCTCAAAGCGGGCGGCATCCAGACGACCTGGTATCCGGCGCTGCACACCTTCACCGAGTACCGCCGCCTGGCGCCAGCGGACGGGCTGCCGCAAGCGACCGCGACCGCCGAGCGCCACTGCGCGCTGCCACTCAGCTCGACCATGAGCGAGGACGAAGTCGAGCTGGTCGTCGAGACCGTGCGCGCGGCGCTCGCCTGACACCGACGGCGTCGCCTAAGAACAGGTTCTAAGACTCGGGCGGGATCAGCCGGTGGCGCACCGACTCGAACTCTTCCTGGGCCTGCTCGTAGTCGTCGTGGCGCCCGATGTCCAGCCAGTAGTCGTCGCTCGGCCACGCGCGCACGACCTCGCCGGCGGCGATCAGGCGCAGGATCAGGTCGGGGAAGTCCAGACGCTTGCCCGGCTCGATGAACGACAGCGCGCGCGGAGCGAAGCAGTAGACGCCCATACTGGCGATGTAGTCGATCGCGGGCTTCTCGTCATAGCCGGTCAGGCGCGTCGGGTCGCCGTCCTCGCCGAAGCGCAACACTCCCAGCGAGACCTGGATCTGGCGCGTCTTGGTGGCGATCGTCGCGGCGGCGTCGCTGCGGCGGTGGCGCTCGAGCAGCGCCCCGTAGTCGATGTCGGTGAGCACGTCGCCGTTCATCACGAGCACGTCGTCGTCGGCCAGCCCGTCGATCAGCGCGAGCGCGCCGACGGTGCCGAGCGGCTCGTGCTCGCGGAAGTAGTCGATCGGGATGCCGTAGCTGTCGCCGTCGCGGAAGAACGCCTCGATCAGCTCGGCGAGATAGCCGGTTGCGATCGTGATCCGCTCGAAGCGGTGCGCCTTCAGCTGACGCACGACGATGTCGAGCACCGGACGATCGCCGATCGGCATCAGCGGCTTTGGCAGCACGGTCGTGTACGGCCGCAGACGCGTGCCCTCGCCACCGGCGAGTATCACCGCTCGTCTCATGCCGCTCCACCGGCCGGAGCGTGGCGTTCAAGCACGCGGCAAGGATATGGGCGGCCGTGGACGGTCATCGCGCCATCGCCTCCTCATAGAGGTCGACTGTCCGGCGCGCGATCGCCGGCCACGCGAACCGTTCGTTCGCCAGCCGCTCGCCCGCGAGACCTCGACGCCGGCACTCCTCCGCGCCGGCGCTGACGCTGGCCGCGAGAGCTTCCGCGAGCGCGTCCACGTCGGCACGCGCGCAGATCCAGCCGGTCTCGCCGTCGAGCACCGTCTCGACCATGCCCCCCGACGGGTACACGATCACCGGGCGCGCGAAGCCGTAGGAGAGCAGCAGCACGCCGCTCTGGCTCGACTCCCTGTAAGGGAGCGCGACCGTGTCGGTCGCCGCGAACAGCCGCGCGATCTCGCGCATGTCGAGGTATCCCTCGCGCACCGTCACGCGGCCGTCGAGCATCGGGAGGCGCTCGCGCACGGCGGCGAGGCCACCGATGTCCTGACCTCCGATCAGCAGGTGCAGCTCCGGTACACGCGCCACCGCCTCCACGAGGTCGTCGAGGCCCTTGTCGGTGCGCAGCTGCCCGAACATCAGCGTCGCCGGCGCGTCCGGCGCGAGACCGAGCGCGGCGCGCGCCTCGGTGCGGTTGGCATTGCCGCCCTTGCGCGCGAGACCGCCGTACTCGCCGTGCGGGATCACGACCGCGCGGGCGCCAACCAGCGGCCGTGCGCGCTCGAGGTCGGCCTGCGTGTGCACGATCGTGCGCGCCGCCAGGCGGCCGGCGAGACGCCGCGCGATCGAGCCCGTGCCCAATAGGCGGTCCTGAGCGCGGTCGAACGTGCCGTGTTCGGTCTGCACCACCGGGGTGCCGGCCAGGCGCAGGCACGCGAGCGCCAGCGGTGCCAGCTGCGGCACCTCCCACCCCTGCGAGTGCACGACGTCCGCGTGGCGCGCCAGGGCCGTCAGCCGTGGCAGCGCCGCGAGGAAGCGCAGCCCGTTGGCCAGCTTGCCCAGCCCGCGTGCGCGCAGCTCGCGCGCGATGCGCGAATCGCCGCGCGTGTAGTGGAACACCGGAACCATCCGCACGTCGGCGATCGACGGGTAGCGGTGATCGGCGGCGGTCGCAAGCGTCACGCTCCAGCCCTCGCCGGCGAGCGACGCGACGAGCTCGGCGGTGTAGTCGGACACGCCGCCGCGACCGCCCTGCTCGATCATCAACAGGCGCCGGCCGGCCGCGGCGCTCATGCGTGCGCGCGCACGCCGCCTATAGCATCCTCGAGCAGCCGCTCGATCCGCTCGGCGACGACGGGGGCGGCGTAGGTGCGCTCGGCGTACGTGCGCGCGGCCTGGCCCTCGCGCACGACGCGGGCGGGATCGTCGAGGTAGGGAGCGATCAGCGCGCGCAGCGCGTCGGGCTCGTTCTCGGGGGAGGAGATGCCGCCGAACTCGGGCATGATCATGTCGGCGACGCCCTCGGCGCCGGTTGACAGGCAGGGGCGCGAGGCGAGCATGCCGAGGATCGTCGCGCGTGGCGCGCCCTCTGTGGGGCTGGGACAGAACACGGACACGTCGAAGGCGGAGAGCACGTCTGGCACCTCGGCGCCGGGCGTGGCGATGAAGTGCGCGCGCTCGCCGAGCGGCGCGGCGAGCTGGCGCAGCTCGGGCTCGGTGTCGCCGCTGCCGGCGAGGATCAGGTGCACGCGCGGGTCCGCGAGCGCGATCGCGGCGCGCACGACGACGTCGTTGCGCTTCTTGAAATGAAAGCGCGAGATGCAGCCGACGACGAACGCGTCCTGCGGGATCCCGAGCTCGCCGCGCACACGCGCGCGCCCGTCCTCGGTGAAGCGGATCTCATCGGCGCGCATGACATTGGGGACGACGACGATCTTCTCCGCCGGCACGCCGACGTCGGCGACCGAGCTGCGCGTGCCCTCGGAGATCGCCATCACGAGCGCCGCGCGCTCGCCGGCGCGTAGGTACAAGCGCCGAGGCAGCCCGCGGCGCAGCGGGAACGGCACCGGCCCCCACTCGGCCCACACGATCGTGCGCCGCAACCGCGCGGGCAGCATGGCGGCGAGCAGCTGCTCCTTCTTGTAGTGGACCATCAGCACGTCGTACGGCTCCTGCGCGCGCAACGCGTCACGCAGCCTGTGCAGCAGCAGTGGCCAGCGCAGTATCAGGCCGACCCAGCTGCCGGTGGAGAGCTTCGGCCCGAGCGCCACCGGGCTCACGCGCACGTCGGTGTCGCGCGCCATCGCGGACATGTCGGTGAGCATCACCGTGTCGTGGCCGCGCTGACGCAGGGCCTCGAGCATCTCCACGGCGGCGAACTCGGCGCCGCCGCTAGAGTCGGTGGTCATCACGCTGACGATCTTCACGTGGCAATTATCTCGGCAAGGGAGGATGGGGGCAGGAACGGTGGGAGCACCGTGCCACCACGGCTCGTGCCGCGTGCCGCGGCGGCCGATATCTAGGAGCCTCTTGCACGAGCCGAACACTATCTTGCGATGCGCGCGCTGATCGTCAACCAATCCCGGGACCGCTGCACGCTGGCGGCGGCGCGCATGCTGCACGCCGATGGCTGGACGCTCGGCACGGGCGCGTGGCGAGCGAGCCTCGCATCCGCGTCGGCGGCGACCGGCGCCCATCACCACGTCGAGGAGGCGGAGACGGACGAGGACCGCTTCATCGCCGACATCGCCGAGGCGGTGCGCGTGGGCGGCTACGACGTGGTCTTCTGCGCGTACGACGTGGGCCTGCTGGCGCTCTCGCGCCGTCGCGAGGAGATCGCGCCGGCGGTGGTGCCGTATGCCGCGCACGAGATCGTGGCGCGTTCGTTCGACAAGCTGGCGTTCACTCATGCGGCGCAGGCGGCCGGCCTGGCGGTGCCGCGCACGGAAGAGGCCAGCGAGGCGGCGCTCGAGGCGTGGCGCGGGCCGGTGGTGGTCAAGGCGCGCATCCACGAGCCCACGCGTTATGAAACGCGGCGCTTTGCGAGCGCGGCGGAGGCGGAGCCGTTCGTCGCGGAGATGCGCGCCGCAGGCGCTCAGCCCCTGCTGCAGGAGTGCATCACGGGTCAACTGGGCGCGGTAGTAGTGGTGGTCGACCGCGATGGCGAGGTCGTCGCGGAGGTCCAGCAGCGCTGCGACCGATCGTGGCCGGCGGAGGCCGGCGTGACGGCGCGCGCGCGCACGGTCGCGCCCGACGCGGAGCTCTCCGAGCGCGTTCGCGACCTGGTGCGCCGCCTCGAGTGGTTCGGGCTGGCGGAGATCGAGTACCTGCTCGACGATCGCGGCGTACCGCGCTTCACGGAGCTCAACGGCCGCTTCTACGGGGGCATCGCGCTGGCCGACCGCGCCGGCGTCAACGTCGCGTCGGCGTGGGCGCGCCTGGCCATCGGGCAGCCGCTCGCGCCGCTGGCGCCGGCGCGCATCGACGCCCGCTTCCAGTGGCTCAACCGCGATCTCGCCGCGTCGCTTCACGCTGACGGGCTGCGGGGAGCGGCGCAGGCGCTCGCGTTGGCGCCGGGCAGCGCTCACAGCGTGTTCGTGCGCGGCGATCCGGGCCCGCTGCTGCGCTTCTACTTCCCTGAAATGGCTCGCCGCGGCGCGGCGCTGGTGGGAATCGGGGGCAAGGGTGGGTGATCGCGCGGATCTCGCGCGCAACGTGCGCCTGCATCTCGGCGAGGTGAGCGCGGCGGAGCTGCCGCGGGCCGTGAGGCGCGTGCTCGAACCGCGCCCGGTGCCGCCGTCGCCGATGCGCACGGCGCAGCGGATCGCGATGAAGCTCGGACGCGTGGACTGGGAGCGCGCATGGCTGGCGCCGCTGATGCGGGCCCGCACGAGCGTGCTCGGCGCGGCCGCGTCGGGGCCGCCACGCTTCCTGGTGCGGGTTGACGAGTTCCCGTACTACACCTCCTTCGACCGCCCGCAGGACATCGACATGTCGCGCCGCTTCCACGACGTGATGGCGGGCGCGGGGCTGGCGCACCTGATGTCGGTGCTGCCGCAGCTGACGCACGCGCCACTGAGCGCCGGCGCGAGCGGCGGGCGGGCGCTGGGCGACGAGGAGATCGCGCTGCTGCAGCGCATGCGCGGCGACGGCGTGACGTTCGCCCAACACGGCAACACCCACCGCACGCGCTTCGAGCAGCCGCGCCGGCGCTCGGAGCTGTGCGGCCTGCGTCCGGCGGAGCTGCAGGCGCTGCTCGAGGATGGGCGCCAGCGGATGCACGCGGCGGGCGTGGCGGAGGCGCATGTGTTCGTACCGCCGTTCAACCGCTTCGACGCCACCCAGTACCCGCTGCTCGCGGATCGCTTCGAGATCGTGTGCGGCGGTCCGGAGAGCGTCGCCCTGATGGGCTTTCACGGCGGCCCGCTGTGGCGCGACGGGGCGGTGTACCTGCCCTGCTACGCGCCGCTGTACGCGGATGCCCGCACGGTCCTGCCGGCGGCGGAGCGGTTGATCGAGATGGCGCCGGGGACGTGGATCCCGATCGTGCTGCACACCTCGTGGGAGCAGCGGGACGACTTCGGCGCGCTGGCGCGCCTGGCCGAGCGGATCGCGCCGTATACCGCGAGCTGGGAGGAGCTGCTGGCCGAGCTGCGGCGCAGCACCGCCGCGGCACCCGCGGCGCCCGCCGGCTCGCCCGCCTGAATCGAGCTAATGCTCCGCACCCCCTCCGCCGAAGCTAACCCCAGCGGTCACGAACATGAGAGTGAAGCGATGAGCACGCCGTTGACACCACTGGTCGTCCAGTACCTGTACGTGCACGAGCCCGACGAGGGCTTCGAGTACCCGACGGCGCGCACGGCGAAGTCCGCGGCGGAGGCGGCGACACGCTATCTGGAGTGCGCGCTCACGCAGGCCGCGTCGCTGCGCCTGCAGGAGGCCCGTTGCGAGCTGGCGCTGGCGACCAACATCAGCGACCGCGCGAGCCTCGGACGCGATGGAGCCGCGCTGCTGGAGCGGATCGAGGCGCTGGGCGTGCGGATCGTGCCAACCGAGTACCGCCACCGCCCTAAGGCGGGGATCGAACATTATGTGTCCTCGCGCTACGTGCTCGACGCGATCCTCTCCAGCACGGAGAACGAGACGGCCGAGCGCGAGATCTGGTTGACGGACCTGGACTGCGTGTGGCCGGACCCAGCGCTGGTGTTCGCCAACCCGCCCACCGCGGAGGCGGTGGGCTGCCTGTACATCGGCTATCCGCCTGACTGGGACACGGTCGGCTTCGAGATGTACGGCCGCACGCGCCGGGCGATCGGCGAGCTGGCGCGCGAGCTGGGCGAGTCCGAGGAGGTCCCGCCGTGGGTGGGCGGGGAGGTGCTGGCCGGCCGGCCGGGCGCGCTGCGCGAGCTGGTGCGCGTGTGCGAGGAGCTCGACGCGCGGCTGGCGGACGAAGGCAAGACGCTGCCCAACGAGGAGCAGATCCTGTCGCTCGGTGGCGCGCTCGGGCGGGTCCGCTTCGAGGACCTGTCGCGGGTGGCCAGGCGCATGACGACCGGCACGCGCACGAAGGCGGTGCGGGCCGCCGACCCTTTGGCGATCGGCCTGTGGCATCTGCCGGCGGAGAAGGGCCTGAGCCTGCGCCGGACGGCGCGTGAGGTCTGCAGCGGGCGCACCGAGCGCCTGCGCAGGGACCTGGCCGAGCCGGCGCGCGCGGCGCGGCGCTTCAACGTGGCGGGGACGGGGCTGGCGCGCCGGCTGCGCGACGACGCCTGGATCGCCACCCAGCGCGTGCGCGGCGCGATGCGCGCGGTGCTCGGCTCGCACTGAGCGCGGCTCGCACCGGGCGCCAGCACCGGCTCCGCGAGCTGAGCGGCGCGCTCAGGTGGTGCGGATGATCAGCACCGAGCAGGGCGCGTGGTGGGAGACCTTGTTGGGCACGGAGCCCAGCAGGAAGCGCTTGGCGCCGGTCATGCCCTTGTTGCCGACGACGATCAGGTCCGCCTCGCGCTCTTCGGCGATGTCGAGGATCGCGTCGGCAGGGTCGCCCTGGCGGGGGTAGACGTCGCAGGGCACGCCGGCTTCGCGGCCGATCGCGGCGGCTGCCTCGAGCGTGGCGTCAACGTCCTCGCGCGGGTTGATCGCCCACTGCAGGTCCTCGGGCGCCTGCCGGCGTTCCTCGCTGAGGCGCTGCGCGGGCACCGGCTCGTATGCGCTGACCAGCTCGAGCTTCGCTCCCACCGCGCGGGCGAGGTCCACAGCCTGGCGCACCGCTTGATTGGCCGTGTCCGAGCCATCGGTTCCAACCACGATCGATTTGAACATCTCGCTCCTCGCTCCTCGCCGCCAGGTATAGCCGCCGAGGCGATCATATCCGCGCGCCGCCGCGGCGAGTGAATAAATGCGGTTCAAGGATGCCCACTAGATTGAGGCGAGGATGATCGATCTGCATTGCCACGTGCTGCCGGGTATCGACGACGGGCCCGAGACGATCGAGGGATCGCTGGCGCTGGCGCGCGCGGCGGTGGCCGCGGGGATCGACACGCTCGTTGCGACGCCGCACGTGAACTCGCGCACGCCCAACGACTCGGTCGCGATCGCGCGACTGGTGGACGCGCTGAACCGGCGGCTGGCGGACGAGCGCGTCGAGCTCGAGGTGCTTCCCGGCGCCGAGATCGCGGTGACTCACATCGCCGAGATCGAGCCGGCGGAGCTGTCGCGGCTGGGCCTTGGGGGAGGTCCGTGGCTGCTGGTGGAGCCTCCGTTCACGGCGGTGGCGGTCGGGCTGGAGGGTCTCGTGCAGGGACTGCAGCGCGCAGGCCACCGCGTCGTGCTGGCGCACCCCGAGCGCAGCCCCGCGCTGCAGCGCGACCGCCGGGCGCTGCGTTCGCTCGCCGACGCGGGCGTGCTGATGTCGATCACGGCGGGGTCGCTCGTGGGCCGTTTCGGCAGCACGGTGCGGCGCTTCGCGCTCGAGCTCGCTCGCGAAGAGCTGATCCATAACGTCACCTCCGACGCCCATGACAGCGTGAGCCGCCCGCCGGGCCTAGCCGCGGAGCTCGAGCAGGCCGGGCTCGTCCCCCTGGCCGACTGGCTCACCGAGCTGGTCCCCGCGGCGATCCTCGCCGGCGAAGAGATCCCGCCCCGGCCGGCGAGCGCGCGCGCGCTCGCGCCTGGGCGCCGGCGCCCATGGCGTCTGCGGCGCTGACGCTCCTAAGGGGCGCAGCCGCTGGCGTGCAACACCCAGACGCCGACGCTGTCGCTCACCTGCACGTGGCAGTGACTGCGCGCCCACGCGACGGCGGCGCCGTGCTTGGGATCTTCCTGCAGCTCGTCGTCGACCTCGGAGACGATCATCCAGACGGTCCCGTGCCCGCGCTGCGCGAGCTCCGCGAAGACGGCGGCGCTGGGCGGTCCGTCGGGCGAGCTGCCGTAGCCGGTACGGTCCTTGAAGCCGACGAAGCCGCTCGGGAGCGGCTGATCGCGCCACTCCGGCACGATCAGCTCGCCGTCGTGCGCGCGGAAGGCCGCGTCGTAGTAGCCGAGCGAGGGCAGTACGAGCGCGTTGTCGACGATCGTCGGCTGGTCGGGCGCGCGCTCGGCGCGCAGCAGCGCTGCGACCGGCGGCCAATCCTCCTGCAGGTAGCCGCGCTGGCGCGCGTCGGCGACGCCGGCCGTGACGACGAGCACGGCCGTGCACGCGGCGGCGATCACGGCGCCGCGCGGGCTGCGCCAGAGCCGCTCGACGGCGAGCGCCAGCGCCAGGCACAGCCCCGGCAGCGAGAGGATCGCGTAGCGGGGCCAGTAGATGGGCTGCTCGAATGAGATCGCGAGCAGCACGGCGGCGGGCACGAGCCCCCAGCAGAGCGCCATCGCGAGCGTGCCGGCGCCGGCGGCGGGCGCCCGCCGGCGCCAGATGATCCAGACGGCGGCGCCGATCAGCACGACGGCGGCGGCGAGCGTCGCCCAGCGCACGGCCGTCAGGCCGGAGAAGCCGGCGCTGAATTCCTGCAGCGTGAGCGTGACGAGCATACGGTCGGTCTTGGGAAGCCAGTAGAGCGCGTCGCGGCGGCCGCGGGCAACGATCGCGGCGAGGAGCAGCGGCGCGCAGCAGACGAGCACGGCGAGCAGCGCGTACAGCCAGCGGCGGAACGCGGCGCGGCCGGCTCGCCAGGCGATCAGCGCCTGCGCGGGCAGCGCGAGCGGCGCGGCGAAGATCTCGGAGTAGGCGAGCAGCGTCATCGCGGCTACGTAGCCGATCCAGGCGCGCCGCTCGTCGCTGCGCTCGAGGGCGCGGGGGAGCGCACCGAACGCCAGGCAGGCGCTCAGCACGACGAACGCGTACGCGCGCGCCTCCTGGCTGTACCAGACCGCCATCGGGTTGAGCGCGAGTAGCGCGGCGGCGAGCAGCGCGGCGGCTGGGCTCGCGAATCGCCGCGCGGCCCACCACAAGGCGGGGACGCTGAGCGTTCCGGCGATGACCGACGGCAGGCGCAGGAGCGTCTCGCCGGTGCCGAAGATCCGGATCAGCGGCCACAGCACGATCGAGTAGGGCGTTCCGTTGGCTTCGTAGCCGAACAGCGCGAGCATGTGCCCGAAGCCGCGCTGGGCGAGCGCGAGCGAGTATGCCTCGTCGGTGAACAGGCTGCGCGAGACGCTGCTCAGGCGTAGCGCGAGCGCAAGCGCGGTGAGCAGCACGAGGACGCTGAGCTCGCGGCTGCGCGTGAGCTCGAGCGCCCGTCGCGGCACGGGTGCCGCGATGGCGGCCGGCGCGGACAAGCGCTCAGGCCAGCTTGACGATCGCGATGACCATGCCGATGAGAACGAACGCGACGATCGCGATCTGCATCCATATCCAGCTTTGCGGCATGCAGTGGACAGCGTACTTGGAGTCGCGGCGGTCGCGCTGCCGATGGCTCTCTCCGCTGCGCCGGCGACTATCGTAGTCGCGATGGGTAGGAAAATTGCCGCGCTGGCGGCCGGTCTGCTGCTCACGCTGCTGTCGGCGACGACGGCGCTCGCGGCGGACGCGAACCCGGCGAGCTCGGCCAGCTCGCGGCGGTCGGCTCTCCTCGGCGGCGTGAACATCGGCGGCCTGGGTAACGGCTCGAGCGGCGCTGAAGCGGACAGCGCGATCGCGTACGCGCACGCGCTGCATGCGAAGGTGGTGCGCACGAACGTCGAGTGGTCAGCGTTCGAACCATCGCGGCAGGGAGCTCTGAACCCGGGCGTGCTGGCTGTTGCGGACCGCCTGGTGAGCGACGCGTCGTCGGCGGGGATCCGCGTGATCATGGATGTCGAGAGCACGCCGTGCTGGGCATCCTCGGCGCCGACGCCGCTGCTGGGCAGTTGCAGGCCGGGCAGCGAAAGCGCCGCCACCGCCTGGCCGCCGGTGAACGCGGCGAGCTACGCGGCGTTTGTCGCGTATCTCGCCCGCCGCTACGGCCCGCACCTGGCGGCGATCGAGGTGTGGAACGAGCCGGATCAGGCGAACGAAGCGTATTGGGCTGGCCCGGAAAAAGCGGCTCGCTACGCGGCTTTGCTGCGTGCGGCGTATCCGGCGATCAAGGCGGTCGATCCGAGCGTACCGGTGCTGGCGGGCTCGCTGGTGGGCTCCAATGGAGCGTTCCTGCGCCTGCTGTACGCGGACGGCATCAAGGGCTACTACGACGGCCTGTCGGTGCACTACTACACGCTGACGCTGGACGATCTGCGCTCGATCCACGAAACGCAGCTCGCCAACGGCGACACCAAGCCACTGTGGCTCGACGAGTTCGGCTGGACTAGCTGCCTGCCGCGCGAACAGATCGAGCAAGAACAGCAGTGCGTGACTGCGAAGATCCAGGCGCGGAACCTGTCTGACACCCTGCGCGCGCTGGCGCGCTCCCCGTTCGTGGCCGCGGCGGTCGTTTACAAGCTGCGGGACTCGCGCACGGAAGACTTCGGCATGCTCTCGGCGAGCGGCGCCCGCAAGCCATCATTCGCGGCGTTCGCAGGCGCCATGAGCGCGCCGTTCGGGGGAATCAGCCCTGTCACGCTACGACTGCGCCGCAAGGGCTCCTCCGTCCTCGCCAGCGGCTCGGGCCCGGTGGGCGACGTGATGCGCATGGAAGCCTTCCAGGGCAAGGTGCTGCGTTTCTGGGCGACGTTCGGACTGAACCGCTTCAACGACTACTCGATCGAACTTCCCGCCGTGCTCGGCACGCACGGCCTGCGCGTGCGCGTCTTCCAGTACTGGAGCGGCCCGTCCAAGGCCGCGCAGAAGACGATTTAAACATATGGGCCAGCGAGCGCGGTCACCAGCGTCGCGCCGTTAGGCGTACACGGCCGCGGCAAGCGCGCCGCTGACCCGCGATCACTCGGCGTTGCGGAACAGCGCGACGAGCGTCAACACGAGGATCTTGAAGTCGAGCCCGAGCGACCAGTGGGCGATGTAGTAGTTGTCCCACTCGACGCGCTCGGCCAGCGAGGTCTGCCCGCGCAGCCCGTGGACCTGCGCCCAGCCTGTGATGCCCGACTTGACGCGATGACGATCGCCGTAGCGGATGATGTCCTGGCGGAACAGCTCGACGAACTCGGGGCGCTCGGGACGCGGGCCGACGAGGCTCATGTCCCCGCGCAGCACGTTGAAGAGCTGTGGCAGCTCGTCGAGCGAGGTGCTGCGCAGGAAGCGCCCGACGGCGGTGCGACGATCTTCGCCCTCGACGCCCCCCGGCGCGGTGTCTCCGCCGAGCAGGAAGTCGAGCGCGCTGGTGGGGTCGTCCCGGTCGCCATCGGCGGGCGCCTGCTCCATGCGCATCGAGCGGAACTTGTAGAAGTTGAACTCCTTGCCGTCACGACCGACGCGGCGCTGGCGGAAGAACGCGGGCCCGGGGCTCGAGAGGCGAACCGCGACCGCCGCGAGCACGAGCACGGGCGAGAAGACGACCAGCAGCGTCAGCGCGAGCACGCGGTCGAGCGCGTGCTTGAGCGCGAACTGCATGCCGTCGGGGTCAACGGCGGTGAACGACAGCAACGGCAGCCCGCCGACGGTGTCGTAGCCGACGCGGTCGTTGATCGTGTCGAACATGCGCGGCACCACCGAGACGTCCACCCCGAGCTCCTGGCAGCGCTGGATCAGACGGCTGACGCGCGCGTCGGCGACCGAGGAGAAGGCGACGATCAGGTGTCTAACGCCGGTCGAGCGCACGGTCTCGTCGAGGTCGTCGACCGTGCCCAGGACGGGGACGTCGCGCCCGCCGACCTCGGCCACCGAGCGGGGGTCTTCGTCGAGGAAGCCGATCGGCACCAGCCCGTACTCGGGATGGCAGTCCAGTCGCCGCGCGACCTGCGCGCCGACCACGCCGGCGCCGACGATCAACACGGACTTGCCGACGAGGTGGCGCGTGCGCGCGACGCGCTGGGCGAACGACAGGACGACGCGCCCCGCTCCGACGCCGATCAGCGCGAACAGCCACGCGTGCAGCCAGTCGGTCTGGTCTGGAAGCTGTCCGTTGGTGAGTATTCCGAGCGTCGCCACCGCCATCGCGGCGACCGACACGCCGCTGAGGACGGGCAGCATCCCGTCGAGCACGAGCGCGCGCAGTCGTGTCTGGTAGAGGCCGCGCAGGTAGAACAGGCCCATCACCAGCGGCGGCAGCGCCAGCAGGGGCGCGCGAACGGCGGCCACGTGCGTGGTGGCGTGCACGCCACCGAGCGCGGCGACGATGGCTATGCACAGCAGCACGAAGTCGGCGACGGGACGCACGATCCCCCAGCCGGGACCCTCCAGCGCCCATTGCAGTGGTCCGGTGAACGCGCCTCGCCACAGCGCCTTGGGCACGGGCGCGTCGTGCGTCAGCTCGCCGCGAAGCGGAAGCGTCGTGGATGTCTGCCGGGTGATTCTGGTGCTGTCCATGTAGAGGAGGGGCTTCCTGTGCCTTCTAGTTGGCTTGCCGTGCCTTGTGTGCCTTAGTGACTACTCGGGTCCTGCGCTGCATCGCTTTAGCCGTGCCCCCCAAAACGCCTAACCTGGCTGGCGCGCCAGTATCCGCGTGACCACCGCCGTCAACGCGAGCGCCCCCAGCGCGAGCAGTATGTACACGAGGTCGGCGGCTGTGAGTCCCAGCGTGCCGCCGCTCCCGGTGGACGCCTGCGCCGTGCCCGCGCGTATCGACGCGCTGGAGCCGGTGGCGGCCCGCGATCCGCCACCCGCCGGTCCACCGTTAGCGCTCGCGACGTGTTTCCCTTTGGCCGAGTTGTGGTTGTTCGAGCCCTTGCCCGCGCCCGCCGCGCCGCCGGTGCCCCCCGCGGTTGCTGTGCCCGCGCCGGTGACGGCGGCTTCGCCCGCTCCGCTAGCCACGGATGCCGCGCCGCCCGTGGGCGCGCCGCGTCCGCTCGAGCCGTGGCCGCCCGAGCCACCCCCGGAGGATCCGCCGACGAGCGCGGAGCCGAGAATCGCCTGGTTGCCCTGGCCGGGGCCTCCGTAGCCGCTGAGCAGCGGCCCGGCCGCTGCCGTCGAAGCCACGAGCGCCGACGTGGTCAGCGCCACCGAGATCACCGTGATGGTAAGGCCGTACCGTCTCATGCATCCGTGCCCTAGGTCCTTTCTGGCTCGAGCAAGCTGTGCTCCTATCCGTGCCAACGTTCCATCGTTCGTACGACCCCCCGATCGCCAGTTCCTTGAGCACACAGGCATCGTCATCGACGAATCGATGATTGTTGGCTGACACGCTAGCGAAGCTCGGCGCCTATGTCGAGCGATTTCTCGTGTCTTTTTCGAGGGATCATGCGAGTTGCTGGCCTTTGAGCAGGATCGCGCGGTTGAGTTCCTCGATGCTGACGCGCCCACCCGCGCGCACGACCTCCCGCGCCTGCCGCGTGAGCGGTTCGCGCGGGTCCAATCGCACGGCGCGTTCGAGCAGCGCACGTGCCGCGTTGCGTTCACCGCGAGCCGACGCGATCGCGCCTCGCTCGAGCGTCGCGTATGCGTCGCCGGGCGTGCGCGCGAGCGCGAGCGCGAACTCGTGGTCGGCGCGGTCCAGTTCGCCGTAGCGCAGCGCGATCGTGCCGGCGAGCACGTCGGCCTCGTCGCTGAGCGGGTTCAGGCTGGCGGCGTCACGCAGGCGCGCATACGCCGTTTGCGGGCTGCTCGTCCAGATCCGCGCCGCGCTCTCGACCTCGAGCTGACTCAGCCACGGGAGCGCGAGCGAAGCCGCGGCGGCGAGCGCGAGCGCAGCCCCCGCCACGAGCGCGGGCAACGGCCGTCGCCGTCCCGCACGCCCGTCTAGTGGCGCTCGCTCGGGCGCTGCACCCGGCGTTGAGGCGCCCCCCTCGCGCACTCCCGGTCGTGCACCGGCGGGCTCCCGTGTTGGCGCCAGCGCACAGGCGAGGCCGAGCATCGCGAACGCCGGCGCTCCGAGGCCGGCGAACTCCCAGAACCAGTCGAAGGAGCCATGTACGACCCAGTAGCCGAACCCCGCGAGCGCGGCCGCGGCGACGGTGCGCGTCAGCGGGTCGCGGGCGCGCAGCGCGCGTCCCACCGCGACCAGCGCCGCGCCGAGGCCGACGAGCGCCAGCAGCGCTCCGACGAGCCCCGTCTGCACGAGCGTGCGCAGCTCGACGCTGTGCGGGTAGTGGGGCGTCTCGCTGCTGCGACCGTGGACGAGGTACTGCTGTTCGAAGTTGTCCGCGCCGATGCCGACCAGCGGATGGCGCAGGAATTCGTCGAGCGCGACGCGGTAGAAGTCGTAGCGGTTGCTGCCGAGGCCGCTCGCGAGATGGCTGCCGCCGCTGCTCTGCGACGCGTAGCCGCCCTTGAAGCTCTGCCAGCCTTTTTCCACGCGCGTGACCGGGTTGCCGGACGCGACCAGCCCGCCGGCGACGATCGCCACGAGCGTCGCCGCCGCCAGCGCGCGAGTGCCGCTGCGCAGGCGCCGCACGGAGCGCTCGCCGAGCCGGCTCTCGACGGCCGCGCCCAGCGCCACCGCCAGGCCGACGGCGACGGCCGCGACGAACATCGCGCTCGTGGCGCTGTGCACCGCCGCGGGCATCACCGCTCCCCTGCTGAGGTGATCGCCCACGTGCAGCACCGCCGGCGCGGCCGCCGCGATGCCGGCGGCGATGGGGACGAGCACGGCGAACGTGCGTGTGCGCCCCGGCAGCGCCGCGAACACGAGCACGACCATCACGGGCGTGGCGTACAGCGAGCCGCGGCTCTGGCTGAGCAGCGCGACCTCCGCCAGCAGCACCGCGCCACCGGCGAGCAGGCCGCGCAGACCCCACGGCAGGCTCTTCTCGCGCGCGAGCAGCAGCGCCGGCCAGAACGCCATCAGCCACTGCGCGGCGTTGGCGTTGGCGTAGCCGCTCGGGTATTCCAGGCGCCCGCCGGGGATCAGCGTCTGCAGGCGCGCGGCGCCGGCGGCATCGAGGTGCAGCGCGACAAACGCCGCCAGCGCGACCATCGCGAGCGTCCACGCGCCGAGCAGCAGCGCCGCGCTGGCGCCGCGCTGGCGCCAGCTGGCGAACAGCGCGAACACGGCCAGGTACAGGAGCGTCCGGTTGGCGCCTTCCCACGCGTCCCCGGGCACCGCCGCCCACAGGATCGACAGGTAGCTGAAGGCGGTGTACGCGGCTAGCGCCGCGAGCGCGACGCGCACCGGGCCCGGCACCTCTGAAACGCGCAGCCGCACGAGCGTGATCGCGATCGCGATCGCCGCCAGCACGACCAGCCCGCCGGGCGCCCAGTGCGTGAGCGGATAGCCCGCCTGGCTGGTCGCCCACACGACGAACAGCGCGAGCACCGCGAACGCCGGCACCGTCGTCGGCGCCGCGCGCAGCGCCGAAGTGAGCTTGGCGGTCATCGCGCCAACCATAATCACCGGTGTGGAGGACTCCGCCAGCTTCGTCCGCTTCTACGACGCCGCGTACGCGCAGGCGCCGGCCGACGCGGCGCTGTACTCGCGCTGGCGGGCGCTCGGCGCCGTCGGCAAGGCCGAGCACATGATCGCGCTGTGCGCGCGGGCGGGCGTTGAGCCGACGAGCACGCTGGAGGTGGGCTGCGGCGACGGCGCGCTGCTGTGCGAGCTGCACCGTCGCGGCTTCGGCGGGCGCCTGTCGGGCGTGGAGATCACGCAGGCGGCCGTCGAGATCGCGCGCTCACGCCCGGAGATCGAGTCGGTCGAGATCTACGACGGCCTGCATCTGGACGCCGCCGACGGCTCGTACGAGCTCGGCGTGGTATCGCACGTGCTCGAGCACGTGCCCGACCCGACGGCGCTGCTGCGCGAGCTCGCGCGCGCCTGCCGGGCGGTGCTGGTGGAGGTGCCGCTCGAGGCAAACTGGTCGGCGCGGCGCGCGGGCAAGCGCGCGCACGCGGCCGAGGTGGGACACGTGCAGCGCCTGGACCGCAGCGCCGTCCGCGAGATCGTCGCGCGTGCCGGCCTGTCGATCGCCGCCGAGCTCGACGATCCCCTGCCGCTGCGGGCGCACAGCTTCTTCGCGCGCACCCCCCGCGCGCGAGCGTCGGCGGGCGCTCTGTGGGCCGTGCGCGCCGCCGCGCACCGTGTCTGCCCACCGCTCGCGCGGCGGCTGTTCACGGTTCACTACGCGTGCTTGTGCGTCCCGCCGGGCGCGTAGCGTCCTCTCGACGAGCCGCCCACGGGCGAATCACTCCGGAGGGGCGCCTCCCGCCGGGCGGGTGGCGGCGGAGAACAGCAGCGAAAGCACCGTGCCCATCAGCTCGTCGGGGACGGCGTCGGGGTCGGCGAGCTTCTGGCGCGCGATGCCGTCTGCGAGCGCGTCGATCGCGACCGCCAGCTGCTCGGCGGGCAGGGCGAGCTCGAGGTCGAACTCGCGCACCCCGTCGGCGATCAGCTGCGTGAGCACCTGGCGCATCTGCGCGAAGCGCTCTGCCACCTTGGGGCGCACCTCGGGGTCGCGCACGCCGTACGCCCAGAACTCCATGAACAGCAGCAGCAGCTCGGGCTCGCGGTCGATCATCGTCATCCAGCGGCGCGCGCCGCCGGTCGCCCGCTCGGCGATCGACGCCCGCTCACCCACCGCGTCGGCGATCTCGCGCGCGTGCTCGTCGATCTCGCGCTCCATCAGCACCAGGAACAGGTCCTCCTTGCCGTCGAAGTTCGAGTACAGCGCGCCCGTCGAGAACCCCGCCTCCGAGGCGATCTCCTCGACGCTCGCGCCGTGGAAGCCGCTGCGCGCGAACACCCTGCGCGCCGCCGTCAGCAGACGGTCGCGTGTGTGCGCGCGGCTCTGCTCGCGCGTCAGCCTGCTCTCCATCATCTGGATCCTACTTGACAGAGCGGCCATTATTTCGATAACGTTCATTATCCGATTCGGACAAGCGCAGCGAGAGGAGCGATGACGATGGCGACCGCGACGAGCTCGACAGCGGCGAACGTGAACGGCCTGGCGAGCCTTCCCACCGACGCGATCTCCTATGAGGACCTGTACGCGCGCTGGGAGCGCGGCAACTGGTCGGCCACCGAGCTGGACTTCACCGAGGACGCGCGCCAGTGGCGCGAGGACTTCACCGATTTCGAGCGCACCGCGGCACTGTGGAACTACTGCCTGTTCTTCTGGGGCGAGGACGCCGTCGCCGACAACCTGTCGCCGTACATCGACGCGGCGCCGCGCGAGGAGCAGAAGTACTTCCTCACCACCCAGCAGGTCGACGAGGCCCGCCACGCGGTCTTCTTCAAGCGCTTCATGCAGGAGGTGTGCGGCATCGGCGACGGCTCCATGGCGAGCGGTCTGCAGGCGATCAAGCCACAGCTGACGAGCGGCTTTCGCAAGATCTTCGACCGCCTCGACCGCATGGCCGACGAACTGCGCGCCGACCACTCCCCGGCCAAACTCGCAGCCGCGGTGACGCTGTACCACATCGTCGTCGAGGCGGCGCTCGCACAGCCGGGTCAGCACTTCATCTACGGCTACCTCGAGCAGCGCGACCAACTGCCGGCGTTCCGCGCTGGCATGGCGAACATCGCCGCCGACGAGCAGCGCCACATCGGCTTCGGCGTGAAGCTCCTGTCCGACCTCAACCGCGAAGACCCCGTCGGCGTGCCCAAGGCGGTCAGCCGCATCCTGCGCGACGTCACCCGCTACACCGCCCAGGTGCTCATGCCCCCGGGCTGGGACGAACGCTACATAACCGTGTTCGGCTCCACCTACGACGAGGTCGGTGTCGAGGGACTGACGTCGATGAGCACCAAGCTGCGCTCGGCGGGCCTCGCGATCGAGACGCTGCCCGGGCCGCCGCTGCTGCCGCCGGGCCTGTCGCCGCTGGAGGTCTCACAGCGCGGGCGCGCGCTGGCCAAAGCCGGCGTGATCGGCGTGCGCGAAGGCCCCACCGACAGAGACCCCGAGACGGTGGCGCTGCTGTTCGACACGATCCGCCGCCAGGTCAACCCCAACCACGGGCTAACGCGCCCCACCACCTTCCAGTGGGACTTCACCGATGCCGACGTCTCCCCCTGGCACCTGACCGTCAACAACGGCTCCAGCACTGTCGAGCGGGGGTCGGCGCCGCACCCCGACCTGCGCCTGCGCCTCTCCTACCAGGACTGGGTCGACATCGTCGGCGAACGCCTCGACCCCCTCCGCGCCGTCGCCACCGGCAGGCTGCGCCCGCGCGGCAACCCGCTCGCGCTGAGACGCCTGGGCAAGGTCTTCCCCAGGGGTTGAGTCGGTCTGATCCCAGAGGCTGAGGTCTGTAGACGAATCTAAACCCGCCGCTTGTTTGCGATTGCAAACGCTGTATAGCGATGGTCATACAGCGTTTTCAACGAGAGAGAAAGTACGGGGTCCGCGACGCGGGAGCGGCCTGCTCAATCAGCCAGGCGAGAACTCTCGCTCGGCGGCGGCGGTGTCGCCGCTGGACGTTTGCGCAGCCGACCTGGTCCCGCCACCTTCGGCCGATCCCGAGCCGCCGCCCGCAAGCGTGGCGCTCGCGCCCGACGTCGCCACCTGCGCAACCGATTCCCGCCGGCCGCCGGCTGACAGCGCACCCGTTCCGCTGCCGCCGGCTGAGAGCGCCTGCTCCGGCCCGAACTCACGGCTGGCCTTGGCTCGCGCGGTGAGTGGCGTCAATCGACCGGCGCGCCCAGGGACGGCTGCGAACGAGGCGCGTCCGACACCGCCCGCCAGACCGTCGAGCGGATAGGCGCCGAGCAGGCGTGCGCTGCCGTCCGCGCCGTCGCTCGCGCGCAGCGCGTGGTGGTGGCTGTGGCCCGACCCGTGCGTACGGTGGCTATCTTGCAGCGCGACGCAGCCGGCCCCGACGCCGAGCGCGAGCAGGCATCCGACGGCGAGCTTGGCGCCGAGCGGCCCGGCTCCGAACAGCCAGCTTCCGCCGGCCGCGCCAGATGCCCCGGCGGCCCCCGAGGCGGCGGCTGCGCCACCGAGCCCACGCCCGGCCTGCACGCCCGCGCTCGTCCCGGCCCCCGCGGTCGTCCCGGCCCCCGCGGTCGTCCCGGCCCCCGCGGTCGTCCCGGCCCCCGCGGTCGTCCCGGCCCCCGCGGTCGTCCCGGCCCCCGCGGTCGTCCCGGCCCCCGCGGTCGTCCCGGCCCCCGCGCCGCCTGCGCCCGCGGCCGTGACGGCGCCGGCGTGCAATCCCTCGCCGGCCCGCGCCAGTGCCGCGGCGGCGATGCCCCAGGGCAGGAACACCGGGGGCAGCGCGGCGGCGAGGCCGCGCAGTGAGATGACGTAGGCGCGGCAGGCGGGACACTGGCTGTGGTGCATGAGCGCCAGCCGGTGGCGCTCTCCGGCAGGGTCGAGGATGCCGAAGGCGAGCGCGCGCATCAACGACCCCTGTTGCTCGCACCAGTTGCCGTCGCGGATCGTCCCCACGAGCGCGCCGACCTTGGCGGCGACGCCGGGGCGCCCGGGGCCGCGGCCCTCCATCAACTTTCGCATGCGTGTCTCGCTCACCCCCATCCTGACGGCCGCTTCAGAGCGTGAGAGCCCCTGCAGGTAGCAGAGCGTGGCCGCCTCGCGCTCGCGCCCATCGAGCCGGCCACACAGGCCCTCGAACAGCTGGCGCAGGCGTCTGCGGTCGTCGAGCTCCTCGGCGAAGTCGTGCTCGCGCGCGAGCGCCGGTGGCGCATCGACCTCCACGCCGCAGTGGGCGCGAGCGTGTGCGCGGTGCTCCTCGATCGCGCGACGGAACGTCACCAGCACCAGCCAGCCCGTCGGATTGGCGATCTCCTGCCCGTCGAGCACCACCGTGTACAGGCCCTGCCACGCGACCGCGTAGCACGCCTCGAGATCGTCCTGATCGAGGCTCACGCCGCTCGCTCGCAATTTGCCGCGCACGCCCGCGAGCACCCGTCCACGCAGTGCCTCGAACTCGTCGCGCAGCAGACGCTCGGCACGTGCTCGGCGCAGGCTCAGCGGGCTCATCGCCGGGAAGATTATGTAAATCCCGGCTGCCCGACCGGTTCTACAAGCTCGCGATCTGCTCCAGGCTCGCGCGCCGCATGTCATCACCGCTGCGATGAGCCCGATGCCACTCGACGATCAGCTCGAGTGCGTCCTCGAGCGACCCCGCCGGACGCCAGCCCAGCAGCCGTTCCGCCGCGCTGGAGTCGAGCGCCAGATGGTCCGCCTCGGGCGGATTGCCCGCCTCGTCGAGGCGCCAATCGAGCGCGCCATCCCACAGCTCCGCGAGCCGCTGCACGATCCAGCTCACCGGCCGTGCGTCCGCGTCCGCGGGCCCGAAGTTCCATGCGCCTGCCGCCCGCCCGTTGCGCGAGGAGTCCTCCTCGCCGCGCGACAGGGCCTGCGCGAGCTGCAGATAGCCGCTGAGCGGGCTGAGCACGTGCTGCCACGGACGCACCGCGTGCGGGTTGCGCACGCGCAGAGGCTCGCCGGCCTCGACCGCGCGTACGGTGTCCGGCACGAGCCTGTCCTCGCCCCAGTCGCCCCCGCCGATAACGTTGCCGGCGCGCGCGCTCGCGAGCCGCGGCGTGCCCTCTCCGGAGAAGAACGAGCGCCGGTAGGCGCCGGCGACGAGCTCTGCGCACGCCTTGGAGCTCGAATATGGATCCGCGCCGCCGAGCGGGTCGCCCTCGACGAAGCGTCGCGAGCCCCCGCCGGGATTCTCGTAGCACTTGTCCGAGGTCACGATCACGACTGCTAGCACACCATCGCCGGCCTCACGCACGGCCTCGAGCACGTTGACGGTGCCGATCACGTTCACCTCGTAGGTCATCGCCGGGTCGCGCAGCGAGCGCCTGACCATCGGCTGCGCCGCCAGGTGCAACACGACCTCCGGGCGCGCCTGCACGAGCGCCGCTCGCACGGCCGCGGCGTCGCGCACGTCGACCGCCAGCTGGCGCATGTGCGAGCCGACCGCCGCCAGCTCGAACAGCGACGGGCTCGTCGGCACGCCGGGCGCCAGGCCCGTGACGTCGGCTCCCAGCGACTGCAGCCACAGCGACAGCCACGCGCCCTTGAAGCCGGTGTGGCCGGTGACGAGCACGCGCCGGCGCTTCCAGAAGTCGGCGTCGATCTCCACGAGGGCGGGTATCTTCACGCAATCGCCTCCCCGCCTGCCCCCACCCCGCTGGACGGCGCCGCCCCAACGCCGCCCACTCCCCTCCCGACCCCGCCCGCGCGCGCCGAGATCCTCGACGTCCCGCTGGCGATCTCCGACTACGACGAGGTGATTGACTGGATGCAGGCGGTGATCGCGGAGGGCGGCCGCGGCTACGTGACAGCGGCGGCGGTCAACCTGGTGATGAGCGCGCGCGAGGATCCGCAGACGCGCGCCGCGGTGCTCGGCGCAACGCTCGCGGTACCGGACGGCCAGCCGCTCGTGTGGGCACTGCGCGCGCTCGGCCACGCACGTGCGACGCGCGTCTACGGCCCCGACCTGATGGCCCGCTTCTGTGCGCGCGCCGCGCTCAGCGGCACGCCGATGTACCTGTACGGGGGCCGCACGCCGGAGGCGCTCGCGCTGCTCGAACAGCGCCTGCGCGAGCGCTTCCCCGGCCTGCGGATCGCCGGCGGCTACTCGCCGCCGTTTCGCGCGCTGAGCGCGGAGGAGGAGCGGGACGTGATCGCCGCGATCGACGCGTCGGGCGCCGAGGTGGTGTGGGTCGGCACGGGACAGCCGAAGCAGGAGAAGTGGATGCTGGCGATGCGGCCCCGCCTGAGCGCGCCGCTGCTCGTCGGCGTGGGCGCCGCGTTCGACTTCCACGCGGGTCTCGTCTCGCAGGCGCCGCGCTGGATGCAACGGAGCGGCCTGGAGTGGGCGTACCGCCTGTCACGCGAGCCGCGGCGCCTGTGGCGGCGCTACGCGCGCTACAACCCGCTATTCGTCGCGGGCTTCCTGAGCCAATACGTGCGCCATCTGCGCGAGCGCCGCTGAACCCAAATCAGCAAAAACAGCACCGTTTGGCTTCGTTGAGCGTTATCTGGCCAAATGGCTGCTGCCGCTAACCTCCAAGCGCGATGACGGATTCGAAGAGCACCGCCGACGTAGCAGTCGTAGGCCTCGGCCGCGTGGGGCTGCCGCTGGCGCTGTCGTTCGCCGACCGTGGCCTCGATGTCGTCGGCATCGACAACGACCCCGTCCGCCTGAGCGCGGTGCGCGAGGGCACGATGCCGTTCGAAGAGACCGGTGCGCAGGCGCTGCTCGACCGCGTGACCGCGGGGCCCGTCGGCACGAACGGCGCGGGCGCGGCGCCGTCTCCCGGCCGGCTGACCCTGTCCGATCGCGTCGCCGACGCGGCGCGCGCCCGCCAGATCGTGATCACGCTGGGAACGCCGTCGTTCTCGCACATCGAGATCGACATGCGCGACATCCGCTCGGCGCTCGACGACCTGCTCGGGGTGCTCGAACCAGGGCACTCGCTGATCCTGCGCTCGACCGTCGCCCCCGGGACGACGGAGTTCGTCGCCGGCTACCTGGCCAAGCACCGCGGTTTCCAGATCGGCGAGGACGTGTTCGTGGCGCACGCGCCCGAGCGGATCGCCGCGGGCCGCTTCCTGGAGGAGATCGACACTCTGCCGTGCATCATCGGCGGCGTCGGCGCTGGCTCGGGAGACGTGGTGGCGGAGCTGTTCGGCGTGTTCGGCGCGCCGATCGTGCAGACCACGCCGGTGCAGGCGGAGCTGGCGAAGATCTGGACGAACATCCTGCGCTACGCGACGTTCGCGCTTCCGAACCTGCTGATGATGGACTGCGAGCGCTACTCGGCGAACGTGTTCGAGGTGATCGACCTGATCAACCGCGACTACCCGCGCGGCGGCATCGCGCAGCCTGGCTTCACCGCCGGCACGTGCCTACGCAAGGACTTCGCGTTCTCGGAGGAGCGCTCGGCGGCGCCGGGCATGCTGCTGGCGGTCTCGCGCGTGAACGAGTCGGTGCCGCTGTTCCTGCTGGAGGGCGCCAAGCGACGCCTGGGATCGCTGGCCAACCGCAAGGTCGCCGTGCTGGGATTGGCGTTCAAGGCCGATACCGACGACGAGCGCGACTCGCTCGCGCACAAGCTGATCCGGCTGCTCGAGCGCGAGCTGGCGGACGTCGCCGTGCACGATCCGCACGTGGCCACGCCGACGGTGCCCTTCGAGGAGGCGCTCGACGGCGCCGAGATGGTCGTGGTCGCGGCCAACCACGCTGAGTTCCGCGAGGCGCGCGCGCTCGCCACGATCGCCGAGCGCGCCGGCGGCGACTGCCTGGTCGTGGACCCGTGGAACTGCTGGGGCGCGGCCCAGGTGTTCGCGTACGCTTCCGAGCTGGTCGTGTTGGCGCCCACCCCTCCGCGTGGATGAGCCGCGCTCTGCTGGCGGCCCGCGGATGAGTCGCGTGCTCGTCACCGGCGGCGCCGGCACGATCGGCGCGGCGGTCGTAAGAAGGCTGCTCGCGGATCCCGCCTATGAGGTGCGCGTGTCCGACCAGCGCCCGGCGCCGCAGTGGATGCGCGAGGGCTGCGAGGTCCACACGGGCGATCTGCGCGTGCCCGAGCAGGCGCGCAAGGCGATGCGCGGCTGCGAGCAGGTGATCCACCTCGCGGCGATCGTCGGCGGCATCGCCAACTTCCACCGCCTGCCGCACACGCTCACGGAGGTCAACAACGCGCTCTACAACGCCGTGATCCGCGCGGCCCTCGATCTCGAAGTGGAGCGCTTCACGTACGTGTCCTCCTCGATGGTGTTCGAGCAGGCGGAGATGTTCCCCACGCCCGAGGACTACCTACCGCGGTGCCCCACGCCGATCTCCGCGTACGGCTTCTCGAAGCTCACCGGCGAGGTGTACTGCCGCGCGGCACACGACGAGCACGGCCTGCCGTTCACGATCTGCCGCCCCTTCAACGCGTACGGCCCCGGCGAGATGCCCGACGCCGAGCCGGGGATCGCGCACGCGGTGCCCGACCTGATCAACAAGGTGCTCTCGGGACAGCGCCCACTGCAGATCTTCGGCTCGGGCGAGCAGACCAGGACGCTCACGCACGTCGACGACATCGCCGACGGGGTCGTCACCGCGATGAGCTCGCCGGCGGGCCTGAACGAGGACTTCAATATCTCCGCCGCGCGCGAGCTGACGATCGCGGAGACCGCGCGCATCATCTGGGAGGCCTGCGGCAAGGACCCAGAGACGTTCGAGCTCGAGCACCTGCCGACGTTCGCCGTCGACGTGCAGCGGCGCTGGCCGTCGGTCGAGAAGGCCCAGCGGCTGCTCGGCTGGCACGCGCGCATCGAGGTCGAGGACGGCATCGCAGCGACGGTGCGCTGGCTGCGAGACCTGCGCGACGCGGACGAGCGCGCTCTCGCAGAGCCCGTCTCGCCGGCCGCGCGATGAGCACGGGCGGGCCCATCAGCGGCGGTCTATAGGCTCCCGGCAATGCCAGATAAACGCTCAGCACTCATCACCGGTGTCACCGGCCAGGACGGCTCCTACCTCGCCGAGCTGCTGCTCGAGAAGGGCTACGACGTCCACGGCATGGTGCGCCGCGCATCGACGGAGAAGTTCGACCGGATCGAGCACATCCGCGATCGCCTCACGCTGCACCAGGGGGACCTGCTCGACCAGCGCTCGCTCGTCGACGCGCTGCGCGCCTCCAAACCGTCGGAGATCTACAACCTCGCCGCGATGTCGTTCGTCGCCGTCTCGTGGATCCAGCCGACGCTCACCGCCGAGTTCACCGGCGTCGGCGTCACGCGCATGCTCGAGGCGATGCGCGAAGTCTGCCCCGAGGCGCGCTTCTACCAGGCCTCCTCGAGCGAGATGTTCGGCAAGGTGCTCGAGGTCCCGCAGACCGAGACAACACCGTTCTATCCCCGTTCACCTTACGGCGTGGCGAAGGCGTACGGGCACTTTATTACAGTTAATTATCGCGAGTCTTACGACTTGCACGCTACGTCAGGAATACTTTTCAACCATGAGAGTCCACGCCGTGGGCTGGAGTTCGTCACCCGCAAGATCACCTGGCACGCGGCCGCGATCAGGCACGGCTTGGCGAAGGAGCTGCGTCTGGGCAACCTCGATGCGGAACGCGATTGGGGCTATGCGAAGGACTACGTCGAGGCGATGTGGCTGATGCTCCAGCGCGACGTCGCCGAGGACTACGTGATCGCGACGGGCAAAGCCAACTCGGTACGCGAGTGCTGCGAGGTGGCCTTCGACGAGGCTGGCCTGGGTGACTTCCAGCAGTACGTGACGATCGACCCGGCGTTCGTGCGCCCGGCGGAGGTCGACCACCTGATCGGTGACCCGGGCAAGGCCGAGCGTGATCTCGGCTGGAAGCCGCAGACGAGCTTCGAGGAGCTGATCCGCCTGATGACGCGCGCCGACCTCGAGCTGCTGGCGCCGCGCTGAGCGCCATGGGCGTGCCGCTGTTCGACACCTCGACGCCGGTCTACGGCCTGCGTGAGGAGCTGCGCGCGGCGGTCGAGCGGGTGCTCGACTCCGAACGCTACATCCTCGGCCCCGAGGTCTCGGCGTTCGAGCGCGAGTTCGCCGAGTACTGCGGCGCCGGGCACGCTGTCGGCGTGGCCAACGGCACTGAGGCGATCACGATCGCGCTGCGGGCGATGGGCGTCGGTCCGGGCGACGAGGTGGTCGTGCCGTCGTTCACGTTCTACGCCTCCGCCGAGGCGATCCCCCCGACGGGCGCGACGCCGGTGTTCTGCGACATCGACCCGGACACCTACTGCGTCACGGCGGACACGGTGCGCGCGGCGCTGACCCCTCGCACGAAGGCCGTCATCGCTGTGCACCTGTTCGGCAACGTGGCCCCGATCGCTGAGGTCGAGGCGCTCGGCGTGCCGGTGCTCGAGGACGCGGCCCAGGCCGCCGGCTCGACCGTCGGCGAGCGCCGTCCCGGCGCGCTCGGCACGGCGGCTACGTTCTCGTTCTTCCCTTCCAAGAACCTCGGCTGCTTCGGCGACGGCGGCATGATCACCACGTCAGACGCCGAGGTGGCTGAACGCGTGCGCACGCTGCGCTTCCACGGCTCGCACGACAAGGTCACCTACGAGCAGATCGGCTACAACTCGCGCTTGGACGAGCTGCAGGCGGCGATCCTGCGCGTGCAGCTGCCGCATCTGGACGCGTGGGCAGACGGGCGCCGGCGCGCGGGGCGCCACTACGAGGAGGCCGGGCTCGGCGAGCTGGTCACGCTGCCCCGGCCCACCGCCGACGCCGCGCCCGCGTGGCATCTGTATGTCGTAAGCGACCCCCACGTCGAGCGCCTCGAAGGCGCGCTCGGCGCGGCGGGCATCGGACACAAGCCCTACTACCGCACCCCCGTCCATCTCCAGGCGCCGATGCGCGAGTGGGGCGCGGGGCGCGAGCTGCCGGCGACCGAACACGCCGCCCGCACGCATCTGGCGATACCGATGAGCCCCGTGCTCACCCGCGAGCAGGCCGACCAGGTCGTCGCAGCCGCGCGCTCCTGACGGCGGCTAGACTCGGACGCATGGAGAAGCCGGCTCCCCTGCCACCACCGTCTGGAATCCGCCCCGCCAGCGTGCCGACGGGACCCTCGCTTGGGCTGCTGCGGTGGTTTCATCGAAAGAGCGGCAAACCACGCCCAGCTGCTGCGAAGAGGGACGTCGGCACCGCCTAACGCCAGCGATCGAGCAGATCCTCCTCGCCGACCTCGCGCACCACGTGCGCGGGCACGCCCATCACAACCGCCCGCGCGGGCACGTCGCGTGTCACGACCGCTCCCGCGGCCACGAACGCCTCCTCGCCGATCTCGACTCCAGGCGTGAGTACGGCGCCGCCGCCCACGCGACACGCCCGGCGCAGCGTCGCCCCGCGCACCGGCGTCTCCTCTCCATGTCGCGCCATCGTGTCGTCGTTGGTGGTGATCGCGCCCGGGCCCACGAACACGTCGTCCTCGATCAGCGTAAACGCCGTCAGGTACACGTTCGTCTGCACGCGCACGCGCGCGCCGATGACCACGTCGTTGTCGACCACGCTGCCGCGACCGATCACCGAGCCCTCGCCGATGCACGCGCGCTCGCGTACGAATGATTGGTCGCCCAGGATCACGTCGGGTCCGACGCTCGCGCCCGCGAACACCACCGCGCCCGCGCCGACGCTCACCCGTGCCCGGAGCTCCAGCGCCCGCACCTCGCCGCGGGCGCCCGAATGCCGCGCCAGTCGCGGACGCTTGCCCAGAACGGCGTGGTCCTCGATCGCGCAGCCGTCGCCGACCACCGTGCCCGCGTGCACGACCACATAGGCGCCGAACGACACGCCCTCGCCCACGACCACGCCCTCCCCCAGCAGCGGCCCGGACGAAGGCGGGCCATCCGTCGCCCCCATCCGTCCCGTCGCTTCCTCGGCGCTCACAGCCGCACTACGTTGGCGGTGTCCGACGCGCGCGTGACGCCGCGGAGGTCGAGCACCAGGCGTGCGCGCCGCGCGATCAGCTCGTGGTCCACACCCGGGTGCGCGGTGACGATCAGCGCGAGGTCGGTGTTGGCGAGGATCTCCTCGAAGGGAGTGTTCGTGAGCCCGAACTCGGGCAGGCTCGGCACGTGCGGGTCGTGGTAGACGACCTCCGCGCCGAGGTCTTTAAGCAGCGACACGATCTTCAGCGCGGGCGACTCGCGCACATCCCCCACCCCGGGCTTGTAGCTGACTCCCACAACCGCGATGCGAGCGCCTTTGACCGACATGCCCCTGTCGTTCAGCGCGCGCTGCGCCTTCGCAACGCAGTGGTAGGGCATCTGCTGGTTGACCTTGCCAGCCAGCTCGATGAACTCTGTCGCCATGTCGAACTCACGCGCACGCCAGCTCAAATAAAAAGGATCCACGGGCAGGCAATGACCACCCATCCCCGGCCCCGGCTCGAAGCGCATGAACCCATACGGCTTGCTCGCCGCGGCGTCCACCACCTCCCAGATGTCGATCCCCATGCGGTCCGTCAGCATCGCCAGCTCGTTCACCAGCGCGATGTTCACCGAACGGAAGATGTTCTCCAGGAGCTTCGTCAGCTCTGCCGCCTCGGGGCTCGACACGCGCACCAGCTCGTCGCAGATCAGCCCGTACAGCTCCTGCGCGCGCTGGGCGCACGCGTCCGTCAGGCCTCCCAGCACCTTTGGCGTGTTGCGCAGCGTGAAGTCCGTGCGACCGGGGTCCACGCGCTCGGGCGAGAACGCCAGATGGAAGTCGCGCCCGGCGGCCAGCCCCGACTCCTCCAGCAGCGGAGCGACTCGCTCGCGCGTCGTGCCCGGGTACGTGGTCGACTCGAGCACCACCAGCTGGTCGGCTTGCAGCACCTCCGCCAGCGCGCGCGTCGCGTCGATCAGCGGCCCCAGGTCGGGCTCGCGGTTACGCGTCAATGGCGTCGGCACGCAGATCAGCACCGCGTCCGCCTTCGCCAGGCGCGCATAGCGCGTCGTCGCGTGAATGCGCTCCGCCACCTCTCTCAGGGCCTCCGCGGAGACGTCCTCGATGTAGGACTCGCCCGCCGCCAGCGCGTCGATCTTGCGCGAGTCCACGTCGACCGCGATCACATCGCAGCCCTCCTGCGCGAAAGCCACCGCGAGCGGCAAGCCGACGTACCCCAGCCCGATCACACCCACGGTCGTCATCTCGGCCGCCAGTGTAAGGCGTTACCGGGACGAGGTGGGGACGGCCTGGAGTGAGCGCAGGTCGGCCTGCACCATCCGTGCCACCAGCCCCTCGAAGCTCACCTGGGGCTCCCACCCCAGGCGCTCGCATGCCTTCGCCGGGTCACCCACGCTCGGGGTGCTCTCCGCGGGGCGTACCAGCGATGAGTCCACGCGCACGTAGCGCTCGGCGTCCAGGCCCACGCAAGCGAACGCTGCCGCCGCGAACTCCGACACCGTATGCGGCACGCCGCTGGCCAGCACGTAGTCATCTGGACGATCCTGTTGCAGCATCAGCCACGCTCCGCACACGATGTCGCCGGCGAACGACCAGTCGCGCACGGCCTCCAGCGAGCCCAGCGAAAGCTCGTGTTGCATGCCCAGGCTGATTGCCGCGGCGCCGCGTGTGATTCGACGGGTGACGAACCGCTCGGGCCTGCGCTCGGACTCGTGGTTGTAAAAGATGCCCGAGCTCGCGTGCAGGCCCTCGCTCGCGCGCAGCGTGCCCACGAGCTGATGCGCGGCGAGCTTCGCGATCGCGTACGGGTTCGTCGGCCGGCACGGCGTGTCCTCCCGCTGCGGGCTCTCCGGCGCCTCACCGAAGATCGAGCCCGAGGCGGACACGAGCACACGCGTCTCGGCGGCAACGTCGCGTACCGCCTCGAGGATCGCGGCGCACGAGCCGACGATCGCCGCCATCGTCTCGCCCGGTCGCCGCCACGAATCTGGGACGAACGACGGCGCCGCCAGGTGGTAGAGCTCGCCGGGACGCACCCGCTCGATCGCCGCTCGGAGCGTCTCCGGCTCGAGCAGATCCCCCCGCACCAGCTTGAGCCGTCCACGCAGATGCTCGCTGCAGCCCAGCGGCTGCTCGGCGTCACCCCTGATCAGGCCCGTGACGCTGTAGCCCTTCTCGAGCAGCAACTCCGCAAGGAATGAGCCATCCTGTCCGGTGATGCCCGTGATCAGGGCGCTGCGAGCGGTTGGCACGCGCCGCAGCTTATGTGCTCTCGGGATGCGAGCCCGGCCCAGCCGAGCGCTCACGCTCGGGCTCGCGCCCGTCGTACACATCCGCCAGCGCGGACGCGACCGCGTCGGGCGCGCACAGCGCGCGCACCCGCTCGCGGGCCCGCGCGCCGGCCTCGCGATCTCCGGCGAAGCGCGCGAGCGCCACCGCCAGCGCGCCGGGGTCACCGGGCGCGACCAGCGCGTCCGGTTCGACCAGCTCGGGGAGCGCGCCCACGCGGCTGGCCACGACCGGCAGCCCTGCGGCCATCGCCTCCGCCGCCGCCAGCCCGAACGTCTCGGCTGAGCGCGACGGCGCCAACGCGATCGCCGCTCGCGCTCGGAGCGCGGCCAGGTCCGCGTCGTCGACCTGGCCGACGAAACGCACGGCGGACGTATCCGCGCCCGCGCGTCTGGCCAGTACCGCGCGCTCCGGTCCGTCGCCGGCGATCACCAGCGGGATGCCCGCGATGCGACAGGCGTCTATCGCGACGTCCACCCCCTTCTCGGGCGCAAGGCGTGCGACAAGGAGCGCGTACGGGCCCACCGGCGGATCGGCGGCGCCCGCCGCCGCACCAGCAGCCATATCCGTGCCTGCTCCCGCATCCCCCGCGACCGTCGCCGCCCCCGCCGCGCGCACGGGCGGGGCGAGCACGTGCACGCGCTCCCAGTCGAGCGGCGCCCCGAGCTCGCGCAGGCGCTCGCGCGCGAAGCGGCTGGGGACGATCACCGCGTCGGCCTGCTCCACCAGACGCCGTTGCCACAACGCCAGCGACGCGCCGTACGCCAACGCCTCCGGCGCGCTGCCGCGGCAGTTCAGGCGCACGCCGGGAAGCGTGTCGCGGCCGTGGCAGCGGGTGCACTCGGCGCCGCGCGTGAAGCACACGCCGATCGCGCACACCAGTCGGTACTGGTGCAGGTGCAACACCACGCGCGCGCCCGCTGCACGCGCGGCGGCGAGAGCACGCCAGCCGAGCGCGGGCTGCAGGTTGTGCGCGTGCACCACGCGCGCGGCGCTCAGCCGCACCGCCGTCGCGACCTCGTCCGGGTCCAGCCCGCCGCGCAACAGCCCGACCGCGGCGCGCGCGCGCCCGAGGCTCGCCGAGTCCCTCGCCAGCAGCTCGGCGGGCTCGTGCAGGTGCTCGCGCACGAGCCACATCAGGTCCTCCACCGCGCGCTCCTCGCCACCGGCGGTGCGATAGCGGTTATGCAGGAAGAGGACCATCGCGGCGTCAAACCTAGACTCTCTGCCAGTCATGCCCCCGCCCGCCTCGATCGTGATCCCCACACGCGCGCGCCTTCCCTACCTGGAGGTGGCGCTGGGCTCGATCGCGCCCCAGGCCGCGCGCGCCGGCGCTGAGGTGCTCGTGATCGACGACGCCGGCCCGTCGCCCGCCGCGCGGGAGCTCGCGGAACGCTTCGGCGCGCGCTACGAGCCGCATCCGCGCCCGCTGGGCCTGAACGTCGCGCGCAACACCGGCGTCGAGCGCTCCCACGGCGAGCTGGTGGTGTTCGTCGACGATGACGTGCGCGTCGGCGACGGCTGGCTGCAGGCGCTGCTCGACGCCGCCCGCGAGCACCCGCACGTCGAGGTCTTCACCGGCCCGATCGCAGCACGGCTCGAAGGCCCCGCGCCGCGCACGTGCGGGCGCGAGCGCCCGCCGATCACCACGCTCGAGCTGGGCGCCAGCGACACCGACGCCAGCTACGCGTGGGGGGCGAACATGGCGATCCGCCGGGGGGCGCTCGAGCGCGTGGGGCCGTTCGACGTGTCGCTCGAGCACGGCGGCGACGAGCAGGAGTGGCAGGAACGCCTGCGCGCACAGCAGCCCGGCGCGCGCGTCCTGTACGTGGCGGGAGCGTCTGTCGCGCACCGTCGCGCCGGCGCTGACGCGCGCCTGCGCTCGCTCGCGCGCGGCGCCTACGCGCGCGGTCGCGCCGCCCGGCGCTTCGACGCCCGGCGCGGGCACGCGCCGTCGCTCGCGGCGGAGCTGGCGACACTCGCCGGCTGTCTCGGGCATGTGCTGCGCCGCCGCTGCCCGGCAGGGCTGACGATGGTCGCCCACAGCTGCGGACGGCTCCGCGAGGGCCTGCGCGAACGCACCTCCCGGCCGAGCGCCCTGGCGATCGGCGTTGACGCGACAACCGGAACGAACGGCTCCCCCGGCGCCGCAAGTGCCGTAGACGACTTCCTGTCCGGCACCAGCGGGACGGTCGGAGGGCTCGACGGCGTGCGGCGCGAGGCGGTCGACGCGGCGGTGAACGCGTGGGAGCTGCTCAGCGGCAGGCGCCTGCGGCTGGAGCTCGCCGCGCGCCACGCCCCGCCGCTGCGACGGGTTCTGATCCTCGGCGTCGAGCGCCCGGAGCACAGCGAGCTGGCGGCGGCAATCCGCGCTGAGCTGCTGCGCTCGCGCCACGACGTCGAGATGCACACCTGCCGGCCTGGCGGGCGCGGCAAGTTCGAGAACCTCAACCTGCTGCTCGCCGCGCGGGGGGGTGGGACTCCAATACCGGACCACGACTGGCTGCTCGTGATCGACGACGACGTCGAGCTGCCGCGCGGCTTCCTCGACCGCTTCCTGTTCCTGTGCGAGCGCTTCTCGCTGACACTCGCGCAGCCCGCGCATCGCCTCAACTCGCATGCGGCGTGGCCGGTCACGCGCCGGCACGCGGGTAGCGCCGTGCGCGAGACGAGCTTCGTGGAGATCGGTCCGGTCACCGCGTTTGCGAGCCGTGCGTTCCCGGTGCTGCTGCCGTTCCCCGAGCTGCGCATGGGCTGGGGCCTGGACGTGCACTGGGCGGCGCTCGCGCGCAAGCACGAGTGGCGCTGCGGCGTCGTCGACGCGGTCGCGATCGGCCACCGTGTCGCGCCCGCCGCCGCCGGCTACGCGCGCGCGGAGGCCGTCGCCGAGGCGCGCGCGTTCCTCGCCACGCGGCCGTACCTGAGCGCCCGGGAAGCTGACCGCACCGTGACCACCCACCGCGGCTGGTGAGCTCCTCCCCCCGCAGCGGGCCTCGGGTGGCGGTCGTGGCCGAGTTCTACCCGAGCGTGCGCGATCCGGTGCTGGGCGTGTGGGCGCACCGTCAGGCGCTCGCGGCGCGCGATGCCGGCGCGGAGGTGCGCGTGCTCGTGCTGCAGCGCCTCGTGCCGCCGCGCTCATCGCTCGCCGACGGTCCCAGCGCCGCCGCGCGTGCGCTGGCCGAGCGTGTACGTGAGCCACGCAGGCAGACGCGCGACGGCCTGGCGGTCACATACATCCGGTACGTCTCGCCCGCGCGCGAGCGCTCGTACCCCGCGTGGGGGGCGTGGGCGGCGCCCGCGCTCGGTGTGGCGCTGCGCGTGCTCGCGCGCTCGTTCCCGTTCGAGCTCGTCCACGCGCACAACGCCGTCCCGGCCGCCGACGCGGTGCTGCGCGCGCGCGTGCGGACCCCGCTGGTCGTCTCGGTGCACGGCGGCGACGTGCTCTACACCGCCCAGCGCAGCGAGGCCGGCGCGCGGGCCGTAGCGCACGGCCTCGGTGGCGCCGCGCTGGTGCTCGCCAACAGCCACGGCATCGCCGAGCTCGCCCGGACCCACGGCGCGCGCGAGACGCGCGTGGTGCACCTCGGCACCGAGCTGCCGTCGGCCCAGCGCCCCGTCCGCGGCGACGCCCGCGGCGGCTGGAGCGCCAGCGGGCGCGCGCAGCCGGCTCAGTCGCTGGTCACGGTCGCGCACCTGGTCGCGCGCAAGCGCCACGCGGACGTGCTGCGCGCGCTGGCCGTGCTATCCCAGCGCCATCCGACGCTGCGCTACACGCTGATCGGCGACGGCCCCGAGCGGATCGCGCTGGAAGGGCTCGCGGTCCGCCTCGGCGTCGCCGAGCGTGTCGACTTCCTCGGGCAGCTAGCGCCGGAGGAGGCGGTCGAGCGCGCGCGCCGCTGCACGCTGTTCGTGATGCCGTCCACCGAGGAGGCGTTCGGGGTGGCGTACGTCGAGGCGATGGCCGCGGGTGTGCCTGCGATCGGCTGCCGCGGCGAGCCCGGCCCGGAGGAGATCGCGGCGGCGGGCGACGGCTTCCTGCTGGTGCCCCCGGGCGACATCGAGCGGCTGACCCAGCGCATCGACGAGCTGCTGTCCGATCCGCGCCGGCTGCGCGAGGCCGGGCAGCGCGCACGGGCGAGCGTCGCCGCGAACTTCACGTGGGAGCGCTGCGGCGAGCAGACGCTGGCGGCGTACGAGCACGTGCTGGCGCGAAGCAAGCCGTGAAGCCCGTCCTGTTCGTCACCGGGCACGCGCCCGCCTACCGCGTGGGGGCGCTGGCGCGCCTGCACGAGCGCGAGCAGATCGAGCTCGCGCTGTTCGGCGGGCGCCTGCAGCACGGCGGAGCGCAGTACGCAGAGGAGCTCCCGTTCCCGCACCGGCGCGTGCGCCCGCACGAGCTGTACGCGCTGGCCGCCAGTGGGCGCTACCGGGCCGTCGTGTGCCCCACCGGCGGGCGCGTCGCGCCGCTGGCCACGTGGGCGGGGGCGCGACGCGCCGGCGTGCCGCTGATCCTGTGGGCGTCGCTGTGGGCGCATCCGCGCAGCGTCGCGCACGCGCTCAGCTACCTGCCGCTGCGCCGCCTGTACCGCTCGGCCGACGCGGTCGTCACGTACGGTCCGCACGTGAGCGCGTATGTCAGCGCGCTTGGCGCGCGCAACGTCCACGTGGCGGCGCAGTCGGTCGCAAACGACTTCTGGCGCTCGCGCGAGCTCGAGGCGCCGAGCGATCCGCGCTGGCCGGCGGACGCCGACGTCAGGTTCCTGTTCGTGGGCCGGCCGGTCGCCGGCAAGGGCCTGCCAACGCTCGTGTCCGCGTGGCGCGCCGCACGCCTGAGCGCGCCCGCGTGCGCACTGGTGCTCGCCGGCGTCGGCGCCGACGCGGTGCTCCCCGCCGGCGCGCCGATCGTGTGCCTGGACCCACTCGAGCCGCGGCGGCTGCGCGATGTGTACGCGGCGTGCGATGTGCTGGTCGTGCCGTCGGTCCCGACGCGCACCTTTCGCGAGCCGTGGGGGTTGGTTGTCAACGAGGCCATGAACCAAGGGCTTGCAGTCATCGCAACAGACGCCGTCGGCGCCGCCGGCGGCGGGCTGGTGCGCGACGGCGTCAACGGCCTGGTCGTACCGGCCGGGGACGTGCGCGCGCTGCAGAGCGCCATGACGGCGCTGGCGCGGGACGCGGATCTGCGCACGCGCCTCGGCGCGGCGGGCGCGCAGGACGTGCTCGCGCTCGACCACGACGCCTGGGCCGAGGGCTTCTCGCGGGCGCTGTCCAGCGTCGGTGTCTCCGCACGCATTGGTAGCGTTGAGTAGTCAGCCTATGAGAATCGCCCGTCTCGAGAGGCGACCGATCGGACTTCGCTCGGCCGTCCTGACCGCGCTGCTGGCGACAGCACTGCTCGTGATCGCGCAGCCTGCGCGGGCGGACGTGGGCGAAACGATCATCCTGCGCTGCACGCACCAGGAATCGGTGAGCGGCTTCTCACAGAGCGCGTACCGCCAAGCGCTGAAAGAGCTGAACGCCGACCTCGAAGAGTATGCCAGCGAATGCTCCTCGCTGATCCGCCAGGCGCAGGAAGCCGCCGCCGGCGCGCGGGGCGGCGCGAGCGGCGGCGGCAGCAGCGGCAGCGGAGCTGCGGCGGTCGCGATCGCCGCCACGCCAGCCGAGCAACGGGCGATCACGCACGCCCAGAGCGCCAACCCCGAACCGGTCAAGCTCAAGGGCGCGATCATCCATCCGGGCGTGGTGCACGTCGGCATCGCGTCGGCGCTCAACTCTATGCCCACCCCACTGCTGGTGATCCTGGGCTTCCTGCTGGCGTGCCTGGCGCTGGTCATGGGCGGCGCACTCAGAAAGCGTGTTCGTGCCCGCAGCTCCGACTGAGCTCGTGCCGGCGGCGCCGGCAGATCTGCCGGCAGCGCAGGCGGCTGCACCGCCGGCGGCGCAGGCACGCGGATGGCGGCGCCCGGCCCGCGGCGCGCGCCTCGGCGGCCGTGGCGGCGGCCTCGGTGGTGGCGGCAACAGCATGCTGCACGCGCTGTGGTGGCCGACGCTGGCGATCGCGGCGGTCTTCTGCCTGATCACCTTCCACGCCAAGGGCGGCCTGAACCTCGAATCGATGACCTCGACGGAGATGGCGCTGACGATCGGCGCGGGCGCGCTGATCGCGGCGTGCGTGATCTTCGCGGCGCCCGGCGGGCGCGTGTACGGCGCGTGGCCGGTCGGGCTGCTGCTCGCGTTCACGGCGCTGACGGCGGCCTCGATCGTGTGGTCGGTGCAGCCGGACCACAGCTGGCAGGACTCCGGACGGATGCTTGCCTACGCGGGCGTGTTCGGCGCGGGCGTCGCGCTGGTGCGCGTCGTGCCGGATCGCTGGCCGGCGGTGCTCGGCGGGCTGACGCTGGCGGCGGTGGTGGTGTGCGCGTATGCGCTCGCGACGAAGGTCTTCCCTGGCCTCGACCCGTTGAATACGTTCGCGCGCCTGAGCGAACCGTACGGCTACTGGAACGCGGTGGGTCTCACGGCGGCGATGGGCGTGATCTGCTGCATGTGGCTGGGCGCGCGGCGCACCGGCCACGCGCTGCTGCGCGCGCTGGCGTATCCGGCGATGGGCCTGCTGCTGCTGACGATCGTGCTCGCGTACTCGCGCGGCGCGCTCGCCGCGCTGGCGCTCGGGGTGTTGCTGTGGTTCTTCGTAGTGCCGCTGCGCCTGCGCGCGGCCGCACTGCTGATCGTAGGCGCGCTTGGCGCACTGGTGGTGGTGGCGTGGGACTTCTCCAGGTACGCGCTCAGCTCCGAAGGAGTGCCGCTCGCCGAGCGTGCCCAGGCCGGGCACCAGCTGGGTGCGCTGATCGTGGCGATGCTCGTGGCGCTGACGATCGTCGGCGTCGCGATCGGCTTCCTGACCGCGCGCCGCGCGCCGTCGCTGCCCGCGCGCCGTCGCGCCGGCGCGCTGCTGCTGGCGGCGATCGTGCTCGCGGCGCTCGCGTTCACGGGGGCGCTCGCGCACAGCCAGCGCGGCTTTACGGGCAGCATCTCGCACGCCTTCGACGCGCTCACCAACCCCGACGCGAAACAGCCCCCGAACACGGCGGCCCGGCTGACGGCGGTGGCGAGCGTGCGCGCGCGCTACTGGAAGGAGGCCTTCCAGGTCTTCGAGGCGCATCCCGCGCTCGGCGCCGGCGCGGAAGGGTTCGCGACGGCGCACCTGCGCTACGAAACCGAGACGCTCGAAGTCAGGCACGCGCACGGCTTCCTCGTGCAGACGCTCGCCGATCTCGGGCTCCTCGGGCTGGCGCTCGCGCTCGCGCTGCTGGCGACGTGGATGGCCGCGGCGGGACGCGCCACGCACCCGTTCAACCGCCGCTGGACGAGCTGGCGCACGTGGCTGCGCATCCGCTCCGGCGAGCGCCCGGGCTGGCTGCGCCTGCGCGATCGCAGGCTCGCCCGCTACACGCCCGAGCGCGTGGGCATGCTGAGCATGCTGTGCGTGGTGGTCGTGTTCGGCGCGCACTCACTGGTCGACTGGACGTGGTACGTGCCCGGCGACGCCTGTGTGGCGCTGCTGTGCGCCGGCTGGCTCGCGGGCCGCGGGGAGCTGGCGCGGACGGCGGGGACGGCGGGGACGGCCGCCACAGGCGCAGACGCAGGCGCGAGCGACGGCGCGGGATGGCGTCCGGGATCCGGACGGCGACCCTCCTACACGCGCCTGCTGGTGGCCGGCGCGGTGATCGTGTTCGCGCTGCTGGCCGCGTGGTCGCAGTGGCAGCCGCAGCGCTCCGAAGAGGCACGTCAGCAGGCGGACGCGCTGCTGGAGGCGCACGATCCGGGCGCCGCGAACGCCGCCGCCGACGCCGCGGTGTCGCGCGACCCGCTGTCGGTCGATGCGCTGTTCGCGCTCGCCAACGTCCAGCAGACGGCCGGCCGCACGGCGCTCGCGAAGGCGACGCTCGAACGTGCGGTACGCCTGCAGCCATCCAACCCGCAGACGTGGCTGGCGCTCGGACGCCACGACCTGGCGACCGGCAGGCCGCGGGCGGCTGTGGCGGCGCTACAGGCGTCCATCTACCTGGACCCGGAGTCGATCTCCGCGGAAGCGCTCGCGGCCGCGAAGCCAGAAGCGATCAAGATCCACAACGACTACATCCAGGCGCTGCAGGCGGCCGAACGCCAGGAAGCGGCGACGCGCGCGGCCGCGACGCGAGCGGCGACGGCGCGCCGCGCGGCGGCGCTCAGAAGCGCGAGCGCACGGCGCTCGCGAGCAGCAGCCGGCGCGCGCCGGGCGGCCCGCACGCGCTCCGCACCCTGATCGCCTCGAAGCGAAACTCCTCGAGCAGAGCCGTGAGCGTGTCGCGGCTGTAGTAGCGCAGGTGGTCGCCCAGCGGGTCGAAGCGCTCTGCGAACGCGCGCGTGGAGATCGCGCTGCGCATCAGCGCGAGCGGTCCGTTGGCGGGTGTGCTCGCCAGCAGCGTTCCCCCCGAGCGCAGCACGCGGCGCACCTCCGACAGCCACGCCGCGGTGTCGGCGACGTGCTCGATCACCTCGCCGGCCCACACGACGTCGAACTCCCCGTCCGCCAGCTCCCACGGCCCGTGTGCGTCAACGAGCCGTAGGTCGAGCTCGGGATGGGACGCCCGCGCCCGGCGCAACGGCTCCTCGGCGACGTCGATCCCGACCACGCGCGCCCCCGTTCGCGCCAGCTCGGCCGTGAAGCGCGCCTCGCCGCAGCCGACATCGAGCACGCGCGCACCAGCCGCCACGTGGCCCAGCAGGAAGCGTCTGCGTATGGCGAAGTCCGCCGGCTCGAGCCCCTCCGGCACTCCCTGCCAAATGGCTTCGTGGTGCTCACGCGATGACATCAGCTGCAGCAAGGCTGTCATAGCTACCAAACCGTCGGCAAAGCGAATACTGTTGGCGCGATGCAGTCTGGGGAGACCGAGTGAAGGTGCGAGACCGGCGGTGAAGGTCGCGTTCGACAGCCGTCCCGCATCGGATCCGGACGGCGTCGGGCGCTATTCGCGTTGCCTGCTGGAGGCGCTGCGCGACACGGCGGCGCCGAGCGATGAGATCGTCGAGACGCATCGCCCGTCGGCGTTGACGCGCTCGCGCGGCGCAGATGTCTTTCACTCGCCGTGGATGGACGGCGCGATGCTGCACAGCCCGTGTCCGATGGTCGTGACGATCCACGATCTCGCGGTGGCGAAGCGCCGGAGCGAGCACCTGCGCAGCGGCCTGCGCCTGCGTCTGCGCCGTCTCGCCGCGCAGCGCGCGGTGCGCGTGATCGTCCCGACCGAGGCGGTCGCGCAGGACGCGGTGGAGCACCTAAGGCTGGCGCGCGAGCAGGTCGTTGTGATCGGAGAGGCGGCTGCCGTGGCGATGTATCCGCGCACGCCGGATGAGATCGCGGCGGTGCGCGCGCGCTTCGGGCTGCCGGAGCGCTTCCTGATGTGGGTCGGCGGCCTGCGTCACCCCGATCCACGCAGGCAGATCGTCAAGCTCGCGGCGACTCCGCGCGAGCTGCCGCTGGTGCTGGTCGGCGCGAGCGGCCCGTGGGCGCGCGAGCTGCCGGGCGTGATCCTCACGGGCCAGGTCGCGGACGAGCAGCTGGCGGCTATCTACAGCGGCGCCCACGCGCTGGTGTGCTCGTGCACCGACGAGGGCTTTGGCCTGCCGGCGGTCGAGGCGCTGGCGTGCGGCACGCCGGTGGTGGCGTGCGACGCTCCGGCCCTGCACGAGGTGCTGGGCGAGCGGGCGACGTTCGTGGCGCCGGGTGACATGGCGGGCCTGATCGCGGCGGCGCAGACCGCACGGCGCCCCGCGCCGGCGCCGCCGCAGTGGAGCTGGCACGACGCCGCGCGCGCCACGTGGGGCGTGTACGCGCAAGCGGCGAGCGCCGCGGCGGCCGAGCAGCCGCGCACCGCCCCCCGCTCGCTGCGCCGCCCGGCGGGAGCGGCGGGCATCGACGGCCTCGAGCCTCAGTAGGCGCCGCGCCGTGTGAGCACGGCGGGGATCGTCTTCAGCAGGATCGTCAGGTCGAGCGCGAGCGACCAGCTCTCGAGGTAGATGAAGTCGAGGTGTACGAGGTCGTCGAAGTCGAGCTCGGAGCGCCCTGAGACCTGCCACAGGCCGGTGAGGCCGGGCAGCACGAGGTAACGCTTGCGGTGCCAGTCCTCGAGCATCGCGTAGTCGCGTTCGGGCAGCGGGCGCGGCCCCACGAGCGACATCTCGCCGCGCAGCACGTTGATCAGCTGCGGCAGCTCGTCGAGCGAGAAGCGCCGCAGCAGGTGCCCGATGGGCGTCAGGCGCGGGTCCTCGCGGATCTTGAACAGCGCGCCGGAGGCCTCGTTGAACTCTTCGAGCTCGGCCTGGGACTCCTCGGCGTCAGTGTGCATGGTGCGGAACTTGAGGCACGCGAACGGGCGCTGGCCGATCCCGCGGCGCATCGAGTGGAACAGGACCGGGCCGCGCGAGCTGAGACGCACGGCGAGCGTGATAGCGAGCAGCAGCGGGCTCAGCAGCACGAGCAGCACGGTCGCGCCGACGATGTCGAACGTGCGCTTGAGCGCGAAGTCGATGCCCTCGAACACGGGCGGGCCGAGTTCGAACAGCGGCACGGACTGGCCGGGGACGAACTCGGCGCGGTGGATCAGGATCTCCATCGTGGAGGGCGCGAGGCGCACGCGCACGCCGCGCCGGTGGCACTGGTCGACGAGCTCGACGGCGTCGTCCTGGGGGAAGTCGGGGTCGGCGATGATCACCTCGTCGATGCGTCCGTCGCCCAGCACCCGCTCGAGGCTCTCGAGCGAGCCGAGCGAGCGCAGGCCGTTGGCGGGCAGCGGCTTGGACGAGAGGAAGCCGACGACCTCGATCGGCGCGTGGGGCACGTCGGCGAGCGCGTGGGCGACGTCGACGATGTGCTTGCCGCTGCCGACAAGCACCGCGCGGCGCTGGTAGCCGGCGGAGCGCAGCGCCAGCCCGGTGACGCGCTCGTAGGCGGCGCGCAGCGAGGCGATGTAGAAGATCGCGAGCGCGAGCGTGCTCCAGAACAGGTAGTAGCTGGAGAAGTGTTCGCCGCTGACGACCGCGAAGATCAGCGCGACGAACGCCACCTGGAAGAGCGAGCCGACGATCCGCGAGAGCCCTGGGCGCAGCGCGCGCTGCGCGTACAGGCCCGAGCGCGCGAACAGCAGCGCGGTGAGCAGGTAGGCGAACGGCAGGAAGTGTTCGGTCGTTTCGCGCGAGTGCACCGCCTGCACGCGGCCGTGGACAGCTTCCTTGAGCACCAGCGCTGTGAAGATCGCGAGCGCCACGCCGGCGAAGTCCAGCGCGAGCAGCGACACGACTCGCGCCATCCGCCAGAAGGTGGAGGTGCGCAGCAGGAACGACACGATCGGTGGGCGCTTGCGGCGGATGTCGCGATCGGAGCGCTCCATGCGCTGCGTCGTCACCGAGAGCGTCGAGCGCACGCGTGTGCGTGCGCGAGGAGCTGGCGGGGCTGACGGAGCGGAAGTTTCCGACACGCGTGGTCCCATGTCCCTACTCACAACACCGCAGCCTGGCAGATGGAGCGGCCGCGCCGCCTGACAACAGGGCCGTTGCAGGCACGCTTGCGCGACCAACGCACCGCTGGACTGTCGCGCCCCGCGCGGAGCGTTAGCTCGAGCCCCCGACCAGCAGCTCGACGCCCGACTGCTCGATCGTGCGTTGTAGGCCGTCGCGCAGCGACACCTCGGGCGACCAGGAGAGCAGCTCATTCGCGAGTGCGATGTTGGGCTTGCGCTGCTTGGGGTCGTCTTCGGGCAGCGCCTCGTAGACGATCTCGGCGGTCGAGCCGGTGAGCTCTTTGACGATCTCCGCGAGCTCGAGCAGCGTGAACTCGTCGGGGTTGCCGATGTTCACCGGGTAGTGGTGGCCGGACTCGGCGAGCGCGATGATGCCGCGGATCAGGTCTGAGACGTAGCAGAAGGAGCGCGTCTGGCTGCCGTCGCCGAAGACGGTGATCGGCCGGTTGCCGAGCGCCTGGCGCAGGAACGTGGGGATCGCGCGCCCGTCGTGCGGGCGCATGCGCGCGCCGTAGGTGTTGAAGATCCTCACGATCGCCGTGTCCACGCCCTGCTGACGGTGATAGGCCATCGTCAGCGCCTCGGCGTAGCGCTTGGCCTCGTCGTAGACGCCGCGCGGGCCGATCGGGTTGACGTGGCCCCAGTAGCTCTCGGACTGAGGGTGTTCGAGCGGGTCTCCGTAGACCTCGCTGGTCGACGCCGTCAGGAAGCGGGCGCGCTTGGCCTTGGCCAGCCCGAGCGTGTGGTGCGTGCCATAGGAGCCGACCTTGAGCGTGTGCAGCGGCAGGCGCAGGTAGTCGATCGGCGAGGCGGGCGAGGCGAAGTGATACACGAAGTCGACTGGCTCCTCGACGAAGTACGGCGCGGTGATGTCGACGTGCAGAAACTCGAAGCGCTCCGGGTCCCGGATGTGGGCGATGTTCGCGAGCGACCCGGTCTCGAGGTTGTCGACGCAGATGACGCGGTTGCCGCGCGCGAGCAGCTCGTCGCACAGGTGCGAGCCGAGGAAGCCGGCACCGCCGGTGACCAGGCAGGTTGACATCACGGGGGAGAATACCCCTACGAAAGGGGCGGCACCAGTGCGCGCCCCGTCCGCTCGGGAGTTCCATCACCGTGTGGTCCTTATCATCTGCTGCATGGCTTCAACCGAGGAGCACCTGACTGTCGCGCCGGTCGTCGGCCCGGACGACCCGCGCCGCTTCACCGACTCGGGCATAGAGATCTCCGAGCTGTACACCGAGGAGGACCTGCCGCGGGACCTCGACCTGGGCGAGCCGGGCGAGTTCCCGTACACGCGCGGCGTGCATCGCGAGATGTACCGCAAGCAGCCGTGGACGATGCGCCAGTACGCGGGCTACGCCTCGGCGAAGGAGTCGAACGAGCGCTACCGCTACCTGCTGTCGAAGGGCTCGACGGGTCTGTCGATGGCGTTCGACCTGCCGACGCAGCTGGGGCTGGACTCGGACAACCCGCGCTGTGAGGGAGAGGTGGGGCGCACGGGCGTGGCGATCGACACGATCGACGACATGCGCACGGCGTTCGACGGGATTCCGCTCGATCAGGTGTCCACGTCGATGACGATCAACGCGCCGGCGGCGTGCCTGCTGCTGCTGTACGAGCTGGTCGGCGAGGAGCAGGGCGTGCCGAGCGAGCAGCTGCGCGGCACGACGCAGAACGACGTTCTCAAGGAGTACATCGCGCGCGGCAACTACATCTACCCGCCCGAGCCGACGATGCGCCTGACGACGGACCTGTTCGAGTACTGCCAGCAGCGCGTGCCGAAGTGGAACACGATCTCGATCTCGGGCTACCACTTCCGCGAGAAGGGCTGCTCGGCGGTGCAGGAGGTCGCGTTCACGCTGTCGTCGGGGATCGCGTACGTGCAGGCGGCGATCGACAGGGGCCTGTCGGTGGACGAGTTCGCGCCGCGGCTGGCGTTCTTCTTCAACGGCCACAACAACGTCTTCCAGGAGGTGGCCAAGTTCCGCGCGGCCAGGCGCATGTGGGCGCACATCATGCGCGAGCGCTTCGGCGCGAGCAACCCGAAGGCGACGATGCTGCGCTTCCACACGCAGACGGGCGGCGTGACGTTGACGGCGCAGCAGCCGGAGAACAACATCGTGCGCGTGGCGCTGCAGGGCTTCGCGGCGGTGTGCGGCGGCACGCAGTCGCTGCACACGAACGGCTTCGACGAGGCGCTCGCGCTGCCGAGCGAGCGCGCGGCGAAAATCGCACTGCGCACCCAGCAGATCCTGTCGCACGAGTCGGGCGCGACCGACACTGTGGACCCGTTCGCGGGCTCGTATTACGTAGAGGCGCTGACGGATGAGATCGAAGCGCGCGCGAACGAGCTGATCGCGAAGGTCGACGCGCTGGGCGGCTCGGTCAAGGCGATCGAGTTCATCACCGGCGAGATCGACGAGTCCGCGTGGGGCTACCAGGAGCGCTACCGCATCGGCCAGGACATCGTCGTCGGCGTGAACGCCTACCAGGAAGACGCCGTCGAGGTCCCCGACCTGCTGCGCGTGGACCCGGAGTCAGAGCGCGAACAGCTGCAGCGGCTGAAAGCTTTTAAGTCCGACCGTGATGGCGCGCTGGTTGAGCGCCGCCTGGGCGAGCTGCGCGACGTCGCGCGCGCCAGCGACAATCTCCTGCCGGCGATCCGTCAGGCGCTGAAGGACCGCTGCTCGCTGGGCGAGGTGTGCGGGGCGATGCAGGACGTGTTCGGGAAGTACGCGCCGACGTTCTGAGGCTCAGCCGTCGCGACGTGACTGTCTCGCAAAAAACACTGTATAGCGATGGTTATACAGTGTTTTTTTCGTGAAAGACATTGGCGTGCGGAGCGATTAGGGTGCGGCGCATGCTCACATACCCCGCTGCGTCCCTATATGAAGTAGTCCTCGCGATTCACATCATGGCCGTGGTGGTGGCGTTCGGCGTGGTGTTCGCTTACCCGATCATGTTCGCGGTGGCCGCGCGCCACGATCCGCGCGGGCTGCCGCTGCTGCACCGCGTCGAGTACACGATCGAGCGGCTCCTGATCAACCCGGGCCTCGGGCTGGTGCTGCTCGCTGGCATCTACCTCGCGAGCAAGGGTCACTACTGGAGCGACTTCTTCGTGCAGTGGGGGCTTGCCGCGGTGGTCGTGATCGGGGGGCTGATCGGCGCGGTGATGATCCCGACGTCGAAACGCGCCGAGCAGATCGCGGCGCGCGACCTCGCGGCGGTCGGTGCGGGCGAAGGCGCAGGCGACGCGGGCGGCCCGATGAGCGATGAGTACCGCGCGCTCGTACGCCGTCTGACGACCGTCGGCACGCTGCTGAGCGTGCTGGTGCTCGTGACGATCGTGCTGATGGCCCTGCACGTGGGCGCCTGAGAACTGTTCCAGATTCTGGACGGGAGCTTGAACCTGCTTTTCTCTTAGATACTCTTTAAGAATGGGGGCGACGGCCGCGCGCGAGCGCTGCAACGCGGGTCTGATCATCGAGCGCGGCATCGACGCGGCGGGGCCGGGCAAGCTGGCGTACGTGGCGGAGCGGGATTCCCCGACCTATGACGAGCTGCGCAAGCAGGCGAATCGCATGGGTCACCTTCTGCGCTCGCTCGGGGTTCGCCGCGAACAGCGGGTCCTGCTCGTGCTCGACGACACGACCGCCTTTCCGGTTGCCTTCCTCGGCGCGCTTCGCATCGGCGCGGTCCCGATTCCGGTGAGCGTGCGCGAGACCGCGGCGAACTTCCGCCACTTCGTCGAGGACTCCTACGCCGAGGTGGTCGTCTGCGACGCTGGGCTGCTGGCGCTGCTGCAGGAGGCGCTCACGGGCTGTGACGTTCGCTTCCTCGCTCGCGGAGCAGCCGACGGCGCGGTCGAGCTCGACACCGCGCTCGCCGCGCAGGAGGACGAGCTGGCGGTCCTCGCGATGCATCCCGACGACATGGCGTTCTGGCTGTACACCTCCGGCTCGACCGGCAAGCCCAAGGGCGTCGTGCACGTGCACCGAACCATCGAGGTCACGTGCGAAACCTACGGCCGCCACGTGCTCGCGATGCGCAGCGAGGACAGGATCTTCTCGACGACGAAGCTCTACCACGCCTACGGCCTCGCCAACAGCCTCTCCTACACCCTGCACTTCGGCGCGACCGCCATTCTGCAGCGCGGCATGCCCACGCCCGAGCGCCTGATACGCACGCTGCGTGAGCTCCAGCCGACGGTCTACCTGTCGGTGCCCGCGCTGTACCGCCAGCTCGTCGAAGACCGCGACGCCGAGGGAGCGTTCGACTCCGTGCGGCTGTGCGTTTCGGCGGCCGAGCCGCTGCCGCTACGGGTATTCGACCAGTGGCGAGAGCGCTTCGGGCTGGAGATCGTCGACGGGCTCGGCTCGACGGAGATCATCACCGGGTACTGCTCCAACAGGCCCGGAGCGGTCGCTCCGGGGACGACCGGGTATCCGACGCATGGGTATGAGCTCCGGCTGATCGACGACGCGGGCAACGTGCTCGAGGGACCCGCCGAGGGAACCATGGAGGTGCGCGGACCTTCGCGCGCGGCCTACTACTGGCACCAGCGGGAGCAGACCGCACGCAACATGCGCGGGGAGTGGTTCGCGACGGGCGATCGCTTCAGACGGCGCGACGACGGCGCGTACGTGTACGTGGGGCGCGCCGACGACATGTTCAAGGTCGGCGGGCTGTGGGTCTCGCCGCTGGACATCGAGCAGGTGCTCGTTGGGCACCCCGCCGTCGCCCAGGCGGGCGTCGTCGGCGTGACCATCAACGATCACCCCCGCGTCGCCGCGGTGGTCAGATGCGCGGATGAGGCGAGCGCCGACGAGCAGCTCGAGGACACCCTGCGCTCGTGGTGCAGAGAGCGCATGCGCGACTACGAATACCCGCATGTGATCCGCTTCGTCGACGAGCTGCCGCAGACGCTCACCGGCAAGCCGCGGCGCTTCATGCTCAGGGAGATGATCGAGCGCGAGCTCGCGGAGTCAGGCGCTGTCGACGCGCAGCCCGAGCCGTCGTCCATGCTCGAGCTCGTGCTGACACAGATGGCAGCCGCGCTGGGGGTGCGCACTGTCGAGGCGGAGCAGGCGGGAAATGCGTTCGAGGAGCTCGGCTTCGACTCGCTGACCGGCGTCGAGCTGCGCAACCGCTTGGAGCAGGCCACCGGACTGGAGCTGCCCTCGACGCTCGTGTTCGACCACCCCACTCCGGCAGCCGTGGCAAGGCTCCTGCGCGCCCTGGCAGAAGGGGTCGAGCCGGACGAGGCCAAAGTGCTCGAGCCGGACGCCGACGACGACGCTGGCTCCTATCTGCCCCGCGCGCTGGAGGCGCTCGCACGCAAGCCCAACCCGCCGCGGATGCCGCCCGCACCGCTTGGCATTCGCGTCAGGACGTCGCCGTGGCTGCACGGCGTGCTGCCGGCGCGCGTCACGGTCAAACGCGCCGAACGCGCGGGCCAGGAGGTGTGGGAGCACAGCGCGGGGGATCGCGACAACGCGATCGCGGCGATGCAGACGATCGTCGCCGGCACGTCACGCGCGGACGACGTGCACGAAATGGCTCGGCTTCATGTGATCGAGCGCGCCGTCGACCGGGCGCTGTTCTGGCAGCAGCCGTGGTCGGCCAAGCTCGACGCCACGTCGGCGGCGCGCCTGCGCGACGCGCTGTCTGCGAATCGCGGCGTGCTGCTGAGCGCGTGCCACCTCGGTCCCTTCTACCGCCTGCAATGCGCTCCCCCGTTCAAACGTCGCGTCTCATACCTCGTGCCTGGACCGTGGTTCTTCAAGCCGCCGAGCTCCGGCTACTGGGGGCGGCGTCTCGCGCGCTGGCACAAAGGCATGAAGAGCCGTCCAGTTCCCGCGAGAGCATCGTTTCGGGTCATTCAGGCGCTGCTCGAACGCGGCGAGTCGGTCTTCCTGTTCTTCGACATGCCGGGCCCGCGCGAGACGCGCTTCCTCGGCAAGCCCGCCGCCCTGGCTGAAGGCAACGCGCAACTTGCGATCCGCGCCGACGCGCTCGTACTGCCGGTGCGCACGCGGCGCGCGGGCCATCGCGTGTGGGTCGACGTCGCCGCGCCGCTCGACCCCCGCGAGTACGCCGGCGTCGATCAGCTGCACGAGGCGCTCGCCGCCGTGCACGAGCGGTGGATACTCGAGAACCCCGCCGCCATGGAGGATCCCCGCGCCAGCGGCTGGGAACACGGGGCGAGCGCCGAGCGCTGGAGCCAGCCGCAGGCGCGCGCTCAGGGCGAGACGGGCGTGCCGGCCGGCTCGAGCGCCTCGGCGTGGGCGAACGTCACTTCGTGACAGGAGGGACGACTGTGAGCTTCCGCGCTGCGGCTTTGCCGGGGCGTTACCCTGACGGGCATGGGTGACGGGTACCGAGTCGCTGTCGTCGGGGCCACCGGCCAGGTAGGCACGCTGATGCTCGAGCTGCTGCGCGAGCGCGGCTTCCCCGCGCGCGAGATCGTGCCGTTCGCGTCCGCGCGCTCGGTCGGGCGCACGCTCGACGGCGGCCTCGTCGTGCAGGGCCTCGACGACGAGTCGATCCAGGGCTTCGACCTGGCGCTGTTCTCCGCTGGCGGCTCCACCTCCGGGGAGTGGGCGCCGAAGTTCGTGCACGCGGGCGCGACGGTGATCGACAACTCCTCGCGCTGGCGCATGCAGGACGACGTGCCGCTGGTCGTCAGCGAGGTCAACCCCGACGCGCTGGACGCGAACAAGGGGATCATCGCCAACCCCAACTGCTCGACCATGCAGATGGTTGTGGCGCTGAAGCCGATTCACGACGCCGCGGGGATCGAGCGGCTCGTGATCAGCACCTACCAGGCGGTGTCCGGCACTGGCAAGGCGGCTGTCGACGAGCTGCTCGGCCAGTCCCACGCGCTGCTGCACGAGCGCGAGATCGAGCCGCCGGACTCCTACGCCCATCAGATCGCGTTCAACGCGCTGCCGCACGCGGGCACGTTCGCCGCGGGCGAGGACCACACCGACGAGGAGCTCAAGCTGATCAACGAGACGCGCAAGATCCTCGACGACCCCGCCATCCGCATCTCCGCGACGTGCGTGCGCGTGCCTGTCGTCAACGGCCACTCCGAGGCGGTCAACGTGCAGACGCGCGACGAGCTCTCCCCCGAGCACGCCCGCGAGCTGCTCGCCGCGGCGCCCGGCGTGAGCGTCATCGATGACCCCGACGCGGCGCTGTACCCGCTCGCGATCGACGCCACCGGCAAGGACGACGTGTTCGTCGGGCGCATCCGGCGCGACCCCGGCCACGAGCGCGCGCTCGACATGTGGATCGTCGCCGACAACCTGCGCAAGGGCGCCGCCACCAACGCCGTCCAGCTCGCCGAGCTGCTGCACGAGCGCGGGCTGCTGAGCAGGCGGGGAGCGCCGCAGGCGGCGTAGCGACCGTCAGCCAGAGCGAGCGCCGCTGGATCTCCTCGGCCATGGGCGGGGAGCGATGAAATCAAATCGCGGGCACGCTCCGTCAGAACCCTCGACATCGCCACTGAACATCTCTAGCGGGCGGACCCACGTCGTGGCAGGGTCATCGACTGAGCAATAGATAACGAGTAGCTCCTCGGTCTCCGAGTGCCGGGCAACTTTCAGCACTTCGTACTCGCCACCCTTGAAGTGCCGGTACAGCCCCGGCTCAGGTAGGGCTCGAGAAACCGTAGAAGCCTCTCGCATCGGCACGGAGGCCATTATGCCTTGCCATCCGGCGGTCGAAGTGCCCGGAGATCGCTCGTCCCGAGATATCCGTCATCACGGCGTTCATACGCTACGAACGCCGCGATAGAGCTCACGAGCGTGAGAACGATGAGAACTAGCGTCCAGATCCCAAACGCAGCAAAGACGCTGGCGACGACGCCTCCAGCGAAGAGCAAGGGCGACCCCAGGATCACCGCGTCGGTCAAGCGGCGTCTGTCCTCTCTCCGCGCGAACTCGTCTAGAACTTGGTCGGCGTTCTCGATCTTGCCGACATGCTCGCGATCGATATCGCGCTGGAATCGGGCAAGGACTTCCGTGCTCTGGAAGCGGACCCTGTCCACGATCTCCTGTAGAATGGCCTCGTGGGCGTTGGCTTGGCCCAGCCGCTGCTGGAGCTGCTCAACCCGAGCATCGCGCCACCATAGAGACGGGCCGCCTTCATCGTTGGCGTACTTGCTCCGAAGCTCAGCATCTCCGTAGCTTCGCTCAGGCTCGCTTGCGAGCGGTACGAGCATCAGCTGGCAGATCGAGAGCATGGCTGGATCTGGCGCTCGGGCTGAAAGGGATGCTCTGGATTCGGTCCCATGATCTGTAGCTCGTCGCCGAGAGCCATGATTTCGTGATCTGCGAGATACACAGGTCGAGCCTAGCTGTAGAGATGTCCGATTACGCGAATCTTGGCGCGTTTAGGTAGGCGACAACGTGTACGGGTTTCGACTCGTCGTACAGGCGATGGCCGTTTGCCACACGCGGCCCACACGCGCAGCGCAGATAACATCCCGCGCCCGATGGCAAGCACTCCCCACAACCGTCAGACCGACGCGGCGCTGCTGGCGACCTCGCGCAGCGGGCACCGCAAACCGCCGCGCCAGAAGGCGCCGGAGACCTACGACGAGAAGCTCGCGCAGTTGCAGGAGCTGCGCGCGGCGGCGATCCACTCCTCACCGGAGGCGGAGGAGAAGCAGCACGCGCGCGGCAAGTACACAGCGCGCGAGCGCGTCGAGAAGTTGCTCGACCCGGGCTCCTTCCAGGAGCTCGACACGTTCGTGCGCCACCGCACGTACGACTTCGACATGCAGAAGAACCGGCCGTGGGGCGACGCGGTGGTGACCGGCCACGGCACCATCGACGGGCGCACGGTGTGCGTGTTCAGCCAGGACTTCACCGTGTTCGGCGGCTCGCTGGGCGAGGTGATGGGCGAGAAGATGTGCAAGATCATGGATCTGGCGGCCAAGATCGGCTGCCCGGTGATCGGCATCAACGACTCCGGCGGCGCGCGTATCCAGGAGGGCGTCGTCTCGCTGGGCTCCTACGGCGACGTGTTCCTGCGCAACGTGCGCTGCTCGGGCGTGATCCCGCAGATCAGCCTCGTGATGGGCCCGTGCGCCGGCGGCGCGGTGTACTCGCCGGCGATCACCGACTTCATCTTCATGGTCAAGGAGACCTCGCACATGTTCATCACCGGCCCCGACGTGATCAAGACGGTCACCGGCGAGGAGGTCGGCTTCGAGGAGCTCGGCGGCGCGATGTCGCACAACAGCAAGTCCGGCGTCGCGCAGTTCGCCTCAGACGACGAGGACGCGTGCCTGGAGGACTGCCGCTACCTGCTGAGCTTCCTGCCCCAGAACAACCTGCAGAGCACCCCGCGCGTACAGCCGACGGACGACCCCGAGCGCATGGACCCCGAGCTCGACCACGTCGTGCCGGACAACCCCAACAAGCCGTACGACATGCGCGACGTGGTCAAGCTGATCGTCGACCACGAGGAGTTCTTCGAGGTGCATGAGCACTACGCCAAGAACATCATCTGCGGCTTCTCGCGCATGGACGGCTTCGCGGTCGGCATCGTCGGCAACCAGCCCGCGCAGCTGGCGGGCGTGCTCGACATCGCCGCCTCCGAGAAGGCCGCGCGCTTCGTGCGCACCTGCGACGCGTTCAACATCCCGCTGCTGACCTTCTGCGACGTGCCGGGCTTCCTGCCGGGCACCGCGCAGGAGTGGGGCGGCATCATCCGCCACGGCGCCAAGCTGCTGTACGCGTTCGCCGAGGCGACCGTCCCCAAGGTCACGATCATCACGCGCAAGGCCTACGGCGGCGCCTACGACGTCATGTCCTCCAAGCACCTCGGCGCGGACTTCAACTTCGCGTGGCCGACATCCGAGGTCGCCGTCATGGGCCCCGAGGGTGCCGTCAACATCATCTACCGCCGCGACATCGCCGCCAGCCCCACTCCCGACGAGCGCCGCACGAAGCTGATGGAGGACTACAAGGCCCGCTTCGCCAACCCGTACACCGCGGCCGAGCGCGGCTACATCGACGACGTGATCGTGCCGCACGAGACCCGCCCGCGGCTGATCACCGCGCTGCGCACGCTGCAGGGCAAGCGCGAGCCCGGGCCCAAGCGCAAGCACGGGAACATCCCGCTGTGAACATCGCCGGCAGCTCGGCCTCGCCGGAGGAGGCCGCGGCGATCGTGGCGGCGCTGGAGCGCTTCATGCGCGCCACGGCCCCACCACCCGCGCCGAGCACGCCCGCCGGCCCCAACGGCTGGCACGCGACGGCGCTGCTGGAAGGCGTGTCCCGCGACCCGTGGGCCACAGCCGCCGGCGACGAGTGGCTCAGCCCGATCCCTGGATAAATACCTGAAAGCCGCTAGGCTTTAGCGCAATAGCTGTTCAGCGACCCGTGTAGTCGAACGCAGTTCGGGCCGAGCGCGTCCGAACCAGGAGGATTTCAAACCCATGGAGCCAGGTTCAATCTCCGCCCAGCGCGGCACGCTCGATGACCCAGAGGTCGTGCAGAACGTGCCTGGGCACGTGATCCCGATCCTCGAGCAGGAGTTCGACGACTTCAAGACCGAGGCGGGCAGGTTCCTGGCGGGCGACACGCCGGAAGACGAGTTCATCAAGTTCCGCCTCAAGCAGGGCGTGTATGGGCAGCGCCAGCCGGACGTGCAGATGATCCGCGTGAAGCTGCCGTTCGGCGGCATCACGCCGGAGCAGATGGAGTCGTTCGCGGACGTGATCGAGAAGTACGTGCCGCTGAACAAGGGGCACATCACGACCCGCCAGAACATCCAGATGCACCACATCCCGCTGCCGGAGGTGGAGAAGGCGATCCGCGAGATGGCGGAGACGGGACTGTCCAGCCGCGAGGGCTGTGGCAACACGGTCAGAAACGTGACGGGCGATCCGTGGGCGGGCGTGGCGGCGGACGAGCTGTTCGACATGACCCCGTACGTGGGCGCGTATGTGCGCTATTTCGTGCGCCATCCGACGACGCAGGCGATGCCGCGCAAGATCAAGACGGCGTTCGACGGCTCAGAGCAGGGCCGTGCGATCAGCGAGATCCACGACATCGCCTACCGTGCGCGTGTGCGGCAGAGTACGGATCCCGCCCACCCCGGCGAGGTGCGCGGGGCGCAGATGCTGGTTGGCGGCGGCACGTCGATCATGCCGCGCGTGGCGCCGGCGCTGTACGAGTTCGTGGAGCTGGACAACGGCGAGTACCTGAAGATCGCGGAGGCGGTGTTCAGGATCTTCGACCGCCAGGAGTGGCTGCGCGTGAACCGCGCCCGCGCGCGCATCAAGGTGTTCGTGGACAAGTTCGGCATCGACGAGCTGCGCCGCCAGGTCGAGGAGGAGCTCGAAGGCGACTGGGTCAACGAACGCGACTTCTCGGTCGAGCACCGCCTGTTCGTGGACGACGAGCGCGAGTCGGCGCCGGCGCCGCGGCAGAGCTACGGCAGCCCCAATGGCGACTCCTCCGAGTTCGAGCGCTTCCGCGCGGCGAACGTGGCGGAGCAGAAGCAGGAGGGCTTCGTGACGGTCGAGGTGAAGGTCACGCGCGGCGACCTCACACCTGATCAGTTCCGCGGCCTGGCGCAGATCGTGCGCGACCACGCGGGCGGCTACGCGCGCACGACGGTGCAGCAGAACCTGCTGCTGCGCTGGGTGCGCCACGAGAGCGTGTACGACGTGTGGCGCGCGCTGGGCGAGCTGGGGCTGGCGGACGCCGGAACGCGCGAGATCACCGACGTGGTGTCGTGCCCGGGCACGGACTCGTGCAAGCTCGGCATCACGAGCTCGATGGGCCTCAACCAGGCGGTGCAGGAGCGCGTGCAGGCGATGGACATCTCAGACCCGCTGACGCGCGACATCCACATCAAGATGAGCGGCTGCCCCAACGGCTGCGCCCAGCACCACGTGGCGGACATCGGCTTCTACGGCGCGTCGATCAAAGTCGGCGAGCACACGATCCCGGCATACATCCCGCACGTGGGCGGCGTCTACGAAGGCGCGCCGGTGGCGTTCGGCACGCGGCTGAAGCTGCGCCTGCCCGCCAAGCGCATCCCGGAGGCGATCGAGCGCTGGATCCGCCACTACGAGTCCACCCGCGAGGACGGCGAGACGTGGGGCGCGTTCACGCAGCGTGTGGGCACGGGCGAGCTGGAGGCGCTGGTGAAGGACCTGTCGCTACCGGTGGACTTCGGGCTGGAGACGATGAACACGTTCATCGATTGGAACAGAAGCGTTCCGTTTGAAGTCCAGCGGGGCGAGGGCGAGTGCGCGGTATAGGGCAAGGACGCTGGAACCAGACCTCAAGAACACCATGAAACGAGACGACCAGATCAGATGCCCCCTCTAGACACTCACATTGAGCCGGTGACCTCCAAGATCGACCCCACTTTCAGCCTCACGCACACGCTGCGCGAGGCGGCGCGCCATGGCGAGCGCGCGGTGCTGCTGTGCTCGTTCCAGAAGGAGGAGTCGGTGCTGATCGACGAGCTCCTGCGCCTCGACCAGGGCACCGGCAAGACGGTACGAATCGTGACAATCGACACGGGTGTGCTCTTCCCCGAGACACTCGAGACCTGGCGCGCGTTCGAACAGCGCTTCGACGTCAAGATCGAGGTCCAGGACGCGAGCAGCGGCGACACGCCTTGGAGCGGGCCGGAGCACTGCTGCTCGGTCGCGAAGGTCGCAGCGCTCGAGAGCTCGCTCGCCGGCGCCCAGGGCTGGATCACGGGCATTCGCCGCGAGCAGGGCCCGACGCGGGCGGACACGGAGCTGATCGAGCGCGACGCCAAGCGCGGCCTGTGGAAGTACAACCCGCTGGCGCACTGGACGGACAAGGACCTGTGGCGGCGGATCCACGAGCGCGACCTGCCGTACAACCCGCTGCACGACCAGGGATACGAGTCGATCGGCTGCGCGCCGTGCACACAGCCGGGGTCCGGACGCGAGGGCCGCTGGGCAGGCACCGACAAGACGGAGTGCGGCATCCATGTGGAGGTAGTCGAGCCGTGAGCGTCGCGGCGCGCCCCCAGCTGAGCCACCTGCGCGCGCTGGAGTCGGAGGCGATCCACGTGATGCGCGAGGTGGCGGCGGAATTCGAGAAACCGGTGCTGCTGTTCAGCGGTGGCAAGGACTCGATCGTGCTGCTGCGCCTGGCGGAGAAGGCGTTTCGCCCGGCGCCGTTCCCGTTCCCGCTGATGCACGTGGACACGGAGCACAACTTCCCGGAGGTGATCGAGTACCGCGACCGCCGCGTGGCGGAACTGGGCGAGCGCCTGATCGTGGCGAGCGTGCAGAACTCGATCGACAACGGCCGCGTGGTCGAGGAGACGGGCCCGCGGGCGTCGCGCAACAAACTGCAGACGGTGACGCTGCTGGACGCGATCGCGGAGCACGACTTCGACGCGGCGTTCGGCGGAGCCCGACGCGACGAGGAGCGCGCACGGGCGAAGGAGCGCGTGTTCTCCTTTCGCGACGACTTCGGCCAGTGGGATCCCAAGAACCAGCGCCCGGAGCTGTGGAACCTGTACAACGGCCGCATCAAGAAGGGCGAGCACGTGCGCGTGTTCCCGCTGTCGAACTGGACGGAGCTGGACGTGTGGGAGTACATCGACCAGGAGCGCCTGGAGGTGCCGTCGATCTACTTCGCGCACGAGCGCAAGGTGTTCGAGCGCGACGACATGCTGTACGCGTGGCGCGAGGGCACAGAGCTGATCGAGGGCGAGCAGGTCTTCACGGAGACTGTGCGCTACCGCACGGTGGGCGACATGAGCTGCACGGGCGGCGTGCGCTCGCTGGCGAGCACGCTCGAGGAGGTCGTGCTGGAGATCGCCGCGACACGCATCACCGAGCGAGGCGAGACCCGCGCGGATGACCGCGTGTCGGAGGCAGCGATGGAGGACCGCAAGAAGGCCGGATACTTCTAGTGACGCTGGACCTGTTGCGCTTTACCACCGCCGGCTCGGTGGACGACGGCAAGAGCACGCTGATCGGGCGCCTGCTGTACGACTCCAAGCAGGTGTTTGAGGACCAGCTGGCACAGGTGGCGCAGGCGTCAGAGCGCCGTGGCGGCGAGGGCACGCTGGACCTGGCGCTGCTGACTGACGGCCTGCGCGCGGAGCGCGAGCAGGGCATCACGATCGACGTGGCGTACCGCTACTTCGCGACGGCGAAGCGCCGCTTCATCATCGCGGACTGCCCTGGCCACCGCCAGTACACGCGCAACATGGTCACGGGCGCATCCACGGCGGACCTGTCGGTGGTTCTGATCGACGCGCGCAGGGGCGTATTGGAGCAGTCCAAGCGCCACGCGTTCATCAGCGCGCTGCTGGGCATCCCACGGATGGTGGTGGCGATCAACAAGATGGACCTGGTGGATCACTCGCAGGCACGCTACGAGGAGCTGGTGGAGGAGTTCGAGGCTTTTGCGCAGAAGCTCCGCGGCGGCAAGAACCCGCGACGCACGGAGACGTCCTACCTGCCGATGTCGGCGCTGAACGGCGACAACGTGGTCGAGCGCTCGGTGCACATGCCGTGGTACGAAGGCCCTGTGCTGCTGGACGTGCTCGAGCAGGTGGAGGTGGCGTACGACCACCCGGATGACCGGCCGGCGCGCTTCCCGGTGCAGTGGGTGATCCGCCCGGGCGTGGGCGTGGGCGTGGGCGTGTCGGGCGCGGGCGCGGTCGGCTCGGCTGCGGCGAGCGGCGCGGACACGGGCGTGATGGACTCGAGCCTGATCGACTACCGCGGCTACTCGGGACAGCTGGCGAGCGGGGCGCTGCGGCTGGGCGACGAGGTGGCGGTACTGCCGTCGGGCGCACGCACGCGGATCGCGGCCATCGACACGTACGACGGCGAGCTGGTGGAGGCGATGGCGCCGATGTCGCTGACGCTGCGCCTGGAGGACGACCTGGACGTCTCGCGCGGCGAGCTGATCTGCCATCCCGAGGAGGCACCGTCGGTGGCGCGCGAGCTCGAAGCGGATATCTGCTGGATGACCGACGAGCTGCTGCGCCCGGGGTCGCGCTACCTGATCAAGCAGAGCACGCGCAGCGCGACGGCGGTGATCGACGCGATCGAGGACATGGTCGACGTGCACACGCTCGAGCGCATGGCCTCGCCGCAGGAGCTCGGCCTGAACGACATCGGCCGCGTGCGCCTGCGCACGAGCGCGCCGCTGGTGTTCGACCCGTACACGAGCAACCGCCGCACCGGCAGCTTCATCCTGATCGACGAGTCCAGCAACGGCACCGTCGGCGCGGGCATGATCGCAGCGGCCGCCGGCTGAGGCGACTCCGGCGCAGGCGCCTCGCGCGCCACTGGACGTACGACGTATTCGCGCCGCGGGCACCGGTATGCTCGCCGACATTCGGGGTCGCCGGGGCCAACTTCACCGGTGTAAAGCTTGCTACGACGGGGGTTGTGCATGACACGGGTTCGGCGGCTTCTCTGCGCGTGCGCATTGGCAGCCTTTGCTGCGGTGATCGGTGCAAACGCCGCGTCAGCGCAAACGTTCTACGTAAACGCGCGCAACGGCACTGCGAGCTCGAAATGCGGCGTGTTCCCAGGCGGCAAACCGGGAGAACACGAAGAAGAAGATCCGTGCCTGACGATCGCCTCCGCAGTCAAAAAAGCTGAAGCGGCTGCCCCGCCGAACACGATCGAGCTCTCCACTGAAGGCCCCGGGCCGTTTGGTGAATACAACGAATCCGTGATCCTCGAAAAAGCGCAGGACGCGAGGCTCACGATCAACGGCGAAGAATCGGGCGTGATCATCGACGGCCACGCGACGATCGACTCGCCGGCCAACGGCGTCACGCTGTCGAACGTCGAGCTACACGGCGAATCAACTCCGGCGGCGGTGCGGGACGTGGGCGCCGGCCTGCGGCTCGTGAACGACACGGTGCTCGCGGAATCGGTCACGAACGGTGTCGAAGCGAGTGGTGGGGGCTCGCTTGCCGTCGAAGGCGGCAAAGTGATCCTCGAATCGGCCACCGGGTACGCGATCAGCGCTATCGAAGCGCCACTGACGGTTTCGGGCGTCAGCATCTTCAACGGCGACGGCGGGATCGGCTCGGAATCGAGCGGGATCGACAGTAGGAAATCGGTGCTTGCGGTCAGCAACACGACCGTGTCGAACGAAGGTTCCTCCAAACCGACCCAGTTCGGGATCGTCGCCGAATCGGACAGCTCGACGTCGATCGGCAACACGGTCGTCAAGCAGGGGGGCGCCGGGATGGGCGTCATCTTCGAACTCTCGCCCGTGACCGTCGAAGGGCTGAGCGTCGAAATGATGGATCCGGCCTCGAAAGTGGAGGCCGTCAACCTGGAAACCAACGGCGGCAGCTCCACGTTCTCGCACCTGGAAACGTCGGGCAAATGGGCCGGCCCGGCGATGTTCGCGGCCGCCGGCAACGTCACGGTGAGCGACAGCCATCTCGCGACGAACCTCAGCTCGAACGCAGAAGCGCTCCGCTACACCTCCGAAAAAGCGACCACCGGGCTGGTGATCCGACGCAGCATCCTGCAGGCGGCGCCGAAAGCGACGCCCGCCACGCTCTTTGCGTTCAACGGCGATGTGACGATTGACTCCTCGGAGATCCTGGGCGGCACAAATGGCGTGTTCTTCGAAAGCAGCGAAGGCACGCGCACGCTGACGATCGCCAGCTCGACGGTTGGCGCCCCCCCAGGCCTCAGTCTCGAACCATCGGGCGTCGTGGGTGTCGATGCCAACGCCAGCGGTAAAGGGCCAAGCACGGCGCAGGTCGCGATCGAGGGCTCGATATTCATCCAGCCTCAGGTGGACACCGCGGCGGCCGGCGACAAGGCGACCGTGACGTGCACGTACTCCGCGATTCCGAGCCAGGTCCAGACGCCCAACAACGGGACACACACAGGCGAAATCGGTTGCGCGAGCGGCTCGAACGGCAACACCAACTCGAGCGCCGAATTCGCGTCGCTCTTCGCGGAACACCTCGTCAGCTACAAGCTGAGCCCGTCCTCGACCGCAATCGACAGCGTGCCGGTCGGTGCGATCACGCTGCCGTTCGGCCTCACGCCTTCGACGACCGACCTCGAAGGCAACCCGCGGTTCGAAGGCGTCGCGTGCACGCTGTTGCAGGACAAGGGCGCGCTGGAGCTGCCTGGGCATGGCACGCCCTGCCCAGGGCCGGTCATTCCACCGTCCTCGCCGCCGCCAGCGCCAAAACCGCTCAAGGCTGTCCTGAGCGCGCTGACGATCTCCCCCAGCGCCTTCTTCCCGGCCCCCTCCGGCGCGACGATCTCCGCCGCCGCGGCGGCCAAGAAGAAGAAATACGGCGCGAAGATCAGCTACCGCGACAGCCAGATCGCGACCGCGACGTTCACCGTGCTGCGCCCCACGAGCGGGCGCATACAGGGCAGGTCGTGCAAGAAGCCCTCGAAGAAGAACAAGCACGGCAGGCGCTGCACGCTGTACGTGTCGGTAGGCAGCGCTACCCACGCTGACAAGGCTGCGGTCAACAGCTTCCACTTCAGCGGCCGAGTCAAAGGCAAACGTCTCGCCCCTGGCACCTATCGGCTGCAGGTCGTAGCGCACGACACCGCCGGCAACAGCGCGGCGATCGACAAGAGCTTCACGATCAAGTAGCGCGGTGGTTTCTGCCGCCGCGCCCTGATCTACCGTTAGCGATCATCGGGCTTCCTGCGCGCCGCGCTGAGGAAGGTGCACACGCCCGGGACACCACGAAACGGGACGAAAAGGGGGGCAAGCGATGGCCAGGCTACGAGGGTTTCTCTGCATTTTCGGGCTGACCGTCGCTGTATTGGTGGGCGGCGCGAGTGCCGCTTCCGCCGCGACCTTCTACGTCAGCACGACTGGCAAAGACACCAACGCGTGCACCGAAGCGGCCTTGCCGTGCAGGACGATCGCGAAGGCCGTGACCGACTCGGAAGGCGTCCCAGGCGTCGCGGCGATAGACGTCGGGGCCGGCACCTACGAAGAAACCGTCAACTTGGCCAAACCCGCCGACGACGGCCTGACGATCAACGGCACCGGCAGCGGCGCCGGCGGAACGGTGCTGCAGCCGCCGAGTGGCGCCGGCGAAGCCGCGTTCCACGTCGCCGTGCCCGGTGCAGCCGTCGGCCTCACGAACCTCAGCATCGTCAACGTCAGTGGCAACACGCGCGACGGCATCGAAACGGTGGGTGAAACGACACTCGAGAACGTTGCGGTCGACATGCGCAACGCGGGCTCGGAGGATGGGATCGTCGCCAACGAGTCCGGCTCGTTGATCCTCAACGGATGCACTGTGACGATGGGGAGCGGCTCGACGGGTGTTGCGATCGCGGCAGCCCTGACCCCGCTGACCGTCGAAAACACGTCCGTAACGGTCGAAAACGGCTCGACATCCGTTGGGATAGAGGGCGAGTACGCGCCCGTCTCAATCGCCGGCGCCACCCTGAACCTTGGCAGCACCGCGGGGGTCGGCATCGAGGCAACCGGCGGTTCAACAAGCGTGAGCGGCGTGTCGGTGACCGACGGCGGCGAACAGCCCGGCCTCGTGTCCGAGTTCACCAAGCCGGCGTCGGTGACGGGTGTGCGCGTGACTATGACGAACGCCAAAAACACCAATCCAGCGGTGGTCGCCGAGTACAACATCAGCGAGACCATCCAGGGCCTCCACGTGAGCGGAGCCTGGGGAGGTCCGGCGCTGGTGTCGATCGGCGATGCCACGCTCCGCGACAGCCAGCTGATCGAGGCTCCGACGAGTGGCGCAACGGCCGTCGAGTACGAGGGCGAGAGCGAAGGGCCGGGACTGTTCGTGCAGCGCAGCGTGTTGCAGACGGCCGCCACTGCCGGCGCCGCGCTCGAGGCGCTGGGCGGCAGCGTCACGCTCGACTCCTCAGAGGTGCTGGGCGGCAAAGACGGCATCCTGTTCGACCAGGTCGCGGGCAAGGAACGCACGCTGACTGTCTCCGCCTCAACCGTCAACGCAGGCACCCTCGGCGAAGCGGGAGAGGCAGGCGTCGTGGGCGTGGACCTGATCGCGGGCGGAAACAGCGTCGCCACCGCCAGGATCGTCGGCTCGATCGTGCTCGAGCCGCAGATCGCGACGGTGGAAGCCGGCGGGAAGAGCGCAACCATCGACTGCAGCTACTCCGACGCGCCCAACCAGACGCAGACGGCGACGGCAACCGAAGGAGCGATCGCGTGCCCCACCGGCAGCTCAGGCGAGACGAGCTCGGAAGTCAAATCGCTGTTCTCCGAACCGTTCACCAACTACCAGCTGAGTCCGTCCTCGAGCGCGCTCGTCAGCGTGCCCGTGGGAGCGATCTCGCTGCCGTTCGGGCTCACCCCGTCGGCAACGGACCTCGCCGGCAACCCGCGGTTCGAAAACGTCGCCTGCGCGGCGCTGCAGGACAAGGGCGCACTGGAGCTGCAGGGGCACGGCACGCCGTGCCCGACGCCGGCGATTCCACCGGCCTCGCCGCTTCCCACGAAACCGCTGGCGGGCGTCATCAGCGCGCTGACGATCAGCCCCAGCTCGTTCTTCGCCGCCCCGTCGGGCGCGACGCTCTCGGCGATCATCGCCGGCGCGAAGAAATACGGCGCGAAGATCAGCTACCACGACAGCCAGGCGGCCACCACGACGTTCACCGTGCTGCGCGAAACCAGCGGGCGCAAGCAGGGCAGGTCGTGCAAGAAGCCCTCAAACAGCAACAAGCACGGCAAGCGCTGCACGCTGCTCACAGCCGTCGGCAGCTTCACCCACATCGACAAGGCCGCCGCCAACAGCTTCCACTTCAGCGGCCGGCTCAAAGGCAGGCGCCTCGCCCCCGGCAGCTACAGGCTGCAAGCCGTAGCGCACGACGCCGCCGGCAACGGCGCGGCGGTCGCCAAGAGCTTCACGGTCAGGTAGGGGTTCGAGATCGTGTGGCGCGCTACAGCCCGCGACCCCGCGGGGCGGCCTTCGAGGCCGCCGCTTAAATAAGCTGTCCAACCAATGTTCTCTAAGGTCCTTGTAGCCAATCGCGGCGAGATCGCCGTCCGCATCATCCGCGCGCTCGACGAGCTCGGCGTCAACAGCGTCGCTATCTACTCCGAGCTCGACCGCGACGCGCCGCACGTCAAGCGTGCCGGCGAGTCCTACAACCTCGGCGACGGGCCCGCCGCCGAGAACTACCTCAGCGTCGAGAAGATCCTCGACGCCGCAAGGCGCTCCGGCGCCGAGGCGATCCACCCCGGCTATGGCTTCCTCGCCGAGAACGCCCCATTCGCACAGGCGTGCGAGGACGCCGGCATCGTCTTCATCGGGCCGCCCGCCAGCGCCATCGAGGCGATGGGCTCGAAGACCCGTGCGCGCGAGCTCATGCAGGCAGCCGGCGTGCCGATCGTGCCCGGCACCACCCAGCCCGTCGCCACCGTCGCAGACGCGCTGCGCATCGCCAAGGACGAGATCGGCTTCCCCGTCGCCGTCAAGGCCGCCGGCGGCGGTGGCGGCAAGGGCTTTCGCGTCGCGCTCACCGAGGACGAGCTCGAGGGCGCGTTCGAGGGCTCCAGCCGCGAAGGCGAGAAGTTCTTCTCCGACGCCACCGTCTACCTCGAGCGCTACCTGCACGACCCGCGCCACGTCGAGGTGCAGGTGCTCGCCGACCGCCACGGCAACGTCATCCACCTCGGCGAGCGCGACTGCTCGATCCAGCGCCGCCACCAGAAGGTCATCGAGGAGTCCCCCGCGCCTGAATGGGTCGTCAACTCGCAGTTGCGCGAGCGCATCGGCAAGATCGGCGTCAACGCCGCCAAGGCCGTCAACTACGTCGGCGCCGGCACCATCGAGGGGCTGTTCTCCGCGCGCGAGGGCGCGGAGCCTGAGTACTTCTTCCTCGAGATGAACACGCGCGTGCAGGTCGAGCACTGCGTCACCGAGATGACCACCGGCATCGACATCGTCAAGGAGGGCATCAAAGCCGCCGCCGGCGAGGAACTGTCCTACGCGCAGGTCAACGTCGAGCTGCGTGGGCACGCCATCGAGTGCCGCATCAACGCCGAGGACGCCTCCAAGAACTTCGCCCCCGCGCCCGGCAAGATCGGCGTCTACCGCGAGCCCTCGGGCCCCGGCGTGCGCGTCAACTCCGGCGTGCAGGAAGGCGGCGAAGTCTCGCCCATGTACGACCCCATGGTCGCCAAGCTGATCGTCTGGGACGCCGACCGCCAGCAGGCCACCGCTCGCATGCTGCGCGCGCTCTCCGAATTCGAGATCGAGGGCCTGAAGACGCTCATCCCCTTCCACCAGGCGCTGCTCGCCACCGAGCAGTGGGCCCGCGGCGAGACCTGCAGGGACCTGCTCGAGGACAAGAAGTGGCTGAAGACGCTCGCCTTCCCCGCCGCCACGCCCGCCAGCAGCGACGGCGAGGATGAGGTCGAGACGGTCGAGCAGATCTACGCCGTCGAGGTCTCCGGCAAGCGCTTCGACGTCCGCGTCGTCGGGCCCCCGTTCGCAGGCGGCGGCGGTGGGGCCGCCGCGGCGATGAACGGCAGCGGCGCCGCGCGCAAGGCGCCCAAGCGCGGCGAGCGCAAGTCAACGAGCGCCGGCGGGGGTGGGCGGGGACCCGATACCCTCCCCTCGCCCCTTCAGGGCAACATGTGGAAGGTGCTCGTCAAGCAGGGCGACGAGGTGCAGGAGGGGCAGTTGCTGTGCATCATCGAGGCCATGAAGATGGAGAACGAGATCACCGCCCACAAGTCCGGCAAGATCGTCGAGCTGCCCATCACCGAGGGCGCGCCCATCCAGGCGGGGGCGCCGATCGCGACGATCAAGAGCGCTGAGCAGAGCTAACAGCCTCGGCGTCAGAGACACTGGCGCGGTTTCCGTGGAAGTCACGCTGTGTGAACCGTACGATGCCTTGGATGACCACCGACAACCGCGGTGTCCCCACCGCCGCAAGCGAGCTGACCACAACAGGCGAGCCTGAAAGCCTGTGTTGCGCCGCGTGCGGAGAGGCGCTGGGCGCTCCGTTGCTTCGCGCTCCCGATCGTAAGTGCCGCCTGCCGGGAACCTTCTCCGTGGCGCGCTGCGACTCGTGCGGGATGGGCGTGACCGTCCCGGCCGTGGAGGAGGCGCAACTTGCATCGTTTTACCCGCCGACGTTCGGAACCTATGAGGGACTCCCAACCGGCGCGCTCGGGCTCGTCTCCCAGGCCGTCCAGCGCATGCAGGCGTGGCAGTCGCTGCGCACGGCGCCGCTCGAATGTATCTCCGGGCTGCAGGGTGGTCGCCTTCTCGAGGTCGGATGCGGACGAGCCGACCTCGGCTCGTGGTTCGTTCGCCGTGGCTGGTCAGTGGTCGGCATCGACCCTTCGGCGCAGGCTTGCGCCGTGGCCCGCAGCAGAGGAGTCCAAGCCCGTGTGGGAACGCTCGCGAGCGTGGAGATCGAGCCCGGAGCCTATGACGCGATCGTGTTCCGGCATTCGCTCGAGCATGTCACCGATCCCGTTGACAACCTGCGCCGCGCCCACGAGGCTTTGAGAGACGGCGGTGTCACGATCGTGACCGTGCCGAATTTCGGCGGCTGGCAGAGCCGCCGCTTCGGCGCGCATTGGTTCATGCTCGAACTCCCGCGGCATCGCTTTCACTTCAATGCGAAGGCATTGCAGATGATGCTCGTTCAGGCTGGCTTCCAGTCGGTTGAGACGAGCACGTCCTCCATGTCCGCGGGGCTGCCCGGCTCGATTCAATACGTGCTCGCCGGCCGCTGCCTTTTTCCTCACGGCTTGAGGCAGCGCATCGCGATCGGACTGTGCGGCGCGGTGAAGCCGCTCGTCCGCGCACTCGACCACCTGGATGGCGAGGGAGACGTACTCCACGCCGTCGCGTACCGACGCTAGCGCGCCACGTTCTCGTCGTGCAACCGGTGCTGCCGGCGCGCGCGACGCCCGGTGGGCAGCTCTGCGTCCGCGCCGTGCTCGGCGAGCGCTCGCAGGTAGGCCACATCCTCGTCCAGGACGCCAAGCGCACGAGCGCTGTCCATGACGGGCCCGTGGCCCGGTACGACGTGCTCCGCACCCGCGACGAGCGAACGCAGACGCTCGAGCGTGGCGGAATACGCCTCAGGCGAGCCACCGCCGTTGAGCGTCGGGATCTCGACCGCCGAGAGATAGTCGCCCGCCACCAACACGCGGGCCCAGCCGATCCAGATCGCCATGCCGTCGTGCGTGTGGCCTTCGGTGGGGTGGAGCTCCATCTCCTGGTCGCCGAGCTCGCAGCGCCCCGGAACGGGCAACGCCTGGACCGCGCCGAGCGCCAGCGGGCGCGGCCGCTGGATCATCAGCTCTTCGTCGAAGCTGCGCAGCTCCCGCTGAGCTTCCCCCGGCGAGGCCTGCAGCCGCTCGGCGGTGCTCTCCGCACAACCCAGCGCCACCCCCGGGAATGCCAGCGGCCCCAATACGTGATCCCAGTCGCCATGCGTCGCCAGCAGCCCGCTGGGCGCTGGGAAGTGCGCCTGCTCGAGTAGCGCGGGCAGCGCGTCGAGCTCGTCGGGGAGCACCGGCGAGTCGATCACGAACACCTCCCCCTCCGCCTCCCGCGCATCCTCTCCCACGGCGCCGCGAACGATCACGCAGTTGACCTGCAGCAGCGCGCTCGTTACGACGATCACGTCGCGGTGGAGCGAGACGGCTCGCACGCGCGGGACGCCGTCTAGGAGACGCCGAGGAGCTTCGCGGCCTCTTTGAGGTTCGGAACCTCGGCCGTGGGCTTCTTCTGCGAGGAGTCGAGCGTCTCCTTGTTGCGGTTGACCCAGATGACGGGCACGCGCGCTTTGACGCACGGCGCCACGTCGTGGTAGTGGCTGGCGGCCACGTGCACCCAGCCGCGCTTGCCGCCCATGCGCCTCGCGCACTCCGTGAAGTGCGGCGGTTCGGGCTTGTATGAGCGGACCTGCTGCGCCGTCACGACCAGGTCGAAGTCGATCGGGATGTGCCTGCGGGTCTGCCCGAGCAGCTTGTCGTCGACGTTCGACAGGAGGCCCAGCTTGTACTGCTTGGCGAGCTTCTGCAGCTGCGGGTTGGTCTCTTTGAACGGCTTCCAGCGCTGGACCGAGTCCGGCAGGAACCCCGAGCGCGAGGGCTCGAGCGGCCACTCGAGCCGTTTGGCGATCTCGATCGCCGTGCGCCGCAGGACCTCCGCGTAGAGCTCATACGAGCCCCCCTCGATTTCGCGCGAGATCTCGTGGAACATCGGGATCAGGACGTTGCGATCGATCTCGACGCCGTCGCGATCGGCCTCTTTGGTGAACGCTTCGTAGATCCCGGTCTCCCAGTCGATCAGCGTGCCGTACACGTCGAAAGTGACGAAGGCGATGTTCTTTGGGATGGGCACCGCGCGGCATTATGCCCTGCCGGGCCTCCTCGGCGCGGTCCGCTGGCCGTTGTTGGGCGTATGTGCACGCGATCGCCCAGCTTGCGTTAGAGTCCCGCGCCGCATGGACCTGCTGGAGTATCAAGGCAAGCAGCTGTTTGCCCGCCACGGATTGAGGGTCTCCTCGGGCGAGGCGGTGACGAGCGTCGAGGACGCCGTAAAGGCCGCCGACGCGGTCGGCTACCCGGTCGTGATCAAGGCGCAGGTGCTGATCGGCGGGCGCGGCAAGGCCGGCGGTGTGAAGCTCGCCGCCGACGAGAGCCAGGCGCGCGAGCACGCCGGCAACATCCTCGGGATGGACATCAAGGGACACATCGTGCGCACGGTGTGGATCGAGCACGCCTCGGACATCGCCTCGGAGTACTACGCGTCGGTGCTGCTCGACCGCTCCGCCAAGCAGCCGCTCGTCATGTTCAGCGTCGAGGGCGGCGTGGACATCGAAGAGGTCGCCGAGAAGACGCCCGAGAAGCTGATCCGCCATCACGTCGACGCGCTCGCTGGCCTGTCGCGCGAGGAGGCCGTGAAGATCGCCGCCGAAGGTGGCGCGGACGCGGATGTCGTCGAGGGCGTGGCCGACGCGCTCGTGGCGCTGTACGAGGTTTGGCTGCAGGAGGACGCGACGCTCGCGGAGATCAACCCGCTGATCGTCACGCCGGAGCGGGAGGTCAAGGCGCTCGACTCGAAGGTCTCGCTGGACGGCAACGCGCTCTACCGCCACCCCGAGAACCAGGGACTGTCCGACAGCGAGAACGAAGACCCGATCGAGCGCCGCGCCAAGGAGGAGGGCGTCCAGTACGTCAAGCTCGACGGCGACATCGGCATCCTTGGCAACGGCGCCGGCCTGGTGATGTCCACGCTGGATGTCGTCGCGCAGGCGGGCGGCTCGCCGGCGAACTTCCTTGACGCCGGCGGCGGCTCCGACGCGGAGAAGATCAAGCAGGCGGTCGAGCTGCTGCTCGCCAACGACGCCGTCAAGGCCGTGCTGTTCAACATCTTCGGCGGCATCACGCGCGGCGACGAGGTCGCCAAGGGCCTGATCGCCGCGTTCGCGGACATAAAACCTACGGTGCCGTTCGTCGTGCGCCTCGACGGCACCAACGACGTCGAGGGCCGGCGCCTGCTGCAGGAGGCCGCGCTGCCCAACGTGTACGCCGCCAAGACCATGAACGAGGCGGCGGAGAAGGTCGTCGCGCTCGCCGCCGGTCAGCCTATGGGGGCGGGCAGCTGATGTCCTCTTTTAAGTTCTGTATAACCATGGTAATACAGCTTTTTCCTTATGTGTCATGGTGGCCGCAAGGAGCGCTGCGCTAGATGTCGGTCCTCATCGACGAGAGCACGCGCCTTGCGGTCGCCGGCATCACCGGGCGCGAGGGCAGCTTCCACACGCTCAACAACCGCAACTACGGCACCAACGTCGTCGGCGGCGTCACCCCCGGCAAGGGCGGCCTCGACGTCGAGGGCATCCCCGTGTTCGACACCTGGGAGCAGGCGGTTGCCAAGGTGCAGCCCAACACCGCGATGATCTTCGTGCCGCCGCGCTTCGCCGCTGACTCGATCCTCGAGGCAGCCGCCGCGGGCGTCGAGCTCGTGATCGCGATCACCGAGGGCATCCCCGCGCACGACGAGCTGCTCGTCTACAACACGCTCAAGCGCAACCATCCGGGCACCCGGCTGATCGGGCCCAACTGCCCCGGCATCCTCTCCCCCGGCAAGGCCAACGTCGGCATCATCCCCGCGTCGTTCTTCAAGGCCGGTAGCGTCGGCGTCGTCTCACGCTCGGGCACGCTGACCTACCAGATCGGCAACGAGATCGCCCAGGCGGGCGTCGGCTGCAGCACGATCGTCGGCATCGGCGGCGATCCCGTTCCGGGCTCGTCGTTCGTTGACGTGCTCGAGCTGTTCGAGGCCGACGAGGAGACCGAGCTGGTGGTGCTCTCCGGCGAGATCGGCGGCTCCGCCGAGGAGGAGGCCGCGGAGTACATCGCGGAGAACATGAGCAAGCCCGTTGTCGCGTACATCGCCGGTTTCACCGCACCCGCGGGCAAGCAGATGGGACACGCCGGCGCGATCGTGTCCGGCAGCGCAGGCACCGCCGCAGCCAAGGCGCAGGCGCTCGAAGCCAAGGGCGTACGCGTCGGGCGTACCCCCACCGAGACCGCGCAGATCGCCGTCGAGGTCCTCGGAGGCGCATCGCTCGCCGCATCCTGATCCACGCCGGTACGCTAGGCGGCCATGGATCAAGACGTGGCTCAAACGCTGGGTGAACTGGAACGCAAGCTGCACGAGCTCGAGCGTACGCTGCACGCGATGAGCGGCGAGCCACCGACCGAGGAGCCACCACCCGAGAGCCAGCCGACCTCCGGCTGGAGCAGGATCGTGGACGAAACGATCGAGCAGGCTCAGCCACCCTCGTCGCCACCGCCCAGCGCGCCGCTGCCCCCCGTCGCGTCCCAGGCCGCCGGTTCGCCGCAGCCTCCGAGCGCGTCGGAGCTGCTGCGCTTCCGCGATCGGCTGGAGCGGGCGGCTCGCGAGCTGACCCATGACTACGACGAACTGCTCGGACGCCTAAGCTACGCCGCTGTGGCCACCACGACCGGACCGACGATCTCCTTCGCGCGCGGCGCGCCGTCGCTTGACATCGTCGATGTGGACGGCCTGCGCGACGCCGCTGTGCGCGCTTTCGAGAGCGACCCCGCGGGCACGACCGCGTACGGCACGTCGGTCGGCTATCCGCGGCTGCGCAGCTGGATCGCCGACCGCCACGGCGTCGAGCCAGAGCGGGTGCTCGTCACGAACGGGTCGATGCAGGCGGACGCGTTCCTGTTCGAGCAGCTCGTGCGTTCGGGCGACGAGGTGATCGTCGAGCGACCGACGTACGACCGCACGCTGCTGTCGCTGCGCGGACGCGGCGCGCGCCTGCACGCGGTGCAGTTGCAGCCCGACGGCATCGACACGGACGCGCTCGCGCACCTGCTGTCGGTCGGAGGGGGCGCCGCGCGGCCGACGCTCGCGCACATCATCCCCAACTTCCAGAACCCAGCCGGCTACACGCTGTCGCTGGAGAAGCGCACGCGGCTGCTGGAGCTGGCGGCGGAGCACAGCTTCGTGGTGTTCGAGGACGACCCGTACGTGGAGCTGCGCTTCAGCGGCGAGCGGCTGCCGACGATGCTGTCGATGGACCCCGAGCGCGTGGTGTACGCGTCGTCGTTCTCTAAGACCGTGTGCCCGGGCATCCGCGTGGGCTACCTCGTCGGTCCGCGCGAGCTGATCGCGTCGATCGGGCAGCTCGCTACCAACACGTACATCTCGCCGAACATGGTTTCGCAGTCGATCGTGTACGAGTTCTGCGCGTCGGGCGCGATCGAGCGCTCGATCGAGACCGTCAAGGCGGCGCTCGCCGAGCGCGCGCACGCGCTCGCCAACGCGTTGCGCAGCGAGCTCGCGGACGCCGAGTTCGTTGTCCCGCAGGGCGGATACTTCATGTGGGTGACGCTGCCCGAGGGAACGGACGTCAATGCCCTGTACCAGGCCGCCGCCGAACGCGGGGTGGCATTTGTGAAGGGCACTGACTTCATGCTGGAGGGCGGCGAGAACACGCTGCGCCTCGCCTACTCCGGCGTCACGCCCGAGCAGATCGACGTCGGGATCGCCCGCCTGGCCGAGGCCTACCGCTCGCTCTAGCGGTAGTTCCCAGGCCCGTCAGCGGCCGTAGCGCTGGCCGAGCACCAGCTGCTCGGGCAACGCGGTGCGCGGCGGCGGCGAGGGGTCGGCGATCACGGACACGGTCTCGGCGACGCTCGCGGTGACGCCCAGGCGCCGGCCGTCGGCGGTCTGCAGCTCGACGTGCTCGGGTCCGCGCTCGGTCATCACCGCGTCCATCCCCGGCTCGATGCCGGAAGCCTTGAGGTAGTGCAGGAGATCCTCTGCCTCGTTCTCGAAGCGCAGGATACGCACCTTGGCGCCGACCTGGACGTCCGCGAGCGGCACGCCGGCGAGGCGCGCGCCGGCGACGATCGGGTGGCCGTGCGGGCAGGTCTTGGCGTTGCCGATCGCCGCGAGCATGCGCTCCTCGAGCACGGGCGACATCGCGTGCTCGAGGCGCTCGGCCTCCTCGTGGACCTCGTCCCACGGCACGCCGAGGACGTCGGTGAGGAAGCGCTCGATCAGCCGGTGCCTGCGCACGATGCCCTCGGCGTGCTCGGCGCCGCTGGGAGTGAACGCAATCGCGCGGTCGCGGCCGCGTGTGATGTAGCCGTCGCGCTCGAGCCGGCCGATCATCTCGTGGACGGTGGGCGGGGACAGCTGCATCGCGCGCGCGACGTTCGCGCCGGTCATCGGCAGGCCCGCCTCCTGCAGCCAGAACAGGCTCTGCAGGTACTCCTCCTCGGCGACGGTCGCCGTGTTGTGGCTGTCCGCGCCGCTCACGACGCTGATGCTAGACGACGCCCTGCGCGCGGCCGAGGCTCAGCTGTGGAGCTGCTCGTACGTGCACTCGCGCGCAGGCTTGTCATCGCGCCAGCGCCGTAGCTTGGCGCCGTGGCGGATACGTCCGGCGGAGACGTGGTCGAAATCGATCTCGACGACCAGCTCGGGGCGCAGGCCGACCCACTCGAGATCCTTGCCCGCGCTCCAACGACTCGGGTCGGCGGAGCCGCTCTCGCCGGACTGATACTCAGCGAGGAAGCCGACCAGCCGCTTCTTCTCGGCTGCGCCCAGGCCGGAGCAGTGCCCGACGACGCGCAGCTGCTCGCCGTCGTACAGACCGAGGATCAGCGCGCCGACGGTTTCGGGCTCCTTGCCCGGACGCCAGCCGACGACGACAGCGTCGATCGTGCGCACGCGCTTGACCTTGGCCATGCCCTTGCGCTCACCTGGGAGATACGGCGCCGACAGGCTCTTGGCGATCGCCCCCTCGGCGTGCTCGAGCCAGCGCCCGGCCTCGGCGGCGGTTGCGACGGTGGGCATGAGCTCGATGGGCGCGCGCTCGAACGCCTCGCTGTCGAGCAGGCGCTCGAGCGCGGCGCGGCGCTCTGCGAACGGCAGCTCCAGCAGCGAGTCGTGTTCGTGCGCGAGCAGGTCGAACGCGACGTACACGGCGGGCGTCTCGCCGGCGAGACGTTCGATGCGCGAGACCGCGGGGTGGATGCGCTGCCCGAGCGCGTCGAAGTCCTCGCGCCCGTCGGCGTCACGCACGACGATCTCGCCGTCGAGCACGTAGCGACCGGCGGGAAACGTCAGCTCGGGGAAGTAGCGGCCGAGCGTCTTGCCGTTGCGCGACTGCAGGAACACGTCGCCGCCGTCGACGAACGCGATGCAGCGAAATCCGTCGAGCTTGACCTCGTACACATAGTCCTCGCCCTCCGGCAGCTCCTTGCGCGAGAGCGCCAGTTGGGGCTTGAGTATGGGCTGCAACGGCAGGGTCACTCGGCCTCCGGTGGGCTGGAGCGCGCCCGGCTGGGCTGCACCCGCTTGGGCTCGCCTTTCTGCTTGCGGAAGTGCGGCGGCCACGGCGCGTCACCGAGGCCATCGCGCTCGTCGCGCGCTGCCAGCTCGAGTAGCCCGTCGAGACGCCCGGCGTGCTCGTCGATCTCCGCGGAGGGGTCGCCGCGTTCGCGCAGACGCGCGGGGACCGTCTGCAGGCGCAGGTCGGCCGGCTCGACGTCGGCGACCTCGTCCCACTCCAGCGGACATGAGACGCGCGCGTCTGGCACCGCGCGCACGGAGTACGCGGACGCCACGGTGCGGTCGCGGGCGTTCTGGTTGTAGTCGATGAACACCCCTTCGCGTTCCTCCTTCCACCAGCGGCTGGTCGCGCGGCCGGGCATCCGCCGCTCGACCTCGCGCGCCAGCGCAAGCGCCGCGCGGCGGACTTCTTCGAAGCTCTCGTGCGGCTCGATGCGCACGAACACGTGGATGCCGCGCGAGCCGGACGTCTTGGGGAAGCCGCGCAATCCGTGCTCGTCGAGCACCTCGCGCACGCCGAGCGCCACCTCGCGCACCTCCGAGAACGGCACGTCGGGCTGCGGATCGAGGTCGACGCGCAGCTCGTCGGGATGGTCGAGGTCCTCGCGGCGCACGGGCCACGGGTTCCAGTCGATGACGCCGAGGTTGACCCCCCACACGAGGTGCGCGGCGTCGTTGGGGACGAGCTCGCGCGCGTGGCGACCGCTGGGGAACGTGACGGTGGCCGTCTGCAGCCACTCGGGCGCGCCGTCGGGCACGCGCTTCTGGAAGAAGGGCTTGCCGGCGACGCCGTCGACCCAGCGCTTCAACACGGTCGGGCGCTCGCGCAGGTGGCGCACGACCGCCTGCTCGCACTCGACGTAGTAGTTGACCAGGTCGAGCTTCGTGAGCCCGGCGTCGGGGAAGAACAGCTTGCCCGGGTTGCTCACGCGCAGCTCCCGCCCGCAGACGTCCAGCACCATGGGCTGAACTTTCTCGGCGGCCATTGCTGGAAGGATGCCCGATCGTGACCCCTAGTACGCACCTGCTGATCGCGTGCGCGCCCTTCGGACCCAGACTGTCGGCGGCCACGGTGGCGCGCGCGATCGCCCGCGGCGTTCAGGACGGAGGTCTCCCCGAGCCCGATGTCTGCCTCCTGCCAGCTCCGGGCAAGGACGGCGAAGATGGCGAGTACGTGCGGCGACTGCTGGACGAGCTGGGCTTCGACGAGCGCATGCGTCGCGCGCGGGCGATAGTGGTGGGCGCGGAGCGTCTGGAGGAGCGGACGCTCGCCGGCAGCGTCGCGTTCGAGATCGCAACCAGGGCTCGCCAGGGTGGCGTGCCCGCGTACGCGATCACCGCTCATAACGCGCTGGACGCGTTCGACGCGCGCATCCTCGACCTGCAGCTGATCCTCGAGGCACGCAGCCGCGCAGCTCTGGTGGCCGCCGGGCGCAAGCTCGCGGGGCTTTAGCGATCGCTACGCTCGCCCAGCGCATGGCAACCGAGTCCGAGTCACAGCCCGCCGGCCGCTCCGCGCGCGTGCGGGCGCTGTCGCCGCCGGGACGGCGCGCGACGGTGATCGGCGCGGGCTCGTTCGGGACGGCGCTGGCGATGCTGCTGGCGCGCGGAGGGCTGCGCACGACGCTGCAGACGCGCACGGCCGAGCAGGCGACGCTGATCGAGCAGGAGCGCGAGAACCGCCGCTACCTGCCGGGCGTGCAGCTGCCGTCACAGCTGCGCATCGAGCCGGCCTCCGCGGGCGTCGCGCGGGCGGACTACGTGTTCCTGGCGGTGCCCTCGCGCGGGCTTGGCGCGGTGATCGAGCAGCTCGGCGCGTCGGGCCTGGGCAGGCGCACGGCGGTCGTGTCTGTGGCCAAGGGCCTCGTGCCTCCCGATGGGCGGCCGCCGACGAGCGTGCTCAGCGCGAGTTTCGGTCCCGACCGCGTGGCATGTGTGGGCGGCCCGGCGCACGCGCAGGAGATGGTGCACGCGGGCGCGGCGCTGGTGGCGGCGTCGAGCGAGGAGGAGCTGGCGCGCTCGCTCGCGCAGGTGTTCACGCGCGCTGGCGTGGTGTGCGAGCTGTCCAACGACCCCGTCGGCGTCGAGCTGGCGGGGGCGGCCAAGAACGCCGCGGCGCTCGCCGCGGGCGCCACCGAGGCGCAGGGCCTGAACGCGGCGGGCGCCGCCGCGGGCCACATCTTCGCCGAGGTGTGGCGCTACGCGGAGGGGCTGGGAGCGCGGCCGGAGTCGATGATCGGCCTGGCAGGCGCGGGCGACCTGGTGGCGACGGCGCTCGCGCGCGAGAGCCGCAACCGGCGTGCGGGCGAGCTGCTCGCCGCGGGCGTCCCCGCCGCGGAGATCCCCACGCAGATCGGTCAGGCGGTCGAGGCGCTCGAGTCGGTGCCGCTGCTCGCGCGAGCGCTCGAGTCAGCGGGCGTCGGAGCGCCGGTCACGAGCGCGCTCGGGCGCCTGATCTCGGGCGAGCTGCCACTGGACGACTGGGTAGCGCTGGTACGCGCCACTGTGCCACCTCCAGCGCTGTGGCGCAGGCGCCCCACCCCCGGCTTCTGGCGGCGGGCTTGGGACCGGCTGTCGGGACGGTAGGAGTCGCCGCAGAGTTTCGTCCGAGCCCTCGCGCTACTCTGGCCGCGCGGCGGAGCGTTACTTGAGCCAGTAGCCGATGATGATTCCGATCCAGCCAGTCGCCGCCTTTTCGAGATCAGAACTAGCGTGGTCGGCTAGGAGAATGTAAAGACCTGCCGCCAGCAGTACGAGGGAAATAATGACGGCCATGAGTAGCCGTGTTTGGTCCTGCGACACGGCACCACCCTAGTCCAAACGCGCGGCTAAGGAACGCTACGACGCGCGACGTTGCGCGCGCGTCTCTGCAATAACGTCCTTGGCCCACCGAAGCTGGTTGCCAAAGAGTTTTTGATGCCCTACGGATGGAGACGACTTGGCTTGCCCGAATGCCTCGATCTGGCCGTCCTTCGCCATCTGCGAGGAAACCACGACATCCTGCGCCTTTCCAGTTGATGTAGCCATGTGGCTAATTCTACCAGCGGCGGACGAACGACAAAGTTGGTGCGCATCATCACGACCAGATGGGGTTTGTCTGCGAACACATTGCCCCGTCGTATATCTATAGTATAAACGAGTAAATACCATAGAGCACGCTCGCCGCAAAAGGAGAAACAAACCCCATGGCACGCACACGTCCCGGAGAAGTCGACCCAGTCAAAGGCCTGTCGCTCGACCCCGACGAGTTCCTCGCGGCTCAGGCCAAGCGCGAGAAGGCGCTACGCATGCAGGACATGATCAGGCCGGGACGCACCACGCCGATCGCCATTCGCTTCGATCAGTTCACGCTCACGCGCCTCAGGGCGCTCGCTGCGGCGCGCAACACCGGCTACCAGACGCTGCTCAAGGAGTTCGTCGTCGAGCGCCTGTACGAGGAGGAGAAGCGCGAGGGCATTATCTGAGGCGCCCCCACGGCGCGCCCACCAGCGTGCTGACGACCGCCTCGTAGACACCCGGCCCATGGCCGGCCTCACACATGCGCACGTTCGCGTGCGCGTGCACCTCCTCGCGAATCGAAGGATCGCGCTCGACGGCGTTGGCGACGAGCCAGAAGACGTCAACCTCGGCGGCACAGGCGAGATCCTCGCGCGAGTCCCCCACGGCGAACGTCTCCGCGCGCTCGTAGCCGCGCATCTGCCGATGTAGCGCCACGGCGGCGACCTTGGAGGCTCCGAGTGGCACCAGGTGGTAGCCGCGCACGTGCGGCAGCGCGGCGAGCGCGGGCGAGCGGCGATTGACGACGCCGTTGTCCACGAGCCGCAGGTTCTCGTGACCGTGCTCGATCAGCACGCGGTCAACCTCGCCGGCGTCGACAAGCCCGCGGAACAGGTGCGAGACCTCGCGCTGGACGTGCCACGGCTCGTGGTACTCGAGGCGTCCGGCGTAGCGCTCGAGCAGCAGCGCGGGCGCGCCCGAGCGCTCGATTTGCTCGGCGATCGTCAGCTCACCCGGCAGAAGCTCGCCCGTCAGCCAGTGCTCCTCCCCGTCGAGCACCACGCACGCACCCGCCTCGTAGATGTAGGAGGACTGTCCCAGCAGCCGCGCGTCCTCCATCACCTGCGCGCGGCGCCTGCCCGACATCAGCACCACCTCCACCCCCGCGCGCAGGCACGCCTGCACCGCGCGTACGCCGTCGATCGTCACGTTGCCCTGGCCGTCGTGCAGCATCGAAGCGCCGCGCCCCAGCAGGGTGCTGTCGAGGTCCAGGTACAGGCAGCGCGCAGCGCCCCCAGGCTCGCCCGCCGCGCCGTTCACGCCACACTCACACGCGCCAGCGGCGGACGTTCGACCGGTGCGAGCTCGAGATCCGCGGCCGCCACCCCGCCTGCGTCCACCAGCCGCCCTTCCTGGCTGAGCCTCCGCGCGATCGTGGCGAGCACGGTGAGCGCCATAGGCGCGAGCGCGGACAGCGGCTGGTGGCGGTTGCGGTGCTCGTCGAGGTCGACCTGCGCGATCCCCTCGAGCCCGAGCTCGCGCCACACGTCGATCAGCATGGCGATCTCCACTCCGTAGCCAGTGGCGAACGACAGCCCTTCGAGCAGCTCGCGCCGCGCGGCGACCTCGCCGGCGAGCGGCTGGCGCACGCCCGCAAGCTCGGGGTAGAACAGCGCCAAAGCGGGCCGCGCCGCGAGGTGGTTCACACGCCCCCCGCCCTCGCGCGCGCCGGCGTCGCCGCCCCCCTCTCCGAGCGGCCGCCGGTAGAAACCCTTGACGAACGACACCCCGGGCTCGCAAACGAGCGGCCCGAGCAGCCCGGTGGCGAAGTGCGCGGAGAAGCCGTGGGTGTCGGCGTCGAGGAAGCAGACGAGCTCGCCGTCGAGCACGGACAGCGCGCGCCACATGGCGTCGCCCTTGCCGAGCACGGGCCCGTAGGCGGGGAGCAGCTGAGCCTCCTGCCAGACGGTGGCGCCGGCGCGTTCGGCCACCCCGGCGGTGCCATCAGCGGAGTCGGCGTCGACGACGACGATCTCGTCGATCGCGCCGGCCTCGCGCAGCGTGACCAAAGCAGCGACGATCTCCCCGACGGTGTCGGCGCATTCGCGCGCGGGCAGGCACACCGACACGCTCTGCCCACGCTCGGCGCTGCGCGCCCGCTCGGCGGCGATCCGCTGCGCGGGGTACAGCGAATGGTGGAAGGAGCGGGCTTGGGCCCAGCGCTCGGCGGCAGCCACGGACATGGCGTCTACTATCTCAAGTCCTTGGCGATCGACCGCAGAACCGAGCCGTGGAGCGCGCTGCTGGACGCGGGACGCGAGGACGGGCGGCTGGTGCGCGAGGCGAACGAAGGCCTTGGACGCGCGGGGCGCGCGCGCCTGGTGGAGCCTCCGGCGGAGCTGCACCCGGACGTGCTGGCGGCGCTGGCGCGCCTGGGCATCGAGCGCCTGTACTCCCACCAGGCGCAGGCGCTGCACTCGGCGTGGGCGGGGCCGACGATGATCACGACGGGCACGGCGTCGGGCAAGTCGCTGTGCTTCAACCTGCCGACGCTGGACGTGCTGTGCCGCGACGCGCGCGCACGGGCGCTGTACCTGTACCCGACGAAGGCGCTGGCGCAGGACCAGGCGCGCGCGCTGGCGGCGTTTGGGCTGCCCAAGCGCGTGCGCCCGGCGATCTACGACGGCGACACGCCGCGCGAGGCGCGGCGGGAGGTCCGCAAGAGCGCGAACGTGGTGCTGACGAACCCGGACATGCTGCACGTGGGCATCCTGCCGAACCACGCGGCGTGGGGGGAGCTGTTCTCGAACCTGGCGGTGGTGGTGATCGACGAGGCGCACGTGTACCGCGGCGTGTTCGGCTCGCACGTGGGCAACGTGCTGCGCCGGCTGCGGCGGATCGCGGCGGCGTACGGCACGGAGCCGCGCTTCGTGCTGACGTCGGCGACGATCGCGAACCCGCTGGAGCTGGCGGAGCGCCTGACGGGCCTGGAGGATGTCCAGCTGATCGACGAGGACGGCTCGCCGACGCCGCACCGGCGGATAGCGGTGTGGAACCCGCCGCTGACGGACGAGGCGCTGGGGACGCGCCGCTCGGCGCTGGGCGAGGCGGCGGAGCTGCTGGCGCGCCTGGCGCGCGACGGGGCGCGCACAATCTGCTTCATGAAGTCGCGTAAGGGCGTGGAGGTGCTGAGCCGGCTGGTGAAGGAGGATCTGCAGAGCACGAACCCGGAGCTGGCGGAGCAGGTGGAGCCCTACCGCGCGGGCTACACGCCGCAGCAGCGCCGCGAGCTGGAGCAGCGGCTGGTGCGCGGCGAGCTGTGCACGGTGATCACGACGGACGCGCTGGAGCTGGGCATCGACATCGGCGAGCTGGACGCGGCGGTGGTGGTGACGTTCCCGGGCACGGTGGCGTCGCTGCGCCAGATGTGGGGCCGCGCTGGGCGCCGCGGGCGTGGCCTGGCGGTGTACGTGGCGGGCGAGGACGCGCTGGACCAGTTCTTCTGCCGTCACCCGGAGGACTTCCTGGAGCGCCCGGTGGAGGCGGCGATCCTCGACCACGAGAGCCCGCTGATCTACCGCGCGCACCTGCTGTGCGCGGCGCACGAGGGTCCGCTGTCGCGCGCGGACGCGGAGTTCCTGGGCCCGCGCTGGGAGGCGCACGCGGAGATCCTGCAGAGCGCGGGCGAGCTGCGCCGCCGCGAGGGCACGATCGCGGCGTCCTACGTCCCGCGCCGCCCGGGCTCCTACCCGGCGGCGGAGGTGTCGCTGCGCTCGGCCTCACCGGAGAGCTTCGCGATCGTGGACGTGTCATCGGGCGAGCTGCTCGGCTCGACGGAGGCGGCGCGCGCGCACTCGACGGTGCACGAGGGCGCGATCTACATGCACCAGGGCCGCTCGTATGAGGTGCGCGAGCTCGACCTCGAGCGCCGCCGCGCGCTGGTGTCGCCCTTCAACGGCGACTGGTACACGCAGCCGAAGTCGCAGACGGACACGGAGATCGTGCGCCTGCTCGACCGCCGCGAGGCGCTGGGCGTGACGCTGTCGTTCGGCGAGGTGAGCGTGACGGACACGGTCCTCGCCTACCAGCGCAGGCGGCTGGCCGATCACGCGCAGGTGGACCTGACCGCTTTGGACCTGCCGCCCACGAGCTTCGCCACGCAGGCGCTGTGGTTCGAGCTGCCGACAGACATTTCGAGTGAGCTTTCGATTAATGATTCGTCGGCGTTCGGGGTGGCCGCGACTGTGCCCCTCGACATCCTCTTGGGCGCGCTGCACGCGACGGAGCACGCGCAGATCGCGGTGCTGCCGCTGATCGCGATGTGTGACCGCTGGGACATCGGCGGCCTGTCGACGAACTTCCATCCGCAGACGGGCGTGCCGACGATCTTCATCTACGACGGCCATCCGGGCGGGATCGGCATCACGCGTACGGCGTACGCGCGTTTCGAGGAGCTGTGCGAGGACGCGCGGCGCCTGATCGCGGGCTGCCCGTGCGCAAGCGGCTGCCCGTCGTGCGTGCAGTCGCCGAAGTGCGGCAACCTGAACGAGCCGCTGCACAAGGCGGGGGCGCTGGCGCTGCTGGGGCGGCTGCTGGAGTCCGCCGCCGAGCCGGCCGCGACGCCGGTCTGATTGCACTCGCGCGTTGTTGAAGGGGCAAGCGGCGTTGAAGGACCGCCGCAACCGCAACAATGATCGGCTCGTGCTCGCCCCGACGCCCGCCAAGACCATGCTCAGCGCCACCGCCACCGTCAAGACCGTCTGCGCACTAGCGTTCGCGTGCGTGGCGCTCGCGGGGCAGGCCACCGCGGCGGAAGCGCCGGCGAACAAGCCGGTGATCTTCGAAGGGCCCGGCGGGCGCGTTCCGCTCACGAGCTGGACGCTGCGCCGCGACGCGGCCAACCGCGGCGTGGCGCTGGGATACCCGCGCGGGCGCTTCAGCGGCGGCACGGTGAGCGTGCCGAACGTGGTCAACCCGACGCCGTACACGGGCAAGCCGGGCGGCGCCAACTACGAAGGCTCGATCGCGTGGTACCGAACGACGTTCCAGGCGGCGAAGGCGGGTGTGTACGCGCTGAGCTTCCAGTCGGCGAACTACCTCGCGACGGTGTGGGTGGACGGGCACGAGCTGGGCTCCCACCACGGCTCCTACCTGCCGTTCGAAGAGCGTGCGCAGCTGGCGGCGGGCACGCACACGGTGGTCGTGCGCGTCGATTGGGAGAACCCGGCGCAGCAGGCGCGCGAAGGCTTTCACCGCACGTGGTTCAACTGGGGCGGCCTCGACGGCGAGGTCAACGTGCGCGCGATCGGCGAAAGCGAGCTGTCGCAGCCGACGGTGCAGACGACGCTCAGCGGCGAGACCGCGGCGTCGCCGACCGGCCCGGTCGCGCCGAACGCGGCGCAGGCGACGGTGAAGGTGAGCGTGCTGGTGCACAACTACGGCCCCAGCCGCGCGCTCGTCCCGACGGGCTCGCTGGCGCACGGCGCGCAGACGATCGCGCTGAGCTTCCCGGTGGTGACGCTCGGCCACGACCAGAGCGCCACGGACACGACCACGGTGACGGTGACACAGCCGGCGCTGTGGTCGCCGGCGAGCCCGAGCCTCTACCAGTTGGCGCTGGCGATCGGCGGCGAAAGCAGCTACTCGGCCCGCGTGGGGCTGCGCCAGCTGACGTGGCACGGCGGCCACGTGAACCTGAACGGCCAGCAGCTGAGCCTGCACGGCGCGTCGATCCAGGAGGACGCCCAGGGCCACGGCGACGCGCTGACGCCCACCGACCAGGACCGGCTGGTGGCGGAGCTGAAGGAGATCGGCGCGAACGTGGTGCGCTCGCAGCACCCGCTGGACCCGGGGCTGCTGGAAAGGCTCGACGAAGCGGGCATCCTGGTGTGGCAGGGCGTCGGCCCGGTGGAAGGCGCGGCGATGTGGTACTCGACGACGCCGAAGCTGCTGGCGGAAGCCGAGCAGCAAGCGCGGACGGCGGTGCTGGCGGCGGAGCTGCACCCGTCGATCTTCGCGTGGAACCTGGTGGACGAGGTGGCGAACAACGGCCGCGACGCGGACGAGGTCTCCTACGTGCGCACGCTCACCCGCTGGCTGCACGCGCACGACCCCACGCGAATGGTGGCGGTTGACGTGTGGGGCGATCACCCGCCGGCGCACGCTGGATCGCTGTACTCGGAAGTCAACGCGGTCGCCGAGACGGACTACTCGGGTTGGTATGACTACCCGCACGACTCCGCCGCTCAGATGGAGAGCAAGATGCGCGCGCGCCTGAGCGCGATGGAACGGACGTTCCCGGGCAAGGTGCTCGTGGTGAGCGAGTTCGGCGCGGAATCCAACGGGCGCAACCCGTCGGGCAGCCCCGGCAGCTACGCCTACCAGGCGAAACTGCTGGCGGAGCACATCGCGGTGTACGCGGCCGACCCGCACCTGACGGCGATGATGATCTGGGTGCTGCGCGACTACCCGCTGACGCCGACGTTCATGGGCGGCTCGATCAAAAGCGTTCTGCCGAACCTCAAGCTGATCGAAGGCCTCAACCAGAAGGGCCTGTTCACGTACGGCGGCCAGCCGAAGCCGGGCGTGGTGAGCACGGTCACACGGATGTACAAAGCGCTGCCGGTCAACTAGAGCCGGCGAACAGCGCGTAGATGCGCACCGGCCCGACGCCGCCACGCGTCCCAGTCCCAGCGCTGCCGGACGCCCCGGTCACGATGCTGCCGGGCGCCGGGAAGGAGAACACTTCGTAGCTGGCGCCGCGATAGTTGACGGAGCCCGAGAGCGGCAGCCGAGCAGGCCCGGGCCGCGTGTTGCCGGCGAGCTGGTGGGAGCCAGCGCGGACGTAGAAGAGCCCGCGGGTGAGCGTGCCCACGAGCTCCACGCCGGTCGAGAAGCTCACGTGCGCCAGCGCCAGGCGACCGAACACGCGCCGGGCGACTTTCGCCAGCTCGGCGTTCCTGATGGCCGTGCAGCTCTTCCGCGACAGGCCCGCGGGCAACGGCACGAGCACGGAGATCCGAAGCGTTCCGCTGGGGAAGGCGCTGGCGTTGAAAGAGTACGCCTGGTAGATCACGTGCCTGTAGGTGACGGGCCCGTGTTCGGGGATCCCGGCAGGCCCGGGCGCGAGCAGGCCTGGCACGGGCACGTCCTTCGCAGGCACTTCCTTTGCACGCACCCCCTTCGCAGACACGCCCTTCAGACCCGTGCGCAGCACGAGCGGCGAGCCGATGTAGTGCGTCTCGATCTTGACGTAGCCAAGGTCGTCCTGGACGGAGAGCATGTAGTGACCGACCGTGCGGCCGTGCAGGCGCAGGGTCCCGCTGAGCGGCGCCAGCACATACGGACCGCCGACATCGGCGAGCAGCTTGGAGCCCCGGCTGACGCGCAGGCGCACGATGTGCGTGTGCGAGTACACGAGGCTCGTGACGGCGGCCTTGACGGCCGCCCGTTCACCGCTGGCAACGGCCCGCAGCAGCGGCGCGTAGCTTTCCACCTGGTGGCGGTCCTTGACCGTCTCGGGGCTCGAGACCTCGCCCTCGTAGATCTGCTTGGCGACCCATCCGACGGTCTGTGCGAGCGCTTCGGGCGCGGCCGACCCGCACGGCGTCTTCGACGACCCGGACGTACGAGAGCTATGGGCATTTCCCGCCTGAGCCCAGGCACCGGCGGTCGCGGGCAGCGCTATTACTGCGCCAGCGCACATCGCAGCAGACGCAGCCACGGTGGCCACCGCAACGGCTCGCCTTCGCGGTCTCTTCTTGGAGTGTGACCTCGCGAACTTGAAAGAAACACACGGCACAAATCTCTGTCGCCACAGCAGTTGCACACGTACGATGATTAGGTGTCCAGCTCGATTGACGTGGTCGTCGTCGCGTACGGTCATTACGACCTAACCAACAGCTCTCTCCGCCACCTGCGCGCCCAGACGCTCGCCCATCACGTGATCGTGGTGGACAATGGCTCGATGGACGACACCCGGGCTCGTCTGAAGTCCGAGTGGCCGGAGGTGCAGCTCGAGTGCATTGATGAGAATCGTGGTTTTCCCAAAGCGTGCAACCGGGGCGTGGCGGCAGGGTCCGGTGAGATCGTGGTGCTGCTCAACAACGACGTCAACTGCCGGCCGGACTTCCTGGAACATCTGGTCGCGCCTCTGAGTGATCCAGCTGTGGGATCGGTGGCGTCACTAGTACTGCAATCGGACGAGCGGTCGATCGACAGTGTAGGGATCGCCGCGGACGTCACTCTCGCTGGATTTCAGCGGCTGCACGGGATGTCGGTCGATCATGCCGAGGACGGCCACCCGCTGCTGACCGGACCGGAGGGTACGGCTGGCGCGTATCGCCGCTGCGCCTGGGAGCGGATCGGCGGCCTGGACGAGGCGATCCCGGCCTACATGGATGTCTTCGATCTCGCGCTGAGGCTGCGGAACGCCAGATGGGCGACTGCGTGCGCCCCGGAGGCGATCGGCGTGCATGCGGGCTCCGCCACCTATGGCCCCAAGTCTCCCGCGGTGCGCCGCCTCGCGGGCTTCGGTCGCGGCTACGTGCTTCGTCGCTATGGCGTGTTGCGCGGGCGCGCCGCGCCGCGCGCCGTGTTGACCGAGGGCGTCATCGTGGTCGCCGACGCACTGATGTCTCGTGACCTGGCGGCGCTACACGGACGCATCGCGGGCTGGCGCGCAGCCACCGACTATGAGCGCCGCCCGTCGCCACCGGCCGAGGCGATCGACGCTGGGATCACCTTTTGGAGCTCGCTGGCCCTGCGTCGGGCGACCCGACCGGCCGGCACGTGATCTGACGCACAAGCTCGCGCGGGTCTGATCGAGAGGCTCGCGTGTACCTGATTTACGGGAGCAGCGCCAGCTCCGGGGTACGCGCCGCGAACCGGCCCCCCCACTCGCTGATGAACCTGAGCTGCTCCACGATCTCGTCCTTGAGGTTCCAGGGCAGGATCACGACCACGTCGGGGTGATCCTCGCTGATCGCCCGCGGCGGGCGAATCGGGATGTGACTGCCGGGCAGGAAGCGTCCCTGCTTGTGCGGGTTCAGGTCGACTGTGTAGTCGAGGAAGTCGCGCCGCACGCCGCAGTAGTTGAGCAGCGTGTTGCCCTTCGCGGGCGCGCCGTATCCGACCACGCGCCGCCCGTCGTTCTTGAGGCCGATCAGGAACTCGAGGATCCTTCGCTTGTCGGCTTCGACGCGCGCACCGTAGCCGGTGTAGGTCTCCAGCCGTTCATAGCCCGCCTCGCGCTCGCGCTCGCGCATCTCGACCGCGCGCGCAGTGTCTGGCTTGCTGGCGTCGTCGTGATGCGCGCCGTAGACGCGCAGTGAGCCCCCGTGCGTCGGCAGCTCCTCGACGTCGAACAGGCGCAGCCCGTGCGCGGCGAACACGCGGCTGACGGTGAGGAAGGAGAAGTACGAGAAGTGCTCGTGGTAGATGGTGTCCCACTGCCTGTCCTCGATCAGCCGCATCAGGTGGGGGAACTCCATGGTGATCGTGCCGGCTGGGTCCAGCAGGATCTTCATGCCGCCCACGAAGTCGTTGAGGTCGGGGACGTGGGCGAGCACGTTGTTGCCCACCAGCAGTCCCGCGCGGGACTCGGCGGCCAGCGAGCGAGCGAGGCGGCGACCGAAGAACTCCACAAGCGTGGGTATCCCTTTCCCGCGTGCGTCCTGCGCGACGTTGGCGGCGGGCTCGACGCCGAGCACGGGAATTCCGCGCTGTTGGAAGTACTGCAACAGGTAGCCGTCGTTGGATGCGAGCTCCACCACATGGCTGTTCTCCCCCAGCCCGAGCATCTCGATCATCTGCTCGGTGTAGCGCCGGCAGTGCTCCAGCCAGCTGACCGAGTAGGAGGAGTAGTACGCATAGTCGGAGAAGATCCGCTCAGGCGTCTCGAACTCCTCGAGCTGCACCAGGAAGCATTGCCCGCACACCAGCGCGCGCAGCGGGTAGAAGGGCTCCATCGCGCCGACGCGCTCCGGCGGGAGGTAGGCGTTGGCGAGCGGTGACGAGCCCAGGTCGGCGAACACGTGCCTGAGCGGGGCGCCGCAGAACCTGCAGGCCGTCCCGAGCGCCTCGCTGTCGGAGATCTGGGTCCCTGCCGGCTCGGAGCGCGTTGCGGACGCGAGGCTCATGCCAGTGCGACCACCCGCCCGTAGGCGTCGATCTGTGACGCGGTGACGGCCGACATGTCCTCGCCTGCGTGTAGCGCGCGATACCAGGCAACGGTCGCGTCCAGCCCTTCGGGCAGGCCCCAGCGTGGCGCCCAGCCGAGGTGCGAGCGGGCGCGCGAGGAGTCGAGCTTCAGGTATCGAGCCTCGTGGAGCTGTGGTCGATCGGCCTGCGCGTTCTCGACCCAGCGCAGCCGTTGCGGCCACCGCGCGACGATCCGCTGGACGATCCAGCTCACAGGACGCGCGTCCTCGTCGGCGGGGCCGAAGTTCCAGCCGCCCGCGAGCTCCGGCGAGGACCACAGCGCCTGCGCGAGCATGAGATAGCCGCAGAGCGGATTGAGCACGTGCTGCCATGGACGAACGGATTCGGGACTGCGCACATGCACGCTCCGGCCCTCGAGCGCGGCGCGCATGAGATCGGGGATCAGGCGATCCTCCGCCCAGTCCCCACCGCCGATCACGTTGCCCGCGCGAGCCGACGCCAGGCGTGTGGAGCCCTCGGTGCAGAAGAACGATCGGCGGAAGGCGTCGGTGACGAGCTCGGCACAGCCCTTGGAGCTCGAGTAGGGATCGTGGCCGCCCATCGGCTCGTGCTCGCGGTAGGCCCACTCCCACTCACGGTTCTCGTAGCACTTGTCCGAGGTGACGTTGACCACCACGCGCACGCTCCCGTCGCGGCGAACGGCGTCGAGCAGGTTGACGGTCCCCATCACGTTGACCTCGTACGTCTCGCGCGGCTGCGCGAACGAGCGGCGCACGAGCGATTGCGCGGCCATGTGGATGACGACCTCCGGGCGCGCGACGGCGAGCGCGTCGTCCAGCGCGCGGGCGTCGCGCACGTCGCCCTCGATGCTCTCCATCCCGTCGCCCACGCGCGCAAGCTCGAACAGCGATGGCTGCGTCGGGACGCCCGAGGAGAAGCCGGTCACGCGCGCGCCCAGCGCCTGCAGCCAGAGAGCCAGCCACGAGCCCTTGAAGCCGGTGTGTCCGGTTAGCAGTACCCGGCGCTCGCGCCAGAAGTCGGGGTCCACGATCCCGGCAGACGGCGAACTGTCCTGCACGACCCCGTCGGGCCTCGCGACAGCGCTCAACATCGCTCAGCTCTCATTTCCATATTCGCCAGGGCGCTTGGCCGGAGTCCCAGAGCTGCTCGAGCTGGTTGCGATCGCGCAGCGTGTCCATCGCCTGCCAGAACCCCTGGTGCCGGAACGAAGCGAGCTGTCCCTCGTGGGTGAGGGTGCGCAGTGGCTCCTGCTCCCAGATGGTCTGATCGCCGTCGAGGTAGCGAGCCACCTGGGGCGAGAGAACGAAGTACCCGCCATTGCGCCAGGCCCCGTCGCCTCGTGGCTTCTCCTCGAAGCGCAGGACGCGCGTCCCGTTGAGCTCGACAGCTCCGAAGCGGCCGGGAGGTTGCACGGCGGTGACGGTGGCGAGCGCCCCCTGCTCGCGGTGATAGGCGATCAGCGCGGTGATGTCGACGTCGGCCAGTCCGTCGCCGTAGGTGAAGCAGAAGTCCTCGTCGCCGAGGTATGGGAGCACTCGCCGCAGGCGCCCCCCGGTCATCGTGTCTTCGCCGGTGTCAACCAGCGTCACCTTCCACGGCTCGGTGCTCGAGCGGTGAACCTCGACGCCACCGTGACCGAGGTCGAAGGAGAGGTCGGACGTGTGCAGGTGGTAGTTGGCGAAGAACTCCTTGATGACGTAGCCCTTGTAGCCGAGGCAGATCACGAACTCGTCGACGCCGTGGGCGGCGTAGATCTTCATGATGTGCCACAGGATCGGCTTGCCGCCGATTTCCACCATCGGCTTGGGACGAACGGTCGTCTCCTCGCTCAGCCGGGAACCCATGCCCCCTGCAAGGATCACAGCCTTCATCACGCACAGCCGAGAGGCGACGGTAATCCTGTGTACAGGAATCCTCTCGATGTCCTGACCAAAGGCATGGTGCAGTCAAGCTAACAGCCACCCTTCGAATGGTCGAAGCGTGGAGCACGGCCCCTGTATTGGCCACGAAGACTGCGTATCTGGTGTTTCTTTCCGGCTCTCCGTACGAGCCGGCGGCCGGTGCTCAGCGGTTGCCGCGAGCGATCTTGCGCAGGTCGATCGTGGCGTCGTACAGCTTGGAGTCGACGCCCTCCTCGAGCGCCACCTCGCGCAGCGGCCGCCCGGACTCCGTCGCCTTCTTGACGATCGCGGCCCCCTTGTCGTAGCCGATCGCGCCGTTGAGCGCCGTGGCGACGGCGAGCGTCCCCCCGGCTGACGCCGCTGCACCGGCCCTGTTGACTTCGATGCCGTCGACGCACTTCTCGGCGAACGCGCGCGTGGCGCAGGACAGCAGGTGCAGCGACTGCAGCAGATTGCGCGCGATCAGCGGGATGCGCACGTTGAGCTCGAACTGGCCCTGCATGCCGCCGATCGTGACGGCGGTGTCGTTGCCGATCACCTGCGCGCACACCTGCAGCACGACCTCGGGCATCACCGGGTTGACCTTGCCGGGCATGATCGAGGAGCCCTTCTGCAGCTCGGGCAGGAAGATCTCGCCGATGCCGGTGCGCGGGCCGGAGCCCATCAGCGCGAGGTCGTTCGCGATCTTGGTGAGCGACACCGCGACGACCTTCAGCGCGCCGGAGAGCTCGACGAGCGCGTCGCGGTTGGCCTGCGCCTCGAACGGGTCGAGCGGCGCGGCGATCTGCTTGAGGCCGGACTCCCGCTTCAGCCGCGCACGGATCTTTTCGGCGAAGCGCGGGTGGGTGTTGAGGCCGGTGCCGGTGGCGGTTCCGCCGAGCGGGATCTGCCCGACGTGCACGAGCGCTGCCTGAACGCGCTCCTGCGCGAGCGCCATCTGCGCGGCGTAGCCGCCGAACTCCTGCCCGAGCGTCACGGGCACGGCGTCCATCAGGTGCGTGCGCCCGGCCTTGACCACGTGCTGGAAGCCCCGTGCCTTTTTCGCGAATGAGCGCTCGAGCTGTTTGAGCGCCGGCTGCAGCTCGTTCTGCGCGACGTCGAGCGCGGCGAGATGCACGGCGGAGGGAAATACGTCGTTGGAGGACTGGCCCATGTTGACGTGGTCGTTGGGGTGCACGCCGTCGCCTGCGAGCTCGGCGATGACCTCGTTGGCGTTCATGTTGGTGGAGGTGCCGGAGCCGGTCTGGAAGACGTCGATCGGGAACTGGCTGTCGTGCTTGCCGGCGGCGATCTCGGCGGCGGCTTTCTCGATGCGCGTGGCGCTGCGTTTGGACAGCAGCCCGAGCTCGCCGTTGACGGCGGCGGCGGCGCCCTTGATGCGCGCGAGCCAGTGGACAACCGACACGGGCACGGTCTCGCCGGAGATCGGGAAGTTCTCGACGGCCTTGGCGGTCTCCCCGCCCCACAGCTGCTTGTCCGGCATCGGTTCTCCTTTTCTGGGGCGGTCGGTGCTCAACTCAACCTGCCCTCGTCAACTTGCTGTTTAACCATGGCTATACAGCATTTTAAATCAGGAACACTAGAAGCTCGTCACGGCGCTATCCCGCCTCGGCCCGGAACCCTATCCGCAGAACGCCGTGAGCTCCCGCGCGAGGCCGACGGGGTCGTCGTAGGCCATCAGGAAGCCGACGCTCTCGAGCACGCGCAGCTGCCCGCGTGGCAGCAGCGCGAGCGCCTCTTCGGCGCCGGCGAGCGGATGCAGGCGGTCGCGGTCGGCCCACAGCAGCAGCACGGGCATGTCCAGCCGTGGGTAGCCGTCGAGCAGCTGCGTCTGCGCGCCTCGTGGCCAGTTGCGCGCGCATTTGGCCCACGAGCGAGCGAGGCTCGGGTTGCCGGGGACGTCGGCGAAGGCGTGGCGCACGAGATCGGCGGCGGCGGGATTGCCGCGCGCGGACAGGCGCAGGCCGCGCTCGGGCGTGAACACGGCGCAGGCGCCGAACGCGAGCAGGCGATCGAGGCCGGGCACGGCGGCGAGCTGCGCCGTGAGCTGCCAGGCAGTGCGCGCTCGCGCGTGCGCGGGCGGCGTGTGCAGGCGGTTGGGCATCAGCACCAGCCGCGCGGGACGCGTGCGCCCACTCAACACGGCCTGCAGCAGGATCTCCGCGCCGGCGCCGTGGCCGGCGAGCAGCGGGCGCGGGCCGAGCACCTCGGCGGCGAAGCCGGCGATCACCTCGGCGAACCAGTCGAGCGTGTACGGGTGACGGGGACGATCCTCGGAGTCGCCGTGCAGCGGCAGGTCGGGCAGCACAACGCGGAAACGGTCGGCGAGCCCCTCAACCGCGGGCTCCCACTCCTTGTGCGTGAGCAGGCCCGAGTGCAACAGCGCGAGCGGCGGCCCGGCGCCGATCTCGCGATATGCGACGCGGGCGCCGTCATGGTGATGGTAGAGGCGCAGCCTCATGGCCGGATACCGCGAAGGATGAGCACCCGACGCATCGTAGATCTCCCCGGCCGGGGCTCAGCCGCAAGCGGCTGCAGTTCATGAAGGCGAGCTACGGCCCGGGCGCGGGATCTGCTCGAGCAGCTCACGTGGAACCGCCCCGAACGCGAATAGACACGCGCAGTAAACGGTTAGCGCCAGCATCGGTCTGGCGACATTTGGCAGCGCCGGCGGGACAAGCGCCAGCCCCCCGAGCAGCGCCGCCAGCACCGCCCGAGGCATCCCGGCAACCGACACCTTCGGGCGGGCGCCAGTACGCATGACCGCCGCGGCGAGCATCACGGTGTACAACACCTCGACTGCGGCCGTGGCGCTCGCCGCGCCCACGGCTCCGTAGCTCGACGCGAGGATGCCGGTGAGCACGCCGCTCAGCACCAGGACCGCCAGATTGATCAGCAGGACCTCGCGATAGCGCCGCAGGCTGAGCAGCGCGTAGCCGAGCACAGCTCCGACGAAGGTGGCTGTCAGGGCGGCCCCCTGGATGCGAAGGACGATGGCCGCGGGCGCGAATTTTGGCCCGGCGATCACGTCGATGATGAAGCTCGCCCCGGTGATCAGCGACAGTCCGACCGCCAGACCCAGGAGCAGGCACACGTCGAAGGTGCGCCCGAGCGCATAATCCAAGCGTCCGCGGTCGTCTCGAGCGGCTCTGGAGAAGATCGGCAGCATGGACCCGACGATCAGCTGGGGAGTGGCGAACAGGACTTCGATGATGCGAAACGACGCGCCGTAGTAGCCGGTCTGCTGGGCGCTGGCGACGTGGGACATGATCAGGATCGCGAGCCGGAAGTAGATGACCCCGACGGCGGCCGCCATCGAGTAGGACAGCGTGCGACGTAGCAGTGGGCCCCACACTTCGCGATCGAACGCCGGGAGCAGCGGCATCCACCGGCGGATCAGCAGCGCGCCCAGCGCGGTCGCGGCGATGCCGGCGGGGATCGTGGAAGCCCAGAAGGGCAGCAGCGGCGCGCCGGCGAGCACCAGCGCGACGATCACCAGCGCCGTGCCGAGCTGCCGCAGGGCTTCTATGACAGTCACCCAGTGCAACTGCATCCGCGCCATCAGCGGCAGCGAGTATGTGGTCTGCGAGGTCATCGCCACGAATCCGCCGCCGGCGAGCAGCGTGCCGAGCACCATGGTGGATGAGTATCGGTTGAGGACGGCGAATGCGACCGCGAACAGGATCCCTATGGATATGCACACCAGGCGCAGGCCCGACAGGCTCCGGAAGAAGCTCCGCGCGAGGTTTGGGGGCAGCGTGCTCAGTTCGTGTAGGCCGACCGCGGCGAGACCGGCTTCGGTGACCCCGCCGGCGAGAGTCACCAGCGACAGCACCGTGACGTACTCGCCGGTGCCGACCACGCCGAGGTGACGCAGGAGCAGTGCGGAGGAGACGACGCTGACGGCCACCCCCAGCGCATATCCAGCTATCCGAAGCGCTCCGCCGCGGATCGCGGCGACGCCCGCGGCGGGCGTGTCGAGCAGGTCCGGCGCATTGGTGACCGGCGTCACGAACCGGTCACATGGCGAGTGAGGTGATCCTGCTGATCCTGCGCATGCGAGCGAAGGAAGGCGGCGGTTTCCTCGAGGGCCACGGGCGTCCCGATCTCATAGAACCGCTCGGTGGCGGGATAGCCGCAGAGCTCACGCTGCCGAGCGAGCACGGCGTAGAGCGCCGCGAGATCGCTCTCGGACTCCGCGACACGCTCGATCGCTCCGGCCGTGAGCCCGCCGAGCCCGTAGTCGATCCAGCTCATCTCGGCGGTGGGCGTGTGCTTGTCGTAGGCCAGCACGCGGCCGAGCTCGTAGCTGGCGTTCGAGGTGTCCCAGCGCCCTTCGTTGCGAAGCACCGCCATCATCGCGGACAGCCCGCTCTCGCGCCAAGCCCGGTCTGCGGCCCTGTAGTCGACGCGCAGGTAGGTGTCTCCGTAGAGCACGAGGAAGCGCTCGGGCAGCAGCGCCTTGGCGCGCCGGATCGCGCCGAGCGTGCCGTCGAGTCCCGGGCCGTCGTAGCTGTAGGCGATGCGCATCCCGAAACGCGCGTCGCCGATGCGCGACTGGATCATCTCTCCGCGGTAGCCGACGCAGATCACCACCTCCCGTGTCGCGTGACTGGCCAGCAGGCGCAGCTGGTGCAGCAGGAATGGCTCCCCAGCCACCTCGAGCAGTGGCTTGGGAACCTCGCGCGCGAGCTCACCCAGCCGGGTACCGCGTCCGCCGGCGAGAATGCACACCGTCGAAAGGGCATCGGCGGGCATCTCAGACGTCTCCCCAATCCAGGCCTCGATCGCTCGGCACGATCCGCCGCAGCGTGTACACGTCGGAGTCGAGATCGTCGCGACGCTCCGGCAGGTCCGGCCACGGATCCCAGATCGCGCTGAGCAGCTTGCCGGTGATGCCGTCGCTGGCGGCCGAGCCCAGGAACACGGCAAGCCTGGCCCCGTGACGCAGCGGTATGCCGCCGCTGCGCTGCTGCTCGAGCGCGCGCTGATAGAAATCATCGCCGACGCGTTGGGGCCCGGCGCTGAGCACCTCGTCGAGCATCCGCGTGTTGAGTGCCCCTGGCGCGATCGCGTTGACGTTAACGTGATGCTCGCGCAGTTCCTCGGCGAGCGTCTCGGCGAAGCGCACGACGGCCGCCTTGGAGGCGGCGTATGCGCTGAGCCCCGGCAGCGGGCCGGTCGCCCCTCCCCCTGAGAGCTGGACGATCTTGCCGTAGCCGCGCCGGGTGAAGTGGGCGACCAGTTCGCGGGCCGGCAGCACGGAGCCGAGCAGGTTGATCTCCACGGCCCGCTTCCACTCCTGCCAGTTGATCTCGCCGATCCCGCCCTTTGGTCCATACACCCCGGCGTTGGCGACGAGAATCGTGACCTCTTGCATGCCGGACAGCGCGAGATCCACGAGCCTGTCGACGTCCTCGGGGCGGGACACGTCGGCCACTGTCCCCAGCACCTTCTGGCCGGGCGCCGCCTGCTCTCCAAGCTCGGATAGAGCGTGCTCCAGCGCAAGGGCGTCTCGCGCGCAGATGCAGATACCGGCGGCCCCCGCCTCGAGATAGGCGCGCGCGATCTCGAGTCCCAGCCCCTGACTCGCGCCCGTGATCAGCGCGGTCCGCCCGGCCAGTGCGCCATTCACCGGTGGGCCTCCGCGGCAGCTCTCACCTCAGGACGCCTGCCGGGAGTAGCCTCCGAACGCCGACGCGCACGGATCTCGAAGGGCGTGCCGACGCGAATGTGGCGCACCTCCGGATGAGACGCCAGCGCACCCCGGAGCACGCCGGCCGGGTTGACGATCTGCGCCAGTGCCAGCACGGACAGTAGCTCCTCGATCGGCACCTCCAGATAGTCCGGCCAGGGGGTGCACACGACCAGGACATCCGCTCCGCGGGCTGCCTCCAGGGGACTCGCGCACAGCTCGATCCGGCCGGCGAGATCCGTTGGCAACGCGCTGACCGCCGGATCATGGGCACATACGCTCGCCCCCACTGATGTCAGCCAGCGGCACAGCTCGATCGCGCTCGATCGCCGCAGCGTGTCGGTGCCGGGCTTGTAGGTCAGTCCCCAGATCGCCACCTGCCGGCCCGCCAGAGCGTCCGCTTCCCGCGCATCTTCGTCCTGCGCCTCCAGTGTGTCGTCTTCTGCGAACAGCTCGAGCAGCTTGCGACGCGTCCAGTGCTTGTGAGCGGCATTGCCGTCGGCTACGCCGGCGAACACGTGCGCGGGCAACCCCCGGTGCTTGGCCAGCCCGCGCAGGAAGCCGATGTCGCGCGCGAGCGTCCCCCCGGCGAACGCGTCTCCCGGCCCGAGATACGCGCGCGGCCCGATGCGCTGCTCGCTCTTCAGCCCACGGGAGACCTCCTCCGCGTCGGCGCCCACCGACTCGCAGATCTCGGCGACCTCGTTGATGAAGGCGACCGAGGTGGCGAGGAAGCCGTTGAGCGCATGCTTGGTCATCTCGGCGGACTCCACTCGCATCCACTGCACCTCGGCGCTGAACGGCGCGAGCAAACCGGCCAGCTCCTCGCGGTCCTGCTCGTTGCGCACGCCTGCGACGATCCTGTCGCGCGCGCGGAAGGACTCCAGCGCGCGCCCCAAGCGCAGGTTCTCGGGCACGGAGGCGAAGCGCAGGCCACGGTCTGCTCGCCGCTCGACGCAGCGCTCATGCAGCTGCGCGATGCTGCCCACCGGCAGCTGCGAGGAGACGACCACGAGCGAGCCCTCGCCCAGCGGAGCGAGCAACTCCACGGCTTGCTTCAGGACCCACTCGACGTCGGCGTTGTCGTCGTCATCCACCGGCGTGTCGAAGGTCAGCCACGCGCGGCCCGCGCCGGCCAGCGCCTCCGGCTCGCACGTGAACTCCAGCCGCTGCGCGTTGCGGACGAGCATGTCCCCCAACCCGGGCTCCGACACCGGCGGGCAACCGGCGCGCAGCCCCTCGACGACCGTCGGGTCGGGGTCGATGCCGATGACGTGGTGTCCGGCGTCAGCGAGGCAGGCGGCGGTCACGCTTCCCAGGTGCCATAGGCCAGCCACACCGATCGGCTCGCGGCGAGCGATCTCAGCCGATCGCATCGAGCCTCCCCCCTATCCCCGTCGTGCGGCGCTCGCACGGCAGCCCTCCCGCTCCGGCGTGAGAGTGCATGTCGGCATAGGCCCCGCTGTCCGCATAGGCGGCCTCTACCTGCTCCCAGGCCTCGCGCGCGGAGCGCAGGTCGCCGAGCAGTGGCCGATCGTCCGCCGCCACCACCGCCTCGGCGAAGTGCTCCCATTCGGCCTGCCACGAGCAATCCTCGTCCGGGTAGTGGATCTCCTCCAGCTTCGGCGGCCCGAGCTCGGGTCCCATCCTGTAGATCCTCAAACGCTGAGGCCCGTAGGAGCGCACGAGCCCGTCCACCTGGAGCTTCGCCGTGTCGCAGTAGATCTCGAGCGAGAAAAGGTTCTTCCACTCGGTCCAGCTGACGTGCAGCATCGCCCATGGGCCGCTGCGCGACCCCGACTCGCCGAGCAGCAGCGCGGCGTTGTCCTCGACCTCGGCGTCCCAGAACTGGGTACGCAGCAATGCCGCGTGCAACGGCAGCGGTCCGGCCAGCCAGTTGCTCAGATCGAGTAGGTGCATGCCCTGATCGATCAGCTCGCCGCCGCCCGAGCGCGCCGGCTGCACCCGCCACTCGTGCTCGTAACCTGGACGCCCGCCGTGCCCATAGCGAGCGCGCAGATGCATCAGCTCGCCGTTGCGCCCGGAGTGAACCTCCTCCACGGCCCGCGCGATCCCGGGATGAAAGCGGTGGTTGAAGCCAACCTTGACCAACCGCCCGACCTCACGCTGGCACGCGATCAGCCGATCGATCTGCGCCGTTGACACACCCGCTGGCTTCTCCACCAACACGTGTGCGCCCGACATCAACGCCTGCTCGGCGAGCGCGGCGAGCTGATCGTGGACGGTGGCCACGATCACGACGTCGGGCTCCAGCGAAAGCAGCTCGTCAGCTGTCGCGCAAACCTTGCACCCGTGCCGCTGTGCGAGCTCCTCTGCCGCCGCCGAGTCCAGATCGCAGCAGGCCAGCACGGCGTCTGACGGCGCGAGCGCATCGGCGCGCTTGGCACCGATGCGCCCGCAGCCAACCAGCCCCACGCTCAGTCCGCGCCTGCTCATGCGTACTCGCTCGCATAGGCACCGCTGAACTCGAAGTCGAACGCGAGCTCCGGGGCGTTCATCGCGGCCATGGCGCGCCTGGTGTCCTCGGGCCGGCGTGTGTACACGAGCAGGAAGCCACCGCCGCCCGCGCCCACGAGCTTGCCGCCGATGACGCCATTGCGGCGAGCGAGCGTGTAGAGGCCGTCGATGCGCTCGTCGCTCATCCCGGGCGAGCGCCGGCGCTTGTGCAACCAATGCTCGTGCATCAGCTCCGCGTACTCCTCGAGCCTGCCGCCCACAAGGAGCTCGCGGCTGTGCAGCCCGAGCTCCTTGGTGCGGTGCAGGTTCTCGAGCATCTGCTCGTCGCCGGCCTTGGAGCGCGTGTCCTGGTCGGCCAGCATCCTGGACGCTGCGCGCGCCTCGCCGGTGTAGAACAGCAGCAGCTGGTCGCGCATGCGCCTGAGCGCCGTGTCGTTGAGCTCGAGCGATTCGACCTCGACGGTTCCGTCGGGATTGAACGTGTAGGCGCAAATGCCGCCGTGAGCGGCGACATAGGGGTCCTGCTTGCCGACCGGCTCACCGAGGACGTCCATCTCGATCTCGCACGCCGACTCGGCCAGCTCTCCCGGAGTTATGGCGGTTCGCCGCGCGCGAGCCAGACCCTTGAGCAGGCATACCGTGTAGGCGCCGGAGGAGCCCATGCCGGTTCCGGCAGGCACGTCGGCGACCGAGGCGATCTCCAGTGGGTTGCCGCACCAGTGACGCAACAGGCTCTCGCGCAGGATCGGGTGACGGATCTCGCTGACCTCCTCGACCTCCTCGAGCTCTGAGTACTTCATCCGATAGCGACGTTGGAAGGTCGTGTGGGTCAGCATGTAGGCGTACTTGTCGATCGCTCCGGAGACGAGGAAGCCGCCGTGCTCGCCGTAGTAGGACGGCAGGTCGGTGCCGCCTCCGCCGAGCGAGATCCTCAAAGGCGCACGGCTGAAGATCACGCTCATCGCGTCCGTCCCCGGCTCATGACAGCGCGGTCTCCATCGCCCCGTCACACCAGGCGTACTGGTTCGTGTCGAACCACGCGAGCGTGCGCTCGAGCGCCTGCTCAATCGTGAGTCGCGGCCGCCAGCCAAGAGCGCGGATACGTGTGGTGTCGAGGCGGATCAGCGGGCTGTCGCCGACCCAACCGCGCCGCCCACCGGCGTGCTCGATCGCCGGTGAGAGCGCGAGGTGCTTGGCGATGATCGCAACCGACTCGTCGACGAGCAGCGTTTCGTCAGTACCGAGGTTGTACACATGGGCCCCGGGGTCGGAGTCGGTCTCATGATGCCCAGCGGCGATCAGCAGCGCGCCGACGCAGTCCTGGACGTAGAGGTAAGACTTCTCTTGGCGACCGTCGCCCAGCACCCGTAGGTGCGTCGGGTCGCGCTTGAGCGCACGGTAGAAGTCGAACACGTGCCCGTGCGTGTAGCGCTCGCCGAGAACCGATACGAAGCGGCAGATCACCCCCGTGAAGCCAAACCCGGTCGCATAGGCGGCAACGAGGGCCTCGCTCGCGAGCTTGGAGGCGCCGTACAGCGAGGTCTGGATTGGAAAGGGCGCGTCCTCTGGTGTGGGGAATATCTCAGGCTCGCCGTACACCGATCCGGTGGACGCGAGCACGATCTGTGTCACGTCCCTGGCACGCATTGCCTCGAGCACGTTCGACGTCGCGATCGTGTTCTGCTCGAGATCGCGCCGTGGATGGTCCAGGCCCCTGCGCAGGTCGGCGTTCGCCTGCAGGTGGAAGACCCAGTCGCAGCCCTCGACGGCGTCTTCGAGTGTCGCCGTGTCGAGCACGTCACCTTCGACGAGCCTCACGTCCTCGGCGCCCGTCGCGCTGGCTATGAACTCGCGCCGGCCGGTGCTGAAGTCATCGACGATCGTAACCGCAACGCCCCGGTCGACGAGCCGGTCGACGAGGTTGCTGCCGATGAATCCCGCCCCGCCCGTGATGCAAGCTCGCTTCACAGGGTGAAGCCGGCGGCGAGCGCATCGTCGTGGAACATGCGAACGGTCTCCAGTGAGTACTGCTCGAGGTCCTTGCCGAGACCGTCGAGCTTTTTGAGCAGGTCGTGTGTGATGGTGATGATGTGGCAGCCCAGCTGATTGGCCTGAACGAGGTTGAGGATCTCGCGCGGCGAGGCCCAGATCAGCTCCGAACGTGGCGCCTGCGCCATGATCTCCACCGAGCGGGCGATGATCGGCATCGGATCGACCCCCGCGTCGGCTATGCGCCCGGCGAATACGGAGATGTAGGACGGCGCCCCGTCGGCGACGGCAGCCGTGATGAGCTCGACCTGGGCGGTGGTGAACAGCGCCGTGACGTTTACCTTCACCCCTTCCTCGGAAAGCTCCCGCGCGAGCGAAGCCATCGACTCGCCCGTGGTCGAGGTGACCGGAATCTTCACGTACACGTTCTCGCCCCAGGATGCGATCGCGCACGCCTGGCGTCTCATCTCCTCGGCGTCGTCGGCGAAGACCTCGAATGAGATCGGATGCCTGGTGACGCGCGCGAGCAGATCCTGGGCGAACTGTGCGTAGTCGGTGAGACCTACCTTTCGCATCAGTGTGGGGTTGGTCGTGAACCCGGCGATGCGCGGATCTGTCGCGAGCGCGAGGATGCCGTCGAGATCGGCCCCGTCGGCGAATATCCGTGTCGAAATCTGATCGAGCATTGATGACCTCACTCGGAAGTCACCATAACGAGGTTAGTTTCCTACGAGTGTTTCTGGGAGCCAGAGTCCAACTTTCTGTACTGCGTCGATGAGGCTACACGCTGTCATGTCTGGATTTACCACCCGTAAACGCTTGTGAGCACTGGCTGGATTGCGGATCATCAGCGTCCTGCAACCCGCCGCTTTGCCCGCGCTGATATCCGCGTCGGTGTCTCCGACCATCCACGAGCTGGCGAGGTCGAGGCCGAGCGTCGCCGCCGCGTCCAGCAGCATGCCCGGTGCCGGCTTGCGGCAGCTGCAGGGACCGGACAGCTCGGGGACAATGGCTTGCTCGTGGTGCAGGCACAGGCGTGAAGCGGCGAAAGTGACGCCCTCTCGCACGAGTAGTTCGGACACGCGCTCGTGCACGGCGAGCAATTGCCCCACGGAGGTCTGGCCCTTGGCCGCGGCAGGCTGGTTGGAGACGCACACCAGCGCATAGCCGGCCTCGGCCAAGCGGGCGGCCGCTGCCGCCGCGCCCTCTATCAAACGCACCTCCTCGACTCTCAGCGGCGACTCGGCAGCGCCAGAGACCGGGTCGGCGACCAACTCGTTTAGGACGCCGTCACGATCGAGGAACGCGGCCGCTCTCACGTCTTGCCGACGGCCGCCAACGACTCCCAGTGCCCCTGTTTGACGGCGAGCCCTGGGTGGGAAACGAGCGCGTGCCAGACGACTGCCTGGAACGACTCGACAAGCGGTGTGCGCAGCTCCGGCGGGGGCTCGACGAGGACCGCTACGTCGGCGAGCTCGCCAAGCGTTCCGCCTGGTGCGCCGACGACGCCGTATAGCGACGCCCCGACGGCGCGCGCGGCCTCCATCGCGCGCACGAGGTTGACCGAGACGCCCAGCTCGCGCGATCCACCACCGACCGAGAACACGAGCATTGCGTCGCGGGCGCACATATGCGAGACCGAGAGCCACGCACTGAACGACGTCTCCCAGCCGTCGTCGTTCGTGCGAGCGGTCAGCTCGGACACGTTGTCGGTGGGGGCATAGCTCTCCAGCGCGCAGAGCTTGCGGAAGTCGTTCACCGCGTGCGAGGCGTGGCCGGCTCCGCCCCCAACGCCGAGGATGAACAGCCGCCCACCGCGCTCGCGAACCTCCGCGAGACCGCGCACCATAGCGTCCAGTCGCCTCGAATCAATTGCACGCGCGAGCTCGGCCGTCGCGGCCAAGTAGGCGACGCTGTGGCCGCTGTCACTGACGCCGCTGTTCATTCTCCGATTCTCCTCCCACCCCGCTCGATCGTAACCAGATTTCACGCCTTTTCCTCGCTATGGGAGACGTTTGTTTCCAACTGAGCTGCGGCGAGGGACTAGGCACCGGCTCGCCGGAGCCTCTCTGCTTCGGCCGGCTCGCCGCGAGCCTGCCGCTGCGCCGTAGATCCCGCACTGTGGTGAAACACGCGGCCGCGGAAGACGACGAAGTTGATGCCCGCGACGGCGAGCATTGTCATCAGGTAGACGACCTCCACGGGCAGACCCACTGCACCGGGCAGCTGGGAGGTCGCCAGCGCGGTGATCCCGTACTGTATGGCACATACGCATAGATAGCGGGCCGCCTGATGGTGCACTGCGAGTGTGAACTCCTCATAGTGCCGCCACACGAACAGGCGCTGGAGTGTGAAATGGAGGGCGACGCTCACGACGAAGCCGATCAACAATGCGATCTGGAATGGCACGGTGAACGCGTCATGCAGCACGGTGGTAACCGTTACGTATACGATCGCTACGGTGACGCCCGAGAGCGCGAAGCGGATTCCCTGACCGGCAAGTCCCCACTCCGGTGAGCGAATGTCGCGCAGGAACGCGCGCGCGAGCCGCAGATGACCGCCGGTCGCGCTCACGATCGTGGATCCCGCCCGCTCACGGACGCGGGTCCCACCCATGGCGAGACTCGACGATGTACTTGGGTCGGTTACGCGATTCGTCGTAGATCCTTCCGACGTACTCGCCGATCACGCCGAGCGACAGCAGCTGGATGCCACTGAAGAACGATATGACGATCACGATCGTCGGGTTGCCGACCGGGAACGGGACGCTACCGAGCTTCAGACCCAGGTACACGAGCGCGAACGTAAATGCGAACCCTGACAGCGCCATGCCGATCAGCGAGATCAGATGCAGGGGATAGCGGGAGAATCCCACTATTCCATTCAGGCCGATCACCAGCGATCCAAGGAAGCGGTTGTAGTTGCTTCTGCCCGCCGCCCGCGGATCGCGGTCGTACGCGACGCTCGTCTGGCGAAACCCCACCAGGCCGACGAGACCGCGCAGGAAGCCGTGGCCCTCCTTCAAGGAGACCACGTTGTCAACCACGCGACGACTCATAAGGCGAAAGTCGCCGGTGTTGGGAGGGATGTCGACGTCGGCGATGCGCTTGATCACCCGGTAGCCGGCGGCGGAGATGATGCGCTTGGGGAGCGTCTCCCCGGCACGGGTTCGCCGCTGGGCGTAGACGACGTCATATCCCTCGTGCCAGCGTACGACGAGCTCGGGGATCAGCTCAGGAGGATCCTGCAGATCGCAGTCGACCACCACCACGGCGTCGCCGCGGGATGCCTCGAGCCCTGCGATCGTCGCCATCGGTTGACCGAACCTGCGTGAGAAGCGGAGCATCTTTACGCGCGGATCCTCACTGCAGAGCGCCAGGATGAGCTCCTCGGTGCGGTCGGTGCACGGATCGACGCAGAAGATCAACTCCCAGTCGAGCTCGAGGCCGTCGAGAGCCCGGACGAGACGCTCGTAGACCTGGCGGATGTTGTCCTGCTCGTTGTAAGCGGGGATCACAATGCTGAGGGTCCGCTTGCCCGAGACGATGACGCGACCGACCGTCTGTCCCGCCGAGCTGGCGGTGTGCTCGATCGTGCTCATGTGCCTGTCCTTGGGCGCTCGAGCACGCTCAGGCCGCGAATCCCGAACGGCAGCCTCACGCCACTGGCAAGCAGGATCTCCTCGATGCGGCACGCCAGGCGACCGAGCGCCGAATTGGCCGTGCGCTCCATGTCGCCTTTCACCTTCTTTTCGAGCGCGTACCCGCGGAGCTCTTCGTGGCGCATGCGATTGCGCTGCTTGATCGTCCAGAACGCCGGGTACAGCGGAGCGCCGAGATGGATGTCCTGCAACACCCTCAGCCCGACCCCACGCGCCTTGCCCGCGAGCTCGCCGCGGGCGTAGCGACGTTCGTGGCCGAGCAGGCGGTCGTAGCAGTCATAGCTGCCGGGACTCACGGGAACGACGATCACCGCGCGCCCGCCCGGACGCAGTATCCGGGACATCTCAGCTAGCGCCCGCTCGTCGTCTGGCAGGTGCTCGAGCAGGTTCGCGCTCACGGCGACGTCTACGCATGCGTCTTCCAGCGGCAATGCGCAAGCATCTGCGTGCAGCAGTTGCGCGTCGGGAACGTGGGTGTGCGCCTTGCGCAGCCCGCTGGCCACGAGATCGACCCCCACGAGCGTCGCGTCGGGCAGCCGCGCGCGCAGATCCGCGAGGAGGTACCCGGTAGAGCAGCCGACGTCGATGACTGTGGGGGACGCCGGTAGTGCTCCTAGGCGTGCAAGCATCGCGCGACGCGTCCAAACCTCGATGAAATGGGTATGGCTGCTCTCCTCGTGCATCTCCTCGAGGCTCGCGGACCAGTTGACCGTGCAGCCGTCGGGCACAAAGCTCAAGAAGGGCTCCGTGGTCGCTCGGTCGGTCGGCCAGTCACTACCGAGCAGCGGCAGGACCGGCGTGCGATCTAGCATCGCGTCCTCCATCCACGCGAAGATACAGAACACGCTCAATATGAATGTTTCTTACTAGACGAACTGGCCTTGGGTCCCGGCCGTGCCGCGCCCACGCAAGCGAGGAGCTGGATGAAACTCCTGCAAAAGCACAGGAAAGTGACTCTGCGCTCGATCGCGAAGGTGCGTCGCACCTAATCGGCCCGGCCGTGAGATCGGCCCCGATGTCTCCAGAGAGCCACCCGGCCTAGAATGAGCCGCCCCGTGACGGCTCCCGCCCGACATCCGCTGATTCCACCCCGCGAGGTCGACCCCCGCCAGGAGCTGCCGGCGCTCGAGCTCGAGATCCTGGAGCGCTGGCGCGAGCGCGACGTGTTCGCGGAGTCGCTGCGCCGGCGCGAGGGCGCGAAGCAGTGGGTCTTCTACGAGGGCCCCCCCACGGCGAACGGCCCCCCGGGCTCCCACCACGTGCTCTCGCGCGTGTTCAAGGACATCTACCCGCGCTTTCAGACGATGCGCGGCTATCGCGTGGAGCGCAAGGGCGGCTGGGACTGCCACGGGCTGCCGGTGGAGATCGCGGTGGAACAGGAGCTGGGCATCCACCACAAGTCGGAGATCGAGGAGTACGGGATCGCGGAGTTCAACGCCAAGTGCCGTGAGTCGGTGTTCAGGTTCCTGGAGGACTGGAACCGGCTGACGGAGCGGATCGGCTTCTGGATCGACCTCGAGCACGCGTACCGCACGCTGGATGAGTCCTACATCGAGTCGGTGTGGTGGGCGCTGGCGCAGATCGACGCGCGCGGCCTGCTGTACGAGGGCCGCAAGGTGGTGCCGTATTGCCCGCGCTGCGAGACGACGCTGTCCTCGCACGAGGTCGCGCTCGGCTACCGCGACGTGGTCGACCCGAGCGTGTACCTGAAGCTGCCGGTCCTGGACGGCGAGGAGCGACTGCTGGTATGGACGACGACGCCGTGGACGCTGCCGGGAAACGTGGCGTTGGCGGTCTCGCCGACGGCCAGGTACGTGAAGGCGCGCGTCGCGGATGATTATCTCGTGCTCGCGGAGGCTCGCGTGGAGCCGGTGCTCGGTGAGGGCGTGCAGATCGTGGAGCGATTCTCGGGCGTGGAGTTGGCGGAGCGCTACGGCTCCTATCAGGGACCGATCTTCGCGGCCACCGACCGGGAGCGGGGCCCGCTTCCGGTCGTGGCGGACGAGTTCGTGACGACGGAGGACGGCACGGGCATCGTGCACCTGGCGCCGGCGTTCGGCGAGGACGACTACCGCGTGGCGGCGGCTTCACCGCGCGTGCCGTTCGACCCGACGCGGGCGGACACGCTGTACAACCCGGTGCGCCCGGACGGCACGTACGACGCGCGCGTGCGCAGCCGCAACGGCGGCTCCTACGAGGGCCGCTTCGTCAAGGAGCCGGCGCTGACTGAGGAGCTGATCGAGGATCTGCGCGCGCGTGACCTGCTGCTGCGGGTGGAGGATTACGAGCACTCCTATCCGCACTGCTGGCGTTGCGGCACGCCGCTGCTGTACTACGCGAAACCGTCGTGGTACATCGCGACGTCGCGACTGCGCGACAAGCTGCTGGCGGAGAACGAGACGGTCAACTGGCATCCGCCGCACGTCAAGCACGGGCGCTTCGGCGACTGGCTGAAGAACAACGTCAACTGGGCGCTGTCGCGCGAGCGTTACTGGGGCACGCCACTGCCGGTGTGGCGCTGCCCGCGCGGGCACGTGCACGTGGTGGGCTCGTTCGCCGAGCTCGCGGAGCGCTCGGGCGCGGAGCTGGACGACCACCACCGCCCGTACGTAGACGACGCCTCCTTCCCGTGCCCGCACGCCGCCGACGGCGATGGCGCGACCGATTGCGGCGAGCCAATGCGGCGCGTGCCGGAGGTGATCGACGTGTGGTTCGACTCGGGCGCGATGCCGTTCGCCCAGCAGCACTTCCCGTTCGGGAACGACCGGGTTGGCGCTGGCCGATCTTCGATCGGTGGGCCGCCGCCCGCCGAGGAGACCTTCGAGGCGAACTTCCCGGCGGACTTCATCTGCGAGGCGCAGGATCAGACGCGCGGCTGGTTCTACTCGCTGCTGGCGATCTCGACGCTGCTGTCGTGGGGTGCGCCGTACCGCAACGTGGTGTGCCTGGGCCTAATCCTCGACGAGGAGGGCCAGAAGATGTCGAAGTCTAAGGGCAACACGGTCGAGCCGTGGCAGGTGCTCGATACCTACGGCGCGGATGCGTTCCGTTGGTACTTCTTCACCTCCAAGCAGCCATGGGACGGCTACCGCTTCTCAGCTGACACGATCGGCGAGGGCGTGCGCCTGTTCCTCAAGCAGCTGTGGTTAACGTACTACTTCTACGTGCTCTACGCGCACGCCTCAGCGAGCGAGCTGACCGCAGCGACGCCGGGGACGGACGCCAGCGAAGGCGCGGGCGCGGGCTCCGACCGCGGCCCTGACGCCGGCTCCGGTGAGGGCCCCGACGCAGACCTCGACCGCTGGGCGCTGTCGCGCACGGCGGCAACAGCCGAGCTGGTGGCCGAGCGCCTGGACGCGTACGACGCGACGACGGCGGGCAGGGCGATTGCGAGCCTGGTGGACGAGCTGTCGAACTGGTACGTGCGCCGCTCGCGCAGGCGCTTCTGGGACGGCGAGCGGGCGGCGTTCGAGACGCTGCACACGTGCCTGCTGACGATCGCCAAGCTGCTGGCGCCGTTCTGCCCGTTCGTGGCGGATGAGATCTACGACAACCTCGACGGCGAGCTGGCGAGCGTGCACCTGTGCGACTTCCCCGTGGCGGCGAAGCTGGCGCCGCGTGACGAGCAGCTCGAGCAGGCGATGGCGCTGGCGCGCGAGACGGTGCGCCTCGGGCTGGCCGCGCGCGGTCAGGCCAAGATCAAGGTGCGCCAGCCGCTGGGCGAGGCGGTGGTGGTGGCGGACGGCCGCGAGCGCAGCGCGATCGAACGCCTCGCCGGCGTCGTGCGCGAGGAGCTGAACGTGCACTCGGTTCGCTTCGTGGCGGCCGCGGAGGAGCTCGGCAGTTATGAGGTCAAACCGAACTACCGCAAGCTCGGGCCGTTGTTCGGCAGCAACATGCCGCTGGCGGCGGACGCAATCGCCGCACTCGACCCATCGCACGTCGCGACAGCGCTGCGCGACGGTCGCGAGCTCGGCATCACGGTGGCCGGACGCGACCACACGCTCACGCCGGATGACCTGCTGCTCAGCATGCGCGCTCCCGAGGGCTACACCGTCGAGCGCGAGGGAGCGCATGCGGTGGCACTCGACCTGACGATCGACGACGAGCTGCGCCGCGAGGGGCGTGCGCGCGAGATCGTCCACGCGGTGCAGAACGCGCGCAAGAGCGCCGGCCTGAGAGTCGAGGACCGAATCGAGCTGAGCCTCACGGGCGACGCGGATCTGATCGAGGCAGCGGAGATCCACCGCGATTACATCTCGCGCGAGACGCTCGCAGTCGAGCTGGCTTTCGGCGACGGCGCGCCGAATGACGGCGACGCGGTGACCTACTCAGAGCAGATCGACGGCCTCGCGCTCGGCATCGTCCTCAAGGGCGCGTAGCCGCGGTGGCGCCGCGTCCGCAGCGGTAAGAGACAACGATCGAGCACTAAACGCGGCAGGGCACGCAACGCGGCGCGGCGGCTCGATCTTCGGAGCGCATCGGACTAGGCTCGGGCGCCGCATGGCGCTTGGACACCGGCCGAGAACCTTCACCGGCGCGACGGACGGCGCCTGGGCCTGGCCACGTGTCACGGACCGGCCGGCGCTCGTCTTGCTGATCCCATTCGTCTTCGCGGCCGCGTACTTCGTGGTGTTCATCGCACAGCTGCCGCACAACCTGTGGGTGATCGGGTGGAACAGCGACTATGCCTCCGGGTTCACCATCCCGGCGACACTTGTCGAGACAGGGACCGGCGGTCACACTGTTCTGAGCACGACCGGAGCCTACCTTCCACTGTGGTTTGGGTTGCTCACAGCGACGCTGCCTTTGCACCGCGAGCTGTGGGAGCTCGCGCCAACGGGGCTGTTCCTCCTCACCGCCCTTGCGGTCGGGTGGTCGGTGGCGCAGATCGCGAGTCGGGGCGCGGCGACCCTCGCGACTCTCCTGATCCTGGTCGCCTCGCCGCGAGCGTTGTACATCTTCATGGCGCCTGTCGCACACAACACCGTCTATCCGGGCACCGCGCTCCTCGGCGCCTATCTCGTCTGGCTGGCGCGAGCGAGAGCACGGCGTGCCGTGACCTGGGCGGTCGCGCTGCTCGCGGGAGTTGCACTGGGGACGTGCATCGCATCGGACTCGCTGCTGATCGTGACGGGGGCAATACCGTTTGCGCTCACTGCGGTGCTGGCCGGCGTGAGCGGCTGCCGACGTTCGAGAACGCTGATGGCGAGTGCGTTTGCGACGGTGGCGGTGGCGATCCCGATCGCGGAGCTCACCTCGAGGCTGATGGGATCGCTCGGCTATGCAACGCTGCCACCGTCTACGGAAATCGCCTCGCTCTCCACGCTCCCACGCCATGCGGAACTGATGTGGGAAGGCTTGAAGGGTCTGTTCAACGGCTATCTTCGCCAGGCGCCGTCCGGTGGCGTAGTGGGCAGCGGGCTGGGCGTCGCATGCGAGATCGTCATGATCGTGGCGTTGATCACGATGCTGATCGTCGGTGTACTCACCGCCGCGAAGTTCGTGTGGTCCGGCTTGCGTCGCGGCACGCAGACGCCGCCGACCGACCCGGCGCGCTCTGTTCACATCATCTACTGGACCGGCTCCGCCGCGGCAACGTGTGTCGGCTTCGCGCTCAGCACCCGTACCGAATACGTTCACGAATCGTATTATGCGACGCTGATCTTCTCGGTGGCGGCCGTGATAGTGGTGGTGACGCGCTCTCGCTCAGCTGCGCGCTGGCTCGTTTCGGTGGGCGCCTCGGTGTTTTTCGCGGCGAGCCTCGTCGGCCTTACGAGTCACTATATGGAGAGGTACGTCCTGCCCATCGCTCGCAGCTACATGACCATCCCCTACGTTCCGGCGATCGCTCGCTATCAGTCGCAGATCACGGCATTCGCCGAAGCCAACCGCGCTGAGCTGGGCTTCGCGGGTTACGGGGACGCCTCGAGCTTGACATGGAGCTCAGCCGAACGAATCCTCGTGAGGCCAGTCCAAGTGTGCGCAAACCCCCAGGGCGCGGACATCTGCCCGTTCTTCCTGGCACGGGTCCCGTCCTGGTATTCACCGTCGCAGCAACGGACGTTCCTACTCGTCGACAGCGGCGAAAGCTTCCTCTCCTCGCTTCCGCAAGACCTCGGTCGGCCGCTCGCGGCGGAGGCGTTCGGACCAGTGCAGATGTACGTCTATCGCTACGACATCGCCTCGCGCATGGGACCCGCCTCAGATTGACGGCGCCAGCACCGGCTCCAGCTCGGCCTCGAGCTTCTTCTTTGGGTACGCTCCGACCACGGTCTTGACCGGCTCGCCTGCCTTGAACAGGATCATGGTCGGGATCGAGAGCACCTGGAAGCGGGCGGCGGTCTGCGGGTTCTCGTCGATGTCGAGCTTGACTATGCGCAGGTCGGAGCGCTCTGCAGCGATCTCCTCGAGAATGGGGGCGACGACGCGGCAGGGACCGCACCACGGGGCCCAGAAGTCGACGAGCACGGGCCCCTCGGCTTCGAGAACCTCGGCGTCGAAGTTGTTGTCTGTGATCTGGGTGAGGGTGCCTGCCATGGGATCTCCTTGGTCGCTTACCCCTTACTATACAAAATGAAGGAAGGGTGCCGGGCGGGCGGTCGGAGCGGGAGAGTTGCCCGCGCTGCTGACACGGCGGCGGGTGCTCGCAACAGAGCTATCGTGTGCTCGATGCTTCCGCTCGCCGCCTCCAGCGGACTGGCCATCATCGGCGGAGCGACCAGCGCTTCGGTGCTGTTCCTGTGGTGGCTGCTGCGCGCCGAGACGCGCGACGAAGCGCGGGAAGCAGCCGCGGAAGGTGAGCCCGCGAGTGGCGAGCCGCAGGACACGCACGAGGCCGACCCGAATGGGGTCACGCCGGGCTGAGGCTAGTGGCTGGGAGCGCCGACCGTGACGATCCAGCCTTCGGAGTTTCGGACTATGGGCGGGTGGATGTGGGTCAGCGCCGTGAACAGGTGCGGCGAGACGTAGACCTCGACGAACGCGGCGGCGACGAGGATGGGGATCGCAAGCGCGACGGTCACGAGCGTCGCCGCCAGCAGCTGATCCCACTCCCCCCTGCGACTGGCGATGATCCACGCCGCCAGCGGCAGGAACAGCGCGATCAGCTCGGGGATCGCGTGCGGGAGCACGCCCAGCAGCAGGATCGCCGGCGAGACGCGCAGGAAGTGCGAGACCCCGGCGAGCGAGTGCCCGATGACGTATGCCTGGGCGCTCAGCGAGAACGTCGTCGCGCAAACGACGAACGCGATCGCCAGGCGCCCTCCGTGCTCGTGCACCCAGCGTGAGAAGCCCTCGTGCTGCTGTGCCTGCAGCGGCAGCGAGCTGCCCGCCATGAAGCCCGCCACGCACGCCATCGCGTGCAGCGCGAGGACCAGCGCGTTGGCGCCGAGGATGTGCGCGACATCGTCGAGCTTGCCCACCGCGAACGGCGGCTGCAACGTGATGACCTGCTGGTAGCCGTGGTCGAGCGACGCGACCGCCCAGACCGCGACCAGCAGGCCAGCCGCGGCCAGCGCCGAGCCGGCCACCCACTGCCCGACGACCGTCAGCGGCGCGCGCTGCCACGTCCGGAGCGTCGCGCGCGTGTGCCGCATGCCGTGGGCGAACGCATAGGCCGAGACGTCCATCTGTGATGCCCATCGACGGGCAGGCGCGCTATCTGAAGCGCAGGAGCGGCACCAGCCACATCGCCTCGGCGGCGATCCGCCAGGACATCTTGCTCGTGCCCTGCTGGCGGTCGCGGAACACGATCGGCACCTCGACCACGTGAAAGCCCTTCTGCACTGCGCGATATGTGAGCTCGACCTGGAACGCGTACCCCTGCGAGCGCACGCCGTCGAAGTGGATCGCTTCGAGCACCTCGCGGCGGAAGCACTTGAAGCCGCCTGTCAGGTCGCGCACACGCAGGCCGAGCACGAGTCGCGCGTACGTCGAGCCGCCCTCGCTGATGAAGCGCCGCAGCAGGCCCCATTCCCTGACGCCGCCGCCGGGCACGTAGCGCGAGCCGAGCGCCAGGTCCGCCCCGTCGTTGACGGCCTGCAGCAGGCGCGCGAGGTCCGCGGGGTCGTGCGAGAAGTCGGAGTCCATCTCCATCACGTAACCCGCGCCCTGGTCGAGTGCGTGGCGGAAGCCCGCCAGGTATGCCGGCCCGATGCCGTTCTTCTCGGTGCGGTGCAGCACGTGCATCCAATCGTGCTCGGCGGCCAGCTGATCGGCGATCCGGCCGGTGCCGTCTGGCGAGCCGTCGTCGACGACGAGGATGCGAAAGCCGTCGGGAGCCGCGGCGGCGAGCACGTCGGCGGCCGCGGTGACGATCGCGGACACGTTCTCGGCCTCGTTGTACGTGGGGAGTATCAGCCAGGGCTCGCCAGACATAAGCCCGGGTACCCTAGCCAACGTGCCCGAGCTGTCCAACGCCGCGATCGCCGACGCGCTCGAAGAGCTCGGCGATCTGTACGAGCTCGACGGCGCGATCGTGCACCGCGTGCTCGCTTATCGCAGCGCCGCGAGGGCCGTGCGCGAGGCGTCCGTATCGGTCGCGGCGCTCGCGCGCGAAGGCCGCGCCACCGAGCTGCCGGGGATCGGTAAGACGCTCCAGGAGAAGATCCTCGCGCTGGGCGAGACCGGTGCGATCCCCGCGGCGGAGCGGCTGCGGGCGAAGTTCCCGCCGGGCCTGATCGCGATCACGCGGCTGCCGGGCATCGGCCCCAAGCGCGCGCGGCTGCTGCACTCAGAGCTCGGTATCGACTCGCCGCAGGCGCTGCGCGAGGCCGCGCTCGCGCAGCGCCTGCGCACGGTGCGCGGCCTCGGCCCGAAGCTCGAGGAAAGCGTGCTCGCGGCGCTCGATCAGATTGACACCAACCCCGACGTGCGACCGGCGCCGCGGATTCTCCTGCCACGCGCGCTCGAGATCGGCGAGGCGCTCGTCGCCAGCCTGCGCACGCTCGCTGGAGATGGCGCCCACGTCCAGCTCGCCGGCTCTGCCCGCCGTCAGGCGGACTCCGTCAAGGACATCGACATCATCGCCACGACCACGCGTCCGACCACGCTGGCGAAGAGCCTCGGCAAGCTAGAGCAGATCGAGCGCGTGAGCTCGGCGGGCAGGGCGGGCGCCAGGGCGCGCACTCATTCGGGTGTTGGCGTGGACCTGCGGATCGCCTCGCCCGCGCAGCTCGGCAACCTGCTGCAGCACTTCACCGGCTCTGGCAGGCACAACGCGGCGCTGCGTGAGGCCGCCGTGCGCCGCGGGTTGCACGTGTCCGAGTACGGCATCCTCGACGACGCCACGGGCGCGACAGACACGTGCGCGACCGAGCAGCTCCTCTACGAGCGACTCGGCCTCGCCTACATCGAGCCGGAGCTGCGCGAGGACCGCGGCGAGCTCGACGCGGCGAGCACGGGCGCGCTACCCGAACTGATCGAGCTCGAGGACATCCGCGGCGACCTGCACAGCCACACCGTCGCTTCCGACGGCCACAACACGATCGAGGAGATGGCGCTGGCGGCGCGCGAGCGCGGCTACGAGTACCTGGCGATCACCGACCACTCGGCCAGCCACGGCTTCGGCAACGACGTCTCCGCCGAGCAGCTGCGCCGCCAGATCGAGCTCGTGCGCGAAGCCAACGAGCGTGTGCAGGGAATTGAGCTACTGGCGGGCAGCGAGGTCAACATCCTGCCCGACGGCTCGCTCGACTACGACGACACACTGTTGGCCGAGCTCGACTGGGTGATAGCTAGCGTACACACGTCCTTCGGCATGGACGAAGCCGCGATGACCGCGCGCATGATCGCCGCGCTCGAGCATCCGGCCGTCGATGCGATCGGCCACCCCACCGGCAGGCTGATCGAGCGCCGCGAGCCATACGCGATCGACCTCGACGCTGTGTTCGTAGCCGCCGCGCGGACCGGCACGATGCTCGAGATCAACGCCAACCCCGACCGGCGCGACCTGTCCGACATCCACGCACGGGCCGCCGCGCGCGCGGGTGTGATGATCGTGATCGACTCCGACGCGCATCGCACGCGGACGCTGGCGAACATGCGCTGGGGGATAGCGACCGCGCGGCGGGCGTGGCTGACACGCGAGCACGTCGCCAACACGCGGCCGTGGAGGGAGCTGGAGCGACTGCGCAAGCGCGCAGCGGGGCAGCGAAGCGAGCGCGTATGACGCGCTCGCCCGTCCGTCAACCGGCCGCCCCTGGGTCGTAGAACCGCGGGTGGCGCGCCGGACAGTAGAAAGCCAGCTTGCCGGCGACCGTGTCGTATCGCACCACCCACACGCCGGTTCTGTCGCTGAGCCGTGTGCATGGCGGCGGCCCATGCGAACTGACAGCGCGATGGACGAGCGTCGCGACACTCGATGAGGCACTGAACTCTGGTCTCGGTGCGATTTCAGCAGTCAGCCTGGCGATCCGCGCCAGCGGCAGAATGCCTTCGAAAGAGAAGTCCGGAAGCCCGCTCTGTTCGACCCCCAAGATGACGACGCGCACGCCATCGCGTCGCAATGCTTCGAGCAGGCCGGGCACGTCGCCGTCGCGACTGGGAGCCGATGCCAGGAAGCCGGTGGTCGAGTCCACGACGACCTGATCCGGCGACTGCTCACCGCTGGGAAGTGGATGAACCAGAGCGACCTTCACTTCCCCACCCACGCCGAAGGTGATACCCAGCGTGGTCGCAGCGACGCCGAGAACCAAGATCACGCTTGCCGCCAGGCGGGCCTTGCGGGGCAACTCGGCGATCCAGCCGGTGGCGAGAACGGATAGGAAGGCGAGCAGTGGCAGGCCATAGCGTATGTCGTGATGAATGGTGACGAATGTGATGATCAGCCAGGCGAGGAAGCCGCCCAAGAGGAACTCGAGCCGCGCACTCCTCTGCTTGCCGCGGCCGCGCACGACCGTCACCGTCGTCCACGCGCTGCCCACGACCGCGAAGGTGAATAGCGGTGCCAGCAGCTGAGCGTTCAGGACGTTCCAGAAGTACCACGTCAGGTTGTCGAACGAGAACCTCGCCGGGATGTTGCCCGCCGGTGTGCCGGGACCCCCGCTCGCGAGTTCGAACATTTCTCCGAGCTCGGAGGCGTGCACGATGTACCAGGGAAGACCGACGGTGAGCGCGACCGCAACGAAGGTGGCAAACCCGCGCCAGTTGCGCCATCCGCCATGCAGCAGCACGACGATGACGAGCCCGGTGAGAAACAGGGCGAACTGCACCTTGAGGTTCATGCCCAGCCCACACGCCAGGCCAGCCAGAGCCGCCACGCCGGGACGGCGGAAGTCTTCGCTGGCGAGGATCAGCCAGACCGAGACGGCGACGAGCCCCACGAGCGGGGCGTCGAGCATGAACACGTGGAACAACGAGATGATCAGCGGCGAGCCCAGCACGAAGACGACCGCAAGCATGCCCGCGAGAGGGCTGAAGAGCAGTCGCCCGGTCTGGTAACAGCCAACTGCCAGCAGGGGGACGAAGACAAGATTCTCGCCGATGATCGGCGAAGCGACGTTCACTCCGCCGACGAACGCGGCGAGAGCCCCCACGATGTGTCCGAGTATGGGGTAGACGTTGTGGTAGGTGAACGGACCCAGCAGGTTCCCACCCTGGAGCATGTCGTGGTAGATGAGAGCCGTTTCAAGCTGATCGCCGGCGTCGTAGACGGGAATGCTGCGATCCTGCGTCAGCCACCAGCAGGTGAGCGCGATGAACGTCGTCGTGGCCGCCGCGGCGCCCAGCGCAGGCGCGCTCCACCGCATACCAATACGCTCGGCTACAGAGAGGCGACCAGCAGCGTCGAGGATGCGCTTCGAGGCGTTCCTTCGCCTCGAACGAACGCGCAAGGCATGACCAGCCTGCGAGCTGGCACGATCGGTGCTCGACATCGCCCGAACGTAGCCCAGCCCCATGCCGAATTCCACTTAACCGGGCGATTCCGGCGCTCGTGTCTCCCTCTTACCGAGACGTGCAGTCGCGCAGGCGAGGCAGCATCTTAGCGGCGACCAGTTCGTCAACGACGTCGCGCCGGAATGGGGCAAGCGCCTCGCGAGCGCGCGCGGCGTAGTTACTCGACGGATTGGTCAAAGCGGCACGCAATGCAGCCTCGAGATCGTCGCTCACGAGGCGTCCGTCGAGCTCTTGCGCCATCGGCAGCGCCGCGTACGGTCCGGGTGCCCGGGTGGTCACGAGCAGGCAGCCGTCAGCTAGCGCCTCCAGCTGAGCGATGCCGTAATCCTCGCGCTGGGGAGCGCACACGAACACACGCGTGCGCCGAAGCAGAGCGCGGTACTCCTCCTGTGGCAGCAGACCGACAACGCGTACACCCTCCTCACCCGCCTCGAAGCCAGCCTTTTCGAGCTCGCTCACGGCAGCGCCGGCTATGACCAGCTCACCCCCGTCTCGGTCCGCACCCACGTCTCCCCCTGCCCGCACCCGCCGCCATGCCGCGATCACACGCTCGAGGCCCTTCTTTGCGGGGTTTGCCGCGTAGGTGATCGCGGCTATGTCGCGCTGCAGCGCGGGCGGCCCCGATGGATCCACCGTCACGGGCAGCACCAGCGTGCGATCGCCTCGCCTCGCCGGCGCGGGCACCTCGTCCAGTCCACCTTGGCTCCACGGCAGCAGCAGCGGGGCACGCTGCAACCTGCGGCGCTCGAGCGGGCGCTGCCACAGACCGTGACGGCCAGGCCGATTGCCCGCCGATGGGGCGTCGAAGCGGATCGCCCCCGGGCGCGGCCACAGCAGCGCCGCGGTAGTGCTCGAGTACACGATCGCCTGGGGTCGCGCGCCGCCCCCCTCCGCAAGGGCCGTGAGCGCAGCTGTACGCGCCGCGCGCGCCCACGCGAGGTCCGTGAGCATCAGCGTGCGCGTCGGCGCCGGCGGTCGCGCACGCGCGACTGCCACGCGCGCGCCCGCCCGCTCCAGCGAGTCGCGCAGCTCCCCGTCTGCTCTGCGCAGCCCTGCGGTGGAGCCCAGCGAGACGATCAGCACGTCGAGCGCCCGGTCGAGCGGGCGCTCCGCGCCCATCTCAGGTGACGGCGCCGTCAGCGCGCTCCGGGCGGGCGGCTTTGAAGCCAGGCGTGCGCATCAGCGCGATCGGGCGCACGGGCGAGGTGCGGAGCACGTGGAACGACGCTCCATCGCGCTCCTCGATCGCCGCCACCGCCGCGTCCTGGTGGCGCCACGCGAGCGCCCAGATGATCGCGAACCCCGCCGCGATGCCCGGTATCTGCGGCGCCAGGAACGCGAGGCCGCCTGACAGCAGCGTGAACAGCCCCAGCGGCCACAGGCGGTTGAGCAGGATCGCGCTCGGATGATGCTCCGGCAGCGAGTTGCTCGCCTTGGCGCTCGCCAGCAGCCGCGCGATCGGCGGGTTCGTGTGCGCGCGGCTGCCCAGGCGAGCGCCGATGCCCGCCGCGATCAGCCACCACCCGACGGCGACCTCCGCCAGCTGCGTGTCAGAGCGCGCGCTCGCAGCGATCACCGTCACCGCCGCCAGCGCCGTCGCCGCGCCGGCGCTCAGCAGCACGGTGGTCCTGAGGAAGTCGACGAACCGCACAGCGCTACAGCAGCGCCTCGAGCAGTTCCCGAACGCCGCCGGTGTCCGCGACCGTCAGGTCGGCCTCGAGCGCGAGACCCGGAGGCGCTTCGTCGGAGCTCACCGCCACGCACACCGCGCACGACAACTCGCCCGAGGAGACCATCGAGCGCAGGCCGCGGAACGCGTCGAGATCGGTCGTGTCGTCGCCCACGTACACGGCCGCGCCGACATCGCCGCCGCGCAGCAGCGCCGCGATGCCGAGACCCTTGTCGAGCGTCACCGGCGGACGCACCTCCAGCACCTTGCGCCCCCAGTGCACCTCCAGGCCGTTCTCCTCCGCGCGCCGCGCGATCTCCTGCACCGCCCGTTCCGCCGCGTCCTCGTCGGGCGCGCCACGCCAGTGGAACGCCGCGATCGCTTCCTTGTCCTCGCTGCGCACGCGGATGCGCTCGAGCTCGGGCGTGTACACGCTCGTCGCGAACGACCGCACGCGCGCGGTCCACGCCGCGAGCTCCGGGTCGACCTCCGGGCTCGTCGCTCCCGGGCGCAGCAGCTCGCCGCCGTGGTTGCCGACATACGCGATCGTCCCGATCGCCACGATCTGGCGGGCCGTGCTCGCGCGCCGGCCGCTCACGCAGCCCACCACCCGGTAGCGGCGCGCGATCTCGATCAAGAGGCCGCGCGTGGCCTCCGGGACGTGCGCGTCGGCGGCGTGGCGCACGATCGGCGCGAGCGTGCCGTCGATGTCGAGCAGCACGGCCGAGCTGGCTGGTTCGGCGCGGATCGGCTCGAGCGCCTCCACGAGCGTTGCGGCTGGTGACACGGGCTCTAGTATGGCGCGCATGGTGGCCGGCCTGTCCTCTCGTGCAAGCGGCCGCTGAGCGCTCGGCGCGGCGTTGGCGGTGACGCCACCAAAACGTCGTAGACTGGATTGATATGGGACTCGACAACCCACTCCACATCGCCTTCCTGCTCATCGTCCTGCTGCTCGTGTTCGGCGCGAGGCGGCTGCCCGAGATTGGCCGCTCGCTCGGCTCCGGCATGCGCGAGTTCAAGGACTCGATCAGCGGCGAGGCGAACCCGACGATCACTCACAGCGTCCAGCAGCCGCAGGTGCCAGCGCAGCCCGTAGTCGCGCAGGCGCCGGTCGCACCCCCGGCCGCCGCTGCGCCTGCTGCCCCCGTGCAGGGCGCACAGGCGCCTGCCGAGCCCGCTCAGCAGGCCTAGGCACCGCTCAGTCCGAGGGATGATCGACGGCGCCTCAGGCGCCGCGGGGTCAGCCGTGCAGGATCGGACCGCTCTCGACGGCTTCGAATTCCGAGCCGGGGACGCGCTTGATCTGTTCGAGGTTCTCGTCGTTCCAGCCCGGGTTGGGCGCGCCGGTGATGAACCACGGCGAGCCGTTGTCCGCGACGATCAGCCCGTAGCGCTTCAGCGCTTCGAGGATCACCAGCGACTGGCCGCTGAAGCCCGCCAGGCTGTAGCTCGCCTTCAGGCGCAGCCGCAGGCCCATCGGCGGCAGGTTCGGGTTCAAGCTGCTCGAGGCGTAGTGCGTCGCCGGGTGGATGTAGCCGTCCTGCGTGATCGGCACGGTCACGCGCAGCGCGTGGTCGATCTGACCTGAGCTGACCTCCGGGTAGCGGGCCAGCAGCGGGAAGATCGGCAGCCCCGCCGCGTCCGCCGAGGTCCAGCCTTCGGGCCGCAGCGCGTCGCTGCGCAGGTTGAACACCGCGCCCGAGGCCGCCGCCCAGCCCGCGCCCTTGCGGTGTGCGTCATAGAGCTCGTACAGCATGCAGCTGCCTTCCTGCACCACCAGCACGTGTTTGTCGCCGTGCCCCTTCTTGCCGCCCCCCTCGATCGGCGCGTTCGCCGGCACCGGATAGGGGCCGGGGTTCGATTCAGCTCCGTACGCCGTGAACCTGATCGGCACCTTGCGCTGGCTGGCGCCGACCACCGTGTACGGGATGCCGTAGCTCGGGTTCGTACCGAAGTCCGGGTGCAGGTGCTCGCTCAGTCCGATGCTCGCGATGTAGTTGACCGAGTTCTGGTTGACCGGCGCGTCGGCGATTTCCTGGTTCAGCGAGTCTTCCGCCGGCAGGATCGGACAGCCGTATTCGTCCGCCGCGCTAGCGCGGCGGACGTGCGTGGTCGCGGCGTCTGATGGGGTCGGGAGAACGCCCGCGAGCGCGGCGCCCAGCACGAGTGCCCGGGCCATGACCCTCAAGTCAGCCATACACCGACTATACACGTATGGTGTATGCTTGGTGTATGAGCACGGTGCGGACCAACATCGAGATCGAGGACACGTACGTGCAGGCGATCATGGATCGTTACGGCGTGCGGACGAAGACGGCGGCTGTCGATCTCGCGTTGCGCCATCTGGCGGGACAGCCGATGACCCGTGAGGAAGCGCTGGCGATGGAGGGAGCCCACGCAATTGGCGAGCTGCCGGCAGACATGCCACCGCGCGCGCCGGCGTGATCCTCGTCGACAGCTCTGTCTGGGTCGAGTACGACCGCGCAACCGGTAGCTCCCCACACCGCCGTCTTAGAGAACTGATCGACACGAACGGTCCCGTCGCGGTCACCGAGCCCGTCGTCATGGAGGTGGTGGTGGGAGCACGCGACGATCGGCGAGAGGCCGACCTGCGGCGTCTGCTGGGGCGCTTCGAGATGCTCAGCTTCGACGCTGTGAGCGACTTCGACGGCGCCGTGAGGATCTACCGTCGCTGCCGCGCCGCGGGCGTCACCCCGCGGGGGATGCTCGATTGCATGATCGCGGCTGTCGCGTGGCGCCAGGGCGCGACGCTGCTCGCCCACGACTCCGACATGGACCGCGTCGCAAGCGTGGTCGGAATAGAGCTCGATCAGACCGGCTGATCGGACTGCACCACGGACGGGCGCGCCTCCTCCATCAGCGGCGCGCCGCAGTGCCAGCAGTAGGCGGCGCCGCGGCTGTGCACGGCGCCGCAGGAGCGGCATTGGCCGTGGATGCCGGCCTCGGCGGTCGCCAACAGCCTTTGCACCTCGCCCAGCTGGGCGTCGACCTCCTGCAGCTCTGACGCTTTGCGGGCGAGCACGTCCAGGCGGTAGTGGTCGCGGATGGCCATCTCGTAGGCGAGGCCGCCGAGGTCCCACGTGAGCGCGGCAACCCGCTCGGCGAGCTCGAGGCGGCGGCGGCGCAGCTCGGACATCGAGCCGCTCGGCACGGGCAGCCCGCCCGCGGGTAGGACGATCCCGCCTGTGCTGGCGTCCTCTCCTGCGGCGGCGCTCTGCGGTCCGGGCGCGGCGGCCGGCCCTGCCTGCGCCCCCGCGGGCCTGCTGCCGTTTCCGCCTCCCGTGCTCATTTGACTTCGATCGGCGCGGTGCTCAGTTCGTTCAGTTCCTTCTCGTGCGTCTTGCCGGTGGATTTTTCGAGTTTGTTGACTTTGCTCGTGCTGAGCGTTTTGGCGGGGGGCGCTTTGGCGGGTGTCTTTTCTTCGGCCTTTTCTTCGGCCTTGGCTTCGGCTGCTTCCTTTTCTTCTTCGCTCTTGGCCGAGGTGCTGGATTTGGCCGCGGCGCTCCCTGTGGGCGTGGTGCTCCCCGACGGCGTGGTGCTGGCGGCGCCGAGCGACGTGCCGCCGAGGCCTTCGACTTTGATGATCTGTGGGCCGACGGGCGCTTTGGACTGGGTCACCCAGTGGCCGACGAGCAGGCCGACGACCATCGCGAGCAGCAGCACGGACAGCACGGCGAACAGCGGCGCGTAGCGGCGCAGCCACGCAGGCCCGGCGGCGGACTCGAAGTAGGGCGTGTAGGCGACGGGCATCGTGCCGGGCGACCCGGGGGCGAGCTGCGGCTGGCGCTCGGTCTCGAGCACGTCGAGGAACGCGAGCCGCACGGGCGAGGTGGGCTGTCCGCACGACAGGCAGTAGCGCTGGTCAGCGACGAGCGGCGCAGAGCAGTTGGCGCAGGTCTGGCTCTCGGACGGCACCGGCGCGAGGCTTGTCATGGCCGCGCGCCGGTCCAGACGCTGCGCGTGCTCATCCGAAGGCTCCGCGGACGTATTCGCGCGTGCGCGTCGCGCGCGGGTCCTCGAACAGGTCGTGCGTGGTGCCGTACTCGACGAGGTCGCCGAGGTACATGAAGGCGACCTTGTCGGCGACCCTGTGCGCCTGGGCAAGGTTGTGCGTGACGATCACGACCGCGAGGTCGCGCCGCAGTTCGCCGATCAGCTCCTCGATCACGCCGGTCGAGATCGGGTCCAGCGCGCTGCACGGCTCGTCCATCAGCAGCACCTCGGGCCGCGGCGCGATCGCGCGCGCGATGCACAGGCGCTGCTGCTGGCCGCCGGACAGTCGCAGCGCGGGACGGTCGAGGTCGTCGCGGACCTCGTCGTAGAGGCCGGCCCTGGTGAGCGCGTCGATGACGAGCGGCTCGAGCTCGCGCCGGCCGGGGCGCTTGCGCCCCTGCTCGCGCAGGGCGAAGGCGACGTTGTCGAAGATCGACATCGGGAAGGGATTGGGCTGCTGGAAGACCATCGCCACGCGCGAGCGCAGCTGCGTGTCGACGAGGTCGTGGATGTCCTCGCCGTCGAGAAGGATCTCGCCCGAGCGCGAGGCGCTGGCGGTCAGCTCGGTGAGGCGGTTGAGCGTGCGCAGCAGGGTCGTCTTGCCGCAGCCGGAGGGTCCGATCAGCGCGAGCACCTCGCCCTGGTGGACGGACAGCGAGACCGACTTGACTGCCTCCTTGCCGGCGTAGGCGACTGTGACGTCGCGCAGACTCAGGCGTTCCGGGCCGGCCGCGGAGGATGCGACACGCACGGCCTCGCGCTCGCGCACGGGGCGAACGGGCGTGGGCGGGCGGTCGAGCACGATCGTGCGCACGGGCGGCACCGGCGCGACTGGGTCGGCGGGCGCGTGGCTCGGCTGGTCGTGGCTCGAAAGCGGCTCACCGGCAAGCCGCTCACGCTCGTCGGTCGTGAAGCTCCAGGGGTCGATAACCATCTCTTCAGCACTCATCGAGCACAAACTCCATCGACTTGACTTTGGCCATCAGATCACTGAGATTAGCGGCTTTTTCGCGGATTTGTGAAAAGTTGGCGGCCATGGCTACACGACTGCTCCGATCGGGGCGAGCCCGGTGGAGTCGGCCTGGGCGCGCCCGATCCTGTTGACGAGCAGGTTGAGGAGCAGCACGAAGATCAGCAGCAGGAAAGCGGCGGCGTAGGCCTTCTGCGGGGCGCCGCCTTCGCCCGCCGGCGAGCCTTCGTAGATGTAGTACGTCAGCGATGAGCCGGTGCCGCGCAGCACGTTGATGCCCGGGATCGACCCTTGCGCTTCGATGCGCATGGTGCCGCCGAGCAGGAGCAGCACGATCGCGGTCGAGCCGATGATGCGGCTGATGCCGAGCGTGACGCCGGTGGCGATGTTCGAGCGCACGCTCGGGAGCAGCACCCGCCGCACCGTCGTGATGCGCGTCTTGCCCAGCGCGAACGCGGCCTCGCGCATGTGCCCGGGCACGGCCTGCAGCCCGTCGCGCGTGGCCGCGTATACGGGCGGCAGTGCGAGCAGCGACATCATCGAGCCGGCGGCGAAGAAGGAGTATCCGTAGACACCACCACCTTCGGCGGTGAAGGAGAACGGCGCGAGCAGAGACGTTTGGAAGAGGGCAAGCCCGAAGATCGCGATCACGATGTCGGGGGTGCCCGCAACGATCTCGATGCTCGACTCGACCACCCGCGCGAGCCAGCTGGGACGGCCGTACTCGGCGACCCACACGGCGCTGGCGAGGGCGATCGGCAGCGCGAGCACGATTCCGACCACTGTCAGGATCAGGGTCCCGAGCAGCGGGTCGAGGAAGCCGCCCGAGCCGGCCTGGTTGGAGCTCGTCTGAGGGCGGTTGAAGATCAGGCCGGGACGCAGGTACTGGATGCCGCGAAAGCCCATGTACAGCACGATCGCGGCGGCGATCACGCACAACGAGATGCCGGCGATCCACGCGGCGGCCAGCATGAGCCGGTCGCCCCAGCGCCAGCTCATCGGCGAGGAGCGCCGGCCGCGGCCGCTTGTTGCTGCGTGCGCGCTCATCCGCGTGTCTGGTACTTGCGCAGTGGGAGCTTGACGAGATAGCCGGTGACCGACAGCGCGAACGCCGAGAACAGCAGCAGTAGCGCGAACCCGAATACGGCGGCACCCAGCGCGGGTGAGCCGACACCGTCGCGGAAGTCGACTATCGCTGAGGCGAGCGTGCGCAGCGGCTCGTAGAAGAACACGACCCCGTCGCCCGGCCTCGGGCTGAACGTCTTGCCGCCGGAGACCATCTGGATCATCACGGCCTCGCCGAGGGCGCGTGCGGTGGCGAGCACGGCGGCTGCGACGATCGCGGGGCGGATCGCCTTGAGCGTCACGGCGCGCACGGCGCGCAGCGGGTTCAGCCCGAGCGCGACCGCCCCCTCGCGCCAGGACGGCGGCACCGAAGCGAGCGCCTCGCAGATCAGCGCGATCATGATCGGCGTGATCATGATCGTGAGGATCACCGCGGTCACGCCGAGCCCGCCGCCGGTGAGCTGCACGACGTTCTGCATCGAGACCTTCTCGTGTTCGGTGACGAGGTGGTTGCTGACGAACGGCACGAGCACGAGGATCCCGATCAGCCCGTAGATGACCGAGGGCACGGACGCGAGCAGCCGCACCATCGGGATCACGATCCTCCGCACGCGCGCGGGCGCAAGCTCGACGATGAACACCGACGACAGCACGGCGATCGTGAGGCCGAGCACGACGGCGATGGCGGTGCTCAGCAGCGTGCCGTAGATCAGCGGCCACGCGCGTAGGTGGAAGACCGCGGCGGCCGGTTTTGTCGTGGCGGCGGTCATCCTGTTGACCTCTGCTTCGAAGTCGCCGCCGCCGAATAGCCAGCTGAGGCCGTTGTGTTCGAACAGCGGCCAGGCGCGCGTTACGACGAACACGATCATCGCCACGACGCCGACGCCTATGAGCAGAGACACCGCGCCGAGCAAACGCTCGGCGCGGTGGTCTGGCCACGGCTTCCTGAGCCGCTCAATCACCGCTTCCCAGCTCCACACTGGGCCACGACTGTCCTAGCCGCTCAATCATCAGCCGATCGGAACCCACTGGCTGGCGATGATTTTCTTCGCCGCGCCGGAGTGGTCGACCCAGCTGATGAACGCGGCCGCGCCGCCTGTGGCGGGGCCTTTGGTGACCTCGAAGAACACGGCCACGCCGGCGTACTGGCCGGAGGCAGCGGTGGTCTTGTTGCAGGCGATGCCGTTGTACTGGACGGGGTTCACGCCGCCTTTGTCCGCCTGGTAGTTGGACAGGAAGCCGATAGAGGCAGGGGTGCTTTCGACCTGCTGGCGCATCAGACCCTCGGTCGCCTCTTCGGTGGCGCTGGACACAACGCTTTTGCCTTCGAGCAGCAGTGACTTGAAGCTCGTCAGCACGCCGGCGACGGCCGTACGGGTGATCACCTGAATCGGGCCGGACGCGGTCGCGCCGGGCACTTCGCTCCAGTTCTTGGTCTTACCGGTGAAGATCGAGGTGACCTGTTTCCCGGTGAGGTTGCCGAGCGTGTTGGACTTGTTGGTGACGACGCAGATCGCGTACTTGGCGATCGGGTAGAAGTCCAGGCCGGCATCGGCGCTGTTCGGTTCCTGCGCGACGTCGGCGATCGTGTCGCTTCCGTTTTTGACGTTGTTGAGGCCGACGGTGGTGCCGCCCTGCGTGATCTTGAACCTGACCTTGTGCGGGTGCAGTTTGACGTACTTCGCTGCGAGCAGGGACACGAGCGGATATGAGGACGTGGCGCCGCTGATGGTGACGAGCGAGGTGGCGCTGGCAGCCGCTGGTGCCGCAACCCCGACCACGCCAGCCGCCGTGAGGGCGACGGAGAGACGGCGGATTCGATGCATTGAAGAGAGGCTCCGTTTCAGGATCGTTTTGACAAAGAGTTGACAACGTGGAGCGCCGAACATACCATATCCCCACAGTCTTGATCGACATTAGCTATTTTATGGGCAAGGTCCACAACCGTAGGGACAGGGACCTTGCTTCGTGGTCCAGTCCTTTCTGATTTGGCATTTTTCCGCTCCACTCAATGAACAACACGCGTGAGAACCCAAAGTCGCCCCTGCGCGCGCCATCGGCGCGCGTGACCGCTGCGCTGGCCGCGGCGACGCTCGCGATCGGAGTGGCGGTGGGCGCGGCGATCGGCCCGGCGCCAAGTCCGTCGCTGGCCAACCCGACCCTGCCACTGCTGCTGCAGACGCTCGCGCGCAGCGCGGCGGCGAGGGCAGCGCAGAGCGCGGCCGCGGCGGCTCAGCCTCCGGCGATCACCGCCGAAGCGACGCCCCGCAGGAAACGACGGCACCGCAAGAAACACGCGGTCGAAGAAGAAGCGTCGAGCGCAGCGGCGACGACACCCACGGAAGCAGGGTCGGAAACGACGACGACACCGACCTCGACGAAGCCGAAGAGCACGCCCAAGGCGAGCGCGCTGGCACCGGTGACGCACGTGTGGCTGATCGAGCTCTCGGGCACGTCGTTTGAAAAGGCGAGCGCACAGCCGACGGCAGCGCCGTACATCGACACGCAGGCGATCCCCGCGGGAACGCTCCTGAGCGGCTGGTCGGCGCTCGACGGCGGAGGCTTCGCGAACGAGGCCGCGCTACTGGCGAGCGGCGGCCCGCAGCTGCTCGACACGATCGTGCAGCCGCCATGCCCAGAAGGCGCGGCGGGCGCTTCGTGCGCCCCAGAAACACCGGGCGCGCTGACGGCGGCGGACGAATTCCTGAAGACGACGGTGCCGACGATCACCTCGAGCGCGGCGTTCCGCGAAAACGGGCTGATCGTGGTCACGTTCGCGTCGGTCGCAAACGCGACGGCGACCGGCCTGCCGGCGGGCGCGACGACAGCGACGCTCACAGCGCAGCCGGCGGCGGGCGTGCTGCTGGTCTCGCCGTTCGCATCCGTCGGCGCGCACTCGACGACAAGGTTCGACCCGACTTCACCAAAGCAGAGCGTGGAAAAGCTCCTGCGGCGATGAGACAACCATCAACCCAACGAAACGGAGACCCGTTGCACGTACTGAAACCAGCCCACCACAGAGCGACATGGTGGATCGCCGCGATCGTGGGCTTCCTCGCCCTGCTTCTCGCGACCCCCGCGCTCAGCCACGCCGAAGAACTACCCAACGCCAACAACTACAACTGCATCGGCAAAACCGCCGCGGGCGAACCCGAAGAAGGCAGCGAAGAACAGCAGGTGCAGTACGCGTTCTACTGCAACGGCCCGATCACCGGCTACCAGCTGGAGGCCCAGGTACCGGTGACGGGCATCGAGGGCCAGCCGGAGGTCACGTCCAACGCGACGACGAAACCGCTGTCGGACACGTTCTCGTGCTCGGGTGAATTCCCGGGCTGGGCGCTCAACTGCGTGGGCCTCGCCAAGCAGGGATACGAGACGGTCACCGGACAGTTCGCGATCGGCACGAAGCTCTGCAAGGAGCCGCGCGTCGACCCGTTGCTGACCGTCACCTACGCGTACCTCGAAAAGGGCGTCGTCACGCAGGCGATCTCCGGGCCGTTCGACCTGGGCCGCCCGGCGGGCTGCAAGCCGGACTCCTTCTCGGGTGGCACACGCCTGAGCCCGAAGCCGGTGGTGAAGCACAAGAAGAAGTCGGGCAAGAGCACGACCAAGGGCAAGAAGAAGTCCAAGACGCCCGCGAAGAAGGGGTAGGGCGCGACGCGCAGAGTCCGTCCCAGCCATCGGGGGCAGACCGGGGCGGCGTCGCGAACGCGCGGCGCCGCCCACGCGAGCCCTCTCGAGAGCGCTCCGCCCGCGCCGCGCACTTGAGCCGTAGGCAACCTCTGCGCAAGGCCAACGCTCGCGGCTTCTTGGCCCTGCTCCGTCCCGACTGTGAAGCGTCTGGCGGAACGGTATTGGCGGGAGAGTAATGTCCGCATCCTGGGGTAGAGTTGCCAGAGTCAGACGAACATACGTTCGATAGGAGCGGTACGATGGATCGTGAAATGCAGACCTCGCTTCTTGCGCTATGCGCGCTTGATCACGTGAACTGGCATGTGATCGCGCGCGAAGCGCAGCAGCCCTTGGGCCTCGAACGGCTCCTGCAGGGACAGCTAACCGAGACGTCTAAGCAGGCCCGGGAGACCCAGAAGCTGATCGCCGGTGCAAGTGGGGATCTGGCTGAGCAGAGGCTGCGCGCAGTCGAGGAGATTCGCCGCGCTGAGGACGCAGGAGCGAAGCTCGTGACGGTGCTCGACAACGACTACCCAGCGAATCTTCGGGTCATCTACAACCTGCCGCCGTTTCTCTTCTACCGCGGGCGTCTAGAGCGCGACGATGCCCGCTCGGTTGCCGTGGTAGGCACGCGTGACGCCTCTGACGACGGCATCGATAGGGCACGGCGTATGGCCAGTCTCCTCGCAGAGCATGATGTAACTGTTCTTTCGGGGCTAGCACGAGGCATCGATACCGCCGCGCACGAGGAAGCGCTTGCGCAAGGAGGACGGACGATCGCGGTCCTGGGTACCGGCATCCTCCGCTGCTACCCCAAGGAGAACTCCGAGCTTGCTGAGCGCATCGTGCAGTCCGGCGCACTGGTGTCTCAGTTCTGGCCCAGCCAACCGCCCACGACCTACAACTTCCCTCGTCGCAACGTGGTGACCTCCGGTATGAGTCAAGGCACGGTAGTGATCGAGGCGAGCGAAACCTCTGGAGCCAAGATGCAGGCCCGGCTTGCGCTTGAGCATGGCAAGCGTGTGTTCCTGGTCAGCCGTCTCGTTACTTCCCAGCCCTGGGCGCAGAAGTACGTCGAAGATCGTGGCGCGATCGAGATTCGTTCGGTCGAGGACGTACTCGCACGACTCCGCTCGCCTACCGCGGTGGAGCAGCTCTCGGCGGGGCGACAGCAGCTCGCACTCGAGCTCGCGTGAGCCGAAGTGAGCAGTCGTCCCCAGCCCGCTGGGTTCGGTAACTGCGCCAAGTGCCCATACCGCGTCAGTGGGCCCGCCCAAGTCTGTTTCGACTGCGCCAAAAGCTCGTTTGAACGGCTCGCCAAGGATCGCTGCGAACTCTGCGAGCTTGCGCTGAAGGACGACGGATCGTGCGGCAATCCTCTCTGTAATTGGGACGAAGACAGCCGCCTCTTCAAATGGGTCTGGGCCATCTCGATGCGAACGGGACCACTCAAGCGAGCCATCGACAGGTACAAGGTCGATGAAAAGCGCGCATGGGCAGCCATCTTTGGTCGGGTGCTGCTCGGGTATCTCAGCGCACACGACGCCGTGTTCCGTCGCTACGACCTCATCATTCCAAGTCCGACCTGGATCGGGGATGGAGGGCGGAAGTTCGATCACACGGGGCTGGTGATCGAGCAGGCGGTTATCGAGGACGATGGCACTTGGCCGTTTCGCATCGGGGTGGTCGAGAAGACGGCAGCAACTACCCCGTTTCGTGGAAAGACGTGGAAAAGGCGCCGTGAGATTGCTGAAGGCGAGCTACGCCCCGCACTGACCATTCCCGAGCCAGAGCGGGTTCGTGGGAAGCGTGTCCTTATCTATGACGACGTGTACACGGAGGGTCTTACGCTCCGCACAGTCGCCAGCGCCCTACGCGATGCCGGTGCCGTCGAGGTCTCCGAGATCGTACTGGCACGCCAGCCCTATGGAGGGAGCGCTTGAGATGTCGCCGCCCCGTGCGCCGCATCGTGTATCACGCGTGATACACTCGACAAACATGGCTGAGGTCAGCATCCGAGACCTGCGGAACCACGGTGGCGATGTCGTGGATCGCGCCGCACGCGGCGAGCAGATCACGATCACCCGCTCTGGCAAGGCGGTGGCCGAGCTGCGAGCGGTATCGCCTCCCGCGCTCACAGCACAGGTGCTGATCGATCGCTGGCGGCGGCTGCCGTCGGTAGACCCGGCTGCGTTCCGTGAGGATGTCGATCGTCTCCTGGACGCTGGCCTGTGAGCGAGACCTCACGACCGACCCGGGGCGTGCTTGACACCTCTACGGTCATCCTGCTCGGGCGACTGGAAGACGCAGCGACGCTGCCCGTCGAACCACTGATCACGGCCGTAACACTGACCGAGCTTTCGGTCGGCCCGCTGGTGACCGATGACGAGCGCGAGCGCGTCGCGCGCCAAAGTCGCCTCCAGCAGGCCGAGGCCGACTTCGACCCGCTTCCCTTCGACGCGGGCGCCGCGCGCGCGTTCGGACGGGTGGCGGCCTCCCTGCGACGCTCCGGGCGCAAGAGCACTGCGCGCTCCTACGACGCGATGATCGCCGCCACCGCCCTCGCCAACGACTTGCCCGTTTACACGTGCAACCCCGCCGACTTCAGCGGCATCGATGACCTCCGAGTCGTCGCGGTCCCGGTGCCAGAGTCACCGGAGAAGCCGACGGCATCAGAGTAAGACCCGCAGACGAAACCGCCCAAGCGATCACAACCCGGGCGAGCGTCGAAAGACGCCACGGATGGCGAGCAGGCCGAGCTCTATCGCGAGGACAGCGAGCGCGATCAGGCTGATGGTGCGCCCGGCGACAACGGGCAGGGACTCGGCCGGGCCGACAGAGATCGTCGCGGTCGGCGGCGTCGCGTGCGTGGACGAGGTCGCGCCTGAGGTCGACGCGCCCTGGGAAACCGAGGTCGGGGGTAGCTCGAGCACGTCGTCAAGATGTCTGTCCACGCCGACGATCGTCGCGCCCGTGACATTTACGAGATCCGGGCCGCCCCTGATGTTGGTTGCCACAAGGCGATCGGGCGGGACCTGCACCACCTCGGAGACACGGCTGTTCGGGGCAGTGGAAAGTGGGAAGTACACCTGCGACGCAGGTTCTTCGTATTGCGGCAGCCGGCTGTAGACGTAGTCGGTCTGCCCGAAGCGTTCCGGAGGAGGCGTGAGATAGACAAGCGCGGCGCCGCGGTCTTCGCCGTAAGGGTGCGCACCGGCCTGCTGGGCTGCACCCACCACCGATATGGCGGCGATCGGCGCGAGCAACCAGGTCCAACGCCGTAGTCGAGCGTCTCCGTCCCGGGCGATGACGAGCGCGACAATCATCGCTCCGCTGAGGCCCATCAGCACGAAGCTCTCGAGCCGGCAGCTGAACTGCAGCATCGCATACGCACGTGGAAGCGCGAGGATCAAGCCGGCGTGAGTCATGACCACCGTGAGCCCGACGGTCGCCGCGGCGATGATGAGGAGAATACGCGTCCATGTCCCCCCTCGCCTGCCCCAGGCGAGCATCGCGATGCTCACGAGCACCCACGCCACCGCCAGGATCGGAAGTGACAGCGAGACGATCGATCCAGCTGCAGGCGCCCGGGAAAAAGTGAACAGGTTCCGCGCGGCGACAGTGAACATCAGATGACGCAGTAACGCTCGGAAATGGGGATAGGAGAGCGCTATTAGCGTATGTGCCTCGTAGGCGATCGTCGGCAGCACGAACCAGGCGCTGACCATGACAGCGGGGATCATGAGTGCGGCCACACGCTGCACTCCGGCTCTCGTCACCCTCCGGCGGGCGCCCGGTACGCCTATGAGGATCGCGACGATCACGACGGCGAGGATGGTGGAGCCCCATATCGTCGTGAGCAAATGGCTTCCGAAGAACACGACGCTGCTGCCGATCAGCGCGATCGCGGGCCCGAATCGCAACCGCGGGGAGCGCAGCACGCTGAGCCCCGCGGCGATCATCAGCGGCATCGTGGAGACCGCGAGGAACTCCGGCCAGTCCCCGAGCTCGTAGATCGTCGTCAGATACGACGCTGACGTGATGAACACGAGGCCGGGCATGTGAGCCAGCCATCCGCGAACGCCGAACATTCGCGCGATCCAGTACCAGCCGCCATAGGCGGCGCCGAAGCCCAGCAGATAGCTCAGGACGTACGTTTGCAGCGGGTCATTACCGAGAACCAGCGACAGCGTCCCCACGAGCGCGTAGAGGGTCCCGCCGTAGAAGGCGTACATCGGGTAGAGGATCCCTTCGGAGTAGTCGAGGAACAGGCTGGGGGCGTGGCCTTCGCGGATCGCAACGCTCTGATGCCACAGGTACCAGAGGTGATTCAGCCAGTCGTTGTTGAACGTTGCGCTCGAGAACACGAGCGGCCACGAGACTGCGCCGAGTACGACCAGTGCCCCGGCGGCCCCGGCGGCGACTCCCACCAGCCTCGACCACGGGCGCGTGATCGGCTTGGCGGGCGCACCGGTGGTACCTGCTTCGACACGACTGCTCGCGAGCACTCGAGGCGTGATCGAGCGCAAGCGCGTGAACCTGTTCGGCTGAGAACTCACCCGCGAGGGATGGTTTCAGTACGTTCGCTTCCTACAGCGGCGTCGCTGGGAGTCGACCCAACTCAAGGCGTGGGAGTCCGAGCGGATGTCTCCGACTGGATCTCTGACGCGCCGCGTGAGGGGCGCGGTGATCCGCGTGTCCAGCGTACCGGCTTACAGCAAGCTGGTGGTCATGCGTTCGACCTCGGCGATCGAGGTCATGCCTTCACGCACCTTGTGCAGGCCGTCGTCGCGCAGCCGCAGCATGCCTTCGCTGAGCGCCACTTCGACCATGTCGTCAACGGAGGCGCGCTCGAGGATCAGCGCGCGGATGGGCTCTGAGACGGTCATGACCTCGTATAGCGCGACGCGTCCGCGGTAGCCGGTGCCGCCGCAGCGCGAGCAGCCGACGGCCTCGTAGGCCTCGACGCCGGCGAGGCCGTGTTCGGCGAGCACGGCTTCGGAGACGTGCTGCACGCGCTTGCAGTGCTTGCACAGCATGCGCACGAGGCGCTGGGCGACGATGCAGTCGACGGCGGAGGAGACGAGGAACGGCTCGATGCCCATGTCGATCAGCCGCCCGAGCGCGCTGGGCGCGTCGCGCGTGTGCAGCGTGGAGAGCACGAGGTGGCCTGTGAGCGCGGCCTCGATGGCGATGTGCGCGGTCTCGCGGTCGCGGATCTCGCCGACCATGATCACGTCGGGGTCGGCGCGCAGCATCGAGCGCAGCCCGACGTCGAACGTGACGCCGGCCTTGGGCGCGATCTGCATCTGCTTGACGCCGGCGATGCGTTTCTCGACGGGGTCCTCGATCGTGAGGATGCTGCGCTCGCCGTCGTTGAGCGCATACAACGCGGCATAGAGGGTGGTCGACTTGCCGGAGCCGGTGGGGCCGGTGACGAGCACGGCCCCGTTGGGCCTGTTGATGGCGGAGGAGAAGCGCTCGAGCTCGGCGCCCTGCATGCCGAGTGACTCGAGGCCGTCGACGGCCACGGTGCTGCCCTGGTCGAGGATGCGCATGACGACGCCCTCGCCGTTGACGAGCGGCAGCGTGACGACACGGATGTCGATGCGCCGGCCGTCGACGGTCAACGCGAAGCGCCCGTCCTGGGGTACGCGCTTCTCGGAGATGTCGAGGTCGGCCATGATCTTGATGCGCGAGACGACCCCCATGGCCATGCGCCGCTTGACGGTGGCGGCGGGCGAGAGCACGCCGTCGACGCGGAACAGCACGCGGGTGTCGCCCTCCTCGGGGTTGACGTGGATGTCAGAGGCGCCCTGCTGGACGGCCTGCGCGACGATCGAGTGGACAAGCTTGATGATCGGCGCATCGGTGTCGGTCTCGTCGACGTTGACGTCGCGTTCGCGCTCCTCCTCGTCCTCGTCGACGATGTCCTCGATCGAGTCGTCCATTCGCGCGAGTCGCGCGAGCAGCAGGTTGAGATCCTCGACGGAGGCGGCGGCGGGCCTGATCCGCCGGCCGGTCATCATGCCGACGTCGTCGATGGTGAGCACGTTGGTGGGGTTGGCCATGGCGAGCAGCAGCGCACCGTCGTCGGTGAAGCCGACGGGCACTGCCTGGTAGCGCTTGGCGGCCTGGACGCCGATCAGGTTGACGGCGCCCATGTCGAGGTCAAACGTGGCGAGGTCGACGAAGTCCAGGCCGAAGCGCTCTGCGACTACGCGTGCGAGCTGGTCGTGGCGCAGGATCCCGCGCTCGACGAGCACGACGCCCGTGGGGCGGCCCTGATCGCGGGCGGCGGAGACGCCCTCCTCGACGGTCTCGCGGTCGGCGAGGCCGAGGTCGACGACGACCTCGCCGATCATCCGCTGCGAGCGCCCCGGGTTGCGCGGCGGATAGAGCCCCTTCTGCTCCTGTTCTGCGGGCGTGCGCTCGCTCGACCGGCGCTCGTCCGCGACCTCGTCAGGCGCGGCATTTGCAGGCGTGTCAACGGTTGGCGTGGCGAAATCGCCCATTACAGCTTCTATCGGCAACGCGGCTGGCCCGCTTGACCGCAGTCCCGGGCGTCACTCGGGCGCCGCGCTGGCAATCCTCCCCTGCCGGCTCAGGCGCCGATGCCGCTGCCTCCGTGCTCGAGCACGCCCTTGACTTGAGCGTCGAGCGCGTTGAGCCGATACAGGGCGAGCGCCTCGGGCGAGGCGAAGCGCTGCCCGGAGGACTGCTCGGGCCCGTGGTGGAGCATCACGCAGTGCTCGAGTGCAAGCCGGCGCTCGCCGCCGAGGGTCGTGGGGGCGTGCTCGGCGATCACGCGCAGGCCGAGCTCGATGTGCCCGAGCAACGTGCCCTCGCGGCTGCGCTCGATCTCGGCGCCGTATGTGAACTCGCGCGTCTTGCCGAGGTCGTGCACGATGGCGGCGCTGAGCAGCAGGTCGCGATCCAGGCGCGGGTGCAGCGTGCACAGCTCGAGCGTCATGGTGGCGACGGCGACGGTGTGCTCGAGCAGGCCGCCGAGGTAGGCGTGATGGCCCGACGGCGCTCGGCCCGCGCGCGACGGACCGGACGGGCGCGACGAGCCGCCCGGCCCACTTGACGCGGGACCGGGCAGCGAGCACGGCGCGAGCCGCAGCTGCTCGCGCAGGCGCTCGTCTCCGAGCAGCATCTCGAGCAGCGCCTTGAGGGCCGGGTCGTACACCTCGCGCGCGAGGTGCTCGAGGAAGCCGTCGAGCTCGTCGCGGTCGCGGTAGGCGGTGGGCAGGAAGCGCGTGGGGTCCGCCGCGTCGCCCTTGGCGCGCTCGACGGCGGTGAGCTCGATTTGGAGCTCGTCGCGGAAGCGCTGTACGCGCCCGCGCACACGCACGAGCTCGCCGCGCTCGAAGCGCCCGGCGAGCACGTCGGCGTCGCGGAAGGCGCGGGCGACGATCGCGCCGGTGCTGTCGCGCAGCTCGAGCGTCAGATACGGCGTGCCGGCGCGCGAGATCTGGCGCTCCTTGCGCGTGCAAGCGAACACGGCGTCGATGTCGTCGTCGCAGCGCAGCGTGGCGACGGTCTGCTGGGCGGGCAGCGACGGCCCGGTCGCGCCGGCCGGGTCGTGCTGTGGTGAGGAACGCGTGGCGGAAGCCATGGGCTCATGATGTACGGTGGTTCGGATGCAGCCCCTGATCTGGGATCGGCGTCCGGATGGCCTGAGGGCCCCGGCGATGGTGTGCGCATTCGAGGGCTGGAACGACGCGGGCGACGCGGCGTCGCGGGCGGTGTCGTTCCTGGCCTCGTCGCTGAACGCACGCCGCTTCGCGCGGATCGACTCGGAGGAGTTCTTCGACTTCCAGGCCAACCGCCCGTGCATCCGCTTGGCGGAGAGCGGCGACTCGGAAGGCGGCGAGCGCGAGATCAAGTGGCCGACGGTGGAGATCTTCGAAGCGCAGGCGCCGCGCGCGCCGCGCGACCTGGTGCTGGTGCAGGGTGTGGAGCCGTCGATGCGCTGGCGCGGGTTCACGACGCACATCGTCGATCTGGCGGAGGCGCTGGGGGTGCAGGTGGTGGTGACGCTGGGGGCGCTGCTGGGCGACGTGCCGCACACGCGCCCGGTGGGGATGACCGGCTTCGCGTCGGACGCGGCGCTGCTCGAGCGGCTCGGCATCCAGCCCTCCAGCTACGAGGGCCCGACGGGCATCGTGGGCGTGCTGCACACGGCGTGCGCGAACGCGGGGCTGCCGTCGGCGAGCCTGTGGGCGTCGGTGCCGCATTACGTCGCGGCGGCGTCGAACCCGAAGGCGGCGCTGGCGCTGCTGCGCAAGATCGAAGTCCTGATCGGCGTGTCGGTGGACGTGTCGGAGCTGGAGAGCTCAGCGGCCGACTACGAACGCCAGGTGGGGCTGGCGGTGCGCAGCGACCCCGACATCCAGGCGTTCGTGGAACGGCTGGAGCAGGCGGCGGACAGCGAGGAGCAGAGCTCGCCGGAGGATTTGCCGTCGGGGGATATCTTGGCCAGCGAATTCCAGCGGTTTCTGCGCCAGCGCGGGCGCGACGGCAAGTAGAAGGGCCGGGCAGCCGCCGGGACGCGCAGCGCCTACCGTAGGACACGCTCGAGCCAAACCAGCGGCGGTTCTAGCTCAGACGTTCGGAGGTTCCACACGTCGTTCTCGGCGATCACCTTGGGATTCAGCTGCTCGCCCTTGGGTACGAACGTTGCGAGCTCGAAATACGTCTCAGCGGGGAGGCCGCCGAGCAGCACGACAGTTGGACGGTCGCGCTGCACGGCGCCAGGGTGCTCGAAGCCGGCGAAGAACAGCTCCCGCAGCGGATGTTCGCGGTGGCGCTCGTATACGTTCACGACGAGATCCGGCCTCCACGCGCGCTTGGAGCCACAGGACTTCAGCCCGACGCTGACAGCCCCCAGCTCGAAGTCCGGCTTGGCGTCGGTCTGGCCGTGCCACTCATGCGTCACGGACAGAGATCTCAGCCATACATCGAATGCGCGCTCGCCGACGAAGCCCTGATACCTGCGCTTGGAGAAGTTGCGCATGTCGTTGGGCTTCGTCTTGTCGCCCTCCGCCTCCATCCGCCGGGCCCAGGCGAGCGTCTCGTCCGACGGCGTGGCTCGGAGCCAGCCCTCGGGTGTGGGATGGAAGGTGGCGCCGTCGGCGTCGGGCGGCTCTGTGATGTTCGGTCCCGCCAGCGCCCCTACCCCTCCGCCGCGGGACAAACGATCCGGTAGTCACAGATCGAGCAGGCGGCGCGCGAGGGCGTGGGCTCGAACTCCTGCCCAAGGATCCCCTCCCCCACCTCGAGCACCACGCCCGTGACCCACTCGGCGTCCCGCTCATCGCGAGCCACGGGCACCTTGAGATCGTCGAGCACGTAGTAGTAGGCCTGCTGCGAGGACTCCAGGCCCCAGTCCTCGCGCGCGGCAAGCGCGTACAGCGAAAGCTGGATGTCGTCGCGCAGCTGCTCGGCGGTCTTGGGCCGCGAGGTCTTGTAGTCGATCAGCTCGTACTCGACGTCGCCCGGGGCAGCAGGTTCATCCCCCCCACCAACCCGATCCACCCGATCGACCCGCCCGCGCAAATGGTGCGGCCCGACCCGGAAGTCAAACTGCCGCTCGAACCAAACGGGCTGCGACGCCCCCTCCCCACCGAGCCGCGCGTGGTAGCGAGTAAGCGCCACCCGCGCCTTCTCGAACAGCTCTCGATCGCGCTGGCTCTCCCCGAACCCGGCCCGCCGCCACCCGGCGTCGAGCAGCCCGAGCATCTGCTCGAGCGTGTCCCCGCCGTCGGAGTGATAGCGCTCGAGCACCTGATGCACGACGATGCCGAAGCGCTGGTGCACGGTCTGCACGGTGGGGATGCGCAGCACGCGGGCGAACTTGTAGCGCAGCGGGCAGCTGCGGTAGGTGTGGATGTCAGACGCGGACAGCGCGAGGCCGATGCCCCTGCGCGGCAGGAACGGCCCGAGCGAGTGCTGCTCGCGCGACGCAATCGCAGCGCCGCCCCCGCGGCCGCCCCCGAGCGTCTCGTCGAGCGTGGACGTGAGGAAGATCTCGCGCTGCAGCGGCGTGGCGGCGGCGAGCAGCCGCGCGTTGACGTCCTCGAGCGCGTCCTCGAGGCTCTGCCCCTCGGGCCGCTGCAGCAGCGCGGAGAGCTTCAGCAACTCCAGATACCGCACGACGCCGTGGGAGATGTCGAGGTCGGTGTCGAGCCGCAGCTCGCCGAGTCGCCCGCCGATGCGCGCGACGGCGTCGAGCACCTCCTCGCGCAGCAGCTGGAACGTGGCGTGGATCTCGCCGTCGGGGTCGAGATCGGTTAGGTCCGCGTTCGCAAGGTCACCCGCGCCGGCGGTGTCGCCTGCCGGCAATGGCTCCCCGGCGGGCGCTGGCGATGTCCCCACGGCGGGCCCCTCCCAGTGGGCGTCTGGCACCACAGTGGCGAGGTGCCGGGAAAGCTCGCGAACATCGGCGCGGGGCGTGGCGCGCACGTAGTCGGCGGCGAGCCGGTGCAGCAGATCGAGGCTGGCGCGCTGCTCGGCGGCGTCCTCGGGCGCGAGCAGCGCGCGCCCGCGCACGCCCAGCCGCTCGATCAGCCGCCCGACGAACACGTCGGGTGCGACCGTGTCGAGCTCGGCGGCGGCGCTGCGGTGCAGCTCGACGAAGCGCTGGATGCGTTCGCGCGCCTCGGGCGGCACGTGCGGCGACTCGGTGGCCGCGGCGAGCCCGACGACGAGGTCGGACTTACGCCGCCGCGCGACCTGGATGACGCGTGCGAGCTCGACCTGGCGCAACTCGATGGGCGGTCGCGACAGCGCGCGCACGACGGCGGCGGCGTCCTGCGGGTCGACGAGCAGGCGCATCCACGCGAGCACGTCGCGCACCTCGGCGCGCTTCAGGAACCCAACCCCGTGAACCCTGTCCCCCTGCCTGTCCTCCTTGGAGGGCTCTCCGCTCGGTGTGGCGTCCGCCCGCCCCAGCGAGCCGTCGGGCGGCGTACCCTCTGCGGCACCCTCCAAGGAGGACAGGCAGGCAGGCGCGATTCTGGACCCAGACACAATCGAAGGATACGTACGGAAGCTTTATCGGAGCCGTACGCGCCGTGGCTACGCTGAGTGCGTGGATGTGATCGATTGGGGCACTGCCCAGCGAGTGGGAGAGCTGCTAGCCGGCTCTCCCCCGTTCGGGGGTGTGCGCTCGGCGTCGGTGGAGCCGCTGGTGCGCGAGTTCGCGGGCAAGGTGGGTACCTATAGCGGCCTGAGCTCCTCCACGGAGCTGCCGTCGCTCGAGCTGGTGGACCGCCCGGGCTGGATCGCGGCGAACCTGAAGTCGATGCGCCCGCTGCTGGCGCCGATCACCGAGCAGATGGCCGATGGCAAGGGGCCGCTGGCGGGCCCGCTGCGCTCGGCGTCGGGCCTGTTGCTGGGCGCGCAGGTGGGCGCGCTAACGGGCATGCTCTCCCAGCGCGTGCTCGGCCAGTACGACCTGGCGCTGCTGGACGCGTCGGTGAAACCGCGTCTGCTGCTCCTCGCGCCGAACCTGGCGCAGGCGGCGCGCACGCTGGGCGTCAACCGCGACGAGCTGGTGCTGTGGGTGAGCATCCACGAGATCACGCACGCGGTGCAGTTCGCGGGCGCGCCGTGGCTGCGCGAGTACCTGGGAGGGATACTGAAGGAGCTGATCGACGGCCTGCAGGTGTCGCTAGGGGGCAAGTCCTCGGACGGAGACGGAAACACGGACGGCGACGAGCATGCGCAGGACGCCGCCAACGGCAAGCGCGATGGCTGGTTGGGGAGCATCCCGAAGCTCCCGGAGCTGCCGGACCCAGCCCAGCTGCGCGAGATCGTCGAGCGCGCGCGGCGCGGCGAGGTGCTGCGGCTGACGCTTGGCGAGGACCGCTGGCAGCTGGTCGAGCGGATGCAGGCGGCGATGTCGCTGATCGAGGGCCACGCGGAGCACACGATGGACGCGATCGGCGCGGACGTGCTGCCGTCGCTGCCGCGCCTGCGCGCGGCGATGAACCGCCGCCGCGAGAACAAAGGACTGCCGTGGCGCGTGCTCGAGCGTTTGCTGGGCTTGGAGCTGAAGCTGCGCCAGTACGAGATGGGCCGGCGCTTCTGCGACGCGGTCGTCAACGCGGGCGGCCCGCAGGCGCTGGCGCTCGCGTGGAGCGGCCCCGACGCGCTGCCGACACCGGCGGAGCTCGAGGATCCATCGCTGTGGATCGCGCGCGTTCCGGGCGCCAACGGGGCCGAAAAGCCCCAGTTGCAGGGCCGAACGCACGTTCCACCTGTTACAAAGTAGATCCGTGATGTTGGCCTTGGTTACAGGGTTTTCACGGGATGCTAGGATTCCCGTGTAACGATCTCTCGCGTAGGGGGTACAAACAGATGTTCGTAAGCCCCCGCTCCTCGCAGCCGGCGAGGAAGAGATAGGAGCAACCCCAAGATGCCCACCGCACCGACTTCCCCCAAAAGCTCTAAAGCCACGACGAAAGCGCGTAAACCCGCTTCCACGTCCGCGAAACGCGCAAGCGCCAGCGGCACGACGCAGGCCAAAGCGACGCACGCGAGGGGCGCGCGCACTCGTGCGACGCACCAGGCCGAGGCGGCCGTCAAGCAGGCCCAGACGGCAACGCGCGAGACGGCCGACGTCTTCGGCGACTACGCCGAGCGCGCGGTGCTGATCCCTGTGGGCGCGGCGCTGATCGCTCGCGAACGCATTGTCACGACGGTGAATGACACGGTCTCCACATACGCGTCGCCCTCGAAGACCCAGGCGCAACTGCGCCGCTTCGAGCGCCGCGGCGTCACGGCGCGCAACCGCCTCGAGCGCGAGGTGCGCAAAGCGCGCGTGCGCGTCGAGCGTGAACTGCGCCAGCGCAGGCGCAGGATCGAGAGCACGGTGAGCGATCTCGAGGAGCGTCGCGACTCGCTGACGAAGAGCGCGGACGACCTCGCCAACCGCGTCCCCGAGCTGGCCAACAAGGTCCAGGAGCGGATCCTGAGCCTGGTCTGAGCGACACACAGCTTCCCCCGCCCGGCCCGAGAGGGGCCGGAACCGCGGGAAAGTCTGCCGGCCTCATATCCCGCCGGCAGTAGTAGCACCCTCTCCTCCCTCGACCCGCGGGCGGCCCCCACCGCCCGCGGGTCTTTTTTTGCGCAAATACGAACTGTCTCAAGGGTCAGGAACGCCGCAGCGATCCGACTTGTCAAGTCCAACAGATTGAACTACTCTGACATCGTGCTGCGCCAGGGGGTTGAGCAGCAGGAACTGAACGGACGCGTACATCGCGCCTGGACGCCCCTGGCTCGAGCCCTCACGGCGACCGGCGATCGCTGGACGCTGACGATCGTTCTGGCGCTCGCGCCCGGCCGTATGCGCCTCACCGAACTGCACAGGCGCCTGCCTGGAGTGAGCAAGAGCGTCCTCGAGCACCATCTGCAGCGGATGGTCGCGGCCGACCTCGTTACCCGCACGCGCAGCGAGAACACGCCGCGGCGCGTCGAGCTCGAGCTCACAGACGCTGGACACGATCTGGTGGCGGTCGCCAGCATGCTCGCACGCTGGGGGATGCGCAACCGCTGGTCGGAGCCCGCGGGCAGAGAACGAATCGACGTCTGCGCACTGCTGCGGATGCTCCCCACACTGCTCGACGAGGACCCCGGACTCCCGGAGGGAGCGACGGTCGAGGCGCAGGTCGCCGGCGCCCATGTGTTGACCGTCGTCTTCTATCGCGTCGAAGGCGGTCGCCTGCGGCTCGTCGGCGTCATCGAGAACGAGCGTGTCTTGCTGCCGTCTGACGGCGCTTCAAATCCGGAGGACGACATCGATGGGCTGCTACGAGACGGTGCCGGCATGCCGTCGCCTGCCACCGTCTGCCTGCACGGCGATGAGAACGCCTGGGTGGCCGCGCTCGGGCCGGCCTGCGACTACAGGCATCTGCGCTTCGACGGCAGGGCCAAGCTCGCGAAGCAGGTGCTCGACGGGCTGCCGCGGCAGTAGGCCCCTCCCGGCGCCACGGCCGGGTTTGTCACAATGGGCCCCGTGACCGACAGAGACCAGATCCTGAAGGCGCTCGAGGTCGTGATCGACCCCGAGCTGCACCGCTCGATCGTCGAGCTCGACATGGTGCGCTCGATCGACGTCAGCGCCAACGGCGTTTGCGACGTGACCGTCTCGCTGACGACGCCCGGGTGCCCGATCAAGGGCCACTTCCAGAGCTCCGTCGCGCAGGCCGTCGCCGCGCTCGACGGCGTCACGCACGTGAACGTCTACTTCGACGTGCTCTCAGACACGCAGAAGCAGGCTCTGCAGCAGAAGCTAGGGCGTGGCAGCCTGCCAGCCGGCGCGCTCGCGCAGGTGTCGAACGTCCTGTGCATCGGCTCGGGCAAGGGCGGCGTGGGCAAGTCCACGCTCACCGCCAACCTCGCCGCGGCGCTGACCGGCGAAGGCAAGCGCGTGGGCGTGCTCGACGCCGACGTGTGGGGCTACTCGATCCCGCGCATGTACGGGCTCGGCGCCACGCGCCCGCCCGTCTCCGCCGAGCGCAAGATCATCCCGCTCGAGTCCCACGGCGTGAAGGTCATGTCGATCGGCTTCTTCGTCGAGGAGGACGCCGCAGTCGTGTGGCGCGGGCCGATGCTCCACAAGGCGCTCACGCAGTTCCTGCAGGACGTCGAATGGGGCGCCCTGGACTACCTGCTCGTCGATCTGCCGCCCGGCACCGGCGACGTCTCGATGACGCTCGCGCAACTCTTGCCGCAGGCGCAGTTCATGATCGTCACCACGCCGCAGGCCACCGCCCAGAAAGTCGCCCGGCGCTCCGCGCACATGGCGCACAAGGTCGATCTCGAGATCGGCGGCGTGATCGAGAACATGTCCAGCTTCACCACGCCCTCGGGTGAGCGCTTCACGATCTTCGGCGAGGGCGGAGGCCAGGAGCTCGCCGACGAGCTCGACGTGCCCTTGCTCGGCAAGGTGCCGCTCACGATGCCGCTGCGCGAGCACGCCGACAGTGGCGTGCCGCTCGTGATCGAGGACCCCGACGACCCCGCGTCGCAGGCCATCCGCCACATCGCCCGCGGCCTGATCGCGATGGCGCCCGCCGCCCCCGTCGAGCTGCCCGTGCTGCCGCTCGTCGAAGTCGCCCCCGCCGGCGTCGTAGCCGGCAACGGCGCCCCCGCGCCGGCCGACAGCCCCAAACCCGTGGGCATGTCGTTGCCGATGGCCTGACCGGGGCAGACGGAAACACCTCGCGGCCCGTCGCCGGCGGTCGCGCGCCCTCCACGCCCCGTGATCGCCCGCGCGCGCACCGCTTGCGCGAAGCTTCGGCGCGTCCTGCTATGTAGAACTCCCTGGAGGTCGCCGTGAACGTGAGGGTCGCACTGGCGGTCGGACTGTCGCTGGTGGCGATCGCCGGCGCGCTGGTGATGTCCAAGGCACCGGCTCACGTCGCCGCCACGAACGCGATCGCGGCTCGCACCAACGTGGCACAGCTCCACCAGGGCGGGTCCGTGTGCCAGGGCGCTGAAGCGCTTCCCGCGGGCACCTCGGCCGTGCGCCTGGACCTCGAGGCCGTGGTGGGCCCGAGCGTGACCGTCGCCGTGCTCTCCAACGGACGGATGTCCAGCCGGGGCACGCTTGGCTCCGGGTGGACTGGCGCGAATGTGACCGTGCCGGTCGCGCGCATCCCTCGCGCCATCCGCGGCGCGACGGTATGCGCCTCCGTCGGCCAGACCCGCGAAATCGTGACCCTGATCGGCCAGATGAGCCGCGGCCCCCGGGCGGTGCTCGACCCGGCGGGGCCGGCTCCGGGTCGGATCGGGATCGCGTACCTCGAGCCCGGCGCCAGCTCCTGGTGGTCGCAGGCGCTGTCAGTAGCGCGGCGCATGGGCCTCGGACGCGCGCCCAGCGGCACGTGGATCGCGCTCGCCGTCGCGCTGGCGATGGCGCTGGCCGCGGCGCTCGGCCTCGGCTTGGCCGTGCGCACACTCGACACGGACGCGCCGCGGCCGCTCGGCCGTCTGTCACCCCGGCTCCGTCTGCCGCGGCCGTTCTCGCGCATCCCGCGCGCCGCGTGGGTGTGCGCGTTGGTGGCGTCCCTCAACGCCGCCTGCTGGTCGGAGCTCTCGCCTCCCTTTCAGACGCCTGACGAACCCGCTCACTTCGCCTACGTGCAGGAGCTGGCGGAAGCCCACCGGCTGCCGGTCCACGGGTCCGAACTGTCACCCGAGGAGGAAGTGGCGCTCGCGGACCTGCACCATTACCGGGTGCAGTTCGTGCCGAGCGTCGGCACGATCTCCTCCCTCGCCGAGCAGCGCCAGCTGCAGCAAGATCTGCGCGGCGGATATGCCAGGATCGGCCCTGGCGAGGCCGGGACGGCCGCGAGCGAGCCGCCGCTGTACTACGCGCTCGCGACGCTTCCCTACGAGCTCGGCTCCGGCGGCACGCTGCTCGAGCGCCTGCAGCTGATGCGCCTGCTCTCCGCCGTGCTCGGCGGGCTCACTGCGCTGTTCGCGTTCATGTTTGTCCGCGAGGCGCTGCCGGGCGTGCCGTGGGCGTGGACGGTGGGCGGCCTCGGCATGGCGTTCACGCCGCTGCTCGGCTTCATGTCGGGGGCGGTAAACCCAGACGTGCTGGTCGCCACGCTCTCCGCAGCGCTCTTCTATCTCCTCGCGCGCGCGTTTCGCCGCGGGCTCACGCTCAGGCTCGCGGCCGCGATCGGCGCGACCGTCGCGGCCGGCTGCCTTACGAAGCTCAACTTCTTCGGCCTCGTCCCCGGCACGCTCGTCGCGCTGGTCGTGCTGGTGCTCCGCGCACCGGCGCCGTCCAGGCGCGCCGCGTTCGCGGCGCTCGGCGTGACGCTCGCGTGCGGCGTCTTTCCCACGCTCGCCTATGCAGCGCTGGCGTCGCCTGTGACCCACCCTCCGCTGAGCGTGCTCTCGAGCAGCGCCTCGCACGCCGGCCACGGATCCACTCTCAGCGAGATCAGCTATGTCTGGCAGCTGTTCCTCCCGCGCCTACCCGGCATGGCCGTCTACTTCCCCGGTGTCTCGACCTGGCGCCAGCTCTGGTTCAACGGCGTGGTCGGCATGTACGGGTGGGCGGACACGCTGTTCCCGGTGTGGGTGTATGAGATCGCGCTCGCGCCCGCTGCCCTGATCGCCCTGCTCTGCGCGCGAGAGCTCGTGCGTGCCCGTGCCAGCCTGCGCAGGCGCGCGCCCGAGCTCGCCGTCTACGCGCTGCTCGCCGCCGGCGTGCTCGCGCTCGTCGGCGGCGCCTCCTACATCGCCGACGTCATCGGACACGATGGACCGTTCTGGGAACCGCGCTACCTGCTGCCGATGCTGCCCCTGTTTGGGGCGATCCTCGCGCTCGCGGCGCGCGGCGCGGGACGGCGCTGGGGGCCCGCCGCCGGCATGCTGATCATCGTGCTCATACTCGCCCAGGATCTCTTCAGCCAGCTGCTGGTCGTCTCGCGCTACTACGGCTGATCCGGCTTTGAGCGCGCCGCGCGGGAGCGACCGTCGAGTGGGAGACGTGGAGGGTCAGCTCGAAGGGCCCTTCGGGCCGCCGTCTCGCTGTGGTTGGGAGGGTTCCGAGCTGAGATCGCGCCGCAAGCGCGCGCTGCTCCCGCTCGGACGCCTGAGCTGGTACCGATGCAGCGTGAAGATCGCCCTCGCGGTAGGCCTCACGGTCCTCGCGGCCACGCTCGCTGTCGTGCTGTCGCGCGCGCCGCTGCGCGTCGCCGGGACAGATGGGATCTCGAGAAGGTCCACCCTCACGTTCACCCCCCATGACACCGTCTTCTGCACTCCCGGCGGCACGCTGCCCGCAGGCACCCAGGCGATCCGCGTGTCGCTCGCGGCGAACAACGGCCCTCGCGTCGCGATCAAGGCCCTGTCGGGCGCGACCGTCGTCAGCGAAGGCGTGCGAGACGCCGGCTGGGGGGTCGATGAAACCGTGACGGTGGCGGTTGCTCGTGTGCCGCGCACGATCACCGACGCCCGCATCTGCACGACGGTCGGAGCGGCGCTGGAACCGATTCAGGCCAGGGGGGAGCGACTGCCCACGACCGCCGGTCATCAGATCCTCGCGCCCAGGATGGAATACCTGCGTCCGGGCGCACGCTCGTGGCTGTCGCTCGTCCCCGCGGTGGCGCGTCACATGGGCCTGGCACACGCTCCGAGCGGCGCGTGGGTGGCGTACCTGACGATCCTGGCCATGCTCACGGTGTCGGTGCTGGCCGCACGCCTGCTCCTGCGGGAGCTGCGATGACCACGCGCTCGCTCGAAGGCGCGTCGTCTCGGCAGGGCGAGAAGTCGAAGGGGATGAGCGGACGCCGGCTCGGCTCTCCCGTCAGGGCGGTGCGACGCGTCCCGCTAGCCGGTTGGACGTGCGCCCTGCTCGCGACCCTGAGCGCAGCGTGCTGGTCGGTCATCACGCCCCCGTTTCAGGCCCCCGACGAACCGTCGCACTTCGCCTACGTCCAGCTGCTTGCCGAAACGGGACAGCTGCCGGACTCCGAAAAATCAGACTTCTCGCTGCGAGAGCAGGCCGTGCTGAAAAGCCTTGACCACAAGCAGGTCGAGTGGCACCCCGAAGTCGAGACGATCTCCTCACCCGCCGCACGGCAGGAACTGCAGGAATCGCTCACGCAGCCGCTGAGCACGGTCGGCCCGGGCGGGGCCGGCGTGGCGGCCTCCGAGCCTCCGCTCTACTACACGCTCGAGACGATCCCCTACGACCTTGGCGCGGGCGGGACGCTCCTCGACCAGCTGGAGCTGATGCGGCTCATGAGCGCGCTGATGGCGGGCGTGACCGCGCTGTTCACCTTCATGTTCGTGCGCGAGTCGCTCCCCGGGACTCCGTGGGCCTGGACCGTCGGTGGCCTGGCGGCAGCGCTCACGCCGTTGCTGGGATTCACCTCCGGTGTGGTGACTCCAGACGCGGGGTTGTGCGCCGTCGGGGCGGCGAGCTTCTATTGCCTGGCCCGCGCCTTCAGACGAGGGCTCACGCGCAGGCTGGCGGTCGCGATCGGGCTCGTCATCGCCGCGGGACTGCTGATGAAGGTGAACTTCATCGGGCTGCTCCCGGGCATGATGCTCGGGCTCGTGCTGCTCGGCTTTCGTGGCGCGCGGGCGGGCGCCCACACGCGTGCGCCCACGCGCGCGTTTGACTGCGTCGCGATCGCGGTCGCGATCGCCCTCAGCCCGGTCTGCGCGTATGTCCTGCTCAACCTGCTGGGACACCATCACGTGCTGGGCGTCGTGTCGGGCGCGGCGCATACCGTCGGCGCGCGCGGCGAATCGCTTTTCGCCAGGATCTCCTACATCTGGCAGTTCTACCTGCCTCGCCTCCCCGGAATGGCGAACTACTTCCCCGGGCTGTCCACCACCCGCGATCTGTGGTTCAACCGTGCGGTCGGACTCTACGGCTGGCTCGATACGCCGCTGCCCACGTGGGTCTTCAACCTCGCGCTGGTCCCCACCGGGCTGATTGCGATCCTGAGCCTGCGCGAGCTGACGGCGCGTTGGGGCGCGCTGCGAGAGCGCCTGCCGGAGCTGCTCGTCTATCTCGCGATGGCCGTCGGGTTGATGACGCTCGTCGCGGTCGCCTCGCGCGCCGATCGCCTCGTCGAAGGAGCTGGGTGGGCGCAGCCGCGCTACCTGCTGCCGCTGCTCCCGCTCGCCGCCGCGGTCCTCGCGCTGGCTGCACGCGGCGCCGGGCGACGCTGGGGACCGGCGCTCGGCGCCCTGCTCGTCGTCCTGTTCCTGGCCCATGACATCTTCAGCCAGCTCCAGGTGACGGCTCGTTTCTACGGTTGATCGACGGCGTTAGTCGGAGACGTGGCGCAGCCGGTTTGCCGTGCGTTTAGGACTCCTCGAGCGCGGTCGTTGACGGCTCACCCGCTCGTGCGTTAGCACTGAGACCGATGAGCAACGGCCTGCGGCGAAGCTGATGCGCAGCGTGAGGATCGCGCTGGCCGCGGGACTGGCGCTCGTGGCGATCGCGATCGGCCTGACCCTGCTGGGGGCGCCGATGAGCCTCGCCCGCACGAACAAGCTCCCGAGCCAGCAGGAAGAGCCGATCCTGACCCTGCGCCACGGCGCCGTGCTCTGCCAGGCGCAGGAAGCGCTGCCACGCGGCTCCACGGCGATCCGCGTCTGGCTCGCCGCCTCCTACGGCCCGCACGTGAGCCTGCTCGTCCGCTCCGGCAGGCGCACGATAACCAGCGGCGAAAGGGCCTCCGGGTGGACCGGCGGAACGGTCACCGTGCCCGTCAAGCCGCTGGCCCACACCGTCTCCGGCACGGAAGTGTGCGCGTCGTTTCGCCTGCGCGACGAAATCCTCTGGGCGCAGGGTTACAAGACCCCGGCGGCCGTCGCCGCGCGCGAAGGCCGCCGCGGGATCGGCGGAAGGATGTGGATCGACTACCTGCGGCCGGGTACGATCCCGTGGGCGGCGTTGATCCCGTCGATCGTGCGCCGCATCGGCTTTGGCCGCGCCGCCGCCGGGAGCTGGGTCGTGTTCGTCGCGCTCGGACTGCTCGTCGCCGCCGCGACCCTCGTCGCGAACACGCTCCTCAGAGAGCTCCGGTGAGGCAGCGCAGCGCCGCGCGGCGGGTTCCGCGCGCGGCCTGGATCTGCGCGCTCGTCGCGTGCCTGAACGCGGTCTGCTGGTCGATCCTGACGCCGCCGTTCCAGGTGCCGGACGAACCCGATCACTTCGCATACGTCAAGCAGCTCGCCGAAACCGGCCACCTGCCCTCCGCCGACGCGGAAGAGTCCGAAGAAGAGAACACCGCGTTGCTCGCCCTCCACTACGCGAAGATCCGCCAGCAGCCCCAGAACCAAACGATCGCAACGCAGGCCGAACAGGAAGCGCTCGAACGTGCGCTGGTGAGCTCGCCGCACGAGACGGGCAGCGCCGGGGCTGGTGTGGCGACCTCGGAGCCCCCCCTCTACTACGCGCTCGAGGCGATCCCCTACAGCCTCGCCGTGAAGGACACGGTGCTCGACCGCCTCGCGCTGATGCGGCTGGCCTCGGCGCTGTTCGCGGGCCTGACCGCGCTGTTCGTCTTCCTGTTCATCCGCGAGGCCCTGCCGGCGAGTGCGTGGTCCTGGACGGTGGGCGGGCTGTCGGTCGCGCTCACGCCGCTGCTCGGCTTCATGTCCGGAGCGGTCAACCCAGACTCGATGCTGTTCGCGGTCTCCGCGGCGGCGTTCTACTGTGTGGCCCGCGCGTTTCGGCGTGGACTCGGCACAGGCGGCGCGCTCGCGATGGGCGCCGTGATCGCGATCGGCCTGTCGACGAAGCTGAACTTCATCGGCCTGGTGCCGGGAATACTCCTCGGCGCGGGCGTGATCGCCCTTCGCGCCGCGCGGAGCTCGAGGCGCGCCGCGCTCCTGGCGCTCGCGCTCCTCGTCACGATCGCCTTCATCCCGGCGATCGCGTATGCGGTCAGCAACGTGGCGTCCGCGCGCCCGGCGCTCGGGATCGTCTCAACGGCGCCAGGAGGCATCCATGGGTCATTGCTCTCCGAGCTCAACTACATCTGGCAGCTGTACCTGCCGAGGCTGCCCGGCACGGTCAACGACTTCCCGGGCCTGTCAACCCCGCGTCAGGTGTGGTTCTTCGGCTTCGTCGGCCTCTACGGCTGGCTCGACACGACGTTCCCCGGCTGGGTCTACACCGCTGCGCTGCTCCCGGCCGGCGCGATCGCGCTGCTGTTCGCTCGCTCGCTGTGGCAGGCTCGCAAGGCGCTCCGCAGCCGCGCGGTCGAGTTCGCCGTGTACACGGTCATGGCCGTGGGGCTGATGGCGCTCGTGGGCGCAGCCTCGTTCACCCAGTTCCCGGAAACGGACGCGGAATACGGCCAGATGCGCTACCTGCTGCCCCTGCTCGCTCTGCTCGGCGCTGCGCTCGCGCTGGCCGCGCGCGGCGCCGGGCGGCGCTGGGGGCCGGCCGTGGGCACGCTGATCGTGATCCTGTTCTTGGCCCAGGACGTCTTCAGCCAGCTGCAGGTAGTGGCCCGCTACTACGGCTGACGACGCGGCTCAGCGAACGGGCTGGCAGTTGATCCCGTGGTTCGTGGGCCTGCAGTTGAGGTCCGGCGCCGTCCGTCGTTTGGTCAGCGCCGCGCGCTCGGCGGCGATCTCGTGGACCAACGTAGCCGGCGCCGGGATCGAGGATTCCCCGGCGACGGGCTTATATCCGTTGCATTGCGGCACCGTGTAGCCCTTCCGACAGGTCGTCTTCGCGATCCAGCTCCTGTTGGTCGCGAGCAGGTACTTTTCGCTCGCTGATTCGCTCTTGAACTTTTCGTGCAGCATGCGCGCGAGCTTTTCCGAGAGCAGGTTCCGTTTGATCAGGAACTTCTCGACCGACAGCGTCCAATCTCTCTCGGCTAGGTACTGCTTGAGGTCCGCTTCGGTTGGAAACAGTTCTGCTTTCACTTTCGTGAGGGCCCGCTGGACTTCCGCTTCGCTCACCGTGATGCCCCTTTCCGCGTCTTCGGCGATACCCTGCTGGGCGGTCAGCAGATACTCGAGCGCCTGCAGCTTGAGCGCCCGGTAGAGCTGCTGGCATTGGAGCGTGAGCCTGCTCTCGGCGACATTTGGCGTGACCGTCTTGAGTTGTGCGACGCACGTGGAGTAACGCGGGGGGTCGGAGACCAGTCCCGTAGGTGCGGTGATCTGGGAAAGCTCAAAGAAGTCGCCCCCCGCGAGGGTCAACATCCAGCTGCTGAGAGCCGCTTTGGTGATCGCGGTACTCCCGACCTGAGCCACCGCGTCGCCGGAAATGCCCCCACCGCCAGCGCACGCACACACGCCCGTGACAACGAAAGAAGCCGCGAGGAGCGCGGCGATCGCTCGAGACAACATGTGGCCACACTACTCAAAGCCGGATCGCTCGGGTGTGAGCTGTCTCGTCGGCGCCGACGAAGCGCCTGGTAATTCGGGCTTAATGGTGCGCGAGTACGTGGTCCAGATCGCGAAGTATGTTTCTCACCGCCGGAACGCGCCCCCCGCGGGGAGATTCTGGCCGCATTCGTCGTCGCGGCGGCGCAAATCCGCTAGTTCCAACCCTTCGGATTAATGCGAAGTAAAAAACAGCCCTTGAAGTGTCTCGACGCGGGTGATTAGGCTCGGCTTGCTTTAACTCACATGGCTCATTCCTCGCATCTCTCATTTCTGTGGGTCTTTGTGAGCAACGAGACCGAGCAACGAGACGAAACGAATGAAAGTGAGACGGAATGAATAGGGTAAGTGGTAACCGTATGTCGGCTAGTCGTCGGCGCGTCCTGATCGCCGCGATGGCGTTGGCTGCACCGCTCGCGGCGCTCAGCGGCGCTTCGTCGGCGATGGCGAATCCGTACGAAAAATACTTCTCGCAGTGTCCGGCGACGGAGCCGGGGGTCGAATTGTGCATCTACGGTGAAGTCACCGGTGGGAAAGTCTCGATCGGGAAAACGGAAGTGCCGATCACGAACACGATCATCCAGCAGGGTGGTGCGATACCGACCGGGGCACCGCACTCCTACTTCCTGGTGCCGGCGAAGAACGGGGAAAGCCTCTCGAAAGCAGAACAGAACGTCCCCGGTGGCCTGCTCGACATAATCAACTGCAAAGAAATCAAAGGCGAAGGCTTCTTCGAAAAAATCGAGCGCGGCTCGTGCGAAGCCATCTTCGAAAACAAAACAACGGGGGTCACGGCGACCACCGAACCTGTCGCCAACGAACACAACCCCGCGATCCTCAACCTCGAAAACCTGCTCGGGGAATCGGGAACTGCGCTCACCCTGCCGGTCAGGGTCCACCTGAAAAACCCGCTGCTGGGCAAAAGCTGCTACATCGGCTCGGAATCGCACCCGATCGAGCTGCACCTCACGACAGGGGCCACGAGTCCTCCGCTCCCGAACACATCGATCAGCGGGAAAACGGGCGAACTCGGGGAAGAAGAAGGTGAAGTTCTGCTGCTGACCAACAACTCGCTCGTGGACAACTCGTTCTCGGTGCCCACGGCCGAAGGTTGCGGCGAATTCTTCTCCTTCCTGATCGATCCGCTGGTCAACGCGAAACTCGGCCTGGAATCCAAAGCAGGCAACAACACCGCGATCCTCAACGGCACGCAGAGGCTCGCGGACGCAGAAGAGGTAGCCAAAGGCTGACGCACAGCATCGACGTCAGCGCGCAGGCGACTAGCGCCTGCCTCTGGGAGGCAGGGCACCAGGGGCCCACCGCTGAGCGGTGGGCCCCTGGACGCATCTCTAGCTCCCCGTCACAGCCGGCCCGACTCATCGAGGTTTCCCGCTCCACGAGGCAGCGAACCCGAACGTGCCCGTGAGACCGTATTCGAAGAAGAAACCCCCAGGCTCGCCCAGCAGCGCTTCCCACGCCAGCTCAGCGCCTATGTCCGGCAATTCGACGTCGGGACCAAACACGTCCAGCAGACCAACACCCGCTTCCTCGTAGAAGTCCCCCACCAACACATCCCCGGTCGCCCCGTTGACCGTCACAGAAGTCGGTACCCAAAACCGACCAGACGGGGTACCCGTCAAGCGCCCGACGAATTCTTCCGACACAGACGCCGCGAACTCGTCTACCATCTGATTCCAGCGGTCTACGCCGTACACATCCCCACTGACTGGATCGATGCCCAGGAACACGAAGTTCGACCCAAACTGCCCTATCGGCGTCCTCGCACCGGTCCATTCCGACTCGAGGGCTCCCGATGAGCCGAACACATCGACGGTCTGCTTGCCGTCGAACACGCTTCTGTTCGTGACATACGCCGTCCCGGGTTCCACGAGCCCTCCCGAGCCTTCGGCGACCGCTACATTCTGCTCGCCCGAGCCGCTGCTCGTCAGCGTGCCATTGCCGAGCTGAGACACGTATTCCGCCTTTCCCGGAGCTCTCGTCTTGAACTCGTCCACCACATCGTTCACCCGCAGCGGAGTGCCTTCATCGCAGACATACAGCTTCCCTGTGGCCTGGTCGAACGCCAACCCTGAGCTCTCGGTGAACGCACCGCTGACGGCGGCGCCCGAGCTTGCGGGCACTCCTGTGATCTGCGACAGGTACACACCCGACGAGCTGAAGACGTCGACCGCCGGACCCGTGGAGACATAGATTTCGCCGGTCGCATCGTCAACAGCCACCCCGAGGATCCCCGCGAACCGACCGGCTGGAGTGCCTGTCAGCTTGTCGCCCTTGACGTATTTCCCGCACTGCGCCGTTTTGCATTCGAAGGGCAGCATCTGATCCGTTGAGCTCAGACGGTCGACGACACCATCGTCGTGGTCAGCCACGAACACAGCGTCCTTTTCGACCGCGCGCACTTCAGTGCCCGCGGGGCCGACCGCCAACTCGACCGGCCGCCCAAGGCCCTGCGCCTGTCGGATGAGCTCGTGCGTCACCGCAGCATACGCGCAGCAGCACAGAAGCACTACGCCAACCACGGCGACGCACAGCGCCGCTGCCGCGACCTCCAGTCCCACCCTCAACGCCTTGGTCACCGTTTTCAGTCGTACCTGTCAACCTGCTGCGCGTCAAGCGATGCCAGCAATTGTTTCCCACCGATCGGCGCAACCTGGTTTCGCCTCGGTCCAAAGATTGCGGCGCAGCCGCTAGAGTTCCACGCGATCGGACCGTCCCGATCGACAGTCGCCGGGCCCGGAGCCCACGGCAACAGGTCAACTGACGAGGGAGATCATGACCCACATCGACACCTACAGGCACATCCGCGTGGGAGTGGCGCTGGCAATCGGGCTCGGCAGCCTCGCGCTGGCTGCGTGCGGGAGTACCTCGACGGACTCTACGACGAGCAGCACGACCGCCTCGGCGAGTGCCACCACCTCGGTTGGCACCTCAGCGACCACAGCGAGCGCCTCCACGCACGGGATCCCGGCGCGGACGAAGACCATCACCTCGGCTACAACCGCATCAAGCCGCCCCGCAGCGACCTCGACGGCGAGCTCAGCGACCCCGTCGGCGAGCAAAACGGCCCACAAGCGCCCTACCGAGACCGTACCCAGCTCCGCCGGTACCCAGGCGGCCGCTATTCAGCTGTGCGTGCAGCACGAGGGCGCCCAGAAGTGCGGGGTTTCGACCGGCGCGGGCGCCAAGCCAGGCGGCAGCTCGACACGTTTAAGGACGACCGGGCTGATCGGCAGGTACACGGCGTGCATGCGCGCACACGGCGTGAACATTGGGCAAGGTGGCACCTCGACCAGCGCGAGCACGGTGTTCAAAGAAGCCGCAGCCGAGTGCAAGTCCGTCCTCGAAGAAGTCGAAGCGCGCTGATCAGCGCTCTGGCGCTGCAAGGCCGCCGCCGCCATCCCGAAGCCCCAGGCGTACTAGCCTCGAATATCTCGTCCCTGCCGGTCACGGGGCCCATTGAGACAATCTCGCGCCTGGCTATCACGTACTTCATTGTGCCAAGCCGCGACCGGTCGGCCGTTTGGAGACAATCGCGGGGTTCGCTTGACCGTGGCGCGTGTTGGTGCCACCATCGTCGAAGTTCTGGTTATCGGGACTAATGCTCTGGACGGACTCGTGCCCGCCGCTCGGCACACAGTGCTGCGGCTGGCACGGCTGTCCGTACCGGTCAAACCCACATCGAAATAGGAGTTGTGATGACTATGCGAGTGATCAAGCTCGTCGGCTTGGCGTTGGTGGCTGTGCTCGGGATGGGCCTAGTGGCGTTGTCGGCGTCGGCGTCGGCGGAAGAATTACCGTTACTGTTACCGTCGCCTGTCACCGCGACGATGACGCTCGGTACCGGCTCGCTAACGCTGGAAGGCACTACGACCGAATGCAAAACCGGCGCGAGCACGTTCGGCGCGGAAAGCGACACGTTAGGCACGTTCAAGATTGCATTCAAAGAATGTAAAAATGGTGGTAAAGGGTGCATCAGCTTAGGCCAGACGGTGGGCTCGGGGATCGTCGAAACTGCCGGGACATTCCATCTGGTGAAGTTACCATTGAGTAAGACACATTTCCTCATGTGGCTCTTATTCTCACCGACAGACAACGCCAACGCGATACATCTCGAATGCGAAGTCGCCGGGTTAGTATTAATCTGGGGTAGTCTTCTGGCGTTAATCTTAGTGGTCAGCGAATTAACGTGGAAACTCGACATCGAACGCGAAGGTTCGGGCTCGACGATCAAACAGAAGGCGGGCCAGACCGAATTCGTGAACAACAACGGCGAAACGGTCAAAGTGACCGGTATCAAAGGTAAACTCGGCACCGGCGCGGAAAGGGTCGGCGGCGAGGAATCGAAAGAAAACTTAATACACTGGAACACCGATGTGACGATCATGCTGCCGTAGCTACCGGCATGTCGCGTGCCGCTATTAGCTAGGGGTTTGGGGTGAAGCGAAGCGTTTGGCTTCACCCCCACCCAGCCCATCCGCAGGGGATGTCGCCTACTTTTTGTGTTTCGCCTTGTGCTTGGTGTGCTGTGCTGTTTTGGGTGTTTGAGCTTCGCGCTTCATTCTGTCTCTTTGACTTGCCCCTTTCATGCATCGCTCACACACGGCCCACCGCGTTAGCACCTCACGGCTTGAACCGCGCGGCGATCGCCGCGGTGAGCCTCTTGCCTTTGGCCGATGTGAAGGTGAGCTTGACCTTGGTCTTGAGCTTGCGATGGCCGTTGGCCTTCAGGGTGATGGTGATGGTGCCGCGGCCGCCGGCGGTCTTGGTCGTCTTGGTGAGCTGGCTACCGGTGGCGGTGAGCTTGCCGGCGGCTGGCACGGAGACCTTCAAGATGATGGTGCGTTTCTTTATGGTGTGGGAGAGGATCGTGAGGGTGTCGGGGCAGCCTTCGGGTTCGACAAGCGTGCTCTGTTTGATCACCTCGCCGTTCTGCGCGGTGATGGTGGTCGGCAACCGCACTTCTGTCTGGCAGAGGTTGGCGTTGGCGCTGAAGATGCTGTACGGCCCCTCGGGGGCGTTGAACTCGAAGCTCGTGAACGGCGCGTCGGGGACGGTTTCGAAGCGGCTGTAGGTGATGCCGTGTTTTATATCGGTGTGGCCGTCCAGCACGAGCTTGACGCCTTCGCCCTGCAGGATGATCTCCGTGTCCGGGAACGCCGCCCCGCCATGGGAGACGAAGTACACGGGGCCCGTCAAGGGGGCATTGAGGAGGGGCGTGTGCACGACCGCGGTCGCGATGTCGGATTCGGGGGGACAGCCCGCCGGGTTGGCGTTGAACTGTGCTTCCCGGCACGCCTTCTGCAATGTCGTCAGCCGCGACGGCAGGATGTTTGGGATCGTCAGTTCGACCTTGTGGATGTTCGCCTGGCCGATCCCGGCCGAGATGATCCCGACGTGCAGGCCCGCACCGTCCTGTTTGCTCGTGTGCCCCAAGGTCGAGGCCGTGAGCAGCGGGTGGAAGGGCAGCGCCTGGCAGCCGGCGGCCTGGAAGCGGCTCGCTGCCGGGATGCTCGTGCCCTGGGCGCTTACGAGGGTCGCATCGATGCTCTTTTCCGCGCAGCTTGAGGGGTTGAACGTGAAGTTGCCCTGTTCGCCGACCGTCACGTTGACCGTCTGCACGCGCAGCGGCACCCCGTCGACGCTCTGCGGAAGCGGGTCAGAGACGATCGTCGCCTGCGCGGTGGCCGGGTTGATGTCGATCGCGGCACGCACCACGATCAGCCCAAGGTCATACGGTCCCGCCACGGCGGGCACGACGACCGACAGGCCGAACGGGGCGCCCTTGTAGGGCCCGGTGAGGTACACGCCGCCGGACTGCCAAAGCGGGTCAGACCCAGAGCCCGCAGCGGCGGTGGCGGTGCCGATCTTCGACGCCGCCGCGCATGTGCCCGCGTTGGCCTGTGCTTCGGGGCACTGGGGGATGCCTGCGAGCTTACCCAGGAGACCTTCGGGCATGTTGACCGTGACGCCGGAGAGGTCCTGTTCTGAGTCGTGGCGGGAGAATGTGGTCGTGAAGGCGCTGAACGTGGCGGCCTGGTTGGCGACCGTCCCGGCGCTGAAGCTCGGGGCGAAGCCGCCGCCGCAGCCGCCGGAGATCGAAAACGTCGGCTGCTCGAGCGCGTTGGGGCCCGAGTCGGGGGCGCTCCACGGTTCGAAGCTCGCGTTGGTCGTGAACGTTCCGCAGGACTGTGGGTTCGCCAGGGGCGCGCGGGGCCCGCCGTTGAACTTCAGCTTCAGCTCGCTGAACGGGAACTGCGGGGTTTCGATGAAGCTCGTACGGACCTGCCCCGGCGCCAACAGCGGTTTGCCTTCGCGCGCACTCAGCGTCCCGTTGCCGCCGACTTCGGTCTTGCCCTTCAGCTTCAGGTGGATCCCACGGGCTTCGTTGCCGACTTCCAGATAGATCGCGAACAGCCTGCCTTCTTCGGCGAGCGCTTCGCTGCATTCCGGCTGGCCCGCACCGCCACAGGTCGGCTGCGCGACGAACACGCTCCCGGTCAACGGTTCTCCGAGCAGCGGCGTCACGACTTCGACCGAGCCGACGTTCGCGGCGCCCGGGCAGTCCCCGGCGGCTGGGCTTTCGAAGTTGATCCCTTCTGCTCCTGATTCCTGGCAGCCGAGGAGCCCGTTCGCCGCCGACGGCGAAACCGACACGCCCGCAGGCAACGTCACCACAGCCGTCTTCAACGGCGGCGTTGCGAGCGCGCCAGGCTGCTCGCTCTGCGGGATCGCGAGCACGGATTCATAGCCCGCCGGTTCATCAGCCTGGCTATGGGCGGCTTCGGGCGCGAACGAGAACGACGAGGGTTGGAAATGAAGCTGGTCGCACCCGGTCACCGGCGGCGATTCCGCCGTCGCGGACTTCCAGTTGAGGTCCGAAAGATCCGGCGTCCCATCGAAGTTGAAGGCGCCCGGGTGCTCCCAGGAGTCCATGAAGGCCGAGGCCACCAGCGGCGCCGAGGAGCAGTCGGACGGGTTCGTGAAGAGCGCCGTTTCCGTGCCGGGGGGTTCCGGGCCGACGGGTTTGTTGTGCGCGGCGGGGTCGCCGAACACGCTCACTTCGACGTTCGACAGCATCAGCTGCGGGATTTCCGGGGACGTCGTGCGCACCACATAGCCCTGCGGAGTGGGAACGACGCTCACATACAGGAAGTGCGTGCCCTTCAGCACGTCGCGGAACCCGAACTGTGCGGCGAACCCGCGCTCGGGCACCATGTTGAACAGCGGGCCGTCGGCTTCGGACTTCGCGACCGGCTCGGTGAGGATGTGCCCGATCGTCGTGTCCCGTGGGCATTCCAGAGGACTCGTGAGCTGCGCGGGCGTGCACTGCGGCGCCGCGACGGCACTGCCGATGAACCCCAGCGGCAGATCCACGCCCACGTCTCGCAGGCCCTCGGGCGTGCCTTCTCCGTCAGATCTCAGGGTCAGGAACGTGGTGAGCTCCCACGGGTGGTCCCCCGCCTGCGTGTCCGGGAAGCCGTCCACCCCCGTTATCAGATCGGCGAAGTTCGCAAAGCCGAACGACGCCAATTCCGAGGAGACCTGGGTGTGGACCGTCGAAGATGCCTGCGGCGCGCCGCCACCGGAGACGGTCGCCGTGCTCGTCAGCACTCCCGCGGGCTGGTTCACACTCACCCAGACTTCGAGCCTGAGTATTTCGCCCGGCGCCAGTGTGTGTTGTTCTGCAACGGCCGAGTCGCCCACGTGGCATTCCACCCTCGCCGGGGTCTGGCTGCAGAATCCGGTGATGTTTTGGCCCGTCGCGATTTCGATCAGCCGGATCTGTCGCATCGTCACCCCGGCCGGAAGCGAATCGGCGATCGTGATCGAGCTGCCGTTCGTCGGAGCACTGCCGACGTTCGTCACGTCAATGTTGTATTTGTCGCACGCGAAGGCGTCGTTGAGGCATGCTTCGTTCTTGGCTTCGGAGAAGTTGGTGGGTTCCGCAAACGCATAGATCGCAAGGCCCGGGCCGGGCGTCACGGCTGACGCCGGCACGGCAAGCGTGCCTGCGGCGAGAGCCGCCGCAACGATCGCTCCCAGCCGCGGCAGCCACAAAGGACCGGACGACGCGCGAGGTGTCAGCATCACTTTCCCCTCCGGCTCCGCGCGCGCTTGCTGGCCGACCTCGCGGCTTTTGCGCCGTAGCGGCTGCGCGCGCTTCGTTCACAGCTCTTGCGCTTCTTGCGCGACCTGTCTCGCCTGCACGCTTTCAGTGCCTTGGCGAGCTTTTCGGCCCTGATCTGCGCGGCGCTCTTCGCTTTGGCCGGCGGTGGCGGCGGCAGCGGCGCCAAGTTCCCGGGCCCGGTGAACGTCGCGGAGGTGGCGCCGGGCAGCGCCGGCGCACCGCCGGGGCTGCCGTGACAGGCTTCGCCCTCACACGGCGTGGGCTGCGCTGCTGGGCGGTGACACGGCTCGCTTGAGGTGCAGATACGCGCGTCGAACACCTCCTCCTGATCCCACGTGTCTTCGGGGACGAGCTGGTCACTGGAGGAGAAGAACACGTCGGCGCCCGTGGCATCGGTCCCCAACAGGCACACGTCAGAGCGCTTTTCACGCTCGCACACGTTGTTTCCGTACTCGGTCACGTCACGGCCGTCGGAGATCAGCGACACCTGACCTTCGTGCCACTCGTAGATGTTCTGTGCGAGGGCGCCACCTTCCGTCGTCACTTCGTTCAGCGCTCCGTGAGTCAAGGCCGCCGGGCTTTCGAAGAACACATACGATCCGTCGTTCGACATCGTCGGATTCGTCCGCACGGGCCCCGCATGGAAGGTGGACTTGAACATCGGAGCGATATGCGCGTCGTGGCGAGCCGCGTTGCCGTTGTCGTTGAAGCCGTCCTCGCCGATCGAGAGACGCGCGAGTGCCCCGGTCTGGGCGTCGTAGCGGAACACCTGTTTCGCACCGGTCGTATCCGTGTCGTCGGAAGTCAACTGCCGGTTCGATTCGAAGACTAGGAAACGACCATCGGGCGTGACGTTTGCACTGGCCTCGACTGGGAACGTGCGGTGCGCTGAACCAAATTCGACTGGTTCTTCCGCCGCGGTTGGCAGCGTGGCGATGAAGGCGACGTGGCCGTCGGGGAAGCTTGAGTCACGCTCGAACACGTACAGGTTTTCCTTGCCTTCCTGTGCGACCTGGCTCCGGGCGTTGGCGGCGCTCGTCAGAACACCCTGTGCGGTGAAGTAGCTGTGCGAGCCGTCGGGGGAGATCGCGAACACGCTTTGCACGCGTGGATTGCCGCTTGCGGCGCCGGCCGAGACGTCGATCAGGTTGCGTCCCGTCGGATTGTCGAAGTCATACTCATACAGGTTGCATTCGTTTCCAGGTTCTTCGCACGACGACTGTTCGCGGGCTGAGCCGTTGCCCGCGCTCGCGTGATTCGTGAGCTGCTGCGCGCTGAGGAAGAACGCCTTCGAACCGTCTTCGGAGGCGCCCTCGTAGTTGGCGTCAGATGCGGGTGACGTGAGGCAGGCTTCAGTGGTGCATTCCAGGGGGGAGCGACCCGAGATCAACACCGTGCGCGACTGGTCGATACGCGCATACACTTCATTGACCAGCGGAGCCGTACCGTTGCCACATTCCGATGATGTGTCGGTGCCGATCGCGGTGAAGAACACGGTGGCGCCGTCGGCGGAGAGGGCGTTGTAGGCGTATTCAGTGCCGGCGCCCACTCTCGTCGCGCATTCGCTGATCAATTCGGGGCTGCCCACGCCACCGCGGACGCCCACGAGGGACGGGGCTGTGTTGCCTGTGCCAACGTACTCGTGGGCTTGGCGGCTTTCGCCAAATGGTTCGTAGACGAGATGCGACAGGTTGGCGGTTGCCGACGGGAAGTCGGATTCGCTGAATTCGAAACCAGGCCCCAGTTCGAGGAACGAGCCGTCGTGCTGGCGTGCGACGAAGCTTCCGCCGGAGGGTGAGCTGGAGAGGAACAGGGCGGTGCCGAGGTCCGCGTTGTACATGTACGGGACGCTCAGCGAGAACCGGGTCGCGGGCGGGGCGAGCGGCGTCGTGACCCAACCGGAGCTCGTGCGGCTGAACGCGAACGGGTTGCCCTGATTCTGACGTTCTCCGGCATTGCACGACACCGATTCCGCGAAGCACTGGATGCTGTTGATGATCACGGTCGAGCCGCTGGCGGCGATGTCGAGCGGCGGGCCGGTGAAGAAGTCACCGAGGGCCGCGCCGTTGTCACGCGGAGGCGTGATCATTTCGTAGGCGCGACAGTCCGGGAGGGCCGTCGAGCGGTCTTCGACACGGGTCGATTCATCGGCACAGCCTGCGCCTTCCGTCGTGACCGGGTAGACGAAGGTCTGGTCGGGGCTCGTTTCGGTCCCGGCGGCGTTGGTGACGAGCAGACGCCAGTGGTACTCGATGTTTTCGTGCAGTCCTTCGATATGCCCGAGCACCGGCACGGGATTGCGGACCCGTTCGATTTCGGCGGCGTCGGGGTGTTCACACGGGGCCGTGTTCCCGTATGCGGTGCTGGTGCCGTATTGGAACTGGCAGCTCGTGACAGCGGCGCCATTTGGGTTGACCTTCGCGTTGAGCGTCGCAGAGGTGGCGGCGAGGTTGGTCACGGTCTCGCCGTTGGGTTCGATCGTGGCGAGAATCGGTTCCGTCGTGAAATGGACGGGCGGACCGGTTTCTGAGCCGTACTGGTTGTGCGTCACCAGGCACGCGGTGTATTCGCCGCTCGGCAGCAGTCCGCTGACGGCGACGCTCTCGGAGACCGTGGTCGCGCCGGTCCCCGCTTCTTCCACCGAGGGGGGGCTTCCCCCGGTGCACGTGGCGCCCGCGTTGTATTCGAAGGAGTACTGCGAGGCAACGGTTCCGTTCAGCGTGAAATGGCCATGGAGCGTGGCGGTGGTCGTCGTGACCGCGCTCGCGGCGTCCGTGAATGGCGTGGGCACCGTCGTGAACGTCACGACCGGGCTGAGCGTTTCCCCACCGGCGTCCTTATCGAGCAGGCAGACCGCGTATTCGGTGTTCGCGCTCAGACCGCTCACGTGTTCGGGTTGCAGTTCTTCTTTTTTTTCTCCGAACGAGAGCCCTTCCGTGGTGGTGGCGCCGCCCGTGCATTCTTTTGTGGTCGAGGCTTTGTAGAGGAACTTGTAGCTGCCGGGTTCACCGGCTGCATTTGGGTTCAGTACGCCGAGAAAGGTTGCCGTCGTCGAATGCACCGGATCTTTGATCGGTTCGATCGAGACTTCGGGAGGTTCGGGAGCGGCCGCGAGCGCTGGCGCCGCGGAGAGCACGAGCGCCGTGGTGGCAGCGAGCAGCAACGCGAAGGCAAACCGGACTGGACGGCCAAGCGGGCGCGCATGTCTCGCTTCTGGGCGCACCGGCACACTGAGCGCTGCGGGGCACAGGCCGGCTGTCGGAGTTGAGCTCCCTGCGCGTTGCTCGGTGGGGGTCACGCTGCCTCCTGGGTGGGGATCGTGCGGGGAAACTGGAGCGAGGCCGAGAGCTGAGTGCCCGTCGGCACGCCGAAGGAGCCCGACACGTCGACGAGCAGACGGGCGCCAGCCGCTCTGCGGCGCGGTGTCCTAAACCGCGAGGGGGTGTTGGGCGGGCGGACGAGGCTAGGAGCGGTCATTTGGACCCCCTCCCCTTCCATGCAGCTGCGCCAGCATGTTGGTGCGACGAGGTCATGGGCACTCGCGTGGCTAGCGCTGCTGTTCTGCATTGTGTCTCCCACTCCTCCAGAGCGTTGCGCGGATCCCCAGATGCCGCTGGCTCGTGCAGTCGGCGGTGCCTGTTGCCGGTGTTCGGGCCATTCCCGTTCGCGGCCTGCAGCCGATAGAAATAGGTCGTATCCACCCGCCCACCTTCCCCGAAACAACAACCATGACATCGACGTTACAGCACGCGCAAAACCAAACCAATACGCGTTTCCCACTGCCACACCCCGGGCCCCCAATGCGCCACACGTACCCCACCAAAACCACACCAACAGTCGCTTGAGGCCACAAGCAAGGAGGTAGGTGAAGCCAGCCCTGGCTCCACCTACCTGTTCTGACCTGACAGAGCCGACGCTACTACAACAGCGCCCAGCCATCCATCACGACGACTACGGAAGCATGATCGTTACGTCAGTGTTCCAGTGTATTAAGTTTTCTTTCGATTCCTCGCCGCCGACCCTTTCTGCGCCGGTGCCGAGTTTACCCCTGAGTCCGGTCACTTTGACCGTTTCGCCGTTGTTGTTCGCGAATTCGTTCTGCCCAACCTTCTGTTTGAGCGTCGAGCCCGAACCTTCGCGTTCGACGTCGAGCTTCCACGTTAATTCACTAATCAATAAGATTAACCCGAGGAGGCTGCCCCACGTTAAGATTAACCCTGCGACTTCGCATTCGAGGTGGATCGCGTTGGCATTGTCTGTCGGTGAGAATAAGAGCCACATGAGGAAATGCGTTTTACTTAGTGGTAATTTCACCAGATGGAATGTCCCGGCAGTTTCGATAATTCCCGAGCCCACCGTCTGGCCTAAGCTGATGCACCCTTTACCACCATTTTTACATTCTTTGAATGTAATCTTGAACGTGCCTAACGTGTCGCTTTCGGCGCCGAACGTGCTCGCGCCTGTTTTGCATTCGACCGTAGTTCCTTCCAGCGACAGCTGGCCGACGCCGGCCGTCGCCGTCCCCGTCACCGGAGACGGTAAGAGTAACGGTAATTCTTCAGCGGAGGCCGACACCGCCGTCACGCCCAGCGCAAAGCAGGCCATGCACGCCATGCAGACCATCTTCAGTATTCGCATTACACACTCCTAATGTTGTACACAACATTCCGGCGAGCCGGATGCCGCCCGCGAGACAGCGCAAGCGACTTGAGCCCGCCACCAGTCGCCCGCCGCGCCAACCTCGCACGACGAGGCGACAACAGCACGGTCCCACGAACACCCGGTGGATGTCAAGGCAATCCCGAGAACGTCTCCCACTAGCTGGAGACACGCCGCCAAAACGCTCGCGGCGATCGCTAGCGTAGCTGCCGTGTCACGCCGCGCCCTCGTCACCGCAGCCATGCTCATGCTCGTGTGCCCGGGCCTCGCCGCGTGCGGCGCAGGCACAGCCACCCATGCCCTCAGCACCGCGAAGGCGATCGCGCCGGCCGCGCCCGTCGCCGACGTCGGTGCCACGCCGATTACCCACGCCGCGGTCGAACGCTGGGTGGCGCTGCTCGCAGCCGACGCGGAGGTACCAGCGCCACCGCGCTACACCGCGTGCATCGCGCAGCTGAAGGCGACAACGACACCTGCCGCGGGAGCAGCGGTGCCATCCCCAGCGCAGCTGAGGGCCGACTGCGAAGCGATCCACCAGCTGCTGGAGCGCGCGGCGCTGAGCACGGCGATCCACGCCGACTGGCTGATCGACCAGACCAGCGAAAGCAGGCTGGGGATCGACTCAGAGCAGATCGCACGGGACTTCGAACGCCTCGCCCGCCACGCCTTCCCCAGCGCAGCCGAGCTGCTGACCCAGGCGCAGCAGTCGCCCCCCGGCCAGACCTATAACGTCGAGCTCGAACAGCTCACCAGCCAAGCGTTCGCCACCTTCATCGACAGGGCCCCCCGCCAAGCCACGCGCGCGCAGGCGCACTCCTACTACCACACGCACCTCGGGCAATTCACCATCCCCGAAGGACGCGCCCTGCGCATACTCCGCATCGGCACCGAGAAGGCGGCGGTCGAGGCCAAGCGGGAGATCGAAGCGGGGATGCCCTTCGGAAAGGTGATCGCGCAGCAGATACCACCGGAACTGCTCCAACCAGACTTAGCCAAAAAAGGATACGTCCCCGACCTGATCCCGAAGTACTACGACGAGCCGCCGCTCAACGACGCGATCTTCACGGCGCCACCCCGCAGGCTCGAGGGTCCCGTCAGCTTCAGGCCCCACGACGTCACCAACCCCGCCCCCAGCAACGGGTACTTCCTCTTCGAAGTCACGCACATCACGCCACCGTACGCACGGCCTTTCGCAGAGGTCGAAGCGACGATCCGCCGGGAACTGGAAGAACAGCTGAGTGCGCGCGCGGCCGCCAAGCTCAAGGCTTTCACGATTCGGTGGACCGCACGGACCACCTGCCACGCAGGCTACGCGACGCCGGACTGCGGACGCTCCTGAACTCCTCCTCAAACGTAGGCGAGTGCTCGCCTCGGGAGGCTGGAGACACTTCCGACAAACGCTTGGCAGCGGACGATCCCAAGAGGTAGCTTGCTGCCAGCGCCGCCACAAGCTCGTTCTCACGGCGTCAAAGGAGCTCGATGCGTTGACCGCCAGCAACCGTCCTGTGTGTGCCACTTCTGGTGGTGCTCCTGCTCGCGCTGGCCGGCTGCGCGAACTCCGGCTCGAAAGCCGCGGCCCCCGACGCCGTGAGGGTCTCCCTGCAGAGCTCCGCCGTGACCGCGCACAACCTGCCCGCCCTCTACACCTGTAGCGGCAGGGACGTGAACCCGCCGCTCGAATGGGGCAAGATTCCATCCGACACGGGAGAACTGGTGCTCGCCGTGCTCGGCATCACACAGGTGCCCCACACTCAGGGCTACAGGGCCTCAATCGAATGGGCGATCTCGGGCGTGAACCCCGCGCTGCACAGGCTCAACTCCGGCGAAGTGCCCGAAGGAGCGCACGTCGGCCTCTCCGCCAAGCATGGGCGCCGCTACTCGATCTGCCCGAAGAGGGGACAGGCGATGCAGTACCAGTTCATGCTCTATGGCCTGCCCGCCGCCGCCAAGATCTCCCCGAACTTCGCCGACCAGCCGATTCTCGCCGCCCTCTCCGCGCACGGCGCCGCGATCGGCGCGACCGCCGAAGGGGCATTCGTCGCGCGCTACACGCGCAGGTGAGCTGCCGCAGCTCGGGGACGCTCACGCCCCGCAGGCAGACACGTCACATGGGCTACGATCGTCGGCGTGCCCGCTGGCGATCTACCCATCAGCGATCCACCCTCACCCGCCGCTGAGGCCAGCGCTGCCGCGTCCGGCAACGGACAGCCCCAGGACGCTGTCCTCGACGCCGACGGCGCCGTCCCATCGTCCCCGGACGGGGCGGTCGAATTCGACGAACGCCGCGCCAAGATGGAGCGCCTTCGCAGCGAAGGCATCGACCCCTACCCCCCGGTAAGCCTCTGGAACACGCGCACGCGCATCGCCGACGTGCTCGCCGCGCACGACGCCGCCGACCTCGACGCCGGCGAGCACCCGGAGCTGAGCTACCAGATCGCCGGACGCATCATCTCGCGCCGCGGCCACGGCAAGACGGCGTTCCTCGACATCCGCGACCTGTCCGGCTCGATCCAGGCGGTCGTGCGCGTCGATGCGCTCGGGCAGGAGACATACGACCGCATCCTCGGTCTTGACATTGGAGACATTGTCGGCATCGACGGTGTCATCTACGTCACCCAGCGTGGGCAGCTCGCGCTCGCGGTCAAGGAGTGCACGCTGCTGACCAAGACGCTGCGCCCGCCGCCGGACAAGCACCACGGTCTCGGCGACACCGGCACGCGCTACCGCTACCGCGAGCTCGACCTGCTCGCCAACGACGACACGCGCGAGCTGTTCATCACGCGCCACAAGATCGTGTTCGAGATCCGCAAGTGGCTGAACGAACGCAACTTCGTCGAGGTCGAAACGCCCGCGCTGCAGTCGCTCGCCGGCGGCGCCGGCTCGCGCCCGTTCACCACGCACCACAACGCGCTCGACCGCGATCTGTATCTGCGCATCTCCGTCGAGCTGTTCCTCAACCGCTGCATCGTCGGCGGCATGGAGAACGTGTACGACATGGGCAAGGTGTTCCGCAACGAGGGCATCTCCCCCAAGCACAGCCCCGAGTTCACGATCATCGAGTTCATGTGCGCGTACTCCGACTACAACGACGTCGCCACCGTCACCGAAGAAATGTTCCGCGACGTCGCCCGGGCCGCGATCGGGCGCACGACGATCAAACGCAACGGCGAGGAGATCGACCTCGCCAAGCCGTGGCGGCGCGTCACCATGCGCGATCTGATCCTCGAGCGCTTCGGGTGCGACTTCATGGAGTCATCGCGCGACGAGCTCGCAGAGCTGCTCGACGAGCCGGTGGACCCCGCCGCGACGTGGGCGGACGTCGTCGCGGACATCTACTCCGAGAAACTCGAGAGCACGATCAACCAGCCCACGCACGTGTTCGACTTCCCGCTCGAGCCGTTTCCCATCACTAAGCGCCACTCCGTGCACCCCGAGCTCGGCGAGCACTTCGACGCGGTCATCGGCGGCATCGAGCTCGTCAGCGGCGACACCGAGCTCAACGACCCGGTCGATGAGTGGCAGCGCTTTGTCGACCAGCGCAAGCGCCGCGCCGTGGACGACGGCGACGTGCCCCACCCCAACGACGAGGAGTACACGCGCGCGCTCGAGTACGGCTACTCGCCAACGGCAGGCGGCGGCATGGGTGTCGACCGCCTCGTGATGATTCTCACCGAACGCGACACGTTGCGCGAGGTGATCCCCTTCCCGATCGTCAGGGACATCAGATGACCGACAACGGATCTTCGTTTAAGGGCTCCGCCGCCGGAGGCGGCTCCGCTGCGGCGTCCAAGCTGAACCTCGACCCCGGTGTGGTGGAGGCGTGCCGCGCTGCCGCCAAGAAGATCGCCGAGGGAGTGGGCGAGCAGATCGCCGGGCGCACCACCGTATCGGTAGAGCGCAGCGTCACGCGCCTGCTCGGCGTCGACGGCGCCAACGACCTCGACGCGCCGCTGCCCAACGTGCTCGCCGATCACGTGAACGAGCACGGTGGCCTCGCCCGCGGTGTCGCCTTCTGGCTCGGCAACGCCATGGTCCAGACCAGCCGCTCACCGCAGCAGATAGCAGAGGCCGTAAGCGCCGGCGAGCTCGACCTGCTTTCCCTGGAGTTCGCCGAGGAGAGCACGATCCGAGCACGCGTCACGGCGGAGGCCGCCACGCGGCTGCGCGAGATCCGCGCGCGCTTCGCCGAGCGCCACGCGATGCGCCAGCGACTCGGGGAAGCCGCGACACCGCTGCGCTACGTGCTCACCGCCACCGGCGACGTGTACGAGGACGTCGTGCACGCCAAGGCCGTCGCCGAAGCCGGCGGCGACATCGTCGCGGTCATTCGCTCGACCGCCCAGAGCCTGCTCGACTACGTCCCCTACGGGCCAACCACCGAGGGCTACGGCGGCACGTTCGCCACACAGGCCAACTTCCGCATCATGCGCGAGGCGATGGACGAGTGGTCAGAGCAGCACGGCCGCTACATCCGCCTGTCGAGCTTCTGCTCGGGCCTATGCATGTCGGAGATAGCGGCGATGGGCGCGTGGGAGGGCTTCGACAACATGGTCAACGACGCGCTCTACGGGATCCTCTACCGCGACATCAACATCGTGCGCGGGCTGATCGACCAGCGCGTCTCGCGCATGATCAACGGCTACTTCGGCGTCGTGATCAACACCGGCGAGGACAACTACCTGCGCACAGCCGATGCGGTAGAGGCCGCGCCGTCGGTCACGGCGTCGCAGTTCATCAACCACCAGCTCGCGCTCGCCTCCGGCGTGCCCGACGCGCAGATCGCGCTCGGCGACGCGTTCGAGATCGACGTGCCCGTCCGCAACGGGCTGCTGTACGAGTGGGCGCAGGCGCAGCTCACGCGCGAGCTGTTCCCCGACTGCCCCGTCAAGTACATGCCCCCCACGCGCCACATGGACGGCAACCTGTTTCGCACGCACGCGGCAGACGCGCTATTCAACCTCGTCACCGTCGCCACCGGCCAGGGCATCCAGACCATCGGTGTCCCCACCGAGGGCATCTTCACGCCGCATATCCATGACCGCGTGCTCGGCCTGCAGAACGTCGACTACGTGTTCAACGCCGCCGCCGACCTCGGCGAGGAGATCGAGTTCAAGCGCGGCGGCATCATCCAGACGCGCGCGCAGGAGGTGCTCGCCGGCGCGCACCAGCTGCTCGAGCGCATCGCCGACGTGGGGCTGTTCAAGGCGATCGAGGACGCCAGCTTCGGCGACGTCAGCCGCAAGCTCGACGAGGGCCGTGGCATCGAGGGGATCGTCGAGACGGATGAGAGCTACTTCAACCCGGTCGTCGAGCTCATGCGCGGCGAGCGCCCCACGCCGCGCGGCGAGGCCAGCTATGCGTAGCGAGGCCGGCCATGCGTGAGGTCGACCTCAGCGCGGTCCGGCCCTACGCTGACCACCTCGGCGACGGGCTCGTACAGATGAGCTTCACGCTCCCCGTCCCCTACTCGCTGGCCGCGCGCCGCGCCGCGATGGAGCTCGCCGCGCGCATGGGCTTCGAGGAGCCCGAGGTCGTCCACTACGAGCAGCTGACCGAGGGCTACACGTACTTTGTGATGTACGGGCGCTGCATGCAGACGGTCGACTTCGCCGCACTGCAGGGCGAGGGCTTCGACATCGAGTACATGAGCGAGGACGAGATCGAACACTTCGCCCAGACGCACATCGGCCGCCCGATTGTCGTCGTCGGCGCGAGCACGGGATCGGATACCCACAGCGTCGGCATCGACGCGATGCTCAACCTGAAGGGCTACCACGGCCACCACGGCCTCGAGGGCTACCGCTGCTTCGAGACGCACAACCTCGGCAGCCAGGTCCCCAACAGCGTGCTCGTCGCCCGCGCGATCGACGTCGGCGCGGACGCGATCCTCGTCTCGCAGACCGTCACCCAGCAGAACCTGCACGTGCACAACCTCACTGAGCTCGTCGAGATCGTCGAGGCGGAGGGCAGGCGCTCACAGATGATCCTCGCGTGCGGCGGGCCGCGCGTCTCCAACGAGCTCGCCAAGGAGCTCGGTTACGACGCGGGCTTCTCCAAGGGCACCGAACCGCACCACCTGGCGACGTTCATCGTGCGCGAGCTCGCCGCACGCGCGGCAGCGCCGGCGTGACGCGAAGCCTCAGCGAACTGACGGCTGGGACGCGGCGCCTGGCGGTGGTGGGCCTCGCGAAGAACACCGGCAAGACCGAGGCGCTCGCGGCACTGCTGCGCGAGCTCGAGGCGCAGGGCCGTCCCGTGGGCGTCACCTCGGTCGGCCGCGACGGCGAGGAGCGCGACGTGATCGACGCGCGCATCGAGAAGCCGCGCGTGCGCCTGCCCGCCGGCAGCCTCGTGGCAACCACCGACGGGCTGCTGCGCGCGAGCGGGCTCGAGCATGAGCTGCTCGAGGAGACCTCGGTGCGCACACCCCTCGGGCGCGTGCTCGTCGCGCGACTGCGGGAGACGGGGGCGGTCGAGGTGGCGGGGCCGAGCGCAGCCGCCGACGTGCGCATGGTGAGCGACGCGATGCTCGCCCACGGCGCCGAGCAGGTGCTGATCGACGGGGCGGCCGACCGCCGCGCGGCCTCCTCGCCGGAGATCTCCGACGGCCTGGTGCTGGCGACGGGGGCGGTGCTCGACCGCGACATCGACGAGGTCGTGTTACAGACGCGTGATGCCGTCGAGCTCGTGCGCTTGCGGGCGATCGACGACGACGCGAGCGGGCAACGCCTGCGTGAGCTCGCGGCGGCCGGCGGAGGCAGCCTGCTGGTGGCGCAGGAGGGAGGGCCGGTGGCGCTCACGCCCCGCTTCGTCCTCACCGCCGATGCCGAGCAGGTGGCCGAGCTGCTCGACGCGAACCCAAGCGCGCATACCCTGCTCGTCGCGGGCGCGCTGCCGGAAGGCTTCCTCCGGGCGCTCCTGCACCCGCTGCACCACCGTCGGCGCCGACTCTCGCTTGTCACGGCCGACCCCACGAAGGTGTTCCTGTGGAAGCGCGGCCCCAGCTGGTATGAGCGCCAGGGCGTGCGGCTGCACGTGCTCGATCCGATCAAGCTGGAGGCCGTCACGGTCAATCCGCTGGCCCCCGAGTCGCACCGCTTCGACACCGTGGAGCTGAGAGCGAGGCTGGCAGAGGCGATCCCGGATGTGCCGATCTTCGACGTGAAGGCTCCTCACTACGTGGGGGCCCACGGCGCGCCGCCGTCCACGTTGGGCGGGGAGCTGGAAACGCACGGGAGCGAATCTCGCTGACGCTTCCCGGGCTCGCGCCGTCCTCGTTGACGGCCGGGCGCCAGCGGGTTTTGATAGTTGGATGCGTGACGTAAGGATCGCGTTGGTCGTCGCGCTCGGTCTCGTAGCGATCGCGGTGTGCGTCGTGCTGTCGACTTCGCCGCCTTTGGTGACGAGGTCGAAGGCTCCGCTCCTCGACGCCAGGGCGCTCGGCTCGCTCGGCAGCGGCGCGGAGGTCTGCCAGGGCGGCGAAGTCGTGCCGCGTGGGACCACGGCGATCCGCGTGTGGCTCGAAGCCGTGATCGGTCCCCCGTTGACGCTCGTGGCGAGGTCGGGCTCGCGCGTGCTCACCAGCGGCCTCCGCGACGCTGGGTGGAGCACGGGCTCGGTGACGATTCCGGTGAGCCCCGTCTCCCGGGCGAGCTCCGATGTGACGATCTGCGTCCGCATCGGGCACGCGCGCGAAGCCGTCGAGGTGCGCGGCGTTGAAAGCCGCCCCCAGAACGCCGCCTATGAGCCGGGCCACGAACCGTCGGCGGGCAGGGTGATAGTCGAATACCTGCGCCCCGGCCAGGACACGTGGTGGTCGCTGGCGAGATCCGTGGCCCGGCGCATGGGCCTCGCTCACGCCCCCAGCGGCGTCGCGGTAGCGCTGCTGGCGCTCGCCTTGGTGGCAGCGATGGCCGCCACGATCTCGTGGCTGGTCCTCCGGGAGCTGGCATGACCGCCCGTGTCGCGACCGAGCCACGCACGCAGGTGTCGACGAGCGGGTCCGCGCCGCGGCGCAGGCCGCTCGCCGGTTTGCGCCGGATCATTCGGTCGGTGCCAACGGCGGCATGGGTGTGTGGCCTCGTGGCACTGTTGAACGCGGCGTCCTGGTCGCTCATCACACCCCCCCTCGAGGGGATAGACGAACCGGACCACGTTGCGTACGTGCAGGAGCTGGCAGCGACTGGCCAGTTGCCGGCGGCGGGCGCGAGCAACGAGCTCTCGCAAGAAGAGGCCGTCGTGGCCGAAGATCTGCATCAGGGGTCGATGCGATTCAACCCACAGTTCCCGGCGATCTCCTCGGATGCCGAACAGCGCCAGCTCGAGCGCGACCTGGCCAGCAGCTTCCCGCCGGTGGGCCGGGTGAACGCAGGGACGGCGACCAGCGAGCCACCGCTGTACTACGCGCTCGAGACGATCCCCTACACGCTCGGCTCGTGGGGCAAGCTCCTCGATCGCCTCCAGCTCATGCGGCTGTTCTCAGGGCTGATCGCCGGTGTCGCCGTGCTGCTGACGTTCCTCTTCGTGCGCGAGACGCTGCCGGGTGCGCCGTGGGCATGGACCGTGGGAGCGCTGGCGGTCGCGCCGATGCCCCTGCTCGGCTTCATCTCGGGCGCGGTCAATCCAGAAGTGCTGCTCGTGGCGATCTCGGCCGCGCTGTTCCTCCTCTTCGCGCGTGCGTTCCGGCGAGGGCTCACGCGCGGCCGGGCGCTCGCGATCGGCGCCGTCGCCGCCGTAGGGTTCCTCGCAAAGCTCAACTTCGTCGGGCTCGCCCCGGGCGTGCTCGTGGGGCTGGCGCTCCTCGCCCACCGCGCCCCGCGAACATCACGACGGGCGGCCCTGCGCTCGGCCGCGGCGGCCGCGCTGATCGCCTGCGCTCCCGTCGCGCTCTACATCGCCCGGAACGCCCTGACAGGCAAGCCCGTCCTGGGCGCTGCCGCCTCGGCCGTCCATCTGATGAACGGACCCCTCTCTCACGAGATCAGCTACATCTGGCAGTTCTATCTGCCCAGGCTTCCCGGGATGACGAGCGATTTCCCGGGGATCATCACCACGCGCAACCTCTGGTTCGACGGCGCGATCGGACGCTTCGGCTGGGACGACGTCTTCTTCCCTGGCTGGATGTACAGCTTGGCGCTGGTTCCCGCTGTGGTGCTCGCGGGCCTCGCCGTGCGGGCGCTGGTGCTGAAGCGCGGGGCGCTGCGTTGACACGTGGCCGAGTTCGCCACTTACTCCATCATGACCCTTGGGCTCTTGGTGTTGGTGGGCGCGAACTCTTACATCAGCGAGCACAGCGGCGCGGGAGGCCCGTACTGGCAGCCGCGCTACTTCCTGCCACTGGCCCCATTGCTGGCCGTCGGCTTCGCGCTGGCGGCTCGCGGCGCTGGGCGTCGTTGGGGTCGGGTCGCTGGCGTGTCCATCGTGGTCCTGTTGTTCGCCAACGACCTCTTTGGCCAGTTGCAGGCCGTTGCTCGCTACTACGGCTGACTCGGAGACATTGGATTCCGATTACTTGACTTTCGCCGGATCTCGGTGGGATGCTTTCTTTGAGCCATTGAAAGGGGTTTTCTCATGAGGCGGTTCAGGCCGTTGGTTGTGGTGTTGTTGGGTGTGTTCGTGTTTGGTGGGGTGGTGGCTGTGGGTGCATCTGCTAGGAAAGCGACGCCGGAAATCTTACCCGTCGGCGGGTTCACTGACAAGAGTGGTGAAGTCAAGTACGCGGGGAAAGGCCTGTTTGGTACCAGTAACATCAAATGCGCGAGCAGTACGTCGCGCGATGGTTTCACGAACTCGTTATTAGGCACGTTCGACCTGTTAATCGAAAAATGCTTAGTCAGCGAAGCCGGTAGCTTACTGTTATGCACGGGGTTAGGCGACACTGCGGGCTCTAGCTCTATCTTAGTGTTAGGGACGTTCCACCTGCGCTACCGGGAAACGGGCACGAGCACGAAAAGCGTACTCGCGTACTTATTGACGCCGGTTCACTACACGTGCGTGGGAATAATAGAAGCTTTAATCGAATGGAGGGGGTGTCTAGCGGGGGAAGTTACACCGGTTAACACATCGATCACGTTAACCGGGTCGCCGAATCACTTTACGCTGTCACTGAAGAAAACATCCACAGCAACGCGAAACGAAATAACGAAAATCGCGAACGAGGCGGGCACGGCGCTTGAAACATGCTCGCTGGAAGCGAAGCAAGGCACGGGCCCGTTCGAACAGCTGGCCGTAGAAGCCGCGGATGAAATGTTCCCGACGTCAACAACGGCGGAAATCATGGCGTAGGTCGTCGTATTGCCGTAATATTAGTGGTGCGCGGGGCGGGCGTTCGCTGGCCCCGCGTGCCGCCACAGCGGTGACGGGGTCCCGGTGAGTGGTCCAGGGGTTATGCGTGTTCTGGGTTGTTTTGGTTGTTCTTGTTTGTGGTGATGGCGTACTCGTTTGGAGTGCGGCCCCCGAGTGCTGAGTGGGGCCGGTAGGTGTTGTACTCTTGGCGCCAGTCCTCGATGAGGACCTTTGCCTCGGTGATCGAGCCGAACTCCTCGATGTTCAGCAGCTCGTCAAGCAGCCGGACGTTGAAGGACTCAACGAACGGATTCTCCCACGGGCTGCCAGGCTCGATGTAGCTTGTGGCCATTAGCGTCATCCGGCAGTAGTCCCGCAGCGCCCACGCGACGAACTCGGACCGTTATCCGAGCGCAGATACGCCGGTGCACCGCGCTCGCTGACCAGCTGGGTGATGACTTCGACGACATCATCGGCGGTGCAGGATCTGCCGACGCGGATCGCGAGGGCCTCGCGGGTGTACTCGTCGACGATGTTGCACAGCTTGATCCTGCGGCGGTCGGCGGTCTCATCGAACTGGAAGTCGATCGCCCACACCTCGTTCGCTCTCGAGGCTCTCAAGCGTTGTTTGCGCCCGCTGGGCAGCCGACGACGCTTCCTCGCTTTCTCGGGCCGTCTGAGCCCCTCCTGGCGCCAGATACGGCGTGTCCGCTTGCGATTCAGCGTCCAGCCCTCCCGCAGTAGGATCTCATGGGCAGTCTTCCATCCCCAACGCGGATGCTCACCGGCGATCTCCCGCAGCCGACGGCCGAGCCGCTCATCCGCCAGCCGGCGTGCCGGCGGTGGTTTGCGCTGCGTGGAACGATGCTGGCCCGCGACGCGGCACGCACGGCGCTCGGAAACCCCGAAACGCTGCTGCAGCCGACCAACGGCTCGGCGTCTGCGTTCCGGGGTCAAAAGTTTCCCTCCGCCAACTCCTTGAGCATGTCGATGTCCAGCGCCTGCTCAGCCACGAGCTTCTTCAACCGCTGGTTCTCCACCTCCAGACCCTTTAGCCGCTTCGCCTCGTCGGCCTTCATCCCGCCATACTGCGCCCGCCAACGGTTGAACGTCGCCTCGGTGATCTCGAGATGCCTCAGCACCTCAGCGAGCTCCGCCCCTCGTTCAACAGCCGTTCGCCCTCACGGATCTTCCGGACGGCCTGCTCCGGCGTGTGCCTGCGTCGCTTCATGATCGTGTCCATCCTCTCATCCCACCAGCGGGACATGACGAACACGCACACAGCCTGGAACACATCACGGGGACCCCGTCAGCGGGGGCGCGGCCGAGAGGAGCCGCCAGGCAGATGGCCGATCTGCTGATGCTCTGCCGCGAGCTACCGTCCGGCAGGTCGCGCTCGCGCACACCTATCTTTTCTTCTTGGCTCTCTTTGCGCCGAAGGCTCTGCGGGCAGCCTTCTCGCAGGCTTCGCGCTTGTTCTTGTTGTGTTTCTTGTGGCAGGCTTTCAGGGCGGCGGCAAGCTTCTGTTTCTTGGTGAGGGTGTGGCAGCCGGTGATGGCGATCGGGGTGTTTTGGTGGATTTCGAGGCCGTTCTGGGCCTTGAATAGGATCGGCATTGTGAGTTTCTGGCCGCAGAAGTTGTAGCCTTCGTGGGGCAGGTTGGCGCCGAACTCGCTGAATGGGCCTTGGGGGACGCTAACTTCGATGGATTCGAAGGGTACGTCGGGCACCGATTCGAAGGTCGCGCTTGTGACGCCTGTTTTGCTGTTGATGAATGTGTGGCCGTGCGATTCGATGGTGAGCCCGTAGCCGTGTAGGACGGCGACGGCGTCGGGGAACGCTGCTCCTCCGTATGAGACGAAGTACAGGGGGCCTTCTAGTGGTACCGGAAGGACCGGGGTGTGGACGAGTACGTGGCCGATGATCGACGCGGCCGGACATGCGGATCGGTTCGTTTCAAACGTCGCTGCGAGGCAGGCCTTCTGGATTGTCGTCAGGCGTGCCGGGAGCTGCTTGGGGATGTCGAACTTCATCTCCTTCATCCATGACTGGCTGCCGAGGGCGTTCTTCGGGTAGGAGATCTTGAAGGATAGGCTCGCGCCGTCGGCTTTGCTGGCTTTGCCGACGGTGGAGACCGCGACTTTCGGTTCGTATTTCAGGATCGCGCAGTTCGTCACTTGGAAGGGGATCGAGAGGGGCGTTGAGGCACCTTCGTCGCTGGCGATGCTGCCGGTCAGGGACATCGGGCTGCAGTTCGTAGGGTTGAACGTGAAGTGTTCGCGGTTGACGGTGACGGCGACCGCCTTGATCTGGACGGGGATACCGTCGATCAGGTGTGGGATCGCGTGCGGGCCCGACGGGTCGGTCGTGACCGTCAGTTCCGCGGTGATTGGGTTGACTTCGATTTTCGCGCGCACGACGACGCAGTCGCAGGGGGGGTCCTGGGCGGGGTTTGAGGTGTCGTGCTCCAAATCGAACGGGCCCGCCTTCACCGGGTTGACGATGCTCAACCCGAACGGGGCTCCAGCGTATTTTTCGGTGAGGTAGACCTTACCGCCGGTCACCGACACCGGGTCGGAGCCGACGCCGGCGGAGACGATCGTTTCGCCGATCAGGGATTCGGGGCTGCAGGTGCCTTCGTTGGCCTGGGATTCGGGGCAGAGCTTCACGTTCGAGAGCAGGCCCTCGACGCCGGCGGGCATGTGCAGCGTGACCTGCTGCAGGTTCTGCTGGCCATCGCCGCGGCTGATCGTCGTCGTGAGCGGGGTGAAGGATCCGGCGTTGCTGTTCGTGGTGCCGCCCGTCAATGCGGGGCTGAACGGCAGGCTCGCGGCGGGGCACGGGCTGTGGTTCGGACCTTCGGTGATGTTGAACGTGGAGGACGCCGCGACGGGAGGACCGCCCGTCCACGGGGTGAGCGAGGCGGTGGTGGTGTAGGCGCCGCAGTGAGCGGGGCTCGTGAGCGGCGCGCGTTCCCCTCCGAAGAAATGCAGTTCGGCGTCTTCGAAGGGTGCCTGCGGGCTGTCTTCGAAGGTCGTCGTGAGCTGGCCGGCCGGCGAGAGGTGGGTCTGGCCGGCGATCCGCACGAGCGTGCCTGACACCGGGTCTTCGGCGATCAGATAGAGGGCGATCAGCGAGCCGAACGGGTTCTGGTTCTGGGTCGCGAGATACACAGAGCCCGTCAGCGGCTGCGTGGGCGGCAGCAGCGGGGTTTTGATCGTGACTTCGCCGATCTTCGACGCGTTCGAGCAGAAGTTCAGACCCGGTTCGAGCGTACCTTCGCCCGCGGGCGCTTCACCTGCTTCGATGGCCGTTTTCGCGGCGATGCTTTGCGGCAGGAACCCCCTGAACGTCGGCGTGAGTACCCCTGGTTCGGAGCCCTTGAAGAGTTCCTGGGAGCCCGTGAAGCCGACCAGGCTCTCGCTGCAGGCCTGCAGCCCATCACCGCTGGAAGGATTGACCGCTACGCCTTCGGGGAGAGTGACCGTGATGTCGTTCGGGTCGGCCTCGGCGAGGCCTTCGGGGTTCAAGGTCTCCTGCTGGGGGACGTGCACATCCACGTTCAACCCCGTCGGCTTGCTCGCTTCATGACCGTCTGGGGTAACGACGATGCTTGGCTTGAACGGCAGCGCGTCACAGCCATCCATCGCCGGCATCACGTATTCCGCGAGCTGCGGCTGCTCGTCGGTGGGCTTACGTTCCAGCCATGTGTCGCCCGTCACCGTGCTCACGAGCGGTTCCGGACGGCCGGTCGCCTGGTTGACCGGGCAGGACGTCGGCAGCGACAGGAACGCGGTTGGCTTTCCTATCGGCGGCACGCACGATCCGTGGCCTTCCACCGTTGCACCGAGGCATTCTTCGCCGCGGAGCTGATCGTGGCTCGCCGCACCAGGGGAACCCCAGACACTCACTTCGACCGAGCGGAACCCCGCGAGCTCTGAGATGTTGTCCGAGCTCACCGTGATCCCGTAGTCACGACCCGAGCGCACCGACGGATCGACATACACAGGGACGCCGCGCACGACGAAGCCAAGGCGCGCCGGCTCACCCGGCGAAGGCACCAGGTTGAACAGCGGTCTATCTTCGGCAAACGTTTGCGGCCCAGCACCCTGGTTGAACGTGACGAGCGTTTTGGCGACACCAACAGCCGTATCTGCGGGACAAGTAACGTTCGCGACATCGAAGTCTGTGGGTGGGCACTGCGGCAACGACGCCGGGTTGCCCACCAGCCCCGCGGGCCAGAGGAAGTGAAGATCCTTAGGCAGCGCCACCGGCTCGATGAAACCATTCGCCGGGTCAACGATCTGGTTCATGATCAACGTCGTCGTCTGCTGGAAGGGATGGGACCCCGCCTGCGTGTCAGCGCCACCGCCTTCGTCTTCGTTGACGAGCTCATAGTCGGAGACTCCGAACGGCGTCGATTCGCCCACGGGGATCTTGCGCATAACCGACAGCGACCTAGCGCCGCCGCCCGAGACACTCACCCGGCCCTGCTCACCTTCCCCACCACCGGACACATCGACCTGGAGATGCAGGGTCAGCGACGTGTAGGGGGGGACGCTTCCCGCGAACGAGCACGCAGGCCCAGACACCCCGTTCTCGCCCTGAAGCGCGCACGAAAGCGGCGTTTGCTGCACGGCGCTTTCGAACGCGAGCCCGCTCACCCCGACCGCTTCAAACCCAGCCGGCACGACGTCGGAGACCGTGATCGGTTCCGTTGCGCCGGACGCGCTCGCGTCACCGAGGTTGGTTGCAGTCACAAGAATTTCGCCATCGGCGCGGCCTTCAGACTTCTGCACAATGTGAATCGAGCCTCCTTCTTCTTCTGCTCCCTCGGACAGGCAGCTCGCTTTGAACTGCGGAAAGTCGCATCCTCGTGGTGCCACGCGTTCAATCGTTTCGATGGTGGCGGCCGAGATCGCACGGCCCTTGATCGTGATCGTGTAGGGGACACGGCTGGCGAGAGCGACGCCGGTCCCGGCTTCGGTCGCGACGCTGGAGAGGATCAGCTTGCCGGGTTCGACCTTTTCGATCGTCGTGCCGGAGGGAATGCCCGCGCCGGAGAGCTCCTGGCCTTTTTCGAAGGCTCCAGCGGTCGCGGCCACACCAGTCACTTCGTTAGAGCCGGCGTGGAGTTCGACGACAATCCCGGATTCGGTCGTTTCCGCGGACAGCGTGAGGATGCTGCCGACGACCTTCGTGATCGTTGTCTTTTCAGGTATGCCGGCGCCTGAGATTTCCTGGCCGACAGCGAAAGCGCCAGCTTCGGTGGCGAGCACCGTGACTTCCGTGGATTTTTCGCTGAACGAGCCCATCCCCGTCGCGGCGCTGAGGTCGCCCGTGCCAGCCGCGACCGGACCGCCGGCGACTTCGACAGTGTGTTTACCATAGAGACCTTCAAGCGCGGCCTGCGCTTCCGCCGCAGACGCGTTGTAGGGAAACACCGCGAATTCGCGGCTCGATTCAAACCACAGCACGTCGCCGCCGGTCGCGGTCACCGACACTTCCAGAACCTCATCACGCGCACGCGCATTTGTAGGACTGAGGTCGGTCGGCACCGGCTCGGCCGTGGCGTGCCACCAAGGGATTCCTTCGGCTGCGTTGGCGGCACACGGTGCCGCCAACGCAGCCGACACAACGATCGCGGAGATAAGCGGCGTATACCTTTCTCCTCGACCCTTCATGTGCAGGGTGAGTGCGTAGACGGTCGGCGGACCGCGGGTTGCGCGGCGCGGGATTCGCCCTGCACGGTCAAACGCGGCGCGCAGCGATAAGGTCGTGACGAGCGCCAAGCAGCACGATCCACGGCGACATGCACTCACGGCCGAGAAGGCCAGTCGTTGGAAGGCTCTAAAAAGGCTCATCACGATGCCCTCCGGTCGCTGGTGGCTCTGCTGGACTTCTTCGCGGCAACCTTCGCGCCGTATGCCTTGCGGGCCGCCTTTTCGCATGCCTTACGCTTCTTCTTCGGCTTCTTGTGGCACGCCTTCAGTGCCTTGCCTAGCTTTTCAGCCTTGATCTGCGCGGCGGTCTTAGGGTGCGCGGAGGACGGTAGGGTCGGTGTGGCGTTGCCTGGGCCGTTGAATGTCGCGGTTGGGGGGGCGCCGTAGATCTGGGGCTGCGGCGACTGCGACGCTTTACATGAGGATTCCGTGTTACAAGGAGGCGGCGGGGACGCCGGGGCCGGTATGCAGGGCGAGGCGATCGTGCAGGCGTGCGCGTCCCAAACAGAGAGAGTGCCGTCGAGATCCGCGGTGGACAGCCGTGAGGAGGAGAGGAAGAAGACGTCTTCGCCCGATTCGCTGGCGTCCTCGAAGACCGATTCTTCATCGGATTCGCCGCTGGAGATCAACGCGACACAACCAGCCGCCGCCGGAGCATAGACGACAGTACCCGTCTGTGTGGAGGTCGTACAGCTACCAACACCTGAGGGCTCGAGCTCATACACATCGACCTGACCATTGACATCCCGCGGCACCAGGCCGCCGACCGCGTTAAAGAACAGCCGGCCCGAATCAGACAGAAACCGCGGGTCATACGGCGCATAGCGAGGCGCGTAAGGCGCCCACCCCGGGATCGTCGCAGCGAGCGGCTGCTGTTGCCACCCGGTGGTCCCGTAAACCGCGAAATTCAGAGTAGTGCTGCCCTGCGGGCGCTGACCCGTCGGGTCACACGACGCGCACACCAGGCGCCCCGCGGCCGCGCTATAGAGATAGACCTCCTCGTCGGGCTGGCCAGTGAGCGCATCGTGATTGTCATAGCCCGTGAGGGAACTATCAGACATGAACGTGAACCATTCACCATCCGGCGAAGCACGCCACGGATCTACCTGCGGTAGGAGCGCGGGAATAACGGTCGAGGGTCTGATGTTCCCGATGCCCGTCGCGACGAGCCTCGCCGGTTCGTGGCCGTGACGGACATAGATGCTTTCCCCTTGGCGGAAGTAAACCCACGAGCCGTCTTCGCTTGAGGCGAGCACCGTCCCGTCTTCGCCTTCGCTGGTCACGGGCCTACATTCAAGGCCCGCCCCGCCGACGAGGACTTCGCACTCCGTGCCGCTGTAGAACACGAGCGTGCCTGCCGCGTTCGCGCCTTCGAACTGCGCTCCGGCGCCGCCGATCTCGATCGTTTCCCCCAGCGGCATGTCACGCATGAACAGAAACGGCGCAGGGCCGGTGGCTTCGTTCTCGCTCCAGAAGACGCGTGAGCCGTCGCTCGAGACAGCGTGCCCCGTGACTGTTCCGATGAAACCGCCGAGCGTGGGTTGCCCGTTCGTTTGCGGCGGGTTTGATTTCGGTAGTTCGCTGACCAAGGCGAGCTTCCCGGCGGCCCACTCATAGAGGCTTTCAGCTGGGGCGCCCTGCAGCAGCGGTGCTACGCGTCCATTTGCGGCTGGGCCGAGCACGACATGGCTGAGATCCGGGGAGGCGCCCTTGAATTCGGGGCCGCAGACGACCTCTTTGCATTGTCCTTCGCCGGCTTCTTCGCCGAAGGGGATGAGGGGTTCGGTCGTGTCGTCGGCGGGCGTGACCAGCGGCATGAAGAGGCCCGTGGTGGTCTCGCGCAGGTAGGCGGTCTGTTCGGTCGCTTCCTTGGAGAGCGCTGGTTCGAAGCTCCCCAAGGGCTGCAGCACTGCCAGGCCAAGATCGGGGGAGAACGCAACATAGGGCACCTGGTCCCTCACGCCGACGGGGAACGTGTGGGGGACCTCGAGGTCCAGGCTGCTCCAGCCAGTGCCGCTACGACGCGCGAGGATCTGCATGACCGCGCCGTTGCCCTGCGGCTGGCGTTCGGTCGGCGCGGTAGCGAGATAGGCGATCCCGCCCCCGCCGGCGGCGGCCTGGATGAACTGCTTTTCATTCGTGCCGAGTAGCGAGGCGCCGTGCTTGTCCGGCGGGGACACCAATTCCCACTGGCGGCTATCGGGCAGGCCCGCTTCGCCGCCGGTCTGGGTCGTGAAGACCCGTTCTTCGCCTTCCTCGGTTTCTTGTTTGCCGGCGATCGTGTTCGTCGTGATCACACGGTAGTGGTAGGCCTGGCCCGCGGTCAACCCCTGCACATGCTGTTCGACATCAGTTTTGGCGGAGCCGAGCTGTTCAGCGGGGAGCGGGACGCTGCATTCACCACCGCCCGCGCACGGGCCATACACAAAACGGTATTCCGTCGCGACCCCAAACGGGTTGATCGACGCGTGCAACGTCACCGACGTCGAGCGCGCTTCGCTCGCCCACTCTGCTTCGATCAGCGCCGGCGGCTGCGTCGTGAACGTCTCATCCGCACCATCGGTCGTGTACTTCGTCTCGACCCCTACCGTTTCTTCGCATTCATCAGACGCGACAAACCGGTAATGGTAAGTCGTCTTCGTTGAGAGACCCGACAACGGGACTTCCACAGGGTCTTCTTCGAAACTCCTCGCCAACACGCCTTCCGCGGCGGGCGCGGTTTTCCCGTATTTCGCGGTTTCTTCGAATTCTTTCGCGGTGGCGTATTCCAGCCGGTAGTGCGTTTCACCACACGACACGGGAGCATCCGGGTTGATCACCGCATCCACGACTGCCGCCGTCGGTTCGACGCCGCCGGCCGACTCGCCCGAGATAACCGGCCCCGGCCCCGGCGGCACGACCACTTCAACGCTTTCGTGGTTCGTGGTCGCGTAGAGCGCGCTGGTCTGTTCGCTGAACGCGAGCCCGTATCTCACTGTGCTGCTGGCGGTGGCGAACGCCGCGACCTGGACGCCCGCTGGGGTAAACTCCCGGATCTGTAAGGAGCTAGATGTGGAGAGTTTTTGGCTGACGTACACGTCGCCAGCGGCATTCAGCGCGAGTGGATACGCCGAGCCGCTATTTTCACAATCAAACTTGCCCTTTTCATTGACGCATTCCAGTAGTTCTCCCACTGGTTCCCCGGTAGCGCTGTAGTGGCGCGCCGGGTGCGTTCCCCCCCCGCTTCGCCGACCTGCCCTTCGGTTACATACAGTTCGCTGGCGGCGTTGATCGCGAGGTCGGCGATCGAGATGGCGCCTTCCAGTTCGAGCTTGGCTTCGGCTACCCCGGTTTCCGGGTCATACTCCTGGGCCGCACCGCCTTCGCCCACGTAAACAGTTCCGGTCGGGCCGACCGCGACACTCCCACCGCCAGCCGCGAACTGCAAAAGGAACCGGCCTTCGGCGGTGAACTTCTCCACCCGATGGTTATTGGCGTCAACGACATACACATCCCCGACCGACGGATCTGCGAGCGGCGAGCAGGGAACGCCCAGGCTCTCACAGTTATCCACCGCGATCCCCCCAACCGATAACGGTAAGGCGAGCTGCCCTGCACCAGCACCGCTACTACCGGCCTGGCAGCGTGTCGCGGTCGTGCACGTCTGCGGCGCTTCTTCAGGTTTTTCGGCGTTCACGTCCCAGCCGAACGCACGGATAAACGCGCATTCGCCGGTGAACTCATCCACCCGGTTGTTTTCGCGGTCGAGCACGTACACATCGCCGGTGGGCTGGCTGACCGCGACCGCCGAGGGCCGCGCGAGCTGGCCCGCGCCTGAGCCGTGACTGCCACAGGAGGCGGGCAGTGCCGAGGCGGACGCCGCGGGCGTGCCGGCGGCGAGCGTCAGCACGCCTGCGCACGCGCATGCCGTCAGGAGCCATCGCCACCAGCTGGCGCGAGACATCTATCGTGGGCCAAGAACTCGAGAGAGCATCGTGGCCGAAGTCTGGGGCGTGTACATGGATCGTGTCAATGTGTGTCTTTCACTGGACCGCTATGCGCATCACGCCGCGGTATTGCCGGCACACTTCCACGAGATGCCCGGCCTGGCAGTTCGTCTCATTCAACAACCGGGCCCGCCCGCCGTTCAGAGCCGCTCGTGCCGCGCGTTCGGCTGGCGCGTTCCCAGCGACCGCGCGCAACTGCTGGACGAGCCGCACCTGCAGTTTCGTCTGGAGCATGTCCTTCTTGATCCGCATCATCTCATCCGCGACGGTCATCCCGGAGTAGCTCAGCAGCCGCTGCAGCTCCCCAGGTTCGGGGAATTCGCGGCGCGTGAACACCTCGTATTCGTGTTCTACTTCGGGTCTCGTCAGCGTGATGTGCTGTTCGCCAGCCTCCTGTTCTTCCCACATCAACCGCAGCAGATAGTTCAACGCTTTGCTCTGAAGATCCCGGTAGCTGGCCTCGCACACGTCTCGAAGCCGCGCCGCCCCCGCGCTGCTGGTGGCCTGCCCCGCTGGCTCTAAACGAGCCACACACCCCCCAAATGACGGCGGGTCGGGCTGCACCCACGCCTGGTTCGGCACACCCGGCTGGGCCTGGTTCGCGAGCTTACCCTCCACCCGCGCCCAATGTTCAAGCGTCCCCAGCGACACCTCACGGTCACCAACCGCCGCGACCACACCCCCCGGCAGCCCACCACCCGCCCCGCCACAACCCACCACCACCACACACACCACACACGCCAGCCCCACCCGGCCGAGAACCCCACAAGCCACCATCACACCTCCAAACCAAGACAACAAGAAAACCAGGACACCCGGCTACAGCGGCACGCGGGGCCAGCCAACGCCGGCCCCGCACACCACCAACAACCTACGGCAATACCAACTCCCTACGCCATGATTTCCGACGTTGTTGACGTCGGGAATATTTCATCCGTCTGTTCCTGAGCGCTTTGTTCGAACGCGCCCGAGCCTTGTTTGGCTTCCAGCTGGCACGTTTCAAGCGCCGTGCCCGCCTCATTCGCGATTTTCGTTATTTCGTTTCGCGTCGCTGTTGAGGATTTTTTCAGGATCAGCGTGAAGTGATTCGGGCTTCCGGTTAACGTGATCGGTGTGTTGACGGGTGTGACTTCACCCGCGACGCACCCATGGACTTCGGCTAAGACTTCTTGCCCTCCGCCCACGCACGTGAAGTGGACCGGTACGATTAAGAACGCGAGCACGCTTTTCGTGCTCGTACCCGTTTCCCGGTAGCGCAGGTGGAACGTCCCTAACGCTAAGATAGAGCTAGAGCCCGCAGTGTCGTTTAACCCTGTGCATAACAGTAACCCGACGATTGGTTCGTTGACTAAGCATTTTTCGTATAAATTATCGAACGTGCCTAATAACGAGTTCGTGAAGCCACCATGCGACGTACTGCTAACGCATTTGATGTTACTGGTACCAAGTACGCCTTTCCCCGAGAACACTGTTTCACCGCTCTTGTCGGTGAAACCGCCGACGGGTAAGATTTCCGGTGTAGCTTTCCTAGCGGACGCACCCGCGGCCATCACCGCACCAAGCGCGAACACCGCCAACAACGCCACAATCAACGGCCTAAACTGCTTCATGTGAGCTCCTTTCAACAACATTCCAGCGACCCGCCGCAACACCACCACCAACAGCACAGCGCCACACGACAGGCCACCCAATAAACAAGCCACCAACCACCAACACCGCAAACCAGCAGCCGGCAACCACACCCATCATCACAACCCCCACCACCCAAAGTCAAGCAATCCGAACAAATGTCTCCCACGCCCGCATCACGCATGGCCAGCCAAACACCAGCTGGCCCGCACACACCACACCACCAACGGCAAATACAACGACCTACGACATGATTTTTGTCGTGGTCTTCGGAAAGACTTCATCCGACGCTTCTACGGCCAACTGTGAGAGGGGTCTGTCCGGAAGTTTGTGTATTTGGCGTGATCTGAGGTTCGTATTGGGCGGGCCCGTGAAGGAGGATCGTGCTGATGAGCAATGAGGCGATAGCGGCGCCGGTTGACGGCGGCGAGGAGGAGCCGGGGGCGCCAGCTGCTGCGGCGTTCGACGCAGACGGGCTGCGGGGCTGGGCGGAAGCGCTCGTGGACCGCGCTCACAGCGAAGGAGTCGCTCTAACGGGCGAAGGTGGGTTGCTGACCTCGATGGTCCGTGAAGTCCTTCAGACCGGTTTGGATTGGAGATGGCTGACCATCTCGGCTATGAGCCGTATGAGGCGATCGGGCGTGGCTCTGGGAACAGCCGCAACGGCGCCTACGCGAAGACCGTCCGGACGGATGTGGGGCCTGTCGAGCTGCGGATGCCCAGAGACCGTGAGGGCACGTTTGAGCCGGTCACGGTCCCGAAGCACGTGCGCCGCCTCGAGGGGCTCGGGGCGAACGTGATCAGCCTCTACGCCAAGGGCCTGACGACCGGGGAGATCCAGTCGCATCTGGCTGAGATCTACGACATCGAGGTCTCGCGGGAGACGATCTCGAAGATCACCGACCAGGTGCTGCCGGACATGGCTGCATGGCAGAGCCGGCCATTGGATCGCGTCTACCCGGTGTTGTTGATCGACGCGATCGTCGTGAAGGTCCGTGATAGCCAGGTCGCTAACCGTCCGGTCTATGTCGCGATCGGCGTGAACCTCGACGGCGAACGCGACGTCCTCGGGCTATGGCTCGGCCCCACGGGCGGGGAGGGCGCCAAGCAGTGGATGAGCATGCTGAGCGAGCTGCGCAACGCGGTCTCATGGACGCTCTGATCGTGTGCTGTGATGGTTTGAAGGGTTTGCCTGAAGCGATCCGGGTGACGTGGCCCCACGCTACCGTCCAGACCTGCGTCGTGCACTTGGTGCGCAACAGCCTGCGCTACGCCTCCAAGAAGTACTGGGGCAAGATCGCCAAGAGCCTGCGTGAGATCTACACCGCGCCGACCGTCGAGGCCATAGAAGCACGCTTCGGAGAGTTCGCTGAGACCTGGAGGCCGCTCTACCCGGCGATGATCCGCTCCTGGGAGAACGCGTGGGAGGAGTTCGTGCCATTCCTCGAGTTCCCCGTCGAGCTCCGCCGGATCGTCTACACGACCAATGCGATCGAGTCCCTGAACGCTAGATTCCGCAGAGCCGTCCGTCACCGCGGGCACTTCCCGAACGAGCAAGCCGCGATGAAGGTCCTCTACCTCGTCGCCACTACCAAGCGCCGGAACCGTGAGAACCTGACCGGCAGGATCAGCAACTGGAAGCAAGCCCTCAACATCCTGACCATCCACTACGGCGACAGACTCGACGCCACGCAATAGCCAGACATCCACAACCAACAAAAGTCATTTACACAGAAAAACTGACAGTCCCACTGTGAGAACGTGCAGCCTCACTGTCCGTTGCGATCTCGGCCACCACCGTCGAGCCGATCGCGCAGGATTATGCCTTCTTGATGCTTGCGGTCACCCTCGCTATGAAGGTTTCGTTCTCTTTGGCATATTGGAAGTAGATGTCGGTTTCGTAAGCGCCTGGCCTGCCGCTGGGTTCGAACATCACCGCGATTGTGCATTTTTCGTCTTTGGCCTTGAACTGCCTGTGTAGACAGGTGTCCTTGCCGCCGTGCTGCACGGCCAGCACCGGGTAGTCTCCGCCCTCGCTGACTTCGGAGATTCCAAACGCGTGTTGTGGGCTACACGACACTGTCAGTTCGAGGTCGCCGTAGGCGCGCGGATCGCCTTGCGTCCGTGCGAACGATACAAGCGATCCGGCAAGACAATGCGTGACGTCTGCCGTCGTCGTGGCGCCGCACCCCGCGGCCCCTGACGCGGCAAGCAGCAACGAGCCCGTGAGTGCCGCACCGCGACGGGCCTTTGCGAGACAAACGACTGTAGCTCTCATCCCTTATTCGTCCCCTCGACGGTTGGTCAAAGCCATATCGTACGGTCGCGTGCATGGGCATTCCAAGCCGCCCGTCGCGACACGCACGTAGAGACTACATAGTCTCTATGGCTGGATCACTACGCGTCTGGAATCCAGCAGCAAGACGCGAGCGCGATCACCGGAGAATGTTTCCATCGGTTCCGTATTGAGAAACAGTTTCGTGAATGGCTTGGCTTTGACGGACAGGGAAAGTAGGTTCCCTGGATCGTGGTTCACCGACCAACGCCATGCCTGAGAGTCAAATCCCTGCGACATCCTTTGGCAACGATCTCATGCGCCGTGCTGCTGCTGGCGCTGCCACTTGCGGGCTGCGGGAGCACCGGGACGAACTCGGCGGCGGTCACCCCAATCACGCTTAGCAGCTCGGGAATCCAGGGCACGTCGATCCCGGCGCTCTACACGTGCGACGGCAAGAACATCCCGCCTCCATTGGAATGGGGCGCCGTGCCGGCCGGAACTCGAGAACTCGTGCTGCTGGTGATCGGCCTGACGGCTGGTTCGCAATCGGAAAGCTATGGGGTGTCCGTCGAATGGGCGGTCGCAGGGATCGATCCCGCCCTGCACCGGCTCGATCCTGGACAGCTGCCGCGTGGCGCGTATGTGGGAATCAACAGCGCCGGCAAGCAAGCGTACTCCATCTGCCCCCGTCACGGCGCGAGCGCGAAGTACCAGTTCCAGGTGTACTCGGTCCCTCCGCGACTGCAGCTCGCACCGGACTTCGTCGGCATGTCCGTCCTCGGCGCACTCTCCCAGCAGAACACGAGGGCGTCAGCGACCGGGCAGGGCGCTTTCGTGGCGCTCTACAAACGCCGCTAGGCGGCGTCCGCGTCCATGGGCCGAGCCAAGGCCACGCTCGCGGTGGGGCTCACGCTGCTGGCGGTCGCACTCGCGCTGACGTTGACGCGGTCACCGGTGAGCGTGGCCCGAACGAACGTGCCGCCTGATACCGCGGAAGAACCGATCGCCGGCACTCAACGAAGCGCCAGCTACTGCCAGGACGGCGAAGAGCTCCCGCGCGGTGTGTCCGCGATCCGCGTGTGGCTGTCCGCCGCCACTGGGCCTCGGGTGAGGCTCGCGGCGAGCAGCGGCGGACGGCGGCTGACCAGCGGGGAACGCGGCTCGGGCTGGTCCGGGGGGTCGGTGACGGTCCCCGTCAAGCCGCTCGCTCGCGCGGTCTCCCACGTGAGGCTCTGCGTGTCATTTGCGCTGCACGACGAAACGGTCGTAGTGCAGGGCAGCGGCGCGCCTGGCGCCGTCGGCCTGCAGGATGGCGGCCAGAGGCTCCCCGCTCGGATGTGGGTCGAATACCTGCGCCCGGACGACCGCTCGTGGGCGTCTCTGATCTCGTCGATCCTGCGCCACATGGGCTTCGGCCACGCCGAGCCGGGACGGTGGAGCGCGTTCGCCGCACTCGCGCTACTCGCCTCGGCGCTCGCGCTGGCCTCGAGCGCCGCGTTCAAAGCACTGCCATGAGCAGGACCCTTGCACGTGTGCCACGGATGGCGATGGTCTGCGCGGCCGTCGCGTGCCTCAATGCGATCTCGTGGTCGCTGGTGAGCCCCCCCTTCGAGGTGCCCGACGAGCCGGCCCACTTCGCCTACGTCAAGCAGCTGGCGGAAACGGGTCAGCTGCCGTCATCGAGCTCTGAAGAGCTCTCGCAGGAAGAGCAGAACGCGCTGTCTGCGCTGCACTACGAAAAACTTCGCCTGCGACCCCAGGTCCACACGATCCAGACGCAGCAGGAACAGGAAGCACTTGAAAGGACGCTTGCCTCCAGCGCGCGCGAAACGGGCAGCCCCGCCGCCGGTGTAGCTGCCTCGGAGCCGCCGCTGTACTACGCGCTGGAGGCGGTCCCGTACTCACTCGCGCGGAATGGCAGCGTGCTCGACCGGCTGCTCGTGATGAGGTTCGTCTCCGCGTTGCTCGCCGGCATCACTGCGCTGTTCGTGTACCTGTTCGTGCGCGAGGCGCTGCCGGCGACACCATGGACATGGAGTGTGGCCGGCCTGTCGATCGCGCTCGCGCCGCTGCTCGGATTCATGTCGGGCGCTGTCAATCCCGACTCGCTGCTGTTCGCGGTCTGCGCCGCGCTCTTCTACTGCTTGGCACGCGCGTTCCGGCGCGGGCTCAGCACGCGCGGAGCGATCGCGATCGGCGTCGTGACCGCTGTTGGCCTCCTGACCAAGCTGAACTTCATCGGGCTGGCTCCCGGCGTCCTGCTGGGCCTGGCCGTCCTCACCGTCCGCCAGGCGCGCGTGCGTGGCCCAGCGGCCTATGTGCTGCTGCCGATCGCCGCCGCGATCGCGCTCAGCCCAGGGGTGCTCGTCGCGCTCGTCAACGTCCTCTCCAACCGCCCCGTGCTCGGGCTGGTATCGCGTAGCTCCCCCTCGCTCCACTCCGGCCTGGCGGAGATCAACTACATATGGCAGCTCTACCTGCCTCGGCTGCCGGGGACGGTCTCTGACTTCCCCGGGCTGCTGCCCGCACAACAAATATGGTTCGACCAATATGTGGGCCTGTACGGATGGCTCGACACGCCCATGCCCGCTTGGGTCGAGAACTTCGCGCTGGTACCAGCCCTGGCGATCGCGCTGCTATGTGGTCGCTCGCTGTATCGGAGCCGTCGCGCCCTGCGCACCCGCGCCCTCGAGCTCACCACATACGCGGTCATGAGCGTCGGACTGATGGGCTTGATCGGCGCCGCCTCCTTTCAGCACTTCCCGTCTACCGACGCCGAATTCGGGCAGGTGCGCTATCTGCTGCCGCTGCTGCCGCTGCTCGGCGCGGTCCTCGCGCTGGGCGCGCGTGGCGCCGGGCGCCGCTGGGGGCCCGTCGTGGGCGCGCTGATCTTCGTGCTGTTCCTGTCGCACGACGTCTTCAGCCAGCTGCAGGTCATCGCACGCTACTACGGCTAGAACCCGCGAAGTGAGAGACGTGGCAGAGCCGGTTTGCGGCGCTGTTCCGGCCTCGGTGCGCCGGCTGTTGATCGACGTGGGCGACTCGGTTAGCAATGACGCCATGGCACACGTGCTCGCGTCTCAGCAGTCGCCTGCCGAGGCGAAGCCCGAGCAGGGCCCCGAGAAGCTCGTCTCGGTGATCATCCCCTGCCTCAACGAGGCAGAGAACATCGAGCAGTGCGTCCGGGCGGCGTGGGAGGCGCTGGAGCGCTCCCGGGTATCAGGGGAGGTGATCGTCACCGACAACGGCTCCGAGGACGGCAGCGCGGAGCTCGCGGAGCTCGCCGGCGCGCACGTCGTACACGCGCCTGTGCGCGGCTACGGCAGCGCATACCTCGCCGGTTTCGCGGCGGCCTCGGGCACGTACATCGTGATGGCCGACGCGGACCTGACATACGACTTCAACGAGATCCCGAACTTCCTGCGCGAGCTCGAGGACGGCGCGGACATGGTGATCGGCGATCGCATGGAGCACATCCACCCGGGCGCGATGCCCTGGCTGCACCGCTACATCGGCAACCCGCTGCTCTCGCGCTTCCTGAACCTGCTGTTCCACACCGGCGTGCGCGACGCGCACTGCGGGATGCGGGCGTTTCGGCGCGATCGCCTCGAACTGCTGGCGCTGCGCACGACCGGCATGGAGTTCGCCTCGGAGATGGTCGTCCGTGCGGCCAAGCAGAAGCTCGACGTTCGCGAGATCCCGATCGAGTACCACCCGCGTGGCGGCGAATCGAAGCTGTCGAGCTTTCGCGACGGCTGGCGACACCTGCGCTTTTTGCTGCTGCACTCCCCCAACCACCTGTTCATCGTGCCCGGGGCCCTGATCGCGCTCCTCGGCGCACTGGTCTCGCTGACGGTGCTCGCGCATCTGCAGGTGCTCGAACGCCAGTGGGACCTGCACGCACTGATCGGCGGCTCGCTGCTGTTGATCGCCGGCGCCCAGCTCGTCAGCCTCGGTCTGTGCGCGCACGCCTACGCGACCTACTTCATGGGCGAGCGCGACGCCTGGTTTGACCGCGCGCGCGAGCGCCTACGACTCGAGCACGGCCTGATGCTCGGCGGCATCGTCGGGCTCGTCGGGCTGGCGATGCTGGTCGTGCTCGTGCTCGAGTGGATCGCTCGCGGCTTCGGCAGCCTCTCGCAGGAGCGTCTGGCGATCGTCGCCGCCACGCTGCTCGTGCTCGGCATCCAGATCATCTTCTCCTCGTTCCTGCTCAGCATCCTCGGCCTGCGACGCGACTGACGCGCAGCGTCAAGGTCGAGGTCTACTGCTTGGCGTTGGCGAAGTAGTCGGCGTTGATCTGCGTGTACTTCTGCCACTCCTCGGGGAGCTGGTCCTCGGCGAAGCACGCGTCCACGGGACACGCCTCGACGCACGCGTCGCAGTCGATGCACTCCTCGGGATCGATGTAGAGCATCTCCGCCGCGTCGTATCCGGGCTCATCAGGCGTCGGGTGGATGCAGTCCACGGGACACACCTCGACACAGGAGTTGTCCTTGGTGCCAATGCACGGCTCGGCGATTACGTAGGCCATTCGCTTCTTTCTTTGGATCGCTTTACGGGTCTCGATTCGGGCAGGGGCATATTCTACGAAGTATGCTGCTGCTCACCGGCGCGACCGGCCTCGTGGGCTCCGCGCTGCTTCCGCGCCTGCTGGCCGAAGGGATCGAGGTTCGCTGCATGGTGCGCGACCCGCGACGGCTGGGAGCACAGCGGGTACGCGTGCAGATCGCGCTCGGCGACCTCACCGATCCCCCCTCGTTTCGCAACGCGCTGCGCGGGGTGCACACCGTGGTGCACCTGGCGGCGTCGATCCGCGACCAGCCACGCGGGTCGATCGAGGAGCTGAACGGCATCGCCACCTGGCGGATGGTCGAGGCGGCCGAGCGCCAGGGCGTCGAGCGCTTCGTGCTCTTCTCCGCGCTGGGCGCATCCACGCACCACCGCGCGCGCCTCTTGCGGGCAAAGGCCCTGGCCGAGCGCGCGGTGCGCGAGGCGGACGTGCATTCGATCGTGTTCGCGCCGTCGATCGTGTACGCCCCCGGCGACCCGTGGCTGGCGCTGCTCGAGCGCCTCGCGCTGCTGCCGGCGATGCCCGTGTCGGGGCGCGGGCGAGCGGCGTTCCAGCCGATCTGGGCAGACGACGTCGCCGCCTGCGTGATCGGCGCCCTGCGCGCTTCCAGCGCGGGCCCGGCGCAGGCGGATCGACGCGAGCGCTACGAGCTCGCGGGGCCAGAGACCCTCAGCCACTCCGAGCTCGTGCGCACGCTGGTGCACTCGCTCGATCGCAGGCGCCCGCTGGTGCACGTCCCCACGCCGATCGCCTCACGGGCGTTGCGCGCGATCGAGAGGCTCGCTGGATCGAGCGCGTTCGCCACCTGGGACGAGGCCGAGCTGATGGAGACTTCGATGATCTCCGCGCGTGGCGCGGCTGACGCCGAAGCGCTCGGCGTGCGGCCGCAGCGCATGGCCGCGGTGCTGGGCGCCGCCTGAGCCGTCATCAGCCAAGGCCGAAGAAGGATTCCACGGCGTGCGCGCCCGCGTACTGGCGGCATGCCGGGGCGAGGTAGCCCACCTGGCAGCTCGTCCGCGCGACCCACCTCGCTCTCCAGGACGCGACGAACGCGGCGAGCGCGCGCTGGCGCTGTTCACTGGTCAGCCGCGCGGCGATCGATGCTCCGACCTGGGCAAGCGACTGGGCGTCGGCGGGGACGATCCGCGTGACCTCGAACAGCGAGTGGTCGCCGACATCCGAGAGCAGGACGGGACCGCCGAGCACGTGCGGCTTGGCCGCGAAGATCGCTCGTTCGATCGCATGCCGTCCGGGATTGCCGCTCAGGGCGTGCGGCGTGAGCTGCTCGTGCAAGGACGTCGTGTTGAAGCTCTTCCCGGATTCGACTTCTCGTTTCAGCTTCATCGCCGCCGCTTGGCTGTTGAGGTTGGCGATGTCGAAGTACCGTCGTTCTGGCATCAGGAAGCCCGGCCTGTGCGCTCGGTAGTAGTCGCTGATCTCAGCCGGTGTGACGCGCACCTGCTGCGCAAGCGCCCGGCGAATGTTCGAGGCCGCGACCTCGGCCGTCGCTTCGAGCTGCAGATCTGCGGTGGTGGGGCGCGCGCCGCCGCCGGCGGGCTCGGGGATCGCCGTCGTGCCAGACGCCTGGTTGGCCGCCAGCTGTCGCTTGACCTCGTCGGTGGAGGGGGCCAGATGCTCTTCTTCGGCCTGCTGCGTGGCCCACTGCAATACGACCAGGAGGTCGAGCGCGCGCTGTCGAAGCGTCAGGTACTGCGACTGGCACACCCGCTCGGCGCTCGCAGTCTTGGGCGCGGGCGTTTCCACGCGTCTGAGGCGCGCCACGCACGCAACGTAGCCGGGCGCGTCGGGCACTGGTTCCAGCGATATCAAGGCCATCCAGTGACGGAGCGTGGCGATCGCGATGCTCGTGCGCCCGACCTGCGCGGCAACAGCTTCGCGGCGCCCCGCGCCGCAGGCTGACAGGCCGCTGACCAACGCGGCGGCCGCCATCGCGCACGCAAGCAGGCGGAGTTGCCCGCGCGCCGGGGTGGCGCGGGCGCCGTTGCTCAACCGCGCGTCAGCCAACTCGCGCGCACGCGGTCATGCCCAGCCGCGTGGCTGCGACCCGCAGCTGGTGGTGTACGCGCAGTTTCGACTCGACCAGCGCGCTGGCAGCCTTCGCGTCGTTGCTCCGCGCCAATCGCGCGAGCGTGGGCAGCTGCTGCGCGAGGGTCCGCCGGTAGTCGAGGATCTGCTGCCACTGGGGGGCGATCGACGCCGGCGGCACGAGCTTTGCCAGTTCCACCAGCGCCGCCTGCTCGAGCACTGCGTTCTTGGAAGCCCCGCTCGCGATCTCCTGCGAGCTCGTCGCGTGAGACACGACGACACGGGAGTTGAGCCGCTTGCAGATCGCGTCGGCGTCGACGATCAGCACCTTCGTCTGGGGGTTGACAGAGCGCGCCGGACTGACAGCGCCATTCGGGGCGGTCGTGCTGTTCGAGACGGTCGTGCTCGAGCCGCCACCGCATCCGGCGATCGGGAGCACGGCGCAGAGCACCAGCGCTCGGGCCCATCGAAGGTGACTGCGGGAGCGATTCATGAGGGCGACTATTTCTCTCTTCACCGGCCGAAGTCAAGGAATCGGTGAAATTGTCTCCCACATGTGAGCACAGCGGCGGCAAAAGAGGGAGACACGCCCAGCGCAACGAGCCCGTGCTTTTGCTCGACCGCGCGGCTCAGCGACAGGACCGTTTGCCGCTGGTACGCCATGTTGGCACTATGGCGGCATTTGGATCTCCGTAGTCACAGCCCGCCGCTGCGGGTAACGCTGCCCGCAACTGAAGCGATCGATCGAGCTCGTCTCAGGTGGCCAGGCGCGCGGCTGGCCGTCCCTCGCTGGCCAGCGGCGGCGTGGTGCTCGATCGCGCTCAGCGCTGCCTTCGTGGCGAGCACGTGCTTTTGGCTCGCCAGCGACAGCAGCATCCCGGTGTACGACGCCGGCACGCATCTCGGCTTCGCGATCGACGCCTTCGAAGGGCTGCGCTCGGGGCGCGTGTTGAAGGTGCTGACGGAGTCGGCTCCCTATCCACCGCTCGCCTATCTGGTGGGCGCCCTGGGCATCGCGGTTGGTGGCGTGGGCGTCGCGCCTGCTGTGCTCGCCGAGAACCTCGTGTTCGTGGCGCTGCTCGCGCTCGGCTGCTACAAGGTCGCGCGTCTAGCGTGGAGCCCACTCGCCGGCACGCTCGCGGTGATCTTCGCGCTCGGCTCGCCGCTGGTGATAGAAGAGCTCCACGAGTTCATGCTCGACGCCCCCGAGGCCGCGATGGTGGCGGTCTCGGTGTGGGCGATCCTCTCCACCGAGGGCTTCTCGCGCCTACGCGTGTGCGCTCTCGCCGGCGTCGCCGTGGGCCTGGGCCTGCTCACCAAGGAGACCTTCGCGTTCTTCGTGGCTGGTGTCGTGCTGGCGACGCTCGTGCGCGGTGGACGCTCGGGATGGCGTGGCTTCGCGGCGTTCGCGGCGGTCGCGCTTGTGATCGCGCTGCCCTGGTACCTGTACGAGCTCTCCACGATCCACACCCTGGGCAACGAGGCACTGGGATCCTCGAGCAGCGTATCGACGCCGATCCCGGGGATCGCGCCGCCACGCCTGTCGCGCGCCAACCTCGAGTGGTACCTGTGGAGCTTCGCCAACTGGCAGCTGTTCGTTCCCCTGCTCGCCTTCTCCGCGGCGGGGGCGCTCTGGACGGCGATCGGCCTGGCCCGGCACCGTGTGGCCGGGCGCTTCGTGTTGGAGCTGTGGGCCGGAGCGCTCGTCTCGTGGGTGGCGATCACCGAGACCTACGTGCACGACCCGCGCTATTCGATCCCGATGACGCTGTACCTGGCGGTGTTCGCCGCCGGCTGGGTATCGCAGCTGCGCCGCCCACTGCGAGGGCTGCTCGCGGCGGTGCTCGCGCTCGTCGCGCTCGCCAACACAATGGGCGTCGGCTTCGGCGTGGGACGGCCGTTGTTCGTGGGGCCGAGCAACCCGACCTACCTGCAGCAGCCGGGGACGCTCACGTTCTACGCGAACTATGGCCTGTGGATCGGGGGGCCGTCGCGCGACGGCGACATGCCCGGCCTGCTGCGAGCGCTTCGCCGCGACGGCGTGCGCGAGGTGAGGTGGTTCTCGGCAAAGGAAAGCGAAATCGAATTCTCATTCCCGGGAATCGCGGTGCTCGCCCGGATAGCGGGGCTGGGAGTCCCGAGCGACGCCGTCGACCCGGCCAAGGTGGGCCGGTCATACGCCTTCCTGATGCACCGGCAGCCGGAAGCTCGCCTGCCGCGACCGTGCGTGGTGCTGCGCGACGGCTCGGGGGTATGGGTGCGTCTTGGGGGAAGTGGCAACGCCTGGAGCTACTGTCCGCGACCGGAGTCCACGGGTCCATCCGGCTGAGATTGTTACCCGCAGCGACTGGCCGCGGTGCGCGGGAGCTGATGCAGGACCGTCCTCCTCGGGAGTTAGAATACGGCTTCGATGCCCAACAGGTTGAGAGCTTCTGCGGAGTGGCAGCCGGACATCGACCGCAGTGTCACCGAATATGACGAGTGGTATCTCGCTGAGTCTCCCACTATGTTCGCGGACGCGCGAGGCCATGCCGTGGCTGAGGTCGCCGAGGCCATGTGCGCAACTGACGACCTCCGCAACTTCAACGCCGACACGCTCGAAGTGCGTCCGGGAGTGTTGTCCGTTGCCCGCATGTGCGTGTCCCCTCCGATGGCGAGGGATCGCTTCGTTGGGTTCTCGGGCGCAAACAAGGCCCTCGTCACCACGATGGAGCGTGAGGGAGTCATCCCCGCCAGCGCGCGCCGGCTTCGAATGCAGCTGGAGGTGATGTGCGACTTTCTCCGACCGCTGCTCGATCCCGGACTCTTCGGCTGGCTGGAGCACAACCGAGCGCCGAGCGCGGAGGAGCGCGATAAGGCGCTACTGGTGATCGGCGAGCGGGTCACGGTCGCGACCTACATGCCCGCGCTCCGCAATGTGCAGGAGGCGCGACAAAAGGAGTCGATGCGGGCGTACCTCGAAGGCGAAGGATTCGAGGAGTCACTCGAGCTTCCGTTCGATATGCCGCCAGGTACATTTGGCTTCGGCCGGAACGTGAGCGTGATCCGTCAGGACGGCGCGCCGCAGAACCTCCCGGTGGACTGCGTCGTATCCCCGCTGGACGCGGAATCGCCCCTGGCCTGCGTCGAGTTGAAGTCGGCCGGGGACTTCACAAACGTCAACAAGCGGCGCAAGGAGGAGTCTGACAAGCACGACGCGCTCATGCGAGCTCACGGCGACCGGGCGGTGTTCCTGCTTCAGCTTTTTGGTTACTTTGGTCACACCTACCTAGGCTTCGAGGCCGCAGCCGGAATTGACTGGGCGTGGGATCACCGCCTCACCGATCTCGCGCCGTACTTCGGCATCGAGTAGGGGACTAGAGCATTCGCGTCTGCCCGGGCAGCTCGACACCGACTGGCGGGAAGATCGGCAACGAGATCAGGTCGCCGGGCTCGATCTTGGCCAGGCCGCCACCATACGTCCTGCCGAACTCGCGCAGAAGGAGCGCGTTGCTGGAGTCTTCGAGCGAAGGTCGCAGCGCTTCCGGGCCGACACCAGGCAGCGCCCATACGTTCAGGAGGGAGGTCATGCAGCGAGCGCCGACCAGATTTCGCACAATCCGAGCCCGGTTGCGCGACATGTACGTCGCAAAGAAATCGGCTGGTGCTACCGGCTCGACGCCATACCATGGCTTACGCGCACGGCAGTTGAAGCGCTTGTGCAGACCGAGCTCCAGTCCATGTTCGATGTAGCGCAGGGCGTTCGTCCCGCCCAGAGCTTCAATGTCGTCATGACAGAAGAAGAGAAAGCCGCGTGCGCCCGCCTCGATGCGTGAGCTGTGGAAATCGGCGTCCAGCGGACCTGTCGTGGGCAGATCCTTGGACCCGAGCACGGCGGGAACCAGAAACCGCTCCTCAATGCCCCATCGCTCGATATCAGCGCAAGTCAGAGCGAAGAACGAATTATCGCCCGTGGCGATCCCGCGACGGATTCGACAGTAATCGCCCAACCTGGCTGTGCGCCCCTCCAGCAGGGGAGCGATGCGCTCGGCACGAGATGGCAGGAACGGCGTCCAAGGTAGTGCTGGAGGCACGGTGCTGGCTTGCAACTCGACAGCTCGGCCCTTCTCGATCAGGCCATTCATCCTGGCCTCCACGAGCCGAAAGCGTCGCGACGGGGATTCGCGCCTGGTCGCAATCGTGATTGCCGAGGTCGTCAAGACCCCATCGAACGCAAGCTCGTCCATATCGAACACGAGAATCTCGTCGATCTCGCAGTAGTTGAGAAGCGCTTCCTTGACGGCTTGGCCGTAACGTACGTCGAGGAACTCAGTCGGTGTGACGAACACCAGCCGACCACCGTCGTTGAGCCGCAGAAGCGCCTCCAGAAAGAAGTAGACGTAGCTGCCAGACAGGCTGGACACCTTCAGGCCAAATCGCGCGGAGTAGTAGCGTGCGAGCAGCTTGTGCTCAAGCGACAAGTTGTGACTACGTACGTATGGTGGATTTGCGATCACCGCGTCGAACGTCTCCTCGGTGAGCGGCCAGCGCTCGGCGTCGAGGAAGTCGCCGACCGCGATCTCATGTTCGCCGGGCATCGACGCGCCCGCCAGCTGCACAGCCATTGCGTCAATGTCGAGCCCGAAGAGCGTCGGGCCCTCACCGACGGCGCGAAGCAGAATGCCGCCGCCGACCCCAGGGTCGAGAACTGTCGCCGGATGGACCTCGCGGACAGCGTCCGCCATCAGCTCGGCGATGGGAGCCGGCGTGAAGAATTGACCATCCTTGTAGCGCTGCTCGCGCGGATTGAGACGTTCCAGCTCTGCCTCCGGAGCAACCGTCGCGAGTATATGCTCGACCTCCGCTGCCTCTCGCGCGCAAGACACATCAGCCATTAAGCGTCCCTGTGCGCGATCGTCGGCCGCCGCCCAGCCCAAGGCACGACCTCTTCCAGCTGCGCCGCGAGCGAGAGCAATGCGCCCTCCCCGGCCGGACGCCCGACGATCTGCACACCCAGCGGCAGCCCGTCCTCGCCGTGGAACAGCGGCAGCGAGATCGCGGGCTGGCCGGAGGCGTTGAACACGGGCGTGAACGGCGTGAACAGGCCCGAGCGCGTGAACGTCGACATTGGGTCGGGCGCGGCGGTGTCGAGCGTGCCGATCGGCAGCGGCCGCTCGGCGAGCGACGGCGTGAGCAGCGCGTCATAAGGCTCGAGGAAGGCGACGAGGCGCCGGGCGAATGCCTGCAGCCGCACGTCCGCGCCCAGGCCTTCGACCGCGCTCAACTTGCCGATCATCGAGAAGATCGCCCAGCTCATCGGCTCCATCTCCTCGGCGGTCGGCTCACGCCCGGCGACCATGCCCGAGTAGGCGATCGACAGGGCGATGTGGGTGGAGAACACTGCGCCGAACAGCTCTGAGAGGCCGTCCACCTGCCACGGCGGATCGACCTCCTCGACCTCGTGCCCGAGCGAGCGCAGGAGCTCGGAGGCGTCGGCGACGGCCTGCGCGCAGGTGGGGTCGAGCGTCGCGTCGGGTGCGGGAGAGAACATCGTCGCGGCGATCCGCAAACGGCCAGGCGCTTGCGCTGCGCGCCAGGCGAACGGCTCGGCCGGGGGCGGCGCCCAGTTGGCATCTCCCGGCTCGTAGCCGGCGAGCACGTCGAGGATCGCGGCGGTGTCGGCGACGCTGCGCGTGAGCATGCCGTCAACCACCAGCGGTGAGTCGCCGAGTTCGGGCGCCGATGAGATGCGGCCGCGCGCAGGCTTCAGCCCAACGAGCCCGCAGCACGCCGCGGGGATCCGGATCGAGCCGCCACCGTCGTTACCGTGAGCGACGGGCAGCATGCCGCTGGCGACGGCGGCCGCCGCTCCGCCGGAGGAGCCGCCGGGAGTGCGTCCGAGATCCCACGGGTTGCGGGTCGGGCCGAAGATTCGCGCCTCGCTGACGGGCAGGATGCCGTACTCGGGCAGCGTCGTCGTGCCGACCACGATGAACCCGGCGGCCTTCAGGCGCCGCGTGACGTTGTGATCGTAGTGGCACTCGTTCTCGGCCATCAGCTGGCAGCCGTAGGTCAGGCGCAGCCCCTGCGCCGGGCGGTTGTTCTTGATCGCAACGGGCACCCCCGCGAACGGGCGCTCGTCGCCCGGGCGCACGGCGTCGGCGGTGGCGAGCGCGCGCACGGCGTCCACCTGAGCGAACGCGTTGAGCGCGGGGTTCAGTTCTTCGATCCGCTCGAGCGAGGTCTCGACGAGCTCGCGCGCGGAGACCTCCCCGGCCCGCACCATCGCCGCGAGCTCGAGCGCGGGGCGGAACATCAGATCGTCGTCGGGCACGGTTGCAGGGTACTCGTGCGAGCAGTCCTGCGAAGATATGGGCCTGCCCACAAGGCAGCAACCGGTCAAGCATCAAGCCCAGAAAGCGAGTGCCATGAGCGCGGTTCAGTCAGCACCTGAGGTCCAGTCGGGCCTTGAAGGAGTCGTTGCCTTCGCGACCGAGATAGCGGAGCCCGACAAAGAGGGGGGCGCGCTGCGCTACCGCGGCGTCAACATCGAGGAACTGGTCGGCGCGGTTCCCTACGAGCAGGTGTGGGGCCTGCTGGTTGACGGGCACTTCAAACCGGGCCTTCCCCCTGCCGAACCGCACGCGCTGACCGTGCGCTCGGGCGACCATCGCGTGGACGTGCAGTCGGCGCTGGCGATGCTCGCGCCGGAGTGGGGCTTCGGGCAGCTGATCGACATCACCGACGAGGAGGCCCGCGACAACCTCGCGCGCGCGTCGGTGATGGCGCTGTCGTTCGTCGCGCAGTCCGCGCGCGAAGCCGGCCAGCCGCCGGTGCCGCAGTCGGAGATCGACGAGGGCGCGACGATCCCCGAGCGCTTCCTGATCCGCTGGAGGGGGGAGGCCAACCCTGACCACGTCAAGGCGATCGACGCGTACTGGGTCTCAGCGGCCGAGCACGGGATGAACGCCTCGACGTTCACCGCGCGCGTCGTCGCCTCCACGGGCGCCGACGTCGCCGCGGCGCTGTCCGCGGCTGTGGGGGCGCTCTCGGGTCCGCTCCACGGCGGCGCCCCCTCGCGCGTGCTGAAGATGCTCGAGGAAGTCGAACAGAGCGGCAACGCCGAGAAGTGGGTGTCCGACGCGCTCGACCGCGGCGACCGGCTGATGGGCTTCGGGCACCGCATCTACCGCGCAGAAGACCCGCGCGCGCGGGTGCTGCGTAGGACCGCCGCCGAACTGGGCTCGCCTCGGTTCGAGGCCGCCGAGGCGCTCGAGAAGGCCGCGCTCGCCGAGCTGCACGCGCGCCGCCCCGACCGCGTCCTCGCGACGAACGTCGAGTTCTGGTCGGCGGTGATCCTGGACCTAGCGGAAGTGCCGCCGGACCTCTTCACGCCGATGTTCACGTGTGCGCGAGTCGCGGGCTGGTCGGCGCACATCCTCGAGCAGAAGCGTGAGGCGAAGCTGATCCGGCCGACCGCGAAGTACGTCGGTCATGGGCCGCGGTCAGTCGCCGAAGTTCAGTGACCTGAGTCGTTAGCTCACAGGCAGGCTTGTCTTCGCTTTGTGGGCGGCTTTCTTTGGTTTCTTGGGTGTAGGTGCGTAGCGCTTGCGGGCTTGCTTTTCGCATTGCATGCGTTTGTTGTTGGTCTTCTTGGTGTGGTACTTCTTCTTGCAGGCAGCGAGGGCTTTCGCAAGGAGCTGGGCATTTGTGAGCTTCTTGGTTTTGTTGGCGAGGACCGCGCTGCAGCCGGTGGGTGTGATGCTGGTGTTCTGTTCGATGACGGCGCCGTCTTGGGCGACGATCCTGGTTGGCATCGCGAGGCTTGCTTTGCAGAGGCTCCAGTTTTCGCTTTCGGGGACGTTCGGCGTGAAGATGCCGTGAGGACCCGCGGGGAGCTCGGTTTCGAAGCTCGTGAACGGCGCATCCGGCGCGGATTCGAAGTGACTGTAGGTGATCCCGTTTTTGATGTCGGTCTTGCCATCCAGCACGAGCGTGATCCCTTCGCCCTGGAGGATGAACTCGACATCGGGGAACGCGGCGCCGCCATGGCTCACGAGATAGGCCGGTCCCGTGAGGGGGCTCTTCAGGACAGGCGTGTGGACCGTCGCACTGCCGATCACCGATCCTTCAGGACACGACGTGGGGTTCGCGTTGAACGCCGCTTCGGTGCACGCCAGGCGCAACGTCGCGAGCCGCGAGGACAGCGCGAGCGGGAACTGCAGCTCGACTTTCGCGATGTTCGCCTGCCCCACACCGGCGGAGGTGATCTTCACGTCCAGGCTCGTCCCGTTCGCTTTGCTGCCCTGCCCGCCCGCCACGGCGGTCAGTGCCGGGCGGAACGGGAGGCTTGCGCAGCCGCCTACCTGGAAGCGCGAGGACACCCCCGCCGTGGCGCCTTCGGCGGCTGTCAGGATCCCGTTGATCGACATCGGGTCACAGCTCGTGGGGTTGAACTCGAAGTCCGGGCGATCGACGCTGACCTGCAGGTCTTTCAGCTGCACGGGGATGCCTTTGAGGATCGTCGGCAGGCCGTCGCCGTGGGGACCGGGGTCGGTCGTGACCGTGACCGCGGCCGTTTCCTGGTTGACGTTGATCCGCGAGCGCACGTCCACATACCCGAGGTTGAAGGGGCCCGCCGCAGCCTGGGTGCGCACCAGCAAGCCGAACGGCGCACCGTCGTAGCCGGCAGTGAGGTACACGTCCCCGCCGAGCATGACCGGTTCTGAGCCGAGGCCGGACCACGCGGTGGAGTGCCCGATCAGGCTCGCTTCCCCGCAAGACCATTCCACCCCCGCCGGCGGTTCCTGGCAGGGCGTCACGCTCGACAGCAGCGCCGCGACCCCGGGGGGCAGCTGCACCGACACTCCCGTGAGCGCCTGATTGCCGTCGGGTCGGGTGATTTCCAGCTGAAACGGGGAGAACGCGCCCGCCTGGGTGACCGCGCTCTGCGCCAGGAACGAAGGGGCGAACGCCAGCGGCGAGGACGGGCATGGCCCCCCGCCCGCACCCGAGGTCACAGCGAACGACGGCTCTGAGAGCGGCCCGACGAGCGCCCCGGACCACCCGTCGAAGACGCTCACGGCCGCGGGCGAGCCGCACACCGGCGGCGTGCTCAGCGACGCACGCTGCCCGCCGAAGAGGCGGATGTGCAGTTCTTCGAACGGCAGCTGCGGAGTTTCTGAGAAGGTGGTCGTGAGCTGTCCGGTGGTCGGGTCCAGCCGGCCTTCGCCGGCGAGCTTCACGCGCACGCCCGAAGCGGGGGCTTCGGCGACGAGGTACACCGCCACGAGCGAGCTGAACGGGTTGCGGCCCGGTTCCCCTTCAGGAGCCGGTTCGGCCAGATACAGCGCTCCCTGCAGTTCTTCGTCGAGCAGCGGCGTCTTGATCTGCACCGTGCCGAGCTTCGAGGAGTCAGGGCAGGAGACGCCCGCGTCTGAGAAGAGCGCCATTCCGGACGCCGCCCGGCCTTCATAGCCTGCCTGTGCCTCCGAGCAGGCACCGAGGCCGTTCGCCGCCGACGGACTCGCCTGCATCCCCCGCGGGAACGTGACCGTGGTGTCCTTCAGATCCGCGGCGGCCAGCCCGCTGGGTTCTTCATTCTGGGGGACCTTCAGCGTCACGCCGACCCCCGTCGGCGAGGCCGCTTCGCTGGCGGACGAGGACAACGACAGCGACGGAGAGACACCCAGCTGTTCGCATCCGGTGACTGCGGGCATCGAGGCGGTTCGCGAGACGAACGCCCCTGGATCCTGCCACGCGTCGACGCTCAGGCTCGCACTCAACAGCCCACCACACGACGTCGGCATCCGCAAGAACGCCACCGGCGCCGTGCCCGCTTCACAACCTCTGCGCTCCCCCTGGCCTTCGCCTTCGCGGCGCTGGCAGCCACGCTGTGCGTCGTGGCTCGCCGCAGCCGGCACCCCCCACAATTCCACGACCGACCCAAGCACCCCAGCCGCCGCCGACGCGTTCGACACCCGCGCCGTCACACCATAATCCCCGCCCGTACGAACGTTCGAGTCGATATAGATGTTCGTGAACGTGTTGAACCGCGTCCCGAACTCCGCCGGCACACCAGCCGGCGCCACCAAATTATAAATCGGTTCGTCCAAGAACTTTTCGCCGTTGCCGAGATCCAGCGTCAGCACCCCGACCTGCGCCGAGCCCGGACACTGGAAACCCGTCAGCTGTTCACGCGTGCACCTCGCGACCGCCGTCGGATTCCCGATCAACCCCGCCGGCAACTGCGTTTCCACGTCCTTCACCGACCCCTCCGCCCCACCCGTGTGAGCAAACGCGAAGCTCGTCCGCAGCACATACGGATGCCCCCCCGCCTGCGTGTACACCGGCCCTTCGTATTCACCCCGCAGATTGATCGTCCCACCAGCACCCAGCGCTTCAAACGCGAACGACTGCAACCCAAACGACGCGAACGTCACATCCGCACCCAGCGACGAGCTGACCTCATTACTCGCCACAAACCGATAATGATAAGTCGCACCAACACTGAGGCCGGACACCGACGCGCTGACGGACTCGTAGGTAGTCGCCGCACCCAACGTTCCCGGAGAGCATGGCAACGTCGTGGCCTGCTGATACCCAGTCGCGTTGAAATCGGCTTCGTTGACGTACTGCACCTGGCAGCTGGTTGCGAACCCACGCGGGTTGACCTGCGCGCTCAGCGTCGCGCTGTTGGTCATCGCGCTCGCCGACTCCTGCTCGATTGTCGGTGGCCCGGTGGTCGTGACCGTCGTTTCGGGTTGGGGTTCCCCGGCGCCGTCGTTGGCGGCGTCCGCGTCGGCCGCCACGACCCGGTAGTGGTAGGTCGTGCTCGGCGACAGCGCGACCGTCGCGCTGACATGCTCCGGTGCAGAGTAGGGGAGCGGCACGACCGCTTGGCAGGGAGCGCTCGCGGCGCCTTCGTAAGGATCGCCGGGATGTTCCTGGAAGGAGTCTTCGCTGACGTATTCGAACTCGCACGAGAGCACGTTCCCACCACCGTGCGCCAGGTCGGGTTCGACCAGCCCATTCAGTGTCGCACCGATCGTCTGCACGTTGGTAGCGGCTTCACTGGCCACGCCCGGCAGCACGACGTCGGGGCCGACGATGTTGACGCCGAGGGATTCGCCCTGGAGCAGTTGCTCGGACGCGTAGATCCTGCCGGTCGCTTCATTCACGGCGAGCCCGGGGAAGTCCTCTTTTCCCGCCGTCAGGCTCGTGTCGCTGCGAAGTGCGCCCGATGGTTCGTACTCCGCCAGCCTGGACCCTTCATCGACGTACACCTGGTTCGGGCTGCTCGCCCGGTCAACGGCGACACCCAGGGCAACACCGGCGAATTCCCTCTGGAACTCCCCTTTCGCGTTCAGCTCAATGACCTTGCCGGTGAAGTTCGTCACATACAGATCGCCGCTCGAATCCAGCGCGATGCCCGCCATTTCCGGGGGGAGATGCCCTTCCTTCTTCCCGATCGCGCGGATCAGATGCCCTTCCGGGCCAAACACATCGATCGTCGCGCCCTTGTCGTTGGCCACGTACAGATCGCCGCTCGAGTCCACGGTGAGCCCCGCCGGCGACATCGCGCCGCTCAGGCCGCTGCCCGCCGTATCGCACTCGCTGCCGGGGGTCGCCACTTCGGTGGGGCTGCCCGCGATCTGGCAGATGAACACGCCGTCTTCGCTGAAGCGATCGACGACATGATGATCCGTGTCCGCGACATACACGTCGCCGCCGTTCAAGGAGAGCGAGCCATCCACCGCGACCCCCGAGCCGGTGGCCGCGAACTTGAACGACCCGGGCGCAGTGTCAGAGCCCGTGATCTGCACACCCGCATATCCACCGTCGGCGGTGAACTTGTTGACCACCTGCCGAGCGCCCTTGCCGGTGTTCGTTTCGAGCACATACACATCGCCATTGGATGGGCCCGCGGAGTCATCGACGGCGACGCTCGACAGGTCAGCGCCCAACGGCCCCGTCGGCAGCCCTTCGCCGCGGAAGCTGCCTTCAACCTGGTGGATGACCTTCGCCGACGCGGTCGCACTCGTGAGCGCGACCGCGCTTACAGACACGAACACAGCGACGAGCAAGCGCGCGACCCAACCATGTCCGCCGATCCTCATCTCCCACTCCCCTCGCTCGCGCTCGCCGGCTTGCCCTTGTTCTTCTTGACCACCGGCCCATACCGTTTGCGTGCGAGCCTTTCACACGACACACGCCTGCCTTTCGCATGCCGATACCGTTTGCGGCAGCTCGCGAGCGCGCTGGCGAGCTTCTGGGCACGCGTCGGCGACGGCTTGATCTTCACCTGAGCCGCGAGCACGCCCTGTTGGACGGTTTGCTGGGAGACCAGGTCATCCGGCCCCGTGAACGCTGCGCTACCGGGTGAAAGCGACGACGGCGAGCCGGTGCCGGCGCCTCGGCAGTTGTTTTCGTTGCATGGTGGGGGTGGGGTGGGTGGTTCGGGGTAGCCGCCGTTGACGCGTGCGTCGAAGAGGCTGATGTCGCCGTTGGTGTCGTTGAGGAGTTCTGAGGTCAGCAGGAACACGTTTTCGCCGTTCGCGCTTGCTTCGGAGAAGTAGGAGTTGGCGGTGCCGGAGCCGTTTGAGAGCAGGTACAGCTGGCCGTTCTCGTACTCGTAGACGTTCGAGAGGCCGTTCGTGTCGCCGGGGAGCAGCCGGTTGACGGTGTTGAAGAACACCTGGCCGCTGTCGGAGAGGAAGCGCTGTAGATACCCGACGGCGTATTCGTTCATCGTGCCATCGGTGCTGATCGGGGGGCCGATGCGTGCTGGCGCGGTCGCCGGCGCGCCGGTCGGCGAGCACGAGGCGCAGCTCAGCTTCTGATCAGAGCTGTCATAGAGGAAGATCTCCTGGCAGGCACCGGTGACCATGGTGCTGCCGGTGGAGACGCAGGGCCCTTGGTTGTGGTAGCCGGTGAGTTCGCTGAGCGAGTCGAAAGCGATGAACGCGCCGTCCGGGGAGACCCGCGATGTTATCCACTGCGGCGGTGATTCCCAGTCGTCTGAGTCGCTCGCGCCGAGGGTCGCCACGAACGTCGTCGCTGCGCCGTGGCGCACATACAGGTTCGGCTGCCCGGGCTGCGCGAGCGCTCCCTGGCTGTTCGCCTGCGTGCCCGTGAGCACACCGTCAGCGACGAAGTACACGACCGAGCCGTCTTCGCTCACACCGCTGACACCCTGCACGTTGGCGTGTTCGCCCGGACTGGCCTCGACGCCGGTCGTCTCGACGGTCAGATCCGTCAGCCGTTCGCCCACAGGCGCCCCGAAGTCGTATTCATAGAGATCGGGCTCGCCCGACGCGGCCGTCGAGTCGCCGGTCAGCTTCTCCTCGTCGGTGAAGAACACCCGCGCGCCATCGCTGCTGGCCCACTGAAAATGACCTCCGCCGGCCTGCGAGCCTCCCTGGCTCGCGTCGAGCTGGACAGTACACGCGCTCGCCGCTGTCGCGCATTCCTCTTCACGCGGCTGCTCAGGGTTCTCGCGCACATACAGGTTGCCATCCGCCGAGAACGCGACACGCTCGCCGTCGCTGGAGACCGCGTGCGTGAACGTCGCCGAGCCAACACCCCCGAGCGCGCCGAACACATGCGGGACATCACCGTTAGCGAGCGACCCCGCGACAGGCGCACCACCAGGCAGAACCGTCACGAGACGCACCGTGCCAGCGGACCACACATACAGATCTTCGCTCGGACCCTCGTCGTCGCCGCTGTTATTCGACGGCGTGATCGCCGGTGCTTCGGGCGTCAGCAGCGCCGCCTCGCTGAACACGACACGGCTCAGGTCCTCAGAGGCGCCCTGCGCCCACGCGTCGCTGACCGCAGCGCCCCCGGGCGCAGCACCGAGCGCATCGATCAGCTGATAGGAGCCCGCCTGAAAGCCCGCTCCCGCATCGTGCAAGAACAAGTTCTGGAACCCCTGCGGCTCGCCTTCCACCAGCAGCGGTTCATCGCTCCCACAGTAAATCTCTTTGACCGCTTCGCCTTCCCAGCCTTCCACACGATCGCCCTGCCCATACCCATCCGCCAGCACCCAGCCAGTCAATTCCGGCGTGCGCAACGGAACATAAGCACTAGGACACCCCGCCGCGTTATTCGAAACCGACTGCAACGGAACCACGTTCTCCGCCGACCAGCCCGCAACACCACGCGTCGCGAGGAAGAAGAACCCATCACTACCCGCACCTTCCAAACCATACGGCGAGAAAAACAACAACCGTTCACCACTCACCGACACCTCACTACCAAACGACTGACCCAGCGCCTTGACCCCCCGCCCCACCAAATCCCCAGGACTCCCACTAGCTTCGAAATACGGTTCAACCGCCGCCGGCGAAACCCGCTCAAACGCACGACAATCCGGCAACCCAGCCGAAACACCCACACGAAACCCCTCATTCACACACGACACCCCAGCCCAAGCAACCCCAACACACCCCCAACCAACCACGACAACAGACACGGCGAACAGAGCGATGACCGGCATGCCGATGGCCCCCGCTGTGTGTGCTCCGCGGGAGCGCATGCGGGTGCATCTGGAAAATGCTTGCACTACTCGTTTCATCGCCGTCCCTTCGTCTCCTGGGTTGCGGTCACGGTCTCGTCGGCTCCTGAGCAAGTCGAGAATCCCGGGACCTGCGCCACCGGTATCCTCCATGGACGCTGGTGGGTTGCACCACCAATGCGTCCACGGAGGCCCGGATCACCTTTCGTGCGATATCAGACTTCCGTTTCGAACGGCCTCAATTCTGAAAGATTGGTTATGAGGCCTGCCGAGACTTCGTAGCTGTGCGACTTCGCACAGGTTTTGGCGCTGACAGCCTTATTCAGCTTTCCGGCCGCTGTGCCAGAGCCGAACGATACACCGCCGTTCGCTTCGAAGTCAGCAGTGAACTTCTTGAACACGTAGGCACACGGGCCGGCTACCGTGAGGGTAAGTGTTGACCCGAACGACATCACGCCAGCCATGCTCAGCTTCGCACTGGTCAGTTTCCCTGATATAGACCCTCCACTGCATTCTTCGTCTTCGTTCAGGGTGAACGAGGCCTTGTCTGACGACTTACCGTTCTTAGCGAGGGTGCCCTTGGTGGCAACCACGCATTCGCCGATCTCCACCGCACCGACAACCGGAGCGCCATTTGCAAGCGGCGTCCCTTCGTTCTTCAGCGTGAGCCCTGCGGCCGACGCCCCGCTGGCTGTCCCAGCCAGCGCAAACATCGCCACGAGGCAGGCGCTCAATATCCTCACATGTCTCACTTGTCCACCACTCCTTTGTTAGTCTCGTTGTGTTGTGTTGTGTCGCTCGGTGCTCGCCTAGGCATAGGCGAGCACCGAGCCCTGTGCGACAGCGCCTTCGAGCGGAGCCAGTGACTCCTGCACGAATTCGCGCTCGTCATAGGTGTGGCACCGGAAGGTGCCGGCACCACTGGACGCTTGTAGCCGCGACCCCGGTGAGGGGTGCACCGGGCCGCGGTCATCGGCGCAGGCGCTCTCGCTCCTTCTCGGACGCGGCGAAGCCAGTGACCGAGCACGGCCTTCCCCGAGCAGTTGTTCCCTTGAGACGGCATCCCTTCCCCTCACCCCTGTCCCGGCACGGCCGGCCACAGCCCTCGATATAAACGATGGCGGTATTCAAGCACATGTGTCTGTGCGTGTCAAGGTGCTAAGCATTTGATGACAGCGCCCGTCTCCCGACCGTCAGACACCGTGCGTGCCACGCCCCGGATCCGAGGCTCCAGTCTGGCGCGTTCCGCGTACTGCCGGGGGTCGGTGATTAGATGGGTCTGCCGGGGCGTGTTGGCTCGCTCGTTGACGCGAGTGATCGGAATGTGAAACCGCGTGGTCCGACTTGAAGCACGGTTGGTATCCTCCGTCAGGTCAGCGATGCCCCCGGCGCCAAGAAAACCGGCTGCTACGCACCGCAAGCGTGGCGCGAGACCGCGAGACGCGGTGCCGGGCAACACCACGCAGAGGAGTCAGCGCGATCGCCTCGTGGACGCGTCGATCGAGCTCGCCGCGCACACCGGCTACCAGAACGTCAGCGTCGCCCAGGTGAGCGCCCATGCGGGGGTTTCCAGCGCGACGTTCTACGAGCAGTTCAAAGACAAGGAAGACTGCCTGCTCGCCGCCTTCAGGGTTGCGAGAGCGCGCGTGTACAGCGCGGTGCGACCGGTCGAGGCCGATGGTGACTGGGTGGCGAGCGCCCGCGCGACGCTCGGCGGTCTCTTCGACGGCCTGCAGGTCAACCCCGACGCGGGACGCCTGCTGTTCGTCGAGGCGCTCGCGGGCGGGCCAAGGATGCGCGAAGAGCGCGAGCGGCTGCTCGAGAAGTACGAGGGTCGCGTTCAGGCGTTCCTCGACGGCGCAGCCGTGAGTGGCGACAGCCTGGACATCCCTGTGGCCGCGCTCGAGGGCGCCCGGCGCAGCATCGTCGCGCGGCATCTGCGTACCCACAGCGAAGACCGGCTGCCGGGACTCGTCGAGGACATGATCGCCTGGATCAGCTCCTATGCTCTGCCCGCCGGCCAGGAGCGCTGGAGCATCGGCCCGCACGCGCTTCTGGAGGCACCGCCCGCGCCGCAGCCCGTGCCGCCTCCCGGTGGCCTCGGGCAGCGCCCCGAGCGGCTTCCGCGCGGCCGGCACGGCCTCTCCGCGGGCGTGGTCGCGCGCAGCCAGCACGCGCGCATCGTCTTCGGGACGGCGGAGGTCATGGCCACCAAGGGCTACACGAACGCGACGGTGGCGGACATCGTCGCGGCCGCGGGGATCTCGAGGGACGTCTTCTACGAGCACTTCGCCGACAAGCAGAGCGCCTTCCTGGAGGCACAGCAGTTCGCCACGCAGTTCATCTTCGACAGCTGCTCGGCCGCCTACTTCAGCGCAGGGATCTGGCCCGAGCGGGTGTGGAGCGCGCTCGGAGCGCTGCTCGGGCTGATCGCCTCCAACCCGGCGCTCGCCCACCTGCGGGTGGTCGAGTGCTACGCCGCAGGCCCTGTCGCGGTGCGCAGCACCGAAGAGCTCCTGAGAGCCGCCACGGTGTTTCTCGAGGAAGGCTACCGCTATCGACCCCAGGCGACAGAGCTCCCGCACCTGTGCTCGCACGCGATCACGGGTGCGGTGTTCGAGATCATCTACCGGCACGTCGCCTCCGGCCGCGCGGGCGAGCTGCCGCGTCACCTTCCGCAGCTCGCCTACATCGCAATCGCGCCCTTCACCGGCCGCGAGCAGGCGATCGAGCTCCTCGAGAAGCTCGCCCAGTCCTAACACGGACAGCCGCGGACAGCGCGGGGCCGTTTTGGCCTCCCTTGGGGAACCTTCCAACTCTTCGAACGCTCCAAGAGAGAAACAATCATTGACTCGTTTTTCTGTCTTCGGAAGAGTTGACAACAGCCGCCCGCGGGCAATCAGCGCCGCGAGCGAACTACACGAAAGGGAGGCTTCACATGACTAGATACGCATCGTCGCGCCCGCGCAGAACGGCGCTGGCCGTCGTCGCAACCGTGGCCGCGGCATTCGGCGTGCTGGCGGTCGCTCCGTCGGCGTTCGCCGTAACGCATCACCCGAAAGGCGAATACGCACCGTTCGCCGAATGCCCGTTGAGCAATTCGGCGGTCGAAGACTGCGTGGTGGCATCAACGGAATCGGGCGCGATCGACATCGGCAAAGAAGATGTGCCGATCTCCAAAGTGATCACGCTCCAGGGCGGCATCGTCGGGTTCCTCCACGGATCAGAAGAAGCTTTCGTCGGAGCCGAAAACGGCAACACGCTGACGAAATCGCCGCAGAAAGTTCCGGGCGGCCTTTCCGGACTGGTGAAGTGCAACGAAATCAGCAACTTCCTCGAGCGGGTAGCGTGCGAAGTCGTCTTCGAAAACGGCGCGACTGGCGTTTACGCGACCACCGAACTCGCCGCACCGGCATCATCGGTGAAGCTGAACTCCATCGCCCTGCTCGAAGCCGAGGGCACCGCTCTTTCGCTTCCGATCAAGGTCCGGCTCGAAAACTCGTTGCTGGGGAGCAGTTGCTACATCGGCTCGAACTCGCATCCGATCGTGATCGAACTCACGACCGGCACGACGAGCCCGCCCGCACCGAACAAACCGATCACCGGCAGCCCCGGCGAAGCGACAGGCAACGAAGCTGGGACTATCCTGACCCTCAGCCACAACTCGCTCGTCAACAACTCCTACTCAGCACCCGGCGCAGAAGGCTGCGGCGGTCTGTTCTCGTTCCTAATCGACCCCATCGTGGACAGCCGGCTCAGCCTGCCGTCCGCGGCCGGTCACAACACGGCGATCCTCAACGGCACCCTGAAGGTCGCTGTTGCCGAAGCGGTGAAAGACAGCGAATAGGGCGTAAGTTGCGCCTGGACCACGGTCATCGGCGCTAGACGCGTACCATGCGGGGGCCCCGGCGTAATGCCGGGGCCCCCGCTTTGGCGATTCCGGGCCGGCGGTGAGAGGCATCTGCGGGGGCAATCTCTGCAGCTCAGCCCGAGCACGGCCGCACAATGCCCGCGAGCTATACGTCAGCGGTGCATCTTCAAGGTCGTTGCTCGCATGCGAGAGCTCCAGACGGAACTAGCCGCATCGCGGGGCGCCTGCACACGACCCACGCGCCATCTCGTTGTCAGGCCGAAACTTCTTCTTCGGTTTCGAGCGTAATCGTATCCGTGTTTTCCTGGCCTGCTTCCTTTTCGGCTTCCCCGTTTTTCTCCGCTTTGAGGACGCACGATTCACTGGCGGTGCCAGCTTCGTTGAGTATTTCTTTGATCGTCTCGACGCCGCCCGACTGTTTCAGGGCCACGCTGAATGTTTTGGTTTTCGTGTTGATCGGTGTGATTTCGCCCGCGACACAACCTTTGACGGAAATTAACGTCACCGTTTTTTCGCACTCGAAGTGCACCGGTTCGATTAAGAAGGCTAGGGCTGTTTTATTGCTTTCTTTTTTGATGTACCTGAGGGCGAATGTTCCGGCCACGGTGATTTCTCCGGCGGTGCTGTTGGTTAAGCCCGTGCATTTACCCGACAGCAGGGCGGTGCAGCCTTTGAATGTTTCGGAGAACGTACCCCCTTTGGCACCCGTGACTGTTCTGCTTCCCGAGCTGCTGGTGCATTCCACAGCTGCGATCCCGCCTTTTTCGGTGAACTTGGCTTTTCCGCCTGCGGATGTGCTGCTGTTTCCGCTGAGCGGTGAGAATTCCGGTTTAGCGGCCGATGCCGAAGCTGCCGCGAACGCTGCGAGCGCGGCCACCACGATAAACGACGTCGCGACCTTCTTGGGACGCTTCATGCTCACTTCCTCCTTGTTCTGCGACCACACGGTGATACCGGCAGGCCGGCTCAGATCCGCGGATCGGGTGGGAGGGGGCCTTTGTACTCCTTGCAGTTCGGCACGATGTACCCATGACGGCAGCTGGTTTTGCGAACCCATCGCTTGATCATGGCTTCTGACCAGGCGAGATATGCGTGCTGCTGGGCCGGGGTCAGGACTCCGCCGAGCTTGCCGATCTCCTTATCGGTGAGTCGCGTGTTGATCATGTCCATCCGCATCCGCATCAGCTCGTCGGGTAAGATCTCGCCGGTGTCCGCAAGGTATTTCTGGAGTCCGCCCGCCACGGGGAAGTGTTCGCGGCTGAACCGGGCGTAGTTCTTCGCGACTTCGGCTTCCGTGGGATTCACGCCTTCGGCCTCGGCTTCGTGTAGATACCATTGGAATACGATGAGCACATTTGTGATGTGTTCCTGCACGACACGATAATGCTGAGTGCATTCGTGTTCGAGTTGCGCCATACTCGGCTTGGCTTTCTTTTCGGAAGGTTTGGGCGAGGTGGCTTTTAAGCGCGCGACACACAGCGCGACGTTCGAGGGTTCATAGACCACGCCGGGCGGAACCGGCTGCTGCGGGTCGGTGTTGTAGTCCGTCGCGAGCTCGACGGCCGTCCAGTGTTGCAGCGCCGCCTTGGTGACAGCCGTTTCCCCGACGACGGCCACGGCGTCGCCGGGGATCTCGCTCGTGCCCCCACAGCCGGCCAGGCCGAGAGCCACGACAGCGGCCACGGACATCGTCATCGCCATCTGTCTCATCTTGCTCATGCACAAGCCTCCACCGTCGTTCGCTGTTTGCATCGCCGAGAAAATGAGCTGTGCGGGACGACACACGGCGCCCCGCACAGCTCCTGCACTACCTCGCCGCTAGGCCGAGATTTCGCCTTCCGTGGTCTCTGTAATGGTGTCCGTGTTTTCCTGACCCGCTTCCTTTTCGGCTTCCCCGTTTTTCTCTGATTTGAGGACGCACGATTCACTGGCCGTGCCAGCTTCGTTCAGGATTTCTTTGATCGTCTCGACGCCGCCCGACTGTTTCAGGGCCACGCTGAATGTTTTGGTTTTCGTGTTGATCGGGGTGATTTCGCCCGCGACACAGCCTTTGACGGAAATTAACGTCACCGTTTTTTCGCACTCGAAGTGCACCGGTTCGATTAAGAACGCGAGGGCTGTTTTATTGCTTTCTTTGTTGATGTACCTGAGGTCGAATGACCCGGCCACGGTGATTTCTCCGGCGGTGGTGTTGGTTAAGCCGGTGCATTTACCCGACAGCAGGGCGGTGCAGCCTTTGAATGTTTCAGAGAACGTACCGCCTTTGGCACCCGTGACTTTGCTGGTTCCCGAGCTGCTGGTGCATTCCACAGCTGCGATGCCGCTTTTTTCGGTGAACTTGGCTTTCCCGCCTGTGGATGTGCCGCTGTTGCTCGCCGGGGTGAATTCCGGTTTGGCGGCTGATGCCGACGCCGCCGCGAGTGCGGTGAGCGCAAGCACAGCCATGAGCGCCAAGCCGACTACCTTGAATCGTTGCATGCTGCATGCTCCTTTTTTTGTGGACACCCGCCGCCGCAACTCGCTTCGTTTCGAGCGGGCACGGACAGCGGCTTGACCCCTGCGCTTCGCCGAAGCAGATTTGTACAACGGCATCAGGGGCTGTGGCGAGCCTCCCATCTACGCATACTGATGTCAAGCAAATCGCCCAACTGTTTCCGATTCGCCAAGGCCAAAAGGGGTTGAACTTTGGCGGCGATGCGGGAGGTTCGCCGAGAGCGCGCTGTGTCCCGCGCAGCGCCTAGCTTCGGCGCTTGCGGCGCTGTGGTGCGTGGACGGCGCAGCCGGTGAGGGCGATATGGGTCGTTTGTGTGATCACTGCGCCGTTCTGGCCGGTGATTTCCGTCGGCATGAGCAGCAGCGCAGGTACACGCCGAGTGATGGTGCGCGTGATGTGGACGGTATGCCCGTGGACGCGGCGGGTAAACCGCTCGCGGCTCACGATGGTGCGGGCCGGCGTGCAGATGTCGTAGCCGGAGAGGAGCGAGTAGCGGCCTTCGGGGAGAACCAGATGGAAGCTCGAGATCGGCGCATCTGGAAGGGTTTCGAAGCGCGAGTAGGTGATGCCCTTCTTGATCTGAGTGTGCCCCGTCAGCTCGATCGTGAGGTTGTCTCCCTGCAGCACGAGCACGAGGTCGGGGAACGCCTCGGCCGCATGGCTCACCAAATATGCGGGCCCGCTCAGAGGTTCGGGAAGGATCGGTGTGCGCGCCGTGGCAGTTCCGACTCTCGATGCTTTCGGGCAGCCAGCCGGGTTGACGGCGAACTGCTGTTCGGTGCACGCCCGCTGCAGCGTTTCCAGGCGGCTCGGCAGCGACAGCGGGAGCTGCACCTCGACCTTGCGGATGTTCGCTTCGGCGAGCGCGGCGGGGCTTGTCGGGGGTCCCTGCCCGGCGGCGACGTTGACTTCAAACGGCACGCCGTCGAGTTTCGATCCAGGGCCCCTCGTCGCGGCGGAGAGCCGCGGGCGGAAGGGCAGTTGCCCGCAGCCTCCGACCTGGAACGGTGAGGAGACCGCCGAGCTCAGCCCACCTGTTGAGCTGAGCGTGCCCGTGAGGGCCATGCGTTCGCACGAGGTCGGGTCGAACGCGAACTCGGGCCTGTCGATCGTGACCTGCACGGCCCTCAGATCGACGGGGATCCCGTTGGTCGCGCCGTCCGCGCCGACGGGATGCAGGACCGTCGGGAAGGGGTCGGAGACGACCGTCGCCTGCGCGGTCGCGGGGTTGATCTGGATCGCGCCGCGCACGACTACGTCCCCGAAGTCGTAGGGGCCCGCGATCGCGGGGACGACCACCGACTCGCCATACGGCGCTCCCTTGTAGGGGCCGGTCAGGTAGACCTTCCCCGGCAGGAACAGCGGGTTCGGCCCGGCGCCCGCGCCCACTTGCACCGTTCCTATCCGTGACGCTTCCGGGCAGTTGCCAGCGTTCGCCGCGGTTTCCGGGCACAGCGGGACGCCCGCGATGCGAGCCAGCAGCCCGGGCGGCAACGTAACGCTCAATCCTGACGGCGCCTGTTCGCTGTCAGAGCGGGAGAACGACAGTACCAGGGGCGAGAAACCACCCGCCTGCGTGTTCCTCACGCCGCTCGCGAAGCTCGGGGCGAAGCCCGACACGCACCCTGAGGCCACTTCGAACGGGCTCGAGAAGCCCACCGGCATCGTGCCGCTCCACGGCCCCCACTGGCTGGTTGTCGTGGGCGTCCCGCAGGATCCCGGGGTGACGAGCACGCCGCGTGGCCCGCTGAACAGGTTCAGTCGCAACTGGCTGAACGGCAGCTGCGGCAGGTTCTGGAAGCTGGTCGTCAACTGGCCGGTTTCGGGGTCCGCCTGCGCGTGGCCCGCCAGCTTGACCTGCGCGCCGTCGGCCTCGGCGGCGATGTATATCGCCAGCACGGACCCGAACGGGTTGTTGTCCTGTGCGGCAACGTACACCGAGCCCTTCACCACGTCCGCCAGCAGCGGCGTTTCGATTTCGACCGTGCCGATCTTCGAAGCTTCCGGGCACGATGGTTCGTTGGCGTCTTCCAAGCCGAATTGCGCCAGCGAGCAAGCCTGCAGCCCAGCGGCGGATGATGGGTCCACAGACACACCCGTGGGCAGCGCAACGCTGCTGCTCCTCAAATCCGAGGTGGACAGCCCATTGGGTTCTTCGTTCTGCGGGACCTGCAGATCGACGCTGAGACCCGATGGCGAATCGGCAACGCTGCTGGTCGGCATGAGCGACAGCGATGGCGTGAAGTCGAGCCCTTCGCATCCGGTGACTGCGGGCATCGAGGCTGTTCGCGAGACGAACGCCCCTGGATCCTGCCACGCGTTGACGCTCAGGCTCGCACTCAACGGCCCAGCACACGACGTCGGCATCCGCAAGAACGCCACCGGCGCCGTGCCCGCTTCACAACCTCTGCGCTCCCCCTGGCCTTCGCCTTCGCGGCGCTGGCAGCCACGCTGTGCGTTGTGGCTCGCCGCAGCCGGCACCCCCCACAGTTCCACGACCGACCCAAGCACCCCAGCCGCCGCCGACGCGTTCGACACCCGCGCCGTCACACCATAATCCCCGCCCGTACGAACGTTCGAGTCGATGTAGATGTTCGTGAACGTGTTGAACCGCGTCCCGAACTCCGCCGGCACACCAGCCGGCGGCACCAAATTATAAATCGGTTCGTCCAAGAACTTTTCGCCGTTGCCGAGATCCAGCGTCAGCACCCCAACCTGCGCCGAGCCCGGACACTGGAAACCCGTCAGCTGTTCACGCGTGCACCTCGCGACCGCCGTCGGATTCCCGATCAACCCCGCCGGCAACTGCGTTTCCACGTCCTTCACCGACCCCTCCGCCCCACCCGTGTGAGCAAACGCGAAACTCGTCCGCAGCACATACGGATGCCCCCCCGCCTGCGTATACACCGGCCCTTCGTATTCACCCCGCAGATTGATCGACCCACCAGCACCCAGCGCTTCAAACGCAAACGACTGCAACCCAAACGGCGCGAACGTCACATCCGCACCCAGCGTCGAGCTGACCTCATTACTCGCCACAAACCGATAATGATAAGTCGCACCGACACTGAGGCCGGAAACGGCGATACTGACAGTGTGAGGTGCGAAGTCCGCGCCGAGCGCTTGCGGGCATGGTAGCGTCGTTGCGCCCGCGTATCCCGAGACCTCGAACGAAGCTTCATCGACATATTGGAGCTCGCAGGTCGTCGTATAGCCATGCGGGTCGATCTGCGCGGCGAGCGTCGCGGTGTGGATCAGCGCGGACGCCGACTCGCCTTCGACGGAGGGCGCCCCGTAGGTGCTCAGCGTTGCTTCGGGTTCGGCTTCGCCTTCGCCGCGGTTTTCGCCTTCCACGTCGCCCGCCACGACGCGGAAATGATACGTGGTGCTCGGTGCGAGCGTGACCTGCGCGCTCACGCTCTGCGCCGAGGAGTAGGGCAGCAGCTGTTCACAGGCGACCGTGGCCGCGCCTTCATAACGATTTGACGCATGCGCCTGAAACTGCGCTTCGGTCACATATTCGAACTGGCAGGAGGTGACATCGCCGCCATTGTGGACGAGGTCGGGTTCGACGCGGCCGTGGAGGGTCGCGGCGGTGCGTCCGACGCTGGTGGCCGCTTCGGTCGCGACGTTCGGAAGCACGGTGGCCGGCCCGAGAATTTCCACGCCTTCCGGTTCGCCACCGATGAACTGTGCCGAAGCCGCATACAGATCGCCGGTGGCTTGATCGACCGCCAGCCCCGGCCAGAACGTCCCCGGCAGCGTGACCGTGCTCCGCGCCGTGCCCGAGGGGTCGAATTCGCTGAGCTCCGTCCCCTGATCGACATACACGCGATTGGGGACCGCGCTCTGATCGACCGCCACGCCGAAGGATTCGCTCCCCAGTTCCCGCAGGAATTCGCCAGCCGGACCGAGCTCGACCACGCCCGAGTCGAACTTCGTCACGTACAGGTCCCCACTCGAGTCGAGCGCGATGCCGACCATTTCGCCCGACAGCCTCCCTTCGCCTTCGATCGTGCGAATCAGATGACCTTCGGGACCAAGCTCCTGAACGGCGGCGTGTTCGTCGTCGGCGATATACACGTCGCCGCTCGAGTTGACCGCGAGGCCGGTCGGCTTGACGACCCCGCTCACCCCGCTGCCGGAGAGGTCGCACTCTTTGATCGAGGGCGTTTTTTCTTCGGTTTCCTTTTCAGTTTCCGCGCCGGCGATCTGGCACAGGAACAGGCCGGTTTCGGTGAACCTGTTGACCACGTGATGTTCGGTGTCCGCGACATACACGTCGCCGCTGTTCGGCGACGACGACCCATCGACTGCCACACCCGATTCGAATGGACCGAACGCGAACGAGCCGGCCGCCGTTTCCGCACCGCTGATCTGCACACCGGCGTACGTGCCGCTCGCGGTGAACTTGTTGACGAGCCCCTGGCCGAGCGTTGCGTTGCCGCTTTCCAGCACGTACACGTTGCCGCTCGACGGGCCTGTGGAGTTGTCGACTGCGTCGCTGAGCAGAGACAGGCCGAGCGGACCGTCGGGAGCGCCGTGACCGTCGATGTGCCCGACCGTATGCCGCACCACCTTCGCCCAGGCGGGCGAGCTCGCGAGCGCTGTGACGCTCGCGGCGAGGAGCAGCGCCGCGAGCGTGCGGGTCGGCCAGCGCCGACGCCGCGGGCTCATCGGGGCCCCTTTCCGGTTGGCCTCTTCGCTCTGCTCGTCTTGCTGGCGCCGTAAGCCTTGTGAGCCGCCTTTTCGCAGGCCTCGCGCTTCTTCTTCGAATGCTTATGCGCCTTGCGGCATGCTGCGAGAGCTTTCGCGAGCTTTTCGGCCCGCGAAGGTTTCTTCGTGCCAACCTTCCCACCCACCGAGGATGCATTGTTGCCCGGTCCGGTGAACGTCGTGCTCGCCGGCGCGGAGAAGGCTGGCGCTTCAGCGGGGGGCGCGCAGTTGTTTTCGTTGCATGGTGGGGGTGGGGTGGGTGGTTCGGGGTAGCCGCCGTTGACGCGTGCGTCGAAGAGGCTGATGTCGCCGTTGGTGTCGTTGAGGAGTTCTGAGGTCAGCAGGAACACGTTTTCGCCGTTCGCGCTTGCTTCGGAGAAGTAGGAGTTGGCGGTGCCGGAGCCGTTTGAGAGCAGGTACAGCTGGCCGTTCTCGTACTCGTAGACGTTCGAGAGGCCGTTCGTGTCGCCGGGGAGCAGCCGGTCGACGGTGTTGAAGAACACCTGGCCGCTGTCGGAGAGGAAGCGCTGTAGATACCCGACGGCGTATTCGTTCATCGTGCCATCGGTGCTGATCGGGGGGCCGATGCGTGCTGGCGCGGTCGCCGGCGCGCCGGTCGGCGAGCACGAGGCGCAGCTCAGCTTCTGATCAGAGCTGTCATAGAGGAAGATCTCCTGGCAGGCACCGGTGACCATGGTGCTGCCGGTGGAGACGCAGGGCCCTTGGTTGTGGTAGCCGGTGAGTTCGCTGAGCGAGTCGAAAGCGATGAACGCGCCGTCCGGGGAGACCCGCGATGTTATCCACTGCGGCGGTGATTCCCAGTCGTCTGAGTCGCTCGCGCCGAGGGTCGCCACGAACGTCGTCGCTGCGCCGTGGCGCACATACAGGTTCGGCTGCCCGGGCTGCGCGAGCGCTCCCTGGCTGTTCGCCTGCGTGCCCGTGAGCACACCGTCAGCGACGAAGTACACGACCGAGCCGTCTTCGCTCACACCGCTGACACCCTGCACGTTGGCGTGTTCGCCCGGACTGGCCTCGACGCCGGTCGTCTCGACGGTCAGATCCGTCAGCCGTTCGCCCACAGGCGCCCCGAAGTCGTATTCATAGAGATCGGGCTCGCCCGACGCGGCCGTCGAGTCGCCGGTCAGCTTCTCCTCGTCGGTGAAGAACACCCGCGCGCCATCGCTGCTGGCCCACTGAAAATGACCTCCGCCGGCCTGCGAGCCTCCCTGGCTCGCGTCGAGCTGGACAGTACACGCGCTCGCCGCTGTCGCGCATTCCTCTTCACGCGGCTGCTCAGGGTTCTCGCGCACATACAGGTTGCCATCCGCCGAGAACGCGACACGCTCGCCGTCGCTGGAGACCGCGTGCGTGAACGTCGCCGAGCCAACACCCCCGAGCGCGCCGAACACATGCGGGACATCGCCGTTAGCGAGCGACCCCGCGACAGGCGCACCACCAGGCAGAACCGTCACGAGACGCACCGTGCCAGCGGACCACACATACAGATCTTCGCTCGGACCCTCGTCGTCGCCGCTGTTATTCGACGGCGTGATCGCCGGTGCTTCGGGCGTCAGCAGCGCCGCCTCGCTGAACACGACACGGCTCAGGTCCTCAGAGGCGCCCTGCGCCCACGCGTCGCTGACCGCAGCGCCCCCGGGCGCAGCACCGAGCGCATCGATCAGCTGATAGGAGCCCGCCTGAAAGCCCGCTCCCGCATCGTGCAAGAACAAGTTCTGGAACCCCTGCGGCTCGCCTTCCACCAGCAGCGGTTCATCGCTCCCACAGTAAATCTCTTTGACCGCTTCGCCTTCCCAGCCTTCCACACGATCGCCCTGCCCATACCCATCCGCCAGCACCCAGCCAGTCAATTCCGGCGTGCGCAACGGAACATAAGCACTAGGACACCCCGCCGCGTTATTCGAAACCGACTGCAACGGAACCACGTTCTCCGCCGACCAGCCCGCAACACCACGCGTCGCGAGGAAGAAGAACCCATCACTACCCGCACCTTCCAAACCATACGGCGAGAAAAACAACAACCGTTCACCACTCACCGACACCTCACTACCAAACGACTGACCCAGCGCCTTGACCCCCCGCCCCACCAAATCCCCAGGACTCCCACTAGCTTCGAAATACGGTTCAACCGCCGCCGGCGAAACCCGCTCAAACGCACGACAATCCGGCAACCCAGCCGAAACACCCACACGAAACCCCTCATTCACACACGACACCCCAGCCCAAGCAACCCCAACACACCCCCAACCAACCACGACAAATAGAAACAGTAGGAGCATGCCCGCCCAGCAGCGCAAGGATCCAAGCTCGCTCCGTGCCGGCCTTTCGATCACTTCAACCCTCTCGGTCGTAGAACATTCGCACAGCTGATGGCATCGAGTGGTCAAGTCTAGCCTCGGGGGCGGCTCGCACAGCAAGCTCGCCAACGGCGATACGCCGCAATTTGCCTTGACGACTGGGAGTTTCAATGCGCCCGCGAATCAGAGACGTGCCTTGACGCCACTCCCGTTCCGCACGTCTCGCGTCCGATATCCCCACCCATGGCTGGTGCCTGCGGCAGGTCTTCACCTCGATCCAATTCGGGGCTTGCGGCCGCTGCAACAACCGTCAGCCAATCGCTCCGCAGTCCTGAATTCCCAGGCTGGCCGCGGTCGCGCGGAGCTGGCCGCGCAGTCTCTCTTTGGCGGCGATCAGCGTGTCGAGCGCGTGGCGGTCGTTGCGCTGGGCGAAGCCGACCAGCGTGACGAGCTGTTGCGCAAGCGTTCGCCTGTATGCGAGCAGCTGATGCCAGTCGTGAGCGAGCGCGGCAGGTGGCGTGAGCCTCGCAAGTTCTGCAACGGCCCGTTGCTCGAGAACCGCGTTCCTCGGAGCCACATGCACGATTTCCGCTACGTCAACACGATTCGTCAACTTGACGATTTCGGTATTGAGGCGCTCGCATATCGCGCCGGCAGCGTCGATCAGGTGCAGCTCGCTTGACTCGATGGCCGCGCCGGACGATACGGCGGCGCTGTTCGAGACGGTCCTGTTCGAGGCGGTCGTCGGGCCTCCACCACCGCAGCCCGTCACGAGCAGAGTGGCGAGCAGCAGGAGCGTCACCGCTAGGTGCTCGCGAGCGCTTGGCAACCGGTTCATGTCGGCTGGACTATCGGTCCAACCGCGGCCCAAGTCAAGCGAGAGTGAGAAATGTCTCTGACTTTCAGTTGTCATCTGAATGTCCAGATGACTTCACGCTCGGTCTGCGAGACCCACCCGCATCGCAGAGAGGGCCCGGCGTACTCGCCGAGCCCTCTTCGTCACGTCCTCATTTCCGGTATCGCAATTGGCGACACCGGAGCGCGGCGGCCCTTACATCATCCCCGACATGTCCGGCATCCCGCCACCGGCGGCGCCGGCGCCTTCCTTCTCGGGCACCTCGGCGACGATCGCCTCGGTGGTGAGGATGTTCTTGGCGATCGACGCGGCGTTCTGCAGCGCAGAGCGCGTGACCATCGCGGGGTCGATCACGCCAGCAGCGACGAGATCGACGATCTCGTTGGTCGAGGCGTTCAGGCCGAAGCCTTTCTTGGCCTTGCGCACGTCGTTGACTACGACCGAACCCTCGAGGCCGGCGTTCTCGGCGAGCTGACGCAGCGGCTCCTCGAGCGCCCGCAGCACGATCCGCGCACCCGTGCGCTCGTCGTCTGAGCCGTCGACCGACGCGCCGTTGTCGCTGATGCTGACCGCGGCGGAGGCCTGCAGCAGCGCTACGCCACCACCGGGAACGATGCCCTCCTCGAGCGCGGCCCTGGTGGCCTGCAGGGCGTCCTCGACGCGGTGCTTCTTCTCCTTCATCTCCGTCTCGGTAGCCGCGCCGACCTTCACCACGGCGACGCCGCCGGAGAGCTTTGCGAGCCTTTCCTGCAGCTTCTCGCGGTCGAAGTCCGAGTCGGTGTTCTCGATTTCGGCTTTGATCTGGTTGATGCGGCCTTTGATCGCGGCGGCGTCACCGGCGCCGTCCACGATCGTGGACGTGTCCTTGGTGACGACCACGCGACGCGCGCGACCGAGCTGTGAGAGCTGGGTGTTCTCGAGCTTCAGCCCGAGCTCCTCGGTGATCACCTCACCGCCGGTCAGGATCGCGATGTCCTCGAGCATCCGCTTGCGACGGTCGCCGAAGCCCGGAGCCTTGACTGCCACGCCGGTGAACGTCCCGCGCAGCTTGTTCACGACGAGCGTCGCGAGCGTCTCGCCCTCGACGTCCTCGGCGATGATCAGGATCGGCTTGCCGCTCTGGATCACTGCCTCGAGCACCGGCAGGATGTCCCTGACCGAGCCGATCTTCTGGTTGGCGATCAGGATGTAGGGGTCCTCCAGCACTGCCTCCATGCGGTCCTGGTCGGTGACCATGTAGGGCGAGATGTAGCCCTTGTCGAACTGCATGCCCTCGGTGAACTCGAGGTCCATGCCGAACGTCTGGCCCTCCTCGACGTTGACGACGCCGTCCTTGCCGACCTTCTCGATCGCGTCCGCGATCACGTCGCCGATCTCCTCGTCGCCGGCCGAGATCGTCGCCACACGGGCGATCTGGTCCTTGCCGGAGACCTCCTTGGACTGCGAGGCGATGTTCTTGACGACCTCATCGACAGCCTTCTCGATGCCGCGCTTCAGCGCCAGCGGGTTCGCGCCCGCGGCCACGTTCTTGAGGCCCTGGCGAACGATCGCCTGTGCGAGCACGGTCGCCGTCGTGGTGCCGTCGCCGGCTACGTCGTTGGTGGCGGTCGCCACCTCGCGCACCAGCTGAGCGCCCTGGTTCTCGAAGACGTCCTCGACCTCGATCTCCCTGGCGATGGTGACGCCGTCGTTGGTGATCGTCGGCGCGCCGAACTTCTTGTCGAGCACCACGTAGCGGCCCTTCGGACCGAGCGTGACCTTGACCGCGTTGGCGACCGCGTCGACGCCCGCCTCGAGCGCTTTGCGTGCCTCCGAGTTGTACTTGATCTCCTTGTGAGCCATATCTAAATCTCCTTATGCGACCTTGGCGAGGACGTCCGACTCGCGTAGCACGAGCAGGTCCTCTCCGTCGATCTTGATCTCGGTCCCGCCGTACTTGCTGTAGAGGACCTCGTCGTCCTTCTTGACATCCAGCGGGATGCGCTTACCACCGTCATCGAGCTTGCCATCGCCGACGGCGAGGACCTTGCCCTTCTGCGGCTTCTCCTTGGCGGTGTCAGGCAGGACGAGCCCACTCGCGGTGGTCTCCTCCTCCTCGATCGCCCGCACGATCAAACGATCGCCCAGGGGCTTGAGCTTCATGTTGAAAACCTCCGTCTCGAGAATGCGACCGGCCGCCCGCGCCCTCTATACCGGGCGAGCGGCCTCTTTATTGGCACTCTCACATGGAGAGTGCCAACTACAGGCTCAATATAGACGAAATCCGTGTGAAATCAAGGCCGATTGGCGGTCACGCGTCGGGACTGCCACAGAGCGGACGACAGCTTCCGTTCCATCCCCTACGGATGCGAACATACGTTCGATGCCACGCACGCTGAACGCTCTAACATTGTGTCCGTGCGCAGCACTCCCATTCTCATCGAGGCCCAGCCGCTAGACGGGTACACGGTGCATGTCCGATTTGGGGACGGCACCACCGCCGACGTAGACCTCTCCTACCTGCTCGACTACGGCGGGGTGTTCGAGCCGCTGCGCGACTCAGCTTACTTCGCGCAACTCCGCGCGGACACCGAGGCCGGCACGATCGTCTGGCCCAACAACGCTGACATCGCCCCCGAGACCCTGTACGCACACGCGCGGTCGCGCGCCGCTGCCACGGCGTAGCTGAGCAAGCACAACGTCCGCACCCAGCGTCGCGAGAAAAGGCGGTCGAGGGCCAAGTGGAGCAAGGACGCACCCCTCCGGGGCACAGGCAGTTCGCGTGGCGTGCTGTGCACGCGAGCGACCGCGACCGGGCCGGCGCCGCAGGACGCCGCTCCGCGCCGTGCCATCGGCCGCCTTTTCAGTTCTGCGCGCCGCCGAAGCCCTTGATCGCCTCGGTCATCCCGGTGGGGTTCTCGAGGATCTGCGAGAAGCGCACGACGGTGACGATGTCGTCCGTCGAGACGGCGCGGCCGTAGATCTGCTCGAGGAACTTGATCAGCTCCTCGTGGCGGCGGAACTCGGGGTTGTCGTGCTTGATGTCGCGCGGCGACAGCTCGGCGAGCTTCATCACCTCGACCTGGTCGATGACGGCTTCGAAGATCCGTTCGCGCGGCGAGTACTGGTAGCCGATGGTGACGAGCACGGCCTGGTTCTTGCGGTACTTGCCGGACTTGTCGCCGAGGCGGATGGTGGCGGTCTTGCGCCCGCGCTTGAGCTCGTCGGCGAAGATCGTGGAGTAGAAGTTGAGGACCTGCATCGCGCCCGGCAGGCTACCGGTCTTTGCGGAGATTGGCGAGCGCGAGCTCGACCATCTCGCGCTCGGCCGCATGGCTGAGCGCCGTGCGTGCCTCCTCGAGGGGGATCCAGCGCACCTCCTCGACCTCGTCGTCGTGGTCGGCGGTGTCGCCTTCGACGAAGTGGAAGAGGAAGAACTCGACGGCCTTGCCGATCGTGCGCCCGTCGCGGCGGTACCAGTAGCGCGACTCGCCAAGCGGGCGTATGGGCTCGGCGACGATGCCGGTCTCCTCGCGCACCTCGCGCGCGGCCGCCTGCACGGACGTCTCGCCGGGGTCGACGTGCCCCTTGGGCAGTGCGAGCACGCGCGAGCCGTCGGCAGCGCGGCGCGTGGGGACGATCACGACGACCTGGTCGCCGCGAACGACGACCCCGCCGGCGGAGAACTCGCGCGCCTGCTCGCGTGCCGGACGTTTGGCTGACTTGGCTGACCTCGACGCGCGCGCGGGGCGCGCCGCCGGCTTCGATGCCTTTGAAGACTTTGATGATTTGGAGGATTTGCGGGACTCAGAAGACATACTGCTCGAGCGCCTTGGGATCGTGGACGACGAGGCGCCCGCGCCCCTGAGAGATGACCCCGGCGCGCTCGAGCACGGCGAGGAAGCGACTGGCGGACTCGCGCGAGGAGCCGGCGAGCTGTGCGAGGTCGGCCTGCGTGGCGGTGACGAGCACGTCGGCTGGTTGTTTGCCGGCGGCGATCTCCTGCGCGACGAGCTGGCTGAGCACGACTGCGACACGACTCTGCACGGTCTGGAACGACTGGCGCGAGAGGCGCTCGTTCATCTCGCGCAGGCGCCGCCCGAGCGCGATCACCAGGCGCGCGGCGATCTGCGGGTGCTCGCTCATCAGCCTGCGCATATCGGGACCGAGCACGCCGATCACGCTCGTCGGCTCGATCGCCTCGACGGTGGCCGAGCGGCGCTCGTCCTCGAACATCGCGAGCTCGCCAAAGATGTCTCCCGGCCCGAACGTCGCGAGCGTGATCGTGCGCCCGTCGCCGTGGCTGCGCACGGCGCGCGCATGCCCTTCGCGGACGACGTAGCACGTGTCGCTCTGATCGCCCTCGCGGAACACCGCCTGCCCGGGCTCGAACTGCCTGGGCAGTGCCATCTGCGCGATCCGCTCGAGATCAGTGGGCTCGAGCGTCGAGAACACGGGCACGCGTCCGAGCAGCTCGACCACGTCCGCTGAGCGCGTTGCCCCCATCCCTCCAGGGAATACCACAACCCGCGGCTCGCGGATGTGTTCCGGCGCTATCTTCACTCGCATGCTCCGATCCAAGCGGCTGATCGCCGGACTGGGCGCCGTGGCGGCGCTGTCGCCGGCCTGCGCGCTGGCATCCGCCGCCTCCACGAAGGCGGCCACGCCGACGGCGGCCGAGCGCGCGCTGCTCGACTCGCACGAACTGTGGGCGACGATTGACGTGTGCAACCCCGCCGACCAGCCCGACACGGTCGGCGTGCGCGGCTCGATGCCCGGCGACCACCACGCGCACGACAGGATGTACATGAGCTTCCGCCTGCAGTACGAGAACGCGAGCAAGCAGTGGGTAAACCTGTCGAGCGGCGCGAACTCGGGCTTCGTGGCCGTCGGCAGCGGCGCCTCCGCGCGCCAGGGCGGCACGAGCTTCGAACTGAAACCGGTCGCGGGCAAGCCGGCGGTGACGCTGCGCGGCGTGGTCGACTTCCAGTGGCGGCGCGGCAGCGCGGTGGTGTTCTCGACCGCCCTGCCGACGGTCGCCGGGCACAAGAGCCTCGCCGGCGCCGACCCGCCGGGCTACAGCGCGGCTACTTGCGTGATCGGGTGAGGGCGGGTTCCGCTTTCAACCAGAGCGCGGTTCCACGCTCTGCGGTGAGGTGCTTGCCTTGGCCGCGCCGACTCGATGTCTGCGGAAAATGTATGTACACCTGTCGGACAATATCTCTTGGCTAACTAGGATGGCCCGTGAGACATGCTCCGTGGCGTCGCCTGCGTGTCGGTGAGTATCGCGTGCTCTACCGCGAGCTCGCCGCGGAGGCCAACCCGCGATACCTGGTGGCGCGAGTCATTGATCGTCGCGACCTGCACCGCGCCATCGACAAGCTCTGAAACGGGCGAAACGTGCGCAAACCATGCGTCGATATAGCGGGCCGTACTCAGCCGCTGGGCGACACGACTACGAGATCGAGTGGCTCGCTGTAGTCGATCTCGAGGCCATCCATGTTTGCGAGCGCTACCCGCACCTGCTCGGTCGCCTTCGCTCCGCGCATCCCCGGCAGCCATACCTGGCAGCGAACCGTAAAGCCGGTCAGCGGCTGGCCATCTCGTAGGCCCTCTCCGGGAGAACCGAGACGGACCTGGACCCCGGAGGGCAGGGCGTTGCCTAGCCAATCTGCGACATCCTCTGCCCATTCCCTGGTAGGGGCGGCAAGCACGACGGCGGCATATTCGCGCTCGGGCCGCGGAGCAGTCAGCGGCGTGCGGGCAAGCTCTTCCAGCACGACCAAAGTCGCAGAAGACTGGGCGCGCAGAGTCGGAAGCTTGGCGCGCCACTCGCTCGCCGGACCAGCCTGCTCGTGAACCAACGACTGCAGTCGCTCCAGGGGCGATGGCTCTGCGTGTGTCGCCATGGAATCGAGTGTAGTCATTGCGGCGACTTGGTCTCGACAGCATCGACGCGGCGATCGAGTGCGGTGAGCTGCTCCGCGATGACGGGCAGCACTGCGTCGCTTGCTCGCTTGCCTTCCTCCAGTGGGACGAGGCGGCGCTCGATCCGCCGGTCAACCTCTGCGGTCAATTGCTCAAGCTCATGCTGTCGGTCGGCCACGGGATACCCGATGACGTTGCCGAACTGGCTGGGCAGATGGCCGAGCGAGGTCATGTACGCAAAGATGGACACGACGGATACCACGGCAAGCACAGCACCCGCCCGCTCAAGATGGAGAAGCATGGGGAAACCAAGCGCAACGCCTGGCAGCTTGGCCGGCGCGCCGTAAAGAACGCTGGCTACAACGCCGCCGACATAGATGCCGGGGATCACGACGAGCCAGCCACGCCATCGCGGGAGCAGCAGACTGCTGGGCGGGTCTGATCCCCTGGAGGCCATCGAACATACGTTCGCAGACGCTACGGACGGGGCCCGCTTCAAGAACGCCTCCGAGACGCTCCACAAGCGCCCCAACGGAGATGCTCTCGACGGAGTTTGAGGTTGACTCCGGACCGCCGCATGCCACGTTGATCCGCACGCCGCTCTGGGCGCAGCTGTTTCGTGCCACACTGCCCGCGTGGGTCGCTCTGTTCATGTGCGCTTGGACGACAGCTCGGCCGCGGCCCGCAACGACGGTCTGAGCGACTCCGAGGCGGTGCGTACGGCCCTACAAGAGACCGCGGCAAGGCGTCACGCTCGCTCCTCCATCGCCGCGAAGGTCCGACGGCTCGCCGCCGACGAGAACGATCGAGCGGAGATGCGAGCTATCCGCGAACAGATGGCGGAGCTGGCGCCGGAGCGCATCGACTGAGCCGGTGGGGGCAGCGAAATCTTTCGCCTCTCCGCCGCCCCACGAGCAGCGCGAGGCAGAGCAGCGCGACGCACGCTACGCGGTAATCGTCCAAGCCGACGAGTTCCAGACGTTGAGGTAGCGGGCGCCGCCCGGTCCTTGCTTCCGTTGTAGGCGTTGATGCCACGTTGAAGGCACGCCCCGCTCGCGACAGGCATTCGCGTATTTGTTCGGTGCAATTAGTTTGACGTCAGCCGCACACTTAGGAAACTGTTCGGTACAGTTGGATAGTGCCTCAACCGAACAAAATCACGGAGAGCGGCCGCGGCCGGCCAACGCGAGCTGCCGTCTACGAGCGTCTGCGTGTTCAGATCGGCGAGCTGCGCGATCGGCTCGGCGGCTTGCCGTCGCCTGGCGAAGCAGACGGGATCTGGCGTGAGATATGGCTCGAGGAGGCGCACCACTCGACTGCCATCGAGGGCAACACGCTCATGCTCAAGCAGGTCGAGCAGTTGCTCGAGGAGGGCCGAGCGGTAGGCAACAAGGAGCTCAGGGAGTACATGGAGGTGCGTGGGTACGCCGATGCCGCCAACTGGGTCTACCGGCAGGCACTCAACCCTGGCGCATGGTCGAGCGGCGAGCTTCTCTCGCTGACCGAGCTTCGGCACATCCACCGCCTCGCGCTCACACCCGCATGGGATGTCGCACCTCACCCGAGCGACGGCCACAGCGAGCGTCCAGGCTCGTTCCGCGAGCATGACATCCGGCCGTTTCCAGGTGGGATGCGCCCACCGCCGTGGCCCGACGTCTCCGCCATGGTCACCGACTGGATTGGCGAGGTGCGAGCACTGGGCCGGGAGGGTGAGGGCATCCAGCCCGAAGCGCTAGCCAAGGTGCATGCGCACTTCGAGCAGATCCATCCATTTCTCGACGGCAACGGGCGCACCGGCCGGCTCGTTGTGAATCTGCTCCTGGTTAGGCTTGGCTATCCCCCCGCGATCATCTTCAAGGGCGATCGCCGGCGATACCTGGCCGCACTCCAGCGTGCCGACCGAGGCGACCATGGTCCCCTCGGAGAGCTGCTCGCCCGCGCCATCCTCGACAACCTCCACAAGTTCGTTGTCCCCGCCGTCGCCGGCCCGTCCCGCCTCGTCCCGTTGCCTGCTCTGGCTTCCGAGCGGATCTCCGCAAACGCGCTACGCGTGGCCGCGACGCGTGGGCGCCTGGAGGCCTCCAAGGCTGCCGACGGCACGTGGCGCAGCACGCGCGCATGGGTTGACGAATACCTGACTGGGCGCTACGAGCGCCAGCCCCGCGGCAAAAGCCAGTAGACACGCCAGCGCACCGTTGTAGACGAGCGGCACGCGTAACATGGCTGTCGTGGATCAACTGCACGATGTGATCGGTGTGGAGGTCAGTGGCGACCACCGCCTGCGCCTGACCTTCGATGACGGAACGATCGGCGAGGTGGATTTCGCGGGGCGTGAGTGGCGGGGGGTCTTCGAGCCGCTGCGCGATCCCGACTACTTCGCGCGGGTGACGGTGGACGCTGAGGGGGGCACCGTCACGTGGCCAAATGGCGCTGACATGGCCCCCGAGCCGCTCTACGCTGAGGCTTGCCGGAACTTGTCTCGCGCGGCTGGCACCAGACACTAACCTCGCTTCGCAGCCATCGGACCGCCGTCGTCGAACAGCCGCGGGTCGTTGGTGATGATCCCGTCGACGCCCATGGCGGTCAGGCGCTCGATCATGCGCGCGTCATCGACCGTCCACACGTAGAGCTCACCGCCGCCTTCGGCGACGGCGCGGACGAGCGCGCGGGTGACCACCCGCCAGTGCGCCATGATCGCGTCGAAGCGACCGTCGGCGAGTGCGGCGCGCGCCCGCCGGGGCAGCGCGGCTCGGTAGCCGGTGAGCATCGCGAGCGCGGGTATGGCGGTGAGCATGTCGGTGGTGTAGTCGCGGCGTACGCGCGGCACCGACCAGCCGAGCCGCAGCGCCGGCTCGGCTGGTCGGATCTGGGCGAGCCCGGCGGGGTACATGCCGCTGATCAGCGTGCGCGCGACGAGCCCGTGCTCGCGTAGCGCGTCGAGCACGCGCAGCTCATAGCCCGGCAGCTTGACGTCAACGTCGAGCTCGACCGTGGCGAAAGCCGGGCTCGAGAGGTGCTCGAGCGCCTGCTCGAACGTGAGCGGCATTCGCGACCGTGCGTCCTCGTGGTCGTGCGCGACGAGCAGGCGGCCGCTGCCGTCGGCGCGCTCGCTGAGCACGTCGAGCTCGATCATGTTGACGTCGTGGCGCAGCGCCGCATCGAAGCTCGCGAGCGTGTTGCCAGGCTCGATGTGCGCAGCCCCCTTGTGGCCGACGCGGCGCAATCGCTTGGGCGGCGATGAGTCGATCATCGCCGCCCACGATCGCAGAGTCGGCTCAGACGGAGCGCAGCGGCTTGCGCGCGGCCTGGATCGCTTCGACCGCCGCCTTGGGGCCGATGTAGGGTGCGAGCACGGTGAACGTCAGGTGATCCACCGCACACGGCAGGCGCTGCAGCCTGCGGCTCGCGACGAAGGACGAGATGATCGCCCACATCGCGCCGCTGACCGCTTCGCGTGCCACCTCGGGCCCGCGGCGCGGCGCCGGGCCATGCTCGGTCATGAGCTTCGTGAAGCCCTCGACCGAGCGCGTCATGCGCCCGACCATCGCGGGTCCGACTTCGAACAGGTTGACGAACGCGATCCGCAACAGCGCCTCGTGCGCTACGAGGTACTCGACGAACGCGGCCACCGCCCTGTAGACGCCCTCCGGCCATGAGGGCGCGCTCTCGAAGCTGTCTCTGACCGAGTCGAGCGCTTCCCGCACGAATTCGTCGAGCACCGCCAGGAAGCACTCCTCCTTGCTGGCGAACTGCTTGTGGAACGCCTCGGTCGAGACCCCCGCGAAGCGCGCGATCTGCGGGTCTGTCAGCCGCGCGTAGCCCTCGTCGAGCGTGAGATGGACGACCGCGCCGAGCACGCGTGCACGCCTGTCGTCACGCGCGAGGAACGCCGCCGGCGCCGGTGGCTGGCGGTGAGAGGCGAACTGCGCGGGCACACCGAGCCGCGCGGCGGCGGGAATCCGGTAGGACTCCATCCAGTCGAGCACTTCGTCGGTGAGCGCGAACAGCTCCTTTTCGCGGTGCTCGAGCATGCGCGTGAACACCGTGTGGCGCACACCGCCGACGATCCCGCGAGCGGTCAGCCCCGGAAAGCCGACGCCGTCGGGCGCCGCCTGGAACGCGCCAGCGACCAGACGCTCGAACGTGAGGCCGGCCAGATGCATGCGCTCCCGGGTTGCGGGCCCGACCCCAAGCGAGTCCACGAGCACCAGCCGGGGGCCCTTCGGCTGTTGGGCGACGTCATCGAGCAGCGCCTTGCAGCCGGCGTGCAGCCGGTTGGCCCATCCGCGCTCGGCGGTCCACGCGTCGAGCACGAGCTTGCGCGAGCGCGCCACGACGATGTCGTACGTGGCCAGGAAGCACTGTTCCTTATTCGGGAACAGCTCATAGAAGGCCCTACGCGAGACGCCTGCGAGAGCGATCACGTGCGCCACGGTCGTCGCGTGGTAGCCACGCTGCGACACCGACTCGATCATTCCGCCGTACAGGCGGGTACGTTGGTTTCTGGCAACCTCGTCGCGCTCCATACCGCTCGGCCCATGCGGCAGCCGGCGGTATAGCGGCCCGACCTGGCTCCCTGTTCGACCTATCCCCACTGTTCTGAAACGTAGATCATATTGCCTCCCATTGCAAGTTCTCTCGACTTTTTAAATAACAAGTTCGAGGAGGCAGGTCTACCCGTGTCTCTCACGGGTGCAACCGTCCGACAGACAATGCGATTCTGACCACCGGGCAATTCTAGGCGGACACTGGTGATTCGGCCCATTTGAAGGGTGCCGGGAGCGGGGGAGATCCACCATCCGAGCGCGCGCGAGGCGAGCGCTCGCTCAGGCGGTGAGCGTGAGCTTGCGCGGGCCGGGATGGAATCCGAGCTCGACGAGCGCCCCGGCGAGGCTCGAGACGAGGGCTGGCTGGCCGTCGATGCGCTCGAGCGCGAGCTTGCCCACGCGCCCCGCGCGAACGGCGTCCGCGAGCGCGACAAGCGCCTCGCGCAGCGGGTCGAAGTCGCGCGTGACGGATGCGGCGGTCGCGTCGGCGAGCGTCACCAGGCTGCGCCCGCCGCGCTCGACGTACAGCACGGGCTCATCCGCGACGAGCACGACGTATGCACCGGCTACGCGCGCGGGACGGGCCTGGCTGCCTTCGCGCTTCGGCCATGCCAGCGCCGCTCCGTAGGGCTGTGCGGGGTCGGCGGCTGCGATCACAAGCGGGTTGCGACCGGGCCGGCGCCGCGCGCCGCCGAGCGTGCGCGCTACGGGCGCCGCCAACCCGCCTGCGCTCTGCGGCACCGGCCCACCGATCGAAGATCGGCCAGCGCCCGGCGCCGCGCCGATGTCCGTGGCGGGCGGCCCGGCGCGCAGGCGCTCGACGGCGCCGGGTAGCGCGAACTGGGCGCCGCCCATGCCCTCGATGAAGTAGCCGCGGCGGCAGACGCCGAGCGTCTCGAGGTTGGCGAAGGTGTCGTAGAGCATGGCGAAGCCGCCCTTGACGCCCTCGGCGAGCACCTGCTCGCGGGTGACGATGCCGTAGCGCTCGAGCAACAGCTCGGCGAGCGCGCGCCGGCGCTCGACCGCGCCTGCGGGACCCTCGGCGGGCCCGCTGCGAAAGACGGCGTCGGTGAGCGACCAGCGACCCTGGACCTGTGAGTGCGCGCCGCCGCGCGAGCGCAGCGCCGAGCGCCGCGCGCCGAAGCGCGACCGGGCCGCGACCGGGCCGGCGCCGCGCGCGCCCGCCCGCTGGACGGATGTTCGATGCTCAGCGCCCCCCCGGGCAAGCGCGAGGCGCGGCGCGCGCAGCGGCGCCCACGCGTCGTTGGTGACCTCGCCCGCCCACACGAGGTCCCACAGCGCCTCGCGCAGCGCGTCGCCGGGAACCTCGATCTCGGCGAGCAGGTCGATGAAGAACGACAGCCCGGCGGCCAGGCGCGCACGCAACAGGTCGTGCTCGCGGCCGCTCGGCGGCTCGGCGCCGGTGCGCGCGGAGGAGGGCACGCCGGTCGGCCGGCCGATGGCGGGGGCGTCCTCGCGGAAGTACAGCGCGACGCGACCGGAGCGCCCGATCGGGCCGGCGCCGACCCACACGAGCTCTCCGCTTGCGCAGAGGCTGTCGAGCCACGACTGCGAGTAGGCGCCGGTGCGCCGCGGCAGCACGTCGCGCTCCCAGATCTCGACGGGCAGCGCGAGGCCCTGCAGCGGCACGAGCACCTCACGCAGCCGGTCGATGCCGGCGTTTGATCCAGACATCCCACCCGCCCCATGGCGGTCAACGCCCTGCCAGGAGGGCAGGAACGCGGCGAGGCGCCGCTGGTCGGCGGGCTCGATCTCCTTGCGCAGCGCGGCGAGCGACGCGCGCCGCAGGCGCCGCAGCACCTCGACGTCGCACCACTCGCGCTCGGTCCCCCCGGGCCGCAGCTCGCCACGGACGAGACCCCCGGAGCGCTCGAGCTCGCGCAGCACGGAGCTCGTGTCGATGCAATAGCGCACAAAAAGTTCATCGTGAGTAAAAGGACCGTGCGTGCGCGCGTAGCGAGCGACAAGCTCGCGCAGAGCGTCGGGCACATCCGCGAGGAACGCGTCGGGCAGCCCGCCGGGGGGCATGGCGCCGAGCGCGTCGCGGTAGAGGCCGGCCTCGTCGGCGGCGACCCAGCGCTCCTCGCGGCCGACGCGCAGGCGCACAACGCGCCGTTCGCGCTCGAGCTCCCGCAGGAGCCCGTCAGCGTCGACGCCGGCGAACACGCGCTCGGCGACCTCGGCCCCGTTGAGGTCGCCGACGTGGCGCAGCACGTCGTGCAGCCCGTCGCGGCCGGTGGCGCGCATCATCTCGGAGCGGTGCTGCAGGTCGTCTTCGACGCGCGCGAGCGCGTCGGGGTCGATCAGCTCGCGGAGCTCCTCCTGTCCGAGCAGCTCGCGCAGCAGGTCGCGGTCGAGCGACAGCGCGGCGGCGCGGCGCTCGGCGTTGGGCGTGTCGCCCTCGTACATGTAGGTGGCGACGTAGTCGAACAGCAGCGAGGAGGCAAAGGGCGAGGCGGTCTGCGTGTCGACCTCGACGAGCGAGATCTCGCGCGTGGAGAGCCCGCGCAAGAGCTCCTGCAGTCCGGGCACGTCGAGGACGTCCTTGAGGCACTCCCTGTAGGTCTCGAGCACGATGGGGAAGTCGTCGTAGCGCCGGGCGACCTCGAGCAGGTTCTGGGACTTGAGGCGCTGCTGCCACAGCGGCGTGCGCCGCCCGGGGTACGCACGGGGGATCAGGAGCGCGCGCGAAGCGTTCTCGCGAAAGCGCGCGCCGAACAGCGCGGAGCCGCCGAGCTCGGCGGTGACGGCGGCCTCGACCTCGTCGGGTTCGAGCAGCACGAGCTCGCTGATCGATTCCCACCCACCGAGCGCGTCGGCGTCGTCGGCGTCGATGTCGGGCAGGTGCAGCACGATGCCGTCGTCGGAGGCGATGGCATCCGCCTCGAGGTCGTAGCGCTCGCGGATGCGCGCGGACAGCGCGAGTCCCCAGGCGGAGTGCACACGCCCGCCGTATGGCGAGAGGATGCACAGGCGCCAGTCGCCGATCTCGTCGCGGAAGCGCTCGAGCACGATGGTGCGCTCGCTGGGCAGCACGCGCGTGGCGGATTGCTGCTCGCGCAGGTAGGCGAGCAGGTTGCGCGCGGCGCGCTCGTCGAGGTCGTAGTCGCGCTGCAGCACCTCAGCGTCCTGCTCGACGGCCCAGCGCGAGAACTCGCCGATGGCCTTGCCGAGCTCGATGGGGCGCCCGACGGAGTCGCCCTTCCAGAACGGCACGGCGCCGGGGGCGCCGGGGGCGGGCGTGACGATCACGCGGTCGCGCCCGATCTCCTCGATCCGCCAGGTGGAGGCGCCGAGCAGGAACACCTGCCCGGGGCGGGCCTCGTAGACCATCTCCTCGTCGAGCTCGCCGACGCGCCGCCCGTCGGGGAGCGTGACGGCGTACAGCCCGCGGTCGGGGATGGTGCCGGCGTTGGCGATGGCGAGCTGACGCGAGCCCTTGCGCGCGCGGATGGTGCCGGCGACGCGGTCCCAGACGATGCGCGCGCGCAGCTCGCCGAACTCCTTGGACGGATAGCGCCCGTCGAGCATGTCGAGCACGTTCTCGAGCAGCTCGCGTGAGAGGGTTGAGTAGGAGTACGTGCTGGTGACCAGCGCGTACAGGTCCTCGACGAGGACGCCGGCGTCCTCAGGCGCGACGTCTGCCGCACGTGACCCGCGAGCGGCGACCCCTGCCGGTTCGGCGGACACGGCGATGGCGACGATCTGCTGGGCGAGCACGTCGAGCGCGTTGCGCGGGACGACGGTAGGCTCGATCAGCCCTTCGTGCATGCGCCGCGCGACGACGGCGCACTCGAGCAGGTCCCCGCGGAACTTGGGGAAGATCCGCCCGACGCTGACCTGACCGACGCCGTGCCCGGCGCGCCCGATGCGCTGCAGCCCGCGGGCGACGGACTTGGGCGACTCGATCTGCAGGACGAGGTCGCACCAGCCCATGTCGATGCCGAGCTCGAGCGAGCTGGTGGCGACGAGGCAGGGAAGCTGGCCGGCCTTGAGCAGCTCCTCGACCTTGGTGCGCTCCTCGCGCGCGAGCGACCCGTGATGCGCCCGCGCGATGTCGTTGGGCGCGGGCGGCTCACGATTTCCCGCGCCGTCGCCACCATGCTGCGCGGCGTCCGGCGCCGCGGCATCCTGCTGCGCGGCGAGCTCATTTAGCCGCAGCGCGACGCGCTCGGCGGAGCGCCGGTTGTTGACGAAGATGATCGTGGAGGTGTGCTCACGCACGAGCTTGAGCAGCTCGGGGTAGATCGCGGGCCAGATCGACCCGCGCACGGCCTCGCCGCCGGCCAGTGGCTCGAGCGGATCCGGTTGCGGCCCGGTCGCGCTCGGCGAGGACACACTCGGACCGCCGGGTTCGGCCATCGACTCGACGGGCACCTCGATGCGCAGGTCGAGTTGCTTGCGCGCGCCGGCGTCGATGATCTTGACCTGGCGGTTGGGGCCGACGAGGAAGCGCCCGATCTCCTCGAGCGGGTTCTGCGTGGCGCTGAGCCCGATCCGCTGGATCTCTCTTGGCGCATCGCCGCGCTCGCTGGCAGCCAGCCGCACGTGCGCCTCGAGCCGCTCTAGCGTGAGCGCGAGGTGCGAGCCACGCTTGGAGTGCGCGACGGCGTGGATCTCGTTGACGATCACGGCCTCGACGCCGCTGAGCATCTCGCGCGCGTGCGAGGTGAGGATCAGGTAGAGCGACTCGGGCGTCGTGACGAGGATGTCGGGTGGATTGCGCACCATCGCGGCGCGCTCGCGCTGAGGAGTGTCCCCGGTGCGGATGCCCACGCGTACGTCCTCCCCCTCCGGGGACGATGCGGCGCGAATGCCGCGCAGCGGGGCGCGGAGGTTACGCTCGATGTCGTAGGCGAGCGCCTTCAACGGGCTGACGTACACGACCCGTGTGCCGGCGCCGCGCGCGGCGCCATTCGCCCGTCCGGTGTCGGCGACACGTATGTCATCGCCTGCGCCGGTCGCGCTCAGCCGGTCGAGCGCCCATAGGAACGCGGCGAGCGTCTTGCCCGAGCCAGTGGGCGCGGACACCAGCACGTTCTCGCCGGCGGCGATCGCGGGCCAAGCCTGCGCCTGGGCAGGCGTGGGCGACGCGAACGCGGACTCGAACCACGCGCGCACGGCGGGGCTGAAGCTGGAGAGAGGCAAGACCTCCAGGCTACCGCGGGGCCGAAGCCCCATCCCCCGGCTCTGGGCTGCCTTGGGCCCGCCCAGATGGCGCCGCGTCGGCGAGGGTCAGATCGTGCTCCCGGGTCAGATCCTTCCCCGGGGTCAGATCATTCCCCGGGGTCAGATCATTCCCCGGGGTCAGATCATTCCCCGGGGTCAGATCCTCCCCTGGGGCCAGATCGTCCGCCGGGATCAGCAGCTGCAACGGCTCGAGGCCCATGAGGCCGGCGAGGCGCTCGACGCTCTTGAGCGTGAGGTTGCGCTCGCCGCGCTCGACGCCACCGAGATAGGTGGGATGGATGGGAAGCGACCGCGCGTACCCGTCTTGGCTCTCTCCGAGACGCTTTCGGTGGGCGCGGATGTTGCGGCCCACGGTGCGCTGGAGATCGCCTTCCACGCCGGGAACGCTCCCGGCTGACTACTTGTCAGTCTACAGACTTATGAGTATTATAGGCGACGGGTGTCGCCTCCTATACCTCTTGTTCTCAATCCCCAGGCAGCTCTCGAATCGCCTTGGACCCTTCGATCCGGCGGGCCAGCGATAGAGACTAGAAACACGCGCTCATATCTCCAGCCAACGTCTCTACGAAAATGGCGAAAAACACGCAAATTACGAATAGAAGTTCGAATCGTCGCCGGCTGTGGAATCGCGGTCGATACGCTTCGCGCATCATCCGAAATGGATGCGAGATACGGGATCTGAGAAAAGGCAGGAGGGTCTGCCCCGGTAGGACAGACCCTCCCTTTCTCCGGCCGAAGCTCCGTCGCCAGCCCGGTCCCATACCGGGAGCAGGCGGGGCCGATGGCCGAGTGCTCGCGCGGCCTCACAACCGTACCGCTGTTTGGATTTGGGGAAACCTCCCGGCAAGCCAATTTCTTCGCTAACTGCGGAGAAAAATGCGCGACTTCGACGCTCTTGGGTGCCGTGTTTTGTCGGTATGCAGAGAATGTCGGAGATTTGGGCTGTCCCAATCATCAGGTTGTCTAAAAGTACCTTGAATGTTTTCGAACTGGCTTCTGCAGATGGCTATCAGCATGCCTGGATGAGCGGCCAGCGAGCGCTGGTTCTGGAATCTCTTGCGCCCGCCGCCCCGGATCGGTGCGACTCGCGAACCCTTTCGCGCCAGCTTCGCGCCCAATCCAAGGAATCACGCGCTCGAGGCGCTAGCGTCGCTCACGACATGAATTGCACCCGGCGCAGATGGTGCCGCCGGGACCGCGACACGGAAAGGAGTGCGACCTTCCCATGCCGGATCAGCGTAGTCGTGCGAATGTGGCCCAGGCAGACGACGACGTCGAGCGCGTCGTGCTGGCCCTGCTGCTGGAATCGAGGACCAACGGTCCGTGGTCGATGCGCGAGCTCGCACTGGAGATCGGCGGCGAGCTGCCGGCGACGGATGCGATCAGGCGGCTGCACGCGGCGGGCCTGGTGCACCGCTGCGAGGAGTTCGTGTGGGCGACGCGTCCGGCGACGCGCTTCCACCAGCTCGCAGACGCGGCGTGAACATGCGCACGCACGCGCCACAGCGCCTACGCGGCGGTCGGCAGATCGACGCTGGCCGGGCGCCGGCGCGTCGCGATCACGGTCGCTCCACCATCCGGCGCGAAGGAGACGGAGCTCCTGGCGGCCCCCTCCGAGCGTGACGCGGCTGGGCGCAGATCGACCTCGCTTAGCACCGTCTGTATCACCCGCTTCATCTCCAGCTGCGCGAACACCACGGCCACGCACCGGCGCACGCCCCCTCCGAACGGGATCCACGTGTAGGTGCCGGCCGTGTCACCGAGGAAGCGCTCGGGCTGGAAGCTGCGTGGCTGCGGGTAGAGGTCCGCGCGGCGGTGCATCAGGTAGACGCACGGCGCGACGATCGTGTCAGCCGGAATCGTGTAGCCGCCCAGCTGCATCGGCTCGGTCAGACGACGCATGACGACCGGCACCGCGGGGCACAGGCGCAGCGTCTCCTTGACGACCGCATCGACATACTCCTCGCTCTCGCCGGCGAGTACCTCAGCACGCAGACGGGCAAGCTTGTCCGGGTGGCGCAACAGTCGCTCGAACGCCCACGCAAGCGAGGTCGCGGTGGGGCCGTCGGACAGGAACGTCACGAGTTCATCGCGCATCTTCTCGTTGTCCATCGGCGCACCGTCCTCGCCCGGCGTGCGCTCGAGCATCGCCAGGATGTCCTCGTGACGCTCGCCGCCGCCGGCCGACCTGCGCTCGCGCACCTGCTCGAGCACGAGCTCCTCAACTGGACGCATGACGGCGCGGAAGTTGGGATTGGCGGTCATCGAGCGCTCGCCGACGGCCGCCAGTAGCGCTAGGCGCCGTGGGCCGTTGACCCAGTTGGTCAGGTCGACCATCCGCTGGCGAAGCAGCTCGAGGCGCTCGCCCTCGACGTCGCCGAAGACGGCCCGCATCACCACCTCCAGGCTGATCGCCTGCATGCGCGGCCACAGCTCGAATGGCTCGCCCAGCGGCCAGCGATCGATCTCGCGGCTGGCGACGTCGGCCATCATCTCGCCGTAAGCCTGCATGCGCTGGCCGTGGAACGAAGGCAGTATCCGTTTGCGATCGGTCATGTGCGTGGGCTCGTCCTGCAGCATCACCGAGCGACGCCCCAGCAACGGTCCGAGCAACGGGTTGGCTTCTCCGGCCCCTGCGCGCAGCAGCTGCGCCTCGGTTGTGAACACCTGCTTGACGTGTTCGGGATTGGTTAGAAACACCCACGGGCGACTGCGGCGAACTCGCAGTGTGAATATCTCTCCGTAGCGCTCCGCGCAGCGATCCATGAACGCGAGCGGACGCAAAGCCCATCCGGTGGCCTGCAGCGCGCTTGGCATTCGCGGTCCTGGGGGCAGCGTTCCGCGCGTTCGCGCGCGGGAAAGCGTCTCTTGCCGGATATTCATGCGCGCCACCTCCATTTCGTCCTTCCTGTCTCCATCTCGCCGTCTTCTGGTCGCATGCCGATCTCCCTGAGATCACGCTGCATGTGCCGCCGGTTGGGGTGTCTTCCCCAGCAAATGCGCTGCCGAGGTAGACACTGCACTTGCTAGTTCTTCCGCTCAGAATTAGGATACCCGGGATGGCTCGGACGCATTGATCGACCACGTGAGATGCTCCGATGATGGGCAGGCGAGCCCCGGCTCGAACCAGCACCAGTACCTTAATCGGTGAAAGGACCGGTCTTAAACACCGGTGATCCGGGTTCGAGCCCCGGCTGGTGCATTGCGACAAAAAATCTCGATTCGCCCAGCTGTGCCAATTCGCGCCATCCAATGAGCTCGTCGTGACCGTTAATCTCTTCGACTACTTCGAGGACCTGCCTACACGAGAGGGTGTTCCCGTCAGGTGGGCGGCGCGGGCACCGCGCCGCCCACGCGCTGACTACGATCTGAAGCTCACCTCCCGTGTTGCGAACTGGCAGCACGATTCGGACTCACTGGCGGAGCTGGAGCGACTCGAGCGCGAGCCGTGGGTGGCAGAGGTGCGGCGCGGCCGCGACGGGGTCCGCCTGCGTGTCGCCGATAGCTGGATCGAGATGGCCGGCGCGGCGCTGGAGGCGGGCGGCAGCTCAGAGACGCCGCTCGCAGAGCTTGCGGCCGGGCGACGTATCTCGGTGCAGTTCTGGGACGCCAACGCGACGAAGGCGCTGCACGTGGGCCATCTGCGCAACCTCGCGATCGGCAACGCGCTCGCTTCCGCGCTGGCACAGGCGGGCGCGCAGGTCGAGCGCCGCAGTCGCATCTCGGACATGGGCCGCGCGATGGGCGAGGCGATGGCGGGCGTGATGCAGAGCGGCCGCCACGCCCAGGGCTGGTCAGATGCAGATGAGAAGAGCGACCACTTCGTGGGCCTGTGTTACGCCGATTATGTGGCCGCGGGCGGTGTGGTGGCGGCCGGCGATCTCGAGCAGGCCGAGGACTCGCTCTCGCGCGAGGTGCACGTGCAGAACGACGCGGCCGATGACCTGATCAAGCGTGTGCTCGCCGGCGAGCGCGAGGCGCTCGAGCTCTGGTACAAGACGCGCGCTTGGGTGATCGCCGGGCAGCGCAAGACGCTCGCGCACCTGGGGATCGCCTTCGACAGGGTGTTCTTCGAGTCGGACTTCCTCGCCGAGACGACAGAGCTCGCCGAGACCGGCCTGCGCAGCGGCACCCTCACCCGGCGCGCCGACGGCGTGATCGTCTACGCGACTGGCCTGGAGGAGCTCGAAGAGCTGCCGCTGGTGCGCGCCGACGGCCTTTCCACGCAGCACATGCGCTCGCTGACGTATGCGCTGACGGCGCCGGAACTCGAGAACATGACCTCGCTGCAGGTCACCGGCTCGGAGTGGGTGGCGCACGTGACCAGCATCCGCAAGCTCGCGTCCGAGCTGCGGCCGGGGCTGAACGGCAACTTCCATCCCAGTCGCAGCATCTTCCACGGCATGGTCTCGACAGAGCAGCGCGCGGTGACCTCGAGCGCGGGCGCGCAGCTGATCGACGAGCTCACCGAATGGATCGACACGCAGATCGACGGCGACCGCGCGCGCCACGAGGTGCGCCGCGCCCATCCCAATCCCGAACGACTGGCGGCGCAGGTCGCGCTGGGGTACTTCCTGCCCCACCCCGCGATCCCGGACATGGACTTCTCCCCCGAGCGGCTGCTGAGCGAGCAGGAGAGCCTCGGCTGGGACCTCGCTCGTGCACGCGCGCGCCACAGTCACAGCTCCGCCGGCGCTGGGCGCCCGGCGGAGGATCCCGACTACCGCTTCGCGGTGATCCAGTCCGAGCTCTACCGCCGCTACCTGCGCCTGACGGTGGAGCGCCTCGACGTGAGGCCGCTCGCGCACTACCTCAAGCACCTTGCGATCTGGTACCTGGAGGGCGAGCACGGCGAGCCGGTGGAGCGCGTGGTGCACACGCTGCTCGACCGCAGCGCACGTGGGCTCGGCCTGGAGTCCGCGTCGTGAGCACGCTGCTGATCGACAACTACGACTCCTACACGTACAACGTCTTCCACCTGCTCGCGGCCGTCTCCGGCGAGGAGCCGATCGTGGTGCGCAACGACGTCGTCTCCTGGCGCGCGCTCTCGCGCTGGGACTTCGATGCGATCGTCCTCTCGCCAGGGCCGGGGCGGCCCGAGCGCTGGCACGACTTCGGCGTGTGCTCGGACATCCTGCGCTTCAGCGAGATCCCCGTGCTCGGCGTGTGCCTCGGCCACCAGGGCCTCGGTCACCTGCTCGACGGCGCCGTGCGCAGCGCGCCGATCGTGATGCACGGGCGCCTGAGCGCGGTCAAGCACGACGGCAAGGGCCTGTTCGCGGGCATCCCTCAGGACTTCTCCGTTGTGCGCTACCACTCGCTCGCGGTCGCCGGCGACCTGGGCCCGCAAGGCCGCGTGACCGCCTGGACGGACGAGGGGGTGGTGATGGGGATCGAGCACCGCAGCCGACCGATGTGGGGTGTGCAGTTCCACCCCGAGTCGATCGCCACCGAGCACGGCCGCCAGCTGTTCGAGAACTTCTACGCGCTCGCGCGCGATCACCGTGCCGCGCGCACCGCGCGTGGGTGGTGGGCGCCCGCACCCCGCACGCCGCCCCGGCGCCCGCGCCGGGCGCGCCGGCGCACCGAGGACACGCATCGACGCCTGCTCGTGCGCTCACTCGAGGGCGCGGCGTCCGGCGAGCTGCTGTTCGAAAGGCTGTTCGGCGAGGCCGAGCACGCGTTCTGGCTCGATAGCGCCGACGCGCCGACGCCGCTTGCCCAGTGCTCGTTCCTCGGCACCACGATGGGCGCCGACCGCTGCGTGCTCGAATACGACGTGCAGGAGAAAGCCGTGACCTCGCACCGAGCGGGCGGCACGAGCGTCGAGCTCGGCTGCATCTTCGACGTGCTCGACCGCGAGCTCGCCAAGCGCGCGCTCGAGCCCGAGGGGGGAATGCCGCGCGGACTGCTCGGCGGCTTCGTCGGCTACCTCGGCTACGAGTGCAAGGCCGACTGCGGCTCGCCCAACGTCCATCGCTCTGACGTGCCCGACGCGGTGATGATGCTCGCCAATCGCCTCATCGCGATCGACCACGTCGCCCAGCGCACGCACCTGATGGCGCTGTGCCACGAGGACGAGCCGGACGCCGAGCGCTGGTTGACCGAAGCCGAGACGATCGTGCGCGACACGCTCGCAGAGCACGCGGCGAACCGGCCGTTGACGGAGATGCAGGGCGACGACGAGAGCACGCCGGAGGACGACCCTGTGAGGTTCCGCTGCGGGCGCGGGCGCGAGCAGTACCTGGCCGACATCGCGCGCTGCCAGGCTGCGCTGGCGGCGGGCGAGTCCTACGAGGTGTGCCTGACCGATCAGATCCACACGGACGCGAGCCCCGAGCCGTTCGAGCTGTATCGCCTGCTGCGTCGTCGCAACCCGGCGCCGTTCGCCGCGTACCTGAAGCTCGGCGAGCTGAGCATCGTCAGCTCCTCGCCCGAGCGCTTCATCGGAATCGACCGCGAGCGGCGCGTGCAGGCACGGCCGATCAAGGGCACGGCGCCGCGCTCGGCGGACCCGCAGCGCGACGAGCAGCTGCGCGAAGGCCTGCTGCACGACGAGAAGACGTTCGCCGAGCACCTGATGATCGTGGACCTCCTGCGCAACGATCTCGGGCGTGTGTGCGAGGTGGACACGGTGCGGGTGCCGCAGTTCATGGTCGTCGAGGAGTACCCGACGGTGCACCAGCTGATCTCAACCGTCACCGGTGTGCTCGAGCGCGAGCGCACGCCGGTCGAATGCGTGCGCGCGTGCTTCCCCGGCGGCTCGATGACGGGCGCGCCGAAGCTGCGCACGATGGGGATCATCGACGACATCGAGCGCGAGGCGCGCGGCGTGTACTCGGGAGCGATCGGCTACTTCGGCGTGGACGGCAGCGTCGACCTCAACATCGTGATCCGCACGATCGTGATGCGCCCGGGCGCGACCACGATCGGCGCGGGCGGCGCGATCGTGATCCAGTCAGATCCGGCGGAGGAGTTCGACGAGATCCTGCTGAAGGCGCGCGCGCCGATGTCAGCGATCGCGCGCGCGGTCACCGGCAGCGACGCGCCGCAGGCGTGGACGATCGAGCTCGAGCCCGACGCGGCGACTGCGGCGACGGCATGAGCGAGACCGCGCCGATCGCGACCATGTGGCATGTGCGCGCGGCCGGCGAGCGGGACGTCGTGGCGGTCAGCTCGGCCGTGGCGGACCTGCTGGTCGAGCTCGGCGGCGCGCGGCCCGCGCCACGGGAGATGCATGCAGCCACGCGCACGCTGATCGACGATCGCGACGCGGGCGCGGTGCTCGTCGCGGAGCTGGACGGCGCGGTGGTGGGAGTAATCGCGGCCAGCTGGCAGACGGCGATCCACATACCGGGCCGTTACGCGTTGATCCAGGACCTGTGGGTGCACCCGGCGTGGCGCAGCAGGGAGATCGGCGGGGATCTGGTGAGAGCGCTGTGCGAGCTCGCGAGCGACCGGCAGATCGCCCGCATCGAGGTCGGACTGCCGCGAGAGAGCTTCGCGGGCCTGGACGCGACCGAGGCGTTCTACGCGCGCAACGGCTTCACCCCGCTCGGCCCACGGATGCGCAGGGTGCTCCCTTGAGCGATCTGGATGCCGCCGTGAGCGGACTCGATGAGTTCCGTCGCCGTCTCGACGAGCTCGACGACCAGATCGCCCGGCTGCTGGGCGAACGCTTCGAGATCTGCCGGGAGATCGCGCTCTACAAGGACGCCCACGAGGTACCGATGATGCAGCCCGAGCGCGTGGCGGAGGTCCGCTCCCGCTATCTCGCACGAGCCCGCGAGGTCCGTCTGCCGCGAGACTTCACGGAAGAGCTGTTCGAGCTGTTGATCGCGGCGACCTGCAGGATGGAGGATGAGCTGATGGACGCGTTCTCGACCACTCGGCGAGGCCAGACAACCACGCGGCAAGGCCAGACAGAGTGACCCGCCCGACGTTCATCACGCTGGGGCCGGCCGGCACGTGCCACGAGAACGCGCTGCGCAACTACCTCGCCTTCCAGAGGCTGAGGTCGTTTGAGATCGTGCTCGTGACGGACCTGCTGGACGCGATCGGGCAGGTCCGCGAGCGGCCGAACACGTTCCTGGTGCAGTGCAGCGCGCACGTGCAGGTGCATCTGGTCACCGAGCGCTACCACGAGGAGGTGTTCGTGATCGACACGTTCATCTACCCCACGAAGGAGCTCGGCCTGCTCGTGCGCACCGACGTGAGCGAGCCGAGAAGCCTGGGCATCGTGTCGGCCACGCGCGGCTACCTCGACCTCTCACCGTGGGAGACGATCGTCGACGAGCCGTCGAAGCCGGTCGTCGCAGCCAACCTGCTCGCCGGCCGCTACGACGCGGGCCTCACGCACGTGCATCACGCGAAGGAACACCCCGACCGGCTGCGGCTCGAGGCCTACTACGGCGCGGTCGACACCACGTGGGTGGTGTACGGCCCGCGCAAGCGCTTCAAAGGCGCGGTCATCGGGCAGCGCGCCGCATGGCTGTTCCGCGACGAGGAGCCGGGCTCGCCCGACGACGTCAATCCCCTAGCGCAAGCCCGGCGTCTACACGAGCTGCGAGGTGGCCTGGGATCGCAACGATCGCGATGGCGGCGGCCGTGACGATCGCAAGGCTGGCGAGCGCGGTCGGCAGCGCGATCGAGTGGACGACGGGGTAGTTGATGGTGGTGCTCAGCGCCCGGTCGAGCAGCTGTTGACCGAGGAGCCCGAGGATCGCGCCGCTGGCGCAGCCGACCCCGAGCAGGATCAGGCTCTCGAGCACGATCGTCGCCCAAAGTTCTCCCCGTGAAAAGCCCTCGAGCTTGAGCTTGGCCAGACGCGGGCGGCGCTGCCAGATCATCGCGCCCATCGCGGCCGCCATCGCGAGCACCGCCGCAGCGAGGATCAAGGTGGCGATCTGCGTGAGGCGCTCGAGTCCCTGACGGGTCAGCACACGCTGCTTCTCGGCGTGCTGCGCGGCCGTCTGGACGGTGAGCCCGGTCCCCGGTCCGAGCGCGCGTTCTACCTCGCGACGTCCCTGTGTAGGCGTAGTGCCCGGTGCGAGCAGGACGTTGTAGGCGCTCGGTTCGTCGCTTTCCCATGCGCGCGCGTAGTCGTCGGCGCCCAGGATGATCGCGCCGGGCGCCCAGCCGATGTTCGTGGAGATCGCGGCGAGGCGAAACCTGGTGGGGCGCGGCGCGGGCAGCGTGAACGCCTCGCCGATGTGCAGGTGGTGTTCGCCGGCGAGCGCCTGCGAGAGCACCGCCCAGCCGCCGGCGCGGACGCGCTGCGTCGCGAGCGGCTCTTCGCCCTGTACGAGCTGACTGGGTGGGATCAGGGGCGAGGCGTCGGTCGGCGGCGCGATCACCCAGATACGGCGCTCGCCCCAGTCGAGCAGCCCGCCGCGGTACATACGCACTGCGCTGACACCCGGCAGGCGCTCGAGCCGCTCCAGCGATGTCGATGTCGCGGGGAACGGCTGTGTCATCAGCAGGTTGAAGCTGCCGGCCGGGGAGACCCATACGTCGGTGAACGCGTTCATGTCGTGCGCGGCGTTTTCAAGCCCGCGCTGGAGATCCGCGTGGGCGCCCTGGATCGAGACGCTACCGAACACCGCAATCGCGCCGGTGGCGGCGATCGCGACAGCACGCGGCCTGCTCGCGCGCAACTCCATCACGGCGATGTGCGGGATCGCGCTCGTGACAGTCGGCGCGAGGCGCCTGATCAGCGCAAGCGTCGCGTCCAGCGGGAGCACGAGCAGAGCGAGCAGCGCACACGTCAGGCTGAGCATCCCCACGATCGCCAGCTGCGGCGCGGCCAGGAGGATCGCCACCGCGGCCGCGAGGCACGCGGCGCCGGCGCCGGCAAGCCAGCGCGTCCTGCGCGCGCCCGCGGCGCCATCGCCGGGGGCGATCGCGGCGAGCGGGTCGCGGGAGACGATCGCCCGCAACGGGCTGAGCACCGCGATCACCGCGGCGAGCATTCCGCCGCCGACGGCGACGAGAACGCTCTGTGCGCCGACGAACCTCCCGGAGCCGACCGCGAACGCGGACGACAGATATCCGGGGTTGGAGTGAAACAGATGGATCGAGAGCTCATCGCCGAGCCCTAGTCCGAGCACGCACGCGATCGCGCCGAGCACGAGCGCGTCGAGCAGCAGCACGCCGATGACGGCCTGCGGCGTGTACCCGTCACGGCGCAGGTCGGCGATCAGCCGTCTGCGCTGCGGCACGGTCAGGAGCATCGCGTTGAACGCGAACAGGAACCCGACCAGCGCGCTGATGACGGCGAACAGCACAGTCAACTGGTTGCTCGCGGCGGCAGCCCTGGCGAACAGCTCTTCGTCGTAGCTCGCCGGCTCGACGGCAAGGCGTCCGCCGGCGAGGCGCATGAGCGCCGAGCGCACGGCTGCTTCGCGTCCCGGCGCCGGCGCGACCAGCACGCGCGTCACCCGCCCCTGCAGGCCGGCGAGCTCCTGGGCGTAGGCAAGCGGCGCGACCACGATCGGACTGCCGATCAGCGGCCCGATCTGCCGCGTCGAGAGCTGCCGGTAAAGGGGCGCCTGGTTGACATGTCCGCCGACCTCGAGCGTGGCTTCGGCGCCGAACTTCGTGACGCCAAGGGCGCGGGCAAGAGGTGAGGGCATGACGATCGCGCCGATGCCGCCGAACGGGGAGAGCCCGGTGTGACGGACAAGCGAACCGCCGAGCTGCTCGAGGCTTTCGTCGGTGCCGATCAGCTCGACCGAGCGACTGCCGAGCGGTCCGATCGCGTCGGCGCTCGCTTCCAGCAGCGGCGCCGCCACGCGCACGCCCGGGATCCGGCGAACCTGCCCGAGCACGCGTTCGTCCACCCCCTGCGGCTCGCGCGCGAGCAGCTGCAGCGTCGCGTCCCCGACGATCCCGTGCGATAGCTGCGCAACCGAGCTCGAGAGGCTCTCGCTCGCGATCTGAGAAGCGAACAGGAGCGCCACCCCGGCGGCGATCCCGGCTACGGCGAAGCACTCCTGCAGCAAACGCGCGCGCAGGCGCACCCGATACAGGTGCAGGAGGTTGGCTGGTCTCATCGCGACCGGGTCGGGCCGGTCATCCCGCGCTGCTCGCGGCAAGCCCCGGATCGACTTCGTGAGCGGTGAGCTGCCCGTCGCGCAGCGCCAGCACGCGATCGGCGTAGCCAGCGGCGAGCGGATCGTGGCTCACGAGCACGACCGCCACCTCACGCTCGCGGCACAGCTCGCGCAGCAGCGCGAGCACTTCGCGGCTGCGCTGCGTGTCGAGGCTCCCGGTGGGCTCGTCGGCGAGCAGCAGCCGCGGCTCGGTGGACAGCGCGCGCGCGATCATCACGCGCTGGCGCTCACCCATCGAGAGCGTCTCCGAGCGTTGCTCCAGGCGCTCGCCGAGCCCGAGACGCTCGAGCAGCGGCGCGACCTTCGCGTGCGCCTCTCGCCATGGGACGTTCTTCAGTAGCTTGAGCACGGCGTTGTCGATCGTGCTCACCCCCGGCAGCAGATCGAAGCTCTGACGGATGAAGCCGAGCTCGGAGAGCCGATAGCGAGAGGCCTCGCGCTCGGACAGCGATGAGATGTCGCGCCCGTTCACGAGCACCGCACCGGCACTCGGCTCGAGCAGCGCGGCGACCATCAGCAGGAGCGTCGTCTTGCCCGACCCCGAGGGCCCGTACAGCGCGACCATCTCCCCCGGTGAGACCGACAGGGAGACGCCGTCCACCGCCCGCACCGACTCGCCGCCCGCGAGTTGGAAGTGCTTGACGAGCTCACGCAGCTCCAGCATCCGCCCCCCGCCCCCTGTCGCTCAGCCGAGCGGCCGGCACGTGCATGGCAGTAGCGGCGCCGCGCTTGCGCGCGACGACACGGCTCGCAAGCAGGCGGATCCTGAAGATGAGCAGCGCAGGAGCGGCTATGCCACCGAGCGTGTCGCGCACAGCCCGGGCGAGCGCGAGGCTGTCCGGTGCCGAGACCTCGGGCGCCGACAGGTAGCTGCACGCCATCGCCACGACCAGCACGGTATGGCGCCGGCCTGCTGGGAGCGCGCGCGCGGCTTGCAGCGCTCGCAGCGCAAGCCAGCGCATGCGGCCGGCCGCCTCGGGCGCAGAGCGGTAGCAGCCCAAGAGACTGAGCTGACCGGTGGCGGCATCCTCGGCCTCGTCGACGACGCTGTCGAGCAGCGAGTGCAGCGCTCCCACCCAGGGGAAGTAGGCGGCCTCGATCGCGGCCACGTCCCCATCGCGCAGGGACGGCGCAGCCGCGGCAGCGAGCAGCGCACACACGGCGAGCGACGAGCCCGCGGCGGCCGCTGCCTCCCACCACATGAGGCCGCTGTCCGGGGCTTGCTGGCGGCGGGCCCAGCGCTCCAGCTCGTCGCGCTCGCCGAGGCTGAGGCTCTGGAAGGCGACGATCCGTACGGCCGATCTGCGCGCGGGTACGGCGACGGCGGCGCCTGACGGAAGCGCGCTCAGCGCTGCCCTGCACACATCGACCATCTCCGCCAGATAGCCGCCATCCTCGCACCGGCCATGGCAGGCGTAGTAGTCGTGATGCGGGGCGCCGGGCTCGAGCGCGACGAGCAGCGCCGCGTGCAGGTGACGCGCATTGAGCACCGGCTCGGAGCACGACTGCTCGGCGAGCAGGTCGCAGTAGTTGTAGATCGCCTGGAAGGCGACGAGGGCACGTACGACCTCGCCACGCCGCGGCGCCGGCATCACAGCGGCAAACGCCGCCGCGCCCTCGATGTTCGCGCGCTTGCCGAGCGCCGCCAGAGCCGCCGTGCGTAGAGCCGGGTCGCCGATCCGCGCGGCGCGACGCCGCCAGCTACGCAGCTCGATACAAGTGCGCGGAAACACCACGAGCCAGTAGCGCAGAGCCGCCAGCAGGAATGTGCCCGCCAGCGCTAGACGCTGCGCGAAGCCATGCTCGCTCGGGCGCATCGCTTCGTCCTGTATATCGGGAGGATGCGGCATCTGACGTTTCCGGCAGCCCTATCTCCGTCGCGGACAGGGCACCGTGCTCTTCGCGAGCGCGCTGGTGCCGTCCTGGAAGGTGAACCGCGCCGCGAACGCGAAGCCGCCGCGCGGGCAGTGGAGTGGCACGGAGACCCCCCTTGGGTGAAAGCTCACCGTGTGGCCGCGCACGCGTTCGTAGTAGGTCAAGCCGGCGGGGCCGATCGTGCTGCTGACGCTGACGATCGACACCGGCGGACCACCCGCCACGCTGGGAATCAGGGGCACGGCAGCATCGAGGCTCCCACCGAGCGTCTGCGATCCCGCGACGAGTTCGCCCTCGAAGACGATCTGCGCGTACACGGGTTCCTGCCCCTCGGCGTAGAACAGCACGACGATGTTCGCACCGTGGGGTGGGCCCATGAACGCCTCGATGTGGGGAATCTCGTGCCCGCTGCTCACGCCGAAGGGGACTTCCACATATGCGCTCCCCGATCCCAGCCGTGAGTCCGGCGGACAGCCGGGAAGGCCGCGTTCGAGCAGAGCGGCCGGCTGGCAGATCGCCAGGCCAAGAGTGGTCGAGAGGTAGTTGATGCCGACGGGCAGACTCAGGCTGACGCTCTCGAGCGGAGACGGCAGGCCGCCGCCCGAGCCGGCGATGTCGAACCCGAACCCGATCGTGGTGCTGGCGCCGAGCCGATCGGGCGAGAAGGAGGTGTGCAGCGTGACCGTCTGTACAGCGTCGGTCGTCGCGGGCAGGCAGGCGCAGGCCAGAAGCGCGGCACCGAGAACGAGCGCTCTGGCGAAGGCACCCATAGGCTCGTCCCCGCTACACCGACAGGGGGCCGCTGAGCTGCACCGCCACGGCGTCGGTCCTGCGCTGGATGCTGCCGGTGAAGCGCAGTGCCGACGCGGAGGCATGCGCGTAGCTTCCGGTTCCTCGCGTGATCGCGAGCTTGCCGGAGAAGACCGCGTCGGCGCCCTCGACCTGATAGCTCGCCGATCCGTGGCCCGAAAGGGAGCCTCCGTGGGGATAGATGTTCACTTCGGCGCTGACGCCGCCGTGGTTGTTGGTGAGGTGCAGGTGTATGTAGATCGTGCCGCGGATCGTGCCGGACGCCTGGCCTTCCTCGTTGATGAGCGTGATCGTTGGCCTGCCCGTCGGATGCAGATGCGCGATCTCGTTAAGGGAGATGGTCCGAGCCAGACGTGCGACCGGCGGCGTGGCGCGCGCCGTCGCGACGCCGAGCGATCCGACGTACACGGGCACAGCGGCCACGATCGGCCCAGACACCAGCAGGGCCGCCACGCGTAGCCGGCGACTCCGCCGGGCACCTAGAGACATGGTCTATTCAGCATCCTTCCCCTCGCCCTACTCGTAGGCCCACCGGCCATTGTTCCGACAGCCTGAATCAGGCTAACACCGTCCCAGAGACCTGTGCCACCGTCAATGGGCGTCTCCAACTGACGGCCAGCCTCCCGATCCAGCCCCCTGGCCGGCTGCCAGCCGCTGCCTATCTAATGGGACAGGGCGCCGCGGCTAGCCATAGCGCGAGCTCGCCGTGCATGTTCGAAACTCTAGTGTTTCTGGTTGTCTGCAAGGAAGCGGCTAACTATCGTCTATCCATCAGCCATGTGAACCTCCCGACCAGGAAGGTCTACTCCAGCCAACAGAGGGACCAGGTGCCAATGCCCAGAACGAGTTCAGCTGCATCAAAAGCCGACAACAACGGGCAGGAACCCGCGTGGTCGATTCCGAGCCTGCGCGAGCCGCGCTACTCGCAGTCGCTGGAGCGCGGGCTGGCGATCCTGGGCTGCTTCACGCCTAAGCGACCGGTGCTGGGGATCGCGGACATCGCTGATGAGCTCGGTATGAGCCGTTCGACGACGCACCGCTACGTGATCACGCTGGTAGCGCTCGGCTACCTCGAGCAGGGCGCGTCGCGCAAGTACCGGCTGGGGCTGCGCGTGACCGACCTGGGGATGTCGGCGCTGAACTCGACCGGTCTGCGCGAGCACGCGCACCCCTACCTCGAGGAGCTGCGCCAGCGGACCTCCTACACGACGAGCCTGGGAGTGCTCGACGCCACAGAGGTGCTGTACGTCAACCGTGTGCGCAGCTTCCGTCGCGGCCAGGGCCAGATAGACCTCAACCTGCACACCGGCTCGCGTGTGCCCGCGTACTGCACGTCGATGGGCAAGCTGCTGCTGGCGAACCTGCCCGAGGCCGAGCAGCGCGACCTGGTCGCGCAGATGAAGCTCACCAAACGCGGCCCGAACACGATCACGAGCAAGAAAGCGCTGCGCGACGAGCTCGACGAGGTCCAAGCGGCGGGCTTCGCCGTCGATGACCAGGAGTTCGCCGCGGAGCTGTATGCGATCGCGGCACCGGTGCGCAACGAGGCACGCGACGTCGTCGCGGCGGTCAACCTGACGGCGCCCAGCGCGCTGATCAGCCTCGAGGAGCTCGTCAACGCGCTCGGCCCGCACCTCGTCTCGACCGCCGACCGCATCTCCGCCCGACTCGGCTACAGACGCGACGACGAGGCGAACTAACCAATAGCCTTGCGGGCGATGCCACGCTCGCTCGCAATGCTCTGCCTACCGCTGTCCGCGCTCGCGCTGGCCGCGTGTGGCAGCACGGTCTCGACGTCGGGCTTCAAAGGCGAACAGCGCGAAGTCGCGCAGACGGTCTCCAACTTCCAGGCCGCGGCGACGACAGCTGAACAGAAGAAGATCTGCACCGAAGACCTCGCCGCCGCGCTCGTGGCGCGCCTCGGCGGAACCAAGGGCTGCGAAGCGGCGATCAAAAGCCAGCTGACCGAGGTCGACAGCCTCGAAGCGAGCGTCCAGTCGGTCACGCTCGGCGCGGGCGGGAAGACCGCCACCGCTCAGGTCAAGAGCATCCGCGAAGGCAAGAAAGCCACCAGCGCGCTCACGCTCGTCAAGGAAAGCGGGAAGTGGAAGATCTCAGGCGTCGGCTGACGCCGGGGCCGTCAGCGGGGGCTGGGCGTCGTCTGAGGCTGGCGGGTCGGCCGATCCGCTGAGCGTCAGCGGATTCCCTCGAGCAGGTCGCACGGCGAGGACAGCTCGAGCCCGCGCGCGAGCGTGACGAGCGTGTCCAGGCGTGGCGAGCGCTCGCCACGCTCGAGCAGGCCGATCTCCGTGCGGTGCAGGTCGCACAGCTCCGCGAGCCGTTCCTGAGACAGGCCGGCGTTGCGGCGATGGCGGCGGAGATTGCTTCCGAGCTGCTCGCGAACGACATCCACAACCTGCACCTTCCTGCAAAAGCAGACATCTGTCTAGAGACAGTTGTCTGCGGAGCGTTGGGTGCCGGCTTCGAGAGTTTCGTCCCAAGCGCACGATTGAATGGAGGCAATGACCGCCTCTGCCCTCAACATCACGCAGCCTGGATCGGTACCCTTGAGCGACCATGCGCACGCTGGTCCTGGATCCACCGCCCCATCAGATGGAAGAACTTCTCGAGCGTCGGCGCCACATGGGCGCCGACCGGCATGACGAGGTTTGGGAGGGCGTCTACCACATGGTTCCGGCGGCCAGCGCAGCGCATTCGTTCACGGCACAGCAGGTTGCTGTGCTGCTCGACGGACCAGCACGCGCGACCGGTCTTCGCGTCAGCCTGGAGTTCAACCTGGGGGTCAAGGGCGACTACCGCGTGCCCGACTTGGGTGTACATACCGAGCCTTGCTCGGGGAGCTGGATACCGACGGCAGCGATCGTGATCGAAATCCTGTCCCCCGAAGACGAGACGTGGGAGAAGCTTCCGTTCTACGCAGAGCACGGAGTGGACGAACTGCTGATCATCGACCCAGCGAGCAGCTCGGTCAGATGGCTCGTCCTGCAAGCTGGGGAGTACCGAGCGGTAGATCAGAGCGAGCTGATCGGGTTGAGCGCATCGGAGCTCGCCGCCCGGATCACCTGGCCCGCTCAAGATTGACGGCGGGGCTCACGGGCACTGCTAACGGAGAAGCGCTCCCGAGAGCCCTCGATCAGCCCAGCGAGCGTCCGTACTGACGCTCGTAGTAGGCGCGGTACTCGCCCGAGCGGATCGGCTCCCACCACCACGCGTTGTCCCGATACCAGGCGACGGTCTGCTCGAGGCCCTCGCCGAAGCGCACGCGCGGACTCCAGCCGAGCGCACGAACCTTCTCTGAGGAAAGCGAGTAGCGGCGATCGTGCCCGGGCCGATCGGTGACGTGCTCGATCTGCGACTCATCCGAGCCAGTCAGCGCGAGGATGCGGGTGACGACCGCCATGTTGGGCTCCTCGTCGGGCCCGCCCGCGTTGTAGACCTCGCCCGGACGTCCGTGCTCGAGCACCTGGCCGATCGCGGCGGCGAAGTCGGTCGAGTGGATCCAGTTGCGCACCTGCATCCCGTCGCCGTACACCGGCAGCGGGTCGCCGTGCAGCGCGTTCAGGATCATCAGCGGGATCAGCTTCTCCGGGTACTGGTACGGGCCGTAGTTGTTCGAGCCGCGGCAGATCAGCGCGGGTAGGCCGTAGGTGTGGAAGTAGCTCTGTACGAGCATGTCCGCGCCGGCCTTCGTCGCGGAATAGGGCGATGAAGGAGCGAGCGGGCTCTCCTCGGTGAACGTGCCCTCCTCGATCGAGCCGTAGACCTCGTCGGTCGAGACCTGCAGGTAGCGCAGGCCGTGATCGCCTGCCTGCCTGCGCCCCTCAGGGTGTCCTCCTTGGAGGGTGCCCATATGGGTGCGCGCGGCCTCCAGCAGCACGTATGTGCCGAGCGCATGCGTGGAGACGAACGCGTCGGGCTCGGCGATCGAGCGATCGACGTGCGTCTCGGCGGCGAAGTTGACGATCGCGTCGGGCGCCCCCGCCTCGATCGCCTGAGCGACCGCGTCGCGATCCTCAATGGCGCCACGCACGAACCGGAAGCCCGGAGCGTCGAGCAGGTCGTGGAAGTTCTCCTCACGACCGGCGTACGTGAGCTTGTCGAGCACGGTCACCTCGTCGCCGTGCTCGGTGACGCGCTGGCGGGCGAAGGTCGAGCCGATGAAGCCCGCGCCGCCGCAGACGAGCAGTTTCATGCGCGCATCATCCCAGCCCGCGCCGCCAGGTAGCCGGCGAGGCCGTCCTGCCAGGGCGGCAGCGCCAGCACGTCATCGCGCTCTGACTCGAGCACCGACCATGCGGGACGCGGAGCGGGGCGTTCCATCTGCGCGGTCGTGGCATCCTCGACGCGGCACTCGACCTCGGCCTGGCGAAAGATCTCGACGGTGAAGCCGTTCCAGGAGACCTGCCCGGCGCCGGCGAGGTGCACAAGGCCCGCGACTTGGCGTTCGATCAGACCGAGCAGGGCGGGGGCGAGATGACCCGTCCACGTGGGACAGCCGACCTGGTCGGTGACGACCTGCACCGCCTCGCGCTCAGACGCGAGCCTCAGCATCGTCTCGGCGAAGTTGCGCCCACCGATGCCGAACAGCCACGCGCTGCGCACCACCGTGTGAGCTGGCGACGCAGCGAGCACCTGCTGCTCGCCTGCGAGCTTGCTCTGGCCGTACACCGATTGCGGCCCCGTCGGATCGGACTCCACGTACGCACGCCGCGCGCCGGAGGAAACTACGAACGCCTCCCCACTAAACACATAATCGGTGGACACGTGCACCAGCGGGACGCCCGCCTGTGCGGCGGCGCGCGCGAGGTTGCCTGCGCCGTCGGCGTTGACCGCGTGCGCCTGCTCGGTGTGCGTCTCGGCGCCGTTGACGTCGGTCCAGGCGGCGCAGTTGAGGACCGCGTCGGGCCCGATCCGCTCGAAGGCGGCTTGGACCGCGGCGGCGTCGGTGATGTCGAGCTCCCGAAGGTCCACCCCAATGAGCTCGTGGCCGGCGCGCTCGCCCGCGCGGAGCACGTCGAGCCCCAGCATCCCGGCGGCGCCTGGGACGAGCACCCTCACAGGATCGAGATGTCAGAGTTGTCGCCGACCATGAAACGGTATGCACGTGGCGAGCGCTCGCCACGACGGACGGTCACGTTGCGCCCGAGCAGCGAGGACTCCATGCGCCCGCCGAGGTCGCACACGCTCGAGCCGGCGAGCAGGATCGAGTGCTCGACCTCCGAGTTCGAGATCTCGCAGCGCTCGCCGATGGCGGTATACGGACCGATGTAGCAGTCGGTCAGGCGCGCGTCCGCACCGACGATCGCGGGGCCGCGTACGGTGGTGCGCTCGAGCCGGGCGCCGCGCTCGATCACCACGCGCCCGTCAACCTGCGAGTCGATCAGCTCGCCGTCGATGCGCTCGCGCAGGTTGTCCAGGATCAGGCGGTTGGCCTCGAGCATGTCCTCCAGGCGTCCCGTGTCCTTCCACCAGCCGCGCACGATGTGCGGCTCCACGCGCAGACCAGCGTCGACGATGTGCTGGATCGCGTCGGTGATCTCTAGCTCGCCGCGCGCCGAGGGCTCGATCGCGCGTGCAGCGTCGTGAATGCCGGCGGTGAACATGTACACGCCCACCAGCGCCAGATCGGTGGCCGGCTCGGACGGCTTCTCCACCAGCCGCACGATCCGGCCCACCTCGCCGGCCGGCGCCGCGGCGAGCTCGGCGACGCCGTAGTTCTCGGGGTCCGGCACCGGCGTGAGCAGGATCAACGCATCCGGCTGGTGCTCGCGGAAGGCCGACACCAGGTCGGCGATCCCGCCCTGGAGCAGGTTGTCGCCGAGATACATCACGAACGGGCTCTCCCCCAGGAACGCCTCGGCGGTCAGCACCGCGTGCGCGAGGCCGAGCGGCTCGTCCTGGACGATGAACGTGATACGCACGCCAAAGCGCGAGCCGTCGCCGGCGGCCGCTTCGATCTCGGCGCCCGTCTCGGGCGCGATGATGATCCCCACCTCCTCGATCCCCGCCTCGGCCATCGCCTCGATCCCGTAGAACAGCACCGGCTTGTTCGCCACCGGCACGAGCTGCTTGGCGCTCGTGTGCGTGATCGGGCGCAGGCGTGTGCCCTTGCCTCCCGACAGGATCAGTCCCTTGAGCGGGCTCATGGCGGGGGAGCGTATCGGGCCGGCCTTTGGGTAGCGCAACGATGTGACGCAGATCGGGCGAGATTGCGCACAACGCGGCGGCGTCAGCCCGCCGACGGTCGAGGCTCGCTGCTATCGCGCGCGAGCTCTTCCGCGCGGATCACGAGGGCGCCGGCAGGCACTTCGAGCGCATCCGCAAGTGCGAGCAGCAGCTCGTACTCCGGATCCAGCTGGCCGCGCTCGAGTGCACGGATCCGCTTCTCGTCCACGCCGGCAGCGGCGGCGAGCGCGGACGGGCTCAGACGGCAGCGTTCGCGCTGCTCGCGCACCGCATGGCCCAATGCGGGTAGAACATGGGCTCTTCGAGGATGCCGTGGCAAAGAAAAATCTCGCAAATTGGATAGTAGACAACTGTCTGAGAGAAATTTCGGGATATATCCCCTAACTCCTTCGTTGCGGGATGCGTAAGGCTCTCGACGATGCCGCCTGAGCGAAGGTCCAAACCGAGCAGCCCGCGCATGGAAGCGCTCTCCGAGGCAATCGCGCTTCACCTCGAGAAGAAGGGGCTGTCACAGCGGACGGTCGCCGCCCGTTGCAAGCTCAGCTACGAACAGGTCAACGAACTGGCACGGGGTCAGGGCAACCCGACGTTCAAGACCCTGATGGAGCTCTGCGAGGGCCTGGACACGACGATCGGCGCGCTGATGACGAGCGTGGACGAGCGTCGAGGCCAGCGTGGCGGAGACTAGGTCCCCGGCGGCGGCGGGCACCATGCCGGCCTGCGCGAACTGGCTGTGTTGTATGATGCTACAACAATGCTCACAGTCCCCGAAGCCGCCAGGCGCACAGGCCGAAACCCCGAGACCGTACGTCGCTGGATCCGCGAGGGCAAGTTGCGCGCCCGCAAGGTCGGCACCCAGCACGTCATCGAGGAGCAGGACCTCGAGGCGATGCAGCCCGGAGGCTATCCGGACATGCTCCCCTTGCCAAAGGAGTGGGGCTGGGAGAAGACCTTCTGGGGCGCGCCGATGCCGAACGTGGCAGCCTGGATCAGGGAATCGCGAGCCGGTCACTGAGTGCTGGTGATCGACGCCAGCCTGGTCGTCGAGTGGTGCGTTGCGCCCGACGCGAAGGATCTGCCCGAGCTTCTCCGTGACGAGCTGTGTGCGCCGCCGCTGATGTGGTCGGAGGCGCAATCCGCTCTGCACGAGCGCGTCTGGCGAGGTGAGCTCGAGGCCGAGCACGCAGCTCGGGCCCGTGCCCACCTCGGCCGTGTCGGCGTGAAGCGCAAGACCCACCCGCGCCTGTTCGACGAGACGTGGCGCGTCACAAGCGAGCTCGGTTGGGCGAAAACCTACGACGCCGAGTACGTCGCGCTCGCCTCGCTGCTTGGCTGCAGGCTCGTCACCGTCGACGGACGCCTGCGTCGCGGCACTGACAGACTCGGCTTCGTCGTGGGGCCGACCGAGCTCTGAACAACCGCACCGGCGCCGCGGAACCTCAGGCTGGAGCCGGAGCGCCGTTGGCCTCGCGCAACCTCGCGACCGCCGCGCGCACGGCCTCGCGCGCGTCCTCGGGCTCGAGCACGGCGGCGTCGCCGGCTTCCTTGAGGATCTCACGCACGAGCCAGTTGACCCCGGCGAAGCTCAGCTCGACGATCACGGAGCCGTCGCTCCACTCCTCGACCACCCGCCGCGCCTCGCGTGCCCAGCGCGCGCGGTCCGGTGAGACCCACACGCGTGCGGTGGCCGACGCCGGCACCTCACCCGTGCGCAGCCAGCCGTCGACCTCGCCCGCCGGATCGACCTCCGGCCGCGGCTCGAACGTCCGATCGGTGACGAGGACCCGCTTGATGCGATCCAGACGGAAGTGGCGCACGCCGCCGCGGTCCGGGTCATACGACGCCACGTACCACCCCTCTCGGCCATTGGTGAGCGCGTACGGCTCGACCGTGCGCGCCGCGAGCTCGTCCTCGTTCTCCTTGTAGTAGTCGAGCTCGATGATTCTGCGCGCGACGATCGCGTTGGACACCAGGCGCGCCACATCGGAGTCATCGCCCGCGGTCGGCGCCACCTGCAGGCCCTGCTCCATCGGATCCTCGCCGAGCGCGGCGACGATCTTCGTGCGCGCCGAGGTGAGCGAGCCCTCGGGGATGTGCTCGCCGATCAGGTCGATCGCCGCCACCAGCGCCTTCGCCTCCACCGGCAACAGCCGCGCGGGCCGGTCGAAGTTGTCGCTGTAGGGCTCCGGGTCGACCTCGATCTCGCCCTCCTCCTCCTTGATCTCCGCATACAGCACGTAGGAGCCGCCGCCGAAGTTGACCACGTTCAGCACGTTCACGTCCTCGCGCAGCTCCTCCTCGCTGATCTGCAAGCGCTCGCAGATCTCCGCCATCACCACACGCTCGCCCTCGCGCCCCGCCTTGATCAGGATGCTCGCGAGCGTCACCAGTCGCGCGAAGCGCTCGGGGCGGATCGCCGCTTCGGGCCGGCTCGCGCCAGCCTCGCCGTCGGCAACCGCGGGGTCGCCGCGACGCGACGCGCGCGAGCGCGACGGCGCGATCCGCGTCCTCGACGCGCCGCCACTCGCCGACGAGGCCTCCGCGCTGCGCCCCCCGGGCCGCGCCGGCGGCGAGTCGCCGTGGCGCTCCTCCAGCAGCTCCAGCCGCCGCTGCAGCTCGTCCACCAGCTCCTCAGGCCCGAGCAGACGGGCGTTCGCTCCCAGGCCGAGCACCCACGAGATGATGCTGCGCGGGCTCGAGTAGCCAGTGGCGAAGACCGTCTCCCCGTCCTCCTCTGCGATCTCGCCGTAGCGGCCGAAGTGGCGTTCCACCTGCCAGGCGATGCGCTCGCAGATCAGCACCCGCGCGACGTCGCGCTCGTCGCCGAGCTGCCAGTCGGCGCGGTTGGCGTACGCGCGCGGGTCGAAGTCCTCGGGGCGGTGGAAGTCGTGCTCGGCCTTGGTCGCGTAGGAGACCTTGCCGCGGATGCGCGACAGACGGAACACGCGCACGGCCTTGCGCTCGTGCGCGTAGCCCAGCAGGTAGAACTGGCCGCCCTGGAACAGCAGGTGGTAGGGGTCGACGCGGCGAGTGCTGAGATCGTCGCGCTCCATCGTGTAGTACTCGAACACAATCGTCTTGTTGCGGAAGATCGCCGTCTCGACCTTCGCCAGGCGCGCGGACAGCTCGTGGCCACCCGCCGACGCGGTGATGCCGAGCGCGACCGAGCGCTGCTCAGGCGCGCGCAACGGGCTGGGACGCCCCCACGTGATCTGCTGCAGCGCCAGGCGCAGCGGCTCGGCATAGGCGAATTCACCGTCCAGCAAGCTGAGCGCCGTCTGCAGCGCCGCGAGCTCCTTGTCCGTGAACTCGATCGCCGGAAGGTGGAAGTTCTCCGGGCGCAGCGAGTAGTTCTCCTGCTCCGCCGCCCCGTCCGCCGGCCGGTCGACCGTCAGCTGGATGCGCAGCGATTCGAGCTCCGAGCGATCAGCGTAGAAGCGCCGCGCGAACGCGTCCTCGTTCATGCCGCTGTAGCCCTCGACGTCGCGCCGGATCTCCAGCGCCGTGACCGGCCTACGCTCGGCCATCAGGTAGGAGATCAGCGACAGCTGGCGGATCAGCTTCTCGGTGTCCTTTGCCATCGGCTCTCAAAGATAGAAGCCGGCGGCGAGACGGATACTGCACGCCTGAATCGGCGCCCCGCTATTTGCGGCGTTTCAGGCGGCCTCGCGCTGCGGCACAGGCTGCTCGGCCTGCGCCGGCTCGACAAGCGCGGCGTTCGCGGACCGCTCGGCGAAGAACGCGCCCGCGCCGATCGCACGGTCGAACGGCGACCAGCGCCGCCCCGGCGAGAGCTCCTTCTCGAGGCGATCGAAGCTGCCCAGGCGCCCGCCGAGGTTGTCGATCATGTGCACCAGCGTCGCCTCGCGCGTGCACGGCACGACCGGGCTGCCGTGCTCGAGCGCGCCGTGATGGGACAGGATGATGTGCCCCACCGCCTGCGCCAGCTCGGCGGGGAAGCCGTCGATGTCCTCGATCAGACGGCGGATGCGGTAGTAGCCGAGCGCGATCTCGCCGTGGAGCCTGCCCGCGTCGGTGAGGTCGATAATTTGGGGGGCATCTCTTGTGTAGGCCTCGAGCTTGCCGATGTCGTGCAGCAGCGCGCCCGTCACCGCCACGTCGCGGTCGATCCCGGGAAACGTCGCGCTGATCGCGCTGACCGCCTGCGCGACGCCAAGGCAGTGCTCGAGCAGCCCGTGCGTGTAGGCCTGGTGGTAGTGCTTCGCCGCCGGAGCCGTGCGGTAGCCGGCCCATAGCTCGCGGTCCTCGCCGAACACGCGCTCCAGCAGGATCCGCAGGTGCCCCTCCTGGATCGTCGCCAGCAGCTCGCGGATCTCGCCTTCCATCTGCTCGACGCCGCGCGCGGGGCCGTCGAGCAGGTCCGCCGGGTCAAAGCTCCCAGGCTCGGCAGCCTCGAGGCCGCGCAGGTTGATCTGTGGGCCGAAGCGCGGGTGCACCGTGTAGCGGCCGCTCACCCGCACGGGCGTGCCCGCGCGCGCCAGCTCCTCGACCTCGCCCAGCGCCTCCCACACCATGCACGCGACCGCGCCTGTGCGGTCACCCAACCGCACGCGCAGGTAGTCGCCGCCGTCGCGACGCTGACGGCGCTCCGCCTCTCGAACCAGCAGCACCTGGTCGATCTCGATCCCGTCGGTCAGCTCGTTCAGGAGCATCGCGTGAAGGTAGACGCGACCGCGGACGGGACGCTTCGGGGGCCACCGCAGGCCTTCACGAGCGCCGCTGCCGGTAAGGGCTGCGACGCCCGCGGAGACCTGGCGCCGGGGGACGCCTCGATCTCTCCCCGAGCACCACCGGAGAGGTAGGGCGATGCTCAAGCTCGCGCCACCTTGACTGTAGTTCCGCATATGCGGCGCCAGCCAGCCTCGTTTCCTACTCTCCCCGGCCCGATGGGGGTCGCTCTACGCCACTCGCCCGGCGTGTCCATACACTTGGCCATCGATGTGTAAGCGAGCCTGGACGTGACCACGACGCCCGTTACGAGCGCCGACAGCGAGAGCGCAGTGGACCGCCTCGGCGGCGGCGTCGGGGTGCTGCCGGCGCAGCGCCTGCGCGAGGCGGTGACGCGCGAGTGGATGGTCGCCGGCCCGTGGCGTATCCCCGACGAGTCGGTGCAGCCGGCGAGCGTCGACCTGCGTCTCGGCGAGCACGCTTGGGCGCTGCGCTGCAGCTTCCTACCCGACAGCGACTCGACGGTCGAGCAGAAGATCGAGGATCTGGCGTTCGAACAGATCGACCTGCGCGACGGCGCGACACTCGAGCGCGACCGCCCGTACCTGGTCCCACTGATCGAGGAGCTGCGCCTACCGCAGGAGATCCGCGCGAAGGCCAACCCCAAGAGCTCGACCGGGCGCCTGGACGTGTTCACGCGGGTGCTCACCGATCGCAGCCACCGCTTCGACGAGATCGCCGCCGGCTACCACGGCAAGCTGTACCTGGAGATCGTCCCGCGCACGTTCGCGATCCGCGTCAAGACCGGGCTCGCGCTCAACCAGGTGCGGTTGATGTCCGCCGACGCGCGCCTCAGCGACGAGGAGCTATTCGCGCTGCACGCGCGCTCGCCGCTGCTGTACCTGAACTCACAGCCCGTCCCCCAGTCCGAGCTGTCGCTCGCCGACGGCCTGTTCCTCAGCCTCGACGTGTCCGGCTCGGCCGACGCGATCGTCGGCTACCGCGCCAAGAAGAACAGCCTGCCGATCGACCTCACCAAGGTGGGAGCGCTGCGATGGCGCGACTACTGGGAGCCCGTGCACCCTGAGACGGGCGGGCGGATCGTGCTCGAGCCCGAGATCTTCTATCTGCTGCTCTCCGCCGAGGGCGTCAGCATCCCGCCGTCATACGCCGCCGAGATGCTCGCCTACGACCCCACCGCCGGCGAGCTGCGCACGCACTACGCCGGCTTCTTCGACCCCGGCTTCGGCTACTCGCACGATCCCGCCGCGCGCGGCAGCCGCGCCGCGCTCGAGGTCCGCGCCCGCGACGTGTCGTTCATGGTCGAGCACCGACAGCCCGTGTGCAAGCTCGCGTTCGAGCGCATGGCAGAGGAGCCGGACGTGCTGTATGGCGAGGACATCGGGTCGAACTACCAGGGGCAGCTGACGATGCTGAGCAAGCACTTTCTCGAGCACGCGCACCGCGAGCGGGGCAGCGGCTAAGCGGCTGTCAGAGCCGCACTACGGCGTCAGCCGGTGCGGCCCGCGATACAGGAACGTCACCTCGCGCACGTTCTCCTGTCCGAGCATCTGCATCATCAGGCGCGTCAGCCCGAAGCCGTAGCCGCCGTGCGGCGGCGCGCCGAAGCGGAAGAAGTCCAGGTAGTACTGGATCGACTCCACGTCCACGCCCTTGTCGTTCGCCTGCGCCAGCAGCTGCTCGTAGCGGTGCTCGCGCTGGGCGCCCGTCGTCAGCTCGATGCCGCGCCACAGCAGGTCGAAGCTCCTGGTCAAAGTCGGATCGTCGGGGTGACGCATGTGGTAGAAGGGCCGCACGGTCGTCGGGTAGTCAGTCACGAACGTGAACTCGTGACCGTGCTGCTCCTTGATCAGGGCCGAGAGCGCACGCTCGCTCGGCGGGTCGAGGTCGTGGCCCGCGCCCGGCGCCTCGTGGCCCGCCTCGCGCAACAGCTCCTTGGCGTGCTCGAGCGTCACTTTCGGGAACGGCACGCTTGGCACAACCAACTCGACGCCGAACGTCTCGGCGATCTGCTTGCCGTGGGCCTCCTTCACCGCCGCCAGCACGTACGCCAGCCAGCGCTCCTCGAAGGCCATCACATCCTCGTGCGAGTCGATCCACGAGATCTCCACGTCCACGCTCGTGAACTCCGTGTCGTGGCGCGATGTAAACGACGGGTTCGCGCGGAACACCGGGCCCACCTCGAAAACCTTGCCGAAGCCCGCCGCCATCGCCATCTGCTTGTAGAACTGCGGCGACTGCGCCAGGTAGGCGGCGCCTTCGAAGTAGTCCACCTTGAACAGCTCAGCGCCCGACTCGCTCGCCGAGCCCATCAGCTTCGGCGAGTGCAGCTCGATGAAGCGCTCTTTGCGCCAGTACTCGCGCATCGCGTACTCCACCGTCGTCTGCACCTCGAAGATCAGACGCCGGTCGGGGCGGCGCAGGTCGAGGTAGCGCCAGTCGATGCGCTTGTCCAGCGCCGAGTCCGGCGCGATCGGCACCTCCGGCTCCGCCAGCGAATCCACCTCCAGCGCCTCCAGCTTCAGCTCCAGCCCGCCAAGTTTCACGCGCTCGTCCGCCACCACCGTGCCCGTGATCGTCACCGCAGACTCCACCGTCAACGCCGAGACCGCCTCGTTGAGCTCGCTCGGCGGCTCCTCCTTTGGAAGCACCACCTGCGCCAGGCCCGTTTCGTCGCGCACGATCACGAACTGCATCCGCTTCTGGTCGCGGATCGCGTGCGCCCAGCCGCGGATCCTCACCTGCTGGCCGATCTTCTCCGGCAGCTCGGCTATGAGCGTTCTCGTCACGTCCGAGACCCTATCCCAGGCACGCCGCCAGCCGCGCGCCCGTGAACCACTTCCCGGTGGGCGTCAACCACTTCCCGGTGGGGGGCGAAACCCATTTTACAAATGCTGTGTAACCATGGCTATACAGCATTTGTTTTTGCGAACACGGGACGACGGCGGTGAGCGACGGCGGGGCATGCCCCTTCGCGCGAACGCGCCCGAGTCAGCCGCGCGACTCCCGCAGCCCCCGCACAAGCGTGTCCGCGGAGATCTTGTGGGCGTCGCAGATCCCGCCGAGGTGCAGCAGCGAGTCCGTCTCGGCCGCGACCTCGCCGTCGCCTAGGCGCAGCACCAGCGGGACGCCCGGCGCGAGGTCGCTCGCGGCAAGCCCTACGGCGACGTTGACGAGGTCGTCGGAGGTGACGGCGGCGATCGCCGCGCAGCGGCGGATGCCCAGGCGCTCGAGTGTCTCGCGGTCATCGCCACGCCCGATCGCGACCGGGATCCCCGCGGCCCGCGCGAGTCGCACGCACGGCGCCTCGGGGTCGCGCTCGACGCCCAGGACGGCAACGTCGCGTCGGTGCAGCTCCTGCGCGAGGCGGAAGCCGACCTGGCCAAAGCCGACGAGCAGCACGTGGTGGCGCGCGGGCGCCACACGGGGGCCGAACAGCGTCGTCAGGCGCGGGCGGCTGACACGACGCACCAGTGCAGCGGTGAACACCGCGACGAGCGCCAGCGCCGCGAGCGTGTCAACGACCGAGACGGCCTTGTACCAGGCAGCCGCCGTCGCCGCGCCCGGCGTCCCCGCAACCGTGGCGACCGACCTGGTGCTGTAGTACAGCGCGTCGACGACGCTCTCGTGGAGCGCGATCGCGCCAACGGTGCCCTCAATCAGCAGTGCGAGCAGGATGCCGATCCCTGCGCGCACCATCAGGCGCAGGGCGTCGTCTACGAGGCGGGTGCCGGTGCGCCTGTGCGTCAACTGAGGGCCGACCGCCGCGGCGAGTTTCTCGGCCAGGTCGGCCGCCACGAGTTCCGAGGGCGAGACCACCTGCACCGCCGGAACCACGTGGTGCAACTCGCGTGCGATCGTCCTGTCGAACATCGTCACCCACAGCGGCAGATCTGGGCGCAGGTGCGCGACCAGCAGCGTCAGGCGCAGGGCGAGGACGTCGTCGCGGGTCACCACCACCACGGCCGCCCACCGCGACTCGATCAGGAGCGCTGCTACCTGGCTGTCGCTGAGCGACATCCCCCGCTCGACCGGTGCGTCACCCTGCTCGAGCCTGCGCGCGAGCGCCTCGCCGAGACCCCCGGCTTCGCCGAGCACCAGCACCGATCGACCCCCTGCATCCCCCGCCCCGCCCGCGTCCCCCACCGCAATCACCGCTCTCCTCAGTCCGCGTTCTCCTCCGCCAACTCGACCTCGACTCCGAACTCACCGTCCTCGACGGGCTCCAGCTGCTCGATCGCGCCAGCCGCCAGCAGGTCTCCCTCCCCGAGCGCCAGCGCCGCCAGACGCTCGGCGGTGTCGCGCACCACCACTCTGCGGACGGGCGCGCGCATCGGCCGACCGGCCTGCGACTTGGCCTTGCGCACCTCGCGCAGCACGTCCGCGGTCACCTCCAGCGCGACCTCCTCACGGCCGCGGCCGTTGCTCGCGGCGTCTGCCTCGCCCTCGGCGCTCGCGGCGTCTGCCTCACCAGCCGCGCCGGAGGGCCGCCCTGCAGCGGCCGGCACCACGCCGGCGGCGACGCGCAGCTCCTCGGCATCGGGCCATGGCGCTCGGTGAACCGAGCCCTCCTGCCACCACGACCACACCTCCTCGCTGACGAACGGCAGGAACGGCGCGAACAGCCGCTGGAAGACCGACAGCGACAGGCGCAGCGCGAGGCTCACCGACGCGCTCACCTGAGGGTCGGCGTCGTAGCGCCTGCCCTTGACGAGCTCCAGGTAGAAGTCGCAGTACCACCAGAAGAAGCTCTCCGCGCGCTCGAGCGCGCGCGCGTAGTCGTAGGCCTCGAAGCTGTCGGTCGCGTCGGCGACGACCGCCGCCAGGCGCGCGATCAGCGCGCGGTCGAGCGGGTGGGTGAGCGCCTCCCCGGCTCCGGGTAGGTCGGCGAGCGCGAACTTCGACGCGTTCAGGAGCTTCACCGCCAGGCGGCGGCCGACCTTCATCTGCTGTGGGTCGAACGCGGTGTCCGTGCCCGGACGCCCGCTCGCGGCCCAGTAGCGCGCGGCATCCGCGCCGTGCTCCTCGAGCAGGTGCATAGGCGTGACCACGTTGCCCTTCGACTTCGACATCTTCTTGCGGTCCGGGTCGAGCACCCAGCCGGAGATCGCCGCGTTCGCCCACGGCAGCTCGTCATAGTCCAGATGCGAGCGCAGGACCGTCGTGAACAGCCACGTCCTGATGATGTCGTGCGCCTGCGGGCGCACATCCATCGGGAACACCTTCCCGAACAGTTCGTCGTCCTCGCCGGCTTGCCCGGCGATCTGCGGCGTCAGCGACGACGTGGCCCACGTGTCCATCACGTCCGGGTCGCCGATGAAGCCCCCGGGCTGCCCGCGCTGGGAGGCGTCGTAGCCGTCGGGCACGTCGGTCGAGGGGTCGCAGGGCAGGTCCGCGTCGAGCGCGGCGATCGGCTGGTCGTACAGTACGGCGCCGCTGTCGTCGAGCGGGTACCACAGCGGGAACGGCACGCCGAAGAAGCGCTGGCGGCTCACGCACCAGTCACCGGTCAGCCCGTTGACCCAATCGTCGAAGCGCGCGCGCATGTACGGGGGATGCCATTTGAGCTGGCGCCCCCGCGCGATCAGCTCGTCGCGATGCTCGATCGTGCGGATGAACCACTGGCGGCTCGTGATGATCTCGACCGGCCGCTCGCCCTTCTCGAAGAACTTCACAGCGCGCCTCACCGGCTGGGGCTCGCCCACCAGATCACCCGACTGCTCGAGCAGCTCCACGATCCGCCTGCGCGCCTGGTTGATCGTGCGACCCTGCAGCTCGCCGTACTGCGCGCGCGCTCTCTCGAGGTCCTGCGACTCCCAGCCGGGCGTGCCCCACGGGACCTCCGCCAGCCGGCCGTCGGGGCCCAGCGTCGAGCGCACCGGCAGGCTGAGCTCGCGCCACCACGTCACGTCAGTCAGATCGCCGAACGTGCACACCATCACGAGGCCCGTGCCCTTGTCGCGCTCGACCAGCGGGTGGGTCAGAACGGGCACGCGTGTCCCGAACAACGGCGTCAGCATCTCCTTGCCCACGAGCTCGCTGAAGCGCTCGTCATCGGGGTGCGCCAGCAGCGCCACGCACGCGGGGATCAGCTCGGGGCGCGTCGTCTCGATCAGCGACAGCGGCTCGGCTCCCGTGCTGCCCGCGGCCGCGGCGAAGCGCACGCGGTGCATCGCTCCCGGGCGCTCGCGATCCTCGAGCTCCGCCTGCGCGACGGCTGTCTGGAAGTCGACGTCCCACAGCGTCGGCGCCTCGAGCTGGTACGCGGCGCCGCGCGCGAGCAGCCCGAGGAACGAGCGCTGCGAGATGCGCTGCGCCGGACGGCCGATCGTCGTGTACGTCATCGACCAGTCCACCGACAGCCCGAGCGTGCGCCACAGCCGCTCGAACGCCTGCTCGTCGCTCTCGGTCAGCGCCAGGCACAGCTCGACGAAGTTCGGCCGCGAGACCGCCACCGGCTCCTTTGAATCCGATCCCCGCCCGGCCTCCGAGTCCCGCCCACCCAGCTCGAAGCTCGGGTCGTATGGGACAGACGGGTCGCAGCGCACGCCGAAGTGGTTCTGCACGCGCCGCTCCGTCGGCAGGCCGTTGTCGTCCCAGCCCATCGGGTAGAAGACCTCCATCCCGCGCATGCGCCGGTAGCGCGCGATCGTGTCGGTGTGCGTGTAGGAGAAGACGTGACCGACGTGCAGCGAGCCGCTGACGGTCGGCGGCGGCGTGTCGATCGAGTACACACGCTCGCGCGGGGCCGAGCGGTCGAAGCGGTAGACGCCGTCGCGCTCCCACGCGGCGCTCCACTTCGCCTCGAGGCCGTCGAGCGTGGGGCGCTCGGGTACGCGCGCGCGAGCGCCCGTCGACGGGGCCGCCGCGGCTGACGAGGCGGGCCCTTTCTCGGGATGCGGTTGTTGCGCGTGCGACAAGCTGCTGATCGTAGCCGGCACCCGCATCGACGGCGCCCGGGAGTCCCTTGGCGAGAAGGAAACTACACGAACCGCCGCGGTCGTTATAGACTTCGATTTGCAGGGAGGCGCAGGAAGACCGGGAGACCGGTTACGGACGGGAAGCGAAGTCGAATCGGGGAAAAACGACGTGAGCCTGTTCGCAAAGAAGGTCCTGGGTGTGAGCGTGGCGACAGCGTTGCTGGGCGCGCTGATCGGCCTGTACGTGGCCGCGTGGGCGACCAGCCAGCCACCGACGATCGCCGCAAGCACCGCGCCGGCCTCCAGCGGCGGCAACCGGCTGACGCTGATGACGGTTGCCGCGATCGGCCCGAAGTACAGCCCGACCCACCCCGACTGGGTTTCCTACTTGGTGAGGAAGAACGGCAAGTGGATCCACAGCACGATCTACACGGTGCCCGCCAACTCGATCATCCACGTGACGATCGACCAGTACGACTCGCCCACCGGCCTGCGCAACCCGTTCCTCTCGCAGGTGCAGGGCACGATCGGCGGCACGATGTCCGTTGACGGCAAGACGGTCAACTCGATCCCCCCGGAAGAAACCTCGCACACGTTCGTGATCCCCGAGCTCGGCGTGTTCATCCCGCTGCCCGGCGTGCCGGAAGAAACCAAGAACGCGTGCGAATTTGCCCCCTGCGAAGGGGCCGCCCACCGCACGGTCGAATTCAGCTTCTACTCGGGCAAAAAGGGCCGCTACCGCTGGCAGTGCTTCGTCCCGTGCGCCGCCGGCTTCCTAAACGGCCTCGGCGGGCCGATGCAGACGGTCGGCTACATGGACGGGTTCCTCAATGTCGTCTAGCCAGGCGGCGGAGCCGCACGAGGGGGTAGCGGAACCGAACCACGCGTTCCGCTTCACGGTGCTGTGGGCGGTGGTGACGGTGATCGCGTTGCCGCTCGTGATCTTCGTGATCGGTCCGCTGTTGGGACCGGGCAGCGGCAGCGAACAGTCCAGCGCCCAGGGCACCGACTACACCGTCTTGGCGACGACGGCCACGCCCGTCCTGACGCTCGTGGTGCTGTACCTCCTGTACTCAGTGATCTTCTTCCGCCAGCCGAAAGGCGCCGCGCTGGAAGGCCCGGCGGTGCTTGGTAACGCGCGCATCCAGACGACATGGATCATCGTCACGTCGGTGCTGGTGCTCGGGCTCGCGGTCTACGGGACCGTGCGGCTCGAGTCCGGATACGGAGCCGGCTCAGGCTCCGGGCCCAGCCCACTGACGGTGCCGAAGGGTCCGAAGCTGCCAGTGCAGGTGATCGCCCAGCAGTGGCTGTTCACCTACCGATACCCGACCTACGGTGGGGTCGAGACGACCGAACTGTACCTGCCGAAGAACCAGATGGTCGAACTCCACGTGACCTCGCTCGACGTCATCCATTCCTTCTGGGCCTACAAGCTCGGCGTCAAGGCCGACGCTAACCCCGGCGTTGACAACGTCGCCTTCGTCAGGCCCACGAAGCTCATGAACTTCAAAGTGCGCTGCGCCGAGCTGTGCGGCGTGTGGCACGGCTACATGTACAACGCCGGCAAGGTCGTGACGCCGGCCGCGTTCGCGATATGGATCCATCAACAGCAGACGCGGCTTGCCTCCGCGACGAAGGTCCTACCGAAGTACAGCACCACATATCTGCCCGAACCGAAGAAGCGAGCGGAACCAGAATGAGCACGATCAGCGAAGCGGCACCTGCCCCCCAGCCGATTGGAAGGCCCGTATGGCGCCGCCTGCTCGGCTTCAACCTGCTCACCGCGGTGATCCTTGGCGTGGGCGGCTATTACCTTGGATGGTGGATCGGCCATTTGATCAACGGCCCGAGCTTCGAATACGAGACGGCGACCGACGAGAACGACGTCGCGCTGCTCCTTGGCTACGTCTTCGGCGTGGTCGGCTTCCTGATCGGCCTCGGCTTCGCCAGCTACCCGGTCTCGCGCCTGCTCGGACGGCCGGCGACGCTACGTGAGAAGGAGGGCGAGGGGATCGGGCGCTACTTCGGCCTGTGCACAGACCACAAGGTCGTCGGGATGCAGTACCTGGTTGGGATCGGCGTGTTCTTCTTCGTCGGCGGGCTCAACGCGATGCTGATCCGCGCCGAGCTGCTGCACCCGGTCCCCACGTTCGTCGGCCCGAACCAGTACCTGTCGTTGGTGGGCATGCACGGCACGATGATGATGGGGATGATGACCTCGGGCATCCTCGGCCCGTTTGCCAACTACTTCGTGCCGATCCTGATCGGCTCCAGGCGCATGGCCTTCCCGCGCATCGAGTCGCTGACCTTCTGGCTGCTGATGGCCGCGGGCTTCATCCTCGTCTCGACGATCTTCTTCGGCGGCTTTCCGACCGGCTGGACGGGCTACGCGCCCCTCAACGAACAGGCGGTGATGGGCATGGACTCCTACATCGTGTTCTTCGCCCTGGTCGGGATCTCGATGTGCCTGCTGGGGCTGAACATGATGGCGACGATCATCACCATGCGCGCGCCAGGGATGACCTGGTCGCGCCTACCGATCTTCGTGTGGTCGGTGTTCGCCACTGCGATTCTGATGGTGCTCGCGGCGCCGATGCTGATCGCAACGCTGGCGATGGCGGCGCTCGACCGCACGATCGACACGACGTTCTTCGTCGCCGGCGGGGGCGGCAGCTCGTACCTGTTCCAGAACCTCTTCTGGTTCTTCGGGCACCCCGAGGTCTACATCCTCGCGCTGCCGGGGTTCGGGATCATCCTCGAGCTGATACCCGTGTTCACGCGCAAGCCGCTGTGGGGCTACAAGCTCGCCGTCTCGGGCATGCTCGGCGTCACGCTGATGAGCTTCTTTGTGTGGCAGCACCACCTGTTCGTCAGCGGCATCAACGCCGATCTGCGCCCGTTCTACATGCTCTCCACTGAGATCATCTCGGTGCCTACCGGGTTCATCTTCCTGTGCGTGATGGGCACGCTGTGGAAGGCACGCATGACCTTCACGGTGCCGATGCTGTTCTGCCTGGCGTGGGTGTTCAACTTCTTGATCGGCGGTCTGTCCGGGGTGATGCTGTCGGACGTTCCGACCGACGTCGGCCTGCACGGCAGCTTCTTCGTGATGGCGCACTTCCACTACACGATCATGGGCGGCCTGATCTTCAGCTTCTTCGCCGCGATCTACTACTGGGTGCCGAAGATGACCGGCCTGCGCTTCAACGAGATGCTCGCCAAGTGGCACTTCTGGCTGATGTTCATCTTCTTCAACTCGACGTTCCTGCCGCTGTTCGTGCTCGGGCTCAAGGGCATGCCCCGGCGCGTGGCCACCTATGAACCGAGCCTGCAGGGACTCAACGTGTGGGTGTCGATCTCCGCCTTCGTGCTCGGCTTCTCGATGTTGATCTTCCTCTTCAACGTGGTCTACTCGCTGATCTTCGTGCGCAAGCCCGCCGAGGCCAACCCGTGGCGCTCGAAGTCGATCGAGTGGCAGCTGCCGACGCCGATACCCGTCAACAACTTCGAGCAGATCCCGGTGTTCGACTCCGACCCCTACGACTACGGCACGCCGCTGCAACTCGACGGCGGCGGGGGCGGCCAGCCGGCGACGGCGGGAGCGTGAGCGATGTCGTCTCCGAGTGAAAAGCTGCCGCTGGGGTTGATGGTCCCGTCCGTGTCGGCGGGCACCGAGATCCCGCCGGAGTCGGCGGACGTCGGCGCGCGCGTGCTGTCGGTCGCCTCGCGGATGTTGTGCGGCGCCTCGACGTTCTTCTTCCTCGCGTTCCTGTTCGCGTACTTCTACCTGCGCTCGATCGACGCCAATCACATGTGGCACCCCGCGCACGTACACCCCAATCAGGGTCTCGGCGCGGCGTTCATCGTGTGCGTCGTGCTCAGCGCCGCGGCGACGATCCTCGCGGCGCAGCGAATGAAGGCGAAATCGGCGGGCTGGCTGGCGCCGGGAATCGCGGGCGTCGGGCTCGGGCTGGCTGCGATCGTGCTGCAGTGCATCGAGTTCACCGTGCAGCACTTCGGGCCCACCAACGGCGCGTACGCGAGCGTGTTCTGCTCGTGGACCGCGTTCTATTTGATCGCCGTGCTGTTCACGATGTACTGGCTCGAGACGCAGGTCGCGACGGAGGTCCGTGCGCGTCGCACGCCTGCCGGCAGCGAGGGAGACATCAAGGATCCGGATCTGCTGATCGCCCCGGCGCTCGAGGCGGCCGCCTTCTACTGGGGCTTCCTAGCCGCGATCGGCGTGATTACCTACGTGACGCTGTATCTCCTGTAGTGCTCGCCACGGCGGCAGCTACGCCGGGCTTCTGGGATTGGGCCTTCGACCCGCCCCTCGTACTCGTGATCGACCTGGCCGTGTTGTACGTGCTCGGCGCCAGGCGCACTGTCACGCCCGAGCGCAAGCGCGTCGCGCAGCGCTGGCGGTGCGCTTGCTTCTGGGCGAGCCTCGCGGTCCTCGCGATTGCGCTGGCCTCGCCGATCGAGCGGCTGAGCGCGGATCTCTTCTGGGTGCACATGATCCAGCACGTGCTGCTGATCGCCGTGGCGGCGCCGCTGTTCGTCCTCGCCGCCCCGTGGATCCGCATTTGGCGCTGCCTGCCGCTGGATACGCGCCGCTGGCTCGCCGGGGGCCTCAGCCACGGACGGCGCACGACTCCGCTGCGCGCGCTCGCGCGCGGCCTGGGCAGGCCAGTGCCCAGCTTCGTTGTGTTCTCGGTCGTGCTGCTGGGCTGGCACGTGCCGGCGCTGTTCGACGCGACGCTGGAATCGAGCACGCTGCACGCGTTCGAGCACACCCTGTTCTTCTTCACCGCGATCCTCTTCTGGAAGCAGGTGATTCCCTCCTCACCGCTGCACATTCGCCTGGTTGCGCCCCAGAGGGTCGTGTATCTGATCGGAGGGATGATCGTCAGCTGGGCGCTGGCCGTGGTGCTCGCACTCGCCCCACACGCGCTCTACAGCTACTACGCGCACCTCACGAGTCGGCCGGGCGGTCTGTCCGCCATCGCCGACCAGCAGCTTGCCGCGGGCGTCATGTGGGTGCCCGGCTCGGTCACGTTCCTGATCGTCCTGTTCGTGTACGTCCACCGCTGGCTCGTCCCGCCGACCACGGGGAACCCCCGGTCGGCGCGGCTGGCGAGCGAGCACTAGGAGAGTCCATGCCAATGATCCCCATCGCCACGCACTTCCTCACCGGCGCCATTCTCACGCTCGTGCTCCCACTGGGAGTGCTGATCTGCGTGGCGATCTGGTACGTCGTGATGTTCCGACGCGGCACGGGCGAACGCTGAGCGCGCGCCTGAACTCACAGCTTGGCGAGCCTCGGCACGTCGTGGGCGATCTCGCTCGGTTCGAATGTCGCCGGGTACACCGTCGTCAACCGTCCGGTCGCGCTGACGCCGTACACGAGCGCCGAGTGGGACACCAGGTTGGGCTGGCCGACCTCACGCGTGGAGCCGACGCCCCACGCGCTCCAGGTGCGGGCGAGTTCCGATCCCGAGCCGATCAGGTACTGCATCCTGCCGAGCATCCCGTGCGCGCGCACGAACCGGGCGACGTTGGCGGCGGTGTCGCCGCGCGGGTCGACCGACACCGCGATCACCTGCACCTGCGAGTCGCGGCGGCCGAGCATGTTCAGGGCGACGCGCAGGTTGGAGGTGATCAGCGGGCAGATGTCCGGGCAGTTGGCATACAGGAACGTGACCAGCACGGCCTTGCCGCGATACTCGCTCAGCGAGACCGGCTGTCCGAGGTAGTTGCGCAGCTCGATCGGCGGCGCCTGCTTGGCAGGCAGGGCACGCGTCCCGTAGAAGCCGCTGCCGGCCGCGGACTGCTGTGCCCCGTCGGGCAACAACGGCTTTGCCGGGCCCTTGACCAGCACGAAGCTGACGGCCGCGGCGACGCCCAGCAGCAGCGCGAGTGCCGGCAGCACTCTGAGCCACATCTGCTGAGGGGTCTTGCGGCCGCGGGTGCCGCTCTGCTCGCTCATCGCACGCCGTCCGCCTGCGAGTGTACCGACGCGGCGAGGCTCGTATGTCAGCTCATTTCGACGTAGCCGGTGGCTTCTGTGGGGCTGCGCACGTTGGCTGCGACCTTGTTTTCGTAGTTGCCCTCGATCGTCTGGATCTGTCCGTTCGGCAGCACGTCCCTGACGATCCCCACGTGTTCGTCGCCGAAGACGATCAGATCGCCCGGCTTTGGCACCACGCCGGGGCCGTTGGCGATTGCCCGCCCGCTGCTCTGCGCCCACGACCACACCTCCGAGACTGCACCGGCGCCCTGGCCCTGTTCGCCGATCGGCTCGCCCGCCTGGCTCGCCACCCACGAGGCGAAGTACGCGCACCACGGCGCCCCGGGGACCGCGCCGGCGGTCGCGCTGCGGTACTGCGCGATCGCGGGCGATTCGTTCGAGCCGGGCGGCTGCTCGGTCTGCCCGAGCTGGCTTTCGGCGATCGCCACGATGCGCGCGCCGGGCGAGCTCTGGTACGCGGCGTCGGTGGGCGATAGCGCCGAGGAGCCGGCGACGCCGTTGAGGCTCTGCAGCGAATAGGAGGAGCCGACGCCGGGCGCACTCGTCAGGCCCGCGACACCGCTGACGCCGGGCGCGTCGGTCAGGCCGGCGGGCGCGCCCGGGCCGGCGAGCAGCGCCGCAGTCGTGGCGGACCCCGCGGATGATGCTTCGCCAGGCGCCCCATAGCCGGCGCTCGCCTGCTTGAGCTCGGCCGCGAACGACGATTCGCCCCCGGTGCTCGCGGCGGTGCTCGCCGCGGGAGCTTCGGCGCCGCCCGTCAGCGCGGCGCTCGAGCCGAGCATCGTCGCCGGGTCGGCGAGCGCCTGCCTGATCGCCGAGACCCGCTCGAGCGTGGCTTGCAGGGTCATCGCCCCGGTAATCGGCAGGCGCGTGTCGCGATTGAGACGCTGCGCGCGCCGCGTCTCGACATGCGCGGAACTGCGCAAGCTGTCCTGAGGCGTAGTCAGCGCAACTGTCCGTGCATGTTTGCATCCATACACGTAGGGCGTAGCATTATGCCGTCATGTGCGCCCAGGTGCAAACATCACGGCCGGTGCCGAATCGCCTCGCACCCGTCGTCGAGGAGCTGGAGCTGCGCCAGCCGGCGGTGGTCACCCGATCGCTCCTGACGGAGATCCTGGCACAGACGCAAGTGCCTCTCCCGCCCGAGGCGGCAGCTGAGCGTTTGGTCCGCCTCGGCTGGCTTCTTCCCCTGCGCACCCGGGGCGCCTGGGAGTTCGCGCCAGCCGCCCGAGCTGGCCGGTACAGGGCGGGCGACCCGTGGATCGAGCTGCGCGCGCTGCTCGCGCACGACCCCGACATTCCCGTTGCGGTCGCATTCGAGTCGGCGATCTGGGAGCTCGGCCACTCATCCCACCAACCGGACCGCCCAGTGCTCGCGCACAGGCGCGGCTGGCGCCCACCGCCGTCGCTGGGCGTCCGCACGGTGACCTTCGACTGGCGCGTGCCGACAAAGACCGTGCGGGGATTGCCCATGTGGATGGAGGCAACCATCCTCGTCGCCGCCGCCGAGCGTCCTACGGCGCAGGGCAATTGGGGCAACGCCGACGACTGGCTCCCGAACACATTCCGCGCCGCCACCGCCGGGGACCTGCTGCGAGAGGCAGGAGGGCGGCGCACCTCCACTCTCGCGCGGCTCGGCTACCTCGCCGAGTGGGCAGGCCAGAACGAAACCGCCGGTGAGATCGAGGCGCTGCTGCCCTCCCGGCTTCCCGTCACGTTCCTCGGGCGTCGCGATCGCCGCGCCCAGTGGAGCAGGCGCTGGCACGTCTACAACTCGCTGCTCCCACGGCAATGATCACGCAGGGCTATCTCGCGCGCCACTTCCAGGGTCGCAGCGGCATGCGCGATCCCGCTTTGCTCGACGTCGCCCAGGACTACGCGCTCAAGTACCTCCACGACCAGGGCGCATTCGAGCTCGGCATCATCCTCAAGGGCGGCACCTCGCTACGCAAGCTGCGCGCCGGCAACGCGGGCCGCTTCTCCACGGACCTGGACTTCGCCACCCCGGACATGGAGACCGCGGAGCTCCTCCTGGACACGCTCGACGGGGCCGGGCTGTTCGACGTCCGGTTCAGCCTCGAGGAGCGCGAGCCCACGCGCGCGAAGCTGATCATCGACACACCGCTCGGCCGCCCGGCCATCCCCGCCCGCGTCGAGATCTCACCCCGGAAGCTGTGGCTGCCCACCGAGCCATCCACGCCGGTCGCTCTCGCCGTGCACGCGGGCTACGAGTTCACCCCTCCGGCGATTCCGGCGCCGGCGCTCGAGGAGTCGCTCGCCGAGAAGCTCGCCGCGTGGCGCCGCCGGCGCAAGTTGAGGGACCTCTACGATCTCGACCTCTTCGGTCGCGGCGCTCTGGATGAGCCGCTGATCCGCAGGCTGCTCGTCCTGAAGGTCTGGCACGACGTTGTTGATGATGGCCTCGGCCAGCGCCCCTTCGATCCCTCGGAGATCATCGCGGACGTGGACGCGAAGTCGCTGCCGCCGGAGGACATTGGACTCCTGACACGGCCCGTCGAGCCCGAGGCATGGCTCAGCAACGTCCGCTCGCGCTACGCGTTCCTCATCGCGCTCGACGCCACCGAGCAGCGCCTCGCCCTGTGCAACCCCGGTGACCGGTACAAGGTCTCCCAACTGGTGCTCGCTCTTACAGGCGACGGCTGATCGCTTGCCCGTGCCGGAGCACGCTGGCGCAAAAAAGAGAGACGGGCGACCGTCGTCGCCCGTCTCGACCACCGTTCCCTCGATGAAGCGGTGATATGTGGCTTCTGTCGGCCTTTCCCGGACCGCCCGAAGCGTTATGACCCCTCTGTCCGCGAACGACCGATCGTAAAAGTCGGCCGGCGTTCAGAAGAGCTTCACTGCAGCGGTGGCGTCCTCTAGGCGCCACCGCTGAGGAAGTTATTTACTCCTATTCCAGGAGCTTGAGCGTCGCGTTAGGCAGCTGGTTCGCCTGCGCGAGGATCGACACACCGGCCTGCTGGAGGACCTGGTCCTTTGTGAAGTTGGTCATTTCCGTGGCCATGTTCACATCGACGAGGGCGCTCACAGCCGAGGTCAGGTTCTGGCTGTAAACTTCCAGGTTGGACTGGGTGTACTGAATGCGGTCCTGGACGGCACCGAATTCACCGGCGAGGCCTGCCACCTTGGCGATGGCTTCGCTGATTTCTTTGAGCCCGGTGGGGGCGTGTTCGGCCTTGATTTTAGCGACTTCTTCGCCGAGTTTCGTGATCGCTTCGTTGATCGGTTTCGATTTCGCTTCGAATTCTGCTTTGGTGATTTTGGCTTTTACTTCTTCTTCCTGGAGTTTTTCAACTTCTTTCGTCTTTGTGCCTGATTCTTCACCCTTTTTGGTGATTTCTTCGGTTTCGGCTTTGCCGAGTTTGCCGGCGAGTCGTTCACCAAGGGTTTTCGTGTCGATCTTGGTTTCGATCGATTCATACAGCTTGATCGTCGTGACGCTGACGCCTTCGCCATCGTTCGCGCCGACCTGGAACCTGATTTCTTCTGACGCGTTGAGCAGGTTCTTGCCGTTGAACTGCGTCGTTTCACCGACGCGCTTGATCTCTGAGACCAGCTGGCCAACCTCGGAGATGATCGCTTTCTGATCTTCTTCGGAGGTGGTGCCGTTCGAGTACTGGACGGCGAGCTCCCGGATGCGCTGGAGCATCTGGTTGGTGTCGTTCAGGGCACCCTGGGCGGTCTGCGCGAGCGCGACCGCGTCCTGGATGTTTTCGCTGGCCTGGTTGAGGCCGTTGACCTGGCTCTTGAGGCTTTCGCTGATCGCGTAGCCCGCGACGTCTTCCGCCGCCGAGTTGATCTTGAGACCCGAGGACAGCCGCTGCATCGACTGCGAGAGCATGTTCTCGGTGTTGTTGAGGTTCCTGCTGGCGTTCATCGCCTCCAGGTTGCTGTTGATCGTTAGGCCCATGCGTTCATCTCCTTGATGACGTTGTTTGGTTAGGTCCCGAGTCGACTCCGTGTCAACCCACGCCGATTATCGTCCGCGCGCCGGGAAACTTGAGGGGGAACACCCTCTTGCAAACGAGATTCCTCGTCGCCGCACAGATTCCTTCGTGCGAATGCGCGCGCTCAGACCCGCACGTCAACGTGCGGGTGCTCGTCGTCGTCGGAGTCGCGCTCCGGAGGCGGAGGCGGTGGCCGCTCGCGTCGCCGGCGCTGCTGCGCATCCTTGGACGGGCGGTCGCGCTCGCGCGTGATCCGCTCGAGCGGCTGGACCGGCAGGCGCGTCGCCGGCGAGATCAGCGGCGGCCCGGGCGCGATCGGGTGTATGGGGTCCACCGCCGGCCCTCAGCCTTTCAGGCCGCCCTCGGGCCCGGCCGCTCGGCGGAGCCCGGCGGCAGCTCGCGCTGCGCGCGGGCAGCCAGCAGCTTGTGCTCGCGCGCCTTCAGCTCGAGCATCACCAGCCGCCGCCACAGGAACACCGCGCCCGCCCATGTCGCGACGTAGCAGACGACGCCGGCGATCAGCGCGCGCAGGCCGGCGGCTGCGAGCGTGTTGGTTGGCAGCGACATGTAACCGGCGAGCACGAAGCCGGCGAGTCCGCCCCAGCTCTTGGCCCGTGCGACCGCGCGCGCGGCGCGCGGGTGCGCGGCGATGCTGGGCCCGTCGGCGTCGGGCTGCTCGGAGTCGGCGCCCTTCGCGCCCTTGCCCTTGCCCTTCTTCTCGCCCTTTGCCTTCTTCTCGCCCTTGCCGCCCTTCTTCGCGTCCTTGCCCTGCGGCTGGGCCTTGGAGTCCTTCTTGGCGGGTGACTTGGGCTCCGGCGAGGCCGCCACTGGGGTGGCGGTCGCCTCCTGGACCTCAGTCGGCGTCTCGAGCGCCGCCTCAGCTGCCATAGCTACCGTCCGGTTCCAGGCCGCGCTGGCGTTCGGCGCGCTGGCACTCGAAGATGAAGCGGATCAGCCTGCGTCGGTCGAGCTCTGAGATCGACTCGAACTCGACCGCGCGACGCCCCCTGGCGTCGATCCGCACGACCTTGCCCTTGCCGCTGATCAGCAGCACCCCGGGGGTGAGCGTCAGCTGGAAGTCCACCTCGTCGCCGATCCGCAGCGAGTCGGGGCCCGCGAGCAGGAACCCGCCGCCGCTGAGATCCACCGTGTAGCTCTGCATCGGGAGCTTGTCGGGGCCGCCGTACACGAGCGCGGGACGCGCGGACTTGATGCGCACGTACTCGCGTTCCTGGAGCACCTCGATCGAGCGCGGTCCGTCGATGCGCACGACGTCCGGCTCGGCGGGATCCTCGATGCTCGCCGTCCCGGTCAGCCGCACGCGCCCCTGGGGCGCGACGAACTCGAGCACCAGGCCGTCGAGCTGGCGATAGCCGAGCGGCTCGATCGGAACCATGATCGCCACCAGCAGCGTGTCGGGCCCGCGTTCGAGCACCCGCGCGGGCAGCCCCTTGCCGCCGGAGGGAACGAGCGTCACGTCCTGGGAGCGCTCCGGCAGCGCCACCGGCTTTGACTTCTCGCTGGCATGTCCGCGCCCGAGCTTCACGGCAGGAGCCTCTCCGCGAGCGCGGTCGGGGAGATCTGGCGCAGCCGCCAGCCACCGGCGCGGACACGTTCGAGCATGTATTCGGGCGCGAGACCGAACCTGCACGCGGCCTCGACGGCGACCCCGAGCTGGTCTGTCTCGTCGGCGTGCGTCACCGCCATCGCGTTTGCGCCAAGCGGGTGCAGCGCCTGCAGCAGCTGCGCGGCGGCGGTGGCGCCCAGCGTGGCGGGCAGCGCGACCACGACCCGCTCGGGCTGGAGCTCGGCGAGCAGCCGCGCGAGCTCGCGAATACCCGCGCGGTCGGACGGGGACACGCTGGGCGTGTCGAGCACGGCCATGCCATCGCCGCGGGCCCTGCGCAGCGCGCGTACCGCTCGCGGAGCGCGCGCGGGCGTGGGCTTCATCACGTACGGGCTGAGGATCATCCGCAGCTCGCCGCGCTCACGCTCGGCCGCGCCATCCGGGTTGCGCGTGACGGTCGCGAAGCTCGCCGGCAAGGTGCTGTGCGTGCGATAGGCGCCGAGCAGCGCCGCGCAGCACGTCGTCTTGCCCGCGCCGCCCGCCCCCACGATCACGATCGCCGCTCCCTTGGTGGGCAGCACGGGCGCGACCGGTATCCGCTGGGCGAGCGTCACACGCACCGCCTGCGCAAGACCTGCGCGGGGCGCGAGCGCGAGCGCGTGGGCGCTGGCGCCGTCGATCAGCTCACGTGTGAGCTCCTCGCCGATCCCGCAGCGCTGCAGGCTCCTGGCGACGCCGGCGCGCGCGCGACTGTGGGAGCCCGGCGCCACCTCGCGCCGCTCGCTCGCCGCCCACGGCGGGGACGGCGGGCGCTCCATCGGCGTTTGCTCGACCGGGGCCCGCTCGAGCGAGGACCGCTCGACGGGAGCGCGTGCTCGCGCCGGCGCAGGCGGGAACAGCTCGGGCACGTCGGCCGAGCCCAGCTCCTGCCCTGTCCCCAGATGGGGGTAGTCCGGGCTCCACGCCGGCGGCTCGCCGCGGCGCGCGGGCGTTGGAGCGCGAGGTGGCAACTTCGTGCGGTCGGCGCGAGCCAGCGCGGCCAGATGCGCGGTCACGTATGCGCTGCCACCACCGGCAGAGGGCGCGCCTGCCTCGCGCGCGTAGAAGGGTGTCGGCGCAGCCGGCGGCGGTGCGACAGGGGGAGCGGGCGCGGCACGCGGCTGGCCCGTGGGCTGGGTGGGCGCATACGGCGTCGAGGGCGCGGCCCACGGCGGCGGGTAGCCGGCGGCGGGAGGCTGCTCGGCCACGGGCGCGGTCGGTTCGAAGCGCGCGCTCTGCACCGGCGGGGGCGGCGGGGTGGACGGCGCGAATTGCGGCGGCGACGATGGGGCGGGCGCCGCCTGGTACTGCGGGGCGGACGGAGGCTGCAGAGCCGGCGGCATCCCCACCGGCGGCGCAGCGCTTGGCGGCGGAGCGGCGGGCGCGGCGCTGTCGGCCTCGTCGTAGATGTCCACGCCGGGCCCTCCCGGCATCGCCTCGATCTCGACGAACGCGCGCTGGAAGAACCCGAGCACGCCGCCGGTCAGCCCCTCGCGGCGGCGCACGATGATCGCGTCGGCGCCGAGCTCGCGCTGGATCTGCGGGACGAGCTCGTCGACGGAGCGCCCGCGAAAGACGCGCGTCGGCGCGGCGCCGCCTGCGCCGAAGCGGGCGCGGGCCTCGCGTCCGAGCGCTTCCAGCAGCTCACCAGGCGTGCTCATGCTCACCTCCCACAGGCGCGCAGGGCAAGCTGGTCAAGGACGCAGCGAGCGTGGCGTGCTTTGCACGCGAGCGAGTGAGGACGCCGATCCAGCGCAGCCATGCGTGCCTGTGGGTGCTCATGCGTGGATCACACCGATGGTTTCGACGTCGATTCCGGGGGCGATCTCGTTGTACGAGCACACGGCGAGGTGCGGCTGCGCCTGGGCGATCAGCCGGCGCAGGTGGCGGCGGATGCGCGCGGAGCAGAGCAGCACGGGACGCGATCCGCGCGCGGTGGCGTGGTCGACCTGGGCGCGCAGCGCGGTGACGATCGCCTGCGCGCGCGGCGGATCCATGGCGAGGTACTCGCCGTCGGTGGTTTGGGTGATCGAGGTGGAGACCTCCTGCTCGATCGCGGGATCCAGGGTTATCGCTTGCAGTCGCAACCGCTCGTCCAGGTGCGGAGCCGTTATCGCCCGGCCCAGCGCCTGGCGAGCGTACTCCGATAGCAGGCTTGTGTCACGTGTTGTTCGCGCCTTGTCGCCGATCGCCTCCACGATCGTGCCGAGATCGCGCACGGGCACGCCCTCGGACAGCAGCGACTGCAGCACCCGCTGGATCTCGCCGAGCGACAGCGTCTCGGGCACGACCTCGTCGACGACCGCGGCGTTGGTCTCCTTGAGCTTGTCGAGCAGCGCGCGCACGTCCTGGCGCGTGAGCACCTCGGCGGCGTGGGCGCGGATCGTCTCGGTCAAATGGGTGACGATCACCGACTCGGCATCGACGACGGTGTAGCCGAGCGCCTCGGCCTCGCCGCGGGCGGACTCCGCGATCCACACGGCCTCCAGCCCGAAGGCGGGCTCGCGCGTGGGGATTCCCTGCAGCGTGCCGCTGGCGTCGCCGGGGTCCATCGCGAGCAGGTGGCCGGGCATGATCCGTCCGCGCGTGACCTCCGAGCCGCGCACCTTGACGACGTACTCGTGCGACTCCATGCCGAGCTCGTCGTGGATGCGCACGGGCGGGATCACGATGCCGAGGTCGGAGGCGAGCTGACGGCGGATCGCGCTCACGCGGCGCAGCAGCGAGCTCGGGTGGGCGGGACCTGATCCTCCGGAGTCAACGAGCGGCACGAGGCCGAAGCCGATGGAGAGCTCGAGCGCGTCGACGCCGACCTCGGACATCGGCTCGTCGCCGGGTTTCGGCAGCGCGGCCTGGGCGGCGGCGGCGCGCGCGGCGGCGTCGGTGTCGGTGTGACCGGGCAGGCCGTCGCGCACAACCCACGCGATCGCGCCGAAGATCGCCGCGATCAACAGGAACGGCAGCTTCGGCAGCCCGGGGATCAGCGCGAACAGGCCGATCGCGCCGGCGGCGACGAGCGGCGCCTTGCGTTGGCCGAGTACCTGGCTGGCGATGTCCGAGCCGAGGTCGCGGTCGGAGGCGGCGCGGGTGACGATGATGCCGGTGGCGACGGAGATCAACAGCGCGGGGACCTGCGCGGCGATGCCGTCGCCGACGGTCAGCAGCGAGTACTGGTGGGTGGCTTCGGTGAAGCCGAGGCCACGCTGGAGCATGCCGACGATGATCCCGCCGACGAGGTTGATGCCGGTGATGATCAGCGCGGCCATGGCGTCGCCTTTGACGAACTTGGACGCGCCGTCCATGGCGCCGTAGAAGTCGGCCTCGCGGGCGATGTCTTTGCGCCGGTCGCGCGCCTGCTGGTCGGTGATCAGGCCGGCGTTGAGATCGGCGTCGATCGCCATCTGCTTGCCGGGCATCGCGTCGAGCGTGAAGCGCGCGCCGACCTCGGCGACGCGCCCGGCGCCGTTGGTGACGACGATGAACTGGATCACGACGAGGATCAGGAAGATCACGAGGCCGACGACGACGTTGCCGCCGACGACGAATTCGCCGAACGACTTGACGACGCTGCCGGCATTGCCGGAGGTGAGGATCAGGCGCGTCACCGACACGTTGATCGCCAGGCGGAACATCGTCGTCAGCAGCAGCAGGCTCGGGAACGACGCGAAGTCGAGCGCCTTGCCGAGGTACATGGTGGCGGAGACGATCGTGAGCGCGCCGGCGATGTTGATCGTGATCAGCAGGCTGAGCAGCTCCGACGGGAGCGGCACGACGAGCATCGTCACGACCATCACGACCGAGACGGCGGCGAGCATGTCTGTGTGGCGCAGCAGGCGGCGCACGCCGGGGCTGTTCACGACGCGATCCTCCTGCGCGCGAGCGCTGTGCGCCCGGCGAGCCGGTAGACGAACGCGAGCACGCGCGCGACCGCGGCGTACAGCTCCTCGGGGATGATCTGGCCGATCTCGACCGACGCGTGCAGCGCGCGCGCGAGCGGCGGGTCGCTGATGACGGGCACGTGGTGCTCTTCGGCGATGCGCCGGATCTGCGCGGCGATCAGGTCCTTGCCCTTGGCCACAACCTCGGGCGCGGTGCGCGTGCCGTCGTAGGTGAGCGCGACGGCGAAGTGCGTGGGGTTGGTGATGACGACGTCGGCGTCTGGGACGGCGGCCATCATGCGCGCGCGTGCGGCCTGCATCTGGCGGCGGCGCAGCGCGGCTTTAACCTCGGCGGAGACCCCGTACTGGCGGTTCTCGTCCTTGACCTGCTGCTTGGTCATCATCAGCTGCTTCTCGTGGCGGTGGCGCTTCCAGGCGTAGTCGATCAGCCCGATCAGGAGGTAGGCGAAGGCCGCGTGCTCGGCGACTTCGAAGGCTTTGCCCCCGGACAGCGTGCCGAGGCCGAGCGCGGAGATGCCGACGACGGAGGCGAGCCCGGTCAGCCCGGGCAGCAGCGCGAGCGCGGCGACGGCGCCGACGACGGCGACCTTGAGGACGGTCTTGAACGCTTCGAACACGGCGTTCGCGCCGAGCAGGTTCTTCAGCCCGGAGGCCGGGTTGATCCGGCGGAAGTCTGGTTTGAGCGCGTGCGCGGTGGGCTTGAAGCCGACCTGCGCGACGCCCCCGACCACACCCGCGAGTAGGCACGCCCCGGCGACCGGTGCGACTGCGAGGGCGACGGTGGAGAGCGCCGAGTGCATCAGGCCGTTGAGCCCGGCGGCGGACGTGGCGCGTCCGGGGTTGGCGATCGCGCCGAAGACCTCGCGGAACATCGTGGCGGCGGCGTTGACGATCTTGGAGCCCATCAGGCTGAGCGCGAACAGGCCGGCGACGACGACGACCGCGCCGCCGAGGTCTGGGCTGCGCGCGACCTGTCCCTTCTCGCGCGCGCGTTGGCGGTGTTTCGGCGTGGCCTTCTCTGTGCGGTCATCGTTGGCCATGTGTCACGCGACGTGCAGCGCGCCGAGGGCGTCGCCGACGCTGACGGAGAGCTGATTGGAGATCCAGTTGGCGGTGAACGGCAGCGAGGCGCCGGCGACGAGCAGCACGACGGCGACCTTCGTGGGAAAGCCGACCGCGAACACGTTCAGCTGAGGGACCACGCGCGAGACGACCCCGAAGGCGACGTCGGTGACGAGCAGCGCGACGACCACCGGCGCGGCGACCTCCAGGGCGGCGGCGAACACCGTGGCGAAGACCTGCTCGGCGCCGCCCAGCAGCGAGGACAGCCGCGGCGCGCTCGTCAACGGCACGAGCGCGAAGGTGCGGTCCAGGCCCTTCAGCGTCCAGGCGTCGCCGCCGATGACGAGGAAGATGAGCGTCCCGACGAGCGAGTAGAAGCGCGTGATGATGGCGCTTTCCTGGCCGTCCATGGGGTTGATCAGGGAGCCGTAGGAGAAGCCGGAGAGCACGTCGATCACCGAGCCGGCCGATTCGACGGCGCCCATCAGCACGCTCAGCGAGAACGCGAATCCGAGGCCGACGAGCATCCCCTCGACGACCAGGCCCGCGAGCGCGAGCGGGTCGCTGGGAACGTGCTGGCCGCGCAGCGCGATCGGCGCGAGCCCGATCGAGATCCCGACCGCGATCAGCCCGCGCACGTGCGCCGGGATGATCTTCGAGGAGAACAGCGGCGCGATGAAGAACAACGGCGTCACGCGCGCGAGCACGAGGATGAACCCGGCGAGCTCGTTGCCCGCGAGCTCTGACAGGAGCTTCGTCACGAGCCCACCATCGAGGGGATCGAGGTGTACAGCGCGGTCGTGTAGGAGACGAGCTGGCCGAGCATCCACGGGCCGAGCAGCACGATCACGACGCCGACGGCGGCGATCTTGGGGATCAGCGAGAGGCTCTGCTCCTGGATCTGGGTGACGGCCTGGAAGACGCTGATCAACAGACCGACGACGAGCGCGACCAGCAGCAGTGGCCCGGCGATCTTCAGCGCCAGGCTCATGGCCTGCGTCGCGAGGTTGACTACCGTGTCCTGATTCATTGTATTGCCATGGTTATACAGAGAACTTTTTTTGAGTTATGCGGGGTCGCGGGCTGGCGGGATCGGGCACGTGGGCGCGTGCTAGTGGAAGCTCTGGACGAGGGCCTTGATGACGAGATCCCAGCCGTCGACGAGCACGAACAGCAGGATCTTGAAAGGCAGCGAGATGAACGTCGGCGGCAGCATGATCATCCCCATGCTCATCAGCACGGAGGAGACGATCAGGTCGATCAGCAGGAACGGCAGGAAGATCAGGAAGCCGATCTGGAAAGCGGTCTTGAGCTCGGAGACGATGAACGCGGGGATCAGCACCTCGGTGGGCACTTCGGCGCGGGTGTGCGGCTGCTTGGCGTGGGCGAGGCTGACGAACAGCGAGATGTCCTGGACGCGTGTCTGGCGGAACATGAATTCGCGCATCGGCTGCTCGGCGCGTTCGAGCGCGACGGTGGTGCTGATACGGTGCGCCTCGAGCGGTTCGACTGAGTCCTTCTTGATCGCGCCGACGGTCGGCGCCATGACGAAGATCGTCAGGAACAGCGCGATGCCGACGAGCACCTGGTTGGGAGGCGCGGTGGCGGTGCCGACGGCGCTGCGGATGAAGCCGAGCACGATCAGGATGCGGCTGAAGCCGGTGACGGTGAACAGCACCGCGGGCACGAGCGTGAGGCCGCCGACGAGCAGCAGGATCTGGACGGCGTTGCTCGAGTTGACGGGCAGCGCCGCCCCGAGCGCGCCGCCGCCGAGCACGGCGCTGACGCTCATCGGCGCACCGTCATTTCGCGCAGGCGCTCGAGCACGCCCGAGGAGGGCGAGGGCATGTGCATGGGGTCCGGGCGGTGACCGACGACAGGACTGTGGTCGCTCAGCTCGCGTGGGCGCAGGATCTGGCTCGCGGCGGAGATCAGGCGCAACCCGGTTGGCGCGGCCGAGCGTTCGACCGGCTGCTCGACGACGGATCCCGGCTCGGCGAGCAGCCCCGCGTCGAGCGCCTGCTCCTCGGTGTAGCGGTGGATCGGCGCGACGCCGTGCTCGGTGGCGCCGAGCAGCACGTAGTCGTTTCCGGCGCGTACGAGGTGCACGGAGCGTCCCGAGCCGAGCGTGAGCGCGGCGACGCTCGCGAGGCCGGCGCCGGATTGATGAGAATCGCGCCCGCCGTCACGCCCGGCCTTGACCTGGCGCATGATCCACGCGAGCCCCCAGATCACGCCGATCACGATCGCGAGACCGACGATCGTGCGCACGATGCTCGCGCCGCCGGAGCTGGTCGAGTGCGACGCGCCGGTGGATCCGCTCAGGTTGAGCGGGGTGTTTTCGCCGCCTGCTTTGAGCGAGGGTTTGAACGCCGACGCGGGACTCGCGAATGCGAGCAGGCAGGCGCCGAGCGCCGCGATCGCAGGGGCGACCGCACGGGAAAGCGGGATCGACTTGGTCATCGAGGGACGACTCCGAGGAAGAGTCGCCCTCGTTATCGGCTCCCGAGGCGCCGTCTTGAGCCAAATGCGCTGCTACCCGGACGTCCGCGCGCGGCTGGCGCTACTGGAGCAGCTCGGCGACCTGCACGCCCCACGCGCCGTCGGCGGTGACGACGAGGCTGCCGTTGGCGAAGCACAACCCGTTGGCGAACAGCTCGACCGGCGCGTCAACGCGCTGGTCGAGCTCCACGACGACCCCGGGTGCGAGCTCGAGCGCCTGCCCGAGCGGTAGATGGGTCCTGCCGAGCTCGGCCCACACGCGCACGAAGATGCTGCGCAGGATCTCGCGGCCTTCGGGGTTCTCGTGCGAGGACTCTAGGTGAGCGCGCGCTCGTTCGAGCTCTGCGCGTCCGAGCGTTGCGTAGGTGTCGGAGCGAACGGCGGCTTCGCCGGTGCAGGAGAGCTTGACCGCGCGCCTGGAGCCGCTGCGTCCGGGGCGCCCGCGGCCCAGCGAGATCCCCTCGGCGAACAGCAGCACGCCGTCCCCGGCGCTGTCGTCGAGCTGCAGCAGCGCGCCCGGGGTCAGCCCGAGCATCCGCTCGATCGGCATCTGCACGGAGCCGACCTCGGCGCGCAGCAGCACGTGCGCGCCCGCCAGGCCCCGGTGCAGGGCGTCGGCGCCCTGAGGGTCCGCAGCGCTCGACTCGGCGCCGCCGTCGCGGATCCGCTCGACGATCGGCTCGATCGCGCCCCACGGGATCAGCAGCGACATCGCCGAGGTGAGATTGTCGATCTTGAGCTCGAGCGTGACCGACAGCGTCGGTTCGCCGATCGGCGTGTGCACCCCGGCGTCACCCTCCATGTCGACGTCGCCGCGCGCCAGCGCCGGCCCGCCGAGCTCGCCCCACGCGAGCGACAGCTGGTGGACGACCGCGTCGAGCGTGCCGCGCGTGAGCACCCAGTCGATCTCGGTCAGATGGCGCTCGGCCGGAGCCTGCGCGGCCTTCCCTCCGAGCAGGCATTCGAGCGCCTGCAGCACGAACGGGAGCTCGACGCTCATCAGCATGTGGCGCTCGATCCCCTCGGCCTCGACGGCCACCGCGATCGAGTCCGCCGGGAGCTGCGCCTTGGCCGCCGCCCACGTGTGCTGGCTGATGTCGGTCAGGACCACCTCGACTTCGGCGTTCAGCTCGCCCGCCAGCGAGCCGCCGAGCGCCTCGCAGAACGGGTCGAGCGCGCGGACTATCCGCCGCCTGAGCTCGGTGGTGAACTTGGTCGGCTGGGAGAAGTCGAGCGTGCGTATCTGCTCGCCGGCCGCGCCGGGGGGGCCGGCGGCCGGCGGCTCGGGCCGCTCGGCCTCTGCCACGGCGCCCTGCTTGTCGTCCTCGCCCACGCTCATGCGGGCGCGTCGTTCGCGGACTCGATCTCGGACTCGGGCTCAATCGCGGACTCGGACTCGGCGTCGAGGATCTCGGTGACGCGCAGGCCGTACTGCTCGTCGATGACGACGACCTCGCCGCGCGCGATGGCGCTGCCGTTGACGAGCAGGTCGGCGGTCTCGCCGGCGAGACGCTCGAGCGTGACGACGGAGCCGACGCGCAAATCGAGCGTCTCACCGACGGTCATGTGCGTGCGCCCGATCTCGACGCTGAGCTCCATGGGGATGTCGCTGAGACGGCTCAGGTCGCCGGCTCCGGAGCCGGGGGCGGACGGGGTGGGCGTGCCTCCGTTATCCCCCTGCTCGAACTGCTCGTACTCGATCGCCTCGGTCACGCTGTCTCCTATTGAACGGTTAGGTCTGGGAACAGCACTGCTTCGACCTTGACGTCGGTCTGCTGGGCGATCGCCTGCAGGATCCGGTGCTTGACCGCGGTGCGCCCCTGGTTGGTGACGAGCGTTTCCCCGTTCTGGTTGGTCATGGAGTCGGTCACAATTTCACGGACCAGCGGTTCCTCCGGCAGCGTCCCGGCGGCGTTTTCGCCGCTCCCGGAGGAGGCGGTCGCGGATGCGCCGTCGCTCTGACCGGGCGCGAGCTCGAGCGCGACGGTGAGCTTGGCGAAGCGGCCCTGTTGGAGATTGAGCAGGAAGGGCGCTGGCATCACGTAGATGGTTCCCTTGATCTTGTCCTTGTTGACGGGCTTGGGCTTGGTCATGGTGTAGCCCACTCCCAATATGAGAATCGGCAGGGCCACCGCGAGCATTAGCTTTTTGTTCTTGAGCATGGTGTCGTCCTTGACTGATCGTCCTTGACTACGGTTCCGGTTCCCCTTCATCTTCGGCAGTGTGGAGCCGTCGCATTACTATCTCGACGCGCCGGTTGCGCGCGCGCCCGGCGGCGGTGGCGTTGCTGTCCAGCGGCCGCTGTTCGGCGTTGCCGGTCGCGGTGAGCCTGCCGGCGCCTACGCCGTGCGCGATCAGGAAGCGCACGACGGTGCTGGCGCGCGCCGTCGAGAGCTCCCAGTTGCTCGGGAACTGGCTCGACTGGATGGGCACGTTGTCGGTGTTGCCTTCGACGGAGATCGGGTGCGTGGTGTCGACGTTGAGCAGCTGGGCGATCTCACCGAGCAGGCCGCCGGCGCGGCCTTCCAGCGTGGCCTGGCCGGAGGCGAACAGCAGGTCGTCGGTGAGCAGCCTGATGACCAGGCCGCGCGCTTCGATGGTGGTGTGCACGCTCTTGGCGAAGCCGTGCGAGGCGGCGTAGGCGTCGAGCTCGCGCTTGATGCGGGCGAACTCCGCCGCCTGATTCTGGGCGGCGGCCTGCGCGGCGACGGCCGCGGCACTCGTTGCCCCACTCGCCGCGGCGCTGCTCGCGGTGGCGCTGCTGGTGCCATGCGCGGTGCTGTTCTGCAGGCTGCTCGAGCCTTCGGTGGCGACCGGCTCGATCGCCTGCAGTTCGACGCTCGAGGGGGTGTGCGCGGCGTTGTCGGTCGCTCCCTGCTGGGCGACGGCCTTGCCGCCGGGCAGGATGTTGCCCGAGAAGGCCGCCTTGAGTGACTTCTGCAGCGTCTGGTACTTGGAGATGTTGATCGAGGAGATCGAGAACAGCACCATGAACAGCGCCATCAGCAGCGTGATCATGTCCGCGTAGGTGAGCAGCCAGCGCTCGCCGCTGCCCTCCTCGGCGCCTCCGTGACGGCGGCGGCGGCCGTGTCCGCGCGCCATCGTCAGGCGGCCTTGGCCTCGACGTCGAGTCGCGCGACGTTCTGCTCCTCGCCCGCGGGCCGCTCTGCGGGCGGCAGGTAGGACATCAGCTTTTCGGAGACCAGGCGCGGGTTGTCGCCGGCCTGGATCGAGAGGATCCCCTCGAGCGTCATCATGCGCAGCTCCATCTCTTCGGCGGAGATCGCCTTGAGGCGGTTGGCGATCGGCAGGAAGATCACGTTGGCCGAGCCGACGCCCATCAGCGTGGCGATGAACGCCGCGGAGATCGACGGCCCGAGCGTGGCCGGCGCGGCGAGGTTCTGCAGCACGTGAACCAGGCCGAGCACGGTGCCGATGATGCCCATCGTCGGCGCGAAGCCGCCGGCCTTCTCAAACGGCGCTGCCGAGGCCTCGTGGCGCGCAGCCATGCCGTCGACCTCGGCCTCGAGGATCGTGCTCACCATCTCCGGGTCGGTCCCGTCGACGACCAGCTGCAGCGCGTTGCGCGTGAACGCGTCGTCGATCTCGCCCAGCATCGCGTCGAGCGCGAGCAGGCCCTCGCGCCGAGCCTTGTCGGCGAGAGACACCAGCTTGTCGAGCTGCCCGCGCATGTCGGGCGGTTCGGCAGAGAAGACCAGCTTGTACAGGCTCGGCACGCGCTTCATCGAGGTCATGCCGACGCTCGCGAGCGTCACGCCCCCGGTTCCGCCGATGATGATCATCAGCGCTGGGATGTCGATGAACGAAGCGGGACTCGTCCCGCCCATGAGCGAGCTCATCATCAGGGAGCCGAAGGCAATCCCAATCCCGATGGCCGTTGCAGCCTTCATTGCTTGCCTACATCGGCGCTCGCGGGAAATCCTTCACTTTTGCCAGGCGGCCGTGCACGAACGGTCGATTCGCCCGACGCGGCGCTGCCCGTTTGGGACTACGTCTGCTCGTCTTCGACCGCGGACAGATGCGCTGACTCGCGCGCGGCGTCGCGCAGGATCGGCGCGATCGGAGGCTGGCGCGCCGCGACGCGACGCCGGAAGGCCTCGGCCAGGACTTCCGCGCGGTAGCCGTGAACGGCTGCGGTGACCTCCACGGGCGTCTCCGCGACCACGACCTTCGCGCCGGTCGCGAGCGTGATGACCGTGTCGGGCGTGGACTCGATCGTCACGATCATGTCCGGATTCAGATGGAACGGCTCGTCGCTGTGGCCGAGCCGGTTGAGCGTGATCATCGGGCTGTGCACCCCCTCGCAGTAAGACTAGCCACAAGGTGGGACGGCTTCATGCGCCGCCCCACCCCGGGCTCCTCGGAGTTGTCCCTGCAGTTGCCGTCCTTTCGTCGGTGATCGTGGTTTTCCGGCAGGGCCGCATGCGGCCCTGCCCGGGGCCGCACATGTGCGGCCCCCACGGTGGGCGCATGCGCCCACCGTCCGTCGGCGCATGCGCCGACGGCAAAGCAAGTCTCAGCAAAGCTTCAGCAAGCCTCGCCCACTGGACCTAGCCTCGGACTACTGGATCTGCACCAGCGTCCCCAGCATTTCGTCCGCGACGGAGATCACGCGCGAGTTCGCCTGGTATCCGCGCTCGGCGGTGATCATGTTGGTCATCTCGGTCGCGAGATCGACGTTCGACATCTCGAGCTCGCCGCCGATCGTCGAGCCGAATCCGGGCGTGTCGGGCGTGCTGACGAGCGGCGCCCCCGAGTTGGCCGTGCGCGCCCACTGCGAGCCGCCGAGGCGTTCGAGACCGGCTTCGTTGGGGAAGGTCGCCAGCGAGAGATAGCCGGCGGTCACACGCTGCAGGTACTGTTTCGATTCTTTGTTCTCGTCGGTGTAGCTGACCGAGCCGTCCTGTCCGATCGAGACGTTGCTGGATCCGGGCGGGATCTGGATGAACGTGTCTTCTTTGCCCGGTTCGTAGGTGTCGCCGGTTTCCGATTCGCTCGTCACGGTGGCGGTGCGGCCGATCACGTATTCGCCGCCCTGGGTGATGAGCAGGCCGGACGCGTTGGTCGTCAGATCGCCTGCGCGGGTGTACTCGACGTTGGCAGGGATGCCCTTCGTCAATTCTGCTTCTTTGGGCGCAGCCGGTCCCACCCGCAGGAAGCCGGGCCCCTCGATGGCGACGTCGAGCGGGTTGTTGGTGGACTGGAACGAGCCCTCGGTCATTTCGTTCACGGTCGCCTGAACCTGCACGCCGAGCCCGATCTGCTCCGGGTTGGTGCCGCCGTTGGTGGGTGTCACACCGGATGCTCCGCGGAGCACCTGCGTGAGCGAGTTCGCGAACGTGACGCTCGCGGACTTGTAGCCCACGGTGTTGACGTTCGCCATGTCGTTGGCGGTCTCATTGAGCATCGTCTGGTTCGCATCGAGGCCGCTGATCGCGGCATACATTCCTGCCATCATCCTGACTGCCCTTCCTTTCGCGGCCTCCTCGATGAGGTCCGGCCGTAGTCGTGCTTGACCGCTCGCGTCATGCGATGACGGCACTGTCGATGTTGGTGAACACGTTGTCCTTCATGTGTTCGGATCCCACGGCCGTGATGACCGTGCGGTTGCTGACGGACACCACGAACGCGGTGCCGTCGACAAGTACGAGGGAGTCGCGCGAGCCCTTGCTCGCGGCGCGCTGCACGCCCTGCGAGAGCCGTCCGAGCGTGCTCGCGTCGAGGTTGATGCCGCGACGTTCGACGCGGGCGAGCGCGTGCTTGGAGAACTGCAGCTGCTGGGAGCCACCGGCCTGCGTGGGCGCGCCGGCCTGCGTGAGCGCGTCGGCGAACGACGCGCCGGCCTGGCCGCTCTTGCGCGGCGCGTCCGGCGATCCGCCCGCGCCGGCACCGCGCGCGGGCGCGACCGGCGTGGAGAGACCGCCGGGTGGGACGAGCGCCGGGTTGGAGATCGGGCTCAATTGACTTCCGTGATGCTCGACAGGGTCACGCCGGGGACGCCTTCGACGGTCACCGTCGTGCCGGACGCGGCCGACTGGACGCTCTGGACGGTCCCCGTGGTGGCGGCGCCGGAGGCGTCGTTGTAGGAGACCGTGCGTCCGATCAGCTGGACCGCGCTGGAGAGCTCGTTGGAGTTGGCCAGGTTGGTCGTCTGCTCGACCTGCGTCAGCTGCGCGAGCTCGTTGACGAATTCGTTGGCGTTGCCCGGTTCCAGTGGGTTCTGCGCCTGCAGCTGCGCGACCATCAGTTTGAGGAAGTCGTTCTGGCCAAGGACGGTGCTCGGGTTTTCGGGCGTCTTGGCGGCCGGGGCGCCTGGAGAGGCGGCGGCGGCTGTTGCGAGTGGGCTGGTGGTCATGGCGATTCGGTCCTTTCGTGGTGTCAGGCGAGCACGTCGACGAGCGCGCCGCCGGCGATCGACGCCGACTGAGCCGATCCATCGGGCGCGCCGAGCGTCTCCGGGCTGTCGGCTTCTTCGGGGTTGGACGCGGCGCCGGACGCCCTCGAAGATTGTGAGTCGCCGGCGAAGCGGCCCTCGCGATTGCCGGTTTCGGACTGGCCGGAGCCGATGTCAAGTCGCAGCAGCGACACGCCGAGCGAGCTCAGCGACTGGTGCAGCTCGCCTCGGGCGTCAGCGAGCGCCTGTGCGGCGGCTGGCGTCTGGGCGCTGACCCGCGCCAGCAGCCCTTGGGCTGTCTGGCTGAGACGGATGCTGATCTGGCCGAGCGCTTCGGGCTGCAGCGAGATCCGCGCCTGCGTGGCCCCCTGGCGCGCGGCGATCTCGATCGTCGCGTGGATCGATTCGATCATCTCGTGCAGGCCGACACCCGACGCGGACGGCGTCGCCGCGGCGCTCGCCGCGGAAAGCGTGCTCGCGGGCGCCTGCGCACCGGCCACGGCGCTCGACAGCGCGGTCGCTTCGACCCCGCCGGCGGCTGCGCTTGCCTGTGCCGGCAGCGCCGGCGTGGGCGCCTGAGCCGCCGCGGCTGGCGTCGAAGACGTGCTTAGGGCGCTTTCCGCGTGTGTTGTGACGCTCGCACCGGCGTTGCCGGCAGAGCCAGCGTTGGCGCCAGTGCCAGTGTTGCCGCCTGAGCCAGCGTTGGCGCCAGCGCCAGCCTGGCTGCCGGCGAGGGCCTGCGCGGCCGCCTGCGATGAAGAGGCAGCTGCCGGGGCGCCCGGCGGACGCGATCCGGTGGAGACGCCGACGCGCGTCTGGCCCGACTGCGTGCCGGCCACGCTCGGCGACCCGAAGGCCGTGGCAGATGCGGCGGCGCTCGCGGCGGTTTCCTGGGCAGGGCCGGTCGTGCTCGTTTCACCGGCCGCTTCCGCGCCGGAGGAAGAAGCGGAGGAGATGGCGCTCGTCGGGGCCGCGACCGGGGCGGCTGCCGCGGAGCCGGCTGAGGTCGTCACAGCGCTGGCGGGCGCGGCCGTCGCGGCGCCGGCGGACGCGGTCGAGGTCTGCGGCGCGGGCGCAGGGGCAGGTGCAGACGTTGAGGCGGGCGTGGTGCTTGTAGCGACGGAGGTCGCGGCAGAGCTGGAGCTCGCTGCGGATTCACTCGGCGGAGCAGCCGCGGAGGCCGCGGCGCTTGCGGTCGTGAATGCGTTGGCGACGGGCGTCGCAGGGCCTTCGAGGACGCTCTGGCCCGACGCGCCTTCTACGGGAGTCGCTTGCGAGCCCGCCTGCGGCGCGCCCTGTGTCGAGCCGACAACTGCGGCTTCGCTCGCCGCGGCTGGCGCGGAGGCGGAGGCGGAGGCCAAGTCGCCTTCAGTACCGGTCGCCCCGGCGCGTTGCGCGACACGGACCGGCGCCGCGGATTCGGCCTGTTCATGCGCTGCGGATTCGGCCTGTCCACGAGTACCGGCGGCCCGTTGGGCCGGGGTGCTCGCCGATGTCGCGGCGGATGACGCCGGAGCGCTCGTCGGAGCTGCGCCGACGCCAGCACCGGACTCCTGCACGCGCGAGCGGTGAGGGGCGACGGGCTGTTCGGAGCCGCTCGCTTGGGTGCTTCTCTGTTGATGGCCTTCCGCGTTTGCGGTCCGGGCCGACTGTTGGGCGAGCTCGCTGTGGAAGAGCGAGGCGCCGGGTGGCGCGCCAGGCGGCGCGCCGGACGTCGGCGGCGGCGAAGGCGGCGCCAGCAGAAGCGTCGGCTCGACGGTCATACGAGGCTCCCGGCAATGCTCGTCGGATGGGACTGGCGGAAGGCTTCGGCGTTGGCGAGCACTTTGCTGACGTAGCTCTGGGTTTCTGAGTACGGCGGCACGCCGCCGTACTGCTGGACGGCTCCCGGCCCGGCGTTGTACGCGGCGAGCGCGTCTTCGGCGTTGCCGCCGAACTGGTTCATCAGCTGGCCGAGGTAGCGCGCGCCGCCTTCGATCGATTCGGCGGGGTTCATCGGATTGGCGACGCCGAGCGAGGAGGCGGTGCCGGGCATCAGCTGGGTCAGGCCGGCGGCGCCGGCGCTGCTGGTGGCGCTCGGGTCGAAGCCCGACTCCTGCTGGATCAGCCCGTGCAGGATGGCGGGGTCGAGGCCGTTGCGCGAGGCGGCCTGGTCGATCAGCGATTCGTATTCGCCGGATTCGCCGCTCGCACCGGCCCCTGAGACGGCGGGCGCGTAGGCGGCGTCGGCGACGCCGGGAGTCCCAGCACTGGCCACGTCAGCGCTCGTGGCGGCCTGCAGCGCGGAGGCGAAGTCGTTGCCGGCGCTTTGCGGTGCGGCGAGCTCGTTGCCGGTGCTCGGCGTGGCTGCGGAGGCGCTGCCACCGGTCGAACACGAGGCCCCCGGAGGCAACCTGCTTGGCCGATTCGATCAGCTGCTGCAGCTGCTGCACGCGCTGGATGCTCGCCAGCTCGCCGGCGGGCACGCCGGCCGCGGCGCCGCTGATCGCCTGCGCACTCACGCGGTGCTCCTGCGAAAGCGCGTCGCGGCGATCTCGTCGAGGACGCCCTGCTCGCGACGATCGGCCTCGCGGACGTGTTCGCCACGGTGACGCTCCCTGAGACGGTTGAGCATCTCGTGCTCGCTGGCGGCGGTTGCCAGCTCGGCGTCGCGGTCGGCGACCTCGAGCTCGCGCTGCTCGAGCTCGCGGGCACGCAGCCTGCGCTGCGCCTCGACACGCTCTAGGAACGCTTGGCGTGCGAGCAGGTCGGTGGAGCTGACCATCGGGCGCTCGCCGGCGATGCGCTGCTCTTCGCGCGCATGCTCGAGGCTGGCATCGGCGGAGCGCAGCTCGGCGACGCTGCTCGAGCGCCGCGAGAGCGCCTGTGCGAGCGCGCCCTGGGCGAGCTTCTCCTTGCGCTCGCGCACAGCGCGAACGCGCTCGAGACGAAAGCGAAATGCAGATCCGGCCACGGCCTGGTTATCGGACGGCCGATTGCGTACTTGAGCGCCGTCTGCGATACCGGATGTAAAGCTACGCACTTAGCCATGTTATGTGTAGACTCTCATCCCGATGAGGTCCGACCGCATACTCGACATCGCCAAGCGTGCCGGCGGCACCGTCACCTCGGCCGAGTTGATCGCCGGGGGTGCCCGCTGGGAAGACCTGTACCGGCTGCGCGACCTCGGAGCGCTGATGGAACTCTCGCGTGGCGTCTACCGCGTCGTGGATGCTCCAGCGACTGCACATCTGGATCTCGTGGCGGTGTGCCGCAGAGCTCCAGCGGCGACGATCTGCCTGAGCTCGGCTGCCAGCTTCTGGGATCTGACCGACGAGATACCAGATGCCGTGCACATCGCTGTACCGCGCGGCGCCCATCGCCCGCGGATCGCCTATCCCCCGACGCGGGTGCACGTCTTTGCGCCGGGCACTTTCTCGCTCGGGCGCCTGGAGCAGCCCGTCGAGTCCGGGGAGACGATCACGATCAGCTCGCGCGAGCGGACGCTGGTTGACATGATGCGGATGCGCTCGCGGGTCGGGCGCGACCAAGCCTTCGGTGCGCTACGCAGCTATCTGGACAGTCGCGACGCTCGTCCCGGCGAGCTACTCGCGATGGCACGCCAGCTGCGGGTCGGCCGGGCGATGGCGGATGCGCTGGAGACGATGCTGGCGTGAGCACACGGAGCCCCGAAGAGACCTACCGGGCCCTGCAAAAGCTCGCGCGTGCCGACGGGCGCACGACACAACAGACATTTGAACTCTACGTGCATGAGCGCTTCCTGGCTCGCCTCGCGAGCTCGCGTTTTGCCGAGCGGCTCGTGCTCAAGGGCGGCATGCTGCTGGCCGCGCTCCAAACTCGGCGTGCCACGCGCGATGCCGACATGCTGGCGCGCGGGATCAACAGCGACATCGACAACCTGCGGAGTATGTTCAGCGAGATCGCCACGATCGAGCTCGCCGACGGAGTTGCATTCGACATCGGCGATATCTCGCTGGTCACGATCCGCGAAGACGCCGAGTATGAGGGCATACGGGCTGCCATGCCCGCCCGCCTCGCCGGCGCCATCTTGAAACTTCGGATCGACCTGTCATTCGGCGACCCGGTCAATCCACAGCACATCGACTACCCGACACTGCTTGACGACCCGGTCTTTACGTTGCTCGGCTACCCCCTGGAGAGCGTCATCGCAGAGAAGGCCGAGACGATGATCGCACTCGCAGACGCAAACACCCGCGACCGCGACTACGGCGACATCTACCTACTGTCGGGCATCTACCCACTCGAGCGCGAGCCGCTGCGGAACGCTCTGCTGGCAGTCGCTGAACATCGTCACCGGGAGGTGCAACCCCTCGGGCCGCTGCTCGCGACCCTACGACAGAGCCGCCAACAACCCTGGGAAGCGTTCCGCGCTCGCACCGGCCTACAGGATCTGCCCGAGCGCTTCTCAGACGTCGTTAACGAGGTAGTCAAGTTCCTCGACGGACTGCACGCCGACGACGCGTCCCACTGGAACCCCACCCAACGACGCTGGGAGTGAACCAACGCGCGGCGGTTGATCTCAGATGCCCAATCCGAGCGCCGGGATCGCGGGTGGCCCGGCGTCGTACGCGGCGCCGTCCGCAACACCGCCGTTCCCAGGGGTGACCTCTTCGGCGTCGGGGATCTCGCCGCTGGCGCGCTCGAGCTCACTCGCCAGCGAGGAGCCGAGCTCGAGCAGGCGCGCGTCGGTCTGCTGCGGGTCGCTGCGCTCCTTCACGGGCTGGCGCAGGAAGCGCTCGATGCGCGTGCGATGCGCGAGCGCGACGTCCAGGGCGGGGTCGCTGCCGTGCTGGTAGGCGCCGATCGACACCAGGTCTTCCTTCTCGCGCAGAACCGCGAGCGCCGCGCGCAGCCGCTGCCCGGCCTGCTCGACGTCGGGCGAGACGATCTCGCCGATCAGGCGCGAGACGCTCTGCAGGACGTCGATCGCGGGGTAGTGCCCGGCGTGCGCGAGCGAGCGCGTGAGCACGACGTGCCCGTCGAGGATCGACCGCACGGAGTCGGCGATCGGCTCGTTCATGTCGTCGCCGTCGACCAGCACGGTGTACAGGCCGGTGATCGAGCCGCTGGCGCTGGTGCCGGCACGCTCCAAGAGGCGCGGGAGCAGCGCGAACACGCTGGGCGTGTAGCCGCGCGTGGCGGGCGGCTCGCCGATCGCTAGCCCGACCTCGCGCTGGGCCATGGCGAAGCGCGTGACCGAGTCCATCATCAGCATCACGTCGTGGCCCTGGTCGCGGAAGTACTCGGCGATGGTGGTGGCGGTGAAGGCGGCCTTGATGCGCACGAGCGCGGGCTGGTCGGAGGTGGCGACGACGACGACCGAGCGCTCGAGCGCGTCGCCGAGGTCGCGCTCGACGAACTCGCGCACCTCGCGCCCGCGCTCGCCGACGAGCGCGATCACGTTGATCGAGGCGCTGGTCGAGCGCGCGATCATGCCCAGCAGCGAGGACTTGCCGACGCCGGAGCCGGCGAAGATGCCGAGCCGCTGCCCGAGCCCGCAGGGCACGAGGCCGTCCAGCGCGCGCACTCCCAGTCCGACGCGCTCGCGGATGCGCGGCCGCGAGAGGGCGTTAGGCGGCGCGGCGATGGTGGACCGCGCGAGCATCGGCGCCCCTCCCGGCCAGGCGGGATCGGAGTCCGACGGTCCCTCATCGGCGATGCCGAGTCCGGCGTCGGCGATGCCGAGGCCGTCGACTATCCGTCCGAGCAGCGCGTCGCCGACGGCGACGCGAAACGGCGCGCCGGTGGCCAGCACGCGCGTGCCGGGGCCGATGCCGTGCAGCTCTCCGAGCGGCATCAGCAGCGTGCGACCGTCCCTGAAGCCGACCACCTCGGCGGCCACGGCGGCGCGATTGCGGTCGGTGCCGACGAGGCACACCTCCCCGACCTCGGCCTGCAGGCCGGTGGCCTCGATGATCAGCCCGATCAGATTCGTGACGAAGCCGTGGCGCCTGGCGAGGTCGGCCTCGCGGATCGCCTCGCCGGCTCGGGCGAGCAGCTTCGGTCGCTGCGCCTCGGTCACGCTGGGCTCGCTCTCACGCGGCGTGCTCGCCGGTCTCGAGCGTCGTACGCGCCACCTCGCGCGCGCGCTCGAGCTGCGTGGCGACGCTCGCGTCGACCTCGCCCTCGGCGGTGCGCACGATCGCGCTGCCGGCGGCCACGCGCTCGTCGGACTGCAGATCGCACAGCTCCACGCCGCTGCCCTGCGCCGTCAGCTCGCCGAGCGCCTCCCTCACGACGTCGAGGTCGGCTGGGTTGACGAGCACGGTGATGCGACGGCGGTCGCTGATGCGCCGCAGCGCGCCCTGCACGATCTCGACGACCAGCTCGGGACGCGCCTGGAAGGCGCCGGCGAGGATCTTGCCGGCGAGCGCCAGCGCCAGCTCGATCGCGTCCGCCTCGACCGCGTCGGAGACCTCGCCACGCAGCGACTCGATGCCGTACGCGGCCTCGCCGAGCGCGCTCGCCGAGCGGGCGATCTCGGCCGCACCGTCGGCGTGACCGGAGGCGCGCCCCTGCTCGTAGCCCTCGGCGCGCGCGGCCTCGCGGATGCGTTCGGCGTCCGCCATCGCCTGCGCGAGCAGCCGTGCGGCGGCGTCACGGGGCGGCGCCTGCGAGGGCTCGAGCTGCTCGAAGGCGTAGCTGACCGCCGCGTCAGACAACGGCTTCGCTCTCGTCCTCGCTGTCGCTGGCGATCACGATCGTGCCGGCCTCCTCCAGCTGGCGCACGACCGCGACGATGCGGCTCTGCGCGGCGTCGATGTCGCGCTTGCGCTGCGGCGGCTGGATCTCCATCTCTTCCTTGATCATCTCCGCGCCGCGCTCGGACATGTTCGTCAGCACGACCTCCTTGACGTTCTCCGGCGCGCCGCGGAGCGCCAGCACGAGGTCCTTCTGGTCGGCCTCGCGCAGCACCTGCTGTACGGCGCGCTCTTCGAGCTTGACGATGTCCTCGAACACGAACAGCATGCTGCGCACCTCCTCGGCGAGCTCCTTGTCCGTGGTGGCGAGCTTCTCGAGCACCGCGCGCTCGGTGGTGCGGTCGGAGTGGTTGAGGATCTCCGCGAGGTTCTTGGTGCCGCCCGCGGCCGAGTACTCGCGCTCGGCGACCGCGGTGAGCTTGTGGCGGATGACGTCCTCGACCTGCTGGACGACCTGCGCGCTGGTCTCGCCCATGCGCGCGATCCGCAGCGCGATGTCGGGCTGCTGGCGCTCGGGCAGGCGCGCGAGCACCTGCGCGGCGCTCGAGGTCTGCAGGCTGGCGAGGATCAGCGCGATCGTCTGCGGCGACTCGCTGCGCAGGAGCGCGGCGGTGCGCTCGGCTGGAACACGCTGCAGGAACTCGAACGGCGGCGTCTCCGTGCGGGCCGCCATGCGGCCGAGCAGTTCGCCCGCGCGCTCCGGTCCGAGCGCGCGTTCGACCACGCCGCGGGCGAAGTCCATCCCCCCCGACGCGCCCGCCTCGCGGCCGGCCAGCGCGGCCAGCTCAGAGAAGATCGAGTCGGTCGTCTCCGGCCCGACCGCGCTCAGGCCGGCCATCTCCATCGAGAGGTTCTCGATCTCGTCTTCGCCGAGGCGCTGGAGCACGTTGGCGGCGCGCTCGGATCCCAGCGCGGCCATCAGCACGGCCGCCTTGCGGGTGCCGGGCAGGTCGGTGATCGTCGCGGGCAGGCGCTCGCCGGGAGCGGGCGGTAGCGCCGGCAGCGTCTCCGCTGGAGCCTCGGTTGCCATCGCGATCAGCTCTCCTGCATCCAGCTACGCAGCTGCTGGGCGACCCTGTCGGGGTTGCTGTTGACGAGCTGCTCGACCTGTCTGCGGATGCTGTCCTCACCGTCGCTGTCGTGCCCGTTGGCGGAGCCCCCGCTCCGAGACGGACCGACGCTCGCCATCACAGCCGTCCTGGGGCTGGTCTCGCGTTCGAGCTCGGAGAGCCGCATCGGAGCCTCGAGCTCGCGCAGCCACACGGGCTCGTCGATCGTCTCCTTTTCGCGCTTGCGCAGCGAGCGCGTGGTGAAGAACAGGAAGATCATCGCGCCGAGGCCGAGCAGTACGTACTTGGCCGCGCTGAGCGGGCTGCTCGCGGGCGCCGCGGCGGTCGTCTTGGCGAACGCCACCTGGCCGATCGAGATCGTGTCGCCGCGCTTGGTCTGGACGCCGGCGGCGTTGGTGACCGCTTCGCGGATCGCCGGCAGCGCGGCGGCAGGCACCGATTTGTCGAGCAGCACAGACACATGCTGGCTTTCGACCGCGCCGGGGGCGACCGTCGTGTGGGTGACGGTCTTGTTGACGCCGAGCGTGGAGGTGGTTGTTTCGTGCTTGAAGTTGGATTTCCCGCCGGCGCCTGCGGCGGCGGTGGTGAGGTTGGCGGTGCCGGTCACGCCGCCTGCGCCGGTGCCGGTGCCGGTGAGCGTTTCGATCTCCTTGCTCTGCTGGGTCGGCGTGCCGGTTTTGCCGTATTCGAGCGCTTCCTTGCTGGTCTTGTTGACGTTCATGTTGGCGTACACGAGCACCTGCGCCTTGCCCACGCCGAGCGTCTGCGCGAGCATCGCGTCGAGGCTCGCCTCCATGCTCTGGTCGTAGCGCTGCTGGGCTTCCTGGACTTCGCTGCCGCCCACTCCGCCCGCGCCGCCGGCGGCCGGCCACAGCAGCTGGCCGGAGGCGTCGGTGATCGTGACCTTGCTCAGCTGCAGGCCGGGCACGCTGGAGGTGACCAGCTGCGCGATGCCGCGCACGGAGCTCGCGTCGAGCGAGCTCGTGCCCGACAGCAGCACCGCGGCCGAGGACGTGCTCTGGGTTTCGCCGAAGATCTGGTTCTGGGAGTTCGGCAGCACCAGCTCGACCTGCGCCCCGGAGACGCCCTGGACGCTGTCGATCGTTTCCTCCAGCTGTCCCTGCAGCGCGCGCTGGTAGGTCACCTGCTGCTGGAAGTTGCTTTCGCCGATGCTCTGTTTTTCGAACAGCGAGAAGCCCGGCTGGGTGTTGCCGAGCAGGTTCGCGCCCGCGAGCGCGACGCGCGCCTTGGAGGTCTCGTTGGCCTGCACCGCGACCGCTGTCCCGTTGTTCTGGAGCTCGTAGCTGATCCCCTGGGCGCTGAGCGTGCTCGTGATCTTGCCCGTCTGGGAGGGTTCTACGCCGCTCACGAGCGTGGAGTAGCTCGGCTGTGAGACGGTGTGAACGAAGAGATATATGAAGAGGATCGCGGCGACGGCCACGCCGCCGGCGATCATCCATCCGCGGGGAGTGAGCCTGGATGCGAGCTGGGCGACGGGCATCGATCAGACCTGGGTGTTGAAGATGTTCGTGGCCGCTTCGGTGGCCTTGTTGCGGATCTGCGACGCGAGTTCCATCGACAGCTGCGCATCCTCGACCGTCACGACCGCGGCCTCTGGGTCGCTGACGTTGCCCGTGGCGAGCGCCTGCGAGGCGGACGAGGCGCTGTTCTGCGTCTGCTCCAGCGAGGAGATCGCTTCGGTGAGCTGGCCACCGAAGCCGCCGGCTTCGCCGCCCGCGGCCACGCCGCCGCTGGACTGGCCGCTCTGCGCGAGGCCTTCGGCCGGGTTCACCGCCAGCCCGCCGCCCAGCCCTCCGATCGGCGGGACGATCACTTGAGCAGCCCGAGCGTCGAGGTGAACATCGTCTTGGCGGTCTGCATCGCGGTCACATCGGACTGGTAGGACTGCGACTCGGAGATCAGGTCGGTCATTTCCGTGACCGTGCTGACGTTCGGCATCTGCACGTAGCCCTTGGCGTTGGCTTCAGGATTGCCCGGGTCGTACACCTGCTGGTCGGGCGTGTTGTCGGCGACGATCCCTGTGACCTGCACGCCACCGGGCTTTGGGCCACTTTGCTCGAGCGCGTTGGACAGCGCCCCGCCGAAGTTGCGCGCGCCGACCTGCGCGAGCTCGACCTCCTGGCGCTGGTAGGGCTTGCCGTTGGCGGCTTTGGTCGTCTGGGCGTTGGCGAGGTTCTCGGCCGTGACGTCCATGCGGATCCGTTCGGCGGTGAGCCCGCTGCCGGCGATGCCGATCGCGTCGAAGAGTCCCATCAGACCGGGGGCGCGCCCAGCGCCGAACGCAGGATGCTGTTGCGCGCGCCCATCACCTGCGTGAGCGCCTGGTAGTCGAGGCCGTTTTCGGCGAGCTTGGCGGATTCTTCATCGATGCTGACAGCGGTGCCGTTCGGGCCCGCTTCCTGCGGCCGCGTGACGGTCTGGAACTGCACTTCTTCGGGCGCCTGGCCACCGTTGATCGCACCCTGCAGCGCCGACTCGAAGTTGACTTCCTGGGGCTGGTAGCCGGGGGTGTTGGCGTTGGCGATGTTGTTCGTCAGCGCCGTCTGGCGCTGCCAGGAGCCGCGCATCGCAGCCTCCAGCAGCTGCTGGGTCGAATCGACGATAGCCATTTCGAAGGGGTGTCCTTTCCGCCCTCCCTGGGCTGAAACCGACGCTCTCCCTGAGGTCGCTGACTTCCTGGCCATCGAGGGGCCGCTCTCTTGATCGGCCGCCGCGGGTGGATCTTTAGGGCCGCTGCCGCAGGCCGGCGAACCTTTCCTGTCAAGAGCCTCTACGCGCTGCCGATCGAGGCGCGGACGCCGGCTGGCTACGCACTGCGGTCGAGGCGCGGACGGCGGCTGAGCTGCCCGGCGTAGCCGTCGGCAGCGCGCCGCGCGCGCGTGGTGGTCCCGAGCTCGCCGAGCAGCGTCTCGCGCAGGCGGCTCAGCTCGATGCGCGTGCGCTCGTGGATCAGCCGAGCACGCACCAGCAGCTCGGCCGCGGCGGCTGGCGGCTGCTCGGGCAGGCCGGCGATGAGCTCCTCCCAGCGCGCGCCGAGCTCATCGAGGCGCTCGATCTCCCCTGCGCCCGCGAGCTCGAGCTCGAGCTCGGCGTGCTCGTAGATCGCCTGATACCGGGCCAGCGCTGGCTCGCGGGCGCCGTCGAGCGCCGCGGCGCTCACGCTCGCTCCAGCTGCGATCCGCCCGCCACCATCGGCGCGCCGTCGATCTCGCTGGCGACCTGGTTCCAGGCGTCGCGGAGCTCGCCCATCAGCTCGTTGATCTCTTCGATCTTGGTCGGGTCCTGGCTCAGGCGGGCCGCGCGCAGGTGTGACAGGTAGAACTGGTAGATCGCGTGCAGGCGGTGGGCAACCTCGCCCTGCTCGAAATCGAGCGTGCCGTCGAGGTGGCTGATGATCCGTTCCGCGTCGCGCAGCGCGATATGCGTGCGCTCGACCTCACCGTTGCCCATCGCGACGACGGCCTGGCGCATGAAGCGGCGGGCGCCGTCGTAGAGCAGCACTACCAGCTGCGCCGGCGTTGCGGCCATCACGGTGCCCCGGCGGTAGGCGGCGTGAGAGGCGGCGGTCAGGTTGGGCATCTCACTGCCCATCATCGGCCCGGCGCACGGAATGTTGAGCGCCGGGCAGGCTAGCCTTTGGATTTGCTCAGCGATGCTTCCTGGCTGGTGAGCCAGGCGCTCTGAGCGGAGTTGCGCGAGATCACGCCTTCCAGCGCGGCGTACGTCGCCTGCAACGACTTTTCGCGGTTCGCGAGCATTTCGTTCATCGTGTTGATCTGGATCGTCAGCTGGGAGATCTGGGAGCCGTCTCCGGTGATCCTGCCTTCGATCGTGCCACCCGGGCCGCTGGCGATGTTGATCTGGCTCTGGAGCTTCTGCGAGAACTGCTCGAGCATCTGCTGGGCCCCGGTCGGGTTCGTCGCGACGGCCTGTGCGAGCTTGGTCGGGTCGAGCGTGAGCAGCCCTTCCAGCGAGGACTGCGAGCTGGTCCCTTGACCGGTCGCCGCTCCCGTGCTGATGCCGATGTCGAGCGGGCTCGACATTTCCGCCGGCAGTCCCGACACGGGTTCGTACATCGCCGTGCGCATTTCGTCAAGCATGCCCGTGAGTTCGACGTCGCCGAACAGAACCCCGACACCGAACTCGCCGCTCGTGGGCTTGACCGGAGGCGTCGTCGCCAGCTCCGTGTGGATCGCCTCGACGGCCGAGTTGTACGCGTTGACGAACGCCTTCACCTGAGCTTCCACGGCGCTGACGCTGGGACCGGGCGCCTGGACGTCGATCGTCACCGGACCCTGGGGCGTGACGCCGCCGAGGGTGAGCGTGACGCCGGCGATCGCGTCGGTGACGGTGTTGGAGCTCGATTTCCCCGCGACCCCGTCAACGGTGAATTCCGCGTCCTTGCCTTCCTTCGCGGTCCCCGCCTGTTCGCTGAGCGCAACGCCCGAGACTTTGATGAATTCGCTGCCGGTGTTGCCTGTCGCGCGACTCGAGAGCACGATCGTGTTGCCTTCGGTCACCGCCGCGTAGACGGTCGCGCTGCTGTTCGAGTTGATCGCGCTCGCGAGCTGCTTGGCGGTCTCGCCCGCCTGGAGCGTGAGTTCGTGGCCGTCGATCGTCAGTTTCTGTTCACTGGCGGGGCTGGTGAACGCGAACGTCCGCTGGGCGGAGTTGGCGAGCTGCGTGACTTCGACCTCATAGCCGCCGACGCCCGCGCCGGAGCTGACGACAGCGTTGACGCGCGTCGGTTCGCTCGAGGTCACCGACTGCGAGCTTTCGAACAGCGAAGGCAGGCCGAATTCGGAGGTCGCGGCCGCGAGCTGCTGCAGGCTCGTCTGGACGCTCTGCAGCTGGCTCTGCTCGGCCTGCAGCTTCTGCTGCTCGTCGGTCAGGTGCGTGACGGGCTCACGTTCGACTCCCATCAGCGCGGCGATTATCTTGGTCGTTTCCAAGCCGGAGGCGAGTCCCGAGATCGTGATCGGAGCGCTGGTCGACGAGTTCACGCCAAGCGGTGAGGTGGACATGGCAGGCGGCCTACTCCAACGGTTTTCCAGCCGCAAGCTCGAGCGCCTCGGCGATCGACAGGGCCCTGACGGGGTTGCCGTCGCGGTCCTGGAGCTCAATCGAGCAGGGACCGTCCTCGACGGTCGAGAAGCGCACCTGATGTCCGCGGTCGCGCAACTCTTCGTCGATGCTGGCGGCGGCGGCGATCTGCTCGAGCACGTACGGCGGCGGACCGCCCCTGCTCGCGACGACATCGAGCGGGGTGCTACCCGCGGCGAGCCCGGAGACGAACGCACCGATGTGCTCGGCGCTCGTGTCTGCTGGCGTCTGTGTGATCGACGGGCTCAAATTGCCCTCTATAGGCAGGATGGGCGAGCTCATATGGCGTTTTCTCCCTGAAAACGTAGTTACGCGGTCCAATCCATGGGCCGCCTCGCGCTTGCGTTCACCGTGTTCATCGACGTCCTTCGCGGAAACTTGAAGTATCTCCTCCAACTGCGACATGCCTTGCTCGAATCGCATGCTTGGGCGCCGTCCGGCTAGCTCGCAGCGACCTGCGAGAGCAGGCTCGCCGCGTCCTCGTTGTCGGGATCGCGCGTGAGTGCCGCGGCGGCGAAGTCGCTCGCCTCGCGCGGCATGCCCCTGGCGGCGGCGATGCGCGCCAGCCCCAGCAGCGCCTGGGTGTCGGGCTCCCGCTGGCATACCGCCATCCACTCCTGTGCCGCCGAGGCGGCGAACCCCCGACGCATGTACATCTCGGCGAGCAGCGCGTGGCGCTCGCGGTCGTCAACTGGGGTGCGCTCGAGCAACGCGAGCATGGCTTCGAAGGCCTCGAAATCGTGAACCCGCAGCAGCGCCTCGAGCATGACCGCCAGCAGCGGCACGGCGTGCGCGCTGAGCTGGATCTCTGTCTGTCCCGAGGCGGCGAGCTCCTGCCACGCCGTGAACAGGTCGAGCTCCGCGCGTTCCATCCCCGCGGCTCGCGCTCGCTCCAGCGCGGCCGCCGCACCGGACGTGTCGGCCCCGGCGATCCGCGCGAACAGCTCGGTCCGACACGCGATCGCCGCGAGCGGATCGTCACGGTCGAGCGCCGCGGCCTCGTCGGCCGCCTCGCGGTAGCGCCGCTGCGCGAGCAGCGCCTCGGCGAGCGCCACGCGCGCGCGGCCGGAGCGCGGCTGGCGCGCGAGCACCGCCCTGAACTGGGCCTCGCCGGCGCTGCTCGCCCCGCCCTCGTACAGGGCGGTGCCGAGCATGAAGCGTGCGGCGGGCGTGGGCTCGGGCATGTGCCGCTCGAGCTCGGCGACGACCGCGTCGGGGCCCACGCCGCTGGCCAGCAGCGCGCTCGCATACGGCAGCACCGAGCCGATGAACTGCGGATGCTCGCGCAGGCAGCGCTCGAGCTGCTCGATCGCCGGCTCGAGCTCCCCCGCGGCGCGCAGCAGCTCAGCGAGGCGCAGCCGCGGCAGGTAGCTGCCGGCGCCGACCGTCGCCGTGTACGGGCGCGGCGCGTCGCCCATCTCGATGCAGCGCTCGCACAGCTCGACCGCATGCTCGTGCTCGCCGAGCGCGATCGCGGCGAGCGCCTGCTCGAACACGAGATCGGTGAAGCCGGGGAAGCGCTCGAGCCCGTCCTCGGCGCGCTCGAGCGCATCGCGCGGGCGCTCGCACGCGCGTAGGGCTTTCGCCAGGCGGCTCGTCAGCGTCGGGGTGAACTCGAGGGTGTCGCGATCGGGAGCCTCCTCCAGCAGCTCCCACGAACGTTCGAGCTCGGCGAGCGCGGCGGCGTGGTCGCCGGCGGCGGCGTACTCGCAGCCGAGGTTGTAGTGCAGGAACGCGCTCGGCGGGCTCTCGGCCTGCTGCAGGCGCAGCAGCTCGATGTTGCGGCGAGACTTCTCGCGCGCGTCGCGCACGACGCCCAGGTAGCCGTAGTGCTCGACGCGGACGCTCGTCGTCTCGACGCGCTCGGGCAGGTAGCCGGGCAGGCGGTGCGCGATCTGCTCGTGCAGGCGACCCTCGAAGCGGTACTCGGGACGGTTGCGGAACACGCGCAGCGCGTTGTGCGCAACCGCCGTGCCGTCCTCCACGTCGCCGGTGTAGTTCGTCTCGGACAGGTAGAACGCCTCACGCCAGGTGCGCCCCGTCAGCGAGCGCAGCAGCGCGGCATCCTCGCGCACGAGCACCTCGTCGGCGTCCAGGTACATCAGCCAGTCTCCGGTTGCTGCGTCGAATGACACGTTGCGCGCCTGCGCGAACGACCCCGACCACTCGTGCTCGATGACGCGCGCGCCGAAGGACCGCGCGATCTCGATCGTCGCGTCGCTCGAGCCCGTGTCGCAAAGCACGATCTCGTCGACCGCGCCCGCCGCCGCCTCGAGGCAGCGTGGGAGCATCTGCTCCTCGTCGCGGACGATCATGCACAGGCTCAGCCGCAGGCCCTCGGCGGGCTGCGCGCGGGCGGAGATCTCCAGCGAGCGGCGCGCGAGCTCGGGAAGCGCGGCGCGCAGCGGTGACCGGCCCGCGGCGCCGCGCTGCTCGCGCCGTCGCAACGCGAGCTCGCGGAGGCTGCGCTCGGCGTCCTCGAGCTGCGGATCCAGGCGCCGCGAGGCCTCCAGCAGCGCCTCGGCCGCGTCGAGGCTCCACAGCTCGAGCAGCGCCGTGCCCGCGCAGCTCAACAGCCGCGGCTCGCGGGGATCCCGCTCGAGCAGCTCGAGGACACCCGCGGCGAGCGTCACGAGCAGCGCCGGCAGGCGCGCCATGGTCGTGCCCGCGCGCGCCGCCAGTCCCTGCTCGGCCAGGCTCACGCCCGCCCAGTAGCGCCGGTGGGGATCTTCGATCGCCTCGACCCGCTCGAACAGACCGCGGTAGCCCTGGAGGTCGTCAGCGGCGAGCAGCTGCTGCGCGCGCGCCGGCAGTTCGCTCGCCGTCACGACGCAGTCCCGGCGAGTCGAGCTGAGGAGCGCAGGACCATCCCTCACCCGGTCATCGACCGTCCGCCGCCATGTCTTAGCGTGATGCGGCGACCGGGGCAGGGAATATCGTCGCCACCGCGAATTCCATGCCCGTTAGACCACTGCAAACACTGCGAATGCAGGCTCGGCCGCGAGCCACATGCCCCAGCAGGCAGGCGATCCCCCTGTCAGTTCCCTCGAAACCAGAGCAGGAGAATGGAAATCATCGGAAAGCGCGCAGCCAGGGTGCCCGCGGCGGAGGTGCTGGCAATCTGGCAGGAGTACCGCAGCAGCGAGGATCTCGAGCTGCGCGACCGGCTGATCTTCATGTTCATGCCGATGGTCCGCTACATCGTCTACCGCAAGGTGCGCGAGGTGCCGGCGCAGTGCGACGTCGAGGACTTCCTCTCATGCGGGCTGGAGGCGCTGATCCGTTCGATCGAGCGCTACGACCCGGACAAGGGCGCCACGCTCGAGCAGTACGCGTGGACGCGCATCCACGGCGCGGTGCTCGACGAGCTGCGCCGCCACGACTGGGCGCCTCGCTCGCTGCGACGCGACGAGCGCGCGATCAACACCGCCCGTGAGAGCTTCCTCTCGATGCACGAGCGTCAGCCCAGCCGCGAGGAGCTCGCGGCGGCGGTGGGCATGACGCCCCGCGAGCTGACCAACCGGCTCGACCAGGTCGCGCTGTCGGAGGTCGGCTCCCTGAACAGGATCGTGCGCTCGGACGAGAGCGCGACGATCGAGCGCATCGACACGCTCGAGAGCACCGACGAGGAGTGGGACCCGACCGTGCAGGCCGAACGCCAAGAAGCCAAGGCGCGCTTTCGCAAGGCGTTCGCGCGCCTCTCCAAGCAGGAGCGCGAAGTTGCGGTGCTGCTGTACGTCGAGGACTGGACACTGCGCGACATCGGAGCGCGCCTCGGCGTATCCGAGAGCCGCATCTCCCAGATCCACACGCGGCTGCGCCAGCGCCTGTACGAACAGCTCTCCAGCGAGCTGCCGCTGTTCACGGCCGTGCGGTAGAACGTTCACCAGACCGTATAGCGATGGTTCTACGTCGTCCGTCGTGCGTCGTGCGTCGTGCGTCGTGAGCGTGACACCGGGCGACACTCCTTTTAAAAAGTCTGTATAGCGATGGTTATACAGACTTTTTTAAGGGAGTAGTGCGTCAGTTGGATCGAGCAGCCTGCGATCTCGCCGAGCGTCCAGACTTGATCGGCCCAACGCGCACCCGTCGGCTGTTGTCGGGGGACTCAAGAACCGCCGGAGGTGGTCGAACACCCGAGGGAGATGGATCTCGGTCTTGACATCGCCGCGTCGGGCATGGTCGCCGAGCAGATCCACCAGGACCAGCTCTCCAACGACCTCGCCAACGCCGCCACGCCCGGCTTCAAGCCAGACGAAACGCCGCAGCGCAGCTTCGGCTCGGTGCTACTGGCCAACACCCAGGGCGGCGCCGCGGTCGGCTCGGTCGACGAGGCGGTCGTGCTCGGCAAGACCTACACCAACATGACGCCCGGCACCATGCAGGAAACCGGCGAACCGCTCGACTTCGCGATCGAGGGCAACGGCTTCTTCGCGGTCAAGACGCCGCAGGGCACCCGCTACACGCGCGACGGGCAGTTCACCACCTCCGCCGCGGGTTTGCTCACCGACGCCAACGGCGACCCGGTGCTCGACGCCAAAGGCGCGCAGATCAAGGTCGGCGCCGGCGGCACCGTGCCCGCGGGCACGATCGGCGTCTTCGAAGTGCCCGGCGCGGCCAAGCAGGGCGAAAACCTCTACACGGGCACCGCCGCCGGCAAACCGACCGGGACGGTGCGCCAGGGCTCGCTCGAGGGCTCCGGCGTTGACGCCGCCAAGGTGATGGTCGAAATGATCACCTCGCTGCGCACCTTCCAGTCGGGCCAGCAGGCGATCCAGTCGATCGCCGGGACGCTGCAGGTGGCCGCCACCCAGGTCGGCGCGACGAGCTGAGGGGAGCGCCGTCCCGAGGCTCAAGTCAGCCGTTCGGCGGCCGATCACGGGGAGGAAGAGCTCCCGAGCCCGGCTGGACCGCCACGCGGAAGCCCGGCTCGCCGCCGACCACGAACAGGATGGACCGATGCTCGAAGGTCTGTACTCCGCAGCAGCAGGCATGTCAGCGCAGCAGGAACAGCTGGACGCGATCAGCAACGACCTCGCCAACCTCTCGACCAACGGCTACAAGGCCGAGCGCGTCGCGTTCAGCGACCTGCTCTACAGCCCCGTCAACATCGCCGGCACGGTCAGCAGCGACGGCGCCGGCGCGAGCGCCAAGGTGATCGGCAGGAGCGCCGCCCAGGGCTCGATCACGGAAACCGGCGACCCGCTGGACGTCGCGATCGAAGGCCCCGGCTACTTCGAGGTCACGCTTGCCAACGGCCAGAAGTCGCTCACGCGTGACGGCAGCTTCAGCTTCGACGCGAGCGGCACGCTCGTCAACTCCCAGGGCAGCAGGCTGACGCCGCCAATCAAGCTGCCCCCCGGCGTCTCTGCGCACGAAGTGAGCATCGCCTCCGACGGGACCGTGAGCGCCGGCACGCGCACAGTCGGGCAGATAAAGCTCGTGACGGTGGCCGCGCCCGAACATCTGCTCTCAGACGGGAGCGGCGGGCTGACGCCGACGGCCGCCAGCGGCGCGCCGCGCGCGGCCATTGGGACGATGCGCGACGGCGCCCTGGAGGCCTCGAACGTGAACATCGCCGGCGAGATGTCGCTGATGGTCAGCACACAGCGCGACTATCAGATGACCAGCACCGCGATCCAGAACGAGAGCCAGATGATGTCGATCGCCAACCAGCTGAGGCCGGGCGGATGAGCCTCCCGCCCGTCACCGGCGCCGCCGGCCTGCCGGCCGTCAACCAGGCGCTCGAGCCCGCGTGGGTGCGCAAAGGCTCGTCCGCCACGCAGAAGGCCTACGCGAGCGCGCTCGCCTTCGAACAGACGCTCGTCGAACAGCTCTCGCAGTCGCTCGCCAGCACCAGCGGACTCGACGGCGAATCCTCACAGGAAGGCGGATCGGGCTCCGAAGAAGGCGGCTCCTCGGGCACGAGCGCGGGCGGCTCGCAGATCTCCTCCATGCTGCCCCAGGCGCTGACCTCAAGCGTCATGAACGCCGGCGGCCTGGGACTCGCGGCGCAGATGACGCGTGAGCTCGAAGCCGCCAAGACGAGCGCCACCAGCGGAGGAACCGGCGCATGAGCCCGACAGCGCTCATCCCTCACGTGGACGCCCAGCACGACCGCGCGCTGGCCGCCAACGTGCTCGCCCACCTCGACGCGCAGATCGCCTCCGCGCGCAGCCTGCTGGAGGTGGTGCTCGAGCAGGGCGCCGCGATCCGCGCGCGCGACGTGCACATGGTCGTGCGCCTCGCGGGGATCCTGCGCGGGGAGATCGGTCGCCGACAGCTGCTCGAGGAGGAGCGCGCGGTGCTGCTCGCCCGCAGCGGCGAGCGCCTCGGCGTACCCGCCGAGGCGGTCACGCTGGGATTGCTGTGCACGCTGATGGACGCCCCCAGCGCCGAGCGCGCGAGCTCGCGCAGCGCCGAGCTGCGCGGCCTGCTGCACGAGCTCCAGCGCGAACACTCGTGCAATCGCGCGTTGATGCAGATCGAGCTCGGCTTCCTCGACCACCTGATGGGGATGCTCTCGCTCGACGGGGTCAACGGCTACGACACCCACGGCTCCTCCAAGTCCATCACGCGGGCGCGCCCCCACGGCGCCCTGCACGTCCTCGACCTGCACGCCTAGGCCATGTCGATTCCCACGCTGCAAGGACTACAGACAGCGCTCAGCGGCCTGATCGCCGAGCAGACGGCGCTCGACACCGCCGGCAACAACATCGCCAACGCGAACACCGAAGGCTATTCGCGCGAGAGCGTCCTCTTGGAACCGAACACGCCGCTGTCGATCCCGGCGATCTCCTCCCAGACCGGCGAGGGCGCCCAGCTCGGCACGGGCGTCAGCGTCACGACGATCACCCGCATCCGCAACACCTATCTGGATGCCCAGTACCGCACCCAGAACAGCGCGCTGAGCGCCGCCAGCACGCAGGCGGAAGTCCTCGAACACGCCCAGAGCGCGTTCAACGAACCGTCGAGCGCCGGGGTCGCAAGTCAGCTGTCGAACTTCTGGAACGCCTGGAACAACCTCGCCACCTCGCCCACCAGCGAAGCCGCCAAAGAGGCCGTGGTGGCAGCCGGCGAACAGCTCACCAGCACGTTCAAACAGCTCAGCTCGCAGCTCGCCACGATCGCCACCCAGGCGGGCGAACAGTACAACTCGCTCACCGGGCCGTCCGGCGAAGTCGAAGACTACGCCAAGCAGATCGCGCAGCTCAACGGACAGATCAAGCTCTCCGAAGAAGCCGGCCAACCGCCCAACGCGATGCTCGACCGTCGCGATCAGCTGCTCGACAAGCTCTCCTCGCTCGCCAACATCACCGTCACCGAAGCGCCCAACCACATGGACACCGTGAGCTTCGGCGAAGCCGCCAAACCGCTGGTCGAAGGCACGACCGTCAACTGGCCTCAGAAATTGACAGAATCGGCCGGCGGGCGGCTCGGTGCGCTACTCGGCGTGACCGGTCCCAAAGGCGCGCTCACCGAACTGCAGACGGCGCTGGACGGCGTCGCGGAAACGCTCGCGGGCACAGTCAACGAACACCTCGGCAAACCGTTCTTCTCGGGCAAAACCGCCGCCACGCTCGCGGTCGCCGTGAAACCCTCCGAAGTCCAGGCCTCCGGGACCAAAGCCGTCGGCGGCAACGAAGTCGCCCAGGCAATCGCCGCGCTGCGCGGCGGCACGGCCGAACAGAGCTACGCCGCGCTGGTGGAGAAAGTCGGCAGCGGCGTACGCGCAGCGGCCGACGAACAGAGCAACCTGCAAACGACGCTCACCGCGATCAGCGACCAGCGCCAGAGCGTCTCCGGCGTCTCACTCGATGAAGAAATGACCAACCTGATCACCTACCAGCGCGGCTACCAGGCCTCGGCGCGCACGCTAACGGTGATGGACGAAATGCTCGAAACGCTGATCGAGCACACCGGACGGGTGGGGCTGTAGAGATGAGCGAGCGGATCACCCCGGCGATGGTCACCGGCACGACGCTGAACGACCTCAACGCCTCGCTCGCGTCGCTGCAGCGAACCACCAACGAACTGTCCTCCGGCAAGACAATCGCCGAACCGTCTGACAACCCCTACGGCGCGAGCCAGGTGATCGACCTGCAGAGCCAGCTCGAAGGGCTGAGCTCCTACGAAGGCAACGCGCAGGACGGGATCTCCTGGGAGAACACCGCCAGTACGGCGATGTCGAGCATCAGCCAGGTCGCGCAGCGCGTGCGCGAACTGCTCGTGCAGGGCGCCAACGGCACCTACAACCAGAGCGACCTCGAAACGATGGCGCAGCAGGTCGAACAGCTCACGCAAGCCGTCAAGCAGGACGCCAACACCCAGTACGCCGGGCAGTACATCTTCTCGGGCACGGCCACCACGACCGCGCCCTACGAACAGGGCGCCAACGACGAATACAAAGGCGACGCCGGAATCGTCAGCCGCACCGTCGGGCCCGGCGCGTCTGTGCCCATCACCACGAACATCTCCACGCTGCTCGGCAACGGCGAAGCCTCCGCAGACGGCAAGCTGCTCGACACGCTGAGCACGATCGCCAAGAACATGCGCGCGGGAACGCCCGAAGGCCGCGAAGCGCTCGGCACGACCGACCTGCAAAAGCTCGACGGCAACATCGAAACGCTGACCCAGCTGCAGGCGACCGCGGGGAGCGCCACCGACCAGCTGCAGACGGCGCTGACGCGCAACGAAGAGCTGCAGACGTCGATCACGCAGGCGCTGTCGAACACAGACTCCACGAACGTCGCCGCGGCCTCGGTCGCGTACGCGAACGAGCAGGCCGCCTACGAGTCCGCGCTGCGTGCTGCCGCGAACATCGTCCAAGAATCGCTGCTCAACTTCCTCCACTAGACCCAACGCCAAGGAGACCCGCACCATGTCCGTGACATTCGAGAGCATCCGCTTCGGGACGGTCGAGATCGAATCGGACGACGTGATCGAGTTCCCCTTCGGCCTGATCGGCCTCGGAGGCCTGCGCTACACGCTGCTCGACCGCAACCCCGGCAGCGGCTTCCTGTGGCTGCACGCGGTCGACGACCCCGCGCTCGCGCTGCCCGTCGTGAGCCCCCACCAGTTCTTCTCGACGTTCACGCTCGAGATCGCGCCGGAGGATCGCGAGCGAACAGGCATCGACGATGACGCCGGAGCGCAGCTGTACGTGACCGTGCGCGCGACCCCCAACCCCGCCGACATCACCGCCAACCTGCGCGCTCCGCTGCTGATCATCGACGGCCGCGGGTACCAGGTGCTCAACATGCACGAGGACGCCGAGCTGCAGGCGCCGCTGTTCGCGCTGCCCGCAGAGTCGCGACTTGCTTCATAATCAGCTTCGATGCTGATCCTGACGCGTCGTCCCGGAGAGCGCGTCGTCATCGGCGACGAGATCCTCGTGACCGTCATGGGCGTCAGCGGCCACACCGTCCGGTTGGGGATCTCCGCACCTGGCGGCGTGCCGATCTATCGCGAGGAGATCTGGCTCGCGGTAAGGGAGGAGAACCGCGCTGCCGCCGCCGCGCAGGCCGACGCGCTGCCCGCCGCGCCCCCCGCGGGGCAGGCCGAGACGCTGCCCGCCGCGCCTGCCGCGGCGCAGGCCGACGCTCCGCCCGCCACGCCCGTCGAGACGGATCCCGATCCCGCGCAGGAGCCGCCCGAGACCCCCTGAGCGCCCCTTGACTCGCGCGCTCGCGACGGTATAGGCTCAGGATGGTTCTAGGGGTCAACCCTGGACCACGGCAGTGCGCCTCCTCGGTGAGGCGGACCGAGCCCCGGCGAAAGCCATCCGCCCTACGCCCGCGCCCGCACCTACCCCGGATCGCGTAGGCCACCAAAATCACGGAGGAGGGATGTATGCGATCCATGCGGAGGTCCAGCGAGGGCTGGTTGACGCGTCCCCGGCTTGTGCCCGTAGTTCTGGCGCTCGCCGCCGTAGCGCTCGGCGCCGGTGCCGGCAGCGCGCTCGCGGCGAAGGTCAACATCGTGCGCCAGGGCGAACCGCCGGCGGGGAAGATCCCACCGCACACCGCCTACTTCACGACGATCCAGGCGGCCGTCAACGACGCCACCAAGGGCGACTGGGTGCTGATCGAACCGGGTGTGTACGACGAAGAAGTGAAGGTCACGGCAGCGCACTCCGGGATCTGGATCCGGGGCATGAATCGCAACAGCGTGATCCTCGACGGCAAAGGCGAACCGTGCAAACACTCGCCCTGCCCGGAAGGGAGCAACGGCATCGAAGTCGTCAAGGCGAGCAACGTATGGATCGAAAACCTGACCGTCGCGAACTTCGACCGCGCAGGGGTCAACGGCCCGGGCGGCAACGACATCTGGTGGAACGGCGGCGCCGAGTCGCACAAAATCGGCGCCTCAGGCTGGTACGGGCGCTACCTGACCGCGTACGACACCGGCTTCGACGGCGGCTACGGGATCTTTACCAACAACGAGATCAACGGCTCATGGGAAAAGATCTACGCCTCTGGGTTCAACGACTCGGGCATGTACATCGGCGCCTGCCAGGAATGCAAGGCGCGGGTCAGCGAAGCGGTGATGGAAAACAACGCGCTCGGCTACTCCGGCTCGAACGCCGGCGGCAAGCTGGTGATCGAAAAGTCGAAGTTCGTGCACAACACCGACGGCATCGCGCCGAACTCCGAAAACCCCGGCGACGGGCCGCCGCCGCAGGACGGCCAATGCCACCGGGAAAACATCGAAGACCCGAACCCGACGCCGCAGATCTCCAAGACGAACATCAAACGCTGCACCGTCTTCCGCGAAGACCTCGTCAGCGAAAACGACAACCTGACGGTGCCCGCCAACACGTCGGCCGCAGCCGCGCCGTGGGGCGTCGGGATCGAGCTCCCGGGCGTGTACGCGGACCTGCTCGAAAACGACCAGATCACCAACAACCCCACAGACGGCGTGCTCGCGTTCGAGTACCCCAACCCGTTCCCGCCCGAAGCGGACACGATCTACTTCCAGCTGTCAGGGAACAAGATCGCCGACAACGTCTTCTCCGGCAACGGCTTCGTCGGGGGCAAGTTCGCCGGCGACGTGATGATGACCGGTGGTCTGTTCGGGAGCAAAGAATCGACCAACAACTGCCTCGCCGGCAACACGTTCGCCGAGGCCACCTACCCGGCGAAAATCGAAGAAACGTGGGGTTGCCAGAACAAGACAACTCCCAACCCCGACGTCGCTTTCACCGAACCGTTTGAAGCGATCGAATACCTGCTGGAACTGCAGTACGTCTCAGAACACAGGGAAGAATTCGCCGAAGTGAAAGGCCAGCCGGCCCCGCCAGCGCAGGAAACGATGCCCAACGCGTGTGAAGGGGCGCCCGCGAACCCGCTCTGCCCGTAGAGGGTCAGGAGGAGACGGCGAGCGCACGGAAGCGCTCGCCGCGCTGCTCGAAGTCACGGTAGTAGTCGTAGCTCGGGGCGGCCGGCGAGAGCAGGACGGTCGTCCCCGAGCGCGCCAGCGCGCGCGCGATCTCGACCGCCTCGCGCATGTCTTCCGCAGCGATCGCGCGGGCGGGCCTGACGCCCGCGGCGCGGGCGGCGGCGAGCAGTCGCTCGCCCGTCGAGGGCACGCCGATCAGCGTCGCTCCGCGCTCGGCCAGCGCGTGGGCCAGCTGGGTGTAGTCCTGCCCCCTGTCCTGACCGCCGGCGATCAGGATCAGCTCGCGGCCGGGGAAGCTGGCGAGCGCGGCGACGCTCGACTCGGGCGTGGTCGAGATGCTGTCGTTGACCCATGCCACGCCGTCGCGCTCAAGCATCGTCTCCAGCCGGTGCGGCAGCGGCCGAAAGCCAGCGAGCGACGCAGGCAGCGGCGGCGGCTCTATGCCGAGCGCTTCCAACGCGGTGAGCGCAGCGCACAGGTTGAGGACGTTGTGCTCGCCGCGCAGCGGCAGCTCCTCGGCCTCGGCCACCACGCGACCGTCCAGCGCGAGTCCGCCCGCGAGCGCGTCCCAGCGATCCGCGCGCCCGAAGCTGAGTGTCTCCGCGTCGAGAGCAAGCCGCACGGCCTCGTCGCGCGCGCTCAGCACTGCGACGCGGACGCCGGGCAGCCCCAGCAGACGCAGCTTGTCCGAGCGATATGTCTGCTCGCTGGCATGCCAGTCAGTGTGCTCGCGGTACAGGTTCGTCATGACCGCCACCTCCGGCCCCGTCTGCAGATCGGCCGTGTGGAAGCTGGAGAGCTCGATCACCGCCACCTCCGCGGACTCGCCGTCGAGCAGATCCAGCGCCGGCACGCCGATGTTGCCTGCTAGACGCGCCGAGCGACCGGCTGCCCGGGCGAGATGGGATGCCAGCGACGCGGTCGTGCTCTTGCCCTTCGTGCCCGTCACGCCGATCACGCCCTCGGGGCCGTGCTCGCCCAGCCACAGGGAAGTAGCGGTCGTGACCGGCGTGCCCGTCGTCGCCAGCGCCTGCAGCTCGGGGCGGTAGAGCGACACGCCCGGCGAGCGTACGACCACGTCGCACGCGCTCAACGCGGCGATCATCTCGTCGCGTGAGCGGGCGCCGTCAGCCCCTGCGACGAGGATCCTCGCATCCGGCGCCCTCAGCACGTCGCGGACATCGGCTGCGGGCGGCGCATCGAACGCGGCCACCTCGATCCGCGCGGACGGCAGGCGACGCGCGAGCTGGTCGGCGAACGAGGAGATCTCGCGGCCGGCGCCCCACACGCCGACGCTCGCGCCGTCAAGCTCCGAGAACCGCACGGACCTCCGCCAGCAGCGCTGCTGGCACCGAGTGCTCGTCGCTCAGCGCGAGCACCGCATCGGGATCGCCCGCGTCGGCGGGGAACTGTGGCAGCACCTCCGAGACCAGCCGCCGCACCACACTGTGCTCGCTCCAGCGCCCATCGCGCGCGAGCAGGCGGATCGCCGCGAGGCTCTCCTGCTCCTCGCCCACGCACTCGAACGGCTTGTGCCCACCCGTCGCCGTCAGCAACGCGAAGCCCTCGAACTGGCGCTCGTCGTCTAGCAGATTGCGCCCGAAGATCTCGCGCAGGTGCGCCGGCTCGCTGAACGGTGCAAGCGCCAGAAACACAAAACGGCACTTTGGGCAGTCACAGCACCACGACGCCGCGCGCAGAGCCGGGTCGATGCGGAAGATCGCGTTGCAGCTCGTGAACGCGTCGTGGTAGCGCTCCATACGCGCGAACGCGCGCGCGATCGCAAGCTCCGAAGCCGGGCGCACGACGGAGAACAGCTCCAGCCCCGGAGCGAGCTCGGCGAGCGCGTCGCGCAGCAACCGCTCGGCGCGCAGCCCCTTGCTGAACTGGTGGTTGACCTCCACGCCGTCCCACACCACGTTGCCAGCCGAAGCCGAGCGCTCGTTCGCCATCGCCACCGAGTCGAACCCGTTCAGCGCCGCCGTCAGCAGCGCCACGCACGACACGATCGCCGTGATCGGCACGTGGCCGTTGAGCGCGCCCGCGGTATTCAACTCGGACAGACCTGGGTCGAGAGTGCGGGTGGCCAGCAGGCGGGGGAGTCCCGCCACGGCGACCGTGCGCGCTATCGGCGGCGCGTCACCTAGCGAGAACAGCGCTAGCTCGTGTCCTGAGCGCCTGACTATCTCCAGTGCCACCGCTGAGTCCTTGCCGCCGCCGATTGGCACCAGCATGCGGGCTAGCGAAGTGTCAGCCGGCTGCGCGATCGTCCCCGCGACTGTTGCCAGCCGCGTGGACGACGCTCCGCCAGCGAACAACGGCCGCGGTATACCCGACAGGTCGTTTGTGAATGCCAGCTCCGCCAGGCCCTCTGAGTAGAGCGCCTCTAGCAGACTCGCCACCGCCGGCGGTGGGTCACCCGTCTCGCAGCTCACCTTCGGCGGTAGTGCGGTCTTGAAGTAGCTCACGCCTGCCACCCAGTGCAGCAGCGCCAGTAGGCCATCCACGCGCCGGCGCTCGGCCTCGCTCAGCCGTCGCGCCGGGTCGGCGAGCGGGAGCTGGAACACCTCCTGGAAGGTGATCTGCTCGTCCAGGGCGTAGCTCAGCGTCACGCGGCCGCGGTCGTCCAGCTCGCGGGCGGTGAAGCGGAAGCTCTCGAACGCGCTTGGGTCGAACTTGGTGCGCGCTCGTCTGGTCTCGGTTGCCACGGCTACTCAGCCTAGAGCGGGCGATGACGGCACGCGGGCACGCGCAGCGAGCCGGCAGGCTCGCCCTTAAAAATCAGTCGTTCGCGGTGACTGCCTCGAGCAGGTCGCGGAAGCGCTCGCGCGCTTGCTCGCGACGGGTGGGCAGGTGCTCGCTGGGCACGCCGTCCGGCGGGGGCTCGTAGCCACGCAGGAGGTGGCGGGCGACCGACTGGCGGTGGACCTCGTCGGGGCCGTCGTAGATGCGCGCCGCGCGCGCGAAGCGGTACATCTGCTCGAGCGGCAGGTCCGTCGAGTAGCCCAGTGAGCCGTGCACCTGCAGCGCGCGGTCGACCACATCGTGCAGCACCTTCGCGCCGTAGAACTTGATCAACGCCACGTCCGTGCGCGCCGCGCTCGCGCCCTGCGTGTCCATCACCCACGCCGCGTGCAGCGTCATCAGCCGCGCCGCCTGCATCTCCGCCGCGCTGTCCGCGATCCAGTTCTGCACCGTCTGCTTCTCCGCCAGCAACGACCCGTGCGCGTGACGGTACGTCGCGCGCTCGCACAGCATGTCGAACGCCCGTTTCGCCACTCCCAGCCAGCGCATGCAGTGGTGGATGCGCCCCGGGACCAGGCGGTGCTGTGCGAGCAGGAAGCCCTCGCCCTCGCCACCCAGCAGCGCGTCCGCGGGAACGCGCGCGCCCTCGTAGGAGATTTCCGCGTGGCCGCCGTACGCGCCGAACTGCTCCCACGGGTGCTCCATCGTCGGCACGTCGCGCACGATCTCAACGCCCGGCGTGTCCGTCGGCACGACGAACATCGACGCGCGCTGCGCCGGGCGCCCATCGGGGTTCGTGACCGCCATCACGATCAGGAAGTCCGCGATCGAGCCGTTCGACGAGAACCACTTGCGCCCGTCGATCACCCACTCGTCGGGGTGGGCGGGATCTTTCACCGCGCGCGTGCGCAACTGCGTGGGGTCCGAGCCCGGCGTGTCCGGCTCGGTCATGCTGAACGCGCTGCGCAGGTCGCCCGCCAGCAGCGGATGCAGCCAGCGGTCCTTCTGCTCCGCCGTGCCCGCCAGCGCCAGCAGCTCAGAGTTGCCCGAGTCCGGCGCCGCGTTGCCAAACGCCAGCGGCGCGATCGGCGAGGTGCCCAGGATCTCGTGCATCAGGCCCAGGCGCACCTGGCCCATGCCCTGCCCGCCGAGCTCCGGCGGCAGGTGCGTCGCCCACAGGCCGCGCTCCTTCACGCGCTGCTGCAGCGGCGCGATCGCGCGGCGCAGCCCGTCGAGGCCCAGCTCGTGCCAGATCGACTCCAGCGGCCAGATCTCCTCGCGCACGAGCTCCGCCATCCAGTCGAGCCGCTCCTGGAAGTCGGCGTCGGTCGAGAAGTCCCAGCTCATGCTCCGCGTAGCCTACGCCTTGCCGCGCGGCTTGCCGTGCGCGTCGCTTTTCGCTTCGCCGCCGGCGCTGCGCTTGACCTGCTGGTGGGCCTTGCGCGTTCGGCACCCCGACACGGAGATCCTGGTCGTCTGTTTGAGCACCACGCCGTTCTGTCCCGTGAGCTTGACCGGCATCGCGAGGCTCTGTCCGCACATGCTCCCGTTCGCCTGCGCGGGGAGGTTCGCCGCCAGCAGCGAGTGCGGGCCCGCGTCGAGCAGCAGGTCGAGCTCCGAGAGCGGCGCATCCGGCAGCGAGCGGAACGCAGCCGACGCGACGTCACCTTTGACGCTTGTCTGTCCCACGACATCGAGGACCAGACCTTCGCCGCGCAGCACCAGCGCGATCTCGGGCGTCGCCGCACGGCCATGCGATACCACGTACACCGGCCCGCTCAGCGGCTGGCGCACGAGCGGCGTGAGCACCGTCGCCGTGCCCACCACCGACGCCGCCGGACAGTTCGCGGGGTTCGCTTCGAACGCGGCCGCCGTGCACGCCTGCTGCAGCGTGCTCAAGCGCGGCACCATGCGCTTGGGCAGATCGAGCTTGACCGCGGCGATGTTCGCCTGGCCGAGCGCCGAGACGATCCGCACGTGCAGGTGCACACCGCCAACTTTGCTCGCCGTCGCGTGGGTGAGCGCCGTCAGCTTCGGCTTGAACGCGAGCGCCGCGCAGTCCGCCGCCTGAAAGCGCGACGAGACCGCCGCCGCCATGCCCTCGCTGCTCCCGAACGCGCCCTCGATCGCCAGCGGCTGGCAGCTCGTCGGGTTGAACGTGAAGCCCGCGCGATCGATGTTCAGGTTGATCGTCTTGAGCTGCAACGGGATGCCGTCCAGGCTCTGCGGCAGCGGGTCGCTGACGATGCTCAGCGCGGCCGTGCTCGGGTCCACCTCGATCCTCGCGCCCACAGCGATCGTTCCCAGATTAAACGGTCCCGCCACCGCCGGTACCACGATCGACAGGCCAAACGGCGCGCCCTCATACGGACCCGTCACGTACACCCGCCCGCCTTTGAGGAACAGCGGGTCGGCGCCCGGCCCCGCGCCGACGGTCGCCGTCCCGACTTCGCTGCCCGGCCCACATGCATCGGCGCGCGCCTGCGCTTCGGGGCACAGCTGGACCTTGGACAGGATCGCAAGCAGCCCCGGCGGCAGGTGCACGCTGACGCTTTCGAGGTCCTCGTCCTGGTCGGAGCGCGAGAGCGTCACCGTCAGCGCGCTGGGCTTGCCGGCCTGGTTTTCGGTCGTGCCCGCTACGAACGACGGATGAAACTGCGGCGGCGGACAGCCGCTCAGCGCGAACGGCGCGCTCGCTGCTCGGGTGGGCCATTCACTGCTGTACGGGGTAAGCCACGCATTTGCCGATAGCGGGTTGCCGCACGTGGACGCGTTGGCCAGCGGCGCGCGCGGGCCGCCGTTGAAGGTCAACTGCACTTCTTCGAACGGCAGTTGCGGGAGCTGCTCGAAGCTCGCCGTCAGCCGGCCCGTGCTCTGGTCGATCCTCGCCGAGCCTTCCAGCTTGACCGTCACGCCCGAGCCCTGAGCCTGCACGAACAGGCGTAGCAGCCTGCCGTGCTGGGCATCGCTCGGCGTGCACGGCACGCATTCGGGTTCGCCCATGAAGAGCTGCCCTTCCAGCGGGCTCGACAGCAGCGGCGTCGTGATCTTCGCCGTCCCGATCTGCGACTGCTGCGGACACGCCGACGGGGCGAGCGACTTCGCTGCGAACTGGTCCTGTGCGCACGCCTGCAGGCCGTCCGCCACCGATGGCGAGAGCACGATGCCCGCCGGCAGGCTCACCGTCGCATCGCGCAGGTCCGGCGTCGCCAGCGCGCTCGGGTCTTCGTTCTGCGGCACGTGCACCGCGACCGTGTAGCCGCTCGGGGTATCTGCTTGCGTGGTTTCGGGCGCGAGCGTGATCGATGGGTTGAACGAGAGCTGTTCGCAGCCGGTGATCGCGGGGAGCATTGCTTCGCGCAGGAGCGGCAGCGGTTGCGCTTGCGGGCTTTGCCATGAGTCTCCGGTCGCGGGCACCGGCAGTTCGCGGTTGCCACAGCTGCTCGGCATCGTCAGGAACGGCTTGGCCGGCACGTCGCTCGGGCAGCCTTCCTGTACTTCGACGCCGCTGACGAATTTGACGGAGGGTTCGCAGTGTTCCTTGGCTTGGGGGCCTGCTTCTCCGAGCGTTCCTTCGCGTTCGAGGTCGTGTCTCGCTTCCGCGGGCACTCCCCACAGCGTCAGGATCGCGCCCTGCAGCGGACCGGTCTCCGGGATGTCGTTCAGCTGCACTGCGAGTCCGTAGTCGCCGTCGCTGCGAACGTGGAAGAAGAGCGGAACGTGCCCGATGCTGGCCACCGAGAAGCCGAGCTCAGCGGGCTCGCCGGGCGGCGGGGCGATGTTGAACACCGGAATCACCGACGACTGCGACCTCCCGTAGAAGAACGGCCTGAGCGTCCCGACCTGCGCCCCGATGGGACAGTTGAGTGCTTCCTGTTCCTGGAACGCCCTCTGGCTGCACCTTGGAACGGCGCTCGGATCACCGATAAGCCCCTGCGGCAGCGCGACTTCGAGATCCTTCGGCGCAGCGTTGGCCAGCGGCGATTCGGCCTGACTGTTCTGCGCGGAGGGCGATTCGCGCGAGCTGACGTTGAACGCAAGCTCGGTGGTGAGCTCAAACGGGTGCGAGGCTGCCTGTGTGTCTGGTTCACCGCCCTCTCCTACGGTGTCAAGGCCGAAGAACGACAGGCCGAAGGGGATGGTTGCGCCGTCAACTGGCGTCGTTTCTTCGGTCGAGGCGCTCGGCGCGCCGCCGCCGGAGACCGTCGCGGAGTTGACCAGGGCTTTGGCTCCAACTCCGACCGACACGGTGATCGTCACCACGATCATCGCGCCGGGCAGGACCGGACCCTGTGCGGGACCTTCGTCATAGGTGCATGTCATCGCTCCCGTCACCGGTCCGTTGGGGCACGTCATTTCGTATCTGGGCGTTCCGTTGCCGTGGGCGCCTTCGATTTCCGCTAAGACCTTGGTGGCAGCGACGCCGACGGGTAGGGCGTCCGTCACGGTGACCGTGCTCCCATGCGCCGTCGGCAGGCTCCCGTCGTTTCGGACGATCAGCACGTAGGCGTCGGAGGTGTCGCCCGCCTGGAAGTAGGTTGGTTGGGACTCGGAGACGATGCTCCAATGCGGTCCCGCCGAGGCGGCCAGCGATGGTGTCGCTCCGACTCCTACGAACGCGAGCACGGCCACGAGCAGCGGCGCCACCCGTTTGATCGTCAGACGGATGGCACCGCCAGGGAGGCTGCTCACGCCGGTCACGCTCAGGACCGGCGGCGCTTCATCACGGCGCGGTAACGAGCTCGCTTGTGGGTTGGCGCATAGCGCCTGTTCGCCGCGGCGACGCATGCTGCGCGCTTCTTCTTGCTCGCCAACTTCCTGCACCTCGCCAGGGCGCGCGAGAGGATCTGCTTGCGCGTCAGCCTCGCGGCCGGCGGCCGGGGCGTTGGATTCCCCGGTCCGACGAACGAGGATGAAGTCGGCGCGGAAAACAACGGCGGCGGACTGGGCGACCCCTCGCATGCGCTGCCTTGGCATGGCGTCGGGACGACTGGCGCCAGCAGGCCTCCGTCGACGCGCGCATCGTAGACATCGGCCAGTTCGTCGATGTCCGTCGGTGCGAGCTGTTCACGCGTCGCGAAGAACACATCGTTCCCACTCGTGCTCGCGTCGAGGAACACATCTTCGCCACCCTCTTGCATGCCGGAGATGAGCTGCACCGCGCCGTCCTCGTACTCGAAGACCCTCACGCTCCCGCCGGCCAGTTCGGGCACGAGCGGGTCGGGCGAGGAGAAGAACAGGCGGCTGCCGTCGTCGCTCAGGCTCCGCGGCTGGTGAAAGGACGTGCTCACCCGTTCCCCCAGCTTCGCGCCGATGAACGCGCTGCCGAGTGGCGGGGCGCCGCCAGGGCCGCACGATGCGCACACGAGCTGACCCGTTTCGGCGCTGTACTCGAAGACCTCGTGATCCGCTTCTTTCGTCGCGGGGGTCACATTTTCGTAGCCGGTCAGTGGGTTGACCGACATAAAGGCCAGATGCCTTCCATCGGGAGTCACGTACGCCTGCGACTCCGTCGGTCGACTCGTCCAGTCGGCGATGTCACTGTGATACGGGTTCTGCTGTCCAGCTGCCAGTTCTTCGATGTGTTCTTCTTCTTCTTCGCTAGGAGCCTGGAGCGTCGCGATGAACTGCAGCCGCTTCGCACCTTCGTCGGTTTCGTGCCAGACGTAGAGGTTTGGGAGTCCTCTCTTCGGTTCGACTCCCCGTTCGTTGCTGGAGGCGAGCTTGCCCGTGGCTACGAAGTACACGTACGAGCCGTCGGTGGAGGCCCCGACCACACCAAGGACGCCCGCGCCGTCGAGGTCTTCTTCGTCCGCGTCCACGGTCACGTCGGTCAGCGTGCCGGTATCGACGTCGAAGCGGTAGAGGTCGTTACCTGGATTTTCGCCCAGTTCGGGGCCCGTACGCGATTCCTTCGTGAGCGCGGCTTTGCTCGTGAAGTAGACGATCGAGCCGCTTTCCGAGGCCGCCCAGAATTCGGCCGGTTCCGGATCGCAGATCCGTTCTTCGGTTTCGCAGCTGGACGGCTGCGCACCGGGGGCTGGAGCGGAGATCTCGATCGTGGAGGCGCCGCCAATGCGATCGAATAGCTCAGTGTCGCCCGCCTGCTGCGGATCGGGCCCACCTTTATCCGCGACAGCCTGGAAGAGCACGCGGGAGCCGTCCGCAGATATCGCGTGCTCGAGCTGGCGCGTACTGCCATTGACCGCGTTGATTCCGCCGCCCGCGGTCGAGCCCTTCGAGGGGACCGTCCCGTCGGGCAGGATGCCCACGAGGCTCACGTGTCCGGCGACGGTCTCATAGAGATTTTCGACACCAGCCCCAGGCGCTTCCGGGAGGAGGCTGTCGTTGGCCTCGAAGATGACGTGGCTGAAATCGCTCGAGGCGCCGGCGAACGCGGGCACGTCTTGCTTTTCGAAGCAGGTGCCACACCCCGCATGGGGCGGTTCGGGTGGGGCGTTCGCGGTCACCAGCGAGTAGCTCCCGTCCATCTGGCGGACGTACAGGTTGTACACGCCCGCCGGCGCGCCTTCGGTCAACTGCTGCAGCGGCACGCGCAGCACCGCCTGCGACACGTCGCCCGAGAAGGCGTATGTGATCTTCGCGAGGCTGTTCGCGGGCGCCTGCGGCGTCGGCGGGGTCAACGGCGTCGTCTGCCAGCCTTCGACGGTACGCGCGGCGAGATACGCGTTGGGAAACTCGTTCCCAGGCGCACCTGCAAACGCCGCGCCGACGTTCATGTACGCGATCGTACATGTTTCCCCGGTTTCGCAGGGAGAGCTCTGTGCCGGACGGAGCGGCTGCAGCGCGACGGCGTCGAGGCCGCCCTTCTCGACGGGCGACACCTGCTCGTAGGCGCGGCAGTCGGGCAGATGTTCGGACGCACCCGAGCGAAACTGGGCGTTCGGACAGGCGCCGCCGGCTGCGAACGCCGTCGGGATGCTGCCGAGCCATATCCCCGCAAACGCAACCACGCATGCACCGAGCACGCGGGAGCGGCTGCGAACCGGTCCGCCACGGAGCGGCGTTTCGCGCATGCCCACCTCCTTATGCGCGCTGCAGTCTACCCCCCGCGCAGAACCATCGCGCCACAGGGGCGTGAGCCGGCGGACGCCGGCTCACGCCCCTGAAAAGTGCTAAGCCGGCACCGAGGCTACGATTTCCATTCGACGGTGCCGCCTTCGAGTTCTGCCTGCACGCTGCCGGAATAGCTGCCGTTCGTGCCTTCTGCGCCGCCGCATTCTTCGCCGGTCGGCTTGTAATGGATGCCGGTGACGCTCGTCGTGGCCGTCACCTTCCCTGAGCTGTTCGTGTAGGAGACGCCGGTCATCGTCTGCGGTTCGATGTACACCTTGCATATGAGGCTTTCCGATGAGACGGTGACCCGGCTTTCGAGCTTCTCGGAGCCATTGGCGTAAATTTCGAAATGCGCCGGCGACACGTTGAGGCTCACACCCAAGCCGCTGCACCCGCCGTAGGTCACAACTTCTTTGTGTGTCGTCATCGTTGTTGATTTGACTTCGCCGGTCCCCGTAGCCGTGGTGCATTCAATCGTGCTGGAGCCCATTTTGAGCTTCTGGACGTTGGTCTGTTTGCTTTTGGTTTTGCCCGTGGTGCTCGTAACGAATTCTTCGCCCGACGCAGACACGGAGACGGCCCCGACACCGACAAGCGTGAACGCTGCCAGCAGGACCACTCCGAACATCATCATTAGGCGCCGCATCGTCTCTTCACCGCTCCTTTATCGAGTTATGACTGACCACAGGCTTCCGGGCTTGTTGATCGAGAACGCTCAGGTATGATGTCATCATAATGTAGGAGGGTTCCGCTCTCCGGGCCATAGGGTCAGTACTATCACAGAGACCCTACAGTTCTGTCAAGCGGAAGCAGACAGTTGTTGGCAACTGATTCCCTTTCGTGTTTCTGTCTTTTTCGCGTTTGTGTTTCTGTCTTTTGCGGAAGTGCCGCAGAAGTCCCAATTTCCGGGGCTTCAGGCCGTCGCGCATGGCGTCACCGGACCGATCCGCAGCCCTGTAGATTGCGCCTATGGCAAGGTCCGATGCACTGGATATGACGCTCTTGCCGGGCGCCCGGCAGCTGCTCGCCGTCCACGCGCGGGAACTGCCTCAGCGCGACGATCTGTGTGGCGCCTTCTGCGGAGCCCTGGCGCTGCGCGCTGCCGGTATCGAGCAGCTGGACGGTGAGCCGCTCGATCAGGATGCCGTGGCGATCGCCGCCGGGAGCATCGTCTCCGGGATGCGCGAGGCCGGCACGCTCCCGCACGGCGAAGCCGGGCGGCGCGACTACCGCCTGGACATCCCCTCGATCGACGACTCGGACGTGTCCGGGACGACCGCCGCCGGACTGCGCGAGGCGATCGCGTCGCTCTCCGGCGGAGCGCTCGAGGCGATCCCCTACTCCGGCCCGTGGAGAGCGAGCACGCTGGCGGGTGTGTTCGAGCTTGCGGCGGCGCTCGAGCATCCAGTGACGCTCGTGGCGAACTTCGCCACCCACCATCTGTGGGGCGGGCGTCCGAGCGTCAACCAGCTCCTGGACTACCTGTTCGACGGCGCCGCACAGGGACCGCCGCCGGACTGGAACGTCGGGCACTTCGCGTGCGTGTTCGGACGGGTGCGCGGTCCGCGCGGCAGTCTGTACGGCGTGGCCGACACCTATCCCGCGCTCGGCGACGGCGGGGTGCACATGCAGCCCCAGGAGCGGCTCGCGGCGGCACTCGAGCGGCGTGACATGCCGGCGGGAGGGATGTTCGTCGTCGCCTACGCCGCCGATGCCGCCACCGTGCGTGTGGGCGCGGGCGCGCTGGGTCTCGCGGAGGGCATCTGGGACAACGGCACAGTGACCAGCGGGACGGCGAGGTGAACGGCACCGAGCTGGTCGCCCTCGTGTGCTGCGATCTCGGCTCGATCGTACGTGGACGCGCCGTGCTGTTCGACCGAGCTCGACGAGCACCTGCGCGCGGGGATCGGCTGGACGCCTGCCAACCACACGCTCACACCTCTCGGTCCCGTCGCTGAGCCGAACCCGTTCGGCGCGAGCGGCGACCTGCGGCTGCTGCCGGACGCCAGCACGCGCGTGCGCGTCGGGCCCGACGCCGACCACAGCGCGCTGGAGCTCATGCTGTGCGACATCGTCGAGACCGACGGGCGGCCGTGGCAGTGCTGCCCGCGGAGCTTCCTGCGCGAGACGCTGCTCGGGCTCGAGCGTGAGCTCGACGCGCGCCTGATGGCGAGCTTCGAGCACGAGTTCCAGCTGCTGGGCTCGCCGACGCTCGATTGGTCCACGCCCGCGCTGCCGTTCACGCTCGACGCACAGCGGCGGGTCGAGCCCTTTCCCACGCAGGTGATGGGCGCACTTGTGGACGCCGGCGTCGAGCCGGAGCGCTTCTTCGCCGAGTACGCCCCGCACCAGTTCGAGATCCCCGTCGCGCCAGCCGACGGTCTCGTGAGCGCCGACCGCGCGGTAGTGCTCAGAGAGGTCGTGCGCGAGATCGCCCGCCGGCAGGGAATGCGCGCGAGCTTCGCGCCGCTGCTCGACCCGGCGCAGGCAGGTAACGGCGTACACATTCACCTCAACCTGCTCGACGCCGATGGTCGCTCGCTCCTGTATGACGCCTCCCGGCCGGCGCTCCTGAGCGAGCTTGGCGAGCGCTTCGCCGCGGGCATCCTGCGCCACGCGCGGGCGCTCAGCGCGCTCACCGCCGCCAGCCCCGTGTCCGGTGCGCGCCTGCGCCCGCACCGCTGGAGCGCCGGGGCCGTCTGCCTGGCCGAGCGCAACCGCGAGGCGCTACTGCGCATCCCACCGGTGGTCGAGCTGGCCGATGCCGACCCGGCCGACCAGCTGCACCTCGAGTACCGCGGCGCCGACGCAACCTCCAACCCCTACCTCGCGCTCGGCGCGATCGTGCGGGCCGGCCTCGAGGGAGTGCGCGCACAGCTGCCAGCGCCGGCGCTCCTCGATCGCGATCCCGCGCAGCTGGACACCGAGGAGGCCGAGCGCTTCGGCGTAGGCGCGCTGCCGCAGACGCTCGCCGAGTCGCTGCAGGCGCTCGCCGACGACGACACCGCCCGCGGGTGGATGACGCCGCTGCTGTATGACGCGTACGTGAGCGTCAAGCGCGCCGAGCTCGTCGCCGCCGCCGACGTGGATCTCGAGGAGCTCTGCCGGCGCTATGCCGCCATCTACTGACCCGGCGCTCGACGCCCTGCTGGAGGGCATCGAGCGCGAGCTGCCGCGGGCGGTCGCGCTGCGCCGGCGCCTGCACGCCGCGCCGGAGCTCGCGCACGCCGAGCGGCAGACCGCGGCGAGCGTCGCCGCCGAGCTGCCGATCGTAGGTCAAACGGTCGCCGGCACCGGGCTGATCGCGCGCGTGGACCCAGGCGGCGCTGCCGAAGCCGGTCCCGAGCGCGTAGCCCCCGTGGCGGTGCGCGCGGAGCTCGACGGTCTGCCGCTGCGCGAGCGCACGGGGGCGTCATTTGCGGCCACCGGCGAGGTGATGCACGCCTGCGGGCACGACGTCCACATGGCGGCGCTGGTCGCGCTCACGCGCGCCGCGCACGGGCTCGCCGACGCGTTGCCCGCGCCGCTGCTCGCGGTCTTCCAGCCGAGCGAGGAGGCCTACCCGTCCGGTGCGCAGCAGCTCGCCGCGGAGCCACTCGCAGCGCTCGCGCCGGCCGCGATCGTCGCCGCACACGTGCACCCCGAGTTGTCGTGGGGGACCGTCGCGCTGGATCACGGCACCGTCAACGCCTCGTGCGACGCGTTCGAGATCACCGTCGAGGGCGAGCCCTCGCACGGCGCCTATCCGCACCATGGGCGCGACCCGATCCTCGCGATCGCCCAGGTGGTGGTCGCGCTCCACGCCCTCCTCGGGCGGCGAATCGACCCGCTGAGCGCCGCGTCGCTGACGATCGGCGTGCTCGAGGGAGGCAGCGCGGAGAACGTGATTCCCGCGCGCGCGCACGCGCGAGGCGCGCTGCGCGCCCATCGCCCGCAGGACCGAAGCGCGCTACGCGAGCTTGTAGCCGAGACCGCCACCGCGGTCGCCGCGGCACACGGCTGCCGCGCGAGCGTCGAGCTCGAGCCGGGCGAGCCGGCGCTGGAAAACGACGCTCGCATCGTGACGCGCGCGCGCGATCTGCTCGCGAGCGCGAACCTGACGCCCGCCCCCGAATGGCGCTCGTGCGGATCGGACGACTTCGCGTTCTTCGGCGCGCTGGCACCGGTGGCGATGGCGTTCGTCGGCCTCGACCTGGCGGAGGGCTTCACCGCGCGCCCACTGCACCATCCCGAGCTGCTGCCACCCGACGCGGCTGTGGGCGCGGTCGCGCGCGTACAGGCGCTCCTGTACGTCGCCGCCGCGCGGGCGGCGGCAGATGCGCCGGCCACGCCGGACTCGTCCGCGGGGTCGACTGAGACCAATGGGCAGTACGCTTGACCCATGCCCGACCGCCTGTACTTCACTGACTCCGACGAGGCCAACGCACTGATCGCCTCCGATCCGATGGCGCTGCTCATCGGCTTCGCGCTCGATCAGCAGGTCACCGTGCAGAAGGCGTTCGCTGGGCCGCTCGCGCTGCGCGAGCGCCTGGGCTCGATCGACGCGGCGACACTCGCCGCAGCCGACCTCGAGCAGGTGTTCCGCGAGAAACCCGCCATCCACCGGTTCCCCGGGTCGATGGCCAAGCGCGTGCACGACCTTGCCGTACACGTCGAGGACTGCTACGACGGCGACGCGGCGCGGGTCTGGACCGACGCCGCCGACACCAGCGAGCTCCGTGCAAACCTGGCCGCACTGCCCGGCTTCGGCGAGATGAAGGTCAAGTCACTGAGCGCGGTACTTGCCAAGCGCTACGGCGTGGGGACCGCCGCTGAGCTCGTGCCAGCGCACCCGACGCTCGGAGACGTTGACTCACCGCAGGCGCTCCTCGACTACCAGGCAGCCAAGCGCGTACACAAGGCGGAGTGGTCGAAACTCAGGGCGCGGCGGTAAAGACCTGCGGGCGATGCAGATATCGTGGCGAGCTGCGCCGTCGTGGCAGCCAGCTACAGCGCAGCGCTAGCGTCGTGCTAGCGACTCCTGACGACGTTGGACGTGCCAAGGATGGGGAGGAGCAGCCTCGCGCCCGTCAGAACGTGATCTTCGAGTTTGGATAGTTCTGTGGGCTGCTCGGTCGGGAGCACGTCGCCGTGCTTCACGACCCTGGCGTAGAGTTGCCGTCTGATCTCAACGGGCTTGTGTACATACCGCTGGACAATGAGTGGCGGAACCGGCTCGTGCGTGAGCTCAAGGCCTCGGGCCTCAACTACCACAGCTAGCTGAGCCTCCCCCAAGCGCGCCCGTGAGCCGCTGGCGGGTCTTGACCCTATTCTGAATTCATGCTAATCTCGCCGCGTGGCTCGGAAGCGCTCCCACCAGACCAAGCTCATCCTCCAGGTGCTGCTCGACGCACTGGCCGACGAAGCCTACGGGTTGGAGGTCGTGCGCGCGAGCGGCGTACCGGCGGGGACCGCGTACGCGATCCTACGCCGGCTCGAGGACGAAGGGCTGCTGAACGGCCGCTGGGAGCAGATCAGCCCGGAGGACGAGGGACGCCCTCCGCGTTACTACTATCGCCTGAACGGTGAGGGCCGGCGGGTCGCGCACCGCGAGACTGCCGATGATCGCCGCGCGCTGCGCTTGCTTGCTCCGGGGTGGAGCACGAGATGACCGCAATGACGATCGCGGGCGCCGTGGCCAGCTTGCTGTGCGTTCTGCTTGCGCTCTATGAGATTAGCCACCGCCTTCGTCTCAATAAGGCCGCGAGACCACTACAAGATGCCGTCGAGGCACTCATGCGAGCGCAGCTAGCCATCGAGCAGATAACGGCTCCTACAGTGCGAAGGAAGAAACGCTTAAGGCGGCGTGACCGAGTCGCCCGATCTGTTCCGAGCTGGGCGCTCGGGCTCATGGCGGAAGACGACGCGCAGCGGTACATGTGGGAGTGGGGTGCCCACTTGCTCCAGCTCATTGAGGAGGGCGAAGCTCGGCAGGCACGACGCGACCGACGCCGATTCGCGGTCACGGCTATCACCCTGGCTGTTGTGCTGCGCGTGCGCCGCGCCCTCGGTCGGGCGCGCTGATCACGACTCAATCGCAGACAGCAGCCGCTCGATCATCGCGGCGTCCGCGCCATGCCTCTCGCGCTGGTGCTCGTCGTGCGTGTCGGTGAGATAGCGCTCTATGGCGAGCTGCTTGCGCAGCGCTTCCGCCAGCGCCGGCAGGGCGCGCCGCTAGCGAGCTAGGCGGCCCGGCTCACCGCGGGCGTTTGGAAGTGCGGCCCCTCGGGGACCGCTGGCTCGCAGTCGCCATGTAGAAGCTCCGGCGCAGGATCAAGGCCGTTGGGCCACACCACCGTTCGTGCCTCGTCATCGACCCGGACCTGCCGGAAGTACTCGGGATCACGCAACGGTTTCCCAAGCGTCCCGTGAAGCAAGAAGGCACAGTCGACATCGCGCTCAACGCCGTCGTTGAACGCAACCCGCAGGCGATAGCCGGCTAGTGGCTGCACACTGGTCACTCGGAGCATCATTTCTCCATGCTAGGGCAGAGGCTCGATCGACGCCAGAGGCTCGAGCGCTTGGGCACGTACCCAGTTATCGGCGAGCTCCTCGACATGGAGGCGCGCCCACGCCCGGACGAGCCGCAGCGCACGCGGCGGGAGCGACCCATTGAGAATTCGCAGGCTGGCGAGCTCGATCTGAGCGACCTCATCGCCGTACTGGGCGTGGAAGTGCGGCGGAGGATGATCGGGGCGGTACATCCAGATGACGATTCCGTAAAACGCGGCCAGGCGAGGCACCGCGCCATTCTCGGCCACGGCGCGGCGGACATGGCTAACTCCCTATCAGCGCGGAATAGCCGCTAGACGACGGGCGGCGGTGCACCCTCGGCGCTGCCGGCGAGCATCGCGTCCCAGCCGCACACCGCGCACGCGTGACGGAAGGCCGAGCGGGCGAACGCGAGCGCCGTGCCGTGCGGGTCGGAGCTGGCAACGACGTCGTCCCAGTCCAACACGTACTCGCCGAGCTCCGCCTCCCAGCGTGCCGCCGCGGGCTCGAGCGTCGCACCAGCGAAGCCCTCGGGCGCTGGATGCGCGTAGGCGTAGAACGCCGCGCGGCCGTAGCGAGCGTCGCCCGGCCACCAGCCGATCGCCACCTCCTGCGCGTCCATCGCGTTGCGCATGATGAAGTCCTCCGACGGCGGGTCGGCGGGCAGGCCTGAGAACAGGTTGACGGCGAGATCGAACGAGCCCCACCACGTGTTCACCGGCGTCGAGCGGCCGCGATACGGCGCGCGAAACTCAGCCAGCACGAGCGCGACGCGCGTTGCGGCCGCGAAGTACGAGGCCGCCAGATCGGCGTCGTAGCTCGCGTGCTCCTCGTCCTCGTCGAGCGGCACGCTCCACGGCACCTCCTGCGGCGTGGGGTTGATCGCGACGGGACCCGCCAGCTCGCCGACCGCCGCCAGCAGCTCGCGCGCGACCGCGCCGACCGAGCGGTCCGGAGCGAGCGCCACGCGGCGCTCGCGACCGTCGCTGTGCTCCACCAGCGCCTCGTGCGAGCGCAGGTCAAGCGCCGCCACGAACGCGCCCGAGCCGTCCGGCGCCGGCAGTGGATTCGTCTCCACGCCACGCGCGGTGAGACGCAGCGCCGCGTGCTGCAGCTGCGGCTCCGGCGGCGCGAGCGCAACCGCCAGCTTGCCCAGGACCTGCGTGTGCCCGTGCAGCGTGTCGCAGGTCGCGCTCCACCGATCGTAGGCGGGCAACTGGGGCCAGCCGAAGTGCACACGGCAAGCGTAGCGCCCCACCTCGCAAACCTCATATTTCAGGTTTCTTTCACGTTCGTCCGTCAGCATCCGCGCATGCGTCTGCTGGTCGTCGACGACGACCCCTCCGTGCGCGAAGCGCTCGCGCTCGTGCTCGATCTCAACGGCTTCGACGTCACGACCGCGATCGACGGTCGCGAGGCGATTCGCACGCTCGCGGTCGACTCGCCCGACGCGGTCATCCTCGACGTGCTGATGCCCGGACTCGACGGTCTGGAGGTGTGCCGTCGAATCCGCGCCGTCGGCAATCGCACGCCCGTGCTGATGCTCACCGCCCGCGCCGAGGTGAGCGAGCGGGTCGCCGGCCTCGAGGCCGGCGCCGACGACTACCTCGCCAAGCCGTTCGCGCGCGAGGAGCTGATCGCACGCCTGCGCGCGCTGCTGCGCCGCACAGGCTGGGAGGGGGACGAGCAGACCCTGCGCTTCGAGGACCTCGAGCTCGATCCGCTCGCGCACGAGGCGCGCCGCGACGGCCGCCTGCTCGAGCTCACACGCACCGAGTTCCTGCTGCTCGAACTGCTGCTGCGTCACCCCCGCCAGGTGCTCACGCGCGCGAGCATCTTCGAGCACGTATGGGGCTATGACTTCGGTCCCGCGTCCAACTCGCTCGAGGTCTACATCGGCTACCTGCGCCGCAAGACCGAGGCCGCCGGCGAGCCACGCCTCGTGCACACCGTGCGCGGGGTCGGCTACGTGCTGAGGTCGGCGGCGCGATGAGCTTTCGCCGGCGCATGGTCCTGCTGGCCGCCGGGGCGGTCGCCACGGCGGTGGTGCTCGCGTCGGTCGTCGTGTACGTCGTCACGCGCAACGACCTGCTCGGGCAGACCGACGCAAGCCTCCGCGAGAAGCTCATTCCAGGGCAGGCGCAATCGGTTCAGATCAGGACCAAGAAGCTGAGCGCGAGCGCGTTCTCGAAGCTGCAGCGCGAAGGGAGGCTGCCGCCCACCGGCGTCGCGCAAGCGGGGACCATTCGGAGCTCCGTCGAAGCGACAGGCTCCGCAGGCGCAACCGTCCAAGCGACCGGCTCCGCAAGCGCGACCGTCGTAGCCCCAGGCTCCGCGTCGGCGCAAGCGCGCCCCAAGGGCGGGCTGGGCGAACTCGCGCGACTCGTGCTCCCGCCCCCCAAGCTCGGCGGGGCCACAGGGTATGTCCAGCTGTTCCAGCCCGACGGCCAGGTTCTGCGCTCCGAACGAAACCCAGGGGCCATGCTCCCCGTGACCGCCGCGACACGCGCCGTCGCGGCCGGGCGGCGGGATGCGTTCTTCAGCGACGCCACCGTCGCCGGCACGCGCGTGCGGGTGCTCACCGAGCGCGCGCCCGGCAACGGGGTGTGGCAGGTCGCCCTGCCGCTGACCGACGTCGACAACACGCTCGCCAATCTGCAACTCGTGCTCGCGATCGTCAGCCTCGGCGGCATCGCGCTCGCCGCCGCGCTCGGCCTGCTCGTCTCGCGCGCGGCGCTCGTGCCGGTGCGGCGATTGACAGGCGCAGCCGAATCTGTCGCTCGCACGCAGGATCTCGGTCATCGAATCGAGACCGGCGAGACCGACGAGCTCGGACGACTGGCCGCCAGCTTCAACACCATGCTCGCCGCCCTCGAGCGTTCCCGGCTCGCCCAGCGCCAGCTCGTATCCGATGCCTCGCACGAGCTGCGCACGCCGCTCACCAGCGTGCAGGCCAACCTCGACGCGCTCGCGCTCGGCCAGCGGCTGCCCGCGCACGAGCGCGCCCGCATCGTCGCCGCCGCGCAGGCGCAGCTGCGCGAGCTGACCGTGCTCGTCGGCGATCTCGTCGACCTGTCCAAGACCGACGTCGAGGAGATCGAAGTCGAGGACGTGCGCCTCGATCTCGCCGCCGCCAGCGCGCTCAAGCGCGCGCGCCTGCACGGGGTGGGTGGGCACTCATCTACGTTCGTGCTCGACGCCGAGCCATGCCTGGTCCGTGCCGCGCCCGCCCGACTCGAGCGAGCGATCGCCAACCTGCTCGATAACGCCTGCAAATGGAACCCGCCCACCGCGCCCGCCAGTCCGATCGAGGTGCGCGTGCGCGACGGGCGCCTGGAAGTGCGCGACCACGGGCCGGGGATCCCCGCCGAGGATCTGCCCAGGGTCTTCGATCGCTTCTACAGGGCGCCCGCCGCGCGTGCGCGCCCCGGCTCAGGCCTGGGACTTGCCATCGTCCGCCAGATGGCCGAGACCCATGGCGGCTCCGTGCACGCCGCCAACGATCCCAGCGGCGGCGCGCGCCTCACACTCGAGCTGCCGCCGCTCGCCATGACCGACGCCGAGCTCGTCGCGGCCACACCCGGCGGCGCGGCGGACCCCGCGGCCGCGGCGGGCCCGGCAGACGAGGCCACCGTTCAGGAAACTCCTCGGCTGCTCTAAGGCCCCTCTCAGGTTCGGCTGGCTTGATGTGCGTGCCGCCGCGAGCGATCGAACGATCGCGGCGGCGCCACCAGCGATCCTCGATCGAACCCAAAGGAGCCCCCGTGTCCCGCCGTCGCCCGCTTGCTCCGCTCACCGTCCTGTGCGTCGCCGCGGCGAGCCTTCTACTCGCCGCCTGCGGCGGCTCCTCGCCGTCCTCGACATCCTCCGCCGCCCGAGAACAGCAGGCGGAAGTCAAGTTCGCCGACTTCGCCAAGTGCCTGCGCGAACACGGCATCGAAGCCACCGCCGCGACCGCACCCGGCGGCGAAGGACACGGGATGCGCGTCAAGGACGCCGGACCCGCCAAGATGGAAGCCGCCCAGAAAGCTTGCAAGAAGTACCAGCCCGAACCGCAGAAGCTCAATCTCTCCCCGCAGGAAAAGGTGGAACACGCGGAAGCGGTCGAAAAGTTCGCCAAGTGCATGCGCGAACACGGCATCGAAGTGCATGCCTCGAGCTTTGAAGGGCGCGTCTCGATCCGGATCCACGGCAAGCCCGGCGAAGGCGGTCCCAACCCTGAAAGCCCCGCCTTCCAGAAAGCGCAGCAGTCCTGCCAGGGGCTGCTCCCGTTCAAGGGTCACGGCGGCCAGGTCAAGCAGAGCGCCGGCGCGGCGCCCAGCGGCTCGCAAAGCGGCAACTTCGCGACCGGCGGCTGAGCCGTGGGCTCCTTGGGGCGCAGGCGCCTGCGCTGGCTGGCCGCGGGCGCACTGGCGATCGTCGTCGTCGCCGTGCTTGCGGTCGTGCTGTTCGGCTCTGGCTCGGGCGGGCATCACGGCTCGGACACTGGCGTGCCCGCCGGCGACACCACCGCCAGCGTCACACGGCGCACGCTGTCTGAAAGCTCGACCGTCGATGGCACGCTCGGCTACGGAACGACGCTCGAGCTCTACGACCGGGTCGCCGGGACCTTCACCTGGCTGCCCTCAGTCGGCGCCGTCATCGGCCGCGGCGGGACGCTGTGGCGGCTCGACAATCTGCCCGTCGTGCTGATGTACGGCTCCGTGCCCGCCTACCGCACGCTCGAGCAGGGCGTCAGCGACGGCCCCGACGTGACCGAGCTGAACCACAACCTCATCGACCTCGGCTTCGACCCCTACGGGGCGATCACCGACGACGAATCGTTCGGCGCCGCCACCGCTGCCGCCGTCAAGCGCTGGCAGCAGGCCAAGGGCCTCTCACAGTCAGGCGTTGTCGAGCTCGGCCGGGTCGTCTTCGCGCCCGGCGCCCGGCGCGTGACCGAAGTGAAGGTAACCCTCGGGCAGGACCCGCCCGGGGCCGGCGAAGCGCCTGGAACGAAACCCGAGGGAAAATCGCCCGGCAAAGGCAAAGGCAAACCCGCGAAAGGAAACCCGGCCAAAGACGAACCGGCCAAAGAAGAACCCGCCAAAGCCGACCCCGGCAAAGGCTCGCCGAGCGGTGAAGCGAGCGCGGGTGCGGGCGAGGTAGCGCTCACGACCACCTCCACCCAGCAGTTCGTCCAGCTGAAGGTGAAGCCCGAACAGCAGCAGCTCGCCAGGGTGGGCGAGACCGTCACCGTGCAGCTGCCGAGTGGCGGCCAAGCCCGTGGGCACGTCACGCAGGTGAGCACCGTGGCCAGCGAAGCCAGCGGCTCGGGCGACGAAGGAAAAGGCAGCCCCAGCGGCGAAAGCGGCGAATCCACGATCCCCGTGACGATCGCGCTCGACCGCCACGTCGCCCACCTCGACGAGGCGCCCGTCAGCGTCGAACTGGTCAAGGGCATCCGCCGCGACGTGCTGACGGTCCCGGCGACCGCCCTGATCGCCACAGCTGGCGGCGGCTACGCGGTCGAAGCGCTCGCACGAGGCCAGCGCGCGACGGTGCCCGTGACGCCGGGCATGTTCGCCGGCGGCTACGTCCAGGTCGAAGGCGCGGGCGTGCGCGAAGGCCTGACCGTGATCGAGTCGCAGTGAGCGCCGTCCTGGAGCTGGCAGACGTGGTCAAGCGCTACGACGGCGGCGTCGACGCGCTGCGGGGCGTCGACATAACTGTCGAAGACGGCGAGCTGTGCGCGATCGTCGGCCCGTCGGGCTCGGGCAAGTCGACGCTGCTGCACATCATGGGCACCCTGGAAAGGGCGACCAGCGGGCTGGTGCGGATCGCCGGGGCCGACGTCGCGCGCGCCTCCGACCGCGACCTGGCGGCGCTCAGGGCGCGTCGCATCGGCTTCGTCTTCCAGCAGTTCCACCTGCTCGAGGCCGACAGCGCGCTCGAGAACGTGGCCAACGGCCTGCTCTACACCGGCACCCCCGCCCGCGAGCGCCGGCGTGCGGCGGCCGCGGCGCTCGAGCGCGTCGGGCTCGAGCATCGGATGCGCCAGACCTCCGCGCTGCTGTCCGGGGGCGAGCGCCAGCGCGTGGCGATCGCCCGAGCGCTCGTCAGCGCGCCGGCGATCGTGCTCGCCGACGAGCCGACCGGCAACCTCGACACGCACAACGGCCGCGAGATCCTCGAGCTGCTGCAGGTGCTCAACGGGCAGGGAACGACCGTGCTCGTGATCACCCACGACCGCGAGATCGCCGCCACACTGCCCAGACGCGTGGAGCTGCGCGACGGCCGCCTGATCCACGATGGGGCTTGACCTCGCGCCCAGCCGCCTGCTGACGGCCGACGTGCTGCGCGTCGCCAGCGTCGGTCTGCGCACGCGCCGACTGCGTGCCGCGCTGTCGGCGCTGGGAGTGGCGATCGGCATCGCCGCGATGGTCGCCGTGCTGGGCATCTCCGACTCGAGCAAGGCCGGCCTGGTCGCTGAGCTGAACGAACTGGGCACCAACCTGCTCACGGTCACGCCCGGAGAAAGCTTCCTCGGTGAAGCGGCCAAGCTGCCCAAAGCCGCCGTGAGGGACGTTCGCAACCTGCGCAGCGTGCGCTCGGCCGCCGGCGTGACGGGCGTGTCCGGGGCGACGGCGCGGCGCAGCTCCTTCATCGAAGCCGCCGAAACCAACGGGATCAGCGTTGACGCCGCCGACCCGCAGCTACTCGCCGCGCTCGGAGGCAAGATGACCCTCGGCCGCTTCCTGAACGCCGGCGACGAACGCTTTCCCATGGTCGTGCTCGGGCTCGTAGCCGCTGAGCGACTTGGGGTCGAGCGGCTGTCCGCCGACGGACGGCCGCTGCAGGTGTTGATCGACAACATCTGGTTCACAGTGGCCGGCGTGATCGGCCCGCTGCCGCTGGCGCCCGAAATCGAACGCGCCGCGCTGATCGGCTACCCGGTCGCCCAACGCCTGTTCGCCACCACCCGGCACGCGAGCATGCTCTACGTGCGCGCCGACCCCCAACGGGTGCCCGAAGCCGACTCGCTGCTCGGCGCCGCCGCCAACCCGCAGAACCCCGAACAGACCAAGGTCAGCCGGCCCTCCAACGCCCTGCAGGCCCAGGCCGACGCCCAGAGCACGCTCACCGCCGTGTTCCTCGCGCTCGGCGCCGTGGCACTGCTCGTGGGCGGCGTGGGAATCGCGAACGTGATGGTGATCTCGGTGCTCGAGCGCCGCCCCGAGATCGGCCTGCGCCGCGCGCTCGGAGCGCGTGCGGTGCACATCGGCGTGCAGTTCCTCGGCGAGTCGGTGCTGCTGTCGCTGATGGGTGGTGTCGCGGGGATCGCCCTCGGCGCAGCCGCTACCGCCGGCTACGCCTCGACCCAGGGCTGGATCGTGGTCGTGCCCGTGCTGTCGGTCCTCGGCGCGGTGGCGATCGCGCTCGCGCTCGGCGCGCTCGCCGGGCTGTATCCGGCCGTGCGCGCGGCGCGCCTGGCACCGGCGGCGGCCCTGCGCAGCGTGTAAGGCCAGGCAATATAGTTGCGTAAACAACTACCGGTGTTATGCTGGAACTATGGAACTCGGTCTCGCAACCTTCGCGGACCTGGCAAGCGGAGTCAGCCCGCACCAGCGCATGCAGGAGCTGATGGAGGAGGTCGAGCTGGCGGACCAGCTCGGACTCGACGTGTTCGGCATCGGCGAGCACCACCGCCGTGATTTCCTCGTCTCCGCCCCGGCCGTCGTGCTGGGAGCGGCGGCGGTTAAGACTGAGCGCATCCGTCTTTCGAGTGCCGTAACGGTGCTGAGCTCCGAGGACCCGGTGCGCGTCTTCGAGGAGTTCGCGGAGGTCGACCTGCTCTCGAACGGGCGCGCCGAGATCATGGCCGGGCGCGGGTCGTTCATCGAGTCCTTCCCCCTGTTCGGCTACGACCTCGAAGACTACGACGAGCTGTACGCGGAGAAGCTGGAGCTGCTGCTCGAGCTCCGCGAGAAGACCCGCGTCACCTGGTCGGGGCGCCACCGCCCGGCGCTCGTCGACGCGGAGGTGTGGCCGCGACCGCTGCAGGAGCCGCTGCCCGTTTGGGTGGCCGTCGGCGGCTCCCCGCAGTCGGTCGTCAGGGCGGGAACGCTGGGGCTGCCGCTCACGCTCGCGATCATCGGCGGTCAGCCAGCGCGCTTCGCTCCGCTCGTGGAGCTCTACCGCGACGCCGCCGCCAAAGCCGGACACGACCCATCGCAGACGCGGGTGGCGATCAACACGCACGCGTTCCTCGCCGCCAGCACCGCCGAGGCCGACTCGGCGTTCGCCGCCGCGTATCTCGCGATGATGAACCGCATCGGGCGCGAGCGCGGCTGGCCGCCGTCGGGGCGGGCCGAGTACGAAGCTCTGCGCGCGCCTGATGGAGCGCTCGCGGTCGGCTCGCCGGAGCAGGTCGCCGAGAAGATCCTCTACGAGCACGAGCTGTTCTGTCACGACCGCTACATCGCCCAGATGAGCGTCGGCGCGGTGGCGCACCGGGACGTGCTCAACTCGATGGAGCTGTTCGGCACGAAGGTCGCGCCGCTTGTGCGCGAGGAGCTTGCGCGCCGTGAGGCGGCTGGCGCCGCGAGCACCGTGCAATAAGCTTCGCGCCGATGAAGCGCAGCGGCTGGGGCGTGATCGGCGCATACGCGCTCGTGTGCGCGGCAACGCAGATCCTCTGGCTCACATACGCCGCGATCACGACCGAAACGGCGAGGCGCTACGGCGTGTCGGTGAGCGCGGTCGGCTGGCTCGCGGAGATCTTCCCGCTCCTGTACGTGGTCCTCGCGATCCCCGCGGGGATCCTGCTCGACCGCTGGTTTCGCCCCACGCTGGCGGCCGGTGGCGGGCTGGTAGCGCTCGGGGGGCTGGTGCGCCTGGGCGGTGAGACGTTCGCATGGGCGATGGCCGGTCAGGTGATGGTCGCGGTCGCCCAGCCCGTGGTCCTCAGCGCTGTCAGCAAGCTGGCCGGCGAGTACCTGCCGCCCGACCAGCGCGCAACTGGCATCGCGGTGGGCTCGGCCGGCAACTTCGTCGGGATGCTGCTCGCGCTGCTGCTCGGACCGACGCTCGGCGCCCACGGACAGCTCGAGCGCCTGCTCGTGCTGGAGGCCGTGCTGGCGGTGATCCCGGCAGTGGTGCTGGCGATCGTCCTGCGCCGCCCAGGACACGCGAGCGACCGATCCTCCGAGATCGGCCAGCACGCTGCGATCGAGGGGAGCGCCGCGCGAGCGCTGTGGCAGCTCGCGCCGATGCGCACGCTGTGCGGCCTCGTGTTCCTCGGCTTCGGCATCTTCGTCGCACTCGCGACCTGGCTGCAGACGCTGCTGCACCCCTCGGGCGTCTCGGAAACCGCTGCCGGCGGGCTGCTGGTGGGGATGGTGATCGCGGGGATCATCGGCTGCGCCGTGCTGCCGCCGCTCGTCGCCCGGCGCCACGGCGAGCGCCGCTTCATGCGCACCACCGTGCTCGTCGCGTGCGCCGGCTGCGTGGTGCTGGGCGCGACGCCCTGGATCGGCGTGCGCGCGCTGGCGCTCGTGGCGATGGGCCTGGTCCTGCTGCCGGCGCTGCCGGTGATCCTCACCGCCGCAGAGCTGCTCGCGGGCGCCGCCGCCGGCACCGCCGGCGCGATCGTGTGGATGGCGGGAAACCTCGGCGGCCTCGCGATCGCGCTGCTCGTGCAGGTCCTGGTGCACCATCCGCTCGCGGCGTTCCTGGCGATGGCGGCGGTGTCGCTGCTCGGGCTGCCGCTCGCCGCGCGCCTGACCTCGCCGGCTGCGGTGGAACCCGCAGGCGAGCCGGCGACGGCCGGCGCGGGCTGATGTGGATAGCTGCGTAACTGTCTAGTCCTGCGCTGGCGCGGAAGGTAGAGTCGGCCCCGTGAACGGTGCCGACACAGCTGCGCACGAGTCCGTCAACTGGCGCGCGTGGCATTCGGGCTACGAGAGCCCCGACTCCGAGCTGGGACGTCGCCTAGCGCTCGTGCAGGCGCAACTGCGCGGCGTGCTCGATCACGCTGCGCCGGGCCCGATCCGGGCGATCAGCGTGTGCGCCGGACAGGGGCACGACCTGATCGGCGTGCTCGCCAACCATCCCCGGCGGGCGGACGTCAGCGCGCGCCTCGTGGAGCTCGACCCACAGAACGTGCTGCTCGCCCAGCGCGCCGCCGCCGCCACGGGCCTCGACGCAGTCGAGGCAGTCGCCGCGGATGCCTCCCTCACGGATGCCTACATGGGCGCCGTCCCGGCCGACGTGATCGTCATCTGCGGCGTGTTCGGCAACATCTCGGCGCCGGACATCGTCAACACGATCGAGCAGCTGGGGCAGCTGTGCGCGCCGAACGCCACCGTCGTGTGGACACGCCACCGCCGTCCACCCGATCTCGTGCCCCACATTCGCGACACGTTCGAGCGCTGCGGCTTTAGCGAGCTCGCGTTCGAGGAAGCCCCGCCGTCCGGCGTGGGCGTAAACCGCCTGCAGGTAGCGCCGCGGCCGCTGCAGCCAGGCGTGAGGCTGTTCGAGTTCATCGGCTATGAGGCGCTCTGGCCGCACCGCGACGCGGCTGAGCGCGCCGCGCTGGGTGCTCTCTTCCGTCCGGACTGCTCGCTGGTGGAGCTCGTGGAAGCCGTGCGGGCGCTGCCACGAGGCCTCCCGAACGAGCCGACCGTGGAGAGCATGCTGCTCGAGGCACGCGGCACGTCCGCGACCAAGCACCTGTTCCTCGGGCAGGCGCTCGCGCGGCGCTTCCCCGAGACCGAGCCTGCCCTCGTGCACCGTGTCTACCGGCTAGATCGCGCTCGCGCGATCGAGCTGTTCGGCCCGGCCGTCGCCGAGGCAGTGCCGCCGGAGGGGCTCATCGACGTGCACAGATACCTGGCGGTAACGCTCGGTGAGCGTCGCGTGAGCCTCGACGCGACGATCCCCGGATCGCGCTGGGATGGGCACTCGCCGCTCGAGCCGGTGTGCGGGCCGGGATCCGACTTCGCCACCGGCGCCGACCCCGACGGCGCGATGAGAGCACTCGAGCGCGGACACTGCGACGCCGCGGCGCGGGCGCCGTTTCTGGCGGCGCTGGCTGCGGCCGGGCGGCCGGGGAGCGGTTAGCGGCGCCGCGTTGAGCACGCCTCCTCCTAATTTGCTACCAGCACGAAATGGCGAAGCAGCTAGTCATCACGCTCCCGGACGAGCTGCTCGACTTCGTTGACGCTGTCGTTGAGTCCAAAGCCGCGAGCAGCCGCGCTGCTGTGGTCGCAAAGGCGCTCGAGCGCGAGCGCCGACGCCTGCTCGCCGCCCGCGACGCCGAGATCCTCGCCAACTGTGGTCCCGATCCGGAGCTGGCTGGACTCGCTGAGCGCCCCCGCTAGGGCTCGGCAAGCAGGTCCGCGGTCCGGCGCAGTGCAGCGATCTCCGCTCGCTCCTTGGCGACGTGCGAAACTTCTGGGCCCGTGGAACCGACGTACTTGCCCGCGTATGAGGCGACCGACGGTTCGAGCACGGGACTCACTACCAGCTGCGCAATGCGAGACCCCGGGTATAGGGCGATGGGACCATCTCCGTGGTTCACAAGCTCTAGGGTGAGTGTGCCACGGTATCCCGGCTGAATCATCACCGCAGTGGCAACGAGGAGCCCGACTCGCCCCCATGACGACCGCCCGACGACATCGGCAGCGAGGTCTTTTGGGAAGCGTAGATACTCAAGAGTTGCGCCAAGCACAAATTGCCCGGGATGCAGCCACAGAGGCTGGCCGATGGGAACGACTATCTCCTCCTGTCCTCGTTCGACAGAGGACTGCGCAACCGTCTGTGGATCAAGCCCTGAGTCTTGCGTACGCCGGAGCAGGCGAAAGCGAGTTCCGAGACGAACGTTGACCGAAGCCTCTCCGATTTGAGTCGGATCGACAAGCGGCATTACGATGAGACGCCGGTCCAACGGGCGGCGAAGCATAGCCCTCTTTAGGCCTCTGCGCCCGAGGATACTCATACTGTCTGCCAGCGATCGACAATGACACTGAGCTCTAGAGCGTAAGGCAGTAGCTGGCCAAGCTCGGGAGAGTCAACAGCATCGGAGAGCGCATCGACGGTGCCGCCGTGTGTCTTCAGCACCGATAGCCAACACCCCGCAATGATCATTGGTTGCTCGATGGCTCGACCGTCATGCTGTGCAGGCGGCACATGCTGCTTCAACAGAGCAGCGACAGCCGCAAGTGCACCCTCATTGGGGTTCGCGACGCGCGCGTTTATGTGGCTATCGACAGCATCTTGTATCCGCCCACCCGCCAAGTCGATAGCGGCGCGCAGTGCCTCGTCAGCGGGCCGCTGGAGCGACGGTGGGCGCGATGCCACGCCTCGTACCCACGTAGCAAGCCCAGGAACTTCGCGATCGACAATGGCTCCCCACCCGAGGCGATCCAAGTGCTCGATAATCAGCCTTACACGTTGTCGTGTCGATGGATGCTTCGTCGCTGCGACGTCAACTTCGTCTGGCAGAACCTCAGTAGCAAACGAAAACAGGTACGTGGCACCTAGACATGCCGTTGCGACCGCGTCGCAGAACACCTCCTCGATCCACGCTCCGAGCCGCTTGTCAAGGATAGCGCGCTCCTCGTTGACGGAGTGCCCTGACTGTTCAGCTGCCTCCTCAGCCCCGGCTAAGAGAATCTGGTCGATTTCGCCGGGTGCGACTAGAGCGCGTAGCTGCTCGGTGTAGCCGTGCACCTTCGCAACACCATGACCAATCTCGTGCGCGAGGAGAGGGTGCAGGAGTCCACTTCCGAGCTCTCGATGCGGTACAAACGCAACCAGAACGATGCCGGGCGGAACTGGATTACTCGGTGCGCGGAAGGGATTAACGACAGTCGCGTATGACCCCTCGTGCGCTGGTACAACAGTGAGATCCGCGTCATCGCGCACGATGGCCTTGGCGAGACCTGAAAGGTAATACAGGGAGCCCAGATCGATGGGAGGGTTCGCCGCGGCGTCAAGCCAGGCGCAGCGCAGCTGCAGATCCCGTGTCCACGCGAGTAGTTCTCGTACCGTGTTGAGTATGAGCCGACGGTGTACAACGTCACTGGCCGCTGCGTGCTGCCGCTCATAGTCATCAACGATTTGGGTGACCTCATCGCATAGCTCGGCGAACTGCATACCGATCGAGCATTCAGCACCAGCAACTTCAAGGAAGTTGTCAACGTACTCACGCTGCAACCGAGCAGCGCGGCGGACGCTCGCGGCTACGAAACGGAACTCAGTGTCGTCGGCCACCAAGGCTCCGCCGGGTCTGAGCGATCTACATGCCTCGCCTGGGCCAGGCGCAGCTCGCTCAGCGCGAGCAACAGCTGCCGAACGCGGTCGAAGCCCGGTCTGTCGTCAGCGTTGACCGTGCCCTGTGCGGCGCGCACGAGTACATCCGCCATCTCGTTCAACGCAGGGATGGTGTCTGGACCAACAGCATCCACAAGGCAGGCGGCCTCCCGAGCCGACACTAGCCCGAGCTCCCCCGAAATGGCGACGATCGACTCGTGCGCTGCGGCTGATCGGAGGGCGTCGCCAAGAGCCGTAAGCGCCGCACGCTCTCTGTCCTGGGGCATGTTGCCGGCGACGGCTGCCGCCAATCCCCCACTAGCAGCGACAAGCGATTGACCCAACGTGATCTGGGTGGCGATGTCCTCAGGCTGCCTTGACTCGCTATCGGAGGCCATGCGAGTACGATACCTCAGGCATCGGATAGTAAAATCTAGACTCTAGGATCTATGTGAAATCCTCACAGCTCAACGTGCGTCTGTCAAGAGAGGCCCTCGACGCCCTCGAGGCAACGGTCTTCGTGCGTTCGCTTCGATCGGCGCAGGATCTCGTAGGACCCGTTGTCGAGGAGCTGGCTCAGCGGCTCATGTCTGATCCAGATGTCGCACAGGCAGTCAAGCTGCGTGACGGCCGACGCGGAGAGTCGAATGTCACGTCGATGCGACCAAAAGCACCTTCGAAGCAGCCCGCGAGCATCCGCAAGCACAGCGCGTAGCGGCCTCTGCGCTGTGCGACAGCCTCACCCCTGCCACATACCCAGCAGGACAACGCACACGGCGACCTCGGCAATCGTGACGGTAGCGCCGAGCGTGTCTCCGGTACGGCCGCCAAGCGTGCGACGAGCGAACACCACGGACAGCGCAGCGACGACCGCGCTGGCGCCGATCGCCGCGGCGCCGGGCGCGAGGCCACAGATAGCGAGCGCCGCGATCACCGCCAGCAGCGTCGCCACAGCGAGCGCCACGCGGCCCACGCCAAGCGCGGCACCCAGACCGTCTGAGCGCGCAGGCGATGTGGCGACGGCATGAACGAGCGCCGCCCACCGCGCGAGCGCGCAGGCGACGACGAGCGCGCGCAGCGCACGGTCACCGTCGAGCGAGGCGACAGTGGTGACCAGCAGCAGCACCCACGCGATCAGCGCAAACGTCCCGAACACACCTGTGGAGGAGTCGCGCATCACCTCCAGGCGCCGGGCCCTGCCGCCGCGTGCGCCGAGGCCGTCAGCGGTGTCCGCCAGGCCGTCCTGGTGAAGCGCGCCGGTCACGATCACCAGCGCGATCATCGCCAGCACGGTGGCAGCCGTGGCCCCGAGGGCAAGCCCCGCCAGAAGGCGCACACCGCCGGCCAGCGCGCCGACGGCCGCGCCGACGACGGGGAACCAGGCCACGCCTGCGCTCAGGTCGGTACTCGCCGCGGCCGCCGGAACGGGAACGATCGTGAGGAACGCGAACGCCGACGCGAGGCCGTCCCACGGACGCAACCACAATGGCTGAGCGGGAGCGTCAGTGCGGGCGTGCAACGCCGGACTCCTCGAACGTGCCCATCTCGCGATGCAGCGCGCCGGCGGCCTCGATCAGCGGCAGCGCCAGCAGCGCGCCCGACGCCTCGCCGAGGCGCAGCCGCAGGTCGAGCAGCGGCTCGAGCCCGAGCTCGGCCAGCACGAGGTCGTGTCCGGGCTCGGCGGAGCGGTGGCCGGCGATCAGCACTTCACCCACCTCAGCGGAGAGTCCGACGGCGGCGAGCGCAGCGGCGGTGACCGCGTAGCCGTCCAGCAGCACCGGCAGGCGCAGGCGCGCCGCCTCGCCGACGGCGCCCGCCAGCGCGGCGAGCTCCAGGCCGCCGAGGTCGCGCAGGGCGTCGCGCGCGGTGCTGGCCGAGCGCGCTGTGCTGGCGGGGCGCGCGTGGCGCTCCAGCGCCGCCGCCACGGTCGCGCGCTTGCGCTCGAGCCCAGCGGCGTCCACGCCGGTGCCGCGCCCGACCGCGAGCTGCGGCGAGGCGCCGGTGAGCGCGCAGACGAGCGCCGCGGTGGTGGCGGTGTTACCGATGCCGATCTCGCCGAGTACGAGGCAGTCGACGCCCGCGCTGGCGAGCTCGCGTGCGAGCTGCGCGCCGGTCTCGAGCGCGGCGTCGAGCTGGGCTTCGGTGAGCGCCGGTCCGGCGGTCATGTCGGCGCTGCCGGCGGCGACCTTCGCGTCGCGCACGCCCGGCGGCGTGGCGTCCGCGAGGCCGACGTCGGCCACCAGCAGCTCGTGCCCACCGCGGCGTGCGAGCACTCCGATGGCAGTCTCCCCGCGGGCCGCCGCCGCGGCAACCTGGGCGGACACCGCGCTGTCGAACAGGCTGGTGCCGTGGCGGACGTGGCCGTGGTCGGCCGCACAGATGAGCACGCCCGCGCGCACGCTCGACGGCGGCGCGCTGCCGGTAACCGCAGCCCAGCGCTCGATCAACGCCTCCAGCGCGCCGAGGCTCCCCACGGGCTTGACCAGCTGGTCCAGGCGGTCGCGCGCTTGGATCGCCGCACCGCGGTCGGGCGCCGCCCCCCGGTCAGGCGCTGCGTCCCCAGCTTCCGCCGCGGCGTCCTCGCGCCAGCGCTCGTCCATGACGACCGCGTCGAGCGCGACCCGTGCGGACCACCCGGCGGACTCGAGTCCCGGCCGCACGGGTCGCTCGTCGGGCCAGCCGACGCACAGGTATGCGATGGGGTCGACGCGCGCGGGGATGCCGAGCAGCGCGCGCAGGTCGTCGGGGCGGTAGAAGCTGACCCACCCGACGCCCAGCCCCTCGGCGCGGGCGGCGAGCCACAGGTTCTGCACGGCGCACGCGGTGGAGTACACGTCGGTCTCGGGGATCGTCCCGCGACCGAGCACCTCGACGTGGGGATCGCCGTGGTCGCAGCATACGCACACGCCGAGCGGCGCCTCGACGACGCCCTCGACCTTCTGGTCGAGGAACTGACGTGTGCGCTCGTCGAAGCGGTCGGCCTGGCGCAGGCGCTCGCGCTGGGCGAGGCGCCGCACGGCCACGCGCGTGGTGAGCTCGCGCACGACGATCAGCCGCCACGGCTGCATCAGGCCGACCGACGGGGCGCGGTGCGCCGCTTCGAGCACGCGCTGCAGCACGTCGTCGGGCACAGGGTCGGGGCGGAAGCGGCGCACGTCGCGGCGCTCGGCGATCACGCGGTGGACGATGTCGCGCTCGTCGTGCTCGTAGCGCCAGCCGCGAGGGTCGGCGGCGCGCTCGGCGGCGCGCGAGCTGTCGAAGCCCTCCGGCGTGGCTGGGCGGGTGAAGCGCTGCGCGTCGCTCATCGCTGAGCAACAGTAGAGGCAGCGGCGTGGCCGCGCTACGCGAGCCGGTCAGCCGCGCGGGCCGCCAGCAGGTAGCATCGGCGTGGTCAGCGTGGCGGTGCGAGGAACCCGGTGCGAGACCGGGGCGGTCGCGCCACTGTGACCGGGACACGCGTCCCGGAAGCCAGAGACTCGATCGCCGCGAACCCTTCCGAACACGGGACGCACGATCCCGAGGAGGCGCCGCATGGAAACGACGTCGGACCAGCGCCCCGCCCGGCGGACGTGAGACGCGGTGCCGTGACCGCAGTTGCGCTGCTCGCCGGCTATGCCGCCGACGTGATCGCCGGCGACCCGCACCGCTGGCACCCCGTGGCGGGGTTCGGCCGCGCGGCGCTGACGCTCGAGCGGGCGATGTACGCACCGACACGCAGGCGCGGCACGTATGTGGTGGCGATCCTCGTCGCGCTCCCTGCGCTCGGCGCGGAGCTGCTTGCGCGGGCTGCCTCACACGGGCAACTCAGACGCGGTCGACTCGGGGGCGGGCGACCCGCGCGTGGGCGGCTCGGGCGCGGCGTGGTGCTGGCGGCGCTGACGTGGGTGGCGCTCGGCGGGCGCTCGCTGCGACGTGAGGCGCTGAACGTCTCCGACCTGGTGGCGCACGATGAGCTCGACGAGGCGCGCGGCGCGCTGCGCGCGCTGTGCGGGCGCGACGCGGCCGAGCTGGACGGATCGGCGTTGTGCCGCGCGGCGGTCGAGTCGCTGGCGGAGAACAGCAGCGACGCGATCGTGGGCGCGCTGCTGTGGGGTGCGCTCGCCGGTCCCGCGGGAGTGGCCGCGTATCGCGCATCCAACACCCTCGACGCGATGCTCGGCCACCGCTCCGAGCGCTACACGGACTTCGGCTGGGCGGCGGCGCGGCTGGACGACGCCATGAGCTGGCCCGCCGCGAGGCTGACCGCGACGCTCGCGTGCCTCGCCGCCCCGCTCGTCGGCGGCTCGCCGCGCGCGGCGGCTGCCACAGCCCGACGCGACGGTCGCGCGCACCCCAGCCCCAACGCCGGGCCGGTCGAGGCGGCGTTCGCGGGAGCGCTCGGCGTGAGCCTCGGCGGGCCGCTCGCATACGACGGCAACATCGAGTCGCGCCCGCGGCTAGGGCACGGACGTGCGCCCGCCGTCGGAGACGTCCACCGCGCGGCGCGCCTGTCGCTGGCGGTGGGCGCCGCTGCCGCCGCCCTGTGCGCGCTTGCCGCCGCCGGCCCGCCGCACGCACTCCCCCGTGCCCTTCGTCTCACAACAAAGTCTGTCTAACCATGGCTATACAGAGTTTTAATCGAGACAAACCCCCGACACCCTCGACCCCCTCGACCCCCTCGACACCCTCGACACCCTCGCGATCGGAGGGCGCGCGATGAGGGGCGCGCTGCTGGTGTGCGGCACGCAGTCCGACGCGGGCAAGTCGCTCGTCACGGCGGGGATCTGCCGCTGGCTGCGCCGCGCGGGCGTGAGCGTGGCGCCGTTCAAGGCGCAGAACATGGCGCTCAACTCGGTGGTCACACGCGACGGATGCGAGATCGGTCGCTCGCAGGCGGTGCAGGCGGCGGCGGCGGGCGTGGAGCCGGAGGCGGCGATGAACCCGATCCTGCTGAAGCCCTCGGGCGAGCGCCACAGCCAGGTGATGGTGATGGGCAGGCCGTACGCGGACGCGAGCGCGCGCTCCTACCAGGAGCTGAAGCACGAGCTGCGCCCGATCGTGGCGGACGCGCTCGCGGACCTGCGCGCGCGTTACGACGTGGTGGTGTGCGAGGGCGCGGGCAGCCCGGCGGAGATCAACCTGCGCCACGCGGACCTCGTCAACCTGGGCCTGGCGCGCGCGGCGGAGCTGCCGGTGCTGCTGGTGGCGGACATCGACCGCGGCGGCATGTTCGCGTCGTTGTTCGGCACGCTCGCGCTGCTCGAGCCGGCCGACCAGGCCCACGTAGCGGGTTTTGTGATTAATAAGTTTCGCGGCGACGAGTCGATACTCGCGCCCGGTCTCGTGCAGTTGCGAGAGCTGACCGGTCGCGCGACGTTGGGCGTGCTGCCACACGTGGAGGATCTGTGGATGGACGTGGAGGACTCGCTGGCGCTCGACGCGCCGCGCCCGGAGACGCCCGCGCCCGCCGGCGCGGACACGCTCGACGTGGCGGTCATCCGCCTGCGCTGGATGAGCAACTTCACCGACCTCGACGCGCTCGCGGCCGAACCGGGAGTGCGCGTGCGCTTCACGCGCTCGGCGGCGGACGTCGAGCGCGCGGACCTCGTGGTGGTGCCCGGCACGAAGGCCACCGTCGAGGACCTCGCGCGCCTGCGCAGCGCCGGGCTCGACCGCGCGCTCGTGGCGCGCGCCGCGGCCGGCGCGCCGATCCTGGGCATCTGCGGCGGCTACCAGCTGCTCGGCGAGCGCATCTTCGACGAGGTCGAGTCCAGCGCAGGCGCGGTCGAAGGGCTTGGCCTGCTGCCGGTCACAACGACGTTCGCGCGCGAGAAGGTTCTGCGGCGACGCGCCGGGCGGTGCCACTGGCTGGACACCGAGGTCGGCGGCTATGAGATCCGGCATGGGCGTGTGGCGGGCGTCGCCGACGTTCCCGATCGTGATTCCCATCACGATCGTGAAGATCGTCGCCGCTCACCGGGCGCGGGGCTGTTCGTCGGCGCCGATGGCCAAGGCGACCGCCTGCTTTTTGCTGACGACGGCCGGGACGACGGCCTGTTCATCGCCGACGACGGCGAGCCGGACGGCTGTCGCGCCGGGTCGGTGATCGGCACCTCGTGGCACGGTGTGCTCGAGCACGACGCGTTTCGCCGCGCGCTGCTGGGACACGTGGCCGAGCTGCGCGGCCGTCGCTTCGTGGCCGGCACCGGCTCGTTCGCGGCCGCGCGTGAGGCGCGCCTGGACGTGCTCGGCGACCTCGTCGAAGCGCACCTCGACACCGACCGGCTGACCGCGCTGATCGAAGGTGGCGTGCCCGGCGACCTGCCCACGGTCACGACGGAGGTGCATCCGTGCATCGCCTCGTGATGCGAGACCTCGCAGCCGGTACGTCCGCGCCGCTCGCCCCGACAAAGGAGACGTGCCCGTGCTGCGCTTCGTGACTACCGCCGACACCGAGATCCTCGCCGCGGCCACGGCCGTCGAACGCCTCCCCGCGCACTTCCCGGAGGTTCGCTGTGCGAACCCAGCCGGAGCGCAAGCGGAGGCTCTTATAGATGATGTCCTCGACGGCGCGCGCGTGGTGCTGTGCCGGATCCTCGGCGGGCGCCGCGGCTGGCCCGGCGGGTTCGACCTGCTGCGCGAGCGCTGCCTCGAGCGGGGAATCGCGCTGCTCGCGCTCGGCGGAGAGGCGGAACCGGACGCGGAGATGACCGGGCTGTCGCTCGCCCCAGCCGGCGCTGTCGCCCAGGCGGGCGAGTACCTGCGCCACGGCGATGTGGACAACGTCGAGCAGCTCTTGCGGTTCCTCGCCGACACTTTTCTGTTGGAGGGGTTTGGGTTCGAGCCGCCTCATGAGGTGGCTGATCTTGGGGTGTACGTGCCTGGAGTCGGTGACGTGGAGCTGGAGCAAGCGCTCGCCGGCCACGATGCGGATCGCCCGACCGTCGGATTCTGCTTCTACCGCTCGCATCGATTGACCGGCAACACCGCGTTCGTCGATGCCGTCTGCGCGGCTATCGAGGAGGCGGGGGCGAACGCCTTGGCGGCGTGGAGCTACACGCTGCGGCGGGACCCAGATGGGCACGTGCCTGCGCTGGCGTTGCTCGACGGGCATGTCGACGCGCTGATCGTCACCATGCTCGCCACCGGCGGGTCGGGGGCCGCGGACGCCGCCGCCGGGGATGGCGAGGGGGTTGGGGAGCAGTGGCAGGAATGGGACGCCACGGCGCTCGCCGCGCTCGACGTGCCCGTGATCCAGGCCGTCTGCGCCACCGCTTCGCGCGCCGCATGGCTGGCGTCCGACTCGGGGCTTGCGCCGCTCGATGCGGCCACACAGGTTGCCATTCCCGAGTTCGACGGGCGCATCCTCGGCGGGGTTATCTCGTTCAAGGAGCGCGATGCGGATGGTTCGCCCGTGGGCGCCGCGGTGCCTCGCTACGTGCCCGACCCCGAGCGCTGCACGCGCGTCGCGCGCCTGGCCGTGCGCAGCGCGCGGCTGCGCCATGTGCCCGCCGAGCGCCGGCGCGTAGCGATGCTGCTGACGAGCTTCCCCACCAAGCACGCCAAGGTGGGCATGGCCGTGGGGTTGGACACGCCCGCCAGCGCGCTCGCGCTGCTCGACGCCATGCGCGCCGACGGTATGAGCGTTGAGCAGCCGTTTGCGCACGGCGACGAGCTGATGCACGCGCTGATCGCCAGCGGCGGGCACGACCCCGAGTTCCTCACCGACGACCAGCTCGCCGACTCGTCGCTCAGGCTGCCCGTCGCCGACTACATCGACTGGTATCTCACGCTGCCCCAGTCGCTGCGCGCGGGCATCGAGGAGCGGTGGGGTCCGCCGCCAGGGGACCGCTACTTGGACGGAGACGACTTCGTAATCGCGGGGTTGGAGCTGGGCAACGTGCTCGTCGCCATCCAGCCGCCGCGCGGCTACGGCGAGGATCCCGTCGGTATCTACCACGACCCCGAGCTGCCGCCCACGCACCACTACCTCGCGTGCTACCGCTGGCTCGACGCCGTCTGGGGGGCCGACGCGATCGTGCACCTCGGCAAGCACGGCACGCTCGAGTGGCTGCCCGGCAAGATGCTCGCGCTGTCCGCCGCCTGCGCGCCCGACGCCGCGCTCGGCGACATCCCGCTCGTGTACCCGTTCGTCGTCAACGACCCCGGCGAGGGCGTGCAGGCCAAGCGCCGCGCGCACGCCGTCATCGTCGACCACCTCGTGCCGCCGATGATGCGCGCCGACACCTACGACGAGCTCGCGGAGCTGGAGGCGCTGCTCGACGAGTACGCCCGCCTCGAGCTCCTCGACCCGCCAAAGCTGCCAGCGCTCGCCGCACGCATCTGGTCCGCCATCGAGCGCGCCAACCTGCAGGCCGACCTCGACGTGCATCAGCGGCCCGACGATCTGAGTGAGCTCGTGCAGCACATCGACGGCTACCTGTGCGAGGTCAAGGACATCCAGATCAAGGACGGCCTGCACGTGCTCGGCCACGCGCCCGAGGGTGAGCAGCTGCGCGGGCTCACCGCCGCGATGCTGCGGCTCGGGTCGGGGGACGTGCCCGGGCTGCGGCGCGCCGTCGGCGCCGCGTTCGGGTTGGATGAGCCGGCGCTCGTGACGGCGCCGGGGACGCCCGTGGCTGCGCCGGAGACACCGGTGGACACGCTCGCCGCGCCGGACACTCCGGTCGATGCGGCGAGTGCGGTCGCGGCGGTGGTGCCGAGCGATCTGATCGAGCGCTTCCGCGGACCGGCCGCCAGCGCAGGCGATCTCGTCGACCGGTTGGAGGCAGCGCAGATGGCGCTGCTCGACGCGCTGGCCGCGAGCGACTGGGACGCGGACGCCGTCCCACGAGTCTGCACCGACGTGCTCGGGCGCTCCGACGCGGGCGTCGAACGCGCGCTGCGCTTCGCCGCGCGCGAGGTCGTGCCGCGCATCCGCCGCACGGGCGAGGAGCTAGAGCACGTGCTCGCGGCGCTGCACGGGCGCCACGTACCCGCCGGGCCGTCCGGCAGCCCCACGCGCGGGCGCCTGGACGTGCTGCCCACGGGGCGCAACTTCTACTCCGTCGATCCCCGCTCGCTGCCGTCGGAGCTGTCGTGGGAAGTGGGGCAGCGCCTCGCGGACGCGCTGCTCGAGCGCCACCGCCGCGAGACGGGCGAGCTGCCGCGGATGGTCGGCCTCGTCGCGTGGGGGACCTCCGCGATGCGCACGCAGGGCGATGACATCGCCGAGATCTTCGCGCTGCTCGGCGTGCGCCCCAAGTGGCACCCTGAGTCGCGGCGCGTGACCGGCATCGAGGTCGTCGCGCTCGAGGATCTCGGCCGCCCGCGCATCGACGTCACCGTGCGCATCTCAGGCTTCTTCCGCGACGCGTTCCCGCACCTGATCGCGCTACTCGACGACGCCGTCGCCGCCGTCGCCGTGCTCGACGAGCCCGACGACGCCAACTTCGTCGCCGCGCATGCGCGCGCCGACGCCGAGCGCCTCGCCAGCGAGCTGGGCGCGGACGGCGCGTGGCGGCGCGCGACCACGCGCGTGTTCGGCTCAAAGCCCGGCACGTACGGCGCCGGGTTGCTGCAGCTGCTCGACAGCCAGAACTCCGCGAGCCACAGCGACGCGGGCGGCGGGGCGGACGGGCTCGGATCAGGGACCCACCCGCCCGGCTGGCGCGGCGACGCGGACCTCGCCGCGGTGTACGAGGCGTGGGGCGGCTACGCGTACGGTCGCGGCCTCGATGGCGCGCCCGCGCGCGAGTCGATGCGCGACTGCTTCGCGCGGATCGAGGCGGCGGTCAAGAACGTCGACTCCCAGGAGCACGACATCCTCGACTCGGACGACTACTTCCAGTACCACGGCGGCATGGTCGCCACCGTGCGCGCGCTGTCAGGCCGCGAGCCCGCCGCGTACCTCGGCGACAGCTCCGACCCCTCGCGCGTGGTCTCACGCACGCTCGCCGAGGAGACGCGCCGCGTGTTCCGCGCGCGTGTCGCCAACCCGCGCTGGATCGCGTCGATGATCCGCCACGGCTACAAGGGCGCCGCCGAGCTGTCCGCCACCGTCGACTACCTGTTCGGCTACGACGCCACCGCGGGCGTCGCCGAAGACTGGATGTACGAGCAGATCGCTGAGCGATACCTGCTCGACGCCGACGTCGCAGCGTTCATGTCGAACTCCAACCCCTGGGCCGCGCGCGCGATCGCCGAGCGCCTGCTCGAGGCCGCCGACCGCGGCCTGTGGTCAGCGCCCGAGGACGACACTCTCACGCAGATCCGCGATCGCTTCCTCGCGCTAGAGGGCGAGCTCGAGGAGGCGGGGACATGAACCCGGCGGCGAATGGTAGGGCTGACGCCAGTCGGCCGGGCGCCGGGGATGTCAAAGCTTCAAAAGACTGTATAACTATCGCTATACAGTATCCGTTGAGCGCAATCGTGGGCCAGCGGCCGCTGATCGAGGCGCTGCTCGTCAACGCCGTCTCGCCGGAGGTCGGCGGCGTGCTCGTGCGCGGCGAGCGCGGCACAGCCAAGTCCACCGCCGTGCGCGCGCTCGCTCCACTACTGCCACCGGTCCTCGCGGCGGTCGATGAGGCGTACGCGTTCGGCCCAGGGGAAAGGGCGCCCGGCGGCGTCGTCCCGCGCGAAGTGGTGGTCAACATGCGCGCTGCGCCGCTTGTCGAGCTGCCGCTCGGCGCGACGCTCGACCGGCTAGTCGGCGCGCTCGATCTGCGCCAGGCGCTCGCCGGCGAGCAGGCCTTCGAGCCCGGCATCCTCGCCCGCGCCCACCAGGGAATCCTGTACGTCGACGAGGTCAATCTACTGGCGGACCACCTTGTTCAACGCGCTGCTCGACGCGGCCGCGTCCGGGGTCGCGCGCGTAGAGCGAGAGGCCGTGTCCGTGGAGCACGACGCGCGCTTCATCCTCGTCGGCACCATGAACATCGAGGAGGGCGAGCTGCGCCCGCAGCTGCTCGATCGCTTCGGCCTGGGTGTCGACGTGCGCGCACCGCGCGACCCGGGCGAGCGCGCGGAGATCGTCCGCCGCCGTCTTGCATTCGAGCGCGACCCCGCCGCGTTCGCCGAGCGCTACGCCCCAGACGAGCGCGAGCTGGCCGCTCGCATCGGCGCCGCGCGCGAGCGCCTCGACTCCGTTCGCCTCCCCGAGCGCGAGCTTCTGCGGATCGCCGGCGCGTGCGCCGCGCTCGGCGTCGACGGCGTGCGTGGCGACCTAGTCACCGCGCGGACCGCGCGAGCGCTCGCGGCACTCGACGGAGCTGACGAGGTCGACGAGTCCCACGTCCGCCGCGCCGCCGCGCTCGCCCTGCCGCACCGCCGCCGCCGCGACCCCCTCGACGGGCGCCAGCCAGATCCAGAGGACGTCGAGCGCGCGCTCGACGGCTCGACGGATGACGGCGGGCCAAATGACCGCCCGGATGACAACGGGCCAAGTGATGGGCCAGACGACGGCGGGCCCGACAACGAGCCGCCGAATGGCAGCGGCCCCGCGGTGACGAACGGCCGCGCACATACCGGCTCAACGCACAGCGATAGCCATGGTCATACAGCAAACGCAAGAGGTGACAGCCCGGCACCCACCGATAGCCATGGTTATACAGACTTTTCGAGAGGAGTAACCCCCGCGCCGGCGCACCTGCCGGCTGCGGCACTGGAGCTCGTCGGCCACGGCACCGGCCCGCTCGGCCGCCGGGCGCGCACGAGCGGACCGCAGGCGGGCGCGATCGACTCGCGCCCGGCGCAGGGCGGGCGGGAAACCGATCGACAGGACGTGGCGATCGTGGCGACGCTGCACGCGCGACTGCTGGGCGCACCGGCTGAGCACGTGCGCGCGCCGATCCGCGCTGGACGCGAGGGCGCGTTCCTGTGCCTGGTGGTGGACGCGAGCGGCTCGATGGGCGCCCGCCGGCGCCTCGCGCGAGTCAAGGGCGCGCTGCTGGAGCTGCTGCGCGACGCGTATGCACGCCGCGACCGCGTCGGGGTGATCGCGTTCCGCGACCGCTCGGCGGAGGTGCTGATCGCGGCAGGCACACCGCTCGAGCGCGCCGCGGAGGCGATCCGCAAACTCCCGGCGGGCGGGCGCACGCCGCTGGCGGCCGGCCTCGACGCGGCGGAGCGCCTGATCTCGAACGAGGCGCTGCGCGAGCCCGGCCGCCGGGCGATCGCGGTGGTGCTGACGGACGGGCGTGTGCACGACCCCGCGCGCGAGATCCCACAGGCGGCGGCGCGTCTCGGGCGGACGGCGAGCGCGGTCCACGTGATCGACATCGAGGACGGGCCCGTGCGGCTCGGGCTCGCCGGCGCCGTGGCGATGGCCGCGGGGGCACGACTGCATCGACTGAGGAAGGTGGCATGACGGACCTAGGAAGCGCAGATCCAAAGCGGCGTAAACCGCGCGACAGGCCGCTGCTGATCGTGGTGACGGGCCACGGCAAGGGCAAGAGCACCTCAGCGTTCGGGATGCTGCTGCGCGCGTGGGCGCGCGGCTATCGCTGCGGCGTGTTCCAGTTCGTGAAGTCGGGCAAGTGGAAGGTCGGCGAGGCGAAGGCGGCGGCGGCGCTCGGTGGAATCGACTGGGAGAAGATGGGCGACGGCTGGTCGTGGCTGTCGCGCGACCTGGACGAGTCAGAGGCGCTCGCACGCGAGGGCTGGGAGGAGGTCAAGCGCGCGATCGCGGATGAGCGCTACGAGTTCCTGCTGCTCGACGAGATCACCTATCCGATCAAGTGGGGCTGGATCGACGTGCAGGAGCTGGTTCAGACGATCCGCGAGCGGCCGGGCTTCCAGCACGTGGTGATCACCGGGCGCGACGCTCCGCCGGAGCTGATCGACGCGGCTGACCTGGTGTCGGAAGTCGTGAAGGTCAAGCACCCGATGGACGCGGGCATCCGCGCGCAACAGGGGATCGAGTGGTGAGCGCACGCGCAGCGGCGGATGGCACGACCAGCGTGCTTGTGATCCTCGACGGCGCGAGCGAGCCGCTGGGCGACGCGCCGACGAGCCTCGAGCGGGCGCGCACCCCGGTGCTCGACGGGCTCGCGGCGCAGGGCGCGGTCACCGCCCTGCGAACGGTGCCGCGGGGGCTGCGGGCGGGCTCGGAGACAGCGATCCCTGGCCTGCTCGGCTGGGCGCCCGACGCGGCGCTCGACCGCGGCGCGATCGAGGCGGCGGCGCACGGGGTCGAGGTCGGCCAGGGAGAGCGCGCGTGGCGCGTTGACCGGCGCGACCGCGCGGACGCCGCGGAGACGGCGGCGGTGCTGGAGCGGCTGCTCGCGGAGCGGCTTCCGCGCGGGCGCGACGGGAGAGCCCATCGCGTCCACCATCTCGCCGGCCACCGCATGCTCGTCATCGGGCGGGATTCAACCCCGACGCTCGGCGCGGAGCTGCTGGGGATCGAACTGCGCTCGGGGCTGCTCGGGGTGGAGCTGGTGGTGTGGCCCGGCGGCGCGATCCCGCCGCGCGTGCTCGGCGAGGACACGGTGGTGATCGGCGCGCGCGGCGCGGCGATCGGGATCGCGCGACTGATGGGCGCGCGCACGATCGTCCCAGCGGGCGCGACTGGCAGGCCGGGGAGCGACATCGCGGCGAAGGCCGCGGCGGCGCTCGCGGCGCTCGACGAGGGCGCGGCGCGCGTGGTGGTACACGTGGGGACGCCCGACGAGGCGGCCCACGAGCTCGACGCCGAAGCGAAGGTGACCGCGATCGAGACGGCGGACGCGCTGCTGCTCGAGCCGCTGGCGGATGCCCTGCGCGCACGCGGCGGCACGCTGCGCGTGTGCCCGGACCACGGCTGCGATCCGGCGACGGGCGAGCACGACGACATGCCGGTGCCCTGCCTGGATTGGCCCGCGCCGGCATGTACGCCGGCATCGGCGCTCGCGTCGGGCGGTCGCCTGACCGAGCGGACGATCGTCGATGAGCTGACGACGGTGGTGGTGGCAGCGTGATCGGGCGCGTGGTGATCGCGGGAACGAGCTCGGGCGCGGGCAAGACGACGGTGGCGTGCGGGCTGATCGGCGCGCTGCGCGCTCGTGGCGCTCAGGTGCAGGGCTTCAAGGTGGGTCCGGACTACATCGACCCGAGCCACCACGCGCTGGCGTCGGGGCGACCGGGGCGCAACCTCGACGCGTTCCTGAGCGGCCCGGAGCTGATGGCGCCGCTCGTGCGCCACGGCTGCGAGGGCGCGGAGATGGCGGTGATCGAGGGCGTGATGGGCATGTTCGACGGCGCGTCGGGGCGCGGCGAGCTCGCATCGACGGCGCACGTGGCAAAGCTGGTGGGGGCGCCGGTGCTGCTGGTCGTTGACGCGGCGGCGATGGCGCGCTCGGCGGCGGCGATCGTGCACGGCTACCGCACGTTCGACCCGGACGTGAACGTCGCGGGCGTGATCTTCAACCGCGTCGGCTCCGACCATCACGAGCAGCTGCTCCGCGAAGCGCTCGCTGATCTGTCCCCGCCCCTCCCGGTGCTGGGCGCGCTGCGCCGCGACGAGCGCATCGCGACGCCCGAGCGCCACCTCGGGCTGGTGCCGGCGGGCGAGCGCGAGGCCGCTGCACGCGCGGCGCTGGGCGCGCTCGCGGAGGCGATGGCCCGCTACACGGATCTGGAGGGGATAGCGAGGATCGCGCGTGGCGCGCCGGTGCTGGCGGGCGCGAGCTGGAGCGCGTCGCCGGCCGGCGCGCCCGCCGCAGGCGCTCCCGCGGGCGAAGTTGACGCTCCTGCCGGCGGCGCCCGCATCGCGCTGGCGGCGGGACCGGCGTTCTCGTTTCACTACGAGGAGAACCTGGAGCTGCTGCGCGCGGCGGGCGCAGAGCTGGCGCCGTTCGACCCGCTCAGCGACGAGGCGCTGCCGGAAGATACGAGCGCGCTGCTGCTGGCGGGCGGCTTCCCAGAGGTGTACGGCGCGGAGCTCGAGGCTAACGCTCAGCTGCGCGCGCAGGTCGCGGCGTTCGCGGCATCGGGCCGACCGGTGCTAGCCGAGTGCGGCGGGCTGCTGTACCTCGCGCAGGAGCTCGACGGCCACGAGATGTGCGGCGCGCTGCCCGTCCGCGCGCGCATGAGCGAGCGCCTGACGCTCGGCTACCGCGACGCGGTCGCGGCGAGCGCCACGCCGTGGCTCGACGCGGGAGAGCGGGTGCGCGGGCACGAGTTCCACTACACGCAGGTCGAGCCGGCAGCGACGGTCGGCGACAGCGCGGTCGACGCGTCGGCCGGCACCGGCGTGCCCACCGGTTTGGCGCCTGCATGGACGCTGTCGGCGCGCGGCAAGAAACGCGCGGAGGGCTACGCCGGTGGCGGGATCCAGGCGAGCTACCTGCACGTCCACTGGGCCGCGCACCCCGAGCTCGCGCAGCGCTTCGCGCACGCCGCGCGCACCGCCCGCGCCACCCAGCCGGCGGCAGCATGACCCTGACGCTCGTGATCGGCGGGACGCGCTCGGGCAAGAGCGCGCACGCGGAGCGCCTCGCGCACGCGAGCGGGCTGCCCGTCCGCTACGTCGCCACGGCCGAAGCGAGCGACCCGACGATGGCGCAGCGAATCAGCGCGCACGCGGCGCGACGGCCGGCGGACTGGGCAACGGTCGAGGCCGGCCCGCGGCTCGCGGACACGCTCGCCGACGCGGCGGGGACGTGCGTGCTGATCGACGGCCTCGGCGTGTGGATCGCCGGCGCGATGCACCGCGGAGAGGATGTGCTGGCGCAGATAGAGGCGCTGCTGCGCGTGATCGATGCGACGCCGGGGGCGGAGGCGATCGTCGTCGCGGAGCAGGCTGGCGAGGGTGTGCTCCCGGCCGATGGCATCTCGCGCGCGTGGCTCGACACGCTCGGCCAGGCGACCCAGCGGCTGGCCGCCAGCGCCGCGCACGTAGAGCTCGTGGTCGCGGGACGCGCGGTCAGCCTCGCGGGACCGCCGCCGCTCGTGCACGCCGATCGCAACGGCAACGAGCCGCCGAGCGTCGGAAAGGACAGCGTCCCGACGGACCTCGGGGCAGCCGGCGTCGAGTCGCTGCGCGTGCACGGAGATCGCGCGGTGCGTCCCGGCGACGCCGACCACGCGGTCAACGTGCTCGCGGGCGGCCCGCCAGAGTGGCTGGCGGCGGAGCTGCGCGGCGCGCTCGAATCGGACGCGGGGCACTATCCGGACGAGCGCGCGGCGACGGAGGCACTGGCGGCGCTGCACGGGCGCGAGCCGGAGGAGATCGTCCCGACGAACGGCGGCGCGGAGGCCCTGTGGCTCCTGCCCGCGGCGCTGCGCCCGGTGCTGGCGGCGTGCGTTCACCCGGGCTTCACCGAGGCGGAGGCGGCGCTGCGCGCCCACGGCGTGAGCGTCGTGCGCGTGCTGCGCGAGCGCGGGCGGGGTTTCGTGCTCGACCCCGGCGCGGTCCCGCAGGCGGCCGATCTGGTGATCGTCGGCAACCCCGCGTCTCCCTCCGGCACGCTCGACCCGGCGGCGGCGCTGCTCGCGCTGCGCCGGCCGGGACGTGTGCTGGTCGTGGACGAGGCGTTCATGGACATGGTGCCGGGCGAGCCGGCGTCGCTCGTGCGCGAGCGGATGGATGACGTGATCGTGGTGCGCAGCCTGACGAAGGCGCTCGCGATCCCGGGGCTGCGCTCCGGCTACGCGATCGCCCCGCCGGCGCTCGCGAGGCGACTGCGCGAGGTGCGTCCGCCGTGGTCGGCGAACGCGCTGGCGCTCGCGGCGCTCGCGGCGGCCGCGCGCCGGCCGGACGCACTGGCGGCGATCGCCGAGCGCGCGACCGCGGAGCGCGAGGATCTCGAACGCCGCCTGGCGGGCGTGGTCGGTGTGCGCTCGTGGCCGTCTGCGGCGAACTTCTGCCTGCTCGAGGTCGCGGACGGTCCAGCGGTGCTGGCGGAGCTGCGCGAGCGCCGGATCGCGGTCCGGCCCGCCGCGTCCTTCCCGGGACTCGGGCCGGGCGACCTGCGCGTGACGGCGCGCGCGCCGGCGCAGAACGAGCGGCTCGTCGCGGCGCTTGCCGAAGCGGTGGGCGCGACGGAAGCTCAGGTGGGCGCGCGGTGACGCCGCTGGTGCTGGTGGGCATCGGCGCCGACGGCTGGGCGGGGCTCAGCGAGGACGCGCGCGCGGCGGTGCTCGCCGCGGAGACGATCGTCGGCTCGGCGCGACAGCTCGCGCTGCTGCCGGCGACCGACGCCACACAGCGCCCATGGCCCTCGCCGATCGACCCGCTAGTCGAGGAACTGATCGCTGAGAGCGACGCGGGCGGCGGCGGCGCGGTGTGCGTGCTGGCCAGCGGCGACCCGATGCTGCACGGCATCGGCGCGACGCTCGCGCGGCGGCTGCCCGCGTACCGGCTGGTCGTCCACCCGCACCCGTCGGCGTTCGCGCTGGCGTGCGCCCGCCTCGGCTGGCCCGCCGCGGAGGTCGAGCTGGTGAGCGCCGTCGCGCGGCCGCCAGAGGTGGTGGCGCGCCTGCTGCAGCCGCGGCGGCGCCTCGTCGTCTACGCGTCTGGCCCAGCCGGCGCGGCCGCGCTGGCTGGAGTGCTGCGCGAGCAGGGCTTCGGCCCGAGCCGCTTCGTGGTGCTCGAGCAGCTGGGAGGCGCGGACGAGCGGATCGTCGAGAGCACCGCCGCGGAGTGGGCTACGACCGAAGCCGATCCGCTGCATTGCGTGGCGATCGAGTGCCGCGCCGACGCCGATACCGAGTTGCGCCCACTCGTCGCGGGCCTGCCGGACGAGGCGTACGAGAACGACGGGCAGCTGACCAAGCGCCACGTGCGCGCGATCACGCTCGCCGCGCTCGCGCCGACGCCGGATGCGCTGTTGTGGGACGTCGGCGCCGGCAGCGGCTCGGTGGCGATCGAGTGGCTGCGCGCCGAGCCGAGCGCCCAGGCGATCGCGATCGAGCGCCAGGCGGATCGCGCCGAGCGTGCGCGTGTGAACGCCCGCGCGCTCGGCGTGCCGCAGCTCGAGGTCGTGCTCGGCAGCGCGCCCGAGGCGCTGTGCGAGCTCGCTGGCCCCGACGCGATCTTCATCGGAGGCGGCCTCACGAGCGCCGGGGTGATCCAGCGCTGCTGGTACTCGCTGCGACCCGGTGGCAGGATCGTGGCCAACGCGGTAACGCTCGAGGGCGAACGGATCCTGGCGTTCGCGCGCGAACGGTGCGGCGGCGAGCTCGTGCGCATCGAGATCTCCCACGCCGAGCCGCTGGGCTCGTTCGAGGCGTGGCGCTCGCAGCTGCCGGTCGTCCAGTGGAGCGCGCGCAAGGAGCCGGCGTGACGGTACGGACCCCCGTCGCCCGCAAGAAGCCGGCGTGACGGTCCACTTCATCGGCGCCGGGCCCGGCGCTCCCGACCTGCTGACGCTGCGCGCGCAGCGACTGATCGCCTCCTGCCCGGTATGCCTGTACGCGGGCGCGTTGGTGCCGCGCGAGGTGCTCGAGCACGCGCCGGCGCACGCGCGCGTGATCGACACCCAGCACCTCGACCTCGACGCGATCGTCGCCGAGCTGCAGGCAGCCCAGGCACGCGGCGAGGACGTCGCTCGCGTGCACTCGGGCGACGTGTCGATCTACAGCGCGGCGGCGGAGCAGATGCGCCGGCTGGACGCGCTCGAGATCCCCTGGGACGTCACGCCTGGCGTGCCGGCGTTCGCGGCCGCCGCCGCCGCGCTCGGCCGCGAGCTCACGATCCCAGAGGTCGCGCAGACGGTGATCCTCACGCGCTACGGCAGGCAGGCGTCGGCGATGCCACCGGGCGAGGATCTCGTGGGACTGGCCGCCCACGGCGCGACGCTCGCGATCCACCTCGGCGCGCAGGCGATCGAGGAGATAGCCGCGACGCTCGTGCCCCACTACGGCACGGACTGCCCGGTCGCGGTGGTCGCCCGCGCGAGCTGGCCCGACGAGCTGATACTGCGCGGCACGCTCGCGGGCATCGCCGAGGAGGTGCGCGCGGCGGGCGTGCGCCGCACGGCGACGATCCTCGTAGGGCCAGCGCTCGCGGCGGAGGGCTTTCGCGACAGCCACCTTTACTCGCACGAGCGTGAGCGACCGGCCACGTAGGCCTAGGCTTTAAGCCGGGTAGCCCGCAGTGCGGAGTGCAGCAAGTGTGACCATCAGTGTTCTAGGCGTGGTGCTGAGCGCTCGGAAGCCAAACCGCTCGTAGAACGCGCAAGCGCCCTCGTCAACGGCGTGCACGACTCTGCGCGAACAGCCACCTGCTCAGCTGCGTGGATCACGCGCACGAGCGCGTCGTTGAGTAGGGCCGCGCCCATCCCGTGACCCTGCTGGCTGGCATTGACAGCGAGACGGGCGAGGATCGCGACCGGAATCGGAAAGTGCTGTGGGAGCCCTTTACTGGTCTCGGGCGTTGCTTCGTCATGATCGAGCTGCCCGGCGAGGAGTGTGTAATAGCCATACACACGCTGGTCGCTCGTTGCGGCGACAAATGTTCGTGCTGCGTCTCGACGCTGGTTCTGACCTGCGTAGCGCACGAGCCACCGGTCGAGTAGCTCGTCGCCGCAGCTGAAGCCCGCCACGTCATGGCGGGCGGCGTCGTAGCGTTCGGTGCCGGCGAAGCCGGCGGTCACGCGCGCTGGCGCAGTTCGCGCAGGCGCGCGACCGTGTCCTCATCAACAGTGTCCAGCGCGTCCAGGAAGCGCGCGGCCTCGTTCTCGTCGAGGACAATCCGCTGTTGATCGACGAGGACCTCTTGGGCGCGAGCGCTAGCCGCGCGGCGAAAGAAGTCGCTCAGCGTCTCGCCCACCGCTGTTGCCGCGGCATTGTCGAGTTGCCGCTCGTCGTCGGTCAAACGAAGCTCGAGCCGCTGGGTGCGCATGAGCACAATTGTACGGACATCGTACGGCTTCATCAAGAGGCCGTGAGGTAGGCGCGGTCATGTTGTTGCGGTTGCGCTAGCGCAGAAGCCGGTCAATGTTGGCGGGATGGCCCAACTGCGGCCGGCTGGAAGAACAGCAGCCGCGGGAGGAGCGAGCCGGGGCCTGATCCGAGCGGATTCGACTGGACGGCGCCTCCAATCGAGCGCACGAGATTCTGCGCCGGAGCGTCAACGGAGACCGGGAGGCTGTAGTCGTGAAACCGCACGACGGTCCGCAGGGACGTGTCCGCGGCGCTAAACGTCTCGACTACTTGTCTGGGGCGACGCTGGTCGTCGATCCACACTTCGAGCGTCGCGGCGACCCGTCGGTACATCGCTGGGTCTTGGACGTGGCCCTGGTTATGCGCGAGGAACGCCTCCAGGTTCGTGGACAGCCGGTAGAGGGTGGTCGGGGCGCCTTCGATGCTCTGCCTACGGATGCGTCGCACCGGCGCGCTGATGTGAGCGAGCGTGCGAAAGATCGAGATTGGGTCCGTGAATGCGTCGCTTTCGTAGGCGAATCCGCCAGGCGCCCATCTTGCGACCGGCGCGGCATCCCACCGCGTCTGTTGGCCCGGACGGTCTGCGAGGTGGCCGCGCGAGGCGTACACGAGGCCGCCGACGCGACGTCGTTCGGAGAGCTGGTGCGTGCTCTGGAAACGTGTCGTCATCTTGTAGTCGCCGGTCAGAAAGTTGATCTCGCCTTCCTCGCCGATGCCGGGACGTGATCTGCCGTCCACGCGTATCGTGAGTGTCGAGGCGAACGCCAGCGAGCCGGCGTGTTCCGCAGCGGCCGGCGCTTCGTTGACGATGTTATGGGCCTGCGCGGATCGGCCCGGCGCGAGGACCAACAGGATCGCTGCCGCAGCAGCGGCCACTCCACCGCTGGCGAAGATCGCGCGCCGACGCATGCGCTGGCGTGCCCGCGCACGTTGCTGTCGCTGAGCTTCCTGCTCCTTGACGTACGGCGCGCCGATCGTGCGCAGCGTTGGGAGATCCCACGGGTTATGAGCGCGGCGCCGTCTCATATATCCGCCAGCGTTTCGACTGCGGACCGCAGGCGGGTGTTCCGTTCGAGGATGCGAAGCGCCCTAGAAATCCGGCGGCGCACCACAGCGTTCGAAACGGACAGTCGAACGGCGATCTCCTCGTTGCTCAGCTCCTCGAAGTAGCGAAGCTGGAGCACCTCCTGGTGTTCGGCGGAAAGATGATCGAGCGCATGCGGTATGTGGTCCCGCACGATGCCTTCGAGGGCGAGAAGGCGCTCGACCTCGCGAAGCTCGTGGTCGCTCGGCATCGGCCGCTCGTGTCCCAGGCGCTTCAGCGCTGCGAACTCAACCAACCGCTTGTATTGGTAGCGGGAAAGCTCGTTGCGGACGATTTTCCATAGCCAGGCGCCGGCCTGCTCGGTGGTCGTGCCCTGGCAGTTCTCTCGCTTCTCGTACGCTCGAGCGAACACCTCGGCCGTGATATCGAACGCCACCTGCGGGTCCTGCGTGTGCCTCGCGAGGTAGCCCAGCACTGTCGGGGCGTGGTAGGCGTAGAAGCCGGGGAAGTCCTTGGGTGTGCACCGCGACCGGGCTAGCGACTCGAGCGAGGGTAGGTTTGGGAGCCCGAAGCCGCTCACGGCCCGGTGATCTCGACTGCGTATCGATCCTCGACCCAATTCGGACAGTTCTGCACCGCACACACGATACGAAACGCTCGAACCCCCCTCAACGAATCGCCCGCTCACCGCCCGCATCCCCCAAGAACACAGCCGCTGGGCCTGCGGAGCGTCCACAGGCCCAGCAATGTACCGGGTCAGTTCAGCCGGCAGGGGACGGCGCGTCAGCTGGGGGCGGCAGTCCGAGCGAGCCTTCATGCTGCCCTCCTCCGGGCAGCGAGTAGACGAGCTTCGCGAGCGGCGCAGCGCTCAAGAACTCGAAGGCATGATTCGCGTTCGCGTTCACCACGGTGGAGTCGCCGCTGGCGGTCGTGATCGTTACATCGCTCGTGCCCGTCGGCAGGATGCCGCTGACCTCGTAGCCGCCGGGGACGACCGTGAGGCTCGTCGTGCCTTTCGTTTCGACCGAGGACGCAGGGGCACAGCCCCCTCCGGTCGCGTGGCCGACGCTGATCGCGACCAAGCACACAACTTCGTTGCCCGGCACGACGTATTCGGCATTTTCGCCATCCTGCGAAACCCGTCGTGCGAGACCGCTGTTAGCTTCTCCGCTCGCAGCCAGCGCGCCGTCGCTCGCGAGCGTACCCATGACCCTCGCTACCGTCGGAAGCTGCTGTGCTTCGCCCGCATCGATCGCATTGGCAAGGGCGGGGAACTCGGCTGCGATCCTGGGCGGCACCTGCTTGATCGTGGGTGCTGCCGACGACGCGCTCGTGTTGCCGCTCGAGCTGTCACCGAGCGCGAGCGCGGCCAACGAGCCCGTGAGGATCACTCCGACCGTCACGGCCGCCAACGCCCGCCGGGGTATGTGTCTCGTTCTCATGGTTGTTCTGTCTCCAAGCAGTAGGAATGGGCTGGTTTCTGTCGCGCTGGCGTCAGCCGATCGCTGCCGCCGCAATCGTGAGTTCGCCGCCGAGCTCGGACCAGCCCTGGGCGACAGCGAGGGCGTTTTCCTTATACGGGAGCTCTCGGTAGGTTTCCGAGCGACCTTCGTCGCAACCCGACCCGTACTCCCAGGCCGATCCCGTCCAGGCCAGTGCGCAGGATCGTTTCATCGCCGAACCGCCGACGTGATTCATCTCCACCCGTTCCCAGCGGTGATACCCGCCGGGGTCGCGAAGTTCGCAGCCGCTGCACGCTTTCCAGCCCCACGTATCTTCGTAGGCGCTCGCGGCTGACGCCGCTACTGCGAGCGCAACCGAGACCGCGAGTACGGCTACAGCAAGCACGCCTCCCCGTCCTGAGAACTGCCTCAATCGTCCCATCAAGACCGTCTCTCCCTCCGTCGTCGTGAACCTTGAGCTGCGCGACGGGCTGCCCTCGCTATTCCCGCGCGCCGGAGCCTTTAAGACCCGGCAGCGAGCTACTTGTGACCGCCAATTTTCTGCGCGCGGGTGTCCATATAAATTGGGTCACAAACCTGCGGCTCGCGGGTCTATTGGTGCTGGACGTGACCTGCGGCTAGGGACAGCCGGGGAAGCACCCGACGAGGGAGATTCGATGCCGACGAAGCTTGGCGGGAGGCATCCGCTGAGAGCGTCGCATGGGCACCGCCAATTCCGCGTCGGGCGGCAACGCAACCAACCGATCCGAGAAAAGGAGGGACCATGCATCGCTACGACTCCAAGCCCGAGAGGAGCACCCCGTGACTCTCTCGCTACCCAAAGCCGGGCGCCTACTGATCGCCGGGCTCCTTATCGCCGCGGCAGCCGTCGCAATCATCCTCGCCGAGAGCGGCCACAGCGCAGCGGCAGGACCGGCGACCCCCGCCTCGCAGGTTCTCTCTCAGTTCAGCGTCTTTGATGGCGCGTCTAGCGCGGCGGACGCGCTGCCGGCCGACGCCGGCCCTGAACCTGCAGCCGCTCCGCTAACACGGAGCATCGCCACCGGAAGCACCGACCTCTCGCAATGGGCGACGCTGAACGGCAACCAGGGCTGCGTAGTGATCGAAGGGACCGCCCCCGGCGCGCAGGGAGCACCGGCCGCGTGCGCCGACCTCGAATCGGCAACCGCCGCGAACGAACTGCTGACGCTCGCCGCCGCGTCCTCCACCCAGCCGTACGCGCGGAAGCTGCCCGCGACGATCGTCACCGGCCTCGCGCCGAACGGCGTCAACTCCGTGAGCATCACCCTCGCCACCGGAGCCTCGCACACGGTTCCCGTCGTGGACAACGGGTTTCACCTCCTCACAGGAGGCAGCGATCCCGTCGCTTACGAATGGGCCTCCGCCGACGGTGCAAAGCACGTCCAAAACCTGAAGGGAAGCTGACATGACGACAGCCGAACACCTCACAACCAACAGCGGCACTCGCCGCATGCTCACGCTGACAGTCGTGCTGGCGCTGCTCGCCGCCGCAACGCTCGCGTTCGGCGCGGCGCGGTCCTCGGCGTACGAAGGGATCTTCTGTAACCCCGTCAACCTGAGCGACGGCGAATTCTGCCCTAGCAGCGAAGTCTCGAAAATACGGCGCGCGATCGGACACTCGAGCACCGGCGGCTATACGCTCGTCGAAATCTCGACGAACGTGGGCTACAAAAGCAACGCCTGCGGTTCATCGGACTGCACCGCTGACACGGGGTATCTCTCCGCCGATGGAACCGGCAGGGGCTTCATCGAAGACATACGCTCGGGGAGGTACACCTTCCACGGATACCTCTACCCCTAACACTGACCGGGGAGCCGACGCCCGGCCTGGGTCGGCTCCCCGCAGTCGCGCGGTCACATCGGCCCGAAGTTTTCACTGAAACGACACTAGGAGGTGATGGGATGCACGAAAGTAACTCGCACAGGCTCTCCAGACGCAACGCAGCGTTGGTACTCGCCATGCTCGCAGCGGCCACTGCCGTGGCCATCGTCCTGCTGACCAGCGGAGGCGCGGCGAGAGCAAGCACGCCGTCGCCCTACGCGGCCTATCCCGCGCTCAGCAGCACCGAACCGAGCGGCCTCGCTCTGAGCACCTCCAGCGGGTCCTCGAGCGTCACCAACGTTCCAGCGACCGGGCCAGCCTTCCCGGCCACGACGCCAACTGGCGCCCCGGAAAGTTGGCCGGTCGCGGACTCGATCCGAAAGCTGCCGGTCAGCGTGGCCGGTAGGTCCGCGTGGATCGCCAAGAGCACGGATGGCGGGATCTGCGTGCTGGAGGCGCGTACTCAGCCAGCCGAAGGCCACGATCCGCTCGGCGTAAGCTGCACCGAACCCGGCAAACTCACCACCGGCGCTCACATCGAAACGATCATCAGCGGCAGCAACGACGTTGTGATCGTTGGCGTGGCTCCGTCGAACGTTTCGGCGGTCGAAGTCGCTTTGACGGACGGGAGCACCAAGCGGGTGCCGGTCAATGACGACGCCTGGGCGCTTGAAACCGAAGCGCATCTGCAGGCGACCTCGAACGTGGCGGGGGGCTGATCGATATGGGTAAGAGACTCCGCACTCTGTTGGCTGCAACCGGGGCCGCGTTCCTTCTGCTTGTCGCGGTGGCGCTCGCCGTCGAATGGACCGGCGCGCACTACCACCTCAACAGCGGGCAAAGCGGCTTCACCAACTACAACGTGATCGTGCAGATTTCGAGCGGTCGCGGCGAAAACCGCGCAGTCTGCGCAAGCATCCGCGGCAAAGGCGAAATCAACTGTGTCGGCCGGGGTGAAACAGCCTCCTTCATCGAACCGTACCCGATCATCGGTGAACCGTTCATCCACAACCACGACGCGGAAGCCGGTTACTTCAAAGGCTACTACCTGGAATAGCCCGGACGCGATCGACGCTGACAGCCGGGGCCTTTCGCTGAGGCCCCGGCGGTCGCTCGGCGGCGGGTAGGCCATCAACCCGTGCCCGTGACCCTTATCAGAAACAACGACGAACGACGAAAGAGAGGCGAAGATGAAAGCCATAACCGCAATTCGCGAAAGGGGCCGAGCGTTGCTGCTCGCAGCCGCGATCGCATCGGGCATCGTCACTGTGGCACTGGTCCCGGCGCAGAGCTACGCGGGCGAAGTCGGGGTCGGCTACTACTGCCTGATCGAAGTTCCCACGAACACGGACTGCGCGAACATCTCTGGAGGCAGTTGGTCGAATGGCAAATTCGACCAGAACACTGTCGCCGCGGGAGCGGGCGGCGAAGTGTGCGAGCACACGTACTACCAGGGCACTGGCACCACGATAAGCAGGCGGTGCGGGTCAACGCGCATCAACGCAGCGACCGATCTCTTCTGCCCCTACCTCGAAGGGTACAAACTCTCCGGGCACGCCGGCCGCGGCAACTCCCCGAAAACCAACGTCGGAGGCGAGACAGAAGTCGTTACCGATACGTGCGTTTGACACTCGGCCCTGACTCAACCACTTGATTGAATTGGAGAACACTAACTATGGCTAGCAGATCTGGTCGTTCCATAAGGCGGTCCCGAGTGCTCGTTCCTGTACTCGGCGTGGCCGCTCTCATCGTCGTCGTCGCGGCTCTGAACCCGATCTCGGGCGTATCCGCAAAGTCCACTCCGGCACCTGCCAAGCCGAACAATGCGGCGGCGCTCAAGACGTTGGCAGTGCTTCACTCGCATATCACCGCGCGTGCCGCCGACACACTCCTGGCGAGCGCGGGAGGTCGCCTCGGCGTGTTTGCGGGCGCTCGGTCGGCGTCTGACGCGATGCCCTCGCAGCTCGCGGCGGTTCTCCCCGAAGCCGTCGAACAGCAGCAGTCGCGCCTAGTAGAGGCGCAGGGCAGCAACGAGGTGTTCGTGACCCCAAGCGCCAGCGGGGTTTGCTTGAGCGACACGAGCGGCTCGCAAAGTGGCTGCCTGCCGCTGTCCAAGGTCCTAGAAGGCGGGGTCGCACAAAGCACGGAGTGCGGCCGCGGTCTACCTAGCGACGAAACGGTAGAGGTCGCAGGGGTAGTGCCAAACGAAGCAAGCCAGCCGACCGCGATCCTCAGCGACGGCACGCGGCGTGCTTTGGAAGTGCACAACAACGTGTTCATTGCGGACTTCGCCCGCAAGCAGCCGCTACCGACCGAGATCGAAGTGCAGATGCCGTCAGGGCCTCACGTCTTCTCATCCACGGTGCCGGCAGACGCGGCGCAGGAAGACTGCGTCATCCCACGCTAAAGGAAGGCTCGTTCGCATCGGGGGGCTGGCGGATCACCGCCAGCCCCCAGCCGGTCCGCCGTTGCGGGTGCGGCGTCCAGCGGCAAGCGGCGCTGCGGGGACTTTCTCCGCCCTCTTACCAGCGAAAACGTGTCTTTCAGAGATTGCGACGCAGCAGGTACGCGTCCATGATCCAGCCCTTGCGCTCGCGGGCCTCTGCGCGCAGGCGCTCGATCTGGGGGCCCACCTCATTGACGCGGCCGGACACGAGGATCTCGTCGTCCATGCCGAGGTAGGCGCCCCAGTGGATCTCTAGCGCGTCGTCCTGCAGATGCCTGAACGAGCAGTCCGCGTCGAGCATCACCACCACTTCGTCGACGCCGTCGGGGAAGCCTTCGGCCAGCCGCCGGCCGGTCGTGATCTGGACCGCACCGCCGACGCGGTTCAGCGGCATGCGGTGGCGCGCGGTCAGCGCCTGCACGCTGCTGATCCCAGGCACGACCTCATGCTCGAACGCCACAGTCCCACGCGCGAGGATCTGCTCGAGCACGGCGAGCGTGCTGTCGTACAGCGACGGGTCGCCCCACACGAGGAACGCACCGCAGCCGTCCTCGCCGAGCTCGTCCGCGATCGCGCGCTCCCACAGCTCGGCACGCCGGGCGCGCCAGTCCTCGACCGCCTCGCGGTAGGCCGGCGTCGTACGGTCGCGCGGCGGATCGGCGATCTCGACGATCCTGTACGTCGGCTCGTCGATGTAGCGCTCGCAGATCTCCCTGCGCAGGCGCACCAGCTCATCTGTCTCATGCCCCTTCTCAATCACGAAGAACACCTCCGCCTGGTTCAGCGCGTTGATCGCCTGCACGGTCACGTGCTCGGGATCGCCCGCGCCGATGCCGATCACGAGCACTCGCCTCATCGCCGGCCCCGGCGGGTATCCGGCGCGGGCCAGACCCCGCGCGTATGCGGCCGCCGGCCGCGCATGGCCGGCCTCCGATCGAGGACCGCCGCATGATCCTCGTGCTCGGCGGCACCGCCGAGGCGCGGGAGCTGGCCGGCGCCCTCGACGCCGCGGGCGTGCCCGTCACCTCCTCGCTCGCAGGCCGCGTGTCCCGCCCGCGGCTGCCGGCGGGCGAGGTGCGCATCGGCGGTTTCGGCGGCCCCGACGCGCTCGCGCGGTGGCTGACCGAGTACGGCGTCGTGGCGGTGCTCGACGCGACGCACCCCTTCGCCGAGCGGATCTCCGCCTCGGCGGCGACGGCATGCGCGCACGCCGGCGTGCCGCTGCTGCGCCTCCAACGCCCCGGCTGGAGCGAGCGAGCCGGCGATCGCTGGCACTGGGTCGATGATCTCGACGCGGCGGCCGCCGCGATCCCGCCGCTGGGCGAGCGTGTGCTGCTCACGACCGGCCGCCAGGGCCTGGCCGCGTTCGCGGGCGTGCACGACGCGTGGTTCCTCGTGCGCTGCGTCGAGCAGCCCGACCCGCCGCTGCCGGCGCAGCACCAACTGCTGCTCGACCGCGGTCCGTACACGCTCGACGGCGAGCTGGCGCTGATCAACGAGCACCGCATCGATCTGGTGGTCACCAAGGACAGCGGCGGCGTACACACCGAGTCCAAGCTCGACGCCGCCCGCGAGCGCGGCCTGCCAGTGATCGTCGTGCGGCGCCCGCCGCGGCCGAACGTGGCGAGTGTCGCCACCGTCGCGGATGCGCTCGCGTGGTCGCTGCAGCAATCTCGGGCTCACGCGGGGTAGCGCCTGGGCGTGTACACGCGCGCCGGGCGCCCGTTGGCCGCGACCGCGCGCGTCGTCGAGGAGCCGACGATCAGCAGCGTGCGCATGTCGACCGCGTCGAGCTCCCCCGTGTCGGGATCGGCGAGGGCGCCCAGCGTCGTGACCGTCACCGACTCGTGCTCTGCATCGCCGACCGCCCTAGCGACGACGACCGGCGTGGTGTCCGCGCGGTGGCGGCGCAGGACGGCGACGGCCTGCGTGAGCTGGTCGCGGCGCGTGCGCGAGGCGGGGTTGTAGAGCGCGAGCACGAGGTCCGCCGCGCCGGCCGCGTCCAGGCGCTGCTCGACCACCTCCCACGGCTTCAGCTGATCAGACAGCGAAATCACGCAGAAGTCGTGCCCGAGCGGCGCCCCCACGCGCGCCGCCGCCGCCTGCATCGCCGATACCCCAGGCACGACGCGCACCTCGACGTCGGCGAGCGCCGGATTTTCGTCCAGCGCCTCGAGCATCGCCGCCGCCATCGCGAAGATCCCAGGGTCGCCGGAGGAGACTACAGCCACGCGCGAGCCGGCCGCGGCGAGCTCGAGTGCGTGGCGCGCCCGCTGCGCCTCGACGCGATTCTCGCTCGCGTGCCGGCGCTGCCCGCGACGCTTGGGCACACGCGCGAGGTAGGTCTCGTAGCCGACGAGCTCGTCCGCGGCGGCGAGCTCGGCGTGGGCCTCGGGCGTCAACCAGTCGGGCCCCGCAGGGCCGAGACCGACGACCGCGACCGAGCCGCGCCGCGCCTCCCGCACTCCCTCCTTGGCGCGATCGTGTGTGGGCACGAGCACGAGCGACATGTACGGCACCTCGCCGTCAACCTCGCGCATCGGCGCGATCCGCTCCTCCGCGGAGCTCGCGCGCTCGACGTACACGCCGCGGGCGCCCGCCCCGGCTGCCTCGACCGCGCGGCGCACCTTCGCGAACGTGCGCCCGAGCTTCATCACCACAGCCGCGTCGGCCGTGCGCAGACGCGCGGCGAGCACCTCCGCGGAGAGCGTCCCCGGCAGCGCCATGAACACGTCGTCGCGCTTGACCAGCGGCGTGCCAGCGCTCGCTGCCGCGGCACTGAAGCCCGTAACGCCAGGGATCACGGTTGTCTCGTAACGCGTTGCCAGGCGCTCGTGCAGGTACATGTAGGAGCCGTAGAAGAACGGGTCGCCCTCGCATAGCACCGCGACGTCGCGGCCGGCGTCGAGATGCGCCGCGAGCGCCGCCGCGGCCTCGTCGTAGAACTCGCCCAGCGCGGCCTCGTAGCCGCCCGGGTGGTCGGTCATCTCCGTCGTCACAGGGAACGCCAGCGGCAGCTCGATGTGATCAGCCCGCAGGCAGCACGCGGCAATACGCCTGGCCACGCTGCGCCCGTGTTGCGCGTTCGGATAACTAATAACGTTAGCCGCCGTGATCACCTGGCGTGCCTTCACCGTCATCAGCTCCGGGTCACCCGGCCCGACCCCCACGCCGAACAGCCTGCCCGACCCAGCCCTACCGGCTGTGTGCCCCGCCGCCATCGCGCTCACTCCGCCTCGCTGGCGAGCGCGTTGACGGCAGCGACGGCGATCGCGCTGCCGCCGCGGCGGCCGTGGACGACGACGTGCTCGAGCGCCGCCGGGTGCTCGGCGAGCGCGAGCTTGGACTCGGCCGCGCCGATGAAGCCGACCGGGACGCCGATCACCGCCGCCGGGCGCGCGCTGCCCTCCTCGACGATCTCGAGCAGCCGGAACAGGGCCGTGGGAGCGTTGCCGACGACGACCACCGCGCCGCCCAGCCGCTCGCGCCACAGCTCGAGCGCGGCCGCCGTGCGGGTGGTCCCAAGCCGCGCCGCCAGCTCCGCCACGCTCGGGTCCGACAGCGTGCACACGACCGCGTTGCCAGCCGGCAACCGCGAGCGCGTGATCCCCGTCGCGACCATCGCCGTGTCGCACAGGATCGGCGCGCCCGCGCGCAGAGCCGCCTGCGCGCTCCCCCCGAACCCGGGCGACGCGGCGACGTCGCCCGCGAGGTCGACCATCCCGCACGCGTGGATCATGCGCACGACCACGCGTTCGAGCACCGGATCGACTCCGTCGAGGTCCGCCTCCGCGCGGATCGTCGCGAACGAGCGCCTGTAGATCTCCGCGCCGTCGCGCTCGTAGGCGCTCATGCCCGCGCGCCCACTTGCTCGAGCAGCTCAAGCGCGGCGGCCGGCGTCGCAAGCGTGCGCTCCGCTCCGCCGGCGCTGACGATCACCCCGTCCTCACTCGCAACGACGCGCACGCCGGCGTCCGGCGGCTCGCCACAGCGGCGCTCACAGCCCGACCAGTGCTCCGTCGGCGAGGCGGCAGTCCGCACGAGCGACCGTCGCGTGGCCGCCGCGCGAACGTCGGTGCGCGCCCGCGCGCACGCGCCGAGACCGGCGCACGCCGACAGCCCGGCCCAGCCCGACGCGTTGGACGCGACGAACCCGATCTCCTCCAGATCCGCGAGCAACGCGACCGTCGCGAGTACGGGCACGTCGACGAACGTGAGCGTGCGCCACGGGGACAGGCGAACGTCGATGCCGAGCGCGCGCACGAGCTCCGCCAGGCGGAGGAGCTGTGCGCTGTCGAGCCGCGCGAGTGGCGGCAGCACAGCAACGGCGAGCAGGCCGTCGCGCTGGACGTGGACGCCGAGACGCCGCGCGCCGTCGGGTGCCGTGGCGCCGCTTGAAGGCGCCCCGGCTGCGATGCCGAGATGTCGGATGAGACGGCGAGCGCCGCCGTGCAGCTCGCGCACTCGCCACGCTCCGCCGCCGTCCTCGTCTCGCAGCGCGAGGAACCCGCGCGCGGCGCGCAACGCTACCTCGGGCGCGTCGGCCACGGCGAGGCTCGTCGTGAGCCCGTCGAGGAGAAGCCGAAACACGTCGCCCTCGGCGATGAGCTCGATGTCGGCGCGCAGCGGATCGAGCGCGCGCGTACCGTCGTCGACGGCGAACAGAAAGCGGCCGGACAGCTCGGCGAGCGACGCGTCGGCGCACAGCGCGCGGTCGAGCTCCGCGACGATCCCATCGACCGGCGCCAGCGCGGCGGGCCCGCGCCCGGCGAGCGGCGCGGCGAGGATGTTGCGCACGCGGTCGTGGGCGAGCGACGGCAACAGACCGCCGCGCGCGAGGACGCTCGCGAGCGCGTCGGCGCCATCGTCCGGCAGCCCCCGTACCTGCAGCCCGGCGCGCGAGGTCAGCTCGACGATGTCGTTGCCCAGCCGTGCGGCCTCGGCGAGCGCCGCCAGGGCGCGCGCGTCCAGTCGTCCGCCCGGCAGCCGCACGCGCGCGAGCTGCCCATCGGCGGCGGGGTGCAGCCGCAGCACACCGGGGCAGGCGTCCGCTGTGGCGGGCTCGCGCACGCGCGTCGCGCCCATCACGTCCCCCGACGCTGCTCGGCGCTGCGCGCCGCCGCGGCCGTCCAGCGCGCCTCGACCTTGCCGAACCGCCAGACGGACAGCGCCACGGCCCACACGACGACGAACAGGCCCACGACCATGTAGCCGGCGGTGTTGAGGTCGAAGTTGGCCATGTAGTCGCCGAGCCAGCCGTGCAGATGCAGCTTGCTCGACAGCAGGCCGACGATCTCGATTCCGCCCACCATGAACGCCACAGCGATCGAGAGCGCGGTGATGGTGATGTTGTAATAGACCTTGCGCACCGGGCGCGCGAACGCCCAGCCGTAGGCGAAGTTCATGAAGAGCCCGTCCATGCTGTCGCACAGCATCATGCCGCCGGAGAACAGCAGCGGCAGCGTCAGCACCGCGTACCAGGGCAGCCCCTCGGTGACGGCGGCCGCGGTACCCGCCAGCAACAGCACCTCGGTGGCGGTGTCGAAGCCGAGGCCAAACACGAAGCCGACGAAGAACAGCTGCCAAGTGTGCTGGATCGAGCTGATCATGCGCCCGAAGAAGCGGTACATGAGCCCGCGCGCGAGCAGCTGCGCCTCGAGCTCCTGTTCGTCGTAGATACCGCGGCGCATGTCGCGGAAGACCCGCAGGATCCCGACGAGCACGACGAGGTTCAGCGCCGCGATCAACCACAGGAACGTCGCCGACAGCGCCGTCCCGGCAACCCCACCGGCGGTCTCGAAGCCCGAGCTCGGCGTCACGACCGCCTTGAACACAGCCTTCGCCGCGATCGTGATGCCGACGCCCACGACCATGATCACGCTCGAGTGCCCGAGCGCGAAGAAGAACCCCGTGCCCAGCGGCCGCCCCCCGTCGGCCATCAGCTTGCGCGTCGAGTTGTCGATCGCCGCGATGTGGTCGGCGTCGAACGCGTGGCGCAGGCCGAGCGTCCACGCGGTGATCGCCACGCCGATCCCGACGCCCAGCCCGTCGTAGCGGAAGTGGCGCGGCAGGATCTCCAGCGCGAAGATCCCCCAGCCGAGCGCGTTGACGGCGACGATCGTCGCGAGCATGGCGGCCACGCGGGCGCGCTCGGGGCGGCTGAGCGAGCGCCACGCCGATCCGACGCGTGCTGCCGTTCCCGCCATGCTCCTCCTCCGTTCAAGTCTCCAGGACGAAGGAGCCCCTGCGCCGATGGCGCACGAACCGCCCTTCATCCGAGGACTGGATTCGCGACGGCGAGGTAGGCGACCGGGCTCGTCCCCCTAGAGGGCTTCACCGTTGCGGGACAGCGCCGGAATCCAACCGGACTTCGCTGCGCTCGACGTCACGCCGGAACACCCGACGCACGGGCGATCCTACCAGCGCCTCCGAGCTGACGGGTCGAGCCGGTCAGTGCCCCCGAGCGGATGGATCGAGCCGGTCGGCGCCGCCGAGCCGCGACGTAGCTCAGGCCGCGGGCGCTATCGCAGTCACCGCCCACAGACGATGCGGCACGTCCAGCGGATCGTCCGCGAAGCGCTCGCGGAGCATCGCGGTCAGCTCGTTCGAGAACGCTCTCACGCGATCTTCCTCCAGCGTGCCCGAGACCGGCGCGCTCGCGCGCACGCGTCCCACCCACGCCTCGTGTGAATACGACACGGCCACGTCGAAGGAGAACGTCTCGATCCCGGTGAAGCCCGCCGTCTGCAGGTCCACCAGCCACTGCGGGTAGAGCCCGGCTCGATCGGCGAAAGGCCACGTGGGCGTGTAGCGCAGGATCAGATGCTCGGTGGCGACGACGACGTTGCCCGCGATCGGGAGCCAGTCGAAGTGGGCGATCACGACGCGGCCACCCTCCTTGAGCAGGCGCGCTACCTCACGCGCGGCAGCCGGACGATCGAACCAGTGCCAGCACTGACCGGCGCTGACCACGTCGAACCCGCCGCTCGGCAGGCCCGTGGCCTCGGCGGGCGCCTCTATATAAGAGATCTCCAAACCCGCCTCGCGGTCCAGCCGCCGCGCCTGCTCGAGCAGCGCAGCAGCGACGTCAACGCCGGTGACAGCGCATCCGTGTCCGGCGAACAGGCGCGCGAGACTGCCCGTGCCGGTGCCCAGATCGACGACGCGCGCGCCCGGCGCCACGAAACCGCTGGCAAGGAGGCGATCGAGCAGCTGCACCGGAAAGCCTGCGCGGTGCAGAGCGTAGTCGGACGCGGTCTGGCCGAAGTCCGGCGAGCAGCCGGCCGGGCTCATCGCGCCTGCGAACCGCCGCCCGCCGCCTCCGCCGCGAGCGCGTCGAGCAGCACGGCCATCTGCTCGAGCGTCTGCGCGTGCGCGGAGACGTCGTAGCGACTGCTCAGCTCGCGGGGGTCGCGGTGGCCGAGCAGCACCTGCTCTCCCTCTCGCCACACGAGCATCCGCAGCGGAAGCTCGATCCCGATGCGCGGATCGTCCTGCATCAGCGGCGTTCCGCTGCGGGGACTGCCGAACAGCACGACCGCCTCGTCCGCGAGCTCCAGGCCGGCCTCGCGCGCGCCGGCGGCGTGGTCGATCCGGGCGAACACCGTCAGCCCGCGGCGCTCGATCGCGGCGACGAGCGAGCTCATCGTCTCGGCGTAGCTCGACGCGCTGCGCGTGACGACCATCAGCGCATTTTGCACCTTCCCGCCGCGTCAGGAAGTGAGAGCTCGGGGACGAGCCAGGGGGATTTGACATGTTCCAGCAACCGGACTACCGTGACCTTCAGATGTCCGCCGCCGTCGACGCCTCGCCCGGCCGCCCGGTGTCGGCCGGGCACGCCGCCTCGCTGCCGCCCGGACCGCGCCTGCCACCAGCCGTGCAGGCGATGCAGCGGATCTGGCGCTACGCGGAGCTCAGCGACCGCGGCCACGAGCGCTACGGAGACACCTTCACCGTTCGCGTCGGCGGCTCGCCGACGGCCGTGCTGACGCGCGACCGCGACGTGATCCGGCGGTTGTACACGGGCGACCCCCTCGGCAAGCGCCACGGCAACGACCTGCTGAGCACGTTCCTGGGCGCACAGTCGGTGCTGATGCTGGAGCCGCCCGAGCACCTAGTCCGGCGCAAGATGCTGTTGCCGCCCTTCCACGGCGAGCGCGTCCAGTCCTATGCGCGCCTGATGGAGCGACTGACCGTCGACGCGCTGGATCGCCTACGCCCGGGCGAAGTGGTGAAGGTGCAGCCGATCGCGCAGGCGCTGACGCTCGACGTGATCCTGCAGGCGGTGTTCGGGATCTCCGACGTGGAGATGCGCGGACGGCTGCGGAGGATCTTCGATCAGCTGAACACGCCGCTGAACAGCCTGGCGCTGTTCGTGCCGCAGCTCGCGCGCCGCTCGCGCTGGAACCTGCTCTCGCGCCGCCCGTGGCGCCTGAAAGACGAGCTCGACGCGCTGCTGTTCGAGCACATCGCAACGACGCGCGCCGACCCGCTGTTGAGCGAGCGCGAGGACATCCTCGCGATGATGGTGGGCGCCCGCGACGAGGACGGCGACGGGCTGAGCGATCAGCAGCTGCGCGACGAACTGATCACCCTGATCGCGGCCGGACACGAGACCACCGCGACTGCGACCGCGTGGGGCATCGAGCTGCTGGTCCACAACCCGGCCGTGATCGCGCGCGCACGCGAGGGCGATGACGCCTACCTCGAGGCGCTCGTCAAGGAGATCCTGCGGATCCGCTCGCCGCTCCCGATCACTAGCGCCCGCCACATGCTCGAGCCGTTCACGATCGGGGAGTGGACGATCCCGCCAAGCGTGGCGGTGCTCGTCGACGCCTACGGCGTGCACCACGACCCACGTACCTACCCCGAGCCGCACACCTTCCGGCCCGAGCGCTTCCTTGAGGACCCGCCGGACGGATACTCCTTCCTGCCGTTCGGCGGCGGCGCGCATCGCTGCCTCGGCGCATCGCTGGCGCTGCTGGAGATGAAGGTCGTGCTGCGCGAGATGCTCGCACGCGTCGAGCTCGAGCGGACGTCCACGACGCTGGCGCGCCCGGTGCCGGGCGGCCCGACGCTCAAGCCACGCGGCGGCACTCGCGTACGCGTGCTCAGGCGAAGGCCGTCCGCACAGCCTTCGCCCCAGCAGCCGATAGCTCTGTGAAGCCGTAAGTCCCCTCGCCCAGCAACTCGCCCGCCACCTTCACGGCTGCACCATACCCGGCGAACGCGAAGCCCCCACCGACGGAGATGCGCTTGACACCAAGCTCCGCCAGCTCCGCCACCGACGGCGTGCCAGACCGCGCGAGCACGTTGACAGGCAGATCCACCGCGGCGAGCAGCTCGCGTAGGTCCTCGGGACGGTCGAGCGCGGGCGCGTAGAGCACGTCGGCGCCGGCCTGCTGATAGGCCTGCAGGCGCGCGATCGTGTCGCGCGCGTCGGGGTTGCCGCGCAGGTAGTTCTCCGCCCGCGCGGTGAGCACTAGCCGCACAGGACCGGCGTGCGCCGCCTCGGCGGCCGCCGCGACGCGCTCGCTGGCCTCATCGACGTCATAAAGCCGCTGCTCGCGTGGATCCCAATCCTCCACCGAGCAGCCCGCGAGGCCAGCCTCGAGCGCGAGGCGCACGGTCTCGGCGACACCGGCGGCGTCCGCGGCAAAACCGTCCTCGAAGTCAGCCGACACGGGCACGTCCGTCGCCGCGACGAGCGCCGCGGCGTGCGCGAGCGACTCCTCGCGGCTGACGCCATAGTCGAGTCGCCCGAGGCTTGCGGCATAACCGCTGCTGGTGGTCGCGAGCGCCTGGAAGCCGAGCGAGGCGAGCAGCTTCGCCGAGCCGACGTCCCACGCGTTGGCGAGCAGCAGCGGGCGCTCCTGACGGTGGAGCTCGAGAAAGCGGTTCGCCTTGTCGGCGTGCTGGTTCATGTGGTGGGCCTCCTGTCCTGTTGGGTGAATGTCCACAGATGCTGCACGGCATACGCCCGATACGGCCGCCAGCGCTCGGCGAGCTTCGTCGCGGCCCCAGGCTCGCCGCCCTGTCCGAGCCGCTCGAGCGCGTGGCGTACGCCGAGGTCGCTCGCAAGAAAGGCGTCCGGGTCGCGCAGCGCACGCATCGATATGTACTCGACCGTCCACGGCCCGATCCCGGGCAGCGCCAGCAGTCGGCGACGTGCCTCGACGCGATCCGCGCCGGCGTCGAGCGCCAGCTGCTCGCTTGCGATGGCGCCGACCAGCCCGAGCAGCGCGCGCCGGCGTGCGGCGGGCATTGCCAGCTTCGCCGGGTCTACCTCGGCGAGCACCTCAGCCGAAGGGAAGACATGTGTGACGGTGCCGAGCGGACGCTCGAGCTCCTCGCCATGCGAGGCCGCCAGACGGCCCGCCAGCGTGGAGGCGCTCCGAATCGAGACCTGCTGGCCGAGCACGGCGCGGACAGCCAGCTCGTGACCATCGACGGCGCCGGGGACGCGTCGTCCGGGCGCGCCGCGCACGAGCCGCCCGATGAGCGAGTCGTTGGCGAGAACCTCTGTGACGCTGTGCGGGTCGGAGTCGAGGTCGAGCAGCACGCGCGAGCGCTGCATGGCGGCGCCGAGGTCGCGTAGATCGGCGAGCCGGTAGCGGGCATGCACGTAGCCGTCAGCGGGACGCAACTCGACCACACCGGCGCCGTGCGGCAGGCGCAGGCTGCGCCGGTAGGCGCCGTCGTGCACCTCCTCTACGCCGGGAACGGCGCGAGCGCCGAGGAACACGACAAGTCCCTCGGCATCCAGCGGCGCGCGGTAGGGCAGGCGCAGCGACAGCGCGCCGCTGTCCTCCGGGCGCCCGTATCTACGCGCTCGCGCGCGCAGCTCGCTGGGCGTCAGTGCGAACACCTCCTGGATGGTGGCGTTGAACTGGCGCACGCTCTGGAAGCCGGCGGCGAACGTCACGTCGGTGATCGGCACGGCGGTGGTCTCGAGCAGGATGCACGCGGTCTGCGCGCGTTCGGCGCGGGCGAGCGCGAGTGGACCAGCGCCCACGACGGCGACGAGCTGGCGGTGCACGTGGCGCTCGGTGTAGCCGAGCCGGCGCGCGAGGCCACCGACGCCCTCGCGGTCGACCAAGCCGTCGGCGATCAGCCGCATCGCACGTCCGACGAGGTCCGCGCGCAGATCCCACTCGGGCGAGCCCGGCGTTGCATCCGGACGGCAGCGCTTACACGCGCGAAAGCCCGCGGCCTGCGCGGCCGCGGCGGATGCGAACATCCGCACGTTCTCGCGTTTGGGCGTACGCGCCGGACAGCTGGGGCGGCAGTAGATCCTGGTGGTCTTCACACCGCAGAACACCCATCCGTCGAAGCGTGGATCACACGCCTCGATGGCCTGCCAGACGTGGTCCGAGTCGAACTCCACGGACGCACCGTGACACACCTGGGCACCCGCGTCTAGCGGAAATCGGACCTCGACGGCGTTCGCTCATAGAAGGCCGAAAGGCGCCGGTTCAAGCCATGGTGACGAGCTTGACGTCCAATCCGGGCACACGGTCGAAGTGCCGGGTATTGGCGGTGGCGACTCGCCACCCCGCGGACAGCGCGGTGGCTGCCACGAGCCGGTCGTGAGCGCCGACTTCGGCCCCGTTCGCGGCCAGCGTGGCCCAGATGCGCGCATGCGTGCGCGCCACCAAGAGGTCAAAGGGAAGCGTTGGGAACGAGGTGAGCACTCCCTCCACAAACGCGTCGCGTCGAGCGCGATATTGCTCTGTAGCCCTGTGCACACCGTGCAACAACTCAGAGGCCGTGATAGCGGCAATCGCGACCTCCTCGCTGCTGCCGAGCTGTGCCTCCAAGTGCTCGGAGACCTGCGTGCTCGCACGTGCCTGCGGCAGCCCTCGGGTCGCGCGCTCGAGATCGATGAAGACTGTCGTGTCTAGGAGGGTGCCCACGGATCGCCTGGCATCGGCCCGACACTCTGGAGCACGGCCTCCATATCCTCGGCGAAGGCAGGGTCGGGCTGTGCGGCGTGCGCGAGCAAGGAGAGCGCCGCTCGCAGAGGCCGCCCCCGGCGCGACGCGGTCGCGATCTGGCCGTGATCGTCTGGATGGACGATCACGTACACGGGCCGCTCACGGTTGAGGACTACGACCTCCTCGTGGTCGGCCACCGCCTCACGGGCACTGCGGGGGATCCTAATGTCCTCGGCTTTGATAGTCGCCATAGACACACACGCTAGCAAACCGTACGGATCCGTACGGAATGTGCCTCAGGCGACGCCCGACGGCAGGATCCGCGGGAGCAGCCCCGGGACGTCCTTGATCGAGTTGACGATCGCGGTCGGCGTGATGCCCGCCTTCAGCGCATCCTGGCGGTACTTGCCGGTCCGCACGAGCACGCCGGGCAGGCCCGCCGCCATCGCGCCGCCGACGTCCGCCTCGAGGTCGTCGCCGACCATGATGCCTCGCTCCAGCCCCATGTCGTCCATCGCCGCCAGGAAGAACGCGCGCGCGGGCTTGCCGACGGTGACAGCCTCCTGGCCACTGGCGTACTCGAGCGCGGCGGCGTACGCGCCGACGTCGAGTGCGAGGCCGTCCGCTCGGCGCCAGTAGCGGTTGTGCTGCAGCGCAACGAGCTCGGCTCCGTCCATCAGCGCGCGGAAGACGCCGTTGAGCACCTCGGGCGTGAACCCGTCGCCGAGGTCGCCGAGGATCACCGCCTCCGTCCGCGCCCCCGGCGCGGCGCTGTCGAGCGCGTCGAGATCCTCGCGCAGCCCGTCGCTGACAAGCACCGTCACAGCCTCGTATCCCTGCTCCTGGCAGTGACGCTCGGCCATCGCCGCCGGCGTGAGCACCTCCTCGAGTGAGACGTCGAAGCCCATCTCGAGCAGGTGCTCGAGCACCGCTCGCCGGGAGCGGGACGTCGTGTTGGTCAGCAGTCGCACGCCGGCGCTGAGCTCACGCAACTCGGCGAAGGCCTGATGCGCTCCAGCGATCGGCTCGTCGCCCACATAGAGGACGCCGTCGATGTCGAGCAGCACGCCAATCGGGCCATCGGTGCCAGCGGTCATCGTGGAACCTTAGAGCGAGCGGCGCGTGCGGCCCATCCCGACCAGCGCTTCACGTCGATCGCCAGCACCGGGCCCGTCGGGCGCTGCTGCGGATAGCGCTGTGCAAGCACCGCGATGGCGCGAGCGGCCTCGGGCTCGTCCAAGCCCAGCACCCGCGCGGTCCCGTCCGCGCGGACCCACCACAGCGCGTCCCAATCGGCGTCGTCGTAGTGGTTGACCAGCGCCGAGACCAGCGGATTGGATCTGACGTTCCGCAGGCGACGCAGCTCGGCGGTGCGCTTCGGCTTTGCGTCCACGACACTGTAGATCGTCTCGCCGGCAACGGCGAACACGATCGGCACGAGATGCGGCTGGCCGTCGGCGTCGGCAGTCGCCAGCCGTGCCACGCTCGCCTGCGCGAAGCGGCGTCGAGACTCCCGCGGGGTCACTCCCCGTACAGCTCGGCGATCGCGTCCTCCCAGCGCTCCAGCGCGCGTTCGACCGGCGCGCGTCCCGCCGAGGGGAGCCAGCGCACCACCCGGCGCACGCCGGCCTTCTCGAGCTCCTCGAGCACCGCCGGCTTCGCCGGCACGCCCATCACCACCACCTCGATCGGGCGATCGGCCCGCGCCCACAGCTCACGCGCGCGCTCGAGCAGGTCTTCACCTGTGTAGTTCGGCAGCCACGCATCGCCGAAGCTGAGCACGCGGTCGAGCACCGTCGGGCCGTTGCCGCCCACGAGCACCGGCGGATGAGGTCGCTGGGCCGGCTTGGGCCAAGACCAGATGCGCTCGAAGTTGACGTGCTTGCCGTGGAAGCTCGCCTCCTCCTGCGTCCAGATCGCCTTCATCGCCTCGACCCGCTCGGTCATGATCGCCATCCGCACGCGCGGATCGGTGCCGTGGTTGCGCATCTCCTCGCGGTTCCAGCCCGCGCCGACGCCGAACTCCATGCGCCCGCCTGACAAATGGTTGACGCTCGCTACCTCCTTGGCGGTCGTGATCGGGTCGCGCTCGATCACCAGGCAGATGCCGCTGCACACGCGCAGCTTGCTCGTCGCGGCAGCCGCCGCCGTCAGCGCGACGAACAGGTCATACGTGTGCATGTATTTGCGCGGCAGCTCTCCGCCAGCGGGATAGGGCGTCTCCCGGCTCGCCGGGATGTGCGTGTGCTCGGGGAAGAACAGCGACTCCTGGCCGCGCTCCTCGACCAGGCGCGCCAGCGCTCCCGGATCGACACCGTCGTGAGTGGCGAAGTAGCCGACTCCGAAGTCCACAGCCCGAGTCTACGACGCATCCACGAGACGCACGTCCGCCCCGGCATCACGCTCCCGGCGTCGGGCTCGCAAGGTGGCCGCGGCGTCCTCGAGCCGATCGTCGCCCCAGAACCGCTCGTCGTCGATCGCCAGCGTGGGCACGCCGATGACACCCAGCTCGAACGCCGCGTCGGTGGCGCGGCGAAGCGCCTGTTTGACCTCCGGATCCTGTGTGGCCGCCTCGAGCTCGCCCCGGTCGAGCCCGGCCTGGCGCCCGGTCTCGAACACGCGGTCGGGAACGCTAAGCTCCCATCCCTTCTGAAAGGCGTTGCGAAAGGCCTGGCGCGTGAACTCGCGGCCACGCCCGACGGTGAACGCGAACGTCGTCGCGAGCATGGCGGTCATGTAGTTCGTCGGCCAGGGGTCCGGCCAGCGCATCTCAGGCAACCCGTAGTCGCGGGCGCGGCGCTCGACCTCGGCCATGCCCGCCTGCCGGCTCCGGTCCTCGCCGAGCGCCCACGAGCTGCGGCCGGTCGCCCTGAACAGGCCTCCGAGCAGGATCGGCTGCCACTCGATCGGCTCTGCCAGCAGCGTGTCCAGCCGCTCAGCGGCGAGGTACGCGTAGGGCGAACCGAGGTCGAAGTAGAAGCTCACTCGGGCCACTCTGGGCTGCGCCTGGCTCTGTCCTTCGTCGAGACCGGGCATCCGTCCGCCCCGTCACTCGAAGAAATCGGGGTGCTGTTGCTGCAGGCGCGGGAGCTGGGAGGGGACCATGCGCAGATGGTGACGCAGGGCGGCCTCGGCCGCCGGTACGTCGCCCTCCGCGACGGCGTTGACGATCTGCCGGTGCTCGGAGAGCATCTCGCTCAGGTAGCTCGGGTCGGGGAGGCTCAGCCGCCGGATTCGGTCGAGATGGCCGTTGGCGCGCCGACTCAGGGCCCAGGCGATCGCGTGGCCGCTGTACTCGCACAGGCGGCGGTGGAGATCTTCATCCAGGCGGTCGAACGTGCGCTCGTTTCCAGACGCGCGGGCCTGGTCCTGCGCGGTGAGGTTCCACCGCAGCTCCTCGACCGCCTCCGTGTCAACGCGGGACACCGCGCGGGATATCGCCGCGCACTCGAGTGCCTCGCGCACGAACGCAGCGTCCCCGACCGCGCGCGGGCTGATCAGCGTCACGAATGTTCCCAGCTGGGGAACGATTGCCACGAGCCGCTCGTCGCGTAGACGGGCCAGTGCCTCCCGGACGGGGGTGCGGCTCACGCCGAGCTCTCCTCCGAGCTCGTTCTCGGAGAGCTTCAGGCCCGGTCGCAGCTCCGCGCTGACGATCGCCTCACGAAGCGCGAGGTAGACCTGCTCGCTCGTCGTGCTCCCGCTCGTACGGTCGACCGTCTCGATGCGCACGGCGCTCATCGGCGCGACGGGGGCAGGTCGGTGATCGTGCCGTCGGCGATCTCGGCGGCCATCGCAATTGTCTCGGACAGGGTCGGGTGCGCGTGCACGGTCAAGGCGATGTCCTGGCTATCGGTTTCGAGCTCGAGCGCGAGGCCCGGCTCCGCGATCAGCTCGCCCGCATTATTCCCGACTATCCCAGCTCCGAGTACACGGCTGGTCGCCGGGTCGAGAATCAGCTTGGTGATGCCCTCCTGCCCGTCGCTGGCCAGAGCCCGCCCGGAGGCGGACCAGGGAAAGCTCGCGCTCCGGTAAGCCACCCCGGTGAGCTTCGCGGCCGTCTCGGTCAAGCCGACCCACGCGACTTCGGGGTCGGTGTAGGCGACCGACGGGATCCCGCGGACGTCGAGCTCGACGTCGTGGCCCGCGATCACCTCCGCCGCGACCTTGGCCTCGCGAGCGGCCTTGTGGGCAAGCAGGGGAGGTCCAACCAGGTCGCCGATCGCGTGGATGTGCGGCGTGCTCGTGCGCTGCTGCGCATCGACCGTGACGAAGCCGCGCTCGTCGACCGCCACGCCTGCGTTCTCGAGGCCGAGGGACTCGCTGTTGGGCACACGTCCGACAGCAACGAGCACCCTGTCGAAGACGGCCGGCTCCAGCGCCGGCGAGGACGCTTGCGCCGGCGAGGGCCCTTGCGCCGGCGAGGGCCCTTGCGCCGGCGAGGGCCCTTGCGCCGGCGCGTCGACCGCGGCGAACCTCGCGAGCAGCCCGGCGTCGCTCGCCTCGACGGACTCGACGCGCGTGCGCAGGTGGACACCCGCGTAGCGCTCGCGCAGGCGTCGATGCAGCGGCGCGACGAGGTCGGGGTCGCAGCCGGGCATCAGCTGGTCGGAGAGCTCGACCACCGACACGCTCGATCCGAGCGCGTCGTAGACGCCCGCAAGCTCGAGCCCGACGATTCCACCGCCGACGACGAGCAGCCGCTCGGGGATGTCGGCGAGCGCCAGCGCGTCGGTCGAGCTCATCACGCGGGGGTCATCGCGCGGGATCCCCTCGAGCTCGATCGCGCGCGAGCCCGTCGCGAGCACCGCGTGCTCGAACGTCACCTTCGTGCCGGCGACCGTGAGCGTGTGCGGCCCGGTCAGGTGGCCCTCGCCGCGCACGACGCGGACCTTGCGCTGCCTCGCCAGGCCGGCCAGTCCGGTGGTCAGCCTTCCGACGATCCCGTCCTTCCAGCTGCGGAGCTGCTCCAGCTCGATCCGCGGAGCTCCGAAGGAGACGCCGTGCGCTGCCGAGCGCTCGGCGTCGGCGATCACCTTGGCGATGTGCAGCAGCGCCTTGGAGGGGATGCAGCCGACGTTCAGGCAGACGCCGCCGAGGGTCTCCTCGCGCTCGACGAGGACCACATCGAGGCCGAGGTCGGCGGCCCGGAAGGCCGCGGTGTAGCCGCCCGGCCCCGAGCCGAGGACGAGGAGCTGGGCGTGGATCTCGGCGTCCGTCTCCGCGCCCGGCTCACCGGGCTCAGCGCTGGCGGCGCTCACAGCAGCACCCGGCGCATGTCGCCGAGCAGCCCGGCGAGATGGGCGCAGAATCGGGCCGCGAGGGCGCCGTCGATGACGCGATGGTCGTAGGAGAGCGAGAGCGGGAGCATGAGACGGGGCTCGAACTGGTGTCCGTCCCACACCGGCCGCATGACCGCGCGCACCACCCCGAGGATCGCGACCTCGGGCGCGTTGACGATCGGCGTGAAGGAGGTGCCGCCGATGCCGCCGAGGCTCGAGATCGTGAACGTGCTCCCGCTCATCTCCGCGGGCATCAGCCGGCCGGCGCGAGCCTTCTGCGAGAGCTCGGCGAGCTCGCCCGCGATCTCGAGCAGCCCCTTGCTCTCGACGTCGCGGACCACCGGGACGACCAGTCCCTGCGGGGTGTCCGCCGCGAAGCCGAGGTGGTAGTAGCGCTTCAGCACGAGCTCATCCCCGTCGAGCGACGCGTTCAGCTGGGGATACGCCACGAGTGCGGCCGCAGCCGCCTTCAGCAGGATCGCGACCATCGTCATCTTGACCTCGGACTGCTCGGCGTTTAGCTGCTTGCGGAACGCCTCCAGCTCGGTGATGTCCGCGTCCTCGTTGTGGGTGACGTGCGGGATCGTGACCCAGTTGCGCGCGAGGTTCGCACCGGAGATCTTCTGGATCCGCGTCAGCGGGACGCGCTCGATCTCGCCGTACTTGGAGAAGTCAACGTTGGGCCATGGAGCGAGCCCGAGCGAGCCCAGGCCCGCGCCCGACTCGCCGATGGGTGTGGCCGGCGTGCGATCGAGATCCTCGGCGAGGATCCGCCCCCGCCGTCCGCTGCCCGTCACCGTGCGCAGGTCGATCCCGCGTTCACGGGCGAGACGACGCACCACGGGACCCGCGTACACAGAGCTCCGGTCACGGGCGGGCTCCGCAGCGGCCCGGTCGGGGACATGCTCGGGCGCTGGGGCGTGCTGCGACTGTGGCTCGGGGGCGGGAGACGGCTGCGCGGCACTCGCGGAGGGCTCTGATGCGGGAGCGGTCCGCTCACTCTCGGCGGCGTCGCCCGCGCCCTGCCCATCGGCGGCCGCGACCCTGACGATCGGGGTGCCCTCGGAGACCTTCTCGCCGACGGCGACGAGGATCTCGCGGACGGTTCCCGCGACGGTCGCGGGAATCTCCATCGTCGCCTTGTCGGACTCGATCGCCACGAGCGGGTCCTCCACGGCGATCACATCCCCGACCGCGACGAGGATTTCGATGACCGGCACGTCGGCGAAGTCTCCGATGTCCGGGACGGCGATCTCCGTCAAAGCGTCCATGGGGCTGCGGCCTCCTGGTCGATCTTGTACATGTCGATCGCTCGCTCGGCGTCCTCGAGGCGACCGAGGGCGTGCAGGGCGGCGACGGCTACGTGGTGGCGGTCGACCTCGAAGAAGCGGCGCAGCGCGCGGCGGTAGTCGCTGCGCCCGAAGCCGTCGGTGCCGAGGGTGGTGTACAGCGCGCCAACCCACGGGCGGATCTGCTCGCCGACCGAGCGCACGTAGTCCGTGGCGGCGATCACCGGAGCGCCACTCGACCCCAGGCATTCCTCGACGTAGCTGAGCTGCGGCTCACGCGAGGGGTGCAGGCGATTGGCGCGGTCGACCCCGTTCCCGTTGCGCGCCAGCTCCGAGAACGACGTCACGCTCCACACCTCCGCGTCGATCGCGAAGTCCGCGAGCAGCAGCTCGGCGGCGGCGAGCGCCTCCCGCAGGATCGCACCGGACCCCAGCAGGCGCACGCTGCCGGCTCCTGAGCCCTCGCGGATCCTGTGCATGCCTCTGAGGATCCCGTCCTCGGCGCCGTCCGGGATCGGCGGCTGGGGGTAGTTCTCGTTCATCACGGTCAGGTAGTAGAAGGCGTCCTCCTGCTCCTCCAGGAGGCGGCGCAGGCCATCCTGGACGATCACCGCGAGCTCGTACCCGAACGCCGGGTCATAGGCGCGACAGTTGGGGATCGCCGACGCGAGCAGGTGGCTGTGGCCGTCCTCGTGCTGGAGGCCCTCGCCGTTGAGCGTCGTGCGCCCGGAGGTTCCGCCGATCAAGAAGCCGCGGGCACGGCTGTCGCCGGCGGCCCACGCCAGATCACCTATGCGCTGGAAGCCGAACATCGAGTAGAAGATGTAGAAGGGGACCATCGGGAACGCATGATTGGAGTAGGAGGTCGCGGCGGCGATCCACGAGGAGAACGCACCGGGCTCGTTGATCCCCTCCTGCAGGATCTGCCCACCGCGGTCTTCCCTGTAGGACATGAGCTGCTCCGAGTCCTCCGGCTGATAGAGCTGACCGACCTGGGAGAAGATCCCGAGCTGGCGGAACATCCCCTCCATCCCGAACGTGCGGGACTCGTCGGGCACGATCGGAACGACGCGCCGGCCGATCTGCTTGTCGCGAATCAGCGATGCGAGGATCCGCACGAGAACCATCGTGGTCGAGACCTCGCGCTCTCCCGTCCCGTCCAGCTGCGCCTGGAAGCTCGACAGCGCCGGCGCAGGCAGGCGCTCGGCCTGGCGGCGACGGCTCGGGAGGGCTCCGCCGAGCTGCTCGCGGTGCTCGCGCAGGTAGGTGAGCTCGGGACTGTCGTGGGCGGGGATGTACAGGTCGCCCGCCCTGGCCTCCTCGTCGGTGAGCGGCAGCTCGAACCGGTCGCGGAACGCGAGCAGCGCCTCCTCGGGCATCTTCTTCTGCTGATGGGTGATGTTCTGGCCCTCGCCCGCGGCGCCCATGCCGTAGCCCTTGATCGTCTTGGCCAGGATCACGGTGGGCTGACCCGTATGAGCGACGGCCGCGCTGAAGGCAGCGAACACCTTGCGCGGATCGTGACCGCCCCGGTCCAGCGCCCAGATCTGCTCGTCGCTGAGATCCGCCACGAGCGCGCGCAACCGCGGGGATGACCCGAAGAAGTGCTCGCGCACGTAGGCGCCGTCGCGCGACTTGTAGGTCTGGTAGTCGCCGTCGAGGGCCTCCTCCATGCGCCGCAGGAGAGCCCCTTCGGAGTCGGCCTCGAGCAGGGGATCCCAGTGCGAGCCCCAGATCACCTTGATCACGTTCCAGCCGGCCCCGCGGAAGTTGGTCTCCAGCTCCTGGATGATCTTGCCGTTGCCGCGAACCGGGCCATCGAGGCGCTGCAGGTTGCAGTTGACGACGAAGACCAGGTTGTCGAGGTGTTCGCGTGCGGCGAGTGAGATCGCGCCCATCGACTCGGGCTCGTCCATCTCGCCGTCACCCATGAACGCCCACACCTTGCGGTCGTTGCTCTCCTGCAGCCCGCGCCCCTCGAGGTACTTCATGAACCGCGCCTGGTGGATCGCCATCAGCGGACCGAGCCCCATCGATACGGTGGGGAACTGCCAGAAGTCGGGCATCAGCCACGGATGCGGGTAGGAGGACAGGCCTTCGCCACCGATCTCCTGGCGAAAGCCGCGCACGCGCCGTTCCTCCAGACGGCCTTCGAGCAACGCGCGCGCGTAGATCCCCGGAGCCGAGTGACCCTGGATGTACACGAGGTCCCCTCCGCAGTGCTCGCCTGGGGCGCGCCAGAAGTGGTTGAAGCCGACCTCATAGAGCGTCGCCGCGGACTGATAGCTGGCGATGTGGCCGCCCAGCTCGGAGGACTCGCGGTTGGCCTGCAGCACCATCGCCATCGCGTTCCAGCAGACGAGCGCGCGCAGGCGCGCTTCCACCTCGGCGTCGCCTCCCGCAGCGGGCTCGTCCGCCGCGGCGATCGAGTTGACATACGGGGTGTTCAGATCGCCACGCGGGTGCAGACCCTCGAGCTTCGCGCTCTCGAGCAGTGCATCCAACAGCTCCACTCCGCGCCCACGGCCCTCGTGACGAAGGACGTCGTCGAGCGCTGACAGCCACTCCGATGTCTCGACGTCAACGTCTGCATCATCGGACATGGACTTAGTATACTAGTATTGCAGCGCGTTTCCGGTGGTGGAGCATGCAATCGCCGGGGCCAGTATACTTGTATACAGATACTGATTTCGCCCGCCGAGCACCTGAGAGGTGCGCTCGGCGGAGAGAACTACCGGCCTCATATCCCGCCGGTAGCAGTAGTACCTCTCCTCCCCTCGGGCGTGCGAGGCGATCGTAAGGTCGCCTCGCACGCCTCCTTATAAGTCCCGATCCCACTCGCCGGTCAGATCTTCTTGCCGGGGTTCATGAGGCCCTTGGGGTCGATCGCGCGCTTGACTGCGTGGTGCACCGCGAGCGTCGCGGGACCGCACTGCACCCCGAGCTGGCCGTGCCTGACCCAGCCGAGCCCATGCTCGCCCGAGATCGACCCGCCGTAGCCAACCGCGGCCGCGTAGAGCCGATGTGCGGCCTCACGCGCCCGGGCAACCTCCGCGTGATCGCGTGGATCCACCATGAACGTCGAGTGCAGATTGCCATCCCCGGCATGACCCCAGCTGCACGCCTCGAGCCCGTGCTCACGGGCGATCTCGAGCGTCGCCTCGATCGCGTCGTCGAGCCGGTCGAGCGGCACGACGATGTCCTCGCTGATCTTCCCGCCCCGCACGGCCTCGATCGCGAGCGACACGCCGTCACGCCACCGCCACAACGTCGCTATCTCCCCCTGACCCACCGGCGAGGCGACATGCAACGCACGCTCCGCGAGCACCTCTTGCAGCTCGCCCACCACCGCCTCGGTCTCCGACAGCGAGCCATCGGCCTCCGCCACGACCATGAAGCTGGCATCCGCAGTCAGCTCGAACGGATAAGCGCCGCGCGCGGCATCCAGAGCGCCGGCATCGAGGTACTCGAGCGCCGCCGGCACCACCCCGTTGGCGAGCACCGCCCGGATCGCCTCACACCCATCCGCGGCGCTCCGATAGACCGCGATCACCGGAGCGCGAGCGGCCGGGGCGGGCGTCAGACGCAGCCACACCGACGTCACGATCCCGAGCGTGCCCTCGGAACCGACCAGCAGGCTCTTGAGGTCATAGCCGGCGACGTCCTTGCGGATCGCGCCACCGACAGCGATCACCTCGCCGGGGGGTATGACCGCCTCCAGCCCGGTCACCCAGTGGCCGGTGACTCCGTACTTGAACGCGTGCGGACCGCCAGCGTTGGTGGCGACGTTCCCGCCGATCTGCGACTGCTCGGCGGCGCCCGGGTCCGGCGGGAACAGCAGCCCGCTCTCGCGCGCCAAACGACGCACCTCGCTCGTGCGCAACCCCGCCTCCACATGCATACGCCACAGCGGTGGGTCGAAGGCGAGCAGACGGCTCATCCGTTGCAGGTCGACCACCACCCCGCCGTCGACCGGAACGCTGCCGCCGGCAAAGCCCGTGCCGCCGCCGCGGGGCACGATCGCGATATCGCGCTCATAACACCAACGCACGACCGCCGCGACCTCCGCCGTGCTCGCCGGGAGCACCACTGCGCTGGGAGCTCCGCTCAGACCCTGTGCCTCGGTCGCGTCCTTATGGAAACGCGGATCGCCCACCGAGCCGACCCCCTCCTCACCAACGATGCTGCGCAGCTCACCCTCAAGCGCGGCGCTCATCAGCCGAGCTCGACGACCGGGTTGCGCAGCATGCCGATCCGCTCGACCTCGACCTCCACCACGTCGCCCGCCTGCAGCGAGCGCACCGGCGTCATGAACTCGCCGCACCCCCACGGCGTGCCAGTCAACACCACGTCTCCGGGCTCCAGCGCGAAGCTGTGCGAGCAGAACGACAGCAGCTCGGCCACGCCGAAGATCATCTCCGAGGTGCTCGAGCTCTGCACCGTCTCACCATTGACGCGCGTGCTCAGCGCCAGCCGCTGCGGGTCGGGGATCTCATCCGCGGTGACGATCACCGGACCGAGCGGGCAGAACGTGTCGAGGCTCTTGGCGCGCACCCACTGGCCGTCGGAGAACTGCAGATCGCGGGCCGAGACGTCGTTGGCGGCGGTGTAGCCGAACACGTAATCAAGCGCATCCCCCGCGCTCACACGTGACATGCGCTTGCCGATCACAACCCCCAGCTCGACCTCCCAGTCGACACGAGCAGTCAGCTCGCGGTCGATCACGATCTCGTCCCCGTCGCCGATCAGGCTCGTGGTGAACTTGGTGAACACGAGCGGCCGGGTGGGCGCCTCCAGCCCCGTCTCGCGGATGTGGTCGAGGTAGTTCAGCCCGATCGCGACGATCTTGGGAGGGCGCAGAGGCGCCAGCAGACGGACGTCCTCGAGCGGCTCCGCGCCGCTGTCGATCGACAGGGCCTCGCCCCCGACGATCAGCTCGAGCAGGGTCGCGCCGGCCGGCGCCCTCAGCGCCACCAGCCCGCCGTCAACCTGCGCTACAGGACGCTTCTCGCCCGCGATCGATGTCAGCCCCAGGCGCAAATCGCCGGCCTCCTTCGTGGTGGATTGGTCATCGTGGATTGCTCATCGCACGGCCCCACGGCCGGTGACCGGCCACCAACCGACTGGAGCGCCGCTGCGGTGGGCCAGCACCTTCGGCTGCATATAGGTCGTGCCGCAGGCGTGGTTGGGCACGATGCTCACGGTCTCGCCGAGCTCGAGCGGCGGTTCCTCGGGCGAGAGCTCGACGCGCGCGTGCTCCTCGAAGAGCTCGTCGATCGTCGCTCCCGGTCGCTCCAGCAGCAGGCCATAGCCCTGCACGCCGGGCGCCTCGACCGAGTCTGTGGTGAGCACCTTGGAGCCGGCGTCGAGGATCGCGCGTCCGGCGGTCGGCCGGCTCACGACGGTGGCGTGCACATGCAGGGCGCAGTCCTCGAGCGCGACGCTACCGTTGGCGATGCAGGCACGGTCGCCGAACACGTAGGTGCCCGTCCGGAGCTCTGTCAACTCGGCCAGCTCGTGCGTGCGGTAAGCGTGCTCGGTTCCACCTCCGCTGAGCGTTCGGACCTCGAGGCCCGCCGCCTCGATCAGCTCGCGAGCCGCGGTGAAGAAGGGGCCGGTGAGCGGCCCTGTGGGGTAGGTCATCAGCCCCGCGAAGCGCAGGCCGGGCAGCCCGTCCACGAGGCGCGCGAGCTCCAACGCCTGCTCCGGCGTCTGCACGCCGGTCCGCCCCAGCCCGGTGTCGCACTCGATGAGGAAGTCGAGCTCCTGTCCCCTACGGGCGAGGGCGCCTGAGAGCCCCACGGCGACGGCTTCGGAGTCGGCGGCGAGCGAGATCCGCGCGAGCGACGCCAGGCCGCAGAGGCGCTCGAGCTTCGCCTCGCCGAGCACCGGGTAGGCGATCAGCACGTCCTGCACCCCGGCCGCCACCATCACCGCCGCTTCGCTCACCTTCTGGCAGGTGACGCCCACGGCGCCGGCCCGCAGCTGCTCGTGGGCGATCGCGGGCAGCCGGTGGGTCTTGACGTGCGGGCGCAGCGAAAGGCCGTGACTGTTGCAGTAGTCTTGCATGCGCTGGATGTTGCGGGTGACCGCGTCGAGATCCACGCTCGCATACGGCGTGTCCACGCCGCCCGGTGGGAGCGCCTCAGCGGTCAACCAGCACTACCGCGTCGGCCTCGACGTCGAAGCCGGCGATCGCAGACTGGATCGTGGTGCGTGCCGGGCGCGGCTCGGCGAAGATCTCACGATAGACCCGGTCCATTACCTCGAAGTGCTCCAGGTCGCTCAGGTAGACCCCGACGCGCACCGTCTGCGAGAGCGAGGCTCCGGCGGCCTCGGCCACCTTCTGGAGGTTGGCGAACACCTGGCGCACCTGTGCGTCGATCGATCCGTCCACGAGCTCGCCCGCCGCGTCGAAGGGGCCCTGCCCGGAAAGGAACAGGAAGCCCCCGGCGAGGATGCCCTGCGAGTAGCCGCCCGAGGGCGCCGGGGCATCCGGGGTGTGAATCGGGCTGATGCTCATCGCAGTGCCTCCTTGTGTCCGTGGCGGGGCAGCCAGTAGCTCTCGTACTTGGCCGCGTGGTCGGGGTTGCAGAAGACGCGCGGTGCTCCGGCGGCGGTCTGGAGCCAGTAGCGGCCCGGGACCAGCTGGCCGCACAGCTCGCACACGACCTTGTAGGGCTCGAGGTATCCGATCTCGCTTTCGCGCCATTCACCCATCTGAGCGCTCCTGCTCTGGTCGATAGCCGTAGTGCTCGCGCGCTGCCTCGATGCTGACGAAGCCCTCGTGGAGATCGCGCTCGATCAGCGCACGGTCGCGCTCGAGCGGGTCGCCGTAGCCGCCGCCGCCGGGCATCAGGATCTTCACCTGATCGCCGTCGTGCAGCATGACCCCGGAGAACTTCGACGGCGACGCCGTGCCGAACTCCTCCACGAACGTGCGCCACTCGCCCTCGCCGCCACGACGGACCCACAGCCCACCCCTGGCGCCGGCTCCGCCGCCGAGGATGCCCCATGGATCGGCGCGCATGCGGTTCAGCAGCGCGCCCACCGTGACCTCATCGACGGTGACCGTGAAGATCCGCTCGCCGCCGAGACCGCCGCGGAACGTCCCCGGGCCGCCCGAGTCGGCGGTCAGGCGGTAGGACTCGATGCGAAACGCCGGATAGCGGGTCTCGAACACCTCGACGGGCGTGTTGCGGCAGTTGCCGTTGATCGTCACGATCATGTCGTTGCCGTCGGAGTCGTGACGTCCACCCCAGCCGACGCCCTCGAAGTGGAAGTGCGCGTACGGTTCGCCGCCGCTGGCGTTGCGACCGCCGAACAGGAACGGCGAGGAGGTGCCGCCGCAGGAGGCCACGACGCGCTCGGGGATCGCATCGGCGAGCGCGCCGAAGACCATGTCGGTGATCCGCGGGCTCGTCTCGGTGTTGCCGCCAGCCACCGGCGCGGGAAACTCGCAGTTGACGATCGTCCCGCGCGGGGCGACGATCGTGAACGGTCGGTAGCAGCCCTCGTTGCGGGGGATCGTCGAGTCGGTGAGGTGCAGGAAGGCGTTGTAGATCGCGGAGGCGGTGACGGCGTAGATGGCGTTGACCGGTCCCACCGCCTGGCGCGCGGAGCCGGTGAAGTCGGCGATCACCTCGCTGCCGGCGATCGTCAGCTCGAGCTTCATCGGGAACGAGCCCTCGCCGATGCCGTCGTCCTCGATCGCGTCTTCGAAGAAGTAGACGCCGTCCGGTATCTCCTCGATCTCGGCCCGCATGCGCCGCTCGGCGATCGCGATCAGCTCATCTCCGCCGGCGGTGAACGTGTCGACCCCGTGGTCGGCGATCAGCGAGTGCAGGCGCCGCTCGGCGAGCTCGAGCGACGCCATCATCGCGCGGAAGTCGCCGTAGGTGACGCGCGGCGTGCGGTGATTGGCGAGCACCATCTTCCATATGTCCTGGACGTCCTCGCCGCGGCGCCTGAGCTTGACCGGCGGGATCAACAGCCCCTCCTGGAAGATCTCCGTGGCGTCGCCGGAGAGGCCGCCGGGGGTCTTGGCGCCGACCTCGGACATGTGGGCGACGTTGGCCACGAACGCGACCAGCTCGCCCTCCCAGAAGACGGGCCGCAGGAGCATGTGCTCGGGCACGTGGCCCGACCCTCGGTAGGGGTCGTTGTGGATCACCACGTCGCCCTGCTCGAAGGCCTCCAGGCCGAGCTCGGCGATCGTCCACTCGACGGTGAACTTGATCGTCCCGATCTGCGACGGGCAGAACTCCGCCTGGGCGAGCATCTGGCCGCGGGGGTCGAAGATCACGCACGAGAAGTCCAGCGACTCGTTGAAGATCGGCGAGTAGGCCGTCGTCATCATCGTCACGCCCATGTCGCGGCAGGTACTCGTGAGGTAGTTGTCGAGCACCGTCAGGGTGACCGGATCGAGCCCGACCGTTGCTGTCGTGTCGCGGGAGGGCGTCATGGCCGGACCTCGACCAGCAGGCTGCCGTTGTCGGTGCGCTGCACGGTCATCTCGGGCGGCACGAGCGTCGTCGAGCTGTCCTCCTGAACCAACGCCGGTCCGCGCAGGGCCTTCCCCGGCTCGAGGCTCGAGCGGTGCACGAGCGCGGTGTCCACGAATCCCAGCCCACGGAAGTAGACCTCGCGGCGGGAGGCTTCGCGCACCTGCTCGGGCGGAGTGTCGACGAGTCGCACCGGCGGGCGAGCGCCGATCGCTGTGACCTTGAAGCTGACGAGCTCGATCGTCTCGCCCTCGATCGCATAGCCATAGCGCTCCTCGTGCATCGCGGCGAAGCGCGCGAAGGCGTCGGTGAGCGCCTGCTCGGTCACCTCGCCTTCGGGCAGCTCGAGCTCGTGCTCGTAGTTCTGGCCGAGGTAGCGCATGTTGATCGAGCGACGGATCTGCGGCTCGCCGCTGAAGCCCTCCTGGCGGAGCTCGGCGACCGCCCGCTCGGTGATCAGGCCGAACTGCCGCTGCACTTCGCCGGCATCCACGTCGGTGGAGCGAAAAGCCTTGGTCCACACCTTGTCGACCCGCAGGTCGGCGAGCAGCAGCCCGACGGCCGAGAACACCCCGGGGAAGGGCGGGATCAGCACGCGCGGGATCTCCAGCGAGCGCGCGACCGCGGCCGCGTGCAGCGGCCCGGCGCCGCCGAACCCGAGCAGCGCGAAGCGGCGGGGATCGTGACCGCGCTCGAGCGAGACCATCTTGATCGCGTTGGCGGTGTTCTCGTTGGCGATCTCGACGATCGAGGCGGCGAGCTCCAGCGGCTCCATATCGAGCTGCCCGGCGAGACCCTCGATCGCCGCTCGCGCGAGGTCGAGGTCGAGGCTCATGCGCCCGCCGAGGAAGTAGCCCGGATCGAGACGCCCGAGCAGGACGTTCGCGTCGGTGACGGTCGCCTCGACGCCGCCGCGCCCATAACAGGCCGGTCCCGGCTGGGCGCCCGCGCTGCGCGGCCCCACCCGTAGGAATCCGCCGCGGTCGACCCACGCGACCGACCCGCCGCCGGCTCCGATCGACTTTATGTCGATCACCGGCACCGAGGCGGGCAGGCCCCACTCGATCTCGTACTCGGTGGTGTGTCGCTGCTGGCCATCGACGATCAGGCCGACGTCGGCGCTCGTGCCGCCCATGTCGAAGGTGATCACGTTGGCGATGCCCTCCCGCGCGGCCACGCGCTCGGCCGCGATCATGCCCCCGGCCGGCCCGGACATCACCGTCTGGATCGGCGAGGTGGCGGCGGCCGAGGACAGCATGGCGCCGCCGTTGGACTTCATGATCGTCCACGTGCGCGTCATCCCATAGCGGACGAGCTCCTCGCTGAGGCTGGTCACGTAGCGGCGCATCAGGGGCTTCAGGTAGGCATCCGCGATGGTCGTGTTCGAGCGCTCGTACTCGCGCCAGATCGGGGCGACCTCGTGGGAGACCGAGACGGGGATCTCTCCGAGCTCCTCTTCGATGATGCGCTTGACGGTCTGCTCGTGCTCGGTGTGCGCGTAGGAGAACAACAGGCAGATCGCGACCGCTTCGATGTCGTTCTCGCGCAGCTCGGCGCACAGCTCGCGCACCTGGTCCTCGTCGACCGCGCGCACGACCTCCCCGCCCGCCGAGAGCCGCTCGATCACTCCCAGGCAGGCGCGGCGGGTGGCGACCAGCGGCTTGGGCTTCGTCCAGCTCAGGTCGTAGAGCACCTTGCGGTTGATCCGCTGGATGTAGGGCGTGTCCTCGAAGCCCTGCGTGGTGAGCAGCCCGACGCGGCAGCCCGTCCGCTCGATCAGCGTGTTGGTGCCGACGGTCGTCCCGTGCGTGAAGCGCACGAGCTCCTCACCAGAGATACCGGCGTCGGCCAGCGCGGTGGTGATCGCCCGCCCCGGCTTGTCGGGGCGGGAAGAGGTCTTGAGTGCCCGCAACGTCCCCGCGGTGGCGTCCAGCGCGACGAGGTCGGTGAAGGTCCCTCCAGTGTCTATACCAGCGTGTAGTTCCATTCGTGTCCGTTCGACAGCCGGGCCGCGTGACCGCGCTACTGCTCCTGCGGAAAGTGGCCGATGTCCATCGTCGAGGCGGCGTTGAGATGCTCTTTCATCGCTGTCGCCGCGGCGTCGGGGTCTCGACGGACCACAGCGTCGGCGATCAGCGAATGCTGCTCGGCGACGTCGTGGAGTTCCTGAGCGCCCAGGTGAGACTCGAGCCACACGACCGACAGGGCCTCCCAGAAGCTGCGGCTGACGGCGGCGAGCACGAGATTGCTCGAGGCCTGGGCGATCAGCCGGTGGAAGGCCTGGTCGGCGGCGAGCACCCGGCTGGTGTTGGCGATGTCCTCTGTGAGCACCCGCATCTCGGCGGCGAGCGCCGAGAGTTGAGCCAACTCACGGTCGGAGCCGCGCTCGGCCATCCAAGACGCCGCGGGGGGCTCGATCAGCAGACGGAAGTCGTAGAGGTCATGCCAAAGCGGCTGCAGGCGATCCTCGCGCCGCAGCGCCTCCTGCACGACCGGCGTGAGCACGTTCCAATCGTCCGACGGGCGTACGTCGGAGCGCTTGCCGTGGTGGACTCGCACCATGCCGATCATCGACAGCGTCTGGACCGTCTCGCGCGCCACGGTGCGCGAGACCCCGAACCGCTCGACGATCTCATCCGCGGACGGGAAGTGGTCTCCGGGAGCCAGGGTGCCGTTGACCACGTCGCAGGCCAGGGCCACCGCCACACGCTCGTGCAGGCGCGGCTCACGCAGCCCGACGACGGGAGATTCGACGAAAGACATCATCTGAGCATCAGAGTATACAGCTATCGATGACGGATAGCAAGCCGGGTCCGTAGGCATGAAATCGCCTGCGTGAGATTTTAGACGCTCGGGCCAACGTGGTTGCACTTCGCATCTCTGTCGCTTATCATCACTGATGTTATGTCGGGAATGCAAGCGCTTGTCTTCAAGGGAACGGGCCATATGGCCCTCGAAAGCCGTCCCCATCCCGAGCCACGTGACGATGAGGTGCTCGTTCGGGTCTCGGCCGCGGGCATCTGCGGCTCGGAGCTGACGAGCTTCACTGGCCACAGCACCCGCCGGGCGCCGGGGCGCATCTTCGGGCACGAGCTCGCCGGCGTGGTCGTCGCGTGCGGCCCGGACGCCGATGCGGAGCTGCTGGGGCAGCGGGTGGCGGTCAACCCACTGCATCCGTGTGGTCACTGCACGCAGTGCAGATCTGGACGCTCCAACGTCTGTCCTGAGCGCGTGCTGCTGGGGATGCAGGTTGACGGAGGCTTCGCCGAGCTGGTGGCGGTCCCCCAGTCGGGTGTCACGCCGCTCGGCTCGCTCGACGACGTCGCAGGCGCGATGGCCGAGCCAATCGCCAACGCGGTTCACGTCGCGGAGCTGCTGCCGAGCACGCTCGGGCGTCGCGTGGCGGTGCTGGGCGCGGGGGCGATCGGACTGAGCGTCGTCGCCGTTCTACGGGTCGCGGGCACGGCCAACATCACGATCATCGACCCGGTCGCCTCTCGGCGAGACTGCGGCCTCGACAGCGGAGCGGACGCCGCTCTCCCACCGGACGATCCGAGCTTGCACGAGGCGCTGTTCGATCACGTGATCGACGCCGCTGGCACCACGTCCTCTCGCAACAGCGCGATCGAGCGCTGCGACGCGGGCGGTTGCGTCGTGCTGCTCGGCCTGCACAGCGCGAACAGCGAGCTCGCGGTCAACGCGGCGGTCGCCAAGGAGTTGCGGCTCCAGTGCTCATACGCATACACGCAGGCCGACTTCGACACCGCCCTGGAGCTGCTGCGAGCCGATGCGGTGCCCTACCGACACTGGATCACCGTGCGCCCGCTGGCCGACGGGCAGGATGCGTTCCAAACGCTCGTCGAGCGTCCCGAGGAGGCGACCAAGATCGTGCTGCGGCCGCCGGCCCCCTGATGGACCTCGCTCGCTTCGATGGCCAGTAACGCGAGCGGCGCAGCCGACGAGCACGTGCCAGCGGGCGCCACCGGCGCGCGCCTGGACGGGCACACCGCCGTGGTCACCGGCGCCGGCGGCGGGATCGGACGCGCGGTGGTCAGGCGGCTTCTGGCGGAGGGCGCCAACGTCCTGATGACGCAGCGCTCGATCGCCGCCGGCGAGACGCTGCACGCTGAGCTCGAGCGCGAGCATCCCGACCGCGTCGCGTTCCACGCCGCTGACATCCGCGACCCAACGTCCGTGGCCGGGCTGGTGCGGGCGGCGGTCGAGCGATTTGGCGCGCTGGACATCCTCTGCAACAACGCCGGTACCGGCCTGCTGCGAGCGGTGCACGAGACGACCGACGAGCAGTACGAGCTGGTGATGGACACCAACGTCCGCGGGGTCTTCCTGGCCTGCCGCGAGGCGATCCCGCAGATGCTCGAGCAGGGCGGCGGGAGCATCGTGAACATCGGCTCGGTCGCCGGGTGGGTGGGCTTCGAGCGCGACGCCGCCTACTGCGCCTCCAAGGGGGCCGTGCTCGCGCTCACCCGCCAGATGGCGCTCGACTACTCGGCCCGCGGCATCCGCGTCAACTGCGTGTGCCCGGGCTTCGTGGAGACCGAGATGATGCTGCGGTTCATCGATAGCCACGACGAGCCAGAGCCGGTGCGCGAGCAGATCGTCGCGCTGCATCCGATCGGCAGGGTCGGACGGCCCGAGGAGGTCGCCGGCGCCGTCGCGTTCCTGGCCTCCGAGGACGCGTCGTTCGTGACGGGCGCCTCGCTGGCGGTTGACGGCGGGCTGCTCGCCCGTTGAGAACCTGCTCTAGGGCTGAGCAGATCTGATCTCGCCGTCGCCCGCCGGGTCGGCGCTGAGCGGGAGCACCTCGCAGCGGACATGGCGGCCATCGCCGCAGTCGGTCAGCGGCTGGGGCTGCATGCAGCGCTCCTCGGCGTACGCGCAGCGCGTGTGAAAGCGACAGCCGCGTGGCATGTCGAGCGGCGAGGGGATGTCGCCGGCCACGGCGGGCGCGCCGCGGTGCCTCTCCGCGTCGGGCTCGGGATGGGCGTCCAACAGCGCGCGCGTGTAGGGATGGCGTGGAGAGGAGAAGACCTCCGCCGTCGGGCCCTGCTCGACGACCTGGCCGAGGTACATGACGGCCACCGAGTCGGATATCTGCGCGATCACGGCGAGTTGATGGGCGATGAACAGCGTGGCCAGTCCGAGCTCGTCGGTGAGCTTGCGCAGCAGAGCCAGGATCTGGGCCTGGATCGAGACGTCCAGGGCGGAGACGGCCTCGTCCGCGATCAGCACATCCGGTTTGAGCGCGAGCGCCCGCGCGATCACGGCGCGTTGGCGCTGGCCCCCGCTGAGCGCCTTTGGCGGACGGCCATAGGCGGAGCTCGGCAGTCCGACGAGCTCGAGTAGCTCCTCGACATATCGCCGCTCGCCGGCGGCGTCGACGAGCCGGTGCACGCGCGCGGCTTCCCCGATCGCCGCGCCGATGGTCATCCGCGGGTTGAGCGAGGCGTAGGGGTCCTGGAAGACCATCTGTACCCGCTTGCGCATCGAGCGCAGCTCCGCGCGCCCGAGCGTGAGCAGGTCGGTGTCCTCGAGGCGGATGCTGCCCTGGTCGGGCTCGACCAGGCGCAACATGCAGCGGGCGAGGGTGGTCTTGCCGCAGCCCGACTCGCCGACGACGCCGAGCACTTCCCCGCGACGCAACTGCAGTGAGACCCCGTCCACGGCGATCAGCTCACGCGCCGGCTCGCGGCGCGCCCACTGCAGCGGCGAGCGTGACATGGAGAAGCGCTTGCACAGCCCCTCGACCGTCAGGATCGGGGCCGTGTCGGATTGCGCGCCGGCTGCCGCGTTCACGATGGCACCATCACTGTCTCGGCGAACGGGCAGGCCGTGTCATGGCCGGCCCCCACCGTGACACGCGTCATGTCCACCTCTTGGCAGGCGTCCGTGACGTATCCGCAGCGCGGCGCAAACGGACAGCCGGGGGGCAGGTCGTCGAGCGATGGCGGCTGACCGGGGATCGGCTCGGGGACTCTTCGCGGCGTCTCCACGTGGATCGACGGCAGCGCCTGGATCAGGGCGGCTGTGTACGGGTGGCGCGTGGCGGAGAAGATCTGGCGGGTCGGCGCGGTCTCGACGATCGAGCCGCTGTACATCACGGCCACCGAGTCCGCGTTCTGGGCGATCACACCGAGGTCGTGAGACACGAGCACCATGCTCATGCCGTACTCCTCGCGCAGCTCGCCCAGCAGTCCGAGGATCTGGTCCTGGATCGTCACGTCGAGGCTGGTCGTCGGCTCGTCGGCGAGCACGAGCTCCGGCTTGCACGAGATCGCGATCGCGATCATCGCGCGCTGGCGCATGCCGCCACTGAGGTGATGCGGGTAGGCGTTGATGCGCTCCCGGGGGGAGGGGATGCCCACGCGCCCGAGCAGCTCGATCGCCTCCTTCTCGGCGCTCGAGCGAGAGAGCCCGCGATGGGCCCGCAGCGGCTCGGTTATCTGGTCGCCGATCGTGAACAGGGGGTCCAGCGCGCTGCTGGGGTCCTGGAAGATCATCGCGATCTCGCTCCCGCGAACGCGGCGCAACGCGCTCGGCTGAGCGCTCACGAGATCGCGCCCGCGCCAGCGGATCTCGCCGGCGAGGATCGCCCCGGGCCGGGGCACGAGACCGAGGATGGCGCGACAGATCATCGTCTTGCCCGAGCCCGACTCGCCGACGATGCCGGTGACGTGGCCGGGCTCGACGGTCAGCGACACGTTGTTCACGGCGACCGCCAGGCCGCTGCGCGTCGGGAACGCGACCGTCAGGTCTCGCAGCTCCAGCGTGCTTGCCGCGTCGTGCGCCTCGGCCTTCGCCGGCGCGCCGCTGCTGTGCTCGAGCGTGGTCAACGCGGAAGCTCCAAGCGCCGTCCGAAGCGATCCGCGAGCGCGTCGCCCACCAGCGAGAAGCCGGATCCGAGGATCACGAGCACGAGGCCGGGCAGCGTCGCGATCCACCACGCGCTGAGCAGGTACTGGCCTCCTTCGGCGATCATCGCACCGAGCTCGGGGGTCGGCGGTTGAACGCCCACTCCGAGGAACGACAGCGAGGCGAGCACGAGGATGTTGAGCACGATGTCAGCCATCGAGAAGACGAGGTTAGGACGGATCAGGTGGGGCAGCGCGTGCTTGAAGACGATGCGCGGCGTCGAGTAGCCGAGAGCCTCCGCCGCCACGATGAACTGCTGCTCGCGCAGCACGAGCATCTCCGCGCGCGTGAGCCGCGCGTACAGGGCCCACGAGACGGCGATCTCGCCGATGTACACCCCGGTGAGACCTGGCCCCACGATCGCGACGATCGCGAGGATCAGCACGATGAACGGGAGTGCGATGGTCACGTCGGTGATGCGCATGATCACGGTCTCGCGCCACCCGCGGTAGTAGCCCGCTATCGCGCCGAGCGCCATCCCGATCACGAGCGGCACGTAGGTTGCGACGATCCCGAGCAGGAGGTCGACGCGCAGACCGTAGAGAGCGCGCGAGAAGATGTCACGGCCGAAGGCATCTGTCCCGAACAGGTGCGATGTGGACGGGTGCAAGAAGCCTTCGGTCAGGTGTTGTGTATCGGGTTGGTATGGCGCGATCACGCTGGCGAGCACCGCGGCCAGGACGAGCAGGGCCAGGATCGCCGCGCCCGTCCACAGCGTCAGATCGGCCCACCGGTTCTGGCGGTCGACCTGGCGACGCAGCGCGCGCGCGCCCGAGAGGACCATCTCCTGGCGAGCGACCGGTGTCATGTGGTGGAGGCCTGACGTACCCGCGGGTCGATCACGGCGTAGGCGAGGTCGGCGAGGAGGTTGACGCCGATGACGAACGCGCCGAAGATCAGCGTCAGTGACTGCACGACGGGGAAGTCGCGCGACTGGACCGCCGTGACGATCAGCGAGCCGAGGCCGGGAATGTCGAATACGACCTCGATCACCACGGTTCCGCTGATGAGGAAGCCGAGGTTGACCGCGAGCACGGTCACGGTGGCGATGCTCGCGTTGCGAAGCACGTGCTTGAGAACCACGCGCCGCTCCGAGAGCCCGCGCGCGCGCGCCGCCTCGATGAAGTCACTGTCGAGCACGTCGAGGACGCTGCTGCGCAGCGTCCTGATGAGCATCGGCGCGAGGTACAGCGCGATCGTCAGCGCGGGAAGCACTAGGTCCTTCAGCTTTTCCGCGAAGCTCCCGCCGTATCCGGACACCGGCAGCAGATGCGCTCGCAGGCTGAGGAGCTCGACCAGCACGAGCCCAAGCCAGAAGGCGGGCATCGCGAAGGTGACCATCGTCACGATCCTGATCACGTGGTCGGGCAGGCGATCGCGCTTAAGCGCTGAGACCAAGCCGAGTGGGACCGCCAGCAGGACGGCGAGCACCGTCGAGAACCCGACCAGCAGCACGCTCGGCAGGATCCGATTGCCGATCAGACTGCTGACGCTGGCGCGCTGCTGGATCGAGTAGCCGAGATTGCCTTGCAGGGCGCCCGTGACGAAGTCCAGGTACTGAGTCACGAGCGGCTTGTCCAAGCCCAGGGTGTGACGTGCCTCGCTGACGGCGGTCAGCGAGGCACGCGGGCCGAGCGCGATGCGCGCGGGGTCTCCCGGCACGAGATGGATGAGGGCGAACGAGACGATCGAGACGCCGACCAACACCAACAGCGACTGGAGTACACGCCGACTTGCCCTGGCGCTGATCACCGCTCTTCCACTCCAGCCACGTTCACTTGAGCCAGGTTTCAGCCAGTTCCCACCAACCGGTCCGCAGCGTCTGGAAATGTGCGACGTTGCTCCGGACGGCGGTCAGCTCCGGAGGGAACACGACCGGCACCCAAGGAGCGTCGGCCATCGACTTTTCTTGGATTTCCGGCCAGAGCTTGGCCTGTTCAGCTTCACTGGTGGACCTGTCGGCCTTGAGCACGAGCGCCTCGAGCGCGGGATCCTTGTACTGCGTGAAGTAGCTCTGGTAGCTGGGCGTGTAGACGAGCCAGGCCAGCGCGAGCTCCTCGGGCACCAGCACGTCGCTCGTGGTCGCCGGCTGGGGGATCGCGGCCTGGTAGTTGCCAGCCGAGTATTCGCTGAACAGCGTGTTGGTTTCCACCGGCTCGATCGAGACCTTGACGCCGATCTGGCTCCACTCTTCCTTGGCGATCAGCGCGAGGGCCCCATAGACGGTGTCACCGGCGGGAACTTTCAGCGAGAGGCTGAAGCCGCTGGGGTATTTCGAGGCCGCCATCAGTTCCTTGGCCTTCGCCAGGTTGTATGGGTACCCCGCCACCTTCGAGGACCAGAACTTCGTCTGGGCGAGCGTGCTGTTGTTCACTTCGGCCTTGCCCGCATAGACGGACTGGTTGATCGCGGGCTTGTTCAGGGCGTAGTTCAGCGCCTGGCGGACCTTCACTTCCGAGAGCGGGGCGTAGCTGTCATTCAGCCAGATCGCGTCGTATGCGACGAACGGCGCGCTCTGAACGCTCACGCCGGACTGCGAGGACAGCTCCGCCACCTGCGTGTACGGGATCGACTCCGCGACATCGGCCTGTCCGGATGTCACCTGCAGCACCCGCGTGTTGTCGTTGGGCACGTAGTTGATCGTGACGCTGTTCAGATACGGCAGACCCGAGCGCCAGTAGTAGGGGTTGCGCGAGAGCTTGACGTACTGCCCGCGGACCCAGCTCGACAGCACGAACGGGCCACTGCCCACCGGATGGCTGCTGAATTCGTTGCCCTCGCGTTCCACGACCGCCTTGGGGACGATCGAGGCGACGGGCACGGCGAGCGCGGCCAGGAAACCGGCGTCGGGATGCTTCAGTTCGACCACGAAGGTTTCGGGGTTCGGGATCGAGCTCGACTTGTACGCCGCGGCGAGGAATTCCGCGTATGCCGCGTCGGTCTTGGGGCTGGCGAAGCGGTCGACCGAGAACTTGATGTCCTGCGCAGTCACCGGTTCGCCATTGGAGAAGCGCGCCTTGCGCAGCTTGAACGTGTAGACGAGACCATTGGGGGAGATCGTCCACGAGGTCGCCAGCCCTGGCTGGACGTTGAGGGTGCCCGGCCTGTACTCGACGAGCTGGTCGTAGATCTGCATCATGTCCCAGAGTGAGCCGTTGTCGCCCTGGGTCTTCAGCGGATCGAAGGTGATCGGCTCGTAGGCGCGCGCGAACACGAGGTTGCCGCCTCGGTGCGGCGCTTCCGAGGTCGCGCTCGAGGACGACGTGGTCGACGAGGAGCTTCCTCCACATCCGGCGACCAGCAACGCGATCGCGGCGGCTGCCAGGATCACGACGAAGTAACGGGTGTTTCTCATTTGTCTCTCTCTCCCCTTAGAGGCTGGTCCGGCTTGTTTCAACGGTCAGCAAGCATATATAATGATATGCAGAGATGTCAAGTGAGTGGTCGAGGTCGGGGGTCAATCGCATAAGAGCCCTTGATTTTCAGGCACGCTATGTGTAGGTTAGGCGCTGACCATCTCAAATGGTCATAATAAGACTATGTCCGAGACCCAAACATCACCGGCCTGGCGGGGAATCTTCCCGAGCCTCCCCACGCCCTTCACAGACACCGGCGACATCGACCTCGCGGCACAGCGAGAGGTCACGAGATTCGCCCTCGACCACGGCTCGCACGGCCTGATCTGCTTCGGGCTCGCCGGCGAGGTGTTCCGCCTCACGGCCGACGAGCGCATCGAGTTGCTGCGCGTGATCGTCGAGGAGACGAGCGGAGCGGTACCGGTGCTGGCTGGCGTGGGAACCGAGGCCACCCACGGCTCAGTGCACCTCGCCAGGGCGGCCGCGGCGGCAGGCGCCGACGGGCTGGTCATTCCACCGCCGCTCACGGCCCCGGCGTCAAAGCCGGCGCTGATCCGCTACTTCCGGGAGATCGCCGCCGCGACCGACCTGCCGGTGATGATCCAGGACGCTCCCGAGTACCTCACCGTGGAGCTCGGTCCGGAGGTCGTGGCGGAGATGCTCGAGAGCATCCCCAACCTCGTCGCGGTCAAGCTCGAGGTGGGCGCGAACGGGCTTGCCAGCTGGTCGTCGGCGTTTGGTGAGCGCGTCAAGCTGTTCTGCGGAAGCGGTGGCCTGTACCTACTCGACTGCCTCGAGCAGGGCGCCGCCGGCGTCGCTCCTGGCGTCGACCTCGTGGATCAGCTTGTGGACATCTACGAGCTCTGGAGCAGCGACAGACGCTCCGAGGCGCGAGAGCGCATGCGCGCGGTGCTGTCGATGCTCGTCTTCCAGATGCAGACGATCGAGCACTACAACGCCACAGCCAAGTACGTCCTGTGCAAGCGCGGCGTGCTGTCCGGAGGTCACATGCGCGAGCCGGCTGTCCAGCTCGATGCCGTCTGCAAGAGCCTCCTGGATCGCCATCTGGCCGAGCTCGGCCTGTCCGCGATCACTTCGTAGATCACCTTCGCCGAGACCGGCGCGAGCGCGTGCAGAAGCGGCGCGGCGTGATCGACGCGCGCCCACCACTACCCTCTGGGGCTCTGTGAGCCGCATCGACATCGACCCGAGCGCGACGGATGCAGGTGCGTTCTACCTCTTCCTCAACTCGGTGGTGATCCCGCGGCCGATCGCGTGGGTCTCCTCGCGCTCGCCGGACGGCATCGACAACCTCGCTCCGCATTCCTTCTTCACGGTCTCCTCGGTCAACCCGCCGATCGTGCAGTTCACATCGGTCGGGCGCAAGAACTCGCTCAACAACGTCGAGCAGACCGGCGAGTTCGTCGTCTGCCTCACCCCGGCACGCCTGCTGGAGCAGGTCAACGCGACCGCCACCGACTTCCCCCCTGAGATCAGCGAGTTCGACGCCGTCGGCCTGCAGCGCGAGCCGAGCCAGCGGGTCGCACCGCCGCGCGTGGCCTCTTCGCCGGTGGCGCTCGAGTGCAAGCTGCACGCGAGCGTGGGGTTCGGCGCCAGCACCGTCGTGATGGGCCGGGTCGTTCACGCGGCTGTCAGCGAGGACGTCATGCGCGATGGCCGCCCCGCGGTCGACCTGCTCCGACCGACCTCGCGGCTCGGCGCCAACGAGTGGGGCGACGTGGGTCAGATCACCGAGATCACACGAATCGGCTACCACGAGTGGCCCGGGCACTATCGCGCGAGCTGATCGCTCGAGCCGGCAGCGCCCGTACCCACAAGCGCTAGAGTCGGCGTACTCCACATCAAGGGACGTGCAGACATGGCCTCAAGCGGCAAGAAGAAGACGACGATGGCGAAGCTCACCCGCGAAAGCAAGCTGCGCGAGCGGCGCCTGGACAAGCAGGCCAGGAAGGACGCGCGCAAGTACGCGGCGACACATCCGCCCGACCCCTCCGACGACGCGCTGGACACGACCAGCGGCGAGTCAGCCGAGTCCGACGTCGAGCAGCCCGCGCTCGAAGCCGTCGGTCAGGGGTAGCTGAGAAACAGGTTCTAAGCTGGAGAGACGATGACGAGCACCAGCGAGCCGATGACCGCACGTGGCGCCCATTACACGGCGCTGCTCGAGACGATCGAGCGTCAGGGTCCTACGAAGCTGCACGCGCGAGAGCGCGAGCAGCTGCTGGAGGCCGCCGACGCCCTGCTCTTCGGCGAGCCGGAAGGCCGGCGGCAGCTTCGAGCGGCCGAGGATCTGATCGAGTCGCTGGAGACGAGCGAGCGCTGGTCGGCCGAGACGTGCGACCAGTTGCGCGAACACCTGTACGGCTGCGACGCCGCCGCCGCGTAGGCTGAGCGCCCGCCGTCACACCACGCCGGCGAGCGCGTCCTGCGCCGCTACCGCGGTCTCGCCGAAGGCCTCCGCCACCGGCGCATAGGTGATCGCGCCGGCGCACACGTTGATCCCGGCTCGGAAGCCCGGATCGCCGTTGGTCGCCGTCAGCGCATCCGCCTCAGCGAGCCGCACGACGTACGGCATGGTCGCGTTGGTGAGCGCCCACGTCGAGGTGATCGGCACCGCGCCGGGCATGTTCGCGACGCAGTAGTGCGTGATCCCCGCGACCTCGTAGGTCGGCTCAGAGTGCGTGGTCGGCCGCGAGGTCTCAAAGCAGCCGCCCTGGTCGATGCTCACGTCGACGAGCACCGCGCCCGGCTTCATCAGGGCGAGCTGCGCTCGGCTGACGACATGCGGGGCCTTGGCGCCGCGAACGAGGACCGCGCCGATCACGAGGTCGGCGTCACTCAGCCCCTGCTCGATCGTCAGGGTCGAGGCGAAGCATGTGGAGCAGGCGCCGCCGAGCTGGATCTCGAGCTCGCGCAGCCGGTCGATCGAGCGATCGTAGACGTACACCTCGGCGCCGAGCCCGAGAGCGACCTGCGCGGCGTTCTGCCCGACGATGCCACCGCCGATGACCATCACCTTGCCGGCGGCCACGCCCGGCACCCCGCCCAGCAGCAGGCCGCGCCCGCCCAGCGGCTTCTCCAGCATGAACGCACCGGCTTGCGTGGCGATCTTGCCGGCCACCTCGCTCATCGGCGCGAGCAGCGGCAGGCGCCCCTGGCTGTCCTCGACGGCCTCGTACGCGATGCACGTCGCGCCGGAGCTCATCAGCGCACGGGTCAAGCTCTCGTCCGCCGCCAGGTGCAGGTAGGTGAACAGCGTGTGGCGCGCCTCCAGGAGCGCGACCTCCTGCGGCTGAGGCTCCTTGACCTTGACGATCAGCTCCGCCTGCGCGAACACCGACGGGGCGTCCGCGACGATGCTCGCGCCCTGCTCGGCGTAGTCGCCGTCGGCGATGCTCGATCCCTCGCCGGCGCCCGCCTGGATCAGCACGCGATGGCCCCGGTCGGTCAGCTCGCGCACGCCGGCCGGCGTGATCGCGACGCGATACTCGTCCTGCTTGATCTCGCTCGGCACTCCGATGGTCGTCATTGCACTCCTATGGTCGTCATGTCAGCGCGGCTCCATTGCCGCTACGAGGGCCTCCGCCACCTGGGAGGTGCTGGCGGTGCCACCAAGGTCACGGGTGTGGGCGCTGCGGCTCGCGAGCACCTGCTCCATCGCCTCGCGCACCGCCTCGCCGGCGGCGGTCTCGCCGAGGTGCTCGAGCATCATCGCCCCCGACCACACCGCGCCGAGCGGGTTGGCGATTTCCTGGCCGGCGATGTCGGGCGCGGAGCCGTGCACCGGTTCGAACATGCCCGGCACGCCGCCCTGCGGGTTCACGTTCGCGCTCGCCGCGACGCCCATGCCTCCCTGGATCACAGCCCCGAGATCGGTCAGCACGTCCATGAACAGGTTGGAGCCGACAACGACGTCGAAGCGCCGCGGGTCGGTCACGAAGTACGCCGCCGCGGCGTCGACCAGCACGCTGTCCAGCTCGACGTCTGGGTAGTCGCGCGCGACATCGGCCACGACCTTGTCCCAGAAGACGAACGCGTGGCGGCCGGCGTTGGACTTGGTCACGCTCGCGACGCGGCGCGAGCGCGAGCGCGCGAGCTCGAACGCGTAGCGCGCGATCCGCTCGACGCCCACGCGCGTGAACACGTCGGTCTGCAGGCCGACCTCGATGTCGAGGCCCTCGTGCACGCGCCCGCCGGCGCCGCAGTACTCGCCCTCGGTGTTCTCGCGCACGCACATCATCTGGATGTCCTCGACGCCCTGTTCGCGCAGCGGACCGTCGATGCCGGCCATCAGCTTTACCGGGCGCAGGTTCACGTACAGGTCGAACACCTGGCGGATCGGCAGCAGCAGGCCCCACAGCGTCACGTGGTCGGGCACCGCCGGCGAGCCGACCGCTCCCAGGTAGATCGCGTCATAGCCGCGCAGGGTCTCGAGGAAGTCCTCCGGCGCCATCGTGCCGTGCTCACCGTAGTAGTCACTGCCCCACGGCAGCTCGTCGGCGATCAGCTCGAAGCCGCCGTCGAGCTCTGCCGCGCGGCGCAGCACGCGCAGGCCCGCCGCGACCACTTCCGGGCCGACGCCGTCGCCGCCGATCACGGCGATGCGGTGGCGACGGATGCCGTCGTTCGCTTGTGCTGTTTGCATGTTGACCTTTCCTGGATTGGGGGAGGCGCGCGGGCTAGGAGGCCGCGGCGCTGTTGGCCAGCATCTGCTGCTGGGCCTCGAGCAGCACCTCGCCGAGGATCGAGACGATCCGGTCGAACTCGGGCTGGCCCGCGATCAGCGGCGGGGAGAGCTGGATGACGGGGTCACCGCGATCGTCGGCGCGGCAGATCAGGCCGGCGTCGTACATGCGATGCGAGAGGAAGCCGCGCAGCAGCCACTCGCTCTGCTCGGCGGTGAACGTCGTGCGCGTCTCCTTGTCGGCGACGAGCTCGATCGCCCAGAAGTAGCCGGCGCCCCTGATGTCCCCCACGATCGGCAGCTCCGCCAGCTGCTCGAGCGTGGCGCGGAAGGCCTGCTCGTTCTCCTGCACACGGGTGATCAGCGCTTCGCGGCGCATGATCTCGATGTTCTTCAGCGCGATCGCCGCCTGCACCGGATGCCCGCCGAAGGTGATCCCATGCGCGAACATCGCCCCCTGCTCGGTGAACGGCTCCATCACGGACTCGCTCGCCGCGACGGCGCCGATCGACGCGTAGGCCGAGGACAGGCCCTTGGCCATCGTCAACAGGTCAGGTTTGATGTCGTAGCGCTGCGAGGCGAACCACTCGCCGATGCGCCCGAAGCCCGTGATCACCTCGTCGGCGCACAGCAGGATGCCGTAGCGGTCGCACAGCTCGCGCACGCCCGCCCAGTAGCCGGCCGGTGCGGTGAACGCGCCGCCGGAGTTCTGCACGGGCTCCATGATCACCATCGCGATCGTCGACGGGCCCTCGCGCACGATCGTGCGCTCGAGCTCATCCAGCAGGAAGGCGGCGAACTCCTGCTCGGACTCGCCCTCGGGCCGGCGGAAGGAGTTGGTGTTGGAGACGCGCGCGACCGACGGCACGAGCGGCTCGAACGGCTCACGCAGCGCGGGCACGCCGTTGATCGACAGCGCTCCCATCGTCGTGCCGTGGTAGGCGACGTCGCGCGAGATCGCCTTCCAGCGGCGCTCGCCGCGCAGCGTGTGGTACTGGCGGGCCATCTTCCAGGCGGTGTCGACCGCCTCCGATCCGCCGGAGGTGAAGAACACCCGGCTGCGCTCACCGCGGGAGAGCTCGGAGATCTCGCTGGCGAGCTCGATCGCGCGAGGGTGGCCGTAGCCCCAGACGGTGTAGAAGGGCAGCTCGCGCATCTGCTCGAGCGCCGCCTGCCCGATCTCCTCGCCGTGGCCGTAGCCGATCTGGACGGCGAACAGACCGGCGAGCGCGTCGAGGTAGCGCTTGCCGTGCTGGTCGGTGACGTAGCAGCCATCACCGCTGGCGATGATCGGGATCTCCGCGGCGGAGCCGTAGGAGCCCATGCGGCTGAAATGCAGCCACAAGTGCTCCCGCGCTACGCGCTGCAGGTCCTCGGCGACGCTCTTGCTGGCGCTCACAGCGTTCCTCCCCTCTGGCCATGCCTGACCATCACGTGCTTGATCTCGGTGTACTCCTGCACCGCGTATACGGACAGGTCCTTGCCGTATCCAGATTCCTTGAAGCCGCCGTGCGGCATCTCCGACAGGAACGGGAGGTGGTCGTTGACCCAGACCACGCCCGATTCGAGCTCGCGCGTGGCGCGCATCGCGCGGTCGAGGCTCTGCGTCCAGACCGAGGCCGCGAGGCCGTAGCGGACGTCGTTGGCCAGCGCGATCGCCTCGTCCTCATCGCCGAAGCGCTGCACGCTCAGCACCGGGCCGAAGACCTCCTCCTGGACGAGCTCGGAATCCTGGCGCACGTCGGCCACGACGGTCGGCTCGACGAAGAAGCCTGGACGCTGTGGGGCCGAGCCGCCACAGAGCACGCGCCCGTCGGCGCTCGCCCGATCGACGAAGCCGAGTACGCGCTCGCGCTGGCGCTCGGAGATCACGGGGCCCATCTCGATGCTCTCGCCGTCGGCCGGGTCGCCCACGACCAGCGACTCGGCCGCCGCGACGACCTCCTCGAGCACGCGGTCATAGATCTGCTCAGCCACGAGCAGGCGCGAGGCCGCCGTGCAGTCCTGCCCGGAGTTCGTGAACGCCGCCATTCGCGCACCCGCGGCCACGGCCGCCGGATCGGCGTCGGCGAAGACGATCATCGGCGCCTTGCCGCCGAGCTCCAGGTGCACGCGCTTGAGCGTCTGTGCGGCCGTCGCCGCGACGCGCCTGCCCGTCTGCACACTGCCGGTGAGCGAGACCATGCGGATGTCCGGGTGCTCGGCTATCGCCGTACCCGCCGAGCCGTCTCCGCAGACCACGTTCAGGACGCCCGCCGGCAGCACCTCGTCGGCCAGCTCGGCCAGGCGCAGGGTGCTCAGCGGCGTCAGCTCGGAAGGTTTCAGCACGATCGTGTTGCCGGCGGCCAGAGCCGGGCCGATCTTCCAGATGGCCATCATCAGCGGGTAGTTCCACGGCGTGATCTGCCCGACGACGCCGAGCGCCTCGCGTCGCACCATCGAGGTGTAGCCGGAGAGGTACTCGCCTGCCGCCAGTCCGTCGAGACGGCGGCCGGCGGCGGCGAAGAAGCGCAGGTGGTCAACGCATATCGGCAGTTCTTCGCCAGTCAGGACGCTCGGCTTGCCGGTGTTGCGCGACTCCAGCAGCGCGAGCTCCTCGGAGTGCCGTTCGATCAGCTCGGCGAGCTCGAGCAGCGCGCCTGAGCGGCTGGCCGGCGTGGCAGACCGCCAGCCGCCGAGCGCGCCCTGCGCGGCGCTCACGGCATTCTGCACGTCCGCCGGCGCGCCCTCGGCCACGCGCGCGATCACGCTCCCGGTAGCCGGGTTGAGGATCTCCCGCCAGGCGCCGACTAGCGACTGCACCGGCTCGCCGCCGATCCGGTGCGCGAGCGTGGGCACGCTCGCCGCGACAGTCTCGGCGCGCTGGGTCTCGCCTATGACCATCTCGTCGTAACGACCTTCTTGCGCGTGTAGAACTCGAACGCGTCGGCGCCGTTGGCGTGCAGGACGCCCGCGAAGGAGTCCTTCCAGCCGGCGAACGGGAACCAGGCCACCGGGGCGGCCACGCCGACGTTCACGCCCAGCATGCCCGCCTGCACGCGCTCGCGAAAGCGGCGCGCGGAGAGCCCCGTGGATGTGAAGATGATCGCCGAGTTGCCGTAGCGGCTGCCGTTGACCCAGTCGATCGCGGCGTCGAGGTCGGGGGCGCGCACGAGGCACAGCAGCGGCCCGAACAGCTCCTCGCGCAGCCACCGGCTCTCCGCGTCGAGCCCGTCGATGATCGTCGGGCCCATCTGCGTGCCGGCCTCGCCGCCGTCAGGCACACGCCCGTCGAGCACCAGCTCGGCGCCCGCCGCGAGGGCGTCGTCGATCTCGCCGTCCAGCCGCAGGCGGCTGGCGGAATTGACCAGCGGGCAGACGTCTGTGTCAGGGTCAGAGCCGGCGCCGCAACGCAGCTCGCTTGCCGCCTGCACGACGCGTTCCTGCGTCGCCTGCTGTTGCTCGGGCGTGCCCACCAGGACGGCCACAGAGCCGGCCAGGCAGCGCTGACCGGCCGCGCCGAAGGCCGACCCGAGCACGCCGGAGACCATGAGTCGCGGGTCTGCGTCGGGCATCAGGATCATCGAGTTCTTGGCGCCGCCGAGCGCCTGCACACGCTTGCCGGTGGCCGTCGCGCGGGCGGCGATGTGCTGAGCGGTGGCCGTCGAGCCCACGAACGACACCGCATCCACGCGGGGGTGCTCGAGCAGAGCGTCGACGGCGCTGTGGGCGCCGTGGACGAGGTTCACCACGCCCGCTGGCAGCTCGTCGATCTGGCTGATCAGCTCGACCAGCGCCCGCGAGGGAAGCGGGTCCTGCTCGGAAGGCTTCAACACGATCGTGTTGCCGGTGGCCAGCGCGTAGGGCAGGAACCAGAGCGGGATCATCACCGGGAAGTTGAACGGCGTGATCGCGGCCACCACGCCCACGGGCTGGCGCACCATCTCCACGTCGAGCGCCCTGGCGACCCCTTCGAGGTTCTCGCCCTTCATCAGGTGCGGCACCGCGCACGCCGCCTCGACGGACTCGATCCCGCGTCCGACCTCGGCACGAGCGTCGTCGAGCGTCTTGCCCATGTCCTGGGTGACGAGCTGCGCGAGCTCCTCGCGGTGCTCGACGAGCAGCTCGCGCAGGGCGAACAGCGCCCGCGCTCGCTGCTGCGGTGGCGTGGCGCGCCAGGCGGGGGCGGCGTCAGCGGCGGCGGCCACGGCCGCGTCCACGTCCTCGGCGCCGCTCAGCGGCACCTGCGCGATCAACTGGCCGCTCGCCGGATCGCGGTCCTCGAGCGTCTCGCTCGTGGAAGCCGCCTGCCAGCGACCGTCGATGAAGTTTTGCAGCGGCGCGCCGGGCGCCGGAACAGCGCTGATGCTCATTGACCGTCCCTCTATTGGCTTGCCACGATCATCGGCGCTCGTGCACGTGCTCTCAACCGGCGAGTCGTCACTCGATGACGGCCCGCCGGTGACGTTGCGTCATGGCGTGGCGACCCACTCCGAGCCGGTCAGCACGACCGCCAGCCAGTCCTCCAGATCGGTGCGCTCGGCGGGCGTGAGCTGGCGCAGCGGAGGGCGCACCCACGGCTCCAGCGCGACGTTCTGGGCGATCAGCGCGAGCTTGCCGGCCGCGTGGAAGGGATAGCGCTCGAGCCCCGCGTGCAGCGCGCCGAGCGTGGCGCCGCGGTCGCCCGGGTCGGCGACGGAGCGCACGACGTCCCGCGGCAACGCGCCGGCCAGGCCGGAGAGCGCACCTACGGCACCGCGCGCAAACCCCGCCTTGACGAGCGACTCGGTGCCGACGAGCACGTCGAAATCGGGGAGCAGATAGCGCTCGAGATCCTCGATCGTCGGGTCTGAGACCTTCACGCCGAGAAGGTTCTCGGCCGTTTCGCGCAGCGCTTCGACCACAGAGACGGGGATCGCGTACCCGGTGCGCTGGCGAATCTCATACAGATAGAACGGCACTGGCGCGCAGGCGTCGGCGAGCGCCTGGAAATGGGCGATCAGCGACGCATGGTCGAAGGCGAAGAACGGGGGAGCGGCGGCGGCGACCGCGGCGGCTCCGGCCTCGGCGGCATGACTGGCGAGCGCGACCGCATCGGCGGTGCTCTGCGCACCGGCGTGGACGGCGACGGGAAAGCGACCGCCGGCCGCGTCCACGAAGCGGGCCGCGAGGCGTTCGCGCTCGGGACGGGTCAGCAGCAGGCTCTCGCCGGTCGTGCCCGCGACCATCACGCCGTTGACGCCCGCGCCGGCGTAGAGGTCAGCCAGCGGCTCGATCGCGCGCTCGTCGAGCGCCTCGCCGCCGTCGTCGAGCGGTGTGAGGGCCGCGGCGAGCACGCCATGCAGGGGCCCGTGGACCATCGCTAGCGAGCGCGAACATCGATCAGGAAGCCGTCCGCGGTCGGCCGTGTGAGCGTGTCCCCAGGATGCAGCACGATCGTCGTCGTCGGCGCGACCACCAGTGCCGGGCCCTCGACCTCGACGCCCACGACGAGCTCGTGAACATCGTGCACGCGGGTATCGACGAGGCCGCCCGCGGCGGCGAAGAACGCCTGCCGGGTGCGTGCGGGCTGCGCCGACAGGCTCTGGCCGCCGTTGGCGCTGACGGCCTGGCGCGGCCAGCCGCGGCTCGCGCCCACGGCCGCCACACGCCAATGCAGGCACTCGATCGGCATGTTCTCTCGGCTGTACGCGAACTGCGCGCGGTGGCGCTCGTGGAATGTGCGCTCGAGCTCGGCGACATCCTGCGCGTCGAGCACAGGGCTGTCGGGGACGGGGACTGTGAGCTCGTGCACCTGGCCGGGATAGCGCGCGTCGACCGAGCGCTCCAACCTGATCTCCGACGACTGGAAGCCCTCCTCCAGCAGCTGGCCGGCGGCCTGACGCTCGAGCTCGCCGAGCCGCGCGTTGATGCTCTCCAGATCGATCGAGTCCGAGACCGCATGCAGCGCGGCGAGGTGGTCGTGACGAACGTCCGTTACGGTCATTCCGAACGCGCAGAAGACTCCCGCCTCCAGCGGCACGAAGACTCTCTGCATCCCCAGCTCGCGCGCGAGCTCGGTGGCGTGCAGCCCGCCCGCCCCGCCCCCACACACGAGCGTGAAGCGGCGCGGATCGAGACCGCGCTCGATCGACACGGCGCGGATCGCGCCGACCATGTTGGCGTTGACGACGCGTACGATGCCGGCCGCGGCCTCGACCGTGGAGAGCCCGAGAGGCGCGCCCACGCGACTGTCGACGGCGGCCGCGGAAAGGTCGTCGCGCAGGCGCCGGCGCCCGCCGAGGAACGCATCCGGGTCGAGGTATCCGAGCACCACGTTGGCGTCGGTCACCGTCGGCTCCTCGCCGCCGAAGTCGTAGCAGGCCGGCCCAGGACGCGATCCGGCGCTGCGCGGGCCCACGCGCAGCGCGCCCCCGGCGTCGATCCATGCGATCGATCCCCCGCCGGCGCCGATCGAGTGCACATCCACGGCGGAGACGCCGATCGGCTGGTCCTCGACCTGGATGTCGCGGCTCATCGCCGCACGGCCGCCCTGGATCATGCACACGTCGAGGCTCGTGCCTCCCATGTCGACCGTGATCAGATCCTCGCCGACGCTGTCGGCGAAGTACATCGCCGCGGCCGGCGCGGCCGCCGGGCCCGACGCGAGGATGTTCACGGGCACGCGCAGGATGTCCGGGATGCGCGCACAGCCGCCGTTGATCTGCATGATCAGCGGCGGCCGCTCGAGCCCCGCCTGCACGAGCTCGCGTTCGAGGTTGGTGAGGTACTCGCTGATGCGCGGGATGATGTAGGCGCTGATCGCGGTGGCGGACGTGCGCTCCCACTCGCGGATCTCCGGCAGCACGGCGTGCGAGCAGACGACCTGCACGCCGGGAAGCTCCTCGGCGAGGATCTCGGCGGCGCGCAGCTCGTGCTGGGGGTAGAGCATCGACCACAGGAAGGTGACGGCGACGGCCTTCACCCCGGCCTCGGCGAAGTGCCGTGCCGCCTGCCTGACCTCCTGCTCATCCAGCTCGGCGATCTCGCTGCCGTCGGGCACGAAGCGCTCGGTGACGCCCACGCGCAGCCAGCGGTCGACCAGCTCCTGCGGGTGAGCCAGTTTCATGTTGAAGCGCTGCGGCTTGTAGCCGTCGCGGAAATACAGGACGTCGCGGAAGCCCTTCGTGCACAGCAGGCCGATCGTCGGCCCGTTGCGCTGGATCAGCATGTTCGTCGCCACGGTCGTGCCGTGGACGAGCAGTTCGGTGCTGGAGAGCAGGCCGCTGAGGTCGGTATCGAGCTGCTCGGCGACCGCGTGCAGGCCGCTGAGGACCGCCCGTCCGGGATCGTCGGGCGTCGTGTCCTCCTTCCACAGCAGCAGCTCGCCGCTCGAGCGGGCCACGGTGAAGTCCGTGAAGGTCCCACCAACGTCGACCCCGATTCGGTAGTTCATAGCGTCGGCCTCTCCACTCATAGCTGGGGGTTCAGGAAGTACTCGTCGCCCTCGCGCATGTGCTCCGAGAGCCACGTGGACGCGTCGGGCACCGTCGGCGTCACCGGCGGGCTGCTCTGCTGGCGAAGCGGCGCTCGCAGTCGCTCGGTCTCAGCCCCGTCGAGCACGGGGTCGGCGTCCTGTGAGAGCGCGACGCCGAACACCTCCCTTGCCGTCTTGGCCGAGATGAAGCCGTCGCGCACGTCGCGGCGAACCTGCTCTGGCGGACGCTCGCACGGCGCGCCCCAACCTCCCCCGCCAGTCGACACGCCGACGTAGAGCTCGCGGCGGTGATCGACGGTGAAGGCCCCGCTCGAGGACACGTAGCGCCGTCTGGCGCTCTCCAGGTCTTCGACGTACTGGCCGCCGCCGCTGCCCGGCGATCCACCCATCGCGCCGTGCGGCGGATTGGAGGCGCCGTCGCCGAAGGTGATCGTGATCATCTCATCGACGAGCGGCTTGATCGCGACGATGTTGCCCGGCCCGCCGAGCCACTGCCCGAAGCCGCAGGAGTCCGTCTCGATCTCCGCGCGCTCGATGCGCACCGGGTAGAGCAGCTCGAGCTGCTCGATCGGCTGGATCTTCATCCCGCCCAGCGCCGCCTGGTTGTACCAGAGAGGCCAGCCATCGTTGTCCTTCGCCGCGCCGCCAGCACCGGCGTTGTTGAACAGCATGAAGCCCCAGGGGCTGTTGCCGTCGGCGCCACTGCCCGCGAACTGGGGGATGTTGGCGCAGCGCGCACCGCCCGCGGGCACGCGCTCGGGCATCGCGGCGACCATCGCGCGGTTGACCGCGTCCTGCATCGCGTCTGAGGGGACGATCGTGGCGCAGCTCGTGCACCCCGGATACCTGGCCCAGCAGACTGAGCCCTCCTCGGCGGAGACCTCGACGTGTTCGATCACCCCGTGGTTGTGAGGGATGTCGGCGTCGATGTAATACAGAAACGGAACCGCGCCGGCCGCCTGCGAGGTCGCGTAACTGCCGTTGGCGCCGCCTCTCGCCTGGGGGCCGCTGCCGGCGTAGTCGACCTTCACCTGGTCGCCGGCGATCGTCACGGTCACCTTGATGGGTATGTGCTCGACGTCGAAACCGTCGCTGTCGATCCAGCCTTCGCCCGTGTAGGTGCCGTCGGGCATCGACTCGATTTCCTGACTGGTCCGCCGTCCGGCGTAGGCGATTATCTCATCGACGTAGCGCAGAACCGTGTCCGTGCCGTACTCCGCGCACAGCTCGTTCAGGCGCTGGCGCGCCTTCTCGATCGAGCCGATCTGCGCGCGCAGGTCGCCCTCGACGAGATCTGCGTAGCGGAGGTTGGACAGCAGCATGCGCAGGAAGTCCTCGCGCATCGTGCCCGCTTCGACCATGCGCATCGGCGGGATCGTCACGCCCTCCTGGTAGACGTCCTGGGCGGATGCGACGACGCTGCTGGGGATGTAGGCGCCCGTGTCCATCTGGTGCCCCTTGGTGACCGACCAGAAGACCAGGCGACCATCCGCGAACACGGGTGCGGCCGTGACGTAATCGCCGACGTGCGTGTTGTTGGAGTAGGGGTCGTTGCAGAGGAACACGTCGCCCTCATTGATGCTCCCGGCGAACGCGTCGGCGATCTCCTTGACGACGAGGTGCAGCGAGGTGGTGTGGATCGGCAGCGCGTCGTACATCGACACCTGGCGCGGCACCGCGTCGTAGATCCCGCAGGAGTAGTCGTGCGCGAGCGCCAGGATCGAGGTCCAGGCGGAGCGCTCGAGCACCCGCGTCATCTCGTTGACGATCGCGTCGAAGCGGCTGAGGATCACGCTGAACGTGATCGGGTCCAGGGACTCACCGTGCTGCGCGGATTCGGCAGCGGAGGTGAGCACGGGGCTGTGGTCGGTCGTCAAGTGAGGCTCCTCTCGATGGTGTGACAGTGAATCCGCCGTCTTGCCTGCGGGATCACTGCGACGGGGCGTAGCCGAGGCGGATTCCCGGGTCGCCCGCCTGCTCGAGCTCGGTGATCTCGTCGCGATAGCGCGGGTACTTGTAGGTGTCGTAGATGCGCTGGCAGCGCTCCGAGCAGCTGAACAGCTGGTGCTCGTGGTGCTCGAAGCGAAGCTCCTGCGTCGGGATCAGGATCCCGCAGTTGACGCACTTGGGCATTTCGTTGACCTCGCGATACATGCTCAGCTCCTGTTCTGCTCGGTCTCAGCCTGCATTACCTCGCCGCTCGCGGGGTCGAGCGCGACGCCGTAGATCTCGACCGCCTCGGCGGGCGTGTACAGGCCGTTGCGCACGTCCTCGGCGACCAGGCGCGGGTCGCGGGCGGCGGGGTCTCCGTAGCCGGCCCCGCCGGGCATCCCCAGCAAGACTTCATCGCCCTCGTGCAGCTCGACGTTGGAGAACTTGCCTGCTGAGATCGTCCCCAGCAGCTCGGGCGCGGTTTTCCACTCCTGTTCGCCGCGGCGGCGCAGCCGCACGGTGCAGTTGCCTCCCTCATCGCCGCCAGCCTTGCCCCAAGGGTGCACGCGGTTGCGGTTGGTGTGCGCGCTGAGCGTCATGCTCTCGGCCGTCACGCGCATGACCCGCTTGGTGCCGAAGCCGCCACGGAACTCACCTGCGCCCGGACGTCCCGTCACGCCGGTGTTGAGGCTGTACTCGACGCATTCCAGCGGGTAGCGGGTCTCGAGCACCTCGATCGGCGTGTTTGCGCAATTGGACGTCTTGGGCACCTGCGCGGAGTTGCCGTCGTGGTCGTGGCGCCCGCCCCAGCCGCCGCCGTCGAAGTGCAGGTGCGCGAACGCCTCGCCGGAGCGCGGGTCCATGCCGCCAAGGCTGAGGATCCCGCAGGTGTCACCGTCGCTGGCCGTGCCCTTGCCGGCGATCTCGGAGATCGCGCCAAGGATCACATCGACGGTGGTGGGCGAGCTGTCGGAGTTGCCTCCCACGCACGAGCCCGGGTACTCGACGTTCACGAACGAGCCGACCGGAGCGATGATCGAGATCGGGCGATAGCAGCCGTGGTTGAACGGGATCGCGCCATAGATGTTGAACATCGCCGCGTAGGTCGCCGACGCCGTCACCCCCCACGTCTGGTTGGGCGGACCGGGGGACTGCGGGCTCGATCCGGTGTAGTCGACGATCACCTCGTCGCCGCGCACCACCACCGTCGCGTGGATCGTCCACTCCTGGTCGGGCTCGACGCCATCGTCCTCGATCACCGCCTCGAAGGTCCATTCGCCGTCGGGCAGATCGGAGATCGCGCGGCGGGCGAGGATCTCGGAGACCGTCTTGATGTCCTGCGCGCAGCGGGTGAACTCCACCTCGCCGTATTTCTCGACCAGCTCGACGATGCGCCGCTCGGCGACGTACAGCGAGCCGATCATCGCCTTGAGGTCGCCGTAGCCGAAGCGTGGGGTGCGGATGTTGGAGACGAGAACGCGGAACAGATCCTCGACCTCCTCGTCTTCGCGGTAGATCTTCACCGGCGGGAAGCGCAGACCCTCTTGGAAGATGTTGCGGGTGTCGCCGAAGGCCGCCGGCACGAGCCCGCCGATGTCCACCATGTGCGCGATGTTGGCCGTGTAGGCGACGATCTCGCCGTCCACGAAGCACGGCTTGAGCACCATGAACTCCGGCAGGTGGCAGCCGCCGCGGTAGGGGTCGTTGTGGAGGATCACATCGCCCGGGCTCATGTTCTCCGGTCCGACCTCCTTGATGCACCACTCCACGACATGCGGGATCGCGCCGATCTGCGCCGGGCAGAAGTCGGCCTGCGCGATCATCTCCCCCGAGGCGTCGAAGATCACGCACGAGAAGTCCAGGCCCTCGTTGAAGATCGGCGAGTAGGAGGTGCGCATCATCGCGATGCCCATCTCGCGGCAGCTGGTGATCAGGTGGCTACGCATGACCTCGAGCAGGATCGGATCGGTGTCGATGCGCGTGTCCAGCGGGGTCGATTCGGTGTTCGTGACGCTCATGTAGTTGGTCCTCCGACGGTGATGATCAGGTTTCCGAAGCTGTTGACCTCGAGCCGGTCGCCGGGGGCGAGCAGGACCGTCGCGTCGGGCTCGGCGATCAGCGCCGGTCCCTCGATGCGATTCTCCGCGCACAGATCCGAGCGCCAGTAGACCGGCGTGGAGTCGTGCGTCTCGCCGTCGTCGAAGGTGACACTGCGCCTCGACACGGGCTCCGGCAGCGGACCGGCCTGCAGCTGCGGGAGCTCCGGCGTGGGGCGCGGGGCGATGGCGGCCAGCTTGAAGTTCACCAACTCGAGATCGCCGTCGGGCAGGCTCCAGCCGAAGTGCGCGTCGTGCTCGGCGTGGAAGCGACGCTTGACGGCGTCGATCGACTCTGGCGCCGGCTCGCCCTCCAGCGGCACCTCCAGCTCCCAGTTCTGCCCGGCGTAGCGCAGCTCGACGGTGCGCACCAATGTGGGCGCGGCGGCGATGCCCTCGCGGGCGAGGTCGCGGGCGGCCTGGTCCTCCAGGTCGGCGTAGATCGACTGGATGCGCGCGATGTCCGCCGAGCGCGCGGCCATCACGGAGGTCCGCATGTAGTCGAAGCGGGTGTCCGCGATCAGCGCCCCGAATGCGGAGAAGGCGCCGGGGAATATCGGCACGACGACGTTGCGCATCGACAGCGCGCGCGCGATCGCGCTCGCGTGTAGCGGCCCCGCGCCACCGAAGGCCATCAGCGCGAACTCGCGCGGGTCATAGCCGCGGTCGATGGTCACCAGCCGCACGGCCTGCGCCATGTTGTTGTCGGCGATTCGCAGGATGCCCAACGCGACCTGCTCGGGGTCGCGCTCGAGCGCCGCGGCCAGCTCGCCGATCACGCGCTCGCTCGCCTCGACGTCGAGGTCGAGATCGCCGGCCAGCGGCAGGTCGTGCGGAAGCCTGCCGAGCACGAGGTTGGCATCGGTGACTGTGGCGCGGTCTCCGCCGCGCCCATAGCAGGCGGGCCCGGGATCGGCGCCCGCGCTCTCCGGCCCCACGCGCATGATGCCCGCGGCGTCGATCCACGCCACCGAGCCTCCGCCGGCGCCGACCGAGCGCACGTTGACCATCGGCACAGCGATCGGTATGCCCCACTCGAGCTCCGAGAAGGTGGTGAGCGCCGGCTCACCTGCGCGGATCAGCCCCGTGTCGAAGCTGGTGCCGCCCATGTCGGCGATGATCAAGTTCGCGAACTGCACGAGCTTTGCCACATAGGAGGTGGCAATCACGCCGCCGGCGGGCCCAGAGCGGACCATCGAGACGGGCTTCTCGCGCGCCCCCGCGGGAGTCATCACGCCACCGTTGGAGCGCATCACCAGCAGGTCGGCGATGCCGCGCTCGCGCCCGAGCTCGCTGAGCTCGGCGGCGTAGCGGGCGACCGTCGGCTTCAGGAACGCGTCGATCACGCAGGTGCTGGTCCGCTCGTACTCCCGCCACTGGCCGAACACCTCTGAGGAGATCGAGACCTCGAGCTCGGGGAGCTCCTCGTGCACGGCGGCCCGCGCCTGGCGCTCGTGGTCGCTGTTGAGGAACGAGAACAGGAAGCTGATGGCGATCGCCTCGACGCCCTGCTCGACCAGCTCGCGTGCCGCGCGGCGCACGTCGTCGAGATCGATCGGGACCGACACGGAGGCGTCGGCGGCGATGCGCTCGCGGACCTCGCGCACCAGACGGCGCGGAACCAGGTGGCTCGGCTTGACCCAGTGCAGGTCGAACGAGCGGGGTCGCGAAATCCGCTGGATCTCCAGCAGATCGCGAAAGCCGAGCGTCGTGATCAGCCCGACCGCCGCCCCGCGACGCTCGATCAGCGCGTTGGTGGCGATCGTCGTGCCATGCACGAGCGTTCCCACCTGACCCTCCTCGCCGATGCCTGCCTTGGTGAGCGCTTCGCCGGTCGAACGTGCCGGATCTGACGGCGTGGAGAGGGTCTTGGCCATGCGCAGCACGCCACCCTCCGCGGCGATCAGATCGGTGAAGGTTCCACCGGTGTCGATCCCCACGCGCGTGGTGCTGCTGGTTGAATGTGTGACTGTGTCTAGGCTCATCGCTTCAGCTCCTTGCTAGGTCTGCGGCACCGAACTTCGACCAGAACCCGATCGCGACCAGCGAGAACACCAGGACGAGCGTTCCGACCGCGTTGATCTCCGGTGTCAGGGTTCGCCTCAGACCGGAGAGCACCACTATCGGAAGGGTGTCCTTTTCGCCGACCACGAACGTCGTGCGCGCGGTCTCTTCCAGGGAGACGGCGACGCCCAGCAGGGCGGCGCCGAAGATCGCGGCCTTGATGTTCGGCCAGGTGACATGAATGAAGGTACGAATCTCGTTCGCGCCGAGATCCCCCGCGGCCTCCTCCAGCGACGGATCCCAGCGCGCCATCACGACCGCCATCTGGATCACGACGACCGCGATCAACATCGTGGCGTGGGCGACGATCACTGTCTTCAGTGACAGTTCGAACTGGAAGTCGAGAATGACCGTGAGCAGCGTCAGGCCGCCGATCACTCCCGGCAGCACGAACGGCAGCATCAGGATGCGCTGGAAGGTCGTCTTGCCCCAGAAGTCGTAGCGGTGGATCCCGAGCCCGGCCGGAAGTCCGAGGGCGATCGCGATCGCGACGCTGACGATCGCGACGAACGCCGAGTTCTTCAGCCCTTCCATCATCGCTTCGTTGGCGAAGACCTTGCCGTACCAGCTCAAGGTCCCCGGATCCGGCGGCCAGCCCATGAGCGAGTTCTTGTTGAACGAGTACAGGGCGACGACGATGGCAGGCGCGAACAGGAAGATCATGATCGCGGCGATCCCGATCCAGATTCCGACGCTCGAGAGCAGGCGCGGTCTCATCTCGCCGCCGCATCCCCGGAGAGCGTCGCGGGGACCGCGACACGCTGAACGTTGCGCTCCAGGCGCAGACGCGAGATCTGCTTGGAGATGACCATCACCAACGGTGGCAACGCCAGAGCGATCAGCACGACGACGATCATCACCACGCCGATGGCGGCGCCGACGGGCCAGTCGAGGCCGTGTTCGAACTCACCCGCGGCGAGATTGGCGATACCGAGCGAGCCAGGATCACCGACGAGCGTCGGCGCAAGGTAGTCGCCGAAGGAGAGCACGAAGGCGAAGACCGCACCGATCGTCACGCCGACGCCGATCAGCGGCATCTCCACCTCGATGATCTGCCGCCAGCGGCTCGCACCGAGGTCCGCAGCCGCTTGCATGAGACGGTGTGGAACGCGCTGCATGACGACGAAGATGGGGATGAAGCTGAACGACATCGCCAGGTGCGTCTGGACGATGATCACGGCGAGCTCGTTGAAGACGAGGCCCCCGGTCGGGTGCTTGAGCACCCCGATCCCCGTGAGTATGCCGTTGATGACGCCATCTCTGCCAAGGAGCAGGCGCCAGCCGACGATGCACAGCAGGTAGCCGAGCCACAGCGCGACCACGACGGCGCCGAACCAGACGAACTGGCGTCGCTTGACGCGGAAGGAGATGAAGTGCGCGAGTGGCAGGCTCAGCGAGACGGCTAGCACGGCGACGATCAGACCACGTGTGACCGAGCGCTCGATGGCTTCGGTGTAGAGCGAGTTGGAGAAGATGGTGTGAAAGTTTTCCAGCGTCCAGTTGGACACCAGGTGGTAGTACTGCATCTGCGAGAGGCTCATCTTCACCGCCTCGAACACCGGGAGGACGATGAAGAAGGCCCCCCAGATGGCTGCAGGCGCAATCAGGATCATCACCTGCAGCCATCTGTGTCGACGTATGAGAGTCATGGGGGTCGTTATCGGAGGGTTGCTATGCGCTCGTTACTTCAGCCCGGCGATGATTTCCTCCATCGTCTGGTTGTACGCCTGCGGGTTGGACAGGGCCTGCTTGAATATCGCGCTGCCGAGGAACGCCTTTGGGTTGTTCAACCCGGTCTGGTCGATCAGCTGCTTGGACATGTACGTCGCCGCCCCCGGGTTGGACGGTGTGTATCCGCTGGAGGCGGCGAGAGCCGCCGCCCCTTTCGGAGAGATCGTCCAGTTCAGGAACGCGTACGCGGCCGCTTCGCAGTTGGCGCTGATGTCGGACGACAGCGAGGCGCCTTCCGCCCAACCCTGAGCGCCCATGTCGGCGAGTTTGGCTTCGGCGACGGGCTCATGTTTGGCCTTCAGTTCGTTGTAGATGAAGCTCCAGCCCTGCGCGGCGCCGACCTCGTGCGTGGCGAACAGCTGGATCAGATCGCCGCCGCTGTTCCAGACCGTGCGGACATTGCCCTTCAGTTCCAGCATCTTGTTCTTGATGGCAGTCAGCTGCGCCTGGCTCAGGTGGAAGAGCTGTTCGGGATTCTTGTCGTAGCCGAGCACCGCAGCACCGATCCAGATCAGCGAGACGTCTTCCCATAGTGAGACCTGGCCTTTCAGTTGTGGGCTCCACAGGACCGACCAGCTGGTCGGTGGCGTCTTCAGCACTTCGGTGTTGTAGATAAACGGGTTCTTGCCCCAATCCTCGGAGAGCGTGTAGACCTTACCGCCGACTTCGAAAGTCTTCGTGGTGAACGGGAACAGCTTGCTGTATTCGGGGAACTTCGATGTGTCGAGCGGCTTGATCACGCCCGCTTCCTTCATCGGCTGGGTGTCTTCGGACCCATCGAAGATGATGTCGTACTGTTTCACCCCTCCGGCCGCCATCTTGGCGAGCGACTCCGCACCCGAGGTTATGTAGGAGACCTTCACCGGCACTCCGTACTGCTGTTCGAAGGGCTTCAGCAGCGTCAACGGCGCCTCGCCTTCCCACGTGTAGAGAGTCAGCGCACTGCACTGTCTCGGGTTGCCTGCCCTTGCCACGGCCTGACTGGCGCTGCTGGTGCCCCCACAGGCAGCGAGAGCCGCGGCCGCTCCGACAGCCATGGCGCCCATCAGTGAAGCTCGTATCGCCCCGCGCGCGCTTCTGTTGGGACCCCTTTCAATTCTCATCTCAGGCACGACTCCCCTTTTTTGGCTGTTGGTCTGTTGTGGGTTGCTGCTGCTGACCCGCACTGTCCGCGCCCGCTTGGACGAGGACGGTCTTCTCGGCCGGGACGCACGCGATCACTGCGGTGCCCGGTGCGAACATCTCCTGCGACGCGGGCATCCGCGACATCAGGTGATCCCCGTTGGAAGTGGCGAGGAAGTAGTGAACGTCACTGCCGCCGTACTCGAGCTCGGTGACGGTGGCCTCGATGCAGTTCAAGTTCTCCGGTGCCGTCGCGAGCTCGCTGTCCTTCGCCACCAGCTCCAGGTGCTCGGGCCGAACCATCGCGACCGCACCGGCGCGCGGGGCAAGACCGGGGCGGGCGAGAATTCGCTCACCCGAGCGCAGCCGGAAGGGAACGAGGTCTCCTGTGCCGCCGGTCTCGGGAACACCTGCCAGGAAGCTCGACTCGCCGATGAAGTCGGCCACGAAACGGTCTGCGGGGAAGTCGTAGATCTCCTTCGGCGAGGCGATCTGCAGGGTCTTGCCGGCACTCATCACCGCGATCCGGTCGGCCATCGCCAGCGCCTCCTCCTGATCGTGGGTGACGTACACGAAGCTGATCCCGGCGTCGCGCTGGATCGCCTTCAGCTCGAGCTGCATCGTCTTTCGCAACTTCAGGTCCAGAGCGCCCAGCGGCTCGTCGAGCAGCAGCACCTTCGGCTGGTTGATCAGCGCGCGCGCGAGCGCCACCCGCTGCTGCTGACCGCCTGAGACCTCCTTGATGCGACGATCCCCGAGCCCCGGCAGGGCGACGCGCTCGAGCATCTCGTCCGCACGGCGGCGTCGCTCGCGCCGGCTGACGCGTTTGATCTTGAGACTGAATGCGACGTTGTCGCGGAGATTCAGGTGAGGGAAGAGCGCGTAGTCCTGGAAGACCAGGTTCACGTCACGGCGAAACGGCGGATCGTCGGTGACGTTGACGCCGCCGAGGTAGATCTTGCCCGCGTCGAGGCTCTCGAAGCCGGCCATCGCTCTGAGCGTCGTGCTCTTGCCGCACCCGGAGGGTCCGAGCATCGCGAAGAACTCGCCCGGCGCGATCTCCAGGTCGACGTCATCGACAGCCACGACGTCGCCGTAGCGCTTTGTGACGCCCATAAGTTCCAGCGCCGCTGCCTGGGCGGCGAGCCGCACACCGTCGGTGCTAGCGGCGACCGTGGCCTCGGGCACGCTCACGCCAGCATCTCCTCAAAGATCACTCGCAGCGAGGCCTTCTCCTCGATGCCTATGCCGGGACTCTCACACGGAGCTACGTACCCATCGCAGATGGGCGTGTCGTCGGCGAACCCCCCAAAAGGCTGAAAGACGCCCGGGTAGGACTCGTTGCCACCCAGGTGCAGGCCGCTTGCGATCGCGAGCGCGAACTGGTGCCCACCGTGGGGTATGCAGCTGCGGGGCGAGAATCCGTGCGCGCGCAGGAGATCGCGGATGCGCAGGAACTCGGTGAGCCCATACGCGAGCGCGGGGTCGAACTGCAGGATGTCGCGGTCGGGGCGCATGCCGCCGTAGCGCAGGAGGTTCTGAGCGTCCTGGCGGGAGAAGATGTTCTCGCCGGTGGCCAGCGGCGGGTCGTAGCGCTCGCTGAGCGTCGCGTGCAGCATGTAGTCCAGGGGATCCCCCGGCTCCTCGTACCAGCGCAGGCCATAGGGCTCGATCGCCTTGGCATAGGCGAGCGCCTGCTCGAGGTCGAAGCGCCCGTTGGCGTCCACGGCCACGTGCTCGCCGCCGCCGAGCAGATCGATCACGACCTCCAGGCGGCGCAGGTCCTCCACCAGGTCCGCCCCGCCGATCTTCAGCTTCACCGTTGTGTAGCCGGCGTCCAGATAACGACCCATCTCCTGCTTCAGCGCGGAGGTGGACTTGCCGGGTGAGTAGTAGCCGCCGGCGGCGTACACGAACACGCGCTCGTCAACCTCGCCATCGCCGTGACGCTCGGCAAGGAGACGGTGCAACGGCTTCTCCTCCAGCTTCGCTACCAGGTCCCACACGGCCATGTCGAGCGCTGCGACGGCCACCGCGCGCTCACCGTGCCCGCCCGGCTTCTCGTCGGCCATCAGCACCTGCCAGACACGCTCGGGATCGAGGTTCTCCCCGGTCACGTCGAGGAGCGAACCCGGGGGCGCCTGCAGCAGCCGCGGAATGAAGCGCTCGCTGAGCAGCCCGGCCTGCGCGTAGCGCCCGTTGGAGTTGAAGCCGAAGCCGACGACCGGCCGCCCATCGCGGATGACGTCGCTGACGAGGGCCACCGCGGAGACGGTCATCTTGCCGAAGGTGATGTAGGCGTTGTAGATGTCGTCGGTGAGGGGGACGACTCGCTGGCGCACATCTACGATGCGAACCGCGGCGCCAGTCTCATGGTCCGGTGGCGAGAGAGTGGGGAGCTGACTTGCATCCACCGCCGCAGTTTCGCCTGGGTGACTGGCCCGAGAAAGTGCCAAGCTGTCGTAGTTGTCCGCACCCCGGGGGACAGCCTGTCGCCGTCTTTAGGCCAGCCTGTGGCCGTCTTTAAGCTGGGCGCGGCGCTCGCGAGTCGTCGTGCATGCGCAGCGCGAGCTCGAGCGCGAGGCGATCGTCCTGACTCTCCAGATCCACGCCCAGGAGCTCCTGGATGCGTTCAAGCCGCGGGTAGAGCGACTGACGGTTGAGATGCAGCACGCGTGCCGCCTCTGACTTGTGCCAGCGCTGGCTGCAGAGTGCGCGCAGGGTCGGCATCAGCTTGGAGGAGCGACGGCGATCATGGTCGACCAGCGGTGCGAGCCGCAGCGCGGCGAACTGCTGCAGCCGTGCGTCGCCGCGCAAACGCAGCAGCAGGCCGTCGAGGTTGCCCGCGTCGGCATCGTGCCAGGGGCGCTCTGGCGCTGAGCGCGCGAGCGTGGCCAGGTCGATCGCCTGTCGCAGCGCCTCGGCCAACTGCTCCCAGCCCACGCTCGCTGCGCCGACGGCGATCACACACTGCTCACTGGACCCCGCGTGCTGCTCGATGCGTCGCCGCAGAGCCTCGACGGCGAGCTCGATCGCGCGCTCGCGACCGGCGGGCTCGGCGATGCCGAGGACGATCAAGGTGTGCTCGTCGGCTCCACGTGAGCCGAGCAGCACGGGGATCGAGCGCGACAGCATCTCCTCCCGGAACCCCCGCCAGACCGCCGTCCAAGCCGCCTCCACCGTCGGCTTGTGGGGAACGAGCACAACCGGCAGCAGCGCACCCGAGCGGCTGTCGAATCCGAGTGCCGCCGCGCGCCCGGCCGCGTCGGACATCGAAGTGCGCCCGGAGATCAGGTCGAACAGGAAGTTCCCCCGCTCGCGGGTCGCCAGCAGCGTCTCCTGACGGACCCGTAGCAACGCGAGCGCGACCAGGCCAACCGCCCGCTCGAGCGCGACCTCGTCGAACTCACCCAGCGGGGAGTCGATCGGCACGGCTGCCAACCAACCCCAGGTCTTGGAGCTCGACCCCGGCACCGGGCGCACGATCGCGCGCGCCTCGCGCAACGGGTCGTCTCGGATCAGCTCCCACGCCGCCAGGACGTCGGCGTCGCCGGAGCGGTGAAGCGCGTGGTAGAGGACCCCCTCCCCGAGCTTTTCCAGCACCACCGGGTTGCCGATCGTCGTCGCGAGCACGGACAGGATCTCAGGGATGCCCGCGCCGTCCAGCAGCAGCTCGGTGAAGCGCCGGTGAAGCTCGTCCCCGCGACGCAGCAGGGCCAGCTGGCGGCTGATGATGTTCGAGTGGACCTCCTCGGTGACCTCTACGAACATCACCTCGCGGTGGAGCTCGACCAGCGGCACACCGCCGTCTTCAGCCGCCTCCACGAACGATGGTGGAAGGCTCGAGAAGACGGGGCCGAGCTCCACGATCACTCCCGCGACGTCGCGGTCGACGAGCCCGCGCATGAACTTGCGCTGCTCGACCGCGGCACGACCCACCCCGATGCCGGTCATCAGCAGCAGCTCTCCGCCCTTCAGCAGACGGGCGATGTTCGGAACCTCGCCGGAGTGCGCCCACCGGATCGGCCTGTGTAGACCCTCGCGCCCAGCCACCACGCGTGGCGCCCCGCGTCGCAACGATGGCAGGCCGAGTGATGCCTCGACCGTGAGCGCACCCGCGGACGACGCCGCTGGATGCGTGTACATACTGCGAGGATACTAATGTCAAGCCTAGGTTTCGCTGACACGCCGTCCGGGGATCGGCCGATTCTGGCGACAGGTGGTCACTTCCGCCGACGGCCGGCCGAGGCGAGGATAGAAGGACGATGACGTCGGTCGATCGACTGGAGATAACTGAGAAGCGCCTGCTCGTGAACGGCGAGTGGATCGTCTCGGAGACATGGGACGAGGTCCGCTCGCCCTACTCGGGTGAGGTCGTCGGGCGCGTGCCCCGCGTCGGCGCGGAGGTGACGAGCCAGGCGGTGACGGCAGCCGCTGACGCGCTGCGCACCCCCCTGCCCGCCTGGCAACGCGCGGAGATCCTCGAGCGCACCGCGACGCTCATCACCGAGCGCACAGAGTCGCTGGCGCGGCTGATGGTGCAGGAGACCGGCAAGCCGATCCAAGCGGCCCGCGTCGAGGTGGGGCGTGCGAGCTTCACCTACCGCATGTCGGCAGTGCAGGCGCGCACCCTCACCGGAGAGCAGGTGGCGATCGATGCGGCGCCGCTCGGCGAGGGCAAGATCGCCTACACGGTCCGCAGGCCGATCGGCGTGGTGGCCGCGATCACGCCATTCAACTTCCCCGCGAACCTTGTCGCCCACAAGATCGCGCCGGCGCTCGCGGCGGGCTGCCCGGTGGTGCTCAAGCCGGCGCCGCAGACTCCGATGAGCGGGCTGGCGCTCGCCGAGCTGGAGATGGAGGCAGGTCTGCCGCCCGGCTGGCTGAACGTCGTGCTCGGCCCCGAGGCCGAGATCGGCGACGTCCTCCTGGAGGACCCGCGTGTGGCGATGATCACGTTCACGGGCTCCGCGGCCGTGGGCTGGATGCTGCGCGACCGCGCGCCGCGCAAGCACATCGCGCTGGAGCTTGGGAACACGACGCCGGTGATCGTCGCGCAGGACGCCGACCTCGACCTGGCGGCACAGCGCCTCGCAGGGACGGCGTTCGCGTTCGCTGGCCAGGCATGCACGTCGGTGCAGCGGATCTACGTGCAGCGCAGGGCCTACGACGCGTTCCTCGAGCGCTTCCTTCCGCTCGCGCAGGCGCTCAACGTCGGCGATCCGCACGACGAGTCCACGGACGTAGGCCCGGTGATCGACGCGGCCGCGCTCGAGCGCATCATGCTGTGGATCGAGGAGGCGGTGGCCGCTGGCGCGCAGGTGCTCACCGGCGGAGATCTCGAGGGCGAGCTGCTGAGGCCGACCGTGCTGGGCTCTGTCACCGCGGACATGCGCGTCTGCAAGGACGAGGTGTTCGGCCCGATCGTCAGCGTGATCGCCTACGACGATCTGGATGAGGCGATCGATGCCTGCAACGCCAGTGAGTACGGGCTGCAGGCTGGCATCTTCACGCGCGACCTGCACAGCGCGTATGCGGCCGTCGACGGGCTGTCCTTCGGCGGGGTGGTCGTCAACGAGAGCCCGTCGTGGCGGGTCGACCACATGCCCTACGGCGGCGTGAAGGCCTCGGGCCTGGGCAAAGAGGGACCGGCCAGCACCGTGCGCGAGATGACGCTCGAGCGGCTCGTGGTCGTGGACGTCGCCTGAGCGAGACTGCTACACCGACGCGATGCATGTGCTCGTGGTCCCCGACGCGTTCAAGGGCACGCTGACAGCTGCGCAGGTCAGTGAAGCGATCGCCGAGGGACTGCATGCCGGCGGCGCGACAGTCGATGAGTGCCCAGCGGCCGACGGCGGCGAGGGGACGCTCGCGGCGCTGACGAACGCGCTGCGCCTCTCGCTGCACGAGGTGGATGTCCACGACGCGCTCGGCCGTGCCGTGCGGGCGCCGATCGGCCTCGGCGAGGATGGCTGCGCGGTGATCGAGACCGCGGCGGCGATCGGCATCGCGCAACTACATCGAGACGAGCTCGACCCGCTGCTCGCATCCTCGCGGGGCGCCGGCGAGCTGATCGGGCATGCGCTCGCTGCCGGCGCGGAGCGGCTGCTCGTCTGCGTCGGCGGCAGCGCAACCGTGGACGGTGGGCGAGGAGCGCTCGAAGGGATCGACGACCTCGCGGCGTTTCGCCGCGCGAGTGTCGAGGTGCTCTGCGACGTCGAGACACCGTTCGAGCGCGCCGCCGCGGTCTATGGACCGCAGAAGGGCGCCTCGCCGGCGGACGTCGCGCGACTGTCCTCACGCCTGGATGACTTCGCAGCGACCCTGCCCTGTGACCCGCGCGGGCGTGCCAGGACCGGCGCCGCTGGAGGCATGTCCGGAGCGCTGTGGGCACACGGGGCGACGCTCTCAGGGGGCGCCGAGTGCGTGCTCGGGCTGCTGGAGCTCGACCGGCGCCTCGCGCACGCGGAGCTGCTCGTGACCGGCGAGGGGCGCCTCGACGCTCAGACGACCGAGGGCAAGCTCGTCGCGGTCGTCGCACGGCGGGCCCGCGCACATGGGGTGCCGGTGGTCGCGGTGGTCGGACAGCTTGCCGCCGGCGAGGAGGTGGTGCAGGAGCTGGCGCTCAGACAGGTACTGGTCGCCGGAACGCCGACGGCGCTGACTGGCGCCGGAGCAGAGATCGCGGCAGCGTGGCGATAGCTCGACCCGGTCTCATCGCGCGGTCCAGCCACCGTCCACGGCGATCGTGTGGCCGGTCACATACGTGCTCGCGTCGCCGGCGAGGAACAGCAGCACCCCGTCCAGCTCGTGCGGCTCGCCCGCACGCCCGATCGGGACGTTCCTGCGCATCCAATCGTGCGCGTGTGGTTCCTCGAGCAGCTCCTCGGTCATCTCGCTCGGGAAGAACCCGGGAGCGATTGCGTTGACACGCACGCCCTTGCGCGCCCACTCGGCGCCGAGCTGGCGTGTGAGGTTGACCACGGCGCCCTTCGACGCGCAGTAGCTGGCCTGCTTGATCGGCGCGGCTGCCACCAGGCCGAACATCGAGGCGACGTTCACGATGCTGCCGCTTCCCTGCTCGAGCATCGTGCGTCCCACGAGCTGGCTGAGGGCGAACAGGGCGTTGAGGTTCACGTCCACGACATGTCGGAAGTGCTCCAGCGGCTCCTCCTCGGCCGGATACGCGCGTCCGACGCCCGCGTTGTTGACGAGCACGTCGATGCGCCCGAAGCGCTCTTTGGCGAAGCCCACCAGGCGCTCCAGGTCCTGTTCGCGGCCGACGTCGCACACGCAGCTCGCCACGCCGTCGAGCTCGTCCGTGAGGCGTTCGAGGCGATCCGCACGTCGTGCCGCCACCACCACGTCCGCGCCCGCTGTGTGCAGCACCCGCGCGAAGCGCTCGCCCAGGCCGCTTGAGGCGCCGGTCACGATCGCCACGCGACCCTCGAGGTCGAGCAGGTCGCGGCGCGGCGCCTGCGCGACGGCGTCCCGGTCAGACACGTTCGAGCAGCATCCCCGTGCCGAGACCGCCGCCGCAGCACATCGTGACGAGCGCCAGCCGACCCTCGCTGCGCTCGAGCTCGTGCACGGCCTTCGTCACCAGGCCCGCGCCGGTCGCGCCCAGCGGATGGCCGAGCGCGATCGCTCCGCCGTTGGGGTTCACGCGCTCCATATCCGCGTCCAGCTCTCGCTGCCACGCCAGCACCACCGACGCGAACGCCTCGTTGATCTCGATCACGTCGATGTCCTGCAGCGTCAGGTCGTTGCGCTCGAGGATCGTGCGCGTCGCGTCGATCGGGCCGGTGAGCATCAGCTCCGGGTCGCTGCCCACCAGGCAGCTGTCCACGATCCGAGCCCGCGCGCTCAGCCCGAGCGCGCTCGCCGTCTCCGCCCGAGCCAGCAGCACCGCCGAGGCGCCGTCGGAGATCTGCGAGGCGCTGCCCGCCGTGTGCACGCCGTCCGGCTGCACCGCGCGCAGGGCTCCCAGCGCCTCGAGCGTCGTCTCACGCAGACCCTGGTCGCGATCGACGAGCTGCGATTGGCCGCCCGCGTCACCGTTGCCGTTCTCGCCGGGTAGCGGCGCCTCGATCGGCACGAGCTGGCTGGCGAAGCGATTCTGCGAGTAGGCCTGGTGCGCGAGCTGCTGCGAGCGCAGCCCGAACTCGTCGCAGTCCGCGCGCGTGATGCCCCACTTCTTCGCGATCCGCTCCGCGCCCTCGAACTGCGTCGTCGACTCGTAGTGCTCCTCATACAGCGCGGGGATCGGGTCGCCGTAGTCGCCCGCCAGCGCCGCGCCCATCGGCACCCTGCTCATCGCCTCCACGCCGCAGCCCATCGCCACGTCCACCACGCGCGAGCCCACCAGAGCGGCCGCCAGCGCCGTCGCCTGCTGGGATGAGCCGCACTGCGCGTCGATCGTGCTGGCCGCCACCGTCAGCGGCAGATCCGCTGTCAGCCACGCCGTGCGAGTGACGTTCTGCGTCTGCTCGCCCACCTGGTCCACGCACCCGCCAATCACCTGGCCAACCTGCTCCGGGTCGATGCCCGCGCGCTCGATCGTCCTGCGCTGGACCTCGCCCAGCAGCACCGCCGGGTGCATGCCCGACAGCACGCCTCCACGCTTGCCGATCGGGCTCCTCAGCGCCTCCACCACGACCACGTCCGACGTCTCCGGCATCTGCTCGCTCGCTCTCTTCTGGTCGCCTCACCGCCACGCTCCGGCTGAGCGTCGCGTCGGGTCGGCTTGGGGTGTCGCGTCAACGTAGATCCGGCGACGCGCGCACGCAGCCACGCGGCCGGCTGGTGTTGTGGGTCGCTCCAACCGCCGCTACGCGATCCCCGCGAAGCCCGCCGCCTCCCGCAGCAGCGCCGGCACGTCGCGCTGCAGCGCGCGGCTGTAGTCGTTGTCGAGGCTGCCCTTCACGTGGTGGGCGTACGCGCCCTCGACGATCGCCGCCAGCTTCCAGAACGCCAGCGTCATGTAGAAGTCCAGGCGCTCCGCCGAGCGCCCGGAGGCCGCCTCGTAGCGCTCCGCCAGCTCCGCGCGAGACGGCGCGCCGGGCACGCGCGAGAAGCCCTGGAGCTTCGGCATCGCCGGCGCCGGTGGGCGCTGCTCGCCCCAGAAGCCCAGCAGCAGGCCAAGGTCGAGCAGCGGGTCGCCGATCGTTGACATCTCGAAGTCGATGATCGCCTTCACGCGCACCGGCGGCGTGGCTGCCAGCAGGCAGTTGTCGATGTGGAAGTCGCCGTGCAGGAGACCCGGCGTGAAGTCGCGCGGGCGGTTCTCCGCGAGCCATCGCGCGAGCGGCTCGAACAGCTCGAGCTCGCGGACCGCGTAGCTCTCGTACTGGCTGCGCCAGCGGTTGACCTGGCGCTCGAGGAAGCCATCCGGCGAGCCGAAGCCCTCGAGTCCAAGCTCGCGCCACGGAACGCTGTGCAGCGCCGCCAGCGCATCGACCGCCGCCTCGCCGATCGCCCGCGCCCCCGCGGCACCCGCCGGATAGCTCGCCGGGGACGTCGTGGTCAGCGACACGCCCTCCACGTACTCCATCACCAGCAGGCCGCCCGGCGCGAGCCACTCCTCAGAGCAGAAGGCCAGCGGCCGCGGCGCCGGGACGTCCGTCTGCGCGAGCGCGCTCAGCACTCGATGCTCGCGCTTCATGCTATGCGCGCGCGGATCGATCGTCGCCTGCGGCGGGCGGCGCACGATCCAGCTCGAGCGCTCACTGCTCACGAGCAGCGTCTCGTTGGAGTTGCCGCCTGTCACAGCGCTCTGGAGGAACGGGCCCCGGTCGCCGAGCTCTTTCGCGAGCCATCCAGCGAGGGCTTCCGGCACCGGCGTCTGGTGCGAGGTGCCGGTCTGTGTGCGAGCCACCCCCTCGTCCCCTACCACCGGTGCACCAGCCCGCGGCCCGTCACGCGGTGATGTCCAGCACGATGCGAGAGCCGCCCGTGTCGCCGCTGTGTACCCGCTCCAGGCCCTCGCGCACGCTCTCCAACGGGATCACGTCGCCGATCACCCGCGGCAGCTCCAGGCGACCATCGGCCAGCATCGCGATCACCTCGCGTACCTCGTCGGGCTCGTTGCCGTAGGAGCCGACCAGCTCGCGCTCCAGGATCACGAACGCGCTCAGGTGGCTGGCCGCCAGCTTGCCGTCGCCGATGCCGACCGCCACCGCGCGCCCGCCCGCGTCCAGCGAGCGCACCGCCGACTCCACCGTCGCCGGGCGCCCCACGAACTCCAGCGCCACATCCACGCCGCCGGACTCCTTGATCTTCCCGAGCGCGTCCTCGTTCGGGTCGAGCGCCAAGTCCGCGCCCGTCTCCAGCGCCCAGCCGCGGGCCTGCGCGCGCGGGTCCACCGCGATCACCTGCTCCGCGCCCAGCGCCTTCGCGATCCCCACCGCGCTCAGCCCCAGGCCGCCCGTGCCCCACACCGCCACGCGAGCGCCCGGCTGCACGCCGCCGCGGGTGCTCACCGCGTGATAGGCGGTGGCGACGGAGTCGGTGGCCACCGCAGCGAGCTCGTCGCCGAGGTTGTCCGGGATCGTCACTAGGTTGCGCACGGGCACCGCCACGAGGTCCGCCCAGCATCCGTGGCGCTCCGCGCCCAGGCACTCGCTCGAGCGGCAGATCACCGTGCGCCCGCGCGCGCAGCGGTCACATTCGTGGCAGCTCACCAGCGGGATGATCGCCACCCGCGTGCCCGGCGCCGGGCCGTCCGTCCCCGGCCCGAGCGCCTCCACCCGACCCGCCGGCTCGTGGCCGAGGACGATCGGGCGAAAGCGCGTCTGCATCGAGCCGTCGATCACGAAGTGCACGTCCGAGCCGCAGATCCCCACCTTCGTCAGCGCGACCAGCGCCTCTCCCGGCCCCGGCTCCGGCGCCTCCCACTCGCGGACCTGCAGGCCGCTGTCGTCGAGCACCGCCGCGCGCATGTCAGAGCTCCGAGATGTCCGGCAGCCGGCCCTCCAGGCGCAGCACCAGCAGCGCAAGCTGCGCCGTGAGCTGATCGGTCGAGTCGCTGCCCACGCACAGCCCCGTCATCTCCTCGATGCGGGTCAACCGGTAGCGGATCGTGTTCTCGTGCACGCCCAGCGCAGGCGCCGCGCGGCGGACGCTGCGCGCGCACTCGAAGAACACGTACAGCGTCCTCAGCAGCTCGAGCGTCTCCTCGCTCGCCAGCAACGCGCCCAGCGCGTCCTGGGCGAAGCGATCGGCCGCCGGGCGATCTGAGGAGGCCAGGAACAGGCGCCCTGGGCCGAGCTCGTCGGCGCTCAGCACGCGTGACCCGTTCGTCCCCGACAGCGTCTGCAGGCAACTCATCACCTGCTGCGCCTCGCCGTACGCGCGCACGTAGTCATCCAGCTCGCGGCAGCGCGTGGATATCGCCGCCGCGAGGCCGGCGTCGCGGTCCAGCTGCTCGAGCGCGTCCGCCATGCGCCCGCGCACGTGCGAGACCGCGTCGAGCGTCGAGACCTCGGCTTCCAGCTCCACCAGGGCGATCACGCCCTCGGCGACGCCCGCCGCGAGCACCGAGCGATCGCCGCCGGGGCCCGCGATGGCCAGCGAGAGCTCGCTGCACGAAGGCAGCGCGCCGGTGCCCGTCCCGTCGGCGGTGATCAGGCACAACACCCGCGGCGCGGCCAGATCGACGCCGAGGTACTCCGCGCGCCGCTGCAGCGAGCGCGCGTCGCGGTTGCCGCGGATCAGATCCCCGGCGAGCGACGCGCGCGCGTCCCACTCCGCCTCGACCGCGCGCTGCTCGGCGGCGAGCTCGAGTGCGATGTTGGTGGCGGCGCGGCGCGCCACGTGCAGGTCCAGCGAGGCGAAGCGCTCGCGGTACTCCATCATCACGAGGTGGCCCCAGCCCTGGTCGCGCATCGTCACGGGCACAAGCAGGAAGCGGTACGGCAGCCCGAGCGCCGGCAGGGGCCCCACGACGCCTCCCCGCTTTTCCTCCAGCGCACCCAGTGCCTCGATCACAGCCTGCTCGCTGCGGTAGGGCTCCTCGAGCAGCCGCGGCGTCACATCCTGATCGAGCCAGTGCGGCGTCGCCGCCGCCAGGCGACGGCAGTCCGCATCGTGGATCGCAGTCGGCTTGCCTGTCAGCTCAGCCACCGCACCCGCGATCTCGCGCAGGCTCGTCCCTTCCAGCACCAGCGCGTTCAGGCGCTCGTCGATCGCCGCCGCCCTGCGCAGCAGGTCGTTCTGGCGGGCGACCGTGCCGAGGCTCGCGCGCAGCTCCGCCGTCATCTGCGTCTGCGAGATCGCCACCGCCGCCAGGTCCGCGAACGTCGAGGCGATCTCGTGCGCGCTCGGTTCGAACGTGTGCGGCTCCTCTTCGTTGTCGAGGAACACGATGCCGATCACTTCGCCCCGCAGCACCATCGGCACGCCGAGCATCGAGCGGATCTTCCACGCCCGCATCGCCGCGCGAATCGGCCGCGGGTCCAACAGCGCGTTGCTCACCAGCACCGGCTGTTTGGTCTCCACGATCTCACGCGTGAAGCGGTCCGCATCAAGGCCCGCCACCAGACGCTTGACCGACGCGTCGATGTCGTGGTCGGAGTGGCCGACCTGGCCGTGGAACAGGCCAGTCTCCGAGTCGCGCAGGTAGACGCTGCAGCGCCTGACACCCGCCAGCTCGCAGATCCGCTGTGCGATCAGGTGCAGCAGCGTGTCGAGGTCGGTGACATCGCTCAGCGCCTCCGCCACATCGCCGAACGCCCGGATCGCGGCACGGTAGGAGGCTGTCTCCGACGGTCCATCGAGACCGGTACGCGTCGATTCCCCGACTACTGCAAGTTGAGCCATGACCGTTTATCCCTCTCAAGCGAGAGTAGCAGCGGTCAGGAAGCGCTCGTTGTGGACTTCTCCATGAGCACCGGCCGCGTGTCCGGCTCATCGCTCACGCGCGCCCTCGCCGCCAGCAGCCGCGCCGCCCACGTGTGCTCTTCGGAGGCGACGATCGAGCGCCACGGAGCCGGCGGCAGGCGTAGGTCGCGCTCGATCGGCGCGTCGGGCAGCCGCAGCGCCAGCGCGCTCACGCCGCGCCCAAGCGCGGCTCTCACAACGCTGCGCAGCGCACTCGAGCTGGCGGCGGGCACGGGGGAAAGGTCGATGATCGCGCCCGCGCCCGCGCCGTCCATGGCAAGCGCCTGCTTGCGCGTGCTCACGCTCGGCCAGCCGCTGGGAGCTCGATCGCCGATGGCGAGCTTGCGCCGTTCGTCGCACCACGTCAGCAGCCGTCCCAGCTGCGGCGCGGTGGCGCTCCCGTTGCGTCCGCGCGCCGTTCGCTGGAGGCTATCGAGCGCCTCGAGCGATATCCGCTCGAGCGCCTCGTCGAGCTCGATCAGGCCTTCCTCGACAAGGTCGACCGCGACCCTGATGGCCGCTGCGGCGCTGCGCTCGGCCGGTCGCGCGTCGAGCATCCACAACTCGTCGTCATCGAGCGCGAACTCGATCTCGCACATGTCCGTGTAGGCCGACTCGATCAGCACTCCTCCGTCGCTCAACGCCGCGTATGCCGCCGGCGCGGCGAGGCGCAGCTCCGCGAGCGATCCGTCGTCGAGCGCCGGCGCAGGGGGTCGCGCAGAGGCCGGCGAGCTGAAGCAGCCGACCGCCCCCGGCAGCCCTGTCTCGGGGTCGCGCGTGATCAGCCGACCGTGCCCCGAGCGCTCCGTGGCCTCGCCGCCAATCGCCCACTGCACGACCACCGCGATGCCGCGCTCGCGCGGCTGGGAGGCGGTGCGTAGTTGCGCATACGCGGGCTCGGGATCCCATGCCCGCCAGATCGCCTCCACGGCCTCGCGCACCTGCGCCAAGAGCTGGCGCGGGAGCGCGCGCCCTGGCTCGTCTGCGGGATCGAGCTCGAGCGCCAGCAGCGTGTCGCGCGGTTCGTCCGGCACGCGCACCGGCGGCGATGGACGCACGACGAGGCGCAAGGACCCCCCCGGCCGCTGCTCGGCGGCGAGCTGGTGGACGAGATGGACGAGCTCGCTGCGCAGCCCACGCGCGAGGTCCAGCGGCATCTGCGCGCCGACGCGCTGCCACGCGCGCCACGCGTCGGTCGTCAGCATGAAGCCATCCGGCACGGGCAGCCCCAGGCGACGCATCAGCGCGAGGCCCGCGCCGCGTTCGCCCACCACGAGCGGGTTCTCCACACCGGACCCGATGCGCGCCACGAACCTGCCGCTTGCTCTACGTCGCGCCGGCGCTCGCGGGACGGTCACTCGCCTCAGAGCCCCAGCGAGCGACCGACGATCTCCCGCATGATCTCGCTCGTGCCGCCGTAGATGCGGGTCACGCGCGCGTCGCGCCACATCCTCGAGATCTCGTACTCCTCCATGTAGCCATAGCCGCCGTGGAGCTGTACGCACGCGTCCATCACGCGGAACTGCAGCTCGGTGCTCCACAGCTTGGCCGCGGCTGCCTCGACCGCGGTCAGCTCGCCGGCAATGTGCGCTGCGATGCAGCGATCGACGTAGACGCGGCCGATCTCGACCTCCGTGGAGATGTCCGCCAGCGCGAAGCGGTTGGCCTGGAAGGAGCCCACCGGCTGGCCGAAGGCGCGACGCTCCTTGACGTAGTCGAGCGTGATCGCCAGCGCGCGCTCGGCGGCCGCGACGGCCGTGACCGCCATCGACAGGCGCTCCTGCGGGAGGTTGCGCATCAGGTTGCGCAGGCCGTCGCCCGGCTCGCCGATCACGTTCTCCGGCGGCACGCGCACCTCGTCGAAGAACAGCTCGCCCGTGTCCTGCGCGCGGCGGCCGACCTTGGCGAGCTTGCGCCCGCGGCCAAAGCCCGGCATGTCGCTTTCGATCGCGAACAGACCCATCCCCTCGTGCTCGCTGTCGCGCAGGTAGGCCGCGACGATCGCCAGGTCGGCCTGCACCCCGTTCGTGACGAACGTCTTGGAGCCGCTCAGGAGGTAGTGGTCGCCACGCCATGCCGCGGTGGAGGACATGCCGCGCAGGTCCGACCCCGCGCCCGGCTCGGTCATGCAGATCGCCACGATCATCTCGCCCGCGGTCACCTTCGGCAGCCAGCGTTCGCGCTGCTCGGCCGTCGTCAGATCGAGCAGGTAGGGGATGACGATGTCGTTGGTCAGGTTGAAGTTGTCGCCCACCGCACCGCTGTAGGCGACCTCCTCGTCGAGCACCGCGTTGAAGCGGAAGTCAGACAGGCCCACCCCGCCGAGCTCGGCGGGCGCGGCGAATCCCACGAGCCCCTGGCCGGCGGCCTTGCGCCAGAAGTCGCGATCGACGAGGCCCGCGGCCTCCCACTCCTCAGTGTGCGGCACAGCCTCCTTGGCGAGGAACTGGCGCACGGAGGAGCGAAAGTCCTCGTGCTCGTCCTCGAAGATCGTCCGTCTCATCCGCCACCCGCCGTCGCCAGCTCCGCCAGGACCTCCTCGGTGTGCTCGCCCGGCCGCGGCGCCGGACCGCGGATCGCGCCCGGCGTGCGCCCGAAGCGCGGGGACGGGGAGGGCTGGAGCACGCCGTCGCGCTCGACGTACACGCCGCGCGCGGCGAGGTGGGGGTGCTTGCGCGCCTCCTCGATCTGCAGCGCCGGGCCGAAGCACACGTCGGTACCCTCGAGCGCCTCGCTCCACTCGCGCATCGTGCGCGTCGCGAACACCTCCTCCAGGCGCGAGCGCAGCCCGGGCCAGCGCTCGCGCTCCCACTGCGGCCATTCGCGCTCGTCCAGCGAGAGCGCCCGCAGCAGCTGCGAGTAGAACTTGCCCTCCAGCGAGCCGACCGTCACAAAGCGCTCGTCGGCGGTCCGGTAGACGCCATACCAGGGCGCGGCGCCGTCGAGCCAGTTGCTGCCCCGCTCGTGCGACCACTGGCCCGCCGCGTCCAGCTCGCAGACGCTCGCCAGCAGCGTCGCGACGCCGTCGATCATCGCCACGTCGATCACCTGGCCCTGCCCCGAGCGGGTTCGCTCGAACAGGGCGCACGCGATGCCGAAGCCCAGCAGCATCCCGCCGCCGCCGAAGTCGCCGACGAGGTTCAGCGGCGGCAGCGGCGGCGCGTCCGCGGGTCCCATCGGGTGCAGCGCCCCAGCCAGCGCGATGTAGTTGAGGTCGTGACCCGAGGCGTTCGCCAGCGGGCCCTCCTGGCCCCAGCCGGTCATGCGCGCGTAGATCAGCTCTGGGTTGCGCTCCAGGCAGTCCTGCGGCCCGAGGCCGATCCGCTCGGTCACGCCCGGGCGGTAGGGGTTGACGAGCACATCCGCGTCGTCGATCAGGCGGCGTGCGACGTCGAGCTCGTGCGGGTCCTTCAGGTCGAGTGCGATCGAGCGCTTGCCGCGCCCCATCACCTCGCCGCCCGTCCCGCCCCTCAGCGGCTCGGCGAGCGCGCTGGGGCGATCGATCCGGATCACGTCGGCGCCGAGGTCCGCGAGCAGCATCGCGCCGAAGGGGCCGGGACCCAGCCCCGCGAGCTCGACCACGCGAACGCCGAGCAGCGGACCGCCAGCGGGTTGCTTCGATGCCTGCAAAGAGCCTCCGATTTCCAGTGCGAGGTTGCCCGCCTACGATGCGACGGCGGTGAGCGGTCGGCGAGGACCGAGCGGAGAAGAACTGGAGCATCCTCCAACCCGCCGGCCGTGCCCTCGCGCTCGTGCCGCGCGATCTGCGCTGGACTGGGCGCGCGATGGCGTGGGACTTCTCAACCGAGCCGGAGTTCGAGGAGCAGCTCGCGTGGATGCGCGACTTCGTCCACGAGAACGTCTATCCGCTGGAGACCCTGGAGCTGGACTGGCGGGTCTTCTGGCGGGTGATCGAGCCGCTCCAGCAGCAGGTGAAGGACGCCGGCCTGTGGGCCGCCCATCTCTCGCCCGAGCTCGGCGGGCAGGGCTACGGGCAGGTCAAGCTCGCGCTGATGCACGAGATCCTCGGGTCCTCCGAGCTCGCGCCGCCGGTGTTCGGCAACCAGGCGCCCGACTCGGGCAACTCCGAGCTGCTCGCGCTCGCCGCCACCGACGAGCAGAAGCGGCGCTGGCTGCAGCCACTGCTCGCCGGGGAGATCCTCAGCGCCTTCTCGATGACCGAGCAGGGCACGGGCTCCGATCCGCGCCAGTTCAAGACCTCCGCGGTACGCGACGGCGCTGGCTGGGTGCTGACGGGGACAAAGTGGTTCGTCGGCAACGCCACGCGCAGCGACTTCCACATCGTCATGGCCCGCACCGACCCTGACCCCGACGCGGACCCCTACCGGACGATGTCGATGTTCATCGTGCCCACCGACACGCCCGGCATCGAGATGCGCGAGCTCGGGCTGATGCACGACCCGGCTCGCAGCAGCGCGCTGTACGCGCACTGCGAAGTCCGCTACGAGGACGTGCGCCTGCCCGCGGACGCGCTGCTGGGCGAGCAGGGCGGCGCGTTCGTGCTCGCGCAGAAGCGCCTCGGGCCCGGGCGCATCCACCACTGCATGCGCTGGGTCGGCGTCTGTCGCAGGGCCTTCGACGCGCTGTGCGAGCGCGCCGTCAGCATGTCCGTCCACGGTGGCCCGCTGTCTGAGAAGCAGACGATCCAGAACTGGGTCGCCGACTCGGCCGCCTCGATCGAGGCCTTTCGCCTGCTCACGCTGAAGGCCGCCTGGACGATCGACCGCCACGGCTCGAGCGGGGCGCGCAACGAGATCGCGATGATCAAGTACTGGGGCGCGCCGATCATGCACGACGTGCTCGACCGCGCGATCCAGGTTCACGGCTCACTCGGCTACTGCGACGACATGCCGCTCGAGCAGATGTACCGCTGGGCGCGCGCCGCGCGCCTGTACGACGGCCCGGACGAGGTGCACCGAGCGACCGTCGCACGGCGGATCCTGCGCGGGTACGAGCCGCGGGAGACGCCCAGCGACCACGTGCCCACCCGTCGCGTGCGCGCCGTCGCGCAGTACGGAGAGCTGCTCGACGCGCTGGCCGCCGACGGCTGAGTCGGCCGTGGCTAGTGGTCCTGGTCCCGGCGCAGCGGCGCGAGCCGCGGCTCGTACAGCGGCTGCTGGCTCACGGCCTCCGGGCCGCTGAAGTGCTCCGCGATCTGCTCGACGCTCCAGCGCGGACGTTCGCGCACGTCCTCCTCGCGCGGGTGCGTCCACGTCGCCAGGCGCCCGCCGTTGAACGTCACGATCTGATGGTTGAGGTGCGAGGCTAGATCGCTCGCGAGGTACACGAGCAGCGTGGCGACCTCGTCGGGGTCGCCGAAGCCGAGTTCCGCCGCGCTCGGGCGGCTGCGCCCGTCGGCCTCGGCTGCCGCTCCCGCGCGCTCGATCACGACCTCGGTCATGTCCGTCAGCGCGATCGGCCAGACGGCGTTGGCGCGGATGCCGTAGCGCTCGAGCTCGTAGGCCCACGCGCGCGTGAGCGCCGCCACGCCCGCCTTTGCGGCCGCGTAGTTGGACTGACCGACGGAGCCCTGGAAGGCCGCGTTGGAGGTGATGTTGATGATGTGACCGCCCGACTGCTTCATCGCACGCGCGGCTTCGCGCCCGCACAGCCAGGACCCGCGCAGGTTGGTCGCGATCACCTCGTCGAACTCCTCCACGCTCATGCGCAGCGTCGTGCGGTCGCGCACCACCCCCGCGTTGTTGACGAGCGTGTCGAGCCTGCCGAAGCGCTCGACGGCCGTGGCGACGATCCGCTGCGCCGTCCGCTCGTCCGCGACCGAGCCGGGCACCGCCACGGCGCTGGCCCCCACGTCGGCGAGCTCCGCCACGAGCGCGTCCAGCCGCTGCGCGTCGCGCCCGTTGACCACGAGGCTCGCGCCTGCGCCGGCCAGCGCGTGGGCGATCGCACGCCCGAGCCCGCGCGTGGCCCCGGTGACCACGATCGACTGCCCCGACAGCAGCGCTCCGGCCGTGCTTGGCGCTCCGTTCTCAGCGCTCGTCGGCATCGCTCGACATTCAGCCCGATGCGAGCTCGCCGGTCCAGCGCCGCTGCTGCGCGCGCATGTCGGTTTCTCCATCGCGGCTTGCTAGCTCGCGGCGCGCGGCGCACGTTGTGCAAACCCCCAGCCGCCGTGAGCGCCGGCGCGAGCTGGCGCGACGGCGCGCGTAAGGGTTCACGCATGAGCGACGGCTTGGGCGCATTCGACCTGCACGGGCGCACCGCGCTCGTCACCGGCGGCAGTCGCGGGCTCGGGCGTGAGACGGTGCTCGCCTTCGCGCGCGCGGGCGCGGACGTGATGATCGTCAGCCGCAAGCAGCAGGCGTGCGACGCGCTCGCCGAGGAGGTCCGCTCCACGACCGGACGGCGCGCGATCGCCCACGCCTGCCACGTGGGGCGCTGGGCCGAGCTCGAGCGCCTGGTCGAGCACGCGTACGAGGAGCTGGGACGGGTGGACGTGCTCGTCAACAACGCGGGCATGTCGCCGCTGTACGAGGATCTCGGCTCCGTCTCGGAGGAGCTCTGGCGCAAGGTGCTCGACGTCAACCTCACCGGGCCGTTTCGGCTCTCGGCGCTGATCGGGCCGCGGATGGCCGCGGACGGCGGCGGCTCGATCATCAACGTCTCGAGCGTCGCCGCCGAGTACCCGCAGGCGAGCAGCGTGCCCTACGCGGCTGCGAAGGCTGGCCTGAACGCGATCACGCTCGGCTGCGCGCGCGCCTTCGGCCCCAGCGTGCGCGTCAACGCGGTGCTGCCGGGAACGTTCCTGACAGACATCGCCGCGCACTGGGACACGGAGCGCTTCGAGCGCGAGGCGCGCGAGTTTGCGCTGCAGCGCGGCGCGCAACCGCATGAGATAGCCGGCACGATGCTCTACCTCGCGAGCGACGCCTCCAGCTATACGACCGGTGCACTGCTGCGCGTCGACGGCGGCTACCGCTGATGTTGACGACCCCGAAGGCGATCGCAGGGATCGACGCCGAGCGCGTGAGCGGCTGGCTGCTCGAGCACGTCCCCTGGCTGACGGCGCCGTTCGCGTTCGAGCTGATCGCGGGCGGGCGCTCGAACCTCACCTACCGGGCCAGCGACGCCGAGCGCCGCGTGTTCGTGCTGCGCCGCCCGCCACTCGGCCACACGCTGCAGAGCGCCCACGACATGGGCCGCGAGTACCGGATCATGAGCGCGCTGAAGGACAGCGACGTCCCCGTCCCCGAGACCTACGGCCTGTGCGAGGAGGAGTCCGTCAACGGCGCGCCCTTCTACGTGATGGAGCTCGTCGAGGGCTCTGTCCTGCGCACGCCCGAGGACGTGCTCGGAGCGTTCGCCGAGGAGCAGCGCCAGGCGCTCTCCACGTCGCTGATCGACGTGCTCGCCACGATCAACACCGAAGACCCCGACGCGGTCGGCCTCGGCGAGCTCGGCCGGCGCGAGGGCTACCTCGACCGTCAGCTCAAGCGCTGGAAGCGCCAGTACGACGAGGTTCGCTCACGCGACCTGGACGCGATCGACGAGGTGCACCGGCGCCTGGTGGCGGCCAAGCCCGAGCAGCAGCGGCCGGGCATCGTCCACGGCGACTACCGCATGGACAACGTGATCTTCGCGCGCGAGCCCCGGGTGGCGGCGGTGCTCGACTGGGAGCTGTGCACGCTCGGCGACCCTCTCGCCGACCTCGGCAGCCTGCTGGTCTCGTGGGTGCAGCCGGGGGAGGACGGAGCGCACATGCTCGGACGCACGCCCACGACGCTGCCCGGCTTTCCCGACCGCGCAAGCATCGTCGCGCGCTACGCCGAGCGCACCGGCCTCGACGTCTCGCGGATCGACTACTACGTCGCGTTCGCCTTCTGGCGGCTCGCCTGCATCGGCGAGGGCGTCTACACGCGCTACCGCGCCGGCGCGATGGGAGAGCCAGGCGACACCTCCGTGCAGGCGCTGGGCGAGCAGGTGCTGATGCTGGCGGACCTCGCGCTGGAGCGGATCGAGCAGGAGAGCGCGGCCTGAGCCGGGCCGCGCGCCGCCTGACCCTGGAGCAGCCCTCCGTGCACGGGGTCGGCGGCCTTGGAGATACCGACATGCCAGCCGCCGAGCGGACGCGATGCGGCCGCGTCGAGGTCGTCTATTAATGACTCTCGATGAGCAAGCCCATGCTCCTCGGCGACATCATCCGCGTGCACGCGCGCCATCGTCCTGACGACGAGGCGCTGATCTACGACTCCGGCTCAGTCACCTACGGTGAACTCAACCGGGGAGTGAATCGCACCGCCCATGCGCTCGCCGCCCGCGGCGTCGGCCACGGCGACCGCGTGGCGGTGCTCGGCAGGAACTCGCTGGAGTATGTGCACCTGTACTTCGCGCTGGCGAAGCTCGGGGCGATGCTCGTGCCGCTCAGCTTCTGGCACCGCACGCGGGAGCTCGGCTACACGGTCGCCGACTCCGAGCCGAGCATGATCTTCGTCGAGCCCGAGCTGATGGAGCCGATCCGTCCCGTGATCGACGACGCCGCACATCCGATGCAGTTCGTGGCGCTGCCCGGCCAGGACGGCGAGGACGCCGACTGGGCCGGGTTCATGTCCGCGGCCACGAGCGAGGAGGAGCCGGTGGCCGACGTCTCGCCGGGCGACGCGCACATGATCCTCTACACCTCCGGGACGACCGGGCAGCCGAAGGGCGCGGTGCTATCGCACGCGCGCACCGTTGAGGACGCCTTCTCGATGGCGCTGAGCATGGGCATCCGCTCGAGCGACACGTTCCTCAACTACTTCCCCTCGTTCCACGTCGCCAACTGGGATCACATGAAGCTCTACCTGCTCGTGGGCGCGAGGACGGTCGTGCTGCGCGAATTCGACGAGGACGAGGTGCTCGCCGCGATCGAGCGCCACCGCCCGACGATCCTGCTCGGCGTCCCGACGATGTTCCACAGCCTGCTGGGTCACCCGCAGTTCCAGGACACCGACATCTCCTCGGTGCGCCTCATCTACTACGGCGCGTACGACCCGAGCGACGTGATGCAGCGCACCGCCGAGGCCTTCGGCGCGCTCGACGGCAGCGCCGAGCTGCTTCACACCTACGGCCTGACGGAGGCCGGACCGTTCGTCTGCTATTGCCCGCCGGATCAGGTGTTCGCGCACTGGGGCTCGATCGGGCGCCCCTGCCCCGGCGTGGAGGTGGCGCTGCTGGACGACGATCAGAACGAGGTGCCCGTGGGCGAGCCGGGCGAGATCTGCGTGCGCGGCCCGCGCATGACCGGATACTGGCGCAAGCCCGCGGAGAGCGAAGCGGCGCTGGCGGGCGACTGGCTGCACACCGGCGACATGGCCGTCCGCGACGCCGACGGCTACTTCACGATCGTCGACCGCAAGAAGGACATGATCCGCAGCGGCGGCCAGAACGTCTACTCCAAGGAAATCGAGGACTGCCTGTCGCTGCACGACAGCGTCGACGAAGTGGCGGTGATCGGGCTGCCCGACGAGGTCTACGAGGAGCGCATCTGCGCGGTGATCGTGCCGATGCCCACCGCCGTGCCGGGCGACGAGCTGGCAGAGGAGCTCAAAGCGTACGTGCGCAGCTCACTGGCGGGCTACAACTGCCCGAAGGAGGTCCGCTTCGTGGAGGAGCTGCCGAAAAACGCGGTCGGCAAGACACAGAAGCACCGCCTGCGCGAGCAGTTCGGCTCGACGTTCACGGGCGCGCCCCGGCAGCGCCAGCCGATCCAGCGAGACTGAGGTGGCCTCCCAGCCGGGAGTCGAGGAGCCGGGCGCCTATTCGGGCCTGCGGGTGATCGACTTCACCCATGTCGTCGCCGGTCCGATGTGCACGCGCCTGCTCGCCGACCACGGCGCCGACGTGGTCAAGCTCGAGCGCCCACAGGGCGACATGATGCGCCACCTGCCGGTGCGCATCGGCCCTGACCTGAACACGCACTTCGCGCAGTACAACTGCGGCAAGCGCTCGGTCGCGCTCGACCTGCGCTCGCCCGACGCGCGCGAACTGGTGCTGAAGCTGTGCGACGGCGCGGACGTCGTCGTCGAGAACTTCAAGCCTGGGACGATGGAGCGCCTCGGTCTCGGCATCGGGGAGCTGCGCATGCGCAACCCACGCCTCGTGGCCTGCTCGATCTCGACGTTCGGCGCCGTCGGCCCCTATGCGGAGATCTCCGGCTTCGGCTTCCTCGCGGAGGCCTACTCCGGCCTGATGTATCTCAACGGCGACGGCGACGATCCGCCGAGCTTCTTCGGCACGGCGCTCGCCGACATGACCGCCGCGGTCCACGCGTTCGGGGCGATCGGCGCGGCGCTCTACCGCCGCTCGGTCTCCGGAGTGGGGACGCACATCGACCTGTCCTCCTTCGACGCGCTGGTGACGATGATCGACCACGCGATACCGCTGCACAACCTGACCAAAGGCGAGAGTCGCTTCGGCCGCTACGGAACCCGCCACCCGATCGTGGTCCCCAACGGCGTCGCGCGCGCCGGCGACGGGCGCTACGTCGTCTATGGCGTCACCACCGACGCGCTGTTCGCGAGCCTGTGCGAGCTGATGGGCCGTCCCGAGCTCGCGAGCGACCCGCGCTACGCGACTGCCGTCGCGCGCGTCAAAAACCGCGAAGAGGTCTATGACATCGTCAACGAGTGGGCCGCCACCGTCGCCACGGCCGATGAGCTCGTCGAGATGCTCGGTGCGGTCGCGATCGTCTCAGCGCGCGTGCGCGAGTACACCGAGATCGTCGCCGACGAGCACCTCGTCAGCCGCGGCACCCTCGCGCCGGTGGACTTCAGCGGCATCGGCGAGGTGCTGATGCCCGCCGCTCCGCACCCGATGGAGGGGTTGCGGGTGGCACCTCAGGGCGAGGCGCCGCGGCTGGGGGAGCACACGCGGGAGGTGCTCGTGGGGGAGCTTGGTGTTTCGGATGCTCGGTTTGAGGATCTGCTCGGCGAGGGGGCGGTGGTGCAGGCCGGGGGCTGAGGGGCCCTTGTCAGATCGCGGTGTGGCCGGGTGGAATCGAATCCTTGAGTGATGGGTCAACCTCGCGAGCCCGATGTCGCAGATCGGGGTGGGCCAGAAGAGCGTCCACGAGCCCTCGCGACCCGCCGATGCACGTCCAGTCGTCGTCCCACAAAGTCGAGACGAGCCACGAGCGGTCGGCCGGGAACATCAGATCCGGCAGGGGACCGTTTCGATGCCCACGCCCGCGCCAGACACGCGCCTGCTCCAGGCCGGCCTCGACCAGCACATACCCCGCGTCGGTGGGCCCCGGCCTCACCTTCCGCACATCGTAGAAAACGACGTCGTCGCCGGGGCCTCTTTCGAGATAGCCAAGCCACCATGGCTGCGCCGCGGAATGCTCAGTGAGCAACGCAACGACAGCCGCATCGTGACGGTCCGGATCCTCGAGCGGCGACACTGAGACGTGCTCACCGCTGCCGGGAAGCTCCAGGGTGGCGTAGGCCTCAAATACCGGGGGGATCGCAGATGTGATCGCGAATGAGACCTCGGTGTTCTCCCGGATCCAGGCGACCTCGGCTTCCCCGCCTATGCGCCACGCGCGACCGTCCTTCTTCCCCCAAACCTCCATCTCACGATCGTCCACCACCGGGGGACTGTAATGCGAAGTACTCGTGCGGCCCATGCCCGAGACCGCCGCTCCGTCGGGATCCAGCCGTGACGGTCGCTCAGCTGATCGTGCCAGCGAGGTAAGAGCTCTCGATCTTCTCGAGCTGCTCGCCCATCTCCTCGGAGGTGCCCTGCAGCACGATGCGACCGCGCTGCAGCACGCACACGCGGTCGGCCACCGCGAGCGCCTGCTTGATGTGCTGCTCGACGAGCACGACGCCCATGCCGCCGTCGGCGGCGTCGCGCACGGCCGTGAGCAGCCTTTCGGAGACGAGCGGCGCGAGCCCCAGCGAAAGCTCGTCGGCGAGCAGGAACTCGCCGCCGCCGCTGAGCGCGCGCCCGAGCGTGAGCATCTGCTGCTCGCCGCCGGAGAGCAACCCGACACGGCGGGTCGCCAGCGCCTTCAGCTCGGGGAACAGCTCGAAGCAGCGCTCGGGGTCGCCCTGGCCGAGCAGCAGGTTCTGCTCGACGGTCATCGACATGAACACCGAGCGCTCCTCGGTGATGTAGCGCAGGCCCGCGCGGGCGCGCTGGTGAAGCGGCGTGGCCCGGTCGCTGCCGCGGTAGACGATCCGCCCGGCGAGCGGCTTCAGCTCCCCGGAGAGGGCGAGCAGCGTGGTCAACTTGCCGGCGCCGTTGGGGCCGATCAGTGCCAGCACCTCGCCGCGTTTTACGACGAGGTCGAGGTCTCGCACGGCCGGCACGGAGTTGTAGCCGAGCGTGAGGTTCTCCGCGACGAGCACGTCGTCCTTGCGCGCGGGCTCGCCGTCGGTGTTGGTGTTGGCGCTCGTGACTGCCGCGCGCGCGGCAGCCACGCGGTGCCGGCGCGCGCTTCCCTCCTCGCTCTGACTGTCGCCGAGGTAGGCGGCGACCACGTCGGGGTTGTTGCGGATCTCCTCGGGCGTTCCGCTGGCCAGCTGCTCGCCGAAGTTGAGCACGTAGATGCGGTCACACGTGCGCATCACGAGATCGGTGTCGTGCTCGATCAGCAGCACGCCCATGCCCCAGTCGCGACTGAGGCGGCCGAGCAGGTCGGAGAGCTCGACGCGTTCGTGCTCGTCGAGGCCGGCCGCCGGCTCGTCGAGGCAGAGGATGCTCGGTTCCGTGGCTACTGCCCTGGCGATCGCCACCAGGCGCCGGCGGCCATAGGGGAGGTCGGTGGGCGGCTTGTCGAGCCACTCGGCGAGGTGGAACTCGGCGATCACGGCCTGGACGATCGCGCTCAGCTCGCGCTTGCGCGGGTAGACGAGGTCGGTCAGGAACGAGAGGTTGTCGCGCGGCTCCGAGGCGGTGCGCAGGTTGTCCAGCACGCTCATGTCGTCGAACAGCTCGAGCGACTGGAAGGAGCGGGCGATGCCCGCGCGCGCCACGCGGCTCGGGCCCTTGCCCACCAGCGAGGTCTCCTCCAGGCGCACGTCGCCGCTGCGCGGGCGGGTGAAGCCGCTGATCGCGTCGATCATGGTCGTCTTGCCGGCGCCGTTGGGTCCGATCAGCCCGACGACCTCGCCCGGCTCCACCGTCAGGGAGACGTCGCGCAGCACGCGCACGCCGCCGAACTGGACGCTCACGCCGTCCACCTCCAGGCGCCTTCCCTTGACCCTGTGCGTCGTGATCTGCTCGAGGCTCGACAGCTCGCGCGGCGGGCGCGAGCGCTGCGGCACGATCTTGCGATAGACCCAGCGCAGCTGGTTGGCGATGAGCTCGGCGGCCCCGTCGGGGGCCTGCGTGATCGTCACGAGCAGCAGCACGCCGAAGGCGAGCGGCAGGTAGTCGGCGACTTCCCCGCCGAGTGGGCTGAGGATCTGGGAGAGCAGGCCGCCGACCTGCCCGACGGCGCCGATCAGCGGCCCGACGATCCAGCCGACCCCGCCAACGACCGCCTGTGCCACCAGCTGCACCGAGGCGAGCGTTTCGAAGTTGGTGTAGACGATGAACGGGTCGCGGAAGGAGATCAGGATGCCGCCGAGCGCCGCCACGCCGCTGGAGAGCCCGAACGCGAACAGCCTGGCGGTCAGCGGGTTGACGCCCAGCGAGGCGGCGGCGCGCTCGTTGGCGCGGGAGGCGACGAGCCGCCGTCCGCTGCGGCCGCGGCGCAGGTTGGCGAGCGCCAGCGCGACGAGCGTGAACGCCACGATGCACAGCGTCGCGTAGGCGGCGCCGTGTGTGATCTCGGAGAGTTCGATGCCGAACAGTTTCGGGTTGCCGACGATCGTTCCGGTGCTGCCGCCGGTCAGGTTGCCGTTGTCGAAGACGAGGTCCTGCAGCGTGACCGCGAGGCCGAGCGTGGCGATCGCCAGGTTGATGCCGCGCGTTCGCAGGCAGATCACCCCGAGCAGCACCCCCAACGGGATCGTGGCGAGTACGCCGATCACGAGCGCCGGCAGGAAGCTCATGTGATCGCCGGCGACCAGGCGCCCGGCGACCCAGGCGCCGAAGCCGGCGAACGCGAACTGCGCGAGCGAGAGCTGGCCGGTATACCCGGTCACCGCCACGAACGACAGCAGGACCACGCCCACGGCGAATGTCGTGACGATCGCTTCGAGCCAGTTGGCGGAGATGCCGGCGTGCACGATCACGAGCGCCGCGACGACCGCCGGGATCACGAATTGCGGACGCACGCGCCCGCTGCCCAGGCGCGGCAGACGCTCGGCGATCTGGGTGCGCAGACCGCGGTCCTGGCCGCGGATCAGCAGCACGATCAGGATCAGGATGAAGGGCGCCGTGTCCGACCAGCCGGGAGCGCTGACGTAGCGGCTGATCTCCGACTGGATCACGCCGACGAGCAGACCGCCGACCAGCGTCAGCGAGAACGAACGCAGGTTGCCGACAACCGCGGCGGCGAGGCCGGGGAGGATCAGCAGCGTCAGCTGCGTCACCTGCACGCCGGTGCTCGGGGCCAGCAGGATGCCGGCGATTCCCGCGATCGCCCCGCCCAGCACCCAGCTGATCGCCGCCAGGCGGTTGGAGGAGTAGCCGAGCGCGGCAAGCGCGCGGCGGTTCTCGTTGGAGGCGGTCGTCGCCCAGCCGAACCGCGTGTAGCGGTAGAAGGCCGACAAGAGGCCCACGAGCCCGACGCTGATCGCGAGCAGGATCAGCTTGTCTTCGCCGATCGTCGCGCCGAAGATGCGCACGGTCCCCGTCGGCAGCGCCGATGGCACGATCCGGGGGATCGCGGAGAAGACATGCACGGCCGCCTGCTCGAGCACGGTCAGCAGGCCGAGCGTGGCGATCATCCGCGTCACCGGCGCGGCGCCGCGGAGCGGGCGCATGACGAAGAAGTGCGTGATCAGCCCGATCAGCGCGCATGCGAGCACGCCGATGGCGAACGCCGGGAGGTACGGCCACCCGTCCCTGACGTCGAGCTGCCAGAAGAGGTACGTCCCGACCATCCCGATCGCCCCGTGGGCGAAGTTGACGACGCCCGAGCCCCGGTAGACGACGACCAGGCCGAGCGCGAACAGCGCCAGCAGCGCGCCGGAGGAAAGACCGAGAATTCCAAATTGAAAGACTTCACTCATGTCGTTCTCCCTCGCTGCGAGCGCCGAGACGACGGGGCGGGCTCGACGCAGGCCCGCCCCGTCACAGCACGGCTAGTGGGTCGTCCGGGAACGTTGTGCCTGTAACCCGGTGTGTTCATGCGGCGATGAGTAGTCGGCGTTCGGCTTGGATGAGTCGGCGGTCGCGGTGGGGTCCGTTGCGATAGCGGATGTGCTCGGCCATCGCCTTGGCGAGCGTGTCCCAGTCGGGGTAGTCGGCGTTCTTGACGACGAACTCGCCGACTGCCCAGAAATGGCACTCGATGCGGTTCAGGAAGCTCGCATAGGTGGGCGTGAACACGAGCTCCACGTTGTTGCTCTCGGCCCATTCGCGGATCGCGTCGGTCTTGTGCGTGGAGAGGTTGTCCATCACGAGGTAGATCCGCAGCCGGGGGTCGTAGCGCATCCGGATCTGCTTGAAGAACGCGAGAACCTCCCGGGCGTTCTTGTGCTCACGCAGGCGACCGTGCAGCCGGTCAGCGTGCACGTCATAGGCCGCGAACAGGTAGCGCACGCCGTGCGGGCGCTTGTAGGTCGCCCTGAGCCGGCCGGATAGCCGCAGGGGCGCCCAGTTCGAGCCGTGGTGGGGGATCAACTGGACAGGCCCCATCTCGTCGAAGCAGACAACGACCCCGTCCTCGGGCTGGGCTCTGTAGAGCGATAGGACACGCTCGGCCTTCTCCTTGAAGTCTGGGTCCGGGCTCCACTTCCATGAGCGTGTGCGCTGATGGGAGAGCCCAGCGTCGATCAGTAGTCGGCGCAGCGCCTCGCGGCTCAAGAAGATGCCCATCCCGGCGAGATGCGGCGCGAGCTTCGACAGCGACCAGCGTGTCAACGGGACACCCTGCGTGTCGGGGCGGGCGCGCGCGACCGCGACGATCCGGTCGCGCTGGCAGGGTGTTGTCTTCTTGGGACGCCCGCCCCTATAGTCAGGGTCCAGCGAGCTGAAGCCCTCCTCGTTGAAAGCATGGATCACCTTGCGCACATGCGACTCATCAGTGCGCATCAACCGCGCGATCTCCGGAGCGCTCATCAACGTCGCTGAGGCCAACACGATCATCGCTCGCTGACGCTTGGCCTGGTACTTGGCGCGCTTGGAGACCTGCTTCAGCCGCGCACCCTCCTCGGGGGAAAGCTCGCGCACGAATACCTCCGGCGGACGCATCACCACCTCCTGGCTCGGGAACACCACCCAATTCGCCAGCGAACGCGAGTTTCCGGTCAAACATTCACGGACGACCCACTAGCCGGCGATCGACGAGCTGAGGTCGATGAAACCGTTGCTCGACAGCTTCTCCTTGCCGCCGGTGACTTCGTAGACGAGGATGTTCAGGCTGTGGATCTTCGGCTGGCCCGGGATCGGACCGTTTTCTGTCGTCGTGAACGGAGCAGCCAGGCCCGTTTCATATTTTTCGAGCTTGCCCATCTGTTCCAGGACCGCGCTCGGGGTCACGTTGCTCTTGGCTTCTTCGATCGCGTGGGCCACGATCTTCACCGCGGCCACTCCGGCCACGCTGAAGGTGTTGATTTCACCCGACGGTTCGATCGCCTTGATGGCGGCGATCGCTTCGCTGACGGCCTTCGGTTCTTCGAGGCTGCCAGGGATGTAGGACGCCGATCCGATCACCATTTTGTCGGCCTTCGTTCCCAGCGTTTTGAGGATTTCGGTGGGCACGCTGGCCGCCGTGCTGCCGACGGTCATGTTCGGCTTGCTGCTCTGTTCGATGCTGGCGAACAGCTTTGGGAATTCGTTCGGCGGCAGCGGCGCGATGATGCATTCGGCGCCGGCCCCGATCATCGTCGCCACCTGCGGCGCGTATGTCGTGTTTGTAGCGCCGACTTCGATCCGCTTTACGACCTTCCCGCCTTTGGACGCCGCTTCGAAGCCCTTGTCGGCGGTCTTGTCCTCGGTGAGCGTCGCGGCGCCGTAGTTCTCGGTGATCAGCGCGGCCTTCTTGCAGCCTTTCGATCCGGCGGCGTAGCCCATCGAGGCGTACAGCTGGTACTGGGATTCGAGCGGGAACGAGACCGGGCTCGTGCCCTCGACGCTCTGCGTCGCGTCGGCGCCGACGTACGCGATGTGCCCGGATTCGAGGATCGGCAGGAAGCTGGCCGCCTGCACCGAGTAGGACCCCATGGTCGCCACGTCGCCCTGTTCGACTGCCTGGCGAGCGCATTTGGCAGCGACTTCAGGGCTGCCCTGGTCGTTGCAGATGGTCAGTTCGAGCTTGCGCCCGTTGATGCCGCCCGCTGCGTTGATGGCATTGACCTCGGACTTGAAGGCGGGCGGGGCCTCCGGGTAGGCGACGGTCGCCTGGAAGGTACCGAGGCCCATGATCTTGATCGGGGCGCTCGAGCTGGCGGTCGAACTGGATGAGCTGCTCGAGTTGCTCGACCCACAGGCGGCCAGGAGCACAATCGCGCCGAGGCTCCCCAACATGACCTTCCAGCTGTTGCTAAAGCGGGTCTGCGCGCCCCGCGGGCGACCTTCAAATGTAGACAACAAGCGCACCGTCCTCCTCCTCTTCCGACTGCGTCGATTCCCGGTTTCGGGCCTTGACCAAGACAATGGCATCCACGGTCGGGGGCGTTGCGAGACGCCCAAGCGCGGATTGTGGCTTTCTCCATTTGCCCGTAATTGCAGGCGGATCTGCCGGCGTACACGCCGCACGCACGTCAGGCGAGGGGGCGCGAGACGGCGCTCACCAGGACGTCGGCCAGGATGCGAGCGGGCGCTCGCAGCCGGGCTGGAACGGGCGTCCAGAAACATCCTCCAGCGCCGCGCTCAGGACCTCGCGCGTGGACTGCGGCGCGATGATCTCGTCGATGCGCATAGCGCCCGCCGCGCCGTAGGGAGCGATGTCGAGAGCGATCTCCCGGGCGCGCTGGTTGCGCGCCTCGGTGTCGGCCTCGCCGGGGAACAGCACGTTGGCGGCCGTCTCGGGGTCCATGAAGCCGATCTCCGCCTGTGGCCAGGCGCACAGCAAGTCCGCTCCCATGCCGATCCCGCACATCGCGTAGTCGGCCACGCCATAGGACTTGCGCACCACGACGGCGAGCTTGGGCACCTTCGCGAGGGCAACCGCCTCCCACAGGAGCATCGCCTTGTGCAGCAGGCCGCGGTGCTCGACACCCGTGCCGACCATGAAGCCGGGCGTGTCGTGCAGGAACACGAGCGGCAGGCCGTAGGCGTCGCACAGGCAGATCAGCCGCGTCGCCTTGTCGCACGCGTCGGGGCCGAGGACGCCCGCCTGGCGCATCGGCTGGCTGCCGATGACGCCGACCGGACGGCCGTCGATGCGGGCGAGGAACGTGACCACGCTGCGCCCGAACTCAGGCATCAGCTCGAAGGTGCTGTCCCGGTCGCAGATGCCCTTGACGAGCTTGCGCATGTCCCACGCGCGGCGGCGGTCCTCGGGCACGAGGATGCCGACGTCGCCGTCGGGAGCGTCAACGGATTCCGCTCGCGGCGGTGGCGTCCAGCTGTTGGACGGAAGGTATGAGAGGAAGCGTCTGGTCATCGCGGCGGCCTCCTCTGGGTCCTTGGCCGCGAGGTCGATCTGGCCCGTCGTCTTGGCGTGGATGTCGGGACCGCCGAGGTCGTCCATGCTCACCTGCTCGCTCGTGGCGAACTCGATCACGCGCGGCGAGGTGATCGCCAGGCAGGTGCCGGGCAGCTGGATCGTGAGGTCGCTGGCGGCAGACAGGAACGAGGAGGCGCCGAACGATTCGCCGGTGATCACCGTGACCACCGGGAAGCGTCGCACGCGCCGGCACATGTACGCGGGCGGGGGCATCAGCGAGAAGCCCTCGGAGCCCATGATGTCGGGAATGCGCGCACCGCCCGTCTCGCCGAAGTAGACGAGCGGGACGCCGTCGCGTTCGGCCAGCTCCCACGCGTGGTGGACCTTGCGCGCCGAGACGATCGAGGTGCTGGCGCGCTTGACGGTGATGTCGTCGGCGACGACCGCGACGGTGCGACCCTCGATCTCACCGCGCCCAGCGATCTTGCCCTCGCCGGGGGTGCTGTCGCGGTCCTCGGGTCGCTCGGAGCGTGCGAAGGTGCCGAGCTCGCGGAAGCTGCCCGGGTCGAGCAGTCCGTCGATGTGCTCGCGCGCCGTCAGCCGGCCGGCCTCGTGCATCGCTGCGATCCGCCGCTCGCCACCCATCTCGCGGCGGATGCGCTCGGCGCGCACAAGCAGCTCGTCCGTGGGAGAGGTGTCCTCGCCGGGCGCGTCCTCGCCGCCGGCCGCGGCCGTGGGCTCCTCGGTGGCGCTCATTCTCGTGACGATAGATAGAGCCTCGCGCTCGCCGCGCCGCGCGCCACGAGCACGCTGGTGTGTGGAGTTCTCCAAGCGAGCGCGGCGCGGCGCGGCTCAGGCCGGTGAGATCCAGTGCTGCTTGGGAGGGATGAGCTTCAGCCGGCGCCCGGAGTTGATCCTCAGCATCGCGATCACCTGGCGACGGGTGTCGGCGGGGTCGATCACGTCATCGACGCCGAAGCCGGAGGCGGCGCGCAGCGGCGTCGATTTCTCGTAGAAGCGCCGGATCAGCTCCTCGCGCTTGGCCGCGGGGTCATCGGCGGCGGCGACCTCGCGGTGGAAGACCACGTCGACCGCGCCCTCGATGCCCATCGCGCTCATCTCGGCGGTGGGCCAGATCAGCGCCCCGTCGACGCCCGTGCGGCCTCCCCCCATCGCCAGGAAGCCGGCGCCGTATGCCTTGCGCAGGACGACCGTCACGAGCGGCACGGTCGCGTGGGCGAGCGCGAGCAGCGGCTTGGCGGCGTGACGCACGAGGCGCTGGCGCTCGGCCATCGGGCCGATCAGAACTCCGGGGACGTCGATCAGCGACACGATCGGCAGGCCGTAGGCGTTGCACATCTCGACGAAGCGCGTCGCCTTTTCGCACGCGGGCGTGTCGATCACGCCGCCGAGGGACTTGGGCTGGTTGGCGATGATCCCGACCGGTCTGCCGTCCAGGCGCGCGAGCGCGATCACGAGGTTTCGCGCGAACGCCGGCTGCAGCTCGAAGACACGTTCGTCATCGACGATCCGGCGGATGATCTCCTTGACGTCGTAGGGCTTGCGCGAACTGGCGGGGATCACGTCGCGCAGCTCGGGACTGATGCGGTCGGCGGGATCCGAGGTGCGTCGCGTGGGCGGGACTCCGGAGGAGTTGGTGGGCATGAACGACAGGAACTCGCGCACGGCGGCGATGCAGGACTCGTCGTCCGGGCACTCCATGTCGGCGTTGCCGTTTCGCATCTGCACGTCCGAGCCGCCGAGCTCCTGGGTGGTGAGCGTCTCGCCCATCGCGGCCTTCACAAGCTGACGGCCGGCGATCCCCAGCGAGGAGGTCCCCTTGACCATCGGCACGAAGTCCGAGAACGACGTGAATAGCGCCGAGCCGGCGAACGCCGGCCCCATCACCGCCCCGACCTGCGGCGCCCATCCGGAGACGAGCGCCTGGCGCCAGAACGGCCCGCTGTCCCCGCCGAACGCGTAGGGTCGCGCGTCGATCTCGTGAATGCGGTGCCCGCCGCCGTCGATCAGCATCACCAGCGGGATCCCGCGCTGCAGGGACAGGTCGACCATGCGGATGATCTTGCGCATGCCGGTGTCGCCCAGGCTCCCGCCGAGGACCGTGAAGTCCGTGGCGAACACCGACACGGGACGTCCGTCAACCTCGCCCATGACCGCGACGAGACCGTCCGCGGGGGCGTCCTTGGGGTCCACGTTCGGCACGTCGGGCGTCACGAGCGCGCCGACCTCCAGGCCCGAGCCCTCATCCAGCAGCAGCTCGACGCGCTCGCGCGCTGTCAGCTTGCCCAGGCTGTGCTGGCGCTCGACCGCGGCGGGCCGGGCTGCGTCGGACAGCTGCTCGTGGCTGCGCACGACATCCTCGACCGTCGTGCGCACGGGATCTTTCTCGATGGCGGGATCCTCCGGATCGTCTGGCTGCAGGGCGCGCACAGTCTCGCACGCCTCCTGGCCTGCGCCGAGCAGGCGCGAGGGCCAGCTGTAGGGGACTCCAGCGAGCCTTTCACGGCGATAGAGAAAGCTCCATGTGCGCGCGCCGAGGCGGCGCGGCGGCGATCCACCAGGCTGCATCATCTCGGTCATAGGCGATCAGAGCGAGGTGGATGCCAGGTGATCACCGGCGAGCAGTACCGCGAGTCGATCGTGGATGGCAGGAAGACATACATAGAAGGGCGGCGCATCGAGGATCTGGCGAGCGATCCCACCACGCGGATGGCCGTCGAGGCCGTCGCGCGCGGCTATGACGCCGTGTACGAGCCTGGAGAGGACAGCCGCAACCCCCTGCTGACGCCGCCGCGCAGCAGCGAGCAGCTGCGCGAGATCGTCGGCCTGCTGCGCGGCGTGGACATGCTGGCGCACACGACGTTCACCTCGGTGATGACGCTGTTGACGGTCGCACCGGCGCTCGCTAAGGAGCACCCGGAGCTGGCCGAGCGCATCTATCGCCACTGCGACGAGGTGCGCCGGCGCGACCTGCGGGTGACGGAGTGCATCACCGACGCCAAGGGACACCGGGCGCTATCGCCCGCCAAGCAGGAGGACCCCGACGCGTACGTGCGCGTCGTCGAGCGCCGCCCGGACGGCGTGGTGATCCGCGGCGCGAAGCTGCACATCACGGGGGCGTCGCTCGCGCACGAGCTGTTCGTGATGCCCACCAAGAAAATGAAGCCCGGCGAGGAGGACTACGCGATCGCCTGCGCGATCCCGGCGAACGCCCCGGGGGTCTCGACGATCAACACGACGTTCGCCCCACGCGTGTCCGACGACCGGCACTTCCCGATCAGCCGCCACAAGCAGATGCCCGACTGCTTCGTGCTGTTCGACGACGTGTTCGTGCCGACCGAGCGGATCTTCCTCGACGGCCAGGTCTCCTTCTCGGCCGCGTTCGCGCACTCGCTCGGGCTGTGGGAGCGCCTCGGCGGGGTCGGCGAGATGGCCAACGACGGCGATCTGCTCGTTGGGCTGGCACAGCTGATCGCGGAGGCCAACGGCCTCGCCCGCGTCGAGCACGTGCGCGAGAAGATCTCCGAGATGGTCATCTACACGACGCTCGTGCGCAGTGGCCTGGAGGCGGCGATCCTCAACTCGCACAGCACCGAGGACGGCTTCGTCTACCCCGACGAGCTGTACACGAACGCCGCCAAGTACCACGGCGCGGCGAACTTCAACACGATGGTGCGCCACCTGCATGACATTGCCGGAGGCGCGGTGCTGACGGCGCCGACGGTGGGCGATCTCGAGAACCCCGAGCTCTCTCCGTTCGTGCACAAGTACATGACCGCCAACCCGGAGGTCTCCGGCGAGGAGCGCACGCGCCTGTTCCACGCGATCCGCGACATGACCGCGGATGCCTTCGGCGGCTGGCACCTGGTGACGAACGTGCAGTCCGGAGGCGGCCTGTACGCCCAGCGGATCGTCACGCGCAAGCACTACGACATGGAGGCGGCAAAGGAAATGGCCAGGCGCGCGGCCGGGCTCGATCAGCCGGTGACGGCGTGACGGTGGTGCTCGACGGCGTCGAGGCCGTCAAGGAGCGCGTCGGCGAGGAGCTCGGCGTCAGCGAGTGGCACGAGGTCACCCAGGGCGACGTGGACCGCTTCGCGGACGTGACCGGCGACCATCAGTGGATCCACGTGGACCCCGAGCGCGCCCGCGAGACGCCGTGGGGCGGCACGATCGCCCACGGCTACTTCACGCTGTCGCTCACACCCTGGCTGGCGGAGACCGTGTACGCCTTCGAGGGCTTCGCGCTCGGCTTGAACTACGGGCTCGACCGCGTGCGCTATCCGGCGCCGATGCCGGTCGGCAAGCGCGTGCGGATGCGGGCGCAGCTGAAGGGCGTCGAGGACGTGGACGGCGGCATCCAGGTCGCGCTCACCCACACGTTCGAGTGCGAGGGCGCCATCAAGCCGGTGTGCGTCGCCGAGGCGCTCGTGCGCCTGTACCCGGCGTAGCCCGGCCCGAAGCTCGGCTGGGGGGGCGGCCCAGCTCAGCCGGCCAGCGGCGGGAACGCCGGGTCGCGCCGCTCGGTGAAGCTGGCAGCGCCCTCCGCGAGGTCGGGCCACGTGACGGAGTCGATCGCGAGCTCGTCCGCTTCCACGGCCGCATCCTGGAAGGGGCGGTCCAGGTCCTTCCAGGCCTGGGCCTTGATCGTGGCGATCGCCCGTGGCGAGCAGTTGCGCGCGATCTCATCGGCGTAGGCGAGCGCTCCCTCCAGAAGCTCGGCGCGGGGCAGCGAGAACTCGGCGAGACCGATCGCGACCGCCTCCTCGCCCAGGATCGTCCTGCCGGAGATCAGGAGGTCGAGTGCGCGGCCGCGCCCGACGGTGCGCTCGAGCAGCCAGGCCATGCCGTACTCGGCGATCAGGCCGCGCCTGACGAAAGCGGTCGTGAGCTTGGCCTCGGCGGCGACGAAGCGCACGTCGCACAGCAGCGCCTGCATCAGCCCCACGGCGGCGCAGCCGCCGTTGATCGCGGCGACGATCGGCTTGCGCACGTGCAGCGCGTAGCTGGATGGCCGGCTGCGGTCGAGCTCCAGCGGCCGATCGCTGCCGGCGAGCTCGTCGAGCTGGGCCATCTGCGCCCCGGCGCAGAAGCCCCTTCCCGCGCCGGTCAGCACGATCGCGCGAACACCGGGGTCGGCGTCGGCGGCATCGAGATGGTCGAAGTACAGGTCTTCCATCTCCTTGCCCCAGGCGTTGTAGGTCTCGGGCCGGTTGAGCGTGAGCAGCAGCACCGCGTCATGGCGCTCCGCGAGCACCGCCGGCTCGGGGGCGCCGCCGTTGGTGAGCGTGTCAGGCGTGTCGGGCGGGGAGTCGCTCGCGGGCATGGCCCCAACGCTATGTGCGCACGGTCGGGGCGGGCAGCCGGCTCGCGCGCGGCGCCTGTGCGTCCCTCCAAGGACCCTGCGCTGGAGAAGCCCACAGCCTCGTCGGGCCCGCGGGCGACCTCGAACCCCGCCGCCGATCATGCTCGCGTCATATGCGAGCCGTTCAATGGAACGCTCCGGAGACGCTCAGCGGCGTCGAGCTGCCAGCACCCCATGCGCGAGACGGCGAGGTCGTGATCGAGGTCGCCCACTGCGGGATCTGCGGATCGGATCTGCACAGCTTCAAGAGCGGCTTCGCCGCGCGCCCCGGACAGGTCCTCGGTCACGAGTTCTGCGGGACCGTCGTCGAGGCACTAGGCGTTAACGGCATCACGGTGGGTGACCGCGTGACCGCGCGCCCACTGATCCCGTGCGGGCGCTGCCCGTCGTGCCTGGCGGGAGAGACCCAGCTGTGCGACGTGGGCGTGAGCCAGGGAATCGGCTATGGCCTGCGTGGCGCGTTCGCCGAGCGCGTGCTCGTGCCGCACGCGGTGCTGGACAGGACGCTGTTCGCGCTCCCCGACGAGGTCGGGGATCGGGCGGGCGCGCTGGTGGAGCCGCTGGCGGTCGGTCTGCACGCGATCGGCCAGGCCGAGGCGAGCGCGGGGGAGCTGGTGGTGGTGCTCGGCGCCGGTCCGATCGGGCTGGCGGTGCTGATCTTCCTAGGCCTGGCGGGCGTCGAGGGCGTGATCGTCGCGGACCCCTCCGCGCTACGCCGCGACGCGGCTCGGCGGCTGGGCGCAGCTTTGACCGTTGACCCTGCCAGCGAAAGCACGATCGACGCGGTCGCCGCGGTCACCGGTAGGGGCGCATCGAGCGCATCTGCGCGGGCGGACGTGGTGATCGACTGCGCGGGCGTCCCGGCGGCGTTCGAGGATGCGCTGCGGCTGGCCAGGCCGGGCGGTCGGGTGGTGCTGTGCGCGATGTACGGGCGCAAGGTGGAGATGCGGCCCGACCGCCTGACGAGCAACGAGCTGACCCTGCGCGGCTCGGTCGGCTATCGCGACGAGTTTCCCGCGGTGATCGCGGCACTGGCGAAGGGCGACCTCGACGCGAGCACGCTCGTCTCGCACGAGCTGCCACTCGAGCGCATCGACGAGGCGTTCAGGATTCAGGCCGATCCGGCGGTCTCGCTCAAGGTCCTGGTCACGCCCGGCGTTCGCGTCCCCTAAACGCCTGGCGAGGCGATGTCATATCGCCCCGCCAGGCAGAGGGAGGAGAGGGTGCTACTACTACCGGCGGGATATGAGGCCGGCAGTTCACTCCGCAGCGCGCCCCTCTCAGGCGGTGCGGGCTAAGTTCGAGTAGTCGAAGGCCATGCATCGGCGCAGGTCCTCGCCGATCGGGTCGAGTGGCGCAGGGCGTCATCAGAAGACCGGGCTTTCGCGGTAGTCGCCCCAGACGTCCTGGAGCGCCTGGACGATCTCGCCCTCGGAGGCGTGCGCACGTGCGGCGTCGAGCAGCTGCGGCATGAGGTTCCGGCGCGGGTCCGCGGCCATCTCCCTCAGCGTCTGCAACGAGCGCTCCACCTCCCCGGAGTCTCGTCGCGCACGCACGGCGCGCAGGCGATCTATCTGCTTGCGTTCCAGTGCCGGATCGAGACGCAGGATCGGGGTCTGGTCCTCGCCACCGTCCGTGAACGAGTTGACGCCGACGACGACCCGCCGGCCGGCGTCGATCTCGCACTGCAGCCGGAAGGAGGCGTCGGCGATCTCGCGCTGCGGGTAGCTCTGCTTGACGGCCTGGACCATCCCGCCGAGCTCGTCGATCTTGGCGAAGTACTCGTACGCGCTGGCCTCGATCTCGTCGGTGAGCGCCTCCACGAAATAGCTGCCGCCGAGCGGGTCGATCGTGTTCGCCACACCAGTCTCGTGGGCGATGATCTGCTGGGTGCGCAGCGCGATGCGAACGGCGTCCTCGGTGGGGAGGGCGAGCGCCTCGTCATAGGAGTTGGTGTGCAGCGACTGCGTGCCTCCGAGCACGCCGGCGAGCGCCTCGATCGCGGTGCGGGCGATGTTGTTCAGCGGCTGCTGGGCCGTGAGCGAGACACCGGCGGTCTGGGTGTGGAAGCGCATCAGCCACGATTTGGGGTTCTTCGCCCCGTACGTGTGCTTGAGCTCACGCGCCCAGATCCGCCTAGCGGCCCGGTACTTGGCGATCTCCTCGAAGAAATCGATCTGCGCGTTGAAGAAGAACGACAGGCGCGGAGCGAAATCGTTGACATCCAGGCCGCGCTCGATCGCCTGCTCGACATAGGTGAAGCCATCCTTGAGCGTGAACGCGAGCTCCTGTGCGGCTGTCGATCCGGCCTCGCGGATGTGATAGCCGGAGATCGAAACCGGATGCCAGCGCGGCATGTGGCTCGCGCACCACTCGATCATGTCCCCGAGCAGGCGCATCGCGGGGTCGATCGGGAAGCACCACTCCTTCTGGGCGATGTACTCCTTGAGGATGTCCGCCTGGATGGTCCCGTTGAGACGATCGGCTGGCACCCCGCCAAGCTCGGCCGCCACCACGTAGTAGGCAAGCATGATCGCGGCGGGCGCGTTGACGGTCATCGACACGCTCACCTCACCCACGTCGATACCTGTGAAGAGCGTGAGCATGTCCTCGAGCGTGTCGATCGCGACGCCCTCGCGGCCGACCTCTCCCAGCGAGAGCGGCGAGTCGGAGTCGTGGCCCATCAGCGATGGCATGTCAAAGGCTGTCGACAGCCCCGTCTGGCCGTGGTCGAGCAGATAGCGGAAGCGCTCGTTCGTGTCCTCGGCGGTGCCGAAGCCGGCGAACTGGCGCATCGTCCACAGTCGTCCGCGATACATGGACGGGTACACGCCCCGCGTGAACGGATAGCTGCCCGGTAGGCCCATCGGCGGCGAATCCGCCAGATCGGCCGCCGTGTACAGCGGGCGCACCCGCTCACCGGAGAGCGTCGTGAACTCGACGTCGCGCTCGGGGCTGACGCCGTAGGCGTCCAGCCACTCCTCATAGGAGCCGGGCGGTGCCGCCGGTGCTGCTACCTGGGCCACAGTGTGCACACCATTCCGAAAGTCGAAGACTCGATAGTCGGAGTATCACATACTTGCTAGCATCCAGCAACTCTCCACCACCTCCTCAGCGGTGTCGAGGCCGACGACGATCTCGACGAGCTTCATCACGGGAACCGGCGCTTCGATCGGCAAGACCGCTATCCGGACGAAGGACCGTTCCGGCTTCATCGTCAACATGCTGCTCGTCCCATACCTGATGGCGGCTGTACGGATGCTCGAAGAGGGCTTCGCCACGGCACAGGACATCGATCTGGGGATGAAGCTCGGGGCGGGGCACCCGATGGGGCCGCTGACGCTGTGCGATTTCATCGGCCTCGACGTGCTCTATGCCGTCTGCGACTCGCTGTACGAGGAGTTCAAGCGCACCGAGTATGCGCCACCGCCGCTGCTCAAGCGGATGGTCGTATCCGGCCACCACGGCCGCAAGAGCGGCCGCGGCTTCTACGACTACGAAACGGCGGCGACTGCCGGAGGCGGGACGTGATCGTGCTAGCGCGCCGGCGAGGAGTGGAAGTCCTCGGCGCCCTCCCGTAGCGCGCTCAACAGCTTGAAGATCTGCTGCAACTCGTCCCTCCCCAGCGGGGCCGTACCGAAGCGCGCCTCGTTGAGCGCCGCCGTGGCCGCATCGGCGACCGCTCGCCCCTCTGGTGTGATGCACGCCAGGGTGGTGCGGCGATCGTGCTCGTGGCGCGTACGCTCGACGAACCCCTGGCGCTCGAGCCCGTCCACGATGTTGGTGACGCTCGTCGGGTGCACCTGCAGCCGCTCGCCCATCTTGCCGAGCGGCAGCGAGCCGTTGCGGCTGTAGTACAGGAGCATGAGGGCCTCATAGCGTGGAAACGTGAGCTCCCACGGCCGCAGCAACTCGTTCAGACGCGCAATCAGGATCTGCTCGGCGCGCATGATCGACGTCACCGCCGCCATCGATGGGACGGCCGCTGAACCCCAATGCGAGCGCCACTGGCGCCGAGCCTCGGCGATCGGGTCGAAGGGCAGGGACATCGCGGCGCAAGCTTGCCACACGCAGCCAATACAACGTGCTCCCCGTGAGTGCCCAACAAGCCAGATGGCGAGACCGGGATTCGAACCCGGGACACCACGATTTTCAGCCTTGAGCCTATCGGACCGGAAACTGGCCGATTTGCAGGGCATTCGCTGGAGAGGCCGCGCTGGAGATACCGTTGGTTTCCTGGGGATTCCTGGGGGTTTGGGCCGGCGGGCCGTGTTCGCCGGCCCAAACCCTGGCTGTGGCCCCAATGCTGTGCGGTCACGCCGCCTTCAGGAAGCGCCGCAGCGCCTCGCGAATAACCTCGGAGGTCGTTGTGCCCTCGGCCTTTGCGCGCTCAAGGAGCTGGTCGCGCAACTCGGGGTCCAGCCTGATGGACTCGACGCTCGCGGGGGCCGAACCTATCGCGGGTCGTCCGCGCTTGCCCCTGCGGGCCAGCAGCGCGTCTACGTCGTAGCCTGCCTCGGCCTCTGCCGCGAGCGCCTCGATCTCCGTGTCGGTGATCGGCTTGCCCGAGCGAGTGTGGCCATATATACGGTCTTGACTCACGACTCGATCAGGCTCCTGTACTTGGTGCGCATTCGCATTGCGTGGATCGCCAGCGGCGCGCCCTCGACCGTGACGAGAACCACCACCTCAAGCAGGTTCCCTGCACGATCCGGCCCGATGACGAGCCAGCGGTCTGGGTCCTCTCCGGCATCCTCGATGGCGAGCGCATGGGCAGTAGCGTGGCGGATGTCTTCGTCGGCGACGCCGTGCTTGCGAGCCGATGGGTGGATCTCCACGAGAACTTAGTGTACTACGAAAATGAGCCGTCGGCTGGCTCGGTGACCTCCTGCTTGCAAAGACGCCGCTCGCGCCCCTGATCGGGCGCTGAAAGGTCCGGATTTGCAGGGGGCTTGCAGACCCTAAGCGTCGGCAGCAATACGGAAACCGGGATCACGGCCCGCATCGGCGCCTGGACACGGAAGGAGCAAACCTCCCATGCCCAACCAGCAGGCTACCCCTATTGCACGGTGCGCAGCGTAGGTCTACTGCACTTTGAACCGCCGTTTGACGGTCACGCCTGTCTTCGTGCTTTGGATGGCAACCGCGGCTGGGCCTGCTTCTGCCACCGAGGGGATTGACATCTCGGTGTCGAATTCGCCATGGGCGTTCACCATCACGGTTGGATAGACCGTCTTTTCGGTTGGTGTCGGTGGGAGGGACTTGAAGTAGGGCGTAATCGTGTCGCCCGGGACATAGCCGGTGCCATGAAGCGTGACCGTGCTTCCGGGCGCGCCGCTGGTGGTCCCGAGCGCAAGCGTGGCTTCTACCGCGATGAGTTCGAGCGTGCCGGCTGAGTAGGTCGGCTGATAGTAGAGACCCTGGCCGTTGATCTGATCGCCGGTCTCGCGCGAGAACGTGCCTGTGAGTGCAGGACTGGTGAGGACCGGGAACGCCTGCCCGAGTGTCGCCTTGAACGGCGCCATCTCGTGCACACGAAGAGTCCCGCCTTCCAACGTCGTGGTGCCCGATATCGTCAGGGAGCCGAAGGTTGAGGGTCCGCCAACTGTGGTTTCGAGTCTTGCTGTTGCGGCCTGCGTGTAGGAGCCAGCTACGTGCAGGTGGGGAGCGCCAGCCAGCGCGAGTGTGCGTGTATTCGTCAGATTGCCGTTGATCGTGCGCGCGCCTCCTTGTGCAGCAGCGATGGTTAGCACGCCTTTGTTGTCTACCGCTCCGCCCAACGTGACGTCGTTGGGGCAGGTGTCGGCGTTCGTCAGGGTGATCCCGCCTCTGGCGCCGATGCGCGTTCCCGTCGGGTCGAGCTCGGCCGCACTCGAGCACGTGCTCGCAAGGACCAACTGCTGTGACCCCGTCTCACCTCCGATCTTGAGGGCTTGGAGGTTGACCGGGCCGCTCGTATCTTCGAGATCGACGGTGTAGGTGCCGTTGGCGAGCAGGCACGCTGCTTCCCCGGCGCCGGGTGGTCTGCCGTTGCTCCAGTTGGCTCCGATGGACCAGTTGCCTCCGGCTTGATTGATCCAGTAGTCATCGCAGCCCGTGATGGGGATCAGGACGCCGGCGCTCTTAGCTTCCGCGCTGCCCGCGGTGTTGGTCGCCACGACCGCGCAGGAGATGGTGTGGCCGAGGTCGCTAGTCGAGACGCGATGCGCAGACTTGGTCGCGTTCAGGATGGGCACTCCGTCGCGGAGCCATTGGTAGGCAAAGCGCGGTTCGCCTGTCCAGGATCCGCTCGAGCAGGACAGTGCGCTGCCAAGTGCCGTCGCGCCACTGATTTCCGGCTGTGCTGTGTTGCTCGGGACCCCCACAGTCGGCGTCTCGGCGAAGACCGTCCCGCCCAGCTGCGCAAGCGTTGGGCTGGTGTCCGGACCGACAGTAATCGTGACGCACTCGGGCGGCCCGGAACTGAACACGGCGCTCGAAACCGGTTCCCACGCTGACGTCTTGCTGTTCCACCACTGCACCGCATCACCTGCACTGGTAGCGCAGTCGGTAATGGTGACGATGTCGAACAGGCTATCCGCCGACATCGCCGTGTCGAAGTAGGTGGTTCCTACCTGAAGTGCCGGCAAGCCAGTCGGGACTGCGGCGTAACGGCCGACACCGAGCGAACCGATACCTCGTGCGGAGGCTTCGAGCGTACCGTCACCGGTCGATGCGGTAGCTGGTTCCGTGTTCGACGAGGATGAGCTGGTCGTCCACGAAGCAACCCCGTCGGGCGCTGGCGGGGGGTTGGTCGCATTGCTCAGCGTCGCATACAGTCCGGGGAACAGTTTCTTTGCGACGGCGACCGCCGGGGAGTTGACATACGGAATCGCGGCCAGCGTGCACAACGGCGAGACAGGGATCACGCATGAAGGCCTGAAAGAGAGCTCTAGACTGTGCAGCAGGGCCGTTGCAGCATCCTTGACCGAGCCAGTCAGTTCGATGTGTGTGGGAAACGTATAGTCCGGTTCCGTTGACGCGCTGATCGGCGACGGTGCGCAGCCAAGCCCCGCCGACACTCCATACGAGTAGTAGAGGCCGTTGGTCGAGAAGTCGTGGCTCTGCATGAGCCCCCCTCCCACATCCACGCCGATGTGCGTGAAGGGAATGTCGATCGAGACGGACCCGTTGACCACTCCGAATGTCTCCGCACCAGGATTTTCCCCAACAGGGCCGTTAAAGGCGATCGCACCAAGGGACAGAGATCCCTGGACAGCGCAGGACGACGAGATGTCTGCGAGGGAAAGCAGGGAGCTCTTCAGAGTGCCGAGATCAGGAGGGGACACCAATGAAGCGCCGCCGTGCGCCAGGAGATATGCGTGGCTTCCGTCTCCGCTCTGTACGAGGCAGAGCGTGCCCGAGGCCTTGGGGCCGAGACCGTACGCGATCCCTCCTGCAGCTTCGAAGCAGTATCCCCAGTCTTTTTCCCCCGATCCGGTTGCTGCGAGCACCACCTGATGGTCGAGCGTCGGGACGCCATTGATGATGCTCGCAACTGCGTAGTACTCTTCCGGTTCGCCGCCGGTGAGCGGCGCGTAGGCTTCGGTATCGCCAGCAGGGAGCGTGGTCACTGAGCCGCCGCTGAGCGGTGAGACCAGTTCCGGCGCCTCGGGGAACGGCGTGTCGAGCGTCGGAGTCGAGAAGATCTCGTAACCTTCAGCGTGGGGGTCGGGTTGCCACGCGAGGTGCACCCGTTTTGACGCCGATTCCTCGTTGGCCACAAGCGAGTAGACGGGCTGTGACGACAAGGTTTCGATGCCCACGCCTGGGTGGATTTCTTCGCCAACGAACGACACGCTCGAGAGCGAGGGATTGAATTCCGCTTGGCTTGGCGAGTCTGGGACGAGGATGTCGAGCGGGGCCGACACCTTTTCCCCGGGCTTGAGTTCCGCGATTTTTTCGGCGAACCGCTGGTCGGGTTGGAAGATGAAGCGTTCGTGAACGTTGCGGAAGATCGCGATTTCGGCGTTGTTGAGCGTGATGTCCGACTTGTTCATCACCGTCACGCGTACGCGGTACGGCTGGCCTTCCTCCAGGAAGCCTTCTTCTGCCTGCACGCTGAGCGACAGCGCTTCGACGCCCCAGATGTGCAGCGGCGATGCGAGCGCAGCTTCGAGTTCGACCGGCGCTTCAAACGGTTCCAGCTTCGAGTCGTAGTTGGCGGAGAGCAGGTAGAAGCCAGGCTTGTCGCCGCGCACGATCCAGTTGGTTTCGGCGTCGCCGTTGCCGGGGATTTCGGGCACCGCTTGCGTTGCGGCCTGCGGGGTGGCCGTGGGCGCCAGGCTCATGCCCGATGGGATATTGAGGGTGGTATGTCCGGCGGCAAGCGTGAACGGTTCTGGCGACAAGTTCTGAACAACCTGCGTCACCTCGAAGAACTGCTTGAGCACGGTGACCTTGCCGCGCAGGACGAGCCATTGAATCAGCGGGTGGCCGTCGACGATGTGCGGGATCGCGACGATGCCGCCGCCAACGCACGCGTGGGGTGAGCACGAAGGGCCGCCCGGGCCACCACCACCCCCACCGGCGAATCCGCCCCAGCCGCCACCGCCACAACAGCCGCCCCCACCCGTGCAACTGCCGACGAATTCACCGGCCTTGTTGATGTAGCAATGAAGTTCGAGCGGATGCGGCATTTCTGGCGTTTCGATGAACGCCAGCCGGACTTCGAATTCATAGACGTTTTGGTTGGCGGGGTCGTTGACATTGATACCCGCTGCTTCGATTTCTTTGAGCGTCAATTCGTGATCCTTGAGCGTGCTCGTGGCAACCTCGCCGCTGGACAGGGCGATCGACGTTTCGCCACCGCCGCTGCTGACGACGACATGCCCCACCGCCGGCTGGAACCCACTCTTGTAGGCGTAGACGGTGTCGGTGCCGTCGGGCAGACCGGGAAGCGTCGTCTTGCCGTCTCCGCCCGTCGCCCCCTGGATACGCGTCCCGCCTGGTCCGACGTAGAGGACCGTGGCTTCGGGCAGCGGATTGTGGGAGCTGTCGGTGACTTCAACGACAGGCGCGTTGCTGGGGGCCGAGGTGACGGTGACGGTCTCCGAAGCGTTCGCGGTTTCGCCGCCGCGCGTAACCGTGAGCGTCGCTGTGTAGGTGCCGGGAGCGGCGTACACGTGTGTGACGCTCGCCCCTTCCCCGCTCGACGAGTCACCAAAGTCCCACGCATATTTTTCGATTTCATCGGCGGGCGTGCTGCCGCTGCCGTCGAAGGAGGCGTTGGAGCCGGCGACGACAGTCACGGGTTCGCCGGCGACTGCGTTGAGTGGGACCGGCGTGACAACCGCCGTGGGTTCGGATGTTGCGGGCACACTTTCGCCGCCTTCGTTGCTGGCCGTCTCCTGCACCTCGAGCGTGTGCCCGACGTCGCCCAAGGACACGAGATGCGTCGGGTCGACTGCGCCTTTGATCGGCGCGCATTCAGTCGCTTCGTGACTGCAGAGCAGCCACTGGTACGTGAAGGTCGCCGGTTCGTTGATCCAGGTGCCGTGCTGGTCTGCGAGGGTCTGGCCCTTCTGCGGCGACCCGGCGATGGTCGGCGGCGTGACGTTGACCGGCGGCGCTGAGACGACGACCGCGGTGGGTTCGGAGGTCGCTGGTTCGCCGGAGCCTCCGGTGTTGCTCGCGACCTCGATGACGCGGATCGCGTGCCCAACGTCAAGGGCTGTGGGCTTATAGGTTTCGCCTTCTGCGCCGCTGATGGGCAGGCAGGCTTCGCCGAGGCTGTCGCACTGCTCCCATTTAAATGTGTAGCCGGTCGGGGGGTTTTCCCATTCGCCGTGGTGCTCAGTGAGGGTCTTGCCCTGCTTGGCTTCGCCGCTGATCGTCGGGAGACTGATGTCGACCGGCGCCGCAGGGAGCACGACTGCGGTCGGCGCTGAATCGGTCGCCGTCGAAGATCCGCCTTCATTGATGGCGATCTCTTCGACGCGAACCGTGTGGCCAACGTCTTCTTTGACCGGCAGGTATTCTTCGCCGCTGGCACCCGTTGACGAGCATTCCGCGCCAGCTTCATTGCAGCGCAGCCAATGGTCTTTGTAGCTGGTGGGTTCGTTGCTCCACGTTCCGTGGTGTGCGGCCAGGGGGCTGCCCTGCTGAGCCGTTCCGGTGATGGTCGGCGGTGTTTCATTTTCGGGCACGGCGTTGGCCACGACGCCGGTGGATTCCGAGGTCGCGGGTTCGCTGTTGCCGCCTTCGTTGGTGGCGATCTCTTCCACGCGGATGGTGTGGCCTACGTCGGCGGTGACCAGCTTGTACGTTTCGCCGGTCGTCCCGATGATCGCGCACGATTCGCCTTTGCTGTCGCAGCGCAGCCACCGGTCTTCGAAACTGCTCGGGCTGTTTTCCCACGTGCCGTGGTGGACGGTGAGTTCCTTGCCTTGCTTTGCCGTTCCCGTGACCGTAGGCGGCGCTGTGTTCACAGGTGCCGGCGGCACGACCACGGCGGTCTGGCTCGAGGTCGCAGGTGCGCCAGCGCCGCCCGCGTTTTTCGCCGTCTCAGACACGCGGATTGTGTGGCCGACGTCGAGGGATGTCGGCGTATACGTGTCGCCTTCCGCGCCAATGGCGGCGCACGCTTCGCCTTCAGCGTTGCAGCGAAGCCATTCGAGCTTGTAGCTGGTCGGGTTGTTTTCCCATGAGCCGTGGTGCTCTGCGAGTTCCTGGCCCTGTTGCGCGGTCCCCGAGATCGTCGGCAGAGCCGTGTTGACAGGGGGCGCTGGCAGGACTTCAGCCGTCGCCGCGGACACCGCGGGTGCGCTCGTTCCGCCTGCGTTCTTCGCGATTTCCTCCACGCGCAACGTCATGCCGACGTCGAACGTGGTGGGTTCGTAGGTCTGCTCGGTCGCGCCTACGATCACGATGCAGCCTTCGCCGAGCTTGTTGCATTGGAGCCATTGGTATTTCAGTTCGGTCGGGCTGTATTCCCATGACCCGTGGTGCTCGGTCAGGGTTTTGGCTTGTTGCGCCGTGCCGCTGATGGTAGGGACCGCAGTGTTCACCGGGATCGGCGGCACGACTTCTTCGGTCGCCGCGGACGTCGCCGGTGTCCCAGGGCCAGCAGCGTTTTCGGCGGTTTCTTCGACTCGCAGCGTGTGCGTCACGTCTGCTGCGACAGGGATGTACGTCGATGTTTCGGCGCCCGCGATCGAGACGCACGCGGCGCCTTTGTTGTCGCAGCGCAGCCACTGGTATTTGAATTTGGTTGGTTCGTTATTCCAGGTCCCGGCAGCATCTTTGAGCATCTTGCCTTGCTGCGCGGCGCCGGTGATCTCTGGCGCTTTGGTGTTGACCGGCGGTGCGACCGCGATCGGCGCACTTGCTTCCGACGTCGCCGGGCTGCTCGCGCCACCTTCGTTATGCGCGGTCTCGGCGACGCGGAGCTCGTGCCCAACGTCGGCGAACACTGGGACGTAGCTTTGTTCCGTCGCTTTTTCGATCGGGCCGCATTCGAAGCCTTCTTTGTTGCAGCGGCTCCACTGGTATGTGAATTTGGTCGGTTCGTTTTTCCAGGTGCCGTGGCCCTCGTTGAGCGTGTGCCCCTCTTGGTCGGTGCCGGAGATCGTGGGCGAGCTACTGAGGGTCGGCGGCGCCTCGATCAGTGCAGCGCTGATGTTTGGCGTCACTGAGCCGCCGGCGGTCGCTTTGACCAGGGCGGCTTCGCCGAGCGTTTCCTTGCCGCTGTAGTACTGGGTGCGGTACGCGCCCAGGAACGAGCGGAATTCGACCTTGTATTCGCCGGTCGGCAGACCGACCGCGGTGTATTCGCCGTTGGCGTTGGTGGATGCGCTGCGCACGAACGCCCCCGCACTCGACAACACCTCGATCCCGACGTTCGTGACCGGTTCTTTGGTTTTGGCGGACGTGACGACGCCGGTAATCTCGCCGCCAACTTCGAGGGCGGCGTTGATGCCTTCGTGCGTCGAGCCAGCGATCACGGCAACCGCGGTTGCTTCGCTGGAGGTGGCCTTGCCGTTGTAGTACTGCGGAATGTAGTTCTGGGTGCCGCTGTAGATCTCGGCGTTGAATTCCACGATGTATTCGCCCGTGGGAATCGCGATGATCGAGTATTCGCCGCTGGCGTTGGTGCTGGCGCAGGGAACGCTGCCTGACGTTTTCGGGAAGGCACAGACGAAGAGTCCGGCCACAGGTTCTTTCGTGGCGGCGTTGGTCACCGTGCCGGTGAGTTTTCCGCCAGGTTCGAGGGCGGCGTTGATGCTCGACGTGGTTCCGCCGACTGTGACCGCGACGGGCTGCGCTTCGTTGAACGAGGTCTTGCCGTTGTAGAACTGAGAGAAGTAGTTCTTGCCGTAGGCGTTGAATTCGACCTTGTATTCGCCGGTGTTGAGCGACGTAATCGTGTATTCCCCGCTCGCGTTTGTGAGCGCGCATTTGCCGACGTATTCGCCGCTCGTGGCCCGCGCGCAAACGTCGATGCCTTCTATCGCTCCCAACGTCTTCGCGTCGGTGACCTTGCCTGTGATCTTGCCGCCTTCATGCAGTTCGGCGTTGATGCTGCCCGTCGCGCTGCCGGCGGCGACGTTGACGACGTCCGCTTCGGCGAAGGTTGCCTTGGCGTGGTAGTACTGCGTGGCGAAATTCGCGGTGGTGCCAAAGGTCGGGGCAAACTCGACCTTGTATTCGCCGGCGTCAAGCGCCGTCAGGCGATATTCCCCGCTCGTGTCGGTGTTCTGGCACTCGATGAACGAGCCTGTGCTCGCCTGGAGGGCGCAGACCTCGACTTCGGCGGCAGCCGCTTTGGTCGCGACATTCGTCGCGGTGCCGGTGATTTCGCCTGGGAGCGCCATGGCGGCGTTGATACTTGGCGTGGTCGCGCCGGCCACCACCGAGACCGGCGTGGCTTCGAAAAACTGGGTCTTTTCGAGGTAGTACTGAGGCGCGTATTCGCCGATGGGCGAGCTGAAACCGACCCTGTAGCTTCCGGTCGGCAACCCGACGACGGAGTATTCGCCGCTGGCGTTCGTGTCGGCACAGCGCCCGAAGAATTCGCCGCTCGTCTCCTCGGCGCACACGTGGATTCCGCTCAACTTCGCTTTACTAATCGCCGCGGTAACGACGCCGGTGACCTCGCCACCTGGCTGCATCGCCGCATCGATGCCCGTCGTGGTGGAGCCGGGCGCGACCGAGACGACATTTGCTTCGCTCGAGGTCGCCTTGTCGTCGTAGTACTGGCGCAGGTAATTGAGCGGTTCGGAGCCGGAGAAGAATTCCACGCGGTATTCGGTCGTCGGCAGCTTCACGAGCGAGTAGGTGCCGGTTTCGTCGGTGAAGGCGCAGTTGGTTGAGATGTAGCTGCTCACAGACGAGGCGCACACCTCGATGCCCGCCAGGGCGGCTTTGGTCGTTGCGTCGGTGACTTTGCCGTTGATTTCGGCGCCGAGCTGCATCGCTGCGTTGATGGTCAGCGTGACGCTGCCAGCGGTCACAGAGACCGGCTGGGCTTCGTTGTAGGCGACCTTGTTTTTGTAGTACTGCGATGCGTACGGACCTGACGACGTGAACACCACCGTGTACTGACCCGTCGGTAGCCCAGAGATCGTGTATTCGCCGGTGCTCGATGTGACGGCGCAACGATAGACGTATTCGCCCGAGTTCCCCGACGCGCAGACGGAGATTTCGCCGAGGGCCGCTTTTGTCGCTGCGGCCGTCACGGTGCCGCTGAGCTGGCCTCCGGGGTGAAGCGCGGCGTCGATGTTGGGCGTGGTGCTTCCCACTTTGACCGAGACACGTTCTGCTTCGGCCGACGTCGCCTGGTGGTTGTAGTACTGCGTGAGGTAGTTGAGGCTGCCTTCGGACGACACGAAGAACTCGACTTTGTATTCCGCAGTCGGCAGACCCGCCACGACATATTCGCCAGAGGTATTGGTCAGGGCGCAGCGACCGTAAAAGCCTTCGGTCCCGCCAAGCGCGCAGACCTCGATTTTCGCAACCGACGCTTTGGTCAACGCATCTGTGACCTTGCCGCTGAGCTGGCCTCCTTCTTGGAGCGCGGCGTCGGTGTGTCCCGTAGTGTCCCCGGCCGTGACCGAGACGCGATTGGCTTCGCCCAGGCTCGACTTGCCGTTGTAGAACTGGCGCACATAGTTCAGGCTGGTTTCGAATGCCGGGCTGAATTCGACTGTGTATTCGCCTGTGGAGAGGCCGCCGATGTCGTATTCGCCGGCGCCGTTCGTGCGAGCGCAACGATACGAGTACGGGGAGACCGACTCTTCGGCGCAGACTTCGATGCCAGCGACCGTGGCTTTCGTTTTGGCATCGGTGACCGTTCCGCTGACCTGCCCGCCCGCTACAAGCGCCGCGTCGATGCCACTCACTGTGGTGCCAGTACCAACGCTGACCGGCGTTGCTTCAGCGTACGAGGACTTCTTGTTGTAGTACTGCAGCAGATAGTTGGCAGACGATTCGAACGGCACGGCGAACGACACTCGGTAGCTGCCTGCCTGTAGGCCGGTGATGTCGTATTCGCCACTGGCGTTGGTCAGATGACATTCAGAGGCCACTTCGCTTGAGGCACAGACTTCGATTCCTTCGACGGGCGCCTTCGTCGCCGCGCTCGTGACGGTGCCCTTGATCTGCGACGTGCCGGACGGTGCCAACGCCGGCAAGAGGTTGGCGAGCGTCGCGCTGACGCATCCGTTGGTGGTCGCCGTGTGTGGGCACTTGTGCGTGGTGGCTGGTGCGTGCGGTGCCACAGGCTTTCTCGACTGCGCAGCGCCACCTATCGCGGACGACGCCGGGGCTGGCGGCGCAGTTGGGAACGGCAGCGTTCCTTTCACATGCTGCCTGTGTCCACGTTTGGCACCCGACCTGCGCGCGGGGGCGTGGCCGAGAAGGTGTTCGCAGTGCTGGGTGATTCTGGGTGCGACCGGCTGCGCCGAGCGGCGGCGAAGAACCGTCGAGCAGAGCACGAGGTGGTTCGGAGCCGAGCGTGCCCCTACCGCTCGGCGACCTGTCGGCGCGCCGCCGCGCGTGCCATGCGCCGCGGCCTGCCCAGCCCGACTGCCCGCGGCGTCGGCGATCGGCCGAACAGCCAACCCGACGACCAAGAGGGCGGCGATAAACAGCGCCGGTGGCGTTCTTAGGAGCCGCCATCCGTGGCTCGCGCGTTCCCGCCCAGTCTTCTTTGGCTGGGCGCGTCTGCGCCCCGTGCCCCCCATGCCGCCCGGAGTCCTTTCGTCGTTGGAGCGCGTACGGCGCGCGGAACCCTAGCACGAAATTCAGGCTGGTGGGAGGGTTTTGTCGAGACGGCTATGCGAACCGTTGTGGCAGCCACCCCGGCGTCGACGCCTAGAGCGCGCTCAGGTCGATGCGACGCAGCCTTCGCGGATCCCGCTTCCCGACGCCTCGCTGGACGGCTGAGCCGCGGGCGAGCGCACTGGCCGCATTTTTTTTTGATCTGATGAGGGCGAAAACTGGCCTATTTGCAGGCCATTCGCTAGACGGGACACCCCGGACATGCCGTTGGTTTCCTGGGGATTCCTGGGGGTTTGGGCCGGGAGGCAGGCATCTCCGGCCCAAACCCTGATCGGCCACGGCCAGGCGATGAGGACAGTTTTCATTTTCCTGTCAGAGCCAAGAACGGCGGCCCTGAGGAGGGGTTTGTACACGTGCCCGGGCCCTACTGTACACCTGCGCAAACCTGCTCAGCCCTGCACAACCCTTTGCGTTAGCTGGCTGGCTCCGGGGGCTCTGATTGGCTTGGTTGAGCGGTTTCCGGCGCTGTCGTGGGAGCTGCGGGTGGGCTCTGAGGAGCATCAGGCCGTGTCTCGGCCGCGTCTGCTTGTTCGCGTAGTTCCTGGCTGCCGCGCTCGGCGTGTTCCTGCTTGGACTCGTCGGGTCGGCGCACGAGGAAGCCGGGCCATTTCATGCCGCCGAGCATACACCCGCTGCCGCGCTCGACATCGGCTACTCGCCAACGTTCTGCTGCGCCTTGCGTCGGAGCTTTTCCCAGCCGCCGTGCTGCCCGAACTTGGAAGCCCTGGGCGCTCCGGGCTGCGTCCTCGCCCAGTCGTCGTAGCCGCGCACCGTTGACCGCTGCCCTGGGCCGAGCTCGGCGAGGTAGCGCGCGATCCAGGCCGTGCAGGTGTCGGCGTCGGCCCATCTGCGTTTGTGCAGCTCCTCGCCCGTCCGGGCGGCGCCGACGTTGCGGGAGTAGTCCCGGGGCTTGCGGTCCCTGCGACCGCCGCGACGCTCAACGACGCGCGGCTCGGGGAGTCCGCGGGCGCGGCGCTGCTCCTCCCATTCCGCGTACGACTCGGTCCACTTGCGACCCCCTTCGTCGCTCATCGGCAGGTTGTTGCCGCGTGCGAACGCCGCGAGTGTCAACAGGCTCGGCGCCTCGCCGTACGCGTCGTGGAAGCGTTCCATCACCTCAACGCGCGTGAGGATGCGCTGGGTCGGCTTGCTCGGCGCTTGCTCGTTCGCTGCGAGCCCGGCGAGGTTGAGGGCGGCGTCCCACGTACCCGCAGCTGAGGCCCCACCGGGCGAGCCGCTCATGGCGGCGCGGATCTGCTCGTCGTTCGGCAACAGGAGCTGTCTGCCATGCAGCCAGCGCTTCTCGTCGGCTCGCAGCAGGGCGTCGCGCTCCGCGCGGTACTGGCCGGGTGTCAGCGTGTCAGCGTTGAGGCGCCTCGCGACGAGCCTGAGCGCGAACGCGACGTACTCCCTCGTCAGCCAGGCCTGGGAGAACTCGGCCGCTTCCTTCCGCCCGAGCCGGTGGCCGTGCGTCTCCTCGGGCGCGTGCGCGATCTCGAGGACCTCACGCCACGGCAACCCGAGTTGCTCGCTGATGCGTCGCGCAGAGGGTAGGTCCGCGTGCGCCGCGCTGCGCGCCCGCGCGTCATCAAACGCGCGCTGCGAAACGGTCTCCGGCACGGACGGCTTCGCGACCGTGGAGACCTCGCGAACGCCGCGAAGCACGAGCAGCGATTCCATACATGAACCTACTGCGAGAGCCGGTGTACTGCGCCGAACCGACGACTACGCTTGGTGCGAATGGTCACCAGCACCACCCACAATCCCCCGGATCAGGCCGAGGGCTCGGAAGCGTTCCAGACTGGCGACCATCTGCGCGTGCGACGGGCGTGGCACGGCATCCCGTACACGCACCACGGCGTCTGGGTCGGAGGTGCACCGGGCTACGAAATCGTGCAGTTCGGCGGGGGCGTGGGCGGACGCAAGCCCGACGGCGTCGGGTACACGTCGCTGGACGACTTCAGTCGCGGCGCTGAGGCGGAGCTCGTGTCGCACGGCCGCTACGAAGGCATCCATTGGCTGCCCGCGGCGGACCCGCCGGAGAGGATCGTGGAGCGTGCCCGCTGGCTCGCCGACAACGCCGCGGAGCTGCCGCCGCAGCCCTACAACCTGATCGGCCACAACTGCGAGCACATCGCTAACTGGTGCGTCTGCGGGTACACGGAGAGCCACCAGTACAAACGCGTGCTGCTCGTCGCAGCGTACGTGAAAGCCGGCTTCTACCTCTACGTGACGAGGCGCATCGGGAGGGGCACGATGTCGCCGGCGCTCTGGGCGGCGTTGTTGCCGAACCTCGTCTCCACGTGGACGATCCACGTCTACAACCGAGAAATCAAGCGGTTCTGGGAGCGCGTCGGCGCCGGCCCGTAGGGGGGCGCTGCACGGTACGTCGTGACTGAGGAGTCCGATCAGACGGGCGACGCTGAGGCGGGGCGGCTCGCCCCGCGAGTGCAGCGGTGGCTGGCGCTGGGTTCGCTCGCGCGCCTCGCGCGGTGGCGGGCTCGCCGCGAAGAAGGCCGCAACTGGCCGGCGACGATCGTGCTCGGCCGGTGGCGGTGGATCAGAGCGCACGGGCGGGACTACACGTACATAGCGCTCGGCGTGTTCTGGTTCGTTCTCGCCTTTCTGCCCTGGATTCCGAACGATTGGAACCCGTTTGCGAAGCAGGAAGAAGCCGAAAACTTCTTGCGCACGCTGTGGCAGGTGGACGCGGCCGCGCTCGCACTCTCACTCGCGATCATCGTGTTCGCGGTGCAGGCGTACCGAAGTGCGAACGAGGAACGGTACGGCGATCTGCGCCGCACCATCCGCGCGATTGGGTTGCAGGCGGGATACGAGCAGGGCGTTCTCGCGCTGTTGGTCACGGGCGTCGTGCTGCTCGGCGCGGGTCACGGCGGCCCAGCGGGCTCCGCAGGCACCGTCGCCGGGCTGGCCTGCTTCGTCTCCATCCTCGTCCTCCCACCGCTGCTGAACAGAGCGCTGCAAGCGACGCGCAAGGGCTTCCTGCGCGAAAAGCGCGAGGGCGGCTTGACGGGCGCGGTGCGCGAGCAGGTTGACCGGCAAGTGGAGGGCCTCCACGGGACTGCTCTGCTCACGGAGCTCGCTGAGGCCGAGCCGCTGGCGCTGGACCCGTACGCGGTCGCCCGGGGCGAGCAGCCAGTGAACGCGGCCGTCGCGCACGCGTCGGGCTTCGTCGCGGATATCAACCTGCGCCGACTGATCCGCCTCGCCCGACGCACACGCGACGACGGGGGCATAACCCTGACCACCCGGCTCTACGCGTACGTGGGCACCGACACCCGGCTCCTCCTCGTGCCAGCCGCGGCAGGCGACCACTCACGGCTGGCAGGGCGCGTCGTGAACTTGAAACAAGGACGCTGGCGCGACGACGCACTGAGTGACTACTTGCGGGACCTACAAGAGGAAGCCCTCGGAGTGATCCGCGCGGGCGCGCCCGGCACGTTTGAGTCCATCGCTGACGCGTACGTGGCGACGCTGATGGAGTTCCCGCGCTCATGGGCCCGGTACGGCCACGAGTACACCGTCGCCGTCGCGCGCGGCGACGAACTCTTCCCGATTGGCCCCGTGGACACGATCCGGCAGCAGTTCTACGCGAACATCGTGGAGGCGCTGCGCGGCACGAGCGACGAAGTGCTGCTGCGCGCCGCGTATCTCCCCATCACCGTCAGCACACGCGCGCTGAAATACTCCGCTGACGGTCTGCTCACCAAGATGGTTGGGCTTGCCACCACGTTCGTCGCCGCTGGGTGGGCGCATGGCGGCGACAAAGGAAACCTCCTCGCTGGGCGCTCCCCGCGATACCTGGTTGAGTTCACGCGCTTCTACCTGCGGCCCGGGTTGGAGGAAGGCGAGCTCGCGGAGCGTGTCCGCTTCGGCGGATACGTCCGCCTCGTCTACGACCAGCTCGCGACGATCCTGAAGCTCGGCGTGGAACGCGGCGACGTCGACTACATCAGCCGCGTCGACGGCGATTGGGACACCCTCCTAGAACACGTAAACGTGGAGGCATACCCCACGCCGCCGGCCGTGATGCGCCGCGTGGAGGAGGAAGCCGGCAGGGGCGAGCCCGGCGCCGCCGAGCGCTTGGCGGAGGCAAGGACGGCCGCGCAGCTCCACGACCTCGTTCAGGGGCTCGCTGACCGCAGGACAGTGCTCCGCTTCGGCCTCGCGCTGTGGGCGTGGCGGCAGCAGCCGCAAGCGTGGCGCGAATCGTTCACCTACTTCACCGCCCAACTCGGCGGCGTCAACGGGCTCGTCAACGTGACGACGAAAGCGATTGAAGCCGAATACCGCGATCGCGCTGGCGCGCCGTGGTCGGACTGGATACTCGGGACGCTCCAAGACGGTCGCGTACACATCGGCGGCGGCACCGACGCCGTCTTCCAAACGTTCGTGGGCGCTGCGCTCCGCGTGGTCAGCGGCGATGAGCCCGCGCCGCAGCTGCCGGCCGCCGAATGGATGGCGACGTACCTTGACCAGCTCCGCACCATCCTCAGCGCTGCGCCCGCCGACGAACACAACAACGACATGGCCGACGTCACGCAACGCGCGGCGAGGCTGCGCGAAGCGCTGGAGGCCGGGGCGGACGCGTGGCGGGCGCTGGAACGGCAGACCATCATTGAAGCGCCGCTCGCGCCGGACAAGGTCGCGGGGTTCCGCGAGCAGACGCGCGAGGCCATGGCGAAGTCGCGGGTCGTGCCCGACCTCCTCCGCCTAGCTGGCGCGATCACGGCGCTCGGCGCCACACCCGCTGACCCGCTGCTGATCCGGTCGGAACCGCCCAAGGGCTTTTTCACCGACGACGCGCGCTTCGTCGCCCTGGACATGATCGCGCGCGACATCGGCCAAGTGGTCGCGCAGCTGGAATTGCAGGCGCTTATCGGGCCCATGGCTGACGCCGAGCCCAGGGAGCTTGTCGCCGACAATGCTGGCGCCGATAACGCCGCCGAGTTCAGGGAGCAGCTACGCCAGTTCGTCGCGTGTGCCGTGGAGGCCGCGGCGACGCCGACGGCTGTGGTCGTACTTGTGCCGGTGCAGTGGGAGCTCTCCGAAGCGCTCGGCCTCGCGTTCCTCGGCAGCGGCACGCGGCCGCCAGAGGACTGGGGCGTGGCCGAGGGGACCGCGCACAACTACTCCGGCGTCTTTGAGGGTGCAGCGGCGTACCACTTCCGCGACGTCCCCGCTGACGTGCTCTACGTCGTGGACCTCTCGCGGTACGCGGCGGCGGAGTCGTGGCAGCCCGGGGCGGACGCCGACGTGACGGTCACGGAATTCGGCGAGGACGAGGCGCGCTCGCGGGCCGAACAGGACCCCGCGAGGGAGGAACTCGGCGTAGATGAGATCGTGCGGCGCTGGCGCGAGTGCGTGATAGTGACGGTTGACCCAGGTCTGCGAGTCGGCGGGGAGCGGGACGTCTCGGCGCTCACCGCCGTCAGACTGCCCGCGTCGTTGCAGCGCGACTAAGCACTTCACCCATCCCGGCCGCGGTACCTCACCATCGCCGCGCCCCGGCCGATCCCGTAACCATCGCTCCCCGCCGAGTGTCCGCGATCGCCACCGGTGCGACGCCTCGGGGCGCCGCGTCATTCGGCGTACTCGCGCATCTCCTCCATGTATTCCTGCTCGGCGCGCTCGGCCTCCTCAACGTAAGCAAGGTAGCCCCGGATCACCCACACGAAGTCATCGACGTGCTTCTCCAGCGCTCCGAGGTCGATGTATTCGGGGCGCTTGTGCTTCTCGCCCTTGCGGTTCACCGGGTAGCGGTACGCGTCGGCCGAGGGATCGTGCTTGTGGATCAGCGTGACGAGCTCCTTCCCGTCCGCGTCGAGCTTCCCCCACTCCTCCGACGACGCGCCAACTGCAAGGGCGCACGCGTTCCACAGCGCCTCTAGTGGGTCGTCCGTGAATGTTTGACCGGAAACTCGCGTTCGCTGGCGAATTGGGTGGTGTTCCCGAGCCAGGAGGTGGTGATGCGTCCGCCGGAGGTATTCGTGCGCGAGCTTTCCCCCGAGGAGGGTGCGCGGCTGAAGCAGGTCTCCAAGCGCGCCAAGTACCAGGCCAAGCGTCAGCGAGCGATGATCGTGTTGGCCTCAGCGACGTTGATGAGCGCTCCGGAGATCGCGCGGTTGATGCGCACTGATGAGTCGCATGTGCGCAAGGTGATCCATGCTTTCAACGAGGAGGGCTTCAGCTCGCTGGACCCTGACTATAGGGGCGGGCGTCCCAAGAAGACAACACCCTGCCAGCGCGACCGGATCGTCGCGGTCGCGCGCGCCCGCCCCGACACGCAGGGTGTCCCGTTGACACGCTGGTCGCTGTCGAAGCTCGCGCCGCATCTCGCCGGGATGGGCATCTTCTTGAGCCGCGAGGCGCTGCGCCGACTACTGATCGACGCTGGGCTCTCCCATCAGCGCACACGCTCATGGAAGTGGAGCCCGGACCCAGACTTCAAGGAGAAGGCCGAGCGTGTCCTATCGCTCTACAGAGCCCAGCCCGAGGACGGGGTCGTTGTCTGCTTCGACGAGATGGGGCCTGTCCAGTTGATCCCCCACCACGGCTCGAACTGGGCGCCCCTGCGGCTATCCGGCCGGCTCAGGGCGACCTACAAGCGCCCGCACGGCGTGCGCTACCTGTTCGCGGCCTATGACGTGCACGCTGACCGGCTGCACGGTCGCCTGCGTGAGCACAAGAACGCCCGGGAGGTTCTCGCGTTCTTCAAGCAGATCCGGATGCGCTACGACCCCCGGCTGCGGATCTACCTCGTGATGGACAACCTCTCCACGCACAAGACCGACGCGATCCGCGAATGGGCCGAGAGCAACAACGTGGAGCTCGTGTTCACGCCCACCTATGCGAGCTTCCTGAACCGCATCGAGTGCCATTTCTGGGCAGTCGGCGAGTTCGTCGTCAAGAACGCCGACTACCCCGACTGGGACACGCTCGCCAAGGCGATGGCCGAGCACATCCGCTATCGCAACGGACCCCACCGCGACCGCCGACTCATCCAAGCCGAACGCCGACTACTCATCGCCGCATGAACACACCGGGTTACAGGCACAACGTTCCCGGACGACCCACTAGCGAATGCCCGGCGCGCTTGATCTCGTCGAACTCCACGCCGCGGTCGACCAGCAGTTCCTTCATCGCGAGCTCGACCCGGTGGCGCTGCAGGAAGAAGACAACCAAGCCGACCTGGTCAATTGACGCCCCGAACTTGGCCCGGTTCTCCGTGAGGAACCGTGCCGCTTCGCCGAACGCGATCGAGCTTGAAGTCCACCCGTCCGAGTCGGTCCAGCCCTCGGCCCATCGTGTTTGCACGAGGTCTACGTGCTGCTCGGAGGGAAAGATCTCGTCGGCGAGGCTCATGGGACCCAGCATAGGCCGAACGGCAGGCCGAGCCCCGTCGGCGATCGGCCCCGCAGGTACCGTCGTGACGGTTTTCACGGCGCCCGCCGACAAGCGTCGAATTGGCGTTCAGTGGGGCTTGCGGAGCCCCACCCACGCCACGCGCCGGAACTTCATGTCCTCCTTCACCGCGTTCAGGTACTCGTCCTGCGGCGCGCTCAGCTCGTCGTAGTCCAAGCGCATGTTCATGCCCGCGTCGTTGTCCAGCGCCGGCCTCTCCCAGGCCTCGTGCATGTACGTGCCCGCGACCTCGCGCGTCCTCCTGACGAGCTCGTCGTACTTCTGCGAGACCGCGTCGGATTCCGTGCTGATCTGCGCCGCGTAGTTGTTGAGCTCTTCCTGCACCCCGTGCAGGCCCGCAGAAATACGCAGGCGTTCTTCGCCCGCGATCTCCGGATGCTCCGCCGTTGGCGCGCGGCGCCGGCGGATGATGTACGGGTACTCCTGGTAGGACACGACGGCGGAGTACGCGTCGGCGTAGAGCTTCTGAAGCCGCGTGCGCTCCGCGCGCACGCCGTTCACGAACCACGTGACCACGCCCGCGGCGGCGGTGAGCACGCCGACGATCACCGGGATGACCGTCCACGCGTCCGCTGCGACGATCACGCCGCCTCCCTCTCGCCCTTGCCGGCCTCGTCGTCGCCGTGCGGCGCCTCCGGACCCGGCCACACCCGATACCGGCGCCAGTACGTCTCTCGGAACAGGTGCACGCGCGCGTACTGCACCAACGCCAACAGGCCGTCGTCGGGCTGCCACGTGAGGTCCGGGCCGTCGTCGGGCTGCCACGTGAGGTCCGGGCCGTCGTCGGGGTGCCACATGCAGAGGTGCCCGTCGGCGTAGCGGTGCGGGGAGTCCGTCGGGCCGTCCGCCTTCAGGAGCTGAAGCCACGGCCGCCGCGTGTTCGCGAGCGTGATCCTGATCACGCGCCGGTCGTCGAACTCGGGCACCGTGACCGTGAGCGTGTACACGATCGCACCGGTCTTCCCTTTGCCGGTGCGCGAGCTGTGGATGGACGGGTAGGCGTGGCGGACTTCGCCCTCAAAGCGCAGGCGGTAGCGGAAGTCGTCGTACCAGCCGCCCGGCTTAGCGCGTCGCATGGCGGCGCGCCGCATCGCCGTAGGCCCGCGAGGGCTTCACGCGCTCCACGCCCGGTCCGAAGGCGCTTCGCACCCGCGCGGCGTTGCCGAGGAGGAGCGCCGCGCCGAGCTGCCGCGCGCCGGCGTTCGCGGTGACGTGGTCGGGATAGACCTCGGCGAGCGCCGCTTCGGCCTCCCCGACGTCGTCGGCGCCGACCGCGACCGCGACCGCTTCGCCGAACCGGCGGAGCCGCGCCACCGCGGCGCCCACCATGAGGCCGTCGGGCAGCTTGATCGGGTCGGACACGCCCGCGGGGTCGGGCGTGAGCCCCTGGGAGAGCGCGCCCGCGGCGCCGAGGAACAGGTCGCGCAGACTCACCGCGATCGAGTCGTCGGCGTCAACGTGCTCCAGCGCGAGCGCCTCCAAGTTGAACGACGTGATCACCGGCGTCGCGTCCTGCTTCACCGCCGCCTTCGCCAACCTGATCACCCGCGCACGGTGCACGCGCGTTGCCGCGTCGGGGCCGTTCAGCAGCCTGGTGTGCTCCTCCGGGTCCGACGCGTCCCAGTCGTGGTCCTCCGTGTTCGGTATCCAGCGCCCCGGCCCGTCGGCGCGCGTGAGCGCGACGATCAGGTCCACGCTCGGGTCCTCCCCGGAGTCGAGCGGCGCGTGGAACTCGACGAGGACCGCGCGCTTGCACACCCGGCACGCCGCGTCCCCGTACTCCTCGCGCACGCCCGCGATCACGTGCGCGGCGACCTGCGCGACGATGTCGTCGGGGCCAACGTCGCCGCAGTCGGGGCCGAGCTCGGGGTGGGTGCGGCGGTCGAGCACGACGCCGCAGTCGGCGTCGGACACGGGCTTGTTCACCGTGCCGTGCGCGACGCTGCCCGAGTCGAACGTCTTCAGCGCGCCGGGGAAGGATCGCGCGTGGCGCTTCACGAGGTTCCGGCGCGCCTTCGTCTCGGAGAGGACGTCGTCGTCAACCGCGATCACCCGCCGCACGTCAGCGAGGACCTGCCCTGCGTAATCAATCGTTGCCGTACTCATTTCTGCTCCTTCTTCGTGAACTTCTCGCCTGCGGCGAGGGCCCCGGGCACGACCGGTCATCACTCCGATCAAGGGCCGCGTTGAGCGTCCCACCGAGGGCGGACGTTCCCGACGGGGTCGGGAGGGGTTTGGCGCCCCGCCGAACCGAGGTGATGAGACCCGGTCCGACGGGGCCAGGCGTTGTTCACGAAGCGGTATGGCTGCCGTGGTTTCTACAGACCGCGGATGACGGACCCCCGGGACACGCGCTCGGCCCCGACCCGGGGCCCGCGGGCGTCGCCTAAGCTCCCCTCATGCAAGCTGGCGACCCGATGCTTGACACGGCCTCCCAGCGCCCCGCGACCGGAATGGACGAGAGCGCTCGGCAGCTCATCCTGAACACCGACATGGGCTACGCCGTCACGGTCAGGGAAACGAAATGTCCACGATCCCGTCCATGGGCGACACCCACCGCAAAGAGGAGGCCATCGCGAACTGAAGCGACAACTGTCGGATGGCGAGAGGCGGACTCGAACCGCCGACACCTCGATTTTCAGTGGTGGGGCGACCAGCCCGACTCGGCGTGCGGAGCCTAGCAAAATGGCGCGCGTTTGCGGGCATTTCGTGTGGTCTCCCGCGACCGTGGACGGCCGCGGTTTGGGCCGAGATACCGGCGGATACCCGCGGATGCCGGGGGGTTTGGGCCTAGGGGCGGTGTTCGTCGGCCCAAACCCAAACGGGGCGATCAAACGCATGGCGAGGGGCGGACTCGAACCGGCGACACCTCGATTTTCAGGGACGGGTGCCGCCCGCTTTCCGTCGCTTCCGCCATGCGAATAGCGCGGATAGGTAAATGCCTAGCACTATTGCGCCCGCTACCCAGCCGACCTGGGTCGCGAGGGCAAGAGCGAGCCCGCCGCCCAGCAGCCCCAAGAGCAATCCGGCGGCGCCTCGGGCAAGGAATCGAGCCGAAGGGATCGGAACGGCCGGGGAGGACGCTCCGAAGAGGGTCATTGAGAGCGTCGCGGTGTGGTGGCTCTCGAATGCGGCGCGGCTCGCCGGCGGCGTGTAGAAGGTTGGCGGCACGAGCAGCGCCAACGCCGCAGCGACGACTATTACCCACCAGTACGTACCGAGCTTCGAATTGGACACGAGATATAGCGCGGGGATGCCCGTCATGAGCCCGGTTAGATAGGCCAGCTGGCCCATCCCGCTCCAGTCCCAGACGCGCCGCCAATAGCGGCCAAGCCGACCTCGGCGGCGCTTTGGCTTCGCCTTGTGCGACTCGGTGAAGACCGGCTTGGTAGGAGCCTCGGTGCCTACATTTGTCGTGTCCCCCTCCGACATCGGCCAAAGGCTAGCGTGGGCGCGACGCGAAGCTGCGCGCCGAGGGCGCCGCGGGCCGACGCACATGACGGCCAACAGCGACGCCCGGCGGGAGGGTTGGCTCAGTCCTCGCGGATGCGCACCTCTCGCGTCGCGAGCACGGCGGCGAGCGTGTCGAGCTTGAAGGACTCGGGCGTGCGCTCGTCCACCCGGACGGACAGCGTGCCGCGTGCCGGGTGCCTGAGGTTTCCGACGTGTGCCTCCCACGCCAGCACGTAGGTCCCCGGTGAGGTGGGCGTCACGAGCAGCGGGTTGCGGCTTACGGCCGTGACGCCATGGGTCACTGTCTCCACGCGAAACTGCGCGGTGACGCTGCCGCGGTCGATCAGCAGCTCGGGTCCCATGAGCGCACTGGGCGCCGAGGGGAGGCTGAGCTTCGGCAATACGAGCGGCGGCGGCGTGTAGACGGAGTCGAGTGAAAGATCGAGGAGGTTTCGCTGTTCGAAGCGCAGCGGCTTGGGCGCGGGCGGGATCGACAGGTCATCCTCATCCCTGACTGCAGCGAGACCGTCGGGGAGCGTGAGGCGCAGCGTCACACCGTCGGCGACGGACTGGCCGTTGTTCTCGATCGCGACGTGTGCCCTTACGAGGCTGTAGCTCGGCCAGCGGCGGGCCTCATATCCCTCCAGCCAGGCGCGCAGCTCGGCGGCGTACGCGGCAAGATCGGTGTCGAACCTGGCGAGCGCCCGGTCGTAACGCTCGCGCATCGGGTCAAGCCCGGTGTAGGGATTCGCCGTGGGGGCCGGCGTGACGGTCCCGCGGGCCTCGGCAACGCGCTCCTCGATGCAGGCCTCGATGTCTATCTCGGCCATGGGCCGCACGGGTAGCTGAACCGAGCGTGTCGTCTCGACGCCGACGCGCAGGGCGACGTCGAGGTCGGGCAGTGCAGCGAACGGCCTGTAGCCGAGCACCGCCACGGCGGAGAAGATCGCGGTATAGACGACCACAACGAACGTCGCGACGCCGAGGCCATAGGCGAGACCGAGCACGGTCGCGAGTGAGGCGAGCAGCACGACCGCGAGCGGAACCGCGACCCGGGGTTTGCGGGCGAGCTTCAACAGGCGCATCAGGCGGGGCACTCCCACAGCCAGCCTATCGCGACGCGGTTCTCAGCGATCATCGCCGCTCGTCAAGGCGTGAAGTCCGCGCTCGTCCACCAGCGGTCGAACAGCTCACGCCACGCCTCGCTCTCGAGCCGGGCCACCTCGTCGATGCGGGCGACGCGGTTGCCGAACCCGCTCGGGGATGTGCCGACGCTCAGGCCCGTCTGCCCCCAGATGTAGAGACGGTCATGAAACGGCACGGGCTGTCGCTGTGCGACGAACCGGCGGATCTGCACGTTCGACTGCGAGGCGGGAGGGCTGACACGTTCGGGCCCACGCAGGATCCGAACGGGGACGCTCACGCCCTCGAGGATGGTGAAATCCTGGGCGTCGTGGCCGAAGTATGGGTCGAGGATCAACAGCTCGCCGGTGGCGTTCGCCAGGCGCTGGCGCATGTAGCCAACGGCGTCCTTTCGGTCCTGCACGACACGGCGCGGCAGCCCGCTGCGCAGCAGCTCGCGATAACGCTCCTCAACCTGGTCGAATGCCTGCAGGCGCTCGGCGATCATCGCTCGGGCGCGCGCGTCACCGACCGTGAACGTGGTCTGGCCGCCGTCGGCGGTCAGGGTGAAGTGGATCGCCTCGATGAGCGTGAAGGGCTCCAGGTGGTCGAGCAGCGTGCCGTCGCGGTCGTAGAGGTTGACGCTGCGCTTGACGCTGCGGCCGAGCGTCGGCAGGCTGAGCGAGACCCTGCCGCGGGCGCGGGCCGGGATCCGAAGGTCCGCAAGCGGTGTGCGCGCGGCGAATGCGAGGTCATCCTCGACGTACTCGCGGATCTCGAGCACGAGCCCGTACAGGTCGGCGCGCTTCGGCTCGAGCCAGATGCCGAGGATGAACTCGTCCGTGTCCTTGTCGTAGCGCACCGAGTTGATCCAGGCGCTGCGGCTCACCCGAGCGAGCAGGAGCCCCGGCTTTGCGGGCGCTTCGGTGTCGCCGCGACTGTCGGTCGGCAGGTCGATGCCGAGGGCGGTGGCGAATGGCACGACGACGGTCGGATCCTTGGCGGGCCACCACTGCGGGAGCTGAAGCTCGGGGGCGCCCGGCGCCGGGAACAGGTAGCCGAGCACCGGGCGGACGGTGTTCATGACGAACCGAGACGCGGGGGTCCGGTTGGGGTAGCGCGCCTGGACCGGTGAGGCGGGCAGCTGGAGCGCACACCGCGCGGCAGGAAGCGGCCCGATCGCGGAGGCGACGCCCTCGAGCAGGGCGTCGTTGAGCCAGCGGCGGGCGCGTGCCTGGGTGAGCGCGGCGCGGCCCGCGAGCCACTCCCCGCCGTCGTGGACGAAGCTCGCGTGGTCCCCGGGCGGGAGCAGGCCGATCTGCGGCGCGAGGTGGCGGCGCTTCCAGTCAGACCAGCCGGTCGTGGCCATCGCAGTGGGGCCGAGCAACAGCGAGGCGTAGCACAGCTCGATAGGGCCGCCCTCGCCGCGTGCGTATGCAGCAGAGAGGACGACCCGCTCGGACGGGAGCGGCTCAAGCCGCTCCCATAGCCGGTCGAGCAGCACGGCTGCGTCAGGGGTGGGGATGCTCACCAGGGCAGTATGGACACGAGCCGTGCGGCGGGTGACGCGGGACCGACGCGGGGATGGGCCGCCGCGGCGGTGAGGGGCTCCGACTCCGCTGCGCGTGAGCGAAGAGCCCGACTCACGCGCTGAAGGTCGGCTCCACGTGCAGGCGGAGATGTCTACCTCCCGATGTCCGGCAGCGGCCCGCCACGCCTGCTACCTATGGCGCATGGACGCTGAAGAGGATCCTCTTGGCCTCGACTCGTGGCCGCCGGAGCTTGACCGAGACGCCGTCGGCCCGGCGCTCCGGGCGTTCGCGGAGGTCGTCGGGGACACCGAGGATTACGAGCTGATCATCACCTCCGATTTCGAGGAGCAAGTGCGGGAGCGTATGGAGCCGGAGCTCGCCGCGGCGTTTTACCAGGACCGCGGCGCGTATGGGAAGGCTATGGCGAAGACGCTGCGGGAACACGACGGCCGCGTAGTTGTGGTGTTCGACGTACAACTGTTCGCAAGGGATGTCGCTCACCCGGCGGAGGCGACGTTCCGCCACGAGGCGCTGCACGTGGTGCTGATCGGAAACGGTGAAAACACGTTTGACAGCCGCGCGTCCCTCGCCGAGCGGTCCGAGCTCTCGCCGGAGCTGGTGGCGACGGCCGGCATCGCGGTCGAGGAGTACCGAGTGCAGCTCGCCGTGTACGGCCACTGCCCGAATGACCCGTGGGGGAGCTTTCACGCACTATGCGCCGCCGGTCACGACGCGATCCACCGGGCCGCCGTCGCCTACTTCTGGGATCCCGGGAAGGATGTTCAGCAGTTCAGGACCGCGGTGATGACCGCCTTCGCGGCGATGAGCACGCAGGCAGGGTACGTCGCCGCGCAGCTGCAGGTCGGCGGGCTGCCCACACCGGGCCTGGACGACGCCCGGCTGGATGAGCGCATGCTCGGAGAGCCGTTCAGGCAAGTCATCGCGAGCCTCCACGAGCTGCCGCCGGCGGACGAGGGCGTCGAGCGTGGCGAGCTGGAGAGGGCCGTGCTGAGGGTCGCCGGGTGGCTCGGCGAGTGGCTTAGGCAGATCGGGTTCGAGGACGAGCCCCGCCCGGACGGAAGCCTCTTCTTCCACGTGTATGAGCACGAGGACTGGATGCGGCGCGGGGGTCGTCGTGGCCGGGGACGAGTCGGGCTGAGGGGCGCATGGAGCTTGCCCGCACGGTCATCAGTCGAGCGCAGCATCGGAGAGCACGATCTCTTCGACGCCGTCTACTACTAGGCGGGCGATCTTTCGTCGAGGACTTCAGCGCTAGTCGCCGCGGTGCGCGTCGACTGCCTTCCCGGCGGCGTAGATCGCGCGATGCAGAGCTTCCGAGGCTGCGAGCGCAGTCGGCACGTAAATGACGATCGGCCCCTCGGTGATCTGTTCCGTGGTGGGGTCATACCCGCCCCCCCAATACACCGCTGCCGCTTCGTAGACGCTCAGCCCTTCCTCGCGGATCACTCGCGTCTGGAGTACGCCCTTGCCGCGCGCGTACTCGTCAAAGTGCTCAAGCATGTTCCGGGCGGACGTCGCCCCCGGCGTCGCTGTGTCGAACACCTCGATCGCCCGGTTGAGACGATCACGCTCGAGCTCGCTCACGCCGAGGCTCTCGAGCTCGTCGGCCTGCATCCGGGCACACAGGCGCAGTAGACGCAGCTGCCCGAAGATCTGCCGCGCGTAGATTTGCTGGCGATGATCGAGAGCATTGCCTGCCTCGAACGCGAACAACAGCAGCGCTTCAAGCGCCCACCACGATTGCGAGACCGCGATCGCATACGGGTTCTCCGCCGGAGACCACTCGTCCTTCTGCTCGCCGCTCATGTATTGAAGGATCGCGTCCGTGTGGGACGGCGCGGTGGAAGCGCCGGTGGAAGGCCCTCGGCGGTCAGACCCGTTCGGCGAAGGCATCCTCGAAGTGCTCGCCGATGAGCTCGTTCCCGCGGAAGAACAGGCCGACGACCTCCATCCACTGCTCGTCGGTCATCGGCCCGTCCACTCTCCACAACTTACGCTTCCGCTCATGCGGGCCAGGCCGCGCCCGCGGATTGGTCGCCGTCGGCCCGTACGTCTCGGTGGGGTAGCGCACGATCTTCCCGTCCACGTGCGTGAACTTCCTCGTGCCCGTGTCGCGCTCCGCATGAAGCTCTCGGTTCAAGACAGCCTCGAACGGATCACCTGAGCGATCCTCGCTCGGCTTGAGCTCTTGTATGTAAAGGCGCTTAACCGGATCGGACTCGTTGTCGGCTCGGGCTTTCCAGTGAAACCAAGTGCCGAGCAGCGGGTGCAGGAATGCCTCGGCCTCGCCACGCTCGCCGGCGGCGTGGAACGAAGACCCCTGGTCGTGACGATCAAGTGAGTCGAGCGCCTGCGGCGTGAGTTTCAGCCCGTCCCAATAGTCCGCGAGCAAGCACTGTTGCAGTTGGTCGCGTCGGCCTAGGCGGTAGGGGTCGATCGCGACGTACACGGCCAGCGCCGGGTCCTCAGAGAGTTCGGCCAGCGCTCCCAGCAGCTCTCGGTACTCGGCCAGGAACGGGTGAGGGAACAGGGCGCTCTCGCCGACGAAGAACGCGGCATTTTCCGCGACCCACGGCTCCTCAATGTGCGTCGGCGTTAGGCGCATGAGCCCGTCAGTCAGCGTGTCGTACAACGCGGGATGCTCGCTGAAAACCAGATCTCCGCGGTCGGGCGCCAGTAGGGACGCGAGCGTCAGCTCATGCTGGGCATCGACGATCGCGTGATGGAGTTCGGCAAAGGCGCAAAGCCGCGCGTAGTCGGCGTCGGATTGTGCAGCCTTCACCCGGTCAGGCACCCATTCGCGAAGGTACTCAGCGTGCTGCCGAACAGCGGCCTCAAGCCCAGGGCGATCGAGGCCAGCAAGGTACTCGCGTACGAATGCCTCGACCTCGTCCTTCTCGGCGCGGTGCGACGGGTAGGCGCCCTCGTTGAAGAACTCCCACGGATCGAAGCGGACAGGGCCTAGCGCAAGTCTCAGCAGCGCAGACTCGCGGAGTTCAAACGTCATCCGCGCGAACGAGTTGGCCGCCCAGTCGCCTCATAAGACGATTGTCGCAGCCACCTCAGCTGGCCGCGTGGCTAGCAGCGCGCCTCGCCCCGCCGAGCCCGGCAGCTCTGGGCGCTGCCATCAGCCGTTGCACCTTCTTGCTGACGGAGTAGCCGGTGGGCCGATCTCGCTCGATAGCTAGCCTCATCCAATGCCCTTTTGTGTCTTCTGTGGCGAGCCGAAGGTCTCTCGTGAGCACGCCTGGCCCCAGTGGGTCAAGCGTGGCCTCCCGAACCCGCCGAAGCGCGTCGTCCACACGCGCAGAGGCGCGACGGTCCCGGAGGCAAAGCGGGAAGGCCCGTCCTTCGATCTCGTCGTACGTCGGGTCTGTCCGAGCTGCAACAGCGGCTGGATGGCGCGCTTGGAGGACGATGCTCGGCCGCTGCTAGCGCCGCTGATCCTCGGCCGCGGCCGCGTGCTGCACGCCGCGGGCCAAGAACTCGTCTCGCGTTGGGCGCTCAAGACGGCGATGATGCTTGAGTTCTCGCATCCGAACGGTCTCGCGATCCCGGCGACGGACAGGCATCGGCTCTACGAATCTGGTCGTCTCCCGGACTACTGCCAAGTGTGGATTGGACTTTACGGCGGGCGGCGCCTCAACACGTTCTACTTCCACGACCGCATTCGGTGGCCGGCGCCGGACGGCAGCGAGCCCGCGAGCGCCTATGCGGTCACGTTCGGCATCGGGCACCTGATGTTCCACCTCTGGGTGCCTGACCACCCCGGCCGGGAGACCGAATACCTCTCGCCGCTCAGCTCGCGCTTGCACCAGGTCAGCCCCCACGTTGGCTCAGTCACCGTAGGTCGCCCCCTAGTCGAAGATAGTCACCTCGAGATCGCCGTTTATGGCCAGCGCAACACTGTCGGTCGGGCGCAGGCCCGGCGCCTGAACCTTCTCAGGCCGCGGGTCAACTGACGACGATGGTCTCCTTGCGAGTCGTTGACCACCTGAGGTTCGCGAGAGTGATGGCCGGCACCGGTCTCTGCCGTCTGCTCATCACAGCCCGCCATCACAAGCGCGGTCGCCGGGCTGGCTGCTGATGAGCAAGAAGCTCCTACGACTCAACCCGGGTGACCTACCCGAGTCGGCGCAGCTCGTTGCCGTTACGAAAGAAGTCCTCACCGTTCAGGAGATGGCCAGCCGAGAGACGGCAGGTGCGATCTCACCGTCGCGCCAGCTGCTAGCACTTCGACAGGTACTCGCAAAACACGAGGTAGCGATTGAGGCGGTGAAATCAGCGGCGCGAGAGCGTCACGGGAACGTAATGTCGCCTAAGAACGGGGGCGAGCTGGCTATCGCGATGAACGTGTATGTGGTCACGGCCCATCTCTGGCTCACGCTCTCGCGAAATATGGACGAGCTGGCAGATCGCGAGCCTCCTCATCGCTTGATGTCGTCGCGCCGTTCTCTTGATGAGCGTGCGGGAGTCCTGAGCAAAGTCAACGACTACGTCGAGAGCGGGAAAGCTGCCATTCGTGACTTGGGGGAGTTCCGGGTCCCTAAAACCGGGAAGGCTCTTGAACAACTCAACCTGGAACTGTATCTCGGGCGTGTGGGCGTGGCGCTAACTGCTGCTGATATAAGCCCAAAGTTCGCGCCACCGCCAGTGAGCGAGATCCTGCGCGAACTATCCACGATCCGAGCCGGCGCCGCCTTCGCACAGCAGCCACAGCACCTTCAGGCAAAGTATTGGCAGATAACGGCCGCGCTGGAGCAGGGGGCCGGCAACGAGTCGAGGATGCGCGACGCTGTGCGTGAATGGCGGAGACTCACGCCCCGCGACATGGACGCGCAGCTGCGGCTGCACTTGGAACTAGTCCAGCTCGCGACCTCAGACGCCGAGCGACTAGAGCATATGCACACCTTGAGGAAGCTTGCGGAACAACCAGGACTAGGACCATTGTTTTCACGCGAGCGGCTTGGGCGCCTATCTGTCCTCCGTGACGTATTTTGGGTGATCCCGGCACGGGTCGACGCGTCCTCCCCGTATGCGAATGCCATTATCGAGGAGGCGTTCGCAGCCTATGGTTTCTGGCTGTACGGGCGCCCGATCGACGTCGATAGCGACTGCATCTGTTTTCTTGCGGCTTGGAAAGGACGAGGGCAGCTGTCCTGGTCGGCTGACGGGACACGCCGTGTGCAAGCGTTCGCGATCCCCGACGACCTTCTGCCGGGATTTCTCGGCGCCATCGAGAACCTCAAGCTCAGAGACGCTATGCGCGAGATGAGCACGTTTCTGGATGCAAACATCGCGCCGCCGCTATCGGACGGCGACGAGATCACCGGCGAGACACGGCTCGTGGTTGGAGGAGGCGCGTCACTTCTGCCGGTACTTGCGACAAACGTTGACGGGCAGTCGCTCGGAGCACGCGGGGCCGCATACTGTCATCCGAATCCCACCGCCGCAGGCGCACCCGCAACGACACTTCCCTTTGACTTGCTCGTCGTGGACCGTACGTTCGGCTCCGACTCGCGGGATGTCGTCGAGGCTTGGGAACTAGACGCGTCGCCGAGCGCCAGCATGACGAAGCTTGAGTTTGACAGCTCGACAGCTGCGGGGCACCTTTCCGTGGACTCGCTAAAGGATGCTCTCTCGGGTTGCCGTCGCGCCTTGGTGTTCTCCCATGTCAACAATCCGACGTTCCACGGAGGCCAAGGCGGTATCTTTCTCGGCGACGGGCAACATTTGAGCCCCGAGGCGATCGCCCCGATGGCCCTTGCTGGACTTGAGGAATTGGTCATCGTCGGGTGCGGGTCGGGACGAGACAACCTATTTGTCGGCGGGGTCTCAGTCGCTCATGCTGCGGCGGTCGCGGGCGCGAGAGAAATCCTCTATACGCACTGGACAATCAGCTCAGAAGTCGGAGCGAGCTTCGCGGTCGCTTTGATGGATACCCGGCGGAACGGCATGACCCTCGAGTCGTTTCTCGCCAGCACCTACGCCGACGACTCAGCACTGGCGAGCGTTTATGGAATGATCCGCCCCTAGCTCCAACCCGCGCCGCACGAACCGCGGACGACGCCAACTGACACCGCTCATCAGCATGGCTTTGCGGCAAGAGCCGATAGCGTCTGCGCTTAATGAGCGCCATCTCTGTGCCTGCGCAAGTCCAGCAGTGGCGAAGCTGGATCCACGGGGACATCTACTCCGAGGTGATGGGCATGTTCTTGCGGCGCAAGATGTGGCTCGACGTTGACCAGATGCTGGGCGCCAACCCGTCTGTGGGGTTGATGCCATCGTCGTTCTGGAACTTCTACCACGGTAACTACGCGGCGGCCCAGTCGATCGCGATTCGCAGGCAAGCTGACAAGCGCGGTGATACGTCCTCGCTGTGGCGCCTCCTGAAGGACATCGCCAGAAAGCCGGACCTGCTCACGCGCGAGGTGTATGTCGCGCTCCTGAGCGAGGAGCAGGCCAGGGACGAGCTGATGGTAGAACGAGCGAACCGAGGATGGCAAAAATGGGCCGATTCTGCAGGCAGGCGGTTCGACGCGACGATCGCGAGCGCCGATGCGCGGGAGCTGGAGCGCGTCGCCCAGAGCGTCAAGGTGTACGTCGATCAGCACCTCGCACATGACGCCACCACACCAACCGTCGCCCTGCCTCCCACGTTCGGCGAACTGCACTCCGCCATCGACTCGATCGCCGAAACATTCAGAAAGTACGCGCTGCTCCTAACCGGGGCATGGTGGGATCTCGATGCCGTAGTGCAGGAGGGCGATTGGCGCGCGATCTTCCGCAAAGCGTGGATCGAGCCCTAAAAGCTGCGCCGTCGGGCGGCGTCCTACCCTGAGAAGCGGACAGCCGACCGGCGGGGTTCGTCGGCCCAGACCCAAAACGGGCCGATCAGGCGCATGGCGAGAGGCGGACTCGAACCGCCGACACCTCGATTTTCAGTGGCGGGGCGACGAACCCGAGCCACCGTGCGGGCCGTAGCGAGAATCCGCACGTTTGCTGGGATTTTAGGGCGATCAGCAGGGGCAACGCTCACCCGCTCCGCCCCTGAGATACCGGCGGATACCCGCGGATACCGAGGGGTTTGGATCGATGCTCCTTACCGTCAGGCGGCCTCGAGAAAGCGGCGCAGCGCCTCGCGAATCAGCTCGGAGGTCGTCGTGCCGTCGGCCTTGGCGCGCTCGAGGAGTTGGTCACGCAACTCGGGGTCCAACCTGACCGACTCGACGCTCGCGGGCGCAGAGCCCAGCGCTGGCCGTCCGCGCTTACCCCTGCGGGCAAGCAACGCCTCCACCTCGTAGCCTGCCTCGGCCTCCGCGGCGAGCGTCTCGATCCCTTCGTCGGTGATGGGCTTGCCCGACCGGGTGTGGCCGTATGCGCGATCTTTGCTCATCGCTCGATCAACCTCCTGTACTTGGCGCGCATCCGCATCGCGTGGATCGCAAGCTGAGCGCCCTCAGTCGTGACGAGGACCACCACCTCAAGGAGGTTCCCAGCACGGTCCGGGCCGATGACGAGCCAGCGGTCTGGGTCCTCTCCGGCGTCCTCAATGGCGAGCGCATGGTCAGTGGCGTGGCGGATGTCTTCGTCGGCGACGCCGTGGTTGCGAGCCGACGAGTGAATCTCCACGACAACTTAGTGTACTACGAAATGATGCCGCATGGCCACGCAATGCCGAGGACTTTCTGTGAGCCCGTGACCTCCTGCTTGCAAAGACGCCGCTCGCGCGGCAAATTCAGCGCTGAAAGATGTGGATTGCAGGTGATTCTCACCGACGATGCCCTTCGGGCGCGTTGTCCGGATGCCAACGGACTATCACCGATTATCGTGGTTTCAGTCGCTTCTGCCAGCGAGAATCTCCGTGACGACTCGAAGCCTCGACAGATCGGGTTGATCACGTCGCCGGCACGGTTTGATTCTGACGATCACTCAGCGGCGGTCTCGGCCCCGACGCCGTCGTTCTGCGAGCTGAGCCAGCGTCAGCGCCAAGGAGGCGCAGCTGCTCGCGATCGAGCAGGCCGGGCCCACGTTGACGAGACTCATTTGAGGAGTGCCTAGGCCGCGTTGTCGATCAGGACCAAGCGCCGGCCGACGGGCAGCACGCCGTCGGGATAGGTCGTGGCGAGCTTCTGCGCTCGCGCGCGGTCACGCACGCGCTGCAGCGAATAGAGGGCGGAGAAGAAGACATCATCGCCCTTGAGCGCCGCCTGCGCGTGGGCCTTCTGGTTATAGACCGTGCTCTCGCTGACTCTGCGACGCGCGGCGATGTCGGGAACGTCGCTGTCGTTGAAGAAGTAGCTGTCGATCACCTCGCGCTGCGCGTTGGGTAGCCGGCCAACCGCTAGTCGGCACGCTTCCTGTACCGGGTCGTGTGCGAAGAATTCCTCGACCACGTCGAAGACGTCGCGCATGCGAATTCGCGCGCGCCACTCGCGGTAGCCGCCGCGGTCGCTCATCTCAGGCCCTTCGACGGCCTCGAAGCCAGCCAGAGCGTTCTGGATCGCTTCGGCCTCGGCGACGGAGGCGCCGCTGGTCAGGGCCTCCGGCAATTCGCCGCGGAGCTTGTCGAGCGCGCGCTGAGCGATTGTCTCGCGCAGCCAGGCGAAGAAGCGCTCAGGCGGTTTCGCTGGATAGCGAAAGACGGCCTCAAGCGCCGCTTCGCGGGTGACGTCATACAGGCGTTCGCGCTCTACGTGGCGGATCATCCGCGCCTCCTCGCGATTCGCCCAGCTCACGTCGCGCGGCTGCGCGCTGATGCCGGCGTGCGCCGATACGAACGCCTTGCTGACGCTGCGCCTGACTGGCTCGAAGACGAGCATCAGGAAGACCACCAGGTGCTCGTTGGCATCGGGGTCGCGGCGCACCGTCGCGATCAGCGGCTCCAGCCATCGCTGCTTCTCCGCCGCGCCCTTCATCGCCTCCAGCCACTTCCAGTGTTCGAGCAGCTTGCCGACGGGCTCGCCATGCGGCAGGCGTTCGAGCTCGGCGAGGCGACGGATCAGCGCGAGCGTTTGCGCGTCGTGCGCCTCGAAAGCCTTACGCCGTGCCGGTACGAAGGAGAGCTCGCGGCTGAAGATCACCTTCGGCTGCTCCTCACCCGGCAGGCTCTCCTCGAACTCCTCTTCGCGCACACGGCGCTGGCTGGATGCGAGATCCGGTCGCCAGCGGTCATCGACTGTTCGGTCAAAGTTCGGCATGCTGCCTCCTGTTTATAGAGTTCTCGCCGGACCAAACGCCGGCCTCTAACCCCACAGAACAGAAGCGATCTCTACTCCCGATCAAGATCTTTCGCGACGGGAGCGGCGCTGAAGTTCGCCTCGGGTCAAGGCCAGACAGCCGTGCTTCCCGGCCACGGCTTCCGCCTCGCGGCGGCCTTGTAGCCAAAGCTCGGCGATCCCCGGCGACTTCGCAAAATGGTCGAAATGCCATCACCCGCTCTTTTGAACTTGCCCATACTCGGATACAACTTCATGTGTGCCTGGAACCGAGATCGACCTGCGGGCGGCGGTGAACGCGATATCCGACGTGATCCAGAACCGGCCTGCGCCGCTGCGGGAGTTCGATCAGATCTACATGAAGGCCGGCGACATGGTGATGCAGGCCGAGCAGATCGCGCGGTGGTCGGACGAAAAGCACCTCGCCTTCATCGGCGACGGGGATGCCATCTCGATCTGTTGCGCTTACTTGAAGCACCGCGGGATCCTGCCCTACGGGCCCGACAAGGTCACGGTCTTCGATTTCGACGAGAGGATGTGCAAGTCCGTCGAACGCTTCGCCGACGCGGAGCGCTTGGCTACCCTCTCGTCGGTCCTCTACAACTGCATCGATCCTTTCCCAGGACCAACCGACTTCGACTGCTTCTACACCAACCCTCCGTGGGGGGCGAGCAACCAGGGCGAGAGCGTGAAGGTCTTCGTCGAGCGAGGAATGGAGGCGACGGAGTTCGCCGGAGAAGGCGCGGTAGTGATCGCCGACGATCCCGAACTCACCTGGCCAAAGGCAGTCCTCGCGAGCCTCCAGTCCTTCGCGGTCAACAAGGGCTTCTTCGTCCAGCGGATGCTGCCCCAGTTGCACACCTACCACCTTGACGACGCGCCCGACCTCCAATCCTGCAACCTCTTTCTGGCCCCGGTCTTGAGGGGCCGTCAACCTACCCAGAGCCTTCCGATCGACGACCCCGTTCGGCTTGAGAACTTCTATGGCCGCGACAAGACACCCCGGGTCAGGTACGTGAAGGAGCGCGCTAGGCTCGACTACGGAAAGGCCCACGAATCCGAGTATCTGCTCGAGCTGTTGGAGAACCCCGAGTGAGCGACATCATCAAACCCGGCGAGGACCTCCTCTTTATGAAGGTGGGGACCCACGCCAACGAGTCCCTCGAGGAGATCATCGAGCGAAAGCAGGCCGAGATCGACGCTGCGGGCTTCGCGCTTTGGGGCTACGGTGGGAACACCTGCCACCCGCTGACGATGGTCCAGCCCTTTGCTCGCGCCGCGGTGGACCGGGGTAACCAGATCCATCTCTGCATGGAACCGATGGTCTCGAACCACTTCGCCGTGACCGAGAGAGCGACCGAATTCTCGGTTGACGGGATCAACTGGGAGAGAATCGATCCGGCGATCAACGTGATTGGCTCGCGCTACGCGCTCGCCATAAAGGACCTGAAGCAGGAGGAGTTCGAGCTCCCGCTCGCCCAGACCGAGGTAGCGGTCGGCAATAACAAGGGCAGGCGGGGCGATCGCTACATACGGGGCCGTGTCGACAAGGCATGCCTGGAGGTAGTCGGGCCGCCCCCCGGGCCGGAGGACCCTGAAGGAAAGGTCGTCCCGATCGGCCTGGTGGCGGAGGTCGTCGAGCCCTACGCGGTCATCGTCCGCGACTAGCCTCCGTCGTCGTCGACCAGGACCTCAGGCGCCGAGCGCCGGACCTCGCGGATGTACTGACCGAGAGCCGCTAGCGCCGTCGCCCGGTCGGCCGTGGAGTCGCCGAAGCAGCCAAAGCAGATGCTGAGGGAGCGGTCAACGCCAGGCTCGGCACAAACGCGATCCGAGAGTTCCTCAAACTCCTCCTCGACCCGAATCTCACGGCGGGCGATCTGTTCGAGGCAGCGGACCCGTCCACAGAGGGCGTTCAGCGCCGGGAGGTAGCGCCTCGCCTCCTCGAGCCCCGCAATCGCCCGCTTGTCGCCTGTCTCCAGCAGAGGGAGATTGCGGATCACGATAATCGCCGCGAGCTGGCTCTCTCCGTTGTCGAGGGCGAGGCCATGTTCCTGGCCGCAGAGCTCGATCTGCGCCGCCAGGTCGATCTCCTCGTCGTCAGGCTCGAGCTCCGCGCAGCGCGCGATGAGCTCGGAGAGGTCCGAGTTGGCCTCCTCGGCACCACGGTTCAGAGACGCGCGGTGGAGCTCGTGGGCGACAACGTAGCGGGCGGCGCCGAGGATGCCGAGCGACGCCTGGCTATCGTCGGGCCAAAAGACCGACGCCAGGCCGTAGGAGACCGACTTTAGGATCAGGTCGTTGTCGACCACCCTGTCCATCTTTGAGTACGCGGGCCTACTCGTTCGACGCGCCGAGAATGGTGACCAGGAAGCGCGAGGCGTCCTGTGGGATCGAGTCGAACTCGAGCTGGCCTGCGGCGATCTCGTTCACCGCCTCCCAGGCGGGGGCCGGGGCGGCGTATATGGCCTTCAGGGCGCCGAACGCCGCCTCCCACTTCTGGGTTGAGTAGCCAAAGCAGAGAGCGAGTGTCCCGGGCTCGATGTGGAGTCGCGGCCCCTCCTGCCGGACAACGTCAGCGAGACCTCCGGCGCTGGCGGCGGCGCTGTCCTCGGCCTCGGTCACCTCCAGGTCGGGGCGCCCGGTGAGAAGCTCAAGGGCGAAACGATCGGCCGCGCCCTCCTCCTCATCGGCGGGCTCGAGGCCGCGCTCGGACGGGTCGATGTTGACGATCGCCTCCCCGGGCGAGAGATGACCCAGGCCGATGTGGCCGATCTCATGGGCGAGATGGAAGGCGACCGGAGCCGGGTATTCGAAGTCGCGACCGAGGAGGATGGCCGATCGGTTGCCCACCCTGACGGTCATGGCCGCCATCCTCTTCGCCCGCCAGGGGAAGACGCGTAGGTAGACGACGGGTATCCCGACCCCCCAGCACACGGTGAGGAGGCTCTGCAGGTCGACGAACTGCCGCCCGCCGGAGAGGATCGCGTCCCTGAGCGCCTCCGCCGCGACACCGATGAGCCCGCGCGAGACCGGAGGCGTGGCCTGCAGGAGGATCGAGGCGACGGCACGCCCGAAGGAGGTGAGGCCGGTGCGCTCCACCTCGCTAACGTCGGAGAGGTTCTTGAACCGCGCGTCGCTTCGACCCCAGAGGAAGCGAGGCTCCTCGTCGGCGCCGAGGAGTGAACGCGGGTCGATTCCGAGCCGCCTCGAGATCCCGAAGCGGAGCTCGGTCCGCGCGGAGGGAGATCCCTCGGCCTCATCGCTCCACCACGCTGGCCACACCGCGTCGATGACTGCACGACTCATCCCGAGCGCGCCGAGACGGTCTTTCAGTTCTCTGCTAGTCGGGCTGGTCATCGCTGTCCCTCGTGTCTCCGGTCCGGCCGACATCCCTGGCCGCCCTGATCAAGGCGGCCAGAGCCTCGGCATGGCTAAGGGAACCGTCCCAGATTTCCGCGAGCGCGTCACACGCCGGACCCGGGAGGCCGACCTCACCCAGCTCCTTATGAATATAACTGCATAGCCGGGTGTAGCTCTGGCTGTTCCGACGAGGCGCGCGTCTCATTGCCCGCGACACCGTAGGTTGACTTACCCCGGCTCGATGGGCGAGCTCTGCCTGGCTCATGCCTCCACGTGCCAGTAGTGTCCTGAGCTCGGTCGATACGTCCATCTGATTCATTAGTATTCATCAAGTGCTGCACCGAACGCAAGCGATTCCCGACGCCTTCTGCTGGACGCGTTTCGGGACCGAGGCCGGGGAAACCATTGAGGAGATCATCGGGCGCAAGGAGCGTGAACGCCTCGACAACGACGGGATTTTCTTCTGGGGCATTGGTAACTCGGTGGCACCTGCGATGTTGGCGCTAATCGAGCGAAGCGAACGACCCGAGGTTCTCTTCAGTCCGATCAGGGGTTCAACCGCGTGCCGTTCGACTGTGCTCCGGCGGCGCGGTTTGCCTGGACGGCCGGGCACGATCTGCACGGTAGGCGCTTCAAGCTCCCGCCTGCTGCGCGGGTGACGAGCGGCGGTCGCCCCAGCGGATCGGCTCGGGCGCACTACGCACTGGTCTGCGCTTCTGCGGCGCCGCTCTCGATCGACTCGGGCGACGAGGAGCTGGACTTCCTCGCCCTTCGGAACCTTATGAGCGGCAACCCTCTGGGTGCCTCGCAGGTGACGGCCGTGGTGACGGTCCTCGAGGATCAGGCCCCTTCCGATATGCGGTACCGCGTCACGATGCGGGCAGAGTTGGCTCCGCCCTACTTCGTCCGTCTGACCGAGGTGACCGAGGAGGCCGTGCCCCTCGCGGCCGTCTCCTGACCGCGGGTCGCATCGGGACGACGGCCGGCTTAGTCGGCGAAGGGTCGAGCCATCTCGCCGGATCCGACAGGCCACCGACGGGACCTTCGGATTTGAGGCCAGCTTCTTCGATCAGCGGATGATCCGCTGATCCCTCAAGCCCGAACCCTCGCCGACGGCACGCGCGTCTTCCGGCTGCGCTTCAACCGGATGTTGGATACGGCTGTGCGCCGACCGGCGCTTCGAGGCGTGCCTTCAAGGGCTCCTCGGTTCACCGGCGGCCCAGCCCAGTGGGCGCCTTGGTCCGTCCGTGCTAGGGAGCATCTTCAAGACATGCCTCGCGTCAACTCAGGGTCTATACACGCCCGCGCGCTCGCCGACGGCACCCGCGTCTTCCGCCTGCGCTTCAACGCAGACGGCCGGCGGCAGATCCTGAGCCTGCACGAGCGCCAAGGTTGCGCATGCGGCTGTGGCGGCGGCTGGGATGCACCCGAGGCCCGGCGCGAGCTGGCCGATGTGCTCGCGAAGGTCAGGCTGGGGATCTGGCGGCGCCCCACGGCAGCGATGCGTGCGAGGCGGACGGGATCGGGCACGAGCTTCGATGCGTACGCCCGGCGTTGGCTCCAGGCAAAGACCGAAGGTGCATATGGAGAGATCCGGGCGGGCACCGCGGCCAGCTACCGCTGCTACCTCGAGCGCCATCTGCTGGCGGCGTTCGAGGACTGCCTGGTCGAGGAGATCGACCGCGCGCTCTGCTTGCGCTTGAAGGCAACGCTGATCGCCAATGCCCGCATGCTGCGCGAGGCGACCGAGGCCGGGCGCGAGTTGCGCGACGAGCGCGGGCGCCGTCGCAGACCGCTCGGGCCGGCGTCGATCCGCAGTGTGCTGCAGATACTCGCGGCGATTCTCGACGAGGCCGTCGAGGACGAACTGCTCGAGAGCAACCCCGCGCGAGGCAAGCGGATGCGCGTACGGGTGCCAAAGCCCAGCCGGACGTTCCTTGAGATGGACGAGCTCGCGGCGCTGCTTGAGGCGGCCGGCGCACAGGACGAGCCCACGCACGAGGCCGCGCCTCACCCAAGACTGGGCGCGAGAACGTTGCAAGTTCAGCGCCTGCTGAACAAGGGTTACCAACCGCGACAGATCGCGAAGCGCCTCGGCGTGGCGCAGGGGACGGTGAGCTTTCACCTGCGCCGCCTCGGCGTGAGGGTCGGTCATGGCTACTGCGGTCGGCGGGTGATGGTCGAGATCCTCGGGCGCTCGGGCGTGCGCGTCGGCGAGCTGTGCGACCTGCGGATCGGTCAGTTGCGCCTGCACGGCAGCGACGGCGGGCGCTTTCAGATCCTCGACTCGAAGACCGAGACCGGGATTCGCGAGGTGCAGATGACCCCGGACCTCGCCGCGGCGGTGGACGAGCACATCGCTCGGCTGCGTCGCATTGGTGCGCCGACCGGTCCGAAGGCCTTCCTGGTCCCGAATGCGAGAGGCGGGCGCAACGATCGTGGCCGGATCTCGGCGGTGCTGGCGAAGGCCAGCGCTGGGGCCAGCGAGCAGCAGCTCGAGAGGGGCCTGCCACCGCTACCCAACACCACGCCGCACACGCTGCGGCGCACCTACATCTCGATCGCGCTGCTCGCTAACAACTTCGACGTGAAGTGGGTGATGGCGCAGGTCGGCCACGCAGATTCGCGCATGACGATGGACGTCTACGCACAGCTCGAGCAGCGCGTGAAGCGCGAGCACGGCGAGAGCTTCGATCGGCTCGTGCGCCAGGCCGGTGAGAGCCAGGCCAACGAGATCCACGGCGAGCAGCTACTCGCTCAGGCGGCGTGAATGGCCCTTCGCGCCTTTGCGGTACCCGGATCGTCCGCTTGCGGTGCAGAAGTATGGGCGCCTCTGCGGGCAAAAGGAACCGAAAAGGTACCGGGACCCTGAAATCGTGGTGTTTGGCGTTGGATTTTCTGCTCGCGCTAGCTCCGCAAAAACCCTGTGTTTATGCTGGTTTTCGGGGACATGGCGAGACCGGGACTCGAACCCGGGACACCACGATTTTCAGTCGTGTGCTCTACCAACTGAGCTATCTCGCCGCTGATCGAGCTTCGATCGGGGATCCGATGCTACCGGCTCTCTCGCCGCCCGCGGCCGCTCCCGGGCGCGACCACGCCCTAGCCTCTCCAGGCTTCGAGGTAGGGCAGCGGGTTGATCGGATGGCCGCTCGCGGCCTGCCAGCCGCCGACCCACATCTCGAAGTCCAGGTGCGGCGCGGTCGCATCGCCGGTCTGGCCGGCCCTGCACAGCGACTGTCCCGCGGCGACGGCCTGTCCGGTGACGACGGCGAGCGAGCTCGCCTGGCAGTGAGCGAACATGAAATCGAAGCCGATCGCCGTTTCCTCGACCGCGTAGTAGCCGGCGCCGCCTTCCTGATAGCTGGTCGTGAGGATCGTGCCCGCCAGCGGCGCCACGACCGGCGTGCCTTCGGCGGTGAGCACGTCCTGCCCTTGGTGCAGGTAGCCGTCACGCGGGGCGCCGAAGACGTTTTCCGGGCCTCCGAAGTTGTGCGGGCCCGCGACCGGGAAGACCGCGCCGTCGGCGACCGTCTGCGCGACGGTCGGCACGCCAGCTTCGACCGCCAGCGACGGGCTTGGCGTCGTCGGGGCCGCAGGCGCCGGGGCCTTGGCTGGCGCGGACGCCGGCGCGGTGACCGTCAGGCTCGCTGTGCCCGAGCTGTGGGCGCTGCGCAGCAGTGCGCGCCCGCGACGATCGTGCGCGCTCACGCTCACCTCGTAGCCGCCCGGCGCGAGCGTCGCGCGTGACGGCCATGTCACGTCGATCATGCGGCCGGTGCGCACCCAGCCGAGGCTCGCCACGACCACCGTGCGCCGACTCGTGAGCGCGCTCACCGTCACGTGCACGTCGACCGTGGCCACGCCCGCCTCGTCGATGCGCAGGGTCACCCGCGGCGGACGCCCGGGGCTTGCCGCCCTCGGGACGCTGAGGCTTGCCAGCACCGGGCGCACCAGCGCGGACGGAGCCGCAGCGGGGGCATAGCTCATGCTTCAGTTGTCGGCCGGGCCCTACCGGCGCTTGAATTCCTCGACCAGAGCCTCGTAGGTCAGCCGCAGCCCCTCGGCGATCGGCACCTCCGGACGCCAGCCCAGCTCGCGCTCCGCGCGCCTGATGTCGAGGCGGCTGTGCGTCAGCTCACCCGGGCGCAGGTCGGCGAGCTCTGGCTCGATGTGCTTGCCCGCCGCCTTGCTGAGCTCGCTCCAGATGCTCGCCACGTCGGTCTCGACGCCGGTGGCGATGTTGTACGTGCCCGAGCGCCCCGACGCGGTCAGCAGCGCGCTGACGACGTCGCCGACGTACACGTAGTCCCGCGTGGGCGTGCCGTGCCCGTACAGCTTCGGCGCCTGGTCGGTGTACAGGTGGTTGGAGAAGATCGCCACCACGCCCGCCTCGCCGTGCGGGCTCTGGCGCGGTCCGTACACGTTGCCCAGCCGGCACACCGCGTGCGGGATGCCCGACGACAGCGACCACGTGTTCACATACGCCTCCGCGGCCCACTTCGACGCCCCGTACGGCGACAGCGGCGCGGGAATGCGGTCCTCCGGCGTGGGCATCGGCGCGTCGTCGCCGTACAGCGCGCCACCGGTCGAGGTGAACACCACCGGCGCCTGGAACTTCCCGGCGGCCTCGAGCACGTTCAGCGTGCCGCGCACGTTGACTTCGCAGTCGCGGCCGGGGTCCTCCACCGAGACGACCACGCTCGACTGCGCCGCCAGGTGGAAGATCGCACGCGGCTTGACGTCTGCCACGACCGCCTCGAGCGCGGCAGCGTCGACGATGTCGAGCTCCACCAGCTGCGCGTCAGCGGCCACCCGGGCCGCGTCGCCCGAGGAGAGGTCGTCGATCACCGTCACCGCGTAGCCGTCCGCGAGCAGCGCGTCGACGACGTGCGAGCCGATGAAGCCGGCGCCGCCGGTCACGATCACAGGAGTGCTCATTCAGTGGAATCTATACCGGCGCGATCGACGCGGCGGTGGCGAGCAGATCTTCGACCGCTTCCACCGACTCGTCGATGCGCTCGAGCACGCGCATCCCGCCGCGCTCGCGCGGCAGGCTGCCGCCGACCGCCGGGCCGCCCAGCACGATCGGCAGGTCGGGACGGTTGGAGCGCAGGTCGCGCAGCGCCACCTCGAACGATTCCGCGGCTCTGGGGACGGTGGCGCCGACCACGATCAGATCCGGCGACTGGCTGTCGACCATCTCAAGCAGCCGCTGCGCCGACAGGTCCGTGTCGAAGATCGTGTGGAACCCCGCGGCGGCGAGCTGGTCGTGGACCATCTGCAGGCCGAGCGTGTGCTCGTCGCCCTCGACGCCAGCCAGCAACACGCGCTCGCGTGTCGGCTCGGTGCTGCCGGTCATGTAGCGGTACAGCGTCGCCAGCACACGCCGGGTGATGGTCGTCGCGCGGTGCTCGCGCTCGGCGTCGATCTGCCCAGCTTCCGAGAGCACGTTGATGCGCCGCAGCGCCGGGCCGATGACCTCGGCGTGCAGCGTCGTCGGCGAGATCCCGTCCTCGATCGCCGTCGCGATCGCGCCCTCGGCCATCTCCGCGTCGCCGCGTTCGAGCGCGGTGGCGAAGGTCTCGAGCGTGCTCTCCACGAGCGCCACCGGGTCTGAGCGCAGCTGTTCGCGAGCGTCCGGACCGGTCCGCCCGAGCACTTCCATGAACGCATCGAGCAGCACCGGGTCGAAGTGACGCCCGCGCTGTTCGCGCATCATCTGCACAGCGTCCTCGATCGAGAACGCCTTGCGGTAGACGCGATCGCTGGTCAGCGCGTCGAACACGTCCGCGACCGCCACGATCCGTCCCTCGATCGGGATCGCCTCGCCCTTCAAGCCCCGGGGGTAGCCGCTCCCATCCCACTTCTCCTGGTGGCTCAGCGCAATCGTCGCCGCCATGTCCAGGATCGAGGAGGACGAGCCGCGCACCAGGCGGTGGCCCTCCTCCGCGTGGGTCTCCACGATCGCCCGCTCCTCGGGCGTCAGCGGCCCGGGCTTCAAAAGGATCGCGTCCGGGATCGCCACCTTGCCGACGTCGTGCAGCGGCGCCGCGTGGCGCAGGCGCTCGCAGAACTCCGAGTCCATGCCGATGTGTTCGGCCAGCAGCACCGAGAAGCGCCCGATCCGCTCGATGTGCGCGCCGGTGTCCTCGTCTCTGAACTCGACCGCCATCGACAGCCGCTGGACCGTCTCGGCCTGGGCGATCTCGAGCTCCGACAGCGCACGTTTGAGCTCGCTCGTGCGGTGCTCGATCTCGTCCTCGAGCGCCACCCTGCTGTTCTCGCCGAAGTACCACCCGAGCCCGATCGCGGCACACGCGAGCACGACCAGGCAGCCGGCGACGAGCGCGGAGGCCCCCGCCAGCAGCGCCCCGACGACGGCGGCGATGGCGAGCAGCGCCCACGGCAGCACGCCGACGGCCCTGTTCCGGTGCCGGTGCCTGCGGCGCGGCGGTCGTCGCTCGGGCGGTTGGTGCTCCGCTCCAGCCAGCCTACGCATGTGAGCACCGATCCCCAGGCGTCCCGTCGGCCCTGTGCCGTGATCCTCGGCGTCCGCTCCGGGCTCTGCCGGTCTCCGAAGGAAGCTCGCTTGGATTGCGCCGTTCACTGAGAGATCTCGCGTTGTTGCCCGGTCTCGAATACGCGTTGCCTGGTGCGTCAAGGTTCGACGTCCGGGCGACGCGGCTTGATCGGTTCTGCAAGCGGATAGACATATGAACCAAGGCTTTCAGCCGCGACTCTGCAGCTGGCTGATGTCGATCGGATTCGGCGGCACGGTGAGCGATACGGACTGGTTCCATCTGTCGAAAACGAGCTTGCCCCCACCGGCTCCGCGCTTGACGATCTCCAGTGGATAGGGCGTGCCAGTGCTCGCGACGTACAGCGTGCCACCCCCGGCGGCGTCGCTCACGGCGACGGCCTGGCGCCCCTCGACGGTCGTGCTCGCAGCGCGCGAGAGCGCTCCGTGACCGGCGAGCGCGCCGCTCAGCAGCTTGCGGAGGTTGGTCAGCGAGGTGAACGACGCCAGCGGCCCGACGGTGTTCGAACCGCGCAGCCACCTTCCCTGCAGCGTTCGCGCCGCAGCTGGTTCGGCGAAGCGCCTGTAGAAGGCGGCGCCGGCCCTGATGTACAGGGCGCGATCGACGTTCACCAGTTCGATGCTGAGATCGCCCAGCGTGACCCGGCCCTTCCCGCCCTTCTCCGCTTCGAGCTCCATATTGAGTGATATCGGCTTGCCTTCGCCGAGAATTGAGCCTGCAACGTGAACGCTTGCCGCACCGGCGGCCGCCGAGGTGGCGAGCGCGACGATCTGCGTCGGCGTCTTTGACGCCACGCCGTTGCCCGTCGAGGAGGAGCCGGCGCAGCCGGCGAGCGCCGCGGCGAGCGTCAGCGCAACCAGCGCGTGAGCGCCACCCGGCATCCGTGCCGCGCAGGCATCGACCGCCATGCGGCGAGGATAGCCGCTAAGAACCTGTTTCAAAAAGATCGGCACGCCCGGATGCGTCCCTGGACACTGCGCTGGATCGCCACGTGCCGGCTTGCCCGTGCTACCAGCACGGCCTTCACCGTCCCGCGTCGCCCAGCTTGGTCCATGAACGCCCCGACCGCACCGCCTATTTTGAAACAGGTTCTACCCGTGGGCCGCTTGGCGCCCGTTGACCGACGCGCGATCGAGCTCGAGCGGCGTGCGCTCGCCCGTGCGCGCGTGGTGCACGAGCTCTCCGAAGAAGCCTTTGCCGAGGACGCTCAGGCTGAGCAGCGAGCCGAACAGCACCACCGCGTCGATGCTCTCGCGGCCCTGCTTGTTCCAGTAGTCGTCCGCGAGGTTCAGCCACAGCGCGAACTCGTCGAGCGTCAGCGCGGCGCCGCTTCCAAAGGCCATCGAGGTGAGTCGCGACGCACGCCGTTGCTCGTTGATGCCGATCTCCAGCAGCCACAGGTAGCCGACGCTCAGCAGGCCCGTAATCCCGAAGGTCATGTGGTGGATGTGGCGCCCTCCTGGCGTGATGTTCTTGAACGGCCCGCGTTCGGCGCGGATCGCGTGCGTGATGGCGCGCACCGCCGCGAACGTCACGAAGAACGACGCCGTGGAGATCATCTGGCGCTCCTTGCGGCAGTCTTTGAAGTGCTTGCGGTAGAGGGCGCGCACGTCGTGCACGAGCACCGGCGGCGAGAACGCTCGCCGTGCGTCGCCGTGCGGCGTGGTGGGTTCTACGGGCGTCACGGTCATCGCACACCCTAGCCTGCGCTCGCGGCGCGCGGGGTGCACGGAAGCTTGCACACCCCGCCGCGCCTAAACCCTCATCGGCTTTTCGTCGAGATGGACGCACGATGCACATGGATTGCCCCATTCAGGCTCGATCAAGCCAGAACAGCGCACGGCGGACCGCTGGCCGCACACGAGGCCACAATGTCAGATAGCGAAATCCCTCAAGAGAACGAGCGCGAGCCGGCGGCTGAGTCCGCCGCGTTCGGACCTGTGGGCGGCGCGCCCCAGCCCGGAGCTCCCGAGCAGGCGCAGAACCCCCCTTCCCAGAGCTTCGCTCAGCCCACCGACGGCGCGCAGAGCATCGCCGCAGCCGCAGCCGCGCAGGAGCCGATCGCCCAGGAGCCGATCGCCGAGGAGCGCGCGGGCGTGGGCCAGCTGCTGCGTAGCCGCAAGCTCGTGTGGGCCGTGGTCGCGGTGCTGTGCGTCGCCGCGGGAGCTGTCGCGTCGGTGCTCGGAGCACACGCTGTCGCGCACGGCGAAGCCGGCAAGGCGCAGCAGTCCTCCCAGCAGACCGCGGCCGCGATCGCCTCGACCGTCAAGCTCTCCCTGCGCCACGAGGAAGACCTCGCGGTCGGCGCGAGCACGTACTTCGCCGCCAACTCCAACACCTCGCCGAAGGAATTCGCGGTGTGGGTCAAGTGGGCGCGCACGCTGCGGCGCTTCCCCGAGCTCGACGGCCTCACGCTCGTGGCGCCCGTCCCCGCCCCCGAACTTGCCGCGTTCCACGCGCGCATCACCGGCCAGGCGCTCAAGCCGGCGACGACCGGCGCGGTCAAAGCTACGAGCGCGGCGTCCGCGTCAAGCGCCGCCGGCACGGTGCACGTCATTCCCGCGGGCAGCCGCGCCACCTACTGCCTCGCGATCGCCAGCCTCGTGCGCGGCCCCGCGAAGAGCCCCCCCGCCGGCCTTGACTACTGCTCGGTGACACCCCGCCTGCTCGCGTCTCGAGACACCGGAGCGAGCATCTACACGCCGGCGCTCGTCGCGCGCACCAAGGCGCTGGCGATCGACACGCCCGTGTACAGGGGCAACGTCCTGCCACGCACCGTGCTCGGGCGCACCGCGGCGTCGGTCGGCTGGGTGCGCGAGGTGCTGACTCCGGGCGTTCTGCTCCAGGAAGCGCTGCGCGGTCACGAAGCTTCGGCCGTAAGCCTGACCTACCACAGCGGCTCGACGCAGCTCGCGTTCGCCGGCGGCGCCCCGCAGGCAGGCGCGCAGAGCACGACGATCGCACTGCACAACGGTTGGACGGTGCAGAGCTTCACGGGCGTGCCGGCGAACACCGTCCTCGGTGATGGAGACGCGCTTGCGCTCTTGATCGTCGGCTGCGTGCTGAGCGCGCTGCTCGGCGTGCTGGTGTTCGTGCTGGGCGGCGGACGCGCACCGGTCCTCGTCCGGGTGCGAGTACCGCAGACCAGCGCGGAGCCTGCCGAAGACCTGCACGACAGCCTCACCGGTCTTCCCAACCGCGCGCTGATGCTGGACCGCGCTGAGTGCATGCTCGCGCGGGCGGGCCGTCAGTCCGGCCTGCTGGTGGGCGCGCTGTTCATCGACATCGACTGGTTCAAGGACGTCAACGAGCGGCTCGGCCAGGCAGCCGGCGATCAGATCCTGAAGATCGTCTCCGAACGGCTCGAGAGCGTCGTGCGCGCGGGCGACACCGTCGGGCGCCTGGGCGGCGACGAGTTCGTCGTGCTGGTGGAGTCGGCGGCCCGCGGGGCGCGCCTCGACTCGCTCGCCCGGCGCATGGTCGAGGCGCTGCACAAGCCGTTCAACCTCGACGACTTCGGCCCGAACTTCTTCCTGACTGCGAGCATCGGTGTCGCCTTCGGCCGCTACGCCGCGCCCGATGACCTGCTGCGCGACGCGCAGCTGGCGCTGTACGCGGCGAAGTCCGCCGGCAAGGACCGCTACACGCTGTTCAACGCCAACATGCGCTCGGTGATCGAGGGCCGTGGCGTGCTCGAGGCCGAGCTGAACACGGCGCTCGCGGAGAAAGAGTTCTTCGTGCTGTACGAGCCGATCTACGACCTCAACACCGGCAGGGTCGCGGGCCTCGAGGCGCTCGTGCGCTGGATGCACCCCAAGCGCGGCGTGGTGCTCCCCGACGACTTCATCCCGCTGGCCGAGGAAACGGGAATGACAGTGCCGATCGGACGCTGGGTGCTCGAAGAGGCGTGCGCGCGGGCGGCGGCATGGAACGTCGCGGGCCACCGCGTCGGCGTCTCGGTCGCGGTCACCCCCAACCAGCTCAACCGAGACGGGTTCGCCGTCAACGTGCGGCGCGCGCTGCAGCAGACCGGGATCGAGCCGGCGATGCTCACGCTCGCGATCGCCGAGACGACGGTGATGAGCGACGTGACGGCCGCGGTGGAGCGCCTGGAGGAGATCAAGCAGCTGGGCGCACGCATTGCGATCGACGACTTCGGCGGCAGCGGCTACGCCTACCACTCCGACCTGCGGCGGCTGCCGCTGGACTTCCTCAAGGTGGACCGCAGCTCGCTGGCAGCCTCCGAGGACGAGGACTACCGCACGTGGCTGCTCGAGGCGATCCTGATCGTCGGGCGCGACCTGTCGCTGACGGTGATCGCCAAGGGCATCGACAGCTTCGAGCAGATGAGCGCGCTGCAGTCGATGGGCTGCACGATGGCGCAGGGGGCCCTGATGGGCAAACCGGCGCCGGCGAACGCGATCGAGAACGTGCTCGGCGGGAGCATCCCCACGGTGCACGCCGACTCGCAGAGCCTGTAGCCGCCCGAGCCGCAGGCCGCGCTCGAGCGTCTAGCATGGCCTCGATTCTCGACCGAGTGGAGAGGAATGCGATGGCTATCAGCGCGGACGTGCCCAGGGCGGTCGCCCATGGGATCGAGGGCCTGCAGCAGCTCAAGGATCAGGTGGTCGGCCCGAGCGAATGGCGCGAGGTCACCCAGGAGATGATCGACCGCTTCGCCGAGCTGACCGGCGACGACCAGTGGATCCACACCGACGTCGAGCGCGCGGAGCGCGAGAGCCCGTATGGGACGACGATCGCCCACGGCAACCTGACGCTATCGCTGATCGACGGCCTGCGCCGTGATTTGAACGACTGGAGCGGGTTCACGATGGGCGTCAACTACGGCTGGAACAGGGTCCGCTTCCCCGCGCCCGTGCCGGTCTCCTCGCGCGTGCGCTGCTACGCGCAGATCGTCGAGCTGTCCGAGGTCGGCGGCGGCTGGCATCAGGTCGTCACGCGCTTCACCGTCGAGGTCGAGGGCGTAGAGAAGCCGGCGTGCGTGGCGGACAGCGTAGGGCGCGTGCTCACCGCATCCTCGTAAAACGATTATTACCTTAAAAGCTGGTTTGAGGCGACTCGAACTTGGGTATGATCTTGCGCGGCTGAGGGTTTCTTAATTATCAAGCGCCGAGGATGGGGGCTTCGTCTTATGTCTCGCAAGACACTTCGCTATGTGGCCGCAGTCGTGGCCGCCCTGAGCGCCATGTCGATCGCAGCCGCCAGCGCGTCGGCGCTCACCGAGCCGGTCACGTTCAAGAACTGGGCGGTGTGGGGGTCACTCACGCCGAAGAAGATCAACGAACCGGTGGTGCTTCCGAAAGGCTCGACCTTCAACGGCGTCAGCGAGGTCACCGTCACGCCAACATCGCTCTCGGGGACGGTCAGCGGAACCATCGCCGTGCCGCCGTTCAACGCGAGCATCAAGCTCGTGGGGCTCGTGCCGACAACGGTCGGCGTCACCTTCACGCAGGTAGGAGCGGCCGAAGGCACCCTCACCGGGGTGCCTGCATCGGATTGCTCGAACCTGCGCTTCGGGAGCTCGTGCGCGAACCTCAGCGTCAACACGAACGCCAACATCGGCATCACGGAGACGGGGCTTCTCGGGATAGACATCCCCACGGAATGTGAAACCTCAGAACCGGTCTCGTTCCATCTCAGCGCAGACCTGCCGATCGGTGAGCTGATCCTCCAGGAGGGCGGACCGCATTTCACCGGCACCGTCACGATCCCGAGCATCAGCTGCGGTGGCTTGGACGGCATTCCCGTCGGGCTGCTCCTGACGACGCTGATGTCCGGCCCGGAAAATCCCTACTCGCTGAACCTCGGCCCAAACGAACCCGCTGCGCCGACCGTCGAAACGCAGGAAGCGACATCCGTCTCGCAGGTCTCTGCAGACCTGCACGGCACGTCGGACCCCAACGGCGAACCGGAAAGTGAATGCCACTTCGAATACGGCACCTCGATCTCCTATGGCGCGAGCGCGCCGTGCTCGTGGCGGGTCGGTTCGGGCTTCGCGGTCTACGCGCCGCTCACGGGCCTGAGCGAAGGTACCGCCTATCACTACCGGCTCGTCGCGAAGAACCCGCTCGGGACGAGCTACGGCGCCGACCAGACGTTCACGACGCTCAGCGGCTCACCCGAATACGGTCGCTGCCTCGCACAGAAGGGCGGCAACTACGCAGAAGGCGGTTGTCTGACGGTGGCCGAGAAGAAGGGCGTGCCCGACCACAAAGGCAAATTCGAATGGTCCCCGGGACCGACACCCTGCATCGCCCAGAAGAAAGGTGAATACACCGACTCGAGCTGCTCCACGAGATCGGCCAAGCCCAAGAAGGGCGCCTACGAAAAGGCAAGCGCGACATACACCTCGACAACGGGGCCGGTGACACTTGAAACGGCGGCGCTCAACGGAAGCACGGTGACGTGCACGGCGGGCACCGCCTCCGGCGAGATCACCGGGCTGAACACCGGCACGGAGAGATTGACCTTCACCGGCTGCGAAACCGCGGGCAAGAAGTGCACGAGCGAAGGCGCCGACGGCACGCCGTCGGGCAGCGCGGGAACGATCGTCACGAACCTGCTGCGCGCGAGGCTGCTCGGACCGGTGGCGGGAAAGGTGTGGAGCGAGCTCGCGAGCTCCGAACACGAACCGTACTCAGCGGAGTTCGGCTGCGAAGGCCCCCTGTTCCGCACGGTCGGCTCGCTCGCCGGAGTGCAGACCGGCGACATCGACGCTCCGAGCCTCACGAGCACGACGAGCTTCTCGATCGAAGAAGAGAAGGAAGCCGAACAGGCTGTGTTCACCGAAGTCTCCGAAGACGAAGGGAGCAGCTGGAGCGGGCCCGAGTCCTCGACGCTGGTCACTCGCGCCAGCAACACGTTAACGTCGGCATTCGAGATCAGACCGTAGGGGCGGGGCATCCTGAGAGCCGTCAGCCACGCGCATCGCGTGGCTGACGGCTCCCTCAAACCCCCATCGCGACGTACTTCGTCTCGAGGTACTCGCCGATCCCCTCGAAGCCGCCCTCGCGCCCGAAGCCTGACTGCTTGACGCCGCCGAAGGGGGCGGCGGGGTTCGAGACGACGCCCTGGTTGAGGCCGACCATGCCGGACTCGAGTCGCTCACAGACGTGGAACGCGCGCTCGAGGTCGCGCGTGTAGACGTAGGCGACGAGGCCGTACTCGGTGCGGTTGGCCGCGTCGAGCGCCTGCTGGTCGGTGGTGAACGTGGCGATCGGAGCGACCGGCCCGAAGATCTCCTCGCGCAGCAGGCGCGCGTCGCCGGGGACGTCGGTGAGGACGGTGGGCTCGAAGAAGTAGCCGGCGCCGGCCGCGGGGTGGCCGCCGAGGAGCGAGCGCGCGCCGCGCTTGACGGCGTCGTCGACCAGTTCGGTGACCTTGGCGCGCTGGGCCTGGTCGATCAGCGGGCCGACGTCGCTGTCGGGCTCGGTGCCGCGACCGAGCTTCAGCGCGCCCATGCGCTCGGCCAGCCGCCGTGAGAACTCATCGGCGATCGACTCGTGCACGTGGAAGCGGTTGGCGGCGGTGCACGCCTCGCCGATGTTGCGCATCTTGGCGAGCATCGCGCCCTCGACGGCGGCGTCGAGGTCGGCGTCGGCGAACACGAGGAACGGGGCGTTGCCGCCGAGCTCCATCGAGACGCGCAGGACCTGCTGCGCGGACTGTTCGATCAGCGAGCGCCCCACCTCGGTGGAGCCGGTGAACGACAGCTTGCGCGTGCGTGGGTCCTTGAGCAGCGGTTCGATCACCTCGCCTGCGTGCTTGGCGGTGATCACGTTGAGAACCCCGGCGGGCAGTCCCGCGTCCTCGAGGATCTTCGCCAGCGCGAGCATCGACAGCGGCGTCTGCTTGGCGGGCTTGACGACCATCGTGCAGCCGGCGGCGATCGCGGGGGCGATCTTCCTGGTGCCCATGGCGGTGGGGAAGTTCCACGGCGTGACGAACACGCACGGCCCGACGGGCTGGCGCATCGTGAGGATGCGGCCCTTGCCTGTGGTGTTGACCATGTAGCGCCCGTGGACGCGCACGGCCTCCTCGGAGAACCAGCGGAAGAACTCGGCCGCGTAGCCGATCTCCGCGCGCGACTCCGCGACGGACTTGCCCATCTCGAGCGTCATCAGCAGCGCTAGCTCGTCGGTGCGCGCGACGATCGCCTCGTACGCGCGCCGCAGGATCTCCCCGCGCTCGCGCGGCGCGTGCACGGCCCACTCGGGCTGCGCGTCGGCGGCGGCGGTGAGCGCGGCGAGCGCGTCGTCCTCGTGCGCGTCGGCGACCTCTGCGAGCGCGTCGGTGGTGGCGGGGTCCTCCACGGTGAGCGTGCCGCCGGCGCTCGCGGCGCGCCACTCGCCGCCGATGTACAGGTCGGTTGGCACCCACTCGAGGACCGCGCGCTCTGCGTCCGCGCGACCGGCATGACTGACGGCGCACATGCTCTCAACGTAGCAGCGCGCAGGCGTATGCAAACCGCGTCGCCTCTGCGCAAAGCGGCATACATCGTGCAGCGCTCAGGCGCGACGCGCGCAGACCCGACCGAGTGGGTATGGAACTCTCGGCCATGGCGCGCGACCGTGGGCACTCGCGTGTGTTGCAGCAGTCAATCGTGACGAGAACCGGCATCGATCGACGCCCGCTGGATCGCGGAGCCTCCCGCCTGCGGCGCGCGGGCGCGCTGCTCGCGCACGCGCTGGCGGGGCTCACGCTGATGGGGCTCGCGCTGGTGGCCGCCCCGGCGGGCGCGTCGACGCTGTTGATCGAAGGCGCCGGCGACGGTCACGGCGTGGGAATGAGCCAGGATGGCGCGCTGGGATACGCCGAGCACGGCTGGAGCGGCGCGGCGATCCTCGCGCACTACTACACGGGTACCACGCTCGGCCGGGCGCCGGCCGGCTCAGTGGTGAAGGTGCTCGTGGGCTCGAAGGTCGAGCGGGTTCCGCTCGAACGCTACGTGCGGGGCGTGGTCTCCGCCGAGATGCCCTCCAGCTGGCCGCTGGCGGCGCTGGAGGCGCAGGCGATCGCGAGCCGCACGTACGCGCTGACCGACCACGCTGGCGGTTCGCGCTTCGACGTGTACTCGGACACGCGCTCGCAGATGTACCGCGGCGTGGCGGCGGAAACCGCGGCGACGAACGCGGCGGTGGCGGCGACGGCTGGGCAGATCGTCACCTACGGTGGCCGGCCGGCGATCACGTACTACTTCGCGAGCTCGGGGGGGATGACCGAGGACGTCGAGAACTCGTTCCTCGGCTCGACGCCGGAGCCGTGGCTGCGAGGCGTGCCCGACTCCTACGAAACGAAGGCCTCGAGCTGGAAGCTGAGCATGAGCTTCGCCTCCGCGAGCGCGCGTCTGGCAGGCCTCGTCAGAGGATCGTTCCGCGGGATCGAGGTGCTGAGGCGTGGCGTGTCCCCGCGAATCGTGTCCGCCGAGGTGCTCGGCTCGCGCGGCACGACCCCGGTGAGCGGGCCGGAACTGGCGGCTCGGCTCGGCCTGACCAGCACGTGGGCGTACTTCAGCGTGAAGAACGGCACGAGTGTGGTGCGCGAGCCCGACGCGAGCGGGCAGCACCCGTTCACGCCCGCACCGGCGGAAAGCCCCCCGGTCGTGGCGCCCGCGCCGACACCGGGGCCGCAGGGCGGCGAGCAGGCGCCGGCCACAGCCGCGAGCACCTCCTCGACGGCTGGCACCGGTGGCGTCGAGGCCGGCTAGCCGCCTGACGGGCACCTACGATATGCGTCCGTTGCCGTTCCACCGACGCCCCCAGCGCTCATACAACGCGATCGGAGAGCCGACAAGATGGGCATGAGCCCTCGCTCGACCGTCGCTGTGCTCGCGTGCGCTGTCTCACTGCTCGCTCCTGCAGCGCTGGCGCCGGCGAGCGCGTCGGCCGCCCACTCGGTCGGCACCACCGGTCAGATCGCGTGGGTGCGCAGCGCGGCGAGCAGGTTCGTGACGGCGGAGCTCGCGGGCGATGGCGCGAGCGCGTGCGGGATCCTGAACGCGCCGCTGCGCGCAAGCGAGCACGGCCGCACGTGCACGCAACGTTGGAACGCAAAACTCGCCAAGCTGCTCCGCGAAGCGGGTGGCCGCGCTCGGTTGCGCTCGCAGGAGCACGCGATCTCCTCGGCGGTGGTGATCGTCCACGGCAACTGGGCAACGATCGCGCTGCCCGCGCCGTTGATGGGCAACTCGTCGAACCGCTTCTTCTGGACTGAAAACTGCTGGATGCTCACCGGCTGAGCACGCTCGCTCGCGCCGAGTGCGCCCGACGCATACCCTGAGCGGGTGCCCGCCCCGCTGCTGATCGCAGACGTACCTTGGCTGCTGTATCGGTCGTACTTCGCCCTACCCAAATCGATCGTCGGCGCCGACGGGCAGCCGGTGAATGCGCTGCTGGGCACGGTCAACGCGATTTTGACTTTTTATGATGCACGCCTGCCGGCGTGCCGACCGGACGGCGTAGTTGCGTGCATGGGCGCTGAGCAGGCGGACTATCGCGTGCGGCTATATCCGCCCTACCACGCCCACCGCGACCCCATGCCGCCTGAGCTGGCGGCGCAGTGGCAGAAGGCGCCGGAGCTGCTCGCGAGCCTCGGCTGGACGTATGCGACGAGCGCCGATCTGGAGGCGGACGACGTGATGTTCTCCTACGCGCGCGACGAGGAGGAGCGCGGCGGGCAGGCGCTGCTGCTGACGGGCGACCGTGACCTGTACGGCGCGGTCACCGAGCGCGTGGCGGTGGCAGAGCTGCTCAAGGGAGGTGCCCACGGCGAGATCGGCCCAGCGCAGGTGCGCGAGCGCTACGGCGTGGAGCCCGAGCAGGTCCCCGACTTCATCGCCCTGCGCGGCGACCCCTCCGACGGCCTGCCCGGCGCGCCGGGTATCGGCGCGAAGACCGCCGCCGAGCTGCTGCGCGCACACGGAACGCTTGAGGCGCTGCTGAGCGCGGCCGGCGCGGACGCGGAGGCGGACGACGCTGACGCGGCGGCGGTCAGGGCGAGCAAGGTCATGCGCCCACGGATCGCCGCCGCGCTGCGCGAGAACGCGGAGCTGCTGCGCACGTTCAAGCAGATCGCCACGTTGCAGCGGGTCGACGTCGAGCCGCCACGCGATCGCGCGACCGACTTCGCGGGCGGCGCACGTATGGCGGGCGAGCTTGGGATGAGGAGGCTCGCGGAGCGCCTCGACGGACTCGCTACGGCGTGAACTTGACAGTGATCACGTCGCCATCGGCCATCACGTAGTCGCGGCCCTCGAGTCGCAACGTGCCCCGTTCGCGCGCGCCGGCGTAGCCGCCCGCGTCGACCAGCTCGCGCCAGCCGATCACTTCGGCACGCACGAAGCCCTTCTGGATGTCCGTGTGGATCTCGCCGGCGGCGTGCCACGCGGTCAGGCCCCGGCGCAGATGCCACGACTGCGCGATCGTGGCCTCACCGGCGGTGAAGAACGAGATCAGCTCGAGCAGCGCGAACGCCTCGCGCACGACGCGCTGCAGGCCGGACTCGCTCACGCCCAGCTCCTCTCTCATGGCGGCCGCGTCCTCGTCGTCGAGCTCCGCGAGCTCCGACTCGATGCGCGAGGACACCGCCACCGCGCGCGCGCCCTGTGCGGCCGCGTGCTCGGCGACCGCCGCGGGGACCTCATCAGAGCCCTCGTCAACGTTCGCCACGAACAGCACCGGCTTGCTCGTCAGCGAGCCCAGGTCACGGGCGGCGTTGGGCGCCTCCTCGGGCACCGGCACCGTGCGTGCCGGGCGACCCGCCTGCAGTGCCGCGATCACCGCGCGCAGCCACGCCTCCTCCGCGATGGCGACGCGATCGCCCCCGCGCGCCTGTTTGCCGACTTTGTCCACCCGGCGCTCCGCGGCCTCGAGGTCCGCCATCACCAACTCCGTCTCAATAGTCTCAATATCCGCCAACGGGTCCACGCGGCCCTCCGGATGGACCACGTTCTGGTCGTTGTGCGCGCGCACCACGTGCACGATCGCGTGCGTCTCGCGGATGTTCGCCAGGAAGCGGTTGCCCAGACCCTCGCCCTGGTGCGCCCCCGCGACCAGGCCGGCGATGTCGTGGAAGTCGACCGTGTCCCACACGATCTCCGACGCGCCCACCGTCTTCGCCACCTCCTCCATGCGCTCATCGCGCACCGGCACCACCGCCACGTTTGGCTCGATCGTCGTGAACGGGTAGTTCGCCGCCTCCGCACCCGCTTTCGTCAGCGCGTTGAACAGCGATGACTTGCCCGCGTTGGGCATGCCGACGATTCCTATGCGCGTGCTCATGGCGGCCCCATTTCTAGAATGCCCTCCTCGCTCAGCCAGGCGGCACATCGGTCAACGTAGCGATCGAGCTCGGCCAGGAGTATCTGCACGCCCTCGTGCAACGCCCTCCACCCTGCGGGCGGATAGGCGTGCGCGAGATCGTCGCGTAGCTCTTTGGCCTCCTGCAGACGCGTAGCCGAGCCTTGCGAGATAACCCCCAGCGTGGCGAGTCGCTCCCACGGATGGCCCGTGGCCTTCTCCAGCACCCCGAGCCGCTGACCCTCGGCGAGTCCACGAGCGGCCAGCTCGTGCAGCCAGTTGAGCAGAACCTCGTACTCGCGCTCGACCACGGCGACCTTGTTGCGCTCGTGGGCGTTCGGTGAGCCGGCGGCGAGCAGGAACGCGTCATGGTCGAACTCAGGATCGAACTCTTCGACGGCGACGAGCAGCTGCTCGCGGGCACGAGGAATCGCCTCGAAGATCGTGTTCAGCCGGCGCTGCCCCTTGGAGAGTGGCGGCACGGCTACGCCGCCGCCGCAATCCGCTCCCGTGCCGCCGCGACAGTCTGGCGTGCCCGCCTCGCCGTCGCTCGCTCTTCGCGCGCGGCGGCCGCGGACACCTCGGGCTCACGCTCGCGCAGGCCGTCCCACAGCCCATCTCGATCGACGAGCACGCGGCCCTCGCGCAGGATGTCCGACAGCAGCGTCGGCATCGTCTCAGCCTGCTCCAACCCGACGACATCGACCGACTTCCCGAGCGTCCGGCGCAAGCGCAGCTTCAGCCCAGCGAGAGCGCGCACGGCGGGGTCGCGATGGACGACAAGGAGATCGACGTCGGAGGAGCGCTCGTCATCACCCACCGCAGTCGAGCCGAACAGCACCGCCAAGCGAACGGTCCTCTCGGTGCGCAACGCCGTCCGCAGCCCGTTCAACAACTCCCAGTGGCTCACCAGATAGCTCTCCTCGGCGCCTGACAGCTCCAGCTGACGCCGGGTCACCCTGCGCCCTCGCAACAGCCCGTCGTTCACGTAACGACGCAGGGTGCGCTCGCTGCAGCCAAGTCGCTCCGCCGATGTCGAGAGTGCTTGGCTCATGCGTCCATCATATGCGCCTGTGTGTCCAGGTGCCTCAACCCGGCAGGCTCAGCACGAGCGCCAAGGCGTCATCCACTGCTGCCATCTCGCCGTGGCTGAGGTGACCGATGCTGTCCTTTACCGTCTGCGCGTCGACGACGCGCAGCTGGTCTGTCAGCACGCGCGTGGGCGTGCCCGCGAGCTCGATCGTCGGACGAAACGTTGCGGCCGGCGCCGAGCGCGACGTCGGAGCAATCAACACAGTGCTGAGGTCGAGCAGCTCATCCGCCTGCACGACGACACCTGGGCGCGCTCCCTGTTGCTCGTGTCCGCGCGCACGACGTGGCGCGCCCAGCCGCACGACCTCGCCACGAACCATCAGTCAGCCGGCCACGGCGGAGCGAGCTCGTCAAGCTCCTCGCGAAGCGCCGCCAGCTCGGCGCGATCTCGTGGATCTGCCGCCAGCCGGCGTGCCTCCTCTCTCAGTGCTACACGCCCGCGCCGGCGCGCACGCGCCTCGGTCAGGGCGCTTCGCACGGCCTGCGAGTCGCTCATCCCTTCGGCGCGCAACACCGCAAGCGCCGCCTCAGAGTCGGCATCGAGCCGGACATGGAGAGCACGCGACACAAGCCGACTGTACCACAAATCATGCTACAAAGACCGGGGCGGCTCACAGCTCGGGGACACCGCGCCGGCCAGCCCCCCGAGCACGGCCCCCACCAGCACATCAGACGGGTAGTGCACACCCAGGTACAGCCGCGACAGCGCGAGTCCGGTCGCCAGGGCATACAGCGGGACGCTCGGCAGCCCCAGGTTGGCGTACAGGCGCGCCCCCGCGAACGAGGTGGAAGCGTGCGCGCTCGGGAAGCTCAGCGCCGTCGGCGTGCCCGTCAGCGGCGGCAGCCCAGGCAGCTGCGGACGGCGGCGACGCACGACCTGCTTGATCGCGATGTTCAGCACGTACGTGCCCGCAACTCTCGTCGTCGCTCTGCGCCACTCGCTTCTGCGCTGCGCGTCGAGCGCCGCACCCACGAGCCCGATCGCGAGCCATACACCCGCGTGCTCGCCCAGCCGTGAGAACCGCGCCACCGCGCGCTCGGCGCCCGGCGTGTGCCCGCGCGTGCGAGCCAAGCGCAGCAGCCGCTCGTCGAGATTCGCGATATGGGGGAACAAGGTGTTAGGGCGTGCGATAGGCAAGCGAGGCAAGGACGTAGTGAGCGAAGTGTGCTTCAGCACACGAGCGATCGAGGACGCAGCATCGCGCCGCCTAGCGTGCGTCCTAACCGAAGCCGACGTGCGGCTCGCTGCTATCCGCGCTGACGTACACCAGCTGCGCGAGATCGACGCGCACCGGCCCCTCCTCGCTGTCGAGCTCATACCAACCGCTCCCGCCCAGCGACCCGTAGAGGCCGTTCAGCTGCTCCTCGCTCACCCGCAGCGCGAGCACCTGACCGCCCTGGAAGCCGAGCGTCACACGGCGCGCCCCGGTAGCCATCAGTGACCCCCCAGGCCGGCGGCAGGCTGCACGATCTCGGTCAGCACGCCGGCGGTCGCGCGGGGGTGCATGAACGCCACGCGCGATCCGCGGATGCCCGTTCGCGGCTCCTGGTCGATCAGCTGCAGGCCCGCCTTTCTGAGCTTCTCGAGCGTCGCCTCGATGTCCTGCACCTGGTAGGCGACGTGGTGCAGGCCGGGGCCTTGCTTGGCGAGGAACCTGCCCACGGGCGTGTCCGCACTGAGCGGCGCCAGCAGCTCGACGTGGTTCTCGCCGACGTCCAGCAGCACCGCCTCGACGCCCTGCTCCTCGACGACCTCGCGGTGCGCGAGCGTCAGCTCGAAGCTGTCGCGGTAGAGCTCGAGCGCGGGCTCGATCTCCTCTACCGCCACGCCGATGTGGTCTATGCGGCTGAACACCAGCCGCAGTCTATAGGCGTCCCGGCTCGTTCCCGCCGCCGGCGTCCGGCAGGGGGATCGGAGCGGGCGGGCGAGGATCCATCAACGACGCGGGCGGCTCGGCCGCGGCCACCACCCGCAGCCCCACGCCCGGCGCCCGCTCCATGCGCGGCACCCCCTCCATGATCCGGTCGATCGCCTCGCGCTCGAGCACCTCGCGCTCGAGCAGCTCGTGCGCGAGCGCGTCCAGCTGGGCGCGGTGAGCGACGAGCAGCTTCTGCGCAGCCCGGCGCGCCTCCTCGATCAGGTCCTGGCGCTCCTCGTCGCGCAGGCGCAGCGTCTGCTCCGACAGCCGCACGTCTCCGTCCGGCGAGCGCCCCACGCCCGCGGTGCCCATCGCGAAGTCGTGCACCATCGAGTGGGAGATCTCGGCAACGCGCTTCAAATCGTCTGAGGCGCCCGTCGTGATCTCGCCGAACACCACCTGCTCGGCCACGCGCCCGCCGAGCAGCACCGTCATGTAGTCGAGCAGCTCCTCGCGGGTCTTCAGGTAACGATCCTCCGCGGGCAGGTTGAGCGTGTATCCGAGCGCGCGTCCCCGCGGCACGATCGAGATCCGGTGCACGCGATCGACCGACGGCAGCAGCTCCCCGCACAGCGCGTGCCCCGCCTCGTGGAAGGCCACCACGCGCTTCTCGTGCTCGTTCAGCACGCGCTTGGACTGCACGCCCGCGATCACGCGCTCGAGCGCCGAGTCGAAGTCCACCATCGAGATCGCCTTCCCGCCGCGCCTGGTGGCGAAGATCGCCGCCTCGTTGCAGATGTTCGCCAGGTCCGCTCCCGTCAGCCCGCTCGTCTGCTGCGCCACTAGCCCCAGGTCGACGTCCTGCAGCGGCTTGTCGCGCGTGTGCACTTCGAGCACGCCCACGCGTCCCTTGACGTCGGGCGGCACCACGAATACCTGGCGGTCGAAGCGGCCTGGGCGCAGCAGCGCCGGGTCGAGCTTCTCCAGCAGGTTCGACGCCGCGATCACCACCACGCGACCACTGGAGGCGAAGCCGTCCATCTCGACCAGCAGCTGGTTAAGCGTCTGGTCCTTCTCACCCGAGATGTCCATGCCGCGCCGGCCGCCCACGGCGTCGAGCTCGTCGATGAAGATGATCGCCGGTTCGTGCTTGCGCGCGATCGCGAACAGACGGCGGATGCGGGCGGCCCCCAGGCCCGCGAACATCTCCACGAACGACGCCGCCGATTGCGCGAAGAACTGCGCGCCGGACTCGTTCGCAACCGCCTTGGCCAGCAGCGTCTTGCCGGTGCCCGGGGGCCCGTGCAGCAGGATCCCCTTGGGGACCTTCGCCCCGAGCGCGTGGAAGGACTTCGGTTCGCGCAAGAACTCGACTATCTCCGCCAGCTCCGCCTTCGCCTCGTCGACGCCCGCGATGTCCGCGAACGTCACCGACTGGTCTGAGGTCGGCTTGATGCGCTGCGGCTTGATCCGCGGCATCACCTTCATCATCCGCCACATCATGAAAATCAGCGCCATGAAGAACACGATCGCGATAACCGGCTCCCAGTTGAGCGCGAAGTTCTGAACTTCCTGCGCGAACGACACCCCCGGCGCGCCGACCGACACCGGCACCACCGCGTGGTGCACCACCGCGGGGTGCGCGAGCGCGTGTCGCGCCGCCGCATGCGTCGCCTGGGCGCCCGCGACGTGGCCAGCCGCGCGGTGCGCGGTCGACGCACTGCCGCCGGATGCGCGTGGCACGGCCGTGGCCTGCGCGCTCATACCTCGATCCTCTCCAGCAAATCCACCATCCTTGGCATCGTCTGCATTATGCGCACATGTCAAGCGCTTGTCGAGCGGCGCAAGAGCCGTCGCCGGCTCAGCTAACCGAGGATGCGCAGCGCGAGGTCGCTGTACAGCTCGGTCGCGAAGGCGAGATCGCGCACGTCGATGCGCTCGTCCGCGCCGTGGATCAGCGGCGCGGTCTCCAGCAGCGACTGATGGCGCTGGGGAAAGAACCCGTACGCCACGCACTCGGGAAACGCCAGGCGGAAGTGGCGCGAATCGGTGAAGCCCGGAAGCACCACCGGCACGACCTCCGCGCCCGGGTCGCGCTCGGAGATCCATGTCGAGATCGTGTCCATCAGCTGCGATGCCACCGGCGAGCGGTTGCCGACCACCTGCTCGGTGAACTCGATGTGCCAGTTCGCGTCAGCTTCCTCGCCGAGCACCTCCGCGATGCCCGCGCGCACCTCCTGCTCGCCCAGACCAGGAGGCACACGACAGTCGACTTTCAGCTCCGCGCGGCTCGGGATCACGTTGATCTTCTCCGACGCTTTGATCCGCGTCGGCGTGAACGTCACGCCGAGCATCGGCTCGAACATGATCGCCAGGCGCGGATCGGCCGCGCGCAGGCGCGCGATCGCGCCCTCCGGGTCCGACGGGTCCTCGCCGATCCCGCGCAGGAACTCCAGCGGCTCGTCCGTCAGCTCATAGGAGGGCTGGCGCGCCGCGAAGCGCTCCAACAGGGGACCCATCTTCAGCAGCGCGTTGTCTCCCATCGCGGGCATCGACGCATGCCCGGCGACCCCGTCGGTGATGAGCGTGAAGCGGAACACGCCCTTCTCCGCGCAGCACGCGCCGTAGCAGCGCCTGCCGTTGTACTCGAACACCGCCCCGCCGCCCTCGTTGAGCAGCAGGTCGCAGCGGACCTTCTCGGGGTGGCTCTTGGTGATCCATTCCGCTCCCAGCGATCCCCCGGTCTCCTCGTTGACGACCGCCACGATCAGCAGCTCGCCGCGCGCCGGACGCCAGCCCGAGCGCGCCAGCGACGCCGCCGCGGCGATCTCCGCGGCGACCTGCGACTTCATGTCGAGCGCGCCGCGACCCCACAGGAAGCCGTCGGCGATGTCTCCAGACCACGGGTCGTGCGTCCACTCGCTCGCGTCGGCGAGCACCGTGTTGACGTGCCCGAGGTAGCACAGCGTCGGGCCGGCGTCGGCCGCGTCGGTGCCGGAGGCCGGCGCCGGTCGCAGTCGTGCGACCAGGTTGGGGCGCTCCGGTTCGGCGCCGAGCAGCTCGCACTCGAAGCCCGCTGCAGCAAGATGGTTGGCGAGGTACTCCTGTGCCGCGAGCTCGTTGCCGGGCGGGTTGACGGTGTTGAACTGGATCAGGCGCGCGAGCAACTCCTCTGCCTCCGCGCCGGGGCGGAGGCTCTCAACAGGGTGCGCGCTCATCGCGCAGCAGATCGTACGCCCATCTGCGCCACCTCCTCGCGGCTGAGCGGGAAGTGGCACGCGGCGAGCGTCCCGGAGCCCTTGTCCTCGAGCAGCGGCTCCCGTTCGGAGCACAGCGCCTGGGCCTTCGGGCAGCGTGTGTGGAAGCGGCACCCGCTCGGCGGGTTGGCGGGACTCGGCACGTCTCCACCGAGCGGACGGCGCTCGGAGCCGTGCAGCGAGGGGTCGGCGACCGGCACCGCCGCCAGCAGCGCGCCGGTGTAAGGGTGACGGGGGAAGCTGTACAGCGCGTCGTTGGAGCCGATCTCGACGATCTTGCCCAGGTACATGACCGCCACGCGGTCGCACATGTAGCGCACCACGGACAGGTCGTGCGCGATGAACACGAGCGTCAGGCCGAGGCGGCGCTGCAGGTCGCGCAGCAGGTTGAGCACCTGCGCCTGGATCGACACGTCGAGCGCCGACACGGGCTCGTCGGCGATCAGCAGCTTGGGGCTCAGCGCGATCGCCCGTGCCACGCCGATGCGCTGGCGCTGCCCGCCGGAGAACTCGTGCGGGTAGCGGTTGTAGTGCTCAGGGTTCAGCCCGACCGTCTCCATCAGCCGCTGCACCTCGCGTTTGCGCTCGTCCTTGTCGGGCAGCAGCTTGTGGATCACGAACGGCTCGGCGATGATCGAGCCGATCGTCTTGCGCGGGTTCAGCGATGACTGCGGATCCTGGAAGACCATCTGCATCTCGCGCCTGATCGCCTTCAGCGCGGCTCCCTTCAGGCGCGTGATGTCACCCCCGTCGAACACCACCTGCCCCGCGGTGGCGTCGAGCAGGCGCATGATCAAGCGCGCGGTGGTGCTCTTGCCGCAGCCGGTCTCCCCCACGATCCCCAGCGTCTCGCCGCGCTCGATCTCCAGGTCGATGCCGTCCACCGCCTTGACCGCGCCGATAGTGCGCTGGAAGATGATCCCCCGGCGTATCGGGAAGTGCTTAGCGAGCTCACGCACCCGCACGATCGGGTCGCTCACGCCGGGGCTCCCGGTATGCCTACCTCGGCGAGCGCCTGCTCGGGGGTGGCGCCGGCGGTCAGCTGCTCCCACAGGCGCTCGCGCACCTCTGCCTCGAGCAGGCACGCGACGTGGTGGCTCGGCTCACCCGGGACCGCCTCCAGGCGCGGATCGATGCGCGCGTGATCGGGCTGGGCGTATGGGCAGCGCGGATGAAAATGGCAGCCCGAGGGCCGGTTGATGAGGCTCGGCGGGGCGCCGTCAATCGGCACGAGGTCCTCCCCTCGCGGGGCGTCCAGGCGCGGGATCGACTTCAAAAGACCCCACGTGTATGGGTGCTCGGGCGCGGCGAACAGGCGCGCCGCGGGGGCCGTCTCGACGATCCTGCCGGCGTACATCACCGCGATGTCGTCGGCCATCTCCGCGACCACGCCGAGGTCGTGCGTGATGATCACGATCGCCATCCCCAGCTCGCGCTGCAGGCGTTCCATCAGCGCGAGGATCTGCGCCTGAACGGTCACGTCGAGCGCCGTCGTCGGCTCATCCGCGATCAGCAGCTTGGGATCGTTCGCGAGCGCCATCGCGATCATCGCCCGCTGGCGCATCCCGCCCGAGAACTCGTGCGGGTACTCATCTACGCGCCGCGAGGGGTCGGGGATCCCGACGAGGCCGAGCAGCTCGATCGAGCGCGCACGCGCCTGCGCCTTGGAGACGTCGCGATGGGCGCGCACCGCCTGCACGAGCTGCGCGCCCACCCGGTACAGCGGGTGCAGCGAGGACAGCGGATCCTGGAAGATCATCGCGATGTCGTTGCCCCTGATCGCGCGCAGCCGCTCTTCGGGAAGCGTGACGAGATCCTGGCCCTCGAACAGGATGCGCCCCGAGATGCGCGCGCCCTCGCGGCGGGTGAGCCCGAGCGTCGTCAGCGAGGAGACCGTCTTGCCTGAGCCGGACTCGCCGACGATCCCGAGCGTGCGCCCTTTGTGCACCTGGTAGGTGATGCCGTTGACCGCGTGCACCACACCGTCCTCGCTCGGGAACTCGACCCGCAGATCCTCGACGCGCAGCAGCGGCTCCTCAGCGCTCACGAGTAGCGCACCCTCGGATCGAGGTACGCGTAGGCGATGTTGACCACGATGTTCGCGACGATGATGAACAACGAGGCGAGCAGCACTGTCCCCTGGATCACGGGGAAGTCCGAGGACTGAATCGACTGATACGCGAGCCGACCGATCCCCGGGATGTTGAACACCGTCTCGACGAGGATCGCGCCGCCCAGCAGCACGCCGACTTCCAGGCCGAAGAGCGTGACGATCGGGTTGATCGCGGCGCGCACCCCCTGGCGCACGACCGCGTTCTCGGGCAGGCCCTTGGCGCGCGCGGTCCTGATGTAGTCCTCTTTCATCGTCTCGCCGAGGCTGCTGCGCATCAGACGCGCGAAGATCGCGGCCGAGCTCGCCGCGAGCACGAACCACGGCATGATCAACGAGGTGAACCATTTCCACGGATCAGTCGTGAGTGGGACATAGCTGCCCGCGCCGGGGAAGATCTTGAATTTTCCGATGTCCGAGGAGAACAGGAACAGCAGCACCAGTCCCAGCCAGAATTCCGGCGCTGAGATCAGCACCAGCGCCGTGCCCATCGAGGCGCGATCGAGCAGTGTGTGCCGCCGCAGTGCCGAGATGATGCCGACGCTCAGCCCACCGAGGACCCACAGCACCGCCGCGCCGAGCGTCAGCGACAGCGTCGCCGGCAGGCGTTCAGCGATCATGGTCCTCACCGACTCCTGGCTGTAGTAGCTGAAGCCGAGGTTGAAGTGCAGGAAGACTTCCTTGAGGTAATCCCAGAACTGCACCGGCAGCGACTTGTTGAGACCGAGCACCACTTCGATCTCCTTGATCAGCTTCGGCTGCGGATCGCGACCGGCACGCAGCACCGCCGGGTTGGCGGTCGGCAGCACGCGGAACAGGATGAACACCAGCGCGGCGACGATGATCAGCAGCAGCACGCCCCACAGCAGGCGCCTGATTATGTAGCGGATCATCGTCGCCGCCCTCGCGCTACTTCAGCGAGGTGAAGCTGTAGTCCCAGGAGCCTTCGTTCCAGAGCATCGCCACGCCATGCACGTTGCTTGCCTCCAGCCGCGGTGACTTTTCCCAGTCATAGGGGACCGCCACCGCGTTTTCGATGAGTTCGTCGTCGATCTTCGCCCACGCCTGCGCTCGCGCTTCCTTGCCATCTACGGTTTCCGCGGCGGCCATCTCGGCGTTGATCTTCGGGATGTTCACCTGTCCGTAGTTGACGTTGCTGACGGGGACGATCGCGGTCCCGTCGAACGTGGGCTTGAGCACCGTCTGCGGGTCGGCGAAGTCCGCGATCCAGCCGACGGTCGGGCACACTTCGATCTCTTCTTTCGGAACGTCGCAGTACTTCGCGTACATGGTCGCGACTTCGACGAGCGTGAGCTTGGTGTTGAAGCCGAGGCTCTTCAGCGTCTGATTGACGATTTCGGCGTCTTCCTTTTCCGGCGCACTGCTCGCGCCGACGACCTGCACCGTCTTCGTGCCCGTGTATTTGCCGCTCGGATAGCCCGCGAGCTTCATGTACTTTTCGGCAACCGCCATGTCGCCTTCGGGGTGTTCGTTGTAGTCCACCTTTGGCCCCGCCAGCCCGCCCGCCTGTTCGAAGCCCGGGATCGTCGGGTAGATGAAGTGTGTCGCGACGTTGGTGACGAGCGTCCCGCCGCGCTCACGGTCGAGCGCAGCGCGATCGACAGCCGCGTACACGGCCTTGCGCAGGTCGGGGTTCGAGAACGGCGCGACCTTGTTGTTCAGCGCTATGTATCGGTTGCCGGCGCCCGGCGAGAGGTCGAGTTGGCTCTTGTAGTGTTCGGCGGCGAGCTTGACGGCCGACTGCACCACCGGCTCGTTCTGCACCACGCTTTTGCCTTCGAGCACCTGACGGTCGATGACAGCCTGTGTGCCGCCGAGGTGAATGTCGATTTCGTTCAGGTACGCTGGACGAAAGTCGGTCTTGGGATTCCAGTTGGGGTTGCGCACGAGCGTCGCCGATTTGCCGGGGACATAGCCGATCCCCAACACCTTTCCTTCTGCGTTGTTCTTGAGCATGTACGGCCCGGTGGCGACCTGATAGTTGACGTAGCTCGACGGCTTGTCCTTGTCGAACTTTTCCGCATATTCCTTGGGCACAGCAGCCGTCAGCGGCAGCACGAGCGCCTCGGCCACGAAGGACCCCTTCGGTTCGGTCAGGTGGAAGACGATCTCGTGCTTGTTCGGAGTTTCGATGCCCTTGATCGGACCGCCTTCGGCCTTCGGCATGCCTTCGATCGGGTTGAAGTACGTCTTGATGTACGGGTTCGCAACGTTCGGGTTGGCACCTCGCTGGAACGCGTAGGCAACGTCTTCGGAGGTCACTTCGCGATTGACGGGCGGGCTGAAGCGGACGCCTTCCTTCAGGTGCACCGTCACCGTCTTGTTGTCGGCGGAGATTTCCGGCATCCCGGAGGCCATGTCCGGGGTCGGTTCGGTGGAGTTCGGCTTGTTCGAGTACAGGGGTCGCTGCGTCGCGAACACCTCGGTGTAATCGAGCGCGAAGTACGTGTCGCCGGGGTCGAGGTGTTCGTAGTCGGCTTCCTGCAGAACTTCGAGCGTGCCTCCGCGCTTGCCGGAGAGCGACTCGTTCGGCGAGCTCTGGTAGCCAGCGGGAGTGACGATGCTCGCGCCGTTGGCGCCCGTGCTGGATTTGCCTTCCGAGGAGGAGCCGCACGCCGCCAGCACCAGCGCCGTCAGCACCCCCACCGCTGCAAGCAACATCACTCTCGTGGACCTCATTGGAACGCCTCCTGTGTCGTGTCGCCGAGCGCCCTCATCGGGCGTTCCTCGGGTTCAGGGCGTCCTGCAGCCCGTCACCCAGCAGGTTGAAGGCCAGCACCGTCAACAGCAGTGCCGCGCCGGGGAAGACCATGTACCACCAAGCGGTGTTGAAGATCGGCGTCGCCGCCGCGATCATCTGACCCCAGCTGGCGGTGGGGGGGCGGATGCCGACGCCGAGGAACGAGAGGGCGGCCTCGAGCAGGATGCTCACGGGCACCAGCAGGCTGCCGTAGACGATGATCGGCGCCGCGAGGTTGGGCAGGATCTCCCTGAACATGATGCGCGCGTCCGACGCGCCCAGCGCACGGGATGCCTCGATGAACTCGCGCTCGCGCATCGACAGGACGAGACCACGCACGATCCGCGCGACGTACGGCCAGGTGGCGAGCGCGATGATGAAGAGGATCGTGCCGAGTCCCGGCTGGATCAACCCTTTGGCGCATCCCCGCACCGAGCACGCGGCGCCGAGTCCCAAGCCGAGCAGCAGCACGGGAACCGACAGCACCACGTCCACGAGGCGCGAGAGCGCCGTGTCGACCCAGCCGCGGTAGAAGCCCGCGAGCATCCCCACGACGACGCCGATCACCGTCGAGATACCGGTGCCGAGGATGCCGACCTCGAGCGAGACGCGGGTGCCGTAGATCACGCGCGACATGACGTCCTCGCCGAGCGAGTCGACGCCGAACGGGTGCGCCAGGCTCGGGCCGAGCGGAGAGCCGAACGAGTCGGTCAGGTTGAGGTTCTGCACGTCCGGGCCGGGGAGGCCGAGCACGCTGACGACCAGCGGCGCCGCGATCGCGAGGAAGATCAGGAAGACGATGAACCCGAGCGACACCAGCGCCACACGGTCCTGGCGCAGCCTGCTCCAGAACAGCTGTAGCGGAGAGCGTCCGGCAATGCCCCCACCGACATCGAGGAATTCGAGCGGGCTCCCCCCAGACGACGGCAGTAGCTCAGCCGCACCGGTGCTCATGTCCGGCCTTCGCTCCCACGGGGACTGTTGGGGTCAGGTGACGTTGACATCGAATCTAAACGTTCGACGAGCATCGCCGGCAACCTCCCGACACCGCGAGCCCGCAGCGCGACGGAAGCGAGCGATACTCATCTGATGGATACCCTTTTTGGTGACGATCCGGACGGCGATTTGGATAGAGATCCGGACGGCATGGCCAAACGTCATACCCCGTATCAGGGAGCGCGCGGGGGCCGGCCGCTGGCGGTGCGCATGCGCCCGCGCAGCATCGAGGAGTTCGTCGGGCAGTCGCATCTGCTCGGCTCCGGCTCCGCGCTGCGCACCGCGATCGAGCAGGGCCGTCCGCACTCGATGGTGCTCTACGGGCCGCCCGGGTCTGGCAAGACGACGCTCGCGCGGATCGTCGCCGAGCGCTCGGGCGCGGCATTCGAGGAGCTGAGCGCGGTCGCGGCGGGCCGCGCGGAGGTGCGCGCGGTGATCGAGCGCGCCGCCCATCGGCGCGAGACCGGCGCCGGGCAGACGGTGCTGTTCCTCGACGAGATCCACCGCTTCAACAAGGCGCAGCAGGATGCGCTGCTGCCGGCCGTCGAGGAGGGTGTCGTGACGCTGATCGGCGCGACCACCGAGAACCCCGCGTTCGAGGTCAACGGCGCGCTGCTCTCGCGCATGCGCGTGTACGCGCTGCAAGCGCTCACGGCCGAGGAGGTGGGGACCGTGCTGCGCCGCGCGGCCGCGGATCTTCCCGCAGTCGACGAGGACGCGCTCGACTTCCTAGCCGCGCGCAGCGAAGGCGACGCGCGCACCGCGCTGAACGCCCTCGAGCTCGCGGCCGCCACCGCCGCCGAGCTGGGAGACCGATCGGAGATCGGCCAGCGCGTGACGCTCGCGCGCGTCGAGGATGCGCTGCAGCGGCGCGCCGTCCTGTACGACAAAAAGGGCGATCGCCACTACGACTACATCTCCGCCTGGATCAAGGCCACGCGCGGCTCGGACCCCGACGCGTCGCTGTACTACCTGGCGGTGATGCTCGAGGGCGGCGAGGACCCTCGCTTCATCGTGCGGCGGATGGTGATCTTCGCCTCCGAGGACATCGGCAACGCCGACCCCGCGGCGCTGTCGCTGGCGAGCGCCGCCGCCCACGCGGTCGAGCACGTCGGCCTGCCTGAAGCGCGCTACGCGCTCGCCCAGACCGCTATATACCTGTCTCTCGCGCCGAAGTCCAACGCCGCCGGCCTCGCGCTCTCGGCTGCTCAGCGCCACGTGCGCGAGCATGGCGCCGGCGCGGTGCCCGGCTGGCTTCGCTCCGGGCCCCGCCCTGGACAGGACAGAGGCGACTACGACAACCCGCACGGACACCCCGGCCACCTGTCTCCGCAGGAGCTGGCGCCGGAGAGCGTCGTCGGCGAACGCTTCTACGAGCCCGACGAGGCGGAGGCCGAGCTGGCAGAGCGCCTCGAGCGGATTCGCCGGGCGCGAGCCGCGGAGCCGCGATAATCGCCGTGCGATGAGCGCGTCCCCGAGCGAGACCTCCGCAGCCGCGAGCGCGAACGCCGTGACCGCGCAGCTCACCGCCCGCGACCCCGCCACCGGCGCGGCGATCGGCGCGGTCGCGATCACGGCGCCCGAGCAGGTCGAGCAGGTCGTCGAGGCTGTGGCGAAGGTGCAGCCGCTGTGGGCGCTGCTGCGGGTCAAGGACCGCGCGCGCTACATGACCAGGATGGCGCAGGCGGTGATCGACGACTTCGACGAGCTGCAGGAGGCGCTCGGCCGCGAGCAGGGTCGCCCGCGTGCGGAGATCGGCGCGCTCGAGCTGCTCGCGGCGATCGACGCGCTGAGATGGATCGCCGAGGACGGAGCGGAGGTGCTCGGCGGGCGGCGCGTGGGCGTCAACCGCTCGCTGACGATCGCCAAGCGCGCGCGGATCGCCTTCGAGCCATATGGCGTGGTGGGCGTGATCGGAGCCGGCAGCGCGCCGTTCGCACAGCCGCTCGGGCAGATCGCCGGGGCGCTCCTGGCGGGAAACGGCGTCGTCTTCAAGCCGGCGGCGCGGGCGTGCCTGGCAGGCGAGCGGATAGCACGGGTGCTCGCGCGCGCGGGACTTCCCGAGGGTCTCGTACGGGTCATCCACGGCGAGGCGGACGTCGGCGTGGCGCTCGCGCAGGCGTCGGTCAGCAAGGTCCTGTTCACCGGCTCGCCCGCCGTCGGGCGGGTCGTCGCGCGGGCGTGCGTCTCGCGCGAGAAGGAGGTCACGGTCGAGCTCGGCGGCAAGGACGCGATGCTCGTGCTCGCCGACGCGCACCTGCGCCGCGCGATCGCCGGCGCGCTGTGGGCGGGCTGTGCCGCCGCCGGGCAGGCACGCGGGTCGATCGAGCGCGTGTATGTCGCGCGCGAGGTGCATGAGCGCTTCCTGGCGGGGCTCGTGAGCGGCGCGCGCGCGCTCACGGTCGGCGATCCCTCGGACCCGCGCGTCCAGGTCGGTCCGCTCGCGTCCGCCCGTCGCGTCGAGCATGTCAGCGCGCTCGTCGAGGAGGCGGTCGCCGGGGGCGCGCGGCTGCACTGCGGCGGGCCGGTCAGCCCGGCCGGCTGCGAGGGAGCCTTCTACGCGCCCGCGGTGATCACCGGCGCGAACAGCGAGATGCGCATCCTGCGCGAGCCGATCGACGGGCCGGTGCTGGTCGTCACGGCAGTCGACTCGATCGACGAGGCGATCGCCGCCGCCAACGCCGGCGACTACTGCCTCGGCGCGTCCGTGTGGACGGCAGACCGTTATCAGGGGATTCGCATCGCGCGCGAGCTGCGGGCGGGCATGGTCTGGCTCAATGACCATCTTCCGGGACCGACCGTCTCGCGCGGACCGTGGGGGGCCGCCGGCGGTGGCGGCCTCGGCCGCACGCTCGGGCAGGCGGGGCTCAGGGCCTGCGCCCAGGAAAAGCTGATCACATGGGACCCGCCGGCGATGCGCGGCCTGTGGTGGGGGCCCTACGACGCCACGAGCATCAAGGCCATGCGCGCCGTCGCCAAGCTGCGCTCCGGGCGCGACTCCGACCACGACCGCGCGTGGCGGCAGGGCGCGCTGGCGCTGTTGCGCGTCGGCGCGCGGGTGTTCGGGCGGGGGCTGCCGCGGTCGTAGCCGGTTACACAGTTTCGTAGCCGGTTACGGAGCTTCGTAGCCGGCTACCCTTAGCTCATGCCCGCCCAGGCCTACGCTGGTAAGGAGTGCGTCTGTCAGCTGCGCAGGGGGATCTGCGACCAGAGCTGCGTGCAGGGGATGCTCGACACCCCCTTCTACATCGCCTGCCTGAAGCTCACCAGCCGGCGCTGCGTGGTGATCGGCGGCGGTGAGATCGGGCTCGAGAAGGTCGAGGGCCTGCTCGCGTGCGACGCGCAGGTCACGCTGATCGCGCTCGAGGCGGAGCCCGCGCTCGAGGAGCATGCGCGTGAGGGATCGATCCGCTGGGAGCAGCGCGCGTACGCTGGCGCGAGCGACCTGGAGGGCGTGTTCATGGTGATCGCCGCGACCGACGACACCGACGTGAACATCTCCGTCTACGAGGACGCCGAGCGCCGCGCGATGCTCGTCAACGTCGTCGACGTGCCGCCGCTGTGCAACTTCATCCTGCCGGCGATCGTGCGCATGAGCCCGCTCGCGATCGCGATCTCGACGGCCGGCGCCTCGCCGGCGCTGGCCAAGCGCATGAAGCGCGAGATCGAAGCCCAGTTCGGCGAGCCGTACGCGCAGCTGGCGGTGCTGCTCAACGAGGTGCGCGGCTGGGCGAAGGGGACGCTCGCGACCTACCAGGAGCGCAAGGAGTTCTTCGAGGGCATAGTCAACGGCGACCCCGATCCGATTGCGCTGCTGCGCGACGACGGCGAGCAGGCCGTGCGCGAGCTGATCGCGCGAGCGCAGAGCGCATACGCGTTGCACGTCTAGAGAGCACCGGGCGTGGCCGCACTCGAGGTCGAGGGACTGGCTCGGCACTACGGCGAACGCGAGGCGCTAAGCGACGTCTCGCTATCGCTCCAGGAGGGCCGGACGCTGGTCGTGTTCGGTCCCAACGGCGCCGGCAAGACGACGCTGCTGCGCGTGCTGGCGACGCTGCTGCGCCCGCACGCCGGCGACGTGCGCGTGCTCGGCTCGAGCCTGCCCGATGAAGCCTGGGCGGTGCGCGGGCGCGTCGGCCTGCTGGCGCACGAGCCGCTGCTCTATCGCGAGCTGACCGCGCACGAGAACCTGCGCTTCCACGCCCGCCTGCACGGCGTCGGCGACGAGCGCGTGCGCGAGGTGCTGGACTCCGTCGCGATGACCGCACGTGCAAGGGAGCCGTTGCGCACGCTCTCGCGCGGGATGGTCCAGCGCGTCGCCGTCGCTCGCGCGGTGCTGCACGATCCCGAGCTGCTGCTGCTGGACGAGCCGCATTCCAACCTCGATCCCGCCGCGGTCGAGCTGGTGGCGCCGCTGATCGGGGCCGCCTCCGGACGCACGCGCGTGATCTGCAGCCACGACCCCGGCGGGGGCCTGGCGGAGGCCGACGTCGTGCTCGGCCTGCGCGCGGGGCGGCCGGTGCTGCTGCGTGCCGCGGCCGACGTCGATCGCGACGAGCTCACGGAGCTCTACCGGTGAGTGGCGTGCAGGCTCCGCAGCGCCCGGCGCGGACCGCGCACACGCCACGGGCGATCGGACTGTGGCCCACCGTCGGCGCGCTCCTGCGCAAGGAGCTGCTGGTCGAGCTACGCACACTGGAGTCCGTGCCCGGCATGTCGCTGTTCGCGGTGACCACGTTCGTGATCTTCCATTTCGCGCTCAACCGCGGCAGCGTCGAAGGCGACCTCGCCGCGGGCATCCTGTGGGTGACGCTGCTGTTCGCCGCGATCCTCGGCGTCAACCGGCTGTTCGTCGCCGACGCCGACCAGGGCGGCTTCGATGGCTTCCTGCTCGCGCCCGTGGACCGCAGCGCGATGTTCGTGTCGAAGGTGCTGACGCTGCTCGCCTTCCTGATCGCGCTCGAGCTCGTCGCCGTCCCCGCGTTCGCGCTGCTGCTGCTCGGAAGCCCGCTCGGTCCCGCGCTGCCCGGCCTGCTCGCGACGCTCGCGCTCGGCGATCTGGGCGTTGCCGTGATCGGCACGCTCGTCGCGGCGATGGCCGTGCGCACACGCGCGCGCGACCTGCTCGGACCGCTGCTAGCGCTGCCGCTGTTCGTGCCGATCGTGATCGGCGGCGCGCGCGCGGTCTCGCCGCTGCTCGTCCAGGCCCATCAAACGGCGGGGGTGGGTGGGCCTCCATCCCGCTGGCTGCTTACGCTCGGGCTCTATGATCTGGTGTTCGGGCTGATCGCCTACGCCCTGTTCGACTTCCTCCTGGAGGATTAACAACGTGGAACGCTCGAGCCGGCCGCAGGCCGGCCCCATAAAAACCAATCGACGCGCTCCTGCCGGCACACGGCCGATGGCCTACGGCAACGGCCTGGGCCCGCTGAGCATCGCCACGGTCGTCGCGATCGCGGTCTCGCTCGGCCTCGTCTTCTTCTACGCGCCGCTGGAAGCCGAACAGGGCTTCCTGCAGAAGATCTTCTACGTGCACGTGCCGCTGGCGATCATCGCGCTATGCGGCTTCGTGCTCGGCGGCCTGCTCGCGATCCAGCACCTGCGCACACGCGACCCGCGCTGGGACATGCGCTCCTACGTCGTGATCCACATGAGCCTGATCTTCGCCGTCGGCACGCTGATCACCGGTTCGATCTGGGCAAAGGGCTCCTGGGGGCACTGGTGGGTGTGGAGCGAGCCCACGCTCGTGTCGTTCCTGATCGTCTTCCTGCTCTACGCCACCTACCAGCCGCTGCGCTTCGCCATCGAGGATCCAGAGCGCCAGTCGCGCTACGCGTCCGTGTTCGCGATCACCGCAGGGGCGTTCGTGCCGATGAACTTCATCGCCGTGCGCATGTCCACCGCCTACCTGCACCCGCGGGTGCTCGGCAGCACGTCTAACCTGCCGGGACCGATGGCGCTGACCTTCCTCGTCTCGCTGCTGGCGCTCGCGCTGCTGTTCGCGACCCTGTGCAAGTACGAGCTCACCGCCAAGCACACCCGCGCGCAGGTGCGCGCGTTGCGCAGGCGATTGGCCGGTGACGGCGTCGATGCCCCCGCACGGCCGCGCAGCGCCGCCCCCTCGCTGGGCCACATCGCGGCAAGCGGCGCCGGCCCGGTCGCGCCCGCGCGGGCGGCCGGAAGGTCGGCGCTGTGATGCTCGCCACCGCGCTCGGCGAGCTCCCCGCGCTGCCGCTGCACACCGCCGGCAAGTACGTCGCCGGCGCCTACATCGTGCTGTTCGCGCTCGTGCTCATCTACGTGGCGATCATGGCGATCCGCCTGAGCCGCATCGAGCGCGACCTCGGCGAGCTGCTCAGCATGTCCGAGGGTGGAGGACCGGAGGTGGACGGCGGGAACCAGCCGGCCGAGCACGACCCACAGCCGGAGTCAACGCCCGCATGAGCGAGCTCCTCGCACTCGGCATCTCGCACAAGACCGCGCCCGTGGCGCTACGCGAACGCCTCGCGTTCAGCGAGCGCGAGGCGGGCGATTTCGCGCGCCAGGCGACCGACACCGCGGAGGTTCGCGAGGCGGTCGTGATCTCGACATGCAACCGCACCGAGGTGTACCTCGTCGTCGGCGATCCTGTGCGCGCGGAGGCCGACGTGCTCGGGCTGCTCGCCCGGCGCGCGGATATCCGGCCGACGGAGCTGGCCGACACGATCTACTCGCCGCGCAACTGCGACGCCGCGCGCCAGCTCTACCGCGTCACCGCGGGCCTGGAGTCGATGATCCTCGGCGAGGCCGAGATCCAGGGGCAGGTGCGGCGCGCCCACGAGACGGCGTTGGCCGTCGGCGCCACCGGGCCGATGTCCAACCGCCTGTTCGCCGCCGCGCTCACGACCGGCAAGCGCGTGCGCTCGGAGACCGGCATCGGCTCGAGCCGCGTCAGCGCCCCGTCGGTGGCGGTCAACCTGGCGCTGAGCGTGCTCGGTCGCCTCGAGGACCGTCACGTGGTGATCCTCGGCGCGGGTGAGACGAGCGAGCTGACCGCGCGCGCGCTCGCCGAGCAGGGCGCCGGCACGATCTTCGTCGCCAACCGCCACGCCGACCGCGCGCTCAGCCTCGCGCAGCGCTTCGGCGGCTCGGTCGTCGGCCTCGACAAACTCCCCGATCAGCTGGTGCGTGCCGACATCGTCCTGTCCTCGACCTCCTCGCCCCATCCGATCGTCGGGCGCGAGGAGCTGGAGGTGGTGATGAACGAGCGCGAAGGGCGACCGTTGCTGCTGATCGACATCGCCGTGCCGCGCGACGTCAACCCCGCCTGCGGCGAGCTCGAGGGCGTGACGCTGTATGACATCGACGACCTGCAGGCGGTCGTGGCGCGCAACCTCAGCACGCGCGCGGAGGAGACGCCGCGGGCGCTCGAGATCGTCGAGGAGGAGATCCAGCGGTTCGCGCGCTGGCTCGGCCAGCTCGACTCGCTGCCCACGATCGCCGCCCTGCGCGCGCACGGCGACGACATCGTCGCGCAGGTACTCGCCGAGAACTCCGCGCGCTGGGATGCGGCCTCCGAGCGCGACCTCGCACGCGTGGAGGCGATCGCACGCGCAGTCATGAGCCGCCTGCTGCACGAGCCGACCATTCGCCTGCGCAGCCTCGGCGAAGATCGCGGCCACGCGAGCCTCGAGCTCGTGCGGGAGCTGTTCGCGTTGCGCGAGGACGCGCACGAGCAGGCGGGCGGGCTCTCGAGCGAGCTGGCGGAGGTCCACGACCTGCCTGTGCGCCGCCAGCGACCGCACTGATGCGGCTCGGCACGCGAGGCAGTGCGCTCGCGTTGGCCCAGGCCGAGCAGGTCGCCGCGCTGCTGGGCGGCTGCGAGATCGTGCCCATCCGGACCAGCGGAGATCGCGCCGACGCCAACGCAAGCGACAAGTCGCGCTGGGTGACGGACCTCGAGCAGGCGCTGCTCGCCGGCGAGATCGACCTCGCGGTGCACTCCGCCAAGGACGTCCCCGGTGAGCTCGCAGACGGGCTCGCGCTGCTCGGCTGCCCGGAGCGCGCCGCCGCCGAGGACGTCCTGTGCGGCGCCGCCGGGCTGGAGGAGCTGCGACCCGGCGCGCGCGTGGGGACGAGCAGCATCCGCCGCCTCGCGCAGCTGCGCGCCACGCGGGAGGATCTCGAGGTGGTGGCGATCCGCGGCAACGTCAACACGCGGCTGCGCAAGCTCGCCGACCCGGAGGAAGGCCTCGACGCGATCGTGCTCGCGCGCGCCGGCCTGCAGCGGCTGGGACGAGAGGACGAGGCCGGCGGAGTACTCGATACAGAGCGCTTCGTGCCGGCGCCCGGTCAGGGCATCATCGCGCTGGAGGGTCGCGCCGGGGACACGGTGACGCGCGAGGCGGTGCAGGCGATCACCGACAAGGACACGCTCGCCTGCCTGCTCGCCGAGCGCACGCTCGCACACGGGCTCGACGCCAGCTGCCACACGCCGCTAGCGGCCTACGCCGTGCCCGCCGGCTGCGGCTGCCTGCAGCTGCGCGCGTGGGTCGGTCTGCCCGACGGCTCGGCGTGGGTCAGCGACGAGTTGCTTGGCGGCTTCTACGACCCCGAGGCGCTCGGGCGGCGCGTGGCCGAGCGGTTGGAGGCGGTCGGGGCTGGAGAGTTGCTGCGGCGGGCGGAGGAGATGGCTGCATGAGCGGCCGCGTCTACCTCGTCGGCGCCGGCCCCGGCGACCCCGGCCTGCTGACGGCGCGCGCGCTCGAGCTGATCGCCGCCGCGGACGTGATCCTCTACGACCGCCTGATCCCGCGCGCGGCGCTCGACGGCGCGCGCGCGGACGCGGAGCTGCTGTTCGTCGGCAAGGAGGGCGGGGGGGCATCGGTCCCCCAGGAGCAGACCGAGGCGCTGATGATGGCGCGCGCGCAGGCGGGCCACACGGTCGTGCGCCTGAAGGGCGGCGACCCGTTCGTGTTCGGCCGCGGTGGCGAGGAGGCGCTGACGCTGCGCGCCGCGGGCATCGACTTCGAGGTCGTGCCCGGGGTGACGGCCGGCGTCGCCGCGAGCGCCTACGCGGGCATCCCCGTAACCCACCGCGGCCTGGCGAGCGCGGTGGCGCTCGTCACCGGCCACACCCGCGAGGACACCGAGGACTCCGCCCCGGAGGACGCCCTCGACTGGCCGGCGCTGGCGGCCTTCCCGGGGACGCTCGTGTTCTACATGGGCGTCCGCCAGCTGCCACACATCGCAGCGTCGCTGATGCACGCCGGGCGCCCTGGCTCGCAGCCGGTCGCTGTCGTCGAAGCGGGAACGCTTCCCCGGCAGCGCACCGTGACGGGCACGCTGGAGACGATCGCCGACACGGTCAGCCGGGAGGGCATCCGTCCCCCGTCGATCACCGTCGTCGGGCCAGTCGCGGCGCTGGCGGAGGAGCTCGCGTGGCTCGGACCGCGGCCACTCAGCGGCCTGAGCGTGGCGGTCACACGCGCGCGCGCCCAGGCGAGCGGTCTCGCGCGCCAGCTCGAAGCGCTCGGCGCGAGCGTCGTGCAGGCGCCCGTGATCCGCGTCCAGCCACTGCAGGCTGCGAGCGAGCAGGCCTTCGACCCCGAGCCCTACGACCTCATCTGCGTGACGAGCGCCAACGGCGTCGCCGGGCTGTTCGAGCGTCTTGATGACGGGACCCACCCACCCGGCGACGCTCGCTCGCTCGCGGGCAAGACGATCGCGGCGATCGGCGCCGCGACCGCGCGCGCCCTGGCTGAGCGCGGCATCGTCGCGGACGTCGTGCCAGAGCGGTCCGTCGCCGAGTCACTGGTGGAGGCGCTGGCGGAGCTGCCGGTCAGGCGCGCGCTGGTGGCGCGGGCGCGCGGGGGGCGCGACGTGCTCCCGGACGCCCTGCGCGCGCGCGGCGCGGAGGTGGACGTGCTGGAGCTGTATGAGACCGTCGCCGAGCCGCTCGCGCCCGAGGCGCTACAGGCGGTGCGCGCCGCCGACTACATCACCTTCACGTCGTCCTCGACCGTGCGCTTCTTCCTGCAGGCGGCCGGCGGCGAGACCGGGCTGTCGGCCGGAACGCGGATCGTCTCGATCGGGCCGGTCACCAGCGAGGCGCTGCGCGAGGCCGGGCTCGAGCCCGATATCGAGGCAGATCCGTACGACGTCGGGGGTATGATCGCCGCCCTGCTCGCCGACGCGGCAGCTCGGGCAAGCAATGGCCGATAGAGCGCATCCTCCCGTCATCACGTTCCTCTCCGACTACGGTCAGCTAGACGAGTTCGTGGGCGTGTGTCACGGCGTGATGGCGCGTCGTTGTCCGGGCGCGAGGGTGATCGACCTGACGCACGCGATCCCGCGCCACGACGTGCGCTCGGGGGCGATCGTGCTGCGCTCCGCCCTGCCGTTCCTGCCCGCCGGCGTGCACCTGGCGGTGGTCGACCCTGGGGTCAGCGCCGTCGGACGGCACGCGCGGCGCGCCGTGGCGATCCGCACGGTCGAGCAGGACCACCTGCTCGTTGGCCCCGACAACGGCCTCTTGATGCCCGCCGCGGAGCGCCTGGCGGGAGTGGCCGAGGCGGTCAACATCGGTGAATCGCCCGAGCGCCTGCGCCCGGTGTCGCGCACGTTCCACGGTCGGGACATCTTCGCGCCGGTCGCCGCCGCGCTCGCTGCCGGTGAACCGCTGAGCGCCGTCGGCGAGCCGCTCCCGGTGTCGCAGCTACGCCGCATCGGCCTGCCCTCCGCCCAGATGGGCATCGGCTTGCTCACCGTGCACGTGCTGCGCAGCGACACGTTCGGCAACCTGATCCTCGACGCCACCAACGAGCAGCTGATCGCGCTCGGCGCGATGCCCGGAGACACGCTGACGGTGAGCCACTCCGGCGCGGTGCGCACCGCGCGGTATGCGGCTACCTTCGCCGAGGTGACTCCCGGCGAACTGCTGATCTACGAGGACGCCACGCGGATGGTGGCGCTGGCCGTCAACCGCGGCTCGGCCGCCGAGCTGCTCGGGGCCGGTGCCGACGATGAGCTGACCGTGCGTCCGGCGTGAGCGGCGCACCGCTTCCGACACCGACGGAACACACACACACGAGCCTCGGTCATCCGCGCGTGCACCTGCGGCGCACGGGATCCACGAACGAGCGCGCGCGCGAGCTGGCCTTCGCGGGCGCGCCGCATGGGGCGCTCGTGACCGCCTCCGAGCAGAGCGCCGGGCGCGGGCGGCAGGGGCGGCGCTGGTCGGCGCCCGCCGGAAGCTCGCTGCTGATGTCGCTCGTGCTGCGCGAGGTGGCGCCGCTGTTGCCGCTGATGGCGGCTGTCGCCGTGTGCGACGTCGCGGGTCCGCGGGCGCGGATCAAGTGGCCGAACGACATCGTCGTCGACGCGCCGAGCGCCGGCGCTGGACTGGCGAAGCTCGCGGGCATCCTCGTCGAGGGCCGCCCCCAAGAAGGCTGGGCCGTGCTCGGGATCGGGCTGAACGTCGCCGTGCGCCTCGACGAGCTGCCGGCCGAGCTGCGACCCGAAGCCGCCGCCGAGCGCGCTGCTGCGGGCGCCGGCCTGCCGGCGGCCACGCTCGGGCTGGCGGCGGCGGACGTCGAGCCGATGCTCGCGCGGCTGCTCGCTGCGCTCGAGCGCCGGCTGGCCGAGCCGGCGCAGGCGACGCTCGAGGCATGGCGCACACACGACGCGTTGCGCGGCCGCGAGATCGCGTGGGGGGCGGCAGACGCAGCAGACGAGCGCCGCAGCCGCGGGCGCGCCGAGGGCATCGACGGGTCTGGACGGCTGGTGGTCGCGCTCGCGGACGGGGGGCGCACGACGATCGGCGCAGGCGAGGTCCACCTGCGGGAGCTGTCTTAGCGACCGCTACGCCGGGTGCTGGTCGAGCGCGTCGCGCACGTCGCGGCGCAGCTCATCGCTGGCGACCGCGAGCTGTGTATCCGGGACAACCCCGTTGCTCGCGCCCTTGGCGCCCTTGCGCCTGCGCCGGGCGTTGCGCGCGCGACGTTTGGGGAAGTTGCGCAGTAGCTCACGGGCGAGCGCTGGCGGCTTGCGCGCCATCCGCGTGCGCGCGCCGCGCAGCGCCTCCTCGGCCTCGGGCGTGTGGGCGAGCGCCGCGGCGAGCAGGGCGGCGGCGAGGCGGCGATCCTGCTTGCGTGCCGCGTGGATCAGACGGCGTGCGTTGCGCGCGTGCGCGCCTCCCGCCGAGTTGACCAGCAGGCCGAGCAGCCGCTTGGTCTCGGGCCAGCGCTGCACCGCGTACTCCTCGTGCACGTCGCGGGTGTACTCCGCCAGGCGCCAGATCCACGCGTTGGCCTGGTCGCGCCGGCCGATCCTGCGCTCGACGAGCGCGCGCAGCATGATCTTGGTCGCTTCCTTGCGCTCCTCGCGCGGCCAGCCGCCGATGATGTCGATCGCCTCGTCGAACGCATCGGGGTCGCGCAGCGTGGCGATGTCCGTGAGCGCGCGCAGCCGCAGCTGGGCGTTCTTGTTGCGCTTGACTGCCGTGATCAGGAAGCGGCTCTTGAGCTCTCCGGTGCGGTCGAAGTGCAGCATCGCGCGCGCCCGACGCCAGCCGTTGGGAGCCACGCGCGCACCCGCGAGCGCCGCCCACAGGTGCTGCTCGCCGTAGTCGAGGTGCTCGACGGCGATCCGCCACAGCTCGCGCTCGAAGACCTGGAAGCGCCGCTCCTCCTCCGCGCACACCGGCAGCACCCGGCGCTCCACGCGCATCCGCCGGCCGCGGCCGCGCCGCACCGGTCCGACGACGATCGCACCGCCGCGGTAGACGTCGCGGTCGAGCAGCGAGTGCAGCGTGACGACGGGGTCGTCGTGCTTGGTGGCGGGGTGCACGAAGTCGACGACCAGGCCGGCCTCCTTGCCGGGGTGGCGGCGCGTGACGCGCCCGACGCGCTGCTGGTAGATGCGCTTGGAGGCCGTCGGCGCGAGGTGCACGCACACGGTCGCGCGCGGGCTGTTCCAGCCCTCGGCCAGGAGCTGCGCGTTGATCAGCACGTCGATGTCGCCACGCTCGTAGCGCGCGAGGATGTCCACCAGCTCGCGCTTGGGGGTCTCGCCGGAGACCGCCTGCGCCTTGATCTCCTCCGCGCGGAACGCTTCGGCGAGGTTGTACGCGTGGCGCACGCCAGCGGCGTAGACGACGCCGGGGACGCCGTTGAAGCGGGTCTTGTAGAGGTTGGCCACGGCCAGGTTGAACGGCGTCTGGTCGAGCAGTTTGGCCAGCTCGTCCTGGTCGAACTCGGTGTCCACCTCGCCCCGGCGCAGCGGCACCTTGGCGATCGTGCGCACGCCCACGCCGGGTGAGATGCGCACGCAGCGAAGCGGCGAGATCACGCCGCGGCGAGCGGCCTGGGCGAGATCGAAGCGCGAGGTCTGGGTGGGGAACAGGTCGGTCACGTGGCGCGCGATCAGCGCGCCGGTGGCGGTCATGCCGATGAAGATCGGGCCCGTCCACTCGCGGATCGCGCCGCTGGTCTTCTCGCCCAGCGCCGTGTGCGCCTCGTCGCAGATCACGATCGTGTAGGCGCTCGAGATCTTGCCCGCGTTGCGCACGAACCACTGGTAGGTCTCGACGGTCACCGGACCCTTGACCGAGTCCTCGCCCTTGAGCAGTGGCCGGCTGATGCGCTTGGAGTAGCCACGGTCGCGTAGCTCGCCGAGGAACTGGTCGACGAGGTTGCGCCGGTGCGTGAGGATCAGCACCCCGCCCGTGTGCGACGCCTCGACGAAGCCGAGCGCGGCGACGGTCTTGCCGGCGCCGGTGGCGTGCTCGAACCAGAAGCGCTTGGCGGCGTTCGGGTCCTCGGGCTGCTCCGCAAGGGACTCCTCCTCGTCCTCCTCGTCGACCCAGTCGCGCGGCTCCTCCTCTGACTCGCTCTCCCGCTCGAGCTCCTCCTCATCCTCGTCCTCGTCGTCCGCCTCCTCGAGATCGTCGTCTTCGTCTTCGTCTTCGTCCTCGTCGGGAGCTGCGCGCTGCACCGGACCGAGCTCATCGTCGTCCTCGTCGAGCTCATCCTCGTCGTCATCCTCGTCGTCCTCGTCCTCGTCCTCGGTGTCCGGCCGATCGGCGACCGCGCTCGGCGGCGCCTCGCCGCCGTTGGCGGAGCCGTCCGGCCCGAGGATGTCAGCGGAGGCGAGCAGCTCGGGGGATGCGGAGGCCGCGGCGCGCCCGTTGCCGTTGGCGGCCGTGCGCTGGGCCTCTGCCAGCAGCGCGGTGAGCGTTCCCGACAGGGCGTCGACCTGGTGCGCGGAGAGCACGGTCCCGTCCTCGAGCTTGGGCTCCTCGTCGGAGAGCAGCCGCTCGAGGCCGAGCAGCAGCGAGAACTCTCGCCGCCACGCAGTCGAGGGGTTCTTGGTGTTGGGGTCGGCCTGGAGCTCGGCGAGCGCCTGGTCGAGCGCGCGCCGTCGCGGCGTACCCGGTGCGAGCGCCTTGCTGGGGTCCTCGCCCTCGTGCAGGAAGCGCTCGCGCACGAACTTCTCCGCGCGCTCTATGTCGGCGGAACTCGGAATGGTCGCGGCCGCGAGGGCCACTGAGGTGGACTCGGCCATTGAGGCTGTGGACTTCGAGACAGAGCCGCTATCGAAGCTGAGCTTCAGCGCGGCTCGAAAAGGTGGCGCCCCACGGCGCCCTTCGCCGGGTGCTCGAAGCGACCCGACTGACGTGACTCCAGGATATAGCACGCGGAGGCGCGATTGAAGTGGACGCGATCTGGCACCCTTACGGCGATGACGCCGAAGAGCCTGTCGATCGCCCTCGCCGCGGTGGCCGTGCTCGCGGTGCTCGTGGTCGGCCTGCTCCAGTTGAGCGGCTCCTCCTCGCCGAGGATCGCGCCGTCCGGGCTCACGCTCGCACAGATGCGCGCCCGCCTGAGCTCCTCGCCACCGGCGCTGTCGGCGCTGCATGCGCAGGCGAGCGAGATCGTCTCCGGCGGTCTGCCGGCGCTGCGCGCGCGCCTGGCCGCGCTGCGGGGCACACCGGTCGTGATCAACAAGTGGGCGTCGTGGTGCGAACCGTGCCGAACCGAGTTCGGAGTCTTCCAGCGCGTCTCTGTCTCACGCGGTCGCGAAGTGGCGTTCCTCGGAATCGACTCCGGCGACAGCGACAGCAACGCGCGCGCGTTCCTGCGCTCCTTCCCGGTCAGCTACCCCAGCTTCTCCGACCCGAGCGGGCAGGCGGGCCTCGCGATCACCGACTCGGCGTCCACGCCGGTCACCGTGTTCATCAACCGCAGCGGCGGCAAGTTCATCCACCAGGGCCCGTTCCTGAGCGTGGCCAAGCTCGAACAGGCCGTCAGGCGCTACGCGCTGGACGCTTGACCTTGCGCGAGCTGCGAATCGACCCGCTGAGCGGGCACAGGACGATCATCGCCGGCGAGCGCTCGCGGCGACCGGGGGGCGAGCCGCGCTGCGAGCCACCCGAGCCGATCGATCCTGAGCAGGACCCGTTCGCTGAGGGCCACGAGGACCGCACGCCGCCTGAGCTCTACGCGGTGCGCCCGGACGGCAGTCCCCCCAACTCACCCGGCTGGAAGGCGCGCGTGGTCCCGAATCTGTACCCGGCGCTGAGCCCCGCCGACGAGCACGCCGCTGCGCCTTCGCCGCCTGACGCGCGTGGCCAGCCGGAGCTGTTCGTGTCGCTTCCCGCGACGGGCGCGCACGAGGTGATCGTCAACGGGCCCCAGCCCGTGCTGTCGCTCGCCGAGCTGCCGCTCGAGCAGGTCGTGACGGCGGTGGAGACGTGGCGCGAGCGGATGCGCACGCACGCCGCCAGCGCCTACGTACAGCTGATCGTCAACGAGCGCCGCGAGGCGGGAGCCTCGCTGCCGCACACGCACGCCCAGCTGTACGCGCTCGACTTCGTCCCCGCGGTGGTCGCCCGCGAGCGTGAGCGCGCCAGCGCGTACACGACGCGCACGATGGGCCAGAGCCTGTTGGGCGATCTCGTCGCAGAGGAGGTTCGCCGGCGCGAGCGGATCGTGGCGATCGACGAGGAGGCAGTGCTGATGGCCCCGTACGCATCGCGGCTGCCGTTCCAGATGATGCTCGCGCCGCGCACGCCGAGGCCGCGCTTCGAGGACCCCGGGCCGTCAGGCGCGGCGCTGCTGCACGACGGCCTGCGCCGGCTCGCGCGCCACCTCGGTTCGAGCCCACCGCTGAACCTGTGGGTGCGCACGGCTCCCCACGGAGCCGAGAGCTTCTGCTGGCGGATCGACGTGATGCCCCGCCTGACGCACCTCGCCGGCCTGGAGCTCTCGAGCGAGGTGAACCTCAACATCGTTGCGCCCGAGCACGCAGCGGCGGTGCTGCGAGACGCGTAGGCTGCCCGGCAGCCATGCCTCCCGAGGAACGCTTCGTACCCCGCTTCGCGGCCGAGCCGCCACAGGAGGAGCTCCCGTACGGACGCTGGGAGGAGCGGCTGCGACAGGAGTTCCTGAGCGCCGCGCTGAGGCTCGACGCGGGCGAGAACGACCTCGGCGAGCCGACGAGGATCGCGTGGTACCCCGATCGCACCTGGCACGGACGCACGTATGTCCCCGCGACGACGCCGACCTCGACCGGATACGAGCTGTTCGGCTACGTGCGCTTCGTTCCGGGCGGCGAGGACGGCGAGCCGAGCGACTTCTCCGCGCATTGCGACTTCACCGACGAGACCGCCGAGCGCAACCCCGACTGGAAGCTCGACCTGTGCGACGAGGTCATCGGAGCCTGGCGCGGCGAGTCGGGGGCGACGGCGACGATGACGCTCGTGTGGGGGCGCCCGCTGATCTCCGGAGGGAAGATTGTGACGGCGGAGCTCGCCGACCTCGCGGTCGACCAGTGCGAGCTGATCGACGAGCGCTTCACCCTGATCGCCCCGGACGACTACCGCCACGACCTGCTTGAGATCACGCTGTTCGACGGCCGCTCGCGCGAGCTGGCGCGCGAGTCGCTGTACGAGGACGATGACGACGGGGCCGACGAGGATGAGGACGAGCCTGACGAGGATTGACGGGCGGGCGTAGTGGCGTAAAGTCTGCGGCGTGGCGCAGTCCGCTGGCTACAGGGGCGAAGGGATGTTCGGATCGGTCGAGACCGTCGGCGTGGCCGGCGTATTCGGCCAGGTCATGGGGCTCGTCGCCGTCACGCTGGGCTTCTTCACGCTGGGCGCGTACCTGGGGAGCCACCTCACCGAGGGCGCGTCGATCGTCTGCTTCATCGGTGGCTTCGTGTGCATCGTCGGACTGAACTTCGCGCGTCGCCGCGAGAGTCTCGCGATCACGTTGCTGTTCGCGGGCGGGCTGCTGCTCGGACTCGGAATGGGCGGCGTGCTCAACCGCTACGCCGAAGCCGAGCCCGAAGCGGTCTGGCAGGCGGCCGCCGCGACGGCGCTGTTCGTGGGCGGGCTCGGCAGCGTCGGCTATGCGATCCGCAGAGATCTCTCAGGCTTCTATCGCTTCTTCTTCATCGCGCTGATCGCGCTGATCGTGTTCGGCCTCGTGACTGTGTTCGTGTCGATACCGGGCGGCAACGTGATCTACGCGCTGCTCGGACTCGGCATATTCGGCGGCTACACCGTGCTCGACTTCAACCGCATGCGGCGCGCCGGCATGGAAGAAGCCGTCCCGCTCGCCGCGGGGATCTTCCTCGACGTGGTCAATATCTTCCTGTTCTTTTTGCGGCTGTTTGGTGGGGGGCGGGACTAGCCGGGCCATTGCGCGAACCCGCCTACTTCCGCCAGGTGCGTGTCGATCCGGGACATAGCACAGTCATATGGCCGCACGGCTACGACCTCGATCCCGATGTGCTCCACGGCGACCATGAGCCAGTCGGCCGGCCTGCCGCACAGGTGTCGCGTTGTTAGCGCCGCGCCACCATCGGCCACCCGCGAGATCCGGTGCCCGGGCACGTAAAGATGCCCACGGTCCCCATGTTCTCGCGGTGCTAACGGCGGCGATCTGGTAACGCCCCTCGTGGCACCGCTGCGTTAGAGTCGTGCCCTACATGCCAGCCGCCGACAAGGCGGCAGTCCATGTGCCACAGCGATTACGCACCGTGGCCAGGCTCGGGAGTGCTCCTCCCGAGCCGCGTGCCGACACGCCGTACTCGGCGGCTGTGGGCACCTTGCCCAACTGGCGCTTAACGGCGCGGAGCGCATCAATACAGTGCGCTTGTTCAAACAACATCTGGCCGCTGATCGCCGAGGTCGGATTTGAGCGCAGTTCGGCTGCCGCCAGAGCGTTTCGCCAGGATCCAAACCGTTTGAAGTGCGTCTGGTGAGTCGGCCATGGCCGCCCATCGCCAAACCGCTGACCTCGTGCATATTTAGTGTACTCCGCAGTCGTGATTACACCGCCCAGTGCCGCACTTACCTGCTTCAAGCAGCTGATCAGCTCATCATTTGAGTACTTTCTAGGCATCGCCTTTCGCCCACGCCGCTCAGCCTGGGCAAAGTGGGTGTCCACCACCGTAGTAATCACCGAACGTGATGCATCAATTTGGCGAATCACATCGTCGATGTCTTTGGACTCCGCGTATGCCTCACAAATTTCTTGTTCCCGCTCACGAATCGCTCTGTCCCGCTGTATGGCGTGCGTGTCGGCGACGGACCGAGTCGGTAGTCCAGCATTACGGAAGAGCTGGCGCACGCGCTCACGCGACACCCCAAACTGATCGGCGACTTCCCCCAGCGTCGCTCCGCCCTCATAGAGTGCATGCATCTCTTGGGTGCGGTAGCTGGTGTGTGTGATGTGAACCAGTGCGGCTGCCATGGAAGTCTGCTTTTGATCGCTAGGTGTCGATAAACGCCTTGAGCAGCTTGCTTCGGAGCGTGTAATCGAGCTCCTGGAACTCGCTCTGCACGTAGCGGAAGAATGCATTTCCGTCTTGGCGCTCCTCGTAGGGCGCCTCGTCCCATTCGACCTCGGCTCTGCGCTGTGCGGCCGGCCACAACGCGGCCTCTCGCACGCTCTCGACCATCAGTTGGCGGAACAGCGGATGCTTTTGCGGCTCGGTATGCCCGTCGCGTCCGGCGCGAGCGACAGCATCTCTGAACTCTGGTCTTCCGATGAAGATTTCAACGACGCCGCTCGACGGGTTGTAAAGGGCGCTACCAGCCTCCCAATCCGTGTCGCGGGCGATAATCTGGCTAATAAACCCGCTGGATCTCGGGAATCGTACATGCACAGGCAAGGTCGCCGAGAAGCCGCCAGCCCTGACAGTCAACTCGTAACGACCTTCGCTGTTGCCCGCTCTCACTAAAAGGGCCAGCTCCGAGATCCCGTCATCACCAGCTGGCGGCACGATTGCCTGCGAGAAAGAGGCGGAGTGAACGATCTCGTCTCCAGCGCTATCCACAGTGACTGTAGTGCCAGCAGGAATCTTGCTGCTATCAAACCACGCCTTGATACTGCGCGAGTCGCCCGCAGGGACAAAGATCCGAGCTTTCGCGAAGGCGATGCCGTCAGGCGCTCCACGTTTCAGTTCATGAGGCGAGCCGGGCGGAACCGGTTCTCCCGGACGGTGTTCGGCCTTGGGCTTTGGCACGCCGCCGTGGCTGTCGATATCGCCCACAGTGCTTTCCTTGATGACTTCATTGATCACACGTGCCAGCCTCTGAAGCTCGCGGCGCATGTCTGGGGATGATCGCTTCTTGTCCTCGCGGTCGAGATCAGCGATAAGCGGCTCAAGCGTGGCATCGATGAAGTCGTAGATCTGTTCGACGAGCGGATGCTCCGGATTCAGTCCAGACCGATCTGTCTTGTAGATGAGCTGTGACTCCTCGTCGGCCTCGCGCTGAAGCCACTCTATTGCATCCAGACGCAGCTCACCAAAGACGCAGGCCATCCCTGGATGCGAAGTTAGCGCTGTTCCCAGCGACGCCTCGTAGGCAGCCCGCTCGCCGCGAATCAAGATCCCATTACCGCGAGTGCGCTTGCTTCTGCCTCCGCCCTTGATCGGCTTCTCGGCAATAGCGGCCCAGAAGGTTCCCTTCTGGGCATCGATTTCGACCTCTCGCTCCACCACCAGGTCTTCGCCTACCGGGTAGGCGAACCGGAGCGGCCTCGGTGGCTCGCTGGCGTATTCCAACTGGATGGTGCGACCGGGATCAAGAAGGACTGGACGCAATCCGACGCAGTTTTTGATCTGCGACTCTAGCTGACCGAACTCAAACCACTTTGGCTTGCGCGTCACCCACCGGTGCATCGGGATCCGTACCTGCGTCCCTGTCCCGTCTAGCCGGAGGCTTGAGCGCTGCTCTGCGGTGGGGATCTCGTTCTCGGCGACGATGGCTATCCCCTTATCAGGATCAAAGATTGCTCGCGACAAGACATCTTGACCACCTGGCTTCCGGCCAATACTGGTTACCTCACCGCCACCGAGGGCGAGGAATACCTCACGAATCCCACGATGGAAGAACCCCCGTCTCGCATCCTTTTGAGGTTCCGCGCCGACTCGTCTCAACCGGTCGCGCATCTGCTCTGCGGTCATCCCGTCTCCATCGCCGGTGACCTCCAGATACCTCGTGTCCGGGTTGTAAGTAAAGCGGATCGTTCCTTCGTCTGACCCACCGTCGCGGTCCGCGCGACGCGAGATGGCCTCGTCCTCGTTTGAGGCCGCCTCCTCTGCGACATGGGCAATACTCTCGATCGCGCTCTGGGCCGTTTGCGTGTAGTAGCGCTTGTCGAACTCGAGTTCCTCAAACTTTGGGGTCTTCTCATCAAGAGTCGTCACCATTGCCCCCTAACTGTGGACGGTGTCAGCCGCCAGCTCGTGAGCTTCTGGCTCTTGGTCTCCGTCAAGCAACATCGCTACCTCCTCGTTATGTCGACGCGCAACCTCAAGCAGGTAGTCGGCAACCTGCCCCTTATCGATTCTGCGCAGCGCCTTGACGCGCAACGCGAGCGCATTCGCCACTGGACGCGGATCAGTGGTGGGAGGGACCCGTAGCGCACGAAAGAGCTCGTCGGGCTTGGTTCTGATCAGTGTCCCATTGGTCGCGTACATCTGGTAAGCAGGGGAGCGTTCGACGCGTCCCGCGAAACGCAAGTCGCCTGCCTCATGCGCTTGGGACGCATCCAGTCGTAGTTGGAGCTTGTCTTGCCACTCCCTTACAGCATCGCGGCCCAGATCGGTCAGGGCATAGTGATCATCGATTAGCTTGCTCTCCTGTGCCGAGCGAAGCGCCGCCCTGATGTGCTCGAGATCCGGGAACTCGCGACGCTGAGCATAGGCAAAGCGATCGGGAAACTTATGGAAGGCCAGCTCTGCAAGCACGCCCTCGTCGAGGTGCCGGCTGTCTGCCTCTCGGAGGCTGACACAAAGTGCGATCAGTACTCCGGGCGGCGCTGATCGGCTCACTTCTCGATCGGGAACCAACCTCCGCACCTGATCGACGAGCGCTGCTCCCACTCCCGCTTTGTCCAAGCCCCCTTCAGCCACCTTGGCCTTCACGACGCCGGATCGAGATGGGTCTAGCGTTGTCTTACGACGAATGCGGCCCTTCTGTTGGCGCTGTTGCTTGCCAACTCGCTCAACGGACCCTCGCTGGTCGAGGCGGCGTAGCGACGCAGTGAAAGTATCGGGGTTCGGAAGCGCGGTATCGACCCATCGCATCGTATTCGGAAAGGCGTGCCAGCAGGCAAGGAACAGGTCACGCTCATTGATCTCGTGGGTCTCGCCACCCAAGACAGCCAGCATTGCCAAGATCAGCTCGTCCTTCGTCGCGCTCTCAAGCGGATCGTTGCTCATGTTTTCGCTTTCGATGCTGAGGGCGTACGCCTCGATTTACTACGCGTGCTTCGGGCGTTTGTTAGCCCCCACTCGCGAAGCCCGTAGAAGCCACGCCGTGGCCTGACGATACGCTCGTCTCGGCTGATGTGCGCGATGACATTGGCTTGCTGGCCACTTCCAGGGATCTCGACAGATCGCTCTTGTAGGGCTGTCATGAGGTCGCCGATGTAGGTAGGTTGGCCACGCTCAGTCAAGACGTCAATGACCGCTGCGAGTAGAGCGGTTCTCACTGGGGACGGCGCGCGACGTCGCGTTTCGCCGTTCCCATTTGCTCTTGCATTAGCCGTCGGCTCAGCTGGACGCGACCCCGACTCGTCATCGTGCCAGCCCCGCAGTTGGGCAAGCTCGACCAAGAGCCGTTCCTCTCGCTCTGCTTCGGCGAGTCAACCCTGCGCCGCGGTTACCTCGTCCGCGCAGGCCTGAGCTTTGGCTCGAGCCTCCGATATCGAATGTTGTAGATCCTCCCTTGAGATCACCTGCGGCGCCTCCGTACTAGCCTTTTTACAAAGTCTAGCACAGCGCTACTACAACTACAATAGTAATAGTGCTAGGAATACGTGAGAAGCACCCGTCTGTTGCGGCTAGCGTCAGGTGTGTTCTAGATCACCGCGTTAGATGTTCCGCGCATAGAGAGCACGGGCTGTAGGGATGGTGTTGGCAGGAGAACCGATCGTCTTGCCGTAGCAGTGGCTGTGGCAAAGGCTCTGTATCCCCGCTGGACCGACGTGGAGCTTGAGATCCGGCGGCGGCGCTCGCGCGAGCTCTATGTGGAGCGCTACAAGACCGAGGTTCGCGTCGAGTTCGCAGAGATCGAGCGCGAGTGCCAGGGCGAGGTCAAGGCCCTCTTCCAGGTCACGGACAGCCTGCGCTCACTTGGGGATGATCCGAGGCTATTCATGGAGCACCCGGAACTGTTGACGGCCGCGCGGTTCGTGACTAAGCCCGCGATCAGCGCGGACACACTGAAGATCGTCAGCCAGCAGGAGGGGCCGGTGGTGGTGATCTGCGAGTTCTTGGATCGCGATCGCTTTCGATGGCTGGCCGGGAAGAGCGCCGGTGCACCGCGGCGGGCGGATGTCGATCGCGCGGTGGCGATGACCGCACGGATCATGGCCGAGCAGCGGGCGCAGACACGCAGCCGTACGAAGTCTTCTCGCGCTCAGGAGGAGGCTGTGCGCAAAGTGCTGCTGAGATGCGGCCTGAAGTATTTGGACCGCAAGGACGTGCGTCAACGCATGGTTGAGCTTGGCGACGACCCCAAGCGCGGTCTGACCACCACCAACTACCAGGAGCTGCTGGGTCGCGGCGAGTTCACGCGTGAGACGGCGCTGGCCGGCGCCAAGTGCGATGTCCCCGTGCGCCTGAAGGACGGGAGGCTGTTCCCGATCGAGTGCAAGGTGTCCAACTCGGAGGTCAACTCCACCAAGCGGTTGATCCGCGAGACTCGCGGCAAGCACAATGAGTGGCGCCGCGAATTCGGAGGCGAGCTGATGACAGGCGCGGTGCTGGCCGGCGCGTTCAGCATGATCAACCTGCGCCAGGCTCAGCAGGCCGGGGTGCTGCCGTTCTTCGAGCACGAACTGGGCGCGCTGAGCGCGTTTATCAGGGCGGGCTCCCACCCGCGATAGGCGACCTACGCGGCAGGCGCGATCGGTATCTGGAGCGGCTTGACGGGTAGGCGCAGTAGATCACCGGGCTCGATCTTGCCGAGCCCGCCGCCGTAGGTCCGCCCGAACTCCCGCAGGAGCTGAGCGTTGGCCTCGTCCTCAAGCATGGGGCGTAGCTGATCGGGCTCGATCCCATCGCCAGCCCAGACGTTCAGCAGCGAGGTCAGGCAGCGCGCGCCGAGCTCGTTGCGCACGAAGCGTGCACGCTGGCGGGACATGTAAGTCACGAAGAAGTCAGCTGGCGGGACACGCTCCACCCCATACCACGGTTTGCGTGTCTTGCAGTTGAAGCGCTCCGGGAGGCCCTTGGCCTCCCCGTGCTCGATGTAGCGCAGCACTGCGGTGCCAGCCAGGACGCTCTTGGGCTCGTGACACCACAACAGCCAGCTGGGTGCGCCTGAATCCTTCCGGGCGCTCCAGAACTCGCGGGTGAGCACGGATCCGTTGTCGGGCAAATCCTTGGAGCCACTGGCCACGGGGACCAGGAATCGCGGCTCGAGGCCCCACCGGTCAACCTGGTCTTGGGTCAGGCAGAAGAAGGAGTTATCCCCCGTCGCGATCCCCCGCCGCACCCGCGCATAGTCGCTGAGCTTCGCCGAGCGCCCCGCGACCAGCGGCCGGATCCGCTCCGCCCGCGACGGCAGCAGCGCCGTCCAGGACCCGTCGGCGCGGACCTCATCCCTTGCGAGTTGCACCTGACGTCCCCGAGCGATCGAACCGTTGAGCTGCGCCTCAGTCATCACTAGGCGGCGCGTTGCCCGCTCGCGCTTGGTGGCGATCGTAATCGCAGAGGTCGTCAGGACTCCGTCGAAGGCGAGCTCGTCCATCTCCAGGACGATCAGCTCATCGATGTCGCACGAGTTCAGCAGAGCTTCCTTCAGCGGCGCTCCGTAGCGGACGTCGAGGAACTCTGTCGGGGTGATGAATGCCAGGCGCCCGCCGAATCGAAGGCGCCGGATCGCCTCTAGGAAGAAGTAGACGTAGCTGCCCGAGAGGCTACTGATCGCCAGGCCGAACGTGCGGGAGTAGTGCTTGGCGAGCGCCTTCTGCTGAAGGGTGAGGTTGTGATGGCGGATGTAGGGCGGATTGGCAATGATCGCGTCGAACTCAGCGATCGAGAACGGCCACCCATCCAGGCTAAGGAAGTCTCCGTGAACCAGCTCCAGATCGCCACCCTGAGCCTCCAATGCACCACGCGCAAGCTGCACCGCGGATGGATCGATGTCGCAGCCGAAACGCTTAGGCCCTGGTCCAACGGCGCGAAGCAGCACCCCGCCTCCGACGCCGGGGTCCAGGCAGGCCTGCGGATCGATCCCCAAGATCGCCTCGGCCATTAGCTCCGCGATCGGCGGCGGCGTAAAGAACTGCCCGAGACCGTAGCGCCTCTCACGCGAGTTGACCCGCTCGAGCGCCTGCTCAGGCGTCTCCGTTTCGCTCGTCAGGGCCACTCGGCTGATCCTAGACACGCCGCCAGACCGCTCCCCACCGAAAACGCCCCGCGTCACAAAGATGCGCATGCTTTGGCACAGTCCTGTATCAGCCTGCACAGAATTGGCACCGCTGATCGGGCCAAGCCGGCTCGCGCAGGACTAGGGCACGGCTTGACCTCAGATGATCAGATCAGGAATCTTGCGCGGAACGCGTCGCGGGCCAGGTGCGCTGCTCCCGCCGTGGCGTCTGGGCGGCTGGGTAACTCGGCCTGGCGGCGGTGGAACTCTATCTGCCTTCGGGAACAAAGCCTTATAGGGCCGCGGCCGCTTAAGCCCTCGTACCCAGCGGGTGTTCGTCGCGCAGATAGCCGCCGAAGAGCGGAACCGTGAAGTCGATGAGGCCCTGCCGCTGGCTCTCCTCCCCATGCCCCCGCCAGGAGTCGAACCTGGATTTACCGCTTAGGAGGCGGTCGTCTTATCCATTGGACTACGAGGGCGCTGCCCATCGGCGCACGCTCCGGGCCCTGGAAGGCTACCGCCGCTCGCCGATAGGCCCAGCCACGGATTCCCCGGCAAGCCGCTCGAGCTCCTCGCCCACAAGCCGGTGGGTGATCCACTCGCCCATCGTCTTCGCGCCGATGCGCTTGTAGAACCCAAGCGCCAGCTCGTTCCAGTCGAGCGCCGCCCATTCCAGGCGCGTGCCGCCGCGCTCATGCACGTGCGCCGCCACGGCCGCCAGCAGCGCCCGGCCGACGCCCGCGCCGCGGTGCGGGGGCCGCACGAACAGGTCCTCGAGCCACACCCCCTGGGTGGTGAGGAAGCTCGAGAACGTGGGGAAGAACAGCGCGTAGCCAGCGGTCTCGGAGCCGCGCTCGGCGATCAGCGCCTCCGCCGCGGGGCGATCCCCGAATAGCGCGTCGCGCAGACGCTGCTCGGTCGCGTGCATCTCGTGCTCGAGGTGCTCGTACTCGGCGAGCTCCCAGAACAGCTCCAGCAGCAGCGGCACGTCCTGCGGGCCGGCGGCGCGCACGATCGTCGCCGGCGCGCCCGCATCCTCCTCGGCAGCCATGCGCGTCAGCCCGCCTCGCGGTCGGGCCGCTCGGGGTAGATGTCGTCGATCGTGCTCAGCGCGAGATACGGCGCGCCGGCCGCGTGCTCGATCGCGGCGCCGCCGCCGGCTAGGCGGTCGAGCACGCTGACGACGCCGCAGATCTCGTGTCCGGCGTCGTGCAGCGCGGCGATCGCCGCGAGCGTCGAGCCGCCGGTCGTGACGACGTCCTCGACGACCACGCAGCGATCCTCGCGTTCGAGCGGCGGGCCCTCGATGCGGCGCTGCAGGCCGTGGGACTTGGCGTCCTTACGCACGAAGAACCCCTTCGCGCGGGCGCCTCCGGCGAGCGCCGCGCATGCGACCGCGTCGGCGCCCATCGTCATCCCGCCCACCGCCGTGCCGTCCCACTCGGCGACCTGCGCCGCGAGCAGCACGGCGAGCGCCGCGAATCCCTGCGGGCGCAGGATCGCGCGCTTGGCGTCGATGTAGTACTCGGCGCTGGCGCCGCTCGTCAGCGTCACCGTGCCGATCACCAGAGCGTGCTCGCGCAGCTCCTCGACCAGCTGCGCGCGGGCGCGCGCCAGATCGCTCGTATATCCGCTCAGGACATCCACGCCGGCACGTAATCTAGCGGCGTGGTCTCCTCGATCGTGCGCTTGATACGACTTGCATCGCTTGTGGTCTGCGCGATCGTGATCGCGTCGTTCGCGATCTTCGCGTTCGAACAGACCAAAACCGCCTCCAAGCACCAGACCGAAGAAATCACCGGCGGCGCTTCGCAATCATCGAGCTCCGGCACGTCGAGGAAGACGAGCGCCCATGAGAGCAGCGTGCACAAAACGATCGACGAAGTTGCGCAGAAGCTCACCTCGCCGTTCGCCGGCGTGGTCTCCTCCAGCAGCGAATGGGTCACCCGCGGCGTGAAGCTGGCGCTCGCGTTGCTCGTCTACGGCCTGGGGGTCGGCTTCCTCGCGCGAGCGCTGCGCATGGTGTAGGCGCTCAGGGACCGGCGTTGGAGCGCACGCGCGAGCTGCCGCCGCCTTCTTCGTTGTAGACGTCCACCGGCGTGCCGTCGCGCACCCATTCGTAGATCGCCGGAGCATCCGGAATCGGCACGCGCAGGCAGCCGTGACTGGCGGCGTATGTGGGGACTTCGGCGTAGCCGTGGATGGCGTAGCCGCGGATGAAGTAGTTGGAGTCGACCATTCCCTCGCTGTTTTCGCCGGGGGTCTTCTCGTACACCTGGAAGCGCCCGATCACCGTCGGCGTCGAGGGCTTGCCCGAGCTGGTCGTGTAGATCTTGCGCACGCGCCCGCCCGGTTCGATCTCCGCGAGCACCTGCTTGGTCAAGTTGGCCTCGACGTGCCGCCCGTCGCGCGGGTAGCGCACGTGGAAGCTCCCGGCCCCGCGCGCGAGCAGCTTGAACACCTGCGTGCCCGCGTACGCGACCCGTTCGAGCCCCGTCATCTTGCGGTAGGCGATCAGCGCCTGTCCGGTGCCTTCGTCGAACACGCCCGTCAGCGGCACCGCGTAGTGGAGCGCGTCGAGCTGTGACTGCAGCAGCCGCACCGACTGGTTGCGCGCGCCGGGGCCGAGGTTCGGATGGACGAAGCGGACTCCGGGCGAGCGCGCGCTGAAAGCTCCCTGCTGCGCGGTCGCCGCGTGCCCGGCGCGCACCTGCAGGAGCCCCGCGTAGTGGCTGGAGAACTCCACGCGGAAGCTGCCCGCACCACGGGCCCCCGGGAGCACGCTGACCGCATCCGCTACCACTTTGCGCCCTTCGAGGTAGAAGCCGACGTCCACCGTCTGACCGGCGACGTACGGGCTGACGCTCCCACGCACGACGATCCGCGAGCCCACCAACGCGAACGGAGGACTGCCGCCGACCTTCTGCAACACGAGCCGCATCGCGCCGGCGACCGGGCCGGAGGGCAGCACGCCGGTGGCCGCTTCGCCGAAGGCCACCGCTGGCGTCGCGGCGAGCACGCCGAGCGCGGCCAGCGTCACCGCCAGACGGGACAAGCCACCTGTGCCGCGCCGGGCGCTATAGGCGTGATCGCGACCCATTCACAAGATCCTATGCGCCCCGCCGGGCAGGGCGGCCTCGGGTGCGATCAGGCCGACGCGCTTGAAAGCGAGCACGATCGCGCCGATCGCCGCCATCGCGCATGCGATCAGCACGAGCGCCTGCCAGCCCCAGTCCTCCAGGCCGGCGAACGCCACGCAGTTGTTCAGCGCGTGGGCGATCATGCACGGGTACAGCGAGCCCGTGTAGCGGTACAGCAGGCACAGGCCGAAGCCGAGCGCCGCCAGCGGCACGAGGTCGAGCGCCGGCGCCGAGCCGACGTGGACGCCGCCGAACAGCAGGCCCGTGATCACGGCGGCGGGCAGTGTCCCGCGCCAGTTGCGCAGCGCCGTGAAGATGAACCCTCGGAAGAGGAACTCCTCGCACATCGGCGCCACCACGCACGTCAGGCCCGCGCTCAGCACCAGCAGCGCGGCGCCTTCGTTCGAGCCGAGCTGTTCGAGCGTCTTCTCTTTTTCGGGGTGCACCACTTCCGACCACACCACGCTCAGCACGATGAACGCGATCAGCAGCACCACGATCAGCCCGCTCGCGTTGCGCCAGCCGACACCAGGACGGCGCAGCCCGAACTGCCACGAGCGCACGACGCGTCCGCCGAGCCCGGCGCAGTACACGGCGACGACCACGAAGCCGATGTCCTGGACGACGGTGTCCGCGATCGACAGGCCCGGCGGCAGGTGGCTGCCCGATACTTTCGCCCCGAGGAGCGCCGCGGGGATGTCCACCACGATGCCGCCGAGGGCCGCGACCATGAGGCCACCGAGCAGCGCCACGGGCGCCATCCACGGTGGCCAGCCGGTGCTCGGCGAGCGGGAGCTGTCCGTCTCGGTCGGCATGTCCTGCTCCATTGCCTAGGCCACCCAGTGCCAGGTGGCGAACTGGCCGAGGAAGAACACCATCAGCACGGCAGATATCGCCAACGCCGGGCGCTGCAGCCTGGGGCGCTCGGCGAGCCACGCCGCGAGCCAGATGCTGAGCGGGAACAGCACCACGAGGAAGCGCGGCAACGACATCAGCGGCTGTTCGGTCACCGGATAGGACAGCGGCAGCGCGAGCGCCGCGAGCACGTACACGCCGTACGCGAGCGGTAGGCGGCGTATGACGCCCACGATCGCCGGGATCGCCGCCGCCAGGAACGCGATCAACATCAGGTTGTGCCCCGCCATCACGAACGGGCTGTCGTTCCCGGTGGCGAAGTAGATGTGATGTAGCTGCCCCGACAGCAGCTGGCGGGCGCCCCCGAACGCCGCGCGCACGCCGTCCCAGATACCCACGTACGGACCGGCGAAGTGCCTCTTCCAGACTTCCTGGGCGTGCAGCGGGGCGAGCGGGTTGCCGCCGGCGAGCGCGAGGTAGGCCCCGTAGAGGGCCGCCCCCACCGGCAGCAGGCACATCCACAGCGCATCGCGCCGCAGGCGGTAGCGCGGACGCACCCTGACGGGCACACGCACCCTGAGGGGCGCAGGCAGGCGCGAGCCGAGCTCCCGCAGGGGATCCGGCGGACGGTCCTCACGCGGGCCGTACAGGTAGATCATCAGCGCCGGCAGCACGAGCACCAGCCCGGCGCTGCGGGTGGCGCCGGCGAGCGCCCCCAGCAGGCCGACCCACATCCAGCGCCCGTTGCGCGCGCTCCAGAAGAGGCCCACCGAAAGCGCCAGGTACAGCGACTCCGAGTACACCGCGGAGAAGAAGAACGCCATCGGCGCGAATGCCGTGAGCACCACCGCGAGGTACGCCGCGCGAGCGAGGCGCTCGCCGGAGAGCGTCGGTCGGGCGTAGCGCGCGAGCTCGAGCGTGGCGAGGCGGTGGATGCCGTATAGCGCGAACGCGAAGGCCACGACTGACACGAGCACCCCGGCGAGGATCGGCGGCGGCCCGAGCCACGACACCGTGCGCAGCGCGAGCGGGTACAGCGGGAAGAACGCATCTCGCGAGGTGATGCCGAGGTCCGGGCGGTAGCCGTAGTGCGCGATCACGAGGTACCAGACCCCGTCCCAGCGCGCCGCCGGCGCGGCCAGCAGGTTCCCGAGCCAGCCAAAGCCGCTGGTGATGCCGGGAGGGTCGAACGCTTTGCGCTGCGGGCCGAAGCCGAACGCCAAGATGGTTCCCACGCCCGCCGCCCACACGAGCAGGCGCGAGCTCCACAGCGCTCGCCAGGTATCGCGCACGGCGGCCATCCGCTGGGGGTCGGCGCGCAGGCGCGCCAGCCACGCTCCCGCCGGTGCCAGCGAGCGCTCGGAGATCGGCCAACGAGCGCCCGCGGGAGCGCCTGCGTGCGCATGATCGAGCGGAGCGATCAGCTCGGGCGAATCGCTCACTACGGCCATTTCGGCGGTGTCAGGGTTCATGGCGTGGCAATCGAGCGTAGGGATCGCGATAATTGCAAGCGCCAGGAAATCACACCGCGCACGGTAATCTCGACACCCCGAGATGTCTCGACAAGCTCGAAAGCGCCGCCACCGTCGTGGTGGCACGCGCATCATGGTCACGGGCGCGATCGTGCTCGCCGCCACGCTCGCCGTCGGCGTGCTCGCGGCGGTCGCCTTCGTCGCACACGTCGCCGACGGCACTCGCGCTCTGTCCTCGCGTCACGCGAGCATCGGCGGAGGCACCTCGGAGGTGTACGCCGCCGATGGATCGCGCCTGGGCGCGATCCAGTCCGACGAACTGCGCACGCCCGTCGGCTGGAGCGAAATCCCAGCCGCGCTCAAGAACGCGACCGTGTCGATCGAGGACCAGCGCTTCTACAAAGACGACGGCATCGACGTGACGGGGATCTTCCGTGCGGCCATCAAGGACGTCGTGCACGGTCAGGCCCTGCAGGGGGCCTCGACGATCACCATGCAGCTCGTGCGCAACCTGTACCTGGGAGGCGACGAGCGCACGCTCAGGCAGAAGATCGCAGAGGCCAAGCTCGCGATCGAATACAACGAACACCACAGCAAGCAGTCGATCCTCAACAGCTACCTGAACGACGTCGCGTACGGAACCGTCGGCGGGCAGACGATGATCGGCGTCCAGGCCGCCGCTCGCATCTTCTTCGACGAGCCCGCGTCGCATCTGAACCTCGAGCAGAGCGCGCTGCTCGCGGGCCTGCCGCAGGCGCCCTCGCAGTACAACCCCCTGCTCTACCCGGCCGCCGCCAAGGAACGGCGCAACGAGGTGCTCGCGAAGATGGCCGAACTGCACTACATCAGCCAGGCGCAGGCGCAGGCGACCGAGCACGCGCCGCTGGAGACACATCGAGGCAACTTCTACTCCGAACGCAAAGAGAAGTTCTTCTTCGAATACGTGCGCCAGCAGCTGATCGAACGCTACGGCGACAAGACCGTCGAAAAGGGCGGCCTGAAGGTGTACACCACGATCAACCTGAACATGCAGCGGCTCGCGCGCAAAGCGATCGCCGAAGTGCTCAACGAGGAAGGGGATCCGGCGGCGGCGATCGTCACGCTGAACCCCCACAACGGCGACATCGAGGCGATGGCCGAGTCCGAGAGCTACGAGCAGTCGCAGTACAACCTGGCCGCCGACGGGCACCGCCAACCCGGCTCGACGTTCAAGGCGATCGACCTCGCCGACGCGCTCACACGGGGGATCGACCCGTACAGCACGTACTACTTCTCGCACACGCTCGAGCCCGGCTGGCTGCCGGCCGAACCGAACTACAAAGTCGAGACGTTCGAGGGCACCTCTCTGAACAAGTCGATCAACCTCGTGCAGGCGACGCTCGCCTCCGACAACACCGTCTACGCCCAGCTCGCCGCGGACCTCGGCGAGGAAACGATCACTCACACAGCGTATGAGATGGGCGTGAAAACACATCTGTCGAGCTTCCCCGCGGAAGCGCTCGGCGGGCTGACGCTCGGGGTCACGCCGCTGGAAATGGCCGACGTGTACGCGACGCTCGCCGACGGCGGCTACCGCAACACCCCGATCGCGATCACCAAGGTCGTCTTCCCCGATGGGCAGGTCGATGAAAAATGGGGCACGCCGCACAGGGTGAAAGTGCTGAGCGAAGCCGTCACCTCCGTGGAGACGAGCATCCTGCACGAAAACGTCCTGAGCGGCACCGCGGGCCGCTCGGCGATCAACTGCCCGACGGCCGCCAAGACCGGCACGACGAGCGAACTGGTGGACGCGTGGCTAGACGGCTACACGCCCAACTACTCGACGGTCGTGTGGATGGGCTACCCCAACACGCGCGTCTCGATGACCGACGTCCACGGCGAGCCCCAGCAGGGCGGCTACCTGCCGGCGGAAATCTGGCACGCGTACATGGCGGCGGTCACCGAAGGCCAGCCGTGCGCCGAATTCCCACCGTCCAAGGAAGCGATCTCCTACGTGCCCTTCTACGGCAAATACGCGAGCACCGGACTCGCACAGGCGGCAGAAGAAACCGCACACTCCACAGAACACGCTGTCAAGAAGCCACAGCACCATGGCGCCGGCCCCAACCAGAACGGGCCAGCCGGCAACGGCCCTTCCGGCGCGAGCGAACCGGGCACGCCGCCTCCCGCCCAGGCTCCGGGCGCGGCGGCCACGCCAGGAGCTGGAGCGCCGGCCGAAAGGCAGACCGGTGGGGCGGGCCCAGGCTGACGCCCTCGGCGCCCACCGGGGCCCCTTCGGGCTCCGGCGCTGGTAGTTTGAGTTCCTGAACATCCAGAACGAGCGGCCGTCGGCGTGCGCGCGGACGGCCAGATGAGGTGTGGTGTGGCGAAGGAGGACAAGGTTGAATTCGAGGGAGAGGTGATCGAGGCTCTGCCCAACGCGATGTTCCGCGTGAAGCTGGACAACGACCATGTCGTCCTCGGTCACGTCGCGGGCAAGATGCGCCGCTTTCGGATTCGCATCCTCCCGGGCGATCGCGTCCGCTGCGAGCTCTCGCCCTACGACCTGGATCGCGCGCGGATCGTCTACCGGCACCGCTGACCACCGGCATCGACACGGCATCGCTGAGCGCTCTCTGATCGAATCCATCGCGGCCGAGCTGGCGCGCGCGCCGGCTGGGAGAGTCATACGGGGAATGGGCGACGACGCCGCTGTCGTGCGCGCGAGGGCGGTTTGCGTGACCTCCGTCAACGCGATGATCGAGGGCGTTCACTTCCGCCTGGAGGACGGCTGGGCGACGCCGGCCGAGGTCGGCCATCGCGCCCTCGCTGGCGCCCTGTCGGATCTCGCCGCGATGGGCGCCGACCCGGGTGAGGCATACCTCGTCCTGGGATTGCCGGCGGGCTTCGGCGCCGAGCGCGCGCTCGAGCTGGTGCGAGCGGCGGCTGCGCTGGCCGAGCGAACGGACACCGCGATCGCCGGCGGCGACGTCGTCCGCGCACCGGCCCTGACCGTCTCGGTCACGGCGGTCGGCTGGGCCGAGGACTCCGCCGCGCTGGTGGGCCGCGACGGCGCGCGCCCCGGCGATCTGGTCGGGGTGACAGGGGGACTGGGCGCCGCCGGCGCCGCGCGCGCGGTGATGGAAGGACGGGCCGCGCGCACGCACGCGAGCGAGGCCGCGCTCGAACGCGCCCGCAGCCCGATGCCAAGGCTGCACGAGGGCCGCACCCTGGCGCGCGCGGGCGTCCACGCGATGATCGATCTCTCCGATGGCATCGCGACCGACGCCGGGCACATCGGCCGCGCGAGCGGCGCGAGCCTGCGCGTGGATCTCGCCGCGCTGCCGCTCGCTGACGGCGTGGCGGAGGTCGCGCACGATCTCGGCATGCCGGCCTGGCGACTGGCGGCCGCGGGCGGCGAAGACTACGAGCTGTGCTTCTGCGCCGCCGCCGACACGCGCGAGCGCGTGCAGGAGGCCGTCGCCGAGCTGGGAGCCGTGCACGTCAGCTGGGTCGGGGAGGTGCTCGGCGGAGCACCCGGCGTCACGCTCTCAGACGAGCGGGGAGACGCTGTTCGGATCGAGGGATACGAGCATCGCTGGTAGCGCGGGCGCCGGCGCAGCCGCTCGCGTCGGCTGCGCTTCGATCGGTCGGGGGATGGCCCCTCCGGGAAGCACGCGCGCGGCGCCCACCGGCACGGTGCGCGTGAGCCGCGCGTACACGAGCAGGCGTTTTTCGGCGCTGAACAAGGGCGTGCACGCCGATAGCACCAGCCGGCTGTAACCGACCTGCCCGACCGCGGCCTCGACGTCGTTGGGCCACACGACCTGCTGGCCGGTGACCGTGTAGGTGAAGTGCGCGTAGGGCATGTTCAGCAGAATGCGGTTGCCCGGTTTCAGCACGTTGATTTCGCGAAACGGCGCCAGGTAGGTGGTTCGGTGCCCGGCGATCGCGGTCGTCCCGGGAACCCCGGGGAAGTTCGTTTCCTTGTAGACGCCCGGCCCCAGGATCAGATCACCGGTGTCGGTGCCGTTGACCACCACGTAGTCCGCGCCCACCCGCGGGATCAGGATGCGCCCTACGGCGGCGCCGTTGCCGGCGTGACGCTGGAGCTCGCCCGCGAGGTAGGAGATCCGAGCCTGCTGGTCCGGTAGGCTCGCCAGCGTGCGGCGCTCGACGGGTGTGGGGCTGGCGCGTTCGACCTTGCTCAGGTCCCCGCTCAGATGGCCGCGCACGATGCTCGCGTATAGCGCCGTGATCGGCTCCTGCCAGACCAGCGTGACCACCGCGTCGAGCAGCGCCAGGGCGCCAAACACGATCAGCGTGACCGCGAGCGCGTGCATCGCGCGCGCCGGGCGCGAGCGACGGCGTTTCGCCCGCGCGAGCGACGCGCTGGGCGCGGTGGTCGAAAACGACTCTGCCATCGCCCCTATCGTCGCAGAGCGGACTCCGTACCACCAAGTGATCCCGGGCCGGCGTACGACAGCGGACCGCGGATCGAGACGTCGACTCCGTTGGTCGCGCGCACGCCCACGGCCGCCGGCAGCGCGATCCCCGCGAGCATCGCCGCAGCCGCGGCGGAGCCGAACGTGAGGCTCCACAGGATCGCTCCCACGAATCCGACATGACCTCCGGCGAGCAGCAGCACGCCCATCCATGCCAGAGATCCCACACCGAGACCGAGCTGGTGGGCGTAGAACACGATCAGCAGCGCCAGCGGCGCGAGGCCCAGCGCGACGAGCGCGAGCCCGATCGTGCGCCGGGGACGGAGCTCCGGCGCTGCGAACAGGAGCCACAGGTGCAGCGCCGGGAGCGCAAGCAGGGCGGTGAACGGGTTGGCCACCCATGCGAGCACGGCGAGCGCGAGCAGGATCAGCGCCAGCGCCAGGCCGGCAACGTCGCCGTCGGGACGCACGCCCCATCCGAGCCGGCGGACGAGCCTGCTCCACAAGAGCCACGCCAGCGCGAAGCTCAGCACCAGCGCGGCCACGGCCACGGCGGCCCGGCCGGCGAACGGCAGCGCGCTCGGCAGCACCGCCGCGGCCGGCGTCGCGCCGAGGACCCCGAGCCAGCCGAGCACGTAGGCGAACGCCGCGCAGCCGAAGAACGGCAGCGCGCAGCTCAGCGTCCACAGGGTCCAGCGCCCCACCGCCAGACGCCGCCGGCGAGCGCGCGCAAGCCCGTCAAGAACTGTGACCAGTGGCGGCACCAGCAGCGTCAGCACGAGCAGTCGCAGCACCCACGCGGGCAACGTCTTGCGCCCCAGCACCAGATCCGTCTGCATCGACTGCGAGATGTCGGGCGCCGTGTCGAGCGCGTCGACCGAGCTCAGCACCGCGCGTCCGAACACTTCCAGACGTTCCATACCCACCGGGTCTGCGCGCGGCGGGGTGGGCGGGCCTTGTTCGCCGGAGACCTGGACCAGCACCGACGGCACGCCGACGGCATTGAGCGTGCCCTGTTCGCCGACGGTCAGAGGGAACGCGAGGCGCGCAAGCTGACCGAGCGTGCTCGGCGCGCCCGGTTCGATCCCCACGTTCTGGGTGATCGCGGCGTCGACGGTGCGCTGGAGCTCGAGCGGAGCAGAGCCGAGCGAGTCGGAGAACGGCACCACGAACGGCGGCTTTGCGCGCGCGCCCGCGAGGTCGCCGAGGACGATCGCCGCGTCGAGCGATCCGCGCCCGCCGCCAGCGGCTTCGCTCCCCAGCTCGGCGGGATCGGACAGTAGCTGCGCGGCGCCGGCGGCGCCGCCACTGCCGCCGCTGGTCGAGGCGAGGATTATCGTGCGCTTGGTCTCGCGCGCGGCGAACACGCGCGCCAATTCGAGCAGCGCCGCTGTTCCTGACAATTCCGCCACCGAGCCGCGGGCGGCGGCGTCGCGATGCGCGAGGATCAGGATCGGCGCGGCGCTCGTCGAGCCCGCGCGCCGCGCGACGACGTTCGTCAGCGTCTGCTCGCCGGCGATCGTCTGCGCTTGGAAGCGGTAGGAGTGCACCGAGAACCCGCCACCGGCTGTGCCGCCGAGCCCTTCGAGCTTGTGCGCCACATAGGAGGCCAGCCTCTGATCGCCCGCGCTGCCCGGGCGCCGCTGCGGGAACTTGGCGGCGAGACTCTGCAGTTCGGCGTACGCGGGAGCGCCTTCGAACGCGTCGGGGGCAAGCGTCGAGGTCAGCGGCAGCGGTCGCGAGCCCAACGAGAACGCGGCGATGGCGAGCGCGAACAGGAAGGGCACGAACGCCGCTCGGTACAGGCGGCCGTTGAGCATGCCCCTAGACCTTAGTCGGCGGGTCGGCTTGCCGTCCCGGCAACCTCCGCGGGAGCCACCGCCGAGCGCACGCCGGGGCGTGTCCACAGGTCTAGCCCTCCGGTTAGGTATCGTGCCGGCGCGTGCTGCAGCCTGTCGCCGTCGCCAACAAGACGCTCGCGGACTACACGCACATCTGCGGGCGCGAGCTGATCGCAGAAATCCGTGAGCTGGCCGAGCCGCTGCAGGGCCAGCGCGTGGTGCACATCTCGGCGACCGCGTTCGGTGGAGGTGTCTCTGAGATCCTGTACACGCTCGTGCCGCTGATGCGCGACGTCGGCCTGGACTGCGAGTGGCAGGTGATCTACGGCCGCGAAGAGTTCTTCAACGCGACCAAGCTGATGCACAACGCTCTCCAGGGCGCCCCTCAGGATCTCGACGAGGAGCAGTGGGCCACCTGGCGTAAGTACAACGAGATCAACGCCCGCGAGCTCACCGGCGGCTGGGACGTATGCCTGGTCCACGACCCGCAGCCGGCAGCGCTGTGCCAGCTGGTGCCGGAGAAGGCCAAGGGCTGGGTGTGGCGCTGCCACATCGACGTCTCGACGCCCAACCCCGACACGATCAGCCGACTGCTCCCCTACATCCAGGAGTACCCCCAGTCGCTGTTCCACATGCGCGAGTACGTACCGGAGGGCATGAAAGGCAAAGTCAACGTGGTGCCGCCCGCGATCGACCCGCTCACGCCGAAGAACATGGCGCTCTCGCCCGAGGACGGCGCGTTTGTGTGCGGGCAGTTCGGGATCGACGTCGACCGGCCGCTGATCTGTCAGGTCTCGCGCTTCGACCCTTGGAAGGACCCGCTCGGCGTGATCGACGCCTACCGGCTCCTCAAGGAGACGATGCCCGAGGTGCAGCTCGCGCTGGTCGGGTCGATGGCCAGCGACGACCCCGAGGGCTGGGACTTCTTCAACTCGACGATCGCCCACGCGGACGGCGACCCGGACATACACATCCTCAACAACTTCAACAACGTCGGCGCGATCGAGGTCAACGCGTTCCAGTCGCACGCGGACGTGCTGATCCAGAAGTCCACGCGCGAGGGCTTCGGGCTGACTGTCTCCGAGGCCATCTGGAAGGCGCGCCCGTTCATCGGCGGCAACGTCGGCGGCATTCCCCTGCAGATCGAGGACGGCGTCACCGGCTACCTGGTCTCGAGCGTCGAGGAGTGCGCACAGCGCACGATCGAGTTCCTGCGCGACCCCGAGCTCGGCCGCACGCTCGGCAGGCGCGGCAAGGAGCACGTGCGCCAGCACTTCCTCACGCCGCGCTACCTGCGCGACTACTTGAAGATCTTCAATGAGTTGAGCGAGTCATGAGCGCGTCCCCCCTGCATCGGCCCCTAATCGGCTCATGAGCGAAGGGCCGGCACAGCGGACTCCTCCGCTGGTGCTGGTGAGCAACCGCGGCCCGGTCACGTTCCACGCGCACGGAGAGGTGCAGCGCGGCTCGGGCGGGCTGGTGACGGCGCTGACGGGCCTCGCCTCGCACCGCGAAGCGATCTGGATCGCCTCCGCGATGAGCGAGTACGACGTGGAGGTCTCGCGCGAGCACGACGGGCGTGCGTTTCCGGTGCGCTCCCCGGGCGGCGGCGAGTACCAGGTGCGCCTGGTGGTCAGCGACCCGGACGCCTACGACCGCTTCTACAACGTGTTCGCCAACCCGATGCTGTGGTTCATCCAGCACTACCTGTGGGATCTGTCGAACGCGCCGGACATCCGCCGCGAGGAGATCGAGGCGTTCGAGTTCGGCTACAACGTCGTCAACGAGGATCTCGCCCGCGCTGTCGTCGAGCAGCTCGAGGGCGCTGAGGAGCCGGTGGTGATGGTGCACGACTACCACCTGTACACGCTTCCCGACCTCGTGCGCCGCGCGCGTCCGGACGTGTTCCTGCACCACTTCATCCACATCCCGTGGACGCAGCCGGACGCGTGGCGCGTGCTGCCGACGCGCATCCGCGAGGAGATCTACACGGGCCTGTTGGCGAACGACATCATCGGCTTTCACACGCGCTCCTACCGCCACAACTTCCTGCAGTGCTGCCGCGACTTGATGGACCTCGACGTGGACTTCGACCGTGGCGTCGTGCGCTTCGGCGAGCGGGAGGTGTGGGTGCGCGCGTACCCGCTTCCGATCGACCACAGGGCCACCCGGCAGATCGCGCAGAGCACGCGCGTTACCGAGTTCGAGGAGGAGCTGCTGCGCCGCCGCAGGGACTTTTTGATTCTACGCGTGGATCGTGCAGACCTATCAAAGAACGTGCTGCGCGGGTTCTCCGCTTTCGACCTGTTCCTGGAGGAGCATCCCGAGTTCACCGAGCGGATCACTTTCATGGCCCAGCTGATGCCGTCGCGAACCGACGTGCCGCAGTACGCGGAGTACCTCGAGCGGATCGAGGCGCTGGTGGCCGTCGTCAACCACCGCCACGGCACCCCCGACTGGATGCCGATCCAGCTGAAGCTGCGCGATGACCTCGAGGAGGCGATGGCGGCGTACAAGCACTACGACGTGCTGCTCGTGAACGCGATGTTCGACGGCATGAACCTCGTCGCCAAGGAGGGGCCGATCGTCAACGAGCGCGAGGGCGTGTCGATCCTGTCCGAGAACACCGGCGCGCACGAGGAGCTCGGGGAGTACGCGCTGTCGGTGAACCCATTCGACATCCAGGAGCTGGCCAACTCGATCTATGCCGCCTTGACGATGGACCCGCGCGAGCGCCGGCGCCGAGCCGAGGGGCTCGCGCAGATCGTCACCTCGCGCGACCCCGGCGACTGGATCGACGAGCAACTGGCGGACATCCGAGCCAAGGCGCGCTCGCATCAGGGTTCTTAGCCACCGTCGCCCGCCCGCGCGACTTCGCGGGGGTGGGCGGGACTTCGCTACCCTGTGGTCCGCATGACCCTGCCTGCACCCACATACGATCTCGTGCTGCTGCTCGACCCGCAGGTCGAGGACGACGCGCGCGCGAAGATCGTCGCCGACACGCGGTCCGCGGTCGAGGCGCAGGGGGAGCTGCTGCGCCACGACGAGTGGGGCGAGCGGCCGCTCGCCTACCCGATCGAGAAAAAAGCCAGCGCGGAGTACCACCTGCTGCAGTTCCACGTCGGCGACGTCGAGCTGCTCGCCAGCCTCAGCCGCACGCTGCGGATCACCGATGGCGTCGTGCGCTCGCGGATCATCAAGCTGAAGCCGGGCGTGCCCGACGCGCCGGACATGCGCTCCACCTCCGCGCCGGCGGTTGCCCGCCGCCCGGAGGGCGACCGAGCGGAGAGCGACGAGCACGCGCCGGCGTCGGCTCACGTCGAGACCGCGCCTGTTGACGTCGTGGCCGCGCCTGCTGACGTTGAGGCCGCGCCCGAGCCCGCCGTCGGCGAGCCGGCGTAGCAACCCCTAGCACCCCTTTCGAGAAGATCGGCGCACCCGCCGCGCGGCGTCGCACTTATGCGGTGAGCACAGGCGTAATAACATCGGCGCATGAGCTGGGCGGAGGCTGAGGACATGAACGACCGATCGGCGAGCAAGACCGACGTGCTGCGCGCGTCGCCGCCGATGTTCGACTCGAAGCTGTTGGACTTCTTCTCGCGCGTGCATCCGACGGTGCCGGTGGTCATCTTCCTGCCGGCGATCGCGGCGCTGGGGGCCTGGGGGCTCTCGCGCGTGAGCGTGCTCGCGACGCTCGGCCTGGCCGTCGCGGGCTACGCGCTGTGGACCCTGTTCGAGTACTGGCTGCACAGGATCGTGTTCCACTTCGAACCGGAGGGCGGATTCGGCGCGCGCCTGCACTGGATCATCCACGGCGTCCACCACGACCATCCCAACGACCCGATGCGACTGGTGATGCCGCCTGCGGTCAGCGTGCCACTGGCCGCGGTCGTGTTCGGCGTGCTGTACCTGATCTTCGGCTCCCACTACGCACCGGCGCTCGGAGCGGGCTTCTTCGCGGGCTACCTCGCGTACGACCTGACCCACTACTACCTGCACCACTTCCGGCCCCGCGGACCGCTGGGGCGGATGCTGCGCGAGCGACACATGCGCCACCACTTCCAGGACGACACGCGGGGCTTCGGCATCAGCGCGCCATACTGGGACGAGGTGTTCGGGACCTCGCCGCGCGCGAAGCGATCTTCGCAACGAGCGGGATAGGAGCCCACCCAGCCTGCCCGGGCGAGAGTCGCGCCCGCAGGCGGCTCTAGACTCGGGGCTCGGATTCGACGACAGAGGGCTCCTGCGCCGAGCGCGGGGGCGACAAGCTGAAAGGAAGGCAGCCGTGGCCGCCACCAACATCAACCGGGTAGTGCTGACCGGAAACCTGACCGCAGACCCTGAGCTGCGCTCGCTGCCGAGCGGCAACTCGGTGTGCAAGCTGCGCGTCGCCTGCAACACGCGTCGCAAGAACGGGAGCACGGGCGAATGGGAGGACAAGCCCAACTACTTCGACGTCACCGTGTGGGGCGCACAGGGCGAGAACGCGGCCCGTTATCTGTCCAAGGGACGCCCCGTGGCGATCGATGGGCGGCTCGAATGGCGGGAGTGGGAGACCCAGGAGGGCGCCAAACGTCAGGCAATCGATATCATTGCCGACTCGGTGCAGTTCCTGGGCTCGCGCGACGATCCCTCGGGTGGCGGTGGCTTTTCCGGTAACGGGGCCGCCAAGGGCAGCGACATTCCCGTTGACGAAGGGGATTTCCAGCCCGCACCGGTCACCGGCGCCGCCGGAGACGACGACATTCCGTTCTAGCCAGTACAGCGAGGTTCCAGTGTTTTCCAACGTAACGACGCCCGATCACGACCGCAGCTGCGGCGGAGAGCGCTGATGGCCAAAGCACGCGGTCGCGGCAAGCCGGTGCGCCGGCGCGACAAGAAGGGTGGACCGGGCAGCGGGCGGCGCAAGCCGTGCCAGCACTGCCGCGACAAGGTCGAGCAGGTCGACTACAAGGACGTGGCGTCGCTGCGCAAGTTCATCTCCGAGAAGGGCAAGATCCGCTCGCGCAGGATCACCGGCTCGTGCCGGCGCCACCAGGTGCAGATCGCCCGCGCGGTCAAGCGCGCCCGCGAGCTCGCGCTGCTGCCGTACGTGAACGAGGGCGGTCGCGAGGACAGCCCCGGCGGCCGGCGTGACCGCGGCGACCGCGACCGAGAGCGCTAGGAGCGGCATGCCGGAGGCGATACTCCTCAAGGACGTCGATGAGCTCGGCGAGCAGGGCAAGGTCGTCGACGTCTCGAAGGGCTACCTGCGCAACTACCTGATCCCGCGCAAGCTCGCGCAGCCCGCGACGAAGGGCGCGATCGAGACCGTGCGCCAGCGCCAGGCGGCCGCCGAGCGGGCAGCCCGGGAGGCGGTCGAGCGGGCGCAGGAGAACGTCAACCTGCTCAACCGCACCGTCCTCACGATCCCCCAGCAGGCCGGCGCCGACGGGCGCCTGTTCGGCTCGGTCACCGCGCAGGACATCGCCAGCGCGATCCGCGAAGCGCGTGGCCTGCGGCTGGACAAACGCAACGTGCACCTTCCCGAGCCGATCAAGAACGTCGGCACCTACATGGTCGTGGTCGACGTCGTAGAGGGCGTCCAGGCGACGATCAAGACTATGGTCGTGGCCAAGAAGTGACGCTACGCACGTGAGTCGATCGTTCCGGCCGCTGCGCGGCGGGGAACGAGTCGCCTCACGTGCTCCGCTTTGCCTAGAACTGCGACCGCGCGTCGCGGCTCCGTCTTTGCCTGCTGCGAACATGTGTTCGTGACTAGCCTCGCATCTTTTTCACGCCGCATTTGCGGGAACGGCGCTCGGTCCGCACCCGCGCCGAGCCTAAACTCGCGCGTCTAGATGAGCGCCGTTTCGACAGCCAATGGCAACTCGCATCCGCCCGCAGGCGTGATCGCCCCGCCGCACAACCTCGACGCCGAGCAGTCGGTGCTTGGCGCGATTCTGCTGTCGGACCGCTCGCTGTATGCGCTTGTGATCGAAGAGGGGCTGCGGGCGGAGGACTTCTATCGCGAGCGCCACGGGATGGTGTACGAGGCGATGCTGGCGCTTTACAACGAGAGCGAGCCGGTGGACGTGTTGACGGTCACCGACCGCCTGCGTCAGATGGGCAAGCTCGAGGCGATCGGCGGGCCGGCGACGGTGGACGAGCTGACAGGCGTCGTGCCGGCCGCCGGGCACGCCCGGCGCTACGCGCAGATCGTGCGCGAGAACGCGCTGCTGCGGCGCCTGTTGAAGAGCACGTACGAGATCCAGGAGAGCGTGCTCGGCCACGACGCGTCGCCGCGCGAGCTGGTGGAGCAGGCGGAGAAGGCGATGCTCGAGGTCGCGCGCGACGATCGCCAGCAGGACTTCCGCGCGATCGAGGAGGTGCTGCACGAGGAGCTCGACAAGCTGCACCGTCTGTCACTGGAGGGCACCTCGCTGACGGGGACACCGTCGGGCTTCAAGGACCTCGACGAGATCACAGGCGGCTTCCAACCGGGCAACCTGATCATCATCGCCGCCCGCCCCGCCATGGGCAAGAGCGCGCTGGTGTGCAATATCGCCGAAAACGCGGCGGTCAAATTCAAGAAGCCCGTGGCGCTGTTCTCGCTGGAGATGGCCGAGGCGGAGCTGGCTCAGCGGTTCGTCGCCTCCCAGGCCCTGATCAAGGGCGAGGAGCTGCGCAAGGGACGTGTGGCCGAGCAGCGCTGGCCGAAGATCCTCAAGGCCTCGCAGCTGCTGTCCAGCTCCCCGCTGTGGGTGGATGACTCAAGCGACGTGGGCATGCTCGAGATCCGCGCCAAGGCCCGCCGGCTGCACAGCCAGTGCGAGGGCGGCCTCGGGCTGATCATCATCGACTACCTGCAGCTGATGCGCACGGACAGCCGCTACGACAGCCGTGTGACCGCCGTGGGCGAGCTCAGCCGCGGTTTGAAGATCCTGGCGCGAGAGCTGGGGGTGCCGGTGATCGCGCTGTCACAGCTGAGTCGCGCGGTGGAGTCGCGTCCTGACAAGAAACCCCAGCTCTCCGACCTGCGCGAGAGTGGGAACCTCGAGCAGGACTCCGACCTGGTGATGTTCATCTACCGCGACGAGTACTACAACGAGGACTCCGAGCGCCCCGGTGAGGCCGACCTGCTGATCGCCAAGCACCGCAACGGCGCGGTGGGCAAAGTCACGCTGACCTTCCAGAAGGAGTACCCGAAGTTCATGAACTACGCAGGGGAGCGATACGCGGAATGACCTGCCCGCTGGGTGTGTGCGACGGCAGCGGCTTCGTGGTCGACGAGGCGACGAACACGGCCAGCGACTGCGGCTGCCGCGCGGGGCGGATCGCCGCGGCGCGCACGGCACGGTTGGAGGGCCGGATTCCGAAGCTGTATCGAGGGGTGTCGTTCGATCGTCCGCCGGTCAGCGACATGGGCAGGACTGCCTCCGACCAGATCCGGGCCGTGCGGCGCTACGTGCAGTCGATTGATGCGAACATTGATGCCGGACGGGGGCTGTGGTTCCAGGGCAGCGTTGGCACGGGGAAGACGACGCTCGCGATGCTTGTCTCCAAAGCGGCGCTCGACGCCGGGCGCTCGGTTGCGATCTACTCGCTGCCGCGACTGCTGAACCTGCTGCGCGAATCGATGGAGTCCGACGGCGGCCTGCTCGAGCTGCTCGACCGGCTGACCGCCGTGGACCTGCTGCACGTCAACGACCTCGGCGCGGAGAACCGCACCGACTGGGTGCTCGAGCAGCTGTACTCGATCGTCAACGCACGCTATGAGTCCCAGCGCGCGATCGTGGCGACAACGAACCTGATGCCGGACGAGCTCTCCGATCGGCTCGGAGCGCGCACGGTCTCGCGCCTGGTTGAGATCTGCGGCGACCTGATCCCGCTCGACGGAGAGGACAAGCGGCGGGAGTACCGAGCCGGGATCGCAGCGGCTCGCCCCTAAACTCCACTGCTCATGCCAGGCATAGTGATAGTTGGCGCCCAGTGGGGCGACGAGGGTAAGGGCAAGATCACGGATCTGCTCGCCGAGCACAGCGACGCGGTCGTGCGCTTCCAGGGTGGCAACAACGCGGGGCACACGATCGTCAGGGGCGATCAGGAGTGGAAGCTGCACCTGATCCCTTCGGGCATCCTGTATCCGGGCAAGCGCTGCGTGATCGGAAACGGCGTGGTGATCGACCCGAAGGTCCTGATCGACGAGCTCGACGCGCTGCGCGCGCGACGCGTGGACGTCAGCGGCCTGCGCATCTCAGCCAACGCTCATCTGATCATGCCCTATCACCTGCTGCTGGACTCCGCCGGCGAGGCGAAGCTCGGCAGCCTGCAGATCGGCACCACACGCAGGGGCATTGGCCCGTGCTACGCGGACAAGGCGGCGCGCCTGGGCATCCGTGTGCAGGATCTGCTGGACGAGAAGATCCTCAAGAAGAAGATCGTCGCGGCGATGGAGCCCAAGCGGCTGTCGCTGCGGCCGTTCGAGAAGGACCCGGCGCTCGACCTGCACACGATGACCGAGGAGTACCTGACCTACGGCCACCGCCTGGAGCAGCACATCGCCGACACCTCAAAGCTGATGTGGGAGATGCTGGACGCGGGCGACGCGGTGATCCTCGAGGGCGCGCAGGGGGCAATGCTGGACATCGACCACGGCACCTATCCGTTCGTGACCTCGTCGAACCCGCTGGCGGGGGCGGCATGCGTCGGCACCGGCATCGGCCCCAAGGCGATCGACGAAATCTGGGGCATCTCCAAGGCGTACACGACCCGCGTCGGCGCCGGCCCGTTCCCGAGCGAGCTGCACGATGAGATGGGCGAGACGATCCGCCAGCGCGGCGGCGAGTTCGGCACGACGACCGGCCGTCCACGGCGCACCGGCTGGCTGGATCTCGTCGCACTACGCTATGCGGCACGCCTGAACACGCTGACCGCGCTGGTGGTGACCAAGCTCGACGTCCTGTCGGGGCTCGATCGCATCCAGGTCTGCACCAGCTACCGCGGCGCCGACGGCGCGGAGTTCGAGGACTTTCCCTATCACCAGACCGTGCTGCACCACACGACAGCCGAGCTGACTGAGCTCGCCGGCTGGAAGGAGGATCTCGGCGAGTGCCGCACGATCTCGGACCTTCCCACGGGGGCGCGCGAGTACCTGGACTTCATCGCCGAGCACACCGGCGCTCCGGTGACGCTGATCGGTGTCGGACCCGGCCGCGAGCAGGTCGTGTGGACCGACGCCGGCCGCCAGACGATCATCGCCGGCAACGGCCGACCGCCGTCCTGAACCAGCTAGCAGCCGACGCGTAGGCGCCGGCGAGCACCCACGCTCAGCCGGGGCGCCTCGGCCAGCGCGGCCGCAGCGACGGAGTCTTGGACTTGAGCGCGGAGCGCTGGCGCGCGCGTTTGCGCTCCGCCTCGCGCGCGAGCTCGCGTTCTTCGTCGAGGCCGATTTCGAGGAAGATCAGCAGCAGGGCCCCGCCGAGGCCCGCTGCGATCAGGACGATGGTGAGCACTTCGCCCGTCACTCCGCTCACGAGCGCCGCGCACGAGCCTCCCGCGATCACCAGCGCTGCGGCCGAGCCGAACGACAGGATGCGCCCACGCGGAGACACATCTCAACGGTACAAGCACGGCGCCGCGGCGGTCTGGGAATCGCACGTCCGGCCCCCACGCGGCCGGCCCGGGGATGCGCCGAGGCGCATCCCCAAGCCGAGCCGCGGGGTGCATCAGAGCCGGCCGGCCTGTCCTACTGGCCGAAGAGCCCGCCGAATCCGTGGCTCGGGGGCCACTGGAACTGGTACGCGCGGTAGCTGTTCACGCCAGCCGGGAACTGGGCGTTGAAGACGAGCGTGCCGGACGGGCTGAACTCCGAGAAATACGGCAGCGCTCCCCAGCCCACAACGAGGCTGTTCTGCTGTGTGGTCTGGGCGTTGCCCTGCGAGGCCGCGGAGAGCCCCTCGGGCTGGTCCTCCGATGCCACCAGGGTCGCGACTTTGCTCCGCGGGTTCAACCGCACGGTGACCGCGCGGCTGTAGGGCAGCAGCGGCGCGCCTGAGGAGTCGTTGTCGAAGAACGTGTAGGTGCCGTTGCCCAACGCCTCCGGGTCGTGCTGCCAGGCGAAGATCTCGCCCGCGCTGTCAAGGACCTGGCCGGGAGCTGCCTGCAGCGTGAAGCTCGAGTCCTTGCCGCCCAGCTGCCAGATGGTGCTCCCGTTGAAGCGGTTGACCTTGTAGGTCGTCCACGTGTCGCGCCCGTCGATCAGCAGGTTGCCGTCCGTGTCCGCCTTGACGGCGTTGATGTGGAACCAGTCCCACGGCGTGCTGGCCGAGGCCGGCAGCGGCTGCTCGCTCTGGCTGAACGGAACGTGATCCTCGCTGTTCCACTGGAACAGCACCTGCCCCGTGGCGATGTCGATCTCCTGCACGACGCCGTTGATCACGGTCTGATCCGCCGGCCCGCCGATCGAGGTCAGGTTCGCGGTGGCCGTGGTGTAGGAGAGGATCAGCGCCGTGTTCCAGGGCGTGATGAGGAACTCGTGGCCATCGGCGCTGAGGCCGTTGCCTGCGTTGAAGGCGGCGATCTGCTGGTAGTGGTCGTTGTAGATGTAGTCGGTGCCACTGGAGAGCCCGCCGAGGCCCGTTCCCTGCCAGAAGGTCAGGACCGGCTGGCCGTCATATCTCTGGACGCGGAAGTCGCTTGCCTCCTCGCCCGCGGGGACGGCTTTGAACCACACGACGTCGCCCTGGCTGTTGACGATCTCCGGGCCATTGGCGTACGTGCTGGTGTCACCGAACGGTGAGATGAAGAAGTCGCCGCCGTGCCCGACGAACGGCGAGGACGTCAGGATCGTCAGGGGTGGCGGCGAGGTGGGCGTCGCCGCCAGGGCGGACCCGGCAGCCGTCAGCGCAATGACGGCGGCGCCGACGACGATCGTGACAGCGCCGATGAGCATCTGGAGCCGACGTTGCAACCCGCTTCGGGCAGCACTTGAGGACGTTAGCTGGAGCATCGTTGTTCTTCCTTTTGTCGAGTTGGGCTTGTGATTTGGAGGCCGCGAACCCGTGTGGGTGCTCAGCCGCGAAGCGCACGCTAGGGCACAATCCGCATAATGTCAACCAGATTTGTGATGTTTAGTCACGACGTACGCGATCCACCTACCGGGCGGGGAACGCACCACCGAGATCTTCCAGTAGGCGCGCCCTACGCGCGCCTAACTCAGCCGCGACTCTTGCGGCAACGACGGGATATGGGCCGTGCAGGAATCGAACCTGCAACCTTGGGCTTAAGAGGCCCCTGCTCTGCCGGTTGAGCTAACGGCCCATGAGGGCGCCGGCGAGTACAGCCGGCTCAGACCCTGATTCTACTTGCTCTTGGTGCTCGTCGACGTCCCGGCAGGCGCGGTGGAGGTCTTGACTTCGGTGGCCTTTAGTTCGCCTTTGGAGTTGAGCTTGCCGGTGTAGGTTTTGCCGTTGGTGGTGGTGGTGTAGGTCTTTTCGCCGGATGGGTTGGCCTTGACTTCGGCGAGCTCGTCCTTGACGCGGACGCGGTCGGTGGCGGGCGACAGGGCGACGGCCTTTTCCGAGGCGAGGTCGCCGACGCCGACGTTGTGGGCTTTGTAGGCATACTCGGCGAGCGTCGCGAACAGGGCGGCGTCGGTGGGCCTCGCGGCGACTGCTATCTGCAGGATTTCGACCTCCTTGGCGGGTTCGTTGAGCCCCGCTTCCCCGTACACGGACTCCATCAGCTGCGCCAGTTCGGCGTTGGGCTTGGGCGGGTTCAGCGCGATGTAGGAGCTCCACGCCTGGGCGGCTTCGCGGAACAGCGTCTTGCCCTGGCTGGTGGGCGTGCCCGTGGTCGTCTGGAACTTTTCCTGACCCGCTTCGTGCACGAGGTTCTTGGCGAGGTTTTCCCACGCGCTGACGTTGCTCGGCTGCGTCTTCGTGAGCTTGCGGTACTTGGCGATCTGGCTCGAGTAGCCCGCGCCGCCGCCGCCTTCTTCTTTGGTGAACGCGCTGAAGATGCCGCCGCTGCCGAAGCCGCCGCCGACGCCGAGACCGACGAAGCCGAGCAGGAAGATCAGCGCGAGCCCGATGTAGATCACACGCACGATGCGACGGCGGTGACGACCTCTGGTGTCGAACAGCATCTAGCCCTGCAGCCTTGGGTCGGTGTGGTCGATCAGATCCTGCACGGTTGGCTCCCCTGAGTCTTGCGGTGGCGGCGCCGGATCCTCGGTGGGATCTCCGGAGCCTGCGGTGGTGGTCGCGCTGCCCTCACGCGGTCGGGCGCCATCCGCCCGTCCGACAAGCGCTGCAATCAGAATACTGACCTCGTAGAGCAGGTACAGCGGCACGGTCTCGAGCACGAGCGTGATCACGTCGCCGGGCAGGAACGCCGCGACCGCCGCGCAGGCGACGACCGCGTAGCGCCGTCCCTTGCGCAGCTGGCGCGGCGTCACGATCCCGAGGCGGGTGGCGCCGATGATCACGACGGGGACCTGGAAGATGAGCCCCATCGCGAGCAATATGGTGGCGGCGAAGCTGTAGTACGGGTTCGCCTGCACGAGTGTGTTGAACTCGCTGGAGTTGAAGTTCACGAAGAAGTGGACCGCGGCGGGCAGCACGACGAAGTACCCGAACGCGACGCCGGCGGCGAACAGGAACGGAACGGCGATCAGCAGCGGCATCGCCACGCGACGCTCGTGCGGCGCGAGCGCGGGCAGGATGAAGCCGTACAGCTCGAACAGGATCACCGGCAGCGAGACGATCAGTGCGAAGTACAGCGTCACCGTGACCGTCGCCGTGAACGCTTCGCCGATGCCGAGCGTGGCGGGATTGTTTCCGACGGGGTTGCGCGGGACTTCGGCCACATCCGCCTTCAGCTGGCTGATCAGCGGCGTGAGCTGGGCGCGGGCCTGCGCGGAGAGCCCGCTGCCCGGCTTCGTGAGGACGCCCAGCGCGGCCTGCGTGCTGGTGGCGAGGTTCAGCAGGCCGCGCTGTGCGAGCACGGTCTGCCCGACCGTTCCCTGGCCTTTGGCCACCTGCTTCTGCGTCTGGGCCTTCAGTGGTTCGTTGATGATCTGCAGCAGCGCGTGGTTCTGCCACAGGCAGATGCCGAACGCCACCGCGAGCACGGCCGCGCTGACGATCAGGCGAGTGCGGAGCTCTTCGAGGTGGTCCACGAGGCTCAGCCGATCCTCGTGGCCGACCGTGCGGATCGCGCTGGCCATGGGCCTTATGAACCTACCACCGAGCCAGCGTCAGGCCGCTTGGCTAAAGGCGCTGGCTTCGCGCGTCGATGACGACCAAGAACATCAATGGACTCCGAGAAGAACCCCGACATCCAGCGCCGCCCGCCACAGCGGGCCGGCAACCAGACCGGTGCTGTCTACGGCGCACCGGGTACCGACGGCGCCTGCGCGCCCGCGCAGCTGCACATCTGCTTCCACTGCGCCGGCGAGCTCGTGTACCCGCTCGACTGGTCGGAGGAGGGGCCGCGGCACTGGCGCATCGTGCTGCGTTGCCCGGAGTGCGAGTCCCGGCGCGAAGGCGTGTTCGACCAGAGCGCGGTGGAACGCCTCGACGACGAGCTCGACCGTGGATCGAGCGCGCTGCTGGGCGACCTGCGGCGCATGACGCACGCGAACATGTCCGAGGAAATCGAGTTCTTCGCGCGTGCGCTCGACGCCGACCTGATCCTTCCGAGCGACTTCTAGACGCTCAGCGATAGCGCTCGACGACCGCGTCGGCGACGAGCCCGAGCAGCGCCGAGCGCCCGTCGGGGAGGATCGCGGGCAGCGCGGCCTTGGCGTCGGCGACGACCGCCAGCGCCTGCTCGCGAGCCTCGTCCAGCGCGCCGGTGGCGGCGATGCGCTCGCACAGCGCCTCGGCTTCTCGAGGCCCGCCCACCCCGTCCACGCGGCCGAGCGACGCGAGGTCGAAGGCGGCGAGCTCGGGCTCGCGCTCGCGCGCGAGGATGAACGGCAGCGTGACGGTTCCGTCGAGCAGATCGGTGCCGCGCGACTTGCCCGTGCGCTCTACCGGTCCTGACACGTCGAGCACGTCGTCGAGCATCTGGAAGGCCAGGCCGATTCGCCGCGCGAACGCGCCGAGCGCGTCGGCGAGCTCGGGGGAGCCTTCGACCGCGGTCAACGCGCCGAGCCGACAGGCCGCCTCGAACAGCGCCGCGGTCTTGAGCTCGCAGCGCCGCAGGTAGCGCTCGACCGCGACGTGCGCGGCGTAGGCGTCCTCGCGCTGCAGCAGCTCGCCTTCGGCGAGCGCCGAGCTGGCCTCTGAGAGGGCGCACAGCTGAGCGGCGTCATCGTTGCGCGCGAGCTCGGCGAACGCGCGGGAGAACAGCAGGTCACCGGTGGCGACCGCCATCTCGCGGCCGGCCACCGCGGCGACGGTCGGGCGTCCGCGCCGCAGCAGCGCGCCGTCGATCACGTCGTCGTGGACGAGCGTCGCCGAGTGCACGAGCTCGACGGCCACCGCCGCGCGCACGAGCCGTTCCTCCCCGTCACGCGTATCGGGCGGACCTCCCGCGGACTCGGCGGCGAGCACGACGAGCAGCGGACGCAGACGCTTGCCGCCGGCGAGCACGGTGGCATTGGCGTGCGAGGCCAGCGGGGTGCCAGCCCGCTCGGTGACCGTGGCGAGGTGGCGCTCGGTGCGCGCCATCCTCGCGCGCAGGCTCTCGCCGCCGCGGCGCATGATCGCGTCGAGCCCATCGACTTCCGTTGCGGGAACGCTGGCCGCCGTGGTGCCCACCGCGCTCATGATGCCCGTTCGTCGGGAACCGTGCCGGCGTGGATCGCGACGATCCCGCCGGCGGTGATCAGGTAGCGGATCTGCGACAGGCCCGCGCGCTGCATCTCGGCGGCGAGCTCGGCGGGTCCGGGAAAGCGCTTGACCGAGTTGGGAAGGTAGGTGTACGCGGCGGCGATCGACGCCTCGGACGCCTCGTCAGCGCCGCCACGGGCGCGCGAGAGCGCGGCGGGCACCTCCGCCAGGCGCCCGAGCGCGGGGACGATCCGATCGAACCACAGCCCGTAGAACAGCGACAGCGGGGCGCGTGTTGGGGTGGTGATCTCGAGCACGACCACGCGTCCTCCCGGACGCACTACACGCGTCATCTCCGCGAGGCCGCGTGACAGGTCGTCGAAGTTGCGAGCGCCGAAGCCGACGGTGGCGGCGTCAAAGGTGTCCTCGGCGTAGGGCAGCTCCATCGCGTCGGCCCATTCGAAGCGCGGGCGCACGTTGCGAGGGTCGCTGCGGGCGGCCTTGGCGCGCGCTCTGTCGAGCATGCCCTCGGCGAAGTCGCTGCCCACCACCTCGCCGGTGGGCGAGACTCGCCGTGCGAGCTCGATCGCGAGGTCGCCGGTGCCGGTGGCGACGTCTAGCACGTGGCTGCCCGCTCCGATGTGCGCGAGATCGGCCGCGCGTGCGCGCCAGCGATGGTGCAGCCCGGCGGTCATGAGGGTGTTCAGCGGGTCGTACACGCCGGCGATGCGGTCGAACATCGCACGGACCTCCACCGCCTGCAGCTTTCCGGCGCCGTCTCGCGGACGAGCGGACACGCGCGACTACTTCAGCGTCGAGAGGAAGTTGACGATCGCGTTGAACTTCTTCGGCGGCAGGTTCTTGAAGGAGGGCATCGGCGCCGTCGGGTTCACGAGCGTGCGCGCGATCGCGTAGCGGGGGAGCCGCGAGGCGATGTTCGTGAGCGGCGGCCCTGGCCCGAGGTTGCCGTTGTTGGCGATTTTGTGACACGCCTCGCAGCCGGTCTGCGCGACGGCGAGGCGACCTTGGTTCCAATAGGCGACCGCGGCGGGGCCGTTCTGGACGACTTCCTTCGGCGGGGACATTTCGAGCGCGTCGGGCGTGCCGGCGAGGGCGCCTTGGTAGGTGAGGAACGCCATCGCGCCGATCACGCACAGCGCGGTGATGGTCGCGATCGGACGGCGCTCGGGACGGCGCTCGGGGCCGCGATCGTAGAACGGCAGCAGGAACAGCAGGATCATGCACAGCGTGGGGACCCCGATCGTGGCGAGCTGCACGAAGGCGGGCGTCCTGATGATGCGCAGGACGTCGAACAGGAAGAAGAAGTACCAGTCGGGACGCGCGTCGTAGCTGGTGGTGGCCGCGTTGACCTTCGAGCCGAGCTCGTCGCCGAGAAGCAGCGACAGCGTGATGATGATCGCCATCACGACGCACGCCATCGCTCCGTCCTTAGCCACCGCGTAGGGGAAGAACGGCTTGCCCTGGGACTTCAGGATCGCGTACTCGCGGAGGTAGTCCTCCTTCTCGCGCCTGTTCATGGTGCGACCCCGGCCGGTCGCAGATCGCCGGCTGCTGCTCGAATGCGCATCGGGCCTATACCTCGGCCTCGCGCAGCTCGCTACGCGTCTCCGCTTTGCGCCACGGCGGCGCGGTCGTGCCGAGCTTGGCCACGAGGTACAGGTGCGCGCCGATCAGCGCGGCCATCAGCCCGGGGATCAGCAGCATGTGGATGGCGTAGAAGCGCGACAGCGTGGTTGCGCCGATTTCAGAGCCGCCGCGCAGGAAGTCTGAGAGGTAGGGCCCGATCAGTGGGCCGGTGCCGTTGATGTTCACGCCGACGGTGGTCGCCCAGTAGGCGCGCTCGTCGAACGGCAGCAGGTATCCGGTGAAGCCCATGGCCATCGTCAGGATCAGCAGCACCACGCCGATCACCCAGTTGAGCTCGCGCGGGTACTTGTACGCGCCGAAGAAGAACGTTCGCCCCATGTGCAGGAACACGAGCACGACCATCACGCTCGCGCCCCACTTGTGCATGCCGCGCACGAACTGGCCGAGGAACACGTCGTTGGTCAGGTAGCGCACGGATTCGTAGGCCCCACCGGACGGTTCGGGGCGGTAGTACATCGCGAGGAACACGCCGGTGACGGCCTGGTTGAGGAACGCGAACATCGTCGCCGAGCCGAGCGTGTAGAACCAGTTGGTGCCCTTGGGCACCTTGCGGAACATCAGCCAGCGCGCGGCGCCGCTCAGCGAGGTGCGCTCGTCGACCCAGTCGACGACCGCGATGCCCGCCTGCGCTGCGTCCTCGAGCGGGCCGGCTTTGCCGTTCGTATCGCCGGGACGCGGGGGTGGCGTCTTCAGCGCGGCGGGGATTGGGGGGGCGGGAAGTTTGGGCACGATCGTGGCGGGTGCGGTCCCGGTCTATTTCTGCGCGTCGGGTCGCGAGGGGTACAGGTACTGCCCGATGCCGTCCAGCGGCTCGCCGGGGTCGCGCGGTGAGAAGCGGCGCAGCTGGCTGTTGACGCTGAAGCGCGGTCCGAGTTCCACGTTTTCACCGTTCACCCGCGTGTAGAAGCGGTCGAGCGGCCGCGGCGGCGGCCCTGACACGCGGCGGCCGAGCAGGTCGTACACGCCGCCGTGGCACGGGCAGATGAAGCGCTCGGAGGCGTCCACCCAGCGCACCGGGCAGCCGAGGTGCGCGCAGCGGTCGGAGATCGCGATGTAGGAGGTGTCGCGGTCGTAGATGTCGGTGTCGATGGCGGGGTTTTTCTTGCGTATGTACGCGGTGGACTTGCCCGCCTCGCCGATGGCGGGCACGAGCGTGATCACGACGGGGACGTAGTTGTCTTCGTTGAACTGATCGATCGTCCCGACGACTTCCCAGTGTTCCTGGTTGGCCTTGAAGATCGGCCCGAGCGCGAAGCCAAGCGCGGGCAGCACGAACGACGCGGCGGCGACCGCTCCGGCCCCGTGGGCGGTCCCGGTCATGAATCTCCGGCGCGTGATCGTCTCGCCCTCGAACGCTCCGGGTATTCCTCGATCGAGCGTGTACTTGGACTTGTGCTTTGCGCGCTTGTTCGCCACGGGGCGCAAAGAATACCGCCGCGCGATTCAGGAGGGCTCGGTGCCGGAGCTTGTGCGCATCGCCTCGATCGCGCCGGGGGCGTCGGCGAGCACCAGCTCCTTGGCGCGGGAGTGCGCCTCGCTCGTGCCCCATCCGACCGCGTGCGCGCCGGCCGTCCACACGGCGTCGGCCAGCTCGCGGCGCCCGGCGCCCTGGGCGAGCGCGCTCAGCGTGATCGTGTCGGCGAGCTCGGCAACGGCGGCGGTGTCGCCCAGCGCGACCAGGCGCGCCAGCCCGATGGCGTACAGCCGGTCGCCGGCGAGCAGCCGCAGGTCGGCCTCCGGCACACGCACGAGACGCGGCACGCCGTAGTGCAGCAGGTAGCCCTCGTAGATCGCCTCGACCAGCAGCTGGTACTCGGCACGGTTGCCGGCGGCGCGCGGTCCCTGCGCGGCGATGCTCGCGGGGCTTTGGGGCGACTCGGCAGAGGCATTCGGCGCTGTGGGCTCGACGAGCGTTGCGATCAGACCGCCTTCGCTGTGCAGCAGCGCGCGCAGCGGCTCGAGGCCGCTCGGTGCCGGCGCCTCGTCCACGGCGCTCATCCGCCGGCCGCCGGCTGTGGCAGGGACGCGAAGGCGGCGGCGGCGGCCTCGATCGTGCGCTCGATGTGCTCGGGTGTGTGTGCGAGCGAGGGGAACCACGCCTCGAACTGGGACGGCGGCGGATAGACACCGCGGGCGAGCAGGTCGCGGCACCACGCGGCGTGGGCATCCAGGTCGCATGCCTGCGCGTCGGCGAACGACGAAACGGGGCGCTCGCTGAAGAAGACCGTGAGCAGCCCGGGCACGCTGGTGATCTGGATTGGACATGGACTGGAGTTGCTGGCCGCCTCGCGCAGACCGTCGGCGAGGCGCTCTGTGATGGCGCTGAGACGCAGGTAGGCGGGCTCGTCGAGCAGCTCGAGCGTGGCGAGTCCGGCGGCGACCGCGAGCGGGTTGCCCGACAGCGTGCCGGCCTGGTAGACGTCGCCGCTGGGGGCGAGCATGCGCATCAGCTCGGCGCGCCCGCCGACGGCCGCCGCGGGCAGGCCGCCGCCGATGATCTTGCCGAGGATCGTGAGATCGCCGGTCACGCCCAGCAGTTCCTGGGCGCCGCCGCGGGCGACGCGGAAGCCGCTGATCACCTCGTCGAGCACCAGCAGCGCGCCGTTGGCGTCGGCGCGCTCGCGCAGCAGCGCGAGGAAGCCGACGTCGGGCGCCACCACGCCCATGTTCGCCGGCAGCGGCTCGGCGACGATCGCTGCCAACTCGTGGCGCTCGGTGGCGGCGATCAGCGCGTCGCTGTCGTTCCACGGCACGACGATCGTCGCGGCGGCGGCGCTCGCCGGGACGCCGGGGCTCGCGGGCAGCCCCTGCGTGGCGAGCCCGGAGCCGGCCTGTGCGAGCAGTCCGTCGGAATGCCCGTGGTATGCGCCGGCGAACTTGAGGATCGGCTCGCGCCCGGTGGCCGCGCGGGCGATGCGGATGGCGGTCATGGCGGCCTCGGTTCCGGAGGACGTCATGCGCAGCATCTCCACGCCGTCCATTCGCCGCACCACCTCGCTCGCCAGCTCCACCTCTCCCTGCGTGGGCGCGCCGAAACTCGTCCCGTGGGCGGCCGCGTCGTCGACCGCCGCGAGGACGTGCGGGTGGGCGTGCCCGTGGATCAGCGGTCCCCACGAGCAGACGTAGTCGATGAAGCGGTTGGCGTCCACGTCGATCAGCTCGGCGCCCTCGCCGCGGGCGATGAAGATCGGGTCGCGCCCGATCGAGCGCATCGCGCGCACGGGCGAGTTGACCCCGCCGGGGATCACCTCGAGGGCGCGCCTGTAGAGCTCGGAGGAGCGGGTGTCGGTGAGAGATGCGGTCAAGTCGATTGCGCGTCCGCCGCCGTACGGTTAATACGATGGCGCACCAAAAGTAGAAGTGGAGACATACGCTCAGTCGCGGCGGCGGGGGCGCCACCGACGCTCAGACGCCACCGTGTGTGCTCTCCCAGTCCTTGAACTCGCCGGTGAAGTACAGCAGCCGGATCTTCTTGAACTCAGTTGACGAGTACAGCGTGGCGCGCTCGTGGATGCCGGTGCGCTCGGCGATCGAATCGAGGACGGCGTCGCACTCCTCCTTGGAGCGCCCGTGGGCCATGGTGAAGACGGAGTACGGCCAGTCCTCGTAGGTGGGGCGCTGGTAGCAGTGGGAGACGCCGCGCACGGCGGCCATGCGGCAGCCGATGTCGAAGATCTGCTCGTCGGGCACCTTCCACACGCCCATGCCGTTGGCGGAGAAGCCGGCGCGGCGGTGGTAGAGGATCGCGGCGACGCGCCGCAGGATGCCCCGCTCCTGCATGCCGGCGAGGTGGTCGAGGAAGCGCTCCTGGGTCATGCCCAGCTCGGCGGCGGCGGGCACGTACGGTTCCTCGATCACGGGCATGTCGCCCTGCAGCGCGCGGATGACGGCGATGTCGAGCTCGTCGTAGGGCTGGGGCTCGAGCTCGATCGGCTCCTTGACCTCGGCTGCGCTGGAAAGCGCGTCTGTGTCGCCCTGCATCTCGAGATCCATGCGGATCTTGAACAGCCGCAGCGTGGGCAGCTGACGCACAGACTCGGCGCCGGCCTCGCGCGCGAGCACCTCGAGCGTGCCCTCGAGGCCGAGCTTGGAGTCGGGCTCGGTGGCGATGGTGAACCACAGGTTGAACTCGTGGTTGCGCAGGTAGTTGTGCGAGACGCCGGGGTGCTGGTTGATGACCTGCGCGGCGCGATGGGGGTGCTCGGGATCGACCTTGGCGGCGACGAGCATCGATGAGTAGCCAAGTGCGCGCGTGTCGAAGATCGGCGTGACCTGGCGGATGATGCGCTTGTCGAGCAGGCGCTGCACGCGCTGCATGACCTCCCGCTCAGAGACCTCGCCGAGCTCGGCCACGCGCTGGTATGGGCGCGGCGCGATCGGGAAGCTGCCCTGCATCAGGTTGAGCAGCTTGCGGTTGACGTCGTCGAGCGCGATCGCGGCGCCGTCCTTGCGGCTGCGGATCTTCGGTGGCGCGGTGGTCGCCCGCGCGGGGTCGGCGACGTCGGCGAGGGGCGGCGTCGCCACTGACGCATCGTGCTCTGTTGTCATGTCTGCTCTGCCAGCCATCGGGCGGCGTCCTTTGCGTGGTAGGTGATGATCGTGTCGGCGCCGGCACGGCGCAGCGAGGTGAATATCTCGAGCACGGTGGCGCGCTCGTCGAGGTAGCCGGCGGCGGCGGCGGCCTTGACCATCGCATACTCGCCGCTGACGTTGTACGCGGCGACGGGCAGATCGGTGGCGCGCTTGACGGCGCTGATGAGATCGCCGTAGGCGAGCGCGGGCTTGACCATGAGCATGTCGGCGCCCTCCTGCACGTCGAGCAGCGCCTCGCGCACGGCCTCGCGCCCGTTGGCGGGGTCCATCTGATAACCGCGCCGGTCGCCGAAGGCGGGGGCCGAGTCGGCGGCCTCGCGGAACGGCCCGTAGAAGGCGGAGGCGAACTTGGCGGAGTAGGCAAGGATGGGCGTATCGGCGAAGCCCGCACCGTCGAGCTCCTCACGCACGGCGCCGACGCGCCCGTCCATCATGTCCGACGGCGCGACGATGTCGGCGCCCGCGCGCGCGTGGCTGACGGCGGTCTGGGCGAGCAGCTCGAGCGAGGCGTCGTTGTCGACGGTGCGGTCCTCGCGCAGCACGCCGCAGTGGCCGTGGGAGGTGTACTCGCACAGGCACACGTCGGTGATCACGAGCAGCTCCGGCACGGCCTGCTTGAGCGCGCGCGTGGCGAGCTGCACGACGCCCTCGGGGTCCCATGCGCCGGAGCCGTGCTCGTCCTTCTCGGCGGGAAGTCCGAACAGCATCACCGCGGGGATCCCCAGCGCGGCGGCGTCCCGCGCCTCGGCGACGAGCGCCGACAGCGACAGGCGCTCGACGCCGGGCATCGTCGCGATCGGCTCACTTGCGGAGGCGGACTCGGAGACGAACAGCGGCAGCACGAGCTGCCCGGCGCGCAGGTCGGTCTCGCGCACGAGCCCACGCAGGCCGGCGGTCGCGCGCAGTCTGCGCATGCGCGTCTGTGGAAAGGCCATCGCCTTCGAGGATACCCCGCGTGGAATCGTTTAATGGAGCGCCTGCGGCGCTGGGCGGCGTGCGCGCTGGGACTACTCGACGTGTCGCAGCCCGACGCGGGCGAGCGCTGCGAACACGGCGGCGAGCACGGCGAGGTGCACGAGCGAGAGGCCGATGGCGGGAGACGCGCCGTTGACGGCCGCGTCGAGCGCCTGCAGCGCGGCCTTGAAGGGGAACACGAACGAGATCGCGCTGATGGCGTCGTAGAAGCCGCTGGAGACCGAGCCGGCGGGCACGAGCGCGAGGAAGGCGAGCGGCAGCGACAGCAGGAAGGCGAGCAGCGAGGCGGCGCGCAGCTCGCGTGCGAGCACGCCGATCGCCACGCCGAGCGCACCGAAGGCGAGCGCACCGAGGGCGAGCGCGGCGAGCCACAGTCCGGCGCGACCCCAGTCGAGCGCGACGAACGCGCCGATGCCGGCGAGCATCGCGAGGGAGATCACGAACGCGCAGCCGGCGGCGAGCAGCGTCTTCTCGGCGAGCAGCGCCTCGCGGGAGATCAGAGCCCCGCCCGCCCCGCCCACGCCACCCGCCCCGGCTCCGGCTCCGCCACCGGCCCCCGCTCCGGCCCCGGGCGGCGTGCGGATCAGGCGCGCGAGCGTGCTCTCCTCGCGCTCGAGCGCGACGCTGCCGGCGGCGAGCAGCACGCAGACGAACATCAGCGAGACGCTCACGGCAACGACCACGGCGAACGCGTTCAGCGGCGTGCGACGGCCGTGCAGGAGCGTGCTCTTGACGCGGATCGGCTGGCTGATGGTCGAGAGCACGCGCTTGGCGAGCGACAGGTTCTCGGCGGCGAACGCGGCGAAGGCGTCGATCCGTTCGAGCTGCACGCGGTCGTGACCGGGCGGTTGGTGGGCGACGATCCCACCGAGCGTCGACGGGATCTGGCTGAGTCCGATGAGGTCTTCGGGCGCGCCGATGCTGCCGAGGCTGCCGCCTGTGAGCAGGCTGCCGATGGCGGTCCCGGCGGCCTTCTGGATCTGTTCAGAGAAGGCGAGGTTGGCCTGTGCGATGGCTGAGTTGAGCGTGGACTGCACGAGCGACTGCTCGAGCGCGTCGCCGTTGTAGATGACTTCGAGCTGGGCGGGCTGGACGTCGGAGGCCAGCCGCGCGGCGATGTCGGGTGGGATGACGACGGCTGCGAGGACCGCACCGGACTGCACCTTGGCGATCGCCTGCGCGCGCGTTGGCACGGGCACGGCCTGGACCTGGCTGAACAGCTGCTGCGCGTACTGGCCGACGACGACGCGCTGGTTGCCGACCTGCAGCGTCTCTCCGGGCGCGGTCTCGTCGACGATCGCCACGCGCGGGCGTGACGGGCTGCGCGAGATGGCGAAGCCGATCAGCAGCGCGATCGCGACGGGGTAGACGACGAGCAGCGCGAGCAGCAGCCGCGAGCGGCCCAGGATCAGCAGATCCTTGCGCAGCAGCCACCTCACAGCGTGCCCTCCGGGTATGCGTGGACGCCCTCGCGCACCCTGGAGGGCACAGGCAGGAACCGCACGAGCGCGCGCTCGAGGTCACCGCCCGCGGGCTCACCGCCCTGCGCGAGCAGCTCCGCGGGAGCGCCGTCGAACAGCAGCCACCCGTCGGCGAGCACGAGCATGCGGCCGGCATAGCGCTGCGCCTCGCTGACGTTGTGGGTGGAGAACAGCACGGTCGTTCCGCGCGCGACGCGCGCGGAGAGGAACTCCCAAAGCCGCTCGCGCTGGCTGGGGTCGAGCGACGCGGTCGGCTCGTCGAGCGCGAGCACGGGGGGATCGCCGATCAGCCCGAGCGCGACGTTCACGCGCTGGCGGTTCCCCCCGGAGAGCCTGCCGACGGGCTCGCCCGCGCGCTCGGCGAGCCCCGTCTGGTCGAGCATCCGCGTGACGGCCGCGCGCGGGTCGGCGAGCCCCTCGAGCCGGGCGAACAGCTCGAGGTTCTCTGCTACGGACAGCTTCGAGTACACCGCGGGATCTTGAGGCGCCCACCCAACCCCGCCCGTGCCCTGGCTGACGCTGCCGGCGCTCGGCGGCTGGATTCCGGCGATGATCGACAGCAGCGTCGTCTTGCCGGCGCCGTTGGACCCGACGATGGCGACCAGCTCGCCGGTCCCCACGTGGAAGCTGACGTCGCGCAAGGCCTCGAGCTCGCCGTAGCGCTTGGCGAGCGCGTTGACGACCAGGACGGCGCTCACAGCAGCGGGCTGCGGCCGCGATCCCAGGGTTCTAGCGTAAGGTGGCGGCGGAGGTAGACGACAGTCTCGCGCAGGACGGCGAGGATCGGCAGCGCCAGCAGGGCACCGAAGATCCCGTCGAACTGGAGGCCGAGCAGCAACGCGAGGATCACGAGCAGCGGGTTGATGCGCAGCGTGTGCCCGAAGATCTGCGGTGCGACGACGTGGCCCTCGAGCTGCTGCAGGCCGATGAACAGGAGCACAAGCCACAGGGCTGTGATCGGTTTGGTGAACAGCGCGACGATCACCGGGGGAATCGCGCCGAGGAGCGGGCCGACGTAGGGCACGAGCTCCATGGCCCCGTAGAAGACGGCGAACGCGATCGCGTAGGTGCGCCCGTCGGGGAAGATGCCGAGCACGCCAAACAGATACAGCGCGAGGCCGGCGGAGGCGCCCATGACGGTGCTGAACAGGAGCTGACCGCCGACGTAGCGGGAGACGGCGCGCTGGACGAGGTGCGGGTAGTCGTCTGTCTTCGAGCCGTCACCGTCGGGCATGATCCGCCGCACCAGCTCGCCGATCTGCCGACCGTAGATCAGCATGTACACCGACAACACGAACACGAGCACGAGGTCGAAGATCGCACTGGCGGCTTCGGTGGCGAGCGCGCCGCCGAACGAGGCGATTTTGCTGGCTTCTTTGGCGACTTTGCCCTCGATGCTCTGCAGGGCGGTTTTGCCCTGATTGACGAGTTTCAGGTGGATGCCGTGCTGGTCGAGTTCGGTCTGCAGGGAGGCGATCGTCTTGTTGGCTTCGTTGACGATGCTGGGAAGGTGGTTGCTGAACGTGCGCACCTGATTGGAGATAGGGTTGGCGAGCAGGAAGCCGATGCCGGTCAGCGCCAGGAAGAATGCGAGGTATACGGCGAGCACCGCGAGCCCGCGGGGAATGCGCGCGCGGTGCACGAAGGCGACGGCCGGATTGAGGATCAGCGCGATGAGGCCGGCAATGATGAATATGACCAGCACTTTCCCCGCGGCTCTCGCCAGCGCCCACGTGGCGAGCAGCGCCAGCGGGAGCAGCACGAGCTGCACCCAACGCGGCACGACCACGCGCGCGGGCTCCTGCGACGAAGGCCCGTCCGAGCCCGTCGGCTCGCGCTCCGCCGTCAGCTCGCGCTCGTCCTCGGCCGTGGACTCGGCCCGTTCGCGGTCTGTTGCGGGCGCTTTCTCGGAGACGCCTGTCACCTGCCTCCCATCATCGCCAGAGTATGGCTGAGCCCGAGGCGTCCGCCGAGCACGCGGGCGTCGCGCGCATCCTGTTCGTGGGCGACGTCGTCGGCGGCCTCGGGCGGCACACGCTGCTCGACTGCCTGCCGGTCCTGCGCGAGCGCCACGCGCCGACGTTCGTAGTGGTCAACGGCGAGAACGCGGCGGGCGGCCTCGGGATCACGCCGAAGATCGCCAATCAGATGTTCGCGGCGGGTGTCGACGTGATCACGCTGGGCAACCACACCTACCACCGCCGCGAGATCTACCCGTATCTGGCCAGCAACGACCGGATCGTACGTCCGGCGAACTTCCTGCGCAGCCAGCCGGGCCGGGGCGTCTCCGTCGTCGAGCGCGAAGGCGTGCGCCTGGGCGTGGTGAACCTCAGCGGCAACCTCTACCTGCGCGCAGGCCGCTCGGCGTTCACGGAGATCGAGGTCGCGCTGGGCGAACTGGGGGATGTCGAGCACATCCTCGTCGACATGCACGCCGAGGCGACCTCCGAGAAGGTGGCGATGGGCTGGCATCTCGACGGCCGCGTGACCGCGGTGGTGGGCACGCACACGCACGTGCCGACGGCCGACGCACGCGTGCTGCCGGGGGGCACCGCGTACATCACCGATGTGGGCATGACCGGTCCGCGCGGCGGCGTGATCGGGGTCAAGCGCGAGCAGGCGATCGAGTCGCTGCTGACGATGATGCCGGTCCGCTTCGAGACCTCCGAGGAGGACCCGTGGCTGATGGGAGCGCTGATCAGCTGCTCACAGCCGCTGCGCGCAGACTCGATCGAGCAGGTGCTGATGCCGCGGCCGGCCCCCGGCCCGCAGGAAGGCTGAGGCGGCCGAGCAGGGCGACGATCACGAGCGGGAAGAACCAGGGGATGTACAGGTAGAACCAGTGTTCGATGCCGAGCTGCTCGGCGATAATCACCGCGCCGCACGCGGCTGCCAGGCCGACCACGTCGGGGCGCCGCGGCACGACCGCGAGCGCCAGCGCGAGCGCGATGGCGGCGACCTCGACGACGTGCTCGACTCCCTGCAGCCCGTACAGGCCCCAGACCGAGAACGGCGAGCCCCGATTGGACTGGTAGACGATCGTGCGCTCGTAGATCGTGTGCAGCGAGTCGTGGCGGAGCGCGGGGATCGAGACGAGCGCGACGGTGCCCGCGAACGCGAGCGCATACAGGGCAAGCAGGCGCGCGCGTCGCGCCAGCGATAGCCCGGACAGCCCGTGCGTCGCGAGCACCGGCGCGAGCGCGAGCGGCGCGAACTTGGTGAGGCCGGCGAGCGCCGCGAGCACGCCGCGCCCGGCGACGGCGAGTCGCGAGCGGTAGCTCGCGGCGAGCACCGCCGCGAGCACGAGCGCTCCCACGAGGCTGTCGTTGGAGTTGCTCTCGAGCGCGTACAGCGTGAACGGATAGGCGACCCACGCGTAGGCGAGCGCGACGCCGAGCGTGGGGCCGCGCATGCGCCGGCCGATGAGGAACAGCAGCGCCGTGGCGAGCAGGTCGAAGAAGATCGCCGCGGCATGCGCGGCGGGCAGGTCGTCCCACTTGCCGCTCCAGCCGAAGATCTGCTGGAACGGAACGTAGGCCTCGTAGTTGACGGGCCCGTAGGTGTCGCCGTGTTCGTTGTCCGAGGGGTAGCGTCCGTACTGGGGCTTGCCGGTGGTGATCCGCTGCGCGCCGATCACGCCGGCGTAGCCGACGTCGATGACGTTCGAGTCGGTGACGTTGAGCGCGATGCGAAAGCCGAGCAGGAAGACCACGCCGAGCGCGAGCCAGCGCGGCGAGACGAGCAGCCGCAGCGACGGCGGGGGTCTGCCGTCTTTGCGCGTGCGGCGCAGCAGCGCGAGCATGCGCGCGAGCAGGTACAGCAGCGGCGGGTATGCGAGCGGGACCGATGCGTAGATGTGGGCGTGATTGAAGAACGCGAGCGAGACGGAGAACGACAGCAGCACGAGCAGGTCGATGTGCAACAGCGAAAATGGACGGCGAAAGTTGACGAACGGCAACATGAACAGCACGCACATCGGCAGCCAGATGTACAGCGCGTTTACGTGCCGGCCGAACGCGCCGGGATAGCCGCGCGCCATCGTCCACGCGACCTGGAAGCCGGTCCACTGTTCGACCACCCGCCCGGAGACGTCGTTGATGATCACCAGGCCGATCTCCTTCTTGCCGCCCAGGGTGAAGTAGCTGACCTGCCACTGGAAGGCGCCTTTCAGGTAGACGTCGCCAAAGGAGCCACGGTATTCGGCGCGCAGCGCGCGCATCTTGGGAAGGCGGTTGGCGATCGCGAGGACCTTTTCGGAGGACAGCCTGTGCGCGGCCGGAGGCACGTTCGACAGCGTCACCGGCACGGGGGTTTCCGAGTTGGTGGTGCCCGCGAGCGTCGAGGTACGCGTGCTCCCCGCGTGTGACGCCGCCTGCGTGCTCGTCGTCGTGCTCGTCGTTTGCGCGGCGGCGGCCGGCGTGGCCCCCAGTGAGGCGAGCGCTGCGCCGACCACGAACGTGGCGAGAAAACGCATCGGGCGAGAGTAACGCTGCGCGCGCGGCGGCCCGACTGTCCCCTCACAAAACCTGTATAGCGATGGCTATACAGCGTTCGCTTCACGCGAGTCAGGGAGCGCGGTCGAGCCCGAAGTGACGCAACACCAGCGGCGCCAGGTCGCGGATCGCCCACTGGGCGGGCTCGGCGTCGGGGAGCGCCACGCCGCTCAGCACGAGCGCGCCGAGCGAGTCCGATGCGTGCAGCGAGCCGTGGCTGCCGCCGCCGACGTGCGCCTGGCGGCCCCAGTCGATGAACTCGAAGCCGGGGGCGGCGGACAGCAGCACCTCGCCGGATGTCCTGCAGGTGAGCGCGCTCCAGGCGCGCGCGAGGGCGTCGGGATAGGAGGGTGTGAGCAGGCGCCCGTCGTGGACAGTGGCGTCGATCGCGGCGAGCGCTCCATCGACGCTCCAGGACAGGCCGCGGGGATCGAGCAGCTGACCGCCCGGGGCGAAGCGCAGCTCACCGTGGCGCGGGCTGGCGATGACGCCCTCGCGGGGCGCGTCGTGCGCGTCGCGCTCGAGCCACAGGACGAGGTCGACGCCGTCGATGACCAGCGCGCGGGTGACGACCGACGCGCGCATCGCGTCGCGCTCGTCCGCGTTGAGCGCGTAGACCATGGCGGCGCGCTGCGACGGGCAGACGGCGATTCGTGGCTCGCCCGAAGCCGACCCACCTCCCTCGGAAGCGCGCACGGGGCCGAGGACGCCCAGCTCGGCGAGCTCGTCCTGCAGCGCGATCGTGTCGGTGACGGGCGCCTGCGAGTGGTCGGCCATCGCGATCACGGCGTGCTCGGCGAGGAACTCCTCGACGCCGCCGGCGGCGTTCATCACGCGCGCGAGCTGCAGGTCGGCCTGGCCGATCGAATGGATCTGCGCCTCCGGCCCGCGCTTGTGCGAGTACCAGTCGTTGTCAGGGAGCGACAGCAGCAGGAAGTCGAACAGGTCGTGTTCGACCATGTACGCGGACACGCACCCGGAGTGCCTGTCGCGCACGCCGGGCATGCCGAGCCCCGAGCGGCAGCCGGTGCGCTGGGAGGCGAAGATGTCAGCGTAGAACAGCTCGCGCGGGCCCATCACCGAGTGGCGCATGAGCGCCGAGGCGACGCGCGTGAGGGCGGTGTCGCGCTGGGGCTCGTGGCGAAAACGGCCGCGGTACATGAGGTAGGTCGTACCGGCGGTGCGCACGTCGGCGTCGTCGAGTGTCTCGAACAGGGTGGGCGTCTGCGATGAGAGATGGGCGCGGTTCATGTTGTAGACGGTGTCGGTGAGCTGGCGGGCGATGCCGAAGCGCTGCGCCGCACGGAAGCTCGAGCCGTACTCGACATAGCGGTGCTCGTCGCGGTGAAACCAGTTCATGCCGGGGATCTCGTGCTCGTCCTGGCTCACGCCGGTGACGATCGAGGCGGCGCACACGGGGGTGACCGACGGGAACGCGGCGACGCAGTCGGGCACGTAGTGCCCGCCCTGGATCAGCCGCTCGAGCACGGGCGCCGCGCCGGCCTCGATCGCCCGCTCGAGCATCTCCGGCGCCATCGCGTCGATCACGCACAGCACGAGCTTCGTGGCTGGCGCGGCGTTGGCGCGCGGACCGGCCATCGCTCAGCGGCGCAGGATGCGCAGCCCCGCGTACTTTTCATCGCCGCGCGCGCGCCCTCGCCAGGCGAACCACGCGAGCGCTGCGAGCAGCACGTACCCGAGCGGGTGCAACAGCGCGACGAGCGCGGCGAACACGAGGGCGGCGGCATCGAGATAGACGGTCAGCGCTTCGCGCGCCGTACGGTCGGGCAGACGCGAGCGGGCGCGGACGATCACCGGCCACACCGCTCGCTGCGCGAGCCCGGCGAGGAGGAACCCACCGAGCAGTCCAGGCCACCACGCATCGTGGTGAGCGGCGAGCGTGCCGGCGAACAGCACGGCGCCCGCCCCCAGGCCGAGCCCGGCGAGCGACGCGCTGAGCGGATCGACGGGCTGCTTGCGATCGGAGGGATCGATGATCGGCGCGAGCCGGAGCAGGATTTGCAGGGCGTATGAGAGCACCAGCGCGACCGTTGCCGCGAGCAGCCACCAGCCGGCCTGCAGGAAGTGAAAGGGCTGGCCGGCGAAGCTCACGCCGAGCGTGTCCGAGGTGGCGAGCGCTCCGGCGAGCAGCACGGGCAGGAACGGGCGCAGCCCGCAGGCGGCCGCCAGTCCGGCGCCGAGACCTATGTAGAAGACGAGACCGTTCATGCAAAGTACCTTTGGTGGTGCGCTACCGTGCGCTAATGCGCGGGCGGGACGATAAACGACGCACCCGGCCGGCGGCACACGAGCTCGCGCGCTACGAGGAGCTGTTCGCGGCGCGCACGAGCGGTATGAAGAGCTCGGCGATGCGCGAGATGATGGCGCTGACCGAGCGCCCGGACGTGATCTCGCTGGCAGGCGGGCTGCCCGACACGAGCACGTTCGCGCCGGAGCTGTACGCGAAGCTGATGGCGCAGGTGGCCGCCGAGTCGACCGCGCGCGCGCTGCAGTACGGGCCGACGGAGGGGATGGCGGCGACGGTCGGCTGCATCGTCGAGGTGATGGCCCGCGAGGGCACGCTGGTGGACCCGTCCGAGGTGATCGTCACGACCGGTGGCCAGCAGGTGATCGACCTGGTGTGCAAGACGCTGATCGACCCGGGCGACGTGATCGTCGCCGAGGCGCCCACGTACCCGGGGGCGGTGCCGACCTTCAGCGCGTATGAGGCGGACGTGGAGCAGATCGAGATCGACGCCGACGGGATGCCGATCGACGCGCTGGAGAGCACGCTCGACCGCCTGCAGGCCGAGGGCCGGCGGCCGAAGTTCATCTACACGATCCCCAACTTCCAGAACCCAGGCGGGGTGACGATGTCGCTGGCGCGGCGTCGGCGACTGGTGGAGGTGGCGCGCGAGCGCGAGCTGCTGGTGCTCGAGGACAACCCGTATGGCCTGCTGCGCTACGAGGGCGAGCCGCTGCCGACGCTGTACTCGCTCGACGCCGAATCAGTGGGCCGCGCGGGCGCGTCGGATCTGGTGATCTACCTGGGCACGTTCTCGAAGATCCTCTCGCCGGGGCTGCGCCTGGGGTGGGCGGTGGCGCCACGGCCGGTGCTGGAGAAGCTGAACCTCGGCAAACAGGGCACGGACCTGTGCTCGTCGCCTGTGACGCAGATGTTCGTGGCGGCGTACTTCGGCGAGCGCGGAAGCGAATCCCATCCTCCCGAGCCGGCTTGGGTCGAGTACGTGGAGCGCCTGAAGAGTCTCTACCGGCGTCGGCGCAACGTGATGCTGGAGGCGCTGGAGGAGCATTTCGGGGGACGGGCGAGCTGGACGCGGCCGGAGGGCGGGCTGTTCATCTGGGCGACCCTGGACGGCGTCGACACAACCGACCTGCTAGCGCGCAGCGAGGGCGTGGCGTTTGTGCCGGGCCGAGCCGCCTACATGGACGGGCGCCGCGGAAGCTCCTCGATGCGCCTGAACTTCGCCGGTGTCCCCGACGATGACATCCGCGAAGGAATAAGGCGAATCGGCAGGATCATGGGCGGCGACAGCGGCCTGTTGGGGAGCCTGACGGGCTCACCGCCCGCCCGCTCCTCCAAGTCGGCCGCGGCCGAGCGCCAGCCATCGGCCGATGAGGGCACGCCGCTGGCGGACGTCGTCGCGCTGCCCCGCCGCGACGCTCCCGCCCGTCCGGCACGCCGGCGAAGGGATCGATGAGCGCCGCGAGCAAGGTCGCGGTGCTCAAGGGCGGGGGATCGCTGGAGCGCACGGTGTCGCTGCGCTCGGGCGCGCGGGTCCAGCAGGCCCTCACCCGACTGGGACATGAGGTGATCGCGATCGACGCCGGCCCGGAGCTGGTGGCACAGCTGCACGAGTGCGCGCCGGACGCGGCGTTCGTGGCGCTGCACGGGCGCGACGGCGAGGACGGAACGGTGCAGGGGCTGCTCGAGGTGATCGGAGTGCCGTACACGGGCTCGGGACCGGCGGCATGCATGCGCTGCACCGACAAGGCGCTCGCCAAGTACCTGATGCGCGAGGCGGGCATTCCCACGCCGGAGTTCACCGCGGTCAAGGAGAGCGCGATCAAAGACCTGGGGGTGGCTGCGGCGCTACCGGATATCGAGCGCAGGCTCGGCTTCCCACTGGTCGTCAAGCCCGCGAGCCAGGGCTCGGCGCTGGGGGTAAAGTTCGCGCGTTCCAGCGAGGAGCTGCCGGGGGCGATCGTGGGGGCGCTCTCCTATGACCGCAAGGCTGTGATCGAGCGCTATGTGAAGGGCCGCGACCTGGCGGTGTCGGTGCTAGGCGCCGGGAGCGAGCGCGACTCGCCGGTTGCGCTGCCGGTGGTCGAGGCGATCCCGCGCGAAGAGGAGTTCTACAACTACGAGTCGCGCTACGAGATCGGGATGACGACGTTCGTGTGCCCCGCCGAGCTACCGGCGGACACGAGCGAGCGGGCGCGCGAGCTGGCGCTCGAGACGTACACGCTGCTCGGCTGCCACGGCGTCGCGCGCGTCGATTTGATGCTCGACGCCGACAGCGGCGAGCTGTCGGTGCTGGAGACGAACGTCGGTCCGGGATTGACCGAAACGAGCCTGCTGCCGCTCGCCGCGGACGCCGCCGGGATCGGCTTCGACGAGCTCGTCGAGCGGATCCTCGCGAGCGCCTTCACGCGCTGACGCGACTAGGAATCGCCTGCGGCGAAGTCCTCGGGCGAGACCTGGTCGAGGAACTCCTTGAACTTCTCGACGACGTCCTCGGACTCCTCGACGTCGTGCTCGAACTCGATCGCCGACTCGGAGATGACCTCCTCGGCGGCGAAGATCGGGGCGCCAGAGCGGACCGCGAGGGCGATCGCGTCGCTCGGCCGCGAGTCGATCTCGAGCTCGCGTCCACCGACGTTGAGGGTTATGGAGGCGAAGAACGTGTTCTCGCGCAGCTCGGTCACCGATACCTGCGTGCACTTGACGTCGAGCTCGCCGAGGATGTCGCACAGCAGGTCGTGCGTCATCGGCCGCGGGGTGCCGGCGCCCTGCAGCTTCATCAGGATCGACGCTGCCTCCGGGTGGCCGATCCAGATCGGCAGGAACTTGTTGCCGTCAACGGTCTTCAGGAGCACAATCGGCTGCTTGCCAACCATGTCGAAGCTGACGCCGTAGATCACCATCTCCTGCACAAGGGTCCTCCGAGAGGGGGGAAGTCAGAGTATAGGTAGCGGCTGAGCCGCCGGCCAGCCGCGCGGACGCGTCTGGAGGGACTCAACGCGCCGCACAGCTCGAGCTCGTCAGCGGAAGCTCCACAGCTTGTTTCCAAGGAAGTTGAGCGGCATCGAGCCGGCGACCGCCAGCGCCTGGGCGGGCACCTTGGCCATGCCGGCGCCCTCGACGAGCACAGTCAGCAGCGCGAGGCTGCAGGCCTCGGCGGCGAGGCTCACGAGCAGGAAGCGGATAGCCTGCGGGCGCGCCTGGCCACCGCGCGCGTCGAACGTCCAGTGTCGGTTGAGAACGAAGTTGTTCAGCACGGCGACCAGCCACGCGACGATGTTGGCGAGGCGGTAGTCGACGCCGACGGCATGCACGAACAGCGTGTACACGGCCACGTTGACGACGAACCCGACTCCTCCGACGAGGCCGAAGCGAACGAGCTGCAGCCAGTTCGCCGGGCGGCGCATGCCGTGGAGCAGGCGAACATGCGGCCGAATCTCGACGGCCGTTACTTCGTCGCGCATCACTTCAGGTTAGCGGCCCTTCCCGGCAGACGGTCTCGCTAGCCTACGCCCATGAGCTTCACGCGCAAGGCGGTCGCGCTGCTGGGCTGCGCGCTGGCAGCGGTCGCGCTGGCGGCGTGCGGCGAAGCCACCGTCGGCTCCGGCGTGACGGCGTCCAAAGCCGCCGCGAAGTCCGATCCGCCAGGCGCCGCAGGCACCGACGCCGTGGCCACATCGGCCAAGGGCGCTCGCGCGGGCGTCGCCAAGGAGGTCGTCGACCCGCTCGAAGCGGACAGCTACCCGGCGCCGGCGTCGGTGAAGCACGCGAGCGCTGCCACGCCGGCCAAGGCCGGTTCGGCGATCGTCGCCGCGGGCGCGCCCTCCGATGCGGAAATCCGCAGCGAGCTGAAGCAGATGCAGGCGGTCGAACGCAGTGCCAGCCAGACTCAGCACCTGCGGTTGACGCCTGTAGCGGGGGGTGAGTCGATCGGCGGCAACGGCACGATCCCGATCCCGACGAGCGTCCCGGAAGTCATCCAGAAGGTGATCGCCGGAGCCAACGAGATAGCGGACTTCCCCTATGTGTACGGCGGCGGGCACGCCTCGTTCGTCGACAACGCGTATGACTGCTCGGGATCGGTCAGCTACGCGCTCGCGGCGGGCGGCCTGCTGAGCGCGCCGGAGACCTCCGGCCAGCTGGAGAGCTGGGGCGCGCCCGGTCCGGGGAAGTACATCACCGTGTACGCCAACGCCGGTCACACCTACATGTATGTCAACGGGATCCTCTACGACACTGCCGGTCGCAGCGGCGTGTACGCATCGCGCTGGCAGGTCCAGCCGACCGACAACGAAGGCTACGTCGTGCGCCACTGGCCGGGGCTGTAGCGATGGGGCTCGCGCTCACGCATCTGGCGACCCACGCGCTTTCGCTGCCGATGGCCCTCGACGGAGAAGCGGAAACAGCGAGCAACACCGGCATCGGCGTGATCTCGGTGGTCTCGATCGCGCTCGGCTACGTGGGCCTGTTCGCCCTGTGGTTCTTCGTGTTCCGGGACAAGTCGCGCTCGAAGCGCAAGAAGGACTCCTCCGACTGAAACGCCCGGCCCGTAGGGACCGGCGCGCTCGACGAGCCGCCGGCCCGTGAAGGCCGCACGGGCCCTCAGCCGGTGAGCGTGAAGTCGCTGACGACGGTCGTCGTCGTCGGGTTGCTCGTGGAGGCGTTGCGCACGATCAGACGCAGCATCAGCGAGACCTTGTGCGCGTGCGACAGGCGCGCGGCGGTGCGCTTGGAGAACGCGATGTGCACCGTGCTACGCCCTCCCTTGGTCGTCACCAGGATAGCTTTTGCGATCACGGTCTCTGCTGGGGAGCCGGCCGGCAGGCCCACCGCGGGTGCGCCGCTGATTCCGAGACGGTGGGCGACGGCACTGGCGAGCAGGACCTCGAAGTGTCCAGCGACCTGCTCGTTGACCGAGTAGCGGACGACCAAGCCCGAGCGGATTGTCTTCGCCAACGAGCTCGACGCCACCGCGGTGCTGGCCACCGGGCTGGGGAGCACGGGTTTGGGTGCTGTGCCATTCGACGTCGTTGAGCCTGTGGTGGAGGAGCCCGCCGCCGCGGCACCTGTAGAGGTGGTGCTCGAGCCGGAGTTGCCTGGGGTCGGCGTGGGAGTTGGGGTCGGTTCGGGTTCGCCGTCAACGGTGATCGTATGCGTGACGCTTTCTGTGTTACCACCATCGTCGGTAACCGTGAGCTTCACTTCGTACTTGCCGCCATAGGCGTAGTCGTGGACGACGCTGGCGACTGAGTTGGGGTTGCCAATTCCGGATGCCCTGTCACATTCAACCGGCTTGTAGTGGTTTGTCGGCGTCTGCGCTCCACAGGTGACTTCGGCCGTCGTGCCATCACCGAAGCTCCACTGGTACTTTGCGATTCCGAGCGTCGCTTCCGTCTCAGTGGCGTTGAAAGTCACCGCATCGTCCTTTTCAACGGGATTCTGGGGGGTGAATTCAGGCGTGAGGGTTGCCTGATTGGCGCAGTGTACGGGCACAACTGGATTGTAGAGACCAGCTTGGTTGAACGCATCGTTGAGATAATAGGTCACACCCGCGATAGACTGGTTGAAGTATTCCCCAGCTGGGGGTTCAGCTAGGAGCGGCAGAAAGTCGTTGCGGCACTTGTCGGTCACCTCGTCTTCGTCCCCTGCCGTCGCGATGGTGTCGTGCCACCCGTTCAGCAGAGGATCGGTTACGGCTGCCACCTGCTCATCGACGACCTCGTTGTCTATTACGTAGGCGAGGCTCCTCCCTTCAGGCCTCTGGAGCCCTCCGGGACCGTCCTGGCAAGCTGCGACGGGCGTCCACGGCTGCACCGCGTATAGGATCGTGCTCAGTCCGTTGCCTGGATTCCCCACAAAAGAGTGATAACTACAGAGCGGATCGACCGCGTTTGCGTTTGAGCAGCGTTCTTCCCCGGCGCACACATTGACGTTCTCCGGAGTGAAGACGACGTAGATGGGAGTTGCACCCGTCGATGGATTCAAGCCGGTAGGCAGATGGTTGGCCACGATAAACGCCTCGAGCTGTTCGCGAATTTGACTATCGGTCAGGCAGGGAGCCCCTGCGTCGAATGTGCAGCTGGCCAGGTCGGGAAAGGGGACTACGTCTGTGTAGGCGCCACGAAAGGTGGAGTCGTAGGAGACTTTGTGTTCTACTGGTTCTCCGTATTGCCCGGCTATCGCGAAGACGTTGCCGCGCGAGTTATCTTCGCTGCCGATGTTGTGGAAAAGTTCGCTGAGTTCTTTCTGCCATGCCACTGTGTAGGCACTTTCTGGATCCCAGTAGATGGCGTAGGTCGCGTTGCTGTGGACAACTGGACCACCCCCGTAGGAAAGCGGCGTCGTGGGTTCGACTGCGGCGGCCATGCTTTGCGGCTCGATCCCGTATTGCTGGCCACCTACGGTCGTCACGACTGCCCCCGCAGCGGCCGCAAGCGCCAGCGCGCTCAGGACCGCGGCCGCGAAGGCCGCAGCGAGTACCCGCCTGCGAGCGAGCGTCGTGTACAGATGGCCCGGCGAGGGGAGCAAGCGCGCAAAGATGGTCACGAGGCCCTCATCGGCACCGGCAGCCGACTGCCTTAGCCCGGTGGACGACCTTTCCCTTGCCGCCGGCGGCCCGCGTGCGCGGGGTCAGCTGCGTTAGCCCGCAGGGCCGCCCGGCGCCGGCTCTCGTGACGCCGGCAATCCGTCCACGGAATGGTCGGGTTCGACAGGATCGCGCGGCAACGCCCGATCCAGGGATCAGGCGTGGTCGCGCGTGCGCCGATAACGAAGCACTGGCGAGGCTAGACGACGCGAGGCTAGACCACATGAGCGAAGGCCCAAATCCCGACGCGAGCCCGGCATCCGACCCGAGACCCGCGGCGGCATCGCCGCCGCTGACACTGCCACGCGTCGACAGGCCACGACACCTTTTGGCGCGGCTGCGCGGTCGTCGCGGCTTGTGGAGCGTCGTCGCGGTGGCGATCGTGCTGGGCGGGACGCTCGGGTCGGTGCTGGGCGCGCGGGCTGTTGCCCGGTCGGGCGCGGAGAACGCGCGCCTGGCGTTCCACCTGTCCTCGACTGAGATCGCCTCGACGCTGACGCTCGCGATCCAGCACGAGGAAGACCTGATCGTCAGCGCGAGCGCGTTCGTCACGGGCAGCCCGCATGCGTCCCCGGCCGCCTTCGACCGATGGGCGCAAGCGGTGCACGCGATGCAGCGCTACCCCGAGCTGCGGAACCTCGGTCTCGTGGAGCTGGTGCCGGCGTCCGAGCTGGCGAGCTTCGAGGCCCGCCTCGCCGCGGCGCCCGTTCGTCCGCTAGGACCGGAATCCGCCGTCGCGAGCGGGCCTCTGCAGATTCTCCCCGCCGGCAGCAGGTCCTACTACTGCCTCGCGGTCGCCGGACTGGCTCGGGACGCCGCGAGCTACATCCCCGCGGGCATGGACTACTGCGCGATCGCCCCCACGCTGATCACCGCCAGGAGCACTGGTCTGGCGAACTACGCCCCGGTGGGCAAAGGCGGGACGACCTCGCTTGGTATCGAGACCCCGGTGTACCGCGGAGGATCCATGCCTTCGACCGAAGCGGCGCGCCAGCGCGCGTTCGTGGGGTGGATCGGTGAGCTGATCGTGCCCGGCGTCGTGCTCGAGCGAGCGCTCGACGCTCACCCCAACGTAGCGGTGCGCTTCCGCTACGCGACCGCCAGCACGCACGCCGTCTTCGCCAGCGGCACGATCCCGCGCGGCGCGCAGAGCACGGAGATCGCGCTCGGCAACGGCTGGACAGTGCAGAGCTTCGGCGCTGGTGTCTCCGCCGGCGTCTTCGCCAACCCCCGCGCGCTGACGCTGTTGATCGGCGGAATCCTGCTGAGCGCCACGCTCGGCCTGCTGCTGGTGGTGCTCTCGACCGGGCGCACTCGCGCGCTCTCGCTCGTGCGCGAGAAGACCCGCGAGCTATCGCACCTTGCGCTGCACGACCCGCTGACGGGCCTGCCCAACCGCGCGCTCGTGCTCGACCGCGCCGAGCAGATGCTCGCGCGCGCGGCGCGCAACCCGGGGATGGTCGCGGGGGCGCTCTACGTGGACATCGACGGCTTCAAGCACGTCAACGACAACCTCGGTCACGCCGCCGGAGACCGGCTCCTGACGGTGACGGGCGAGAGACTGCAGAGAGCCGTCCGCGAGCAGGACACCGTTGGGCGGCTGGGGGGAGACGAGTTCGTCGTCCTCGTCGAGGCCACGCCCGACGAGTTGACGCCCGATGCGCTCGCCCAGCGCCTGACCGAGACCCTGCGCGAACCGGTCGAGCTCGGCGACGCCGGCAAGCTGTTCTCGATCACCGCGAGTATCGGCGTGGCGGTCGGTCACTACGCCACCCCTGATGACCTGCTGCGCGACGCCGACCTGGCGCTGTACGCGGCCAAGGCCGCCGGCAAGGACCGCTACGCGCTGTTCGACCCGGGCCTGTACGCCGACGCGGAGGGCCGACTGGCGCTGCAGTCGGATCTGAGCACGGCTGTCGCCGAGGATCAGCTGTTCCTTCACTATCAGCCGATCTTCGACCTGACCAGCCGGCGCGTGGTTGGCGTCGAGGCGCTCGTCCGCTGGCGTCACCCGCAAAGAGGCGTGGTCGCGCCCGCCAGCTTCATCCCGCTCGCCGAGGAGAGCAGGCTGATCGTGCCGATCGGCCGCTGGGTGCTCGACGAGGCGTGCCGCCAGGCCGCCGCCTGGAGCGCCGACGGCCTGCAGCTCGGCATCTCGGTGAACGTGTCCGCCTATCAGCTCGGCCGCAGGGAGTTCGTCGAGGACGTGCGGCATGCGCTGGAGAGCTCGCGGATCGCGCCGTCGTCGCTGACGCTCGAGATCACCGAGACGACGCTCGTGCGCGACGTCCCCGCCGCGTGCGAGCGCCTCGAGGAGGTCAAGGCGCTGGGCGTGCGCGTCGCGATCGACGACTTCGGCACCGGCTACGCGTCGCTGTCACACCTGCAGCGCATGCCCGTCAACATCCTCAAGATCGACAGGAGCTTCGTCGCCGCGCTGAACGACGGCGGGCAGAGCCGCGAGCTGCTCGCCGCGATCCTCGGCGTCGGGCAGTCGCTCTCGCTGAGCGTCGTCGCGGAGGGCATCGAGGAGCACAGCCAGCAGACGATGCTCGAAGAGATGGGCTGCGAGATGGCGCAGGGCTTCCTGCTCGGCTATCCCGGTCCGGCCCGTGAGATCGAAGCGATACTCGCGAGCGGCGCCCGCAGGCGCCCCGTCGGCTCCCCGGCCGGCTGACGCGTAAACGCCCGACGTCCACGGCCCCGTGCCAGGCGAGCACGGACGCATCGCCGACGAGGCCTCGGCGCCGGTGGCATCATGTCCCGCGAGCGATCGCGCGCGGAGGCCGCTCTCGGGGCGACGGCAAGCGGAAGGCACCACATGGCAACGATCACCGACCACGAGGCGGAGCAGATCGCGAATGCCAACGCGACCGGTCGCACGCCGGTCGTCTTCATACACGGGCTGTGGCTGCTCCCGAGCAGCTGGGATCGGTGGGCGGCGGCGTTCGAGCAGGAGGGATACGCGGCCCTCACCCCGAGCTGGCCCGACGATCCCGACACGGTCCAGGAGGCGCGCGCCCACCCCCAGGTGTTCGCCGAGAAGACCATCGGGCAGGTTGCCGCGCACCTCGACGAGGTGCTCGGCGGGTTGGAGCGCAAGCCCGCCGTCGTCGGGCACTCCTTCGGCGGGCTGCTCGCACAGATGCTCGCCGGCCAGGGGCTCGCGGAGGTGTCCGTCGCGATCGACCCGGCGCCCTTCCGCGGCGTGCTGCCTTTGCCGCTGTCCGCGCTGCGCGCCGCGATGCCCGTGCTCGCCAACCCACTCAATCGCCGGCGCGCGGTCGCGCTCACCTACGGGCAGTTCCGCTACGCCTTCGCCAACGCCGTCACCGAGCTCGAGGCCAGGGACCTGTATGAGACGTTCGCCGTGCCGGGATCCGGCGCGCCTCTGTTCCAGGCCGCGTTCGCCAACCTCAACCCCTGGACCGAGGCGAACCTCGACAGCCGCAATCCCGCCCGTGGACCGCTGCTGATCATCTCCGGCGAGAAGGACCACACCGTGCCGTGGGCGATCGCCAACGCGGCCTACAAGCGCCAGGCACGCAACCGCGGTGTCACCGAGATCAAAGAGATTCCCAACCGAGGCCACGCGCTGACGATCGACAGCGGCTGGAACGAGGTAGCCGACACGGCGCTCGAGTTCATCAAACGGTTCACCTGACGAGCGTGGCCTACGCGCTACGCACGTCGTAGCCCGCGCCCTCGAGCGCCGCGAGCAGCTCCTCGGTGTGGCCTGGCCCGCGCGTCTCGAGCGTCAGCTCGATGCCAGTCTCGCGCACGTGCAACGGCATCGCTTCGCGCACGTGCCCCACGCTGACGAGGTTCACGCGGGTGCGCGCCACGAGCTCGAGCAGATCCGCCAGGCCGCCCGGCCGATCCGGGACGCGCGTCAAGATGCGCACGCGGCGACCCTCCTCTGTTTCGTGACGCAGCAGCAGGCTCGCCAGCAGCCCGCTGTCGACGTTGCCGCCCGAGACGATCGCCACCGTCGTCCCCGCGACCGGCGCCAGACGTCCGTCGAGCAGCGCCGCCACCGCGACCGCGCCTGCGCCCTCGGCGACGAGCTTCGCGTCTTCGGCCAGGAACACCATCGCCCCGGCGATCTGCTCCTCGCTGACCGTCTCCACGCCGTCCAGCAGCTCGCGCAGCAGCGCCAGCGTCAGCTCGCCTGGGCGCTTGATCGCGATGCCGTCCGCGATCGTCGCGCCGACCGCCGCCTCGAGCCCGTCCGCGGCGCCGCCCAGCGCGCGCACGTACGGCGCGCAAGTGCGCGCCTGCACGCCCACCAGCTCGACCTCGACACCCGCGCGGCGCAGCGCGATCCCGATCCCGCTCGCCAGGCCGCCGCCGCCTACCGGCACGACCACGCGCGCGAGGTCCGGCACGTCCTCGAGCAGCTCGAGCCCGAGCGTGCCCTGCCCGGCGATCACGTCGAGGTCGTCGAACGGGTGCACGAGCGCGGCGCCCGTGCCCTCGGCTCGCTCTCGAGCCAGACCGAGCGCCTCCTCCACCGACTCGCCATCCAACTCAACACTCGCACCCAGCCGTTCGACCGCCACGACCTTCGACACGGACGCGTCGCGCGGCATGAACACCTCACAGCTCACGCCCCGCAGACGCGCCGCCTGGGCGACCGCGCGCGCGTGGTTGCCCGCGCTCGCCGTGACCAGGCCCGCCGCCGCGCGCTCGCCGAGCGCCGCGACCTTGCTGAGCGCGCCGCGCAGCTTGAACGACCCCGTGCGCTGCAGGCACTCGGCCTTCAGCGCCACCGCCGTGCCTGCCGCCTCCGACAGGCTCGCGCACGCGATCGTCGGGGTCCGCAGCGCATCGGCGAGGACCGCGCGGCGGGCGCCGTCGAGGTTCGCGCGCGCGATCAGCTCCGCCGGGTTCATGGTGGTGAAGGTATAGGTTGCATGCCTTATGGGGCAACGGTACGTTGTCGGCGTGGCCCGGCTGGAGGAGATCGTGCAGCGCCTGGAGCCCTCGCTCGGCCCGCTCGCCGGCGAGCCCGTCGCGCTCTCGGGCGGCATCACCAACCATAACTTCCGCGTGACGCTCGGTGGCGACGAGTACGTGATCCGCGTGCACGGCGCCGGCACAGCGCTGCTGGGCATCGACCGCCAGGCCGAGCGGCAGGCGAGCGAGGCAGCCGCCGAGCTGGGCATCGCGCCGGCCGTCGTGGCCGCGTACGAGGACTGCCTTGTCACCAGCTTCGTCGCCTGCGAGCCACTCGGCCCCGGAGACGTCGCCGCCGGCCACGTCGAGGAGCTCGCTGTCGCCCTGCGGCGCTTCCACGACTCGCACGCGCGGTTGCCCACGCGCTTCTGGGTGCCCAACCTGCTCGACGACTACGCCGCCACCGTGCGTCAGCGAGGCGTGCGGCTGCCCTCCGCGTACGCCGAGGCGATCGCCGTCGCCGGGCTGATCGCCATGGCGCTGCCGCTGTACGAACCGCGGCCGTGCCACAACGACCTGCTCGCCGGCAACGTCATCCGCCCGCGTGACGGCAGCGGCGTGCTGATCGTCAACTGGGAGTACGCCGGCATGGGCCATCCCTGCTTCGACCTCGGCAACCTGTCCGTCAACAACGACTTCGACCAAGCCGACGACGAGCGCCTGCTGCGCGCCTACTACGAGGAACCGCCGTCCGACGCGCGCCGGGCGACGCTCGCACTGATGCGCATCCTCTCCGACGCGCGCGAGGCCGCCTGGGGTGTCGTGCAGGCGGAGATCTCCGAGCTGGACTTCGACTTCGACCGCTACGCGCGCGTGCACTTCGAGCGGCTGCACGCCGGCGCCGAGGAACCGCAACTGCGGGAATTGCTCGCCGCCGCCGGGCGCGACCGCGGCGCTCCGCCGGCCGGCGCGAGCGGACACGAGGAGCACGATGGCCCGGCCGCGTGAGCTCCCCGACCGCGCGCGCGTGGTCATCGTCGGCGGCGGCGTCGGCGGCGCCTCGATCGCCCACCACCTCGCCAAGCTCGGCGAGCGCGACGTCGTGCTGCTCGACCGCAACGAGCTCACCAGCGGCTCCACCTTTCACTCCGCCGGGCTCGTCGGCCAGCTCAGATCGAGCGTCTCGCTGACGCGCATGATGATGGAGTCCGTCGAGCTGTACCGCACGCTCGACTGCGGCTGGGTGCAGTGCGGCGGCATCCGCCTCGCGTGCACACCCGAGCGCGAGCAGGAGGTGCTGCGCCAGGTCGCCTGGGCCAAGACCTTCGGCCTGCCGCTCGAGCTGATCTCCGCCGATGAGGCACGCGAGCTGTTCCCGCTGATGAGCACCGACGGCGTGCGCTGCGCCTCCTACCTGCCCAGCGACGGCTACCTCGACCCGTCGCTGCTCACCACCGCGCTCGCCGACGGCGCGCGGGCGGGCGGCTGTCGCATCTTCACGCACACGCGCGTCACCGGCATCGACGTCGATCGCGCCGGCGGCGCGGATCGCGTTCGCGGCGTGCAGACCGAGTGGGGTCCGATCGAGGCCGAGATCGTGGTCAACGCCGGCGGCATGTTCGCCGCCGAGCTCGGGCGCATGGCCGGCGTGCGCGTGCCGATCGTGCCGTTCGCCCATGAGTACCTCGTCACGCAGCCGTTCCGCGAGCAGGCCGTCGGCGAGGAGCGCGTACACCTGCCCACGCTGCGCGACCCCGACCTGCTGATCTATTTCCGCGAGGAGGGCGGCGGGCTGATCATGGGCGGCTACGAGCGCGCGTCCGCGCCGTGGGCGCTCGACGAGCACCTGCTCGATGCGATTCCGCAGGATTTCAACGGGCGCCTGCTCGAAGAGGACTGGCCGCGCTTCGAGGAGATCGCCGCGAACTCGCGCAGGCGCGTGCCCGTCATGGACGAGATCACCGTCACGCGCCTGATCAACGGGCCGGAGGCGTTCACGCCCGACAACGAGTTCTGCCTCGGCGAGAGCGAGGTGTGCGGGTTCTTCGTCGCCGCCGGGTTCTGCGCGCACGGGTTGGCCGGCGCCGGCGGCATCGGCAAGGTGATGGCCGAGTGGATCCTCGAGGGCGAGCCGGCGATCGACGTGTGGGAGATGGACATCCGCCGCTTCGGGCCGCACTTCCGCTCGCCGAGCTACACGCTGAAGCGCACCAAGGAGGTCTACGAGACCTACTACGACATCCGCTACCCCGGCCACGAGCGCCTCGCCGGCCGGCCGCTGCGGACATCCAGCGTCTATCCCTGGCACGCCGAGCACCGCGCCGCGTTCGGCGAGAAGTCAGGCTGGGAGCGCGTCAACTGGTACGAGTCCAACGCCGCCGCCGGGGACGAGTCGCTGCGCCCGCGCGGCTGGGCCGGGATGCACTGGTCGCCCGCGATCGGCGCCGAGCACCACGCCACGCGCGAGCGCGCCGGGCTGTTCGACGAGTCCTCGTTCGCCAAGCTCGAGGTCGCCGGTCCGGGCGCCGCCGAGTTCCTGCAGCGGCTGTGCGACAACGACGTCGCGCGCGACGTCGGCGCGATCACCTACACGCAGATGCTCAACCGCCGCGGCGGCATCGAGTGCGACTTCACCGTCACACGCGTCGAGGACGAGCTGTTCTCGATCGTCACCGGCACCGCGTTCGGCAACCACGACCTCAGCTGGATCCGCCGCCACGCGCCGCACGACGGCAGCGTGCGCTGCTCGGACGTGACCGCACGCTGGGCGTGCTTCGCGCTGTGGGGGCCGCGTGCACGCGACATCCTCGCGCCGCTCACAGACGACCCGCTCGACTTCCCCTACATGCATATGCGCGAGCTCGCCGTCGGGGATGTCCCCGTGCGCGCGCTGCGCGTGACGTTCGTCGGCGAGCTCGGCTGGGAGCTGTACTGCCCCACGGAGTACGGCGCCGGCCTGTGGCGGACGCTGTGGCAGGCCGGACAGGAGCACGGCCTGCTCGCGGGCGGCTACCGCGCGATCGACTCGCTTCGCCTGGAGAAGGGCTACCGCGTGTGGGCCGCCGACATCACCCCTGATGAGAACCCCTACGAGGCCGGGCTCGGCTTCTGCGTGCGCAAGCACGGCGGCTTCATCGGCGCGCCCGCGCTGGGGATCGGGTCCGATGGCGAGCCCCCGCTCGCGCGCGAGCCCCGCAAGCGGCTGCGCTGCCTGGTGCTCGAGGATCCCCGCTCGGTGGCGCTCGGCAACGAGCCCGTGCGCGTCGACGGCCGGATCGTCGGGAGGGTCACCAGCGGCGGCTACGGCTACACCGTCGAGCGCTCGATCGCCTACGCGTACCTGCCCGCCGAGGTCGAGCTGGGCACCGCCGTCGAGGTCGACATCTTCGGCGAGTGGGTCCCGGGTGTCGTCACGCGCGAGCCGCTGTTCGACCCCAAGGGCGAGCGCGTCAGGGAGCCGAATGGGCCTGCGACGCCTGCGCCGTCGGATTGAGATCCCCGATGCTCAGCGGCCGCGCCGGCGGGCGATCGAGGATCATGCGCCCGCTCACCCGCAGGGTGTCGTCAACGTGCAGCAGCTCGCCTGAGCGCAGCATCCGCCAGCCCGGGTCCACGTCCATGCGCTCGCTCGCGAACACCACCAGCGGACGCGTGGCGCCCGCCTGGGCTTGCACGCGCATACCGAGGCTGCTCTCGTGCGCCAGCGACTCGCCGGGGTCGCGCTCGAGCACGTACAGCGGATGCGTCTCCGGATAGCGAAGCGCCCACAGACCGTCGCTGGCGGCCAGCAGCAGGTTGATCGCGAACACCGGCAGGTTCGCCGCAACCCATCCGCACGCCGCCTCGATCCCCGCGCCGACGTCTCCGTCGCGCGCGGCGGTCTCGCGCGTGATCAGCGCGAACAGGCGCTCGGAGTCGGTGTCGCCTTTGACCAGGTGCAGGGCGTCGCCCAGGTGCGCGTCGAGCGACGGCAGGTCCTCGATCACACCGTTGTGCGCGAACAGCCTGTTGTGCTGGCGGAACGGATGCGTGTTGCGCACCTCGAGCGCGCCCGTGGAGGCGAAGCGGACGTGCGCGAGGAACGTCGTCGAGCAGACCTCGCGCGCCTCGCGCGCGAACGTGCGGTCGCTGAACGCGGCGTGCGCCTGCTTGCTGACGTGGGGTGTGTCCGCGGGGTCGAACCAGCCCAGGCCGGTGCCGTCGGGCTCGCGGTGGCTCTGCGCGGACAGGCTGTCAGGCGCGTCGAGCAGCCAGAACGTCGCCCGAGCGGGCTCGCTGCCAGCGCTCATGCCAAATAGCCGACACACGTGCGACGATGGTGACATGAACGCGATGGAGCCTAGGACAGTGTCGCTCCATGGCCGTCCGCTGCGCTACGTCCAGGTGGGCAGCGGCCCGGTGCTGCTCCTGATTCACGGGATGGCCGGCACGTACGAGAACTGGAGCGCGGTGATCGAGCCGCTCGCGCGGCACTACACCGTGATCGCACCCGATCTCCCCGGCCATGGCGACTCAGAGCCCGGCGCGGGCGACTACTCGCTGGGCTCGCTCGCGGCCGGCCTGCGTGACCTGCTGCTCAAGCTCGGGCACGATCGCGCGACGCTCGTCGGCCACTCGCTCGGCGGGGGGATCGCGATGCAGTTCGCCTACCAGTTCCCGGAGATCACCGAGCGCCTCGCGCTCGTCTGCAGCGGCGGGCTCGGCCCGGAGGTGAACCCGGTCCTGCGCGCGGCGGCGCTGCCGGGCGCGAACCTGTTCATCGCGGCGACCGCCGCGCCCGGACGCGTGGCCGGATCGGCGCTCGCACGCGGTCTGGCGGCGCTCGGCCTGCAGCCGAGCGCCGACGTCGCCGAGGTCGCACGCGGGTACGCATCGCTCGCCGACGCGGGGCGGCGCAACGCGTTCCTGGCGACGTTGCGCGCCGTCGTCGGCACCGAAGGCCAGCGCGTCGAGGCCGGCGATCGGCTGTACCTGGCCGAAGGGGTGCCGGTGCAGATCATCTGGGGACGCCGCGACCGGATGATTCCCGTCGCCCACGCCGAACACGCGCACAAGGCGATCCCCGGCAGCCGCCTGGAGATCTTCGACGCGGCCGGGCACATGCCGCAGCTCGAGCTGCCCGCGCGCTTCGTCGCCGTGCTCGAACGGTTCCTCGAGGAGACCGAGCCCGCGCAGTGGAGCTCCGAGCAGTGGCGCTTAAGGCTGACAGCCGCCGGTTAGGCGTGGCTGGCGAGACTAGAGCTCGGAGCCGGCCTATCTAGCCGGTTGCGCCGGTACGAGCGCCCGCGCGATCACGTTCCCGGTGCGCGGAAAGAACGATTCGATCGCCGCCACGTCGAGGGGGCGCGCGAACAGGAAGCCCTGCCCGTTGTCGCACGCCTCGTCCTTGAGCAGGGACAGCTCGTGCTGCTGCTCGATGCCCTCGGCGAATGTCTCTATCGAGAGCGCCTTGCCGAGCTGGACGAGCGTGTGGATCAGCGTCTCGCCCTCCTTGTTGCTGCGCAGTCCCGAGATGAACGAGCGGTCGATCTTCAACGCGTCGACCGGGAACTGCTGGAGATGCGCAAGCGAAGAGTAACCGGTGCCGAAGTCGTCGATCGCGATGCGCACGCCGAGCCGCTTGATCTCGGTCAGCCTGCGCGCCGTCTCCTCGATGTTGCGCATCAGCGTCGTCTCGGTGATCTCGATCGTCAACGCCGTCGCCGGTAGGCCGCTGTGGGCGAGCGCGCTCTCGATGTCGGCGAGCAGCTCGTCGCTGTCGAGCTGACGTCCGGAGACGTTGACGGCCATCGCGATCTCATAGCCGTCCTGGCGCCATGCGCCGGCTTGACCGCACGCCTCGCGCAGGACCCACCTGCCGACATCTGTGATCAGTCCAGTCTCCTCGAGCAGGGGGATGAACTCGTCGGGCTGGACGACCCCGCGCGTGGGGTGCTTCCAGCGAATCAACGCCTCCACCCCCGTGGGCGTCATGTCGCTCAGCGCGAACGTCGGCTGGTAGGCGAGGAAGAACTCGTCGCGCTCGAGCGCGTCATGGAGATCCATGTCGAGTTCCATACGGTTCTGGACGGTGTCCTGCATGCCGCTCTCGAACACCGCATAGCGGTTCTTGCCGTCCCACTTGGCGCGGTACATCGCGATGTCCGCGTCGCGCAGCAGGTCCTCGGCGCAGGCGCGCTGTCCCGCGGCGATCCCTACGCTGGCCGTCACCGTCAGGCGCGTCTGCGCGTCGGCCCCGAGCTTGAACGGGTGCTTGAGCGCCTCGATCAGGCGCTCGGCGACCAGCTCGGGTCCGGCATCGAGCGTGAGCTCCTCGGCGATCACCACGAACTCGTCCCCGCCCAGGCGCCCCAGCGCGTCGACGTGGCGCACGACGCCCTTGAGCCTCGCCGCGACGGCGCAGAGCAGCTCATCGCCGACGCCGTGGCCGAGCGTGTCGTTGATGCTCTTGAAGTTGTCGAGGTCGATGAACAGCGCAGCCACCGGCGTCTTGCTGCGCGCGGAGCGCGCGAGCATCTGCTCGACGCGATCGAGGATCAGCGTGCGGTTGGGCAGGCCCGTCAGCGGATCGTGCGTCGCCAGGAACGCAAGCTCCTCCTCGCGCCGCGTGAGCTCCTCGTCGGCCCGGCGGCGCTCGGCCTCGAAGCATTCGCACATCCGCAAGAGGCTGAACTCGACGCTCAGTTGCACCATGTTCAGCGCCTCGGTCAGCGCCTGCGCCGAGACATCGTGCTGCGCGGCGATCTCGCGCAGCGTGCTGGCCATCACGTTGCGCCACCACAGCGAGCGCCGGGTGACCTCGTTGAGCGACGATGCGCGGCGCGCCGCCAGCTCCCCGAAGATCTGCGAGGTCTCGCGCGCCGAGTCGTTGGTCACCTCGAGGCCCTCGCCAGCGATCCAGCGGGCGACCGCCGACGTCGAGCCCTGACAGATCCGCTCGAAGCGTTCCTGCACCTGCGCGTCAACGACCTCGCCCGAGGCGATCGTGCGCGCGACCGTCTCTCTGAGCACGTCCTCGGCGCGCGCAAGCAGCGCCTCGCCGAGTAGGCGAAGCTCCTCCGTCGGGTGCTCCGGCGGAGCGTTCGGCGGAGCCGGGACCCGGACCTCGTCGTGCCCTTGACGCGTGCGTTGGACTGCCATGTCAGCAGTAGACATCGGCCGTTTGCTCGGGTGCCTAAAGGGCCAGTTGGGAATCGCGGGCGGATGCCCGGCGGGCGCGAGCAGCGTCCTTTACGTCGTGAAAATTCCGTGACTGTGGCCAAAGCCGGTGCGCGCAGATGGTAGAAGGCCGCCTACCAACCGTCAACGATCGGAGATCTCGTGCGCCGTATCAGTGCCCCACTCCTCACCGCGCTCGTGCTCCTCGGAGCAACCGCCACCGGCCTGCTCTCGTTCGCGACGGTCGCCGCGGCAGAAGGCGGCACCGCCTACACGGCCGAAACACCTTTGGTGGACACGATCTCCGAAGGGCCGTGGAACACCTCACAGGGGGATCCCTCCGCAGGTGGCGCATACGCGAGCTCCGATCTCCTGCCGACGTTCAGCTTCGGGGGGGCCGAAACGACGCTCGGTGGCGTGAGCGAGCCCAACGTCGCCGTCTACCCGAGCGCGGAAGAACCCAAAGTGCCGCCGTACCCGAGCGGCGTGGCCGGCACACCCGGTCCGCTGGACGGCTACTGCTCGAGCCTCGGCGCGAACCCCGAGACCGGCTCGCCCGTCTCGCAGCCGCCGGGCACCCAGCTCCCGTTCTCGCCGTACTACTTCCCCGACGTCATCCGCAACGCCGACGGCTCGCTGACCGGCTACTTCGACTATCGCCCCAAGGATGCCGATGAGGCGATCACGGTCGCGAAGTCGACGAACAACGGCGAAAGCTGGACCACCGAGGGCAAAGCGCTCGAGCAGAACTCCGGCTACTGCCCGACGGCGGACACCAACGACGACGGGCAGGGGCACCCGTTCGTGGCGACGCTCGGGAGCACCCCCGACCTCTACACGCTGCAGCGCCAGGCCGGCGACAACCCCGGCGTTGGTCTGCTCGTTCACCAGGTCAACCCGTCGGCGACGAACCCGCTGTCAACGGCCCCCGCCAGCCAGCCTGTCGGAATCGACCCGAACACGTTCGTGACCGCCTCGACCACGGTGCCGACCACCGGTGGCGTCCCGATTCCCGTCTCGACCCTGGGAACCACCGGAACCCCGGAGCAGATCGTCAACGGGAGCTACGAGGACGTGCCGGCGGGAAACAGCGAGCCGTCGTCGAGCACGATCATCAACTGCACCGGGCCGACGTCTGCCCCGAGCACTGAAGGACCCGGATCCCTGACGGGCTGCACCTCGGCGACCGGCGGCTCGGTGAACCTGAATCCAGGCGACGATCTCATCCAGGTGATCGCGACCGGCAACCCGACGAGCTCGTCGGGCTCGAGGGATTGCGCCACGATCGGCAACCAGGTCCCCTCGAGCCCGAACAACCCCGAAGGTACAGGCGGCTTGTCGGCCCTCTGCTATAGCCAGCCCGGCACTCCCGTCGCCCCGATCACGGATTTCCTGTGGGGCTCGCTCACGCCCAACCGGGTGTACATGAACGGAGAGACCGTCTACTGCAACGGTGTGAGCTCGGGACGGGTCAAGCTCGAGAACTGCACGACAACCGGCGCCCCGTTCAAATACACAGCGGCCTCGGAGATCACGGCCGACCCGATCATTCCTCCGGAAACGCAGATGACGACCGGCCTCGAATCCCCAGACGGCATCATCGGCTCGCTGGGCACCGGCCTGACGACCTACAACGGGCACAGCGTGCCGGCCGAAGCCAACGTCATTCTCTACACCGAGAAGATCGTCAACTACTACGACGTTGGCATCGTAAATGGAGACATCACGAAGAGCGGCAACTACTCGAGCGGCAAGGTCACGCTGCCGCTGAGCGCCTCGTTCACGCCACCGCAGACGCAGGCACAGTGGCTCAACTACCAACCGTCGCCCACGTCGAACGAGGGCGTTCCCGCCGCCGATGAGGCACCGGCGAGTGGCTCGTTCACCGTCTACGTCGGCGTAACCGACGCGAGCGGCAACTTCATCCAGCCGCTGAAATGCACGAGTTGGGAGCCCGGCTCGCTGACTACGGGCACGAAACCGCCCGCGGGCAGCGTCAACCTCATCGGCTGCAACGAACAGGGCACATCGGCAGAGTCGATCGCCGAAGAAACAGAGATCGGTGGGCCGAACGCGGCGGTCGTCCCCTACTCGGTGCTCAAACAGACGGGCGAGGGCAAAAACGGAAAGACCTCGGGCCCGACGGAGCTGTTTGGCAACAACGAGGACCTTTCGCTGCTGCGCGCCGCGTACACCACCAACGGCGTGAACTTCACGGACCTGGGCGCAATCAGCAGCGAATCGGTGACTGACAGCGACGAGGACAGCGGCACCTACACCGACCTGTCCAACCCCAACCAACAGGAGAGCCCTGAGAACAGCGCGAACCCGACCGTCGCGACGAGCGCTCCGACCGCTCCGACCGACCTGTCGCCCGGGAGCCCCGACACGGTCGAGTTGCGCTACATCGGCTCGCGCGGGACGATCATCACCAATCCCGACGGCAGCCTCGGTATGTTCCTGTCGGGGTCATGGGCCAGCGACGGTGACTCTGACGCGTTCAACCAGATCTTCTACACGTCCTCGACCGACGGCGGCCAGACATGGTCGGTCCCGAAGGTCGTGCTGAGCACCGAATACGAATTCAACGCCTCGCGCGAACAGGACGAAGCGCTCGCCAAAGGCGAAGACGAACGGCTCGGGACCAGCGCCTACTACTCCGGCCGGGCGTACGGCCCTGCCGTCGTGCAGAACCCGAACGGCACGTTGACGATGGTCTTCTCCGGCTACCGCCTGCCCAAACCGGTCACGTCAGCCGGCACGGAATTGGGCACGGGCTCGTCCAAGTACAAGATCGGCGCCAAGGATCCGGCGCTGTACCGCAACATCCTCACGATGCAACTCGCCTCGGCCACCTCGCCCGGTGTCTCCACGAGCACCACCGTCAGCTCTTCAGATGGCGGCTCGGGTGTGGTGGGCGCGCCGGTGACCTACACCGCGGCCGTGGCTCCTGTCGCCCCCGGCACGGGCACGCCCACAGGCACCGTGTCCTTCTCCAACGGCTCGGGGCCGATCGCCGAATGTGGCGAGGAGCCGTTGAGCCTCGGCTCGCCCGACACAGCAACGTGCACGAGCACCCACGCAGACACCGGCGGTGCCGAACAGATCACCGCCTCCTACTCGGGCGACTCGAACTACTCGAAATCATCGGGATCGATCAGCGAGACTGTCAACGAAGCGCCGCAGATCACCTCAGCGAGCAGCGCGACGTTCACCGAGAACGTGCCGGACGAGTTTCTCGTGACCGCCACCGGCACGCCAGCGCCAACGATCACAGAGTCGGGCACGCTGCCCGAAGGCGTCACCTTCAGCGAAGGCGCGCTGTCGGGCACACCCACACAGAACGGCACCTTCTCGATCACGCTGACGGCCGCCAACGGCGTCGGCGCAAACGCGGCCCAGTCATTCACACTCACCGTCAACGCTGCCCCGGAGATAACTTCACCAAGCACCACGACGTTCACCGAAAACACCGCGGGTAAATTCCTGGTGATTGCGACCGGATCACCGCAGCCGACGATCAGCGAGTCCGGTGCGCTCCCCAAAGGCGTGACGTTCAACGATGGCGTGCTCTCGGGAACACCGACCGAAAGAGGGTCCTTCCCGATCACGCTCACCGCTGCCAACGGAGTCGGCTCCAACGCAACCCAGTCGTTCACGCTGACCGTCCTCGGGCTCCACGTCACGACGACGTCGCTACCGGAGGCCACTCCGGGAGCTCGCTACACGGTGCAACTCGAAGCGCAGGGCGGCGTCGGGCCGTACCACTGGTCGAGGACCGGAAGCCTGCCCAAGGCGCTCAAACTGAGCTCCAGGGGAGTGCTATCGGGGAGAGTGAGAGCCCAGGCGAATTCGGGTGCAGGCTCGTTCCCGATCACCGTGACGGTCACCGACCGCCGCGGCAAGGGTGAGCAGACGGCGACGGCGAGTCTCACGCTGCACGTGTCCTGAGTCACCGGGTGACACGGCCGCCCTGTCCCCTGGGGCGGTCAGGCCGAGCGGAAGCCTGTGCTATCACGAAATAGCAATCTGATATCGTCGGGCCATGCCCGAGGATCGCGTCCCGTTGTTCGTCAGGCTTCCGCGCGAACAGGCAGCCGCGCTCGATCGCCTGGTCAACTCGACCGGGCAGCGCAAGCAGCATCTCGTGAGTGAGCTGCTCGCCGACCAGCTCACGGTCGGTCATGCCGAGGTCGTGCAGAGCGCCGGCGCCGAGCAGGTGCTCACGCTGGAGGAGGCAGCCGACCTGTTGCGGCTGCCGCTCGAGACGGTCCGCGCCAGCGCCGCTCGCGGCGAGCTGCCCGGACGTGCGTTTGGGGAGGAGTGGCGGTTCTCGAGGGCGGCGCTGATCGACTGGCTCGCGGGCGACGAGGGGACCCGGCGGGGCAGCGAGCCCTCCGGGGGAGGCGATGGCGGGTAACGGGCCGCGGCGGCCGATCGTGCTCGTCCCCGGCGCCTGTCTCGGAGGCTGGGCCTGGCACGAGGTGGCCACGCAGCTGCGCGGCCGAGGCCACGACGTCCACCCCGTCACGCTGACCGGGCTGGGCGAGCGCGTGCATCTCGCGGACGCTGGCATCGACCTCGAGACTCACATCGCGGACGTTGTGAACCTGCTGGAGTACAACGCGCTCGAGGACGCCGTGCTCGTGGGTCACAGCTACGCCGGTGTCGTCGTCACGGCGGTCCTCGACCGCGTGCCGCAGCGACTGAGCGCGGCGGTCTATCTCGACACCTCGCCGCTGCCGAACGGGATGGCGATCGCGGACGTGCAGACGCCGGAGCAGCGCGAGCTGCAGCGGATCGAGGTCGAGCAGCACGGAGACGGTTGGAGATGGCCGGCCCCCAACCGCGAGGCTCTGCTGGCGGGCACGTTTGGGAGCCCCGATGGTCTGCGCGACGAGCACCTGGCATTGCTGGACGCGCTGGCCACTCCGCAGCCGTACGCGACGATGACCTCGCCGCTCCGGCTGGAGCACGACGGGCGCCATGACGGGGTTCGACGCGTCGCGATCTTCTGTGCCGCGGGCGGCATCGACGTGCCACGTATGCGCGCACTCATCGCCCGGGGAGACCAGCGCGCGGCGATGTTCGCCGACGCCGACTGGGAGCTTCACGATCTACCGACCGGGCACTGGCCGATGTTCTCGCTGCCAGGGCCGCTTGCAGCGCTCCTCGGCCAGATCGCCGACGGCTGAGCGGGTTGGGCGGGCTGGAAGTCACTTAGACGTGCTCCTCCACGGCCGGCTCGCGGATCGTGAGCTCGCGGTCGATGGCGATGTGGGGCAGGCGGTGTTCCAGCCAACTGGGCAGCGCCCAGGTGCGCCGCCCGAGCAGCTGCAGCACCGACGGCAACAGCAGTGAGCGAACGACGAACGCGTCGAGGAAGACGGCGCTGGCGAGGCTCAGCCCAAAGAGCTCGAGGACGCGTTCCCCGCCGACGACGAAGGAGAGGAAGACGCAGATCATGATGGTGGCCGCAGCGGTGATCACTCGTCCGGTCGAGGCGAGACCCTGGCGGGCGGCCTGGTGCGCGTCGCCTTTGCGCGTCCACTCCTCGTGGATGCGCGAGACGAGGAACACCTCGTAGTCCATCGAGAGTCCGAACACGATCGCAAACAGCATCACAGGGATGAAGGCCTGGATCGGAGCGCCCTTGACGTTGAAGAGGCCGCCGAGCCAGCCCCACTGGAAGATCGCGACGACCACGCCGAGCGAGGCGCCGATCGACAGTAGGTTCATGAACGCGGCCTGCAGCGGGATCACCACAGAGCGGAAGACCACGAGCAGCAGCAGCGCGGACAGGAGCACGACCACGCCGACGAACAGCGGCAGCTTGCTGGAGAGCACGTGCGTGAAGTCGATCGCGGCGGCGTTCGCCCCGCCGACGATCAGCGTGCTCGACGTGGCGGCTGCGACCGGCGGCAGCGTGTGCTGGCGCAGGGTGCTCACGAGTTCCGTGGTGGCGAGCGCCTGCGGCGCCGAACGCGGGTAGACGTTGAACACCGCGGTCAGCCCCTGGGGGCTGACCCTCGCGGGCGACACCGACGCGACGTCGGGCGTGGCCCGCAGGGTGTTCGAGACGGTGGTGAGCGCGGCGGCGTCATTTGCGCTCGGCAGTTGCGCCACGACCTGGAGCGGGCCGTTGAAGCCGGGGCCGAAGCCCTTCGCCAGCAGGTCGTAGGCCTGACGGGTGGTCTGGTTCGGAGGGTTGTTGCCGGCATCGCTGTTACCCAGGCGCAGCGCGAGCGCGGGCGCGCACAGCGTGAGCATGATCGCCAGGCCGGCGATCATGCCCTCCCACGGGTGACGTTCGATGAACCCGGACCAGCGGGCCCAGAAGCCGGCCTGCGTAGGGCTCGCGGGGGCTGCCTGCCGGCGGCGGCGTCTACCGGCTCGCGGGCGCCCTATGCGCTCGCCGAACCGCGCCAGCAAAGCCGGCAACACCGTCAGCGCAGCGAGCATCGTCATCAGCACCGCGAGCGCCGATGCGACCGCCAGGCCGTAGAGGAATTCGACACCGAGGGCGAACTGGCCGAGCAGCGCGATGATCACCGTCGCGCCGGCGAACAGCACGGCGCGCCCGGCGGTGTCCATCGCCGCGGTAATCGCCCCGCGGACGTCGCCGTCGATGAGGTAGTTCTCGCGAAAGCGCGTGACGATGAAGAGCGCGTAGTCGATCCCGACGCCCAGCCCGATCATTGCCGCGAGCTCGGTCGAGAACGTCGGCATGCCGATCAGCCGTGAGGCCAGCCCCGCCAGGCCGATGCCGGTGCCGAGCCCGAGTAGCGCGGTGATTATCGGCAGCCCCATGGCGAGCAGCGAGCCGAAGGTGATGAACAGCACCACCATCGCCGCCAGTAGTCCGATACCCGTAGCCGCGCCCAGCGACGGTTTCTGCACCTGTTCGATCGCCTGGCCTCCCAGCGCGACCTGCAGCTGCGAGGAGGCGACACTTTTAGCGGTGCTGATCACCCGTTCGGTGGCGGACGGCGGGATCAGGTTCGCGCGCTCGTCGAACGTCACGGTCGCAAACGCGATCTCCCCGCCCGGGGAGATCTGCTGCGCGCCCTTGGCCGAGAAGGGACTGACGACACCGGTGACGTGCGGCAGTCGCGCGACGGCCGCGAGCATCGGCACGACGCGGGCGCGCACGGCCGCTTCGGTGACGAGTCCGTGGCGGACGGCGAAGACGATCTGGTCGGAGTCGCCGGCCTGCGCCGGGAAGTCACGTTTCAGCAGATCGGCGGCGCGCTGGGATTCGGTCCCAGGCAGCGAGAAGTTGTTGGAGTATTCGGTGCCGATCGCTCCGGAGAGCCCGAACGCGCCGATCAGCAGGACAAACCAGCCGATGACGGTGGTGCGGCGGTGGCGCACCACCCATCGAGAGACGCGTGCGACGACGCCGGGGTTCTCGGTGCTCTCAACAGCGCTCATGGTCGGCTCCCGGTTTCGCGGTATCCTTTGGGCAGATAGTTTGGAGTTCAAACACTTTGATCTCGAAAGTAGCACAGCCGAGCGGCCATGTCTGCCTGTTCAACAAAAGCACACAACGTCACGACGGTCAACGAGGACCTGGACGAGCTTTCCTCGTTGCTGTGGGAGACGGTGCGAGGACTCAAGCATGCGAGTCCGCCGCCACAGGAGCTGCGCGACGCGGGCAGGCGCGCATCGCTGGGACCGCGCCACATGCCGGCGGTGCTCGCGGTCGCGGCGGCCGGCCCGCTGAGCGTGACCGAGCTCGCGCGGCGGCTGGGTCTCGGCCTCTCGACGACGAGCGCGATCGTGGGGGATCTCAGCCGGGCGGGCCTGCTCGAGCGCGCCGAGGACGACGCCGACCGCAGGCGCACGATCGTGCGCCTGCACGAGGACTACAGCCAGCTCCTCGGCGGATGGCTCGCGCAGGCGCTGGCACCCCTGCGGGGCACGCTGGAACGCCTGCCGCCGCCCGCCCGCGCCCAGTTCATGGAGGGCTGGCGCATCCTCCACGAGGAAGCCACCCGCCTGCCGGGCGCGGGCGAGTCCGACGACGGCTGCTAGTGCTCGCCGCCTACTCGGCGGAAGCGCCGCTGTGGTCGAGCTCGGGGGGATCTGTCGCGAGGCGAATCACGAACGCCAACGTGGCGGCACCGACTCCGAACATCGCGAGCACTGCGAGCACCAGTACGACGACGCTTCCCCCGACCGCCGCCAGCGCGAGCAGCGAGACCGGGATCGAGATCCCGATTATCCCGACCACCAGCGGCGAGGTCTCGAGCCAGCCCGCGGGGGAGTTGCGATCGTTGTCAGCTTGCTGCACTGGGGCCTCCTGGAGGTCGTCGTTTTGGGGGAACGGCGGGGGTTCTGAGATGGCAAAGGGTACTAGCAGGCTGGCAGGCGACGCCGCGCTGGCAGGGGCGGGAGGGTAGTGGCGCGCAGGGCCTCCCAGCACGCCGTCGAGATCGCTGGGACGTGCGACGCGCGCTTCGTCGCCGTAGGAGAGGCGTTTCGCGAGAACTTCGCACAGAGGCGCGAGCTGGGCGCAGCCGTTGCGGTGATCGTCGAAGGGCGGCCTGTCGTGGAGCTGTGGTGCGGGTGGGCCGACACGGATCGCTCGCGCGCCTGGCAGCAAGACACCGTCGTCAACGTGTTCTCGGTGGGCAAGGCCGTGGCGGCGCTGTGTGTGCTGATGCTGGTCTCACGCGGATCGCTGGAGCTCGACGAGCCGGTATCCCGACGGTGGCCGGAGTTCACGGCGGCGGGCAAGGAGAGCATCACGATGCGCGAGGTGCTGAGCCACCAGGCCGGACTCGCGGCAATCGGGCGGGAGCTCCCGGACGGATCGCTCTACGACTGGGCTACGGTGACGGATGCGCTCGCCGAGCAGGAGCCGTGGTGGACGCCCGGCGCCGGGCACGGCTATCACGTGCACACCTTTGGGTTCCTGGCGGGTGAGATCGTTCGCCGTGTCGCCGGCGAGCGGATCGGGTCATTCCTGCGCCGCGAGGTCGCCGGCGCGCTCGGCATCGAGATGAGCTTTGGCCTTGGGCGGAGCGATCGCTCGCGCCGGGCCGAGTACGTGTTCGACTTCGAGCACGTCTCACGCGCCGATCGAGGCGAACGCGGCGTCGTCAACATGCGCCTGCGCGAGCGCGCCTATCTCAACCCGCCGGGTGCGACGGGGATCGGCACGGTCAACACCACCGCGTGGCAGGACGCGGAACTGCCGTCGGCCAATCTGCACGCCGGCGCACTCGGGATCGCCCGGGTGTATGACGCGCTCATCGGTGACGGGCCGTCGCTCATCGACGGGGAGGTGCTCCTGCAGGCGACCGCAGAGGCCGCCTCGGGCGAGGATCTCGTGCTCGGCCGTCCGTCACGGTTCGGACTCGGCTTCCAGCTCACCCAGCCCGAGCGCCCGCTGGGTCCGAACCCGAGCAGCTTCGGGCATTTCGGCACCGGCGGCTCCCTCGGCTTCGCCGACCCCGAAGCGCGAGTTGCGTTCGCGTACGTGATGAACCGCGGCGGGCCACAGTGGCAGGACCCGCGCAATCGGGCGCTCATCGACGCGGTCTACGCTGCGCTCGCGTAGTGGCTGCGATCTAGATCCTCGGCCGTAGCGGTCAACTTTGCAGGCCATTCGCGAGTGGAGCTAGTCGAGGCCCTATCGAACTCCGAGACTCAGGACCGGCTCATACGGCTGTCTGAGAAGCTCACCAAGATCGCCGCCAGCGGTGCAACGCCCCGATCGTCGGGGCGCGCGGATCGCCGGCTACGCAGCGGTTTGGTGCCCGAGGCCATTATGCGGGTGCTGAGCGAGGCTGTCGAGCCCATGCGGATGAAGGACATCCACGCTGAGGTCGAACAGCTACTTGACCGCCCGGTGACGCGTTCAGCGGTCAAGAACTGGCTGGCAAACCACGTCCAAGGCGATCAGGTGCTGTTCGTGCGGCTCGGACGGGGCCGGTATCTCGCGGTGGCAGCACACGACGCGAGGAGCGACTCCGCGTAGCTCCACCATCTTGACGAAGGTCGAACCGGCGCAGCGCGGAAACCGCTCGCCGGAACGGGCGGCAGGCCGTCGAGACACGGCAGTGGCTGCTAAAGCTCACGCGTCACAGAGCCGACAGGCAAGCTATGAGGCAGCTAATCGTGATCTGTTTTGCGGCGCTTGCCCTGCCCGCAACAGCGCAAGCCAGTCAGTATGCCCTCAAGCCGCATCATCACTGCAAGGCTCATTACGTCCGCAAGCTCGAGCGCGTCAAGGTCAAAAAGCATGGCCAGGTTGTCCGCGTCAAGGAGATCTTCTGCGTCCATATCGTCCCGAAGGCTCCGTCAAACACCACCACGACGACCACGACGACAGCCAGCACTCCGCCGACCCCTGCTCCGACACCCGCGCCTCAGCCCCCAGCCAAGGCTGTGCACGCGGAAATCTCACTGTGGGACCCGATCAACACGGCTAATCCCGAATTTGAAAAGCCCAAAAGCGGTTATCGCTTCATCGCTATCGAACTGCGTCTGACTAACGTCGGCTCCGAAACAATCAACGATAACGCCAACATCGACACAAACGTCGTGGGCACTGATACCCAGGTCTACACAACTTCCTTTAATGAACGCAAAGGATGCACGGACTTCGCCTATGGGAGCTTTACCCTCTCGCCGGGGGCCAGCGTCAGCGGCTGCGTCGTCTTCGAACTCCCTGAAGCTGTGAAGGCAGCGAAAGTCCAGTTCGGGCTGAATGGGAATGTCGAAGACAAATGGTCGATTGAAGGCCGGTAGGCTCTAACACTACCCGTTAGAAACAGCCAGTAGCGCAGAAGGAGGGCCGCCGCGACGCCCTGTCGCACAATTGCCGCTGTGCGAACCTTTAGACGTACGCGATGCCGGTCAGCCGCGATCCCATCGGTGGACGTCGCGGCGCATGAGGTAGCTGTATTCGGCGCGGTCAGAGATGGCGTCATCGGGCTCGCCCCACTCGTGCAGGCAGTAGGTAGCCGAGGCCAGTCGCTCGCAGCCAAAGTTCAGGCGCTTGCCCATCGCGATCCAGCGGTCCGAACCGACCTCATCACCAGCCGCGAGCAGACTGGCGGCGGCGGTCAGGCGCTCGCGCATGTCGATCAGGATGCTGTCGATCAGGTCTTCGGCTTGGCTGCGGGCTTCGCGCCACACCCGGTGCTGCGGCGACTCAGGCAGCGGCGGGATACCCCGCGTGCGCCGGACATAGGCGAGGCGCCGGTGTCCGGCGTCGGTGAGGCTTCAGCCACGACATCCACGACCTCTACCTCCGCGCCACGCCCATCCAGCGACGCTTCCTCAACCAATCCATCTTCCAGGCCATATGGGTATCGCACGAAGACGTCCAAGACTCCCAACTGAACCCGCCATTCGATGAGATACGCGTCATCAGCGAGGCCAACCGCATCGTCAACCAGGCCATGCAGGGACTAGCCAAGACCCGAAAAGAGCAAGCTCCCGACCCCAACGAGGAGGAATCGGGAGCATTGGCCCTTAGTTCCATTAGCACATCTATGGTGGGCGATCCAGGACTCGAACCTGGGACCTCTTCCTTATCAGAAGCCTCCAGAGAGCATTCTGGAATCGGACGATTTGGAGGGCTTTTACTGGTGATCGAGCGGTGTGCCCGACCATCGAAAATACCCGGAGTTTGCGGGCGATTTCAGGGGGTTTGGGACGGCGGATGGGGCTGCCGTCCCAATGGAATGCCCGGATTCGCACCCTCTTGGGCCGGCTCCACCGTGAGGGTGAGGGTGGCTGTGCGCGGCGGATCTCCGAGGCACGGCTCGCTCATGTTGGGCAAGAAGGCGACACGGTGACCGCGCCGCGCTCCGCGCCCCCAGCGCGTGCTTCGCGCGAGCCACGAGGCGGCCGCGCGCGCTGCTCGTCCTGAAGCGGCGGCCATTCAAAAGGGCCGCCAGGCCCGCCTCCGGTGAACGTAGCGGCGCCGACCCGGCGCAACCCGTGACGTGCGCCCGTCTTGTCGCCTGCGCCAAGCCCGCCGCTGGCGCATAAGGAGTGTAAGAGACGGCTCGCACCCCTCGGTGCCCCGATTGGGGTCGCAGTACGTGACAGCGTCTGAGCTGAGCGCAAGCGGCGCTCTTGCCGTCGTCACCCGAACGGGCCGGCCCAGAGCAGGGCGATATATCCGTCTGGGGTCAACCAGCAGCACCCAGACCGGACTATCGGCTCACCCTGGCGGTAGGTCCACGCCGAGGGTCGGAACTTCCAAGCTAGCTTCCAACCCGAGAGTTTGCGGGCAATTTCTGCACCCCGTCTGCTTGTTCTCGAGCGGCTCCACCGTGAGGGTTCAGCGTGGCTGTGAGCGGCGGATCTCTGGGGCGAGTGTCTGCTGGACGATGCGGCGGAGGTCTGCCTGCGAGTACGCGGCTCGGTGGGCTTGTAGGTAGACGAGCTTTTGCCACTGCACGCGGTCGAAGTCGGGGGGTTGGGCGAGCTTGCCGATGATGGCCTCAACGCTGGGGAAGGGGCTGTAGGTGTTCGGCTGCAGCCGCCGCATGAGTTCGAGCTTGTCGTGGAGCACCTCGCGTAGCTGCGGATAGGCGAACGCCAGCGGCGAGCCGGGGGTTTGTGCGGCGATGGTTATCCAGGCGGCGTCGGCGTAGTGCTTGACCAGGCCGTGCACGCACCAGCCGAGGATCTTGTCGGCGAGCGCCTCCACGGGGTCCATCACCCATACGGTCGGTGGCTCGTCCCACAGGCCAAGGGAGTAGGGGGTCGCGAGGGGAACCTCGCGACCGTCGAGCAGGAGCCCGCGGAATGAGATGTCGGCCTTGAACTGCCGGTCTTGATCGGCGAGCACGATGTTGGTGAAAACGGCGTCGAAGCGGACCGGCTCGATCTGCACGAGCGTCTCGCGCCGGTCGGCGGCCCTGGCCGTGGCCGGGATGATGTCGAGGTTCTCGTCGCTGTAGCGCAGCAGCTCGGTCATCGAACCTGGCGGGTCAACGGTCGCGGCGGAGGTCGAGAAGTCGGCGTCGTAGACCGTGAAGCGTGGGCTGCCGAAGCAGCGCAGGGCCATCGAGCCTGACAGCACGCTGCGCTTGTTGAAGAACTGCTTGGCGCGCAGGTTCAGGAGCTCCACCACGCGCACGATGTCGCGGATGAGCACCGGTGGCTGCAGGTCGTGCAGGCTGGCCTGCTCGCGTAGCCGCTCGTCCTCGGGGTAGTCGATCATCCCAGGCTCGCCGGGTCGAGCCAGCCGCGCAGCTGCTCGGCAGGGACGTTGACCAGCACGCCCGTCTGCGGGTCGCGAGTGGCCTCTGGGCGGGTCATGCCGTATCCGTTGGAGCGGTCCAGTGGCGTGGCCGCGCCTTTGACGTTCACTGCGGGCAGATCCCCGGCGATAACCGGCTCGTGGCCTGAGCGGATGAGGAGGTAGGCGACGCGGCGCGTGGTCGCGGTGCCCATGCGCTTGGCGATCGCCCACACGGTCGCCCAGTCCACCTGTTCGTGCTCGGTTGCGCGCGCCCAGCTCGTGATGACGGTTTCGATACCGCCGCACAGCTCGGGGCGCAGCAGGCCATCGACGAGGGTCCGCTCGAGCGTGGAGCGCCAGACGAACTCCTTCATGCCTGGCTGCACGCGCACGCGTTCGCGCTCGCTCTCCTCGGCGGGCCAGCGGGAGGGCGAGAGGCGCACGAGCTTGAGCTCGCGGCCAGCCAGCGAGACGGTGGTGAGGTCCGTAGGGCTGTCCTGCCTGATCGCCGCGTACAGCGTCGAAGCGTGCAGGTCCGTGAGGCGGTGCGCGATCAGCGCGCTCAGGAAACCGAGGTAGTACTCGCCCTGCCCGCGCAACACCAGATCGACGAGCAACTCCGCCGCCGCCGCCTGGTCAACGCCGTCGGTCGCCCGAGGAGCGACCACGTACTGTCCGCGCAGCACCCGATACAGCGATTTGCGAGCGGCCATCCGGTCAAGTAGGCGAGCGTAGTGCGGCGTAATCGCGGCTAGCCACTCCCGGTCGGCGGGCAAGCTGACGGTCCGACGCTTGGCGGCCGCTACGTGCTCGAGCACGGCTGAAACCTCTGGCGAGGCCGTTCTGGTCGAGACGCTCATTCCAGAATTGTATCCGACTTACGGACTAGCAGAGTCTGGTAGCCGTATAGAGCCTCCCCCATGACGCTACCCGAGAAGAGGACCCGCCGAGTCCCCTTGACGGATAAGGAGCGAAGGGGCCGCTACGTGCGCTCTCGCTGCTCAGCGCGAACAACCAGCTCCGGATATCTACCGACATTCCACGGGCGATCTGCGCCGCGTGCGCTTCGGGACCGCGCAGTGGCAGTAGACACACAGCTCGCCGCAGAGCCGGTGTCAAGGCCGGCCCGTAGGGCCGCCCCGCAGGGGCCGGAGGGCCTTGACGCCGGCGGGGCTGGCGCCCTCCACTCAGCCAGTTGCGAAGCCCACCGCCGCCAACCCGCCCACGCACAACACCCAGCCCAAGACGAAGCACAACCCGACACTCCCCCCGCACGCCCCCGTGTACACGGCGATAATCGGCGAGGAACTGGCACCACCGACCCCACACGCCACGTACACGCCCCGCTCGACGACAGCCTCTATCTGCTCTAGCAGCGACGCGAGAAACAGATGGTGATCGTGGACGGTCGCGCGAAGCCATCCCCAATGATTCGTACTGCAAGATTCATCTCCGTACTTGGGCTCCAGCTAAACGCCGCCAGGCGGGAGAGCCGATGATTCTCGTGGCCATGTCCACGAATGGGTTTCCGGCTCCCGACACGCGCGGTGTCGTTTATCTCGTGCACTTCTCCTACGCTCGAGCGACGCCTGAAGGAATGGAGCAAACAGGGGAGGAAGGGCTTCTCCGGCATCTGCCCCCTGTGTCCCCGAGAAGACGATCTGCCACCCGATCTCGCACGGGACCTGGGGAAGCCCTCCATGCGGGTGTACCGCCCTGGCTCCGCGTCCAAGTAAGCCCTACAGGGCCAGGCGGTCGCCTCGTCGTGTCGCTGCGGTACTCGACCGCGGGCGCTCAAGGCTCAGCTGAGCCGGGGTCAAGGCCGGCCCGCAGGGCCGCCCCGTAGGGGCCGGAGGGCCTTGACGCCGGCGGGGCTGGCGCCCTCCACTCAGCCCATCATGGATGCAGTCGGCAGCTTGCTGCCGACATGACCGCCCATCCTCCGGCATCCCGCCCGCGCCCTACGGTCGCCTCCTGCTCCGCCACGGGCCCTCAAATCGGAGTCTGTGTCGTCCGGTTGCTAAGAATGGACCGGGCCGTCGGAGATGCTCGTTTCGCGCATCGCGGCCGTGGACGAAGCGACTCATTGTTGCCAACTGGCCGGAGCTGCGGATTCCGCGCTAAGGTCGCGCGCAATGGGGACGATCGGGGGCTAGGTTTTGTCCGACTTGACGTAGAGGACCTGATCGGCCGCGACCCAGACATCCTCGCCGTTCGCGGTCTCGAGCGGAAAGAGCTCGAATCTTTCTCTACGCCTCGTCGCAGCGAGGAGGCCCGCTAGTTTCTTCCCATCTTCCTTCACGAGGATTTTCGTGTCGGGGCCAAAGACGATTTCTGTCAGGTCGGCCATCGAGAGGTACTCTAGCGCGCGCGAGGCCCGCTATGGTCGTCAGATGCCCACTGATCTGAATGAGGTAGATGTCCTGATCGAGAACCTGGTCGATGCCTTCCGCAAAGCGGTCACCAAAGGCGTGCAGGTGCGCGTGGACGAGAGCGGGGAGATGATCGTCAAGCACGGAGGCGTGGAGCGCGCCCACGTCTCCGCGACCGGGGTAGTCGCGGAGATCGACGGCGAGAAGGTCCGCTCGAAGCCGCCGCTGTCGGACCTCCTGACGCACGCGGACGAGTCGCACGCTGAGGCGGAGCGGCGCGTGCTCGGCGACGACGGTGGAACCTGAGCCGGTTCGTATATTCGGAGCGAAGATGGCCGATCAGCGCTACCTCTACTTGCTTGAGAAGTACCCACAAGAGGTTCCGGGCTACGGGCCGTGGCCGCTCATCAACACGTTCTCCGACGAGGAACCGAAGGACGACCTCGCCGTGGCCCACGTGCTGCGTGACGAGTACGACGCGAGCACGACCGAGGCCGCGATCGGAGGCGGCACCATCGGCGGCTGGATCGCGCAAGCGCTTCGAGCGCGTCCGCAGCTCTTGCAATATCCCGCCGGGCTGGTGTGGGCCCGCTGACGGCGGCGGGCTAGCGTTCGCGCTGTGCTGCTCCCTCGCGTCTGCGCGCGCGCATGTCGCCAGCCTTGATCTCCACGAGTGTGGCATCGGACCTCGGGGCGACGGATCTCCGAGCTGATACTTCGGAGTCGAGCACCTCGTAGGAGAGCAGCCGTCCCGAGCCTTCAGGGTCCTCGACGTAGCGGGGCCAGCCCCGCGCGACATTCTCGTCGCCTATCTTCGGGTCCGCCGTCTCGATGTCCTCGAACATGACCATCTGTTTCTTGATCGGCTCCGGGATGGCGTCAGGTTCGGCCTGGGCGAGAGCGTAGAGGTCTTCGAGCACCTTGGCGGACGGCCCGTAGACGTAGCGTGTTGCAAAACCGTACGTCCGCCGGTTGATCCGCTCGACCTGCTTCGACGTCGGCTGGACCGCGATGCGCTGGTGCTGGCGCGGACTGATCCTCAAACACGCGTCGCGGCTGAGCGGCAGCGTCGCTTCGACCATCTCTGACGACATCCACGCAGGAGCGGAGAAGGGGTAGGGAGGAGTCCGGTCGTACATCGTCAGCGGCCGGTCCGAGCAGATGAAGACGCCCTCGGTCGCCTTCAGCAGCGTCCACGGCAGAAAGTTGACGATCTGCGACGACTCGGCGAGCATCTGGAACGACAGCCGTAGCACCTCTTGGTCCGGCGGAACGATCCTCACGCTTCCGTCGGTCAAAGCCTCGTAGGCTTCCCTCGCTTTCCTCCGCTTTCCCTTCGGGCCTTCCATGCTCGCGAGCTGGGTGGCGAGGAAGGTGATCCCGGCGTGCGTGACCGTCTCCTTCTGTTCGGCGAGGAAGCCGGGCACGCGCTGCTCCTGGATCGCGACCAGAAACGCGAGGTCGCCACGGTCGCGGTCCGACAGGTTCGCCGGGTCGGCAAGGAATCGTTTGAGCGCAGATGCGGCTAACCCCTCGGCGACTGCGTAGAAGCCCTCGATGACACCGTCGTGTTCGCCTGTCGTGCTCTCGACCGTGTAGAGGTTCGAGCTCCACGCCGCCTTCTTCGGCGTGACGACCTCGCAGGTTCCGTCCTCCTTGTCGAGTTGGTACAGACGACCTTTGCCCTTGAACTTCGCTAGCTGGAACTGGGCGACGTAGTGGTGTCGGCTGGAGTCGGAGGTGGGAAGCGGCCGCTTGCCTTCCGTGATCTCGTGTATCCAGTCAACGAAGCCTCCCTGGATCGGCGGTAGTGGTTTGCTCACGTCACCGATCCTAGAAGCTCGACAGGCTGCGGTCGATCAGCGCTGACGTACACGCGCCCGCGCGAAGCGGGGACGCGCCGGAGCCAGAGCCGCGACGTCGCCCTCAGTTTTCTCCTTGTTCGTCCCGGGCGGCTGTGCGTAAAAGTCTGTCACGGCATGGGAATCACCTGGATTGTCAGCTACGCCGCTGCTGTATCCACCATCGCGCTCGGCTGGCAGGTTTGGTCCTGGCGACGAGCCCACCAGGTCAGACTCGTGTTCGTCCAACCCCGGAGCCTGAAGTCCGATTGACACCGTGACCGCTATCGCTCCTGTGCGGTAGTCAGCCTGCTCAGAGCTATCCCGACTGGCCGGGCAACAGAGCCTCGTCACGGCCGCCTTGGCGCCCATACATGCGATCAAAGCATCGACACCTGTCTACACGATCGCGGTAGCTGGCGGCGACATCCGTGCTCAGGCCATAAAGCAGGCGGTCCAACGCGCGATCCGAGAGTTCGGCGAGGGAGCCCAGCGTGAGCTCGGATTGATTACAAAGCTTCAGCTCCGCGTTGGGAGTCACCGCTAGCCTGCCCCAGCCAGCAACCGGCCGGTGCCGCCCGGCCTCACCGGCCGGGATGAAGCTGACTTGCAAGCCGCCGCCGGCCGCCGATTTCTTCGCGCGGGCCAGCGCGTCCCGCAGCAGCGACGGCTCGGTGGCAAGCTCTGTGCGCCCGCGCGCCGAGCCCTCCGGATGCATCTCGTTCACTACGAGATGTCTCACGCCGATCTCGCGTAGCAGGCCGGCGACGAGCGGAAGCTCGTCCACATTGGAGGCCGTCGCGACGAATGTCGCCGCCGATGAGATGCCCGCCTCGAGCCCGAGCGCAAGCGCTCGAATAGCCTGTTCCCACGACGATCTTCCCGATAGATGATCGTGGACCGACGGGGTGGCGGCGAGCAACGGCACCTGTATGGCGCTCAAACCGGACGCGGTGAGAGCGCTGACCCGGCGACGCGTGAGCAGGCGGCCGTTCGTGGTTAGAATCGTCCGCTGACCCGCACCGGCGAGGAGCCCGACCAGTGAGTCCAGCTTCGGGTACAGGAGCGGCTCGCCACCCGACAGCACGACGCAGGAGAACTTGCGCCGTCTGACGAGGCGGTCGATGGCTGCAACGAAGTCGCTGTGCGCCAGCATCTCCGGGTAGGCCGACTTGGGACCCTCTCGCCAGGGGTTGTAGCAGAAGGCGCAGGACAGATTGCAGCGTGGGGTGAGCTCCAGCCACAGCGTGGTCGACGTTGCGGTCACGAGCGAGGGCGACGCCTACGCGTGATCAAGCACGTTCGGACACAGCTTGGCGGGAACCGCATCCCGATCGGGCGGGCTTGGCAGCGAGTCTCGCCATTCCGCCAGAGCGGATACCGCGCCGTGCTCAGGATCCGAGCGTCCTCCGTCCTGAGACTCGATCCAGGTCTTTGAGAGGTTCACGACATCCTCTGCAGTGACGGGCGTGAGCTTTGCGGTGACAGGCGTATCTTTTGACATGAGTAGCCTCCTTTGTCTGGTGGATCGTTCTTTTCGTTCATGGCGGTCGGCAGATGCCTCGCAGGCTTTGCTGAAACGAACGCATGAACTAGCGAACGGCCCGGAAGTACTACCCAGTCCATGAGTCAAACCGGCTCCCGCATCCACGTGAGTTGCAGACCCTGATTGGCCAGCACCGGCTCTGCGGCCGTGTACCTCTCGCCGTCGGATGGAAGCTGTGTCACCTCTCCCGGCTTCGCCGTGCGCCACTGGACGAGGAGCCGCAGATCGGCGTGCGGGACGAGCTCGAGCTCAAAGTCAAGCGACGGAATGAAGGTCGTCAGACCCTCGGCGTCGGGCACTCCATACTCGGTGATCGCCTCCACGCAGACAGGTATGGAGCCGCCGGGCGGCAGCTGTACGGAAAACTCCAAGCTGTTGCCATTTCTGTACCGGGAGTCGGTCAGATCCAGCATCGTGCCCCCCCAGCTCGCGGCAATGTACTCCGTCTTGCGATCCGGAACGAAACCGGCCTGGTAGGACTGCGGTTCCTCGGTTGCATTCACCAGCTCGTAGGACAGGGCGACCCGTGCTCGCATCGTGTGGGCCCCTACCTCACACACGGTGAACTTGTAGCGCAGGTTGCGCTTGTAGATGATCACCCGCCTGGACAGCGCTGCCTTGAGCGCAGCGGGCAGTCGGGACGGAATCGCGCTTGACTCGCTCTCCTGACCCATCTTCCAGGTGAACCAGCTCTCGTTGGGATGGGTGAACCTGGAATCGGCGCGCAGAAAGAGCCCGCCGTCGCCGCGCCGTTCGGCGATCCGCGGCCATACGCGGATCTCCCTCTGGTCGAAGTCGAGTTGGCAGGCCGAGTAGCCGTTGATCCGTCGCTCGTCGTTCGAGCCATACTCCTCGCGTCCGAACAGCGACGCGCCTTGCAGCAAGTGAGTGGGTCTTGCGCCGCCGACCTGTTCAAACCGCGGGTTCGGCTCGTGCAGGTGACCGCAGAGATGCATGGCAAACGACGAGCCCGGAAGCTGCAAAACGTTTTCCATCAGCGTGGCTCGGGCCAGCTCGTTCAACCAGGACGGCGGGTGATGTGTGAGCAACAGGCAGATATCGTGTTCGCGGGCCCACCTCGGTACATCGCCATCGCACGCGGCCTGGATCTGCCGTGCGTCAACTGCGAGCGACCCCGCGGTCATCTCGTCCTGAAGCTGCAGAAACGTCGTGTTGAGACCCAACAGCCCAAGGCGTACATCATCCTTCTCGTACGTCGTAGAGAAGTCGCCTGGGAGAAAGCCTCGCGACTTCGGCTCGAGCATCGTCATCCCCGGCGCTTGCGACCATTGGCGGTAGTTCTCAAAGGCATGGACGACGAGGTCGCGGTACGGCGACTGAGCGTCGTCGAACAGGACGTCGGCTACGGACTTGCCCTTGCCCCAGATGGATTTGCCCCATAGGTGTTGAAGCACCGCGGCCGGCGGATCCTCGGCACGCGGGCGCGCGAGGTCGTGGTTCCCTGGCACCATGACCAGTTCAGGCTCGCTGTCCAGGCTGCGCATGCGATGTGCGAGTTCTTCAAGGACCTTGCGGACACCGTCGAACTCCTGACTGTTGTCTCCTCGCCCGACGAGATCACCCGTGAAGATGACGAGGTCCCACGGGCCGGATTCCTCATGGATCGTCTTGAGATCGTCGAGCAGCGCCTCGCGGACGGCGGGCCACACCTCAGGGAGACCGGACATGCCGAAATGAAGGTCGGTGAAATGAAGGAACCTGATCGACGTCATGACGCGGGACCGGCAGGGCCGACAGGTATTGGCCGCTGTGTCTCTGCGCAGACGATACCTGCGCGGCCCGGTGCCGAGGTGGTTCGCGTACGGGCGATCAGTCGCCGCGCTCGGTGAAACGGCGGAGCCGAATGCGATGCGTATCCCCCGTCGGCAGGGATCGGCCTAGTCGGACGTGGTCGCATCATCGGACTCGGTCGCATGCTCGTGGGGGAGTATGGCAGTAGCATATCCCGAGCGCAACGCCGCTTCCCCGGCAGTCACCCGTTCTTGTAAGCTGCCGCAGCAATGGGGGTGGAGCATGGCAATACGACGCCACGGCGTGGCTTCAGTCACCGGCGGCTAAGGACGGTTCACATCGCGTTCTGGGGGCTTGCAACGATCGGGACGTTCTTGCTCGTTCGTCATCTACGCGACATGCACCCGCCGGCCCTCAAGAGCGCGAGCCATGCCGTCGCCAAGCGTGCCAAGCCGCCCGCCGGCAGGGTCGTAGCAACCATCCCGCTGCCTAACGGCGCTTTCGAGATCGCGGCCGGTGCGCGGTCGATCTGGGTCGCCACCAACAGCAGCGCGAACCCCGGTGCTCCGGGGAGCGAAACGGACGTTGCACGAATCGATGCGGAAACCAATCGCGTGATTGTGGCCTTGATGTCAACCCATGACTTCGCGATCGGCGCTCTCGGCGCAAGCTCCGGCGGGGCTGTACTCGACGATCAACTGCAGTGGTTGAGTGCGAAGACAAACACGACGGGTGCTCCGACCTTGCCTCAAGATTGCGGCCAGCCATCCGTCGCGGGGGACACGTCCGGTGATGTCTGGTTCGTGATCTCCGATGCATGCGGGCTGATCGGGAAGTTCGACACGCTAACCGGTCAGATCACGAGTATTGAGCCGTTCCCCCGAGGCGGTGAGGCGCAGATCGCGGTCGGGGACGGCCAGGTGTGGCTGGCCAACAGCAACACCAAGCCAGCGATGCTTGAACGGCTCAACGTCCCGACCGGACATCTTGAACCCATCAGGCAGATCGTCTCGGGCGCGACGATCGCGGTTGGAGATGGCGTCGTCGGCATCCTGAACTACTATTCGACGCCGCCCACGCTCACTCGAATCAGCGATATGAGCTTGGCCGCGCTCGGCAAGACGCCCTTGATCTACGAACATCCGCCCTACGCCGACATCACCGAGGGAGACTCAAGGTTTTGGCTCTCCGTTCCCCGGAACGACGCAGGCGAGATCGTGGCCTACGACGCTCAGAGCGGTCAGGCGGCTGGAGCGCCGATTTCGATAGGAACCGACGAACCCGTCTCTACGACCTTCGCCTTCGGCTCCCTATGGGTCAGTGCCAATAAACGAATCCTGCGAATCCAACCGAGCTCATGACCACGGAGAACACGCCACCGAGCGACCCACCGAGCAAGAAAGGTCCCGAGGATGCCGGGCGCCGGCGTAACGAACTGCGAATCGCTCTCATCGGCGCAGCTTCGGTGCTCTTGGCCGCCATCGTGGGCGGGTTGCTCGCTCGAGGAGGCAGCGGTAGCAGCGCGGACACCTTCCATTCTGATCTTCAGGTACTCAATGTGGCCGTCGTTGATCGTCCACCCAACGCCTCGTTTGGGACGACCTACAAGGCGGCTACATCGACTGGGATCACGCTCACACTCCGCAATCCCGGCAATGGGATCTCGGTGATCACGAGCGCTCGCTTTATCGTCAAGCGCTTCGCGGCGCTCAGCACCAACGGATGCATTCCGGGCGCGGGGCCTATCCCGATCAGCGCCGACTATCAGGCCGCGCTGCCGGCAATCGCAAAGCCAGGGGAAGCTATCAACGCCGACCTCAGCCAGCAAGTCAGTGCGAACTCGGCGGATCGCTTTTCAATCGGCTTTTCCTTCCTGACTTCCGATGCCTACGAATATCCTTACATAGATGGCGGCGGGACCGGAGCATCGCGGCTTTACGAGCTCGAAGTTGAGCTGTTTCACGATGGCAATGCGACACCCCTTCGAGCAGGGACGATGCTGTTGGCCTTGCCGTTTCCCGCCTACGAGTTCTTCCCAGGAGGAACGGACCTCGGTCTTAGCGGAGCCTGTGCACCTAAGAACCTCGTAACCCTCAGACACATGCTGTCACTACAAGGGGCGCGTTCGGCGGAGCTGGCAGAGTTTGGGAGAGACCCAAAAACTGAGGTCTGCTCTTCAACAAGCACGGAACGAAGTGTTTGCAAACGCTAAAGCAAGCACGTAGGCGTTCAGTGGGTTGGGGGACGCTACGTGGTGTCGGTACCGGTGAGCAACTCGGTGAAGTAGGCGGCAAGGATCTAACACGACTACATCAGGAGGCGGTGTGAACGACGCGACAGCTGATCAGGCGATGGAGACGGCAGTCAAATGGGCGCAGCTCTACTCAGCGGCCTGCATGGAGGAGCGCCGCCAACGCATGTCTCGAGGTCGCCAACCGAGCAGTCGGCGTCAGACGCAAGATCGCTGAACACCAAAATGATGGTTTGCCTGGCACCCCGATCGCGATCCGCAACTTCACGGAGTACGCTGAACGTGCGGAGCAAGAGTTCGTCCCGCTGCACAGCGCCTTCGCGGAAGCGTGCGCGAAAGCACGCGATACTGCCGCCGCCTTCCTAGCCGCCCAAACGGTCCACGATCCAGAGATCGTTCTCATTATCAACGTCCCCGAGGATGCAGCCGACAACGTGGCGGTCGTGAAGGAGATCCTACGCGCTAACTATGGGCATACTCCTGCAGGCTTTCTCGAGGGCGTCCAACAAACGAACGAACTCCTGGAGAATCCACCCGAGGGGGGAAACATCTACACACCCGCGCCTCCAGCCCAGTCAGACGAGCGCATTTGCCCTTGGTGTGCCGAGACCATCAAGGCAGCAGCGGTGATATGCCGGTTCTGCAACCGCGACGTTCAGGTCTCGCCCGACGCCGGCTAGGCGGTAGCGCGGCCTGAACCTCTGAGGTAATGATGCCTTCGCCTTTGGCGTTGGATGTGAGCCCCTCCGCTGAAGTCGCTCAGGTTCTGGATCGGACGGGAACCGGGTTGGAGATGCGGCAAGGCGAGCGCTTCCGCTTCGCCCGGCGCGAGCGGGTGTGTGCCGATCCTCGGTCGGCGTGCTCGGAGATCGTCCGCAGCAGTAGCGCGGGACTCGAGCATCGCGGCGCCTGCTTTCGGTGGATGGGAGCATCCGCGTAGCGGTGTTCGCTCCACCAGGGCGGCGCCGGTACTGCTAGCCCGGTAGCAGTTGAGCGGCGAACCCCTCGCCGGCCCCCGGGATGCGGTAGCCATCGCTCACGAAAGCTCTCACGTCCAAGTTCACGAACATGCCCCTCCGGAATCGGTAGTGCGGAAGCGGGACGACGATTGTGTGTTGGCGCACTGTTACGCGCCGCATCCAGGGACGCGGCGCTGGACAGGAAGGCGCTGGGCTTTCGCATGAGATTGCCACGGTCAAGCGCCGCCCCACCGCGATCCCATTCGCTGACAGGCGGACGAGTCGGCGGGTGAGCACATAATGGATGGCACCATGTGGTGCCTCGCGTGTTGATTGCTGGACGAGGAATTGGGTGGCATCAAGGGAGCCTGTTTTGAATGTGAACTTCTGCGGATAACTCACCCCCGTGCTGTCTCTCCACACGGCGGTGAGAGTCAGGTTGCTATCTATCGGAAGCGGCCTGACGGGAACGACGTACGAGGCGCTTGAGCTTTCGCCGAAGGTTTGGGACGATCCGAGCGCAAGCGGTGTAGCAGGCGTCACGGTCTTAAGGCCAATCGGGGTTCCCGCGTCGTCAACGAGAGTCGCCGCTTGCAGCGTGAGCCCTTCAGCACCCTCGGGCCAGAGCAGGATGTAGGATCCGGCGAAGCTTCGTGCTGGCAAGCCAACAGCTAGCCCGGGGTCGAGCGTGCCCTCCAGACCTGGCTGCCAGGAAACAGGAACGTCTTGCGCGCCGGGTCCTGGCAGCGAGAAGAAGGTCGGTCGAGCGAAGGCACGAGGCGCTTCCCTGTTGAGTCGCAGGCACCAGCGTGTGCGCCCCTCGGCGTAACCGAGCATGGAGCGTGCTGGATCGAAGACCAAGCTCAGCAGAATCGCGTCCTCGTTGAAGGGATTGGTTACGGGACTCCACCAGGCCGCCCCCTCGGTGAAGTGACTACCCGCGAGGCGTTCACCCCCTGCATTGAAGAAGCTCCACGATGGCATCTGGGCGGCGGTTGCCTGGGTGGCGGCGGAGTCTTCGCATCCTCTCGTATCGGTGGCATCAAGCTGAAGGCCACCGGGAATCCCGTTTGCTTCGCGCTGCTCGTTGAGGTACGCGAGAGCAGCGGCGCTGGAAACGACGTGGGGCGTGTCCCCCGCGGCAGAGAGTTCCAATTGACCACTAACTGCGTGTGCGTCCTGGGCCTGGGTGCTGCATGCCATGCCCACTCCAACGGCAAGAGCAACACTGATGCGGCACCACCCGAAGTGCGGAATGATGCGACGGCCCAGTAACGAACGCATGGCGCGCGATCATAGTCAACCTCGGCCTCACCGGCGCCCCAAACAGCGGGAGCATCCTCCTAGGAGCACCGTCACTTGGTTCGGGCCACCAGCGCAATGTAGCGTTCCAATGAGGACTCCCTTTGTTCAATCGGCTGTGCGTTGGGAGAGTCCTGCTTTCGATCAGGACCGAGCGCCTCGACCTTCCGGCCGAAGACAGGCCCCCTTGGACGATCAGCGAGAGCGGCGAGCGGCGTTGTCGCGCGACTGCTTCGCGTGAAGGGAATTGCTATGCCCATGCCGCGTGCTACTCGATCCCGAGTTCAAGGTCGATGTCGCGGTCCTGCTCTCGCTCTTGTTGCGCTTCGAGCACGTGCTCGGTCTCGGGCTGGTGGTCTTGCGTGGGGTCGGGCGGCTGGCTGTTGTCGGTTGAGCGATCGGCGACGTTCTGCTCGATGGTGGGGGTGCGGTCGGTGGTGGGTTGGGCGGGTTCGTGGGTGATGGTGGCTTGTTGTGTGTGGCTTTGTTGCATGAGTTGGGCGAGGTGTTCGATTGCTTGGGGGTCGAGGTTGTCTTGGCCGAGGTCTTCGCGGCTGAGGTAGATGTCGGTTTGGTCTCTTGCGCGGCTGAGGGCGACGTAGGCGTTCTCGCGGTCTGTTTGCCAGCCGCCGGTGAGGATGCTGGCGTGCTCGGTGGTGAGGCCTTGGGCCTTGTAGACGTGTACGGCGTAGCCGAGGGATAGCTCGTGGAACTCGTTGGTGTTGAGGTTCACGTCGCGTGGGGGGTTCTCGCGGGTCTTGATCGTCACCTCCTGCTCCTGCTCGTGGTGGCTGGTGTTGGTGATCGTGCCGGTGATCCCGTTCTCCACGCGCTGCTCGCCTGGGGGGTGGTGTTGGGCGGTGAAGATGATCTCATCGCCCGCCGCCAGGCCGTAGGGCTTGCCGGGCAGGGCGACTTGGTGTGAGCCGAGCTCTCCTGCTCTGGCGCGGTGTTCTTGTGCGAGCTTGTTGATCTGGTCGCGCTCTTTGTTGCTCGCGTCGGTGATCATCACCGCCTGCCCGGCCGGCAGGGTTCTGCGGGTGGCGTCCCAGTTCTCGACCATCGCCCGCGCGGCCTGCTCGCGGGTGTCGTGGAGGTGCAGACGGTCGTGGGCTTCATAGCGGGCGAGCGCACGGGCGGCTTCGCCGTTTCGGATCTCCATCCATGCCTGCTTCTCCCAGTCGTGGCGGGCGCGGTGCACCTCGCTCAGCTCCGCCGTCGGCGCGTTCTCCTGCAGCTGGCTGAACAGGCCGCCCGCGCCGATCGAGGGTAGCTGCGCGGGGTCGCCGGCGAGCAGCAGCTTCGAGTCGCTTGCCGCGGTCAGCTCGACGAGCTTTGGTAGGCGCTTGCTGTCGGCCATGCCCGCCTCGTCCATCACGACCACCGTGTTCGCGTCCAGGTGGATGTTCCCGTTCTCGACGCGGTTGATCAGTGCGTCTGTCGTCACGGAGCGCTCGATCTTCGCGTCAGCGCCCAGGCGCTTTGCGGTCGCTCCTGGGATCGCGGTGCCGATCACCTCATAGCCTTCTTTGCGCCACGCCTCGCTCGCCGCCCCGATCACGACGCCCTTCCCGGTGCCGGCCTGCCCGACGAGCACGCTCACGCCGCCCGGGCCGGTGATCTGCTCGAGCGCCTGGCGCTGCTCGCCTGTGAGTGGGCCGCCGATCTCTCGTGCTGTCTCGCGGCGCGCCTGGCGCAGCGTCTGCTCGCTCACCGGCGCCGCCTTCTCGTTGGCGCGGTCCTTGGCGATTCGGACCGTGCTCTGCTCGCGCTCGCGCAGCGACCTTGTCGTCCACATCCCGCCCTCCAGTTGCACCAGCTCGCCCGAGCGGTGCAGGTCGCCTATGAGCCTGTCCGCCTCGGCCGGCCTGGACACGCCAGCGCTCAGCTCATACGCGCGTGCCCTCAGCTCGCGCTCCGTGATCATCGAACGCTGCTCGGTCACCGCCTCCAGCAGCTCCCCGCGGACATCCACCTGTGTTCCGGTGGCGAGGGTCCTGTCGTTGAACAGCTCCTCCGTGCGCTCGGTTGTCTGTCCATACTCCTCGCCGACCGCGCGCCACGCATCGTTCACATCGACCGTCGCCGCGGCCGTCTTCGAGCCCCTCGTCTCAAGCGTTAGCGACCCGAGCTCGCCCGCCTGGGGGTCGCGGCCGTAGCGTTGGCGAAACGCGCGGCTCGCCCGGTCAACGTCCTGTGCGCGCGTGGACCAGCGCTCCGCCAGCTCCATCGAGACACCCCGCACCTCGAAGTAGCGCTCCCCCTTCCCCGTGCGCCGCTCGACGTCCAGGCCGAGGTCTCCGAGGTTCGCGGCGAGCTCGCTTCGATACCACGCGCCGTTCTCCCGCGCCGCCCTGTAGAGCTGCCTGGATTCCACCGCCGCGAGCTGCCCGTCCGTGCGCTCCGCGGCGAGCACCACCACATGGGAGTGCAGCTGCGGGTCAGGCACACCCCCCGCCTCCTGCTCCTGTGCGAGGCGACTGGAGGTGTGCGTGAACTCAGCCGCCAACAATCCCTGCGCCTTCTCGAAGCGAACGACCCCCTCGCTCCTGCGACGCACGAGCTCGACCTCGCGCTCGGTCCGTTCGAGCGCGCTGCGGACCGCCCGTGTGTGCGCCGCCTCGATCTGCGCACGCCTGTAGTCCGATGAGGTTGCCCACAACGCCGAGACCGTCTTCGGCGGGCTGAACGTCAGGTCGATCCCCGCCACCCGCGACCCATCAGACCCCACCCGCCGGATCGCGCTGCCATCCACCGGGGAGACACCCTGCATCAACGCGCGCAGCTCCCCACGCCCCACCGGCTGATCGACGCTCAAACCCAGCGCGGCCAGCGTCCCCGGCGACCCGTGCCAGCGGCCCGGCATCACCACACCCCCACCATCACCCTCACGCTCGCCCTCACCCGTCGGTGTGTAGTAGTCCCCACGCGAAGCCGCCGACGTCAGATACGCCGCATACGTGCTCGCTGAGCTACCCGAAATCTTGTAAGTCGTCTGCACCACCGCGAACCTAGCGCCGCGAAGATTCACCCGCAAGGGAAAGTGAACTACACTCCCAACCCCCCGGAATCACCTGTAACCCACCGCAATAACCTTTATCTGCAGCTCCGGGAGGTGCGTATAGTCTGCTCGGCTTTCGCGCTGCAACGACACAGCGCACTGGGAGTCGGGGCATAGCGCCAGGGGAGGCACCAGCCTTCGAGGGGAAGCCTTGTGCATCGTGGTCTGCGGGCGAAGCGGTGGCGTGACGCAAACTCATGAACCCGAACGCGCCAAGTTTGCTCGGAAAGCTGGAGTTCACGCACGCGCGCGTGTAGCGTGGTCGGACCACTAACAAAGTGGCCCCGGCGCAGTGGCAACTGCCCGGGGCCCGACACGGAAAGGCCGGAACCTTCCCATGCCCGATCAGAGTAACCCTCCCGGCGTAGCCGCGGAGCTCGACCACGCCGAGCACGCCGTCCTCTGCCTACTGATGGACCCCGACGCACCCGACCTCTGGTCCGTCGCCGAGGTCGCACAAGCGGTCGGCAACGAGACCGACGCGCTAGACGCGCTCGTCAGCCTCCACGCCGCGGGGCTCATCCACCGCTGCCACGAGTTCGTGTTCATCACCCGCCCCGCGCTGCGGCTGACACGGCTCGTCGGCGGCCTGTAGCAAGACCCACGTAGCAACCAAGTAGTTCTGAACATAGTGCCCCCGCGCTGTGGCAACAGCCGGGGGCGTGGCACCAGGAGCGGCTGCTCCCGGCGCACGCGCAGGCTACCCCGACCGGGGCCGGCCGCCCATGCCCTGCCCCCAGCTACCTCCCGGCGCCTCCAAACACCATCGATTGGAGGAACCAGTGAGCACCAGCCCCACCACCCCCGCCGAGACACTCCCCGACGCTCTCATCCTCGCCGCGCTCGACCGCGCCGAACGCCACGCACCCGGAGCCGGCCCCGGCGTCCTATTCGCACAAGCCATCGAGCACCTCGGGCTGCCCAACCATTCCTGGACGACCCGGCGCACACGACCCCAGTTCGAAGCGCTCGAGCAAGCCGGCATGGTCGAGCGACTACGCCGCCAAGGGCTCGTCCTATGGACGCTCACGAGCCACAGCCAGCGACGCCTCGCCAAGGCACGCGCAGCAGGCGCGCCCGCGCTGCCCGAGGCGCCACAGCACATCACCTGGCGCGAAGCGCGCGCCGCCGCCCGGGGACGAATCGACCAGTTCGGGGAGGGGCTCGCTGACGTGCTCGCAGAGGCGCTCGCGACGCTCAACGCCACCCGGTCCGCCGAGTCCGACGAGTGGTTCGACCTCGCCGCACGACTCCAGCATGCCTGCTGGCTGCTCGGCTCCGCCGCCTACTGCCTGAACGAGTGGGCCGAGCCCACCGACGAGCAAGCAGACACCGACGAGTGGACGGCATCCAGCGACCAAGCGCTCACCCCGGACCAGCGCAGACGCCTCCGAGGGCAACGGGCGGGCCGACGCGAGGTCTATCGGTGGAAAGACAGCCACTGAGGCACCTCCTCGACGGCAGCGCAGACACAGCGAACGTCGTGAAGAGGCCGCGGGCGGGAGGGGTTCTGTACCTGGCTTCGCCCCCGAAGCCAACCAGATCGAGATCTGGGCCGGTCCGCCACCTCATCGAAGCTCGTAGGCATACGCTCGTTGCTTCGGCTGCGGGCCAGACATTACGATGTTGGGATGCCGCTCAGTCGGAATCTCTGGCCGGGGAAAGGCGCCTGGATCTCCGGGTCGCCCGGCAGAGAGTCCGAGCGGTCGCGTCACATGCGCCGAGCCGCCCGAGAGCGAGCGCTCTATCGGAAAGAGCATCCCGGTCCCTTCCGTCGCGCGGTATCGCGCGTGCGTACCCTGCTGCTCGCGTCCCGGGAAACGCGCTAGTGGGTTCCCTGGCAACGTTTGCCGGTTTCCATAACCAGGGGTGATGGTGCTGGCGGCGAAGTCCTTGAGTCGAGATCGCTACTCGACCGGGAGGGGCTATGGCCGCCAGGGTGCAGTTGCGGGAGATCACCAGCGAGGAGGGCAATCGGCTGCTTCGGATCGTGCGTCGCACGTCGGGGTCGGTCGTGACGTGGCGGCGCGCGCAGATCGTGCTGCTGTCGGCGCAGGGCATGTCGCCGCCTGCGATCAGCGAGGTGGTCTTCACCGACCCGGACACGGTCCGGGATGTGATCCACAACTTCAACCGGGACGGGTTCGACGCGCTCTATCCGCGCTATCGCGGCGGGCGGCCGCAAACGTTCACGCTGCCTAAGCGCCAGGAGATCAAGCGGATCGCGCTGGCCGACCCGCAGGACCTCGACCAGCCGTTTGCGACCTGGAGCCTGTCGAAGCTCGCGGACTACCTGGTCGCCGAGGGGGTGGTCACGGACATCTCCCACGAGGGCTTGCGTCAGCTTCTTCGCGAGGAGAACGTCCGGTTTCAAGCCGTGAGGACGTGGAAGCGCTCTACCGACCCGGATTTCGTAGCCAAGCGTGATCGGATCGTCGAGCTCTACGAGCTGGCCGAGGCAGGCGAGGCGATCGTGATCTGCCTCGATGAGTGCGGGCCGCTGAACCTGCAACCCCAGCCCGGCGGTAAGGGCTGGGCGCCCAGAGCGAAGCCCAAGCGGATACGCGCGACCTACAAACGACCGCACGGCGTCAGGCATCTCATCGCCGCCTACGACGTCAGCGCCGACCGGCTCTACGGGCACATCAAGAAAAGCGCAAGACCCGCGTCGAGTTCTTAGAGTTCTGTCGCTACATCCGCTCGCTGCATCCCGTCGAGACGCGGCTGCACTTCGTCCTCGACAACTTCAGCCCCCACCACGGCAAGCAGATGCGCGACTGGGCGATCGCGAACAACGTCGAGCTGGCCTATACCCCGCACTACGCCTCCTGGCTGAACAGGATCGAGGCGCAGTTCCGAGCGCTGCGGTACTTCACGCTCGCCGGCACCGACCACCCCGACCACGCCACCCAAGCCCGCCTCATCCGCCGATACATCCACTGGCGCAACCGCAACACCGACAACCCCCGCCTAAAACGACTCATCAACACGGCAAACGTTGCCTGACACACCACTAGCGCTCCCGCGCCACAACCAAGCTCACCATCTCTACTCGCTGCTTGCCTGCCTTCTGCTGCTCGGGCGGACGCGCTGTGGCTGAGGCCGTTAGTCCAGGTCGTGTAGCTGGGAGAACTCGCGTCGTGCTGGCTCGGGCCTCGCTCGAAGATCGAAGTACAGAAGAGCCAACGTGAGTGCGGCGAACGACGCGATGACGGTGTCCACAGCGATGCCCATCGCGACCGAGGCGACGCCCGAGGTGCTGCCGAGGGGAACGGTCCTAGCACCGAGCGTCACCACGAACGTCAAGGCGCCGGTGAGGAAAAGCAGCGCGAAGACGTGTCCGAAGCGCGTGGAAGTCAGGCGTCTGCTGCTGCCCAGGGCGGCACGCCAGCCCCCGTCCTCCAGCGACGCCGCCTGTGCGACAACTGCCCAACCTATGGAGAGCACGATACCCGGAACGATGAGGGCGACGAACCCCAGCGCAATGCCAATGTTTGCCATGACCTCTGCCGCCATCACGACAGGGAGCACTTGGAGACCGCGCAGCGCTACGGCTTTCAGTCGCGGGCGTCGGCCCTCCCCGATCGCTACGACTGCGTGCATGTGAAGGGCCGAGATCAACGGCGTGATCAACGAAGTTCTCAGCAGCAAGAGCAGCCAGGAGATCCCGATGCTCTCGCGGCTGTGCCTCAGCGGGCCATAGCCGGTGATCGCCAGCACTGCCAGCTCGTATGGCGCCATGACCGCCAGCGCAAGGATCACAAACAACAACGGGTAGCTCTGATACAAGCGCGCGGTCGTGGCCAGAATCTCGCCGACGGAGCGCGGCTGTGCGAGATGGATTTGGTGATCTCGTCTCACAGGCTGGCTACGCTGTTGGTGCTAGCTCGGGCACCTTCAGGGCACGTCGGAGGAGGTGACCTGCGCGGCCTACAGCTGACGCGTCGTGCGCCCACGCCGACATCCACGCTCGAAACCCACCGGCGGACGTAGGCGGGGGGGATTGGGTGTGATCCAGCAGCACGCGTCCGCGGCGGATCAGTGAGCGCACCAGCAGCTGTGCTCGCGTCGGCCAGCGCGTGCTTGCCAGGGCTTGGATGTTGCTGCGGAGGGCTGCGGCAAACGTCGCGCATTCTGATTCGATCTGTGAGCGCGGAGTTGCGACTGTCCATTTGCCCATCTGGACGACGAACGGTCCGGTGGCTTGATCCTCCGGCGCGGCGATATCGAGGTACTTGGCGCCGATTGCGCTGACCGTCGCGCGGTGCAGGGTAAAAGAGCCGTGGCGCAGCGGGCTCGGGGCAAAGTTGACACCCGCTATCGACATCCACTGCGAGTACATATCGGCGTAGTCGGGGACCGCAGCGTTGACCGCAAGCCGGCTGAACCGGGCGGCACTCACGCTCGGATAGGGAGCCGGCTTGCCGGTCGCTCCATCTCTCGGATCCTCCTGCACCCACTCCGCCTGATTGAATGACGCGTCGGCTTGATCGCGTGTCGAGAAGCGCGCTGACGCACCCGAGGTTCTATCCACGATCGCGAGCGTCCAGCGTTTGCCGGCCAGCGTTAGGCTCGCAGAGATCTTGTCGCCTGCGTAGACGCGAAAGAGCAAGTCTGCCCGGAAGTGATGCGTGGGATCACTCCAGAACGCGTGGTAGCTCTCGGCACGTGCCGAGAGCGGGAACGGACGGAAGCTTTGCTCGTTCGTGCCAATTTGAATGAACTCCCCTCCACGCGCCTGTGCTCCAATCCACGTGCCAGCCGCACCAGATGGTCCGCCGACGATGCCCGGAACCGACCAGGATGCCTGCACCGATTTGACATGACCACGCCACACATAGCCGGCAAACGGCCCGAATGACCAATGTACGCGCCCGGCGCCGAGCGCTACGACGGCTAGCACGAGCACAGCCGACACACTCACGAGCACAGCTAGCGCAGCAGTGACATAACGCGCTTTTCGCCCACGGACGGAGGCGCGGATGGCGGTATCCGAACCCATACTTTCCGTGCTGTACGGGATCTGCGACGCGCCAGCAAGCGGGGCCACCCTATCGACTGCCTATGTTGCGCAGCAGGCGGTTAAGCGGTCTTTCGAAGTCCGCCGGCGTGTATTGGGTGTATTCCAAATATCTCAGTGGACCGCCGCGCCGGCCATAAAATATGGCTGGCACGCCGTCAACGCGATGCCTTTCTCCCGCTCGCACGTCGGCGGCGAGCTCCTGTGTGATTGCGGGCGAGCTAGCGGCAGCCAGCGTGGCAGCCACGTTGAAGCCTGCGATCGAGGCGCCGACCCGTTCCAGGAGAGAGACGCTCAGCCAACCCGAGTTCTCTTCGCCTTGATTGGCCATGACGTCGTCCAGCGCGTCCCATAGGTGGTTTTGTAGTCCTGCGGCGGCGATGAATCTCTCCCCCGTTACCGAAGCTGGTCCGATGACCGCGAAGCCATGCCATTGGATCTGCAGCTTGCCCGTTCTCACGTACTTCCGTACCAGTGCAGGCATGACCTGCGTGTGCCACTCGAGGCAGATCGGGCACTGCGGATCGTCGAAGTACAGCATCTTGACCGGAGCCCGTGGGTTCCCCAACGTTTCGTTGTGCTGAGGAATGCCCGCGAGCGAGAGCTTCGAGGCCTTGATCGATGACGCAGCCCCGGCTGGCGCCGCCCGCGTCACAACGAGCGCCAGGAGGCATACAACCGTCAGCGTTGCGATCGAGGGAAATCGGCGCATTCGCAGACAATAGTCCTGACTATTGGACTACTCAAAGGTCCGTCTCCCACTTGCGCCGTCGGACCGGCCGAGGCCATGCGTAGGGTGGATCCATCAGAGCCTCGCTACATCGTGAACCGCCCGTCCTGTCGCGTCCGAGCGCTTCGATTGCCTGGCCCACCACATGGATCTCGTGCATGCGGTGGAGGCGGGCAGGTCGCCGCGACCATCGAGATGATCGCCGGCCGACGCGCCAGCGCGGAGCCCACGATCTCCGCCGACAGCGAGCAGGCGGGCGAGGCGCTTTAGGAGGGCACGGGAGGCCCCGCACCGCATCGTCCGCTAGGCCCCAAGATGCGCTGGCGGACAAGGGAAGATCCGGCTGATGATCGAGCGGATCGTGATCGACGGCTACCGGCGGTTTTCCCGGCTCGACCTTGAGCCGAGCCCCGGGATGAACATCGTCGTGGGCGACAACGAGAGCGGCAAGTTGACGCTGCTTGAGGCGATCGCGCTAGCGCTCACGGGCAAGATCAACGGACGGTGGGCCAACGAGGAACTCAATCCGTTCTGGTTCCATCGGCCAACCGTTCTGAAGTTCTTCAAGACCTACGGCAGTGGTGAGGCGACCGCACCACCGCGAGTTCTGATCGAGATCTATCTCTCCGACGAGATCGATGCGCTGCAGCACCTGCGTGGAGTGCACAACACGCTCCAGATCGACTGCCCTGGGGTCGCGCTCGCCGTCGCGCCGTCTGAGGACTATCGTGCCGAGCTCGGCGCGTACATGAACAGCGAACCGCCGATCGTCCTCCCGGTCGAGTTCTACGAGGTTGACTGGCGCGATTTCGCCGACAACCGACTTGGTTGACGGCCTCGCGAGCTAGCGACCTCTTACATCGACTCGCGAACCGTCCGCTCCACATCCGGTGTGGACTACCACACCCGGGAGATGCTCAGCGAGCACCTCGACCCTGTTGAGCGGGTGAAGATCTCGCTCGCGCACCGCCGCTCGCGCCAGCAGATCACCGATGACACCCTCGCCGCGATCAACAGGCGCCTTGAGGCGGACAGCAAGGAAGTTCACCACAACCCGATCGGGCTGCAGATGGACCAATCTGCCCGCGCATCTTGGGAGACAGGGATCGTCCCGCAGGTGCAGGACATCCCGTTCGCGATGTCCGGACAGGGACAGCAGGCCACGATCAAGATGTCCCTGGCCATGAGCCGTACCGCGGATGCGTGCACGTTCGTGCTGATCGAGGAGCCCGAGAACCACCTCTCATACACGAGCCTCTCGCGGCTGATCGCGCGAATCCGGAAGCTCGCGAGCGATGACCAGCAACTGTTCGTTTGTACGCACAGCTCGTTCGTGCTTAACCGCCTCGGCGTGGACCGCCTGCTGTTGCTGAGCGACGGCGTGCCAGCAAAGCTCTCAAGCCTTGAGCAGAGCACCGTGGACTACTTCCGCAAGCTCGCCGGGTACGACACGCTTCGGCTTGCGCTGGCAGACACGGCGGTGCTCGTCGAGGGGCCTTCGGACGCGATCATCTTTGAGCGCGCCTACCGCGATCAGACCGGCGCGCCGCCGATCGAGTCTGGGATAGACGTCATCTCGATGGGCGGACTCACATTCAAGCGAGCCCTCGAGCTCTGCGCGGCGCTGGACCGCGACGCGATCATCCTTCGGGACAACGACGGCAAAACGCCGCAGGTAATCCGAGAAGGGCTGGAGGACCTACTCGAGCAGGGCAAGCGCGAGCTGTTCGTCGGTGACCCGTCCGCTGGCGACACACTCGAGCCGCAAATCGCTTTCGCCAACGACGAAGAGGCGCTCCGCGAGGTTCTGGCACTTGGTCAGGGCACCGATCTCGAGAGCTGGATGTCAAGCAACAAGACGGAAGCGGCGCTGCGGATCCACGACTCGGAGAAGACGATCACGATGCCCCCCTACATCATGGAGGCGATCGAGTTCCTGCGGTGAGAAAGCTGGTGCTCTCCGTCGCTGGCGGACGCAAGACGCAGTCGATCGTCGAGGAGTGTGCGGGGGCCCCGCCAGAGAGGCGGATCCTAGTGCTGACCTACACGCAGACGAACCAGCAGGCGCTGCGGACGCGGCTGAATGGCGTGCGGCCGCTCAGAGCGCGTGTGGAGGTACTCGGCTGGTTCAGCTTCCTGATGGCTCATTGGGTGCGCCCCTACCTACCGGTGCACTTTCCAGGCACCCGCCTTCGCGGCCTGAACTTCGAAGGCGACCCCGGCATCTACGCGACCGGGCGGGCCCGATTCCTGGACGCCGAGCAGCGGGCCTACCGCCTGCATCTTGCGCAGCTCGCCGTTGCGGTGAGCGAGGCCTGCGACGGAGCGATCACCGACCGACTGTCGCGGATCTACGACGCGATTCACATCGACGAGGTACAGGACCTGAACGGCTATGACTTGGAGGTGCTCGAGCTGCTGTTGGACTCGCCGGTCGATCTTGCATTGGTCGGAGACACGCGCCAAGCGCTGTTGGCCACGAATCCGCGTGAGCCCAAGAACAAGCAATTCAAGGGTCCTGGGGTCAAGAAGTGGTTCGACAAGCAGGCCGCGGCGGGGCGCCTCGTGATCGTGCACAGCAGCCAAACATGGCGCTGCAACCCGACGATCGCGGCCTTTGCGGACCGGATCTTCGACGCGTCATGGGGATTCAGCCCGACCGAATCACACAACGCTAGGAAGACTGAGCACGACGGCGTGTTTGCGCTTGCCCGGACCGACGCCGCCGAGTACTTCGACATATTCGACCCGCTTTGCCTGCGGCATAGTGCCGGCTCGGCCCGGGGAGTCGATCTGCCATTCGAGAACGTCACTGTCGCGAAGGGCAGAGACGTAGAGCGGGTGCTGATCTGGGCGACCACGCGAATGGAAGAGTTCCTCTGCGATGGCACCGTCCTAGAGGGGACGCCTTGCTGCGAGCTCTACGTTGCCGTCACGAGAGCGCGCGCAAGCGTCGCGTTCGTTGTGAAGAAGCCACAGGACTGCCAGCTCCCGATATGGACGCCGAGCTAGGGAGCGTCGGGTGCCACAGCCGGCGTACGAGCGGCGTGCCGCCTCCGGCTGATGCGACAAAGTTCAGGAGGCTGTGTCGGTCAAGCACCTTCGCGGCGAGGATCGGCGAGAAGATATCCGGCTATCCGGATCTGACTGTACAATCGGCCTCGAATGCCCGATGCAGACGACCCGCGCGGATCGGACTTCGACGATCCGGCAGTCCTGCGCATCGACCTTGAGACGCCTCTAGATCTCCGAGACCTGACCGACGCCTTCGACCAGTTCGCAACGGCGTATAGCTCTCTCTACGTATTCCTGGGTCGGATTGACCGCGCGTTCCGCCTCGCGCGAGAGGAGAATCAGGACGGTCTGATCTGGGGCCTCCGTGACGCCGAGTTCGGTCTCCCGATGTCCCCCAGCAAGTCCGAGCTGCGACGAGCCTCTAAGCGCAGTGGCGTTCCGTCAGCCAGGCGTCTGCAATTGGTTCGCGTGCGTGCCGAATCGCCAGGCTTCGCAGACCTCGCCGGCGCGAGCGGACCATTGGAGTCACTAAGGAAGTATCGCGTCGATCGCGACGAGCGTCGCAAGGACCGGGAATGGCGTGAAGACCTCGAGCGCGAGCGAATGGAACTCGATAACGAGTTGGCGAAACTAGAGGTCCAGTCAGGCCAGTCCAAGGTGATCCGCGAACGATATGAGTACCTGAAGGAGGTCTTGGGTGTAGACGAGGCCCGCAGAATCGCGGTTGCGGACCTCATGAAGGCCGGCCGAACGCTGGACGGATTGAACATGGCGACGCAACCGAGCCTGATGCCGGCCTCGGATTTCGACGGGGACGGAGACGATGGGCACGACGACAGCGCCGACGACGAGCGCGGGCGCGGTGAGCCTGGCGATGAAGGCGGGGGCGGCGAGGATGACAAAGACTCAGGCGACGCTGGCGGGGATGGCGACGGAGATGCGGAGGAGCCTGACGACGAGGACATCGAAGCGGGTGATGAGATCGTCGACGCGTATGCGCCCCGACACAGCGATGCGGGAGAGTACGTGCCGGCCTAGCAATTAGCTTTAGTACGTGGCCTGTGTCACTCCACACAGCGAAGAGTCTCGCAGGTCGAGGTTCAGTCGAGTACGCCAAGACCAACTACAAATAGGGTGGAGACCGGAGCCCCGACGGCGAGGTTGGACCAGTCGCGTCAGTGCTTCGCGTCGTGGGGGACGCTCACTCCAGTCAAGACAGAATCACTGGGGATCTTGCGTGGCGGCGATTCTTTTCCATGGCTGTGTTTGGTGCCATGGGGTGAGTTGGATGGTGTTCCAGTCGTTGCGTTGGAGGTGTAGTGCGTGTTGGTCGGGGAGGCGTGCGATTTCGCCGGGTGTGAGGATGCGTTGGCGTTGGGTGTGGTAGTTGACGCTGTCGGTGTGTGTGGGGTGTGCGAGCCACTCTTGGGGTTGGGAGTGGCCGAGGGTGTGGGTGATGGTGTCGCGGTCGTATTCGCCGAGGGTGAGGGAGATCGCTTCGAGGGTGCGGGGGTCGGCGATGCCGGTGAGGATGAGCTTGGTTTGGAAGAGGGACAGGAGGGAGTCGGCGGCGTGTTCGCCCCAGCGGGTGCGGGCTTGTGAGAGGTCTTGTAGGCCGACCATGACTTGTAGGTGTTGGCTGCCGGCTTGGGAGATGAGGGCGGGGAGGTCGTGGATGGGGGCGGTGTTGGCGATCTCATCGAGCGCCCAGAGCATTGGCGGTCCGGCGGGGTCGTGGTTGCGGGCGTGGTGGTAGGCGGCGTGGCGGATCTGCTCGAGTAGCCCGACTATGAGGGGGGCGCAGAGGGCTTGCTTGTGCTCGGGTGCGGTGATGTAGATCGTGTCGGTCGAGGTGGTGAACTGGTGGGGGTCGAAGTTGGGGTTGGCGGCGGCTTGGCGGACGGCGTCGGAGTTGTAGGCGGCGAGTACGCCGGCGGTGGCGCTGAGGATGCTGGAGCGCTCGCGTTGGTCGGTGCGTTCGATCCCGGCGAGCACGTCCGCGGCGACCTGGGTGTCGGTGTCGGCGAGGATCGCTTGGGCGGGCGCGAGGTCTCCGCGCAGCGTCCAGCTCAGCACTGTGGCGATCGGCTGGCTGGTGTGGTGGGCGGCGTAAAGGAGGGGGGCGAGGAGCGCGGCGGCGCGCTCTGACCAGTGGCTCTCGTTGGTGGTGCCGGCGCCGGGGTTGGTGGCGGCGGTCATCGCCCTGGCCATCACGAGCGCCTCGTCCCAGCTGGCTGCGGCGGCGACGGGGGACCAGCACAGGCGGCGCACACCATCTGGTAGCGCTGTGTCGGTGGTCTCGGTGCCGGCGGGGTCGAATAGCCATGCCTGGCCGATCTCTGATCTGGCGGGGAGGGTGGCGCGCATCACGTCGGGCTTGGTCGAGGTGCTGACAGCCGCGCCGCAGCTGGCCATCAGCGCGGGGATCATGACGGCGCTGGTCTTGCCGCTGCGCGGCGGGCCGAGGATCATGACCGCGCTCTCGGGGTCGGCTGTGACCCAGCCGCCGTACTCATCCAGGCCGAGGTACGCGCCGCCACCGAGTCGCATGCTGCCTTCGCGGGCGCGCGCCGCCGGGCTGACGCCTTTCGCTTTCGCGTGCGTGCCCGCGGCGTGCGCGTCGGGCGCCGCGCGGCCGAGCGGGGTGCGCAGCGGCGGGGGTCTGCGGGGCGCGGCCCGCCGGGGGCGGGTGAGGACGCTCATCGCGAGCATCAACCCGAGCCGCAGCGCGACGAGCACGACCACCGCACCCACGATCCATGCGAACAGGCCGCCGAGGTCACCACCGAACCCGAGCGAGAGGCGCACGGAGTCCGCGAGGAACAGCAGCACCGGGACACCCACCAGCACAGCCGCCACGCACCCGCCGAGCGAGGTCTTGCGCCTGAACGGCGGGTCCATGTGCTGGTGCGAGGGCCCCCACTGGCGTCCGGTTCTACCCCTTGACATGCCCTGCACCTTACACTAATGTGATGAACATGACAAACATGTATAGGGGAATGAGCATTCATGCCACGACGTAGAGCAGCGGGTCTCGGCGCGGTCCGCCAGATCCGCGCCGAACTGAAAGACGCCACCACCGAGCGCAAAGACCTCGACCAGCGCATCCGCCGGCTGCGCGCCGCCGAAGCCGCCCTCTACGGCGGGCGCAGCCCCAACGCCAAGGTCCTGAAGCGCGAGCAGCTGCGCGCCTACCTGGCCGAGCACCCCGGCTCGCGGAGCCTCGAGGTCGCCGACGGGCTCGGCGTGCCCCCAGGCAGCGTCAGGACCCTGCTGTCCACGATGAAGAAGTCCGGGGAAGCACACAACCAGAAACAACGCTGGTATCTGACCAGCCCGGACGAGTAAAAGGAATGGGTCGTGGACGGCGCGCGGATCAACACCACGGCACGCGGGGTCCTCTCCCAGTCACCCGGGATCGTGCTCTACGCCGTCACGCTCGCCGGACAGTTCCTCGGCGCGATCGCGAGGGGGTGGATCACGGTGATCGCGCTCGCGATCCTCGGGCTCATCACCGGCTGGTCGATCCCGATCGAACCGATCGCCCTGACCGTCGCGTTCGCGCCGCTCGCCGCCTCGCTCCTGAGCGTGCTCTGCCCGCCGCTGGTCGCGCCGATCGACGGACGCTGGTGGGAGATGAGTAGCGGCGGCAGGGCGCCCGAGCCCGACGAGCGCGAAGCATTCAACCAAGCCTTCAGCGAACTACAGGAAGTCAACCCGACGCTGCGCCCGCCTCGCCACTGGTTCGTCGCCGAAGAGCCCGGGCGCAACGCCGCCGCCTACGCATCCTCGCTCCGCGTCGACCGCGGGCTACTCGAAAGCCCCCACGCCGCCGCCGTCATCGCACACGAGATGGGACACCTCCGCTCAAGCGACTCACGGTTCACCAGCGCACTGAACCTCCTGCTCATAAAGCCCATGGACACACCCGAAGCCCACCCCCTCTGGACACTCCCATTCCGCGGCCTGTTGTGGCTCGCTTCCGGGCAGGCCGTGCTGTGGCTGACCGCCAACACCTGGGAGATGTACTGGCGCTCACGCGAGTTCGCCGCCGACGAATACGCCGCCCGCCTCGGACAAGCACACGCACTCGCACAAACCCTCACCCACGAATCCCTCCCACACGAGCACTCGATCCCCAGCATGCGCTTCTCCCGCGCCACCCACCCCTACACCAAGCCACGCATCGCACGCCTACAAGCACACCGCACACCACCTCCCCAAGGAGACCACCAGTGAACCCCCCAACACGCCGCTACGGCCTCGCCGCCGCACGCCACATCGCCGTCGAGCTCACCCCCCAAACCGTCGAGCAGATCGCCAGCCGCGTCGCACACCTCCTACGCCACCAGCCAACCGCCCCTGCCAGCCCGCCGCCCGCACCCACCTGGATGACCGCCAAAGAGCTAGCCCAGCACCTCAAGCTCAACCCCGCCTGGGTCTACGAACACGCCCAAGAGCTCGGCGCGATCCGCACCGGCACCGGACCCAAGGCCCGCATCCGCTTCAACCCCCACACCGCCACCCAAGCACTCAAACAACACCAACGCCAGCCAGCGCAGACACCCGCCGCCCCGTCACGCCGTACATCCACGCGGCCCGCCCCGTACCCCGCCGACGCGCCGCTACTCGAGATCCGCGACCCATACCGTCGCAGCGCCCGCGGCCGCCTCGGGCGGGCCCGCCCGCGCAGCAGACTCGGGGTGAGCTGATGGCACGCGCGGCTACAGGCGGCATTGCCGCCGAAACCCTTGGCGACGGGACGCTCGCGTTCCGCCTGCGCTTCCGCACGGCCGGCAAGCGCGCGACCGTCTACCTGCACGAGGCGCGGGCCTGCGACTGCGGGTGCGGTGGCGGCTGGAACGAGCGCACCGCCGCGGTGGAGCTCGAGAACATCCTCGCGCGGGTCAAGGCGGGGGTGTGGACCCCGCCGCAGCCACGATCCCGGGCGACCGCCGTGCCCGACGGTGGCGTGCCGAACTTTCACGAGTACAGCTCGCAGTGGCTGCAGGCCCGGATCGACGGCGTCACCGGCGAAAAACCGATCCGGCCCAATACCGCGGCCAAGTACCGCTGGCGGATCGAGTGCCACATGCTGCCCTTCCTCGCCTCCTACGGGCTGAACGAGATCGACCGTGATCTCTGCCTTGCGTTCAAGGCGCACCTGCTGCGGCAGGCCAAGGAGCTGCGGGACTCGATCGAGGCCGGAGCGGACATACGCGACCGCACCGGCAGACGAGTCAAACCGCTGGGGCCCGCCTCGATGCGGATGGTCACCGACGGGCTGGTCGCGATCCTCGATGACGCCGTGGAGGACGGGCACATCGACTCCAACCCCGCACGCGGCCGGCGCATGCGGATCAAGGTGCCGAAGCCCAAGCGCACGTTCCTCGAGCTCGACGAGCTGGCCGCGGTGATCGACGCCGCCTCCGAGCAGGACGTCCCGCTGGGGCCGGGGGTCGCCCCGATCCAGCTCGGCCTGACGGCTGCCCAGGTGGCACAGCTGCACGGTCAAGGCAAGACGCCGACGCGGATCGCCGGTCAGCTTGGCCTGGCGAAGTCGACCGTCTCCCACCACCTCAAGAGGCTCGGGATCAAGGTCGGCCGGGGCTACGTCGGGCGACGGGTCGTCGTCGAGATCCTCGGCCGCGGCGGTCCGCGAGCGAGCGAGCTGTGCGACCTGAAGATCGGCCACGTGCGCCTGCACGATCCCGACGGCGCGCGCTTTCGCATCCCCGACGCCAAGACCGAGACCGGGGTACGCGAGGTCCAGATGAGTCCCGACCTTGTCGAGACCGTCATCGAGCACCTCGACCGCCTACGGCGTATGGGAGCGCCGACAGGGCCCGATGATTACCTCGTGCCCAATCTCCGGGGCAAGAGGATGAGCTACGCCAGGGTCGAGGAGATCGTCCGCGACGCCGCCAAACGCGCTTCCGAGCGGCTCACCGCGCAGGGCTTGCCGCCTCTGCCGCACGCAACCCCGCACACGCTGCGGCGCACGTATATCTCGATCGAACTGCTGGCCAACAACTTCGACGTGAAGTGGGTCATGAGCCAGGTCGGGCACGCCGACTCGAAGATGACGATGGACGTCTACGCGCAGCTGCAGCAGCGCGCCCAGCGCGACCGTGGAGCGAGGTTCGACAAGCTCGTGCGCGATGCCCGTGAGCAGCTCCTGGTGCCCCATGAGACGCCTCGGGAGGCGCCCATTGGGACGGTGAATGGGACGGAAGGCCGAAAACGGGCTCTCAAGCGCGGCCGCCGGTGCCCTTCGACACCCCCAAAACCACGGGATTTGCAGGCCATTCGCGAGTGGGCGATCCAGGACTCGAACCTGGGACCTCTTCCTTATCAGAGAAGCGCTCTAACCAACTGAGCTAATCGCCCTTTTCCCGCCATCTTATCGACGGCAAGTACGCGCCAGCAAGCCGAGTAGCGTCGGAATATCCCGACACAGCTCACCTGTCGGATTATCCCGACAGTGCTACAATGTCGGGTTATGTCAACAGAAGACGTGCACAAAGGCGCGGGTCGCCCCTTCAGGGTCTATTCGCCCGCCTCGCTCGGGGACGCGATCCGCCACTATCGAACCGCTGCTGGGTTGACCCAGGCACAGCTCGCCGAGATGTCTGGGCTGCAGCGCAGCTACCTCTCCGAGCTCGAGAGCGGCAAGGAAACCGAGCAGCTCAAGCGGATTCTCCGCGTCCTGAGACAGCTTGGAGTCCGCATGACCCTCGATGAGGCCGACTGGTAGTGGCCGTAGTGGCCGACGAACTAGCCGTCTGGTTGTACGGAGACCAGGTCGCCACGATCGACCTCCACCGTGGTCGACCTCGCCTGATCTACACGGAGGACGCCCTGAGTCGCTACGAGTTGGGCACGCCGCTTTTGTCGTTGTCGCTGCCGGTAAGCGAGCGTCGATATACGCAGGGCATCGTGCGCCCCTTCATCGATGGCCTCCTTCCCGAGGGCGAGTCGCGCAAGGCGATCGCCCGAGACGTCGGCGTAGACGCGGGTGACACATACGGCCTGATTCGCGAGCTCGGGCGCGACTGCGCGGGCGCGGTCGTGATCCAACCGGCCGACGATCCTGCGCCGCCGACGCCCTCCTCGGTCACCGCCGAAGCGCTGACCGAGGAGGACGTTGCGACTCTCGTGAGCAATCTGCGAAGCGCGCCGCTGGGTGCGGGCGGCAGGGTGCGCATCTCGCTGGCGGGCGTGCAGGAGAAGCTGCTGCTCACGCGGATGCCGGACGGCAGGTGGGGACGGCCCGTGGACGGCACGCCGTCCACGCACATCCTCAAGCCCGAGATCGCCGCCTACCCAAAGACGGTCGAGAACGAGGCGTTCTGTATGCGGATCGCGCAGAACCTTGGCCTCGACGTCGCCGCGGTCGACACCACCGAGATCGCGGAACGCAAGTCGATCGTCGTCGAGAGGTTCGACCGCACCGTTAGTGCCGGCGGTGCCGTCGGTCGCACCCACCAGGAGGATTTCTGCCAAGCGACTGGCGTGTCCCCCGAGATCAAGTACGAGGAGGACGGTGGCCCCTCGCTACAGCGCATCGCCGACATCCTGCAGTCAGTGGCCGCTGCCGACTCATTGGAGCGACTCTTGCACGCAGTTACGTTGAATGTGTTGATTGGCAACGGCGACGCCCACGCCAAGAACTTCTCGCTGCTCCACCACTCATCGGGTGCATTGACGCTAACGCCGCTGTACGACCTCATGTGCACGCTGCACTACGGCGACAACCGTCTGGCGATGTATATCGACACCGTGCAACGCACAGACCGAGTCACAGCCGAGCGGATTGCGAATGAGGCGGTGAGCTGGGGCATGTCCCGGGCGCGCGCGGTGACCACGATCAGTGACATTCTGGATCGCGCGCCGGCAGCGATGTCAGCTGCGCGCAAACAGACACCTCGTCTACCGCGCGAGCTGTATGCGACGGTAGAGAGCCAGCTTTCGCGGTTGCGTTCGCATTAGTTATCGCCCGCAGCCGCCGATTCCAGCGGCCGTATTCGCTGCGCCAGCGCGAGCGCATCCTCGGCCGTAGCGAACGACAGCTGCGCGCTGTAGCGGCCGTCGCTCGTGGGCTTGACCTTGACGTCCGCGCCGAACGCCGCGGCGAGCGTCTGTGCGATCTCGCTCGCGGCGTGCTCCTGGTCGGGATGCACGCGTTGCGGGCCGCCGCGGCGCGTGATGCGGTTGTGCGAGGACTCGGAGTTGCTGTCGCGCGCTCGCTCTTCGGTGACCCGCACCGACCATCCCTGCTCCGCGGCCGCATGCGACAGGCTGCGTCGCACACGGTGGTCGTGAGCGAGCAGCAGCGCCCTGCCGTGGCCCTCGCTCAACGTCCCCGCCTGCACGAGCTCGATCGTCTCGTCCGGAAGATCGAGCAGGCGCACGAGGTTGCTGACCGCGACGCGGCTGCGCCCGACGCGACGTCCGACGTCCTCGCGTGTCAGCCCGAGCTCCTCGACGAGCGCGGCGCATGCACGAGCCTCCTCGATCGGGTTGAGGTCCTCACGGGCCATGTTCTCGACCAGCGCCGCTTCCAGCGCCTGGGCGTCCTCGCGCTCGCGCACGATCGCCGGGATGCTGTGCAAGCCGGCGATACGAGCCGCACGCCAGCGACGCTCGCCCGCCACCAGCTCGTAGCCGCCGCCCGGCCGCGGCCGCACGAGCACCGGTTGCAACACGCCGCGCTCGCCCAACGAACCGGCGAGCGCCTCCAAGGACTCCTGGTCGAAGCGCCGGCGCGGCTGCTTGGGATTCGGGGAGATCAGCTCGACGGGCAGCTCGCGCAACTGCTCCTCGCTCTGCTGCGCCCCCTCCGCCGACACCGACAGGATCGCGCCGAGTCCCCTGCCCATCCCCGGTCTCGGCTTAGCCACGCGCAGCCACCTCCTTCGCCAGCTCGAAGTACGCCTCCGCCCCGGCGCTGTGGGGATCGTGGTGGGTCACGGGCAAGCCGTAGCTCGGCGCCTCGCCGACCCGCACGTTGCGCGGGATCACCGTGTCGAACACGAGGTCGGGGAAGTGAGCGCGCACTTCGCGCTCGACGTCCTGCCCGAGTCGCGTGCGGCTGTCGTGCATCGTCAACAGCATGCCCGCCACCGTCAGCCCAGGGTTCAGCTCGCGCTGCACCAGCGCCAGCGTCTCCAGCAGCCCGGCCAGCCCCTCCAGCGCGAAGTACTCGGTCTGGACCGGCACGATCACCCGGTCGGCGGCCACGAGCGCGGCGACCGTGAGCGGCCCCAATGACGGCGGGCAGTCGAGCAGGATGTAGCGAAAGCGCTCGCGCACCGACGCCAGGCACTCGCGCAGGCGCTGCTCGTAGTCGTCGATGCGCGGCAGCTCGATGTTCGCGCCCGCGAGATCCGGACCGGCCGGCAGCACGCGCAGGCCGGGGATCGGCGTGTCGATGAGCGCCTCCTGCGCTGTCGCGGAGCCCGACAGCACCTCGTACAGGCCAGGAACCTGCGCGCGGGGAATGCCCAGGCCGACGGTCGCGTTCGCCTGCGGGTCGACATCCACCAACAGGGTCTCGTATCCCGCCTCCGCGATGCACGCCGCCACGTTCACCGCGGTCGTCGTCTTGCCCACGCCGCCCTTCTGGTTGGCGATCGCGTAAACGGTGCCCATCGCCGGCACGCTAGCGCCGATCGCGTTCGCGTGGGTGCTCATCGCCGGCACCGAGGGCGAGAGGCGCTCGCCTGTTGCGCTCACGCACCCAGCGGACGCTTGCGCGCGACCCCTGCCCTGCGCGGAAACCGCGCCGGCGTCTCGAGCGTCTTCACGAACACGTGCAGGTGGTGGTCGTTGGCGCCCGCGAACGGAATCACCCTGCGCACCTCCTCGCGATGCAGCCCCAGCAGCGCCGCTGCGCGATCCGCTTCTTCCTCCGCTGCCTTCTCGCGCCGTCCGCGCCAGTCGATCAGCGTGCCGCCCGTGCGCAGCAGCGGAGCCGCGTACTCGAGCACGACCGTCTGCGGCGCGAGCGCCCTCGCCACCACCACGTCGTTGCGAGCTGCACCGGCGTGCCACTCCTCCGCGCGCGTCCACACGATGCGGGCGTTCTCGATTCCAGCCGCCGCGCACGCCCGTTCGAGGAACTCGCACCTGCGCCGCTGGCTCTCGATGAGGCTGACCTCGGCGCTGGGCAGCGCCACGGCAAGCGCCAGGCCGGGGAAGCCGGCGCCGCTACCGAGATCGGCGATGCTCTCTGCCTTTCCGAGGGCGTCGAGCTCGAGCGCCGCCAACGAGTCCGCGACATGCGCTCGCGCCGCCTCCTCGGGAGCCCGGATTGCCGTCGGTGCGTGCTCGTCGGTCTGGAGCAGGCTCAGCACGCTCGCGATTTGGTGTTGCTGCTCGGGGGTCAGCTCGACGATTTCACGTGAAACGTTATGCGGCGCCATCGCCGGTAAGCGGCGTGACCACTAGGTAGCGCTCGGGCTCGTTGCCCTCGCTGTGCGTCTCGACGTCGCCGCGGTCGCGCAGGTACTCGTGGACGATCCGCCGCTCGAACGGCGGCAGCGGGTCGAGCTCCACCGGTCGCCCGGAGCCGAGCGCCTCCTCCGCTGCCTCATCCGCCTGCGCGTGCAGCGCGTCGGCGCGGCGCTCACGGTATCCGTTGGCGTCGATCACGATCCGCGTCGAGGATGGGCCGTCGGGGAACACGATCCGCTGCGCCAGATGCTGCACGGCATCGATCGTCTGGCCGTGCCTACCGATGAACAGGCCCACATCCTCGCCGTCGAGCTGGCCGCTGAGAGCCCCGTCGCGCTCCTCGACCTGGACCTCGACCTCGAGCCGCAGCGCGTCGGCGATCTCCTCGAGCAGATCTTCGAGCGCCTCCGCCGGCTCGAGCTCGTCGTCGGTGTCTTCGGGGCTGCTCATCGCCGTCTTCCCGAGCGTTTCTTCTTCTTCCGCGGCGAGCGCGGAGGAGGGACGGAGGGGCCGCCGGCGGGCGCGACCTCGGCCTGCGGCGCAGGGGTCGCGGCGCCGCCGGCTGCGTCGGCGATCGCCTGGCGCAACGAGCGACTCGGTTTACCGTTGGTGGCGCCGGTGGGCCTCGGCGGCGGGGGCAGCCGGCGGCGTATGACGAACTGCTGACCGACCGTCCACAGGTTGGTGGTGATCCAGTACACGAGCAGGCCCGCCGGGTAGCGGTACAGGATCACGACGAACACGACCGGGAGCAGCAGCATCAGCCGGCGCTGGTTGGGGTCGGCGGTGGCGGTCGCGATCAGGGTCAACGCCAGCTGTGAGCCGACGTAGAGCACGATCAGGACGACGAGCACGACCCCTGTCGCCTTGGACGTGATGTCCGGGATGAACAGGAACTTGGCCGAATGCGCCGCGACGGTGTTGCACGTCGTTTCTTCGAGGAACTTCGATGGCAGATGGGCGACCGACGAGATGTTCGGAGAGGCTTTGAACTTGGTCGCCAGGTTCGGGTGCGCGTTGTAGTAGGAGACGAGCTGCGGGCCGCAGATGTGCTTCTTGAGGTCCGTTCGCAGCATGTAGAACAGGGAGATGAAGACCGGGAGCTGCATCAGCAGTGGCAGGCAGGATGCCAAAGGATTGATTTTGTGCTCCTGGTAGAATTTCATTATCTCCTGCTGCTGGCGCTGTTTGTCCTCCTTGTACTTCTCTTTGAGCTTGGCGATCTCCGGGGCGTGGCGCTGCATCTCCTGCATCGACTTCAGCTGCCTGTAAGTCAGCGGCACGAGGATCGCCCGGATCAGGACCGTCAGCCCGACGATCGCAAGTCCCCAGCTGCCGCCCACGATGTGGCCGTGGATGAAGACCATGATTTCTTCGAACACGGTGATCAGGGGCGAGAACGCGTCCTGAATCACGTTGGCGAGGATTGGCATGCTCTAGATCTCGGCGGTCGTAGTGGTGGGCAGGGGATTGGGCCTGATGCGCTGCGGCTGCCGGCGGCTGGGGCTTCGCGCCCCGCGCCCGCTCAGCCGACGGTGTCGGAACCGGTCCTGAACACTCGCTGGGCCTCCACCGGATCGTATCCGCCGTGGCTCCACGGGTTGCACCTCAGCAGACGCCACCCCGCGAGCACCAGGCCCCTAAGTATGCCGTACTCCCGGATCGCCTCGACCGCATAGCGAGAGCACGTCGGCTCGTACTTGCAGCGCCGGGGCAGCGCCGGGGAGATGAGGCGCTGATAGAGCACGATCGGGGTGACCGCGACCATGCGCGTCGCACGCGCCAGCCCATGCGACGGGCGCGCCGCGCCGTGAGGCGCCGTCGAGCTCGTCATCGTCCCGCACGCTCGCGCGGCGCCTCGCGCGAAGCAGCCACCTGCAGGCCCGCCTTCGCGATCAGCTCCGCGAGCGACGCATCCATCCCCGCGAGCCCCTCGCGCTCGGCCAGCTCTCCAGCCGGCGGGCGGGCTACGACGACCACGTCCTGGCCGGACAGCAGATCGTCCTCCGTCTGTGCGAACGCCTCGCGCAGCAGCCGCTTGACCCTGTTGCGCTCGACGGCGCCGCCGACCTTGCGCGAGACCGACAGGCCGAGCCGCGGCCTCTCTGTCAATGCGTTCGGGAACGTGTACAGCACAAGATGGCGGTTGGCGACCGAGCGCCCCTGCCGATAGACGCGCTCGAACTCCGCGCTGCGCGACAGACGCCCGCGTGCCGAGGGACGCGAGCTCATCGCACGTCCGCAGGACTCATGGCTCGCGTCATCACGACCCTCAGGTGGAAAGGCGCTTGCGCCCCTTGCTGCGACGGCGCTTCAGCGTGAGCCGCCCGGCGCGCGATGCCATGCGGGCACGGAACCCGTGCGCGCGGGCCCGCTTTCGCTTCTTCGGCTGGTAGGTGCGCTTCATGCCGGCCTGCAGTATAGGACCGTGCGAGCCGCCGGCGATTTTTCCCGCCAAATGCGGGCACCCTCGTAGAGCCTCCGCAGGCGTTGGATATAGTCGCCCGACCGGGCCCTCGGGCCCCCTTCGAATAGCAACCAGCATTTCTCGCTTGGAGAGGAGCGGACTAGCGCTGCCGTGAGCCAACAGCTCGAGCACATATGGTCGCGGGTGCAAGCCCAGCTCGCGCTCGTCGTCGACGAGGCCACCTACAGCATCTGGCTCGAGCAGCTCCACGCCGTCCAGCTCGACGAGGATCGCCTGCTCGTCGAAGCTCCTGCGCATGCGCGCAGCTGGATCCGCGAGCGCTTCGGTAGGGTCATCCAGGCGAGCGTCGAGCTCGTACTTGGGCCCGACGCGAGCGTCGAGATCATCGCCGCCGACGGGACCGACGCCCACGCCTCCATCCCGGCTCCGCGACGGCGTGCGCCGACAGCAGCCGCCGCTCGGAACACCCACTCGCGCTCGGCGGCGCTCGGGCCGGCCGGTCCGCTCGCCAACCCCAAGCTGACCTTCGATCAGTTCGTCATCGGCGACTGCAATCGCCTCGCGCACGCCGCGTCGCTCGCAGTCGCCGAGATGCCCGCCCAGGCCTACAACCCGCTTTTCATCTGCGGCCCTCCAGGCGTCGGCAAGACCCACCTGCTCAGCTCGATCGCGATTCTGCTGCTCGCGCACAACCCTGGCCTGACGGTGCGCTGCACCACCGGCGAGGCCTTCACGAACGAGTTCCTCGCAGCCCTCGGCGGCGGCAACACGGAGACCTTTAAGCTGCACTTCCGCGACGTCAACGTCCTACTCCTCGACGATGTCCAGTTCCTCGAGCGCAAGACCAAGACGGAGGAGGAGTTCTTCCACACGTTCAACGCGCTACACGACGCCGGGCGCCAGATCGTGCTCACCTCCGATCGTCCGCCGCACGACCTCCAGGCGCTCGAGGATCGCCTGCGCGAGCGCTTCGAGGCCGGCCTCGTGGCCGACATCACGCCGCCCGAGCTCGCCACGCGCGTTGCGATCCTACGCAAGCGCGCCCAGCACGACGGCATCGAGCTGGCCGACGAGCACGCGCTGGATGTGATCGCCGAGCGCGTCACCTCCAACGTGCGCGCACTCGAGGGAGCGCTGATCCGTGTCGTCGCCTTCAGCTCGCTCACCGGCAGACCGCTCACGTCAGAGCTCGCGCGCGAGGTTCTCGACGGCCTCTACCCGCGCACCGCCTCACCCGGCACCTCCAAACGAACGATCGCGGAGATCCAGGCTGCCGCATGCGAGCACTTCGGGCTGTCTCCCGATGAGCTGCTCTCAAGCGCGAGGGTCGCACGCATCGCGTGGCCGCGCCAGGTCGCGATGTACCTCGCGCGCGAGCTCACAGGCGAATCGCTACCCGCTATCGCACGAGAGTTCGGCGGGCGCGACCACACGACCGTGCTACATGCATGGCGGCGCACATCAGCGCGGATCGCCGACGACGACTCCTCACGCGAAGCTGTGGAGAAGCTGTGTAGAGCGCTCGGCCGCACACAGCCATGACCGCCGCCCAACCGCCGACCGGGCATCCTGAGAGACTTCCACTACACCGTCCACAGCGTTGTCCACCGGTGTGCGCCTCGCTTCCCCTCTGCCCACGCCAAATCCACATTCACACAGCCACTACTAATACTCACCCCTATCTAGCAACATCATCGTGAAGCTCTCTCTTTCCGCCGCCAACCTGCTCGCCCAACTGCAGACCACTACGCGCGTTGCCTCGTCGCGGAGCGCCGTCCAGGCCCTTTCTGGCGTGATGATCTCCGCGCCCGAGGGCTCCACACCCGAGCTGCTCGCAACCGACATGGAGGTGGGCCTGCGCGTGCCCCTCCAGGCCGAGATCGCGCGCCCGGGCTCCGCCGTGCTACCCGCGAGGCTGTTGCTCGATGTGGCCCGTTCATTGCCGTCGGAGACGTTGACCATGGAGCTGCGCAGCGCTGAGCAGGACGTCGAGTTGATCTGCGGCCCTACCACCTTCCACCTGCGCACCCTCCGCGCCGATGACTTCCCCTCGCTGCCGTCGCCCTCGGCGGACACGCGCGTGGTCCTGCCCACCGAGGCGTTTGTGCAGACCGTCGCCCGCGTCGCGCGCTCCGCGTCACGAGATGAGACGCGGCCGGTCCTCACGGGCATCCTGATATCAGCCTCGGGACAGGAGCTGCGCATGGTCGCCACGGACTCCTACAGGCTCAGCGTCAAGGAGACCGCGCTCGCGTCGCCGCTCGAGGGGAGCCTCGAGGCGAACGTCCCTGCGAGAGCCCTACAGGAGCTCGTGCGCATCGCCCAGCAGACCCCCAGCGAGACGATCGCCGTCAGCGTCGGGCAGAACCAGGCTGTGTTCGAGCTCGGCGACGTGGTGCTCTCCTCGCGCTTGATCGACGGGCAGTTTCCGAACTACCGTCAGCTGCTGCCCGAGTCGGTCGAGCACGAGCTGCGTCTCTCCAGCGCCGAGGTGACAGACGTCGTGCGCCGCATCAGCCTGCTTGCCCAGAAGAACGCGCCGCTGCGGCTGAGCTTCGGCGAGGGCACGCTGACGGTCTCCGCGCAGACCCCCGACGTGGGTGAGGCCAGTGAGGCGATCCCCGTTCCCTTCCATGGCGAGCCGTTCGAGATCGGCTTCAATCCGGAGTTCCTGCGCGACGGGCTCGAGAGCATCGAGTCCGAGGAGCTCGTGCTGAAGCTGATCAGCCCGCTGCGACCGGGGCTGATCGAATCCCCGGATTCCGGCGACTTCGTATACCTGATCATGCCAATCCGCCTCAACGTGTGACGCCATGGCCGGCGCATCTCGGCGTCCTCGGTCGCTCGCGTGCGTAGCACGCCACGCTCCCTGCGTCCTTGACCTGCTTGGCCCTGGCGTCACACGACGCTCCAGGGATACGTAGTGCGCGTCGTCAGCGTGCAGCTGCGCGACTTCCGCACGTACGCACGCGCGGAGGCGCGGGTCGGCGACGGCCTGACCGTCGTCCACGGGCCCAACGGGGCGGGCAAGTCGAACCTGCTCGAGGCGCTGTACTACGGGTGCACCGCGCGCTCGCCGCGCACCCGCAACGAGCGTGAGCTGATTCGCTTCGGCGCGCAGGCGGCGCGGGTGTCGCTGCGGCTCATCGACGGCGCCGACGCGCACGAGTTGAGCGTGGGGTTCGGGACGCTGAGCGACAGCGCGCAGCCGGTCAAGCGGATGACCGCCGACGGAGCGCCCGTCGAGCGACTGCTCGACGTCGAGATCCGACCGCTGGTGAGCGTGTTCCTTCCCGATCGACTCGAGCTGGTCAAGGGGCCTCCCGCGCTGCGCCGCGCCCACCTCGACCAGGTCGTTGCCGCGATCTGGCCGTTGCGCGCGCAGGCACGCAGGGAGTACTCGCGCGTGCTCGCGCAGCGCAACGCGCTGCTCGGCCGGATCCGCTCGGGACGTGCGTCGGACGCGACGCTGTCGACGTGGGACCGCGAGCTCGCCGTCAGCGCACTGCGGCTGCGCAGCGACCGCGCCGCGGCGGTGGCGTTGCTGGCGGAGCCGTTCTCGGGGCGCGCCGAGCGGCTCGGGTGCAGCGGCGATGTCAGCCTCGAGTACAGACCGCGTTCGCGGGCTGCCGATGAGGAGGAGTACATGGCCGAGCTGCGCGCGCGCCTGCCCAGCGACCTCGAGCGCGGCTTCTCTGGCCACGGTCCGCATCGCGACGAGCTCGCGATCCTGCGCGACGGGCGCGAGCTGCGCGTCTACGGCTCTCAGGGCGAGCAGCGCCTGGCGCTGCTCGCGTTGCTGCTGGCCGAGCGCGCGGTGCTCAGCGACGAGCGCCGCCGCACGCCGCTGATGCTGCTCGACGACGTCATGAGCGAGCTCGACGCCGAGCGGCGCGAGCTGCTCGCGAGCGAGCTGCGGGCGGGCGGGCAGAGCGTGATCGCGACCACCGACCTCGCGCACGTGCCCGGTGCGAGCGATGCCTCGGTGGCGCGCCTGCGGATCTCGCCCGGCGCGATCCTGCAGGAGGCGATCGCGGCGTGAGCAGGGTGGCGCCACGTCCGCTGGCAGGCGCGCTCGGACGCCTCACCGATGCCCTCGCGCCGGCGAGCACGCTCGCCCGCGTTCAGGAGGTCTGGGATGGCGCCGTCGGCAGCGCCATCGCCGCCTCGGCGCGCCCGATCTCCGAGCGCGACGGCGTGCTCACGATCTCGTGTGAGGCTGCCGTGTGGGCGCAGGAGCTCGATCTCATGGCCGACGAGGTCCTCGCCGGCCTGAACGCGGCCCTCGGCGCCGATTGCATCCGCGAGCTGCGCTGCCGGACGGGCTAAGCAGACACAGCACCTGGGCCCGTGGCAGCGCGTCTGGTCGCGCCCGCCCGAGACCACGTATTTCCCGCGATTTTGCAGGCATTTAGCGGCCTTTTAGGGCCGTATTAGGAGTGCCACCGTGCTATCATTTCAGGCACAGCTAATCCGCCCCGGCCGTGGACCTTGCGCCCCGGAATCCGGGGCGTTCTCACGTCATCGGAGGGCCATTGGCAACAGGCAGCAACAGCTCTGGAGAGAGCGCAAAGAAGGGCGGCGTAAACGACCCGTCGATGACGGGCGGCTCCGCCAGCTACGACGCCCAGGACATCACCGTCCTCGAGGGCCTGCAGGCGGTGCGCAAGCGCCCGGGTATGTACATCGGCTCGACCGGCCCGATGGGCCTGCACCACCTCGTCTATGAGGTCGTCGACAACTCCGTCAACGAGGCGCTCGCCGGATTCTGCACCGAAGTCGCGGTCACGATCCACCCGGACAACTCCGTCACGGTCTTCGACAACGGACGTGGCATCCCGGTGGCGGAAATGGAGAAAGAGGGCAAGCCCGCGGTGGAGGTCGTGCTCACGGTGCTGCACTCCGGCGGCAAGTTCGGGGAGGGCGGCGGCTACAAGGTCTCCGGCGGGCTGCACGGCGTCGGCGTGTCGGTCGTCAACGCCCTGTCGGAGCGTCTGCAGGTCGAGATCCGCCGCGACGGCTACGTCTTCTCCCAGGAATATGCGCGTGGAGCGCCGCAGACCGAGCTGATCAAGGGCGAGCCGCTCGCCACCGGGTCCGGCACCAGCAACTCCGTCACCTTCCTTCCCGACGCCGAGATCTTCGAGACGCTCGAGCTCGACTTCCACACGCTCGAGGAGCGCCTGCGCGAGACCGCCTTCCTCACGCGCGGCCTCAAGATCGCGATCGTCGACGAGCGTGGCGAGGGCCACTCGGCCGAGTTCCAGTACGACGGCGGCATCGAGGACTTCGTCTCCTACCTGAACGAGAACAAGGACACCGTCCACCGCAAGGTCGTGTTCTTCGCCGGCGAGTCAGAGGAGGGCGCCGCGGAGGTCGCCATGCAGTGGAACACGTCCTATCAGGAATCGATCCACTCCTTCGCCAACAACATCTCCACGCGCGAGGGCGGCTCGCACATGTCCGGCTTCCGCTCGGCGCTCACGCGCACGCTGAACAAGTACGCGCGCGACCACGGACTGCTCAAGGAGAAAGAGGACAACCTGTCCGGCGAGGACGCCCGCGAGGGCCTGACCGCGGTGATCTCGGTGAAGCTGCGCGACCCGCAGTTCGAGGGACAGACCAAGACCAAGCTCGGCAACCCCGGCATGGCCGGCTTCGTCGAGTCGATCGTCAACTCCGGCCTGGGGGAGTTCCTGGAGGAGAACCCCAGCGAGGCGCGCGCGGTGATCATGAAGTCCGTGCAGGCGCAGCGCGCCCGCGAGGCCGCGCGCAAGGCACGGGACTTGACCCGGCGCAAGTCGGCGCTCGAGAACTCCACGCTGCCGGGCAAGCTCGCCGACTGCTCGATCAAGGACCCGTCCCTGGCGGAGCTGTTCGTCGTCGAGGGCGACTCCGCAGGCGGCTCGGCCAAGCAGGGTCGCGACCGCGAAACGCAGGCGGTGCTGCCGTTGCGCGGCAAGATCCTCAACGTCGAGAAGTCGCGTATCGACAAGGTCCTGCAGAACACCGAGATCCAGGCGCTGATCACCGCCATCGGCACCGGCGTGCGCGATGAGTTCAACATCGAGAACGCGCGCTATCACAAGGTCGTGCTGATGACCGACGCCGACGTGGACGGCGCGCACATCCGCACGCTCGTGCTGACGCTGCTGTTCCGCGAGATGCAGGAGCTGATCGAGGCCGGGTACGTGTACATCGCCAAGCCGCCGCTGTACAAGCTCAAGCAGGGCTCACGCGAGCGCTACATCGAGAAGGACTCCGAGCTCGAGGAGATACTGCTGTCGGACAAGTGGGAGAAGATCGAGGTCTTCGACCGTCACGGCACGCAGCTGAAGCTCACCGAGACGCGCTGGCAGCGCTTCTCCAGGCTGCTCAAGCAGTACGAGGGCTGGTCGTCCTCGCTGCGCGCTGCGCACGGCCACGAGATGGTGCAGTTCCTCGAGGAGTCCTCGCTGCTCGGCGAACAGGTGATGAGCGCTGAGGCCGCGATCGAGTTGCTGGCGAAGGCCAGCGTCGTCGGCGACACGCACCTCGCCGACGTCGTCGATCAGGACCCGCTCGAGATCCGCGTCAAGGCCGTCGAAGCGAAGACCGGTTTCGCCCGTACGCATCGAATCAAGCGCGCGCTGTTCGACTCGCAGGAGTACCGCCAGCTCGCGCGCGTCCACGGACAGCTCGTCGAGCTCGTCGGCACCCCCCCGTTCGACGTGCGCCTCGGTGACGCTCGGGAGGACGCGCCTACGTTCGAGGCGTTGCACGAAGCCGTCCTGACGGTCGCGCAGAAGGGCATCAAACTCCAGCGCTTCAAGGGTCTCGGCGAGATGAACGCCGACCAGCTCGGTGAAACCACGATGTCGCCAACGACACGCACGCTCGCTCAGGTGACGCTCGAGGACGCGTTCGCCGCCGACCGCATGTTCTCGATGCTGATGGGCGATCAGGTCGAGCCGCGACGGGCGTTCATCGAGGACAACGCCCGACTCGTCGCCAACCTGGATGTGTAAGGAGGTGAGCGATGGCATCAGCTGACGTCATAGGCGGCGGCAACATCGAACCGCGCGCGCTCGAGGAGGAGATGCGCACCGCCTATCTCGACTACGCGATGTCGGTGATCGTCGGGCGCGCGCTGCCCGACGTGCGCGACGGCCTCAAGCCCGTGCATCGTCGCGTGCTGTACGCGATGAACGAGCTCGGGCTGAGCCCCAACCGCTCATATTCGAAGTGCGCGCTGATCGTCGGCGAGGTAATGGGCAAGTACCACCCGCACGGCGACTCTGCGATCTACGACACGCTCGTGCGCATGGCGCAGGCATTCTCGATGCGCTACGAGCTCGTCAACGGGCAGGGCAACTTCGGCTCGGTCGACGATGACCCCGCTGCCGCGATGAGATACACAGAGGCGCGTTTGTCGCGAATCGCCACCGAGATGCTGCGCGATCTCGACATGGACACGGTGGACTTCGTGCCCAACTACGACGGCTCCAAGCGCGAACCGCTGGTGCTCCCGTCGCGCTTCCCCAACCTGCTCGTCAACGGCTCCTCGGGCATCGCAGTGGGCATGGCGACGAACATCCCGCCGCACAACCTGCGCGAGGTGGTCGCCGCGACGATCGCCTACATCGACGACCCGGACATGGAAGTCGAGGGCCTGATGCGACACATCAAGGGCCCGGACTTCCCCACCGGCGGGATCATCCTCGGCCGCGCAGGCATCAAGGACGCGTACGAGACCGGCCGCGGACGGGTGCGCATCCAGGCGCGCGCACACATCGAGCCCCTGAAACAGGGCAAGGAGGCGATCGTCGTCACCGAGCTGCCGTTCATGGTCAAGAAGGGCGGCCCGGGAAACCTGATCGAGAAAATCGCGGATCTCGTACGCGACAAACGCATCCCCGAGATCTCCGACCTCCGCGACGAGTCCGACAAGCGCGGCATGCGCCTGGTGATCGAGCTCAAGCGCGACGCGATCCCGAAGGTCGTGCTGAACAAGCTCTACAAGCACACGCCGATGCAGACGACGTTCGGCGTGAACATGGTCGCGCTCGTGGACAACGTGCCGCGGACGCTCGACCTGCGGGCGATGATCCACAACTACGTCGCGCACCAGCGCGAGGTGATCGTGCGCCGCACCAAGCACGAGCTCTCCGAGAAGGAGGCGCGCGCGCACATCCTCGAGGGGCTGCTGACCGCGCTCGAGCACCTCGACGAGATCATCGAACTGATCCGTGGCTCGCGCGATCGCGACACAGCCCGCGAGCAGCTGGTCGCGCGCTTCGAGCTGAGCGCGATCCAGGCGACCGCGATCCTCGACCTGCGCCTCTCCCAGCTCACGGCGCTCGAGGCCGACGGGATCAAACAGGAGCACGCCGACGTGACCGAGCGGATCGCCGAGCTGCGCGCGATCCTCGGCGATGAGAACCGCGTGCTCGCGGTGATCAAGGAGGAGCTGTCGGAGATCGCCGAGCGCTTTGGCGACGAGCGTCGCTCGGAGATCACGCACTCCGAGGACGAGATCGACATCGAGGACCTGATCGCCGACCAGCAGATGGTGATCACGATCACCCAGACCGGCTACATCAAGTCGCTGCCGCTGGCCACGTATCGCCAGCAGCAGCGCGGCGGGCGCGGGGTGACCGGGATGGACATGAAGGACGGCGACTTCATCGAGCACCTGTTCGTGACCTCGTCGCACGACTACCTGCTGTTCTTCTCCAACCGCGGCAAGGTCTACCGCTCGAAGGTCTACGAGCTCCCGGAGGCACAACGCACCGCGAAGGGGCGCGCGCTCGTCAACATCCTGCCGCTGCGCGAGGGCGAGCGGATCCAGGCCGTCGTCTCCACACGCGATTTCACCGAGGCGCAGTACCTGGTGTTCGCCACGCGCAACGGCACCGTCAAGAAGACCGAGCTGCAGTCCTACAACACGCCGATCAAAGCCGACGGCATCATCGCGATCAACATCCGCGACGACGACGAGCTGCTCGCCGTGCGCGCCGTCGATCCCCAGGACGAGGTCATCATGGTCTCGCGCGCCGGGCTGACCGTGCGCTTCGCCGAGTCCGACGTGCGCTCGATGGGACGCGACACGACCGGCGTGCGCGGGATGGACGTCGGCAAGGACGGTCGCGTGATCGCGATGGACGTCGCGCGCGATGACATGGACCTGCTGGTGGTCACCGAGAACGGCTACGGCAAGCGCACGCAGATCGGCCAGTACCGCAAGACCAACCGCGGCGCGAAAGGCGTCAAGACGATCGGCCTGACGGAGAAAAAGGGCGCCCTCGCGGGCGCGCTCGTCGTGCGCGAGCACCAGGAGCTGGTGTTCATCAGCGTCGGCGGCATGGTTCAGCGCACCGCCGCCGGCGGCATCTCCCAACAGGGCCGCTCGGCCACGGGCGTGCGCGTCATGAACCTCAAGGACGACGATGTCGTCAGCGCGGTCGCGCTCGTCGTGGACGCGGGTGACGACGGCGGCGAGGATGCCATCGCCCCGGACGCGGTCGAGGACTTTCCGGCGGACGAGTAGTAGATCCGGCCGAGGTGCCGATAACCCGATAGCTTCCTGCGGAATCTCCGCAGCGTTTCTTGCCATCGTCTTTTAACCGTCCAGATTTGCCCGCTTGCGCTCAGAGGGAGACGGTGACCGACCGACAGGCTGAGGGTGCCCGCTCCCCGCAGCCTCCTCACAGCAATCGTCTCGGCTGCATGCGCGGTCCTCGTCGTCTCCCCTGCTCCGGCCGCTCCGGCCTCGCCTCTCGCTGCATCGCCGGCGCTCGCCACGCTCGCCTTTCACGCCCGCGCCGCGAGGCGCACGCACACCTCCTGCGCCAAGGGCGCCGCGCGCGCCCGTCGCGCTACCCACTGCCGTTCGAGCACCCGCAGCCGGCGCGTGAGAGACACCGCGAAGCCCCGCGTCACGAAAACCCGCCAGCTCAGCCCGCGCACGAAGCGCTCCAGCGTCCCGCCTACGTCCACGCCCACATCTGAACCGGCCAGCACAACCGCGCAGTCCGCCTCCCAGCGCGACGCCGCGACAATCGCCGCGGTCCTCGCGAGCACCTGCCAGAACACCGAACTGACGCCCGAAGCGGGCAACATCGCACTCGTGCGAGCGGCGGTGCTCTGCCTGATCAACCGCAAGCGCGCCGAAAACGGCGAGAGCCCGCTCGTGTTGAATCCCGAGCTCGAACAGGCGGCCGAAGGTCACTGCGAAGAACTGATCGCAGACGACTACTTCGCGCACGTCTCACCCAGCGGCGAGACGCCTGTCGACCGCATCCGCGACACGGGCTACATACCCAACACGAGCGTCGGCTACGTGATCGGCGAGAACCTCGCGTGGGGCACCTACCAGCTGTCCACGCCCCAGTCGATCGTCTCGGCCTGGTTCGCCTCGCCCGGGCACCTCGCGAACATCCTCGAAGCTCAGTACCGCGACACCGGGATCGGCGTGACGCCCGCCGTGCCCTCGTCGCTCGCGCCGGGAGCCCCCGGCGCGACCTACGCGCAGGAGTTCGGCGTCATCATCCAGTGAGCGGGGTTCGCAGGTCGAACTGCCTCGCACGTCATCTCCGTTCGCTACTCTGGCGGGACCAGAGAAAGGAGGTGGTCCAAACGTTGAGTGACAGTTCTTGCGGGACCCTGGAGGTGACCGGCCGGTAGGTCGGGAGGCTGGTCCGCCTAGCGGAATCCAACCCGGGACACCCCGAGACGACCGCCGGCTCTGGTCCCACCGGCCTTGTCCGTCGCTCTCGGTCTTTCCAGTCAGCGCTGTACGCGAAGGGCGTCCCCAGGGGCGCCCTTCGTCGCTTAAGGCCACGCGCCTCTAACGGCACGATGGTCAAGCCAGGCAAGGACGCAGGGAGCGCTGCGTGCTGCGCACGCAAGCGACCGAGGACGCCGCCTGGCGCCGCGCCAGCGTGCCGTTAGGCCGCTTGGGGGAGGTACTGCAGCCATGCCGCCGGGATCGTCGGGCTGGCGACATGGATGAAGATCTCCGCCCGTGGCGTGCGTGGCGCGTGGCGGGGGTGCATCCCAGCCTGGCGCGGCAAGCGGTCGCCCTTGCGCCGGTTGCACGGCGCGCACGAGGCGACGATGTTCTCCCAGCTCGAGGTGCCGCCCTTGGACCGCGGGATCACGTGATCGACCGTCAGGTTGGACCGCGAGCCGCAGTACTGGCAGGTCCAGCTGTCGCGGGCGAAGACCGCGCGTCGGGTGATCTTGCGCCGGTGCGCGTCGCGCGGCACCTTGACGTAGCTGACCAGGCGGATCACCACCGGCCGCGCGAGCGTGGAGCTCTCCGAGTGCAGCTCCCAGCGCCCGCGCTCGAGCAGCTCGGCCTTCTCCTTGAGCAGCAGCACCACCGCGCGCCGCACCGTGCACACGTTGATCGGCTCATACGTGGCATTCAGGACGAGCACCCGACCACCCATCGCCGTGGTGGGCGATGACGCAGGTCCGTGCCGCTGGTGCTCTGAGGGCGACACGGACCCCACCGGCTCGGGTGGGACTGTGCACTCCATCTTCAGGGAGAGCAGTCTAGCGGGCAGTGCCACCTTTGCGCGTCGGCGGGCGGGCGTCGCTGGGCGGTTATGCGTGCTGTGTCGCCGAGCGTGTCGCGACCGGGTAGGAGCCGAGCACCAGCACCTCCTCGCACATGGCGTCGATCTGCGCGATCGCCTCGGCGACGGCCGCGTCCTGCGCACGGCCGGCCAGGTCGACGAAGAACATGTAGCTGCCGAGGCCGTCGCGGCGCGGACGCGACTCGATCTTCGTCAGGTTGATGTTCCTGCTCGCGAACTCGTCCAGGCAGCGCACGAGCCATCCAGGGCGCTCGGCGCCGGCGCCCCAGAACACCAGCGATGTCTTCCAGCCCGCGCCCGCGCCCGCGCGCAGTGGCGGGCGCGGCGTCTCCGATCGGCCTCCCTCCTGCGCGCTGCGCGCGAGCCACACGAAGCGCGTTTCGTTGTCCTCGCGATCCTCGACCCGCTCGCGGATCACGGTGCCTCCATAGATGCTCGCGGCGAGGCGCGTGCCGATCGCCGCCTGCCCGCGCTCCGCCGCCGCCACCACCGTCCGCACCGCCTCGGCGGTCGAGCTCGCCGCCAGGACCCGAGCATGCGCCAGCTCGCCGCGCAGGAACAGCGTGCACTGTCCGGGCACCTGCGGGTGGGTGATGACCGTGTCGATCTCCTCGAGGCCGACCTCCGCCGCGGCGATCAGCGAGTGCCGGACGTGCAGCAGCGCCTCGCCCACGATCTCCACGTCCGTGGCCTCACCCGCGAGTAGGTCGAGCGTCACGTTGATCGAGCCCTCGAGCGAGTTCTCGATCGGCACGATCGCCAAGCCAACCGTTCCCCGCCGCAGCGCGGACACGGTGTCATAGATGCTCGCCAGCGCCACCGGCTCGACTGCGTCAGGGGCCGCGCTGGCCAGCAGCGCCTCCTCGGTGAAGGTGCCCGCCGGTCCCAGATAGCCGACCCGTGGCCGGCCGCCCGGGGAATCAGGCTGGCTGCTCATCCCCTGTCGACGCGTCGCTGTCCAAGTCGCCCGCGAGCGCGATGCGCACCGCCTCGGCCTCCTCGGGAGAGAGCTCCAGTTCACCGCGGCCGCCGTGGACCTGCTTGCCGTACACGCGCGCCTGGTCGCGGTGGTGGATGCACGACAGCACGATGCCCGAGCGTTGGTCGTCGAGCAGCGCGATCGACATCGACTGCTGTCCGGACAGCTCGTTGTAGGCGTCGTAGCGTACGAGCGCCCGATGCGCGAGCCGGCCCCGCAGGGCGCCCTCCACGTTCGCCAGCCGCGCGTCCAGGCGCGTGGCGACGTCGTGCACGTACGCGCTCAGCTCCGCGAATCCCTGCTGGAGCGCGGCCGCGTGGGCCACCACGTCCTGCTCTTGGCGCTCGCCCAGCACCAGGAGCTGCGCACGCCGCAGGCGCCGCACGCTGACGCTGAGCGCCGTGCACGCGATCAACGCCACGATCGCCACCGTGCCGGCGGCGATCGCGATGATCCCCTGGGTGTCCGTGATCGACGCGGCCATCGCCACAAGTTAGCCGCTGGCGTGCCGCGCCGGCTCGAACAGATGAAGAACGTCGATGACGGCGCCGCCGCGCCGGCTCGATCAGATGAAGAAACATCGATGACGGCGCTACCGCGCCGGCTCGATTATTCGCCGAAGATCGCCAGGAAGGTGCCCTTGGTGCCTTCGTGGTTGGTTTCCCCGGGCACCGGCTCGACCTGGACTTCGATCTTCGCGGCCTGCCCCACGGGCAGGCCTTTCAGGGGGATTTCCGCGTTCGCGCGCTTACCCGGTTCGGTCTTCGCGATCGTGCCGGAGGCTTTGTACTGCTTGCCCGCCGCGGTCACCGTGACGTCGACCTTGACGTTCGTCTCGTTGAATTCCCCAGCGTCTTCGACGGTGGCGGTGAGGGTGGGGTTGCCGCCGCCGGCGATGTGGTTGATCGCCGGTTCCGGTTCGAGTGCGGTCCCGCCTACGCTCACGCCTACCAGAGCGCTGCCATGGTGGCCTGAGAGGGTCTGCGTGCTCTGCGAGGAGCTCGAGCTTTCGCCGGCGAGCCTGGCGGCCACGGTGCTCGCTTCGAGCCACCCGATGTTGGGCAGGAAGCGGCTCGACGCGGTGCTCAGGCCTGTGATCCCCGCGCTCGCCAGCGTCTGCTGGGCCAGCGGCGCCACACGCTGCGAGTAGACCACGTCGGAGGCGAGGAAGATCTCCATTGCGCCGGCGATCTTCGGGCTGAGCTGTGTGGTCTTGCCGCCGAGCGCCGACGGCACCAGCGAGGCGAGCTTGGTCATCGCTTCGGTGCGCAGGTTGAGCGCCAGCAGCAGGTTCTGCTGCGCGGCGGCCATTTCGCCGGGGACGCTGAGCCCTTGGGCGCGGTTGGCGATGGCCCGCGCCTGCGTGAGAAGTTCGTCGATCTGCTGCTCGACGTCGAGCGCCTGCTTGCCGGAGGCCCCGCTCAACGCCACGAACAGCGGATGGGAGATCTTTTCCGATTCCTGCGCGAGCACGCTGACTTCGCGGTTGTAGCTCTTTAGCGCCTGCTGCTTTTCGCTTTTCAGGCAGCCGCTGACGAGCAATACGACCACGATGATCAGCACGATCGCGACGCCCGCCGCGATCAGGCGGCGCACCATCAACGTCTGCTGGTCGGCCTCCCCCGCGCCATGGCGCAGTGGCCGGCGCGGTCGCGGACCCGGCCGCCGCGCAGAAGCGACGCTCGCTGTCCGGTCTCCGGTCGGCCCACGCCGTGGTGCTCGGGGTGACGGTCGAGGCGCAGTCTCCTCGTCATCGTCGAAGAACGACAAAAGCCAACCGCTCCTTTGCAGGGACTTTAGGAAGGCCCAGTATGACTGGCGCCTGCCTGTACCGCGATCCTGCAAGTTCTCGGTCAATGCGGCTTTTCTACCGTCGGCGGCAGGGACAGGAGCCGCGCACGGCGAACGCGGGAGCCGGTGGACTCGCCAGAGACCCTCGTCCAAGCGTCCCCACGGGAGGCGCGCGCCGCGCCGCAGCCTGCGCGGCGTCGGATCGCGGGCGTCAAGGACGCGCCAGCACCCGATGAGCTGGTGCTCGGGCGCTACCGCCTGCTCGAGCAGCTCGGCAGCGGCGGCTTCGGGGTGGTCTGGCGCGCTCACGACGAGCTGCTGCACCGCGAGGTGGCCGTCAAGCGGATCTTGCTGGGGGCGGGTGAGGGTCCGATCGACAGCGAGCGGGCCAGCCGCGAGGCGCTCGCCACCGCGCGGCTGGCGCACCCGGCGATAGTCGCCCTGTACGAGGCGTGCGCCAAGGACGGAGCCTTCTATCTGATCTCCGAGCTCGTCAACGGCGACACGCTCGCGCGGCTGATCGCCGAGGAGGCGCTCGCCGACGAGGAGATCCTCGAGATCGGCAGCGCGTTGGCGAGCGCGCTCGCCCACGCGCACGCCCGCGGCGTGATCCATCGCGACCTGAAGCCACAGAACGTGCTCGTGCCGCATCCGCCGGACGCCGCGCACACGCCGCGCACACTGCTCGCCGCGGCCAAGCTCACGGACTTCGGCGGCGCCAGCCTCGTCGGCGAGGACGCGCTGACGCGCACAGGCGACGTGCTCGGCACGCTCGCCTACATGGCGCCCGAGCAGAGCGAGGGCCGCGAGGTGGGCGTCGAGGCCGACCTGTACTCGCTCGCGCTGGTGCTCTACGAGGCGCTGTCGGGCGTCAACCCCGTGCGCGGAGCCACGCCCGCCGCCACCGTGCGCCGTATCGGCCGCCCGTTGCCGCCGCTGGCGCGCGCGCGCCGCGACCTGCCGGGCGAGCTCACCCGCGCACTGGACCGCGCGCTGGCGCCCGCGCCGGGCGAGCGGGGAACGCTCGATGAGCTGCGCGCACAGCTGGAGCGGGCGCTCGAACGTGGGCTCAGCCGCTCGCGCTGGAGCGCGCGTCGCCGCCGCGCTGGGCGCACGGCAGACCATGACCCCGGGATCGAGGAGCAGCAGGCGCCGCGCGAGCCGCGCCGCGCGCTGCGGCTGCCGCGCACGATCTGGCTCGCGTGCGCCGGCGCGATCGTCTGCTGGCAGGCGTTCGCCGGGCGTCCGGGGGTCGCGCTCCTGCTGCTCGCGGCCCTGGCGCCGCTGGCGCTGTTTCCCGCCGAGCGCGGAGACTCGCGCCTGGGCGCCGGATGGCTCGCGAGCGCGCTCGCGCCCGTGCTCGGCGTCGCCGGCCTCGCCGGTGTGTTCCCCGCGATCGCGGGGCAGGCGTCGCGCTGGCGCGACCGCGCCGGCCTCGGCGCGCTCGGGTACTGGTGGCTGGCGCTCGCCGGGCCGCTGCTGAATCGAGACCTGTGGCTGTGCGCGCCCGCGGCAACGCCGCCACGGGCCGCGTGGGAGGGCTCGTTGAGCCTCGCCGCCACGCACGTCATCGCTCCGCGGCTCGCGCTCGGGGTGCTGCTGGGGGCGCTGCTGTGGGGCGCCGCCGCGGTCGTGCTGCCGTGGATCGTGCGCGGTCGCAGCGCCGTGCGCGACGTCGCCGCGGTCACCGTCTGGTCGGCCGCGCTCGCCGCCGCCGCGCCAGAGATGGCTGCGGGCCTGAGTGCCCACGCGGCGCACCCCAGCCCGCGCGGCGCGGTGCTGGGGGCCGTCCTCGGCGCGCTCGTAGCGGTTGCCGCGCGCGCCCTGCGCGGCCCTGTCTGAGCGCGGGTGCGTAGCATGGCTCCCGGTCGCCGGCCAATGCGCTGAGATTGACCAAGGCCCGCGCCCACCCGTCCCCCGATGAACCCGCTCAAGAGCGTCGAGAACATGATCGCCAGCCTCGTCGAGGGCACCTTCGGACGGCTGTTTCGCACGGAGGTGCGCCCGATGGAGCTCGCGCGCAAGCTCGCACGCGAGATGGACGCCCACCGTACGGTGTCGGTCTCGCGCGTATATGTGCCCAACGAGTACTCCGTGTGGCTCTCGCCGGCCGATCGCGAGCGCTACGACGGCGTCGAGCACGAGGTCATCGACGAGCTGTGCGCGTATCTGCTCGAGCACGCACGCCGCGAGGACCTGATCATGGCCTCGCAGCCGCACATCTCCTTCCACACCGATGAGCGGCTGTCGCTCGGCGAATTCGGCATCCAGGCCCGATTGACGCGACCCCCCGGCGAGGAGCCGGCGTCTCCCGCCCCGGCGCCTCCCGCGTCCGCCGCGGCTCCGCCCGCGCCTGCCCCGCCTGCGCCAGTGCCTCCTGCGCCAGTGCCTCCTGCGCCCGCGCCACCAGTGCCAGCCCGTCCCGCGCCCGCGTCCGCCCCGATCGAGCGAGAAGAGCACGGCGAAACGATGATCTACAGCAGCTCCGCACGCCTGCGCGCGCCGCTCGAAGACGCGCAGGCGCGTCGCGTTCCCCAGCGCGCGTTGCTGGCCGTCGGCGGCCGGCGGCTGCTCGTGCCGAGCGGCGGCGGGACGATCGGGCGCAGCCGTGATTGCGACGTGGTCCTCGACGACGCCGGCATCTCGCGCCGCCACGCCGAGATCCGCCCGGGACCCGATGGCTGGACGGTCGCGGACCTCGGCTCGACCAACGGCGTGCGCGTCAACGGCGCGGAGGTGCGCGGCGCGCATGCGCTGGCGCCCGGGGATCGCGTCGAGCTCGGCTCGACGGAGATCGTCTTCGAAGTCTCATGAGCTCGCTCGCGCCCGTATCGGTGGCCCTGAAGTTCGGCTTCGTGGTCGTCATGTACCTGTTCCTGCTGTGGGTCGCGCGCAGCGCTCGACGAGACCTTCGCGGGGGCCCTGCGACGGAACGCCAATCGACCGCTGCCGCGCTCGAGGGGCCCGGCGACTCGATCCCGCAGGACGCCACCGGCATGTACTCCGCCTCGGCGCTCGGCAGCGCCGCGCTCGCTACACGCGCGCCGCGGCTGGTGATCGACCGCGCCCCAGGGCACGACCCCGGGATGATCTACGACCTCGACGGCGACATCGTGCTCGGCCGCGGCGACCACGCCGAGATCAGGCTCGAGGACCCGTTTGCCTCCTCGCGCCACGCGCGCGTCTACGAGCAGGGCAACATAGTCGTCATCGAAGACCTCGGCTCGACCAACGGCACCTACCTGAACGAGGAGCTGCTGCAGACCCCCAGGCCGCTGCACCCCGGCGACCGCGTGCGGATCGGCGACAGCGAGTTCACGTTCGAGGTCGACTGAGATGCTGCGTGTGGCCGAGCAGTACGCCGGCAGCGACACCGGTCGTCAGCGACGGGCCAACGAGGACTCGCTGCTCGCGCGCGCGCCGCTGTTCGTGGTAGCCGACGGCATGGGCGGAGCGCAGGCCGGCGAGGTCGCGTCGCGGATCGCCGTCGAGTCCTTCCAGCAGGGCCTGCCGGACGCCTCGCATCCTGAGCTCGAGCTCGCGGAGCTGGCGCGTGCCGCCAACGCGCGCATCCACGAGCTCTCGCACGTCAACGCCGAGCAGGCGGGCATGGGCACGACACTCACCGCCGTCTACGTGGGTGAGCAGGATGTCGCGATCGCGCACGTCGGCGACAGCCGCGCGTACTGCCTGCGCGACTCCGAGCTGCTGCGCCTGACCGACGACCACTCGCTCGTCGACGAGCTCATGCGCCAGGGGCGGCTCACGCCCGAGGAAGCGGTCGAGCATCCGCAGCGCTCGGTGATCACACGCGCGCTCGGGCCCGAGGGGGCGGTGGAGGTCGACACGCGCTCCTTCCGCGCCCGCGCCGGCGACGTGTACCTGCTGTGCAGCGACGGCCTGACGACGATGATCGGTGAGGATCAGATCGCGGCGACGATGCTCGCCCATCCGCGGCTGCGCGACGCGGGCGAGGCGCTGATCGCGGCGGCCAACCAGGCCGGTGGACGGGACAACATCACGGTCGTGCTGCTGCGTCTGGAGGAGGTGCGGCCCGGAGCGCCGGCGCCGGTAGCGGACGGGGACACGATGGTTGGGGTCCCGGCCGTGCCCGCCGCGCAGCAGTCGGCGGACGGCGCGACGATGATGCACGCGCCGGCCGCTACCGCCCCGCCGCCGCAGCGCCTGCGGCGCACGCCGCGCGCGGCTGTCCCCGCTGCGGGCCCGCCCCGCCGGCGACGGCGGATACGGCACGCGGGCGCGATCGCGTTCGTGCTCGTGGTGCTGGGCCTGCTCGGCTCGGCCGGCTACCTGGCGCTGCAGTCTGTGTACTTCATCGGGACCAACAGCCGGGGTCTCGTGACGCTGTTCGAGGGGGTGCCCTACCAGCTTCCCGGCAACCTCGACCTGTACAGCAGCCAGTACGTCTCCGGCGTCAGCGCCTCGACGCTCACTCCGGAAAAACGGCACACGCTGCTCGATCACTCGCTGCGCTCCGAAGGTGACGCCGCGGCGCTGATCAGAAGCCTCGAACTGGAACAGCTCGAATGAGGCCGGCGCTGTGAACCGACCGATCGTTCGCCTGTTCGGCCTGGTCGCCGTGCTGTTCGCGCTGCTCATCGCGTTCACCTCGCGCTGGACCGTCTTCGAAGCCTCGTCGCTGCGCGAAAACCCGCTGAACAAACGCATGCTGCTCGAGCAGGAGCGGATCGCAAGGGGCCCCATCACCGCCGCCAACGGCGCCGTCCTCGCGCGCAGCGTGCGCGGCCCCGAAGGCGTCTACCAGCGCATCTACCCGACCGGAGAGCTGTTTGCCGCGCCGATCGGCTTCGACTACCTCGACCCCGATCTCGGCAGCGCCGGCCTGGAGCGCTACCGCACCAAGGAACTGAACGGCCAGAGTCAGAACAACCTGCAGAGCGTGCTCGATCAGCTGCAGGGCAAGGAACCCAGCGGCGAGAAGGTGGTCACGACGCTGAACCCAAGCGCGCAGCGCACCGCCGTGTCGGCGCTCGGCGAACACGAAGGGGCGGTCGTCGCCCTCGACCCGCGCACCGGCGCCGTCGAGGTGATGGCCTCCAAGCCCAGCTACAACCCCAACGCGTTGCGCTCGGAAGCGGCCAAAGCCGCGCAGGCACGCGAAATGACCGGCAGCCACCCGACCAAGTCGGAAGTCAACCGCGCCACCCAGTTCGGCTACGCGCCCGGCTCCACCTTCAAGATCGTGACGGCCACCGCCGCGATCGACACGGGCGCCTACACGCCGGAATCGACAGTCGACGGGCGCAGCGGCATCATCGTCTCCGGCAAGCCACTCGACAACGACAACGGCGAGACTTTCGGCCCGATCACGCTCACCTATGCGTTCGCGCACTCGGTCAACACCGTGTACGCACAGGTCGCTGAGCACGTAGGCAAGCGCACGCTCGGTCGCTACATGGAACGCTTCGGCTTCGACCGCAAGCCGCAGCTGGACTACCCCGCGGAAGAGATGTCCGCGAGCGGCGAGCACGAAGGCGAACGCATCGTCGCGCCGACCAGCGAAAAGGTCGACGTCGGGCGCATGGGCATCGGCCAGGACAAACTCATGGTGACTCCGCTGCAGATGGCCGAGGTCGCCGCAGCGGTAGCCAACCGCGGCACGCTGATGGTCCCGCACCTGACCCAGCGCATCGTCAACGCCGAAGGGCAGACCGTGCAGACGATCTCCCCGCGCGTGCAGTCGGTTGTGATGAAACCATCGACCGCCGCCTCGGTCACCTCGATGATGGAAGCTGTCGTCAAGGAAGGGACCGGCACCGCCGCGCAGATACCCGGCGTGCAGGTGGCGGGCAAGACCGGCACCGCGGAGACGCAGTTCGGCAACGCGATCAACAACGTGTGGTTCGTCGCGTTCGCGCCCGCCGCCGACCCTAAGGTCGCGGTCGCGGTGACGCTCAAGGCCGTCCCCGGCGAAGGCGCGACGTTCGCCGCGCCCGTCGCCAGAGCCGTGATCGAAAGCCTGCTCAGATGATCGACCCGGAGACGATCATCGACGGTCGCTACAGGGTGATCTCGCGCCTGGGCTCGGGGGGCATGGCCGACGTGTACCTCGCGCAGGACCAGCTGCTGGGCAGGCAGGTGGCGGTGAAGGTGTTGCACCACCACTTCGCCGAAGACCAGGAGTTCGTCGAGCGCTTCCGCCGCGAGGCCTCGAGCGCGGCGGCGCTGTCGCACCCGAACATCGTGGCGATCTTCGACCGCGGCGAGTGGAACGGCACCTACTACATCGCGATGGAGTACGTCGCCGGGCGCACGCTGAAGGCGATCGTGCGCGAACAGGGCGCGCTCGACCCGGCGGCGGCGATCGAGATCGTCGTGCAGATCCTGCGCGCGGCGCGCTTCGCGCACAGGCGCGGCGTGATCCACCGCGACCTGAAGCCACACAACGTGATCCTCGACGAAGAGGGTCGCGCGCGCGTGACCGATTTCGGCATCGCCCGCGCGGGCGCCTCGGACATGACGCTCACGGGCTCGATCATGGGCACCGCCCAGTACCTCTCCCCCGAGCAGGCGCAGGGGCTCGCGGTCAGCGCCGCGTCGGACCTCTACTCGATCGGCGTGATCCTGTACGAGCTGCTGACGGGCGTGGTCCCGTTCGAGGGCGAGACCGCCGTGGCGATCGCCTTCAAGCAGGTCTCGGCCGTGCCGCAGCCGCCGAGCGCGCTGCGGCCCGGCCTGCCGCCGTCGCTCGACGCGGTCGTGCTGCGGGTGCTCGCGAAGGACCCATCGCAGCGCTACGCGGACGCCGACGAGCTGATCGCCGCGCTCGAGTACGAGCGACAGGCGCTGCCAGCGCTGCACGGCGCCACGGCTGCCGACGGCCACGCCATTCACCCCGCGCCCGCCGCAGCTGCAGCCGCAGCCGTCGCATACGCGGGTGCCGGGTCGCTGTTGCTCGCGACGCCCGGGACCGGGCAGTACGAGCTGGAAGGCGCGCCCGCGACGGCGGAGGAGCGCCGCCGGCGCAGGCGGCGCGGCATGCTGTGGGCGTTTGCGATCGTGATCGTGGTCGGCCTGGCGGCGCTCGCGCTGGTGCTGACGCAGTCCAAGCAGACCGTCACCGTCCCGCAGGTGACGGGCGAGACCGAACAGGCTGCCGGCGCGGCGCTGCGTGCCGCGGGCCTGGACCCGGTGCCGTCGCTGCACTCGAGCGTGAAGGTCCCCAGCGGGCTCGTGATCAGCCAGTCGCCGCCTGCAGCGAGCGCGGTCAGGAAGGAATCCCGCGTCAGCATCGTCGTCTCGGAGGGCCCCGCGAGCTCCTCGCTGAGGAACGTCGCCGGGCTGTCTGTCGCCAAGGCCGAGGCCGAGTTGCACAAAGCGGGCCTCAAGACGACGACGAAGGGCGAGCCCTCCAAGACGGTCGCGGCCGGCCTTGTGATCGGCACCGAACCGCCCGCGGAAACCGAGGTGCAAGAAGGCCACCTGGTGACGCTGCTCGTCTCCAGCGGCCCCGCGCCCGTGCGCGTGCCGGACGTGGTCGGGCAGACGCTCGAAGCGGCCGAAGCGACGCTCACCAACTCCGAACTCGCGGTGGGCACGGTCACCAAGCGGGTTTCGAGCACGCAGGCGCCGGGCACCGTGCTCGCGCAGTCGCCAGGCAGTGGCGCCTCCGCGCACGCCGGCAACAAGGTCAACCTGACGGTCGCGCAGGCCCCGAAGGAAGTCGCCGTCCCGGGCGTGGTCGGCGCGGCGCAGGCGGCGGCGGCGGCGGCGCTCAGGCACGCCGGCTTCAAGGTCGCGACGCAGCCGCACGCGACCACCGAACAGTCCCAGGTGGGCGTGGTCCTGGAACAGAGCCCAACTGGCGGCACGCACGCACGCAAGGGCGCGACGGTGACGATCGGGGTAGGCGTGCTCGCGACGCCGACGACCACGACGCCCACCACGACCACGCCGACGACTCCCACCACGACCACGCCTCCGGCCCCAGCCGCGCCCGCCACCGGATGAGCAGTGACGGCCAGATCGCCGGCTCCGCGTCCGGCGAGGCGCTGACCGTGGCCGTGCTCGCGGGTGGACGCTCCTCCGAGCACGACGTCTCGCTGTCCTCGGGCGCGGCTGTGCGTGACGGGCTGAGCAGCGCCGGGCATGAGGTCGTGTGGGTGGAGATCGGCCGCGACGGCGTGTGGCGCCACGACGGACAGCCGCTGAGCGTCACGCCGGCCGGTGGGCTGCTCGGCGTGGACGTCGCCTTCCCCGTCCTGCACGGCCCGTTTGGCGAGGACGGAACGGTGCAGGGCCTCCTGGAGACGCTCGACGTCGCGTATGTCGGCGCGGGCGTGGCCGCCTCGGCGGTGTGCCTGGACAAGGTGCTGTTCAAGCAGCTGATGTCGGCCGCCGGTGTGCCGCAGGTCGATTACGTCGGCGTGCGCGCGGAGCGCTTCGGACGCTCGCGCGAGCACGCGCTGGCCGAGATCGCGCGGATCACGGCACTCGGCCTGCCCGTGTTCGTCAAGCCCGCGCACCTGGGCTCCTCGGTAGGGATCGTCAAGGTCAGCGCTGAGGAGCAGATCGGCGAGGCGCTGCAGGACGCGTTTGCCTACGACGGCCTGGTGATCGTCGAGGCAGCGGCGCCGGGTGTCGAGGTCGAGTGCGGGGTGCTTGGCACGCTCGCAGGCGAGAACCACGGCGACGGCGACGATGACGACGGCGTCAGCAGCGACGAGCCGGCGCTCGCATCGGAGCCTGGAGAGATCGTGTTCTCAGGGGAGTTTTACGATTTCCGCGCGAAGTACTCGCCCGGCGGCATGGAGCTGAGGATCCCAGCGCGGATCTCCGCGAGCGCGCGCGAGCAGGTCAGGCAGCTGGCGGTTGGCGCGTTTGAGGCGGCGGGCTGCGAGGGGCTGGCGCGAGTGGACTTCTTCGTCGACGGTGAGCGCGTGCTGGTCAACGAGCTGAACACGATGCCGGGGTTCACGCCGACGAGCGTGTACGCCAAGCTGCTCGCCGCCTCGGGCGTCGCCTACCCGCGGCTCGTCGACCGCCTCTGCCGGCTCGCGCTAGCGCGCCACGAGCGCCGGCGCGCGTACAGCTACTGACAGCGGCTCGCGCCCACGCTCGAGAGCTACTTGAACAGCGTCAGCTCGTCGATCGTCGCCACCTCCATCCCCGGTGGGAGCGTCGTCAGCCACACCAGGTAGTAGCGGTGCGGGTGCCCGGACAGCGTCAGCGGGATGCGTTGGCCGCTGCGCACGTCGGTGCTCGCTCCTACCGGTCCCTGCCAGCCGCGCGCGCTCAGCGGCGTGGAGTTGCCGTACGGAAGTTCGAGCTCGATGCGGTCGGCTACGTAGACCTGCGCGGAGAAGCCCGGGGTGGGCGTTTGAATTTCGAGCGCCTTGGCGAGCACCTGCGGCGCGGCGTCGAGGTAGATGCCGAGACCGACGCCACCGGGCTTCTTCAGCGTGCCGTCGTAGTACTGCTCGGTGCTCCACGTGGTGTTGGGGTCGCCGTAGACGACGTTGCCGATCAGGTCGCGATTTTCCGGTCCGGTGCCGAACGGGTTGTAGTCGTGGGCGGCGGCCTGGCCCAGCTGCACCGCTTCCAGGCCCGCGCGCGATTCGAGGTTCGGCGGGGGGCCCGCGCCACGGTGGGCTTCTCCCGCAGCGAGGACCAGCGCGATCGCGACGATCGCGATCAGCAGTGCCAGCGAGGCGAACCAGCGTGCCGGGTTGCGCATGCGCCAGGGCAGGCGCCGGCGGGCCGAGCCGGGCAGCGTTCGCAGCACGCTGGTCACCTCGCCGGTGGCCTGGCCCGAGCGCGAGGCCTCGAGTGCGAGCACCTCCTCGAGGTCGGTGACCATGCTCGCGGCGTCGGGATAGCGGCGCGTGAGGTCCTTCGAGACCGCGCGGTCGACGACCGCGGCGGTGGCCGCGGACAGCGCGGGCCGCGCCAGCAGCACGTCGGGCACTTCCTCGCGCACGTGCTTCATCGCCACAGCCACCGGCGAGCTGCCGTGGAACGGGACCGATCCGGTGAGCATCTCGAACAGGACGACGCCCAGCGAGTATAGGTCCGACTGCCCGGTGACGGGCTGCCCGAGCGCCTGCTCAGGGGAGACGTAGTCGGTCGTGCCGAGCACGCGTCCGGCCATCGTCAGCCCTTCCTCGGTGAGCGTGCGCGCGATCCCGAAGTCCGTGATCTTGGCGCCTCCTTCCTCGCTGATGAGGATGTTGTGCGGCTTGACGTCGCGGTGCACGATCTGATGCTCATGGGCGGCGCCGAGCGCGCGCGCGACCTCGATCGCGTATGCGAGCGCCTGCGGTATGTCGAGCGGGCCCTCGCGGCGGATCACGTCCTTGAGCGTCTCGCCGTCGACGTACTCGAGGACGATGTAGGGAGTGCCCATGCTCGTCTCGCCGGGCCGCTGCCCGTCCGCTGAGATCTCCTCGCCGGCGTCGATCACGGTGACCACGTGCGGGTGGCTCACCTGCGCCACCGAGCGCGCCTCCCTGCGAAAGCGCTCGAGCTGATCGGCGTCGGCGGCGATATCGCGGTGCATCAGCTTGATCGCCACCGGTCGTTCGAGCACGGTGTCGAACGCGCGGTAGACCATCGACATGCCCCCCCGCCCGATCTCGGCGTCAAGCCGGTAGCGCCCGCCGATCACCGTCCCGATTGCAGTCATGCGCCTCTATTGTGCGCGCAAGCGCCAGACGACAAGCGCGGCGAGCGCGCAGCGGTAGAGCGAGTAGGGCATCAGGGATTGACCCTCGCGCAAGCGCCTGTCCAACAGCCGCGCGCTGGCGAGCGTCGAGGCGAACGCGCTCGCGCAGCCGAGCGCCAGGGCCGCGCGCTGCTCGCGTGGGACGCCGGCGCGGCGCATGCGCCCGCCCTTCAACAGGCTCGCCCCGAAGATCACAGGCAGCCCCGCGTGCCACGAGAGCGCCTGCGCGGCGCCACGTCCGAAGCCGCGCGCACGCGCGGCGGTGAGCGTGGCGCCGTTGCGCGATACCCCGGGGATCAACGCGGCCGCCTGCGCCAGCCCGAGCGCGAGCCCGTCGCGCTCGCTCGCATCGTCCTGGGTGCGCGCGCCGGTCGCTTCATCGGCGCCGGCGCGTCCGTCGGCGAGCGCCATCGCCACGGCGCCCGCAACGAGGCCTGCAGCGATCGAGCGCGGACCGCCCAGCCGCCGCTCGATCGAGCCCCCGAGCAGCAGGCCGGCGAGCGCCGCCGGCGCCAGCGACAGGGCGATCACGCCCACCCGGCGACGGTCAACGCGCGCGGCGTCATGCAGCAGCTCGCGCCGCAGATGCAGTGCGAGCGCCGCGCCCGCGCCGGCGTGCAGCGCGACCTCGAAGGACTTACGACGCTCTCCGTCCAGGCGCGCGTACGGCCAGCCGGCGAGCCACGGGATCAGCGTCGTGTGCGCCGAGGATGAGATCGGCAGCAGCTCGGCCGGACCGTGCAACAGGCCCAGCGCCAGCGCGTGGCGAAGCGCCAGCGCGCCCTCAGCCGGCTGCATCGACCGCCGGGCGCCGGCGAGCGCGGCGCCGGCGCACGAGCGCGTAGACGATGCCCACGACGACCAGTGCGACGATCACGTAGTCGGCGTACTCGAAGCCCTTGCGCACGCTCGTCCAGTTGCCGCCGAGCGCGTGGCCGGCGAGCGCCAGGCCGAGCACCCACGGGATCGTGCCGATCAGCGAGAACAGCGTGAAGCGCCCGAGCGGCATCCTCGCGACGCCGGCGGGCAGCGACACGAACGCGCGCACGAACGGAACGAGACGCCCGAACAGCACCGCCGCCTCGCCGTGGCGCTGGAACCATTGATCGGCGCGTTCGATCTGCGCGGGGCCCATGTGCAGCTTCGAGCCGTGGCGTTCCAGCAGCTCCAGGCGCCCGCCGCGCCCGACCGCATACGCCACCCACGAGCCGACCATCGAGCCCAGCAGGCCGGCGAGCACGACCCCGACCATCGTCAGGTGATGATGCGAGGCGCTCTGGCCGGGATCCGCGACGGCGAAGCCGGCGAACAGCATCACGACCTCGGACGGGACCGGGATGCACGCGCTGGAGATCGCCATCAACGCGAAGATCCCCGGCAGTCCGGCTTCGCGGACGAAGTGCGACGTTTCGTTGACCAGCGTTTCCGAGATCGAGGCGATGACCAGCATGGGCCGGCCAACGATACCGTCCCCCCGCAGATGCGCGTCTGGATCGATCTGACCAACAGCCCGCACGTGCTCGTCATGCGCCCGGTGATCGAGCGCCTGCGGGCCGACGGCCACGACGTGCGCGTGACCGCTCGCGACTTCGCCCAGACGATCGAGCTGTGCGAGCGCCTGGGCGTCGCGCACACCGCGATCGGACGCCACCGTGGCGAGCGGCTGACCGCGAAGGCCACCGGCCTCGTGTCGCGCTCGGCGGCGCTCGTGCGCTGGGCGCTCGCCCAGTCCCGCGCCGGTGGACGCTTCGATGTGGCCCTTGGGCATGGCTCCAACGACGTCACGATCGCGGCAGCGATCCTGCGCATCCCCAGCGCGACGATGTTCGACTACGAGTGGGCGACCGTCCAGCACAACGTCAACTGCCGTCTGGCGCGGGCGGTCGTGGTGCCCGACGCGATCCCGCCCGAGCGCCTGGAGCGCTACGGCGCGACGGGCAAGGTGCGCGCGTACGAAGGGCTCAAGGAGGAGTACTACCTGGCGGACTTCGAGCCTGACGGCGGCGTGCTCGAGCAGCTCGGCCTCGACCCCGCCCGTGCGATCGTGGTCGTGCGCACGCCACCCGAGGTGTCGCTGTACCACCGCTTCGAGAACGACCTGTTCGCCCGCGTGCTGACGCGCCTGCGCGAGGCCGCCGCCGAGCACGGCACCCAGCCGGTGGTGCTGCCGCGCGTGGCCTCCCAGCGTGAGGAGCTGGCGCGCGTTCCCGGCTTCGTCGTCCCTGAGCACGCGATCGACGCGCAGTCGCTAATCGCCCATGCGGACCTCGTGATCTCGGCGGGAGGCACCATGAACCGCGAGGCGGTCGCGCTCGGAACGCCCGTCTACACCACCTTCCAGGGACGGCTGGGAGCCGTGGACGAGCGGCTGATCGGCGAAGGCCGGCTGCGCATGCTCGCCGCCGCTGAGGACCTGGACCTCGCCAGGCACGAGCGTGCCGACGGCGCCGTGCGCGTGCGCCGCGACCCGCGCGTGCTCGTCGAGCTGCTGCTCTCGCCCGTCTGCGGCTAGGAATCCCGCGCCGGCGCGGAGCTGATTGGCCGCGCGAGAAGCCGGCGGCCTGGAGCCGACAGTCGGGGTAGGCCCTTACAATCTCTGCAATGCGCCGACGGATCCGCTCGGCGGCCCTGCCCCTCCACCGTCACTCGCTGCCGCAGCTCGTGGTGGACGGGGCGCTGGTCGCGCTCGCGTACTACCTCGCGTTCCAGCTGCGCTTTACCACTCGGCTGCCGCCGCACTACTCCGACCTACGCGCTGACACGATCTGGTGGGTGCTCGCGGGCAGCCTGCCGGTGCTCGTGCTGACCCGCGTCTACCAACGCCGCTGGCGCTTTGCGGGGCAGCGCGACTACGAGGCGGTGGTGCTGGCGGTGGTGCTGATAGTGCTGCTCACAGTCGTCGCCGTCGAGGTCTTTCGCCCAGTGCACCAATACATCGAGAGCGCCGGGGTGCCGCGTCATACCACGGCCGTCGCGGTCGTGCTGCCGAACACGGTGATCGTCGTGTTCTGGCTGCTCTCGCTCGTGTTCCTGGTCGGCGTGCGTGCGCTCGCGCGGAGCGTCTACGAGCGCCGCCCCCTGGCGGCTTTTCGCAGCCCCCGCCGCGACCAGCGCGCGGTGCTGATCGTCGGCGCCGGCGAGGGCGGAAGATTGGTAGCACGCGAGATCATGCGCAACCGCGAGCTGGGCCTGGTGCCTGTGGGCTTCCTCGACGATGACCCGGCCAAGCGGCGCATGCGCATCGAAGGCCTGCGTGTCCGCGGCAACACCGAAGGCGACCTGGCGCGCATCCTCGACGAAGCAGATCCCGACGAAGTCATCATCGCGATCCCCTCCGCCCCCGGATCGACGCGTGCGCGGATCGTGCGCGAGTGCCGCACGCGCGGCATCCCCGTGCGCACGCTGCCGACCGTGTTCGAGCTGCTGCAGACGCGCGGCGCGCTCGCCCGGCAGGTGCGCGAGGTGCGCGTCGAGGACGTGCTCGGCCGCGAGCCGGTGCACATGGAGCTCGAGCGCGTCGGCGCCTATCTCGGCGGCGAGACGGTGCTCGTGACCGGCGCTGGCGGCTCGATCGGCTCGGAGCTCTGCCGCCAGATCGCGCGCGTGGAGCCACACCGGATCGTGCTGCTCGACCATGCCGAGGACAACCTCTTCTCGATCCAGCGCGAACTCGAGGACGAGCGCCACGTGCCGCCTTCGATGCTCGGCGCGGTGCTCGCCGACTGCAAGGAGGAGGAGCGCATGCGCGAGGTGTTCGCCGAGTACCGGCCGACGATCGTCTTCCACGCGGCCGCGTACAAGCACGTCGGCCTGATGGAGGCCAACCCGGTAGAGGCGGTGCGCAACAACGCGATCGGCACGCGCGTCGTCGCGCACGTCGCCGGCGAGACGGGGGTCGCCCGCTTCGTGCTGGTCTCGACCGACAAGGCGGTCGCGCCGGCGACTGTGATGGGCGCCTCGAAGGCGCTCGCCGAGTTCGCGCTGGAGGCGGCAGCCGCCCGCTGGCCGCAGACTCGCTACAACGCGGTGCGCTTCGGCAACGTGCTCGGGTCCTCGGGCAGCGTCGTGCCGATCTTCCGCCGCCAGATCGAGCGTGGCGGCCCGGTGACGGTCACCGACGAGCGCATGACCCGCTACTTCATGACGATCCCCGAGGCCGTGCAGCTGATCATCCGCTCCGGCTCGCTCGCCTCCGAGCCACGCGCCGACGAGGCGCGTCCCGCGGGCGGGCGCATCGTCTCCGGCGCGCGCGCGCGCCGCGGCGCCGAGGTGTTCGTGCTCGACATGGGCGAGCCGGTCTGCATCATCGATCTGGCCCGCGCGATGATCGAGCTCTCGGGGCTGGATCCGGACCGCGACATCGACATCGAGGTCGTCGGGCGCCGCCCCGGAGAGAAGCTGCACGAGGAGCTGTTCAACAGCTACGAGCGCCGCCGCGCGACGGCGGCCGAGAAGATCCTGCTGGCCGAACGCGAGCCGTTGGCGAGCGAGGCGGTCGAGTCGATGTTCGCGGAGATCGGCCTGCTGGTGCTCGAGGGGGACGCAGCGGGGCTGGCGGCGAAGGTGTCCGAGCTGTCGGCTGCGCGCAGGGACCCGCCCGCGGGCGAGCCCCGCGAGGAGGGCGCCGCCGTGGAAAACGGCGACGGTCCGCACGCCGACCGCCGCGATGCGCCTGCGCCCCTCGTACACTCCCCGCATTCATGAGCTTTCTGCCGTTCGCGCTCTCGCTCTCGAGCACGTTCACCAAGATCGGCGCAATCGCGGCGTTCGCCGCGCTGGTCGGCATCGCGGCGCTATCGCTGCTGGTGTTCTCCCAGGCGCGCGAGCTGAAGCGCCTGCGTGAGTGGGCCGGGCGGGCGCCCGAGCGCGCCGCCGATCTCGAGCAGCGCGTCACCGCCGCCGCTGCCGTGCGCGCCCAGCAGCAGGCGCCCGCCGTCCAGGCGGTGCGACAGGCGCCGCGAGCATCTCCGATCCCGGCGGCCGCCGCCGCAGCAGCCGGTCCAGCGTCGCGTGTTCTCGCCACGCCCATTCCCCCCGGGACTGGGGTCGTTCCCGCCGGCCAGGCGCTGAACGCGAGCGGCGCGCCGGCCGCCCCCGTCGCACCCGTGCCCGGCGCAACGCGCCCGCCCGCGCCGTTCGGCCAGCCGCCTGCCCCCACTGTGCCGCCTGGCGCTGTGCCACCGGCACCCGTCGGCGCCCCCGCGTCCGCGGCCGCAGCGGCGCAGAGCCGCCCAGCTCCAGTAGGCGCCGCTCCCGCGGGCGTCGCGGACCCGCGCCCGCCGGCGCCCGCCACAGCAGCGGCAGCCGCCGGGGTCGCAACTCCCCGCGCGCCCAGCCCACCACCATCTCCGGCGACGCCCGGCGGGCCGCAGCCACCCTCGACGCCCCAGACACAGGTCCCGCCCGTGCCGCAGGCGCCGGCTCCGTCGAGTCCACCCGTCGCCAGGCGCCCGCCTGCGCCGGCGGCCCCCGCGGTGGCCGCGCGCGCGGATCCACGCGCCCCTGCGCCGGCCGCCGGCCAGATGGGCCGTGCCGCGGGCGTCTCGCCGCTGCAGGGAGGGCGCTCGGTGTACTCAGCCAGACGCTCGCGCGGTCGGACCGCCGCGCTGATCGCGGGCGGGCTCGTCGTGGTCGCGGCCCTGGCAGCGCTCGCGGTGACATTGCTCGGCGGCTCCTCCTCTGGCGGCAAGGCGACGACGACGTCTGCGACGACGGCGACCGGGCAGGCTGTCACCCACGCGAGCCACAAGTCGCACAAGGCTGTGGCAAAGGCGCCCGCAGTCAATCCCGCGGAAACCAACGTCGCGGTGCTCAACGCAACCGAATCCGAAGGCCTCGCGCATCGGACCGCCATCCAGCTGAAGCAGGGCGGCTACTCGCAGGCCACCGCGCTGAACGGGAAACCCCCGGGCTCGGGTCAGGTGAGCGTCGTCGAGTACACCGGCGGCCATCGCCCCGAAGCCGAAGCCGTCGCTCGCTCGGTGTCGGTGACGCACGTGCTGCCGATCGAAGCGGGCGTGACCGCGCTCGCCGGATCGGCGAGCGTGGTGGTCATCGTCGGCGCCGACAAAGCCGCGTGAGCACATAGCCGGCTTCCTCGACATCCCGGCGCGGTCGGCCAAGCCGCGCGAGCACGGCATCACCCACGTGATCGACAGGGGCCTGTCGGTCGCCGACGCGGCGGGCATGCTGGAGGTCGCGGGGGGCAGCGTCAACATCGTCAAGCTCGGCTGGGGCACCGCGGTGGTGAGCGCCAACCTGAAGCCCAAGCTCGAGCTCTACGCGGCCCACGGCATACCGGTGGTGCTCGGCGGCACGCTGACCGAGGTGGCGATCCGCCAGGGCCGGGTGGATGGCCTGGTCGCATGGCTGCGCGAGCTGGGGCTGCGTCACGTCGAGATCTCCGACGGCACGATCACGCTCGACGCCGCCGTCAAGCGCGAGCTGATCGAACGTCTCTCACGCGAGTTCGTCGTGCTGGCAGAGGTCGGCAGCAAGGACGCTGACTTCATCATGGCGCCGTACATCTGGGTCGAGCAGATCGAAAGCGATCTGGACGCGGGCGCGTGGAAGGTGATCGCCGAGGCGCGCGAGTCGGGCACCGCCGGGATCTACCGCGCCAACGGCGAGGTGCGCACGGGGCTGATCGATGAGATCGCGCACGCGATCGACCCCGAGCGCCTGATCTTCGACGCGCCGCTGCAGCGCCAGCAGGTTTGGCTGCTGAAGCGCTTCGGCACCGAGTGCAACCTCGGCAACATCGCGCCCGACGACGTGCTCTCGCTCGAGACGCTGCGGCTCGGGCTGCGCTCGGACACCGTCGAGCGCTTCGCGCTGGGCGGCGAGGATTGACCGAGACGGCTGCCGGCGTGGATGGCGCGCCGGACCGTGCGCGCTCACCTGCGGCGGGCAGCGACCCGGTCGCGGGCATCGTCTTCGCCGTGCTGGTGGTCGCCTGCTTCGCGGCATTCCTGATCACGCAGCGGCTCAAGCACACACCGACGGCCGTGCACAGGTTCGAGCTGTCGACCGCCTTCTCTCCCTATCCCCGGGGTCACACCAAGCTGGAGGAAATCTCGTTCGAGCTCGCCAACGCCGAACCGGTGACGGTGACGATCATCGACTCCAACGGAAACACGGTCGCGACACTCATGCACGATTTCCCGGCGCCGCGCTACAAAGACGTATCGCTGCGCTGGAACGGCCGTCGCGGCACGGCGCACCGCTTCGGGCATCTGATAACCCCGGGGGGACGCAGCATCCCGGTGCCCGATAACGAAGGCACGATCGCGCCCCCGGGCGAATACCGTGTGAGCCTCAGCCTCCGTGACCACGGACAGGTGCTGCTGCCGCGCAGCTTCTCCCTGGTGAGGCCGTGAGCGCGCTCGCGACCAGCCTGCCGAGCGCGGGCACGCTCGCGGTCGGGCTCCTGCTCGCCCTGGTCGTGATCGCGGCGCTCGTGTGGGTGATGCGCCGCTACCCCAACGCGTTCCCGCTGCTGGCGATCTTCGCGCTGCCCTTCCGGCTGCCGATTGCGACCGGCGGCAGGACGGTGAACCTGCTGATACCGCTCTACCTGGTCGTCGCGGCGGGAACCGTCACCTACCTGCTGCCGCGGCTGCTGGGCCGGGGAGCAGGTCGCGAGCGCGCTCCGCGGGCACGGGCCGAGCCGACGCGCCTAGCCTTCTGGAGCTCGCCGCGCGGCGTGGAATGGCTGCTGTTCGCGACCGTCGCCCTGTACGCGCTGCAGACGCTCTACTCGAGCGACCGCGCCAAGGCCGCCGAGAACATCGCCTTCTTCTACCTGCCGTTCGCGCTCTTGTTCGGAATCCTGCGCGACGTGCGCTGGACGCGCCAGCTGCTGCTGCGCTGCCTCGCCGTCGCGGTGGGGCTGGCGGTGCTGTTCGCCGGCGTCGGCTTCGTCGAGTACTACCGCAAGTCGCTGTTCCTCAATCCGAAAGTCGTCGCGGCCAACCAGTACGACAACTACTTCCGCGTCAACTCAGTGTTCTTCGACCCGAGCATCTACGGGCGCTTCCTGGCGCTGGTGATGATCGCGCTCACGACCGCGGTGCTCGCACGCGGCTTCGCCGCCTACGACCGCCTGCGCCGTCGCGACGTGCTGATCGGGGGCGCGGTGCTGCTGTGGCTGCTGGCGGGGCTCGTGACGAGCTTCTCGCAGTCGAGCATCGCCGCGCTGGTACTGGGGCTGTGGGTGCTCGGCGCGTGGTGCTGGGGTGTGCGGCCCGCGCTGTATGTGGCGCTCACCGCACTGGTGCTCGCGGGCGCGTTTGTGCTGGTCGCCCCCTCGAGCCTGCACTTCGGCCTGAAGGGGTCGGGCGGCGGGGCGAACAACGCCACCAGCGGGCGCGGCAACCTGATCTCGGGCGGCCTCGAACTGTTCGCGAAACGCCCGCTCGAGGGATACGGTCCGGGCTCCTTCGAAACCGAGTACAAGCTCCAGCACAGCACCTCCGGCGCCGCGAACGCAGTCTCCGCATCACACACGGTTCCCGTGACGGTCTCCGCCGAGCAGGGGATCGTCGGGCTCGCGCTGTACGTGGCCTTGCTCGTAAGCGCCTTCGTGGTCCTGTTCCGCACCGCCGGGCGCTCGCCTCCGCGGATCGCCGTCGCGGCGTGCTTCGCGGCGCTCGTGCTGCACACGTGGACGTACGCGGACTTCCTCGAAGACCCCTCCACATGGCTGTTGCTGGCGATCGGCCTGGCGCTCGCGCGTATGGACGCGACGGGCGCCGGAGAGGCGGGCGCGCGGGAGACCGTGCTCGAAGCGGGTGCGCCGGCCAGTAGCTTCTGAGCCGTGCTCGGCTACCTGAAGCGCCTCGTCACAACCGGCGCGGCGTACCAGTTCGGGGACATCCTCGCCAAGGGCCTGGCGCTGCTGACGCTGCCGCTGTACACGCGCCACCTGAAACCGGAAGCCTACGGCGCCGCGGAAACGCTGCTGACGGCGGTGATCCTCGCCAGCATCCTGCTGCGCGCGGGCGTCGGCGAAGCGTTCATCCGCTTCTACTTCGACGACGACGACGAGGCGCGCCGGGAGCGGATCGCGCGCACGGCGACCGCCACCGTCGCGTGGACGACGTCGCTCGCGTCGCTCGTGGCGCTGGTGTTCGCCGGGCCGCTCTCGCGCCTGGTGCTGAAATCCGAAGACGCGCTGCTGTTCGACTGCGCTGTGCTCGGCCTGTGGGCGTTCACCAACCTCGAGATGGCCTACGCCCAGCTGCGCGTGGACGAACGCAAGCGTACGTACGTGTACGCGTCGGGGGCCAACGTCGCGATGACCGTCGTGTTCACGACCGTGCTGGTCGTGTTCGCCAATCAGGGCGCGCGCGGTCTGCTGCTCGGCAACTTCGGAGCCTCCGCCGCCGTCGTGCTCGGGCTGTGGTGGGTGCTGCGCCGGCGGGTCTCGCTGCGGATCAGGTTCGCGGACCTGCGCGCGATGCTGCGCTTCGGGCTGCCGACGGTGCCGGCGGACGCGAGCGTGTACGCGCTGCAGGTGGCCGACCGCTTCTATCTGTTCAGGATCTTCTCCCAGAGCGCCGCCGGGCAGTACGCGATCGCGATCAAGCTCGCCACCGTCGTGTTCGTGGCGGTGCGCGGCTTCCAGTACGCGTGGCCGCCGCTGGCGTACTCGATCGAGAGCGACGAGGACGCCGCGCGGCTGTACTCGCTCGTCACCACCTACTACGCGCTGGCCACCGGCGTGGTCGTGTGCGCGGTGGCGCTGTTCGGTCGCTGGATGGTGCGCCTGCTCGCTGCGCACGAGTACTTCGGCGCCTACCGCGCGCTGCCGTGGCTGGCGCTCGGCTGGTCGCTGTATGGCCTGTACCTGGTGTTCGTCGCGATCTCTGGCCGCGCGCGCGTCACATCGCGCAACTTCCCCGCGGGCGCGGCCGGCCTCGCGGTCAACGTCGCGCTGCTCGTCCTGCTCGTGCCCCACAGCGGCGCCGGCCTCGGCATCGCGGGCGCCGGCATCGCGCTGTGCGGCGCCTACGTGGCGATGCTGCTCGTCATGTACCTGCTCACGCGCAGCCTGTTCAAAGTCGGCTTCGAATGGCTGCGCCTGGCCAAGCTGACGGCGATCCTCGCGGGGGTGGCCGTCTCCGGTGAGCTGCTGCTTCCGACGCACGGGCTCGCGGGTCTCGTGCTGCGCGCGGTGTGGCTCGCGCTCGTGCCGGGCGCGCTCGCGCTGACGCGCTTCTTCCACCCGCACGAGCTCGCGCAGGCGCGCAGACTGCTCGCCGATGCGCGTCGGCGCGTGGCCGCCTTCCGCGCGGGCCACGGCGAAGTCGAGGCCTACGCGGAGGATCCGCTGAAGGACGTTTGAACTGCCATAAGCGACAGGCCCGCATCCAAAGGCACGTCGTCATGTCAAGCGTCATGTCTAGTTGGACGATTATTGGCTCAAGAAAGCGACATTCGCGGCCGATGGTGCCCTGCCATGGCCGAACTGACTGCCAAGCCGGTCCATCGCGCCGGCGCGAAGGAGCGCCAGCGGCGCGCAGAGGCGCTTCGTCGCCACCGTGCCGACGCGCGCGTGAAGAGCATGGCGGTGGCCGGCGAGGTGACCTACCTGCGCGAGCAGCTGCGGCTCGCCGCGAGGCTCACCGCGAGGCTCGCGACCAAGAACGAGGTCGAGGAGCTGGCACAGCTGGTCGTTGACGAGCTGCACGAGACGTTCGCGTTCTACCTCGCCGCGATCCAGCGACTCGACGACGACAACGTGCTGCGCCTGGTCGCCGGGCGCGGTCCGCTGGCGGAGGTCATGACGGAGTTCCTGCTCACCGAGCAGCCGGTCTCAGAGGGAGTCAACGGCAGGGTCGCCCGCTCCGGGCAGACGCTGCTCGTGGCGGACACGCGCGCCGACCGCGACTACATCGTGCGCGACCCCAAGACCGACCCGCGCTCAGAGCTGGCGGTGCCCGTGCTCGTCGACGGAGCCGTGTGGGGTGTGCTCAACATCGAGGCCACCGACCCGGGAGCGCTCGCGGAGAGCGACACCGTGCTCGTCGAGGCGATCGCCACGAGCTTCGGCGCGGCCGTTCACCGCGCACGCCTGGTGGCGGACCTGGAGGGCGCGTTCACGACCGCGCTGGCGGCGCTGACGAGCACGGTCGAGGCGAAGGACGACTACACCGCCTGTCACGGCGAGGACGTCGCCGTGCTCGCCGAGCGCGTCGCCCTGCGCATGGCGCTGTCGAGCACCCGCGCGCGCGACGTGCGCTACGCGGCGATGCTGCACGACCTCGGCAAGGTCGCCGTCCCCAGCGAGATCCTGCTGAAGCCCGGTCCGTTGACCGACGAGGAGTGGGTGACGATGCGCAGCCACGCCGCGATCGGCGGCGAGCTCGTCGGTCGCATCGACGCGTTCGCCCACCTGGCTCCCGCTGTGCGCGCCAGCCACGAGCGCTGGGACGGCGGCGGCTATCCCGACGGCCTCGCCGGCGAGCAGATCCCGCTCGCCGCGCGCATCATCGCCGCCTGCGACACCTACGATGCGATCGTCACCGACCGGCCCTACCGCGCCGCGCGCACACCGCGCGAGGCGTGCGAGGAGCTGCGCCGGGTCGCGGGCACGCAGCTCGACACGAGCGTCGTCAACGCGCTCGTCACCGAGCTCGCCGACAGCTAACGCCTGTCAATCTCGTCGCCTGGAGCCGCCGCGCGGTTGTACTCCTCGGCCGCCTCGCGCAGCCCGGCGCCGCGCTCGGGGTGGAGCGTCGCGGTGACGTGCAGCCGATAGCGCCGCGGGTCGTGTCCGGGCAGCGCCAGCGCCGCGAGCGCGCGCAGCGCGTAGCTCCAGGCGGTCAGCCAGCGCACGGCGCGCGCGGCGGCGGCGGAGTGGTGCTTGCGCATGTACAGGTCGCGGTTGCGCGCCATTTCCACGATGCGCCGCTCGGACGCCGCGCCGGTGGACAGCTGCTCGTGGTGAATCGCCTGCGCTGACGGCACGTACAGCGAACGCCAGCCCGCGTCGCGCAGCCTGCGCGCGAAGTCCACCTCGTCGGAGTAGACGAAGAAGTCCGGGTCGAGGTAGCCGACCTGCTCGGCCGCCTCGCGCCTGACGAGCAGCGCCGAGGACTGACACCAGTCGACCTCGCGCGTGTGCGCGCCGCGGCTTTGCACCGTCAGCCAGCGGTGCAGCATCAGCGCGCCGGCGAGCGCCGTCGCAGGGGTGGGGAAGCGCCACGCGCACGCCTGCGCGCGACCGTCCGGGCGCAGCAGCTGCGCGCCCGCGCACGCTGCGCGCGGATGCTCCTGTAGCGCCCCCAACAGCGCGAGCGTCGCGCCGGGGCGCAGCTCGGAGTCCTCGTTGAGCAGCAGCGCGTAGCGCCCGCGCGCGACGCGCAGCAGCTCGGAGTCGTTGGCCGCCTTACCGCGGCGCTGCGCCAGCTCGATCGTGTCGTGCACCGCCGGGTGCTCGCGTGCGGCCTGCGCGGAGCCGTCGCGCGAGGCGTTGTCCAGCACGAGGACCTCGGTGGCGAACGGCACGCTCGCACGCTCGCGCGCGATCGCGTCCAGGCCGCGCATCAGCAGCTCCCGCTGGGAGGTGTTGACCACGCAGTAGCTCAGCTCGATCTCGGAGACGGTCAGCGCGAGCCTAAATCTAGGCGAACGCATACCCTCTAGCCCGTGCAAGCCATGGAGAGACTGCGTGAGCGCATGGCCGAGCTAGCGGACCTGACCGCGATCGGCATGCTCGCCGACTGGGATCAGCTGGTGATGATGCCCGCCGAGGCCGGGGCGGCGAGGGCGCAGCAGCTCGGCACGCTCGCGCGCCTCACGCACGAGCGCGCCACGAGCGAGCAGATCGGCGAGTGGCTGGCGGAGCTCGACAGCGACGGCGGCGCGACGGAGCTCGACGACGTCGACCGCGACATCGTGCGCCTCGCGCGCCGTGACTGGCAGCGCGCACGGCGCGTCCCGGAAGAGCTGGCCGTCGAGCGCGCCCGCGCGAGCGCCGAGGGCCAGGAGCGCTGGCAAGAGGCCCGCGCCGCGGACGACTTCGCCGCGTTCGCGCCGGCGCTGGAGAGAAACGTCGAGCTCGCGCGCGCCTACGGGGAGTGCGTCGCCGAGGACGGCGAGAGCCGCTACGACGGCCTGCTCGGCGACTTCGACTTCGGCCTGCGCACGGACGAGCTGCGCCGCGTGTTCGGCGCGCTCGCGCGAGAGCTGCCGCCGCTCGCGGCACAGGCGCGGGAGCGCTCGCCACGCCGCACGCTGGAGGTGCCCGTCGCCGCGCAGCAGGCGGCGGTGACGAGCACGCTGGCGCGGCTGGGGGTGGACGAGGCGGGCTGGCGCGTGGACGTCTCCGCGCACCCGTTCTCCGCGTCGATCGGCCGCGGCGACTCGCGCGTGACGACTCGCTACGGCGACGGTGACGTCGAGTCGCTGCTGAGCTCGCTGCACGAGTACGGCCACGCACTGTACGAGCGCCAGATCGACCCCGCGCTCGACCGCACCAACCTCGGCACAGGCACGTCGATGTCGGTGCACGAGTCCCAGAGCAAGCTGTGGGAGAACCACGTCGCGCGCAACCCCGCGTTCGCGGAGGTGCTCGCGACGGAGCTCGGCGCGGGCGGCTTCTCGGTGTCCGCGGCCGAGCTGCACGCGGCGCTCACGGGCGTCGAACCGTCGCTCGTGCGCGTGTCGGCCGACCCGCTCACCTACCCGCTGCACATCGTCGTGCGCTTCGAGCTCGAGCTGGCGCTGATCGACGGCGAGCTCGACGTCGCCGACGTGCCCGCCGCGTGGAACGAGCAGATGCGCCGCCTGCTCGGCGTCGAGGTCCCCTCCGACGCGCTCGGCTGCCTGCAGGACGTGCACTGGGGCGCCGGCGCCTTCGGCTACTTCCCGAGCTACGCGCTCGGCTGCCTGATCGCGGCGCAGCTGTGGGAGACGCTCGAGGCGGAGCTCGGCTCACGCGAGGACGACCTGCGCCAGGGTGACGTTGCGGCGATCCAGCGCTGGCTGGCTGAGCGCGTGCACCGCCACGGGCGGCGGCTGGACACGATCCCGCTGGTCGAAGAGGCGACCGGGCGCACGCTCGAGATCGATCCGTTCCTGCGCTACGTCGCGCCGCTCGCAGGACTCTGAGCGCCGTGCGCGTCCACGTCGTCGATCCCTCGGCGTACACGCCGCCGTACGACCACGCGCTCTGCAGCGCGCTCGCCGGCGCAGGCGCGGACGTCGAGCTCTACACGAGCCATTTCGCCCACGGGCCGGTCGCGTCTCCCGACGGCTACGTGCGCCGCGAGCTCTTCTACCGTCTCGCCGCGCACGTCCCCGGCGCGCTGCCGCGGCGCGCGGTCAAGCTCGCCGAGCACGTGCCCGACATGCTGCGCTATCGCCGCGCCGCCCGCGCGGCCGACGTCGTGCACTTCCAGTGGCTCACCGTCCAGCACGTCGACGGCGCGCTGCTGCCGGCCGGCCGGCCACTCGTGCTCACCGCCCACGACATCCTCCCGCGCGAGGCGCGCCCGGGCCAGCGCGCTGCTCAGCGGCGCCTGTACGACCGCTTCGACGCGATCGTCGTGCACTCCGAGCACGGCCGGCGGCGGCTGATAGGCGAGCTCGGCGTCGACGCCCAGCGCGTGCACGTGATCCCGCACGGCGTGCTCGAGCATCTCGCCGCCGGCGCTACCGTCACGACCACCGCCATCGACGGCGCCGCGTCGGCACGGCCGCCGTTTGCGACAGACCGCCCGGTGGTGCTGTGCTTTGGGCTGATGCGCCCGTACAAGGGGATCGACCTGCTGCTCGAGGCATGGCGCAGCATCGAGGACGCCGAGCTATGGATCGCGGGGGCGCCGCGCATGGACATCTCCGCGCTTCGTGCGACAGCGCCGCAGGGCGTGCGCTTCGTGCCGCGCTTCATCGGCGACGACGAGCTGCCCGCGTACTTCCGCCGCGCCGATCTCGTCGTGCTGCCGTATCGCGAGATCGACCAGTCGGGCGTGCTGTTCACCGCGCTCGCGTTCGGCAAGCCGCTGCTGCTGAGCGACGTCGGCGGCTTCCCCGAGATTGCCGCCACCGGCGCCGCGCGCACATTCCCCACGGGCGATGCCCGCGCCCTGCACGCCGCGCTGCGCGAGCTGCTCGAAGACGAACCCGCTCGCGCCGCGCTCGCCGCTCGCGCTCGGAAGCTCGCGGCCGGCGAGTACTCCTGGCCGGCGATCGCGCGGCGCACGCTGGCGCTGTACGAATCCCTGCTGCCTGTTAGTGCCAGCCGATGAGGACGGCGCTCGAGATCGTCTTCTGGGTGTCCGCCGGGCTGATCGTGTGGACGCAGCTCGGCTATGCCGCGGTGCTCGCGATCCTCGCCCGCATGCTTCCCGCCGCCGGTGCGGGCCAGCGCGAACGCCCGCGGCGTAGCCCCCCTGGGGGCGGAGCCCTTAAGACGTCGTCATCGTTGGTCTCCCTGCCGGAACTGTCGCTGATCGTGGCGGCCCACGACGAGGCGTCGGTGATCGCCGCGAAGGTCGAGAACGCGCTCGCGCTCGACTACCCGCGCGAGCGCCTACAGGTGATCGTCGCGTGCGACGGCTGCGAGGACGACACAGCCGCGCTCGCACGCCAGGCGGGGGCGGACCTCGTGCTCGAGCTCCCGCGCGGCGGCAAGATCCGCGCACAGGATGCAGCCGTCGCGCAGGCACGCGGCGAGATCGTCGCCTTCTCCGACGCAAACGCGCAGTGGGAGCCCGACGCCGCCCGCGTGCTCGTAAGCGCGTTTGAGGATCCGCGCATCGGCTACGCCTGCGGCCAGGTTCGCTTCGTGCAGGACGCGGACGGCGCCGGCGCCGCGCCAAACCAGGAGGGCGTCTACTGGCGCTACGAGCTGGCGGTGCGCGCTCTCGAGTCGCGGCTATCGTCGATCACCGCCGGCAACGGTGCGATCTACGCCACCCGCCGAGACTCTTATGTGGTCGTCGACCCGGTAATGGGCCACGACCTGTCGCTGCCGTTCAACATTGTCAAGCGCGGCCGGCGCGCGGTTTATGTGCCGGACGCACGCGCGAACGAGAAGATGGTCCCGTCACTCGCAGGTGAGTTCGCGCGCAAGCGGCGCATGATGAGCCACACCTGGCCGATCGTCCTGCGCGGAGGCATGCTCTCTCCGCGCGGCTACCCGCCGGGGTATGCACTGATGATCCTCTCGCACCGTCTACTGCGCTACTCGACGGCGGGCCTGCACATGCTCGCTCTAGGCGCCAACGTCGCGCTCGTCGCCATCGGCGGGGCGGGGGTTCTATACACCGTCACGCTCGCTCTGCAACTCGCGCTGCTGCTTGCAGCGTCGCTCGCCGGTCTACTGCCCGTGCGCCCCCTTCTGCTCGCCCGCTACTACGTGCTCACCACCGCGTCGCTCGCGGTAGGCCTGTGGGACTGGCTACGCCACGGCACAGACGCGACTTGGGAAGCGGCCGAGGGCACGCGCTGAGGCGCTTCACACGCGCGCTGCGAGAATCCCCGCCGTGATCCGCCGCACCGTCGATGTCGTCGTGTCCACGCTCGCGCTCGCACTGAGCGCGCCGATCCTTGCGCTCGCCGCGCTGGCCATCCGCCTGGAGACCCCCGGCCCGGTCATCTACCGTCAGCGCCGCAGCGGCCTGCACGGCGCGGAGTTCGACGTGCTGAAGCTGCGCACGATGGTCGACGGCGCGGAGCACATCGGCGCGGGCCTGGCGGTGAACGAGAACGACGCGCGCATCACGCGCGTGGGGGCATTCCTGCGGCGCACGTCGCTGGATGAGCTGCCGAACCTGGTGAACGTGCTGCGCGGGGACATGTCGCTGATCGGGCCGCGCCCGACGCTGCCGGTGCAGGTGGCGCAGTACACCGAGCGCCAGCGCGGGCGCTTGGCGCTGAAGCCCGGCATCACGGGCTGGGCGCAGGTGAACGGCCGCGCGTCGCTGCCGTGGTCGGAGCGGATCGAGCTCGACCTGTACTACATCGAGCACCGCTCGCTGGCGCTCGACGCGCGCATCCTGTGGCGCACGCTGGCGATGGTGCTGGGCGGCTCGGGGCTGTACAAGGGGCACGCCGGCGGCTGGGAGGGCGAGCTGTGAGCGCGCACGCGCCGCCGACGAGTCCCCGGCCGGATCGCCCGGCGATCCTGCTGACGGGCGCGGGCAAGCGCTACGACATCGTCTCGTGCTTCGCCGCCCTCACGAAGACGATCGTCGCCGACCCCTCCCCGCTGGCCCCCGCCCAATATGCGGCGCACGTGCGCGTGGCAGTGCCCAGGATGGACGACCCCGAGTACGTCCCAGCGCTCGCGAGCCTGTGCGAGGAGCACGGCGTGGGCGCGGTGCTGCCGCTGACGGACCTCGATATAGAGATCCTGGCGCGCGCTCTGGAGGAGCAGCGGCTTCCTGCTCTCGTTCCGTCTGCCGAGGTCGCCCGCGCGACCTACGACAAGTACGAGGCGCACCTGCTGCTGACGCGGCTCGGGCTGCCCTCGCCGCCGACGGTCCTGCCCGAGGACGACCTCGACGCGCTCGACTACCCGGTGATGGTCAAGCCGCGCCGCGGCTCAGGCGCGCGTTCGATCCACCTCGCGCACGACGCCGCGCAGGCGCGCTTCTTCATCGACTACGTGCAGGCCGCGCCGAGCGGCGCGCGCCCGAAGGGCCTGCCTGGGCCCGAGCCGGTGATGATCCAGCGCGCGATGGGCGGCGACGAGCTCTCGATCGACTGCCTCGGCGATCGCGACGGGCGCTGCGTGAACGCGATCCCGCGCACGATGCTCGAGTCGCGCGGCGGCGAGTCGATCAAGGGTCAGGTGATCCACGACGAGGAGCTGATCGAGCTCGGCCGGCTGGTGATGCAAGAGCTGCGCGTGCGCGGCCCGGCGACGATCCAGGTGTTCCGCGACCCGGACGTCGGGCTGGGGATCACCGACGTCAACACGCGCTTCGGCGGCGCCTTCCCCGCGCCCGTCTACGCCGCGCTCCCCGGCCGCACCTACCCCGAGCTGATCGTGCGCATGGCGGCGGGCGAGCGCGTCGAGCCCCACGTGGGAGAGTTTCGCGCGGGCATGACGTTCACGCGCTACTACTGGCAGCTGGAGCTGGACGAGAAGCTCGAACCGACGGGCCGCGACATCGTGTGAGGGTAGAATCAGGGGCGATGGCCACGTCGCTCGCCGACTCACCGCCAGCTGCGCCGCAGGCCGGGCATACGCCGCCGAACGGACAGGCGCCGTCCAACGGGTCCAACGGGGCTCCGCACGAGCCGCCGACCGGCGCTGCGCCGACGCCGGCCGCGCACACGTGCGCGCGCTGTGGCTATGCGATGGCCCCCGGACAGGATTGGTGCCTGGAGTGCGGCGCCGGCGCGCCCGGCAGCCTCGGCACACCTGGCTGGCGCTCGGCGGCCACGATCCTCGGTCTTGTCGCGGTGCTCGTGCTGGGCGCCGCCGCGGCGGCCGTCGCGGCCCTGACCAAAAGCCCCGCCAAGGCGCCCGTGGTGATCACGACCGTCGCCCAGGCGCCCGCCCCGGCGACGACCACGCCGACCGCGCCGGGGACCACGCCGACGACGCCGGGAGCGCTCGCCACGATCCCCAAAGCCACATCGACGCTGCCGCTGGGAACGGTCAAACCGCCGAAGATCCCGCTCACTGCGGTCACCCCCAAAGCGTCTGAAAAAGCCGCCACCACCCCGACGGGACCCAAAACAACGACGCCCACGAGCACCACGCCGTCGGGCTCCTCGCCGAGCGGCTCGAACACGGGCGGCGAAAAAACGAGCGAAGAATCACAGCAGTCGGCGATCCTGCTCGACACGGACGCCGCCTCTACATACAACCCCTACGGCTACCCGGCGACGGGCTTCGGCGATCCGAGCCTGGCGATCGACGGCGACACCTCGACCGCGTGGACCGCCGAGGTCAACCCGAGCACCGCGCCGAAGATGGCTGAGGGCCTGCTGATCGACCTGAAGGGCAAGCAGAAGGTCGCGACGCTCCAGCTCGTGACCTCGACGCCGGGCATGCGCGTCCAGGTCTACGGCGCCAACGTCCAGACGGCGCCCACCTCGATCACCGACCCTGCGTGGACCACACTCACCCCCCCGAAGATCGTCAAGAAGAAACGCCTGCGCATCTCCCTGCGCGATTCGACCAAAGCGTTCACGTTCATCACCGTGTGGATCAGCCAGGCGCCGCAGTCGGCGCTCGGCACCCCCGAAGCTCCCGGCCACGTGGACATCAACGAAGTCGAACTGTTCCCCGCGCCCTAACCCGGCGCTTTAGCGCCGTGAGCTAGCTCGTGGCGCGTTTGGCGGCGCGCCTCGGTTTGGCGGCGCGTTTCGCGCGCGTGCTCCACACCTCGTCGAGGAACGCCGCGATCTCTCCCGTCAGCCGCTCTGGCTGCATGCGCAGCTCCACCAGCGAGTTGGCCTCGAGCAGCCTCGCGTTCTGCATCTCTTTGGCGAGCATGCCGGCGTCCGAGAAGGGGTGCACGGGGTCGCGCGGGTGCCCGAGTACGAGCGTCGGCGTGGTGAACGTCGCGCGCTCGCTGCGCGGCGGCGCGATGCGCCCGAAGAACAGGCCCTGCAGCAGCGCGCCGCCGGGCCCCGGTTCTTGGCGGACGAGGTCGAGCATCACGTTGCCGTAGTGCGGCAACAGGCGGCGTGGCACCGCGCGCGTGGTGCGCGCGAGCAGCTTCATCGCAGGCTCGCCGAACGTCAGCGCCACGAGCAGCGGCGTGAACGTCAGCGCGCTCCACAACAGGCCGTTGTCGAGCACCGGCATCTCGATCACCAGCCCGCGCAGGCGCTCGGGGCTGTGCGCGGCGACCTCGAGCGCGGCGTTCGCGCCGAGCGATGTGCCCATCACGACCGCCTGCTCGATCTGCAGGTGGTCCATCAGCGCGACTACCTGCTCGCCGTAGCTGGCCATCGAGTAGCGCCACATGTCGCGCGGGCGATCCGAGCGTCCGTGGCCGAGCAGGTCGAGCGTGATCACGCGGTTGCCGCGCGCCGCCAAGGCCCTGGCCAGCGGCCGGTGCATCTCCTGGGAGAGCAGCAGCCCGTGCAGCAGGATCAGCGGGCGCGTGTTCGCGGGCGCGCCGCGCGCCGTCCTGCCGCGACCGCCGCCGACGGTCACGGCCGCGGGGCCGCCGCCGAACTCCGTGTATGCGAGACGCTGCCCCTCGTACTTGAAGAACGGCACCCTCGCAGCCTACTATGTGATGCTGGCTGCCTGGCCAAAGCGCTAGCTTTGCTCGGAGCATTTCATCGGCCCGCCACGTCAGGAGGAGAATCATGGCCAAGCAGCCCCGCATCCTCGCCGGACAGACCGCGGCGATCACCGGCGCCGCGCGCGGAATCGGGCGCGCGACCGCGACGGCGCTGCTGCGCCAGGGCATGCGCGTGGCGATCGGCGACGTCGACTTCGGGGCGGCCGAGCGGACGGCCGCCGAGCTCGGGCCGAGCGCCGTCGCGCTCGAGCTCGACGTGACCGACCGCGACTCGTTCAGCGCGTTCCTCGACGGCGCCGAGGAGCAGCTCGGGCCGCTGGACGTGCTCGTGAACAACGCCGGGATCATGCAGGTCGGGCGCTTCCTCGACGAGGACGACCTGACCGCGCGTCGGATGATCGACATCAACCTCCACGGCGTGATCCTCGGCACGAAGCTCGCGCTCGAGCGCATGGTCCCGCGCGACCGCGGCCACATCGTCAACATCTCCTCGCAGGCGGGCAAGTTCGGCGCGCCCGGCGGCGCGACCTACTCGGCCACCAAGCACGCCGTCGTCGGCCTCAGCGAGGCCGTCCGCGGCGAGCTGCGGCTGATGGGCGCGCACATCGACATCAGCTACGTGATGCCCGCCGTCGTCAACACCGAGCTCGGCTCCGGCCTGGGCGACGTTCGCGGCGTGAGCAACCTCGAGCCCTCCGAAGTCGCCGACGCGATCGTCGAGGCGCTGCAGTTCGGCACCGTCGACGTGTGGGTGCCGAAGTCGGTCAAACGCACGAGCCTGCTCGTCACGATGTTGCCGCGCCGCGTCGGCGAGAGCATCGGCCACGCGATCAAGGCCGACCGCGTGCTCGCCGGCGCCGACGCGAACGTGCGGCGCGCGTACGAGCTGCGTGCGTCGCACTCGGAGCCGGGACTCGAGCCGGCGCCCGAGCGCCAGCGCATCACGCAGGGCGCCGGCGACTGACCAGCCGGCGCCTCCGGCGCCCACCTCATCCGGCACCCACCCCTAGCATGCGGAGGGCCCATCGGCTAGGCTCGCGCCCAGTGCACACGCTCGCCCTGCAGCTGGCGCCCGTCCTCGCGGCGGAGAAGAGCAAAGTCCCGTTCTACATAGCGGGCGGTCTGCTGGTGGTGTGGGCGCTGACGCTGTCGCTCGGTCTCGGTCGCAAACCCGACTTCCCCGGCAGCGCCGCCGGCCAGCGCGGCGTGGTGGCGATCACCGCGGTGCTCGTCGTGGCCTCTGTGTCCACCGCAGTGCTCACATCGAGCGTGCCCGCCAAGGGCAACGTGACGTCGACGCACACAGAAGAACTGCCGCCCGTTCCGGTGGTCTCGTCCCCCGCGGAGGTGAGCTCCACGAGCGCCCCGAGCTCCCCGGTCGCCACGACCGGGACCCCCGCGCCGGCGAGCTCGCCCGCGCCCGGCAAAGCTGGCACGCAGCTGCAGCTCGCCGCCAACACGTCGGGGCTGCTCGAATACAACACCAAGCAGCTGAGCGCAAAGGCCGGGACGGTGACGATCACGTTCACGAACTCCTCGCCGCTCGAACACAACTTGACGGTCGCCGAAGGCACCAAGGTGCTCGGCGCGACGCCAACGTTCAAAGGCGGCTCAAAGACGCTGACGCTGACCTTGAAGCCGGGTAAATACGTGTTCTACTGCTCGGTCCCCGGGCACCGCCAGGCTGGGATGGAAGGAACGCTGAGCGTCTCGTGAAGCTGTACGTCTGCTGGGGCACCTTCTCGACGCCGCGCCCCGGCGGGCACCCGTGCGCGAACGCCTACCACGCGCTGAAGGACGCCGGCCACGAGCCGGAGGTGGTGAAGTCCTACGGCCTGGGCGTGCTGCCGGGGATCTTCAACCAAACCCCCGGACGCCGCGAGGTCCAGGCGCTGACGGGCAACCGATGGGTTCCCACCCTCGTCCTAGACGACGGCTCCGTGATCGACGACTCGCGCGCGATCGTCGACTGGGCACGGGCGAACCCCGCATAGCGCTGCCGGCGCGCACCGGCCGCGGGCAGGCGTTCGTGCTCGACGAGGATCCGCTCGGCGTCCTCGTCGGCGAGCGCCGCGACGCGGCCCAGCGCCACCGCCAGCAACGCGCCAAACGCCATTATGGCGAGCGCCGAAGCGATGATGATGGCCACGTAAACCACCCCCTTTGCTCCTCCGGGTCAACTCCCGCGTGGACCCTCGCACACCTGCCGGACAGCGGTCCAGCCCCCGGCACGCGAAGACCTCGCTAACTCCGTAGCTTTCTGCAGCGGCAGTGCAATGTCCTTCCTCCGCCACCGACAAACCAACAGAAGGGAACGCGTAATGGACGTTCTGGACAGGCTCGACGAGGCCCGCGGCGCGATCAACGTGCTCGAGCACCCGTTCTATCAGCGCTGGAGCGCCGGTGAGCTGAGCGCCGGCGAGCTCGCGCGCTACGCCGGCGAGTACCGGCATGCCGTGAGTGCGCTCGCGGATGCGTCGATGCGCGCGGCCAAGTGCGCGTCATCCGACGTCGAGACGGCGGAGCTCGCCACCGGGCTGCGTATGCATGCCGAGGAGGAGGCCGCGCACGTGGCGCTGTGGGAGCAGTTCGAGCACGCGCTTGCGTCCGAGCCCGCGGGCGGCGATGGGGAGACCACGCGCTCCGAGGCGGAGCTGGCGCAGACGCGTACGTGCGTGCGCGCGTGGAGCGCCGGCGAGACGCTGCTCGAGCACCTGGCGGTGCTGTATGCGATCGAGGCGGGCCAGCCGGAGATCTCCGCGACGAAGCTCGAGGGCCTGAGCGCCCACTACGGCTTCACCGACGAGGGCCCGGCGACCGAGTACTTCCGCGTCCACGAGCTGCGTGACGTCGAGCACGCGCGCGTGGCACGCGAGCTGATCGCGCAGCTGATCGCCGAGGCCGAGGACCCGCAGGAGCAGGCCGACAGGATGGTTGCGCTGGCGAGCGACGCGCTGCGCGGTAACTGGCTGCTGCTGGACGGGGTCGAAGCCGCGGCCTGAGCGGCGCTCAGCGCAGCGGGTAGACGGGGCGCGGGGACAGGCGCCAGGCGAACAGCACCGCGGACACAGAGGTGGCGAGGTTGAGGCTCGAGACGCCGGGGCGCATGGGGATGCGCAGGCGCGCGTCGGCGCTCTCGAGCAGCTCGCCGCTGAGGCCGTGGCGCTCGGTGCCGAACGCGAGCACGGCCCGCGCGGGCAGCTCGGAGGGGTCGAGCGGTTCGCCGTCGGGGTCGATCGCGACCAGCGGCCGGTCGCGCTCGCGCAGTTGCTCGAGCGAGTGCAGGCGGGCGACCGGCACGGCGAAGTGCAGTCCGGCGGCGCCGCGCAGCGCGTCTGGATGCCAGGGGTCGTGGCTGCCGGTGGCGAGCACGCCGGCGGCGTTGGCTGCGGCTGCGACCCGTACACAGGCGCCCAGGTTGCCGAGGTCGCGCGGGTCCTCGAGCATGACCACCGGCGCCGGGCGGGTCTCGGCGAGCACGGCGGCGAGGTCGCATGCTGGGCGCTCGGCGATGGCGATCACGCCGGTGGACGGCGCGAGCGGAGCGAGCTGGTCGAAGACCGCCGGCTCGATCTCGCGCACGAGGCCGCGCAGACGGGCGCTGAGGTCGGGCGCGAGCTCGCCGGCCAGACGCTCCAGCTCAGCGGCGTCGCGGGTCACGGCCTCGAGCACGTTCGCGCCGAAGCGCAGCGCGTGCTTGAGCGGGTGCAGGCCTTCGAGCACCGCGAGCGCGGGATCGCGTCGCGCGCGCCCAAAGCGCGGGATGAGCGATCCATCTTGCACTCGGCGATAATGGCAGGCCTGATGAAACTGGAGGGCATCCACCACATCAGCGCGATCACCGGCGACGCCCGCGCGAACGTCGAGTTCTACACGGGCGTGCTCGGGCTGAGGATGGTCAAGCGGACCGTCAACCAGGACGAACCGAACATGTACCACCTGTTCTACGGCGACGAGCACGGCTCGCCGGGGATGGACCTGACGTTCTTCGAGTACCCGGGCGCTGCGCGCGGCGTGGCGGGCGCGGGGATGGTGCACAGGATCGTATGGCGCGTGTCCTCGCCGCAGGCGCTCGAGTTCTGGCGCGAGCGCCTGACCGCGCTCGGCGTCAGCGCCGAGCTGAGCGAGGGCAGCCTGCTGTTCCTCGACCCAGAGGGCCTCGAACACGAGCTCGTGCTCAGCGCCAGCGAGGACGAGCCGCTGAGCGCGCAGGCTCCGGACATACCGCGCGAGCACGCGCTGCAGGGCTTCGAGGGCGTGCGCGCGTACAGCAACGCGCCGTTTCGCAGCGAGCGCCTGCTCGGCGAGGCGATGGGCTTCACGAAAGGCGAGGGCGAGCACTGGGACGTGCGCGGGGAGCGCCGAGGCGGCTTCTACGCCTACGACCCCGCGCCTCCCGAGATCAACCGCACGCAGGGCGCCGGCACGGTGCATCACGTGGCGTTCGCGGCGGTGATGGACGACCTCGAGCAGTGGCGTGCGCGCGTGGCCGACGGGGGCGCCCGCCCGACCCCGGTGATCGATCGCTTCTACTTCAAATCGGTGTACTTCCTGGAGCCGAGCGGCGTGCTGTTCGAGATCGCGACGATCGGCCCCGGTTTCGCGGTCGACGAGGACGAGCGCCATCTCGGCGAGAGCCTGTCGCTGCCGCCGCCGCTCGAGCCACTGCGCGAGCGGCTCGAGCAGACGCTCAGCCCGCTGCCGTATCCGCCGGCGTGGCGGGCGGCCGCGTCGGACTGACGCAAGCGCTGCTCGCGCGCGCGGTGCGTCTGACGCTGGTGTGTCGCGTCGCCGTTGGGCGCTACGCCGCGGCGTGGCGCCGGCGCGAGCGCGGCGAGCGTCGTGCGAGCACCGCGCCCCAGTCCGCGTCGTCGATGCGCCCGGGCTCGGTCTGCTCGAGAAACTCGCGCAGCACCCGCGCGAGGCCGTCGGGATCTTCAAGGTGCGGGAAGTGCGCCGCGTCGGGCAGCGTGGCGAAGCGGCTGTGCGGGATCGCTTCGTGCGTGCGGCGGCCATGCTCCAGCGGGATCGTGTGGTCGCGCTCGCCCCACACGATCATCGTCGGCATCGTCTCGAGCAGGTACAGGCGGTCGGTGGCGCTCACGCGCTGGCCGTGCACGTCGATCACCGAGCGCAGGGTGGTCAGGAACGCCTGGCGCGCGTCGGCGTTCTCGAGCGGGCGCAGCGCGCGGGCGATCGCCTGCAGGTACACGCCGCCACCGAGGCCGCGCTCGCGCATGCGCCGTCCCGTCGCGGTGAGCGCGGCGAGCAGGCGTGGCTGGATCGTCAGCGACAGCAGTCCGGAGACGCCGGGCAGCGCGGCGCTGCGCAGCATCGGGCTGACCTCCTGCCCGAGCCCGCCGCTGGAGATCAGCACGAGGCGCTCGACGCGTTGGGGGAACTGGTAGAAGAACTGCATCGCCACGCCGCCACCGAGCGAGTGCCCGACGATGCTCGCGCGGTCCACGCCGATCGCCGCGAGCAGGTCGCGGATGCTGGCGGCGTGCGCGCCGAGCGAGTAGTCGCCGCGCGGCGCCGCGGAGTCGCCGTGCCCGATCAGGTCCGGCGCGATGACGGTGTGATCGCGCGCCAGCTGTAGCGCCACTGCCTGCCAGTGGCTGGAGGAGTTGAGCATGCCGTGGATCAGCACGATCGGCGGGCCGCTGCCGGCGATCCGGTAGATCACCCGCCGCCCGTGCAGCGCGATCTCCCACTCCTCGAACCGGTCCCCAGGCGCGGGCACCCGTGCAAAGCGCCGCGCACCCTCAGCATGCGCCCCGGGCTCAGGTGTGGCGTGCCTGGAAGTCAGCTCGGCACCTCGCGGCCACACTAGCAAAGGCCTCTCATGACCTGTGGCCGAAACGGCTCCTCGCCTGGGGCCGGAACGGCTCTCAGCGCCCAGGGCCGTCGGCCCATAGCCGGACGTTGCGCCGCCCCGCGCGGCGTGCGCGGCGCGACGTACGCTCCGTCGCGTCGAGCTGCGCGTCGGCCGGCTCGACGTGCTCGTCAATGTCGGCGCGGGCGTCGTCGGGCTCGGGCCACTCGTACAGGCAGTGGCTCGCCGAGGCCAGGCGGCGGCAGCCCCGCTGCAGCTCCTCGGCGAGCTCCAGCCAGGCGTCGGAGTGCAGCGGCGGATCGGCGTCGATCGCCAGCGCCGCGTGCTCGACGCGCTCGCGCAGCGCCTCGCGAAAGCGTGCGATCTCGTGCGCGGCGAGCGTACGCGCGTGACGCCACGCGCGGTGCTGCGGGGACTCTGGGAGCGAGGGGAGCTCGCCGGTGCGCTGTGCCTGTCGCAGGCGCCGGCGCCCGCTAGCGGTGAGCGCCCACGTCGGCACGCCGTGGCGGCGCGAGCGCTCGAGCCAGCCGGCTGCGTGCATCGCGCCCAGCCGGGCGCGGACGTGTCGCGCTGGCGCCGAGCGCGGCGCCACGGCGAGGTGGTCGAGGATCGCCCACACGGGGACCGCGGGCGTGCCGTGCGCCTGGTGGCGCCCGGCGCGCTCGACCGCCGCGAGCACGAGCTCGTCGGGTGCTCGAGCGGGGGGCGTGGCTCGCGGGTGTCGCTCTGCGTCTGGCATCTGGCCTCCTGTCGTTGGGAGGGCGCCGAGCGCGCGAGCTTTGACTCCGGCCGCGTGTCCCCGCGCTGCGCCGCAGGCGGCGCTGAGGGACAATCGACGGGCATCGAGGCTGAGCAACTCGGTGCCGGGCCCGGGGTGTTGACGCACCGCCGGGCCGCTACTTTCAGAACGTGACCAACGCTAGTTCGGATTCCCGTCCCGAACAAGGGAAACTGGTAAAAAGACTCAGTGTTGACACACATCTGTCTCACTCCGGGCACAATTTGAGCGCCGGGTGACGACCGAGCGCCAGCGACAGACGCCGTATCTGGACGCGCTGTGCGAGTACGCCCGCCGCAAGCCCGCGCGGCTGCACGTACCGGGTCACAAGGGCGGCCCGGGCGCGGACCCCGGGATGCTGGAGGCATTCGGCGAGCAGGCGGTCAGCCTCGACATCCCGGCGCTGACGTACGGCATCGACCTGGGCGACGAGCCGACGCCGTTCGAGCAGGCCCAGCGGCTGGCGGCGGAGGCATGGGGGGCCAGGCGCGCGTGGTTCCTGGTCAACGGCGCGTCGCAGGGGAACCTCGCGGCGGGGCTGGCGGTCGCGCACTACGGACGCGACGTGGTCGTGCAGCGCAACGCGCACTCGAGCACGATAGACGCGCTCGTGCTGTCGGGAATGCGCCCGACGTTCGCGGCGCCGGAGGTGGACGACGAGCTCGGCATCGCGCACTGCCTCAGCGCGGCGACGCTCGAGCGGGCGCTCGCAGACACGCCCGCGGCGGTGGCCGCGTGGGTGGTCTCGCCGACGTACTTCGGCGCGCTCGCCGACGTCGAGGCGCTGGCCGCGGTGGCGCACGCGCGCGGCGTGCCGCTGATCGTGGACGAGGCGTGGGGCGCGCACATGGCCTTCCACGAGCAGCTGCCCGCGCACGCGCTGTCGCTGGGCGCCGACCTGGTGATCTCGAGCACGCACAAGATCGTCGGCAGCCTGACCCAGTCGGCGATGCTGCATCTCGGCCACGGCGGGGGTGAGAAGTTGATCGGCGAGGACGCGGTCGATCGCGCGGTGACGCTGACGGAGTCGACGAGCCCCAACTCGCTGCTGTGCGGGTCGCTCGACGCGGCGCGCCGGCAGGCGGTGGTCCACGGCCGCGAGCTGCTCGGCCGCACGATGACGGCGCTGACGCTGGCGCGCGAGGAAATCCGCGCGATCGACGGCATGGATGTGCTCGATGACCGCCTGGCTGGGCGCCCGGGCGTGTTCGCGTATGACCCGCTGCGCCTGGCGATCGACGTGCGCGGCGTCGCCGCCAGCGGCTACGAGCTGGCGCCGCTGTTGCGGGAGATCGGCGACATCAACCTGGAGCTGTACGGCCAGAACGTGCTGGTGGCGGTGTTCGGCATGGGCGAGCGCAACCTGCCGGAGGCGGCGCGGCTGGTGGCGGCGCTGCGCACGGCGGCCGAGCGCGTGGGGCTCGACCCGGACGGCGCGGGCGCGAGCTTCGCGGCGCCGCCCCCTTGGGGGGAGCTGGCGATGACCCCCCGCGAGGCGTATCTCGGCGCGCAGGAGGTGGTACCGGCGACGCAGGCGGCGGGACGGATCGCTGCGGAGTCGCTCGCGACATACCCGCCGGGGATCCCGAACGTGCTCCCGGGCGAGCGCCTGACGGCGGAGACGCTGGCGTATGTGCGGCACACGCTCGAGCTGGGTGGGAGCGTGCGCGGCGCGAGCGACCGGCTGCTGCACACCGTGCGCGTGGTCGTCGAGGACGGAGCGCGCCCGTGCTGGTGATCTTCGACTGCGACGGCGTGCTCGTCAACAGCGAGAGGATCTCCAACGGCGTGCTCGCGCGGCTGCTCGCCGCGGAGGGTCTGGCGATGACGGCGGCGGCGGCTCGGCGTGAATACCAGGGACTGCTGCTCGCGGACATCGTGCGCGGCGTGGAAGAGCGGCTCGGACGCCCGCTGCCGGCGGGCTGGCTCGAGCGCTACGAGCGCGAGCGTGCGGCGGCTTTTCGACGGGAGCTCGAGGCGGTGCCCGGCGCCGCCGAGAATGTTGCTTGGATCGCGGCGCAGGGAGTTGCTGTGTGCGTGGCATCGCAGGGCAAGCTCGCGAAGACGCGCCTGTCGCTCGAGCTGACGGCGCTCAGTCATCTGTTCGCCGACGGAGCGCTGTTCTCGGCCGAGGCGGTGCCGCGCGGCAAGCCCCACCCGGACCTGTTCCTGCACGCCGCGCGCGTGATGGGCGCGGAGCCCGCCGCCTGCGCGGTCGTCGAGGACACTCCCTCGGGAGTGGCGGCAGCGGTGGCGGCGGGCATGCGCGCGTTGGGCTTCGCGGCGGACAGCGACGAGGCGGCGCTGCGGATGGCCGGTGCGGAAACCTTTCGCTCGCTCGATCAGCTGCCGGCACTGCTCGCGCTGGCGTAGCGCAGCGAGCCGGGCGTGGTGAGCGTCTCGCCGGTCTCGAGCAGCGTCTTCAGACCGGAGAGGATCATCGGCCAGCCGCCGTAGAGCTCGCTGTTGGCGTTCTCGCGCAACTGGTCGTGGGTGAGCGTCAGCCGGCACGAGTCGCCGACGGGTTCGATCTCCCAGGTCACCCGCGAGCTGCCTTCGCCTTTGACCTCATCGCTCCATAGGGCGGTGAAGCTGTGGACGAGCAGCCGCGGCGGGTCGATCTCGAGGATCTCGCCCTCACCGATCGGCATCCCGGCCGCGGGGTGGAAGGTCTCGATGCGCGACCCGGGCGACCAGTCGCTCCTGACGCCGACGCCGAAGGAGTACTTGCGCCGCATGTCGTCGTCGGTGATCGCCTCCCACAGTCGCTCGGGCGTGGTCTTGATGTAGATCTCGAACACCTTGTCCGTCGGAGCCGCCGTCCACGGCCGCTTTGCGCTGCTGGTTTGAGTGTCCATCTCGACTTCCTCCTCGATTCGTGTCTTGAGGCCGCTGAGTGCGGAGGCCCAGGGCTCGGCGTACTTGCTCACCCACCGGTCGTGGACGAGCCTGATCGGGACGGGGTTCAGGAAGTGCAGCTTCTCGCGGCCCCGTCGTCTGGTGATCACGAGTCCGGCCTGCTCGAGCACCTTCAGGTGCTTCATGACGCCGAAGCGCGTCATCGGCAGTCGCTGCTCGAGCGCGCCCAGCGTCTGCCCGTCGTGCTCGAAGAGCGCGTCGAGCAGATCCCTGCGGGTGGGGTCAGCGAGGGCTTTGAACACCGCGTCCACGCCCCTCACTATAGGTGACCGTTAGGTCACCTGTCAAGTGGACGCAACCGAGGCGCAGGAACCGAGACGGCTCGATAATGCGGCGATGGCCTTCCCGCCGCCGGCGCGGCACCTGCTTCGCGCGAAGGATCTCGCCGACGCGAGGTACTTCGAGGCGCTGGGCGTGGATGACCTGGCACGCGCGGCGGGCCTCTCCCGTGCTCACTTCAGCCGCGAGTTTCGCCGCGCCTTCGGCGAGTCGCCGCATTCCTATCTGCTGACGCGGCGCCTGGAGCGCGCCGCGGCGCTGCTGCGAAACACGGACCGCTCGGTGCTGGAGATCTGCCTGTCGGTGGGGCTGCAGAGCGTGGGCTCGTTCACGACGAGCTTCACGCGCACGTACAACATGTCGCCGACTGCCTACCGGGCGACGTTCCCGCCGGCGGTCCAGCACGCGATGATCCCCACGTGCGTCGCCCGCGCGTACGGTCGCCCGCAACGCCGCACGTTTCGAGAAGACAGCGGCGCGGCGCAGGGTTAGTGTCGTCGGCGACCTTGCTTCTACGACCCAGGAGGACATCATGATCAGGATCGCCAACGCACATCTGTGGGTGGACGACCAGGACGAGGCGCTCGCCTTCTACACCCAGAAGCTCGGCATGGAGGTGCGTATGGACGTGACCTTGCCCGAGCTGGGCAGCTTCCGCTGGTTGACCGTCGGGCCGGCAGGTCAGCCCGACGTGGCGATCGCGCTGATGAAGATCCCCGGTCCGCCGATCATGGACGCGGAGACGGCCGAGCAGGTGCGGACGCTGATGGCGAAGGGCTTCGCGGGGACGGTGTTCCTTACGACCGACGACTGCCGCCGCTCCTACGACGAGCTCAAGAGCCGCGGCGTCGAGTTCTCGGAAGCGCCCGAAGAGCGTCCCTACGGGATCGACTCGGGCTTCCGCGACCCGTCTGGCAACAGCATCCGCCTGACGCAGGTTCGGGAGATGGCGGCGGTCTGATCCGAAGGGCCTGCCGCCGAGACTGGCGAAGGTCGAACCGATGGGGCGGCGGTTCGACCTTCGGGTGGGCGATGGAGCTAGGGGGACTCGAACCCCCGACCTCCTGGGTGCGATCCAGGCGCTCTCCCAACTGAGCTATAGCCCCGTGCGCGTTGCTCGAAGGCCACGCGGACGGCTTGAGAAGTGTAGTCGCAGAACGCGGCACGGCGGGCGCAGTATGGTTTGCGGGCGCGATGGGATTGCTCGACGAAGCCATACGCGAACACCTGGAGCTCAAGCGCCGAAGGGGCGGAGATCCGAGTGCGATAGCGCGCGAGGAGCGCGAGGCGCTGGCGCCCGGCGTCGCGGGCGTGCCTGAGGACGAGGGCAAAGAGGCCCACGACGAGCAGCGCCAGGAAGCAGAGATCGCCCCGGCCGCCGGCGTCGTGCCCGCGGCGGCTCACGAACCCGCTGAGGACCGCATCGCGGACCTGTCCGTCGGAGCCCAGGAGACCGCGGAGCTGGACATGCAGGCGCTGATGGGCGAAGACCCAGATGCCGCCGACCCGGGGTCGCCGCTCGCCCCGGCCCTGGATGAGCTCGCTCCCGTCGCCGGCGGCGACCACACGCCGGGCGAGGACTCGCTCGAGTGGGAGCTCCCCGGCGAGCGAGACCGCGAGGCTGTGCCGGAGGAAATCCCGGGCCAGGAGCGGCTTTCGTTCGAGTAGCTCGCCCGCTCGTTCGAGCGTGTATGTCGCTCGCCATCGCTTGACTCGCTCGGTCCGCCGACCGATACGAGACGGATGAAAGCACGGCCTGGCGAGGGCGACGATGGCAATGGACGAGACGGGGAGGTCACCTCTGCGTGGCGGCAGGAGCACGGGTGCTCGGGGCTGACATCGCGGCTGATCCTCGCCCACGTGGAGCGCGAAGCCGGAGGGCAGGCCGTCAGGCAAATGCTTGCGGTGGCTGGCCTGGATGGCATGGAGGACCGCCTGCGTGACGAGAACAGCTGGTTCTCGTTTGAGACGAAGCTCGCGCTGTTCAGGGGCGCGGAGCAGGTGCTCGACGATCCCGACATCGCGGAGCACGTCGGCGCCTCGGCGCTCGACCTCTCTGTCGGGGTGGCGCTCAAGCGGACCCTGCGTGCGCTTGGAACCCCAGCGCTCGTGTACGGCAACGTCGCGCGCGCCAACGCCAAGTTCAACTGGGCGCACGAGCTGGTGGTGGTCGATCGAGGCGCAGGGTACATGCGCATGCGCTACACGGACGTGTCCGGCGTCGGCTATCACCGCCATGACTGCGCCTACACCATGGGCCTGCTGGCGATGGTGCCCCAGCTGTTCGGTCTGCCGCTCGCGCGCGTCAGGGAGACGAGCTGTGGTGTCGACGGCGCGCCGTGCTGCGAGTTCGATATTCGCTGGACGACTGGTACTCAAGAGCTGAAGCGCGCCGCCGCAGCGCTGGCGGCGGGCGCGGGAGCCCTCGCCGGGGCCAGCGCCCTACTGGATCCCGCGCTCCTGCCGGTGGTCGCGGGCGTCCTGGCCGTCGGCGAGCTCGGGATCGCTCTGCGGGCAATGAGATTCATGGCGAGACGGCTGCTCCTGCTCGAGCTGCGCGTGCGCGAGCAGGACGACGCGGCTGAACGCCTGCTTTCATCCCTCGAGGATCTCTCCTCGGACCTACGCTTGGACGAGGTGCTCGACCAGATCACTGCGAAGGCGCAGACGGCGGTCGGCGGCAAGGAGTTCGTGTTGCTGCTCGCCGATGGCGGGAAGATGCGCGCCGACCGGCATTCGGGTATCCCAGAGGCCTCGCTGAGCGCACTGGAATCGTGGGCCGACCAGCGCCACCAGACGCTGCTCGACCGTGGCGCGGTGGTAATCGACGACCTGCGAACCGACGCCGGCCTCGTGAACGTGCCGCTCGACGAGCAGATGCCGTTCGGCTCGATGTGCGCCGCTCCGCTGGTCTTTGGCGAGGGCCTGCTGGGCGCGCTGGTGGCGCTTGCGCACGGCTCGTCCGGGTTCCTGCCGGGCGATTCGGACACGCTGTCCGCGTACGCGGCGCACGCGGCGATCGCGCTGACGAACGCTCGGCTCGTTGATCGCCTCGAACACCAGGCTGCCGAGGACCCGCTGACAGGCCTGGCCAACCGGCGCGCCTTCTACGACGCCTGCGCGGCGGAGTCCAGTCGCATGCAGCGCGACGGCAGCGAGCTGTCGATCGTCGTGCTCGATCTCGATCACTTCAAGGCCATCAACGACGAGCACGGGCATCTCCTTGGCGATCAGGTGCTGGTTGCAGTCGCAGACGCGCTGCGCTCGTCGATCCGCCGCCACGACACCGTGGCGCGCATGGGCGGAGAGGAGTTCGCGATCTTGATGCCAGACGCCGACGTGGGCGCTGCATACGAGATGGCCGAGCGTGTCCGCGGCGCGATCGCGCGCATCCCCATCGCAAGCGGCAGCCTCTCATGCTCCGCGGGGGTTGTGTCTGCCTCTGTACCGCAGGTCTCGCCCGCCGAGCTGCTCGATCTGGCCGACAAGGCGCTATACGAAGCCAAGCGCGCCGGGCGCGATCGCACCGCGACGAGCCGGGGCAGGCGAGACCGGAGCGTCACCGTTGCTTGAGGGGTTGGATCCGGCGTCAGGCCGTATATTGAGCTCCTGGGGCCATAGCTCAGCTGGGAGAGCGCCTGCTTTGCAAGCAGGAGGTCGCCGGTTCGATCCCGGCTGGCTCCACTCGAGAAGAGCCTGCAAAGCGGCAGGTTTTGGCGCAGGTTGGTGTCTCTGGATAGGGCGGCGGGCGGGCCGGAATAACGATTTGTGCCCGTTTGTGCCGAATGGCTGTGGGTCGCGCCGGTTCTGCGAAGCGACGAGGTGGCCCGTCAACGATGGTCCTGCGCCCATCATGCCCCTTGCTGTCGGTGCCTATTACGAAGCTGCAACTGGTCCCGCGCCTTTCGACGGGCGCTCGAGCCCGCCACTGCGCTCTACAGCACCGGGCATCTCGATCAGTGCCAGGCGGCTCGACCTCGACGGCCTTTGGAGGGCGCGGACGATCATGCATAGGGACCTGAAGTCATCTAGCATGCCGAACTTCGATCCTGTGAATTCATACCGAGGGGGGGACTTCTCGTGGCAACTGCAGCTCCGTTGAGCGGACTCGATGAGGTCAGAGCTCGGTGGGGAGGCGGATGGTGAAGCTGGCTCCGTTCGGCGTGGGGTCGCAGGTGAGGTCGCCGTTGTGTTGGCGGGCAATGCGACGGGCGATGGCGAGGCCCAGGCCGTGGCCGGGTTTGCTGGGGTCGAGTCGGACGAAGCGTTCGAAGATGCGTTGGCGTTGGTGTTCGGGTACGCCGGGTCCGTCATCCGTGACGAGCGCCTGGATGTGTCCGTTGTGCCGTCGTAGTTGCACGTCGATTCGGCCAGCGGGTCCGATGGCGGCGACGGCGTTGTCGATGAGGTTGCGGAAGACCCGTTCTAGCGCGTCGGGGTCGCCGGACACGGTTGTGTCGTTGTCGGCGCTGAGGGTGATGGTTGTGTGCGGCGCGCGGTGCTGCGCGTGTTCGAGGAGCGGGCGTGCGATGGAGGCGAGGTCGACCGGCGAGCGGTTGGGGTGTGCTTCGAGGCGGGCGAGTCCGAGCAGGTCGTTGACGAGGCTGCCGAGTCGTTCGCTGTCGCGTGCGATGGCTGCTTCGAGGCGGTCGCGCTCGGGCCTTTCGGGTTGTTCGCGCAGGAGGGTTTCGATGCTTGCTTGGAGGGCGGCGATGGGGTTGCGGAGCTCGTGGGAGGCGTCGGCGAGGAAGCGGCGGGTTGCGGCGTCGCTGGCGCGTGCTTCGTCGGTGGCTGTTTCGAGGGCGTCGAGCATCCGGTCGAAGGCGGCGGCGAGGCTGCCAAGTTCGGTGTCAGTGCGGCTGGGGTTGAGGCGGAGCTTAGAGTCGCCTTGCGCGATGCGTGTTGCCGTCTCGATGACGATGGACAGGGGGCGCAGGGCGGTGCGGATGCCCTGGAGAACGAGCAGGGTGGCGAGCGCGAGCGCGGCGGCTGCAACCACGAGCTCGACGAGGAGCAGACTGGTGACGGCGTGGTCGATGCTCGAGCGGCTCGCGCTGAAGGAGACTCGCGTTCCGTCCGGGAGGACCTCGTCGAGGACGAGCAGCGATCCGTGTGTCTGGATCGTCGCGCCGTTCTTGGCCGGCGCGGTAGCGCGAGTTCCCGTGTCGGCGGGAAGCGGCGCCGCTGCGGAACTGGCGCTGACGGCGATCCCCTCGAGCGCGAGGCCCGCCCCGAGTAGCTTCAGCTCGCGTGCGGAGCCCACGCGCTCGACCGCTGAGGCGGCTTTTGTCAGCCGGCTGCGGAGGTCGCCGTCGAGCTTGGCGCGGTAGGCGAGGGTGACCGCGGTCACGACCACGGCGAGGACGATCGCGAGCAGGGCAAGCGTGGTGAGGATGACGCGGGCGCGGAGCGAGCCGGTCTTCATCGCGGGTCGAACCGGTAGCCGAGGCCGCGGACGGTCTCGAGGATGCGCGGGCCGTATGCCTCGAGCTTGCGGCGTAGGGCGCTGACGTGGACCTCGACGACGTTCGGATCGTACGCGTCATAGCCCCAGACCTGGGTGAGCAGCTGGTGCTTGGAGAGAACCATGCCGCGCTCGCGGACGAGGTAGGCAAGCAGTCGCAGCTCGGTCGGCGTCAGCTCGAGCGGCGAACCGGCCCGGGTGGCCAGGCCCGCCTGCTCGTCGACGACGATCTCTCCAGCTTCGATCGCCGCGCCGAGGCGCCCTGTTCGCCGAAGCACCGCGCGCACCCGGGCGAGCAGCTCCTCGAGCGCGAACGGCTTTACCAGGTAGTCGTCGGCACCGAGTTCGAAGCCGCCCAGCCGATCCTCGACCGCGTCGCGGGCGGTCAGGAAGATGATCGGCAGATCACGGGCGGCGCGCAGCTCTCGCGCTAGCCCAAATCCGTCGCCGCTGGGGAGCAGCACATCGAGCACGGCCAGATCGGGGGCGGCGGCGAGGACCAGGTCAGGGCCGGGGTAGTCGGAAAACCCGGTGACGGCGATCCCTTCGCGCCGCATTGCGCGCTCGACCGCTTGGCGGACGGGCTCCTCGTCCTCGACGAGCACCACCCGTGGCGTGTGCGAGCCCACGGAGGGCATTATCGCCGCCCGATCCTGAGCGCTAGCTGAAGATCCGCCCGTCTTCAGCGCCAGCACAGGAACGGCTGCGACGCTTGGCGAAGCAGCGTGCCGAGCGCCAACGCTGGCGGCCAGCACGACCATCCAACCGTGAGGAGGCATGATGAACGACAACACCCGCGTCATACGTCGGTCATGGCTGCGCACAGCGCGGACCGTGGCCGCCATCATCGCCACGGCCGGCCTCGCCCTGGCGACGGTGGCATCCGCCAGCAGCCCATCATCCACCGTTGCCGGCGGCTCACCGAACGCGCGAGCGTCAACGCTCTCGCAGTCAACGAACGTCCAACAGGCGCTCGCCTACTCCCGCTGCATACGCTCCCACGGCGTGCGGAGATTCCCCGACCCCAACAGCAGCGGAGTGATCCCGAAGGTCAGCCTGCAGCAACTCGGGGTCAGCAGCTCCCAGTTCCAGGCGGCCCAGAGAGCCTGCCAGCACCTGTTGCCGAACAGCGGTGAGTCGCCCCAGGCCTGGGACCAGCAGTTGATGAACGCGTTGTGGAAATTCGCCCGGTGCGTGCGCGCCAACGGGGTACCGAACTGGCCCGACCCCGTCGCCGAGTCCGACCCTGGTGAACCGGGGACTCCTGGTTTCCCCCGCAATTTGAACGGGATTAACATGAATTCCCCTCAGGTCAAGAACGCGATGCACAAATGTCAGTACCTGCTCGCAGGCTTCGGCTATGCGTCCGGAGGTTACCCATAGCTGTATGAGATGACACAGCAACGCATCAACGTGGCCAATGCCCAGCAGGTTATGAGCCACTCGATCGTGGAGTTCCGCTAGGCGGCACCTCTCAGCGACGCCAACTCCCTTAGATAGGCCGATGTTGCGGTCGATCCCGCCGAAGTCCGGGCGCGACGCGGGCACATGTAAATCAAGTAGGAGGTTCTTCCATGTCACATCTTAGGCTGGTCCGATTGGCGGGCGCCCTGCTCGCGGTCGTGGTCGTGGCAGCGCTCGCGACGGCCGGCATCGCCCTCGCGCAGGGCGGGCATCACCATGCCAAGCGCGGTCGTAGCTACCACGCCGCCAAAGCCAGCGGCACCGGCACCGCGTGTCCGGCACCCCCGTCAAAGGCCGCTGGCGGACCCCGTCTGGTGGCTGCGCCGGGAGCGGTGGCCATAATGAAAGCGCTCGAAGCCGCCGCGAAGCTTGCGGTGGCTCCGTCGGGGCCGGGGGCCATCGCCGAAAGGGAAGCGCTTGAAAGCGTCATCGCTGCGGGTATTCCCTGCACGGTGTCCGCGGAAGAAAGGGAAGCGCTTCGTAACCGCATCGAAGGCGCGCCTTCCACGGTGTCCGCGGCAGAAAAGGAAGCGCGCGCAGGCGCCGCGCGCCGTTGACGTGCGCGCGGCGCATCAGGCGCGTCACATCAGACGTGACGTTCGTCTCGCCCGGGTCTAACTTGGGCGAGGCGAGCCCATGATCGTTTCTGTGCGTGTCCTGATCGTCGAGGATGAGAGTGACACGGCCACGGCGCTCGTGCGGGCTTCGCCGCCGATGGGCAGCGGGAGTATCGCCGCCTGATCCTGAGCGTTAGCTGAAGATTGCCCCGTCTTCAGCGCCAGCACAGGAGCGGCTGCGACGCTGGCGAAAGGCAGCGCTCACAGACAGGGCGAACGCCGACGCTGGCTGCCGGCACGACCATCAACCGTGAGGAGGCACGATGAACCCCAGCACGCGCGCCACAGGGCGGCAGCGGCCCTCCGCAGCGCGAACCGCGGTCACAATCCTCGCCACGCCTGGCCGCGCCCTGGCGGCGGTGGCATACGGCAGCAGCCTCTTTTCTGCCGCTGCCCAGTCAACGGACACCCAGCAGGCACTTGTCTATTACCGCTGCATGCGCGCTCTCGGCCTGCTGAGATTTACCGACCCCGACAGCAGTGAAGTGATCCCGAAGCTCAGCCTGCAGCAACTCGGGGTCGGCGGCTCCCAGTTCCGGACGGCCCAGACGGCACGCGGGCGCCTGCTCCCGAGCTCCGGCCAACTGGGCCCGCCCACCCAGGCCGCGCTGCGGCAGGCATGGAGCAAGACTGAAACTCCGCAGTTCAGTCACGCGGATGACGAATGCCAGCACCTGCCGCCGAGCGCGCCGGGGGGAGTCCGGTTGAACGCTCGTAGGCGACGCTCGAGGCGCCGCTGCCTCACACATGTCGTACAAGCGGCCCGTGGTCGCGATCGATGAGCGATTCGGTGTCCAGTGGGACGGCATCCGCGCGCGAGATGCCCCGGCCGGCCGGGCGCGATGGGGAGCCATCAAAGCTCGGCCCGCCTGCTGGCCGCGCCCGTCGGCGGGTACTTGCGGTCGTGGGGTTGGCGCTGGTCGTGGCCGTCGTGGTGATCGTGACGGACTCGTTTGGCGGCGGGGGAAAATCGACGGGCGGTGTCGTTGACAACGCGAGCCCGGTCTCGTTGGTGTCGGTGAAACGGCAGTCGCTGTCGCAGCAGACGCAGGTGAGCGGCATGCTCGGCTACGCGGGCTCGTCGAGCATCCGCGTGGCGTCTGGGACCGCGCCGTCTGCCGTTCAGCAGGCTAGTCAGCAGGTCGCGAGCGCCGAAGCGATGCTGGCGAGGGCCGGGGCGACGTTGGCCTCCGACACGCGGGCGCTCGCGGGCGACCAGGCGACGTTGGCGGCGGCGCGCGCCAAGGAGGAGGTCAACTGCGCGGGCGAGGGTGCTGCGGAAGCGGCAGCCGCCAGCTCCTCGCCCAGCAGCGAAGGCGACTCGTCGGGTGCTGCGGGGAGCTCGTGCTTGGGCGACGCGCAGTCAGTGTCCTCGGCGCAGCAGAACGCCACCAGCACCGCCGCCAAAGTCAGCGCCGACCGCTCGCAGGTCTCCTCGGCCGAAAAACCGCTCGCGAGCGCGCAGTCTGATTTGTCCACGGCGCGCTCCTCGGCCGCGCTCATCGGCCAAACCTCGACGTTCACGGAGCTGCCGTCGGTCGGCCAGATCATCAGGCGCGGACAGAGCCTGTATGAAATCAGCGGCCAGCCGGTGCTGCTGCTGTACGGCTCGATAGCGCCGACGCGGGCGTTCAGCGCGGGGATGTCCCCGGGGCGCGATGTCGCCGAGCTGAACGCGAACCTACAGGCGCTCGGCTACGGGCAGGGGCTCGCCGGCGACGAATTTACCGCCGCCACCGCAGCCGCCATTCGCGCGTTGCAGTCGGCGCACGGCGCCTCGGTCACCGGCGAGCTGCTGCTGGCGTCGGTCGTGTTTCACCCGGGGCCGGTGCGCGTCACGAGCGTGACGCCCGCGGTCGGCCAGGCGGTCACGCCCGGGCCGGTGCTCGCCATCACCTCGACCGCTCGGCAGGTCAAGGTCGCGCTCGAAGCCTCCGAGCAGGGGAGCGTCAAGGTCGGCGACACGGTCACGATCACGCTGCCTGACAACCAGAGCACGCCGGGGAGGATCACGTACGTCTCGAGCGTCGCCACCTCACCGTCCAGCTCTGGCAGGGGCGGCGAAGGAGAAGGCGCCCCTACTGTCGAAGTCGATGCCACGCCGACCGATCCCGCGGCGACGGGACACCTCGACCAGGCGCCCGTGAACGTGTCGATCACCACCGAAAGCGTCGAAGGCGCGCTCGCGGTGCCAATCGACGCGCTGCTCGCGCTCGCCGGTGGCGGCTACGCGGTAGAGGTCGCCGAAGGCCGCGTGCACCGTCTGGAGGCGGTCAGCCTCGGCCTGTTCGACGACACCGAAGGTCTTGTGCAGGTGAGCGGCCGGGGTTTGTTCGCGGGCCAGCGCGTGGTGGTGCCGAAAACATGAGCGAGCAGCCGACAGGCGTCGCGTACGCGGACGGCGGTGAGGCGCCGGCCGTGTTGGAGTTGCGCGCAGTCAGCAAGGTCTACGGTGCCGAGCCGCCGGTGTACGCGCTGCGGGAGGTCAGCTTTGCGGTGCGAGAGGGTGAGCTCGTGGCGATCGTGGGCCCCTCGGGTTCGGGTAAGACGACGTTGCTGCACGTGATGGGCACGCTCGAGCGCCCGAACTCAGGCGTGGTTTCGATCACGGGCCTGGACGCGGCGGGGCTCGCCGACCGTGAGCTCGCCACGCTGCGTGCCACGCGTATCGGGTTCGTCTTTCAGCAGTTTTTTCTGTCGGAGCACTCCACCGCCCTGGAGAATGTCGCCGAAGGGCTGCTTTACGCCGGCGTCGCTGTCGCCGAGCGCCGTGAGCGAGCGGCTCAGACGCTCGCCCGGGTGGGGCTCGCCGATCGCGCCCACTTCCGCCCGAGCAAGCTCTCCGGTGGCGAGCGCCAGCGCGTCGCGATCGCACGCGCGCTGGTTGGCCGCCCCGCGATCGTGCTGGCCGACGAGCCCACTGGCAATCTCGACAGCAGCGCGGGCGCCGCGCTGCTGGAGCTGCTGGAAGAGCTGAACGGCGATGGCGCGACGATCCTCGTGATCACCCACGACCACGACCTCGCCGGCCGCCTGCCACGACAGGTGCGGGTGCTCGACGGGCGGATCGTCGCCGACACCGCCGGAGAAGGAGCGCTCAGCCGATGACCGCGCGAGGGGCGGGCCGGTCGACTGGCCGCCGCGCCGCGGTGGCACGCGCCGTGTGGGCACGGCTGCGCCACTGCGGCCGCCGTGCGGCGCTCGCACTCCTCATCGCCGCCGGCCTAGGAGCCTCGACAGGCGCAATCGCTGGCGCTCCGGCCCTTGCCGCGGGCGAAAGGAGCGGGGAAAGCGGCGGCTCGCCCGGCGAAAGCACCTCCACATCCACCTGCCTCTCGTCTAACACTCCGAACCAGCTCACGCTCGTCGCGGGCACACCGCAGACCACCACGCTCGACACCGCCTTTGCGAGCGGCCTGCAGGTTGCGCTCACGAACAGCGACGGCTGCCCCGTCGCCGGCGCCGCCGGCATCCCGGTCATCTTCAGCGCACCCGCCAGCGGCGCCAGCGGGCGCTTCTCGGCCACCAACTCCAACACTGCCACGGTCGGCGCCGACGCCTCCGGCACCGTCGCCGCGCCGACGTTCACCGCCAACGGCACGGCTGGCGGTTACACCGTCACCGCCAGCTCGCAGTACGGCTCCGTCTCGTTCTCATTGATCAATACCGCCGCCGGCATCCCGACGCAGCTGAGCGCGATCCCCCTCGAGCGCAGGTCGGCCAGCGTCGGCGGTCGCTTCCCGGAGCCGCTGCAGGTCAGGGTGCTCGACGCGGGCCGCAACCCGGTCGCCGGGACCACCGTCACGTTCACGCTCGGCTCCGCCACCGCCGGCACCTGCGGCACCAGTGCCAGTGCCAGTGCCAGCTTCGCCGGTGGCGGAGCCCAGGCCACGGCCACAAGCGACGCGAGCGGCCTTGCCACCTCCCCGGCGTTCACCGCGACCACGGCCGCCGGCTCGTTCAACGCCACCGCTTCGGTGTCAAGCGGCGGGGGCGGGACGGAAAGTGTCGGCAAAACCGGGGCACCCACCGTCACGCCGGTCAGCTTCTCGCTATCAAGCCTCGCCGGCAAACCCACCAAGCTCACCCCCGGGGTCGGCTCCACGCAATCCACCCTCGCGGGAACACCCTTCCCGATCCGCCTTGCTGTGACCGCCACCGACGCCCAGAAAAACCCCGTTCCGGGCGCGCTGATCACGTTCTCGGCGCCTCTCATCGGCGCGAGCGGACGCTTCACGGTCCATTCTCGCGGCCCCCACCATCGCACCCGCGTCTCTCACCCCCGCACGGCCAAGGTCAAGACCGACGCCTGTGGGATCGCCGTGGCGCCGACCTTCACCGCCAGCGACACGCAGGGCGGCTACATCGTCAAGGCGACCGTCGAGCACGCGAGACCGGCGGCGTTCGCGCTCGTAAACGTTGCACCCGGGCAGTCCTCGTGACCGCGCCCGGGGACCTCGCTGCCAATCGTGTGAACCTAGCCCCCTGCAAGCTGCGCCCGTCCGATCTCGCGCGTGTCGCGAGCGTCGGGCTGCGCACCAGGCGCACGCGTGCCGCGCTCTCCGCGCTGGGGATCGCGATCGGCGTCGCCGCGATCGTGGCCGTGCTCGGCCTGTCCTCCTCCAGCCAAGCCGGGCTGCTCGCGGAGATCGAACGCCTCGGGACGAACCTCCTGACCGTCACCAACGGCCAGAGCTTCGCCGGCAAAACGGCCGAGCTACCCCTCGTCGCGCCCGCGATGATCGCCCGCATCGAGCCCGTCGAAACCGTCGCGGAGACGGGAAACGTCAAAGGCAGCGTCTACCGCACTCCACTGATCCCCACCGTCGAAACCAACGCCCTGAGCGTCCAAGCGGCGAGCCTCGGCCTGCTGCGCACGCTTGGAATCGGCGTCGTGCAGGGCCGCTACCTGAACGCCGCGACCGCACAGGAGCCGGCCGCCGTGCTAGGCTCCGCGGCCGCGCAGCGACTCGGGATCGACCACATCTACCCCGGCGAGCGGATCTGGGCCGGCGGCATGTGGCTGTACCTCGTCGGGATCCTCGGCCCATCGGTGCTGGCCCCCGAAATCGAAAGCTCGGTGCTTGTCGGCTTCAAGGCCGCCGAACGCTACCTGCACTTCAACGGGCACCCAAACACCGTGTACCTGCGCGCGCAGAACAGCCAGGTCGCGGCCGTCCAGTCGGTGCTCGCCGCAACGGCGGACCCGGAAGCGCCCAACGAAGTCAACGTCAGCCAACCCTCGGCCGCGCTCACGGCGCGCGCCGACGCCCAGGGCGCCTTCAACGGTCTCTTTCTCGGACTCGGCGCCGTGGCGCTGCTGGTGGGTGCCGTCGGCGTGGCGAACATCATGGTCATCAGCGTGTTGGAACGCCGCTCGGAGATCGGGCTGCGCCGCGCGCTCGGCGCGACCCGCGGGCAGATCCGCACGCAGTTCCTGTCCGAGGCGATCCTGCTCGCGCTCGGCGGCGGCGTCGCCGGCATCGCCACCGGGGCGCTCGCGACCGCGATCTATGCCTCCACCAAGGGCTGGGCGATCGTCATCCCCACCCTCGCCTGGGCGGGCGGGTTCGGCGCGGCGCTCCTGATCGGCGCGGTCGCCGGCCTCGTCCCCGCACTGCGCGCCGCGCGGCTGTCACCCACCGAAGCGCTACGAACTGTGTGAGTGATGAGCCCGATCCCCGAGGGGCGCGTACGCTCGACCACGCCGTTCGACCGTTTGGTTTGCTGCTCTCCCTCATTTTCTTCTGGTACAGTAGAGAATATGTTGGCGGCAGAGAATCGTCTGGCTCGCATCCTCGCCTTGGCCTTGGACGGCACGGCCGCCGTACGCGCTACCTCGCAGGGTGAGAGCTCGACCCTCGTCGTCCAGGCGGGCACCGGCGACCCGGTGGCGCTGCGCGCCGTGTGGGCCGGGGAGGGTTGGCCGGATGACGTGCGCCGCGCTGCGGCCGGTGTGCCTGATCCGTGGCCGTCGGATGTCGTGCTGCTCGGGCGCCGCCTATCTCCGGGGGCGATCGAATGGCTGCGCGCGCGCAACGCCAACTGGGCCGATGAAGACGCGCGGGCGCGGATCGCCGGCCCCGGCGGCCTGCTGGTCATTCGCGAACCACCTGCCCGTGCTCCAGGCAGGGATACGCGCCGTTTCTCGTGGTCGCCGTCGTCGCTGTCGCTCGCCGAGCTCGTCCTCGCCCGCGCCGATGAGCGCCTGAGCGCGGCGGCGCTCGCGCGTGACGGCGGATGGTCAACCGCGCAAGCGGCGAGTGTGCTGGGAATGTTCGACGCACAGGGATGGACGGTCAAGCGCGGTCCGGCGCGAGGCCCGGGCGCCTACCGGGAGATCCTCGACGCCAGCGGGATGCTGTCCGCCTGGTCGGTCGCGCTCGCGGCACAGACACGAGACGCGCGCATCGCCCATCGCGCCGCGCGGGACGTGATGGGCTTGTTCACGGGCGATCTGCGCACTGCGCTCGACGAGGGCTTGCGCTGGGCGGTGAGCGGCTGGGCTGGCCTGGAGCTCGCCGCACCGTTCACGACGACCGTGCCGAGCGTCCACATCTATATCGCCGATGAAGACTTCGCTGGGCCGCTCACTGCGGCGATCGCCGCCGCCGGGCTGCGCGAGGTCGATGAGGGCGGACGCGTGATCTTCTGGCGCGCGGACCCCCGCATCCTCGACCTTGCCAGGTGCCACGAGGGTGTCCCCGTGGTGAGCGCTCCGCGGCTGTACGCCGACCTCTCCTCGTTCGACGCGCGCGGCCAGGACGCGGCCGATCACATCAAGTCCCTGCTGATCGACCCGCTGCATTAAACGGCGATGGCCGAGCAGCCGATCGTACAGGCGGCGGCACCGGCATGACCGACGAGCAGCGCTCGCCGGCCGCCCGCGCGCGAGCCGAGACCGCGCTCGTCAGGCTGCTGCACGAGATGGGCGATGAGGCGCCATTCCTCGTGGTGCTCGGCGGACTGGTGCCGGCAGTCCTCGCACGCGACACCACTGGCGTCATCCCCGAACATCTCGGCACAACAGACGTGGACGTCCTCCTGGTCAGCCAGATCGATCCCGGCGCAGACCTCGGGGTGGTAGAGCGCGCCCTCGAAGCCCTCCAGTTCAAGCCCGATCCTGGACAGGACGGTTGGCACTGGCAAGGATCGATCGTCTCCACTCTCGTGAGAATCGAGTTTCTCTGCGACCTCGAAGACTACCGCGAGGGCGAGAGCATACGACCGAACGGCAGCCACCGCCTCGGCGCCGCCAACCTGCGCGGCACCGGATACGTCGCCCACGACTACGAGTGGGAGCACGTAACGGGCGCCCTCGCTGACGGCACCGAGGTGCAGGTCAGCGTGCGCTTCGCCGGACTGCAGGGCTACCTGCTGTCCAAGTGCGTCGCGTTGCGCAGCCGCGCCGCCACCAAGGACTACTACGACCTCGCCTACGTACTGCTCCACAACCGCGCCGGTGGACCCGAGGCGCCGCCCAGGCCCTGCGCAACGGGACGCTCGCAAACGCCCTCGGGCCGCTCCAGAGCACCTTTCTCGAGATCCGCGAACGCTACCGCGACACATCCGACATCGGACCACGAGCTTACGCCGAGCAGGCCATCCAGGTCGATCCGCAGGCTCACGAACCAGAGCTGCGTGCAGACGCTGTGGACGCCGTGCAACGCTTCCTCACCGCGCTCGGGATGACCGCCGCTCCCTGACGAAAGTGGCCGATAGCTGCGTGGCGAGCCGACGAGCCTGGGATGATCGACTACCCCGACGACGAGCAGCCTATGCGTGCAGGCCAGCCTGCACGACCTACAGGCATCGGTGCTCATCCGCGGCGCAGCGATCGAACCGCTCGCCGAAGCGATCGCCAACGAAGAACTCAAGCCCAACAACATGTGCACTCTGAAGGGCTTCCCGACGTCGCGATTGCCGACCCGTTGTCGGCGCAAGCCGAAGCGCCGTGGGAGCGCTTCCTCACGCTGAGGACGGCAGGCTTCGGTGAAGTCCTGCGCGGGGTCTCCTTCACACCAGGCACGCACACCGGGCCGTTTCCAGGGCTCTAGCTTCACAGACTCCGCAGCCGGCGAGGCGGGCCGGCACGGCGCCCGCCTCGCGAAGTGAAGAGAGCAGATGCTGGTCGCAGAGGCGCCTCTAAGCGGCGCTCGCCGTCGAACTCGGCGTGGCCTTCCAGGCTCTTGTTCTCCGGGACGAACTTGCTTGCGATAAATGTCGCGCCCTGCGGATCGGTGATGACAGTCATCCGGACCCACGGCGCATCGAACGGCGGGACGACCACCTGACCCCCAAGCTCTGTGGCCTTTGCAGCCGTCGCGTCGGCATCGTCAACCGCGAACGTCACGCTCCAGTGCGCCGGTACGTCGGGTTGGTCCTCGGCGATCGGATTGAGGGTCGCGACCACGTCCTCGAAGCCAGCCGGAGCCCCGCTCGCCGCCATCCGCTCGCGGAGGCCCGGATCGTCCTGTTCGAGGAAGGCGCCGTAGCCCGGCAGCCGCCACATCTCGGCGCCGCCCCCAAGACCGAGCGATTGCCATCCGAACAACGAGCCGTAGAAGGCCTTAGCGCTCGTCGCGTCGCGGGTGTTCAGCCCGTTGAAGTTCACAGAGCCGGGCTCGTTGACGATCTGCGCACCCTTGTGCTGCTTTGCCTCCCACACGCAGAACGCGGCCCCCTCGGGATCGGCGAACACCGCCATGCGCCCCGCGTCCATCACGTCGAAGGGGTCCATCAGGACGCGCCCGCCGTTGTCCCGCACCTTGGCGGCGGCGTCGTCGGCGCTCTCGACCCAGATGTACGTGTTCCACGTCGCCATCGGTGGACCGCCCTCGGGCTGCGAGCCGATGGCCGCGATGTCGCCGCCCCGCAGGCGCGCGATGAAGTACTTGCCGGGCGCGCCCGGCGGCATTGCATCCTCGCAATCCCATCCAAACAGGCCGCTGTAGAACGCGACTGCGGCGTCTGGGTCGGGCTGGCTGGTGTCAACCCAACATGGCACGCCGGGGATGTATCCGTTTCGTTCGAGCATCGGTGCTCCCTTCTGCGTTGTTGACACTGCTCCGCACCCTACGGTCAATTTAGGCCAGTATCCGTCCTCAACTCTCGAGACGATGAAAGTGCGATGAGCCACACCTCGGTCCGACTTCTGGAACTGCTCTCCCTACTCCAGGGACGCCGCGACTGGCCAGGCAACGAGCTGGCCGGTCGGCTCGAAGTGTCCGGCCGCACCGTCCGGCGCGACATCGAGCGGCTACGCCAACTCGGCTACCCCGTGGATGCGCTCACCGGCCCTGCTGGCGGCTACCGGCTTCGTGCCGGGAGCGCAATGCCGCCGCTGCTGCTCGACGACGAGGAGGCAATCGCGATCGCCGTCGGCCTTCGCACCGCCGCCGGCGCGTCCGTCGCTGGCATCGAGGAAGCCGCCGTGCGAGCGCTCGTCAAGCTCGAGCAGGTTCTACCGATGCACCTGCGCCGTCGCGTCCGAGCGCTGGGCTCAACTACGTCCACAATCCCCGTCGGCGGCCCGACGGTCGATCCGCAGTACCTGGCCGTGATCGCTACGGCCTGCCGCGACTCCGAGTGTCTGCGCTTCGGCTACCGAGGCCGCGATGGCGCCGACAGTCGCCGCGAGGTCGAGCCGCACTCGCTCGTCAACCATGGCCGGCGCTGGTATCTCGTCGCGTGGGATCATCGCAGGGAGGACTGGCGCACCTTCCGCATCGACCGATTGACCAAGCTCGCGTCGACAGGCGTGAGCTTCACGCCGCGCAGCCTGCCGGCAAGCGATCCCGCAGCGTTCGTCGAGCAGGGAATCAAGAGGGCCCCGAACCGATTCGAGGCACGCGTCACCCTGCACGTGAGCGCGGAGGAGATATCAGGTCGCGTTCCGGCCCACTTCGGCAGGATCGAGCCGATTGACGCACACACTTGTGAGTACCAGACGAGCGACGATGACCTCAGGTGGCTCGCAATGCGCATCGCGATGCTTGGCGTCAACTTCGAGGTGCACGAGCCGCCCGAGCTGCTCGAGCACCTGCGAATGCTCGCCGGTCGGCTGACGCGCGCCGCGCGTTGAGCGCAGCTCTCGGGTCCCGCGAACCTACCCGAGAGCGCTCACTCGCGCCGTCCAACCCGCGCAGACATCGCGGGTCAGGTGGATGCCGGAGAAAATGTATGTCTGTCAGTCAGAGACAAGCGGCGTGGCTTGCCGCGGCAGTTCTCACCGCGTGGCCGGGCGCTCACAGCGGATTATCGCAAGCCGCAGCCTTGCTTTGGAAGGGCCAAGTCGTTCACGCCCCGTCGCGATCAAGAAGGCCGAATGAGCTCGGGTGTCGGCGCGAATGCTGTTCTGGGCCGGACTTCCCCAGAAATTGCTCCTGGTAACGCGCCGTGCGTAACATCGGCGCACTTGCCGGCCATTCCCCTTATATGAGCGCCACGAAGCCAACGGTCCGGCCTGGTGGGTCCGACACAGAACGTTTTGAGCGGATCTATCAGCGGCACTTTTCGCGTGTCGCTGCGTATCTGCTTGCGCGAACCGACCAGGACTCCGCCGCTGACGCCCTCTCGCGCACGTTTGAGATCGCCTGGAGGCGTCTTCCGGACGTCCCGGCTGAGCCGGTGGGTTGGTTGCTCGAGGTCGCGCGTCGTGTCTTGGCTGAGCAGCGCCGAGCTCGGTCACGCCGCGACGCCCTCACCATCCGTATTAACGAGTCAGCCGTCGTGGGGTCCGAGGATCATTTGGGGACGATGGTGGCCCGCGAGACGGTGCTCGCAGCGATCGCCGACCTGACCCCCTTTCAGCAGGAGGCGCTGCTTCTGATTGCGTGGGATGGCCTGAGCGAGCGCGAGGCGGCAGCGATGCTCGGCTGCTCTCGGGGCGCGTTCGCGCTGCGAATGCATCGAGCTCGCAAACAGCTCTACACCGCGCTGAACCGAACCGAACACAACACCAGCGTTCTTCACGACGCGTCGCCCTTGCAGTCTCAGGCGACGCCCGTCAACTCCTCCGGAAAGGAGCCACATGAGCCACAGCGTTGTTGATCTATTGAGGGACCTGCGACCGGAGGCCGCCGGCCGCGTGGACGACATCTTCCCACTCGAGCGGCGTATCGCAATGTTTGAGGCAATCGTCGCGCACGAGCGACCGGCGGCCACGATGCATACGCACCGCGTGCGCAGCGGTCGCGGCAGACGGCAGATTCGGACGGCGGCACTCGGCGCGGGCGCCGTCGCCGTCGCCGTCGCGGCGTTTCTGTTGCCGGGGTCAAACACTGGGCCGCAGTCGGCAGCAGCTGCCGTTGCGTTCCATACGGCAGCCTCTGGCGACATAGTCGCGACTGTGACCGACCCATTCGCGGCCGAGAGTCAGCTCAAGGCTGCGTTTGCCGAACACGGTTTCGACATCACCGTGAGCCTCGCCCCCGTGTCACCCAGTCTCGTTGGCACGGTGGTCTATATGAGCGACATGGGCGGTGGCAGCTCAATTCAGGCGCTTCAAGGCGGGCACTGCGTCACCGGCGGCGGCGGTTGCCCAATCGGTCTGAGAATACCGGCGAGCTTCACCGGTGCGGGTTACATCACTCTTGGACGCGCCGCCAAGCCGGGAGAGACCTATGACTCGCAAGCAAGCGCGTTCGCTCCAGGGGAAGCGCTGCACTGCAGTGGGTTGCTCGGCGCGCGAGTCGAATCTGCAGTAGCTGTCCTGCAGGCTGACAACCTCACCGCAACATGGCGTGAAAATGCGACAGCGACGACACAAAGCGGGACGCAGACGAGCTTCTCCAGGACAGATACAACGCCACCCGCCGCCAACTTCATCTGGGATGCCGTGATGACGGCTCCTAGGAGCATCATCGTCTGGACGAAGCCGACCCCGTGGCCCGCAGATGCAGCACATGGTGCCAGCGTCAACGCGGGTTGCACGCAATAGGCCGCAGCGCCTGAGCCGCAACAGACTCCGTCCGCCAGAACGCCATGGCAGATGTTCTCACTGCCCCACCCGGGGCGAACACCAACGGGGCAACGACCGCGCTCGACGAGCTGGCCCGAGACGGGGCACGGCGCTTGATCGCCGCGGCCCTGGAGGCCGAGGTAGAGGAGTATGTCTCCTCGTTTAGCGAGGAACTGGATCAGGACGGTCAACGCTTGGTGGTGCGCAACGGCTACGGCCGCCCGCGCCGGGTGACGGTTGGCTCGGGCATCGTCGAGCTCCGGGTGCCCAGGATCGACGACAGACGCATCGATGAAGAGACCGGCGAACGCAAGCGGTTTGGCTCGCGGATCCTGCCTGCCTACGCTCGCCACTCACCGAAGGTCACCGAGGTGCTGCCGATCCTCTACCTGTGCGGCATGTCCACCGGCAACTTCCGTCCTGCTCTCGAGTGCCTGCTCCGTGAGGTCACATCGGGGCTCTCGCCGTCAACGATCAGTCGGATGTGCAAAGAATGGGAGACAGAGCACGTGCGCTTTGGACCCGCCAGCTGGGCTGCAGCCACTACGCCTATCTGCTCTGCGGCGGCGTCCACGTCTCGATGGGGCTCGGAGACGACGATCCCCTGTGCTTGCTGGTGGTGATCGGCGTCAAGGAGGACGGCACAAGGGAGCTCTTGGCCGTCGAGGAGGGGTCCCGAGAGTGCGCCGCCTCCTGGGCTCCCGTGCTCAGAGACCTCAAGCGCCGGGGCCTGAACGATCCCAAGCTCCTTGTCGGCGACGGTGCACTGGGGATCTGGGCAGCGCTCAGGGACGTGTTTCCAACAGCCCGGCGTGGTGCCTGCTGGGCACACGAGACCGCGATTATCCTCGATACTCTCCCTACGCGCCAGCAGCCCCGGGCGAAGCTTATGCTGCGCGAGATCATGGAGGCTGGCACTCGCGTCAACGCCAAGCAGGCGCTCGAGCGCTTCCGCGAGGAGTTCGGCGCCAAGCACCCCAAGGCGGTCGCAAAGCTCGACGAGGACTGGCCCCATCTGACTGCCTTCTATCACGTCCAGGTCTGCAGCGCGTAGCGGGAGTAGATGAAGTCGACCGGGTCTCCGACATGCTCATATGTGAGAAAGCCCGCGCGAATGGTCTCGACGTTGCCCAGCCCGAGATTCGCAACCTTGCTTTCGAGCCGACCGAGCATGGGCTCGGATACGTCCACGGCGATCACGCGCGCGCACGCCGGCGCCACCTCGACGGTGAACTGCCCCGTCCCGGCGCCGAGCTCGACCACGAGCGACTCTCGCGTCAGGCCGATGCTCCGCAGGAGCGCGACCTCGCCGGCGGCGCTCGCGTCCTCCTTAGCGTCATAGCGAGCGACGTGGGCTGCGTCGAGGTTCTCCCGGCCGGCGCAGCCCAACTCGTCGATGAACCAATCCGGTGTGCCGCTGGACAGTCGATCAGAGGCCACGCCGACGATTATGCTCGTACGGTTCGCCGGGGGAGCGCCTGCCGCTGGCCGTGACGGCAGATGGAACATCGGTTTTTTATAGGCGCATCGGTTCAAGCAGCGCCGGGTGAGGCGCGATACGAAAGCGAGATGTTCAAGACCGTCAACGGGCAGCAGGACGCCGATCACGCGGCGGGAGGCCGGGAGAGCCTCTATCTGCTGCTGAAGGTCCTCAACGAACGCACCCCCGGTGTGCTCGACGACCTCAATCGGGTCGCTCGTCTCGCCGTCGCGACGGCGGAAGGAATGGGGCTCTCCGACGACGAAGTCGAGCGCATCGAGCTCGCGGCGCGTCTGCACGACGTCGGCATGCTGGCGGTCCCCGACGGGATCATCAACAAGCCCGGTGCGCTCGTCGACGAAGAGTGGGCGCTGATGCGCACGCATGCCGAAGTCGGGCAGCGCATACTCGCCGCCGCGCCGTCGCTGGCGCACGCCGCGCGGCTCGTGCGCTCCCACCACGAGCGCTTCGACGGGCGGGGCTACCCCGACGGGCTCGCCGGCGAGGACATCCCGCTCGGCGCCCGGATCATCGCCGTGTGTGCCGCGTTCGTCGCGATGATGCGCCAGCGCCCATTCAGCGACGCGATCACCGTCGAGGAGGCGCTCGCCGAGATCGAGAGCTTCTCCGGATCGCAGTTCGACCCGCACGTCTCCGGCGTGTTCTGCGGGCTCATCCGGCTGGCCCAGAGCTGACGATCGCCCGGCCGCCTGGCGTCCCTATTCGAGCGGCAGCACGCCGGGATGGGCCGCGACGTAGGCGACGCGGCCCTCATCGGCAACGACGATCGCTTCGATGCCGCGCAGGCCGTGCACGATCTGCGTCAGCGGTGCGCCGTCGAGGAGCTTCTCGCGCTTGCGGCGGCCTGCGTGTTCGGCGCGCGCGACCTCGCTGCGCATGCTGTCGAGCGTGACCCGGTCGCGCTGCCATCGCTTCGCAAGCGATGGCGTTGCCGGCTCCGCCGCCGGCGGGCCGGGGCTGTCGGGGTTGTTCACCGCCTCGGTGACCGTGCGCCCGTCGCGCAGCTCGATCGTCGCGGTGATCGCGCCGCGGAAGAACTGCCCGTCGTAGACGACGATGAACACGTGCTCGGGCCCGCTCGGACGCAGCGTGCGTACGTCGCGAGGCGTGGCCAGCGTGACCGAGACGACGTCGGCGTCAGCTTCGCCGGTGATGATCGTGCGGCCGGGCAGCGTGCGGCGCTCGAGCTCAGGGCGAGGCAGCGCGGTCGAGCGTCCGCCGAGCAGACCTGCTTCTTCGGGGCCGCCGTTGGTTTCGAAGCGAACCGGCGGCGGCTTGCGCAGAGCAGGCGCGTTGCCGCCGCTGCTCCAGCCGTTTGGGCCGTAGTGAACGGCGCCCGTGCGCGTTTCGATCGTCGCAAGACGTCCCTCGACGATCTGCCCGAAGGCGCTCGAGCCGTCTGCGCCAGCCGCGAACCCCCACGGCGCGCCACCGTTGGGGTCCGGCGCGCGCGCCTGCGGCGTTGACGGGGGACCCGAATTCGACTGCATCGCGCGACCGAGGACCGTCCGTCCGCCGATCACCGCGGAGATGCGCAGCGGCGTGTCCCAGTAGCGGCCGGGGAGCACCGCGAGAAACGCGTGGTTGGCGTCGAGCGCCAGCGGGCGCGGCGCTCCTGCGCCGAGCAGCAGCGGATGCGTGGCGTCGAGCCGCAGCATGCCGAAGACCACCGTGCGCAGCGGCCGCGGTGCGTAGGCGTACGGGTTAGCTACGTAGCTCACGGCTTCGCCCATCGGCCCGAAGTGGGTCTCCTCGCTCGGCGCGTTGCAACTGCTGGCGCCGTATTCGGATTCCTCGCCGACGCTCAACGGCAGCGGCGTCGAACCGGGGCGCGGCTGAACGAGCCGGTGGCCCTCGACCGCGCCGACCTGCACGCAGATGAAGCGCGCCGGACGGTAGCCCGGGCCGAAGTTGGCGCGCGGGTTGCGCGATCCCTGCCAGCTGCGCAGCGCCCATTCGGGGCCGCCCGCCGGATCCTTGGCATGCAGCGTCTCGCGCACGGTGCCCGCCAGCGGGATATCCGGCGGCTGAGGTTCGGCCTGGCGCGCCGGAAACGGGTTGCGGTAGGCGGGGACAGGAGGCTCGCGCAGCGGTCGGCTGGTCTTGCTCGCCGGGCCTTCGACGGGCGTGAACGGTGGTTCGAGCAGGTTGCTCGAGCGGCGGTAGCTGAACGAGGCGCCGTCGCGCAGGCGTGCGGTCAGCGTCAGCGACCGCGGATCCACGTGCCCGTCGAGCACCGCCAGGAACACGCCGCCGTGCGGATCGATCGCGAGCTGCCGCGGCGCGCCGGCGCCGGTCAGGGCGAGCGAGACCACTCGCCTCGCAGCCGCTCCATACACGAGCGTGCGCGCGGGGTTGTTTCCCCATGGAGTCCCCGTGTGTTCCCTCGGTTCCGGGACGAAGCGACGCATCAGCACGAACAGCGGGTTCACGCCGAGGCGACCGCACACTGACGGCGTCATCGGCGAGCCGAAGCGGTTCGGGTTGACGCGTCCGAGCTCCTGTGAGGCCTGCGCGCAGTTCTCATCCGGATAGGCCCCCGGTCCAAGGTCCGCTTCGCCGCTGATTTCCCACGGCGAGCCGCTGTCGGGATCGGCGACTTCGAACGCCGAGGACTGGGCGAACGCGATCGTGTGGCTCCTGCCGTCGCGCATCACCACGACCACCCGCGGGCGCACTTCTTCCACATATCCCGGATACACCGTGATGAAGCTCCCCCGCGGGCCGAGTCGCAACGCTCGCGCTCCTTCGGGTCCGTAGACAGTCACCGATCGTGCGCCCGCGCCCGCGACGCCGTTCACGACCGTGCGCGCGCCCTCTGTGCTCGAGCCGACGAACACCCTCGCTCCGGCCAGCACCGGCCCATCGGGCGCGTCCACTCCGCACGCATCCACCCCGCCGAGGGGCAGCGCGCGGAACACGTGATCGAGGCCGACGATGCCGAACTGGCCGCCCAGCACCTGCCCGACGGCTGTGCACGTCTCGCCCGCGCGGGTGCGCGAGAGGCGGATGTCCCACGGCGGTTCCGCGGGGTCTGGATCGGGTGCGTCGAGGCCGGCCAGGCGCGCGGTAGCGGGCAGCGGCACGCCGCTCGATTGCAGATCCTGTGCGTTCGGGGCCGGGAGCGGCGCGCCCTGTGAGATCAGGATCGCCGCCGCGGCGACGCCCGCGAGCAGCAGCGTGAGCACGAGCGTCAGCAGCAGTGTCCGTCGCGTCACGCCGGCGCGAGGTCTCGGCGGCTCGCCCAGGCGCCGGAACTCGCCGCCGAGCGCCTCGAGCACCGGGAGCGGGTGCTCGCTCACAGCTGCTCTCCCGCGGCGATCTGCACGTCGAGCGCGTTGCCCAGCGCGCGCAGGCCGCGCGAGACGCGCGCCCGCGCGGCGAGCTCGGAGATGCCCAGGACGCTTGCCACCTCGGCGTACGGCCGCTCCTGCACGATCCGCAGGTCGAGCGCCCGCCGCTGCTGCGCGCTCAGGCGCACGAGCTCGCAGCTGAGCGCCGCGCGCAGCTGCGCAAGCCCCGCCCGCTCCTCGATCAGCGCCAGATCGTCCTCGTGCGCAACCGGCGTCTGGATGCCCAGCCGCCGCAGCGCGCGCCGCTCGACGCGGCCGCGACGCAGGTAGCGCGACAGGCGGCGGCGGGCGATCGTGTACAGCCACGCCTGGCGCTCCTCGCGCGAGTCGCCGCGCAGCCCGCGCCACCCCAGATACGCGTGGCCGAACGTCTCGGCCGTCAGATCCAATGCCGCCTCGGGGTCGAGCGTCCGACGTGCGAAGAACACGAGCATCCCCTCGCTTTCACGGCGATAGAAGCCATCGAACTCGCCAGCGTCCGCCATCACCTCTCAATGTGCCAGCAGCCGCCGAAGCGTGACATCCGTTCTCCACGCCAATCTGACGAGCCTGCTGTGGGTGGTCGATCTGTCCAGTTGCGCGGCCCACACCACGGCGCCGGGTCTGGATGGCCGATAGGAAGCTGGTGACGTACCGTCTGCTCCCGCGTGCCCGCGCGCTGCTCGTGGCGGCGCTCGCCATCGCGGTTCTCTGCGGATGCTGCGCGATCCTTGCGGCGCGGGCCGTCGCCGCGCCGGCGAGTGCGAGCTGGGATGCGGCTCAGCAACGTCAGGTGCTTGCCGCCGGGCTGATGGAAGCGAGTGGCGGGTCCTTCGCTGGCGCTGGTCAGCTTTCGTCGGCGCAGGCCAACGCGACGATGGTCGCGCTCGCGACGCGGCTCCAGAGCGAGGCGAGCAAACAGGGCGTCTCCGGCGAGCCGGGCACGCCTGGCGAACCCGCCGCCGCGAGCGCGTCGGCGGCGCCGGTGGCCCACACCGCGCAGAACCCGGTAACGGTCGTGACCTTCGATCGCATGCTCGTGGAAGACCTCGGCCTGACGAGCGTCGCGGCGCACGTACAGGCGACGGCCGCCGCGGCCGGCGTGAATCCGCCCCCGTACTTTGGATCCGAGACGGTGGCGCGCCTGCTGGAACTGCGCTACGAGCATCCGGTCGGCGCGCAGCGACTCGACCTCTTCCCGGGCGACCCGATAACGCGCGCCGAGGCTGCGTGGTCGCTGGCGAAGGTGATGGCGATGAGCGCGTGGACGGTTTCCTATGCGCGCGAAGCGCTTACGTCGTTCGAGCTCCCGCAGATGACGAGCGCGCAGCGCCAGGCACTCCAGATCGCCGTCTCCCGAATCGGCTACCCCTACGTTTGGGGCGGCACCACGGACAGCACCGAAGACGGCCTCGAACACGGTGGCTTTGACTGCTCGGGGTTCGCGTGGCGCGTGTACAAGGTCTCGGGCCTGCCCTGGGGCGAAGCGATACGAGGACGGACGGCGGCTGAACAGGCCGGCGAAATCCCCAGATCGCAGCGCTTGCAGATCAGTCAGCTCGCCCCCGGCGATCTGCTGTTCTTCGGATCGGCCCACTTCACCAGCAAGGCCACCGAGAGCGACATCGTCCACGAGGGGATCTACCTCGGCGACAACTGGGTGATCCACTCCTCCGGCCAGGGCGTGTACGTGCTGCCGTTGAACGGGAGCTGGCTCGGGAGCTCGTTCGCGTGGGGCCGTCGCGTGATCGGCCAGCCTCGCTAGCGTACGCCGGGTGCGGGTAGCGACCTGGAACGTGAACTCGGCCAAGCAGCGCCTGCCGCGTTTGCTGGCATGGCTCGAGCAGCGCCAGCCGGATGTGGTGTGCCTGCAGGAGACCAAGCTGAGCGACGACGCGTTCGACGAGCTGCTCGGGGAGGAGCTCACCACTCGCGGTTACGCGTTCGCCCGGCACGGCGAAGCACAGTGGAACGGGGTGGCGATCCTCTCGCGGGCGGGACTCGACGATGTCACTGTCGCGCTCGCGGACGCACCGGACTTCGAGCGCCCGGAGGCGCGTGCGATCTCGGCGCTGTGCGGCGGGATTCGGGTGCACTGCGTGTACGTGCCCAACGGCCGCGTGCCGTACTCCGAGCATTACCGTTACAAGCTCGCCTGGCTGGCCGCGCTGAGGAATGTGGTCGCCGCCGGCCCGGAGGCGACGATCGTATGCGGCGACATGAACGTCGCACCGGCCGACATCGATGTGTTCGACCCGGCCGCCTACGTCGGCCACACCCACGTCACTCCGCCCGAGCGCGCGGCGCTGGCGGAGCTGGGCACCATCGGCCTGCGCGACGTCGTGCGCGATCGCTGGCCGACCGAGCGCGTCTTCAGCTACTGGGACTACCGCGCGGGCATGTTCCATCAGGATCTCGGGATGCGGATCGACCTGGTGCTGGCGAGCGTGCCGGTCGCCGACAGGGTTCGTGCGGCGTGGATCGACCGACAGGCGCGCAAGGGAACGAGGCCCAGCGATCACGCACCGGTGATCGTCGACCTGGACGAGGCGCCCGACGGGGACATCGGGCCGGTCGTGCCGCCGCCCTCCGCCGCGACCGCCAAGCGCGGCCCGGTCAAGCTGCCACAGTCACCGTGACGCGTCCTGGGTTGACGCGTCTCGTGCGCGGTCTAGCTCGTTACGTATGTCTGTAGCGGTGGGCGCGACGGGTGCCGCATGAGAATCGAGCAGGTCGAATTGGGCACTGTCAGCATGGGCGGAGCGGCTCGGCGCGAGTACCGTGTCACGCAGCTTGTTCGGCCGGCTGCACGGACACGAGCCTGGGTTTATCATCGGGCGCTACGGCAAGCGCAAGCAACGAGGAAGCGTGCTCCGGATCACCCACAACCCCTCGACTAGGATCGTCGCCAAAGGCCTCGTATGCGCGGGGATGGTGATCTTGGCCCTGGTCGGAACGCTTGCCGCCGCGGCAAGCGCAAGTGCTGCCGAAGCGACCCCCGAATCGGGGGGCGAATCATCCACGCCGGTCGCAACTCTGCCCCTACCTGCTCCGGAACCAGGCACGCCGGGCGGGTTGACTTCTGAACCTACGCCAGTATCCACAACACCGGGCGGATCCTCCCCTGAAGCCGCGCCGGAAGCCACGAAGCCGACGGGGTCCACGCCTGAAACGACGACGCCGAGTGGGTCCGCTCCTGAAACCACAGCGCCTTCGGGGTCCACGTCTGAACCGATCCCTGTCGTGCCAACCGAAACCGTGCCTTCTGAAACTACGCCGGTGACCACGCCAGTGACGCCGATCCCGGAAACGACGCCCGTTGAACCCACGTCGCCGGTGAAATCGATCACCGAACCCGTGCCCGTCGAAGTCACGCTGCCGGCAAAGCCGATCACCGAAGCGGCGCCGGTCACGGCGCCGGTGCTCGAAACGAGCACGCCACTCGGGGCGGCCGCGGAAGCGACGCTGTCCGCAGCCGCGCCGGACGCGACACAGCTCGCCGGCGCCTCGACCTCGACACCGCCCCCCGCCGTGCAGGCTCCCCTGAGCTTCGGAACCGTCGAGAGCCCGGCCACGACGGAATTGTCGAGTGCTGTGATCGGTCGTCTTGCGATGGGCACATCCGGGAGTGGCCCTCGGCAGCCGCCGGGAGGGGCCGCCGGTTCGACCTCGGTCGAAGCGCCGGTGCGGTTGAGCGCTGCGCAGCGCGCCGGAGAGCTCAGCTGTGAGCTCTCCGGAATGGCAGGGTCGGCGACGAACAACTGCACGGCCGGCTGGCTGAGCGCTCAGACCTTCCTCTCACCCTCCTCAGAGGGCTTCCCGTCGGGGACACGGCCAAGGACGGGTCCCCCCGCCGACGGCTACAGCGGTCCCGTCGGTGGGAGCCATCCGGCCATACCGCCGCCCGGTCCGTCACCGGGCGGGGCCGTCGGCGGCTCGGCGACCGGCGCCTCCGGCGTCGGCGTCGGCGTCTCAGGCTTCTTCACGCTCGCGGGTCTGCTTCTGCTGGCGGCTCCGCGCGCGATGCGTCGCCTGCGGCTCTCGTGCCAGCCGTGGCGCACGGCGTTCTTCGTTCTGATTCCAGAGCGCCCGGGCTAGCTCCTCCCGGTCGCCTCGGTTCGGCGCTGGATCTCCTGATCCAACGCCCTGGGAATCAATCCGAAGCCTCCTCGGAAGGAGCTGTATCTCATGGAAGGTCAAACAACGACGTCGGCAGTAAGCATCGCCACCAAGCCTCGCCGGACGCTGAGGAGCGCGGGCGTGTGGACGCACACACTGATCCTGACGGGCGAGCTGACCCGTCGCTCGGTGCACGCGCTCGAAACCGAGATCGAGGATCTCTGCGAGAAAGGGGTCACGGGCATCACGCTCGATCTCCGTCAGCTCACGTACATCGACTCTGTCGGAGTCGCGGTGATCTCGTTCCGTTGCGGTCTCTGCCAGCGCCAGGGGTACAGCTTCTCGCTGGTGCCCGGCTCGCGCTTCATACAGCGGGCGTTCGAGCAGGCGGGCATCCTCGATCTGCTGCCGTTCCAAGACGACGAGATCGCGGCGCGCCGGCTGTCAGTCTCGGTCAGCGGGCAGCGCTCGCATGAGGCGTAGCTTCCGGAGGGCCGCGGTGCAGGCGTCTTTGCATCAGCGCCGCGCGCCCTTCGCGGAGCGGCTCCGTCAGCTCGCCGGGCAGCAGCCCGCTGCTCGCGAGTAGGGAATCTGTCGCACGCACGAGCTCCTCGGGCTCCTCGCTGCGCGCCACCCTGTCGAGATCCCGAAGATGGCAGCCGAGCCCCGACCCGAGCACCACCGCCAGGCGCGAGACCTCCGCCGGAACCAGCTCGAGCACGCCGCCACCGAAGCTTCGGCCCTCGAGCTCGACCATCAGCAGTGTCAGCGAGCAGTGAAAGCACGCGACGAGATCACGTGCCGAGAGCTCTCGCGGAGCGAGCACATCTCCGCGATAGATCGTGTCGGTGGTATGGACCGCCGCTCTGTTCATCAGCATCCGCGGGTAGAGGTGCGATCGCTTCGATAGCAGCAGCGCTCCGTGTCGGACGGAGGGAACCCGGTACCACGGCTTCCTGATTCGACACTTGTAGCGGTCGGCGAGGCCGTGGCGAACGCCCGCCTCCAGGTAGCGCTTCGCGCTCGGACGCTGCTCGGGATCGGGGGCGTCGGCGTCGAAATCGAGCAACCACGTGCGCGCGCCCGTCCGGCGTGCGCTTGCGTGATCGTCGGGCTCGACGATCAGGCCGGGAGCATGGCGGGCGCGAGCCAGCAGCGGCTTCGTCCACGTTTGAAGGCCATGGCCGGCGCGGGTCTCCTCATCGACGCAGAAGAACTCGTTGGCGCCTGTGACGGTGCTGACTTCCAGCCGCGCCACGCGATCCAGTCGCGTGACAGTTGCGAGCGAGCAGGCGGCCTCGACGGCCTCGAGCTGGCGGGGATCGAGCAGCGATCGCGTCCAGCTCCGGTGCTCCGGCGTGGGTCTGTAGGACCAGCTCCTGCGCGTGCTGCCACGGTTGTGCTCGACGATGCGCACCTCGCACGGCTGCGCTCGAGCTCGCGCCGTGCGCCGGCCGCTGAGCACCGCTACCTCCTGGAGCACATCGGGAAACGAGCCTCCTCCGAACAGGTCGAACGTGAGCTCGTCGACTTCTCGTGCCAGCCACTCGCGCACGGTCGCCGCCGAGCAGCCGGTGAAGCACTCCGTTGGCAGCACCACCGCAAGCACGCCGTCCGGCCGCAGTCGTGAGAGCGCGCCGAGCAGCACCGGAATCCACAGGTTCGAGACGCCGCGAACCGTCACCCCGAGGCGCGTGCCCAGTTGCGCGATCGCCGTCCGGTCGGCTTCTCCGACGAACTGGTAGCGAACGAATGGCGGGTTGCCGAGCACCAGCCCGAACCACTCGTCTGTCTCGGCCGCCCATGACAGCGCCGAGCGACGCAGCACCTTGCCTGTGAGGCCGCTCGAGCGCAGCGATAGCTCGGCCTTCTGCGCCTCCTCGGGGACCAGCTCGATCGCGCACACCTCGGACACGCGCCCGGCGAGGGCCGAGCCGGTCGCGGCAAGCCCGCGCAGGAAAGCCCCGTCGCCGGCGCTGGGCTCCAACACGCGAACAGCGTCCGCGTCCTCGAGCAGGGCCGACGCCCGCAGTAGACACAGCTCAACGAGGGCAGGTGGCGTGTAGAAGCCGCCGCGCAGCTTCTCCGTGCTGACCTCGGCTCGGGTTCTCAAGCAGACAGTCCATTCCGTGGGCCAGCACCCGGCACCGGGCGAGCATATGCCGCCGCTCGGTCAGTCGCGCGAAGGGAGGACTAGCGGGCGTTCGCTCGAATGTTGAAGCGATGATCTCCTCGGAGGTGCAGCGAACGCTGGTCAAGTCGCCGCCGGAGCTGTGGGCGGAGCTGAGCGATCCCACCGCCCTCGCCCGCCACCTGGGCGAGCTTGGAGAGATCCGCATTATTCGCACCGAGCCCGAAAGCACTGTCGAGTGGGCGGCGGAGAACACCACCGGGACCGTCTCGATCAAGCCGTCTGGATGGGGGACAAAGGTCACCCTCAGCGTCACCCGCGAGACGGCCGAGCGCGCGTGCGCCGGGCATGGCGCCGACGGGCCGGCCCAGGAGCCGCAGCCGGCTCCGGACCTCGAAGCTCAGCCGCAGGATGAGCCGCAGTCCGTGGCTCTCGACTACGAGCCTGCGCCCGTACCGGAGCCTGAGGCCGCGTCGACGCCCGAGCCAGAGGCTGCATCGACACCCGAGCCAGAAGCCGAATCGACGTCGGAGTCCGAGGCCGGGCCCGCACCGGAGCTCGAGCCAGCGCCGCGTCGCGGGTTCTTCGCGCGCCTGTTCGGCCGCCGCCCCAAGTCGCAGCCCACGATCGAGGCGCCCGTGGAGGACACCGAAGACGCCGAGCCGGAGCGAGACGAGACGCTCGAGCAGCCGCCTTCGCCGGAGCCATCGCCCGAACGTGCCGACGCATTTGAGGCCGTCAGGCAGGTGCTCGCGCCCGAGACGTTCGCGGCGGCGCATCCCTTCGCGGCGCTTCCCGAGCCCACCCCCGCCGCGACGGCGAGCGCGCCCGAGTGCGAGACCACTGCCGAGCGCGAGACCACCGATGACTCGATCGGCGACATCTCAGCCGAGCTGATGGCGGCCGAGGAGGTGAGCGCCGAGGAGGTCACCGCGGAAGTGACCGCGGTGCTAACGGCGGTCCTAGACCGTCTCGGGGCTGCGCATCACAGGCCGTTCTCGCGTTCCTGAGCCGCCCTGCTCGCACAGTGCAATACTCGAACCGATGCCGTTCGATCCAGGGCGTTCTGTACCGATGTACATGGCCGACCCGGCCCGCTACGAGCGGATGCCATACCGCCGTGTCGGCGCGAGCGGCCTGCAGCTACCGGCGATCTCGCTGGGGCTGTGGCAGAACTTCGGCGACGACCGCTCGCTGGCGAACAGCCGCGCGATCCTGCGCCGCGGGTTCGATCTCGGCATCACGCACTTCGACCTCGCCAACAACTACGGGCCGCCATACGGCGCCGCCGAGACCAACTTCGGGCGCATCTTCAGGGAGGACTTCCGTCCGTATCGCGACGAGCTGATCATCTCGACCAAGGCGGGCTATGACCAGTGGCCGGGACCGTATGGCGAGTGGGGCTCGCGCAAGTACCTGCTCGCGAGCCTCGACCAGAGCCTCGCGCGGATGGGCCTCGACCACGTCGACATCTTCTACTCCCACCGCTTCGACCCGCGCACGCCGCTGCGCGAGACGATGGGCGCGCTCGACAGCGCCGTGCGCCACGGCAAGGCGCTGTACGTCGGGATCAGCTCCTACTCGCCCCAGCGCACCGCCGAAGCGATCGAGATCCTGAACGGACTCGGCACGCCGCTGCTGATCCACCAGCCCTCCTACTCGATGCTCAACCGCTGGATCGAGGACGAGCTGCTCGCGCTGCTCGAGCGCGACGGCGTGGGCGCGATCGTGTTCTCGCCGCTCGCTCAGGGCCTGCTCACAGACCGCTACTTGCACGGCGTCCCCGAGGACTCGCGCGTGCGGCGCGGCGAGGAATTCGACGAGCGCCTGCTCAGCGAGGAGAACCTCGCGCGCGTGCGCGCGTTGAACGAGATCGCCGAGCGACGCGGCCAGTCGCTCGCCCAACTCGCGATCGCGTGGGCGCTGCGCGACCCGCGCGTGAGCTCCGCGCTGATCGGCGCCAGCAGCGTCACGCAGCTCGAGCAGAACGTCGCCGCGCTCGAGAACCTGGACTTCACCGCCGAGGAGCTCGCCGAGATCGATCGCTACGCCGTCGACGGCGGGATCGATCTGTGGGAGCCCTCGCGCAGCGCCTGACGGCTCAGTCCTCCTGCGAGCGCCAGCGCCGATACAGGTCGCTGAACTCCTCGCGCATCGCGGGCGTCAGATCCTCGGCGCGCAGCTGACCGGTGAGCCGGATCGTGGCGCGCATCTGCGCGAGATACTCGGTGCAGTGCTCGCAGCCGGCGATGTGCGCCTCGAAGCGCCGGCGTTGTGAGCGCGGGAGCGCATCTTCGAGGTAGTCGGTGATCAGCTCGACCATCTCCTGACACACCAGTCCGTCTCTTGACCAGAACATCTTCAAGCGCCCCCCAGCTCGCTTTCCAGCGCCTGGCGCAGATGACTGCGCCCACGGTGCAGCAGCACCCGTTGATTGGCGTCGCTGATCTCGAGCACCTCGCATACCTCGTGGCTCGAGAGCCCGTCGACGTCGCGCAGCATCACCACCTCGCGCTGACGTGGCGGCAGTCCGCCGAGCGCAGCCTGGATCTGGTTCGCCAGACCCTGCGCGAGCAGCCGGTCGTCGCTGTCCTCGACCCAGTGCTGCGGCGGCGACATCCACGCTCCCGACGCGTCGAAGCGGGCCCGGTCGACGACCGGGCCGGCGTCGCCGACGGCCACGCTCCGACGCTCACGCATGCCGGTGCTCGTGGCGCGGTTGACGAGGATTCGCAGCAGCCAGGTGCGAAACGACGAGCGGCCGGCGAAGCCGTCGATGCCGCGCAGCACGCCCATCCACGTGTCCTGCACGACCTCCTCGGCGACCGCCGGGCTCGCGACGAACGAGCTCGCCAGGCGCAGCATCGAGGCGTGGTGACGGGAGACGAGCGTCACGAACGCCTGCTCGTCGCCGGCGCGCAGCCGCTCCACCAGCTCGCCGTCCTCGTCGCTCGCGGGCGCCGCGTGACCCCTGCGGCGCGGCAGGCCGATCCCGATCACGGCGATCGCGGCGATCAACCCCACGCGCACGCCCGGGGCTCGGATACTGGGTCGGGAGCACAGCTCATGCCGTTCATTTGCCGCCGTGCAGGCTACGGCGCCCACGTGGGCGCCGCAACCGGCAAGGCGTGGCTCAACTAGCCGGCGACGATGCCCTCGCCGCCGACCGCGCCGGGAACGGTGACCGTGCCGATCTCGCTCAGCGCGCTCTTGGTGACGGCGAACTCGTTGACGATTCCTTCCGCGCCCGTCTGCACGTAGAGGAAGTGCCCGTCATTGGTTGCCGTCGCGTTGACCGTGCCGCCGTTGGTCGGGGTGTCGCCCAGCAGCGTCAGCAGCTGGCCGCCGTGGCTCGATCCGAACGTGCTCAACGAGGCGCTGCCGGGGTTCGAGGTGTAGAACTGCCCACGGGCTTCCACGACCCAACACGTGGCGACCTGTTCCGAGGGAACCACGTCGAGCTGCGCGATGTTCCCGTCTTCCTTCAGTTCGAAGTCAGCCAGCGCGCCAGCGCTCTCGGCGAGGATCAGGTGCCCCTGCTTGTCGAACGTGATCGCGAACGGAACGGTGCCCGGCAGCGGGTTCACGACGGGCGTCGCCGACAGCGCCCCGCCGGGCGAGACGCCGAAGACGTCCACGTCGTTGCCGTTGGCCTTGGTCGTGACGATCAGCTGTGTTCCGTTCGGGGAGAACACCACCGTCCCGGGTGTGTGCGTGAACTGCGGGCCTTCCGAGCCGAGGCCGAGCGCACGGTTGGATCCGGGGATCGCGACGAGGCGCCCGCCGGACACCGCGAAGCCCTGCAGCGATCCGCCTTCCAAGCCGTTCAGCACGTACACCACACCCTCGTTCACAGCGATGCTGACGGGGAACGTCCCGCCCGAGGCGATCACCTGGCGCAGCGCGAGCTTGTCGCCGAAGACCGCGAATACCGAGACCGTGTTGCTGCCCGCGTTCACCGCGAACAGTAGGCCGTCCTGGCTGTCGTAGACGAGCGAGCCCTGTGACGCGAGGTGATCGACCACCGAGCCTTCGAGCTGCCCGCCGAGGCCGCCGGTGTTGTAGACGCCGGCCTGCGTCAGCTTGCCTTCCGCTGAGCGGTCATAGACGACGATCTGGTTGCCCGCGAGAGCGTCCGTCTGGACAAAGACCGCGTGGTTGGTCCCGGTTGCGAACGCCGGCGCGCCGAGCGCGCCGAGCGCGGCCGTGGCGGCGATCGCCGCCACCGCGAAGCGAGTTATCGGTTTCATTGCAGAACCTCCGGGGAGTTGGGGAGTGGACATGCAAGGTTCAGTCCGGCCAGCCGGCGATCCGTTACACGTCCTCGCTCTCCCGGCGCCCCTCCGTGTGCGAGCTTCGCGGCGCCGTCGGAGTATCGTCGGTGCCCGGTGCACGGATGACCTTCGATCAAAGTGGCGCTCGCGCGGCCGTGGATGAGCGCGCGGCCGTGGATGAGCAAGCGCCCATGGTCGCGCCCTCGGCGGTGGCCGACGCGCCGATGGAGAACGAAACGATCGACCGCATCGCCAACCTGGTGGTGATGGTCGTGCCACTCGCACTGGTGGGGTTCGCCGCGTACCTCGCATGGGGCGGCGCCCTGCGCTGGCCGGATCTGATCGTGCTGGCGATCACCTACGCGCTCACCGGCGCCGGCATCACCGTCGGCTTCCACCGCCTGCTAACCCATCGCAGCTTCAAGACGACTCCCGCGATGCGCGCGCTGCTCGCCGCATTGGGCTCGGCCGCGGTCGAGGGGCCGGTGATCGAGTGGGTGGCCAATCACCGCAAGCATCACCAGTTCTCCGATGCGCCGGGCGACCCGCACAGCCCGCACGTCGACCACGGCGGTGGCTGGCGCGGCGCGCTGGGGGGTCTGTACCACGCGCACGTCGGCTGGATCCTGCACGGCGACGCGATGGCGGACGAGCAGCGCTACGCCAAGGACCTGCTCGCCGACCCGGTGGTGCGCTTCGTCGATCGCACCTTCCTGCTGTGGGTGGCGCTCGGGCTGGCGATCCCGTTCGGCCTCGGCGTGGCGCTGACCGGCACGATCGTCGGAGGGCTGACCGCCATGCTGTGGGGCGGCGCCGTGCGGATCTTCTGCCTGCATCACGCCACCTTCTCGATCAACTCTCTCTGTCACTTCTTCGGCCGGCGCAGCTTCGACACGGGCGACGAGTCGCGCAACGTGCCGTGGCTGGCGCTGCCCACACTCGGGGAGGCGTGGCACAACAACCACCACGCGTTCCCCACGTCCGCCCGGCATGGCCTGCGCTGGTGGCAGCTCGACCCGTCCGCGTGGCTGATCGCCGGCATGGAGCGCACCGGCCTGGTGTGGGACGTGATCCGCATCCCGCCCGAGCGCCAGCTCGCGAAGGTCGCCGCCGGGGCTTAACGGGTCCTCGCCCGCCCCCGTTCGCGAGGGCGTGGGCGCTGCGCGCGAGGAGTATCGTGGGCGCCAAGGAGTGAGCAAGCGGCGGAGGAGGAGTTGGGGATATGTATGACTACGTGATCGTCGGAGCGGGGTCAGCCGGATGCGTGCTCGCAAACCGGCTGAGCGAGGACCCCGACGTGCAGGTGCTGCTGCTCGAGGCCGGGCCGCCGGACGTCAACGAGAACATCCACGTTCCGCTCGGCTACCTGCAGCTGCCGCGCACGGAGGTCGACTGGGACTACTACACCGCGCCCGAGCCCGAGTGCCGCAACCGCCGCATCCCGCTGCCACGCGGCAAGGTGCTCGGCGGGTCCTCGTCGATCAACGCCATGGTCTACATCCGCGGCAACCGGCTCGACTACGATGAATGGGGCGTGCCCGGGTGGTCCGCCGCGGAGCTGATGCCGTACTTCCTCAAGGCCGAGGACAACGAGCGCGGCGCGTCGCGCTGGCACGGCGCGGGCGGACCGCTGCCCGTCAGCGAGGGTCGCTCGAACAACCCCATGTCGAGCGCGTTCGTCGAGGCCGGCGTGCAGGCCGGGCTGCCACGCAACGACGACTTCAACGGCGAGCGCCAGGACGGCGTCGGCCTCTACCAGGTGACCCACCGCGGCGGCATGCGCGCAAGCGCCGCAGCGGCCTACCTGCACCCGGTGAGCGAGCGGGCGAACCTGTCCGTCATGCCCTACATGCTCGTGCAGCGCGTGCTGTTCGAGGGCAATCGTGCGGTCGGCGTGCAGGCGAGCCAGCTCGGCCAGACACAGGAGTTGCGCGCCGAGCGCGAGGTGATCTTGTGCGGCGGCACCTACAACTCGCCGCAGCTGTTGATGCTCTCCGGGGTCGGGCCCGCAGAACACCTGACGATGCGCGAAATCGAGGTGCTGCTCGACCAACCGGCCGTGGGCGAGAACCTCTCAGACCACGCCGCCTCCTACGCCGTGTGGAGCACCCCCGAGGAGGTCAGCCTGCTGCGCGCGCTCGAGCCGCAGGCGCTCGAGGAGTACGAAGCCACGCAGACCGGCCCGCTGGCCTCCAACTTCGCCGAGGCAGGCGGCTTCGTCCGCGTCGCGCCCGATGCGCCCGCGCCCGACATCCAGCTTCACTTCATCCCCGCGCAGATCCTCGACGAGGGCATGAGCGACCCGGACGCCCACGGCTTCCTGGCGACGCCGTGTCTGCTCACCCCCGACAGCCGCGGCTACGTGCGCCTCGCCTCCAACGACCCCAGCGCCAAGCCGATCGTTCACCACTCCTACTACACCGCCGGCGACGACATGCAGCGCATGATCGCGGGCTTTCGCAAGATGCTCGAGATCTGCGCGCAGCCGGCGCTCGCGCCGTACGCCGTCGAGCCGTGCATCGTCCCCGACGGAGACAGCGACGAGCAACTGCGCGAGCACATCGCGCGCACGACCTTCTCCATCTACCACCCCGTCGGCACCTGCCGCATGGGCGAGGACGCCGACGCCGTCGTGGACGCTCGGCTGCGCGTCAATGGCCTGGAGGGACTGCGCGTGGTCGACGCGTCGGTGATGCCGATGGTGCCGCGCGGGAACACCAACGCGCCCACGATCGCCGTCGCCGAGCGCGCCGCCGACCTGATCCGCCACGGACGCGCGCTCTCCGGGCCGGGCGCACCCGCGGATGCCAGCACAGCCGAGCCAAGCGCGATCGCGTCGAGCAACGGCGTCGCGCCTCAGCCCGCGTCGGCGTAGCCGAGCGCGTACGCTCAGCGGCGGTGAACACCGCCCCGCGAGCGATCCGCCACCTCAACTGCGGCACCATGTGCCCGCGCGGCGCGCGCATGCTCACCGGCGCTGGCGGCCTGCTCGCCGAGGCGCGACTCGTCTGCCACTGCCTGCTGATCGAGGGCGCCGACGGACTCGTTCTGGTGGACACCGGCTTCGGCCTCGACGACGCGCGCAACCCGCGTCAGCTCGGGCTGGCGTTCAAGACGATCGTGCGCCCACGCGTCAACGCGCGTGAGGCCGCCATCACCCAGGTCCGCAAGCTCGGCCTGGACCCGCACGACGTACGCCACATAATCACTACTCATCTCGACCTCGATCATGCGGGCGGGCTGCCGGACTTCCCCGACGCCGAGGTGCACTTGCTCGGACTCGAGCTCGAGGCCGCCATGCACCCCAGCTGGCGCGATCGCCCGCGCTACATCGCCGCGCACTGGGCCCACAGCCCCCGCTGGGTGCAGCACGCCGCCGGTGGAGAGCAGTGGCACGGGTTCGACAGCGTGCGCGTGCTGCCCAACAGCGACGCCGAGATCCTGCTGATCCCGCTGCTCGGGCACACCCGCGGACACACCGGTGTTGCGATCAGGCAGGGCGACGGATGGCTGCTGCACTGCGGCGACGCGTACTTCCACCACGGTGAGGTCGCGAAGCCGCCGCACTGCCCGCCGGGGCTCGCCGCGTTCGCGGCGTTCGACCAGGTCGACGGCGCCGCCCGTCGCGGCAACGTCGAGCGCCTGCGCGAGCTCTCACAGCGCCAGCCGGACGACGTCGAGCTGATCTGCTCGCACGACCCCGCCTATCTGGACGGGCACTAGTGTCGAGACGCTAGGCCTCGGGCGCTGAGCGCGCCCCGGCGACCAGCCGGCGCATGCCCCGCATCCAGCGTTCGGGATCGGTGCCCTTGCGCGCCATGAACTCAGCCACGTTCTCGTGCGGCAGGATCAGAAACCGCTCCTCGCGGATCCCCGCCACGACCGCGTCGGCGACCTGCTCGGGCTCGATCAGGCCGCCCGACGTCAGCGCTGCCGCCGCCGCGGCCTCCTGCATCCCTTCTTCGAGCATCCGCGTGCGCACGCCCTGCGGGCAGATGCACGACACGCGCACGCCCTGGTCGAGGTATTCGATCGACATCCACTCGGCCAGCGACACGGCGGCGTGCTTGGTGACGCTGTAGATCAGCGAGGAGACCTGCGTCAGCAGGCCGGCCGCGGAGGCGGTGTTGATCAGGTAGCCCTCGCCGCGCGCGAGCATCTCCGGCAACAGCGCGCGCGAGGCCCACACGTGCGCCATCACGTTCACCCGCCACGCTTCGTCCCACGCCTCATCGGTCGCCTCGACGGGGCCGCCGCCCATGCCGCCGACACCGGCATTCGACACGAAGATGTCGATTGGGCCGTGCGCGTCGGTGGCGGTGGCGATCAGCTCGCGCACGCTCGTCTCGCTGCCCGCGTCGAGCTCCACCGCGAGCGCGCGGGCACCCAGCTCGCCTGCCACCGCCTGCGCGCCCTGCAGGTCGCGGTCAGCGACCACGACCGCGCGCGCACCCTCCTCGACGAAGCTCCGCACGAGCGCGCTGCCGATTCCGCCGGCGGCGCCCGTGACGACGATATGCCTGTCGCGGAGCTCCATTGGGCGTACTCTATGTCAACCATGTCTGCGGAGCCGAGGGAGGCTGGGGCGCTAGAAGCGCCGGTCTGGGGAGAGCTTCGCTATGGCGGAGAGCTCGTGCGGCTGCTCTCCGACGCGCGCCTGCGGGCCCCGGGCCGCCGCGAGGACGCCGGCCCGGTGATGCTGATCCCCGGCTTCATGGCCGGCGACAACTCGCTGCGGGTGATGCGCCATTGGCTGCGCCGGCGCGGCCACAGCGTCGCGACGAGCGGCATGCGCGTCAACGTCGGCTGTGCCGAGGAGATCGTCCAGCGCCTCGAGGCGCAGCTCGAGGGATTTGCCGCAGAGCGCGGTGCCCGCGTCGTGCTGATCGGCCAGAGCCGCGGCGGCGCGCTCGCGCGCGCGCTCGCCGTGCGCAGGCCGGAGCTCGTGTGCGGGCTGGTGATGCTGGGTTCGCCCGTGTGCGACGGACTGGCCGTCTCGCCGCCCGTGCTCCGCACCGTGCGGCTGGTTGCGCGACTGGGCGATCTAGGGATGCCGGGGGTGTTCTCGACCAGCTGCAAGGACGGCGAGTGCTGCGCCGCGTTCGAAGCGGATCTCGCCGCTCCCCTGGCGGGCGAGATCGAGGCGGTGGCGGTGTACTCGCGCAGCGACGGGATCGTCGACTGGCGCGCGTGCCTGGACCCGTACGCCGAGCTGGCCGAGGTCGACTCGAGCCACTGCGGCATGTCGGTTCATCCGCAGGTCTACCGGGTGCTCGAGCAGCTGCTCGACGGCGCCACGGAGGTTACATGGAGTGGATGAGTCCGATCGACTCGTCCTTCTTGCACGTGGAGAACGCCACCACGCCGATGCACATCGGCGCCGTCAGCATCTTCGAGGGGCCGCCGCCTCCGTTTGAGGACCTGCGCGCGATGGTCGCGCGCAAGCTCGAGCTGGTGCCGCGCTACCGGCAGAAGGTCCGCAACGTTGCGCTCGCGATCAGCTCGCCCGCGTGGATCGACGATCCCCACTTCAGCCTCGACTACCACCTCCGCCACACCGCCATCCCGAAGCCCGGGACCGAGCAGCAGCTGCGCGAGATGGCCAGTCGCATCTTCTCGCAACGCCTCGACCGCGACAAGCCGCTGTGGGAGCTGTGGTCCGTCGAGGGCCTGCGCGACGGACGCTGGGCGCTGCTGTCGAAGGTCCATCACTGCATGGTCGACGGCGTCGCCGCGACCGATCTGATGTCGGTGATGTTCTCGGACACGACGGTCGCCTCCTCGACGCGCGAGTGGGCGCCGCCGCCGGAGCCCTCCGGCCTCGAGCTGCTTGCGCGCACGATCGCGCATCGCGCCAGCCCGCGCGGACAGCTGCACACGCTGCGCCAGGTGCTCGACGCGCCGCGGGACACGCTGCGCTCACTGGCCGAGGCGGTGCGCGCGAGCGTCGCCGCGTCGGCCAGCATGCGCCCCGTGGGCGCGTCCTCGCTGACGGGCCCGATCGGCCCGCACCGCCGCTGGAGCTGGGCCGATGCGCGCCTGTCCGACGTCAAGACCGTTCGCAACGCGCTCGGCGGCACGGTCAACGACGTCGTGCTCACGCTCATCGCCAACGGCTTTCGCGAGCTGCTGCTCTCGCGCGGCGAGGAGGTCGGCGAGGATCGCGTGATCCGCACGATGGTGCCGGTGTCGGTGCGCCGCAAGGGCGAGCGCGGCGTCTACAACAACCGCGTCTCGGCGGTGTTCGCCGGACTGCCCGTCGGGCTGGACGACCCCGCCCAGCGCCTCGCGCGGATCCGCGCCGAGATGGACGGGATCAAGGAGTCAAAGCAGGCGGTTGCGGGCGACGTGCTCACATCGATGTCCGGCTTCGCACCGCCGCTGTTGCTCGCGCTCGGCAGTCGCCTTGTGACGCTCTCGCCGCGCCTGAACATGCACACCACCACCACCAACGTCCCCGGCCCGCAGCAGCCCGTGCGGACGCTCGGGCGGCGCATGCTCGAGTCCTACCCGTTCGTCCCCGTCGTCGGCTCGATCCGCATCGTCGTCGCGATCTTCTCCTACGACGGCGGCCTGTACTTCGGCGTGACCGGCGACTACGACGGTGCCCCCGACATCGACGTGCTGACGGCGGGCATCGGCCGCGGCATGGACGATCTGCTCGCGCTCGTCATACGATCACAAGGAGATGCCGTACGCCGACGAGATGCTGGGCGCCGCGCAGGCGCGCGCCGATGAGCTAGCCGCCCCCGGGCTCAGCCCGCGTCCGCGCCGCAAGGTGGCCGTGCTCGCGTGCATGGACACGCGTATCGACCTGTTCCCGATGCTCGGCCTGCGCCGCGGCGACGCGCACATCATCCGCAACGCCGGCGGCCTCGTCACCGACGACGCGATCCGCTCGCTCAGCGCCTCACAGCGCCTGCTGGGGACCGAGGAGATCGTGGTGGTGATGCACGACGGCTGCGGCCTGAACGGGGCCTCCGAGGACGATTTCGCACAGGCGCTCGCCGCCGACGGCGCGCTGCCCACGTGGCGGCTGGGCGCGTTCGTGGACGTCGAGGACACGCTCCGCAACAGCCTCGCGCGGCTGCGCTCCAGCCCCGAGCTGCCGTCCCGCGAGCACATCAGGGGCTTCGTCTTCGACCCCGAGACGGGGGCGCTGCGCGAGGTTGACCGGTAGGCTGGCGTCCGCCGATGCGAGCAGTCACCTTCCAGGCGCCGGGCGTCGTCAGTGTCGAGGAGCGTCCAGAGCCCGAGCTGATCGACGCGGGAGACGCGATCGTTCGGATCGAGGCCACCGGCGTGTGCGGGTCGGACCTGCACATCTACCACGGGCGCGTGCAGATCGAACCGGGCTTCACGATCGGTCACGAGTACGTCGGCACGGTCGTCGCGGCGGGCGACGCGGTCACGCGCGTGGCCGTCGGCGATCGCGTGCTCGGCTGCTTTCAGACGGCATGCGGCGAGTGCTTCTTCTGCAGGCGCGGCGACTACCACCGCTGCGTGCAGTCGCGCACGTTCGGGCATGGCGCCGCGCTCGGCGCGCTGCAGGGCACGCAGGCGGACATGGCGCTGGTGCCGCACGCCAACCTCGTGCTGCGCCGCGTGCCAGAGGGCATGAGCAGCGACGTCGCGCTGTTCGCCGGCGACGTCATGGGGACTGGCTTCCACGCGGTCGTCGAGAGCGACTTCGAGCCCGGCGACGTCGTCGCGGTCCTCGGCCTCGGCCCCGTCGGCCTGTGCGCGGTGCAGGCCGCGCGTGCGCTCGGCGCCGCGCACGTGATCGCGATCGACAGCGTCCCCGAGCGCCTCAGCGTGGCCGCGTCCTTCGGCGCCGAGGCGGTGCACCTGACCGACCAGGACGCTCGCGCCGCGGTGCGCGCCGCGACCGAAGGCCGCGGGTGCGACGTGTGTATCGACGCGGTCGGCGATCCCAAGGCGCTCGACAGTGCCATCCGCCTCACGCGCGCGTGCGGGAGCATCCAGTGCATCGGCGTGTACGCCGAGCGCGCCGACGTGCACATGGGCCTGTTGTGGCTGAAGACGCTCACGCTGCGCGGCGGCCAGGCCAACGTGCTCGGCCACGTCAACCGCGTGCTCGCGCTGCTGTCCGCCGGCGTGCTCGACCCCAGCGCGCTGGTCACGCACCACATGACGCTCGAAGAGGCGCCCGAGGCGTATGCCGTGTACGACCGGCGCGAGGCGCTCAAGATCGTGCTCACGCCATAGGTCATGACCACGAGGGGCGCTCGGTACCTGCTCGCCACACTCGTGCTCTTGGCCTGCCTGGCGATCGTCGCCTCCACCCAGGGGGCATCACCGAAGCTCCTGTACCGGATCACCGGCTGTCGCAGTCGCGGCACGAGCGCGTACACGCGAGGGCCATCCCGCCGCGAGGTGGCGATCGGGTTCGACGACGGCCCCGCGGCCGACACCTCGGCGTTCGTGACGATGCTCGAACGCAGCCACGCGCGGGCGACGTTCTTCATGATCGGCGAGCAGGTCGGCACGGTCTACCGCCAGACGTTGCTGCGGGAGTTGCGAAACGGAGACGTTCTCGGCGATCACACCTTTACGCACCCCGACCTGCTCGTGAGCGGCGGTGTGCGTGAACAGCTGCAGAAGACGATCGGGGCGATCCACGCGCTCACCGGCTACACGCCGTGCGTCTTCCGACCGCCGTACGGCGACTACGACCCAGCGACCATCCAGACCGCTCGCTCGCTGGGCCTGGCGACGGTGCTGTGGAACGTCAACCCGAGCGACTACACCCTGCCGGGAGTCGCCGCGATCGAGCAGCGCGTGCTCGCGCAGGTGCGTCCGGGCTCGATCATCATCTCCCACGACGGAGGCGGTCCGCGCGGGCAGACGCTGGCCGCCTACCCGGCGATCATCGCCGCGCTGCGCGCGCGGGGCTACCGGATCGTCACGATCCCGCAGCTGCTCGGCTTTCGTCCCACGTACGTGCCCTGCATCAAGCTGTGCGAGGGGATCGGCGTAACCCGCGCCCAACTTCCCGCGGGGGCGATCGTCGAACGTGCCCCGTGAGGGCTGCTTTAGAATATGGTGCTCGTCGTCCGATAGACATCCATAGCGCGCGCCCGTAGCTCAGTGGTCAACGGTTCTCTTCGGGGAGCCAAAGAGCAGCGGTCTTTCAAGCCGCAGGCCGAGGGTTCGATTCCCTCCGGGCGCACTTTTTTCGCCTCTGTCGCCTCGGGCGGCCGACGCGCTGAACGTGCCGACGGCGCTCGTCGCGGCCCTCTTTGCCGGCGGTTTGGGAAACCTAGCCGGACCTACGCAATCGTCATCGACGAAATGTACGACGCGAAGGCGGTCGGTTATCCGTCCAGTTGTCAATCTAGAAACTCAAGTTGACATCCTGCGTAAAACCTGATTTATATGTCTGGGAGGGAGACGCGCAAGCCGGACGATGGAAGGGATTGGACGATGGGATTTCGGTCAAGCACGAGGCGAGACCAGATGCAGGACGGAGGCTTCTGATGGAGATGCGAGTGTTCGCCTGTCATGAGCACCGGATGCTCCGTGCGCTGCACGGGCGCTGGCCGTACCGGCGGTCCCATTGCCGACACGACCTGCACTGGCTGGTGCGGGTGCAATCGCAGGGCTGCTGGTGCGCGAGCGCGCGGACGCACTCGGTGCTGGGCCTGCGTGCGTGTAGCCGTTGACCGGAAGGGCGTTGAGGGGAGACCGGGGGCGGTGCCTGTCCTACCTGCCGGCCCGCGAAGGGGGACGGGCCGGTAGGGGCAGGTGGCCGTTGCCTGCGCTGTCGGCGCGCAGCGTGTGCGTGGCGATGGCGTCGATCAGTTGCGGCCACGCCGCACGCGGCAGGTCGTGGCCCATTCCCTCGATCATCAGCAGCTCGGCTCCGGGGATCGCGCGCGCGGTGGCGCGGCCGCCGGAGGGCGCCACCAGCGGGTCGGCGCTGCCGTGGATCACGAGCGTTGGCGCGGCGATGCGCGCGAGCTCCGCGGTGCGGTTGCCCGAGGCGATGATCGCAGCGAGCTGACGCCCCGGACCCTCGGGGTCGTGGTCGCGCTCGTAGCTGGCGCCGGCGATCGCGCGGATGTCATCCACGTCGCGCGGCAGCCCCGACGAGCCGATCACGGCGAACAGACGCTCCATGTGCGCGATCAGCGCCTCGCGTCCCCGTGGAGGCCGGCGCAGGAAGATCGGGTACACGCGCAGCGACGGCTGGCCGCTTCGCCGGCTGCCGGTGTTGGACATGATCGAGACGAGCGAGCGCACCGCCTGCGGGTGGCGGGCGGCGAGCGTCTGCGCGATCATGCCGCCCATCGACGCGCCGATCACGTGCGCCGGCGCGAGGTCCAGCTTGGTGAGCAGCGCGGCGCTGTCGTCGGCCATGTCGGCGAGCGTGTAGCGCGCGGCTCGGCCCGAGCGCCGTAGCAGCTCGGCGGTGCTCGGCGGGCGCCCACTCACGTGGGTCGAGCGTCCGATGTCGCGGTTGTCGAAGCGGACCACGTGCAGGCCGCGTCCGGCTAGCTGGTTGCAGAAGTCCTCCTGCCAGGCGACCATCTGCGTGCCGAGGCCCATGATCAACAGCGCGGTCGGGTCCGACGGCTCCCCGAAGGTCTCGTAGCAGAGAGTTATGCCCCTGCCGACGTCGCAGAATTGCTCGGACACGATCTAGCGACTCTAGCGGGCCGGATCGGGGTAGGATCGATTGCAATGGCGACTTCAAGCGCAGCTACGACCGGCGCCGACGTGGCCGCAGGGGTCGCGGAGGTCCGCAAGCTGTCGATCGACACGATCCGGGGCCTGTCGATGGATGCCGTGCAGAAGGCCAACGCCGGCCATCCGGGCACCGCGATGGCACTCGCGCCGCTCGCCTACACGATCTTCCAGCGCTTCCTGAACGTCAACCCAACGGACACGCAGTGGCCCGACCGCGACCGCTTCGTGCTGAGCGCGGGGCACGCGTGCATGCTGCAGTACTCGCTGCTGCACCTGTGCGGCTACGACCTCGGCCTCGAGGATCTGAAGCAGTTCCGCCAGTGGGGATCGCGCACGCCGGGGCATCCCGAGCGCGGGCACACGCCCGGGATCGAGGTCACGACGGGACCGCTCGGGCAGGGCGTCGCCAACGCCGTCGGCATGGCCATGGCCGAGCGTTTCCTCGCCGATCGCTTCAACCGCCCCGGCCGGGAGCTCGTCGACCACCGCGTGTACGCGATCTGCTCGGACGGCGACATGATGGAGGGCATCAGCCAGGAGGCCGCCTCGATCGCGGGGCATTTCGCTCTCGGCAAGCTGATCGTCTGCTACGACGACAACCACATCACGATCGACGGCACCACGTCGCTGTCCTTCGACGGCGAGAGCCACACGCGGCGGATGCAGGCCGAGGGCTGGCACGTGCAGCGCGTCGAGGACTCCGAGGACCTCGATGCCCTGGAGGCCGCCCTCACCGCCGCGCACGACGAAGCCGAGCGGCCGTCGTTCATCGCGATCCGCTCGCACATCGCCTACCCCGCGCCGCACGCCGTCGACACGGCCAAGAGCCACGGCTCAGCGCTCGGCGAGGCCGAGGTGCGCGCCACGAAGGAAGTCATGGGCTTCGACCCCGAGCGCTCCTTCTGGGTCGACGCGCGCGTGTACGAGCACATGTCGCTGCGCGCGCACGGGGCCGCCGCGCAGGCGGCGTGGGAGGATCGCTTCCAGCAGTGGCGCGAGGCCTTCCCGGAGATGGCCGTCGAGTGGGACCGCGCGTGGGCCGGGCAGTTGCGCGACGGCTGGCGCGAGTCGCTGCCGGAGTTCGAGGCGGGCACGGAGATCGCGACGCGCTCGGCCGGCCAGAAGGTGATGGCGGGCTTCGCTGAGTTCGCGCCGACGATGATCGGTGGCGCGGCCGACCTGGTGGAGTCGACCAAGACGGTGTTCGACGGCGGGGGAGAGTTCTCCAAGGTGCACGCCGGGCGCAACATTCCATTCGGCATCCGCGAGCACGCGATGGGCGCGATCGTCAACGGCGCGGCCGCGCACGGCGGGATCGTCAAGCCGTACGGCTCGACGTTCCTGATGTTCTCCGATTACATGCGTGGCTCGGTGCGCCTGTCGGCGTTGATGGGCCTGCCGGTGGTGTGGGTGTGGACGCACGACTCGGTCGGGCTCGGCGAGGACGGCCCCACGCACCAGCCGGTCGAGCACTACGCGGCGCTGCGCGCGATCCCGCACCTGTGGGTGATCCGCCCCGGCGACGCCAACGAGACGGCCGCCGCCTGGCGGGTGGCGCTCGAACGCGAGGACGGACCGGTCGCGCTGTTGCTCTCGCGCCAGAACGTACCGGTGCTCGATCGCGGCGAGGTTGCAGACGCGCAGGAGCTGGAGCGCGGCGGCTACGTGCTGTGGGACTCCGCGGCGCCGGACGGCGCCACGGTCGCGGGCGTGTCGCCTGAGATCGTGCTGATCGCGACCGGCGCGGAGGTGCCGCCGACGCTGCATGCGGGACGCATGCTGGCGGAGCAGGGCACGCGCGTGCGCGTCGTGTCGATGCCATGCATGGAGCTGTTCGAAGCGCAGACACAGGGATATCGCGACGAGGTGCTGCCGCCGGGCGTGCGCGCTCGCCTGGCGGTCGAGCCGGGTGCGAGCATGAGCTGGTGGAAGTGGGTGGGGATCGACGGCGACGTCGTCGGACTGGACAGGTTCGGCGCATCCGCACCGGGCACTACCGTGCTAGCGGAGCTGGGCTTCACCGCCGAGAACATCCTCGCTCGCGCGGGCGCTCTGCTTGAATCGAAACACTGACGCGCTACCCGACAGGAGACACCATGCCCTCCGACGCACCTTCGCCCCTCGAGCGTCTTTCGGAGCTCGGCCAGAGCGTGTGGGTGGACTTCCTCTCGCGCGAATCGATCCGCGGCGGGCATCTGCAGGAGCTGATCGACGAGGACTCGGTCGTCGGCGCGACGTCCAACCCGACGATCTTCGAGAAGGCGATGAGCTCGGGCGACGCGTATGACGAGCAGCTGCACGAGCTCGCCGATCGAGACCCCGCCCACCCCGCGGACGTCGAGGAGACGTTCTGGGCGCTCGCCGAACAGGACATCGGCGACGCGTGCGACCTGTTCCGCCCGGTGTGGGAGCGCGGCGGCGGGCGCGACGGGTACGTCTCGCTCGAGGTCGACCCGCGCCTGGCCTACGACACGCTGCAGACCTTCCGCGCGGCGATGCGCATCCACGACAGCGTCGCGCGTCCCAACCTGATGGTGAAGATCCCCGCGACCAGGCCGGGACTGGCGGCGATCGAGGATGTCATCGCCAAGGGCCGCTCGATCAACGTCACGCTGATCTTCTCGCTGCAACGCTACGCGGAGGTAGCGGAGTCCTACATCCGCGGCATCGAGCGGCTGGTCGCCGAGGGCGGCGACCCGCGCGCGGTGGCGTCGGTTGCGAGCTTCTTCGTCTCGCGGATCGACACCGAGGCGGACCGGCGCCTAGAAGAGGTCGGGGCCCCCAAGGAGCTGCAGGGCAAGCTCGCGATCGCCAACGCGAAGCTCGCGTACGCGCACTACCTGGACGCGTTCAGCGGCCCGCGCTGGGACTACCTGGCGGGCAAGGGCGCCACCCCACAGCGGGTGCTGTGGGCGTCGACATCGACCAAGAACCCCGCCTACCCCGACACGATGTACGTCGAGGAGCTGCTCGGCCCGGACACCGTCAACACGATGCCGGAGGACACGATCAAGGCCTACCAGGATCACGGCGACCCCCAGTCGCGGCTACAGAGCGGCCTGGACGAGGCGAAGGCGCTGCTGGAGAAGCTGGGACAGGCTGGCGTCGACTACGACGACCTCACCGACACGCTCGAGGGCGAGGGGGTCGAGAAATTCTCCGACTCCTTCGACCAACTGCTGGCGTCACTGCGCGCCAAGCAGCAGTCGCTCGCGCCGGCATAGAGCGCCGAAGCGCCGGCCTACGCAGAGCGCTGACCCACGCCGGCCTACAGGTACGGGATCGGGACCAGCACGCGGATCGTCAACGGTCCCGACGGGAATGCCTTGGCGTTCACGGTGAACACGCGGAAGCTGCGCCCTTCGTAGTGGAAGGCGCCGCTGGCGGGGACGCTCGCGAGCGCCGGTCCGGGCATCGCGCCGAGGCTGTCCTTGACGAGCTGCGGGGGGCCGGAGCCGATGTTCATGTACATCAGCACGTCGAGCCCGACCAGTCGCCTGGTGAGCCGCAGGTAGCCTTCGTCGTCCTGGATCGAGAGCACGACACTGCCGATCGTGCGCCCGCCCAGGCGCAGCGGGGCGCTCACGGGAGCGATCACGTAGGGCCCGCCGACGTCCGACAGCAGCTGCCCACCGGCGCTCACGCGCATACGCACGATGTGCTCGTTGAGCAGGCTCTTGATCGCCGCTTCGGTGGCGGCCGGTTCGCGGTGGGCGACCGCTTCCAGCAGCGCTGTGTTGTGCTGGACGCGCCGAACCTGCTTGCGCGCGCTCTGCCCACTCTCGCCCGTGTAGATCAGCTCCGCCACGCGGCGCAGCGTGTTGACGGTCGTGTCCTGGGCGGTGTGTCCGCACAGCGCGACCGTCGCGCTCGTCGGGATCAGCAGGTACACGCGTAGCGCGCCCGACGGATATGCCTCCGCCGGGAACGACGTGTAGCTGTAGGCGACGCCTCGCTGGCTCAGCGTGCCTTCGGGCGGGAGCGCGCCGGAGCCGAGCGAGCGCGAGCCGCCGACGCTTGTGCCGCCGGGCGTGCGCAGAACCACGACGCCCTGGCTGATCCCGCGAGCCTCGGCGAGGAAGCCGCTGTCCGACCACACGCTTGTCACGAAGCTGGCGGTCGGGGCTCCGCCGGCGCCTGTGAGCGTTCCGCGCACGGGAGTCAGGGCGGGGCCGCCGACTTCGATGAACGGCTGCCCGCCGAGCGTGACGCTCAGGTCGGTGAGGTGCCCGGTTGCCAGCAGCGCCTGTGCGGCCTGGCGCGCGGCGGCCTTGTTCCCGCTCGCGACCGCTTCGCGCAGCGCTTGCGAGTGCCCGATCACGGACTCTGCGCTGTCGACTCGTTCGCTGTGGACACCCTCGCGGTAGACGTGTTCGAGCACGCTCGCGCGGGTGTCGAGCACCGCCGCGGAGCAGCTCTTCGGTTCGCTCGAGCTCCGCGGGACGACGTTGGCGACGGTCCCCGCCGTCGGTGTGGTCTTGGACGTCGAGCCGCAGCCCGCGAGCACGGCGGCGGGGACGAGGACAGCGAGGACGGCGAGCGAGGTGAGGGTGCTACGTCCACGCGCGATCGAGGAGTTCCCTGCAAGCGCGCGCATTTTCACCGGGCGAACCATCGCTGCGCATCCTAAGCGTCCGCTAATCGCGAGGTGAGCGTGCTCACACCGTGGTGTCGGGTAACGTCGGGCGCGTGCCGCTCGCACTGATCACAGGCGCGTCCACCGGCATCGGGCGCGCCACCGCGCTTCGGCTGCACACGAGCGGTTGGACGGTGCTCGCGGGTGTGCGCGATCCGGCGGCCGGCGAGAGCCTCGTGACGGAGGCCGCCGACGGGCAGGCCGGCGGGCGCGGCCGGATGCTGCCGCTCAGCCTCGACGTCACCGATCCCGCGCAGCTGGCCGAGGCACGCGAGCGCGTCGATGCGCAGGCATCCAGCGCGGGCGTCTCCTCGCGTGGCGGCCTCGACGCGCTCGTCAACAACGCCGGCATCGGCATCGGCGGTCCGCTCGAGCTGATCTCGGCTGAGGATCTGCGCAAGCAGTTCGAGGTCAACGTGTTCGGGCAGGTTGAGGTCACGCAGGCGCTGCTGCCGGCGCTGCGTCGCGCAGGCGGACGGATCGTGTTCGTGTCCTCGATCGGCGGTCGGGTGGCGACGGCGTTTACCGCTCCGTACGCCGCCTCCAAGCACGCGATCGAGGCTTTCGGCGATGCGCTGCGCGTCGAGTTGCACAGCTCGGGCGTGCGCGTCGCGCTCGTCGAGCCGGGCTCGGTGGCGACGCCGATCTGGGACAAGAGCCGCGCGGAGGCCGAGCGCGTGAGCATCCCTCCCGAGCTCGAGCAGGCCTACGGGCGGATCCCGGCGGCGATGGGCAAGGTGCTCGAGGACACGGCGCGCCGCGGCGTCCCGCCGGAGCGTGTGGCCGAGACGATCGAGCGCGCGCTCACCTCGCCGCGCACGAAGGCCCGTTACGTCGTCGGCACGGACGCGAAGGCGATGCTGCTGGCCAAGCGCCTGCTGCCGGACCTCGTGTTCGACAGGGTCATACGGCGGGCGCTCGGCGTCTGAGCACGGCTCACGCCGGCGGCGGGTACACCGCCAGCCAGGCGAACAGGCTGGTGGTGGCGGCCTGCGTCTGCAGCATCCCCGGTTCGGCGTCGATCGCCGGCAGCGCCTGCCCGCCCCAGGAGAGCAGGTACAGGCCTTCGCCGTTGGCCGCGCGCGTCTGCGCGTCGCGCGCGTTGTCCGCCGCGAGCAGGTACAGCGTGGGGTCGCCTTCGAGCGCGTACAGCGCGAGCATCCACTGCAGGTAGATCGCGTCGTACTGGGGGGAGAAGTCGAGCAGGTAGCCAAAGCGCTCGAGCGCTGTGGCCTGCAGGTGCTTGGCGCGCTCGCATTCGGCCGGTGTGCCCGTCAGGTGACAGAGCAGCGCCTGCGCGTAGATAAGCGGCGCCTCGATGTAGTCGACCGGCGTTTCGCTGACGCTGCTGTCGGCGTACAGCCCCTCGGTCGCGCTGAAGCCGCCGCTGTTGGCCCACGCGAGGAACCTCCGAGCCTGCGCCAGCGCGAAAGCGGAGTGGTCGCTCTGGTAGATGAGCGACGCGAGCAACGTGTCCGCGGCGAGCGCCGGACCCGACTTGTAGGGGTGCTCGGTGTTCCACCAGATGCCACCGCCGCCCGCGTCCCAGCCGGCGGCGGCGATGTAGCGGAGCGCCCGTTCGGCGTCATTCAGATAGCGGTGATTGCCGGTCGCACGGTAGGCGTTCACAAACGCCACGCCCCACCAGCCGTTGTCGTCGAACCACGTCTCGGTGTCGGATTCGCGGTCGCCGGGATAGGGGGAGTAGCCGGGGACCGGTCGCAGTCCTCGATTCAGATAGCGCTCGGCGCCCGCCGCGAAGCTCGCGACGGCGCGCCGGTTGGCGGCGCTGGGCTGCGCGATCGCGATCGCGTCGAGCGACTCGAACAGCGGCACGCTGTCCCAGATCGTCGCCAGCGGATAGCGGGCGTGGTCGTCCAGCCGCGAGTCATACCAGCCGCGCCTGGGATCCCACCAGCGCTTCTTGGCCTGTGCGACTCCCGCCTCCGCCAGGCCGAGGTCGCGCTGCTGGGCGGGGCTCAGAGTCGGCGCTGGCGCAGCCGCCGCCACGGGCGCGGCCGTCGTCGCGGGCGCGGTCGCCAGCGCCGAGGAGGCCGTCGCAGCGGTGGCTGCGAGGCAGACAACGGCTGCGAGCACCGATGGAAAGAGCGTTGGCTTGCGCATGTGAGTGCTAACCCGACACCTGCAGCATCGGCGCGGAGCGTGGTTAGGATGAGAGGCTGTGCCAGCGCCCGGATTCGCCTCTCCGCCGGCCCCGCCGTCGGAACGGCGAGCGTGGTTGCTCGCGTGCACGATCGCCGCGCTCGGGCTGGCGGTGCTGATCGCGGTGCTCACCGGCGTGGTGAGACGCACGACGAGCACAGTCGCGCCTCCGCCGGTGCTCGTCTCCGTGTCCACGCCGACGCCGAAAGCGTCCGTCGGCGCCGCCGATCCGGATGGCCGCACGCACGCGGCGATCGTCGCGCGCCCGTCGGCCGCGCAGCAACGCCTCGACGCGAAACGCCTGCTCGACGCGACGCAGGTCCACATCTCGAGGAGCTGGATGGAAGGCTTCTACCCGATCTACGCGACCGCGCAGAGCACCTTCGGCGTCAACTGGCTGCTGCTCGCATCGATCCACATGCAGGAGAGCGCGTTCTCGACCGCGCCGGGCATCTACCACGGCCTCAACTTCGCGCACTGCTGTGGCGGGCCGATGCAGTTCAACGTCACCAACGGCCAGGTCACCACATGGGACCTCGTGAGCGACTCCTACCAGTACGGCAAGCGCCCCGCCCACTACGACCACATGACCGCCACGCACCCGTCGATCTACGACGACTTCGACGCGATCATGGCCGCGGCGCACCTGCTGTCGGCGGACGGCGCCGAATACGCGCTGAGCGAATCGGCGTGGGACGCCGCTTACGACTACTACGGCCACGACGCCACCGGCGTGTCATACGCCGACGAGGTGCTCGCGCGTGCGATCGGCTGGTCCCAGCACGGCTTCTGCATCAACTGCGGCGTGGAAGCGCGCATGGTGCAGGCCGTCCACGCGGCCTACGGAGCGCCGGTGCTGGCGGCGCTCGAAGCGGAAGCGAAGGCGGAAGAAGAAGCCAAGCCCAAGGCGAAAGCGAAGGCGCAGGCGGCAGACGTCCTACCTCCGGGTAGTCCGCCGTCGTCCCGTCATTACTCCTGAGGAAGAGTCTGTATAGCGATGGTCATACAGACTTTTTGAAATGAGTTACGGGCCCCGCCCCAGAGGCCGAGCCGCTCAGGCGGCCTGTGCGATCAGCTCGCCGGCGACGCGGTCGGTCGCTTGGCCGGTGCCGCCGAGCAGCCGCCGTGAGAGCTGCGCGCGGCGGAAGTACAGCGGCGCGTCGTGCTCCCAGGTGGCGCCGATGCCGCCGTGCACGGAGATCATCGTGCGCGCGGCCTCGTCGAGCGCACGGCCCCCGACGGAGCGGGCGGCGCTGGCGGCGAGCGCGAACTCCCCAGGCGCGCCGTTGCGTGCCCAGCCGGCGTAGTAGAGCAGCGAGCGGCCGTTCTCGAGCTGGCGCAGCACCTCGGTGAGCGCGTGCTTGACAGCCTGGTAGGAGCCGATGGCGCGACCGAAGGTGAAGCGCTCCTTGGCGTAGGCGACGGACACGTCGAGTGCGGTTTCGACGCTCCCCAGCGACTCGGCGGCGATCAGCGCCTGCGCGAGATACCACGCGGACACTAGCTCATCCTCGGGCGCGTCGAGCACGACGGCGGGCGCTTCCTGGAACGTGACATGCGCCAGCGAGCGGGTGGAGTCGTAGCGCATCGTCGACTCGATCTCGACCCCTGGGGACTCGCTGAGGATCGCCACTCCGGTCGGCTCGCCGTCGATCAACGCGACGCCCACGAACCCGCTTGCGCCGGGTGCGTCGGGGACAAACGCGAAGCTGCCGCTCACCTTGGTCTGGCCGTTCTCGTCAGGCGCCGTGGCGACGGGCAGCTCGCCGCGTGCGAGGCCGCCGCGTGAGTCGCTGCTCCAGCCGCCGCCGATGTCGTTGGGCGGGCAGCTCGGCAGATATGCGGCACGCTTCTCGCCGCTGGCCAGCTCGCCGATCCAACTGGCGGCGTTGGGCGAGGCGTTGACGATCGCGGTGGCCGGCAGGTGGCCAAGCAGGGGCACGCCGGCGAGCACGCGGCCACACTCGCCGAGCACGAGCATGGCGTCGAACGCGTCGAGCCCGGCGCCGCCGTGGGCTTCGTCGATCAGCAGACCGGGCCAGCCGGCCTCCTTGGCCATTGGCCACAGGTCGGGCATCGCGCTCGCGTTACCGTCGAGCGTCTCGCGCGCGGCTTCCAGCGTCTTGAAGCGCGACAGCGCGCCGCGGGCGGCCTCGCGCAGGAACACCTGCTCATCGGAGAGTGCGAGATTCATGCTGGCGCTCCTTCCTTGGAGCGCAGCTCGGAGAACGGGATGCCCTTGTCGAGGCGCGGCTCGGGCGGCAGCCCGAGGACGCGCTCGCCGACGGTGTTCTTGAGGATCTCTTCTGTCCCGCCGGCGGACTTGAGTCCTGGCAGGAACGAGATCATGTACGCCCACTCGCTGTCCTCGGAGAGCGCGTCGGGGCCGATCACGTCGGCGATCAGGTCGCCTGCCTTGATCGCGCCGCTTACGATGGTGACCTTCGCGAGGCCCGCCTCGGGCCCGGGGACCTGGCCTTTCTGCAGCGCGGTGAGCGTCCTGTAGCCGGTGAACCTGACGGCGAGCAGTTCGCTCGCGATCTCGCCGAGCCGGTGGCGTACCTCGGGGTCGCGGCGGGCGTGTGCGTCGGCGGCGATGGCGCCGGCGAAGCGGGTGGAGTTGTAGCCCATGCCCTCGCTGCCGAGGCCGATGGTGACGCGCTCGAACATCAGCGTGGTGAGGCCGGTGCCCCAGCCGTTGCCGACGCCGCCGACGACGGCGCCCTCCTCGAGCGCGACGTCGTCGAAGAAGACCTCGTTGAACTCGGCCTCGCCGGAGATCTGGCGCAGGCCGCGCACGGTGACGCCGTCGGCGTCCATGGGCACGATGAACATGGTCAGGCCCTTGTGCTTGGGCACGTCGGGGTCGGTGCGCGCGAGCAGCAGGCCGTAGGAGGCGAACTGGGCGTTGGTCGTCCACACCTTCTGCCCGGACAGGCGCCAGGTGCCGTCGTCCTGCTGGCGCGCGCGTGTCTGCACGGCGGCGAGGTCGGAGCCGGCGGCGGGCTCGGAGAACATCTGGCACCAGACCTCATCGCCGTGGAGCATCGCGCCGAGGTAGCGCGACTTCTGCTCATCGTTGCCGTGGGCGATGATCGTGGGGCCGAGCATGCCGACGCCGATGGCGTCGAGGATGCCGGGCACTTTCGCGCGTGATATCTCCTGGTTGCAGATGACCTGCTCGATCGGGCCGAGCCCCTGACCGCCGTACTCCTTGGGCCAGGTCACGCCTGCGAGCCCGCCCTCGGCGAGCTTGCCCTGCCACGCGCGGCGTGCGGCGACGATCTGATCCTCGTCCTCGAGCGCTCCGGGTCCTTGCAGGATGGGCGCTTCGGTCTTGTGCTCGTCTAGCCAGCTGCGCACCTGGGCGCGGTAGGCGGCCTGCTCGGGTGTGTCGTCGAGATCCACGGCGTCCCTCCTTTGGCTGACTGACCAGTCAATCTACTGAACGAACGGTACCACTACGCCAGTGCGCGCTCACGCGCCTGGCGGGAACGGCTGCTCGGGCACGATCGGCTGGTGGTAGACGTGCTCGAAGCCGAGGTCGAGCAGCTGGCGGTCCTGCGTGCCGGGATCTTCGGAGTTGAGCACGATCGCGCCGAGGCGCACGCCGTGGCGTTCGGCGGTCGCGAGGACGCAGCGCCCGGCGGCTTCGGTCTGACCGGTCTTCATGCCGGTGACGCCGGGGTATTTGTAGATGAGCAGCGGGTTGTTGTTGTAGAGGTAGAGCTTGCCGCCCTTGATGGGGAAGGGGATCACGGCGGAGTAGGTCTTGACGACGCTGGCGATTCGCGGTTGCAGCATGTTGACGTGCGCGAGCACGGCGAGGTCGGCGACACAGGAGAAGTTGCCGGCGTCGTAGTAGCCGGACGGCGAGGAGAAGCGCGTGCAGCCGAGTCCGAGCGCGGCGGCCTGTTGGTTCATGCGCACGACGAAGCGGTTGACGCTGCCGGCGACGTGCTGCGCGAGCGCGACGGCGGCGTCGTTGCCGGACGGCAGCAGCAGTCCGTAGAGCAGGCTCTCGAGCGGAACGTGGCGCCCGAGCGGCAGCACGCCGACCTTCGAGCCGGGCATGTCGACGGCCTGGCGGGTGATCAGCACGGGCGCGTTGGGCGGCGCCGAGCGGACGACGAGCAGCGCGGTCATCAGCTTGGTGAGGCTGGCGATCGGCAGGCGCGTGTAGGCGTTGCGCTGCCACAGGACCTGCCCGGTGGACAGGTTGAACAGCAGCCCGGCGCGTGGCGGGTGCTTGAAGCTGATCTGCACGGGGTCCTTCTGCGGCGTGGAGATCCCGGTGAGCGCGAGCGCGGGCTTGGCGAGCGGCAGACCGTACGGCGAGCGCGCGGGAGCGCCGCTCGGAGCCGAGCGAGTGGCGGCTTTCGTGCGGAGGCTCGCGCTGGACGTCGCGCGCGGGCGTTCGCTCGAGCCGTTGGCGAGCCCCATCTCGACGAGCAGCACGGCGAGCACGGCGAGGGCGAGCGCGCCGAGAACCGTCAGCCTGCGTCTGCGCCGGCGCCTGGCGGCGACCGCGCGGCGGTTGCGGCTGTGGCCGGGCGTGAGGAACGGCGAGGGGCTCATCCTGGGGGAGGATTGCGCAGCGCGCCGACGATCGCGCCGATGATGCCGATCGAGAGCAGTGCGACGACGAGCGCGGAGACGACGGTCAAGACGTTGATGCCGTCGTCGATGATGGCCGCGACGGTCAGGAAGGCGAGCCCGGCGATGAAGAACAGGAGCGCCCCGAATACGACCAGGCGGGTCATGCGCGGCATCGTCTCGCGGGCGGCGTCATGCGTCTAGTACACCGGCGGCGACGGCGGCGCCGTCGCGCGCGGTGAGCGTCGAGCGACGAACAGCTTGATGGCGAGCAGCCCGAAGGCGAAGCCGCCGATGTGAGCGAAGTAGGCGACGCCTTCGCTGCTCGATCCGGCGCCACCGACGCTGGCGAGCCCGGCGAGGCTGAAGTACAGCTGCTCGACGAGCCAGAAGCCGAGCAGGAACACGGCGGGGATCTCGACGAGCGTGAAGAAGAACACGATGAACACGAGCGCGATCACCCGCGCGCGCGGGTACAGCAGGATGTAGCCGCCGAGCACGGCTGCGATCGCGCCGGAGGCGCCGAGCGTGGGGGCGGTGGAACCTGGGTCGGCGGCGACCTGTGCGCCGAGCGCGATCAGCCCGCCGAGCAGGTAGAAGGTCAGGAACCGCACCCGCCCCATGGCGTCCTCGACGGTTGGGCCGAAGATGGCGAGGAAGATCATGTTGCCGAAGATGTGCAGGAAGCTGGCGTGCAGGAACATCGACGTGAGCGCGGTCACCAGCCTGTGGGCATGGTCGAGATCGTTGGGGATGGCGCCGTAGCGCAGGGCTACGCTGGCGGTTGGGCCGCCGAAGAAGCTGCCGCCGTGGCGGATCTCGAGCAGGTAGACGACCACGTTGGTGGCGATCAGCGCGACGGTGACGATCGGAAACCGCGCGCGCGGGATGTTGTCTTTGAGCGGGAACATCGCTGCGGGCCCGCGCCCGGCGGCGGGATGTCAGAGCGTATCCCGCGCCCGGCGCTGCGGCGAAGGGCGCTATGCCTGCGCGGCCAGCGGCCCGACGCCCGCGCGCGCCTGCGGCACGTGCTGGTCGGCGTGGTAGGAGGAGCGCACGAGCGGGCCGGCGGCGACGTGGTCGAAGCCGAGCTCATACGCGGCGTCCTGCAGCGCGGCGAACTCGTCTGGGTGCCAGTAGCGCACGACGGGCAGGTGGCGCTCGGAGGGGCGCAGGTACTGTCCGACGGTGAGGACCTGCACGCCGTGCTGGCGCAGCGCGGCGAAAGTGTCGACCATCTCCTCGTGGGTCTCGCCGAGCCCGACCATCAGCCCGGACTTGGTCACGACCTCTCCCTCGCCGAGCTCGTGCGCGAGGCGCAGCACGCGGCACGAGCGCGCGAACTCGGAGCCGCGACGGGCGATGGGGTACAGGCGTGGCACGACCTCGACGTTGTGGTTGAACACGTGGGGGCGCTCGGCGATGACCTTGGCGAGCGGCATCTCCTGTCCCTGGAAGTCGGGCGTGAGCACCTCGATCTGGCAGTCGGGCGCCTGGCGGCGGACCTGGCGGATGACGCCGACGAACGCGGAAGCGCCCTTGTCGGGCAGGTCGTCGCGGTCGACTGAGGTGATGACGGCGTGGCGCAGCCCCATGCGCGCGATCGAGCGCGCGACGCGGGCGGGCTCGAGCGGGTCGTTCCACGTGGGCTTGCCTGTCTTGACGTTGCAGAAACCGCAGCGGCGGGTGCAGGTGTCGCCGAGGATCATGAACGTGGCGGTGCCGCGCTCCCAGCACTCGCCGACGTTGGGGCAGGCGGCCTCCTGGCAGACGGTGTGCAGGTTCTCCTCGCGGATCAGCTGGGACAGCTCGCGGTAGCGCTGCCCGCCGGGAGGCGGCACCTTGAACCATGGCGGCTTGCGCTCGCGCAGCGGCCGCACGTCGGGCCCGAGCACGCTGAGCACGTCCATGCCGCCGGGGTTGGAGCGGGATCTGGTGGCGCTCATGCGAGCACAGGTTCGCCGGCGGGTGATGGGATGGCTTTTATGGGGGCTCGCTCGCTCGCTCGCCTGGCGGCGTTCGCTGTGTCGATGCCGAGTCGTGCGGGGGAAACCAGGCGCTGGCGCCTGCCGTGCGCCTGAGCGAAGGCGTGCGCGACGCGCTTGCGCGCGCACGCGAGCGCTGGCTCACATGCGAGCGCCGATGCGTCGCCGGGCAGCGCTCCCTGTGCGTCGCCGGTGGCGAGCTCGCGAGCGAGCGAGGTCATGGTCACGTCGGGCAGCCCGCAGGCCACCACCCAGGAGAACGGCTCGAGGTCGTTGTCGATGTTGACGGCGAAGCCGTGAGTGGTGACGCCGCGCGAGACGTGCACGCCGATCGAGGCGATCTTGCGCTCTTGAACCCACACGCCGGTGTAGTCGATGCCCTCGGTGTGGCGCGAACGTGCGTGCACGCCCGCCTCGCCGAGCGCGGCGATGAGCGCGTCTTCCATCGTGCGCAGGTAGCGGTTCACGTCATCGATGCGCATGATCGGATAGCCGACGAGCTGGCCGGGGCCGTGGTAGGTGAGCTTTCCGCCGCGGTCGGTGTCAACGATGTCGATGCCTTTGGCGCGGTAGAAGTCCTCGCCGAGCGGCAGATCTTCTGCGCCGGAGCGCCGCCCACGAGTGTACACGGGCGGGTGCTCGAGCAGCAGCAGCGTGTCGGGCAGCTCACCCGTCCGGCGCCGCGCGCGGATCTGCTCCTGGACGGCGAGCGCGTCACGGTAGGGGACGGTACCCAGGTGGCATACCCACAGCTCCTGCGAGGATCGCTCGGCGACGGTCATCTACGCCATCAGCCTAGCGGCCCGCTGATGGAGCATCTTGATCCGTCGTCCCTGCGTCAGTGCTGCGCGACCTGCTCACTCCGCTCGGCTCCGCCGGCAAATCTCAGGCGTGAGTGGGAGCCGCGGCGGCGCAGCGTCCTCGCGTGCTCGGCGACCACTCTCTCGAGAAGCTCATCGGCGGTACCGCGATGTGACACGCGAGCGCGTTCGATGGGAGTCATCGACGCGGCGCGATGTCCCGGCTGTTCTGTTCCAACGACGATTCTGGCCATGACATATCTCCATCATTGACAGTGGTGAATACAGCTACTGCCAACAGGCTGCTCTGACCCGCTGAGCGGGACGTAAAGCCAGCGTTGGAGTTTTCTCACGTACGCAGATGCGTCCGCTACAGCGTGAGCGCGGAGGGCGTCTCCAGCAGCTCGCGAATGCGGGCGAGGAACTGCGCCGCTTCGGCCCCGTAGAGAATGCGGTGGTCGCACGCGAGCGTCAGCGTCATGGTGTTGCGTGCGGTCACCTCGCTGACGCCGGCCGCGCCGCCGGCCAGCACCACCGCGCGCGGCGCGAGCGCGCCGACCGACAGGATGCCCGCCTGAGGCGGGTTGATGATCGCGGTGAAGCTCTTCACACCGTACATGCCGAGGTTGGAAACGGTGAATGTGCCACCGCCGAGCTCAGGTGGTGTGATCGCGGCGCTGCGCACGCGGTCGGCGAGCGTGTGCGTCTCGCGCGCGATCTCGCCGAGGGACTTCTCGTCCGCGTCGAACACCGTCGGCACGACCAGCGCGTTCTCCGCGGCGACCGCAACGCCGACGTTCACGCGCGAGTGCAGCTGCAGTCGCCCGTCGCGGTAGCTGCCGTTCGCCGTCGGGTGCTCGCGCAGAGCCAGCGCGCACGCCTTCACCACCATGTCGTTGAACGTCGGCGCCTTCAGCCGCTCGGCCGCGCCCGGCGCTCCGGGGTCGCGCTCGTGCTGGGAGATCTGCTTTAGCTGCGCGCGCAGCTTCACGCACTCCTCCATGTCCACGTCGATCTGCAGCGTGAAGTCCGGGATCGTCGCCTTCGACTCGGCCATGCGGCGCGCGATCGTCTGTTGCGTGCGCGACAGCTCCACGGTGGTCGTCTCGCCCTTCGCCGTCGTCACCCCCTCGACGCCTGCCGCCCGTGCGGCGACGGACGCCGGCGCTGCGGATGCGGCAGAGCCGCCCTCGAGAACGGAGGCGGCAGTGCTTGCGGGAGACGTGACCGCCTGCCCCGCGTCCGCGCTAGGCGCCAGCACGTCCGCCTTCACGATCCGCCCGCCTGGGCCGCTGCCGGTGAGGCCGCGCAGGTCGACGCCGGTCTCGCCCGCGATGCGCCTGGCCAGCGGCGAGGCCTTGACCCTCTCGCCCGCGCCGTTCGCCTTGCCGGCGCCGCCCTCGCCGTCTGCCTGTGCCGCGGCTGGCTGCACCGAAGCGGTGGCCGCGGGTGAACCGTTCGCCGGCGCGGTGTCGCCGCCCGGTCGCTCGCTCGCCGGCCCCCCAGAGGCCGGCCCATCATCAGTACTCGCCGCGGTCTCGCCGACGTGCGCGATCAGCTCGCCGACCGCCAGGGTTGAGCCCTCAACCGCGACGATCTGCAGGGCGCCCGCCTGGTCTGACTCGTAGGTCATGGTCGCCTTGTCGGTCTCGATTTCCACCAGCTCCTCGCCGCGCGCCACCTGCTCGCCGTCCGCCTTCAGCCAGCGCAGGATCGTGCCCTCCTCCATCGTGTCCGACAGGCGCGGCATCACGATCTCGGCCATCACGCGGCTCCCGCGGCGGCCGTCGAGGCGCGATTCAGGGTCGCCAGCGTCGCCGCCACGATCTGTGGCGCGTGCGGGTAGGCGAGGTCCTCGAGCGGCTTGGAGTACGGCATCGGCACGTCCGCCCCCGTCACGCGTTGCACCGGCGCGTCGAGGTCGTCGAAGGCCTGTTCGCCGATCAGCGCCGCCAGGTTCGCGCCGACGCCTCCGTGCGGCCAGCCCTCCTCGACGATCACGCAGTGGTTGGTCTTGCGCACCGACGAGAGGATCGTGTCGAGGTCGAGCGGGCGCAGCGTGCGCGGGTCGATCACCTCCGCGTGCACGTCGTGCTCGTCCGCCAGCGTCTGCGCTGCGCGCTCCGCCGTCAGCGCCATGCGCGAGATCCCCACGATCGTCACGTCCGAGCCCTCGCGCGCCACGCGCGCCTGCCCGAAGTGCACCAGGTGCTCGTCGTCGTCGGGCACCTCGCCGCGCACGCCGTACAGCGACTCGTGCTCGATGAAGATCACAGGGTTCTCGTCGCGGATCGCCGTCTTCAACAGGCCCTTGGCGTCCGCAGGCGTCGCCGGCACCGCCACCAGCAGGCCCGGCACGTGCAGGAACAGCGCCTCGAGGCAGTGCGAGTGCGTCGGGCCCAGCTGGTGGCCAGCGCCCTGTGGCATGCGCACCACCAGCGGCACCTTCGCCTGGCCGCCGAACATGTAGTGGATGTGCGCCGCGTGGTTGACGATCTGGTCGAACGCCAGCAGCGCGAAGTTGATCGTCATCAGCTCCACCACCGGGCGCAGGCCCGTCATCGCCGCGCCCACGCCCACGCCCACGATCGTGTTCTCCGAGATCGGCGTGTCGCGCACGCGGCGCTCGCCGAACTCCTCAAGCAGGCCGTCGGTCACCTTGAACGCGCCGCCGAACACGCCGATGTCCTCGCCCATCAGCAGCACGCGCTCGTCGCGCGCCAGCTCCTCGCGCAAAGCCGCGTTCAGCGCCTCTCGGTAGCGCATCTCGGCCATCAGAGCCCGCCCGCCCCGTCCTCGCCGGCTTCCAGCGCCGTCGTGATCTGCTGCGGGATCTCGTCGTTCGCAGCCGCCGTCGCGCCGTCGCCCGCGCCGTCACCGTCGCTCGCGCCGGCTCCCGCGGCGCCGTCGGTCGTCGCCACCGAGTACCAGCCGCGCACCTCGCGGTCGAGCACGTACACGTCGTCGTACAGCGACTCCGGCGTCGGGAACGGCGAGGCCTCGGCGAACTCCACCGCCGCGTCCACGCGCGCGATCGCCCGCTCGTCGATCCGCTCGCGCTCTGACTCGTCGATCACGCCCTCGCGCACCAGCAGCGCCGCGAACGACGGCAGCGGATCGCGCTCGCGCCAGTGCGCCACCTCCTCCTTCGTGCGGTACTGCTCCGGGTCGGCCATCGAGTGCCCGCGAAAGCGGTACGTGATCGCCTCCACCAGCACCGGCCGGCGGTCTTCGCGCACGCGCCGCACCGCCTCCGCCACCACAGCGTGCGTGTCCAGCACGTCCATGCCGTCGCAGCGCATGCCCGGCACGCCCAGGCTCTCGCCCTTGCGCTGCAGGTCCGTCTGCGCCGAGTGCCGGCGCAGGGACGTGCCCATGCCGAACTGGTTGTTCGTCACCATGAACACCACCGGCAGCTTCCACAGCGCGGCGATGTTCAGCGTCTCGCCGAACGTGCCCTGGTTGGACGCGCCGTCGCCGAACGTGCACAGCGTCACCTCGTCCGTGTCCTTGTAGTCGCTCGCCAGCGCGATGCCCGCCGCGATCGGCAGGTTGCCGCCGACGATCCCGTAGCCGCCCATGAAGCGCCGCGCCAGGTCGAACATGTGCATCGAGCCGCCGCGTCCGCCCGAGCAGCCGTCCACGCGGCCGAACAGCTCCGCCATCACGTTCTCCGGCGGCGTGCCGCGCACGAGCGCATGCCCGTGCGAGCGATATGTGGAGATCAGGTAGTCCTCGTCGCGCAGCGCGCGTGCGCTGCCCACGATCGTCGCCTCCTCGCCGATCGACAGGTGCAGGAAGCCGCCCACCTTCGCCCGCGCGTACATCTCGCCCGCGCGCTCCTCGAAGCGTCGGATCAGCGTCATCGTCTCGAGCCACTCGCGCGCGCGCTCCGGCTCTGGCAGGCTCGGCGCGGGCGGGCTTGGCGCGGACGGGCTCGACATCAGTGCTCCACGGTACTCCAGCGCGCCATGAACTCCTCCGCCTGCAGCTGCGCCAGGTCCGCGCGCAGCGCTCGCGAGAGCTTCGACGCCGCCTGCGGCGGGCGATCCCAGAACAGCACCACTTCGCCACTGTCCACCTCCACCACCTCCAGATGGTCCACGCGCGTGGGGTCCGCCAGCGGCGCCGGCGTCAGCCCGGCGCGCGTCACGATCAGCCGGTACGCGTGGTTGGCCTTCATCTCGACCGCGCCTCGGTCCGCCCGTCCGCTGGCGCATCCGCCGGGCCACTCGCGTCTTCAGCGTGCCCGCGGCGCATCCGCGCTGCTGCGCGCTCGAGCGCGTCCTCGCCGACGAAGGCGCGCTCGCCGACCACCACCGCCGGCACCTCCGTCACGCCCACGCGCGCCGCCTCGGTCGTTGCCGACGCGAGCCGCTCCGCCGTCGAGCGCAGCTCCGCGCCACGCAGCACCGCCGCGGGATGCATCTCGCACGCGGCCGCTGCGATCAGCACGTAGTCGGGGTCCTCCAGCGAGTGACCGCCAGCGAACGCCTGGCGGAACGCCGCCTGCGCGAACGGCACAGTGCGCCCGATCGAGGCCGCGTACGTCGCCACGCGCATCGCCAGCGAGCTGTCGAAGGGGAACGGCTCCGGCCAGCGCACAGGCTGCAGGCCGAGCGCCCGCGCGCCACTCTCGATCTCCTCGCGCGACACGCTCTGCTGCACGCCCACGAGCACCGGCCGCCACTCCGCCGGGCCGGGCAGCACGTGCAGGATGCGCTCAGCCGCGAGATACGCCCGCGGGCTGGCGAGGTCGAAGTAGAAGGCCGCCGGCATCGACACCAGGCCGAGGTTAGTCGCCCCGCTGGAACGGCTGCCTCAGCCGTGGATCAGCCAGCCGTCGGCGGCGCGGCCTGCTTCCATCACGGCCTCCGACAGCGTCGGATGCCCGTGGATGATGCGCGCCAGCTCGGGGAAGCCGCCCTCGAGCGCGCGCACGTTGACGAGCTCCTGGATCAGCTCGGTGGCGCGCGCGCCGACGATGTGACCGCCGAGCAGCTCGCCGTACTTGCTCTCGCCGACGACCTTCACGAGGCCGGTGCGGTCTCCGTAGACGGTGCCGCCGCCGACCGCGCCGTAGGGCACCTTGCCCACGACCACGTCGTAGCCCTGCTCGCGCGCCTGCGCCTCGGTCAACCCGAACGAGCCCACGTTGGGCGTGCAGAAGGTCGCCCGCGGGATGTCCGCGTAGGCGATCGGATGCGTTTCGCGCCCGGCGATCGTCTCGACCGCGATGATGCCCTCGTCGGAGGCCTTGTGCGCGAGCGCCGGTCCGCGGACGAGATCGCCGATCGCGTACACGCCCGCGCGGGTCGTGCGCAGCGCGCCGTCCACCTGCACGAGGCCGCCCTCGTCCAGCTCGACGCCCGCCTCCGCCAGGCCGAGACCCTCGACGTCGGCGGCGCGCCCGGCGCAGATCACCAGGTAGTCGACCTCGGCGGACTCCGAGCCGTAGGAGAAGCTCACGCGCGACTCGCTGCCCGCGACGTCCGCCACTGGGGTGCTCGTGTGCACGCCGATGCCCTGGCGCTTCAGGCCGCGCTCGACCAGGCGCGAGATGTCCGCGTCCTCCGTCGGCAGCAGACGCTCGAGCGCCTCCAGCAGCAGCACCTCGCTGCCCAGTCGCGCGAACGCGGACGCGATCTCCGCGCCCGATGCGCCCGCGCCGACGATCGCCAGGCGCGCCGGCACCTCGGGCAGCGCCCATGCCTCCTCGGTGCCGATCACGCGTCCGCCGAACTGCACGCCGGGGATCGGACGGGGGGTCGAGCCCGTGGCGAGGATCACGCTGCCTGCGGCGATCTCCACCGGCTCGGCGTCGAACACGTCAACCAGCACGTCGCCGTCCGCGCTCAGCCGCGCGTTGCCCGCGATCACCTCGATGCCGCTTTTCTTGAAAAGGCCGCCCACCCCTGACGTGAGCGTGTTGACGACCTTCTCACGGCGCGCCTGCACCGCCGCGTAGTCGACCTCCACGCCGCTCACCTTCAGGCCGAACTCCTCCGACTCGCGGATCTCCGAAAGCAGGTCCGCCGAGCGCAGCACCGCCTTGGCGGGGATGCACGCGTAGTTCAGGCAGCGCCCGCCGAGCTTGTCGCGCTCGACCACAGCCGTCTTCATGCCGAGCTGCGCCGCGCGGATCGCCGCCACATATCCACCCGGCCCGGAGCCGATGACGATGCAGTCGTAGGAGGTCTGTGCCATCGGGGCGTGAGCCTATCGAAGGTGATCGCGCGACCCGGACGGCCGAGCTGTCGGAAACTCCTACGCGCGGTCCCGGTGCTCGCCGGCCTGGATGCGGCCCATCACGCGCACGAGCTTCCAGAACAGCCAGCCGCCGAGGCCCAGCGCGATCAGGTACTCGCCCGCGCCGATCAGCGTCGAGGCGACGATCAGCGCGAGCGACGTGAGGATGATCTGGAAGGCGAGCAACGCCTCGAAGGCGAGCACCGCGAGGTACCGGCGGCGATACATACCGAACGCGAGCAGCGTGAAGAGCGCAGCGAGGAAGATCGCGCCGGGGAGCGAGCCGCCGCGGCTGGAGAGATCGTGGATGGTGAGGCCGCCCACGAGCACCGCCACCGCCAGCAGCGCGCTCACGCCCACCGCGACCAGCAGCGCAGGCGGGCGCTCGTCCGGGGCGAGCGGCTCCAGCGCAGCGCGTGCCCGCTCGTCACGGCTGTCACGCCGCTCTGGCGCGCTCCCGGCCTCCTCGTCAGGGCCGTCGGGCGTTGGCGCCACGTTCGCGTCGGCCATGGCGCTCACGATTCCACGAGGCGCGCGTCGAGTTGCTCGCGCAGCGCGTGCGCCGCGCTCTGGGGATCCTCCGCGACGGCGATCGCGCGCAGCACGCACACCCGTGTGGCGCCCGCGTCGAGCGCCGGCGCGAGGTTGCCCGCGTCGAGCCCACCGATCGCGAAGAACGGCACGGTGGCGCGGGCGGCGGCGTAGCGGATCAGCTCCTCGCCCACCGCCGGGCGCCCGGGCTTGGTGGGCGTCTCGTGGATGGGGCCCACGCCGATGTAGTCGACGACGCTCGCGTCGACCGCGTCGATCTGCTCGGGCGAGTGCGTCGACAGGCCGATCAGCATGTCCGGGCCGACGAGCTCGCGGACCTCGGCCGCGGGGATGTCGTCCTGACCGACGTGGATCCCGTCGGCCCCCGCCTCGCGCGCCACCCACGGGCGGTCGTTGACGACCAGCAGCGCGCCCAGGTGCTCGCACAGGACGCGTGCGGCCTTCGCCACCGACGCGAGCTCCTCGTCCGGGAGGTGCTTCTCGCGCAGCTGCACGATGTCAACGCCGCCGGCGATCGCCCCTCGCAAGAGGGTTGGCAGCTCGCTGCCGTCCGGGTTGGCGCCGCACACGAGGTACAGGCGCGCAGCGCCGAGGCGCGCGCGGCGGTCGGCGCTTGGCTGGCCGTTGACGGCGTCGTGGGTTGACATGCTGGGAGTCTGGCATGCGGCCACGAGATGTGGCCAATCTGCTGTCAGCGCTCCAGGGCGCTCGCTGCGGCTCGGGCGCGGGGCTAGCATCATCAGGATGTCCGACAGCAAGCGAGTCGATGTCGCGATCGTCGGCGCCGGCATCATCGGCATGGCGATCGCGTGGCGCGCGCGCGAGCGCGGAATGACCGTCGCGCTGCTCGAGCGCGACGCCCCCGGGCAGGCGACATCGCGCGTCGCCGCGGGCATGCTCGCGCCGGTCGTGGAGGTCGAGTTCGGCCAGGCGGGGCGGCGTCTGCTGGAGCTGGGACTGCGCTCGGCGGGGATGTGGCCGACGTTCGCGTCGGAGCTCGAGGCGCGCGCGGAGCTCGCGGTGGGCCTGATGCGCACCGGCACGCTGCTGATCGCCCGCGACGAGGACGACGCGCGCGAGCTCGAGCGCCAGATCGCCTTCCGAGAGTCGCTCGGCCTGGCGGTGACGCGTCTGCGCCCGAGCGAGGCCCGCGAGCGCGAGCCCGCGCTATCGCCCGTGATGCGCCTCGCGCTGGAGGCGCCCGACGACCACTCGGTCGATCCGCGCGCGGTGCTCGCGGCGCTCGAGCGTGCGTGCGAGTCGGCCGGCGTGGAGGTGCTCGCGCACGCGCCGGTGGCGCGCGTCGAGCTCGACGATGCGGGCGAGCGCGTGACGGGAGTGGCGCTCGCTGACGGCCGGCGCGTGCCCGCCGAGCAGGTCGTGCTCGCGGCTGGCCCGTGGAGCGATGGGATCGACGGCGTGCCGCCCGCGGCGCGCGTGCCAGTGCGCCCGGTCAAGGGCCAAATCCTGCGGCTGCGCGACCCCGCCGGGCCGGGGCTGCTGCGGCGGGTGGTGCGCTTTCGCCACGGCTACCTCGTTCCGCGCGCGGACGGCCGCTACATCCTCGGCGCGACAGTCGAGGAGCGCGGCTTCGAGCTGTCGCCGACCGCCGGCGGCGCGTACGAGCTGCTGCGCGACGCGCACGAGCTGGTGCCCGGTGTCAGCGAGCTGGAGATCGAGGAGCTGTCGGTCGGCCTGCGCCCAGGCACGCCCGACAACGGGCCCGCGATCGGCCCCGCGGCGGTGCCCGGCCTGATCTGGGCGAGCGGGCACTACCGCAACGGCATCCTGCTCGCGCCGCTGACCGCGGAGCTGGTCGTCGGCGTGATCGCCGGCGAGCACGAGCTCGACGCGCTCCTGCCGGCATGCGCGCCCGAGCGCTTCACGGCCGAGACGGTGGTGGCCGCGTCATGATCGTGCTCAACGGACAGGACTCCGAGCTGCACGTCGGCGAGACGGTGGCGGCGGCGCTGGCGCGCCTGGGCCTCGACGTGGACGCGCGCGGAGTGGCGGTGGCGGTCGATGGCGAGGTGGTCCCGCGCGCGCAGTGGGGATCGTTCGCGCTGGCTCAGGACGCGCGCATCGAGGTGCTGACGGCGATGCAGGGAGGATGATGCGGGTATGCCCGACACGGCGCGCATCTCCACGACGAGCACGCAGGCGCCGGGCACCGGCAACGGTGCGCCCCACGCCGAGCCGGTCGACGACACCCTGACGATCGCCGGTCGCCGCATGCGCTCGCGGCTGCTGCTCGGCACGGGCGGCTTCCCGTCGCTGGAGCTGCTCGCGGAGGCGATCGCGGTGAGCGAGTGCGAGCTCGTGACGGTGGCGCTGCGGCGCATCGATCCGAGTCCCACGCAGCCAGGCGGATCGTCGCTGCTGGACGTGCTCGCGGACGCGGGGGTGCAACTGCTGCCGAACACGGCCGGCTGCCACACCGCACGCGACGCGGTGATCACCGCGCGCATGGCGCGCGAGGCATTCGCGACGGACTGGATCAAGCTGGAGGTGATCGGCGACGAGGACACGCTGCTGCCGGACGCGCCGGAGCTGCTGCGCGCGGCGGAGGAGCTGATCGACGAGGGTTTCGTGGTGCTGCCATACACGACCGACGACCCGGTGCTGGCGCGCCGCCTGGCCGATCTGGGCTGCGCGGCGGTGATGCCGCTGGGCTCGCCGATCGGCAGCGGCATGGGCATCCGCAACCCGTACAACATCGCGCTGATCCGCGAGGCGGTGGACGTGCCGGTGGTGCTCGACGCTGGCATCGGCACGGCCTCCGACGCGGCACTGGCGATGGAGCTGGGCTGCGACGCGGTGATGGCGGCGTCGGCGATCGCGCGGGCGCAGGACCCGGTGGCGATGGCGCGCGCGATGCGCGCCGCAGTCGAGGGCGGCCGTCTCGCGCGCGGCGCCGGGCGCATCCCGCGACGGCACTACGCGACGCCGTTCGACTCCTGAGCAAGGACTGCCCGAGTTCAGCTGACGGCGGAAACGCCTGATCGCCGTGCGACAATCAGGGCATGACCAAGGCTGATCTGCACGAGCTGGTGGACCGTCTGCCGGACGGCGCGGTCGATGGCGCCGCGGTTCTGCTCGGCGAGATCAGCGCCGGCCGCATAGACCCTGAGCAGGCGTGGTTCTGGACGCGGGAGTGGCAGGAGAAGGAGCGCGAGGCGGACGACGATCTAGCAGCAGGTCGCGTTACGTCCTACGAGACCGATGGCGAGTTCCTAGTGGCCCTGGACGAGCGGACGAAGCCGCTCGATGCCGACGCGTGAAGTCCTCGCATCGTTCTGGCGCGACTGGGATCGACTCACCCCTCAACAGCAGCGGGCCTACCGCGAGGCGCTTGCGCAGTTCATCGCTGACATTGCCAATGGAGGCCAGAGCTTCCACCCGCGCCTGCGCGTCAAGCGCGTGCAAGGCCACCGCGGCGTGTGGGAGATGACCTGGGCAGCGGACGGCCGTGCGACCTTCGAATACGGCGCAGAGGTTCGACCGGGCGAGGCGCACGTCATCTGGCGTCGCATCGGCACGCACTCGGTCTTCCGCCGACCGTGACAGGATCGGGAACGGCTCACCCCGCAACATCATCGAGCTACTCGCATCGATCTGGCTGACTCCATTAGTCGGATGCGTCTGGACTATCCGCATCCGAGCTTCGCATTAGGGTGTCAGTGTGTCGAGCAGCATCATCAGTGGTGGGATCGTTGCGATCATTGCGTTTCTTTTGGCCGTTGCATGGGACACGCTTAAGTATCGGCGTGATGCTGGTCGCCATGACCATGCCGTACTCGCTGCGATCCGGATGGAGCTCTCGGCGAATCTGCCAGTCGTAGAGAAGAATCAGAAGGACGTCGCGGAAGAGCTCGACCGCTTGGCAAAGGGCGAATGGCTACTGAACCCACTTGAGCCCCTTGAGTCAGGATTCTGGAATCTCGCAAAGCTCAACCCACCGAAATCGATTAGTGCGATCGCGAGCTCGCTAGGGTATCTTCAGCGCGTCGCTCGTCTTACCTTCAAGGTCAATGAAGTGATCCAGAGCCGAGAGGCATTTCGCGTAGGAAATCAGGAATCGCCGACATTCAAGACCAAGCTTGGAGGGTACGACAAGCTCCTCTATCGGCTCCAAGCAGAACTCGTCGAGGCGATCGTCGACGCCGACGGCGTGATCGCACCACCTGCCAGGCTATAGCCTACGAGGGCACCCGTCATAGAGAAATCGACTCTCCCGGGACCAGTGCAACGCGGTTCGACTTGAGGTCGGTTGGCTCCCCCTCATAGCAAGGCAACATCCTCGACGATCCTGGCTTGCACGACGGGACGAGTCGAGGCCGTCCCCTGGGGCTCTCCCAACAGTGTCTCTACCCGACCACTTCAATGGTCCCGTTCATGGTGACTGGGTAGAGCGTGCACTCGTAGTGGATCACGCCGGCCTTGCTCGCCGTGATCTCGAACGTGCCGCCTTCGCCAAAGTTCTTGGATGCGAACTTCTGCGGCCCGCCCTCGCTGACGACGTTCGCCTGCACAGAGTCGTAGTTGGTCCACCTGATCGTGCTGCCGACCTTGACCCTGATGGTGTCGGGCGCGATGGCGATGTTGCGGTAGGCGATCTGCACGACGCCGCTCTGCACGGGCGCGGACTGGGACGGCGTGGCGAACTTGGGCGTGGTGTTGACTTTGATCGACGCACCACCGGCGCTCGTCGCGGCCTTCGTGGACGCGGCGCCCGTGCTCGCGGTTGTGCCGGCGCCGGCACTGGCGGCAGGCTTGCTCGACGATCCGCAGGCCGTGGCGAGCGCCAGCGTGGCGGACGCTGCGACGGCGGCGATGCCTGTTTTCATCGAAGACGGTCCTTTCGTGGGCAAGTTCATGCGGTCGGACGATCGCACACGCGGCCCCACGCGGTCACCGGGCGTCCCTGACCCGCGCGAGCGCAGACCCTTGTGTACGGCCGATGCGGGCGCGCCGGCGCCTGCACCAGGGACGCGCGCGCATAGCGCCTAGACTGGCCGATTCGATGACGCCACGCCATTTCCTCACCGGAGCGGAGCTGACAGCGCCAGAGCTGGACGCGCTGCTGGACCGCGCGCTGGAGCTGAAGCGCGCGCCGCTGTCCTCGCAGGCGCTGTCGGGCCGCAGCGTGGCGTTGATCTTCGAGAAGCCCTCCACGCGCACGCGTGTGTCGTTCGAGGTGGGGATCGACGAGCTGGGCGGCCATGCGGTGGTGCTGCGCGGGGACGAGCTGCAGCTCTCGCGCGGCGAGGCGCCGCGCGACACGGCGCTGGTGCTCTCGCGGCACGTGGCCGCGGTGGGTCTACGCACGGGTGGCGAGGCGATCCTCGAGGAGCTGGCCGCATACAGCAGCGTGCCGATCGTGAACATGCTCAGCGCCCGCCACCACCCCTGCCAGGTGCTCGCCGACCTGCTGACGCTGCGCGAGGCGTGCGGTCAGCTCGACGGGCTGCGCGTGGCGTACGTCGGCGACGGCAACAACGTCGCGCGCTCGCTCGCGGTGCTGGGAGCGCTGGCGGGGATGCACGTCGCGCTGGCATCGCCTCCGGGCTACATGTTGGATGGCGATCTCGAGCTGCCAGCGGGCGCCCGCGGCACGGTCACCCACCACACCGACCCGCGCGAGGCTGTTCAGGGCGCGGCGGCGGTCTATACGGACGTGTGGGTGAGCATGGGCGATGAGAGCACCGCCGCGCAGCGCCGTCGCGATCTGGCGGACTACCGAGTGGACGATCAGCTGCTGGACGCCGCCGCGCCGGGAGCGTTCGCGATGCACGACCTCCCGGCGCACCCGGGCGAGGAGATCACCGCGGAGGTCCTGTACGGCTCGCGCGGCGAGCACATCTGGGATCAGGCGGAGAACCGCCGCCACGCGCAGAAGGCGCTGCTGGAGCTGCTGGTCGCGCCGGCATCGAGCTGATTTCGCGACGATGAACACGGACACCGACACGCCAGCCCCCACCCCCGCGGCGTCCGCGTCACCGCGCCCGCAGCGCGGCGACGAGCTCGAGCTTACGATCGACTCGCTGGCGTTCGGCGGCGAGGGAGTGGCGCGCCTGGGGGATGGCGGCTATGTGGTGTTCGTGGCAGGGGCGATCCCTGGCGATCGGGTCCGCGCGGTGGTGCACAAGCGCAAGCGCAGCTATGCGCACGCGCGCACGCTGGAGGTGCTCGAGCCGAGCCCCGAGCGGATTGCGCCGACGGCCGACCATCCTGGCGTGCCGTGGCAGGTGCTGCCATACGAGCGCCAGTTGGAGATCAAGTCCCAGCAGGTCGACGAGGCGCTGCGGCGGATCGGCCATCTGGACGGCTTCGAGCTGCAGCAGATCGCGCCGGCGCTGGAGCAGTGGGGCTACCGCAACAAGCTCGAGTACTCGTTCGGCGCCGACGAGTCGGGTGGGCTGGTGTGCGGCTTCCACGCGCCGGCGGGCGGCAATCGCGTGACGCCGATGGAGGACTGCCTGCTGGCGTCCGAGCTCGGTAACCGCGCGCGCCGCGCGGCGCTGAGCTGGTGCGGGGCGCAGGGATTGAGCGCGTGGGAGCGCAGCAGCCGTCGGGGCGGCGCCGGCGCCAATGGCGCCGACCGCGGCGAGCGCGTGGGGCCTGCGTCGGACGGCCGCGCGCGTCTGCGCAACCTGGTGGTGCGCGAAGGCAGGCGCACCGGCAAGCTGCAGGTACGGATCGTGACCACGGACGGCGAGCTGGAGGCCGGCGCGATGGCGGTGGCGCTCAGCGAGGAGCTCGGCGAGAGCCTGAGCGGCGTGCTGTGGACGCGCTCGCGCAGCCTGGCGGAGACGACGGCGGGCGGGGAGACGGAGCTCGTGTGGGGCGAGGCGGAGCTGCCCGAGCGCCTGGGGGAGCTCGACCTGCTGATCTCCTCGGAGGCGTTCTTCCAGACGAACACCGAGATGGCGGAGCTGCTGTACGGCATCGCGCAGGAGTACGCCGCGCTGGAGGGCTGGGAGCGCGTGTACGATCTGTACTCGGGGATCGGCACGATCGCGCTGACGCTCGCGCAGCGGGCGGGCGAGGTGTGGGGGATCGAGCTGATCGAGCAGGCGGTGGCGGACGCGATCGCCGGCGCTCGCCGCAACGAGATCACGAACGTGCACTTCTTCGCCGGCGACACGCGCACGGCGCTCCCCGAGCTGGTCGAGCGCGCCGGCCGCCCGGACCTGGTGATCGTCAACCCGCCGCGCGCGGGCCTGTCGAAGAAGGTCGTGCACCGCATCATCGACGCGGCGCCCAAGCGCATCGTGTACGTCTCCTGCAACCCCACCACGCTCGCGCCCAATGCGGCCGAACTGGTCGACGCTGGGTGGGTGCTGCGCAAGGTTCGCCCGGTGGACATGTTTCCGCAGACTCACCACATCGAGTGCGTCGCCTTGTTCGAGAGGGCCGAGGGCGCCTCGCGGAGCGCCTCGCCGCAGCCCGGCGCGGCATAGGATCCGCTCGTGCGCGCAGCGACCATCCGCGAGCAGGAGATCGTGATCGAGGAGCACCCCGATCCTGTGGCGCAGGCAGGAGAGGTGCTCGTCCGCGTCCACGCCGCCGGCTTGAACGGAGCGGACATGATGCAGCGGCGCGGCCTGTACCCGGCGCCGCCAGGCTACCCGCAGGACATCCCCGGCATGGAGCTCGCCGGCGAGGTCGCAGCGGTGGGGCCGGGGGTGAAACGCTTCGCGGTGGGCGATCGCGTGATGGCGATCGTCGGCGGTGGCGCCCAGGCCGAGCTGGCCACCGTGCACGAGCGCCAGCTGATGCCGGTCCCAGAGAGCCTGGACTGGCCAGCAGCCGGCGGCCTGCCGGAGGTATTCGTCACGGCGCACGACGCGCTGATCACGCAGGCCGAGCTGCGCTCCGGCGAGCGCCTGCTCGTGCACGGCGGCGCCGGCGGCGTGGGCACCGCGGCGATCCAGCTCGCCTGCGCCGTGGGTGCGCGCGCCACCGCGAGCGTGCGCCGCGAGGAGCTGCACGCCGACGTCGCCGCGCTGGGCGCCGAGGTGATCCCGTGTGAGGGCTTTGCCGAGCGCGGTCCCTATGACGTGATCCTCGAGCTCGTCGGCGCGCCCAACATGACAGAGAACCTCCAGGCGCTGGCGACAGGCGGGCGCATCACGGTCATCGGCGTCTCCGCCGGCGCGAAGGGCGAGCTCAACCTGCTGGCGCTGATGGGCAAGCGCGCGCGCATCTTCGGCTCGACCCTGCGCGCGCGCCCGCTAGAGGAAAAAGCGCTCGCCGCACGCCGCCTCGAACACGAGGTGCTGCCGCTGTTCGACTCCGGCCAGCTACGCGTGCCGATCGCCGAGACGTTCCCGCTGGGGCAGGCCGCGGCGGCCTACGAACGCTTCGTCGCCGGCGGCAAGCTCGGCAAGATCGTGCTCACGATGTGATCAATACGGCGGCTGTGCCGCGTACCAGTCGCCCAGCACGCGAAACGCCGCCCAGAACGCGCGCTTGGCGTCCTGCTCGTCGAGCGAGTCGTCGATGCTGGGCACGTACAGCGCGTCGATCGTGGGGGTGAGCTGCTGGATCTCACCGACCGTGTTGCGCAGCTCGCGCGCGAGCGGGATGTGCATCTCGCCGAGCGCCGCCAGCGCGTCGGCTCCCATCACGACCACGATCTTGGGCTGCACGATCGCGATCTCCTCGACCACGCGCGAGACGCACGCGAAGTCCGCGAGCGAGGCGTCGCTCAGCGGGCACTTCACGCACAGCGTGCCGTAGACCGCCAGCGGATCGATCGACAGGCGCTTCAGCGACTTCATCAGCGCGCCGCCGGCGCGGCCGTAGAAGGCCACGCCCTCCTCGATCTCCGACGGCAGCGCGGAGTACTTCAGCAGCATGATGTCCGCCTGCGGGTGACCGGACCCGAGCACCGGCATCAGGTTGCCGCGCGGGCAGTGCGGGCAGGACTGCAGCTCGCGCGTCAGGGTGTTCAGCTCGCGGATAGCGCGCTCCAGGTACTTCTCGCGGATCTCGTCATCGGTTACGGGCATCGACCCCGAGGGATTTGACGAGGCGTCGTCTTGTCCTTGACGGTGCATCAGTACTTGCGCCGCCGCGCGCCGGTCAGCTACCTGCGCCCACCGCCGCCGTGGGAGCGGTTGAGCCGCTTCAGGCGTCGCGCCTTGCTCGCGCGCCGCGCCGATCGCGGCGTGGCGCGGGTCTGCAGGAACTTCAGCGCCTGCACGTACAGCAGCGACGACGGTCGAGTCAGGATCTGCGCGTCGCGCAGCGACTGCATGAACTCTGCCGGCCCGTCGAAATCGCGCATCCGTATCCGCACCGAGCCGAGGCCCTGGGCGACGTGCGAGTCCGATCCGGCCCCAGCCGGGACGCGGTACTTGGCGGCGAAGCGCACCGCCTCTTCGTTGAACGCGCCGATCGCCACGCGCGGGTTGAACACCTCGATCGCGTCGACCTCGTCGAGGATCTCGAGTAGGTGCTCGTAGTCGGGCACCGAGTGCATGCGGTCGAACGGGTGCGGCACGTACACGAGGCCGCCCTGGCGACGGATCTCCGCGACGGTGTCGCGCAGGCTCAGCCCACGGGGGATCTTCTCCTTGATGAACAGGCCGATCACCTCTCCCTCGCCGGCCGTCTTGACCTCCTCGCCGACGATCACCTTCAGATTTCCTCCCCACCCGCCCGCGGGACCGAAGCTCGCTGCCTGCTCCTGCGCCTCGAGCGCGCCGGAGATCTCGTTGTGGTCGGTCACCGCGATCGCCCCGAGGCCCTGCTCGCGCGCGCTCGCCAGCAGCACCTCCACCGGCGTCGCACAGTCGTAGGAGTGATCGGTGTGCATGTGCAGGTCCACCTCGATCAGCGCTCGCGTGGACAGTCGCTTTGACAGCTGCGGGTCTCCCTCCGCGGAGTGCCGGCGCGCGGCCAGCACGCGGTAGATCGCTTCGAGCTCGTCCACGGCGCCCTCCTCGTCGGGCACCAGGTGGTACTCGCCGGGGAAGTGGTGGGCCATCAGCTCGGCCGTCGCCGGCAGGCTTGCCGTGCGCGCGTCCAGGCGCCCGAAGAAGCTCTCGACGAAGCGACGCGCCACGAGCGTCGACAGCAGCCGCTCGGTGGAGGAGTGGAACGAGCCGACGTTGAGCGCGCGCGAGTGGCGCAGCGCCGCATTGGACGTGCTCGGCGCGAACGGCTCGTGCACGTGGACGAAGTCGAGCTCGACCGTGCTCAGCAGTTCCTCGACCGTCCGCGCGACGTCGATCGGCAGAGCCGACGGTCGCCGGCTGGCATCGCCCGCCGAACCGCGGAAGTCGAGCACCTCGCCGACCGCGATCACCCGCGGCGTGCCCCCATCGGTCCCATCGAGCAGCGAGCTTGCCCCTTCTACACCGGCGCGCGCGGCGCGCAGCGCCTTGCGCGAGGCGCGCACCCGCTCCTGCGAGCGGGACGGCGCGAGCACCAGCACGCGGTGCCCACGACGCGAGAGCTCCGTCGCGACGCGCTCAACGTGCCGGTTGACCTCGTTGTTCTCCGCCTCCCACGGATACGGCGTCACGTGGGCTATCGAGAACGAGGCGGCCATGCCGCGGGCTACTTCGCAGCCCGCGCTTTGGCGGTCCGCGCCTTCGCGGCTGACGCCCGCGATTTCGTCGCGCTAGGAGCCTGTGCGGCGCCTTTCGCGCGGGTGCCTGGGCGCGCGGCGTACTTGGCGATGAACGCCTCCGTGTCCGTGCGCGCCTGCTCGTCCGGGCGCTGGTTGTGCGGCGACTTCATCAGGTAGGAGGACGGTCCGTCGAGCTGCCCGCTGACGCCGTGGTTGAGCGCGAGCTTGCAGCAGCGCGCCGCGTCGATCACGATGCCCGCCGAGTTTGGCGAGTCCCACACCTCGAGCTTCAGCTCGAGGTTCAGCGGCACGTCCCCGAACGCCTGTCCCTCGACGCGGATGTGCGCCCACTTGCGGTCGGTCAGCCACGGCACGTAGTCGGACGGTCCGACGTGGATGTCCTCCTTCGGCAGCTCGTGGTCCATGATCGAGGTCACGGCGTTGGTCTTGGAGATCTTCTTCGACTCCAGCCGCTCGCGCTCGAGCATGTTGTAGAAGTCCATGTTGCCGCCTACGTTCAGCTGCGAGGTGCGCTCGATCTCCACGCCGCGCTCGGCGAACAGGCGGGCGAGCGTGCGGTGCACGATCGTCGCTCCCACCTGCGACTTGATGTCGTCGCCGACGATCGGCAGCCCCGCCTTTTTGAAGCGCTTGTCCCAATAGTCCTCGCGCGCGATGAACACCGGGATGCAGTTGACGAAGCCGCAGCCCGCCTCCAGCACCTGCTCGACGTACCACTTGGTCGCGTCCTCTGAGCCCACCGGAAGGTAGGAGACGACGACGTCCGTGTGCGTGTCCTTGAGGATCTTCACGATGTCGGCGGTCTCGCCGGGGGCCTTCGTGATCTTCTCCTTGAGGTACTTGCCGAGGCCGTCGTGCGTCATGCCGCGGTGGACCGGCACGCCGAGCTTCTTGGGGACCGCGTGCGCTCCCTTGGCGAACTTGATCGTGTTGTTCTGGCCCGCCCAGATCGCAACGCCCAGATCCTTGCCGACCTTCGTCGAGTCGATGTCGAACGCCGCCGTGAACTCGATGTCACGCACGTGGTAGCCGCCGAGCTCGACGTGCATCAGGCCGGGGACGCGCTGCGTGGGGTCGGCGTCGCGGTAGTAGTGCACGCCCTGCACGAACGACGAGGCGCAGTTGCCGACGCCGACGATCGCGACGCGCACCTTCTCAGACTGGTAGCGCGATGCGCCGTTTTGTGAGGCGGCGCCGTTGCTGTGGGCGCGGCCGTTCTTGTTGTCGTTGGTCACGGCAGGAGACTACTCCGCTGGGTTGCGAAGGTCACACGGAAAGCTCGCGGCGCACATGCCAGATGCGCTGCGCGACGGTCACCACGCTGAGCACCGCGAGCACGTACACCGCCGGCTGCAGCAGCTCGAAGTTGCCGAGCGACGCGCCCCTGGCGAAGATCAGGCCGATCGCGAGGATCACCACGCGCACCGGCCGCGTGGCGATGCCGACCTTGCACTCCACGCCCAGCGCCTCAGCGCGAGCGCGCGTGTAGCTGACCATCAGCGACGCCAGCACCGCGACCACCACCGCGGCCGCCGCGACGCGGTTGCCGTGCAGCGCGAAGTAGCCCGCCACCGCCGTCAGCACGATCCCCTCCTCGATGCGGTCGAGCGTCGAGTCCAGGAACGCCCCGAACGGTGTGCCCTTGCCCGACATGCGCGAGTAGCGTCCGTCGAGCGTGTCCATGATCGAGCCGACCACGAACGCGACGCCGCCGAGGAAGAACAGCCCTTCCCACACGAGCACCGCCGCGAGCACGTTCAGCACGAAGCCCGTGAGCGAGATCGCGTTGGGCGTCAACCGCGACTCGATCAGGCGGTTGCGTACGAGCTCGCGTCGTTCGCCCGATCCGATCGGCGCCCGCGAGCCGCCGCGAGCGGCGCGCGTCGATGCGCGCCGGGTGCGCGGCGACGGAATGTGTTGCCTAGGCGGCGCCATCCTGCCCGACCGCGCTACCCGCTCGCGCTCAGTCGTGCGCCGGGGACGGTCGAGAAGCGCCACGCGTGCGGCCGCGCCCGCGCCATCCAGCCAGCCGCGTACGCGGACGCGGCGGCGGTGAGCGCGCCGAGCACGGCGTCGGTGATGAAGTGATTGGCGGTCACCACGATCACGAAGGCCATCAGCAACGGGTACAGCAGCCACAGGACGCGAAGCACGCGCCAGCGCACCAGGCGCGCGAGCGTGCAGCCGATCATCAGCGCGAACGCGACGTGCATCGACGGGACCGCGGCGTAGGGGTTGACCAGCGCGGTCATCGCCGCGCTGGTGTGCGAGACGTGAACACCCGTGAGGTCCGCCACCGTGTCGATGAAGCCCCATTCCGGCAGGAAGCGCGGCGGGGCCGTCGGGAAGACCGCGTAGCCGAACAGCGCGATCGCCATCGCGACCATGAACATGTTGCGCACGAAGTAGAAGCTGCGGTTGTGGCGCAGGTACAGGTACACGAGCGCCGCGACCGTCACGCTGGTCTGGGCGTTCACGTACAGCCAGCTGGAGAGCACCATCACGAAGTGGCTGCTCGAAGCCCACGCCTGGATCGAGGGCTCGACGAACACGTGCATCGTGCGCTCGAGCGAGATCAGATCGCGCGCGTGGGCGAACGCCGCATTGGCGTTCGCCTCGACGAACCCGCGCACGAGTCGGTACGCAAGGTAGGCGGCTCCGAAGAGCGAGACCTGCCGGAGCACATCGAGCCAGCCGTGCGGCAAGACGCGCGCCTGCAGGAGACGAGCGCGGGCAACCATCGCAGAGAAGCCTAGACGATGCCCCAGCGCAGCGGCGCGCGTGGCTCAGCTGCAGCGTTGACCGCGGTGGAACACGCGCGCCAGGGAGAAGCGGATGATCACGTGCAACTCGCCCGCGCGGCGAGCCTGCACCTCGGTCCAATCTCCCGGCGCGCGGCTCACGCAGCCATTGCCGCTGCCGAGAGCCCAGTAGGGCGTGAAGTGCACCCGCACCAGGTAGGAGCCCGGGTGCGGCGCGTACAGGCTGAGCGAGTCGCTGCTCGCGCCGGTTAGGACAGCGGGCGCCTGCGCGAGCGGGCTCGCGCCGAGCACCGCGAACAGCCGCCAGTGCGCGGAGCGCCACACCTCGCGCAGGTACGGCGGGCGCAGCGCCGTCAACAGCCGTGCCTCCGAGCCCGACGAGTAGTCGAGCGGCGCATCTTCTGGCAGCGCGACGTAGGAGATCGCGTTCTGCGACAGCCACGCGCGGTAGCGCGCGGCGGTGAGCGGCGTCGATTCTTCGTAGAAGAGCCCGTTGCGGTAGATGTCGAGCTGGCGCTCCCAGCCGCGCGCGATCATCACGTGCGGCGCCAGGAAGCGCGCCTCCCAGTGGTCGGCCGTTGCGACGACCTCGATGCGCGCCGGGCGCGCGCCGTAGCCGACGCCGAGCGCGTGCAGCTCACCGATCAGGGGCGTGTAGTAGGACGCCTCGACAGACGGGTTCGACAGCGTCGAGACATAGTCCGCGACGGGCGCGTTGGCCTGCCAATAGAGCAGGAACGGTGCGAGCACGAGCAGCGCGCGCCGGCGCCAGCGTGAGGCGCACACGAGCGCGAGCGCGGCCACTGGTCCCGCCGCCAGCGCGCCGAGGCGGTCGGCGTTTCCCCCTACGGCGGTGCTCAGCACGAACGCGCCCGCGAGCGCGAGCGCGTACAGCGCCACGCCGATCCGCAGCATGCGGTGCTCGCGTTCGATCAGCGCGAGGATCACGAGCACGCCCACGAACTCGGGGTAGAAGGCCGAGCCGACGAACGGCTGCGACCCGCCTTCGGGGAACACGAGCGTGAGCAGCGCGATCGGCGCGAGCGCCCCGAAGGTGAGCGCCGCCGGCCACGCGCGCGCCGGCCCGACTAGCGCCCACGCGAGGAACGCCAGCGCGAGGAACGCGCCCGCCACTGGGCTCGCCAGCGCCGTGAGCACGCTCAGCGCCAGCGCGATCGCCAGACGCCGGCGGCGAGCCGCCAGCACCGCGCCGAGGCCGATCGCCAGGCCGAGGTCGAACGGGACACGGCTGGAGAGCAGCGCGACGGACGCGCCCAGCACGAACCACGCCGCCGCGATACGCGTCGCTCGCGTCGGAAACCACCCCTCGATCACGCTCGCGAACAGCGCCGTGGCGATGACCATCGAGAGCGCCGCCAGCAGTCGTGGTCCGATCAGCGCGCCCAGCGCCGGCGCGATCACCGAGTACGCCAGCAGGTGGTGGCCGCCGTACCAGGAGTTGTCCCACAGGGTGAAGCCCGCGCTCGAGAACAGGCTGCTGCGGTAGGTCGCCGCGGCGAGGTCCGGGCTGGTGGGCGCGAGGATCATGTAGACGACCGCCAGCGCCGCCGCGATCGTCCACGCCGGGGGCAGCCGAGCCAGCGTCGCGGTTGGCGGCGAGCCCGCGCCCCTCGCGGGCGCCGGCGCCCCGGCCTGAGGAACGGCCGCGCTCACCCTGCGCTCAGGAAGTCCACCACGCGCTCGAGCAGCTCCGGCCGGTCGAGCCACGGCCAGTGCCCGGCGTCGGCGACCTCCACCAGCTCCGCGTGTCCGAGCGCGCTCGCGTACTCGCGGCCGAAGCGCGGAGGGATGTACGGGTCGCGCACGCCCCACACGACCAGCGCGGGCATCGTCAACGTTCCCAGCCGCTCGCCGCTGGCCGCGAGCACCTCCGGCGGCGAGCTCCGGTACAGGCGCAGGATCGCGCGCTGCGTGCCCTGGTCGAAGTGCTCGAGCACGCTGTCCTGCCACGCGCCGGGCATCGGCCCTGGTGTGGCGTTGGCCTCACTGGAGAGCACGCCCAGCGTAAAGCGCGACGTGGTGCCCATCACCAGCTCGCCGAGCAGCGGCGTACGCCACATGCGCGCGGTGCGGTGCCAGCGGTAGCCCGGCAGGAGCGGCACCGCGTTGATGAGCACGAGGCGCTCGACGCGCGCCGGCAATCGCTGGGCGAACGCGAGTCCCACGGCGCCCCAGTCGTGCATCACCAGCTGCACGCGCTCCACGCCGAGCTCGTCCAGGAACCGCTCGATGAAGCGGTCGTACTCGTCGATCGTGAAGCTGAGGTAGCCAGGCTTGCCCGAGCGTCCGAAGCCGGGCAGGTCGACCGCGAGGCCGCCGCTGCGCTCCAGGAAGCCCCGCTCGTAGGCGGGCGGCGTCGTCCATTCGTCGCCGGGGCGCCTGCCCCGCCACCATCGCTGCCAGCGTGGACGGCTCCCGTGGTGCACGCGCGGCGCCACCCACTCATCCGAGCTGTCGGGCACGCCGTGGACGTACAGCGGCACAGCCGCGCCGGCGTTCTCGCCGGCCGGCGCGCTGCGCCAGAAGACCGGCAGCCCATCGATCTCGGCCGTGTGCTCGCTCACCTCGGGCATCGGGCGAGGATATAGGTGCGATCCACGCCGGGGCGCTCGTTGCCGCGCGTGTCCGACTACGGTTCAGCCGTGCCACCGAGCGTCTCCCGGCGTGCCGCGCGCCGCCCCGCGACCGCGCCCGCCGCGACATGGGTGGGCCCGACGCGCGCACGCGTCGTGAGGATCCGCGACCGCCTGCGCGAGGTCTACGGCGTGCCGCTTATGCGCCCCCACGGCGACCCGATCGGCGAGCTGATCCTGACGGTCCTCTCGCAGTCCACCAACGACCGCAACCGCGACGTCGCCTTCCTGCGCCTGCGCGCGCGCTTCGACACGTGGCAGCATGTGCGTGACGCGCCCGCGGACGAGGTCGAGGAGGCGATCCGGCCGGGCGGCATCTCGAAGGTGAAGTCCGCGCGCATCCAGGCGATCCTGCGCGCGATCAGCGACGAGCCCGGCGTGATCGCCGATGAGCCCGGCGCGGCTACCGGCGCCTCCGGCGCGGGCGCCGACCCTTCCGACGCGGAGCTCTCGCTCGACTGGCTGCAGCGCGTGCCGATCGATCGGGCGCGCGACTACCTCGTGTCGCTGCCGGGCGTCGGGCGCAAGACCGCCGCGTGCGTGCTGCTGTTCGCATACGGGCTGCACGACGTGCCCGTGGATACCCATGTCTCGCGCGTCGGCATGCGCCTGCACCTCCTGCGTCCGGGCGCCCCGTTCGAGGAGCTCCACGACGAGATGCTCGCGCTGACGCCGCCCGGCGAGGAGCTCGAGCTACACGTCAACCTGCTGCGCCATGGGCGACGCACCTGCCACGCGCGCTCGCCCGCATGCCACGAGTGCGCGCTCGCGCGCATGTGCCCGAGCCGCAAGGACTTCGCGTAGCCCGCCTCAGCCTCTAGGGAGGACCGCGAACGCGATCACGGCATATTGCACCGCGGCGGCGGCGATCACCAGCGAGTGAAAGACCTCGTGGTAGCCGAACACCTTCGGCCACGGGTTCGGGCGGCCGCTCGCGTACACGATCGCGCCGACCAGATACAGCAGCCCGCCGCACGCCAGGCCGGCCGCGCCCAGCCAGCCGATCGCCGCCGGCAGTTCGCCGAAGACCGCCGCCGTCACGAGGCCGAGCGCGACGTACACCGCCGCGAACAGCCACTTGGGGGCGTCGATCCACGCCAGCTTGAACACCACGCCGCCGAGCGCGCCCGCCCACAGGACGATCAGGACCGTGCTCGCCAGCGAGCCCTTCAGCGCGAGCAGCGCCACCGGCGTGTACGTGCCGGCGATCAGCACGAAGATCATCGAGTGGTCGAGCCGTCGCATCCAGCGGCGTGCCGCCGGTCGCCAGGTCACGCGGTGATACAGCGCGCTCGTGCCGAGCAGGCCTGAGACGGCGACGGCGTAGATGGTGGCGGCCACACGCGCGCGCCCGTCGGATGCCGCGAGGATCAGCACCACGCCGCACACGAGCGACACGAAGAACGCGTACTCATGCAGCACGCCGCGCAGCCGAGGCTTCAACGGCCCCGACGGGACCATGTTCATGACTCAGAAGGTACCGCCCCGCGATTCAGCTCGGCGCGGAGGCGGCGTCCTGCAGCTTCGAGCGCGCGCGCTCGGGCGTCACCGTGACGACATCCCACGCGAGCCCGACGCGCGCGAGCCCGAGGATCAGCCAGCCCGACGGGTCGAGCTCGTACCAGCGCAGCCCGTGGAAGGCCGACTGCGGGAACGCGTGGTGGTTGTGGTGCCACGCCTCGCCGAGCGACGGCAGCGCCAGCCAGAACACGTTCGTGGAGTGATCGTCGGTGTCGAAGCGGCGGCTGCCGAAGAAGTGGCAGATCGAGTTGATGCTCCACGTGATGTGGTGCACGAGGAAGATCCGCACGAGGCCCGCCCACAGCAGCGCGGACAGGCCGCCGTCGACGAGTGAGCCGCCGCTGAGCGCGAAGCCCAGCAGGAACGGCACCACGAGCGAGCCGAGCGCGATCAGCGGGAAGCCCCGGTTGATGCGCCGCATCGTCGGGTCCTCCACCAGGTCGCGGGCGAAGCGTTTCGATGAGGCCTGGCCGTGGGTCTCGAACAGCCAGCCGACGTGCGCATGCCACAAGCCCGCCACCATGCCGCGCAGGCCCGCGCCGTGTCCCGCGTGGGGGCTGTGCGGATCGCCCTCTTCGTCGGTGAACGTGTGGTGCTTGCGGTGGTCGGCCACCCAGTCGATCACGCCGCCCTGCAGCGACATCGAGCCGAGGATCGCCAGCGTGTAGCGCAGCCACGGGCGCGTCTGGAAGGCGCGGTGGGTGAGCAGGCGGTGGAAGCCCACAGTGATGCCCAGCGCCGTCAGCAGGTACATCACAGCGAAGATCGCCAGGTCGCGCGGGCCGAGGAAGTGGTTCCACAGCACCACCGCCGCCGCGATCACCCCCAGAAACGGGAGCACCACCGCTGTGATGTTGGCGTTGCGCTCGAGGCGGGTCACTTGTCCCCTTGGTACACGCGCCTACAGTCGATGTTACGGCGCTTCCCCCCGTTTGGGGGGTGCGCGTCGGCCGCTGGGCCCGCCGGTCACGTTTGCGGCCTGCGCCGCAGAGCGCGCTCGGGCAGACACGGGCGGAAGAGGGCACTTGACGCTCATCAGGAAATCTGCCATACTCACGCTTAGATTTATAAAGCTTATTAGAAGGAGTTTTTAGGATATGGCCAAGACCATAGGCATCGACCTCGGCACGACCAACTCGTGCATGGCGGTGCTCGAGGGCGGCGAGCCGACCGTCATCGAGAACGCCGAGGGCGGCCGCACGACCCCCTCGGTCGTCGCGTTCACAGCTTCAGGCGAGCGCCTCGTCGGCACCGTCGCCAAGCGCCAGGCCGTCACCAACCCGCAGAACACCGTCTTCTCGATCAAGCGCTTCATGGGCCGCAAGGAGGCCGAGGTGCGCGAGGAGGAGTCGATCGTCCCCTACAAGGTCGTCTCCGGCCCCAACGGCGACGCTCGCGTGGAAGCCGGTGGCGAGCAGCACTCCCCGCCGGAGATCTCCGCGATGATCCTGCAGAAGCTGAAGACCGACGCCGAAGCCTATTTGGGCGAGGCCGTCGACGGCGCCGTGATCACCGTCCCTGCGTACTTCAACGACGACCAGCGCCAGGCCACCAAGGACGCCGGCAAGATCGCCGGGCTCGACGTCAAGCGCATCATCAACGAGCCCACCGCCGCATCGCTCGCGTACGGGCTCGACAAGGAGTCCGACCAGACGATCCTCGTGTTCGACCTCGGCGGCGGCACCTTCGACGTGTCCGTCCTCGAGATCGGCGACGGCGTGTTCGAGGTCAAGTCCACCGCCGGTGACAACCACCTCGGCGGCGACAACTTCGACAAGGCCATCGTCGACTGGCTCGTCTCGGAGTTCAAGAAGAGCCAAGGCATAGATCTCTCTGCCGACCCGATGGCGCTGCAGCGCCTGTACGAGGCATCCGAGAAGGCCAAGATCGAGCTCTCGACCACGCAGGAGACGCAGATCAACCTGCCGTTCATCACCGCCGACGCCTCCGGGCCGAAGCACCTCGACATGCGTCTCACCCGCGCGAAGCTCGCTGAATTGACAAGCGATCTGCTCGACCGCGTCGTCGCGCCTGTGCGCCAGGCGATGGACGACGCCAAGAACAAGGGCGTCAAGGAGATCGAGCACATCGTGCTCGTCGGCGGCATGACGCGCTCGCCGGCCGTGCAGGAGAAGGTCAAAGAGCTGACCGGCAAAGAGCCGCACCGCGGGGTCAACCCCGACGAGGTGGTCGCCATCGGCGCCGCCATCCAGGCGGGCGTGCTCTCCGGCGACGTCAAGGACGTGCTGCTGCTCGACGTCACCCCGCTGACGCTCGGCATCGAGACCAAGGGCGGCGTCATGACCAAGCTGATCGAGCGCAACACCACCATCCCCACCCGCAAGGGCGAGGTCTTCTCGACAGCCGAGGACAACCAGCCGTCGGTCGAGATCCACGTGCTGCAGGGCGAGCGCGAGATGGCCCAGTACAACAAGTCGCTCGGCAAGTTCCAATTGACAGGCATCCCGCCCGCGCCGCGAGGCATCCCGCAGATCGAGGTCGCCTTCGACATCGACGCAAACGGCATCCTCAACGTCTCCGCCAAGGATCTCGGCACCGGCAAGGAGCAGAAGATCGAGATCAAGGCCGGCTCCGGGCTCTCAGACGACGAAATCAAGAACATGGTCTCCGACGCCGAGTCCCACGCCGATGAGGACCGCCGCGCCAGGGAGCTCGCCGAGGCGCGCAACAACGCCGAGAACGCCGCCTACCAGGCCGAGCGCCAGCTCGCCGATCTCGGCGACCAGGTAGACGCCGACTCCAAGGCGCGCATCGAAGAGGCCATCAAGGAGGTTCGCGAGGTGCTCGAGTCAGAGGACCCCGCCGCCATCAACGCCAAGGCCGAGGCGCTGCAGACGGCGTTCCACGCGGTCTCCGAGGCGATGTACCAGCGCGCGCAGGAGCAGGCCGCGGCCTCCGGCAACGGAGCCTCAGCCGACGGCGCCGGCGACACGTCCTCCTCGGATGACGAGGACGTGGTCGATGCCGAGGTCGTCGACGAGCCACAGGCGTAGGTCACTCATGACCGACATCAAGCAGACGCTCGAGGAGCAGCCCGAGCAGGCTAACGGTGGGGAGGCGCCCGTGGATGGGGCGCCTCTCGCTGGCGGCGCGGCCGCGGTCGGGGCGGACGTCGAGGACGCTGTCGAGGCCTCGGCGATCGAGGGCGAGCTCGATGAGCTCGTCAAGACGGCCAAGCAGCGTGACGACTACCTCGCGCTGGCGCAGCGCACGCAGGCTGACTTCGAGAACTACCGCAAGCGGGTCGCGCGTGAGGCCGCGGCGGCGCGTGATCGCGGGGTCGGGTCGCTGGCCAAGGAGCTCTTGCCCGCGCTCGACAACCTCGACCGGGCGCTCGAGGCAGCGGCCGAGGACGACCCGCTGCTCGATGGCGTGCGCCTCGTGCGCGCCGAGCTGAAGGCCGCGCTCGCGCGCGCCGGCATCGAGTCGTTCTGCCCGCTCGGCGAGCAGTTCGACCCGTCGGTGCACGAGGCCGTCGCCACCGCCCCACAGGCGCCCGACGGCAAGCCGAGCGGCACCGTCGTCGAGGTCTACCAGGACGGCTACCGGCTGGGCGAGGGCGTCCTGCGCCCCGCGCGTGTGGTCGTGGCGGCCTAGGACGGAGGAGTAGATGGCGACGCGACCCGACTACTACAAGACGCTCGGGGTCGACAAGAAAGCGACCCCCGAGGAGATCAAGAAGGCCTACCGCAAGCTCGCGCGCCAGTACCACCCCGACCGCAACCCCGACGACAAGCAGGCGGAGGCCCGCTTCAAGGAGATCTCCCAGGCCCACGACGTGCTCGGCGACCCCGAGAAGCGCAAGCACTACGACAGCGGCTCCGGGCCGTTCGCCACGGGCGCCGGGCCCGCCGGCGGCTTCGGCGGCTTCGGCAACTTCGACTTCGACGCGTCCTCAATGGGCGACATCCTCTCCAACCTGTTCGGCGGCTCGACCAGCGGCCGGCGCGTGCGCACCAAACCGCGCGGCGAAAAGGGCGCCGACCTCGAGGCGCAGGTCTCGATCACCTTCGACCAGGCCGTCGCCGGCGCGCAGGTCCCGCTGCAGGTGCCCATGCACGCCAGCTGCCCCACCTGCCACGGCACCGGCGCCAAGCCCGGCACCGCGCCATCGGTGTGCCCGCGCTGTGAGGGCCGCGGGATCGAGACGCAGGGTCAGGGGATGTTCTCCATCTCCCAGCCGTGCTCGCAGTGCGGCGGCACCGGCACCATCATCGAGGACCCCTGCCCGACCTGCCACGGCGCGGGCGCCGTGCGCACCGTCAAGCGTCTGCGCGTGAACATCCCCGCGGGCGTGCGCGACGGCAGTCGCATCCGCCTCGCCGGCAAGGGCGAGCCCGGACGCAACGGAGGCCCACCCGGCGACCTGTACCTGATTACCAAGGTCGAGGCCTCGCCGCTGTTCACCCGCAAGGGAGACAACCTCGAGGTCGAGGTGCCGCTCAGCATCCCCGAGGCGCTGCGCGGCGCCGAGGTCACCGTGCCGACGCTCAGCGGGACCAAGAAGCTGCGCGTGAAACCGGGTACCGCGCACGGCACCGTCCAGCGCCTGCGCGGCGAGGGGCCGACCAAGCTCGGGGGCAAAGGCGAGAAAGGTGACATCCACTACCGCTTCGTGATCGACGTCCCCAAGAACCTCAGCAAGGAGCAGGAGAGCGCGATCGACGAGCTCTCAAAGACGCTCGACGGCGACCCGCGCGCGGGCCTGTTCAACGGCTCGGCGGCGGGCGCCACCGCGAAGAACGCGAGCGACACCGCCAAGCAGGAGGCGCACGATGGCTCCTAGGGTGACGCGCGTGCAGGTCGAGACCGACCGCGGGGTGTTCATGATCTCGGTCGCGGCGGAGCTCGCCAGGATGCACCCGCAGACGCTGCGCATGTACGAGTCGCGCGGGCTGATCGAGCCGCAGCGCTCGCCCAAGGGCACGCGCCTGTACTCGCAGGACGACGTCGAGAAGCTGAGGCGCATCCAGGAGATGACCGCCGACCTCGGCCTCAACCTCGCCGGCGTCGAGCGCGTCCTGCGCCTCGAGCAGGAGATCGAGAGTATGCAGGCGCGCATCGAAGCGATCGAGCTCGAAGCGCTGCAGGCGCAGGTGCGTCTCGCCAACGAGCTCGAGGAGGTGCGCCGCTCCTTCCGTGCCGAGCTCACTGTGCCGTATCGCGGCGGCCTCGAGCTCGTGCGCGCCGCCGACGCGCGCTCGCCCTTCCGCAACCCTCCCAAGAGGTCATAGGGGGTCCTAGAACATGCAAGCCGATCGCTTCACCGTCAAGTCCCAGGAGGCGCTCGCCGCGGCCGCGCGGCTGGCGGAAGAGCGTCGCAATCCTCAGGTCACGCCGCTGCATCTGCTCGCCGCGCTGACGGCACAGGCACCCCTGCGCCCCGGCGCAGGCGGAGCGCCGACGCCGAGCGCCGACGCGCCCGGCGGCGTCGTGTTGCCGGTGCTGAGCAAGCTCGGCCTGGACGTGGACGCGCTGCGTGCGACCGTCGAGCAGGGGCTCGGGCAACTACCAGTGCTCGGCGCCGGCTCGAGCGCCGACGCAGGCGCCCAGCCGGGCGCGGAGCTCGTGTCGGTGCTGCGCAGCGCCGAGCGCGAGGCGGGCAAACTCTCAGACCAGTACGTCTCCACCGAGCACCTGCTGCTGGCGCTCGCAAACGAAGACGGCGTCGCAGGCCGCGCGCTGGGCAGCGTCGGCGCCACCCACGAGCGGCTGCTCGCGGCGCTCGCGGAAGTGCGCGGCTCGCACCGCGTCACCGATCAGTCTCCCGAGCAGAAGTACGAGGCGCTGGAGCGGTTCGGCACAGACCTGACGACGGCGGCCGAGCAGGGCAAGCTCGACCCGGTGATCGGCCGCGACGAGGAGATCCGGCGCGTGATCCAGGTGCTCTCGCGGCGTACCAAGAACAACCCCGTGCTGATCGGCGAGCCCGGCGTCGGCAAGACCGCCATCGTCGAGGGCCTCGCCCAGCGGATCGTCTCGGGCGACATCCCCGACTCGCTGCGCGAACGGCGCGTGATCGCGCTGGACATCGGCTCGCTGATCGCCGGCGCCAAGTACCGCGGAGAGTTCGAGGACCGCTTGAAGGCGGTGCTCGGTGAGGTGTCCGAGGCGGGCGGCAACGTGATCCTGTTCCTCGACGAGCTGCACACGATCGTCGGCGCCGGGGCCGCCGAAGGGGCCGTCGACGCCGCCAACCTGCTCAAGCCGATGCTCGCGCGCGGCGAACTGCGCTGCGTGGGCGCGACCACGCTCGACGAGTACCGCAAGTACATCGAGAAGGACGCCGCGCTCGAGCGCCGCTTCCAGCCCGTGAATGTCGGCGAGCCGTCCGTCGCCGACACGATCGCGATCCTGCGCGGCCTCAAGGAGCGCTACGAGACCCACCACGGGGTGCGTATCCAGGACAGCGCGCTGATCGCCGCCGCGACGCTCTCACACCGCTACATCGCAGACCGCTTCCTGCCGGACAAGGCCATCGACCTGATCGACGAGGCCGCCTCGCGCCTGCGCATCGAGATCGACTCCGTGCCCACGGAGATCGACGAGGTCGACCGTCGCGTGATGCAGCTCGAGATCGAGCTCACCTCGCTGCGCAAGGAGAGCGACGCGGCGTCTGCCGAGCGCAGCGAGGCGATCGAGCGAGAGCTGGCCGAGCTGCGCGAGCGCTCAGCTGCGATGAAGGCCCAGTGGCAGTCGGAGAAGCAGGCCATCCAGGGGGTGGGCGAGCTGAAGGCCCGGCTGGAGGAGGCCCGCACCGAGGCCGAGCGAGCCGAGCGCGAAGCCGATCTGCAGCGGGCCGCCGAGCTCCGCTACGGCGAGATCCCCGAGCTCGAGAAGCAGCTCGCCGAGCTCGAAGCAAGCGAGCACGACCGCGAGGCCGGTGCCACTCCGGTGTTCCTCAAAGAGGAGGTCGACGCCGACGACGTCGCCGAGGTAGTCGCCCGCTGGACCGGCATCCCCGTGAGCCGCCTGCTCGAGGGTGAAACGGAGAAGCTGCTCCACATGGAGGAGCGCCTGCACGAACGCGTCGTCGGCCAGGACGAGGCGATCGAGGCGGTCGCCACCGCGCTGCGCCGCTCGCGCGCGGGTCTGCAGGACCCCGATCGCCCGATCGGCTCGTTCCTGTTCCTCGGACCCACCGGCGTCGGCAAGACCGAGCTCGCGCGCGCGCTCGCGGAGTTCATGTTCGACTCGCAGGACGCGATGATCCGGATCGACATGTCCGAGTACATGGAGAAACACTCCGTGTCGCGGCTCGTCGGAGCGCCTCCCGGATATGTCGGCTACGAAGAGGGCGGCCAGCTGACCGAGGCTGTGCGCCGGCGCCCGTACGCCGTCGTGCTGCTCGACGAGATCGAGAAGGCTCACCCCGACGTGTTCAACACGCTGCTGCAGGTGATGGACGACGGACGCCTCACCGACGGCCAGGGCCGCACGGTCGACTTCAAGAACACCGTGCTGATCATGACCTCCAACATCAGGGAGGGGGAGGGGATCGAGTCAACTGGCTCTTCCGACGCGCGCGTCCGCGACGCGCTGCTCGAGCACTTCAAGCCCGAGTTCATCAACCGCCTCGACGACATCGTGCGCTTCGAATCGCTCACGCGCGAGCAGATCTCCGAGATCGTCGAGCTGCAGGTCGCGCTCGTGATCGAGCGCGTGGCCGAGCGCGGCGTGCGCGTCACGCTCACCGACAACGCGCGCGAGATGATCGGCAACATGGGCTATGACCCGACCTACGGCGCGCGCCCGCTGCGGCGGGTCATCCAGAAGCAGCTCACCGACCGGCTCGCGCTCGCGCTGCTGGCTGGAGAGATTCGCGCGGGTGACTCGGTGAGGGTGGACACGCGTGAAGGGGAGCTGGTGCTGGAGAAGGTCACGGCCGACACGGCGGACGCACCCGCGGCTACAGCGTGATCTGAACGTTCTCCCTCGCGATCGGGTACAAACGCGTAGGGCGGCTGACCGCCTTGCCCAGCCATGCAACGCCGATCTCGAGGAGCCACCATGCCCACCTACGTCATGCTCACGACCCTCACCCCCGAGGGCGTGCAGACGGTCAAGAACAACCCGCAGCGGATCAAGGAGGTCAGCAAGGAGGTCGAACAGCTCGGCGCGACCGTCAAGGCGCAGTGGGCGACGCTCGGCCACGTCGACTTCATCTCCATCGTCGAGGCCCCCGATGACGGCACGATGGCGCGGGTGTCGCTGGAGCTCGGCTCGCGCGGCACCGCCCGCTACGAGACCCTTTCGGCGATCCCGATCGACGACTTCATCGCGTCTCTGTAACCTGCCGGCCATCTTCGCCTCCAAGCTCTCAGACGATCCCTCCGCCCAGGAGGGCAGGCCGACGGGCGCGCCCGGCATATCGCTCGTGCCGACGCCGATGCAGGAGTCCGAGGTGCAGGCGCAGCTCGACGACATCGACGTCGACGCCCCGCGCGTGGGCATCGTGATGGGCTCCAAGAGCGACATGGAGACGATGGAAAAGGCCGCCAAAGAGCTCGAAGAGCGCGGCATCCTGCACGAGATGCGGGTCATGTCCGCCCACCGCGAGCCCGACCTCGTCGCCGAATACGCCAAGAACGCGCGCATGCGCGGCCTGCGCGTGATCATCGCCGGCGCCGGCATCTCCGCCGCGCTGCCGGGAGCGGTCGCCGCCCACACCGATCTGCCGGTCATCGGCGTGCCGCTGTCGGGGCGGCTCACCGCGGCCGGAGGGCTCGACGCGATCCTGTCGATCGTGCAGATGCCCCCGGGCGTGCCCGTTGCGTGCGTGGGCCTGGACAACCCCCGCAACGCCGCGATCCTCGCGGCGCAGATCCTCGGGGCATGATCGCCCGCTACACCCGCCCCGAGCTCGGCCGACTGTGGACCGACGAGGCGCGCATGGACACCTGGCGCCAGGTGGAGCTCGCGGCGTGCGAGGAGCTGCCCGGCCTGCTCGGCGAGGACGGTCCCAGCGCCGAGGAGCTAGAGGCGATTCGCGGAGCCGCGTTCACCGTGGGGGAGGTGCAGGAGCGCGAGCTCGTGACCGAGCACGACGTCGCCGCGTTCGTCGACGTGCTCGCTTCATCTGTCGGCGAGGCCGGGCGCTGGATCCACTTCGGGCTGACCTCCTCCGACGTGCTCGACACGGCCCTCGCGCTGCAGCTGCGCGCCGCCGGCGAGGTGATCGTCGCGGGCGCGCGCGCGCTGACGCAGGCGCTCGCCGAGCGCGCGCGCGAGCACGCGGGCACGCTGTCCGTGGGCAGGACCCACGGCGTGCACGCCGAGCCGACCAGCTTTGGGATCAAGCTCGCGGGCTTCGCGTTCGAGGCCGACCGCAACGCCGCGCGCCTGGAGCGAGCCTTCGCCCAGGTAGCCGTCGGGGCGATCTCCGGCGCCGTCGGCACCTACGCCGCCACCAGCCCCGAGTTCGAGGCGCGCGTGCTCGCCCGCCTGGGCCTCGCGCGCGAGGACGTCTCCACCCAGGTCGTCCCCCGCGACCGCCACGCCGAGCTTCTCAGCGCGATCGCGCTCGCCGGCGCCGGCCTCGAGCGCTTCGCCACCGAGGTCCGCCACCTGCAGCGCACCGAGGTGCGCGAGGTCCAGGAGCCGTTCCGCGCCGGCCAGAAGGGCTCCTCTGCGATGCCGCACAAGCGCAACCCGATCAAGAGTGAGCAGATCGCCGGGCTCGCGCGCGTGCTGCGCGGCAACGCCCAGGCCGGCTTTGAGAACGTCGCGCTGTGGCACGAGCGCGACATCTCGCACTCCTCCGTCGAGCGCGTGATCCTGCCCGACTCGACGATCCTGCTCGACTACCTCCAGCACCGCACGATCGCGCTCGTGCAGGGCATGACCGTCGATGTCGAGCGCATGCGCGCCAACCTCGAGCTCACGCACGGCGCGCTCTTCTCCCAGCGCGTGCTGCTCGCGCTGGTCGAGGCCGGCTCCTCCCGCGACGAGGCATACCGCGCCGTCCAGGAGCTCGCCCAGCGGGCGTGGGACGATGGCATCGCGCTGCGCGAGCTGCTCGCCGCGGACGAGCGCGGGCGCGCGCTCGACCTGGACGCGATCTTCGACTACTCCCACTACCTCCGCCACGCCGACGAGATCATCGCGCGGCTCGACGCGATCGCCTGAGCGTTCGCTAGCATCGCGCCACGTGACCGTAACGCTCGACGAGCTGCCCCTCATCGCCCGCGGCAAGGTCCGCGAGATGTACGACATGGAGGGCGTCGAGGGGATTGAAGGAGTCCCGCCGCCATTGCTGATGGTCGCGAGCGACCGGATCTCCACCTACGACGCGGTGCACCCCACTCCGATCCCCGACAAGGGCAAGGTGCTGACGGGGCTGTCGGTGTTCTGGTTCGAGAAGACCGCCGGGATCGTCGCCAACCACCTGATCTCCGCCACCGACGGCGTGCCCGAGCAGGCGCGCGGTCGCGCGCTGGTCGTGCGCCGGCTGCAGATGCTGCCGGTGGAGTGCGTCGTGCGCGGATACATCACCGGGTCCGGCTGGAAGGACTACCAGGCGACCGGTTCCGTGTCCGGGATCGCCCTGCCCGAGGGTCTGCGCGAGTCACAGCGCCTGCCCGAGCCGATCTTCACACCGAGCACCAAGGCCGACGTCGGCCACGACGAGGCGATCGACTTCGAGGGCGCGGTCGCGCTCGTCGGCGACCGCGCGCTGATGGAGCGCGTCCGGGACGTGTCGCTCGAGCTGTACTCGTACGCCGCCGAGCACGCGCTCGCCAACGGCGTGATCCTCGCCGACACCAAGTTCGAGCTCGGTCTCGACCCGAGCGGTCCCGACGGCGGCGCGAGAGCGCTGGTCCTGGGCGACGAGGTGCTGACGCCCGACTCCTCGCGCTACTGGCCCGCGGACGGCTACGAGGTCGGCCACGGCCAGCCGAGCTTCGACAAGCAGTACGTGCGCGACTGGGCATCCGCCAGCGGCTGGGACAAGAAGCCGCCCGCGCCCGCGATCCCGGACGACGTCGTCACTGGCACGCGCGCACGTTACGTGGAGGCATACGAGCGCATCACCGGCGAGCCCTTTCAGGCGTGGCTCGAGCGCACCGGCGCCGCGGGTGACGTGTGAGGGCGCGCGTCCTGATCCGCCCCAAGGCCGGCATCCTCGATCCGCAGGGCGTGGCCGTGCAGCGTGCGCTGCCGGCGCTCGGCTTCGAGGGCGTCGGCAACGTCCACATCGGACGCCTGATCGAGCTCGACGTCGAGGATCCCGACCAGCTGCAGCCGATGTGCGAGAAGCTGCTCGCGAACCCGCTCGTCGAGGATTACGAGATCATCGTCGAGTGACGTCCCGGCGCCCCAGATGAAGTTCGGCGTCCTTCGGTTTCCAGGCTCCTGCGATGAGGTCGATGCGCTGCAAGCGGCGCGCAGGATCGGCGACGCGGAGCTGATCTGGCACGGTGACCGCGACCTGGCGGGCGCCGATGCGATCGTCGTGCCCGGTGGCTTCTCCTACGGCGACTACCTGCGTGCGGGCGCGATCGCGCGCTTCTCGCCGGCGATGGAGTCCGTCATCGAGTTCGCCCGCGAGGGCGGGCTGGTACTGGGGATCTGCAACGGCTTCCAGGTGCTGTGCGAGGCGCGCCTGCTCCCCGGAGCGCTGCTGCCGAACGCCAACCTGCGCTTTACGTCCCGACAGGTCGAGCTCGACGTCGTGCGCACCGACACCGCCTTCACGCGCGCGTGCGCGGGGAACAAGCAGGGCGAGCGCTCGCCGGGCGAGCGGCCGGTCCGGCTGAGGATCCCGGCGAAGCACTCGTGGGGTCGCTACTACGCCGACGCGGACACGCTCACCGCGATGGACGCCGCCGGCCAGGTCGTCCTGCGCTACGCGCCCGGCGAGAACTTCAACGGCTCTCTGCACGACATCGCCGGCGTGCGCAACGAGCGCGGGAACGTGTTCGGCCTGATGCCTCATCCCGAGCACGCTGTGGACGAGCTCACCGGCGGCTCCGCCGACGGCCTGAAGATCTTCCAGTCGATGCAGCTGGCCGTCGAGGCTGGTGCGTTTGCATGATGCGCCCGGCGGCGTATAGCCATGGTCACACAGGGAGCGGTGCGTAACATTGCGAATTAAAACACTGTATAGCCATGGTTATACAGACTTTTCGACGTGGACATCGACGCCGCCGTCGGAGGCATCGTGATGTTGGAGGAGGCCGCGACACTGCCCACCGTCGAGGACGCGCTCGCGCTCGGGCTCACGCGCGAGGAGTACGAGCTCGTGTGCGAGAAGCAGGGCGGGCGCGCGCCAAATCAGGTCGAGCTGGCGATGTACTCGCTGCTGTGGAGCGAGCACTGCGCGTACAAGCACTCCAAGAAGCTGCTGCGGACGCTGCCGACGGAGGGCGAACACGTGGTCATGGGGCCAGGCGAGAACGCCGGCGCGGTCGCTGTCGGAGGTGGTCTGGTGTGCGCGTTCAAGGTCGAGTCCCACAACCATCCGAGCGCCGTCGAGCCATTCCAGGGGGCGGCCACCGGTGTAGGGGGGATCCTGCGCGACATCTTCGCCGTCGGCGCCCGCCCGATCGCCGTGCTGGACTCGCTGCGCTTCGGCGAGCCGACGAGCGCTCGCTCGCGCTACCTGCTCGACGGCGCCGTGTCCGGGATCGGGCACTACGGGAACTCGATCGGCGTGCCGACGGTAGGCGGCGAGGTGTACTTCGAGGCGCCCTACGAGCACAACTGCCTGGTCAACGCGATGGCGCTCGGTCTCGCCCGGCGCGAGCGGCTGGTGCTCAGCGCGGCGGCCGGGCCGGGCAACGTGCTGCTGCTGTTCGGCGCGTCCACCGGACGCGACGGCATCGGCGGCGCGTCGGTGCTCGCCTCGGCGGAGCTGGGCGGCGAGGGCGAGGGCGAGCACCTGGACGGCAAGCGGCCCACCGTCCAGGTGGGAGACCCGTTCGAGGAGAAGAAGCTGATGGAGTGCTCGCTCGAGCTGCTCGAGCGTGGCCTGCTCGTATCGCTGCAGGATCTCGGCGCCGCCGGCCTGACATCCTCAGCCGCCGAGATGGCGTCCAAGGGCGTCGTCGGCATCGACCTGGACGTCGCGAAGGTGCCGCTGCGCGAGCCCGACATGGAGCCGTTCGAGGTGATGGTCAGCGAGTCCCAGGAGCGGATGCTGTGCGTCGTCGAGCCGGCGAACGTGGCCGCCGTGATGGACGTGTGCGAGAAGTGGGAGGTCAACGGGGCGGCGATCGGCGCCGTCACCGAGACCGGACGGCTGCGTGTGCTGCGCGACGGCGAGCTCGTCGGCGACATGTCCGTCGCCGCGCTCGTCGACGACTGCCCGCTGTATGACCTCCAGCCGCGCAAGCCCAGCGGGGCGGGCGGGCCTCTATATCCACCGCCGCCGGCCACGGCCGGGGTCACGCTCGAATCGACGCCGCGGGAGATCCTGCTCGCACTCCTCTCATCTGGGAACCTGTCCTCGCGCAGGCCGCTGTTCGAACGCTACGACTCGATCGTGCAGTCGCGTACGGTGCGCGCCCCCGAGCAGGCGGACGCCGCGGTGCTGGTGCTCCCCGACGGCGGCGCGCTGGCCGTCAGCATCGACTGCAACGGCCGGCGGGTCGCCGCCGACCCCTACACGGGAACGATCGCCGCCGTGCTCGAGTGCGCCGCCAACCTCGCATGCGTGGGCGCCGAGCCGCTCGGAACGACCAACAACCTCAACTTCGGCAACCCAGAGAAGCCGCACATCGCGTGGCAGCTCACGGAGTCGGTTCGCGGCCTCGGCGACGCGTGCCGCGCGCTGCACGCGCCGATCGTCGGCGGCAACGTGTCCCTGTACAACGAGGGCGCCACCGGCCCGATCTACCCGACGCCTGTGATCGGCATGGTCGGGCGCCTCCCCGACGCGCGCCGTGCCGGTCGGCTGGGCTTTGCGCACCCGGGCGATGAGATCGCGCTCGTCGGCGCGCTGCGCCCATCGCTGGCCGCCAGCGAGCTCGCCAAGCTGACGGGACAGCCGCTCCCCGACGGGCTCCCCGAGATCGACATCGAAGCCGTCCGCGCCGCCCAGCTGGCGGTGCGCGACGCGGTGCGCGAGGGCGCCCTGTCGAGCGCGCACGACGTCGCCGAGGGCGGGGTCGCGGTCGCGCTGGCCGAGTGCTGCCTGGCAGGCGGCCTCGGCGCGCAGGTGGAGCTGCCGGAAGAACTGTGGGAGGTGATCCCGCTCCCCCCGCTCGAGCCGGACTCCACCGCGCCGGTCCCCGCGCTGCTGACCACGGCCCTGTTCGGCGAGGGTTCCGGCGGCTTCGTCGTCAGCGGCGAGGCTGGCGCTCTGCGTGCGCTGGGCGAGCGCGTCCCCGTCCTCTCGATCGGCAGGGTCGGCGACGACGTGCTGGGCATCGTCGAGGCCGGCGCCCCCGCTGGAACGATGGTCACGCTCACGCTGGACGAGCTGGCCGACGCTCACTCGAGCCTCGCCGAGCTGTTCTCCTAGCTCATCACAGCCCGAAAGCTGACTGCAACAGACATTGTCGGGCCGTCGGCGAAGCGCTGAGTTGAGCCTGCAGTTATCAAGGATTTTCCCCTGTCGTCCGATGGGCGTTCGGATATGTCGGATTCGCTCGTCTCCACCCCCCCGCGCGCGTCCGCGCCCCCGCGCAGGCGCTCCTCGCCCACTCCGGCGTCGTCGTCCGCGCGCGGACGCTGGCTCGAGAACTGGCTCGAGACGCTCCACGACATCGATGCCCTGCGCGCGGCGCATCCGATGATGGACGCGGTCATCGACGAGATCGACGGCCGCATGATTCGCGTCGGCGAGCAGTGGCTGGCGGACTTCGCCTCGTGCAACTACCTCGGCTTCGACCTCGACCGCGAGATCATCGCCGCGATCCCCGCGTACCTCGATCAATGGGGCACGCACCCCAGCTGGTCGCGGCTGCTGGGCAGCCCCGTCCTGTACGAGCGCATCGAGGAGCGGCTGACGGCGCTGCTCGGCTGTGAGGACTCGCTCGTGCTGCCGACGATCACGCACATCCACAACTCCGTGATCCCGGTGCTCGCCGCGTCCGGCACGATCTTCCTGGACGCGCGCGCACACAAGACCATCTACGACGGCTGCCAGGTTGCGCGCGCCCGCGGCGCGGCCGTGCGCCGCTTCCGCTTCGAGGACCCGGATCACCTGGACGAGCTGCTCACCGCCGAGCGCGACCGCGCGCGGCTCGTCTGCATGGACGGCGTCAACAGCATGACCGGCAACGCTCCCGACCTGCTCGCGTTCGCCGAGGTCGCGCGCCGCCATGGCGCGCTGCTGTACGTGGACGACGCCCACGGCTTCGGGGTCATCGGCGAGCGTGCGCCCGAGGAGACCTGCCCGTACGGCGTGCGCGGCAACGGCGTCGTGCGCCACTTCGACGAGAGCTACGAGGACCTCGTGCTCGTCGGCGGCTTCTCCAAGGCCTACTCCTCGCTGCTCGCGTTCATCGCCTGCCCGACCGACGTCAAGAACCTGCTCAAGGTGGCCGCACCGCCGTATCTGTACTCAGGCCCCTCTCCGGTCGCGTCGCTGGCCACCGTGCTCGCCGGCTTCGACGTCAACGAGCGGCGCGGGGATCAGCTGCGCGGCATCGTGCACCGCCACAGCGCGCGTGTCCTGAGGACACTCGCCGAGCTCGACGCGTACACCCCCAACCGCTCGGAGCTGCCGATCATCGAGATCCCGCTGCGCGATCACAAGCGCATCGACGCGGTCGGGCAGCTCCTGTTCGAGCGCGGCGTGTACGTCACGCTCGCCGTCTACCCGCTCGTCCCGAAGGCCGAGGTCGGCTTTCGCGTGCAGCTCACCGCCGCCAACACCGACGCCGAGGTCGCAATGCTGATCGGCGTGCTGCGCGAGCTCGCCGAGCTGGGCGAGCTGCGCTCCGCATCCGCCGAGCGCGCTCGAGAGGCCGCGTGATGGTCACGCGTGCGGTGAGGCGCCCCCCGCTGTGGATGGCCTATCTCGCCTTCGGCGTGGTCGGCATGTGCCTGTATCTGCTCGACACGCCGCTGAAAGGCAACCCGGCGTTCTTCAACACGCTCGGCCTCACCAGCTGGATCGCGGTGATCGTCGGGATCCGCCGCAACAAGCCGCGCTACGCGCTGCCGTGGTGGCTGTTCGCGTTCGGGTTCCTCCTGTACTGGATGGGCGACGTCTACACCTACAGCTACCCCAAGTACATCCTCCACGGCGAAGTGCCCTTCCCGTCGATCGGCGACGCGATCTACCTGACGGTGTACCCGGCGCAGATGGTGGGGCTGCTGCTGCTCGTGCGCCGGCGCAACCCGCAGCGCAACCGCAACACCCTGATCGACGCCGCGATCCTGACGCTCGGGCTGTCGGTGCTGTCGTGGATCCTGCAGATCGCGCCCTACATCCACGAAAGCTCGATGGGCCTGCTGCCGAAGCTCGTGTCGGTCGCCTACCCGCTGGGGGACATCATCCTGCTCGCCGCCGCGATCCGCCTGATGCTCGACGGCGGGCGGCGCCAGCCGGCCTTCTACCTGATGGGCGCGAGCATCGTCTCGCTGCTGGCGACCGACTTCGTCTACGGGGTGATGACGCTCAACAACAACTTCCACCACCAGCTGCTGCTCGACCTCGGTTGGTTCGCCTACCAGCTGCTGTGGGGCTCGGCGGCGCTTCACCCCTCGATGGCCGCCATGGACGAGCCGGTCACCGATCGCGAGGCCAAGGATCGCGAGGCCAGGCTGACGCCGCTGCGGTTGAGCCTGCTGGCGGGCGCGTCACTGATCGCGCCCGTGTGCATCTTCATCAGGGAGCTGCACCGCGGCGACCTCGACCTGATGGTGACGATCTCCGCGTCGGTGGTGCTGTTCGGCCTGGTCGTGATGCGCATGGTCGACCTCGTCCGCCAGCAGGAGCGTTCCGCCGCGCGCGAGCGGCTACTCGGCCGCTTCGGCGCTGCGCTCGTGACCTGCGCCACGCGGGAGGAGATGCAGCAGTCCGCGCTGAAGGCGATCGTGCCGCTGCTCGAGGGCCCAGGCGTGGGGGTGCTGTGCCTGATCCAGGACGATGAGCTCGCGGCGGTGGCGCGCAACGACGATCTGCGCTGGCCGGCGCGCGCGCTGCCTGAGCAGATGGGCGCAGAGCTGCTCGCGCTCTCCGAGCGGGGCTCCGCGCGGGGTGTGACGCTCGAGCCGGAGGTGCTCGCCGCGATGGAGCTCGATCAGAGGCTCTCCAGTGGGCTCGTGCTGGCGCTGCCCGTCCGCGAGCGGATCCTCGGGCTGCTGGTGCTCGCGTGTCCCACGGAAGTCTCGCGCCAGGCGCGCGGCGCGCTCGAGACGCTCGCCAACCAGCTCGCGCTCGCGCTCGAGGGCGCACGGCTGAGCGAGGAGATCCACGCGCAGCGCAGCGAGGCTCGCTTCGCCTCGCTCGTGCAGAACTCCAGCGACCTGATCACTGTCGTGGGCGCCGATGCCACGATCACCTACCAGAGCCCCTCCTCCGAGCACGTCCTCGGCTACCAGCCGGCTGAGCTGCTCGGCACGCGCTTCGACCGCCTCGTCGCGGAGGAGGACGCGGGCGCCCTGCTGCGGCTGCTCGCCGACGGATCGGCGTACGCGCGTCGCGACGGGCAGGTGATCGAGTGCACGCTGCGCCACCGCGACGGCGAGGCGCGCCAGTTCGAGATCCTGCACACGAACCTGCTCGAGGACGAGCACGTGCGCGGCATCGTCCTCAACGCTCGTGACATCTCAGAGCGCAAGACCTTCGAGGAGCAGCTCGCCCACCAGGCGTTCCACGACCCGGTCACCAATCTCGCCAACCGCGCGCTGTTCGTCGAGCGGGTGCGCCACGCGATCGGCCGCGCGCGCCGCGAGGACAGCCGGCTGGGGGTGATGTTCCTCGACATCGACGACTTCAAGACGATCAACGACAGCCTCGGCCACGGCGCCGGCGACGCAGCGCTGATCGATGTCGCCAAGCGGTTGTCCAACAGCATTCGCTCCAGCGACACCGCCGCGCGCTTCGGCGGCGACGAGTTCGTCGTGCTGCTCGAGGACCTCGAGAGCACCGACGTCGCCACGGAGGTCGCCGAGCGCGTGCTCGAGGATCTGCGTCAGCCGCTGACGGTCGCAGGCAAGGAGCTGGTGGTGCGCGGCAGCATCGGCATCTCGATCATGGAGGGCGCCTCGATGGTCGGCGCCGACGAGCTGATCCGCGACGCCGACGCGGCGATGTACATCGCCAAGCGTGACGGCAAGGGCAGCTATCGCATGTTCGAGCCGGAGATGCACGCGGGCGTGCTCGCCCGTCTGGAGTTGCGCGCCGACCTCCAGCGAGCGCTCGAGAGCGGCCAGTTCGAGCTGCACTACCAGCCGATCATCCGGCTGGCCGATGGCCACGTCGCCGGGATGGAGGCGCTGCTGCGCTGGCACCACCCCGAGCGCGGGCTCGTCCTCCCCGGTGACTTCATCCCGTTCGCCGAGGAGACCGGGCTGATCGTCCCGATCGGTCGCTGGGTGTTGCGCGAGGCGTGCCTGCAGGCCGTCGCGGTGCAGAAGCTGTGGACCGACGATCCACCGCTATACATGTGCGTGAACCTGTCTGTCAGGCAGTTGCAGCACAGCGACGTCATCTCTGATGTCCGCGACGCGCTCGAGGGCTCGGGCCTCGATCCGAGCCTACTGATGCTCGAGATCACCGAGTCGATGTTGATCGAGGACCCCGAGATCGCGGTGGTGAAGCTCCAGGAACTGCGCGCGCTCGGGCTGCGCATCGCGATGGACGACTTCGGCACCGGCTACTCCTCGCTCAGCTATCTCAGTCGCTTCCCGGTCGACGTCATCAAGATGGACCGCTCGTTCCTCGGGCCCGACTCCACGCGCGAGGCCGCCGACCTGTCGAGTGCCGTCGTCGCGCTCGGCAGCTCACTCGCCCTGGACGTGGTCGCGGAGGGCATCGAATTCGACGAGCAGCTCACCCGCCTGCGCGATCTCGGCTGCGAGCTCGGTCAGGGCTTTCACTTCGCGCACCCGATGGAGTCGGCGCACCTGCTCGACTACCTGGCCGGAAGACCGGAGCGCGACGTTGACGAGTCGGTGACGCCGGCGTCCGCCGAGCCGGTGCCGGCGCCGCACGATGGCGCCTAGCAGCGTTCTTCGGGACCGCGACTTCCGGCTGTTGTTCGCCGGGCGCTGCGTATCGCTGCTCGGCGACGGGGCGTTCCTCGTGGCGATGGCGTGGGAGGCGTACACGCTGTCGAACGCGCCGACGGCGCTGTCACTGCTGGGCATCGCGATGACGGTGCCGCTGATCGCGCTGCTGCTGTTCGGGGGGGTGGTCAGCGACCGCCACGGACGCCGCCACGTGATGCTGATCGCGGACATCGTGCGCGCGGTGCTGCTCGCGCTGCTCGGGGCGCTGGCGGCGAGCGGCACGTTGCGGCTGTGGCAGATGATGGTGATCGTCGCCATCTACGGTGGCGCCCAGGCCTTCTTCGACCCCGCCAGCGACGCGATCCTGCCCCAGATCGTGCCGGAGGCGCGGCTGGGCGAAGCCAACGCGCTCGAGCAGGTGGTGCGCCCGCTGGCCCTGCGCCTGCTCGGCCCGGCCGTGGGGGGCGTGCTCGTCGGAGTGCTCGGCCCCGGCGCGGCCTTCCTGGCCGACGCGGCGACGTTCGTGCTCTCCGCGGCGGCGCTGTGGTCGATGTCGGCGCGCGCGTCGGTGACGCCCGTGGTGGCGGGCGCGCGGCTGGAGCGCGCGAGCGCCCAGGCGCGCGAGGGCTGGTCCTACGTGCGTGGTCACGTATGGCTGTGGGGGACATTCGCGAGCGCTGGCGTCGCCTACCTGCTGTTCATGGGTCCGGCCGAGGTGCTGCTGCCTTTCATGGTCAAGCACGTACTGCGCGGCAACGGCGTGCAGCTCGGCCTAGTGCTCGGCGCGGGCGGTCTCGGCTCGGTGGCGTCCGGGCTGGTGATGATGCGCAGCGGGCTGCCCGCGCGCAGCATGACCTTCATCTATGTCGTCTGGACGCTCGGCACGCTCGCGGTCGCGGGCTACGGGCTGGCGAGCGCGATGTGGGAGCTGATGCTCGCCAGCGTCGCGTTCAACCTGCTCGAGACCGCCGGCACGATCGTGTGGGCGACGATGAAGCAGCGCCACGTGCCGGGCCAGATGCTCGGGCGCGTGTCGAGCCTCGACTGGTTGATCTCGATCGGCCTGCTGCCCGTGTCCTTCGCGCTGACCGCCCCGCTCAGCGCGGCGTTCGGCGTCCGTACGACGCTGATCGTCGCCGGCGTGGCGGGCGCCGCGGCGACGATCGGCGGGCTGCTGCTGCCGGGAATGCGGGCCGTCGACCGCGAAATGGCGGCCCCAGACCGCGCGCTGACGCCAGCGACGGAGGGCTTGATCTCGTCGCCCGCCTCGGTTGTTTCAGCGTCGTGACCGGCCCTGCTAGCTTGTAACGGTGATGCGTCCCTCAAGGTCGCCTGGAGGGCGACCCTCGCCATCAGAGGGGCCAGCTGGATGCTGGCCCGAGGAGCATGTACGCGACGAGTGCGGAGTGTTCGGACTGTACGCGCCCGGTCACGAGGTGTCGCGTCTTTCGTACTTCGCGCTGTACGCCCTGCAGCACCGCGGCCAGGAGTCCGCAGGCATTGCCGCGGCCGACCGCGGCGGGCACATCATCACGCGACGCGAGCTCGGCCTCGTCAACCAGGTGTTCACCGAGAACGACCTGCGCACGCTCGCTGGCGAGCTCGCGATCGGGCACGTGCGCTACTCGACGACCGGCTCCAACGCGTGGGAGAACTCGCAGCCGGTGCAGCGCTCGGAGGGAACCAACGGCTCGCGCCGCGAGGTCGCGCTCGCGCACAACGGCAACCTGATCAACGCCCTGGAGCTGCACGAGGAGCTGCTCGAGCGGGGTGTCACGTTCAGCTCGACCTCCGACTCGGAGATCATCGCCGCGATGATCGCCACGCACCCCGCCGAGCTGGTCGAGGACGCGATCGCCGACGTGCTGCCGCGCCTGCGGGGAGCGTTCTCGATCGTCGCCATGACCAAGGACCGCGTCGTCGCCTTCCGTGACCCGCACGGGCTGCGCCCGCTCGCGATCGGGGTGCTCGACCCCGGGCCCGAGGCGCCCGATGGTGGGGTTGGGGGCGCTCGCTACTGCGTCGCCAGCGAGTCCTGCGCGTTCGACATCATCGGCGCGAAGTTCCTCCGCGACGTCGAGCCGGGCGAGCTCGTGACGCTCGGCGAGAACGGCCTCGAGAGTCGCCCCGTGGTGAGCGGTGGCAGGCGCGCGTTCTGCGTGTTCGAGTACATCTACTTCGCCCGCCCGGACTCGCGCATGAACGACCAGGTCCTGCAGGTCGCCCGCGGGCGCATGGGCGAGATCCTGTGGCGCGAGTCGCCCGTGGAGGCGGACCTCGTGATCGCGGTCCCGGACTCCGGCAACCCCGCCGCCCGCGGCCTCGCGCGCGCCGCAGGGCTTCCGCAGGACGACGGCTTCGTCAAGAACCGTTATGTCGCGCGCACGTTCATCCAGCCCGGGCAGGAGCTGCGCAAGCACGGGCTGCGGCTGAAGTTCAACCCACTACCGGAGGTGATCGCAGGCAAGCGCCTGGTGGTCGTCAACGATTCGATCGTGCGCGGCAACACCACCCGCCAGATCGTCCAGATGCTCCGCGACGCCGGCGCCGCGGAGATCCACATGCGCATCTCCGCCCCCCCGATCAAGCACCCGTGCCACTACGGCATCGACATGTCCACCCGCGAGGAGATGATCGCCCACGGGCGCACCACCGAGGAGGTCGCCGCGGAGCTCGGCTGCGACTCGCTGCACTACCTATCGCTGGAGGGCGTGTACGAGGCGGTGCGCGCCACTCGCGCGAGGCACTGCGACGCGTGCTTCACCGGCGAGTACCCGCTCGCCGGGAGCGATGGCGCCGCGGGCAAGTACTCGCTGGAGGAGCCGCTAGCCGACGTGGTCCTCGCGCGACCCTGACGCGTCGTTGTAGCGGTTGTTGTAGGGCCGACGGACGATCAGCTTGCCCGTGCGTGGGGAGCGCGGCGCGTAGCCGACGAAGGCGATGATGAGGAGTGTGACGATGATGGCTGGAAGCATTGGCCTGTCCTGTGCTCGGAGTACCGGATCCTCTCCACCCTCGAGGTCATTGAACGACATCGCGGGAGCTAGCTCTGTGAGGTTGCGCACAGCTATCGTGACCGGCGCGTGGCCGACCCACTCCCGATCGCCGTGCTCGTGTCAGGAACGGGCACCAACCTGCAGGCGCTGCTCGACACGGTGCACGGAGGCGAGGCACAGGTGGTGGCGGTGGCCTCGAGCGTCGCCATGGCGCGGGCGCTGGAGCGCGCAGCCGAGCGCGGCGTTCCCACGCGGGTGTTCGCACGCGCCTCATACAGCGATCGCGCCGCGCGCGACGCGGCGCTGGCCGACTGGCTGTCCGAGCGCGGCGCGCGGCTGGTGGTGCTGGCCGGCTACATGGAGCTGCTCGGCGAGCCTTTCCTGTCGCGCTTCCCGCGCGCGGTCATCAACGTCCATCCATCGTTGCTGCCGGCGTTCCCCGGACTGGGTGCGATCGAGCAGGCGCTCGCGTACGGGGTGAAGGTGTTCGGTGTGACGGTTCACTTCGTCGACGCGGGCGTGGACTCCGGGTCGGTGATCCTGCAGCGCGCGGTCGAGCTGCCCGACGCGCGCGAGCCGGACGAGGTGCTGGCGGCGCTGCGCCCGCTCGAGCACGAGCTGCTGCCGCGCGCGGTGGCGCTGTTCGCGCGCGGCGCGCTCGACGCAGACCCTGAGAACCTCCGCCGGACGATCGTCGATCGCCGGGCGATCGAGGCAGGCGACGGGTAGGCTCCCTGGCAATGGCCGGCGAAGGCGACGTGATGACCGATCGAGCATCCGGGATCGAGCGTGCCGAACCGGGCGAGGTGCGTGTCCGGCGGGCGCTGCTGTCGGTGTCGGACAAGCAGGGGATCGTCGAGCTCGCGCAGGGTCTCGTGGAGCTGGGCGTGGAGCTGGTGTCGACCGGCGGCACCGCGCGCGAGCTGGCCGGCGCGGGGATCGCGGTGCGGACGATCGAGGATTTCACGGGCTTCCCGGAGATCATGGATGGGCGCGTGAAGACGCTGCACCCGCGGCTGTATGCGGGCCTGTTGGCGCGGCGAGACCAGGACGAGCACCTGCGCGCGGGCGCGGAGCAGGAGATCGAGCAGGTGGACCTCGTGTGCGTGAACCTGTACCCGTTCGAGCAGACCGTCGCCCGCGGCGATGCCTCCGAGGAGGAGGTGATCGAGAACATCGACATCGGCGGCCCGACGATGATCCGCGCGGCAGCCAAGAACAGCGCCTTCGCGGCCGTACTTGTCGATCCCGAGGACTACGAGCGCGTGCTGGGCGAGCTGCGCGAGTCCGGCGGCAGGCTGTCGCTGCAGACGCGCAAAGTGCTCGCTGGCAAGGCGTTCGCGACGACCGCGCGCTACGACGCGGCGATCTCGACATGGTTCGCGGCGCGCGATGGCGACGGCGCGTTCCCGGCGAGCTGGCGCGAGTCCTACGAGAAGGTGATGGACCTGCGCTACGGCGAGAACCCCCACCAGCAGGCGGCGTTCTACGCGCGCGCGGGCTCCCCCACGCACCTGCTCGCGGGCGTCGAGCAGCTGCACGGCAAGGAGCTGTCGTTCAACAACCTGCTCGACCTCAGCTCCGCGCGCGAGCTGGTCGAGGAGTTCGACGAGCCCGCGTGCGCGATCGTCAAGCACAACAACCCGTGCGGCTGCGCCGTCGGCGACAGTGCCCGCGAGGCATACGTTCGCGCCTTCGCGTGCGACCCGCAGAGCGCCTACGGCGGCGTGATCGCCGTCAACCGCCCGGTCGACCTCGCCTTCGCGGAAGAGCTGGGCAAGCAGTTCATCGAGGTGCTGCTCGCACCCGGCTACGACGCCGCCGCGCTGGAGGCGCTGCAGGTCAAGAAAAACGTGCGCCTGCTCGAGCTCAGCGACTGGCCGGCGCCCCTGCGCGAGGTCGAATCAAAGCCCGTGATCGGCGGCCAGCTCGTGCAGACGCACGACGTCGTCTCCGAGACGCGCGAGCAGATGCGCACGATCAGCGCGCGCCAGCCCACCGAGCAGGAGTGGCGCGACATGCTGTTCGCGTGGGTCGTCTGCCGGCACGTGCGCTCCAACGCGATCGTGCTCGCCGCCGGCGGCGCCACGATCGGGATCGGCGCCGGCCAGATGAGCCGCGTGGACGCAGTGCGGATCGCGATCGAGAAGGCGCAGCAATTCCGCGCGGACGCGCTCGCTGGCTCGGTGCTCGCCTCCGACGCCTACTTCCCCTTCGCTGACGGCCCGCAGCTGGCGCTGGACGCGGGCGTCGGCGCGATCATCCAGCCAGGCGGGTCGGTGCGCGACGAGGAGGTAGTAGCCGCGGTGGATGCGGCGGGCGCGGCAATGGCAGCCACCGGAGTGCGCCACTTCCGACACTGACCGTCGAGCCGGAGCCGGCCGGTCACCCCAAGCGCGCCCCCAGCTAGCGGAGATCGTAAGCGACTCGTCTTGCCCGCGCCGTAGGCCGCATGCGGCCTGGTCGTCGAATCGACCAGACGATATTGTTCCTGCATGGCAGATTTGGCCACCCAGCCAGCGAGGGAGGGTGAGAAGCAGGAAGGCGCCCCTCGACCGACGCACATCGTCGAGCGGTTCCTGGCTCGGCTCTGCGCGAAGGACATCGATGGCGCCTCGGACCTGCTGGCGGACGATGTCGAATACGTCAACGTCGGGCTGCCTACGGTGCACGGACGCGAGCGCGTTCGGCGGCTCCTACGCGCCACGCTCGGTAGGGCAGGCGCGGGGTTCGAGGTGTACACGCACGCGATCTCGGCGAACGGGCCGTCCGTCCTGACAGAGCGCACGGATGTCCTGCTGTTCCGCCGGCTGCGCATCCAGTTCTGGGTCTGCGGGCGCTTCGACGTCCACGACGGGCAGATCGTGCTCTGGCGCGACTACTTCAGCCTGACGAGCTACTCGGCTGCGACGCTGCGGGGATTGCTCGGCGTGGTCATTCCCGCGGCGCGCGCCAAGCCCCCGGCCACTTAGATCCCTCACGCTCCAGCGGTCTGGGCAACCCCAGCTAGCGGAGATCGTAAGCGACTCGTCTTGCCCAGCGCCGAAGGCGCTCGCAAGACGATCGATTACGATCGGAGCATGTGTAGAAACATCCGCAACCTCCACAACTTCGAGCCGCCTGCCTCTGGCGATGAGATACGCGCCTCGGCGCTGCAGTACGTTCGCAAGATCAGCGGTTTCACCAAGCCCTCGCAGGCCAACGCCGAGGCGTTCGAGCGTGCGGTCGAGGCCGTGAGCGAGATCTCGTCGCGCCTGCTCGACGAGCTGGTCACGAACGCGCCGCCGAAGGACCGCGAGGTCGAGGCCGCGAAGGCCCGTGCTCGCTCGGCGCAGCGTTACGCCGCGTAGGCGCGTCGCGCACACAAGCGACGGCGCAGTGCCCCGCCGACGATGGGGAGGGACTCGGCGTAACTGCTGTTACGATATATCGTGTAGTTACTTTGATAGCTCACGATAGGAAATAGATATGTTTGGTAATACGGTTTATTCAACGGGCGCGAAGCCCGGCTGCAGGTCGGCCCGCCACGGCGGGCGTCACGGACACGAGTTCGCTCACGGACCCCGTGGCGAGTTCGGCGGAGGCCCGTTCGGCGGCTTCGGTCCAGGGGGCGGCGGCCCACGCGGCCGCGGTCGCAGGGCACGCCGCGGGGACATCCGCACGGCGGCGCTGCTGCTGCTCGCCGAGGAGCCGCGCAACGGCTACCAGATCATGCAGGAGGTGCAGGAGCGCAGCGGCGGCGTTTGGAGCCCGAGCCCCGGCTCGGTCTACCCGGCCCTGCAGCAGCTCGAGGACGAGGGCCTGATCCGCACCCAGGAGAGCGACGGGCGCAAGCTGTTCGCGATCACCGACGAGGGGCGCGCGCTGCTGGCCGAGCGCGGCACCGAGCGGCCCGCTCCATGGGAGCAGGCGGGCGGCGCCGGTGGAGCGCACGAGCTGGGAAGGCTCATGCGCGAGGTCGCCTCGGCGTTCGTGCAGGTCATGCGAACGGGCAGCGAGGGTCAGATCGCCAAGGCCGGCGGCGTGCTGGCGGCAACACGACGCGATCTGTACCGCATCCTCGCCGACGGCGACGACGCCGGCACAGCGAGCGACGCCGACAGAGGAAGTGAGCCGGACACTGGCGCGGATGCCGGTACGGTGGACCAGAACAGGTGAACGAGACCGCGACGACAGAAGTAAGCACCGCCTCCGAGACGGCGTCCAACCCCGCCGTCTCGGTCAACGGCCTGGTCAAGCGCTACGACCAGGTCGAGGCCGTGCGCGGCATCGACTTCGAGGTCTCAAGCGGCGAGATCTTCGGCTTCCTCGGGCCGAACGGAGCAGGCAAGTCGACGACGATCAACATGCTGTGCACGCTCGTGCGCCCGAGCGGCGGCTCGGCGCTGGTGGCGGGGCACGACGTGGTCTCAGAACGCGACGAGGTGCGTCGCAACATCGGCCTGGTCTTCCAGGACACGACGCTCGACGGCTACCTGACCGCCGAGCAGAACCTGCAGCTGCACGCCGAGCTATACGGCGTGCCGCGCGAGCTGGTGCGCGAGCGCATGCGCCAGGTGGTGGAGATGGTCGGGCTGTGGGAGCGGCGTGGGAGCCTCGTGAACACGTTCTCCGGCGGCATGAAGCGGCGCCTGGAGATCGCGCGCGGTCTCCTGCACTCGCCGCGCGTGCTGTTCCTGGACGAGCCCACCGTGGGCCTCGACCCGCAGACGCGCAGCTCGATCTGGCGCTACATCCGCGAGCTCAAGGCCAGCGAGGACATCACGATCTTCCTGACCACGCACTACATGGACGAGGCCGAGTACTGCGACCGCATCGCGATCATGGACCAGGGCCAGATCATCGTGCTCGACACGCCCGAGGCGCTGAAGGCGAAAGTCGGCAAGGACCGCGTGCAGATACAGACCGACGACGACGACGCGGCGATCGCGGCGCTGCGCGAGCGCTTCGAGATCGAGGCTACGGTCGCCGAGGGCGCGGTCACGTTCGGCGTGAGCGACGGCGAGCAGTTCGTGCCGCGGCTGTTCGCCGAGCTCGGCCTGCCGATCCGCTCGGTGAGCGTCTCACGTCCGTCGCTCGACGACGTGTTCATGTCCTACACCGGCACCACCATCCGCGACGCGGAGTCCGGTGAGAACGACATGCGGCGCAACGTCGCGCGGATGATGAGCCGCTGATGGCAACCGAGACGACCGAGCCACGCGCGAGCGAGCCGGCGCCGCGGCTTCGCCAGCAGCCGCACGAGCTCGCGCGCGTGCGGGTGCCGACGCGCAGCGTGCGCAACGAGCTGCGGGCGATCAAGGTCGTGTGGAAGCGCGAGCTGATCCGCTTCAGCCACGACCGGCTGCGGATACTCACCTCGTTGATGCAGCCGTTCCTGTTCCTGTTCGTGCTCGGCACCGGCATCTCCTCGCTCGCCTCGGCGGGGACTCACGGCGTCAACTTCAAAACCTTCATCTACCCCGGCGTGCTGTGCATGGCGGTGATGTTCACCGCGATGTTCTCCGCGGCGTCGATCGTGTGGGACAGAGAGTTCGGCTTCCTGCGAGAGATGATGGTCGCGCCCGTGCGGCGCAGCTCGATCGTGCTGGGCAAGTGCCTGGGCGGCGCCACGGTCGCGGCCTTCCAGGGTCTGATCGTGATCGCGATCTCGCCGCTCGTCGACGTGCCCTACGAACTCGGCCTGATCTTGGAGCTGCTCGCGCTGGCGGTGCTGCTCGCGTTCGCGATCACCGCCTTCGGAGTGATGTTCGCCGCCAGGATCAACCAGATGCAGTCGTTCATGGCGCTCATGCAGATGGTGATCATGCCGATGTTCTTCATCTCCGGCGCCCTGTTCTCCGTCGCCAGCCTGCCTCGCTGGCTCGGGATCCTCAACCGCCTCGACCCGCTCACGTACGCCGTGGACCCGATGCGCCGCGCGATCTTCGCGCACCTGAGCGTCAGCCCGGCCGCGCGTCAGGCGCTTGCGCCGGGCGTCACCTGGTGGGGCTGGCGGGTGCCCACCCTGCTGGAGGCCGGCGTCATCGCGGCGCTCGGGCTTGTGATGCTGTGCATCGCCATCTGGGAGTTCTCGACCGCAGAGTGAGCCTGGTAGGGTCGGCGCCGATGGCTTCGCTCGATCCGTTCTCTCCGGCGTGCGAGCTCGCCGACGCGCTGCGCCGCCGCGAGCTGTCCGCCGTGGAGCTGCTCGACGCGTGCATCGCCGCGGTGGACGAGCGCAACCCCGAGCTGAACGCGGTGATCTGGCGCAACGACGAGGGCGCACGGGCCGCCGCCGAGGAGGCCGACCGTCGTCTGGCGGCAGGTGAGCAGGGCGGGCTGGCTCCATTTCTCGGCGTGCCGCTGCCGATCAAGGACCTCACGCCCGTCGCCGGCTGGCCGGTCACGTACGGCTCGAACGGCGCCCCGGACGGTGTGAGCGATCAGAGCGAGCTCGTCGTCGAGGCGCTCGAGCGCGCCGGCTTCGTGTTGTGCGGGCGCACCAACACGCCGGAGTTCGGGGTAATCACGGCCGCTGAGAACAGCCGCTACGGGATCAGCCGCAACCCTTGGGACCCAAGTCGGACTCCGGGCGGCTCCAGTGGCGGCGCGGCCTCAGCGGTGGCTGCTGGGATGTTCCCGATCGCCCATGCCAACGACGGCGGCGGCTCGATTCGGATTCCCGCCTCCTACTGCGGGCTCGTCGGCTTCAAGCCAAGCCGCGGCCGCGTTCCGCGGCTCGCGCAGAGCTGGCTCGGCGCGGTCGTGGAGGGCGTGGTCGCGCGCACGGTCGCCGACTCCGCGGCGGTGCTCGACGCGATCGCCGGCCCGGATCCGCTCGCCTGGTACAACGCGCCGGCGCCCGCGCGTCCATTCGCGCAGGAGCCCGGCGCGCCGCCCGCGCGGCTGCGCGTCGGGCTGATGGCGCAGGCGCCGCTCGGCATACCGACGGACGAGTCGTGCACCGCCGCCGCGCGTGCCGCCGCGGCGCTGCTCGAGGAGCTCGGCCACGAGGTGTACGAGGCGGAGGTGCCGACGATCTCCGAAGAGATGGTGCCACCGTTCATCGCGCTGACCCAGGGAGGCCTCGCGGACTACGAGGGGTGCGACTGGTCGGCCGTCGAGCCGCACATCGCCCACCAGCGCAAGGCGAGCGGCGAGCTCGGCGCCTACGACTACCTGCTGGCCGCGCGCGCTCTCGAGCTGCTCAGCCGCCGCGAGGTCGCGCGCTGGGGGCGCGACTTCGACGTCCTGCTGACGCCCACCTCGGCGATCCTGCCCCCGATTGCGGGCGCGGTGCTCGAGGCCCAGCACGCGACGCCCGACCAGCCGGTGCTGGACGTGGTGGCGAGCGTGTCGTTCACCGCGTTCGGCAACGTCACCGGGCTGCCCGCGGTGAGCCTGCCGCTGCACTGGAACGACGACGGCCTCCCGGTCGGAGTCCAGCTCACTGCTGGACCGTGGCAGGACGGCGCGCTGATCGCGCTCGCTGCCCAGCTCGAGCAGGCGCATCCCTGGGCTGGGCGCCGGCCGCCGCTCGCTCAGCCCGTTCGCTGACAAGGCGGTAGAAGATCTCGACGAGCTGCGGGTCGAACTGCGTGCCCGCGCAGCGACGCAGCTCGGCCAGCGCGTCCTCGAGCGTCATCGCCGGCTTGTAGACGCGCTCGTCGAGCATCGCCCGGAACGAGTCGCAGATAGTGATGATGCGGGCGCCGAGCGGGATCTCATCGCCGGCGAGGCCGTCGGGGTAGCCCTTGCCGTCCCAGCGCTCGTGGCTCGCGCGCACGAGCGGGCCGATCCGGTCCAGCGATGGGCCGGCGGCGGCGATGATCTGCTCGCCCATGATCGTGTGCTGCTTCATGAACTGCCACTCCTGCTCGCTGAGCGGGCCCGGCTTGGTGATGATCTCGTCGGGGATGCCGAGCTTGCCGACGTCGTGCAGGTCGCCGGCCTTGACGATCAGCCCGACGGCCTCCTCGTCGAGGTCGATCGCGCGAGCGAGCAGCTCGACGTCGCCGGCGACGTCGTCGCAGTGCTCGCCGAGGTCGGGGTGGCGCTGGGCGAGCGCCGCGTGCAGCACGGAGGTGATGAGTTCCGCGGCGCCGCCGCGGCTGGTCGCCTTCTGGCGGTACATGTGCTGGTCGGCGAGCCGCAGCGCGTGCGTCGGATCGGCGGTTTCGCGTGGGATCTCGACGGCTCCCGCCGCGCAGGTGACGGTGAACGCGCCGCCCTGTTCGCTCAGCGCCTCGCGCGCCTGCAGGAACAGCGCGTGCGGGTCCTCGACCTGGGTGCTGATCAACGCGCAGAACTCGTCGCCGCCGAGCCGGTACACGGTGCCGTGGGGCTCGACCACCTCGCGCAGGCGAGCGCCCAGGCGCGCGAGCAGGTTGTCTCCGGCGATGTGGCCGAACGAGTCGTTGTAGTTCTTGAAGCCGTTGAGGTCGAAGAACCACACGTACGCCGGCTGATCCTCGCTGGCCCGCTGGCAGACGCGCGGGAGCCGCTCGATCAGCGCGCGATGGTTGCGCAGGCCGGTCAGCGGATCGGTCGAGAGCTCGCGCAAGACCCGGCGGTTGCTGCTGATGATGCCCGCGAACGAGCAGAGCAGCCCGGCGATCGCACTTGCCAGCAACGTCAGCAGTCCCGCGCTCCACGCATTCACGAGGTCCGGGTCTGGACGGGTGTCGGTTGCGGTCACAGCCAGCGGCTCGTGCGTGCCGCGGACCGCCATCGGCAGGACCGCGACCATCGCGCGATGGCCTGCGTTGAGCGTCGACTGGGGGCGCTGGCCGAGCCCCGGTTCGCCGACCGGCAGCGTATGAGGGGCCCCGAGCCCGCTCGCCTCGCGCACGCGGGCGGGGCCGGCGATGTACACGCGCCCGCGCTCGAGGCTCCCAAGCTGCAGGCGCACGTTGGGCAGGTTATGCAGCAGCAGGTCCGATCCCGGCGCAGCACCGACGCCCATGTCCAGGTGCACGACGCCGAGCGTGCGGCCGTCGAGGCGGACCGGCGCGAGGAACGCGACCGACTGGCGCCCGGTGACCGGGGACGCGAAAGGGGCGCTGCCGGCGCCGACGGGTGAGTCGTCGGCGAGTTCGAGGAACTGGCGTCCGAGCCTCTGCGGGAAGACCGCCTGCCGCGCGCCCGGGGCACACACGAGCTGGCGTCCGTCGCCGCCGTCCAGGCATGCCGCCGTCAAGGGGACCAGCGACGCGCGCTCGATCGTGGCGAGGCTCTGCGCGGTATCGAAGCGGTCACCGCGACGGGCGCCGGCCGTGAGCGCGCGGTCGCTCAGCAGCTGTCGCACGGCAGGGTTGACGAGCATCAGCGACAGAGCTGTCGTGGTCTGGCGCACGCTCGAGGAGATCAGCGCCGTCTCGTTGCTGACGGCCGCCTGCAGCGAGCGGTCCTGCGAGTCGCGCTGCGAGCTGGCGTGTTCGCTGGTCTCGAGCACCGCGACGCCGCACATCAGCAGCGAGACCACCACGCCGAGTAGTGCGATCTGACGCATAACGTCTGTTTCGTCAACCCCGCCGAGATCTTAAATGTTGGATCTACCAGCCGGCAGACGTTGCCGGGGCCCCAAGCGGCGTGCTTAGCGCGGCTGCTCGACTGTGGCCTTCCCGACGACGACCGTGCCCGGGCCCGGTACGGGCGCTGCCCCTCGTCGGCTGTAGAGCACCTCGAGGATCACGCTGCGCCCGCACGCGTTGGCGAACACGGCTTCGAGCGGGACGGTGACCGTCGCGCCGGCCCTGATGTCACGGTCGATCGGGTTGACGTCCGTTCCTTCATGGCAAGGCGTCGGGCTCGCGATCGAATAGCCGCTCAGCGCGTTGGGGACGGCGTAGGGCGCGACGAACTCGAGGATCGCGCTGTAACCGCCGGGGACCCTCGCGCGACGCAAACGCACGTCGAACGGGCGATGGAGCTGCGGGGAGGATTCGAGAGACGCTCGGCTCGGGAACGCCCGCCGCGGCAGCGGGCAGGGATCGGAGGCACGCGCTTCGATGCTCTCCTGGCAGGTCGTGGTGCCCAGGCGGTAGGTGATCGACGTGAGCGCTCCGGCGGGGTTGGGCAGTGGTCCCCCTGCGCCGGGACGGCTGGCGCCGGAGCTGCCTCCGGAGGTGATCCCGTTGCGGCGGTTCGCACCGGTCTCGATCCCGGGCAGGACGATCACGTAGGCGCCGGTGACGGGTTCGACGGGAAGCGAACGCGACTCGCCCCGATAGCTGTATGTGACGCTGACCGCGTCGGGTCCGAGCAGGCCGTAGGAGACCCATCGGGTCTGGGAGAGCGCCCCCAGCGCGCCGAACTCGGGCATCAGGCCGCTCCCGGGGATCCCGGACACTTCGAGGCTCACCTGAACGCCTTCGGGCTGGCAGCTCGTGGCGCCCGGCTGACGGCCGATCGTGTCGGGCGGGAGCGGATGGAACTGGCCGTCGTCGTGAAACGCTCCGTCGAGGCCGAGCACCCCGAGCGCTCCGCGGTAGCGCCGACCGATCTGTATGCACACGAGGTCTCTGGTCGTGTGGACGACCTGCATGCCCCAAGGGGGCCCGCCCGCGGGGTCGGCGAAGCTCACACCGAGCACCCGCGAGCCGCCGCGAGCTGGCACGCCGAGGCCCACCGTCGGCGTCAGCCGGCGGGCCGGCCGCACAGGCGAGCCGGTGCGAAGCACCCCCGTCGCGGCGACAGCGGCCGCCGCCAGCGCCAACGCCACCAGCGCGATGACCACGACCAGCGGCAACGGCCGCTTGCGCCCACGACGGGTACGCGCGGGAGCGCTGGTCCGCCGCTCGGCTGCGTCCATGAACGAGGCGCGTAGCTGCGGCAGCCGGCTCACAGCGCGTCTCCCAGCTTGGCGCGCATCGCGCGCAGCCCACGGCTCACCCGCTGGCGCACCACCATCTCCGAGCACTCGAGCTCCACCGCGAGCTCGGCGTAGTCGCGCTCCTCGAGCACCCGCCCGACCACGGCCGAGCGTTGATCGTGCGGAAGCGCTTCCAGCAGCGCGAGCGAGCTGCCGTCCGAGACGAGCTCGTCGATGCGCTGCAGATCCTCGTCGCTCAGCATCATCGGCTCCATGCCCATGCGCCTTCGCGCCTGGGCCTCGACCCGCCGTCGCCGCCAGGTCTGTGCGAGCTGGTGACGCGCGATGCCGAAAAGCCACGACCGGGCGCTGCCCAGCTCCGGGCGAAACTGCGCCAGTGACCCCAAGGCGGCCGCGAACACCTCGGCGGCGAGATCCGCGGCGAGATCTGCACGTCCGCATGCCCTTCGAAAGAAGAGCAGCATCGCGTCCTCGTAGCGGTCGTAGAACACGCCGAGCGCCTGAGCATCCTCCAGCCCGAGGCGCAGCAGCTCCTCATCCGAGCACCTCGACAGGTCTTGCGAAGCCATCACAGACAAGTTGGCACGAGGCCAGAAGTTGTGACGGTGGCTGACGCTGGCTCGACCGGCAGCGCCGCGCTTGCGCAGCGCTGCCGGTCGAGTAGGTCGCGGGCGCGGCTTCTAGGGGGCTTTGATGTGTTGCCCGTTTGCTCCGCACGCCTTGAACGCGGCCTGGCGCGCCGAGCTCCCGCCGCCCGCGCCAGCACCGGCTCCGGGCGGCGGTCCTGAGTGATTTGCCGGCCCACCGTTGCCTGCTCCGTGTGGGGGGATCGTGACGCCATGTTCTTTCATGCACGCCGCGAACGCGGTGCGGCTGGCGCTCGTGCTGGCGCTGGCAGAGCCGGCCGCGGGGCTTGACGTGCTGGTATTGGCGCTGCCGCCGCTCGTGGCGACCACCACGATGACAAGCACGACGGCGAGCGCTGCGAGGCCGAGCATCGCTCGGCGCGCTCGGGAGTTGATCTTGAGGAAGCTCATGTGAGGTGTCCTTTCTGGATGTGTCGATCAGCCGGCGGTGCCGGTGGTTGTTGGGGTCGCGCCGCTCCCTGCGCCGCCAGGGCCGCGGGTGGCGCCGGCTCCGGAGTCGCTCACCGAGGTGGCGGCGATCGTGCCGTTGGTGCTCTTCAAGCCTTGGATCACGACCGCGTCGCCGGGCCGCACGGATGTCGCGGAGACGGTCTCGCTCTTGGTGATCTTGGTGGCGGAGGAGAGCGTGACCTTGACGGTGTTGCCGGAGCTGTCGGTCAGGTAGACCGTGTTGCCGTTGACGCTCGAGACGGTTCCGACCGAGGCGTTGCCGCCGCCTCGCGCCGCGCCTCCGAAGAAGCCGGCGCGCGCTGCGCCTGAGCCCGTTGCCGCGGCCCCCTGCGCGCCACCGCCGGCTGCGGCTCCGGCGGGAAGCCCGGCGGTCGCTGTGGTGGGCGCGCTGCTGAGCTGGCTCTTCTCGATGCTGACGCCGGCGTAGAAGCCCGCGGCGCACGTGAGCAGTGCGGCGAGCGCGGCGCTCTTGCGGTTGAGGAAGCGCCGCCGGCGGCGGCCAGGGGTCACGAAGCCGTCCTGGTCGGGTATGTCCGCGGCCGGCGTCTGGCTGTCGTATGGGATGGCGCTCATTGGGTTCCTCTCGGTTCGGGTGGGGTCATTCGAAGCGCAGTGCCTCGATCGGGCGCATCGCCGCTGCGCGGCTCGCGGGATAGGTGCCGAAGAACAGGCCCGTCAGCAGCGCGGCGCCGAACGCCAGCGCGACCGAGTAGGGCGCGATCACGGGATTGACGCCGGCGATCGTGAACTGACTGCCGATCACGCCCGTAAGGACGCCTGCGATCCCGCCGATCAGCGATACGAGCACGGCCTCGATCAGGAACTGCGTCATGATGTCGCTGCGGCGTGCCCCGACCGCCTTGCGGATCCCGATCTCGCGGGTCCGCTCGGTGACCGATACCAGCATGATGTTCATCACGCCGATCCCGCCGACCAGCAGCGAGATCGCGGCGACCTCTCCCAGCAGGGTCGTGAACACGCCGCTGCTCGATGCCGACGTTTCCAGGATCGAGCCCTGATTGACGACGCTGAAGTTGCTCGTCGTACCCGACCCCGGGGTGGGCGGGTCGAGCTGGTTGAGGATTGTGGTGACCTCGCTCTGCGCCGCGCTCAGCTGCTGCTCGGACTTGGCCTGCACGACGATCTGGCTGACGCTCCCGTAGCCGGTCAGCGTGTCCTGCACCGCGGTCAGCGGTGCGAACGCCACTTCGTCCTGGTTGGTCGTCCCGTTCGAGCCCTTGGGCGCGGTCACGCCGATGACTTCGTAGTTGGTGCCGTTGACCTGGACCGTGTCGCCAACAGGATCCTGACCGCCGAACAGCTCGCTGACGACCGTCGGGCCGACGACCAGCACGCGGCTGTGTTCGCTCTCCTGCGCGCTGGTGAACCAGGACCCGTCCGTGGTCGTGTAGCTGCGCGCCTGCTCGTAGCTCGGCGTCGTGCCCGTGAACGTCGAAGGCGTGTAGGTGCTCCCGTTATATGTCAAGGTCACGCCATTGGCGCTCACCACCGGCGAGACGCTCTGCACGTCGGGTGCCTGGAAGCTGTTCTGGAGCGCCGTGGCGTCCGCGAGCGTGAGCGCGGTGCTGCTGGTGGCGGTGGCGTGCAGCCCGCCTACTGACGGCGTGCTCTGCACCAGCAGCACGTTCGAGCCCAGCGCGTCGATCTGCTTCTGCACGGCGTCGGAGGAGCCGGTGCCGACGGCGATCAGCACGATCACCGAGCCGACGCCGATCATCAACCCGAGGATCGTCAGCGCCGAGCGGAGCCTGTTGGCGATCAATCCCGTGAACGCCACGCGGATCGTCTCGGTCATGTGAGCCTCCCCGCGGCCCCGGCCCGTTCGTCGGCGACGATCGCTCCGTCGCGGACCCGGATCACACGCTCGGCGTGGGCGGCGACGTCCTCCTCGTGGGTGATCAGGACGATCGTTCGTCCCTGCTCGCTGAGCCGCGCGAAGGTGCGCAGCACCTCCTCCCCCGATGCGGTGTCGAGGTTCCCAGTGGGCTCGTCGGCGAGGATCAACGCCGGATCTGTGACCAGCGCACGCGCGATCGCGACGCGCTGTTGCTGGCCGCCGGACAGCTCGGAAGGCTCGTGGTTGACCCGATCGGCGAGGCCCACCGCGCGGAGTGCCGCGAGCGCCCGGCTGCGCCGCACCGAGCGGTGGACGCCGGCGTAGGAGAGCGGCAGCTCGACGTTCGCCAGCGCACGCGTGCGCGGGATCAGGTTGAAGCCCTGGAACACGAACCCGATGAACCGGTTGCGTACATCGGAGAGCGCGTCCTCATCGAGTGCCCGGACGTCGAGGCCACGGAGCAGGTACGTGCCGCTGGACGGGACGTCAAGGCAGCCGAGGATGTTCATCAGCGTCGACTTGCCGCTGCCGGAATGCCCCATGATCGCGACGTACTCTCCGCGCTCGATGCGCAGGTTGACGCCGCGCAGCGCGTGCACTGAGATGTCACCGAGCCGGTAGGTCTTGTGCACGTCGCGAACGTCGATCACCGGAACGTCGCTGCGGGACGCCGGGGCTGGTCTGACCAGCTCCAGCGGCGGCGACTGGGACCTCCGGTATTCGGACAGCCGCCGAAACTGGTGCAGCTCGCCTGGCATCAGCCCGCTGCTCCCGCGCCCGCTCCGCGACCGCCGCCCGCGCCACCGGCGCCGCCTGCGCCGGCGAATCCGCCGCCGCCGAATCCACCTGTCCGCGCGCCGGTGGCGCCGAGCGTTCCACTTCCCGTGGTGGTGCTGGTCGTTGTCGAGCTCAGTGCCGGCAGGGTCGTCACGATGACCACCTGCTCACCGGCGGTCAGCCCGCTGACGATCTGGGTGCGGCTGTTTCCTCGCAGGCCGACGACCACCTGCTGCTGGGAGCGCTTGCCGTTGCTCTGGACCGTGACCGTCGCGAGCGATCCAGTCCCGCTCACGGCAGCGTTGGGGACGGTGACGCCCTGGGCCTGTCCGACGATCACCGCGGCCGAGGCGCTCATGCCGGCTTTCACACTTGAATCGCTCTGATCGAGCGTCAGCGTCGCGTCATAGGACACGACCCCACTGCTCGTCGTCGCGGTTGGCGAGATCGCGGTCACGTGGGCACCCAGCTCAACGCCGCTGAGCGCGTCGGGTGTCACAGTCGCGGCCTGCCCCACTTTCAGCTTGCCGACGTCAGACTCGCTGAAGGGCACCGTCATCGTCATCTTGCTGGTGTTGGCGATCCCCGCGAACGCTGAGCTCGTGCTTCCAGACGACGAGGAGGTCGAGGTCGAGGTCGAGGTGCTCGAGCCCCCGAGGCTTCCCGCGGCGGTCCCCGAGGACGATCCTGACGAGGACGTGGTTGCGTTCGAGCTGGACGTCGGCGTGTTGCCAGTCGAGCCGGCGGACACGGTGTCACCTGGGGAGAGACTTGCCAGCGAGACGATCGTCCCGCTCGTCGGCGCGTAGAGCTTTGTGTTCCCGAGCGCTGTCTGCGCGTTGCCCACGCTCGCCTGCGCGCCGTCGACCGCGGCCTGCGCGGAGGCGACGCTCGCGGCCGAGGATGTGGTGCTGCTGGAACTGCTCGAGCCGGAGCTGCCGGTCGTCGAGCCGGTGCTCGTGGAGGAGCCCGACTCTGCGCTGCTCAGCTGGTCCTCGGCCGCGAGGAGATTCTGTTCGGCCTGCTCGAGAGTCAGCGTCGCGCTGGTCTGGTCGAGCGTGGCCAGCAGCTGGCCCTTTTCGACATGCTCACCGACGTGCACGTAGACGTTGGAGAGCGTCCCGCTCGTCTGGAAGTTGACATTCATTTCGGTACCCGCCGCGACGTTGCCGCTGCCTGTGACGGTCGATTGCACGACACCCTGTTCGGCGGTGACGATCTGCGTCGAGGTTCGGGCCGAGCTGGTGGCTGGGCCGATGTCGGCCAACGCCAGGACGGCAAGCATGACGCCCACAGCCGAGAGCGGATACAGGTGCCACGGGCGGCGTCTGCGCTCAGCCGTGGCGGAGCGCTCGGTTGGAGCCGGCTGGTCGCGCGGCGGAGTCTGCTGCGTGGGGATATCGGATGCACGAGAAATCATGCGTGCACTTTTGCTCGCCTAGTTGAGTGTCACCCGAAGGGCAGCTAAGAGATTGGTCGGAGAGCGTGGCAGCGAGACCGCGTTTCCACGTTGAAGCCAGCATGAATCCGCCTAGTCCTTCCAGCTAGCGGGTACTAGCGAATGGAGCTACTGGGTATGGCGAGCGCAACGAGCATCGGTTTCATCGGCCTCGGCCACATGGGCGGCAACATGGCAGCCCGTTTCCTCGCCGCGGGCTACACCGTCTATGGCGAGGACCGCAGCGGGGCGCACTCGGAGCAGCTCGTACACGGCGGCCTGCAGCGGCGTGGAACGCCGCGTGAGGTCGCCGAGGTCGCCGAGGTCGTCTTCACCTCGCTCCCCGACGACGGGGTTCTCGAACAGGTCTCCGCAGGTCCCGACGGGATCCTGGCTGGTCTCGGCTCAGGGAAGGTCTGGGTGGACATGAGCACGGTCAGCCCGCACGCGAGCCGGAAGCTCGCAGAGCAGGTGAGCGCAGGCGGAGCGACGATGCTCGACGCGCCGGTATCGGGAAGCGTCCCGCAGGTACAGGCGGGAACGCTCACGATCATGGTCGGCGGAGACAGGGACACATACACCCGCGTCGAGCCGATCCTGCACGAGCTCGGCACACCGACGCACGTCGGCGAGAACGGGCAGGGATTGGTGCTGAAGCTCGCGATCAACATCAGCCTCGCCGTGCAGATGCTCGCGTTCGCCGAGGGGCTGCTGCTGGCAGACCGCGCGGGGATCGACCGTGAGCTGGCCGTCGAAGTGATGACAACAAGCCCGATCGGCTCGCCCATGCTGAAAGCGCGCGCGCCGCTGGTCCTCGATCTGCCCGAGACCGCCTGGTTCGACATCGGGCTGATGCAGAAGGACATAGCGCTGGCACTCGACGCCGCACGGCAGCTGCACGTCGCCTCGCCATCGGCCGCGGCGGCCGACCAGCTGCTCACGGTGGCGCGTGGGTTGGGTTACGAGCGACGTGACCTAGCGGCCATGTTCGAGGTGCTTGCGCATCTGTCCGGCGATTCGGCGAGCTGAACAGCGCGACCGACGGCCAAACGAATCGAAAACGCAAGGAGAGATCATGGACACCATCAGGCTTGGGATCACCGAACTCGAGGTAACCCCGATCGCGTTCGGCACATGGCAGCTCAGCGGCGAGTGGGGAGCCTTCGACGAGGGTGAGGCGATCGCGGCGATCCGCCAAGCGCGTGCGCTCGGGATCAACTTCTTCGACACGGCCCAGGCGTATGGCTTCGGCGCGTCGGAGCGGCTGTTGGGGAGCGCGCTGAGGGACGAGCTGGCCACACGCCGCGATGACGTGGTGATCGCCACGAAGGGCGGCCTGCGCATCGACGAGCATCGCGGACTGGTGCGCGACTCCTCGCCAGCGTGGCTGAGGCACGGAGTCGAGGAGAGCCTACGCGCTCTCGGTGTCGAGCACATCGACCTCTACCAGGTGCACTGGCCCGACCCGGAGACTCCCTTCGCGGAGTCCGCACAGGCGCTCCAGGAGCTTGTCGAGGAGGGGAAGATCCGCCACGTCGGCGTCTCCAACTTCGACGTGTCGCAGATCGCCGAGTTCGCGCGGACGCGTCCCGTCGAGACGCTGCAACCGCCCTACCACCTGTTTCGTCGCGACGCTGAGGCCGATGTCCTGCCGTACTCGCGCGAGCACGACATCGGCGTGCTCGTGTACGGCACGCTCGCCCACGGGCTTCTGACCGGAGCCATGAATCGGGGCACGACGTTCGCCGACGACGATTGGCGCAGGCAGAGCCCGCTGTTCGAGGGTGAGACGTTCGAACGCAACCTCAGCACCGTCGGGGAGCTCGAGCGCTTCGCGCGCGATCGCGACCACACGGTGAGCCAGCTCGCGATCGCATGGACGCTCGCCAACCCCTCCGTCAACGTGGCGATCGTCGGCTCGCGGCACGCGTCGCACATCGAGGACAGCGTGGGCGCGCTGGAGCTGCGCCTGTCACGAGAGGAAATGGCCGAGATCGACGGCCTGATGTCGGGTGCGGTCGCGGTCGCAGGGCCTTCTCCCGAGGCAATGCCATGAGCTCGGAGCCGTCGCGCTCGGTAGGTCGCGAGGACGCCGAGGAGCGGAGGCTTGGCGCTGTAGCGGGTGTGCCCGCGCTCGGCCGCGGTCCTGACACGGATGGCGAGTACTCTCGTCATGAGTACGATCATCCTGCGGCCGGGTGGGGCGCGGCGCGCAGCGTCGGGAGGGTGATGGAGCGCGCCGGGGAGCCTCTGGAGGGCTTTCGTGCGCTGTTCGTGATGAACCACGAGGATGGTGGCTTCGACTGCCCAGGGTGCGCATGGCCGGACGACCCGAGCGGGCTTCACCTCGACATCTGCGAGAACGGTGTCAAGCACGTCACGTGGGAGCTCGCGCCTGCGAAGGCCAATCGCGAGTTCTTCGCCGGCCATACCGTGAGCGAGCTCGCTGGGTGGAGCGACTACGACCTCGAGGCGGCCGGGCGGCTCGCCGAGCCGATGAGCTACGACGCGGCGAGCGACAGGTACGAGCCGATCTCATGGGAGGACGCCTTCGCGCTCGTGGGCGAGACGCTGCACGGACTGGCGAGCCCGCACGAAGCGTCGTTCTACACCTCGGGGCGGTTGAGCAACGAGGCGACGTTCCTCTACCAGCTGTGGGTGCGCGAGTTCGGGACGAACAACCTGCCGGACTGCTCGAACATGTGCCACGAGGCGAGCGGGCGGGCGTTGACGGCGGCGATTGGAAGCGGCAAGGGCACGGTCGATCTGCATGACTGGGAGCAGGCGGACGCGATCTGGCTGATGGCCGATAACGCAGGGACGAACGCGCCGCGGATGCTCACGTGGCTGGCTGAGGCCGACCGGCGCGGCGCGGCGCTCGTTCACATCAACCCGCTGATCGAGGCGGCCTCGAGGCGGACGATCGTTCCGCACGAGTTCGTCAACATGGCCACCTTCCACACGACCGAGATCGGCACGATGAACGTGCAGGTGCGGATCGGCGGCGACCTGGCGCTCCTGCGCGGCGTCGCCAAGGCCGTCTTCGAGGCTGCGCACAGCGACCCGGAAGTCCTCGATCGGGAGTTCATCGAGGACTACACGCACGGCATCGACGAGTACCGCGCGCTGGTCGAGGCCACTCCGTTGGCAGACCTCGTCCGCGATGCGGGCGTTGATGAGTCCGGAATCCGCAAGCTCGCCGACTCGTACATGGCCTCGGAGCGGGTGATCATCGCCTGGTGCCTCGGCCTCACGCAGCACGAGCACGGCGTGGACACGGTGCGCGAGATCGTCAACCTGCTGCTCCTGCGCGGCAACATCGGCCGCGAAGGCGCGGGCCCGTGTCCAATCCGCGGGCACAGCAACGTGCAGGGCAATCGCACCTGCGGCATCAACCACCGTCCGGACGCGGCGTTCCTCGATCGCCTCGCCGAGGTCTGCGAGATCGACCCCCCGCGCGAGCACGGGCTGGGCACGGTGGGAACGATCGAAGCGATGCACAGGGGTGAGATGAAGGCATTCGTCGCGCTGGGCGGCAACTTCGCGCTCGCAACCCCCGACCTCCCCTACACCTACGAGGCGCTGCGGAACTGCGAGCTGACCGTCCAGGTGAGCACCAAGCTCAACCGCAGCCACATCGTGCACGGCAAGCGTGCGCTGATCCTCCCCTGTCTCGGGCGCACCGAGAGGGACCACCAAGCGGGTGGGGAGCAGGGGATCACGGTCGAGGACGCGATGTCGATGGTGCACATCTCCCATGGGATGAAGGACCCAGTCTCGCCGCAGCTTCGCTCCGAGTGCGCGATTCTGGCCGGCATGGCCCAGGCCACACTGCCTGAGAGCGGAACGCCGTGGCAGGACTACGCGGACGACTACGACCGCATCCGCGACACGATGGCGAAGGTGCTCGAGGGGTTCGAGGACTTCAACACTCGCGCCCGCCACCCGCACGGGTTCCGCGTCTTCCAGCCCGCGCGGGAGCGCGTATTCCAGACTCCCTCGGATCGCGCCGAGTTCTCGCCGGCGCCGCTCCCGGACGACGTCGATCCGGGCGACGGCCGGCTGATGCTGGCGACGGTCCGCTCGCACGACCAGTTCAACACCACGATCTACTCAAACGACGACCGCTACCGAGGGCTGAAGGGCCTGCGCACGGTGATCTTCATGAACGAGGACGACATGCGCGACCGTGGCCTCGACGAGTTCGACCTCGTCGACGTCACCAGCTTCTCCAAAGACGGGACGCGGCGGATGGTGCACGGCTACCGGGCCGTCCGCTACGAGATCCCGCCCGGGTGCGCGGCCGGCTACATGCCGGAGCTGAACGTCCTCTGCGGGATCGCCGACTTCAGCTCCCAGAGCGAACAGCCGGTGACGAAGCACCTGGTCGTCGAGGTGAGTCCCAGTTAGGGGCAGCGGGACGTCGAATAACTGCGGCTCGCTCCATGTGAGGACGCGCTAGATTCAGCCGATGCGAGCCCGTCTGGCGCTGCTGTGTGCATACGTGGTGTTCCCGCTCGTGGTCTGCGGTTGCGCGGCGGCGGCGACTTCGCACTCAACCGCCGCGGGGCACTCGGCAACCGCACCCCGCTACTACCTGTCGCTGGGTGACTCCCTTGCCCAGGGCATGCAGCCAAATGCGTCAGGGCTGACGGAGAACACCAACCAGGGCTACGCCGATCAGCTGTACGCGATCGAGCGCCGGCGGATCCCAGGCCTGAGGCTCGTCAAGCTGGGCTGCGGCGGCGAGACCACGACCAGCTTCCTGACCGGCCACGGAAACGAAGGCGACGCGCTGCTGCTCGGCTGCCGGCCGGCCGGCGGGTCGCAGATGAAGGCGGCCGAACTGTTCCTGCGCTCACACCGTCGTCGGGGCGAAGTGGCGCTGGTGACGATCGACATCGGGGCGAACGACATCGACGGGTGCGTCAACTCCACCGGTGTGGAAACAAGCTGCGTGATCAACGGCGCCGGGCGCATCAGCGCCAACCTCCCGGTCATCCTGCGCCGGCTCAAGAAGGCCGCTGCGCCCGGGACGCCGATGGCCGGGATGACCGTCTACGACCCCTTCCTGGAGCTGTACCTGGACACCGCGACCCGTGCTGAAGCGCTCGCGACTGTGGGCTACGCGCGCCGCGTCAACGAAGGGCTGGCGGAAATCTTCCGGGACGGGGGATTCAAGGTCGCGCGCGTCAACACGGCTTTCCAGACCTATGACCTGTCGCGGACGGGCTTCTTCGCAGGATTGGCAGGTCCGGTGCCCGTCGCCGTTGTGAGCCTCTGCCGGCTGACCTGGATGTGCGCTCCCGCGCCACGCGGGCCGAACATCCATGCCAACCAAGCGGGGTACGGGGTGATCGCGCGAACGTTCGCGGCGGTCCTGGGAAGAGCGTGATCGCGGAACCTCGGTTCGGGCGATCCACTACCGCGACTGTGGCGAGCGTTATGAGATGCCCCGTGCGAGACTCGAACTCGCCCCACCGGATTAAAAGTCCGGCGCTCTACCAGATGAGCTAACGGGGCCCTGAAGGCGAACAGTCTGGCAGACCGGCTGGCCGCTTTGTCTACGGCTCTTCCGCGGCGGCCGCCTGCAGGAGCTCGTCGATGCGTGTGAGCTTGACGCGCGGCCGGCCGGCCGGCTCGCCGAGCGCGCGCTCGCGACGGTCGATCGCTTCCCATCCGGAGTACGTGACGAGCTCGGGCTGGCGTGAGCGCAGCAACGCCTCGACGGCGGCGGCGTCGGGCGTGTCGGGGACGTGTGTGTGGTCGCCCGCCGGTGGCGCGGCGGCGCCGTTGCTCGACGGTGCGAGGTCGGCGAGCATCGCGTCGACCGTCTCCTGCGCGTCCTTCTTGTTCGTGCCGATCACCCCCGAGGGGCCGCGCTTGATCCAGCCGACGACGTACTCGCCGGCGAGCGGCGTGCCACTGTCGGCGTCGACGACGCGGCCGGCCTCGTTGGGGATGGTCGCTGAGCGCTCGTCGAACTGGACGCCGGGGAGCGGGATACCGCGATAGCCGATCGCGCGGAACGCGAGCCCCGCCGGGATCGTCTCGCGCTCGTCGGTCGCCGCCGCGCGCAGGCCGCCCGTAGATGATGGGACGAGCTCGTTGCGGACGAGCTCGACGGCGCCGAGGCGGCCGTGCTCGTCGGGCACGAACGCGGTGGGCGAGAGCAGGAAGCGCAGGACGATGCGCTTGCGATGGCCCTTGGGTGCACGCGCCGCGTAGGAGCGCAGGATCTCGACGTTGCGCCTGGAGGTGATGTCCTCCGCGGCAGCGGTGTCGGTGACGGCGAGCGCGCGCTCGAGCTCGGCCTCGTCGACGATCACGTCCGCACCCGCGAGCTCGCCTAGCTCGAGCAGCTCGGGGTTCGTGAAGGCCGCCTGCGCGGGCCCGCGCCGGCCGAGGATCACCACCTCGCTGACGCGACTGGCGGCGAGCACCTCCAGCGCGTGGTCGGCGGTGTCGGTGGGCGCGAGCTCCTCGGGCGCGAGCACGAGCATGCGCGCGACATCCAGCGCGACGTTGCCGTTGCCGATGACCACCGCGCGCTCGGCGGAGAGCAGGTCGAACTCGAGGTCCGTGTGGTCAGGATGGCCGTTGTACCAGCCGACGAACTCCGTCGCGGCATGTGAACCCGGAAGCTCTTCGCCGGGTATGCCCAGCGGTCGATCGGACGGCGAGCCGGTGGCGTAGACGATCGCGTGGTAGTGCGCCTGCAGATCCTTGCGCGAGACGTGCTCGCCGAAGTTGATGTTTCCGAAGTAGCGAAAGCGCGGGTTTGCGGCGGTCTTCTCGTACACACGCGTGACCGACTTGATCTTTGGGTGGTCGGGCGCGACGCCCGAGCGCACGAGGCCCCACGGCGTGGGCAGACGCTCGAGCATGTCCACCTCGAAGCGGCCCTGCGGATCCTTCAGCAGGTGCCCGGCGGCGTAGAAGCCGGCGGGACCGGAGCCCACGACGGCGATGCGGATGGGGGATTCGTCGGTCATCGGCGTGTTCGGTAGCGGTTGGGTTGCTGGAGTATGCGCTGGGGAGTGTGCTGTGTTGCGATGGGCGCGGCCCGACTCGAACGGGCGACCCCCTCGGTGTAAGCGAGGTGCTCTAGCCAACTGAGCTACGCGCCCCTGTTGGGGATTCAAGGCTAGCGAGCCGACGTGCGAAGCTAGGGGGGAATGCGGCGAGGTGGCGGTGGCCGGATGAAGATGAGGCTCCTGCTCTCGCTCGGGGGAGGGCTGGCGCTGCTGTTGGTACTCGCGCAGGTGCTGTTGCCGCGGATCGCCGCCAGCAGGATCAGCTCGCGCGTGGGGCGCTACGGCAAGGTGCGCAGCGTGAGCGTCAGCGCGTGGCCGGCTGTGAAGCTGCTGTGGGGTCAGGCGGACTCGGTGCGGGTGAGCGCGAAGAGCCTCGCGATCAGCCCCGCGCAGGTCGGCGGTCTGCTGTGGGAAGGACACGAAGCGAGCAGCATGGACGTGAGCGCCGAAAGCGTGCAGTTGGGGACGCTGCGGCTGACCGACGCGAGCCTGCACAAGCGCGGCAGCCTGCTGAGCGCGCAGGCGCTGGTGAGCGAAGCGGACATCAAGGCGGCGCTGCCGGCGGGCTTCGGCGTGCGGCTGTTGCGCAGCGAAGACGGCGAGGTCGAAGTCCAGGCGACGGGCGGCCTGTTCGGGGTCGGCGCGTCGGTGAACGCGGTGGCGGGCGCGAGCGAAGGCAAGCTGGTCGCGCACCCGCTGGGGTTCCTGGTCGAAGGGCTGCGCCTGACGCTGTTCTCCAACCCGCACGTGTACGTGGAGGGCGTCGGCGCGAGCGTGGCCGGCGAGCAGCCGCTGAGCTACCGCCTGACGATGAGCGCGCGGCTGCGCTGAGTGCGTTCAGGCCGCGGGTTGCAGCTCGGCGGCGGCGATCGCGCTCCTGGGCATGACGCGCATCGGCAGGCCCTGCTTGGGGCTGATCGTAGGCATCTGGCGGATGCTCAGCTGGAAGTCCTCCGGCAGCGCGAGCGTGCAGCGGGAGAGGATCAGCGTGGCGATCGCGCGCACCTCGAGCTGGCCAAAGCGCATGCCGATGCACGTGCGCGAGCCACCGCCGAACGGGACGTATGCACCTCTCGGCAGCGCCGCACGCGCCTCGGGCGCGAACCGCTGCGGGCGAAACTCCTCGGGCTCCTCGAACACGTTCGGGAGGTGGTGGGAGGCCCAGGAGCAGTAGTTGACGAACGCGTGCGCCGGCACCGTGTGGCCTTCGAACTCAAACGCCTCGAGCGCGCGGCGCGGTCCAATCCACGCCGGCGGATACTTGCGCAGCGTCTCCTCGAGCACCATCTCGAGCTCCGTGAGCTCGCCCGACATCAGCTGCGCGCTCGTGGGCTGCCCGCCTGAGAGCTGCGCATCCTGCTCGGCGAGCAGCCGCGCCACGAGCTGCGGCTGGCGGGCGAGCTCGTAGAACATGAACGACACCGTCGAGGTCGTCGTGTCGTGGCCGGCGAACAGCAGCGTCATCACCTCGTCGCGGACCTGCAGGTCCGTCAACGTGTTGCCGTCCTCGTCCTCGGCGTCCAGCAGCAAGCTGAGGATGTCCTGCCCGCGCTCACCGGTCGCCCGCCGGCGCGAGATCTCCGAGTAGATCAGCGTGTCCAGCGCGCGCGCAGCGCGCTGCATGCGCGCCCACGGGGAGAAGCGACCGCGGAGCACGCGGAGCACGTACTCGGACGCGTAGAACGACAGCGCCTCCTCGAACAGCGCCGCGGCGTCGAGCGAGCGGGCCTGCTCGCCGTCGGGGTCGACGCCGAACAGCGCGCGCATCGCCACGCGCACCGCCAGGCGGCGCGTCCACATGTACAGGTCGATGCTCCTCCCCGGCGTCAGCTCGTCCAGCGCCCGCGTCGTCTCGTCGACCACCGCCTCGGCGGAAGCCGCGATGTGCTCGCGGTGGAACGCCGGCAGCATGATCATGCGCGAGCGGCGGTGGAACTCGCCGTCGATCGTCAGCAGCCCGTCGCCCATCAGCCCGATCAGGTCGCGGAAATGCGACTCCCGCCAGGAGAAGTTCGATGCGTGCGACACCGTCACGTAGTGGTTTGCAGCCGGCCCGAGCATGAACACGGTGTTGCTGTGGAAGATCCGCAGCGTGAAGATCGGGCCGAAGCGCTCGTAAGCGTCGAGCAGCATGGGCAGCGGTTCGACGGCGAAGCGGCGGGTGCGCGCCAGCGACGGGCGGGTTTCGCCCGGCGGGAACGGAACGCTCGCCGAGCGCTCGTCGCGGAGGTCGCTCAGCATCACCGACAGCGGCCTCGAGTTCAGCATCGGGGGAGGGCCGACCAGCGCCACCGGGCAAGCCTACTCCACTTGGCCGGCTGGCCAGTTTTCCACGAGCGGCCGGACGGCGGCCCGGCCTTGGCATACTGGTGGAGCACGGAACGTCGCCCCGGCGTATCCGAGCATCGCGGGGGCGTAGCTCAGCAGGTTAGAGCGCTGCCCTGTCACGGCAGAGGTCGCGGGTTCGAGTCCCGTCGCTCCCGTACGTTACCCCGCCGCTTGCCTTGGCTGGGCGCGGCGGCTTCGGAAGAACGACAGGAATAAGGGCTGGTAGTTCACACGGCCCGATAGCGCGGGGCGGTGGCTCAGTCGCAGGATGACGAGCTAGGGGCGCTCGCTAGGCTCCACCCTCGGCGAGCCAGGCCTTCGCCTCTGCGACGTCCCGGATGCGGAAACCGCGGGCCTTGCCCGGTAGCAGGACCGAAAGCGCACGTAGCGCGGGGCGCACCCAGTCCTCGTCGCTCACCACAGCTACGCGCTCGAACGAGGTCGCGTGGCGGACGCGGAAGCCCGCGTCGGCGCTCATCGCGTCTCCCTCGACCTCATGTGCTTCTGTTCCGATCAGGTACAGCAGCCGGACGTTGCGACCTTCGGCGATCTCTTGGCGCAGTACGGGCTCGACGGTCTCCTCCCAATCGTCATCCTCGACCTCTCCTACCGCCTCGAAGCCGATCGTTCCGGCCGGCATATCGGTCATCCCACGCAACATTTGATCGTCCCTTCCTTCCTCTCGACGTCTACGGAGCCTTGGGGTGGAACGGCTGCATCTGGAAGTCGTCTCGACCGGCGTCGTGGGCCGGCGAACATTGGCCAAAGCTACGCGCTTGCATGTCGCTCGTGATCACCCGATGGGGATGATGCGTCGCCCCACGCCGCGTGCCAACGTGGCTGGTCAAAGCGCCCTGTCACTCAGCAGTCCGAAGGACGGCACGGACCGTGGTGCGGGCGGCCCTTTGCCATGACCGACACGGCGACCACCGAGACTGTCGAGGGCGAGGGTAATCCGCGGCTGTCTCTCCTTCTCGCGACCGCGATGTTCGTGCTCGTGGTCGACACGTCGCTGATGAATGTGTCGATCTCTGCGGTGGTGAAGGATCTCGATACGACAGTCAGCGGGGTGCAGAGTGCGATCGCGCTCGAGGCCCTGGTGTCGGCTGCGTTCATCCTGATCAGCAGCAAGATCGGCGATCTAATCGGGCGCAAGCGGGCGTATGTGCTGGGCCTGATGGCGTACGCGATCGGCGCGCTGGCAATGACGCTCGCGCAGAGCCTGGCGACGATCATCGTGTTCTGGGCGATCATCGGCGGGCTTGGCGCCTCGCTCCTGCTACCCGCCATGCAGTCCCTCATCCACGGCAACTTTGAGGGCACCGCGCAGAAGAAGACCTACGCGCTCGTCGGGGCCGCGGCTGCGATCGCGGCCGCGGTTGGGCCGCTGCTTGGAGGTTTCTTGACCACGTACATCTCCTGGCGCGTCGGCTTCCTACTCGAGGCCATAGTGATCGCGGTCGTCCTGTCGCAGATCAGGCTCGTCAAGGACGTCCCGTACACGGGGGATCGGCATGTCAACTACGTTGGCGCAGGCCTGTCCGTCCTCGGCATGGGCGGCGTCGTGCTCGGGATCCTGGTCTGGCAGGAGGGGGGCGATTACGTCGCGCTGCTGATCGCGCTCGGAGTGCTCGCGCTCGCGGCGCTAGCTCGCTGGCTCGTGCGGCGCCATCGCGAGAGCAAGGTCACCGTGCTCGACCCGGACTTGTTCCGGCTCCCGAACTTCCGGCTAGGTATCACCGCGCAGATGCTGCAGAACATCACGCTAGGCGGGGCGATGATCGCGCTTCCCATCTTCCTGCAGGTCAGGCTCGAGTACAGCGCCATGCAGACCGGCCTGTCGCTCGCGCCGCTTTCGCTGACCATGTTCGCCTTCGCAATCCTTGCCGGACGCAAGGCGGGCAGCCGGCGCCCCGCGAAGATCGTGCGGACCGGATTCGCACTCAGTGCCCTCGGTATCGCGCTGATCATCCCGATCGTGCCCAGAGCCGACTCCGGCTGGTACCTCCTCGCTCCTCTAGTAATCGCAGGGGCGGGGCTTGGCCTGCTGGTGTCACAACTCAACAACTACAGCCTCGCCCCCATCGACGAGGACCGGATCAGCGAGGCGGCCGGTGTGAACTCGGCGTCGGGATCGTTTGGGCTGTCGTTCGGTCTCGCGGTGGCGGGCGGTGTGCTGCTGGCCACGCTCTCCCTTGCGTTCACCAACATGACTAATGCGAGCCCGGTAATCCCCTCATCCAGCAAGCAGCAGATCGCCAACACGCTGGAGCACGACGCACAAGTCGTGAGCAACACCCAGCTCGAACAGCTTCTGCGCCACGAGCGTCCCACCGTCCAGAAGGAAGTTCTCAGCATCAACACCCACGCCACCAACCTCGCCCTTCAAGTGGCGCTGCTAATACCGATCCTCGCTGGTCTTCTCGGATTGTTCGACGCATCTCGGATGATGCGGCTACCCGACATAGAGCCCTCGGCCTCCGTCGAGGCGGCGGCATTGGCCTGACCGATCGGCCGCGGTCAGCGGCGACAACCGAGTCGGGTCACGGTCGGCCCGAGCGCGCACGCCGCCTGCGCGTACACCAGCGATATGGATGAGGCTAAGACCCCGGTCTCGGCGGACACGCGGCACGGTGCCGCGGGAACTGACGGTTTGCCTGGAGTGCCTGTCAGGTGGAACCCCACAGGGAAGGAATCCCGCGACGGCGGAGTCCTACAGGAAGCGCGCGACGGCGGGCCGCGCGCTGATCGCTGCCAGAACCCGATGAGGGGATCGCAAGATCCCGGTCGGGGCGGGGCCGCGAGCAGTAATCCGTCTCGTCCGATTCTCGATCCACAGGAGACACCCCAGTGCCTAGAACGTCGATCCTTGCTCTAGTTGGTGTCGCGCTCGCTGTCGCCGGCTGCGGCAGCTCCAGCAGCACCAGTAGCTTGTCCAGCACGTCGGCCGCTGCGAGTACTGCGACCACGACCTCGAGCGCAAGCTTTTCTCCTTTTCTGGCAAATCTGAGGACTGTCAGCAAGGTCGCCTCGACGGTCCCGGCCAACGGCGATGTGAATCCGTACGGCATCGTGTTGGTTACCACCAGCGTGGGCAAGCTCCAGGCGGGCCAGATGCTGATCAGCAACTTCAACGCCAAGGAAAGTGCAAAAGAGAACGGTCAGGGCACCGGCACGACGATCGTGCAGGTCTCGAGGACCGGGAAGGTCTCCCCGTTCGCGACGATCGATGCCAACAAGCTCCCCGGGCCATGCCCAGGCGGCGTAGGGCTGACGACCGCGCTGAACATCCTGCCGGGCGGCTACGTCGTCGTGGGCAGCCTGCCAACGACCAACGGCAAGTCAGCGACGGCGAAGTACGGCTGCCTGATCGTGCTCGACAGCGAAGGTAGGACGGTCGAGACGATCGCCAGCAAGAACATCCAGGGTCCCTGGGACTCGACCGCTAAGAGCGAAGGCTCCAAGACCACGCTGTTCGTCAGCAACGCGCTCAATGGCGGTGCCGCGAAGGGCATCCACAAGATCGACAACTCGACCGTGCTGCGGATCGAACTGGAATCCGGCGAACACCAGACACCGAAGGTGCTGAGCGAAACGGTGATCGCCAACGGCATCCCCTGGGTCAATTCACCAGAAGCCCTCGTGCTCGGCCCGACCGGACTCGCGCTCGCCTCCAACGGCACGCTGTACGTGGCCTCGACCGAGGACAACCGGATCCTCGCGATCTCCGAAGCAATGACGCGCACGACGCCTGTCGCGAAAGGCGGCACCGTCCTCGCCGAAGACGGTCAACTCAAGGAACCGCTCGGCATGGTGCTCGCACCGAACGGCAACATCATCACGAGCAACGGTGGCGACGGCAACATGGTCGAAACGACACCCGCCGGCCAGCAGGTAACCGTGCAGACCGCCGACAGGAGGACGGGTGCCGGATCGCTGTTCGGGCTCGTCGTAGCGCCCGAAGGCAAGGGCATCTACTTCGTAGACGACGGCGAAAACACGCTGAACCTCTTGCACGAAGGCACGCTCACCGTCAAGTAGACGTCGCCGGCAAAGACGACGCACCCCGCGGCGGACCGGAAGGAACACGCCGCCGCGGGGTCTCCCTCAGTACAGGAGCTCACGCGACAGTGCGGTGCCCCGACTTATCAAAGGAGCGAACACATGCGCCATCTACTGAGGCTGTCCCTACCGGCACTCGCCGCGTCCGTCCTGCTCGCCGCGTGCGGCAGCAGCTCGAGCAGCAACACGACCAGCGCGGCCGCCACCAACCGGCCAGCCGCGCAGACAAGCAGCAGCTCATCCAGCGCCATCGTGAAGACGGCCTCCAACTCGACGCTCGGCACGATCCTCGTCAACAGTCAGGGCATGACGCTGTATCACCTCAGCGGCGAGCAGAACGGCAAGTTCATCTGCACCAGCTCCGCCTGTCTCGGCGTCTGGCACCCGCTCATCGCGCCATCCAGTGGCACTCCCAGCGGCGAAGTCGGCTCGCTCGGCACCGTGAAGCGCCCCGATGGGACAGTGCAGGTCACCTACAAGGGCACGCCGCTCTACACATTCGCGCAGGACAAGCAGGCCGGTGAAACCAATGGGCAGGGCATCAAAGACGTGGGCACCTGGAGCGCCGTCACGACCAGCTCCACCAGTACCCCCGCCGCGAGCACAGGCAGCTCCTCGGAAGCGGAAAAATCAAGCGGTGGCTCCAGCGGCGGCGGCTACGCCTACTGAGCCCCGGGCAGATCCGCGGCGCAGCGCTCGTGTGTGACACGCCTCCGCGGCGAGATCGCGCCGTCTCCCAACGGCAGCTGAGCCGCCGGCTACGCCGCAGCTGCCGCGCCGAGCGGGAAGCGCGTGCCGGTGAGCTCCTCCGAGACATCCCACAGGCGGCGTGCGACGTCGGCGTCCTTGGCGGCGGCGGAGCGTCCCACGAGCTTGGCCGGGCCGCGCTGCTCCATGAAGCCGCCGGGTCCGGCGAAGCTGTTACCCGGAACGTCCGCGAGAGCTGCGTACAGCGTCGGCAGCGCCCCGTCCTCCTCGCTCTGGGCGAGCAGCCGGTTGCCCGCGGCCCCGATCAGTTCGAACAGCCGGCTGCCGCTGTGGAACTGGAGGTTGGTCGCGGCGTAGCCAGGGTGGGCGGCGGTTGCCAGAACGGGCGATCCTGCGTCGGTCAGCCGTCGCTGTAGCTCCGCGGTGAACAGCAGGTTGGCGAGCTTGGACTGCCCGTACGCGCGCCACGCCCGGTAGGGCTTGCGCTCCCAGTTGAGGTCGTCGAAGTCGATTCTGCCCATGCGGTGCCCGGTCGAGGACACGGTGACCACGCGGCCGGTGACGTGCTCGAGCAGCAGGTTGGTGAGCGCGAAATGGCCGAGGTGGTTGGTGCCGAACTGCAGCTCGAATCCCTCGGCTGTGCGGCTCAGCGGTGGCACCATCACGCCGGCGTTGTTGATCAGCAGGTCGATCTCGCCCTTCCAAGCAGCGGCGAACTCGCGCACGGAGTCGAGGCTCGCGAGGTCCAGCTGGCGGACCTCCGTCTCGCCGGGCATGCTCGCGGCGGCGGCCTCGCCCTTCTCGGTGCTGCGCACCGCGAGGATCACGCGGGCGCCGGCGCCCGCGAGCTGGCTCGCCGCGGCGCGGCCGATGCCGCTGTTGGCGCCCGTCACGATCACGCTGCGACCGGTCATGTCTGGGATGGAGGCGCTGCTCGAAGTTGTCATTGCAACAATGTAGACCTGGCGTTCAGGCCCTGTCGCTGCCAGGACGCCCGGATCGCCGATCAACCGGGGTCGGGTAGCTCGAACCGCAGGCTGCACGCCAGCAGCTGCTGGCTCAGCTCCGTCTCCGCGCGGACCTGGCACACCGAGCCGCCCTCGTCGATCACGGTCTCTGTCAGCTCGTTGATCACGTCGGGTGTCCGACGCATCTCGGCGCCGCACACCGGGCAGCTCTGCCCCGACGCGGCGAACCACCGCGAGCGGTCGCAGACGACGCCCGGGCGGATCGTGCCGTCCTGGACGTACAGCGCCTGCACGGCGGCGACCGAGCCCGCCCACAGGCACGCGTCCAGCCCGACCACCGCCAGGCGCCCGGCAGCGGCCCTGCCCAGCACGTTGGCGACCGACTGTCGCTGCTGGTCGAGCTCGTAGCCTTCGAGGATCTCCTGCGCGTGCGCTTGGATGCTGCCGGCATTGCGCGCCGCGCTGTGGTCGATCGCAAACGTTCCCGCCACTCGTTCGCGCAGTGGCCGCGGCAACTCCTCCACGAAGTGCGCCAGCTCGTCCCCGTGGCCGCCGATCGCAAGGATCTCGCCGCGGTCGGCGCTGACGAGGCCGTCGAGCGCCGCTGCTACGAGCGGCCCGTGGTCGCGGATCTGGCCGAGGTACAGCTCCCACACGTGCGCCAGATCCGCGACCACGACCGCGAAGCAGCGGCGGTGTTCCTCGAGCACGGCGAGCAGCGGGCGTACCCATGGCGTCTCGTCGACCATGATCCGATCGCGCACGGTGCGCGGCACTCGCACGAGCTCGAGCGCGCCCTTCCCGCTGCAGGAGATGATCGCGAGCGCTCCCGGCGTGCGTACCGAGCGCTCGACGACCTCTTTGATCGTCTCGATGTCACCGCGTAGCGACATGCGGGTGTCGTGATCGAGCCGCCGGTCCTCTTCGAGCGCGCGGATCTCGTGCAGGAGGCTGTCGACTTTGGTCACCGCGTTCGCGTGCACGTCGCCGGGCGCCGGCGCGAGAGCCAGGTACATCGAGACGACCGGCAGCCCGCCACCGTGGAAGCGCAGGATGCGCTCGAGTCGCTTCGAGGTGAGGAGCTCGTCGGCTTCGGCGAGTGCGTGATGGACGCGGCGCCAGCCCGGGAGGACGGGCTGGCGCCGCTGTGGGGAGGAGGTCTGCAGGCTCACGCAGCCCTGACCTCGATGCGACGTGCTTGCGCCCGCTCTGACTTCGGCACACGCACGGTCAGCACGCCGTTGTGAAGACTCGCCTCGAGCTCGCTGGACGTCTGCCAACGCTGGAGCGGCGCGGCGGACCGGCGCTGGGAGTCTGCCTGTCCTAGCGGTAGAGCCATCTCGCATCCTCTCGTGCGCTCGGAGGTCAAAACGGGTTGCTTGCGGTGGTGCTAGGCCGCTTCGGCCAGATGCAAGTGGGGGCAGCCCGCCCTCATCGCTTCGTCTCCGGCGTCAGCGACAGCGGCGCGAGCGCCTGCCAGGGCCGCGCTCGCGGAGGGCTACCGAAGCGAATCTGCGCCAGGTACTGCTCGACCAGCGCGAGTTCTCGGCGCCGGGCTCGCCGGGCCTTCGTCAGCGCCGCCAGACGCGCGGTGCGGCGATCCTCGAGGAGGCGTTGTTCGCGTGCGAGGTTCATGACGCCAGCGCCTCTGGCTCGGCTGTCTGCGCAACAACCGTGAGCTCGCAGACGCCGCGCATCGTCTCGAGTGCCGTCTGCTCGATCTGACGGGTTCGCTCGGCGCTGATGCCGAGCTCTTCACCGAGCTCTCGCAGCGTGCGCTCCGGTCCGCGTAGGCCGTAGCGCGCGTCGATCACCCTGCGCTCGCGCTCGCTCAGGTGCGTGAGCAGGCTTGGGATCTCGGCGGCGGCCAGGCGCAGTGCCAGTTCGTCATAGGCCTCCTCGGCGCGCGGGTCCCGCAGCGCGTCACCGAACGTCGCTCCCGTGCCCGCCGAATCGTTAACCGGCTCCTCCAGGCCGCGTGGTCGCCGATCGGCGACGCTCAGCCTGTGCAGCTGCTTGAGCGTTAGTTCGCTCGCAGCCGCGAGCTCACGCAGGCTCGGCTCGCGGCTGTTGGTGCGCACGAACGTCCGCCGGGCGTCGCGCACGTGCGCGAGCTGACGGAGCGCGCGGTCGGAGAGGACGACCGGTCGCGACAGCTCGGAGACGACCTGTTGCATGGCCTGGCGGACCCACCAGGAGGCGTACGCCCAGAACGGCGTCCCCAGCTCCGGGTTGTAGCGCTCGAGCGCCCGCAGCACGCCGACGACTCCCTCCTGGATCAGCTCGGCGCGATCGATCGACGGGACATACGCGTAGATCCGTGCGACGCTGCCGATCAGCGGCATGAACGATTCGACCAGCCGTGCCCGCGCGTGCGGACGGTTGCGGCGCGCGGCGAGCAGCAGCTCGGACTGGGTCTCGTGCAGTGGGGCCAGTCCCAGCGGGTGCGCCTCGGGCCGCGACGGCGGAGTGAGAACGGCACGTTCGGGAACTGCTCTGCGGGCAGACATCGTCGATTTCACCTCCGTTGGGATGTGTCGAACGTCGGCGAACGGTGTGCATCGGGGCTGCGAACGGGACCGCGCGCCGTAGGAGCGAGACTAAGCTCGCGCGGCTCGTGCTTTCTTGGCGCAGATGACGAACCGGCGCCCTGTTTCGTGGTCTGTGCACAAATAAACACCCCGTCTCCGAAATGTCGGATCACAGGCTCGCGGGCATGTCCGCCCGGCCGTCTCGCCCGGCCGGCGCGCCTGCGCGGGGTTCGCGGCTTGGGTTGTGTCGGGCCCTCCGCGGCCTACCACTCGCACGGGATCCCATGAGCACCAACCAGCCAGACGCCGCCGTAGCGATCAGGCCCGGCGAGCATGCGTGCTGCCGGTTCGCCCAGGTTGCCGACCGGCGGGTGGTCGCGGTGGCGTTCGTACGCGACGCCGTGGCTCGTGGGCACAAGGCCATCTACCTGTGCGAGACGCAGGATCTCGATGCGCTCGCCCAGGAGCTGACCGATGGTCGCGAGGACGTCGCTCAGGCGATCGAGATCGGTCAGCTGGAGCTCCGCTCTGCGCCGAGCGCATACAGGCCCGACAGCAGCGTCGATGTCGAGCGGATGCTGAACGCGATACAAGCGGATCGCGATCAGGCGCTCGCCGAAGGCTATCCCGCGCTCAGCATCACCGGCGAGATGGGCTGGGCGCACCGCGACGTTCCCGGCTACGAGCAGTTGCCGGAGTACGAGCGCCGGTTCGCGGACATGACGGCCGGGGGCGACGTCGTCGCGCTGTGCAACTATCCCCACGGCGACTTCGAGCCCGCGATGCTCATCGAAGTCGCGGCTGCGCACTCGGTCAACCTGTCTCCCGAGCTGGCAGCGCTCGTGCGCACGGGCTACCTGGTCGCTGCGCGGATCGACGACGGCAAGACGCTGCGCCTCGCGGGGGAGCTGGACTTCGCATGCGCGGACGCGCTCGCGTCGGTGCTGGACGCGCACCTTCCCGAGCCGATGCGGCTCGAGCTCGCCGAACTGCGCTACGTCGACGTCGCGGGCATGCGCGCGATGCGCGGGCGCACCGGACGGCGGCTGACGATCGCCGGCGCGTCGGCCTCGGTGCGGCGGATGCTCGAGCTGCTCGGATGGGATACCGACCCGGCAGTCGAGGTCATTGCGTGAGCATCCGCGGCATGGAGCACGCGCTGTTCGTCTACGGCGAGGACGACGAGCTCGCCGGGACGATCGGCCCGCTTCTACATCGCGGCGTCGAGGAGGACGGCGCGACGATCATGGTCGTGGACGCCCGCAAGTGCGAGCTGCTGCGCGACGTGCTCGGAGCCGACAGCGCTCGCGTCCGCTACATCGACTGCGACGCCCACTACACGCGGCCCGAGGCGGCGCTCGCCGACTACGACGCCACCCTGCGCCGCCTGACACGCGAAGGGGTCACGTCCGTGTCGGTGTTCGGTGAGCTGCCACGCCTGCAGAGCTCCGCCGAATACGAGCGCTGGATCGCCTATGAGGCGATCCTGAACCGCGCGTTCGCCCACCATCCCGTCACGATCACGTGTGGGTATGACACGCGGGTCGCCCCGGCGGCGGTGGTCGAGGAGATGCGGCGGACCCACCCGCGCGTGCTGGCGGACAGTCTCGAGGACAGTCCTGGATATGCCGAGCCCGCCGAGGTGGTGCGCGCGCTGACACCCGCGCCCGGCCCCGTCGCAGAGCTCGAGCCGCTGTCGCTCGAGGGGGACGCGTTCGCGCTGCGCGGGCGGCTGCGAGCACGTATGGAGCAGGCCGGCGTGCCACGCGCCGACGTGGAGGACATGCTGCTGGCGGCGGATGAGGTGCTCGCCAATGCCGAGTCTCATGCGGGCGGTGCGACGCGGCTGCGCGCGGGCCTCCTCGACGGCCGGTTCGTGCTCGAGATCTCAGACCGTGGCCCCGGATTCGACGATCCGCTCGCGGGCTACCTCCCGCCGACGCCGGCCAGGGTGGATGGGGTCGGGCTGTGGGTGGCGCGCCAGGTCACGCGCGGGCTCGACGTCGTCCCCGGTCCTGACGGTCTCACCGTCAGGCTCTGGATCTGAGTCACCGTCAGTCTAGATCCGGGGACCGCTGGCCCTTACGCTGATGCGGATCGGCGGGTCGAGCAGATAGGTCAGGGGGACCTCGTCGACCTCGACGATCTGCACCCTGGCGGGATCGGCGCCCGCGTGGATCGCGCGTGCGATCGCATCGGCGCGCGCCGCCTCGATCGTCGTCTCGCGCACGGCGGGCCGGTTTGCGCATACGCGGTCGGCGTGGCCGCCGGCCGGAGCAATCACGAGGCCGATCGCCCGGGCCACGTCGCCGTCGCCCGGGACGATCGTTTCACCGAATCCCTCGTAGCGTGCGGCGGCGGCCGCGGCTCCACTGCCGACCACGACGAGCGTTGGCAGCGGCTGCGCCTGCCAGGCGGCATCGAGGGCCGTCGCGACCGTCGCCTCGCCAGCTGCGCCGCCGACGAACGGCAGCGTTAGGACCTCCGGCAGCCTGAAGTTGGCGCGGACGCCGGCCAGCTCGGTCGGCGTCGGTCGCTCGTGCGGGCGCCCGTTGACGACCGCGCCGACGGTAGCGCCCGCCCGCCCGATCTCGAGCGACACGCCGTCCATCACGCCGCTCAGCCAGGCGCCGCCGCGAATCCCGCTCGCCGGTCCGCTGCCGAGCAGGTACACCGGGAAGCGCAGCGCGTGCTCCGACGTCATCACCGTCCCGTCGCCCTGTGCGAGGAACAACTCGGCGTCGATCCGCTGCTCGGCGAGCATCTCGCCGAAGCTCGCCAGCAGCCGCTCGACCGCGTCGAGCAGCGCGGCGCTCAGCACTGTCGCGTTCTCGCGCTCGAGCAGCCCCGTCGTTCCGATCTCGTGGCTGAGCGAGACCTGCATCGAGGCGCCCAGCTCACGATGGACGATCTCCGCCGCCTCCAGCTCGTGGTCGGGGGCCGCGGGGGAGAACACGCTGGTCACGGCCACGCCCTCGGCTGCTCCGGCGACTGTTGCGAGGAAGCGTGCGATCGCGTCCCCGTCGAGCGGCGAGACGATCCGCCCGTCGTATTCGGCTCCCCCGCCCACGACGGCCTCGCCTGCGGACGCCGCGCGGCGCAGTCGTGGTGGCCAGGTGGCAAGCGGCGGGATCGCGAGCGTGAGCGGAGCGCCGACGCGCAGCACCGCGACGCGACGCAGCCCCTTGCAGCGCTCGATCGTGTCCACGGCGGCACTGGATCCCAGCACCGCGCGGGTGATCTGGCGCGGATCGAGCTCGTGATCGTCTATGAGGCTTCGCAGCACGGTGCGCAGCGAGCCATCGCTACCCTCTCCCGCCTTGGTCCTGGCGCGGGCGAGCACGCGGTCGCGCTCGTCGAGCACCACGCCCTCTGCGTGCGTCTCCGCGACCTCCAATCCGAGTCGCAGCTCAGTCATCCCTTGTCGCTCGTGTCGGTGCAGGCGGCGGGATCTCGTAGCCGAATGCAGCCGGTCCGACGATCGCCATGGCCTCGCATGACTGCCACGCCTGCGGCGCAGGCCATGTGAGGACGCTCACCTGCTGCCCGTGGTGCAGGCGCTCGACGCCGATCGGAGCGCACGTGTCCGCGGACAGCACCGAGATCAGATCCGGGACCCTGGCGCACGCGGCTCCATCCTCGAGTGCCACCAGGAACTCGCACTGGAACTCCAGGCGTACCCTGCGCCCGGCATCCTCGCCGCTGCCGATGACGGTCGCCGCGCCGCGTGCGAAGCCGGCGCCCGGCCGGCGCTCGATGTCCTGCAGGCGCCCCTCGATCAGGACTGACGCGCACAGCGCCGCGCGCACCGCGCGCAGTCGCTCGTGGACGCCCTCGGTCTGCATCGCCTCACCGAGTGCCAGCGCGCGCGAGAGCGACCCGGCGATCGTCGCCCGCCGCGCCTGCTCGCCGCTCATGCAGTAGAGCGCCGCAGCGCATACGCCGCCGAGGCCCGCGAGCGCGCCGCGGGCCAGATGCTCGGCCCACGCGCCGTCGGCCGGGTCGAGCCGAACGGCGTTGCCGCGCCCGTCCGTCAGGACGACCGGGCTCGGCGGGATGCCCGCCAGGCTCATCGTGTGCTGGTGCAGCTGCGGGAAGGCTCGTCCCATCCCGTCCGCGTCGAGCAGCGGCAGGCCGACGCGCGCCGCCCACAGCACTGGGAGCAGGCCGTTGGCGCCCCCGATCCCGAGCGGCATCAGCGTATCCACCTGTCGGCCGCGCACGCCGGCCACGACGTCGCACAGCGTCCGCCCCTCGTTCCCGTTCCACATGCGCTCCTCGGCGATCGTCGGCGCCCCGATCATTCCGCAGGGGAGGACGAGCATGTCGTCCCGCAGCTCGCCGACCTCGAGAACCGCCACCGGGCCGTGCTGTTCGACCGCCCGCAGCGCCATCAGCAGCGCCAGAGCAGGGTCGCCGCCTCCTCCCGAGCCAAGCAGCGAAGCGCCGAGCGCGAGCCTCGGGAGGTTCGCGGCATCGAGTTGCATTTGCCACATGATCATCGCGCAAGCCGGCGCGTTGCGTTTAAGCTTGTGCTATGGCGTCCCTTCGGGAGCTCGTCGAGTCTCCGGCGCTGGCCCCGTTGATGGGGTATGTGTCGAGGCCGCCCACAGACCCGGTCGTCAACGGCGTGATGCTGGTCGAGGATCTGAGTCAGTTCGCCGGGGTGGCCGAGCACAGCATCGTGCTGCTGACACGGGGAGCATCGACGGCGATCAGCAGCTACCGCTTCGACATCGCCCTGCGGGTCGCGCGCAGCCGCGCGGTGGCGGCGCTGGTGCTGACCGCCGCCGACGTGTGGCGCATACCGTCGACCGCCACCGTGATCGCCAGTCGATCCGGGACCGCGATCCTCGGCACGCAGGACGACACAGAGCTCACCGAGCTCGCGCTGGCGATCGGCCGAGAGCTCGCGGGGGCGGCCGACGTCGCGCTGCTGCGCGCCTACACCGCCCTGCGCGCGATCGAGGTCCATCCGCCCGACGCGAGCACCGACTCGCTGCTCGCGCACGCCGGCGCAGCGCTGGCCGTGCCGATCTCGATGGTGGCCTCCGAGCCCCAGGACCGGCCACATCGGGCGGTGCTGGTCGACGGCCGCGTCGAGGGCTGGGTGATGGCCCCCGCGCAGGAGGGCGACGCGGAGATGAGCGTTGAGATCGTGCTGCACGCGCTGGCCGCCGGCATCGGCGAGGCGATGACGCGTGCCCGCCGCTCACAGGAGCTCCCGATGCAGTCGCGCGAGGAGGTGCTCACCGACCTGCTCTCCGCGCCGGCGAAGACGAGAGAGCCGGTGGTGCTGCGCGCGCGTGGTCTGGGACTGCCGATCGACGGCTGGCATGTCGCGGTGCGTCTGGACTTCGAGGAGCTGACCGATCGCCAGGCCGGGGACGATCTCGACGCCTACCAGGTGCGGGCGCGCTTCGGGAGCACTGCGCTGCAGGTCGCGCGCGCCCACGGAGGAACCTGGCATCTGGCGCGTGCGGGTGAGGCTTTCGTGCTCGTGAACAGCTATCTGGAGGACCCCGGTCCCGCGGCCTCGAGTGGCGTGGCAGGCAGCATGGATGGAGTGCTCGCGGCGACGCGTGGGATGCTCGCCGACCTTGTGATCCACTGTGGTGTGGGCACCGCGCGGGCCGGTCCGAGCGGACTCGTGGCATCTGCGGCGGAGGCGAAAGCGGCCGCGATCGCCGCGCGGACTTCCAAGCGCGTGGGCAATGCCGTCCCCTTCGACAGCGTCGGTCTACGGCGGGCGCTCGTCGAGTGGTACGCGTCGGACACCGCGCGCGAAGCCGCCACGTTGGTGCTGCAGCCGCTGACGGCGCTCGGAGGCATCCGCGCCGAGCGCCTGATCCAGACGCTGCACGTGTATCTCGACGAGCACGGCTCACTGACACGGACCGGACAGCGCCTGAGCCTGCACCGCAACGCGGTCGCGTATCGCATCAACAGGATCTTCGAACTGCTCGACGTCGATCGGGAGAACCCCGACGACCTGCTGCTGCTGCAACTCGCGTGCCGCGCGCGCGAGCTCGACTAGGCTGGCACGATGACGAGCGTCCGCGACGCCTCCTTCGAGCTGTTCCGCCGTCACGGGATGACGACGATCTTCGGCAACCCCGGCTCGACCGAGCTGCCGATGCTCGGTCCGCTGCCCGAGGACTTCCGCTACGTGCTCGGCCTGCAGGAGGCCGTTGCCGTCGGCATGGCCGACGGCTTCGCGCAGGCCAGCGCCAAGATCGCGCACGTCAACCTCCACACGGCGCCCGGGCTCGGCAACGGCGTCGGCGCAATCTTCGGCGCGCGCGCCAACCACGCGCCGCTGCTCGTCACCGCCGGGCAGCAGGTGCGCTCGCTGATCACGATGCACGCGCTGCTCGCCAATCGGGACGCCGTCGACGTGCCGAAGCCCTACGTGAAGTACAGCTTCGAGCCGCCGCGCGCCGCCGACGTCCCGTTCGCGCTCGCGCAGGCGATCCATCACGCGACGCTGCCGCCCGCCGGTCCCGCGTTCGTCTCGATCCCAATGGACGACTGGAGCGTCGAGCTCGACCCGCTCGACTACGTCCCACAGATCGCGCGCACCGTCGCCGGGCGCGCTCGCCCCGACGACGCGCAGATCGTCGCGCTCGCTGAGCGACTGGCTGCGGCGCGCAGCCCGGTGTTCGTCGCCGGCCCGGACATCGATGCCTCGGGCGGCTGGGACGCCGCGATAGAGCTCGTCGAGCGCCAGCGGCTGCCCGTCTGGGCCTCGCCGGCTACCGCCGGTAGCCGGATCGGCTTCCCCGAGGACCACCCCGCCTTCCAGGGCGTGCTGCCGCCCGCCGTCGGACCGCTCGGCGAGACGCTCGCAGGCCACGACCTGGTGCTCGTCGCCGGCTCCTCCATCTTCCCCTACTACCCGAACATCCCCGGTGACTTCCTGCCCGACGGCGCGGAGCTCGTGGCGATCACCAGCGATCCGGATGAGGCGGCGCGCGCGCCGATGGGTGACGCGATCGTCGCCGACGTCGCGCTGACGCTGCGCGCGCTCGTGCGCGAGCTCGGCGAGCCCTCAGGGCGCGAGCCGCCGCCGGCGCGCACCGAGCTCGAGGAGCCGACACCCGGCGCGCAGCTCTCCGGCGGGGAGGTGCACGCGACGCTCGCCGAGCTGTTCCCCGCGGACGCGATCGTCGTGCTCGAGTCCCCGTCGAGCACCGCCGCGCTGCGCAACCGGCTGCGCATCTCGCGTCCTGGCTCCTACTACTTCAGCGCCGGCGGCGGTCTCGGCTTCGGGCTGCCGGCGGCGCTCGGCGTGCAGCTCGCCCAGCCCGAGCGCCAGGTCGTGTGCGTGCTCGGCGAGGGCTCCGCACAGTATGCGATCACCGCCTTCTGGACCGCCGCCGCGTACTCGATTCCGGTGAAGTTCCTCGTGCTGCGCAACCACGAGTACTCGATCCTCAAGTGGTTCGCGTCACTCGAGGACGTGACGGGCGCGCCCGGGTTGGAGCTCCCACGCCTGGACGTAGCGGCCACTGCAACGAGCTACGGCGTTGCCTCCGTCACCGTCGCCGCGCGCGACGAGCTGCACGACGCCCTCGCGCAGGCGCTAGCGCAGGACGGCCCGCGACTCGTTCAGGTCGACGTCGCTCCCGGCATGGCCCTCGGCTGACGTCGCGTGGGCTGTAGTGCCGCGGCGAGTGCCGGCGCGTTACTGCGCGTCGGGCCAGTTGGCGGTGCCCATCACGCCGTCGCCGTCCTCGGGCTTGGGACCGCCGACCGCGACGAGGTCGAGTCCCTCGGGGCCTGCCTCGAAGGCGCGCACGACGTCGGGCGCCACGCGCACGACGTCCCACTGGCGCAGATCGTAGACGTCGTCGTCGAGCAGGATCCGGCCGGATCCGGCGACGACGACGTAGGCCTCCTCCTGCTCGCGGTGGCTGTGCGCGAACGGGCTGCGCAGGTTGGCGGCGTAGCGGAAGAGGCTGACGCCGAGATCGCGCGAGTCCAGATGCTTGCGCCCGAACCGCCCTTCGATCCCGGGAGCCCGATCGCCGACTGAGTCCTCGACCTCGAGCAGGTTCACGGTGGCGAAGCTGGACATAGGGCCTCCTCTGACGCGGCTGACGGTTGGCTTTCCGGGTGAACAGTAACGGGGGCACGCCGCTCCCGATGCGCCTTCGGGACGAACGCGCTGGCGAGCAGGCATACGAGCAGGAAGCCGGTGGCCATCAGGAACGTGTCGGTGAAGCCGGTCACGGTCGGCTCGCCGTGCGCGACGTTGGCGGCGATGAACGTCGCCGAGAGCTGCCCGCCGAGCGCGCCTCCGAGCGTGCGCATGACGGTGTTCATGCCGCTCGCCACTCCCGTCTGGTGGTTGTCGACGGCCTGCACGATCAGGTTGCCGAGCGCGGCGAACGCGAGGCCGACGCCGACGCCGAGCAGCCCCGCTGCGATCAGCAGGTCGTAGGGGTGTGCGTGTTCGACGGCGAGCAGCGCGAACGAAGCGGTGGTGAACGCGGTTCCGACGAGCAGCGCGGCGCGCGAGCCGAAGCGCGCGGAGATCCGTCCGGCGTAGAGGCCGAGGATCGTCATGCCGATCGTCGAGGGCAGCAGGTACAGGCCGGAGACGACGACCGAGGCGCCGAACCCGAACCCGGTGCTCTTGGGCAGTTGCGCGAACTGCGGGAAGACGATGAACGACGCGTACATGCCGGCTCCGAGCAGGAACGCGGCGAGGTTGGTCGTCCACACGCCGCGGATGCGCATCATCGTCATGTCGATCAGCGGGTTGCGGCTGCGCGCCTCGACGGCGATCCAGATGGCGCAGACGGCGAGCCCGGCGGCGATCAGGCCGAGCGTCTTGGGAGACCCCCAGCCCCAGCTGGTGGTCTCGCTGATCGCGAGCAGCACGGCGGAGATGCCGATCGTCATCAGCGTGGCGGCGAGCCAGTTGATGCGCCCGGGCACGCGGATCGGCGACTCGGGGATGAACCGCCAGGTCGCGAGCGCGGCGATCACGATCGCGATCAGCGGGATCCAGAACAGCCAGTGGTAGTTGAGGTGCTCGACGATCACACCCGAGAGCACGATGCCGATGCCGGCGCCCACGCCGAGGATCGCCGACAGCAGCCCGATCGCGCCGGCGACCTTGTCGTGCGGGAACTCGTCGCGCACGATCCCGAACGCGAGCGGGAAGATCCCTCCTGCGGCGCCCTGGATGAAGCGTCCGATGATGATCACGACCAGCGAGCTGGAGACCGCGGCGAGCAGCGTGCCGACGGCGAGGATCACGAGCGTCGCCAGCAGCAGGCGCTCCTTGCCGTACATGTCCCCCAGGCGCCCGAGGATCGCTGTGCCGACGGAGGCGGACAGCAGGTAGGCGGTGAGCAGCCACGCGATGCCCGTCTCGCTGGTGTGCAGCGCGTGCTGCATCGTCGGCAGAGCAGGGACCACCGAGGAGCTGAGCATCGCGTACGCCCCCCCGGAGAGCGACAGCACCGCGAGGATCAGCGTCGGATGGGTGCGGTCGGTGGTGGTCGAGCTCATCGCGCCGAAGCGCCCGCGACGGCACCGGGCCTCCGCGAGCGTGCCATCACCCTAGCGGCGCGGTCGCTATGGCCCGGTGCTCGCGCGCACCCTGGCGATCGCCTGCGTCCTGCTGGTGACGTCGAGCTTGGAGTAGATGTTCTGCAGGTGCTTCTCGACGGTCCGCCGGCTGATGCTGAGGCTGATGCCGACTTGCGCGCTCGACGCGCCGCCGGCCACGCCGCGCATGATCTCGATCTGGCGCTCGGACAGTCCGAGCGCGCTCGCGTGCGTCGTGAGCTCGTCGTCTTCTAACCCGGACAGCAGACCGATCAGGCGCTCGCGCTCGACCAGTCGCTGGTAGCACGCCCGCAGTGGCCTGCGCAGCAACTCGAGCATCGCTGCCTCTTCGCGGCTGAAGTCGAAGCGCTGCCTGTTCAGCGCGATCCCGACGATCTCGCCGGGAGGGGACGGCAGCACGAATGCGATCTGGTGCTCGACGCCGAGGCTTGCGTAGAGCTCGTCGTACAGCGTGAGCGCATGCAGGCGCCGTCGCGAGATGAAGTCGGAGAAGCGCACCGGCTGGCCGTCGCCGCTGCGCGCGTAGTGTGCGACCAGCGGGTTCTCGCCGGCGAGCCTGCCGAACACCTCGACGCTCTGCTCGGTGAGCCCCTCGTCCGGGTCGGACACGACGATCGCGCCGACCCCAGGCTTGACCTCGTTGTAGGACGCGCTCTCACATGGAACGAGCTCGCGCGCGAGCGCGATCACGCCGGTGCGGAACTCGGAGAGGTCGCGGAACTCGACCGCCTGCGCGGTGGCCAGCAGCACACTGCGCAGGCTCGACGCCGATAGGCGCTCCATGCCTGGAAATCGTAGTCCTGTGGCCGCTTACGTGCAATTACGTATTGACCTTCTCCCAGGCAGTTCCTAAGCTCGCGCGTCTTCGCGCGTCAGGTCAGGGGGGCGCCGTCATCTACCAGCCAGGAGAGAAGTCAAAGTGAACAAGTCAAATTTGCGGGCGACGCTCGCTACCGTCGCGCTGCTCGTTATGGCGTCCAGCCTGGCGCTCGTGGGCGCGGCGCAGGCGTCAACGCTGCCTACGCTCACGCTCGCGCTGACGAAGACCTCGATCACGGTCGGGGGAACGATGCAGTCCGGCGCGGTGAACGTCGTATCGACCGACTCGGGCGTCAAGGAAGGCTTGACGATCCTGTTCGCGGTGAAGCCCGGCGACACCGTCGCGGAAGTCGAAGCCGCGCTCAAGTCTGGTGCGGGGAAGGACCCCAACGTGGCGAGCAAGTACGGCTCGATCGTGTTCGACGCCGAAGTCAACCCCGGCCAGACCAACGAAGCCCAGACGGTCCTGGCGCCGGGTCAGTACGTCGCGCTCGGCGGCGCCGGTGAAGGCGGGCCGAAGCTCAAAGCGCCGTTCACGGTGACCGCGGCAAAATCCCCTGCGACGCTGCCGGCGCCGCAGGCCACCGTCCGCTCGATCGAGTTCGGCTTCCGCGGGCCGAGCACGCTGCACGACGGCGAGCTCGTGCGCTTCGAAAACGAAGGCTTCCTCGTGCACATGGACATCGCGTTTCCCGCCAAGAGCCTGAGCGCCGCCAAGCAGATCGTCAAAGGCCTCCTGACGGGCAAGGAAAAGGGACTGGAAAAGCTCGTCAGCGCAGCGCCGTTCGCGTTCGCCGGGCCGCTGTCGCACGAAGCGTTCCAGCAGGAGACGATCACGGCCAAGCCGGGGTGGTACGTGCAGGCGTGCTTCATGGAAACCCAGGACGGGCGTGACCACACGCGCCTGGGCATGGAGCGGATCTTCAAGATCGTTAAGTAGACGCGGCGAGACCGCGGCGCCTCTCCCGCTAGAATGCTTGCTGGCAAGCAATCATTTTTAGTAGGAGAGGCGTTCGCATGGCGACCGAGACGGTCAAGGTACCCCCAGAGCTCGATTCCCGGCCCGCGCACGAGGCGGACGCGAGCGAGCGTCTGCGCGCGGCGATCGGCAAGCTCTCGCGGCGGCTGCGCCCGACGCTCGCCGGGTCCGATCTGAGCGCATCGCAGATCTCGGTGCTGTTCACGGTCGTGCGGCAGGGCCCGATCGGGCTCTCCGAGCTGGCGGCGATCGAGAGCCTGAACCCGACGATGCTCTCGCGCATCACCGCCCAGCTGTGCGACTCCGGTCTGATCGTTCGCTCGACCGACCCCGGCGACCGGCGCTCTGCGAACGTCCTGGCGACCGCGGCCGGCAAGCGCATGCGCCAGCGCATCCACCGCGAGCGCACGCGCGCGCTGAGCGTCCACGTGGAACAGCTCGACGAGCGCCAGCGCGAGGCGCTGTGGAACGCGCTGCCGGTGCTCGAGGAGCTCGCGCAGCGGCTCCCGAGCGGACGTCGATGAAGCGCCTGACGGGCGTCGGGCGCGTCACCTTCGCGGCACTCGCCATCCCCAACTACCGGCGCTACATCGCCGGGCAGTCGGTGTCGCTGATCGGCACGTGGATGCAGATGGCCGCGCAGTCGTGGCTGGTGCTGACCCTCACCGGCTCGGCCACCATGCTGGGGGTGATCATCGCCCTGCAGACGCTGCCGGTGCTGCTGCTCGGACCGTATGGCGGCGTGATCGCCGACCGCATCGACAAGCGCAGGCTGATGGTGATCCTGCAGATCGCGATGGGCGTGCAGGCGCTGGTCCTTGGCGTGCTGACCGTGACCGGCGCGGTGCGCCTGTGGGAGATCGGCGTGCTGGCGGCGCTGCTGGGCCTCAACAACGCCTTCGAGAATCCCGCGCGCCAGGCGTTTATGCTCGAGATGGTGGGCGGCGAGAGCCTGCGCAACGCCGTCAGCCTCAACTCGGTGCTCGTGAACGTCGCGCGCGTGATCGGCCCGGCGGTGGCAGGCGTGCTGATCGCGACGGTCGGCGAGGGCCCATGCTTCCTGGTGAACGCCGCGAGCTTCGTCGCGGTGGTCGCGTCGTTGATGACGCTCGATCGCAGCGCGATCCACCCGAGCCCGCCGAGTGGCCGCGAGCCGGGGCAGCTCCGCGAGGGCCTGCGCTACGTGCGCCGCACCCCCGAGCTCGGTGTGCCGCTCGCGATGATGGCGCTCGCGGGCGCGCTGGCGTACGAGTTCCAGGTGACGCTGCCGGTGATGGCCAAACAGGGGCTGCACGTGGGCGCCACCGGCTATGGCTTCATGACCGCCGCGATGGGCGTCGGCGCGGTCGTGGGCGGCCTGTTCGTCGCGACCAAGGGCAGAACCGGCCTGCCCACGTTGGTGCTTTCGGCGAGCGCTTTCGGCGTGGTGTTGCTGCTCGCCTGCGTTGCCCCGAGCCTCCCGGTCGAGCTGTTCGCGCTGGCGCTCGCCGGCGGTGCGAGCATCTCGTTCATGTCGACCGGCAACTCCACGCTGCAGCTGGGCGCCGCGCCGAGCATGCGCGGGCGTGTGATGTCGCTGTGGTTCGTCGCGTTCCAGGGCTCGACGCCGATCGGCGGCCCGATCGTTGGCTGGGTGATGGCGCAGGCCGGCGCGCGTGCCGGACTCGGGCTCGGCGGCGTGACGTGCCTGCTGACGGCGCTGCTCGGGCTGCTCGCGCTTCGTCGCCTGACGCCGGGCTCGGTCAGGGCGACGTTCGCCGCAAGCGCGCGGTGAGAGACGCGTGGGCCAACGCGAGATACCGATTCGCTGGGCGCTCGGCCCCGACGACGTGCGCGGCGCGTTCGCGGTCAGAGAGCGGGTGTTCTGCGAGGAGCAGGGCGTGCCGCGCGCGGAGGAGATCGACGAGCGCGACGAGCAGGCGCTGCACCTCGTGGCGCTCGACCCGGATTCTCGCAGCGTGATCGGCACGCTGCGGCTGCTGCTCGACGCGGACAACGCCAAAGTCGGCCGCGTGGCGGTCGAGCGTGAGTGGCGCCGGCGCGGCATAGCGGCGAGGATGCTCGAGCGCGCGCTCGCACAGGCGCGCGAGCACGGCTGCTCGAGGGTGCGTCTGGCCTCCCAGATGGAGGCGAGGAGCGTGTACGAACGCGCCGGCTTCGCCGTCGAGTCAGAGCCGTTCGAGGAGGCCGGCATCGAGCACGTGTGGATGGGACTGCGACTCGCACCCGAGGCCAGCTGATAGAAGGAGCACTCGCGCGTCTCACGAAAACCCGATCGGTCGAATGATCCAGGGGCGACCTGAGAGACTAATGAGTGAGCGACCGCGCGCGGCGCGTTGCCGCGGCGTCCGCCACGGCCGGTATGAAAGGACCTGAATGAGCCAAGCAGCAGCTGCGAGCAGTCCAGCCACAGCCCTCAGCGCAGCCCCAGCGGAGCCGGTGCAGCCGCAAGGCGCCTACTGGCGTGAGGCGCTCGCGCCATATGCGCAGCCCCATCTCGGGCGCAGCCTGCTCGACTTGGCGACCTCGGTGCTGCCGTACCTCGCGCTGTCGGTGGCGATGTACTTCGCGCTCAGCGTGTCCTACCTGCTGGTGCTCGTGATCGCGATCCCGACCGCGGGCTTCCTGATGCGGACGTTCATCCTGTTCCACGACTGCTCGCACGGCTCGTTCCTCGCCTCGAGGAAAGCGAACCTGTGGCTGGGCACGGTACTGGGGTTGTTCGTGTACTCGCCATTCCTGCGCTGGCGCCACGACCATGCGATCCACCACGCCACCTCCGGTGATCTCGACCGCCGCGGTGGCGGCGACGTGCGCACGCTGACCGTCAGCGAATACCACGCGCTGCCCCCGCGTGCGCGTCTGGGCTACCGGCTGTTTCGCAACCCGCTTGTGATGTTCGGCATCGGGCCGATCGCCGCACTGCTCATCGGGCCGCGCATCGTGGCGCGCTCGGCGCGTCCGCGGATGCGCGACAGCGTGATCGGAACGAACATCGCGCTCGCCGTGCTGATCGTTGGTCTGTGCTGGCTGGTCGGGTGGCGCGACTACCTGCTCGTGCAGGCGCCCACGCTGCTGCTGGCCGGCTCCATGGGCATCTGGCTGTTCTACGTCCAGCACCAGTTCGAGGACGCATACTGGGAGAGCGCCGATACCTGGACGTATGCGGATGCGGCGCTGCGAGGCAGCTCCTACCTCAAGCTGCCGAAGGTGCTGCAGTTCTTCTCCGGCAACATCGGCCTGCACCACGTGCATCACCTGAGCGCGCGCATTCCGAACTACAACCTGCAGCGCGCGCACGACGAGAACGCGATATTCCACGAGGTGCCGATACTGTCGCTGCGCGATGGCCTGCGCGCGGTGCGCCTGAAGCTGTGGGACGAGGAGCACCGGCGCATGGTGACTTTCGCCGAGGCGTCCGCGGGACGCTAACCTGAGTGTATGCTCACGCAGGCGGATCGTGCGGCCGAGAAGCGCCGTGTCAAGTTGGAGGACGTCCAACGTCAGGTCGAGGAAGGCTCGCTGACGATCCGCAAGATGACGGCTGAGGAGAAAAAGCGCTTTCCGCCCAAACCGGCGGATCCGCGGCGTAAGCGTCGCGTCAGCTAGGCGCGGCGACCGCCGGCGCCACCGGCGCTGGCTCCTGCTCGCCCATCGGCACACCGGCCGCGGCGTAGGCGTCGCGCGCGTCGAGCGTCTCGGCCTTCAGCAGCGCCTGCGCGAGGTGCTCGAGCTGGTCGCGATGCTCTTCCAGCAGCTGCGTGACTTCGCGGTGGGCGCCCTCGACGAGCGTGTGCACCTCCTCGTCGACGAGTCGCTGTGTCTCCTGTGAGGTCTCGCTGGCGCCGGGCAGGAGCATTCCCTGGCCCTCGTCTGGGAGCACCGCGATCGGGCCGATCGTGGGGCTCATCCCCCAGCGCCCGATCATCTGGCGCGCGATCTGCGTTAGCTGCTGGATGTCTGACTCGGCGCCCGTGGTGATCGCTCTGTAGACGACCTCCTCGGCGCCGCGCCCGCCGAGCGCGACCTTGATCTTGGCCTGCAGCTCCTCCAGCGTGTAGGAGACGCGGTCGGAGTCGGGCGTCAACAGCGTCACCCCCAACGCCATTCCACGCGGGATGATCGAGACCTTGCGCACCGGGTCGGCGCCGTCCGTGAGCATCCCCACGAGCGCGTGGCCGGACTCGTGGTAGGCGGTGCGCTCGCGGTCGGCCGGCGAGAGCAGGATGCCGCGCGGCGCGCCGAGCATGATCTTCTCCAGCGAGTCGGTGAAGTCGCTCATCGTGACCTTCTCGTGTTCGCGGCGCGCGGCCAGCAGCGCGGCCTCGTTGGCGAGATTGGCGATGTCCGCGCCGACCATGCCGGGCGTGGAGGAGGCGAGCCCTTCCAGGTTGACGTCGTCGGCGAGCGGAATCGAGCGCGTGTGCACTTCGAGGATTTCCTTTCGCCCTTTGCGGTCGGGCGGCTGCACCGCGACGCGCCGGTCAAAGCGCCCCGGGCGCAGCAGCGCCGAGTCGAGCACGTCCGGACGGTTGGTCGCGGCGAGCACGATCACCGCCTCGGAGGACTCGAAGCCGTCCATTTCGGTGAGGATCTGGTCGAGCGTCTGCTCGCGCTCGTCGTTGGACCCGGTCACCGACACCGAGCCCTGGCGCGAGCGCCCGATCGCGTCGAGCTCGTCGATGAAGATGATCGACGGCGCCGCCTCCTTGGCCTTGGCGAACAGGTCGCGCACACGCGAGGCGCCGACCCCGACGATCGCCTCGATGAACTCCGACGCGGAGATCGAGAAGAAGGCGGCGTGGGCCTCGCCGGCGACGGCGCGGGCGAGCAGCGTCTTGCCGGTGCCGGGCGCGCCAGACAGCAGCACGCCGTGGGGCATGCGCCCGCCCAGGCGGCTGTAGCGCTCCGGGTTGCGCAGGAAGTCGACGATCTCCGAGAGCTCTTTCTTGGCCTCGTCGATGCCGGCTACGTCGTTGAAGGTGACGCGGATCTTCTCGGGGTCAACCCGGCGCGCCTGCGAGCGCCCGAAGTTGCCCAGCGCTCCCATGCCACCGCCCGCTTTCGCTGCGCGGCGCGCGAACAGCACGAACAGCCCGACGATCAGCAACGTCGGGCCGAACCCGAGCAGGATCTCGGCCAGCAGCGACTGGCTGCTGGTCGTCGATTCGGCCTTGATCTGCACGCCCTTTTCCTGCAGCAGCGCGGACAGCTGGGCGCCGTTCCAGAAGCTCGGCACCTCCGTGGCGAACAGCTTCGTGGGCGTCGCCTTCTTTTCGCTCGGCGGATAGCGCAGCTTGGTCTTGAACTTGCCCTCGATCGTGTCGCCCTTGGAGGCGATCGTGCTGACCGTGCCGCCTTTGACCTGTTCGAGGAAGTAAGGGCTGAACGGCACGGTCACCCGCGGTTCGCCGCTGGAGGGCTGGAAGAACAGCACCGACAGCCAGTTGAGCGCCACCAGCGCCAGCACGAAGTACCAGAAGCCGCGCATGCGGTGCGGCGGCGGGCCGCTCGGCGCGTGCTCGGGCATGCCCCGCCCGTCGGGGGCCGGCGCGACCTGCCAGCCGCGCTTGTCGCGCGGCAGCGGGGGGTGCGCCTCGGAGCGCTCGCCGTTTACGCGATCGGACGTCTGAGACGAATCGTCCGGCACCGACCCCATGGTACGCCTCCTTGGAGATCTGCCAAGGGGAGCCTCCGATGGAGCGCTACGCTTCGCCGCGTGCGCGCGATGCCGACAGCCCCGCTCGCCGCCGGCTCGCTGATCGCCAGCTACGCGGTCGTGGCCGCCAGCGGTTCGCGGCCGCTCGGCGGCGCCGTGCTCGCGGCCGGCGGCCTCTGCTGCATCGGGATCTGGACGCGACGCCATGGCTCACGCACGGCCGCGCAGCTGGCAGGCGTCGGCTTCGCCGCGTTCGTCGCCTCGCACGTGCTCGCGCTGGCGGTCGGTCCGTGGCCGGCGGTGCTGATCGTCGCGGCGGCGACCGCCGCCGCGACGTGGGAGCTGGCTGACACCCGCACGCTAGCGCCGGCGCGGACACTGGCATTTCGCTCGCCAGAGCGCTAGATTTCGACGATGGCACAAGTCGCTGTGTCGCCCACAGGGGTTGCCATCTCGGATGCTCCTCCCGCAGGTCTGGAGCGTCCGGACTTCCAGATCGTGCCACGCGCGGGACTGCCGATCGTGGGCGTGGTCCTCGTGCTGTTGGTCGTGGGCGTCGAGGTCAACAAACTGTGGCCGCTGGAGTTCCTGCACGTCGTCGGCGGCGCCGCGTGGACTGTCATCGACCTGTTCCTCGGATTCGTTCTCGGGCCGATCATGGGCAAGCTCTCGATCCCCGCGCGGATCGAGTTCACCACGCGGCTGATGCCGAAGATGGTGCTGATCATGCCCACCGTGGTGACGGTCACGCTCGCAGCCGGATGGCAGCTCTCGACGCACCTCGGGACCAACCAGACGACCTACGCGCTGCACGGCTGGGTGGTCGCGAGCATGATCGTCGTCAGCGTCATGGCGGTGATCGCGCTCGGCCTGCTCGAGCCGGCGAACGTCGCGGTCCTGACGGAGCTGAAGAAGCCCCAGCCGAACCCCGCGGTGATCGAGCGACTGATGAAGCGGTTCATCTACTCGGCCGGAGCCACCGGCCTGCTGCAGGTCGCCACCCTGGTGATCATGACCAAGCTCGCAGCGGGATGAGCGAGGAGCGCAGCCGGGTTGGCGCGACCGGGCCGGTGCCGCCCGCCGACCCGGCCGACGCGACCGGGCCGGCGCCGCCCGTCGGCATGCCGCCGGTGACGCAGCTGGGGATGCTGTCGCTCGCGCTCGTGCTGGCGGCGGGCATCTACCTCTCAGCCCATCTTCCCCAGCATGTCTCGCTCGGACCGGCGGTCGCGCTGCTCGCGGCGTCCGTGGTTGTGCTCGCTGGCAATCTGCTGGCGCTCTCACGGGTCGCGGGGTTCGCGTGGCAACGCTTCCTGGAGGTAGGCAGGTGGGCGCTGCTCGCCTACTCGGTCATCGCCGCGATGATCGAGTACGTGTTCCTGCGCAACCACACCAGCGGCGGTCCGCTGGTGGTACTGACGCTGTCGCTGGTCGTCTTCGCGGTGAACGTGCCGCTGCTGATCGGCTTCACCGTCGCGCGCTACTCCTAGCTGACGTCGGGCGCGTTAGGGATGTGGTCAGCGTGTGCCAGGACAGCGCAGGTCGGCGTCGAGCGCACCGATCCGGTACTGCGCGAGGTTCGGCGCCACGCCGGTGAAGCCACCGCTCGTGCAGTTCTGCCGCGCCTGCGTGAGTGTTGCGCCGGTTCCGGCCACCCAGTCGGGCAGCTGGCCGTTGAAGGCCGTCGGTGTTGTCTGCGCCGTCAGCCCCGTGAGCTCCTTCCACTGGGCACTGGTGGAATAGATCCCGATCGGCCCGGTCGCGCCGGCGTTGTTCAGGCCGGTGATGAAGCCCTGCAGCGCGGCGATGTTGAGCCGGTAGGTCCCAGCCCAGCTCGCCATCAGCTCGACGTCCAGCCACCATGGCGCGGTCTTGGCCGCGACCGGGTCGAGCGCGGCGACGAGCCGGTAGGAGTGGGCGGCGCGCTCCTCGCCGTAGATGTACGAGCAGGCGTTGGTCAGCAGGCCGTTACAAGCACCGTAGGCCGGCGCGGTGCCGACGCGAGGCCAGTCCGCAACGTGATGACCGCCAGGGTTGCCGGTGTCGATGTACAGCGACAGGGGCGGCTGCTTCGGCCGCTTCTGCCCCGGCGCGTCGCGGGCCCAGTGCAGCTCGCCGCTCATACACGGGTTTGCGTTGTTCGCGAGCCCGCCGTTGACACCGGCGATCCCGAACAGCGGATTCGACGGGTAGGAACCCGAGCACTGCGGATAGGAGACGTCATAACCGGTGGTCGGCGACGAGCTGCCGCTCACCGCGATGACCAGCACCACAATGACGATGAAGGCGAGCGCCACCACCGGCACCCATCGCCCCCGGTACCAGGAACGGCTGGCAGGCGGCACGGCCGTCAAGCTACCATGACGCCCCTGCAGCGATCGACGCGCTGCTCGGTCGGCGGCTTCCAGCTCGAGCGCTGCGAGCGATTTGCGTTCAGTCCGGCCCCGTATCTGCCGCCGGCGCCCCACATCCTCGGCAGCGCCCGCAGGCCCTGATCTCGCGGCCGTCCGGAGCACGCGCGCCTCCGTACGGCCGGCTCGGACATAATCCCGAAGATGAGAGCCATCCAGATCGTCGATGAGTCGGGCCCTGAGAGCGCGCTCGCGCTCGTCGAGCTGCCCGAGCCCGAGCCCTCCCACCCGCTCACGCCCGGCGCCGGCGTTGTGGTCGAGGTGCATGCCGCGGGGGTCTCGTTCCCGGAGCTCTTGCAAACGCGCGGCCAGTATCAGCTGAAACCGCCGCTTCCGTTTGTACCCGGTAGCGAGGTCGCGGGGATAGTGCGCAGCGCGCCCGCGGGCGCGCGGGTCAAGCCCGGCGACCGCGTGGCGGCGTTCTGCGCCCTCGGCGGCTTCGCCGAGACGGTCGTCGCGCCCGAGTTCTTCACGTTCGCGCTCTCGCCGCAGCTCGACTTCGGGCAGGGCGCCGGGCTGATCCTCAACTACCACACCGCCTACTTCGCGCTGCTGCTGCGCGGGCGCTTGCAGCAGGGCGAGACGGTGCTCGTTCACGGTGCGGCCGGCGGCGTCGGCACCGCCGCGCTGCAGGTCGCCCACGGTCTGGGGGCGAAGACGATCGCGCTGGTCTCGAGCGAGTCCAAGCGCACCGTGGCGGAACGCGCGGGCGCCGATCACACGCTGCTGCTGGGCGAGGACTGGAAGGATGAGGTACGCGAGCTCTCGGGCGGCGGCGTCGACGTCGTGCTCGACCCGGTCGGAGGCGACCGCTTCACCGACAGCCTGCGCTCGCTGACCGAGGGCGGGCGTCTCGTCGTCGTCGGCTTCACCGGTGGCTCGATCCCCGAGGTCCGCGTCAACCGGCTGCTGCTGAGGAACACCGAGGTCGTGGGAGCCGGCTGGGGCGCGTATGTGATGGGTAAGCCGGACCTGAACGTCGAGATCGGAGCCGCTGTCAACCGCATGGTCGACGACGGCTTCGTCGTGCCGATCGTTGGCGAGCGCTTCCCGCTGGAGCAAGCGGCCGAGGCCCTCAAGACGCTCGACGAGCGGCGGGCGACCGGCAAGGTCGTGCTCGATGTTCGCGACGCCTGAGCTAGGGCTATCCCCACCCTCGGCCCGGGGGACAACCACCGCCGCCCCGGTGGCCGGCCACATCGACAACCACGCCGCGTGGTCTCAACATCGACTGCGATGAGCGCCGCTCCGACAGAGCTAGCCGAGCCTGACGCACCTCGACGTGATCCGGTGGCCCTGCCGGGGCCGGATGGGCGCGGGGACGGACCCACTCCCGAGGAGATCCAGGAGCCGGTGATGGAGGGGCTCGACCGCACGATCACGGGCCTGATCACGGCCGTGCCGCCGCTGCTGCTGGGGCTCGCGGCCTGGCAGATGTGGAACCACGAGCTGCGCTGGCGCGATGTCGCGATCTTCCTGATCATGTACGTGCCGGTCGGCCTTGGTGTGACCGTCGGCTTTCACCGCCTGCTCACCCATCGCAGCTTCAAGACCTCTCCGGCGCTGCGCGGGCTGCTGGCTGTGCTGGGCACGATGTCGGTCGAGGGCCCGTTGATCTCGTGGGTCGCAGACCATCGCAAGCACCACGCCTACTCGGATCGCTTCGGCGACCCGCACAGCCCGCACGTCGATCACGGCGGCGGCTGGCGGGGAGCGCTGCGCGGGCTGGCTCATGCGCACGTGGGCTGGCTGTTCGACCACACTCAGCGCGGCTCGCGCGAGCGCTTCGCGCCCGACCTGCTCGCCGACCCGGTCGTGTCGTTCGTGGACAGGACGTTCGTGGTGTGGTCGCTGCTGGGCCTCGCGATCCCCTTCGGCCTGGGCGCGCTGATCGGCGGCACCGTCGCGGCGGGCCTCGAGGGAATGCTGTGGGGCGGGGCTGTGCGCATCCTCGTGCTGCACCACGTGACCTACAGCATCAACTCGCTGTGCCACTTCTTCGGCCGCCGGCGGTTCGCCACCGACGACTATTCGCGCAACCTGCTGTGGCTCGCGCCGCTCTCGCTCGGCGAGGCGTGGCACAACAACCATCACGCGTTTCCCACCTCCGCCTTCCACGGCATGGGCCGCCGCGAGCCCGACATCTCCGGGGTCGTGATCGCCGGCCTCGAGCGCGTCGGCCTCGTCTGGGACGTGCAGCGCGTCGGAGCTAACCGACAGGCAGCCAAGGCGCTCTGAGCGCCTCTCGCGCGGCGCAAGCCGTCACGGCTCCCAGGCAGCGCCGGCGCCAACCGAACGCCCGCTGCTCATCTCCGTGAGACGATAGCGCCGATGGCTGAGCGCGCGCCCCTCCCGATCGACCTGTCGCTGGCGCACGACATGCGCCGGCGCCGCTGGATGCCGCTGCTTGCCGCAGGGCTCTCAATCGGCGAATACGCTCGCTCGCTCGTGCACCGCCTCGCGCTGCTCACAGCCGTCCTGCTCGCGGCGATCTGGGCGCTCGGCGGGCAGGGCTACTTCTGGCCGGCGTGGGCGTGGCTCGGGCTGGGCGACCTCGTGCTGCTCGACTTCAGCGCGAGCTGGGCCTGGCGCCAGCCCCGCGGGCCGGTCCGCCGGGTCGCGTGCGTGTGGGCGCTGGTCGGCGCGGCGGCGGTGATCCTCGTGTTCACGTGGCTACTGACGTGGCTGCTCGCGGGCGTGCACAGCTTCTGGCCGGGCTGGGCATTGCTGGGGCTTGCGACGGCCGGCAGCGCGTACTCGCTCATCGCCCTGCACGACCGTGTGCTCGTCGCTCACGGTAGGCGCGCACTGCGCGCGAGGATCGACATGCTTACCCGCACGCGCCGCCAGGCGGTCGACGCGCAGGCCGCGGAGTTGCGGCGGATCGAGCGCGACCTGCACGACGGCGCGCAGGCGCGCCTGGTCGCGCTGACGCTGCAGCTCGGTCGCGCCGAGCTGCGCGTCCACGACCAGCCCGAGATCCGCAGCCTGATCCTCGACGCCCAGCGTGAGGCCCACCATGCGATCTCCGAGCTGCGCGACCTCGCCCGCGGGATCGTCCCGCCGCTGCTCGCCGAGCGCGGGCTCCTCGCCGCGGTCGAATCGCTCGCCGCCCGCTACGGGCTCGGGACCGCGGTCGACCTCGACACCGGTCGCACTCTGGCGCCGTCGGTCGAGCGCGCCGCCTACTTCGTGATCGCCGAGGCGCTGACCAACACGGCCAAGCACGCCCGCGCGCAGCACAGCTGGGTGCGCCTGCGCGACGAGCACGGGGCGCTCACGGTGCTGGTCGGCGACGACGGCTGCGGCGGCGCCGACCAGTTGGGCTCGGGGCTCGCTGGTCTTCGTGCCAGGGTCGAGGCGCTCGACGGCAACCTCAGCGTAGACAGCCCCGACGGCGGTGGCACTGTGCTCGAGGTGAGACTTCCTTGCGGGTAGTGATCGCCGAGGACCTGGCGCTGCTGCGCGAAGGGCTGGTCGCGCTGCTGCGTGAGAACCAGATCGAGGTCGTCGCGCAGGTGCAGGACGGCCCGGCGCTGCTGCGCGCGATCGCCGGGCACCAGCCGGACCTCGCGATCGTCGACGTGCGCCTGCCTCCAACCTTCAGCGACGAGGGCCTGTTGGCGGCGATCGAGGCCCGCCGGCGCCAGCCGGCGCTGGGCGTGCTCGTCCTCTCCCAGCACGTCGAGACCGCCTACGCGAGTGAGCTGATCGGCGAAGACACAGCGGGCATCGGCTATCTGCTCAAGGAGCGCGTCGGCGACGTGCGCGCGTTCCTCGACGCGCTGCACACCGTCGCGGCCGGCGGCACGGTGCTCGATCGCCAGGTCGTCGCCGAGCTGCTGGCGCCCGGCAACGGAGCGCGGGAGGCGCTCTCGGGCCTGACAGCGCGCGAGCGCGAGGTGCTCGCGCTGATGGCCGAGGGACGCTCCAACACGGCGATCGCCGAGAGCCTCGTGGTGACGCCCGGGGCTGTCGAGAAGCACATCACCAACATCTTCGCCAAGCTCGATCTTCCCGCCTGCCACGACGATCACAGGCGCGTGCTGGCCGTGCTCGCCTACCTGCGCGTCACGCGCTAGCGGCGCGCGCCGCGGAAGCAAGCTTCACACGTGATAGAACGCGGGCTGCTGATGGCCACTGATCTGCTTGAGCGCGTGCGCGCGGAACTCGACGCGCGCCTGGCTGAGCTGCGCCCGGCCGTGGCCGAGTACGAGCGGCTCGCCGGCGCCACCGACGCACTCGGCTCGCGTGCGGCCAAACCGCGCGCAGCAGCCAAGTCGCGCGCAGCGACAAAAGCGCGTGCAGCAGCCAAGCCACGCGCAGCAGCCAAACCGCGCGCAGCGGCGAAACCAGCCAAACCCCGCGCGGCGGCCAAACCCCGCGCAGCAGCCAAACCGGCCAAACCCCGCGCGGCGGCACGCAAGGCCGCTCCCGCACGGATGGGCCCGGGCGAGCAGGCGATCGTGGCGGCGCTCGAGCACGGCTCGCACACGGTCGGCGAGCTCGGGATCGTCACGGCGATGTCCGGCGCGGAGATCCGCGATGGTGCGCGGCACCTGCTGGCGGCCGGGAAGATCGTGCGCGCCAAGCGCGAGGGCAAGGCGGCCTACGCGCTCTCAGGCGACGCGTAGGCGGCCGCCTCGGCGGGGCCGAGGAACGGCGTCAGCGCGAAGTACGTCAGCTGTGCGGCCACGTCGGGAAGCTCGGCGACGCGGTCGTTGTCGATGTAGTCGTGAAGGATCTGCCAGATCCCGCCCGCGACGGCCTCTGCGGCGATCGCCGGCACCTCGAGGTGTCCCCGCGCTAGCTCGTAACCGGGGCTGAGGTAGGCGGCGAAGGCCTTCATGGTCGCGTTGCGGATCTCGATCGCCTCTGGACACGACGCGAACGTGTCGACGAGGCTCAGGTGCGCGTGCGCCGGCTCGGAGGCGAGGTAGTCGAGCAGCGCGCCCACGCCGGCGCCCGCTGCCCGCGGCCAGTCGGGCAGCTCCGCCTGGTAGGCCTCGACGGCAACCCCGAGCGCCTGGTGCATGCCCACCTTCTGCGCGCCCAGGAAGGCGTCGTGCTTTGAGCTGTAGATGTCGTAGAAGGTCTGATGGGAGACGTTCGCGCGACGTGCGATCTCCGGAATCGTCAGCGCCGCGAGGCCTTTCTCGGCGACGATCGCCGCGGTGGCGTCAACGATCCGCTCACGCTGGCTTTTGACGATGAACTGGCGCGGCAGGTCGCTGCGGCCGCTCGGCAGCCGACCCTCCGCGCGACGCGCTCGCTCGGACGTCGGCGCGGCCGCTGCGACGCTCGATCCGCGGCGCTTGGCGGGAGGCACGTCGAGGCCCGCCGGCAGCCGTCGCGGGTAGCTGCTCGCCCACGTCGCCAGCTGGTCGGCGAGCTGCGGGAGCTCACTCGCACGACCCTCGCGCAGGCGCACCGCCGTCACCTCGCGGATGCCACCGAGGATCGCCTTGACGGTCAGGTCTGTCGGCTGCGCGGTCGGCTTCGCCCCGTCGCGGCTTGCGTGGATGCTGCGCTCGAGCTCCTCGAGCGTCCGTCGGCGGCGCTCGAGCGCCTTGGTGCCTGCGCCGAACGCGCCCAGCACCAGCAGCGATGTGCCCTCGGGCTCGGCGGCCGCCAGCTCGGCCCACGCGCGCATCGCCACGGTCAGGCGCTGCTCGCGCGGGCACTCGGCGCTGTAAGCCGCCATGACCGTCTGTGCGATGTGTCCCGCGACCTCGTCGTAGGCGCTCAGGAAGAGGTCTTCCTTGTCGGTGTAGAGCCTGTAGAACGTCGGCTGTGAGACGTGCGCGAGCCTCGCGAGATCGACGATGCGCACCGCCGGGTAGCCCTTCTGCGCGATCAGCTCGATCATCGCCTTCTGCAGGCGCTCGCGCTGGTCGCGCTTGACGAGCTCCGGATCGAGGCCGTGCGTGCCGGTGGGTAGCGGCCGGTAGCGAGCTGCCTGCTCGTCGTGCGGCACCGCGCTACGCGGCGGCCTTTCTGTGACATTGCGAGCCGCCATCCAGAGCAACCCTCCACTTGACTCTAGGAAAGTCGAGATTATCAAACTGCGCGTACCGGTTGACGTACAACATTGAGCCTTGTAGCTCAATCTGTCTCAAAGGATCAATCCGGCGAAGGTCGCTCTGGGAGCCAAAAAATGGGCCCTCGACGGACCATTGGCGCGCACTCAGCCGCTGATCGTGCGCGAGGTTCCCAGCACTTCGCCCGCCGTACCCAGCGCCTGCACGGCCACGTACGCCTCGGTTGCGGGCACCGCGACTGAGGTCTCGAACCCGCTGCGGGGCGCGCTCGCGACGGGCGTGAGCTGCTGCGCGTTTGGTCCTCCAAGCACGCGCCAGCTGGCCGTGCGGGTGTCGCCGTTCCAGCTCGCGTAGACGGTGAGCTGGCCGCCGGTGCTGGTGGCGGCGATCGCCGGGGGTTCGCTCGGCGAGCCGGTCCACGGGAAGCGATACGTGCGGTAGGACTGATAGGAGCCGTGCAGGTGCGCGTCATACAGCAGCTGGCCGCCGGCGCTGAACTCGGAGAAGTACGGCTCGGCGCCCCAGCCGATGAACACGTCGCCGTTTTCCAGGATCTGTACGTCTCCCTGGCTGCCCGCCGACAGCGCCGGAGACGGGTGGTCGTATTCGGCGAGCAGCGTGTCGGTCTTCGTCTGCGCGTTCACCGCCAGCACCACGCCGCGCGACTGCGAGTGCACCTTCGGCACGCCGCCGTTGTCGAACACGCTGATCGTCCCGTTGGGCAGCGCCGTTGCGTCGTGCTGGTAGGCGGTGGCCGCTCCCGCGGAGAGCTTGACGTTCGACTGCTTGCCGCCGATGCTCGTCTGCACCTGGCCTGTGATCGTGTTCAGCTCGTACAGCGCTGAGGTGTTGCGCGCCGACAGCAGCGTCGTGCCGTTCGCCTGCTGGTCGATCGAGTTGAGGTGGAAGTAGTCGAACGGCCAGATCGTGTTGGCGGTCGTCGGCGAGCTGTAGGAGTCGCTGAGAGGCACGTGATCGAGGCTCGTCCATTCGCGGCGCACGAGCCCCGTCTTGAGGTCGATTTCCTGGAAGAGGCTGTCGGTCACCGCGCCGCCGCTCGGCCCGCCCAGCGAGGAGAGGTCGCAGTCGATCGGGTTGAACACCGTCAGCACCGCCGTCCCCTGTGGGGTGATGTGGAATTCGTGCAGGTCCGCCAGGTAGCCGTTGCCGGCACGGACGTGGCCGACTTCCCGGTAGGAGCTGTTGTCGATGATCTCTTCGCCCTGGCCAAAGCCCTGGGGCGGGATGCGCCCCTGCCACCATGTCAGCACCGGCTGGCCGCCGAGCTGCTGCACCTGCAGGTTGGTGGCTTCGGTGCCTTTGGGCAGCGGGTGGAACCACACGAGGTTGCCGTCTTCTTCGAAGATCATCGGGCCGCTCGGTCCGGGGCCGGCGTACGGAGCGGCGAACATGTCCCCGGCGGCCGTCAGCGATGAGGTCTGCGTAACGGCGAGCACCGGCGGCTCGAGTTCCGGGCGCGAGGCGAAGTGCTGCATCTCGTTGTAGTCGTGGGACACCGCCGTGCTCGCGGCCGCGTAGTCGATCGGATCCTCGTGGGCGATCACGAAGTAAAACGCGAACCGCTGCCTGTGCGAGTTGACCTTCACGGTTCCGTGCACGGTCACCGTCTCGCCGGGCTGGAACGGCTTCGAGGGCACGAAGCTCGCGCCGTCGCCCTGCGAGTACGCGAGCAGGCGCCCCGAGTGCGAGCCGGTCTCAGAGCCGCTCACGTGGATGCCCGAGATCGCGCTCGCCGGCGCGCCCAGCAGGCTGATCTGCGTCCGCGCCGAAGCGTCATAGGAGTCCGGCAGGGGGGACACGGCGAGCGTCGTCCCCGGCAGCACGGCCGAGAGGTTGAGCGTCGCGGGCGTGCAGCGCCCGTTGCTCGGCGCGCTGTACGCCGCCTGCTCGGCGGAGATCCGCCTGGAGGCGAGCGCGAGCGTCGTGGCGCTGGCGACGACCACGATCACGGCGCCGCCGACCAGCAGGCTACGCAGTCGCGTCATCTTCGTCAGACGGTACATCGAAGCTCCTGCATCGGTCGAGCTGCGTGCGAGAAGGGCGCAATGCTAAGTGGTGGACACGTCGGTCACCGAAGAAGTTGCGAGCCGACGAATAAGAGTTCGCGAAGCTCGCGCGACCCCCTGTTTGGGGGGATAGCCGTCGGTCGTGTCGCACCGGGACGTGCATTCGTGGGATTCTCAGAGCATGCTCGACGCCACTGCGCTCAACTCTCCCACCGCCGCCGACGAGGGCTCCGCGCGCCGCGCGCCGACCGGCACGCGCGGCGATCGCGCCGGCCACATCGAGGTGCTCGAGGTGATGTCCGACCTGCTCTCCGGCGTCGGCGAGGGCTCGCCGCCGGATGCCTTCTTCAGCAGCCTGTGTGAGGCGATCTGCCGCCTGGCGTCGATGAAGCGCGCCGTGCTCGTTCGCTACGACAGCGCCCGCCGGCGCGTGCGCGCCGTGGGGGCACACGGCATCGAGCTGGAGCCGTTCGGGGATCTGTTCGTGACGATCGACTCGGTGCCCGTGGCGCGCCGCGCGCTCGTCGAGGACCGCGTTCTCGAGGCCGTCGGCGCGGAGGACTTCAAGGTGCCGCCGGCCGTGCGCGAGCTGCTCGAGGGCGTGCGCATCGTGTGCACGCCGATGGCCGCCGCCGGGCGTTACGTCGGCGTCGTGCTGTCCGAGCGCGAAGCCGGCGTGCCCGACATGGACGACGACGAGCGCCACCTGCTGTGGACGCTCGGCAAGGCGATCGCGATGGCCTCGGTCGCGCGCGAGGTAACCGCCTACGACGAGCAGAGCCGCCAACTGCAGCAGCGGATCGACCTCGCGCGCGAGATCCACGAGGGGGTCGTGCAGCGCCTGTTCGGGATCTCGCTCGCGCTCTCCCGCGAGGATCCGCTCGACGCCGACAGCCAGCGGCGCTGCGCAGCCGAGGTGCAGACCGCCCTCGCCGACCTGCGCACCGCGCTCACGCGTCCGCTCGGGCACGCCTCGCGGCCGACGGCGGTCACGTTCAGCGAAGAGCTCGAACGCGTGCGCGCGATGTACCCGAGCCTGGAGATCGCGCTCGACGGCAGCGCCGAGCACGTGCCCGCGAGCCTCGAGGCGCTAACGCAGTCGGTGCTCGTCGAGGCGGTGCGCAACGTGCACAAGCACGCGCAGGCCAGCCACGTGCGCGTCTCGCTGCGCACCGACGCGGGCGCGCTCGTGCTCGAGGTGCGCAACGACGGCGTGCCCGCGCGTGGCGGCGACGCCACCCCGCCGGCCGGTCGGCAGGGGGGCATGGGCCTGCGTCTGGCGACGCTCGAGGCGCTCCAGCACGACGGCGTGCTCGAGTACGGAGAGCCCGAGGCGGGGACGTGGCAGGTCCGTCTCGTGGTGCCGACCGGACAGTGAGCGCTCCCGCGCAGAACGCTCCCGCGGAGGAGCCTCACAAGCGCCTGCGCGTGCTGGTCGTCGACGACCACGACGTCGTGCACTGGGGATTCCGGCTGATGCTCGGCCAGCTGCCATGGGTCGAGCGCTGCCTCAGCGCGCGCACCGGCGCCGAGGCGCTCGCCGTGTGCCGCCGCTACGAGCCGCACGTCGCGCTCGTCAACCTGTTCCTCGGCAGCGAGTCCGGGCCCGAGATCTGCGAGCGCCTGCGCGCGGAGGCGCCCGCGCCGCGCGTGCTCCTGATGTCCGGCGCGGGCGGCATCTCACCGCGGGCCGCGCGCGCGGCGGGCGCCACCGGCTTCATCTCCAAGGACTGGCCCGCCCCCGAGATCGCCAAGCTCGTGCGCATGGTCGGCGACGGCCAGGAGGTCTTCAGGGACACCGGCCGCCCGACGCCGACGCTGACCGACCGCGAGAGCGAGATCCTCGCGCTGATCGCCGGCGGAGCCACCAACCGCGAGATCGCCGCCGCGCTGTTCCTCTCGCCGCACACCGTCAAGGAGCACACGAGCACGCTCTATCGCAAGCTCGGGGCGCGCAACCGCGCGGACGCCGTCCAGCGCGCACAGCGCCTGGGGCTGCACCGCTAGCGCGCCGCGCCGGCACTGCCCGGGACTCCCCCAGGTGCACGAGCGCACCCCCCCATTTGGGCGGTTTGCGCGTTCCCGCGCGTAACGGGACGAGACGGGCAGCGAATGTCTCCTTAGTGTCTAGCGGCGTCATAGCCGGCCTGTTCCCAGGCCAGGGAAGCCATACGAGCTCGCTTCGCGACGAGGTCGCGCGCGTCATCCCCGGACTGCTCGCGGAGTGCGTCGCGCTCGTCGGCGAGGACCCGTTCGCGCGCGTGGCCGAGAGCACGCGCTTTGCCCAGCCGGCGATCTTCTGCGCGAGCCTCGCCGGCTGGACGGAGCGCCCGCCGTCGATGCGCCCCATCGCGCTCGCCGGGCACTCGCTCGGAGAGCTCAGCGCGCTCGTCGCCGCGGGCGTGCTCGAGCGCTCCGCGGGGCTGCGCCTGGCAGTTCGCCGCGGCGAGCTGATGGCGTCGTCCTCAGAAGGGCGCGACGAGGGCATGCTCGCCGTGCTCGGCGCCCCCGAGGAGACCGTCACGAGCCTCGCGCACGAGCACGAGCTCGTGCTCGCCAACGACAACGCGCCCGGCCAGGTGGTGCTCGCCGGTCCGACCGAGCGGCTGCGCGCGGCCGCCACCGCGGCGCGCGAGCAGCGCGTGCGCGCGATCGTGCTCGACGTCACGGGCGCGTTTCACTCGCCGTCGATGGCAGCCGCCGTCGAGCCGTTTCGCGCGGAGCTCGATCAGGTCGAGCTCGCGCCAGCCGCGATACCCGTGATCTCCGGCGCGAGCGCGCGCCCGTTCGAGGACGTGCGCGCCGAGCTCGCGGCGGCGATCGTCACGCCCGTGCGCTGGCGCCAGACGATGTTCGCGCTCGCCGACCTCGGCGCGGACACGTTCGTCAACTTCGGTCCCGGCGAGGTGCTCGCGCGCCTCGTTACACGCAACCTCCCCGACGCGCGCGTGCTCGACTTCCGCGAGCAGGCCCGCGAGGAGCCCTCCGCGCGCGGGCAGGAGGCGAGCCGTGTCGGCTGAGCCGCACACGCTCGCGGCGCGCTCCAGCGTGTCGGGGCCGTACCGCGAGTCGGGCGCGCTGTCGCCGCTGCGCACCGCCGGCATCCTCGGACTGGGCGCGGCGCTGCCCGAGCGCAGGGTCACCAACGCCGAGCTCGGCGCGCGGCTCGGCGTGACCGACGAGTGGATCGCGCGCCGCACCGGCATCGGCGAGCGCCGCTACGCCGCGCCCGGGCAGCGCGTCAGCGACCTCGCGTGCGCAGCGGGAGCACTGGCGCTCGAGGACGCCGGTCTCGACGCGAGCGCGATCGACATGGTGCTCGTCGCGACGCTCGCCTCGGACGAGATCACCCCCGCGACGGCGCCGCTCGTCGCGCACGAGCTCGGGATCGGCAACGTGGCGGCGATCGACGTGGGCGCCGCATGCGCCGGCGCGATCGCCGCGCTCGCGCACGCCACCGCCTGGATCGAGGCCGGCCGCGCGCGCAACGTGCTCGTGATCGGCGCCGAGATCCTCACGCGCTTCGTTGACTTCGACGACCCGCGCACCGCGCCGTTGTTCGCCGACGGCGCCGGCGCGCTCGTCGTCTCGTGCGACGCCGTCGGGCAGTTCGGGCCGTTCGTGCTCGGCAGCGACGGCGGCGCCGCAAGCGCGATCCGCGCCACAAGGGCGAAGGGCGTGCTCGAGATGGAAGGCCACGAGACGTTCCTGATGGCCGTCGAGAAGCTCTCTGGAGCCACGCGCGAGGTGCTCGAGCTGGCAGAGCTCGCGCTCGAGGACGTCAACCTGTTCGTCTACCACCAGGCCAACTCGCGCATCCTCTCAGCGGTCGCCGAGCGGCTGTCGCTGCCGCGCGAGCGCGTGTTCGACTGCATCGCCGGACTCGGCAACACGAGCGCCGCGAGCGTGCCCATCGCCCTCGGCGAGGCCGTGCGCTCCGGCGCGCTGCGCCCCGGAGCGCGCGTCGTGCTCGGCGCTGTCGGCGCGGGCCTCGTGTGGGGCACGACCGTGCTCACGTGGGGGGAGCGGTGAGCGTCACCGAGCGCACAGGCACGGCCGCCGCCGTGAACAGCGCGCCGCGCGTGCGAGAGGGGTGCGCGCTCGTGACCGGCGGCTCGCGTGGGATCGGGGCGGCGATCGCGTGTGCGCTGGCGGCCGACGGCTGGCCGGTGGCGGTCAACTTCCGCGCCGACGAGCACTCCGCCGGGGCGACCGTCGCGCGGATCGAGGACGGCCACGGTCGCGCACTGGCGGTGCGCGCGGACGTGGGCGTGCCCGAGCAGGTCGAGCAGCTGTTCGACACCGCCGAGCATGAGCTTGGCCGCGTGCTCGTGCTCGTCAACAACGCCGGCATACGCGCCGACGACCTCGCGCTGTCGCTCACCGACTCCGACTGGGACAGCGTGATCGACACCAACCTGACAGCCGCCTTCCGCGCCACCAGGCGCGCCCTGCGCGGCATGATCCGCGAGCGCTTCGGGCGCATCATCAACATCGCCTCCGTCGTCGGTCCGCGCGCCAACGCCGGGCAGGCCAACTACGCCGCCGCCAAGGCCGGGCTGATAGGCATGACCAGGACCGTCGCCGTCGAGGTCGCCCGCCGCGGCGTCACCGTCAACGCAATCGCGCCCGGGCTGATCGACACCGACATGACCGCCGACCTCGACGGCGAGCTGCTGAGCGCCGTGCCCGCCCGCCGGGCGGGCACACCCGAGGACGTTGCCGCGTGCGCTCGCTTCCTCGCCTCCGAGCAGGCCGGCTACGTCACCGGCTCGACGCTGTACGTCAACGGCGGACTGTCCGCCTGAGTCCCACCAAACCCAACCGAAAGGAACGCAGATGAGCACAACCGTCACCACAGAGCAGGTCGAAAAGGTCGTCGCCGAATCGCTCGCGACATTCGGGGCGGACCCCGACCAGATCACACCCGACGCGACCTTCGAGGCGCTCGACATCGACTCGTTGGACCTCGCCGAGCTCTCGCAGATCGTGCACGAGCAGTTCGGCGTCGAGCTCAAGGGCTCCGACGTCGCCGAGGTCAAGACCGTCGATGACGCCGTCCAGCTGATCGCTTCGCGGCTGTAGGGATGGAGCCGATCGTCGTCACCGGGGTCGGAGCGGTCACACCGCTGGGCGTCGGCGCGCGCGCGCTGCACGAGCGCTGGTGCGCGGGCGAGTGCGGGATCGAGGACGGCGAGGGCGCGTGCGCGGACTTCGATCCGACAGAGTTCCTCACCGCCAAGGAGGCGCGCCGCGCCGACCGCTTCACGCAGCTCGCGATCGCCGCGTGCGCCGAGGCGCTCGCCGACGCCGGCTGGGACGGCGGCGGGGCGGGCGGGCCTGGGGTGGGTGGGCATCCATACCCGTCCGAGCGCGTCGGCTGCGTGCTGGGCACCGGCATCGGCGGCATCGCCACGCTCGTCGGCGGGCAGGACACGCTGCGCGAGCGCGGCCCGCAGTACGTCTCACCGCTGTCAGTGCCGCTGATGATGAGCAACGCCGGCGCCGGAGCGCTGTCGATGCGCCACGACCTGCGCGGCCCGTCGTTCGCCGTCAGCTCCGCCTGCGCGTCCGGTGCGCACGCGATCGGATCGGCGCTGCGGATGCTGCAGTCGGGCGAAGCCGACGCTGTCGTCGCCGGCGGCTCGGAGGCCGGCCTCACGCCGCTCGCGCGCGCGGCCTTCAGCGCGCTGGACGCGCTCTCGCAGACGGGCATCTCACGCCCGTTCGACGCGCGCCGCGACGGCTTCGTGATGGGCGAGGGCGCCGCCGTGCTGGTGCTGGAGCGTGAGGACGCCGCCCGCGCGCGCGGCGCGCGCGTGCTCGGACGGATCCGCGGCTACGGCGCGAGCTCCGACGCCCACCACATCACCGCCCCGCGCGAGGACGGCGCGGGCCAGGCGGCGGCGATGACCGCCGCGCTCGCCGACGCCGGCGTCGGCGTCGAGCAGATCGACTACGTCAACGCGCACGGCACGTCCACGCCGCTCAACGACCGCGCCGAGACGCACGCCATCAAGCTCGCGCTCGGCGAGCGTGCGCAGCAGATCCCCGTGTCCTCCACCAAGTCCGCCATCGGGCACCTGCTCGGCGCCGCCGGCGCCGTCGAGGCCGTCGCCACGCTGCTCGCGCTGCGCGACCGCATCGCGCCGCCCACGCTCGGTCTGTCCGAGCCCGACGCGGAGCTCGACCTCGACTACGTGCCCGCCGCCGCGCGCCCGCTCGTGACGAGCGCCGACGCGCCTGTGCTCGCGCTGTCCAACTCGTTCGGCTTCGGCGGCCACAACGCCGTGCTGTGCCTGGAGTCCGCATGACGCTCGCGCTGCTCGAGCGCCCCGACGAGCGCCTCGCCCCGCTCGAGCGCCTGGAGGTGCTCGCGGACCCCGGCTCGCTGCAGCTGCTGCGCACCCAGGTGCGCTCGCGGCGCATGGGCGAGCGCGCGGTCGCGGGAGACGGCGTGCTCGCGGCGCACGCGCGCGTCGACGGGCGCCAGGTGTACTGCTACGCGCAGGACGCGTCGTTCGCCGGCGGCTCGCTCGGAGAGGCGCACGCGCAGTCGATTGTCGAAGTGCTGCGTCTCGCCGGCCGCGCGCGCGTGCCGGTGCTCGGCTTCGTCGAGTCAGCCGGCGCGCGCATGCAGGAGGGCCTCGCGGCGCTCTCCGGCTACGGCGCGATCTTCCGCGAGCACGTGCGTCTGTCGGGCGTCGTGCCGCAGATCTCGATCGTGTGCGGGCCCGCCGCCGGCGGCTCCGCCTACGGCCCCGCACTCAACGACTTCGTGATCATGGCCGGGCGCGCGTCGATGTTCCTGACAGGCCCCGGCGTCGTCTCGGAGGTGACCGGCGAGGTGCTCGACATGGCCTCGCTCGGCGGCCCGCGCGTGCACGAGCGCAACGGCGTCTGCCACTTCACCGCGCCCACAGAGGTCGACGGCGCGCTGATGGCACGCGACCTGCTCGACTACCTGCCCCAGCACAACGGCGTCGCGCCGCAGCTGTGGCCGAGCGTCGCGCCGCCCGAGGGGCTCCCCGACCGCGCCGTGCCCTCGCAGGCGCGCAAGGTCTACGACATGCGCCACGTCGCCGGTGCGCTCGTCAACGGCGGGCGCCTGATGGAGGTCAGCGGACGTTGGGCTCGCAACGTCGTATGCGCGTTCGCGCGCCTGGACGGCCGCGCGATCGGGATCGTCGCCAACCAGCCAAAGCACCTCGGCGGTGTGCTCGACGCGAGCGCCGCGCAGAAGGCCGCGCGCTTCGTGCGCACGTGTAACTCGTTCGGGCTGCCGCTGCTGGTGCTCGTCGACACCCCCGGCTTCCTGCCCGGCTCGCGCCAGGAGCGCGACGGCGTCATCCGCCACGGCGCCAAGCTCGTACACGCGTTCGCCGAGGCGACCGTGCCGAGCGTCACCGTGATCGTGCGCAAGGCCTTCGGCGGCGCGTTCATCGCGATGAACTCCAAGGCGCTCGGCGCGGACTACGTGTTCGCGTGGCCGGGCGCGGAGGTCGGCGTGATGGGCGCCGAGCAGGCGGTCGGGATCCTCGACCGCCGCGAGATCGCCGCCGCCGAGGACCCCGCGGCACACCGGCGCCGGCTGGCGGGCGCGTACTCGTCCGAGCAGCTGCAGGTCGAGGGCGCGAGCGCCGACGGCCACGTCGACGAGGTGATCGCGCCGGACTCCACTCGCTGGCGCGTGGCCTCGTGCCTGGAGGCGCTCGCCGACGTGCACCGGCCCGAGTCTCGAGCAAGCAACATCCCGCTCTAATAGGAGGTAGCGATGCGCTGGTCAGATCCATTCGAGCTCCTCTCCGTCGGGCAGCGATTCGAGTCGTGCGAGCGCACCGTGCGCGACACCGACGTGATCGTCTTCTGCGCGCTCACCGGGGACTGGCACCCGCAGCACTGCGACCCCGAGTGGGCCGCTCACAGCCCGTTCGGCGAGCGCATCGCCCACGGCATGCTCGTGCTGTCGCTCGCCGTCGGGCTCGTGCCGCTCGACCCCGAGCGCGTGCTCGCGCTGCGCCGCGTCGGCGACGTCGTGTTCAAGCGCCCCGTGCACCTCAACGAGGTCATCTCGGTATCGGGCGAGATCACCACGCTGCGCCCGATCGACGAGCGCAGCGGGCTCGTCGACTTCGCCTGGCAGATCCGCAACCAGGACGGCGCGCTGGTCGCGCGCGCGAGCGTCCAGGTGCTGTGGCGCGGCGGCGACGCGCTCGCCGAGAGCGAAGCGGGCGCAGACGGCGCAGGCAGCGGCGCGGACACCGGGCCGGCGTCCTGGTATGAGCCGATCGTCGGCGGCGCGGCCCCCGGCGAGTTCATCCCGCTGCCGCTGTGATGCTCGACGGACGGCGCATCCTCGTCACCGGCGTGCTCGACCGCCACTCGATCGCGTTCGCCACCGCCGCGCGCGCCCAGGAGCTCGGCGCGGAGGTGCTGCTGACGGGCTTCGGGCGCACCAAACGGATGACCGAGCGCGCCGCCGGCCAGCTGCCGCGTGCAGCCGACGTGCTCGAGCTCGACGTCAACAGCGGCGAGGACCTCGAGCGCCTGCGCGCCGAGCTCGACGAGCGCTGGGGCGCGCTGGACGGGCTGCTGCACGCCGTCGCCTACGCGCCGCCGGACGCGCTCGGCGGCGGCTTCCTGGACACGCCCCTGGAGAGCGCCGTCGTCGCCTACCAGACGAGCGCGTTCTCGCTGAAGGCGCTCGCCGCCGGGCTGCTGCCGTTGCTCGAGGCGGCCCCCGACGGCGCGGGCGTGGTGGCGCTGGATTTTGACGCGAGCATGGCGTGGCCGTCGTATGACTGGATGGGCGTCGCCAAGGCCGCGCTCGAGTCCGTCGCGCGCTACCTCGCGCGCGAGCTCGGGCCGCGCGCGATCCGCGTGAACCTCGTCTCCGCCGGCCCGCTCGAGACGCTCGCCGCCGGCGGCATCCCCGGCTTCTCCCAGCTCGCGGACGTGTGGTCGCAGACGGCGCCGCTCGCGTGGGACGTGGAGGACGCGGGCCCGGTCGCCGACGCAGCGTGCTTCCTGCTCTCACCGCTCGCACGCGCCATCACCGCCGAGATCGTGCACGTCAACGGCGGCTACCACGCGATGGGCTGCGCCTCGCCGGCGGCGCTGGCCACGCCCGCGGCGGTCGCGTCGAGCACTGGCGGAGCATGAGCGGCGCGATCCTGCTGACGGGGGCGACGGGCTTCCTGGGGATGGACGCGCTCGCGCGGCTGATCGAGCGTGGAGACGACGACGAGCAGATCGCGGTGCTGGTGCGTGCACGCGACGCCGCCGGCGCGCAGCAGCGGCTACGCGGCCTGCTGGCGCGCCTGTACGACGAGCCGCCAGCGGGTGCGGCCGAGCGCGTGCGCGCGGTGCGCGGCGACCTGCTGGAGCCGGGTCTCGGCATCTCGCCGAGCGACCGCCAGTGGCTACTCGGCTCTGTCGATCGGATCATCCACTGCGCGGCGTCGATCTCGTTCGAGCTGCCGTTGGACGAGGCGCGCGCGATCAACGTGCGCGGCGTGGAACGGGTGCTGGAGCTGGCGCGCGAGATTGCCGCCGGCGGGGCGCTGCGGCGCGTGGTGCATGTGTCGACTGCGTACGTCAGCGGCCGCCACTCCGGGACGTTTGGCGAGCACGATCTCGACGTGGGGCAGGAGTTCCGCAACACGTACGAGCGCTCCAAGCACGAGGCCGAGATACTGCTGCGTGGCGCTGTCGAGCTGCCGCTGGCGGTGGCGCGGCCGAGCATCGTGGTGGGGCACAGCGCGAGCGGCTGGACGTCGGCGTTCAACGTCCTGTACTGGCCGATGCGCGCGTTCGAACGCGGTCTGCTCCAGGAGGTGCCAGCGCGCGAGGACTCGATCGTGGACTTCGTGCCCGTCAACTACGTCACCGACGGGATCCTCGCGCTACTCGACGACGATGCGGCTAACGGCACGTACAACCTCGTGGCCGGCGAGCGCGCGCTGAGCGCCGGCGAGCTCGTTAAGCTGCACTCCGCCGTGTCGGGGCGTCCGCCCGTGCGCTTCGTGTCACAGCAGGGCGCCGGTGGGCTGCCCGCGGGAGCGGAGACGTTCGTGCCGTACTTCGACGTGCGCTGCCGCTTCGGCGACGAGCGTGCGAGCGAGCTGCTGGCGCGCGCCGGCGTGGTGCGCCCCGACCCGCACGACTACCTGGGACGGCTGATCGCGTATGCCCGTTCGAGCGCATGGGGCAAGCGGTCGATGTCGCGGCAGGCGGCGTTCGGGGTGGCGAGCAACACTCCAGTTACAAGATAGTGGGCCAGCTTGACTGCAGAAGCGGAGACTGGGCATCTGAGGCGTGGCTATTGAGTCAACCGCCGCCGCCACCTTCGCCGGTGACGATCTGCCAGATGAGCGAGAACACTCCGACCCCGAGTACGGGTATGCCTGGCAGCCTTTGCCGTTGTAGGTCATCGTCGGGCATTGGCCAACTTTACTCCGCTGGATGCCCAAGATTGTGCGATTGAGCGCCCCGGTCGGGCATGGTAGGCTCGGGCGATGCCGTCCGTTGCATTGAATGGCACCACCCTTTGGTACAGCGACGAAGGACAAGGAGACGCCGTTCTCGTCGTTCATGGCGGTGGCAGTGACGGGCGCATTTGGGCGAAAGACCTCACACCCCTCGCGTCCACACACCGCGTAATCGGGTACAACCGACGCGGGTTCCCAGGCTCCGGGCCGCCGGTTGCGGACTGGAAAGTACACGGCGAAGATGCCGCTGCTCTCATCACCTGTCTCGATGTGGCGCCTGTAGCCGTGGTGGGGCACAGCTCGGGTTCGATCGTCGCGCTCGAACTTGCCGTGAGGCGCCCGGAGCTTGTAAGCGGCCTGGTGCTGCTGGACCCTGCGTTCGCTTCGCGGCGCAATGTCACGCCCAAGCTCGCGGCGACCTTCATAAAGATGCAGATGCTCCGCCGCCTTGGGCGCGACCGACAGGCGCTCGACACGTGGCTGCGCTTCGCCACGAGCTACCGCACGGGCGGCAGTGCCTTCGAGCGTATGGCGGAGGATCGCCGCGAGCTGTTGCGCAGCAACGCAGAAGGCATCTTCTCCGACCTCTCGTCTGATGACGGCTCCCGCAACATCAGTGCGGAGGACTTGAAGGCGCTACGTGTACCCGTGACCATCATCACCGCCGAACTGAGCCCATCCTTCTTGCAGAAAACGAGCGCCTCGCTTGCCAAGTATCCGACAGCGGTCACGTCGCGCACACTGAAGGGAGCTGGGCACGCGATGGTGTTCGACCAGTCGGCCGCGCTGCACGCCGAGCTGCGACGAGCGCTCAGCAGTGCTCCAACCACCTAGCGCTATTCGCCGACATCGTGTTCTCGAAGAAGGCCGTGAAACGAAACTCGTCGTTTTTCGCTGACCGGCGACAAACGTTCATAGGAGGGCAGGGTCGCGCAGTCGGCTTGCCCGGCGCCTGACGTGAGCGGGTTATAGTCGCCCGATGTCGGGACGACTGGAGGGGAAGGTCGCGCTGATCACGGGCGCGGCCGGTGGCATCGGCGCGGCGGCCGCGCGGCGCATGGCGCAGGAGGGCGCGCAGCTGGTGCTGACGGACGCCGACGAAGAGGGCGCGCGGCGTGTGGCTGGCGAGCTGGGGGAGGGACGCGCCGATGCGATCGGCCACGACGTCACGAGCGAGGAGCGCTGGCAGGCTGTGATCGCGCACGCGCTCGACGCCCATGGGCGCATCGACGTGCTGCTCAACAACGCCGGCGTTTTCTTGGCGGCGCCGTTGACCGAGACCTCGCCCGATGATTTTCGGCGTGTGATCGACATCAACGTGACGGGCGTGTTCCTGGGAATGCGCGCGGTAGCACCGGCAATGATCGAGCGGCGCGCGGGGTCGGTGATCAACCTCTCCTCCGTCGCCGGCCTGATGGGGCCGCCGTTCCTGACGGCGTACGCTGCCAGCAAGTGGGCGGTGCGCGGCATGAGCAAGGTCGCGGCGAAGGAGCTCGCGCAGTTCGGCGTGCGCGTCAACTCCCTGCACCCCGGCCAGATCGACACCGACATGAACACGCGCCAGCGCGAACGGACCCCCGAGCTGATCGACAAGTTGATCAGGGGGATCCCGTTGGGGCGCATCGGCGCGCCCGAGGAGGTCGCCGACGCGATCGTGTACCTGGCGAGCGACGAGAGCGTGTATGTGACTGGGTCAGAGCTCGTGATCGACGGCGGCGTCACAGCTTGAGCGAGCACCGCAACACCTTCCGCCAAAAACCACGACGCTTGGAGATGCGCAGATGAGTGACGTCAACCATCAAGTGCGACTGGCCGCGCGGCCGTCGGGCCTGCCGCGGGCAACGGACTGGGATATGACCGAGGAGCCGCTCCCGACGCCCGGCGCAGGGGAGCTGCTGGTGGAGATCTCGCACATCTCGCTCGATCCCGCGATGCGCGGCTGGATGAACGCCGGCGCCTCCTACATCGACCCGGTCGAAGTCGGCGACGTGATGCGCGCGGGCGCGGTCGGGCGCGTGCTCGCCTCCGAGCACCCCGGCTTTGCCGTCGGCGAGCACGTCTACAGCGCGTTCGGCGTGCAGGAGTACGCGCTGTCGGACGGTCGCGGTGTGATGAAGGTCGATCCAGAGGTGGCGCCGCTGCCGTGCTACCTCGGCACGCTCGGCATGACCGGCATGACCGCCTACTTCGGCCTGTTCGACGTGGCCAAGATGCAGGAGGGCGACACGGTCGTCGTCTCGGGCGCCGCCGGCGCGGTCGGCAGCGTGGTCGGGCAGATGGCCAAGATCAAGGGCGCGGCGCGCGTCGTCGGCATCGCCGGCGGCGAGGAGAAGTGCCGCTGGCTCGTCGAGGAGCTCGGCTTCGATGCTGCAATCGACTACAAGACCGAGGACGTGCGCCGCGCGCTGCGCGAGGCGGCTCCGGACGGCGTGGACGTGTACTTCGACAACGTCGGCGGCGAGATCCTCGACGCGGTGCTCACGCGCCTGGCGCGCGGCGCGCGCATCGTCATCTGCGGCGCCGTCTCGCAGTACAACGCCAGCGAGGTGCGCGGCCCCGCGAACTATCTGTCGCTGCTCGTCGCCCGCGCGTCGATGATCGGCATGGTCGTGTTCGACTACGCGCCGCGCTTCGGCGAGGCGGCCGCCGAGATCGCCGGCTGGATGCAGGAAGGACGGCTGATCTCGCGCGAGGACGTCGTCAACGGCGCCGTCAGCGCCTTCCCCGACACGCTGCTGAAGCTGTTCAACGGGGAGAACGTTGGCAAGCTGGTGCTGCGCATCGAATCTGATTGAGGCAATCATCTTCCGGTCGGCTTCACAACCGAAAGTGGGCCGGTGATCGCCGAAATGACGAACTTCGAAAGCCTTGTGCACTGCGAAGCCTCTCACGGCGAAGGCGAAATCACCGGGCCTCGCTCGACCGTTTCGAGATACACGCTCACCGGGTGCGCGACGGAACGTGGCTCACATGCCAAATGCCGTTCTGAAGGTGCGCTCGAAGGAGAAATCAGGACCCACGCGATAGACGCGGAACTTGTGTACATCGATCAGGCCAAACACGAAGTCGCCATGCTCCTCGATCCAGACGGGGGGACCTATATCGGCTTTGAATGTGGCGGCGAACCCGCCGAAGGACGCGGCCCCTTCCTCGCTCCCGGCAGCCCGGTCAACAATGAAGCGAGCGTCTTCACGGTCACGCTCAGTCAGTCGGGCAGCATGCAGACGCCCGACGAATACGAAGGCGCCGGCGGCGAAAAGCTCAAAGCTAGCCCGATGGGCGAGCACGGCGGCGGAGCACTGGTCCCGACCGGTGTGGAAGCCACGTTCACCGTCCACACCAGCGTGCCGGTTGACGTGAGGGCTATCTCCACCGAAGAAGTGCAAGCCAAGCAGCGTGAAGAAGCCGCTGCGAAGAAGCATCAGGAAGAAGAATCCGTCGCGACCGCTGCGAAGAAGCATGACGAAGAAGAAGCCGCTGCGGCTGCGGCGAAGAAGCTGGCAGAAGAAGTAGTTGCCCGGGAAGAAGAGACGCTTGCGGCGCTGCGCAGCGCGGTCAGCAGCGTGCTGGTATCGGGCGGCGCGCGCGCCAAGATCGGGGCGCTGCTCAAGCACGGCGGCCTCACAGAGAGCTTCACAGCTCCCGAGCCGGGCGCCCTGCTAATGCAGTGGTGGCGGGTGCCGCCGGGCGCTCATCTGGCCAAGAGGAGCAGGCGCAACCCCGCGCTGGTCGCACAGGGAAGCGCTGTGTTCTCAGTCGCCGGCGCCCGCAAGATCAAGGTCAGCCTGACGGGCGCCGGTCGGCGGTTGCTCGCGTCTGCCAATCATCTGGAGCTGACCGCCAGCGTTCGGTTCACGCCGACGGCGCACCCCCCGATCAGCGCAACCGGGATCGTGAGGCTAAAGCGGTAGGCCGGGTGGGCTGAAGGCTAGGCCCGCAGCTCCGTGAACCCCGCTGCCGAGAAGTCGCCGTCGAAGGCGAGCGCTTGGGTCGTATGCAGCTGACGCATTATGGCGAAGCTCGTGGCGTCGATCCATGAGAACTCCCTGTCGTCTCTGCGACGCAGCCACTGTTCGGCCTCTGCCTCCGCCGACTCCGAGACACGCAGAAGCTCGACTCTCGGCGACGCGCTGAGGGTGTCGAGGAAGCGCACAGCTGTCGCGTGTCCGGCGCGTCGTCGCAGGAACGTCCATGTCTCGCCACGCACTTCGCTGGTGCTGAGCAGGCGCTCGTAGGCGTGCGCCGCCAGAAGGGACTTCGCCTCGTCGTGGTGGGGGTCGCGCCGGTTGGTGAGCGCGACCCAGAAGGACGTGTCAACGAAGATCAACTGCCGTAGATCGTGTCGTCTATGTCCGCCGGCTCGAAATCGGCGCTCCCCGCGAGTGACGCAAGCGGGTCCTCGGCGAGCGATGGCAGTGGCTGGAGGCCGACGCGCACATAGTGGCGAATCAGCGACGCCTTGGACACGCGCGCCTTGGCGGCCTGAGCCCCCAGCGCCTCGTACGCGTCCTCCTCGATCATGATCTGCAGTCGCTTCATGCCACCATCTTACATCACTTCTAGAAACCTACGTCAGAACACGGGTGTCTCCGAGTAGTCGCCGAAGACTTGCTGCAGCGACTCGATGATCTCGCCCTCGCTCGCGTGGGCGCGCGCGCAGGTGAGCAGGGGCTCCATCAGGTTGCGGTCCTCGTACGCCGCGTCCTCGCGCAGACAGCCCCGTCTGACCCTGCTCCAGCAGGTAGTGGAAGCGCTCATTCGTCTCCTCGCTTGTCCCGAAGCCCGCCGCGCTTCGGCGAGACGGCGGCGGAGATCGCGCGATGGACTGCAGGGAGGCCGGCTGATCTCACGCGAGCACATCGTCAACGGCGGCGTTGACGCGTTCCACGACACGCTGCTCAAGCTGTTCACGGGCGAGAACACAGGCAAGCCGGTACTGCGCGTCGGCCCCGACTGAGTGGCGCAACGTCGCTATGACCTGCAGCGAGCTATTTCCTAGAGCACCAGAGCGTCAACCGTGTCGGTTGCGCCCGCTGGCGTCGTGGAACGCTGACGGTCATCGTCTCGCAGACGTGTGGGCCAGGCGGCTCGTCTTCCCAGCTTGCCGTGACGGTGTATCGCCCCGGGCGCAGCCGAACGCGGAGCCGGCCATCCCTGGCTTTAGCGACCGTCTGAGCCGGCGTGTCACGGCTCACAACCACCGTCGCGCTCCTGAGCGGTTCCGAATGCGCCCATTTTGGCCCGCCCCCTGTCATAACCGTGATTATCAGTAGGAAAAGTCTCACCTCATCACCCGCATGTATCGTAGTAGATGTTGCCGGGAGCGCCGTTGAGGGGGGATGTGCAGAAACCGGTCGTCGTCGTTACCACGTTGCCTCTTATCCAGGTTTTCCAGCCTTCGCCGTTAGTCCAAAGCGCGCTGTTGTTCGTTGACGCTGCGAACGATGGCTTTGCTTCTGTGGCGACCTCTCCGCCGGCTTCCAGTTGGGTCGCGTTGTGGGCGAAGCCAGACTTGCATGCCTTGAGTTCGAAGCTGCCGTAGTACCAGCACCAGATGCCTTCACCCGGCGTCTCCATCGCGTAATGGTTGCCCACGCCCTCTGAGACTTCCCACACATAAGGTTCGTCAACAAACGCCTTGTAATTTTTAGAGTTTTCTATCTGGTAGGCATAGAACCACCACGTGTTGCAGCAGCCTTTGCCTTCTCCGGCCTGCTGCCCTATCTCGGTCCAGGTGTCTGCCTTGCTGTGCGCCGACGACCACACCTCGTTATCCACAAAGTAGCCTTTTTCCCAGCCTGGTACTTCGATATATGCCGTGTCCGCTTCGTCGTAGACGCCGTAGACCTGTTCGGCGCCTTTCATTTCCCACGTGTCTACCACCCAGCAATGGTCGTACGACGGCTCGGGTTTGCAGTCGTTCCCCCACGTGGCGGCGCGCGCCCGTGCTCGCCTTGGCCGTCTCGACGAAGCGGACTGTGCTCGCAGGGAAGTCGTGATCGTAGGCCGTTCGACGGTGGTACCGAGGGGAAACGTCGGGGCTGTGTCGCCTACGCCCACTGCTGCGACGCGGCCCGTTCCCCGGTTGAGCACGAAGCTCATGACGGTGCCCGTCGGCGCCGGATCTCCGCGCGGTGCTTTCGCGTTCAGGTCTTCGAAGTGCCCGTGCATCACCACGAGATCGAGTGTCGCCGAACGTTTCTCACTTGGGGCCAGCGAGGCGAGTTCCTGCTGTTCGGGATCGAACGCGGCTTCCACGGCTTCCTGGCTGCCCCCGGACGCTTCGATGCTTTCGATCGTCCCTGCGGCCTCGGCCTGCTGCGTGGCGGATGCAAGCTCCGCCTTTGTCAGGACAGGTTCGGCGTGCGCCGCCTGCGCGCTGGTCGCGAGTCCCGCAAGAACCAGCGTCAGCGTTACTGACATCTTCACGATACCCCCTCGTCTTCGTCTATAGGAGGACGACAGCCCGCCGCGGCGGTGTTCCGCGTCGTCTCGCGGAAGATCTCGCGCGTGGCGTCTAGTCCCGTTGAGTCCTACGGTTCAGCTCTGCTGAACTTTTAATTTAGCAGAACCGTTCCACGCAGCGTGCTGACTTCGCCGCGTGCGCACCTGTGTCGGGCTCGTGCCGCAGCAGCGCGAGGCTCTGCTGCGCGCCCGCCGCAACCGGCCCCTTTACGCCGTTCGTGACACCCTCAGAAAACCGGCGTCTCTGAGTAGTCGCCGAAGACTTGCTGCAGCGACTCGATGATCTCGCCCTCGCTCGCGTGGGCGCGCGCGCACGTGAGCAGGGGCTCCATCAGGTTGCGGCCCTCGTGCGCGGCGTCTTCGCGCAGGGTCGCCAGGGCGCGTTCGACCGCCGCGCCGTCGCGCTTGGCGCGGGCGGCCTGCAGGCGGCCGATCTGCTTGCTTTCGAGCGCCGGGTCCACGCGTAGCGTCGGGATCGGCTGCTCGTCCGTGGCCAGGAAGCTGTTGACGCCCACCACAATCCGTTCGCGCGCGTCGATCTCCTGCTGCAGCGCGAACGCCGCGTCTGCGATCTCGCGCTGAGGGTAGTTGAGCTTCACCGCTTCGACCATCCCGCCCAACTCGTCGATCTTCTTAAAATATTCGTACGCACGCTGCTCCATCTCGTCGGTGAGCGACTCCACGAAGTACGAGCCGCCGAGCGGGTCCACCGTGTTCGTCACGCCCGTCTCGTGCGCCAACATCTGCTGCGTTCGCAGCGCGATCGTCACCGCCTCCTCCGTCGGCAGCGCCAGCGCCTCGTCGTAGGAGTTCATGTGCAGCGACTGCGTGCCGCCGAGCACCGCCGCCAGCGCCTCCACCGCCGTGCGCACGATGTTGTTCAGCGGCTGCTGCGCCGTCAGCGACACGCCCGCCGTCTGTGCGTGGAAGCGCATCTGCCACGAGCGCTGCTCTTTCGCGCCGAACGTCTCGCGCATCTCCCGCGCCCAGATGCGCCGCGCCGCGCGGTACTTCGCGATCTCCTCGAAGAAGTCGATCTGCGCGTTGAAGAAGAACGACAGTCGCGGTGCGAACTCATCCACATCCAGGCCGCGCGCCACCGCCTGCTCGACGTACGTCAGGCCGTCCTTCAGCGTGAACGCCAGCTCCTGTTGCGCCGTCGAGCCCGCCTCGCGGATGTGGTAACCGGAGATCGAGATCGGGTGCCAGCGCGGCATCCTGCGCGTGCACCACTCGATCATGTCGCCGCACAGGCGCATCGCCGGGTCGATCGGGAAGCACCACTCCTTCTGCGCGATGTACTCCTTCAGGATGTCCGCCTGGATCGTCCCCGACAGGCGCTCCGGCGGGGTCGGGTGGACAGGGTCTGATTCGGCGGCCGCGACGTAGAACGCCAGCATGATCGCCGCCGGCGCATTGATCGTCATCGACACCGACACCGCCCCCAGGTCGATGCCGCCGAACAGCGTCTGCATGTCATCCAGTGTGTCCACCGCCACGCCCTCGCGCCCCACCTCGCCCAGCGAGCGCGCGTGGTCGGAGTCGTGGCCCATCAGCGAAGGCATGTCAAACGCCGTCGACAGCCCCGTCTGGCCGTGCTCCAGCAGGTAGTGGAAGCGCTCGTTCGTCTCCTCACTCGTCCCGAACCCCGCGAACTGGCGCATCGTCCACAGCCGCCCGCGGTACATCGTCGGATGGATGCCGCGCGTGAACGGGTAGGAGCCCGGGCGGCCGATCGGGTCATCTGGGGCGCCCGAGCCCGCGCCGGGAGGCAGGTCCGCGGCGGTGTACAGCTCGCGCACCGGCTCGTCGGAGAGGGTGCGGAAGGCGCGCTCGTCGGGCCCGCCGCTGCTGGCGTCGCCTTCCGTGTCCCCTCCGCCAGACGGCTTGGTGCTGATCGCCATTACGTCTCGCAATGCTACCCGCCGCGCTAGCCTCGCCCTCAGTGATGTCCGGCGACGGCAGCGCGATCGTGAGCGAGCTCGGCCGATTGGTTGGCGCCGAGCACGTGCTCGAGGCGCCTGCGCATTCGCCCTACAACCACGACAGCTCCAACCGCAGGGGTGTCCAGGGACGTGCGGACGCCGTCGTGCTCCCGGGCAGCGCGCAGGAGGTCACGGCGGTCGTGGCGTGGTGCTACGCGCACGACGTGCCGATCGTCCCGCGCGGCGGCGGCACCGGGCTGCTCGGCGGGGCGGTGGCCATGAGCGGCGGCGTGGTGTGCTCGCTCGAGCGGCTGCGCGGGATGCGCGAGCTCGAGCCGGGGCTGTGGCGGATGTTTCCCGAGGCCGGCGTCAGCACGCGCGACGTGCAGCGGCTCGCGCGCGAGAACGGGCTGTTCTTCGCCCCCGACCCCGGCGCCGCCGAGCAGTCGCAGATCGGCGGCAACGTCGCCACCAACGCCGGCGGCCCGCACGCGCTCAAGTACGGCGTCACCGGCGCGTGGGTCGCCGGCGTCGAGGCGGTGCTCGCTCCGGGTGAGCTCGTCGGCATCGGCGGCTGGGCGGCCAAGGACGTCGCCGGCTATGACCTCAAGAGCCTGCTCATTGGCTCCGAGGGCACGCTCGGGGTGATCACCGCCGTGCGGCTGCGTCTGGCGCCCGCGCCCGAGGCCGCCATTCCGGTGGTCGTGTTCCTGCCCACGCGCGAGGCCGGGTGCGCCGCGATCTGCGCGGTGTTCGCCGACGGGCTGCGCCCGTCGGTGCTCGACTTCATGGACGCTGACACGCTCGCCATCACCGCCCGCGCGTACCCCGGCGAGGTCCCACCGGAGGCCGGCTTCGCGCTGATCTGCGAGGTGGACGGTCCGAACGGGGAGGCGCTCGCGCAGCGCGACGCGCTCGTGGAGCTGCTCGGCGACGGCGCGCTCGCCGTGCACGAGCCGCACGACGCTCGCGCGCTGTGGCGCTGGCGTGACGGCGCCAACCCCGCCGTCACCGCCGCGCGCGGCGCCAAGGTCAGCGAGGACGTCGTGTTCCCGCTCGAGCGCCTCGCCGAGGGGCTCGAGCGCTTCGAGCGGATCGCCTCCGCGCACGGGTTGCGCTCGTGCGCATGGGGGCACGGCGGCGAGGGCAACGTGCACGCGACCGTGCTCATCGACCCGTCGAACGACGCGCAGCTCGACGCCGCTGACGCCGTCGGCGAGGAGCTGTTCGCGCTCGTCGTCGAGCTCGGCGGATCGGTCGCCGGAGAGCACGGCGTCGGCTGGCTGAAGCGCGGGCGCCTGGAGTCGCAATGGGACCGCAGGACCGTGGAGCTGCACGAGCAGATCAAGCGCGTGTTCGACCCCAAGGGGCTGCTCAACCCAGGAAAGAAGCTGGCGCGGTACCCTGCGCGCTCGCTGGGCACATCTACTTGAAAGGGAACACCACATGAACAAGTCGCAACTCATCGAGGCGGTCTCCAAGGACGCCGGCATGACCAAGGCAGAGACAACGCGCGCGATCGAGTCGCTGCTCGACACGGTCACCAAGTCGCTGAAAAAAGGCGAGGAGGTCGCGATCACCGGCTTCGGCAAGTTCTCCGTCGTCAAAAGGGCCGCTCGCCAGGGCGTCAACCCGCGCACCGGCGAGAGGGTCAAAATCAAAGCCTCCAAGGCGCCCAAGTTCTCAGCAGGCGCCGCGCTGAAGCAGGCAGTTCACCCCAAAAAATAGAGTCGGCACGCGCGTGCCGATCGTCAGCGAGCTGGAGCTGCCCGCGCTCGACTACACCGACCCGTCGCTGCGCGGGGAGCGCTTCCACACAGCGATGCGCGACCTGCGAGCGCACGGCTGGCTCGCGCGCGGGCCGTTCGGGTTCATCGTGCTCGACCGCGAATCCTCGGAGTTCTTCCTGCGCACGCGCGCCGCGACGTTCCCAGGGATGAAGATCGCCGAGATCTTCGGCGTCAGCGACGGCCCGCTGTACGAGCAGATGAAGCACAACATCCTGCACGTCAACGGCGCCGACCACGCGCGACTGCGCAGCCTCGTCAACCCCTCGCTGTCGCCGCGCGCCGTCGAGCGCTACGCGCCCGCCATGCGCGAGTTCCTCGAGGGGCTGCTCGAGCAGGTGCTCGCCACGTCCTCGCCAGGTGACGGGCAGCACCCCACGAGCGTCAGCTGCGAGTTCGTCAACGCGTTCGCCAAGCCCTACCCCTCGCAGGTGATCGCCACCGTCATGGGCGCGCCGCTCGCCGACGCGCCGCGCCTGCATCACTGGTCCAACTGGATCCAGCGGCAATTCGACGCCGCCAGCATGGCCAGCGAGCGTGACCAGATCGGGCTCGCCGTCGAGCAGTTCTACGGGTATGCCGAGGAACTGCTCAGGGCGCGCCGCGAGGACCCGCGCGACGACCTCATATCTATGTTCATAGAGGCTGAAGAGGCCGGCGAGCGTCTGTCAGACGTGGAGTGCATCAACCTCGTCTTCAACGTGCTCGCCGGCGGCGTCAACACCACCCAGAGCCAGCTCGCACACACCATGCGGCTGCTCGCCGAAAACCCCCAGCAGTGGGAGCTGCTGGTCGAGAACCCGGAGCTCGCGGAGGCGGCCGTCAACGAGGCGCTGCGCTTCGAGCCGATCACGCCGTTCACCGCGCGCATGACCACCGAGGACGTCGTCTTCCGCGACGTCACGTTCCCCGAGGGCACGATCGTGATGGTCTGCGCCTTCACCGGCAACCGCGACCTCGCCCCCGGCCAGCAGGGGTCCGCAGGCCCCGACGACTTTGACATCACCGCCGACCGCGGCAATGCCCGCGCGCTCACGTTCGGCGCCGGCGTGCACTACTGCGTAGGCGCCAACCTCGCGCGCCTGGAGCTACGCGAGGCGCTGTCGTTCCTAGCGCAGCGCGTGCAACGCCTCGAGCTCGACGGCGAGCCCGTGTTCGACAGCATCACAGGCATCTACGGTCTCGCCGAGCTGCCCCTCCGCCTTTCGCTCTGATCGCACTCAAAACCACCAAGAGGTGGAACAATTTGCCAGGGGGGTCATAGCGCGTCTCCGAGCGACATGAGGGTGACGATGATGGCTGTATTCGAACGGATATCGAAGCGGGGCCAGGGCGCGGCGCGGGTCTTGGTCGTTGGGCTTGCCGTCGTGGGGGTGAGCGCGGCGGTGGCGTCGAGTGCAGTCGCCGGTGAGTACCACGTGTATTCGTGCCGTATGCCGTCGGGGGAAAGCGCTCCCGCTGATGGGTGGAGTGGGTCGGAGACCGGCGCGGAAACGGTCGCCACAGACACGTGCTCGCAGCCCGGTGGGGCGCTGATCGCCGGGCTTCGGGCAGGGACAGCGCGCGAAGCCAACTCAGACTCCGCCACGTGGGCGTTTGAAGCTCCAGCCGGCGAGACGATCGCGGCGGCGACGCTGTGGCGGGCTGGAGATACGGATGGCGGGTCGGGGGAAAGCACGACGTATGAGTTCTTGCTTGCGGGTCCCGAAGAAAAGACGGCAATCCAACAATGCCTTTCCCTACTCGGGTGCCCGGGCAAGGGCAAAGTTGGGGAACCGCTGTCCGTCGAAAATCTTGTGACGGTTCCCGCGGCCAATCTCGCATCTCGTCTCTACGCCAGTGCGGCATGCGGAGGCATCCCGACATACAACTGCCCAAACAGCGGCAGCGACTCCAACGGCTACGCGGCGGTCGTCTACCTGTACGCGGCGGACCTGACGCTCGAACAGAGCACGCCTCCGACAGCGTCGAACGTGAGCGGTGAACTGGTGAGCGCGTCAACCGTGAGCGGTACCAGCGCCGTCGCGTTCAGTGCAAACGATCCGGGCTCGGGTGTGTACGAGGCGGCGTTCAGCGTCAACGGCAAGGTCGTGCAGAGCGCGGTGGTGAACGAAGACGGAGGGCACTGCAGGAACGTCGGGCAGACGACGGATGGGCTGCCGGCGTTCCTGTACGTGCAGCCGTGTCCTGCGTCGGTCAGCGCCGACGTGGGGTTCGACACCGCCGCCGTGCCCAACGGCGAGCACCACCTGGTGGTGAGCGTGATCGACGCGGCTGGCAACGCCGCGACGGTGCTCGACCGGAACGTCACGGTCAACAACCCGCCGCCGCCGGGTGGCCCGAACGGGACGAACGCGGCGGCGCAGGCGGCGTTGGCGGTGAAGTGGCAGGCGACCAGGAGTCAGCGCCTGGCGAGCGCATACGGCCACGCGGAGACGATCATCGGGAGGCTGACGAACGCTGACGGCGTGCCGATCGGCGCGGCGCAGGTGAACGTGCTTTCGACGTCGGACTACGTCGGCGCGCGGGCGGCAGCGATGGCGAGCGTGCGCACCGATGCGGACGGCCGCTTCACGCTGCCGGTGCCGGCGGACAGCGCCTCGCGCACACTGAGCTTCCAATACTCCGACGAGCTCGGCGCGCCGCCCGTGGTCACGAAGACGCTCGTCCTCAGCGTGCGTGCGGGCGTGAGCCTGCGCATCGTCCCGCGCACCGCGAGCGCTGGCAGCAGCATCTACTTCTCCGGGCGTTTGCGTGGCCGGCCGATCCCCAAGGGTGGCAAGCTGCTCGTGCTCGAGGCGCGCTCGCCCGGCGGCGCGTGGCTCGAGTTCAACGTCATCCGCAGCAGCTTCCGCGGCCGCTTCCACGCGAGCTACCGCTTCAAGTTCGCCGGTCCCGCCAAGTATCAGTTCCGGGTGCTGTGCGAAGCCGAGGCCGATTACCCGTTCGCCACGGGGGCGTCGAACGTGGTTCGGGTGTTCGAGCGGTGATGGTCCAAAACGCTTGCCATTGGTGGTCTAAAGCGTAACCATTTGATGGTCCAAAGCGCTAATAGGATTGGTCCAAAGCGCTAGTGCTTGACGAGTGGCAAGCGGTTCCGGAGGTGCTCGGAGCGGTCAAGCGGGCCGTCGATCAAGGATCGGGGGCCGGGCGCTTTCTCGTTACCGGCAGTGTCCATGGTCGCCTCGACGCTCCCACCTGGCCCGGAACCGGGAGGCTCGTGCACCTGAATATGTGGGGGCTCACCGCGCGCGAGATCCTTGGCTCGCCTCCCAAACCGCCCTTCCTGCAGACCCTCGCGCGCGCCGATCTCACCGCGTTTCACACGCCAGTCGACGCTCCCGATCTACTCGGCTACGTCGAGCTTGCGCTTGCCGGCGGATATCCCGAACCAGTTCTGCGCCTGCAGGGCGGCGCACGCGAACGCTGGCTGGATAGCTATCTGGGCGAGCTGTTCACCCGCGACGCGGTGAGTCTCGATGGCCCCCGCGACCCAGAGCTGCTGCGACGCTACTTCGAGGCGCTGGCCGTCAACACCGCCGGCATCGCGGCTGAGAAGACCGTCTACGATGCGGCCTCCATCAGTCGGTCGACGGCCGCCGCCTATGAGCCACCTGGACGAGCTCGCCGTGATGCGCGATGGAAACCTGTTGGGGCGTCTGATCGAGACCTACGTGCTGGCACAGATCAGGCCGGAGCTGGAGCTGGCCGGCTTCACGCCCCGCCTGTATCACCTGCGCGAGAAGAACGGCCGCCACGAGATCGACCTGATCGCCGAGCTCTCCGGCGGAGACGTAGTCGCGATCGAGATCAAGTCCTCCGCGGCACCCACGCGCGGCGACGCAAGGCACCTGGAGTGGCTGCGCGAGCAACTCGGCGAGCGCTTCCTCGCTGGCGCAGTGCTCCACACGGGCCCACGACCATTCCAACTCGCTGAGCGAGTCTTCGCGCTGCCGATCTGCACGCTATGGGGATGACTCGGCTGAGCGTCGATGCGCGGCACAGACCCTTGTCTACTGCCGGAGAGTCGGACTTATGGAACTGGTGCTGACAGCCGATCGGTTGACTTGCCATGACAGTTCAGCGTCTGAGCCCGGGTAACGACGCGATGCTTGCCCCGGTGCCGCCGTCCGGTGAGGTGGGGCAGCCGGGGGAGAGTCTGCGTCGTCTCGGGGAGGCGCTGAAGGCGCGGGCCGACGATGTGCTCAGCCTGACGGTCGCGCGGACCGCAGGACCGGGTCACGACGTCGATGCGCTGGTTCAGGACAGCTTCGAACGCATCAGCCGGAGCTCCACGATCACGGTAGCTGGGTGGATGGCCGGGGAGAGTCTGGCGGTGGTTCGGGAGGCCGGCCGGGAAACGTGGGAGATCTTCGGCGAGCTGGCGGCACACCGCGCGGCGGCGCTGAACGAGGTGATCAGGCGCTGCTTGCTCTGGCGCGACTCGATGGCCGAGGTGCTGCGCGAGAGCGCCGCGCAACTGGACGTCTCGCCCGAGGCGCTCGCGGAAGCCGTGAACATACTGCAGCTGAGCCTCGAGTTCAGCCTTGTGCAGATGGGCGAGTGCTATGAGGCTGAGCGCCAGCGAAATGACGAGGAGCTCACGCGGCGCGGGGACGAGCTCGCGTTCTTGGCGACACACGACGGGTTGACTGGCCTGCCGAACCGGACGTTGATCCTGGATCGCATCGAGCAGATGCTCGCGCGCTCGCGGCGCAGCCAAACGCCGGTGGCGGCGCTGTTCGTCGATCTCGACAACTTCAAGAGCATCAACGACACCCTCGGTCACGCGGTTGGCGACGAACTGCTGCGGGCGGTCGCCGCGAGGCTCGAGGGGGTGGTCCGCGACATCGACGCGCTGGGGCGCCTCGGCGGGGACGAGTTCGTCGTGATCGCCGAGGAGCTCTCGCTGGCGGCGGGCCCCGAGCTGATCGCCGAGCGCCTGCTCGACGCGCTCGCCCAGCCGTTCAAGCTCGGAGCCGACAAGCAGACTCGTGTGACCGTCGCGGCCAGCATCGGGATCGCAGCCGCGGACGGAGCCTCGGCCGACGGAGACGGAGCCTCGGCCGATGAGCTTCTGCGTGAGGCTGACATCGCGATGTACCGCGCGAAGTGGGACGGCAAGAATCGCTACGCGGTGTTCGAGACCGGCATGCAGGAGACCATGCAGCATCGTATGGAACTGGAGATGGACCTCCGCGAAGCGCTCGATAAGGATGAGTTCTTCCTCGCCTACCAGCCCACGTTCGACCTGAGCGACATGAGGCCAACCGGAGTGGAGGCCCTGATCCGCTGGCGCCACCCGGTGCGTGGCGTCGTTCAACCCAACGACTTCATCCCGCTGCTCGAGGAGACAGGCCTGATCACAGACGTCGGCAAGTGGGTCCTGCGAGAGGCCTGCGCTCAGGGCGCCACCTGGCGTCAGGCGGGGTACCCGATCGCGATGGCCGTCAACGTCTCCGCACGCCAGCTCGACAGCGACCAGATCCTCGCCGACATCGAAGGCGCGCTCTGCGACAGCGGCCTTGACCCGCAGGCGCTGACGATCGAGATCACCGAGACGACGCTCATGCGCAACATCGAGGACACCGCCCGCCGACTCGCTCAGGTCAAGCAGCTCGGCGTACGGATAGCGATCGACGACTTCGGCACCGGCTACTCATCCCTCGCTCACCTCCAACGCTTCCCCGTCAACGCGCTGAAGATCGACCGATCCTTCATCACCGGTCTCGCGCACAACCAGGAGGGCGAGACACTCATCCACACCCTCGTGCAGCTCGGCAAGGCCCTCTCGATCGAGACCTTCGCCGAGGGCATCGAGCAGCAGCACGAGCTCTCGCTGCTCAGAGACGAGGACTGCGACAGCGGACAGGGCTTCCTGTTCGCCCGCCCCCTCGACGTAGCCGCCACCGAGACATTCCTCCAGAACTGGGCCGAGAACATCGCTCCCGGCTCAGCGCAAACCCCACAGCACACATAGGACCTCGCCGCTTTAGCGGATCCGGAGGGAACGCCAAGGCGTAGTCGTCTAACGATGACCGCCGATTGTGTCGATAGGTTCGGATATGCAAGACAGCCCCGATCGCGGGGCGCTGGATGTTTCAACACCCTCCGGCGGTCTGCGCCATCCGCTCCGTTGGCTGGCCGAGCATCGTCGCTCCGACGAACGTGACACGAGCTTCGCGTTCGGGGCGCGCCTCCTCGGGACGGTCCTGCTGACCTTCGCTCTGATCGGAGTGGTGGGTTATGTCCTGGAGCAGCGCGGCCTCGAGCAGAGGCAGATCGCCGACTATGCGGCCGTCCAACAGGCTGACGCCAAGGGCTTGGAAAAAGTAGATGACAGTGCTCCAGATCGGGCGAATGCAAGACTTCAGATCGATCAGTTTCTGGAGATCGTCGAACAGCGACCGGAAACTCTGAGCGCAATCCTGGTCGATCCCCGACACGTCGTAATAGAGGCGGGCAACCGTGCTCTGGTCGGCACTATCGACCATGCTCGGCGAATCGCCACCGCGTTGGAAAGCGGGGCATTGTATGCCGGACGGGACACCGATCCCAACGACAGCCGTCAGAACTTCGAGTTCGTCGCTCCTGTCAGGGTCTTGGGGGGTCGCTACGCCTACGAGGTGACCTATGGCCACCGCGCTTACGACGCGCGGCTGAATGAAGCGCGGATGCTCGTGCTAGTGATCGGGCTGCTCGCGCTGTTCGGAGGTGGTGGTGTCTTCTACCTGGCCGGCGGCCGGAGGTTGATGCGTGCCTACCGGATGGTTCTGCGGCGAGCCACGCGAGACGGACTGACGGATCTGCCCAACGTGAGCGCCTTCCAGGACGAGTTCCCACTCGAGGTCGCCGCAGCCGTCCGCTATGGAGCTCCGCTCGCTCTGGCCGTGCTGGACGTAGACGACTTCAAGCTCATCAACGACCGTCACGGGCATCCTCAGGGAGACGCGACGCTCAAGCGCGTGGCCGCGATCCTCCGCGAGGCAAGAGTCGGCGACCGCCCCTATCGAATAGGAGGAGACGAGTTCGCACTGCTGCTGGCGCACACCGATGCCGATGGGGCCAGAACCCTGATGGCGCGACTGTGCCGCAAGCTCGCAGACACCGGCGTCAAGGTCAGCATCGGGGTAAGCGGGCTGCGGCCGGGGCTGCAGGCCGATACGTTGCGCGCCGAGGCAGACGCTGCGTTGTATGAGGCCAAGCGTCATGGTGGCAACAGCAGCGCGTATTTCAACGACCTGGGCGAGCACTTGGCAGTGCTGACTGCCGAGAAGAAGGAGGCCGTCCGTCGGCTGACCGAGGAGGGTCGCCTGACAACCGAGTTTCAGCCGATCTGGAACATCGGCACCCAGACCCTGCTGGGCGTTGAGGCACTTACCCGCCCCGACCGCTCCTACGCGCTCTCCGGGCCGGCCGAGGCATTCGACATCGCCGAACAGATAGGGCGCGTGCACCAGCTCGACGTGATCTGCGTAGCCAGTGCGCTGCGGGTTGCTCCCGAGCTCGAACCTGACGTACTCATCTTCGTAAACCTCTCCCCCCTGACCCTCGACCTGGACGCCGATGGAGACGACTGGCTGCAAGCGGCAGTCGAGCAAGCAGGACTCACGCCGCAGCGAGTCGTCGTCGAGGTGACCGAGCGCTTCGGGGGCCGCACCGCGTCCGTGGTCCGGTGCCTGCAGCGGCTGCGTCAGCAGGGTTTCAAGATCGCTGTTGACGACGTCGGCACCGGCAACTCTGGTCTTGAGATGTTGCGCACGATCGCGGCCGAGTTCGTGAAGCTCGATCGAAGTATCGTCACCGCCGCGGCGACCGAGCCGGGGGCTCGGGCGGTGTTGATGGCAATGGCGACATTCGCGCGACAGACCGGGGCGCTCGTGATCGCCGAGGGTATCGAGGACGAGGACACGCTCGGGTTCTTGCGCACACTCGACGAGCGAAGACTCGACTCCGAGCCCGTCATTCAAGGAGGTCAGGGCTTTGGACTCGGGCGGCCGTCACCGAGTCTCCCGTCGCAAGTGCCAGGCATTCTGCACCCCGGTCATTCGCTGGCCTGAGAAAGCGAGCAGCCTCGGGCGGCTCTTCGATGATGTCCGACGGTGCTTGGCGCCAGCGCGTGCGCATAGACTCGCGCTCGTTGACGGCGCAGCTCTGACCTCTGGAACATGTTCGCTCTGACGACACTGGTCTACCCGCTGGTGCTTGCGCTGCTGTGCGTCGGCGCCGGTCTGCTGGTCGATCGCTGCAGCGGTAGGTGGCTGCCCGGTCTGCTCCTGCCCGCGGTCGGTGCGGCGGCGTTGATCGGGCTCTCCCAGCTCACGACCTACGTGCCGAGCCTCGCTCCCGCGACCCCCTATCTGATGGTCGCCGTCGCCATCGCCGGGTTCGCACTGGCGTGGCCGAGGGTGCTCACGCTTGCGTGGCACTGGCGGGCATGGCGCTGGCAACCCGTCGCGCCTGTGCTCGCTTACGTCCTCGCGCTCGCTCCCGTGCTGTTGGCGGGGCGGCCCACCTTCTCCTCCTACCTCACGCTGTCGGACTCCGCGTTTCACATGATGGGCGCGGATTTTCTCCTGCGCCACGGGCAGGACTACGCCCACCTGGATCTGCGCAACTCCTACGGCGAGTACATCAACGACTACTACGGCACGGGATACCCCTCGGGCGCGGACACGCTGTTCGGCGGCAGCGCGTTCCTGCTCGGCCTTCCCCTGATCTGGACCTTCCAGCCCTTCAACGCGTTCATGCTCGCCACCGCCGCGGGCCCCGCGTGGCTGCTCCTGCGGCGGATGGGACTGGAAGGAGGCTGGGCCGCGCTGGGGGCGCTCACCGTGACCGTGCCCGCGCTCGTCTACGGCTACGAGCTCATCGGGTCGGTCAAGGAGATCACCTCGCTGGGGCTGATCCTCACCCTCGGCACGCTCGTCGTCCTCCACCCGCTATGGCTGCGGGGACGCGCCACGGGCGCCGTCCCGTTCGCGCTCGTCGCCGCTGCCGGGGTCTCCGCCCTCGGCGTGGGGTTCGGCGCGTGGGTGCTGGCGGCGGCCGCGATCCTCGCTGTGATCGTGGTTCGCGACGTCGCCGCCGATCGGGCCAGCGGATGGCGCACGCTGCGCCTGATCGCAGTCGCGGCGCCCGTCACGCTGCTCGCCGCGCTGCCGACGTGGGCCGGTCTGTCGAAATCGCTGAACGTCGCCCAGAGCATCGCCGTGACAGGCGCCCCCGGGAACCTCGCCATACCGCTACGGGTCACGCAGGTGTTCGGCGTATGGGTGTGGGAAACGTACAAGCATCCGCCCACGGGCAGCGATCTCACGATCACCGCTGTTCTCATTGCCATCACCGTCATCGCCTGCGTGCTGGGAGCCCTACGACTCCTACGCAGGCGCGACTACTCGCTGGCGGGCTGGATCGCGCTGACGCTGATCGTGTGGGCGGGGATCACCGCGTACAGCACCACGTGGGTTGACGCCAAGACGCTCATGCTCACGACGCCCGTGGTCGTGTTGACGGCGTGGGGCGGGGTCGCCGCCCTGCGCGCCTCGGCGCTGCGGCTGCTCGCGCCGGTGCTGGCGCTCGTGCTGTTCGCGGGGGTGGCCGTGTCGGACGCGATGCAGTACCACACCTCCAACATCGCGCCCACCGCGCGCTATCAGGAGCTCGAATCGATCGATCACCGCTTCGCCGGACAGGGACCGACGCTGTTCGCCGATTTCGACGAATACTCGCTGTACGTATTGCGCGACCTCGACGTGGGCGGACCGAACTTCATCTACTCGCCTCCAGCGCTCGCCGGCCCCGGCGCGCTTTACCGCTACCCGGTCGAGCTCGATCGGGTGGCGCCGGCGACCCTGCGCTCCTACCCGCTGATCGTCACCCGCCGCGACCCCGCGCTCGCCCGCCCGCCGTCGGCATACAGGCTGCTGTGGCAGGGCACCTACTACCAGGTGTGGGGACGCCGACACGGCGCTCCGGCGGCCCTCGCCGCCGTCCCGCTCTCAGGTTCGCCCCGCGAGCAGTGCGCGCGCATCGAACGCGTGGCCGGGCTCGCTCGCCACGACGGTGGGAGCACCCTGGTCGCGGCTAGCTCGCCGGAGCTAGTGCGCATCAGGTTGCACCGCACCTCGCACCCCGCCCGCTGGGTTCACGTGCGAGAAGGCCTGCAGTTGAGCACGCCCGGTCAGCTGTCGGCGACGTTCGAAGTGCCTCGCGCCGGCGTCTGGGATGTGTGGCTCGAGGGCCAGATGATGCCCAGCGTCACGCTGAGCGTGGACGGACATCGGCTCGCTTCGATCGCCGCGCAACTCGGAGGCAACTCGGTCGTTCTCAACGCCATGGCCCCCGTGCCCGTTTCGCTATCCGCCGGGCGCCACCGCCTGTCGCTGGCGCGTGGGGGCTTCACGCTCGGCCCGGGCGAGGGTGGCTACGCGTACCTGTACGGCCTGTTCCTCACGCCCGCGAGCGCCGCCGCTCAGCAGCCGCTGCGCAGGGCGTCGCCCAGCGGCTGGCGCGCGCTCTGCGGTCGCTCGTATGAGTGGATCGAAGTCGTTCCGAAGAGCTGAGCCCGCGCCCTGCGATAGATCGAAACTCTTGTGTGAGCCGAGCTGTTAAGCCGGCTATCTGGATGAACGAGATGAGGGCGAGCGTGGGCACTGCGATGGGATCTCGAGCCGGCACCTGGCTGGGCGTCGTTGCGCTGCTTGCCGCAATGACACTGCTCGCCGCCAACGCGCAGGGCGCGCCCGCGCTCGCGCTGTCCCCGCTCAACGGGACGCCCGATGCGTCGCCGCGCACGCAGATCAGCTTCCTGGGCGTGCCAGCGAGCGAGATCGCGCAGATCTCCGTCGTCGGCTCGCGCAGCGGTCGCCACAGCGGCAGGCTCGAGTCCTACGCGAGCAGCCCCGGCGCGAGCTTCCTGCCGAGCCATCCGTTCACGCAGGGCGAGCGCGTCACCGCGAGCGCGCTCGTGGGGCCCGCGCACCACGCTCAGCGCGTCAGCACCACGTTCACGGTCGCGCGGCTCTCCGGCTATCGCGCCGCGCCCACCAAGCCGCTGCAGCTCAGCAGAGCGGGGCTCGTCCAGAGCTTCGTCTCCCAGCCTCAGCTGCAGCCGCCGAGCGTGTTCGTCGATGCGGACTCGCCGCAGGCCGCGCCCGGCGACGTGTTCCTCACGCCCACGCACGGCTACGGCCAGTCGGGCGCGATGATCGTCAACGGCCACGGGAGCCTCGTGTGGTTCCAGCCGGCGCCCAGCGGCGACATCGCCGCGGACCTGCAGGTCCAGAGCTACGAGGGCCAGCCGGTGCTGTCGTGGTGGCAGGGCCAGGTACTCGGCAGCCTCGGCATCGGCGTAGGGACCGATGAGATCTACAGCTCCGCGTACACGCCGATCGCCACCGTCTCCGCGGGAAATGGCTACCGGGCGGATCTGCACGAAATGCAGATCACGCCGCAGGGCGCAGCGTTCATCACCGCCTACTCGCTCGTCGACGCCGACCTGTCCTCCGCCGGCGGCTCGCGCAACGGCGTGCTGCAGGACGCGATCCTGCAGGAGATAGACATCAAGACCGGCCTCGTGATGTTCGAGTGGCACGCCTACGGGCACGTCGCGCTGAGCGATTCCTACGCCGCGCTGCCGCGCTCCGCCGGACAGCCGTGGGACTACTTCCACATCAACTCCGTCTCCCTGGACCCGTCCGGCGACGGCGACTTCATCGTCTCCGCGCGCAACACCTGGGCGGGATACGAGATCGACCATCTCAACGGCGCGATCCTGTGGCGCCTCGGAGGCAGGCACTCGAGCTTCAAGATGGGCGCCGGCACGGGCTTCGCGTGGCAGCACGACCTCCGCTGGCAGTCCGACGGCACGCTCACGATGTTCGACGACGGCGCCACCCCCAAGGAGCATTCCCAGTCGCGCGCGATCCGCGAGCGCATCGACTGGAAGAACCGCAGCGTCGCGCTGATCGGCCGCTACGTGCACACGCCCGCGCTGCTGGCGGGCAGCCAGGGCGACGACGAGGTGCTGCCCGACGGCGACTCGTTCGTCGGCTGGGGCGAAGAGCCGTACCTCAGCGAGTTCAACCCCGCCGGGCAGATGCTGTTCGACGCGCGCATTCCCTCCCCGGGTCAGTCCTACCGCGCCTACCGCTTCCCCTGGAGCGCCACCCCGGCGGCTCCGCCCGCGGTGGCGGTCAGATCGAGCGGCGCCGAAGCGGCCACGGTATACGCGAGCTGGAACGGCGCCACCGGCGTCAGCCAGTGGACAGTGCTCGGGGGCGCGAGCCCGACATCGCTGTCCCCGCTCGCCACCGTCGCGGCGAGCAGCTTCGAGACCGCGATCCCGGTGAGCAGCGCGGATGCTTACTTCGCCGTGCAGGCGCTTGGGGCGGGTGCGCAGGTGCTCGGCACATCGGCGCCAGCGGGGCGCTGAGAGCGGCCCGGCGCCTCCAGGAGTTCAGCGCACACCGGTAATCTGGCGGACATGACACCACTTGAGAGTTTGACTCGTGCGTATAGATGGCTACGCATTCGCTTGCCGCAGCCTTGGTCGAGGAGGGTTGGCCAGCTCGCGTACCTGCCGAGGCTCGCTCGTGGGCACGCCGCCACCCTCGAGGTATTCGCGGAGGAACCGCTGATCGAGCGGCTTGCCTTGGGCATGGAGCCGTTGGATGGGGTCGGGGTCGGCCTGACCGAGCGTGTCATAGAGATCCCGTGGGTATTGCGACGCCTTCCGAGCGATGACGAGAAGCGCGTACTCGACATCGGAACTGCGTTTTCCTTGATTGTCTATAAGTGGCTGCTCGTCAGGCAGCCTCACGTCATCGAGATCGCCGATCTCGCCAAGGCGCACGTTCCTGGGCTCAGGAGTCACGTGGCCGACGTGCGCAATCTCCCCTTCGCCGACGACAGCTTCGACGTGGCGATCTGTGTCTCGACGCTCGAGCATGTCGGCATGGACAACTCCGACTACGGCATTGAGAGTGGCGGCGCCGGCGACGTAGACGGTCTACGTGAACTCGGGCGAGTCGCACGGCGTGTGCTTGTCACGGTGCCGGCAGGAAGCGACGAGAACCTCGGCTGGCAGCGGCAGTACGCGCCCCGGACGTTCCGTCGTGTTGTTGAGGAGGCTGGACTCGCGGTTGAGCGCCTAGAGGTCTTCGCGCACGATCCAGCGAGCGGATGGGCAGTCGCGGAGGAGGATTCGGTAGAGGATCGTACCTACGGCCAGGGTGCCTTCGCGGCAGCCGCCATCGTGTGCGCTGAACTGAGTCGTTCGTGACGAGCTCCCCGATCTTGCGCGGGGTGCGATAGGCGATCATCGCCGCGAGCCTCAGCTGCCGCGCGGCGGGCACGAGCGTTCCGCGGCCTGCGAGGATTCCTGCGATGGCAGCAGATCTGCAAAGCGAGTCGGCGAGAAGCGAGGCAGCCGTCGAGGTGTCCTGGACGGCTCCGGCGCTCCCGCGGCGGATCGGGATCAACGCGATCTTCCTCGAGCCGCGCATGGGAGGGCTCGACACGTACGTGCGCGCGCTCGTGCCGGAGCTGGTGCGCCTCGCGCCCGAGGTCAGCTTCAGCGTCTTCTGCAACCCCCGCGGACGCGAGTACCTGGAGCAGGAGGGGTGGGGCGGCTCGGTCGAGCTTGTCGCGCACCCGCTGCTGGGCCGCCGCGGGTTGAAGGCGATCTCGGAGCTCACTGTGCTCGGGGCGATAGCGGGACGACGCCTGGATCTGCTGCACAGCGTTGCCCTGACTGCGCCGCTGCGCACGCGCGCTGTCAACGTGGTGACCCTCGCGGACGTCACGTGGATCGTCGCCCCTGAGCCGGGCGAGGCGGCGACCGTGCGGCTGTGGCGTGTGATCGTGCCGCCGGTCGCGCGACGCGCGGATCGCGTGCTGGCCCTGTCCGAGGCCGGCGCTGAGCATCTCGTCGAGCACCTACGCGTGCCCCGCGAGCGCATTGACGTCGTCCCGCTCGCCTCCGGTGGCAGCGATCTGCTGGCTCCGACCCCCGCGGCGGAGCTGAGGGCGCGATTGGGCCTCGGCGACGGTCCGGTCGTTCTGACGGTGTCCGCCAAGAAGGCCAACAAAAATCTGCCGCGGCTGATCCGGGCGATGGTCGGCGTCACCGAGCGCTGGCCCGACGCAATCCTGGTGATGCCGGGGAATCCGACACCGCACGAGCGTGAGCTGCGGGTGCTGGCGGATGAGCTGGGGCTGAGCGAGAGCGTGGTCTTCCCGGAGTACGTAGACGCCGCCGATCTCGAGGGGCTGTACGCGTGCGCGAGCTGCTTCGTGTTCGCGTCGATCAACGAGGGCTTCGGCATACCCATCTTGGAGGCAATGCGACGGGGAGTGCCGGTCGCCTGCTCGCGCGCATCTGCGCTCCCCGAGGTTGCCGGAGATGCGGCGCGTTATTTCGACCCCTATGACGTGAGCGACATCAGCGAGGCTCTGATCGAGCTGCTCGCGGACCGCGCTCTGGCGGCTCGGCTCGTCGCACGGGGCCATGAACGCGAGCACGGGTTCACGTGGGAGGCGACGGCTCGGGGGACGTTGGCGAGCTACGCGCGAGCGTGGCGGCAGTCGCGATGAGTGCGCCGGGGCTGCCCTCGGAGCTGGCGGCCCCAGTGGACGCTGATGTGCTGGACAGCACCGAGGCCGGAGGACGGATCGTCCGCGGCGGGGTCGTGCGCCTCGGCGCCTACGCGGTCATGATCGCGCTGTCGGTGCTCTCGGCGGCGCTGCTCACCCGCCACTTGGGGGTGACTGGCTTCGGCTACTACACGACAGTGCTCTCGCTCGTGGCGATCGTCGCCGCGATCACAGACGCGGGGATGGCGCAGATCGGCACCCGCGAGTTCGTTGCGCGCGAAGGCGCCGAGCGCGATGCGCTGATGCGCGACCTGCTGGGACTGCGGATCGTGCTGTCGAGCGCCGGGGTGCTGCTCGTCACGGGCTTTGCGCTCGCGGCTGGATATCAGTCGGCGCTGGTGGCGGGGGCGGCGCTCGCGAGCCTCGGCACGATCGCCCTGGTCGTGCAGCACACCCACACGATCCCGATCGGCGCCGAACTGCGCCTGGGCACCCTGTCCACGCTCGAACTGGCGCGGCAGGTGCTGACCGTGGCTGCGATCGTGGTTTTGGTCTTGCTCGGCGCCGGCGTGCTGCCGCTGCTGGCGGTCGTGCTCGCGGTCAACCTGGTGCTCATTGCCCCCACGGCGGCGCTCGCTCGCCATCAGATCTCGCTGCGCTTCGCCGTGCGCCCCAGACAATGGCGGGCGCTGTTGCGGCTCACCGTGTCCTTCTCGCTGGCCAGCGCGGTCGGCACCCTGTACATCTTCGCAGCGCAGGTCCTGACGAGCCTGGTGTCCGATGCCCACCAGAGTGGCCTGTTCGCCGCGTCGTTTCGGATCTTCATCGTCATGGGCACGGTGCCCGGCCTACTCGCCGGCGGCACGCTGCCGCTGCTCGTGCGTGCGGCGCGCGACGACCGTGACCGGCTCGCCTACGCGCTGCGACGCATATTCGAGGTCTCGCTGATCCTGGGGGTCGGTGCCGCGATCGCGACGCTCGGCGGCGCGCAGTTCATGATCCAGGTCGTCGCCGGCCCAGAATACGTGGCCTCGGCCGAAGTGCTGCAGATCCAGGGCTTCGCGCTGATCGCGACGTTCGCCTTCGCCGGTTGGAGTTTCGCCCTGCTTTCGCTGCAGCGATACAAGAGCGTCCTGCTCGCGAACCTGCTCGCCTTTGTGGTCAGCTGCTCGCTGACGATCGTGCTAGCGAGCAGTCATGGCGCGACGGGCGCCGCCGCAGCGACGCTGTGCGGCGAGAGCGTGCTGGCGATAGGGCTGCTGGTGGGGCTCGTTCGCACCCGTCGCGAGCTTCGTCCGAAGCTGGGGATCGTGCTCAAGGTCCTCTTGGCGGCGGCGCCCGCAGTCGCGCTCGCGCTGCTTGCGGGAGTGCCCTCGCTCGTGCGAACGCTGCTCGCTCTTTGCGCGTATGGCCTGGTGATCGTGCTCGCGCGGGCGGTACCGCCAGAGGTGCTCGAGCTGCTGCCGGCCCCGCTGCGCCGGGCTCGCTGAGCCAAGCGCCGCGCGCTAGGCGATAGCGTGCCGAGCCGTGCCCTCGGTCCTGATCGTGCGCGGCCATCTCGCGAACCCCTGGGAGCTGCGCCCGTGGCTCGAGCTGCCGGACCGCTACGAGGTCTCCTATCTGCTCACTGGCTCGAACCGCTTCCTCGCGCCCGAGGAGCTTCATGCGGTGCCGACGCGCGCACTGCGCGACATGCTTCCGCACGGGCGCGTCGGCGAGCTCTCGGCGATGATGCTGGGCGACCGTTACCTGTCCGCGGAGGAGGCGTTTGCGCAGGCGGACATCGTGCACGCCGCCGAGCTCAGCTTCTGGTTCGCCGCCGACGCCGCGCGCCGCCGACGCCGGCACGGCTTTCGTCTCGTGCAGACGGTGTGGGAGACGCTGCCGCTGCTCGCCGCCTACCGCAATCGCCACGCGCGGCGCTTTCGCGAGCTGGTGCTTGCCGAAACCGACCTGTTCCTGGCGGCGACCGAGCGGGCTGCGCTTGCGCTCGGGCTGGAGGGTGTCTCGCCCGAGCGGATCGCGCTCTGCCCGCCCGGGATCGACACGGCTCGCTTCGCCGCGCCTGCCGCGCCGGACACAGCTGCTGAGGCTCACGCCCGCGGCACCGCAAGTGAGCCTCGGGTGCACACGATCCTCTCGGCCGGGCGGCTCGTGTGGGAGAAGGGCCACCAGGACGTGTTGCGGGCGCTTGCGCTGCTGCACCGGGGCACGGTACGTACAGCCGCGGGGGAGACGGTGCGCCCTCGCCTGCTGATGATCGGCTCCGGTCCCGAGGAGGCGCGCCTGCGTGCGTACGCGGCCGATCTCGGCCTGAGCGACGCGCTCGAGATTCGCAGCGTTCCCTACGACGACATGCCCTCGGTGTTCGCGCAGGCCTCGGTGATGGTGCTCGCGAGCCAGGGCTCCGCGTCCGCCCAACTGCACCCGTTCGGCATCCCCCGGGCCTTCTGGGAGGAGCAGTTCGGCCTCGTGCTCGCTGAGGCGATGGCCGCTGGCTTGGCGATCATCAGCACGACCAGTGGCGCGATCCCGGAGGTCCTGGCGGGCGCGCCCGTCGAGCTCGTCGCCCCGGGCGACTGGCCCGCGATCGCCCGCGCGCTGGCGGCCGGACCGCTCACCCGTCCGCCCGGTGAGCGGGTGTCCTACCCACAGGAGATCGTGAGCCGCTACTCGACGAGCGCTGCTGCCGAGCGCCTGACAGCTGCCTACGACGGGCTGCTGGCCGCCTGAAGCAGCTCGAGTGCTACCGAAGCGGGCGCTACTGTACGGCGCGTGCCGCGCCCCCGCGATCTGCTCGAACGGCTGAGCGACCCGCGCCAGTTCGACCTCTCGCCCACCGGGCCCGGAGCGATCCTCGATGTCGGCTGCGGCGCGACGAAGGTGCCCGGATCGATCGGGCTCGACATCTCCGCGGACACAGCCGCCGACATCGTCCACGACCTCGATAGCTTTCCCTACCCGATCGAGGACTCGAGCTTCGATCAGATCCTGCTACAGGACGTGATCGAGCACGTGTCCGAGCCGATCCGCGTATTCGAGGAACTGCATCGCATCGCTCGCCCCGGCGCTCGCATACAGCTGCGGACGCCGCATTTCTCCTCCGTGCTCGCCTACGGCGACCCCACGCACCGCCACTACTTCTCCACCGTCGCGATCCGCTCGCTGGCCGAGCCCCGCTTCGCCCACTACACCGATGTCCGCTTCCGTGTCGTCCATATCACGCTCGACATGTGGCTGCCCTATCGCGTGCTCGGTTTGAGCGTGCTCTTCAATCGCGTCCAGGATGCGTACGAGAAGTACTTCGCGTTCATCTTCCCCACGATGAACATCCGGGCGGAGCTCGAGGTCCTCAAGCGGTAGGAGGAATGGTTTCCGAGACCTCGCCGGGCGTTCCCGAGCTCATCTCACGGCGCGATGTACGGTCGCCTCCACGCCAGTGACCCGCCCGGCGGCGGTGTCCAGCGTCTCGAGCGCGATCGCCGCGAAACGCTCCCATGAGAACTCGCGGGCACGCGCCCGCGCGCGCGCGGCGAGCTCGGCGTGGTGGGACTCATCGTCGAGCACGGCTCGCAGCCCAGCGGCGATGCTGGTCACGCTGAATGGGTTGACGTACTCGACCGCGTTGCCGCCGACCTCCGGCATGGAGGAGATCTGCGATGTCACGACCGCCGCGCCCGCCGCCATCGCCTCGAGCACGGGCAGCCCGAAGCCCTCACCGAGCGACGGATAGCAGAAGACCGCGCATCGTCGGTAGAGCTCCGCGAGCGCCGCGTCGGAGACGTAGCCGAGCATCACGCAGCGCTCGCCCAGCGAGCGTAGGGCGCTCAACGTCTCGCCCGTCTGCCAGCCGTTCGCCCCCACCACGACCAGCCGATGGCGCGCCTTCTCGGCTTCGTCCAGGGAGCTGTAGGCGGCGACCAGCCGTGGCAGGTTCTTGCGTGGCTCGAGCGTGCCGACCGCCAGCACGAACCCCGGGGCCGGCAGGCGCGCGGCCTCGGCGGGCGTCAGGCCGTCCTCGAGCGTCGAGGCGACTCCCAGCGGCGCCACCACCGTCTTGCCCCAGGCTGCCGGGAAGCGCTTGGCCAGGTGCTCGGCGGTGGCTTGCGAGATGGCGAGCACAGCGGCCGAGCGTCGCACCGCGAGACCCAGCGTCGCGCGCTCGATCAGCGTCGAGCGGCGGTTGGGTCGCATCGACGGCTCGAACGCGGCGAGGTCGTAGACGATCGGCACGGCGGGGGCGCGCAGCAGCCAGGTGGTGAGATACGAGTTGGAGGAGAGGAACACGTCGCACTCGCGATTCGCCGCACGCGCGGTGAGCACATGCCACCAAGGGTCTCGGGCGCCGATCAGCCGCCAGCGGAAACGCTCGTCCAGCTCCTCGCCCTGCCACGCCTGTCGCGCGTAGAGAACGTAGCGGTGGCCGTCGTCCTCGCGCGCGGCCAGTGCGCGCAACAACTCGCGCACGAGCCGGCCGCGCCCGGCGGGAACCTCGGCCGCGGCTCGTGCGTCGATCCCGACGTTCATGCCGCGGCGTCGCGCGGGCGGAGCATACGCGTGCGCACCCGGTCGATCGCGTGCTTGCCGGCGTCCGGCGCGATCGCCGAGGCCACCCTCAGATGCAGCGGTTTTCTGACTGCAGGAGCGCTCATATGTGTGAGCGTACGTCTACGTCGAGACGGCGCGGGCGGGAAGCGACGGTCACCGCGTGAGAGCGTAACGAGGTTCACTGCTATCCGCCGCCGCCTCCTCGCCCGCACGGATGGTACGATATTTGGTACCAGTGAAAGGAGATGGTGGTGGCGATCACCGCTAGCGAGGCACGCCGAGGGCTGTTCCCGCTGATCGAGAAGGTCAACGACGATCGGTCGGCGATCGAGATCACTTCCAAACGCGGCAATGCCGTGCTCATGTCGGCCGACGAGTATGCAGCGTGGCACGAGACGGCGTACCTGTTCCGCTCGCCGGCCAACGCGCGGCGCCTGCTCGATGCCGCTGAGGCGGCCGAGCGCGGCGAGACGGTCGAGCGCCAACTCGACCGCGCGTGAGGCTGGTCTTCACGCCGCAGGGCTGGGAGGACTACACCTACTGGCAGCGGGCAGATCGCGCAATCGTGAGACGCATCAACCGCCTGCTCGACGACGCTCTACGCGATCCGACGGGCGGGATCGGTAAGCCTGAGCCGCTCAAGTACGGGATCGCCGGGGCCTGGTCGCGGCGGATCACCGAGGAGCACCGGCTGGTGTACCAAGTGCTCGACACCGACCTCGTGGTCCTACAGGCCCGCTACCACTATGAGAAGTGAGAGCAAAGCTCGGTGGGAGTCCGGGTACGCGCGCAGGCTAGCCTGACCGGCGCGATGCATGTCGGCCTGAACCTGATCTTCCTCGTGCCGGGTGAGACCGGCGGTATGGAGGTGGCCGCGCGCGAAACCATCCCAGCGCTGCTCGAACAGGCCCCGCCCGGCATGCGCTTCACCGCGTTCGTCAACCGCGAGGCGGCCGCCGCCGACGGCCCGTGGGGAGAGCTGCTGCCGGCCGTGACCGTGCCGGTGCTCGCACGCGACCGCGTCCAGTGGGTGGCAGGCGAGCAGGCGTTGCTGCCGATCGCGGCCGCTCGCGCGCGCGTCGATCTGGTACACAGCATGGCGAGCACAGCGCCGCTGTGGGGACGCTTTCGCCGGGTGGTGACCGTGCACGACCTGATCTACGCGCGCTTCCCAGAGGCGCACGCTGGCCTGCGCGACAAGGGGATGCGCGTGCTTGTGCCGGGCGCGGTCCGCCGCTCGCACCGCGTGATCGCCGATTCGCAGAGCACGCGTCAGGATCTGATGGAGCTGCTCGGCGTCGGCGCGGAGCGCGTCGACGTCGTGCCGCTCGGTCTCGGGGCGGTACGCCGCAGCACGCCGCTGCCAGAGCGCGACCTGCGCGCGCGGCTCGAGCTCGGCGAGCGCAGCGTCGTGCTGAGCCTCTCGGCGAAGCGGCCGCACAAGAACCTGCTCGCGCTGATCGGCGCGCTCGCGCGGATCGAGCCCGAGGATCGCCCGGTGCTCGTGCTCCCCGGCTATCCGACCGCGCACGAGTTGGAGTTGCGCGCACGTGCGGATGCGCTCGGGATCGCGGGCGACGTGCGCTTTCCGGCTTGGGTGTCGAGCGAGGAGCTCGAGGGCCTGTGGTCGATTGCGCGAGCTTTTGTGTTCCCGTCGTTGTACGAGGGCTTCGGGCTGCCGGTGCTCGAGGCGATGGCGCGGGGCGTCCCCGTGGCGTGCTCGAACGCGTCCTCGCTGCCGGAGGTCGCGGGGGAGGCGGCGCTGCTGTTCGACCCGCACGACGAGGCGGCGATCGCGACCGCGATCTCGCGGCTGCTCGCCGACGAGAGTCTGCGCGCGCGGTTGCAGTCGCTCGGCGTGGCTCAGGTGCAGCGGTTCACATGGGAGCGCACCGCGCGGCTGACGCTCGAGAGCTACGCGCGGGCGATGCAACGCTGACAGGGATCCCCATCGGAACCCGGCAGCGTATACCTGATCTGGTATATTCACGTCATGAGTCCCGGCATGCTGGTGCGTTCGACTCGCGAGCGCCACGGCCTTACCCAAGCCCAGCTCGCCCTGCGCGCGGGCACCTCGCAGAACGCGATCAGTCGCGTGGAGCGCGATGAGATCTCCCCCTCGCTGGACACGATCCAGCGCCTGCTTGCCGCGATGGGCGAGGGCCTAGAGCTGAACGTTCGACGACTCGAAGGCGACTTCGACGCGGATCACCTGGCGGACTCGATGGCTCAGACGATGAGCGAGCGGCTCGAGCGCTCACTGGCCTGGAATCGCTTCGCGGGAGAGCTGGCCGGTGTCGCACGCTCGGACGAGCCGTGAGCGCGCCGCCGGATGATGCGCCGAGCGATCCCGTCGAGGTCTTTCGTGTGCTCAACGACCAGGATGTCAACTACCTGATCATCGGCGGTGTCGCCGTGCAGGCGTATGGGCACGTCCGCACCACCCAGGACGTCGATGTGATCGTCGCGCCGGATGCTCGCAACCTCGAACGTCTCGCCGCAGCTCTCGAGCAGCTGCGCGCCCGGTTGAAGGGGGTGGACGCGCACCTGCTCGGCATCGATCCGACCGATGCGGCGCATCTACGCGACGGCGCCAACTTTGGTCTCGCCACCCGCGCCGGCGGCCTTGACGTGTGGACCGACGCGGTCGAGCTGAAGGGCGCGCGATCGTGGGAGGAGATGCGCGAGCGGGCCGTCACTGCGGAGGTCGGCGAGCAGTCTCTGCGCTTCGTCCACCTCGACGACTTGATCCGCATGAAGCTCGCAGCAGGCCGTGAGAAGGATCTCCAGGACATCGCCGCTCTGACCAGTCAGGAGGGCGATCAGCGAGCGGTGAAGCCGCCCGACGAATAGCTCTCCAGCACCCTCCGCAGAGAGGACTCCAGCGACAGCGAGTCCGCGTTCTCGGCGAACCAGCGCGCGGTGCTCTCGCGCAGCGCCGCCCCTGCTTCGTGCACGCGCACGATCGCCTCGGCGACACGCCCCGGGTCTGAGCTCTCGGCGATGAAGCCGTTGACCCCCTCGTCGATCAACTCCGTAGCGGCGTTGTCCTCGCCCGCGACGACCACACTCGGCGTTCCTCTGGCGGCCGCCTCGACCACCACCAGGCCATAGCCCTCGCGCCGGGACGTCACGAGCATGCACATCGCGCGGCGCATCTCCGCGTCGACGGTCTCGGTGTCGGTGAAGCCCCGCGCGGTGACGACGCCCTGCAGCCCGTGCGCGGCGATCGCCGCGTCGAGCGCGGCCCGCTCGGGCCCGTCGCCGAGGAACTCGCCTCGCAGGCCCGCGATCCGCTCCGCCGCGAGCGCCATCGCGGCGACCGCCAGCGTCACCTGCTTCTCGGGGATCAGCCGCGCGGCGAACAGCACCGTCGGCTCGGCCGCGCCCAGCGTGGGTGGCGCGGGACTCTCCGCGTAGAGCCCGCGCAACACGGTCACTGACCCGCGCAGCCCCTCGCTCCGCAGGCGCTCGGCGTGGAGCTCGGAGAAGCAGAACGCGCGCTGGCGAACGAGCGCGCACAGGCGCTGCACGAGCTCGCCGACGCGTCCGCCGGCCCCGCCGAGGTATTCGCGCCAGTAGGAGCGGCTCCAGACCTCGAACCAGTCGACCACCAGCTCGAAGCGCATCAGCGGCCGCACCAGTGCGGCCGCGAGCAGTGAGAAATACGGGAAGGCGCATGTGTGCACGACGTCGTAGCGACGGCCGTCCCGCAGCAGGTGGGCGAACACGCCCAGCCCGAACACGAGCGGTGGCAGGATGCGCCGCCGTCCGTCGTCGGTGTACAGCGCCATGCGTGGGCCGGCGGTCACGACACGCACGCGCTCGTCGATCTGAGCGTGCTCCCCGCGCTTCCACTGGCGCAGGGTCAGGTAGGTGACCTCGTGCCCCTCGGCCGCCAAACGCTCGGCGAGGTTGCGATACCAGCGCTCCGCGCCCCCGACCGTATGTGGGAAAAGACAGTCGTACACGACGCACACACGCATGCCGCTAGCATTCCATCTCACCGGTCCGGCCACCAGCGTGCGCCACTTTCCGCCCTCTCAGGCGTTATAACCACAACGCCAGCCGCCCGACTCTTCGAATCGGGGCTACACCGACCTTCAGCCGATGAGCACACTCGCACCGACAAGCGCCCCTCCTTCGACTTCCGATCCCCAGGATGAGACGCCGCTGGTATCGGTGGTGATCCCGTGCTTGAACGAGGCGGAGAACATCGAGTCGTGCGTGACCGCCGCCCTGGAGGCGATCGTGCGCATGGGAGTCCACGGCGAGGTGGTGGTCGCCGACAACAACTCCGAGGACGACTCGGCGAGCCTGGCGGAGCGTGCGGGCGCACGTGTGGTGGTCGAACAGCGGCGCGGCTACGGCAGTGCCTACCTCGCCGGCTTCGCGGCGTCGCGAGGTCGCTACATCGTGATGGCCGACGCCGACCTGACGTATGACTTCGACGAGATCCCGCGCTTCGTGGCGGCGCTCGAAGAGGGCGCGGAGATGGTGATCGGCGATCGCATGGACAACATCCAGCCGGGAGCGATGCCGTGGCTGCACCAGTACATCGGCAATCCGATCCTCACCGGGCTCCTCAACCTTTTCTTCCGCACCGGCATCAGCGACGCGCACTGCGGCATGCGCGCGGTGCGCCGCGAAGTGCTGCCGCGCCTGGACCTGCGCACGACCGGCATGGAGTTCGCCTCGGAGATGGTCATCCGCGCATCCAAGGAGAACCTGAAGATCGCGGAGTTCCCGATCGAATACCACCCCCGCGGCGGCGAGAGCAAACTGTCGAGCTTCCGCGACGGCTGGCGCCACCTGCGCTTCCTGCTCGTGCACAGCCCCAACCACCTGTTCATCGTGCCTGGCACGGCGCTCGCGGGCGTGGGCACGCTGATCGTCGTGTTCGTAGGCGCCGGCCTGGACTTCTTCGGGCGCGCCTGGGGGGTGCACGCGCTGATCGGCGGTGCGCTGCTGATGATCGTCGGCACGCAGGTGCTCGCGCTGGGGCTGTGCGCGCATGCGTACGGCACGTACTTCATGGGCGAGAAGGACCCGTGGTTCGATCGCATGCGCGCGCGCTTTCGCCTGGAGCACGGCCTGCTGCTCGGCGGCGCGTTCGTGCTCGTCGGCTTGATCTTGGGTGGGCTGATCCTCGCGACCTGGATCTCACACGGCTTCGGGTCGCTCGCCGACGAACACCTCGCGGTGATCGCCGCAACGCTCCTGATCGTCGGCATCCAGATCTTCTTCTCGGCGTTCTTGCTGTCGATCCTCGGGCTGCGGCGCAATTCTTGACTACCTAGTCGGCGTGATCGCCACGCCGGTGCTCGTCTGGGCGGTCTGCCTGGGGTGTGGCCTCGCGCTGGAGCGTGTGCTGCGCGTGCGGCTGTCCAACGCGCTGCTGGCGCCGCTTGGCCTGTGCGTGGCGTTCGTGCTGATCATGCCCGGCTACACCGCCGGCGCTGGCGATGCGCTGGCGATAGCGCTCGTCGTAGCCGTCGCGGTCGCCGGCCTGGCGTTCGCCCAGGGTGGGCTGCGGGCACGCCTGAACCCGGGGTGGGCGGGAGTGGCGGGGCTCGCCGTCTACGTGATCTTCACGATGCCTGTGATCGCCTACGGGCATTGGACGTGGTCGGGCTATGACTTCGTCAACGACTCGTCCTTCGAGCTGCTGCTGGCGAATCACATCAAGGGGTTCGGGACGCTGCTCGGTCAGCTCCCCGAATCCAGCCAGCGACAGTTCATTGTCCAGTACCTGAACAACGGCTATCCACTCGGCACGCAGGCGCTGCTGGGAACGTTCAGCGGCTTGATCGACACCTCGGTGGCGGTCATCTACCAGCCCTACATCTCGAGCCTCGCAGCGCTCGGCGCGATGGCGCTGGCGAGCATCGGCGAGCGCCGGCTCGGCGGCTGGCGCGCGGCGCTCGTGGCGGGCGTCGCGGTCTGTGCCAACCTCACCTACCAGTACGCCCTGCAGGGGGGGATCAAGGAGATCGGCCTGCTGGCCACGGTCTGTACGGCGGTCGCGCTGGTCTACGCGGCGATCCCGCTCGGGCGGCCATATGCCGGCGGCGTGCTCGTCGCGGTGGCCGCGGCGGCCTCGCTTGCGACCTACAACGCGGTGGCGCTTCCATACGTGGGCGCGCTCGTGCTGTCCCTGGGGCTGTGCGTGGCGCTCGCCCGCCACAGCTGGCCGCGCGCACGCTGGGTAATGCCGGCGGCTGCCGGCGGCTGTCTCGCGGCACTGCTGGCGATCCCGTCGTTGACCACCTTCCAGACGTTCTTCAGCGCCGCCAGCGCCGGCCAGGGCGCGACAGGGATGGGGGCGGGCCAGTTCGGCCAGCTGCTGCGCAAACTCCCGCTCAGTCAGATCAGCGGCGTGTGGCTCTTCGGGGAATACAGGCTGTCGGTCCCCCCGGGGCTGAAAGGCACGCTCACGGCGATCGCAGCGGCGGTCATGCTCGTGCTGCTGCTTGTCGGCGTGCTGTGGGCGCTGCGCCGGCGCGAGGCGGGCGCGCTGCTCCTGGCTGGCGTCACGGGCCTTGTCATCGTGATCGTCTATCCGCGTGTCAGTCCCTACGCCCAGGGCAAGCTGCTGGCGATCGCGGGGCCATCGGTGGTGTTCATCGCGCTCGCGTTCCTGCTCAGCGCTGATGGACGCATGGCGTGGCCGGCGATGGCCGTCGCCGGGGCCCTCGCGCTCGCCGTCCTCGGCTCCGATGTGCTCGCCTACCGCCACGACCGCGTCGCGCCGACCGACCGCATCGAAGCGATCGCGCAGACGGGCGATCACTTCGCCGGGCAGGGTCCGGTGTTGTGGAACGAGCCCGAGGAATACGCCAAGTTCTTCGCGCGCGCCGCGAGGATCACCGCGCCATTCGAGCCGATCACGCCTCAACAGGTGCAGCTGCGCTCACCGACCTACTACTTCGACCACTACTTCGACCTGGACGAAGAGCTGCTGTCGTTCGTCGAGGGCTACCCGATCATCGTCACGCGGCGCTCTCCATCCGCCAGCCGGCCGCCCGCCAACTACCGGCTGGTGTTCGAGAACAAGTACTACCTCGGATGGCGTAGAAGCTCGACGCCGCAGATCCTGACCCACCTGCCCGAGCAGCAGCTGTACTCGCCTTCGGCCACGGTCACCTGTCCGGCGCTGGCACCGATCGTCGCCAGTGCTCCCGCCGGCACGGAGCTGATCGTGGCGAGCGCACCCGAACTGACGGTGTTCAACCCGACCTCCGATATCCGCCGCTCACGCTCCTGGCCGGCTGATCCAGCACAGGTGGGCGCCGTCGAGACGAGCACCGCCGGCTCGGCGCAGGGCGTGCTGACGCTCCGCTCGAGCGGTCGCTACGCGGTGTGGGTGCAGGGCGACTTCCCGCGCAAGACCTACGTGCAGGTCAACGGGCGGACCGTCGGCTGGGTGGCCGGGTCCAACACCCCGGGCCAGTGGCTGCAGGCGGCCACGTTGCATCTGAGCCAGGGACGCCACCCCGTCCGCGTCTACGCCGACGGTGGACGCGGCCACCTCGGGCCCGGAGAATGGCCGGCAGGCGACGACGGGACGATCGGCGCGGTGGGTCTGCAGATGCAGGCGCCAGAGACCCTGAGTACCGTTGCGCTCCCCGATTGGAGGACGCTCTGCGGCGAGCAGGCTGACTGGGTGGAGCTGGTACGTCCTTGACCGTCACGGTCGCGATACCCGTGCGTAACGGAGGCGAGCTGTTCGCCGGTGTCCTGCGAGCGCTCGCTACGCAGAGCGTCGAGCACGAGCTGCTCGTGTGCGACTCGGGCTCGAGCGATGGATCGCTGGAGCTCGCGCGCGATCACGCCGCGCGCGTGCTGGAGATCGCGCCCGAGGACTTCTCCCACGGCGGCGTGCGCAATCGGCTGATGGACGCCGCCGCCGGCACGCACGTGGCGCTGCTCACGCAGGACTCCGAGCCGGCCGACGAGCGCTGGCTCGAGCGCCTGCTGGGGGGCTTCGAGCTGGCGGCGGACGTGGCGCTCGCATACGGCCCCTACCGGCCACGTGCAGGGGCGAGCGCACCAGTGCGCCTCGAGCTCGAGCGCTGGTTCGCGTCGCTGTCGCCGGACGGCTCCCCGCAGCTCGAGCGTCTGTCCGAGGGCGAGCGCTCGGTGGCCGTAGGCGAGCTCGTGGGCCGGCGCGGCTTCTTCACGGATGCCAACGCCGCGGTCGCGCGCTCGGCGTGGGAGCGCACGCCGTTTCGCGAAGTGCCCTATGCCGAGGACCGGGTGCTCGCGATCGACATGCTCCGCGCGGGCCACGCGAAGGCATACCTGCCGCAGGCGGCGGTCCTGCACTCGCACTCCTACACGACCGTCCAGCAGCTACGCCGCTGCTTCGACGAGTGGCGCGGGCTGCGCGAGGTCTACGGCTGGCGCGAGCCGGCCTCTCCGCGGCACCTGCTCGCGCAGCTGCGCGGCGAGCTGGGGCAGACGCGGCGCGCGCTGATCGCCGAGGGGGTCTCGCCCGCCCGCCGCCCGGCGAGGCTCGCGACGGTCGCACGCCATCATGTCGTCTGTCGCACGGGAGCTCTGCTGGGCTCGCGCGCGGACAGGTTGCCCGCGGCAGCGACCCGCGGGCTGTCGCTCGAGCGCCGCGCGGGCTTCGCGCCGCTGCACCTCGACGACGAGCCGGTACCACCCAACGACCACGTGCCAGCCGATGAGCGATAGCCCGATCGAGGGTCGCCCGCAGGGCCCGTTCGCGAACGTGCGAAGGCGCATCTACCTGACGTACAAGTACTGGGGCCTGCGCACGCTGCTGTTCCGTGCGCTCACGCTGCCGCTGCGCTTCACGCCGCTGGCGCGGCGCCTGCGTCTGCGCTCGCACGCACGCGACCAGGAACTGCGCAGCGCCGTCAGGTGGTATCGCGAGCACGCCAGGCCGGTGGACATCGTCGTCCCCAGCTACCGCGACGCGGAGCGGGTGCTGGCGCTCGTGCGCAGCATCCGCAAGACGACCCGCCCGGGCATGGCGCGCGTGATCGTCGCCGATGACTCAAGCGGCGCCGAGCACGTGGCGGCGCTGCGAGAGATCGAGGGGATCGACGTGCTGATCACCTCTGAGCGCAACACCGGCTTCGCCGCCAACGTCAACCGCGGTCTGCGCGCAACCGACGGCGAGCGCGACGTCGTCGTGCTGAACTCCGATGTCGAGGCGCTCCCGAGCTGGCTCGAGTGTCTGCAGTACGCGACCCACCGCTATGAGTACGCGGGCATCGTCGGCGCGCAGCTGCAGTACCCGGACGGGCGCATCCAGTTCGGTGGCACGGTGCGAAACCGTGATCAGCCCGAGTGGTTCGACCACCGCTACCGCTTCAAGCCCTCCGACTGGGGGCCGGCCGGACGCGCGAGCCCGGCGCTGGCTGTCACCGGCGCGTGCATGTACGTGCGCCGCGCCGTGATCGAGCGTGTCGGACTGCTCGACGAGCGCTACGGGATGGCCTACGAGGACGTCAACTGGTGCCTGCGGGCGTGGCAGGCGGGCTTCGGCGTGCTGTACTTCCCGGCCGCGCGGCTCGTGCACCACGAGTCGGTGACGCGCGGCACCGACGTCGGCGAGCGCGAGCGCGACTCACAGCGTGCCTTCTGGGAGCGCTGGTCGCAGCTGTTCGACGAGCGCTCCGTAGGCGCGGCCGATCCCGCGCGCGCCCGCGACGGGCGCCTGCGGATCGCATATGCGACCGAGGGCACGGGCGTCGGCGGCGGGCACCGTGACATCTTCGAGCACCTCAACCGCCTGGCCGCGCGCGGACACGAGGTGTCGCTGTACACGCTCGACGAGCCACCGGACTGGTTCGGGCTGCACGTGCCCGTGCACACGTGCGCCGACTACGACGAGCTCGCCCGCTCGCTGGCCGAGCTCGACGCGATCAAGGTGGCCACGTGGTGGATGACCGCTGGGCCGGTGTGGCGGGCGAGCATCGTTCGCGGTCTGCCCGTGTACTTCGTCCAGGACATCGAGACCTCCTACTACCCAGACCACGAGCACGCCCGCCACGCCGTGCTCGACTCCTACCGGCCCGAGTTCCGCTACATGACAATCTCCGAGTGGAACCGCGAGCGCCTGCTCGAGATGGGCTTGGACGCGGAGCTGATCCCTCCGGGGATCGACCTCGAGACATTCCGCCCGCGTGCGGAGGTCGCCCGGCGCGAGGACATGGTGCTCGCGCTCGGCCGCGCCAATCCGCTGAAGAACCTGCCGCTGACGCTCGCCGCCTGGCGTGCGCTGCCCGCGCCGCGGCCCGAGCTGTGCCTGTTCGGCGTCGAGCCGGAGCTCGCCGAGGGCCAAGGGGTGCGCTACGTGGAGTCTCCGGACGACGAGCACGTCAACGAGCTGTTCTGCCAGGCGACGGTGTTCGTGCAGACCTCTGTGCACGAGGGCTTCGCGCTGCCGCCGCTCGAGGCGATGGCGACGGGCGCGGCGGTCGTGTGCACGGACGCGCACGGCAACCGTGACTTCTGCGTCAACGGCGTCAACTGCCTGATGCCCGAGGCGAACACCGCTGCGGTCAGCGCGGCGATCGCGCGCCTGCTCGCGGACCTGGAGCTACGCGCGCGGCTTGGACGTGCAGGCATCGAGACGGCGCAGGAGTACGCGTGGGAGCGGCGCATCGACGCGCTGGAGGAGTTCTTCGAGCGGGTGGCCGCCACACGGCGGATGGCGGTGGCGGGGGAGTTGCCGGGTCCTGCGCTACCAGTCTGAACCTGGTCGCCGGGACTACGGTCGTGTAGTGTTGCTCCAGCGGTCGTAATCGAGGCGCCCGTAGCGGCGGTAACGTGGTCGCAAGCATGAGTTCCGCACCTGTTCACATCGACCTTCGGCGGCTGCGTGCCCGGCGGGACGAGATCCTGAGCTGCGCTACTGACCATGGTGCGCGCAACGTGCGCGTGTTCGGCTCGGTGGTGCGCGGCGAATCGGGTGCTTTGAGTGACGTGGACCTCTTGGTGGAGATGGAGCCGGGGCGCAGTCTGATCGACCTCGTGGGGCTGTGGCAGGACTTGGAGGACATGCTCGGCACCCACGTCGATGTGCTCAGCGACGGCGGTGTGAGCCAGCATCTGCGCGAGCGCATCTACGCCGAAGCCGTGTCGCTGTGAAGGACGAGCGTGCCTATCTGCTGCACGCCATCGAAGCGATCGACGCGATCTTGAGCTACACCATTGATGGTCGCGAAGCGTTCGTCTCAGATGGCAAGACTCAGGATGCGGTCATCCGCAACATCGAGATCATCGGCCAGGCAGTCAAGGGAATTTCCGACGGCACACGCGCCATTGAGCCAGCGGTGCCCTGGCGGCAAATCGCCGGTATGCGCGACAAGCTCATCCATGATCAGATAGGGAGGAGCGACGTCCCGCTCGCAGCTCCCTCGACGTTCGTACCTTCGTCGAGCGCGTCCGCGCAGTGGAATCGTCTCGTCCCACGGTCAGCTAGGATCGCGCCCTGAAGACAAACGTCTAAGGGGGTCGAAGCGAAGTGTCCGAGTCTCTGCCGGGTCGGGGAAGCCACGGCTGTGCGTCTGAGAGCGCACGAGACGACGCATGGCGTAGCCGGTGAGACGCGCTGCTCCCGAGTATCGCGGGCCGTCGCAGGAGGATCTCCGAGCCGTGGTGGCGGAAGCGCTGCGGGGGCGTCGGGCGGAGATAGAGGAGACGATCTTCCACCACTTGCGACACGCGGTGCCGGACGACCTCGGAGACCTGGACTTCGAATACGTCGCGGGCCTGCATGCGGCGGTGGCGGCGACGGTGAACTACACGATCGCGGGCATCGAGCACGGTGAGGAGCGCTGCGGCTCGGCGCCGCTGGCAGCGATCGTGCAAGCGCGCCGCGCGGCGCTCGCGGGCGTGGGCCTGGACACCGTGCTGCTGCGCTATGTCGCGGGCCACACGCTGCTCGAAGACTTCGTGATGGACGCGGTCGAAGCCGTGAATGCGAGCGACGGAGCGCTCTTGCGCCAGCTGCGCCGGATCCAAGCCGCGCTGCTGGGCCGTCTGACTGCCGAGATCGCCGACGCCCATCGCGAGGAGCTCGAGCTAGCGAAGAGCTCCTCGGGGCAACGGCGCACGGAGCTCGTGCGCAGACTGCTGATCGGCGAGCGCGTGGACACGGCCGAACTGGGCTACGCGCTGGATGTGTGGCACCTGGGCGTGATCGCGTTCGGGAGCGCCGCTGAGCGGGTCCTCGGCGGCCTGGCCGCAGAGCTCGGACACCAGCCGCTCCTGGTGTCAGGCGGTGAGAACGTCGCATGGGCGTGGTTCTCCGGCCGGCGGAAGTCCGCCGCCGAAGAGCTCGTCGGCCTGCTCGAGGCCAGGCGACGCAATCACGTATCGTTGGCGATCGGCGAGCCGGGCGACGGCGTACGGGGCTTTCGCCTCACCCACCGCCAGGCCCAGTCGGCGCTGCAGGTAGCGGTGCGCAGGCCGCAGTGGCTCACGCGCTACGCCGACGTGGCGCTGCTCGCGTTCGCGCTGCGAGACGAGGCGCTGGCCAGGTCGCTGGTGGACGTCTACCTCGCGCCACTCGACGACATGCAAATCGGCGGGCGAGTGGCGCGCGAGACGCTGCTCGCGTACTTCGCCGCCGGACACTGTGTGAAGGCGACGGCCAGCCAGCTGAAAGTGGACAGGCGCACGGTGTGGTACCGCCTGGACAAAATCACGCAACGACTCGGCTGGGCGCCGAAGGAGCGGCGCGCGGAGTTCGAAGTCGCGCTGCGTCTGGAGAAGCTCGCGGTCGGCGAGCGCACTGCGGGTGCCGGCGAATCTCAGCGTTGGTCACCGCTTGCGGAGGATCACGACGAACTCGCCGATGCTCGCCTGCAGCAGTTCCAGTGAGAACGACGGCTCGAGCGCAGCGAGAAATGCGGCGAAGCCATTGGGCTCCCACAAGCGGAAGTGCGGGCGCAGGCCTTCCGCCTCCATCTCCTCGACGCGCCTTGCCTGCACCTCGCCGCTGTGACCCTCGATCGGACGCGCGCATTCCTCGTAGTGCGCGGATCGAGACACGTGCGGACCTTCGCGATGGTCTCGCAGCAGATGCTCGACCGTCGTTCGCCGGCGCGGTGCGTCGAACGTCTCGCGTGCGTCGGGCAAGGTCAGATAGAGCACGCCGCCGGCACGTAGCGCACGGAGCTGGTGCTCGAGTGTGGCGATCGGGTCCTCGACGTGCTCGAGCATGTGATTCGCCACGATGAAGTCCAGCGACGAGTCTGCGAACGCAGCAAGCCGCGCGCCGTCGTCAACCACGTCCGGGGACCACGAGCGGGCGCCCTGCTCGCAGGGTCTCGACCATAGGCCGCGCGGAGGCCGGCCTCGTCCAGGTGGTCCACGTAGCGAACGCGCGCGCCGCGGGGTACGCGGAGCGGGAAGTCGAGCGCGCCGATCTCGATCTCGTCCCCGCGTAGGAAACGAACGGCCACGTCCTCGCGGATCGTCTTGCAGTCGTGGGCGCCGCCGGCGCAGCACGAGGTCTCGCGCCTCGCGCCGAGCGCGCCGCGAGGCGTAGGCCAGCGTCGGTGGCACCGCGCGACCCTACCATCCGCCCCATTCGCATTGGCCGATCCGATCCGTCTACTGGTCACGTGAGACAAGTCGCGACCAGAGCTTTCCCGGATTGGGCATAGACATCGCGCTGCTGCCAAGGAGGATCACGCTCGTCAGCGTTCGGCAACCGGGAGGAAGCGATGTCAGTGGAGGAGCCAGCAGCGGTGCGGAGGATGGATCGTCGAATGGGACCTATGGGCAAGCTGGGGCGTCGGTGGAGTTTGGGACAGGCCGATGAGCTTACGAGTAGCCGGCCAAGTGCGACTATTAGCAGCAGTTTGCGCTCGTCACACCATCGACCGTTCGGACGTACATGGGTGAGTGCGCTCATCGTGGGCGCCGCTATCTCACTGACAGCCTCCGCCTTGGCAACGTCTGCGAGGGCCGACGTCGATATGACGGGGAAGCTCGTGCCTGGTCCTGCTCTGAAGTCTGGTCTTAGCTCCCCTTCGCTCGAGGCTGAACCACTAGTCAACTCAGAACACGACGGTGTGTATCACTGTGGTGACCCGTATTCGACGATCGCAAACGTTGCAGGTGGTCTCGCCATCGGCAACTGTCCCTCCAACGAAGAATTTGATGTAGAGGATTATGGGTACGGCGGGGAAAAATCGGGCTATTTCTATGGCGGCTATTTCGCTAACCTCGGCGCGTGCGCGTGGGCGAAAGTCTCAGAAGTACTCAATAAAGAAAAATCAGGGAACACAGGGCATTGCTCGGGCGGGATCGGCTATGAATACGGGACATTCTACAAAGAAATCAACAGTAACACTGTACCCGATGGCTTCTATGTTGTGAACCGAGTCGCATGTGAGGAGTATGCGAACGTCCGTCCATGGGGCAATGACACTGCGGTTGGGCCGATCAGGAGCGTTCCCGCGTACACGGAAAAGCCCGGAACGGGCTATCCGGCTTTGAAGTGGCGATACGTAACTAACAACGGTAAATACGTGATGGTCCGCGACGCAAGGATCAGCGGGGGTGAAGGTAACTGGGTTTTCGTCGAACGGTCATGCCTACCGGCAACTCTGCCAGGCGCAGACGAACTGCTCCCACCGAAGCCAACCGCGACCACGGATGGTGCATCCGGTATCGCGACCTCCTACGCTACTTTGAATGCTACGGTGAACCCCAATGGCGTTGCGACTAGCTACACCTTCGACTGGGGCACTACGACAAGCTACGGCAAAGAAACCCCCCTGGGTGAAGCTGGCTTAGGCACGTCCAATATTGCGGTAAAAGCCACCATTAGTGGTCTCACGCCGGGCACGACGTACTACTTCCGGATAGTCGCGAGCAGCGCGATTGGCGAGAGTGTCGGTGGACCGGTCCCTTTCACAACAGTGGCGGAACCACCGGAAGTGAGTACCGAAGCAGCGTCAAACATAGAAGCTCCGGACGCGACATTGCACGGCACCGTAAACCCGAAGGAAGTCGCGACAACATATTACTTTCAATACGGCACGACGACCAATTGGAATGAATCCTCGACGACGCCGACCGAAGCCGGCTCCGGCAACAGCCCCGTCAATGAGAGCATCTCGGTCGCGAATCTATTGCCATATACGACTTACTACGATCGGATCGTAGCGACTAACGCGGGTGGCACCAGCCCAGGCGGCGCCGAATCATTCAAAACAGGGGCACCGGCGAACGGCTCGATATGGAGAGTGTCAAACGGAGCAAACGCCGGTGAAATCTCGACGGCCGCGGGTGGCGCGTTGATTACGGACACCGAATGTGCCGGGGAAGTTAGCTGCTCCGGCTACGTCGAAATCCCTTCGGAATTCGCCGCGTCGTACAGGACAGCGCATCCCACGATCGCGAACGGCACGTTGGTGCGCGTCGCTGACGGCCCGGACAAAAACGCGCTGCTGACGGCTGCGGGTGGCGCGACGATCGGTATCGGTGAATGTGCCGGGGAAGTCAACTGCACGGGCTGGGTCAACATCGACGAAAAAGGCCTGAAGAGATACGAAGAAGCGCATCCCACGATCGCGAACGGCACGTTGGTGCGCGTCGCTGACGGCCCGGACAAAAACGCGCTGCTGACGGCTGCGGGTGGCGCGACGATCGGTATCGGTGAATGTGCCGGGGAAGTCAACTGCACGGGCTGGGTCAACATCGACGAAAAAGGCCTGAAGAGATACGAAGAAGCGCATCCCACGATCGCGAACGGCACGTTGGTGCGCGTCGCTGACGGCCCGGACAAAAACGCGCTGCTGACGGCTGCGGGTGGCGCGACGATCGGTATCGGTGAATGTGCCGGGGAAGTCAACTGCACGGGCTGGGTCAACATCGACGAAAAAGGCCTGAAGAGATACGAAGAAGCGCATCCCACGATCGCGAACGGCACGTTGGTGCGCGTCGCTGACGGCCCGGACAAAAACGCGCTGCTGACGGCTGCGGGTGGCGCGACGATCGGTATCGGTGAATGTGCCGGGGAAGTCAACTGCACGGGCTGGGTCAACATCGACGAAAAAGGCCTGAAGAGATACGAAGAAGCGCATCCCACGATCGCGAACGGCACGTTGGTGCGCGTCGCGAACGGGAAAAACGCTGGCGAAATCTCCATTGCCGCAGGCGGCGCTCTTCTGAAGATCAATGAATGCACGCTGCTGAACGGTTGTGCCGGCTATGTCAACGTGGACTCGAAGGGCCTCAAAAACGACGAGGAAGCACACCCAACCATCGCCAACGGGACATATCTCCTAGGGTTGCCGTCGAAAAAGACGTGGATCATCGAGAGCGGCAAGCGAGAAGAAGCGAAAGCAAACGAAGCCTCAGTGACTGTGACCGACGTCATGCTGGAAAAGATCCCTATCGGCTGATACCGGATCGCATACGATCAGTGCGATCTCGGCCTCCTGCCAGCGGTCTGGGCGATGGTCGAGACGGGCACGTCGAGCGGCCGTGCAGTCGGGCTATCTCCCCGCGGGTCGTCAGCGCAGATCGTCACGACATGCAGGGCCTCCCGACCTAGTTCGGTCAGCCGGGTCGGGGGGCCTTGCCGTTCAACCTCGGCCGCGAGCTCGGCGATGGTCGCACCGAGGGTGCGAAACAGGCGCTTCAGGTCAGTGACGCAAACGGCTCAGTGTGCCAGGCAGAGGGCTCTAGACCCTATGTCGTAGGTTGCCCGTTGGGTTGACCGTCGGAGGTAGGCCGGACACTCCTCGCGGGGGCTTGTCTGGCCGGAGAACGGCTCCGGCTGACCCCAGTTCAGTGAGGAGGTCCGGCCATGACCGGAATGGTGACTTATGTGGGGCTCGATGTCCATGCCCGCTCGACACACGCCGCGGCGATTGATGTCTCGACGGGTGAGCTGCTGCGCGCCCGGTTCGGGCCAGGCATCGAGGAGCCAGTCGCGTGGCTCGCAGGTCTGCCTGGGCCGGTGCGTGCTTGCTATGAGGCGGGTCCGACCGGGTTCAGGCTCTATCGCGCCGTGGTCGCGGCGGGGGTGGCCGTGGAGGTGATCGCGCCGGGCAAGACACCGAGGGGTCCGTCGGATCGGGTGAAGACTGACCGCAAGGACGCGGAGCTGCTCGCGCGGTTGCTGCTGGCCGGCTCGTTGACCACAGTCGTTGTTCCACCGGTCGAGGTCGAGGCCGCCCGCGAGCTGACGCGCGCGCACGATGCGTGCCGAAGGGATCTGATGACGGCTCGTCACCGGGTCTCCAAGATGCTGTTGCGCCATGGCCGGGTCTATCCCGAGTCCTCGACCTGGACTGTGGCTCACCGGCGCTGGCTCGCAGCCCAGCAGTTCGATGAGACGGTCTCAGAGCTGGTGTTCGCTGATCTGATCGCCTCCGTTGACGGCCTGAGTGCGCGCAAGGCAGCGATCGCGGAGCGGCTCTCGCGCCTGGCAGAAGACGAGGCGTGGTGGGCAACCATCGCGAGGCTCCGCTGTTTCCGTGGCGTCAACACGCTGACCGCGTTCGCGCTTCACCTCGAGCTCGGCGGCGACTGGCAGCGCTTCGCTCGAGCGAACGCGTTGAGCGCGTGGCTCGGGCTGATCCCGTCCCTTCACCAGTCCGGGGAGTCATCCCACCAGGGCTCAATCACCAAGACGGGCTCGGGCTTCGCTCGCCGACTGCTCGTTGAGTCAGCCTGGCACTACGGACGAGACCCACGGATCGGGGTGACCCTCCAAAACCGCCAGCAAGGCCAGCCCGAGCATGTCCTGCAGATCGCTAACCGTGCCCAGCACCGGTTGCACCGCGTCTATCACCGGATGCGCAGCCGCGGCAAGCCGCACAACGTGACCGTCGTCGCGTGCGCACGCGAGCTGGCGTGCTTCCTGTGGGCAGCAGCGACCGCCGACTGACCCTCGCGGACAGCTCTACCAGCCGGGAGAGCGGGGCGCCGGGCCATCAACGGCCAGCACGCACGATCCAGCTATGGGCAGCACCCCGAAAGGAGTACCACGCCCGCTTCTAGACAGCGCACGCTAGCAGCACGAAACCGCACCCGGAACTGCTCGAGCTCCGCGCCGCGACCCGCAAAGCTCGGAAGGACGCGAACCAGCGTTCGGCGTATAGGGATTGCGGATCGGGTCCAAGGTATACCAACTTATAAGGTATCCGATATAACTGCAGATAAGCTAGGTGCCGGCACGCACCGCGCCGGAACGCGGGCATTCGAGCGCGAACTGGTCGAGTGATGGGGGACTCCGCACGCCGTGGGCGTGGCGAGCGGGCTCGACGAGATTGTTGCGTCGCCCGACCAGATATGGCATTGTTGCGCCCCTGAGCATGTATACCGTGCGAATTGAAACCCAGTTCTCGATCTCCGCCGGACGAGGAGCTGTCAGGCAGCACTGGTCGGTGGGTACCGCCGCCGCCGCTCGCGCCCACCGCCAGCGAGGCGAAATCGCCCTTGCCCGGCTTTCCTACGAGGCAAGGTTGACACGTGGCTAAGTGCTTGGTGACAGGCGGTGCAGGGTTCATGGGCGCCCACGTGGCGCGCATGCTGCTCGAACGCGGACACAGTGTCGTCGTACTCGACGATCTGAGCGGTGGGTTCGCGGACAATGTGCCGCCCGAGGCGAAGTTCGTCAACGGATCCATTATCGACGACGCGCTGGTCTCCCGCCTGTTCGAGCGCGAGAGGTTTAACTACGTCTATCACCTCGCAGCCTATGCGGCAGAGGGCCTGTCGCATTTTATCAAGCGCTTCAACTACACAAACAACGTAGTTGGGAGCGTCACCCTCATCAACGCGGCAGTCAACAGCGGCGTCGAATGCTTTGTATTTACGTCCTCGATTGCAGTTTATGGCACAGGACAGCTACCGATGGTCGAGTCGCTTCGTCCCGAGCCGGAGGACTCGTATGGTATCGCCAAGTTCGCGGTAGAGCTGGAGCTCGAGATCTCCAAGACCATGTTCGACCTAGACTACGTCATTTTCCGTCCGCACAACGTCTACGGCGAGCTCCAGAACATCGGCGACCGTTATCGGAACGTACTCGGCATCTTTATGAATCAGATCCTCAGCGGCCAGCCGCTGTCTATCTTTGGCGATGGCGAACAGACCCGCGCATTTTCATACATACGAGACATCGCTCCGGCTATCGCGGATGCGCCAGTTACCGCCGGTGCGCGGTGCGAGATCTTCAATGTGGGCGCGGACGTGCCGTATAGCATCAACGATCTCGCCGCGACGGTGAAGAAGGCCATGGGTGTTCCTGAGCATCCTGTGCGGCATCTGGAGGCCCGCAACGAGGTCATGCACGCCTTCTCAGATCACTCAAAGGCAGAGGAGGTCTTTGGAATGCGCGCTAATACGTCGCTCGACGAGGGGGTGAGCCGCATGGTTGAGTGGGTGCGCGCGCAAGGACCACGTGCCGCCAGTCGTTTCTCAAATGTCGAGATTGAGCGAAACCTTCCCGCCGTCTGGCGGGAGGAGGCAGGCGCCGCCGAAAGACCCGCTCAGGACCGCGTTATCTAGGCTGGGTTCCCGTGTGTGGGGTTGGGATATCTGTTCTGTGCTTGGGTTTCTGCGCTGGGTGTGGTGTTCGGCTCGTTGGATCTGTTCGGTCTTGCGCGTGAACGCGATGTCTGGTCGGTGATCTGCAGCTCGAAGTGCTTTTGCATAAGCGCGAGAATCCATATACGCCAGGCGCGGGGCGCAAGCCACCGATGCTCGCCGTGCGCGACCGGGATCTCGAGAGCTTCCAGGTTCTGATCGGTCTCGGCGCGGGAGGCTTCGAGCGCAGTCTGATCTACTGGGGACTCCGCCGGGTGGGCAAGACGGTGCTGTTGATGGAGCTCGACGTCCTCGTCAGCATGTCCGGCTGGGCGACGACCGACGTGCAGGAGGTCGGCTCCCCGCCAGACTTCCGCGTAACGTTCGCACGCATGGCAACGCGCCTGCTGCGTGACATGAGCAGACGCCACCGCATCAAGGACCGTGAAGGCGTTCAGCGTCACGATGCCCTCGGAGTGCATTTCAACCTGGACGTGCAGGCGGCCGCCGGCGTCGCCGACGCCGGCGATCCCCGAGCAGGATCTGACCGAGCTGCTGCGCGAGATCGGCGAGATGGCGCAAGCCACCGGCGCGGGTGCGCTGTTCCTGATCGACGAGATTCACAACCTCGACGCGTCCTCCGTGGCGGCGATCTGTATCGCCTTCCAGGCGATCAGTCGCCACAGCCTGCCCGTGGCGATGGTCGCAGCTGGACTGCCCAACCTCCAGGTGCGCCTGATGTCCGCCAAGTCCTCCGCCGATCGGCTGTTCTCCTATCACGAGCTCGGCCGCCTCTCCGACGCGGGCGCCCGCGCTGCGCTGATCGCTCCCGCCGGCACACGCGGCGCGGACGAGCAAGAGGACGCCGCGCGCGGTCGTGCGCGACGCGGCCGGGCTACCCCCACTTCGTCCAGGAATACGGCCTCGAGGTGTGGAACCACGCAGAGGCCTCGCCGATCACGATCACGATCGCGGACGTCGAAGCCGTTCGCGAGATCGTCACCGACTCGCTTGCGCGCAACTTCTTCAGCATCCGCCTGCAGATGGCCACCGACGCCGAGCAGCACGGCTATCTCGCTGCCATGGCCGGCGCCGGCGAGGCGCCGTACCGCTCAGCCGACGTCGCGCGCCTGTTCGGCGTCAAAGACCAGCGCGGCGTCTCGGTGCACCGCGACTCGCTGATCTAGAAGGGCCTCATCTACAGCCCGCGCCGCGGTCAGCTCGACTTCACTGTGCCGCTGTTCGCCGAGTACCTGCGCGACGACCACCCGCTCGATACGTTTCGAACAAAGCTCTTGACGCACGGTCACGGCGGCTCGCTCGAGGAGATCGCGGCTCGCTAAGCTCTTGTTGAGCCGGCGGCCCGGGCGCTGGCGGGAGGTGACACTCTGGTGACCGGCAGATTTTCTCCCGACTCGTCGATCCACTAACGTAGCGTCACTCGATGCTCGTCAAAGATCGTCAGACCCAGGTCGAGGCAGCGCGACCGGAGGGTCCTCGCCGGGCGAGCGTGGCCGACAGCGCGTCCGCGGTCGCAGAGCGAGGCCGATCGCGCCCGCTGCTCATTGGCGCGACCGTCGTGGTCTCACTCGTGTTCACGTACATCGCGCTGAGAGGCTTCAGCGCGAAGGAGACGTGGCACGCACTGCGCGCCTGCGATTACTGGTGGCTGATCCCCGCTCTGGTCGCGTTCGGCCTCGGGGACGTCGCCCGGGGGTTGCGCTGGCGCTCGCTCTTTGCCCCAGGTCGGCGGCCTCCGCGCGGCTCGACCATCGACGCCATGATGATCGGCTACTTCTACAACAACATCCTGCCGGCCCGCGCCGGCGAAGCGGCGCGCGTGGTCGTGCTCACGCAGCGAAGCTCCTCGCCGCCGGTCGAGATCACCGGGACCGTGGTGTTGGAGCGCATGTATGACCTGATGGTGATCTTGGTGATCTTCTTCCTCGCCGAGCCGTGGCTGCCCAGCGTGAGCTGGTTGAAAGCCGCCGCCCTCGTCGCGGCCGGCTTGGCGCTCGTGATCGCGGCCGTCGCGACCGTGCTCGTGATCTACGGCGATCGTCCGTTGCGCCTGCTGCTGCGGCCGCTCGCTCGCTTCTCAGCGTTCTCGGGCGAGCGCCTCGAGCGTACGGCCAACGAGCTCACTCACGGGCTCAGCGGGCTGCATCACGCCCGCGTGGCGGTCGAGGCGTTCCTGTGGACCGCCACGGCCTGGCTGCTTTCTATGCTGTGCGCCTATCTGGTGAGCCTTGCCTTCCACCTCGGCGTTCCGTTTGCGGCCGGCGTGCTCGTCATGGTCGCTGTCGGCCTCGGCATGATCCTCCCCTCGGCGCCCGCCGCCGTGGGAGTGTTCGAGGGAGCGGTCCTGATTGCTCTCAGGCCGTACCACATCCCCCATGCCGCGGCCCTGTCCTACGCGCTGCTTCTGCATCTCGTGAACTTCCTGCCGTTCGTGCTCGTCGGTGCGCTGCTGATGAGGTACAACTCGCGCCACCCGCGATCCCGGAACAGCACCGAGGCGTGAACCCGACATCCTCGAGAGAAGATCGCGGCTCCGTCGCGCTGAGCCACACGGCGGCTGCACGCCCCCAGGCCCGCTGGTACCGCATGGAGCTGCCCGCGGTCCTCGTCCTGACGATGGTTGCCGCGGCTCAGGTTGGCTACCTCGCGTTGGACCACAGGACGTACTTCACATTCCCAGATAACACGTTGCAGTTCTGGGCCTGGTATCAAAAGGCCTCCGCGGTCTGGCACTCCGGCGCGGTGCCCCTGTGGGACGCCAACACACTTGCTGGCCACTCGTTCGTCGGCGAATCGCAGACCGGAGTCTTCTATCCGCTGAACATCATCTGGCTGCTCGTTCTCGGCGGGGCGCATGGGATCGGAGTGCGACGGCTCGATCTGCTTGTCGAGTTGCACGTGCTGCTCGGGTCGGTCGGTTTCTACGCGCTCGCGCGGAGCTTTCGGGTAACGCGTGCCCCGGCGCTCGTCGCGGGCGTGGTGTTTGCCTATACAGGCGCCGTATTCGCCCGCGCAACGGCTCAGACGGCTATCTTCTTCGGGCTGGCGCTCGTCCCGTGGGCGGTGTTCTTCGCACACCGCTATCTCGAGACGGGGCGCATGCGCTTCGCGGCCGGCAGCGGAGTCGCAATCGGGATGGCCGTGCTTGCCGGCCACTTCCAGCCGCCGTTCCATGCAGCGCTGATCGTCCTGCTGTTCTACACGTTGACCGCGTTTTCCACGCCCAGGAGGCGACGCGCCGAGATCCGATCGCGGGTCACAGGCGCTGCCGTGACGTTTGCCGTCGCGGCGCTGGTGGCCTCGCCGCAGCTCGCCTACACGCTTCCCTACCTCGGCCGAGCGTATCGCTTTACCGGTACTTCGACACCGACTCCGCCCGGAGGTGAGGTGAGCTTCAAGGAATTCTCCGAAGGCTACAGCGGCGGACCGGAAAGCTTGCTGAGCGTGCTGGATCCACAGCGCTTCACTGCCCCCGACAACAACGAACTGTTCCTCGGTCTCGCCGCGCTGGTGGTTCTACTCGCCGGCGTGGCCACACTACGTGACTCGATTCGCGCGCAGGCGGGCCGCTACGCAAGGCCGCTGGCGGCCGTGGCGATCGTCGGCGCGCTGGCGATGCTGGGGCCGTGGACGATCTTCCCACGCGTCCTCTATGCGCTGCCCTTCGTCGCCGAGGTCCGCGAGCTCGCCCGCTACTCGATCATGGTTCAGCTCATCCTGTGCCTACTGCTGGCGTTCGCGCTGCAGGCGATCGGACAGGCCTGGTACCGCAGGATCAGCGTGCGGCGCCACTTCCGACGTGTCCTGGAAGCCGTTGGTGTTTTCGTGGTGATCGACGGCATCTATCTGATCGCCGATCATGCGCCGAGCAGCAGCGGCTGGTTCGGCGTGCAGATGGTCCTCGGCGGTCTCGCGCTCCTGATTCTCGCCGCGGGTGCGCGGCTGTCCCGTCTGCCGCTCGTGGCGCTGCTCGGCCTGCTGATCGTCGCCGCAAGCCTGCACAACGGCGCACGTACCCTCGGCCGCACGTCCTCGCCGCAGTATCCATCGCGCTATTTCGCGCGTACGCCCGCGATCACCTATCTCGAAACTGCCTGTGCCGGCAACCGAATACTGCTGCTCGAAGAAGCGCTGCCACGCAACATCGGCGACGTGTTCCCCGCACTGCACACCCAGAATGGCTACGGTGCGACCATGGAGGCCCCCTTCTACGACTTCATCTCCTCCGGCTCCTGGACGAGCCCCGGACAGCTCCGGCTGCTGGACCTGCGCTGCATCGTTGCCAGTCAGCCGCTCGCGGTGCCGGGCTACCGTGCTGGATTTCGTGACACAACCCATAACGTTACGGTCTACGTCGATGACGAAACGAGCCCGTTGAACACGCCGCAGCTGCAGCCGGTCCCTGTCACGATCCTTAAGGAGCAGGATCGGGACGTGCGTTATAGGGTGAACTTGAGCCGTCCCACGACGGTCGTTCTTTCGGCGATCATCTATCCCGGATGGAATCTTCGAGTTGACGGCCGACGCGTCAACGCCGGTAGCTTCCGAGTCAGCAACGTTGCCATATTCCCTGAGGTCACCCTCGGCGCCGGAGAGCACATTCTCGACTACAGCTGGTCGGGCTGGCCAGCATGAACGTCAGCTTTCGCCGCGGGCGATCACGATTTCACATTTCATGAAGATCACATTCCTGATTCCGGCGTACAACGAGGAGCGCACGATCGCCGAAGTACTCGATCGCATAGCGTCCCTCGATCTCGATTGCGATGTTGTTGTCGTGGACGACGGTTCGACTGACGCGACGGCTGACATCGTTGCCTCGCGCTTCGAACAGCCCGGAAGGGTCCAGCTGCTGCGCAAGCCCAACGGTGGCAAGGGATCAGCCTTGCGCTACGGTATTCCGCACTGCCACGGCGACATAGTCGTGATTCAAGACGCGGACATGGAGTACGATCCCTGTGACGTGCCCGCGTTGGTCGAGCCCATTCGGCGTCAGGTGGCCGACGTTGTCTACGGCTCGCGCCTGTCTGGAGGGAGGCCTCAGCGTGCGTACATGTTCTGGCATCTCGTGGGCAATCGCTTCTTGTCGCTGCTGACGGGACTGCTGTTCAACACCACTCTCACCGACATGGAGACGGGCTACAAGGCGTTCCGACTCGAGGTCCTAAAGCAACTCCACCTCACCGAGGACCACTTCGGTATCGAGCCGGAGATCACCGGTGAGATCTTTCGTCGCCGGCTACGGGTCTACGAGACGCCGATCGCATATTACGGTCGAACCTACGATGAGGGCAAGAACATAACCTGGCGAGACGGATTCCGTGCCGTGTTCGTGCTTGTGCGCACACGCGTGCGGCCGCTACGCTGACTCATGCAGGCAAGCGCGCGGCACCTCCAGCAGCGATGCGAGCGAGCTTGCGTCACCGGACGGCATCTGACATCCTTGGGGCGTTGAGCACCTACGCCTCGCGAATCGATGCCGAGCTGGCGACCTATGCCGATCAGGAGGAGGTTCACGATCTCCCGGCGATCTACCACTATTGGTCGGAGCGGTATGTGCTGCCGCTTCTTAGTGAAGTCGGCCCGGCGAGTCTCGACGCGTTTTGGGATGAGGAGGTAGCAGCGATCTGCACCCGCCGCCATCCGCGACCTGCACGCATGGTTAGCGTGGGCGCCGGGAACGGCGACATCGAGCTTGACATCGCGAGTCAACTCAGGCGCCAGGGGATAAGCAATCTCGACGTAGTCCTAGTGGATCTGAACCCTGTGATGCTGGAGCGTGCCGTCGTGAACTCGCAGCAGCTGGGCATCAGCGACGCCCTATACACCGTAGAGGCTGATTTCAACACATGGACGGCGGCCGAGCCAGCTGACATCTACTTCGCACACCACTCCCTTCATCACGTGCTCGCATTGGAGCACCTGCTCGACGAGGTGCGCGACTCGCTCGCCGCGGACGGCGTTCTGCTGATAAACGACATGATCGGGCGCAATGGTCACCGGCGCTGGCCCGAGGCCGCAGAGCTGGTCAATCGCATCTGGTCGACTACGCCCGAGCGTTATCGCTTCAATCACTACATCGGAGAGGTGGACGAGGTCTATCCGGACTGGGACTGCTCCAACGTTGGCTTTGAGGGCATCCGCGCGCAGGACATCCTGCCGCTCTTGCTCGAGCGGCTTTATCCCGAGACCTATGTCACGTTCGCGAATGTCATCGACCCGTTTGTCGATCGTGTGTACGGACTCAACTTCGATCCCCACAACCGCGAGGACACTGACTTCATCGACGCGATCGCGCGCTTTGACGATGCTGCGATCGACCTCGGCCTGACGACTCCGACGCATATGTTTGCGGCGTTCAAGACTCAACCGGTGACGTGTAGTTATCCGCGCAATCGCTCGCCCGAGCGTACTGCTCGGAGAGATCTCGCCGTCCCTGGATGACGTGCGCGGATACGCGACGATCGCAGGGGACGATTTGGCTTAAGGAGCATTCAGCAGAGTGTCCCGGCGCCAGGAGGGGCTGGGACCGACCTCCCGGCGATCATGGCTCATCGGGAGCTGGCGAGACGGCGGCCAGCCCGCAACCGCTAGTCTGTCAACATGCCTGACGAAGCCTCAACGACGGTCAACGCGCCGCTGATCTGCTGGCCGCTCGACCACTATTACAGCCCGCTCGCTGACATTCGAGCGTTGAGCAGGGAGCCTGCTCGCTCCCGCGTGTGGCCTGCGGTAGCACCGGCGACGCCGGGGATTGACTGGCGAGCGTCTGAGCAGCTAGCGCTCGTTCGCGATGAGTTTGGGCATCTGAGTGACTTCGCAATTCCTGACGGGCCAACAGGAGATCCGCGTGACTACCACGCAGCTAATGAGATGTTTTCCAAGCTGGACGCTTGGATGCTTCAGGCGATGTTGCGACATTTTCACCCGCGACGCGTGATCGAGGTCGGCTGCGGGTGGTCATCACTGATGACCGCACGGGTGAATCGCGAGCATTTTGATAACTCTATCGACTTCACGTGCGTGGAGCCGTACCCTCCGGACTTCCTTCGGGACGGAATTGAGGGAATCTCCCGTGTCATCGTCTCGCCGGTGGAGCAGCTCCCAGTGGAGACGTTTCTAGAGCTTCGCGCGGGAGACTTTCTGTTCATCGATACATCGCACACGATCAAGACGGGGGGCGACGTAGTCTTCCTGATGCAAGAGGTGCTGCCGCGCTTGGCTGACGGCGTCATCGTGCATATCCACGATATCTTCCTGCCTTGGGACTACCCGCAGGAGTGGGTGCTCGTGGGCCGCCAATGGAATGAGCAATACGCGATGAGGGCTTTCCTGAGCTTCAATTCGGAGTTCGAGATACTTCTCGGGGTCGCGTGGATGAGTCACTTGCACGCCGACGTTCTCGCGGCAGCACTCCCGGACTTTCCCGCCGCCTACCGGGACGGTGGGGGCTCGCTCTGGATCCGGCGGTCGCAATCCCCGGACTCGGGGTCGGCCGAGCTCCGGCTCAACCTGGATGAGGAGCGGGCTCGCTACCGACATCTTCGCGAAAGGAAGGCCGTGCGACTCGCCCTTTGGCTAGCTGCATTGCGTCACCGTCAACCGCTGACGGCGCTCCGTCGAGGAGCTCGCTGAGTCTGCTGGTGACCAGCCGCGTCGAACAGCGCTCGGCGATGATCTCCTGGCCGGAGCGTGACAAACGTCTCCACAGCTCGTCGTCGCGGTATAGGCGCATCGCTTGGACGGCCAGCTCGCGCGCACTATCCCCGACAAGCAGGCACTGCTCATCGGGATCGATCTCATCACCGGCGCCGGCACTGCCCGAGAGCAGGCCCTCCGCGCCAATCGAGGTAGTCACCACCGGCAACCCGGTCGCCAAGCACTGCGTGACTTTGCCCTTCAACCCGGCGCCATAGCGCAGAGGTGCAAGCATGAGCCGCGACTGCTCGAGTAACGGCTGCAGGTCCTCCACCCACCCCGCCACATCCACGAGCGGCGAGGCGAGCGCCGCGACCTCGGGTGGAGGGCTCGCGCCGACGATCGTGACACGCACATCCCCGAGTGCGCTCCATACAGCGGGCATCACCTCTTTCACCAGATCTACCGCTGCATCGACGTTTGGAAGGTGCTCAAAGCTCCCAACGAAGAGAATTCCCGAGCGACTCTCGGCCGGCGGCACGAACGGCGCGACATCGTGGACGTTCGGCATTACCAGGACGTTCGCGCCAGGAACGTCGCACTCAACCTGGATGCGTTCCTCGTGGCTCAGGACGAGGCTGATATCCGCGGCGCGGATCATGGCGAGCTCAAGCTCCCGCAGCGCCTTCGCCTTCGGCGATATCGACGCTGGATCGAGGCTGCCGTTGCTCCCAACAAGAGTGTCGCTAAGAACCGTGCTGGCGCCTTTCCGGGCTTCGCGCAGCCAATGCAAGTTGACGGTGTCGTACACGACAGTGGCCGCCGGCGCGAACTCGCGCACCAGGTCAAGCCAACGACTCGTCGTGTGAGGACGGCAGAGAATGGCGGTGCTCAACCCGGGTCCGATCATGGCCATCTCCGACTTGACATCATTATGATCGAGTCGGTACATGACCTCGACGCCCATTCGCTGAAGCCTGCGTGTGTACGGTTGGGTCGGCGCGAGATTGTCGGGCATGAAGGTCACACGCGCGCCGAGTCGGATCAGCGCTTCTATGATGCTCAGCATCCGCAGCGAGCCGGAGTCGTGGTCGGGCATAGGCACACGGTGATCCATCACGAGCACGTGCTTGCCGCGATGGCGGTTGGCAGCGGTTCGGACGTTCGCCGACGCGGGATACATCTGCTCGGCCTCGAGCCGATCTTTCCACTTCCTGACGAACTTTCGCCGGTTCTGCTCCTGATAGCGCTTGGCGCCCGAGCTCGGATCGGTCCCAGAGGTGGCGCCCTCGACGTGCACGACGACGGCAGCAGGCTCGTACAGCACGCGCAGGCCACGCTCGCGAGCCTGAAAGCACAAGTCCGTGTCCTCGTAGTAGATAGGGCGATAGCGTTCGTCGAAACCGCCGATCTCCTTCCAGAGGTCGGCGCTGACCATCAGTGCAGCCGCCGAGCCATAATCGGTCTCGCGGCGAAATTCGTACTGAAAACGATCAGCGTCATCGCCGCGCCCGTAGTTCATCGCACTGCCGTCTCGCCACACGACTCCGCCTGCCTCGTTCAGGCTGCCGTCCGGGTAGACGAACTTCGGCGTGACCACGCCGACGTCCGGAGCAGAATTCGCACACTCGAGCAAGGCTGACAGCCAGCCCCGCGTGACTTCGGTGTCGTTGTTGAACAACACCAACCACTGGCCGCGGGCGACACTCGCACCACGGTTCATGCTGCGCAAAAAGCCGAGGTTCTCCTCGTTGTGGAGGATATTCGCCCCGCGCACGCCGGCGAGGAGTTGCTGCGTCTCGGCATCTGCCGTGTCGTCGACGAGGATCACCTCGTAGGTGGCGTTAACCGTGCAATCGCGTATGGAGCACAGGCACGCACGCGTCAACGGAGCGTGCGCGTGCACAGGGATGATCAGCGATGCCTGTGGCTGCTCGTACTCCGGCATCTGGATCACCTCGGGCGCTTGCGCCGCGCCCGCCGATGCCGTTGGCCCGTGGCCGATGAGATGGCGCCCGGCGAACCGCAGCGACGCGCCCAACGCACGGGCGCGCAAAGACCGCTCGCCACCGAGCGCCCTGTACAAACGGCTGCGACTCCTCTCGAACGCCTGCCACGTGACCGACTCTTCGGCGCGCCGAGCTGTCTGGAGTGCAGCGGCGAGTTGCGTTCGCAGCTCGAGGATCGTCTGGTCGCTGGACGCGAGGGTCTGCTGGCTGCGCTTTTCCTCTGCGCCAAGGATTTCCTGGTCCCGCTGTTCGCTTGCCCGCCGCGCTTTGAGGTCCCGTTCGCGAAGGGCCCGCAAACGCTCGGCGCGCTCGAGCTCGAGGAGCTTCAGCAGCTCGTCTTCGCGCTCGACCTCTGCCTCTTCACGCTCGGGCATCAGCGGCAGCGCTCCTTCTCCTCGGACGCGGCAGAGGCGTCACGCTCGGTGACCCACCGCTCGTCCTTCGCATGCTCGATGAGAACATCGGCGCCATCATAGAGATTGCCTGGGCGGCCGGAGCAGGCGGCGAGCCCCTTGCGGGCGCTCGCTCGTCGGCGTGGATACCCTGCGATGCATATATGCGTTTCTGCTTCGTGAGCACTCGCCGGGGCAGCTACTTCATGACCGAGCTGCTGTCCGCCATCTCAGCGGCGACGGCGGCCACGGGGTATCCCGTCGAGCTCGCCTTCGACGAGTTTCCCCGGCTGGATGACGACTCCGTCTATGTCGTGATTCCGCACGAGTTCCATGCCTGGGGCAACCCGAGTGGTTTTCCCGATGCGCGCCAGCGGGCGCGGACGATCGCGCTATGCACCGAGAATCCCGGCACCGAGTGGTTCGAGGCCACCTACCAACTAGTCGCCGAGTTCGCTGGGGCAGTATCGATCAATCGCTCCAGCGCCTCCGAGCTCGAGCGCCGGGGCATCCGCTGCCAGCATCTCCAGCTCGGCTATGCCGCGGCCTGGGATAGTTGGTTGGGCGATGAGAGCGTCGCACGCCCTATCGACGTCCTCTATCTTGGGGCCGCCGACCCCCGGCGCGACCCGCTCCTGGCCGGTCTCGGCAAAGACCTGTGGCCACGCGAGTGCCAGCTCCTGATCCCACCGCTCGAGCCGCGAACCGGCCCGCGACCGGACTTCCTGAAGGGAGCGGACAAGTACCACCGGCTGCGCGCGTCGCAGGTCCTGCTCAATCTCCACCGCACCACATCCTCAGCATTGGAGTGGATGCGCTTTCTCGAGGCAATCTGCAACGGGTGCGTGGTCGTCTCCGAGCCCTGTCTCGACAGCGAACCGCTCATCCCCGGTGAACACTTCCTGGTAGCGGGCGCCGACAGGATCGGGGCTGCCATTAGCGGGCTCCTCGACGACCCCGACCGATTGGCGGAACTGCGCAAGCGAGCCTATGACTTCGTGCGCCGCGAGCTGCCGATGAGTCGCGCCGGCGAGCGGCTGGCCGAGTTGGCGAGCGAGCTGCCGAGGCAGCCGCCAGCCAAGGGCGGTTTGCTGTTTTCCGGGCACGCGTCAACCACGCCGGAGCCTCCAGGTGAGCCACAGCCACGCGACTTGTCGGCTCCGGACCGGCGACCGGACGACGAGGGCCCGCCAAGCCACGAGCCCCAGCTGCTCGAGGTGGGTTCCGCCCGGCTCTCGATCGAAGGCGCCGGCTCGCGCGGACTGCTGCGGCGCATCTCCCAGCGGATGTCGAGGCGCGGCTTGGGCATCCAGGTCATCGCGCAGACGGACGTGTACGCGTCCAGCACACCGCGCATCAGCATCACGAGCGTGATGGCACACCAGCGCGAACTCGAGGCTGTCGAGACACTCGCCAGGGTCACCTCGGCGCAACACATCGAGCTGGAGCTACTGATCCTCGACGGCGCCGCGAGCAACCGGACCGGTCCCGCGATCAGGCGTTTCTTTGATGAGCATCCCTCGCTCCCGGCGACTCTGCTGCACCAGCCGGTTGACCGCGGTCTGGCCCATGCGCGCAATATGCTGGCCGAGCGTGCGCGTGGTGAGTATGTGTTCATGCTCAGCGAGCAGGGTGGGATCTATCCCTCGACGCTCGAGCGTCTGGCCCAGGCGCTCGATGGCGACCCGCAGGCGTTCTTCGCCTACCCGATGGTCGCGGTCTTCGACCGGGGGCGGCCGGTTCAGCTGCTCAGCTCGCTTCCCTGGGAGCCGCAGCGGCTCAGAAGTGGCAACTGGATCGACGGAATGGCGCTCATCCGGCGCAAGCGCCTGCTGGCGCTCGGCGGCTATTCGACAGACCCACGCCTTGCCGGCTGGGAGGACTTCTACCTGTGGTGCCGGTGCGCACAGGCAGGGGCTCATGGCGTGCACGTACCCCAGGTTCTCGGCTGGCGGCGGCGAACCCAGAGCTCCGATACGCCCGCCAAATGGACGTTGATGCGAGAGCTGTTCCCTGAGCTCCTCGCCGCTGCCGGCGGGGCGTGAGGCTTGTGCCGAGTGGGCTCCGGGTCGCCACGTGCGACGATCCGACCTACGCCTGCACGAACGACAGCGTGGACACCGCAAAACCCAGCGCGCGGTTCTCCGGAGGCAGCCGCAGTTCTGCCTGATCTGGGTTCGACCAGGTGGCCTCAGCCGCGAACGCCACGACGTAGTCGCCGGCGCCCAGCTGCAGCGTCAGCTCATCCTCCTCCCACTCCCCCTCCCGCCACTCGAGCCGGGTAGACCACACGACCTCGTTCGAGTGGACTGGGCGCACGGAGATGACCACGCCTCCGCTGGGGCCCGGCGGAAAGCGGTAGGACAGGCACGCGCTGCTCGCCTCCTTTGTGAGGCGCACGATCACGCCCGCATGAGCGCTGGCCCACCTATAGCTGCGATCTGCGCTCCGTTCGGCGTCGAACCAGCCGCTCAGCAGCTGCTCCTCGACATCCGGCCAGGCCATGTCCAGGCCGCCGGTGGCGATCTCATATGACTCCTCAAACGACATCGAGGCGAGCGCGAACCCGAGCGAGCGGATCTCGCGAGGAGGGTCGGACCAGCCTCGCGGGGCGCTGAAGATGACCTCATAATCGCCGGCGGGCAGCGCCAGCGGATGCTTCTCAACGGAGCGCTCGATCGACTGCCACGACAAGTGGGCGCCCCACACCGGGACAAGCGGGGCAGGCGACCCAAGCCGTCGAATGCACATGTCGATCCCGCCCGTGTCGACGGGCACATGGGTGAACCGGAGGCGCAGCATCCTGACGGGGGCCCGCAGCCCTATCAGCGCCGCCGCCTCCACGCCAGCCCAGCGGTAGCTGTGCCTGTCCACGCGCTCCGCGCTGAACCAGCCGTAGAGCAGCTGATCCTCGCTGCCTGGATCTGCCATGTCGAGTGTGCTGCCGGCGCTCTCCGGGACCGGCGTCAGCTGCGGCGGCACCCCGGCGGGGAAGCCGTCCCCCCAGGAGGGATCGATCAGGCGATCGGGAACAGGCGCGGCGTGGCGCAGCTGTCGGCGGCTGGCGAGCGTATTCGGCAGCTGAACCGCGTTCCACGCGATCGCCTTCAGCTTCTGCCACCGGCGAGGGGTGTCCGCACGCGCGATCGCACGCGCCTCGTAGACGCTCCAGCGGCCGAGGCTGCCTAGTGGGGCATGCTTCAGCACGACCCGCATGCGGTGGCGCTCGCAGAGCAGTTGCTTGCGCGAGGAGTCGCTGCCGCTCCCGCCGAAGCCGTGGTCGATCCAGGCATCGCGTGCCACGACCACGCGATAGCCGGCGCGCCACAGCCGGATGCCGTAGTCGACGTCGTCGTAGTAGTTGAGCATGCGACCGTCGAACGGGCCAACGCGCTCCAGCGCGGATCGTCGCACCGCCATGCCGCAGCCCATCGGATAGAGCGCCTCCGAGGCGATCTCCGCGCGCTCGTAGGACTCGTTCATCGATAGGTCAGCCGCCCATCCCTGCCGGTTGACGGTCCCGCCGGCGCCGTTGAGCACCAGCGGGTTCTCCGCGAAGAACACCGTCGACGCTGCGCCCCCGACGGCCTCGTCCGCGTCGAATGCCGCCACCAGGTGGCGCAGCCAGCACGGTGCGGCGAACCCGTCCGCGTCGATGAACGCGACGATCTCCCCCCGCGCGTGCTCGAGGCCAAGGTTGCGCGCCGCAGGGCAGCCCCGGTTGTGCGGGCTGCGCACGATCTTCAGGTCGCCGTCGGTAGACGCGCGGCGTTCCGCGACCGCGAGCGTGTCGTCCTGCGAGCCGTCGTCGACGACGATGATCTCGTAGTTCGCGTAATCCTGGGCGAGGAGATGGTCCAGGCAGCCTCCGAGGACGTCCGCCGAGTTCCAGCACACGACGATCACCGACGCCAGCGGCGCCGTCGCGCCGACAAGGGCTTGCGGATCGGCTTCTCCGGACTGGCGCCTAGTGGCGCGCACCGCCTCGCGGAGATCCCGCTCGTCTGCTCTCCAGCGCTCGGCGTCCATCGCTCGCGGCGATCAGAGATCCTCGGCGATGTGCGGCGCCTCGCGGTTGAAGTACCAGAAGCCGACTACGAAGATCACGGCCACGAGCGCCAGCGGCTCGAGCAGAGCGGTCCAGCTGCCCATGATCTGTCCGGCGCTGAGCGTCGCGCGGTTGATCATCGCGTGGCGGAACTGCTGGAAGATGGCCACGAGTGGATTGAGCGTGTAGAGGTGGTAGAGGAGTTGGTCGGTCGTGCCGTGGGCGAGCTTTTCGCGCACGGTTTCCGCCGGGATGATCACCGGCGAGGCGTAGAAGAGGATCTGGCTCAGCACTTCCCAGATCGGTGAGATGTCGCGAAAGCGCACGAACAGCGCCGAGAGCAGCATCGCCACGCCCATGCCGAGCACGCTCAGCATCAGGATGATCAGCGGGAGCTCGAGCCAGCTGAGCATCGGCCGCACGCCGGCGGCCAAGGCGAAGACCATCACGACGACGAGGTTCAACGCAAGGTTGAACAGCGCCAGCAGCACGACTGAGACCGGGATCGCGAGGCGCGGGAACTGGATCTTGCGCACGAGGTTCTCGCGGTCAACGACGCTGCGCACCGCCCCGCTGGTGGCTTCGCCGAAGAACGTGAACAGCACGATCGAGCCGAGCAGCTGGGCGCCGTAGTACTGGGCTGCCGCGCCTTTGGCCCTGTCGACATGGAAGATAAGGACGAAGAACACGTACAGCACGCCGAACAGCAGCAGCGGCCGCACGACCTGCCACAGGTAGCCGAGCGCCGAGCCGAAGAACTTCAGTTTGAATTCGCTGCGCGCGATGTTGTAGGCGAGGTGCCAGAAGCGCGTCCAGCTGTCGCTCAGCGCGCGCGGACCGCGGATCGGCTGCCCGAGTGGCTCGGAGAGCGTCGGCGCGTTCATCGCGCACCTCCAGTCGGCTGGATCTCCCTCGGCAAAGCAAAGTCCCAGGAACTGACGCTGGTCTCGACGGGAATCTCGACCATGCCGCCGCTCGAGGTCAGGCCGGAAACGACGAACGACGGCGCGCTGGTGTAACGGTCGATCACGTCGAGCCCTTCGCCGCGGTGGGTGATCGTCAGGATTGGGTGATAGCGCCCGGGTGCGAGCATGTTGTGGAACGAGAACGCGAACAATGCGCGGTCCCCTGCGCGGAAGCTCCCGGTCTGCTCGCGGTCCTTGGCCGTCGTCGCGACGACGACCGGCTGGCGCTGCTCGTTCATCAGCGTCATGCTCAGGGCCGGGTCGAGCACGTCGGCGTTGAACGTCACGAGCACCTTCAGCGTCAGCGGCTCGGACTGGGGCGCCACGGCACGCCGCTCGGTGGGATCGTCGCCGAGCCACACATCGCTGACGCGCGCCGTGCCGTCGCCCATGCGGGCGCTCCCCACGGCGTCGTCCTCGATGCCGACCGCGCGCCCGAAGGCGAGCTCGAGGTAGCGGTCGGCGACGTCGGTTGGGTCGCCGATGCTCACCACCTCGCCGCGCTCGATCAGCATCGCGCGATGGCAGAAGCGGGTCACGGCGCTCATGTCGTGGGTGACGAAGATGATCGTGCGACCTTCATCGCGCATGCGGGTGAAGACGTCGAAGCACTTCTGCTGGAAGGCCGCGTCGCCGACTGCGAGCACCTCGTCGATCAGCAGGATCTCCGCGTCAACCTGGATCGCCACCGAGAACGCCAGGCGCACGCTCATCCCCGAGGAGTAGTTCTTGAGCTTCAAGTCGGTGAACTCCTCGAGTTCGGCGAACTCGATCACGCGCTTGAAGCGAGAGCGCGCCTCGCGCGGCGAGAGGCCCAGCATGATGCCGTTGAGCGCGATGTTGTCGTAGGCAGCCAGGTCTTGGTTGAAGCCGACGCCCAGCTCGATGAACGTGGACATGCGCCCGTTGCACCAGATCTGCCCCTCGTCGGCGCGGTAGATCCCAGCCAGGCACTTCAGCAGTGTGCTCTTACCGCTGCCGTTGCGCCCGACGATGCCGAAGAACTCTCCCGGGCGCACTGCGAAGGAGATGTCCTTCAGCGCGTATAGCTCCTCGTGGCGTGAGCGACGCAGTGGATGCAGCGCCCGCTCCTTGAGGGTATGGCTGCGCTCCTCGGGGATCTTGAAGCGCTTGTGGACTCCCTCGGCCGCGAGCGCGGGCCGCTCCCCGTCGAGGGCTGTCTGGTCGGCTGGCATGCTCAGAGGGTATAGCGAGGGCGCGCGGCGACGGGCAGGCTGTCGCTCAGCTGGCTTCGCGTGAGCGCGGACGGAGGATGCGCGCGAGCGCGCGCCCCGCGAGGAACGCCCGCGAGAGCAGGCCGAACAGCGGGCCGCTCACCGTCGGATGCGAGCTGAGTGCCAACAACGCGCGCTGCAGCCCTTCGGGCAGCGTCCCGTGTGGCCCGATCAGCTTCAGCCCGAAGCCGACCTCGGCGTTGAGCTCGTCGTACATGCGCTGGGCGTGTTCGCGCTCGCGGACGAGCTGCGCTGCCTCGATCTCGTGCTCGACGCTCAGCCTCGCTTCGCGGTGCACCATGTCGCGGCTGAGCGTCGCGGCATCGCGCACGGGAGCCACTGCCGCCTGCCTGTAGACGTCGACCGTCGCGGCGGCCGCGCTCGCCCAGCTGAGCTCCCCGGCGGCAGCCGCGAGCTTCCGTATCTGACTGCTACGCACGGCCGGGTTCGTGAGCAGCGCGTGCACGGCCGCGGCGCTTGCCCGTGCGTCCCACGGCAGGATCGTCGCGGTCCCCGCGGGAGCCTCCTCGGCGAGGGAGGATTGCGGGGCGAACACACACGGCACGCCGCTGAGCGCCGCCTCGAACGGCACGAGCCCAAAGCCCTCGTATACGGATGGATAGACCACTGCGCCTGCGCGCGCCAGCAGCCACGCCTTCTCCGCCTCGCTCACTGGGCCCAGCGTCACCACCGCATCTTGCAGCTCGGGATGCTCCCGCAGGAACTCGTGCTCGAGCGCGAGCGAGGATCCCACGGGTATGTGCGTGCCAGCCAGCACGAGGCTCCCCGTCCAGCCGTGCTGTTCGCGCAGGGCCGCGAGCAGGCGCAGCGCGAACAGCCGGTTCTTGTGGCGAAAGTCGGTGCCCAGGCAGAGCAGGAAGCCGTCGGCGAGCTGGCTCTTCGCGCCGTCCTCGTCGCCTTGCAGGGCCGCCGGTCGACGCTGCTCACTGCTCGCTCGGTGATCGAGCCCTGGCGCCACGACCCTGATGCGCGCGTCCTCGACGAGCGCGTCGGAGAGCAGCTCGCGACGGGTGTGCTCGGAGAAGACGACCACGCGCTCCGCCGCGGACATGCCGTGGCGGCTGGCGCGGCGGTAGTCCTGCCAGGTCTCGGCGTTGGCGAAGTAGCCGGGGTTGCGGTAGGCGATCAGATCGAGCTGGCTGAGAACGAAGCGCTCGCCGAGCGCTAGAGCGAGCGCGACGTCGCCCGGCGAGAACGTCTGCTGGGGGCGGTGAAAGACGGTGCTCCTGGCGGTCGAGGGCTCGAGGTCTTCGAACGCGAGGATCTCGGTCGCGGGCAGGCCGCGCAGCAGCTCCAGGGTTGCGCGGTCGATCCGCTCGATACGCACCAGCAGCCGCAGCCGCAGTTGCCCGGTATGGGCGAGCGCGACGATCAGCTCGAGGATGTGCACCTGCGTGCCCGTGACCGCACCATCGAGCGCGCGCGCGTCGAGCGTCACCCACAGGCGCTGACCGGCCCCGCGCGCGGCCTGCAGGGCGAGCGCCAGCACGTCCGAGTCGGCCACCGCGGGGGGCGCCGACAGGTACGGGTAGCGCGCTGCGAGGACTGCCGGCAGCTCCTGTGTGTCGTCGCGAGCGGGTGCGAGCGGCTGCACGAGCACGTCGTCGGCGGCGACGTGCGCCAGGCCCGAGAGCAGGCAGCGCTGCGCGAAGTCAACCTCCAGCGCCGAGCGCAGGTCGAGCTCCTCGTCGAGCGCCCCGACGAGCTCTAGCGCCTCCCTGCGCACATATACACACGGACCGACGGCGCAGTTCAGGCGCGCGCGCAGTCTCAGCGTGTGCGCTGCCAGGCCCTCGGCCTGCTCGACGAGCTCCTGCGCGGTCCCGACGCGCTCGGATTCTCCGAACAGCGCGAGCTCGGTCCCCACGTCCGCGAGCGCGCTGGCGGTGGCGGTGTTGGAGTCCTCGCGTGCAGCCTCGCGCAGGCGCTCCAGCCAGCCCGGCGTGACTCGACACGGCGCGCTGAGGACGATCACGTCAGCCGGCGCGAGCTGCTCGAGCGCCCGGTTGACCGACGCCGCCGTCGGCGCGACGATGAGCCTCGTCACCGCGGCGGGCGTGTGCGCGTCCACCGACTCGACACACTCGCGCAGATGCTCCTGCTCGTCGGCTGCGGCGATCGCCACGCAGACGCTCACGCGAGCGTGCGTTTGGCTCGTCTGGGGCAACTCGTTCACGTGTCTCGGGTTCCGATGAGCGGAGCAGGCAGCCTAGAGCAGTCACGCGGGCACTCGCAACGTTGGGCGATAATGGCCGCCAGCTCCCGCCGAATGAACGCCGACGACAAGACAAGACAGGGGATCGACCCTGCCCAGATCATGCGATCCCCGCGCCGGCATCTGCGTCCGCTCGCGCACAGGCTGCTGTGGCGCTTCGCGCCCGTCTACGTGCGCCGGCGCTCTGCTCGCGCCGAGGCCGCTGCACGGCTGGGGCGCATCGAGGCAGAGGTGGAGCGCATCGGCGAACGCCACCAGGAGCAGATCGAGCGCCTCGAGGATCTCGCCCGCGAGCTGATCGCAGCGGCGGAGTCGCTTCGTCGCGGTATCGCGGACGTCGAGACGACGGCGTCGTCGGCACATCGGAGGATCGATCGGCTCGCGACGGAGCCCGATGCGCAGGACGAGAGCCAGAGCTGATGCAGACCATCACCCTGGCAAGCCCCGCGACGATCCCGCAGGCTCTGGCTCTGGGCCGCTCGCTGCGACGCCACCAGCCCGACTGGCCGCTCGACGTCGCGCTGCTCGCCGCCGAGGAGGTCGTCTCAGCGGTCGCGGACACGATCCCGGAGCTCGCGGAGACGGACGCGCTGCGGCTGCGCTCGGCCGCGCGCGAGCTCGAGCTCGACGTCGAGACGCTGCTCGCGCGCTACACGCCCGACGATCTCAGCGTGCTGCTGGCGCCCCACCTGCTGCGCCGCTACGCCAGCAGGACATCCGCGCCGGTGCTCTACCTGCCGAGCAGCGCCTGGCTGCTGGGGGATCTGGAGCCGCTGGCGCAGGCGCTCTCGACGCGAAGCGTGCTGCTCGTGCCGCGAACGGTCGTGGACGTGCCAGACGACGGCTCCGAACCCTCACGCAAGCAGCTGCAACGGGCCGGGCGCATCGACGAGACGATCATCGCGGTCGACGGCAGCCCGCACGCCGATGACTTCCTCGCCTGGTGGCAGCAGCAGGTAGAACGGGCACTCGGCTCGCTCGACGGACGCCTTACCGGCTCGCGCCCCGAGGATCGTCCCTGGCTGGCGCGCTATCTCGAGCTGGCCCCTGCGCGCTTCGCGACGGCCGTGCTCGACGATCCCGGGTGCAACCTCAGCATGTGGAACCTGCATCGGCACACGCTGGAGCGCGCTGACGACGGAGTGCGCGTCGACGGACGCTGGCCGCTTCGCTTCCTGAACCTGCCCGGATTCGATCCCGACAGGCCCTACCAGTTGAACGCGATGGCGAGCAGGGCGAGGGTCAGTCGCTCGCCCGTGCTGCGCGAGCTGTGCGAGCGCTATGCAGATGCGTTGCGGGCCGCCGGCTGGCGGGACTCGGAGCATCGCCGGGGCGTGGGCAGACGTCTCGCGGACGGGTTGGTCTTCGACGAGGCCGTGCGCGCCATGTTAACGGCCGCGCTCGCGCTGGGGCAGCCAATCGAGGATCCGTTCAGCGAGCAGGGCAGCCGTGCGTTGCTCGCATGGCTGCACGCACCGGCGCCCCACGGCGGCGCTCACGGCATCAATCGCTACGTGTTCCACCGCGTGGCGCGCGCCCGCCCCGACGTCACGCGTACATACCCCGACCTCGACGGCGCCGACGGGCCCGCGTACGTGGCCTGGTGCTGGGCCTTCGGTCGCGCCGAGCTGGCGATCCCCGATCGCTTCATGCCACCGCGACCCGGCGACGCTCAGCCCGGGCCACCGCCGAGGAGCCGCCGGGTCGATGCCGGCGCCGCGCCTGCTGCTGAGCGCGCCTCGCACCATGCGGATGGGCCGGCGGTCCGCCTGACGGGGTATCTCGGGCACACGCTCGGCCTCGGCGCAGCGGCCAGGGGCTACGTCGAGGCACTCGGAGCCGCCGGTGTCCCGGTGCAGACGGTCAGCGTGCCGCTGCACCACCTTGAGCTGCCGGTGGAGCTCGAAGCGGAGTACGGCCGACACGGGTTCGAGGATCTCGTCCACGACGGGCGTCACGGCTTCGAGATCGTCGCGGTCAACGCCGACGAGCTTCCCGACTTCGTCGAGCGCCTGGGCGAGGACTACTTCGAGGGGCCGCGCATCGGGATCTGGGGCTGGGAGACGAACACGATCCCGGAGCGCTGGCAGCGCGCGTTCTCGCTCGTGCAGGAGATCTGGGTGTACTCGCGGTTCATGGCCGAGAACATCGGCGCGGTCGCGCCCGTGCCGGTGATCGCGCTGCCGCCGCCCGTGAAGCCGCCGCCACAGCCCGCCGCACCGCTGCGTCTGGACGTTCCCGAGGGCTTTCTGTTCTTGTTCGTGTTCGACTACCTGAGCACGATTCAGCGCAAGAACCCGGTCGGGCTGATCGAGGCCTTCAAGCTGGCGTTCGCGCCCGGAGAGGGCCCGCAACTGCTGATCAAGACGATCAACGCACCGCTGCGCCCGCTGGCCGAGGAGCAGGCGCTGTGGGCCGCGCACGGGCGCCCGGATATCCACCTGCTCGACCGGTCCTTGAGTGGCGCGGAGCTCGCCGGCGTGATGGCGGCGTGCGATTGCTACGTCTCATTGCACCGCGCCGAGGGCTTCGGCCTGACGCTGGCGGAGGCGATGGCGCTCGGCAAGCCGGTGATCGCCACGGGCTACTCAGGCAACGTCGACTTCATGACGCGCGAGAACAGCTACCTGGTCGACCACACGACCGGACGCGTCGGGCCGGACTGCGAGATCTACCCGCCGGAGGGCGAGTGGGCCGAGCCGAGCATCGAGCATGCCGCCGCTCTGATGCGCCGTGTCTGGGAGCAGCCGGCGGAGGCAGCGGCGAAGGGGCAGCAGGCACGCGCGGACATACTGCGACTGCTGTCCCCGGCCGTGACGGGCAAGAGCATGCGTGACCGTCTCGAGCAGCTGAGCGACTCGGCCCGATGATCGGAGTCTTCCTGCTGGCGTGGGTCGTCTTCCCGGCCCTGATGCTCGTGCTGAGCGCAGGCGCCGGGCTGGCGCTGCGAAGCGCGGCAGGCCCGACCGCAGTGCCTTCGCTGCTCGTCGTGCCCGCCGGGTTCGCCCTGCTGGTCGTCGTGTGCGGACTGTTCTGCGACTCCGCGTCGCTCGCGCCCCTGGCGGGGCCGGCGTGCGTGGTCGTGGCGGTGGTGGGACTGGTGCTCGGACGCCGTCCGCTGCGGCGCGTGATCGCGCGCCGCGCGCGCGGGAGCGACGCATGGGCGGTAGCGGCGGCGATCGGCGCGTGGGCGATCGTCGCAGCGCCGATCGTGCTCTCGGGCAAGCCTGGGTTCACCGGCTATGCGCACATCGTCAACATCTCCTACGAGTTCGATCTCTCCGCGCACTTCGCCAGTAGCGGTCGCAGCATCCCCTCGGTCGCGAGCTCGGCCTACCAGGTGGATCTCATGAAGTACCTGGGCAGCGGATATCCGGCGGGAACGCAGTCGACGCTCGGAGCGTTGTCCAACCTGATGCCCGTAGATCTCTCCTGGCTCTACCAGCCGTTCCTCGCGTTCCTCGCCGCGATGAGCGCCCTGTCGCTGTATGCGCTGTTGGGTCGCCTGGTGGCGCAGCGGCCGTTGCGCGCGCTCGGCGCCTTCGTGGCGGCGCAGCCGAACATCCTGATGGCCTCTGCCTACGCGGGCGGCATCAAGGAGCTCGGCACGAGCTGCTTCCTGCTGCTGCTGGCGGCGCTGCTCGCGCAGGTGCTCCCCCGCCCGCGCCCCGGGCGCGCGTTGCTCGCGGTCCCGGTAGCGCTATCCGCGACGTTCGCGTGTCTGCTGCTGACGACCGTGCCGTGGATCGGCGTGCTCAGCGCCGGGGTGCTGGTGACGGTGCTGGTGTTCCAGCGCGAACGACTCCAGGTCTTGCTGGCCGGGGCACAGATCGCGGTGGTGGCGTTCGTGCTCTCGCTGCCGTTGATCGGCGCGGCAGTCAAACTGCTGCCGCTCGCCACCGGCACCGGGCTGCTCGAACTGGGCAATCTGTCGATGCCCGTCCCCGAGATCACGGCGGCCGGGGTGTGGATCGACGGGGACTACCGCTATCCGCAGGATGCGCATCATCTTCCCAGCGAAGTCCTCGCCGTGGCCGTGATGATCCTCGCCGTCTGCGGGCTGATCTACGCGTTCCGACGACGGGCTTGGAGCGTGGCTTGGCTCGGGATCGCGGGGCTCGTGGCGGTGATCTACGTCGCTCATCGCTACGGCCCGTGGATCCAGTTCAAGGCGGATAGCGTGACATCGCCGATCGCGCTGTTGATGGCCTTCGCGGGAGTGGGGGCGCTGACGCGGATCAGCCGGCGCGTGCTCGTCGGCGCCGTGCCGGCGCTCGTGATCGCGGCGGGCGTGCTGGCGGGCAACGCGCTGCTCTACCACGACACCAGCTTGGCGCCGTATGCGCGTCTGCACGATCTCGAATACATCGGTAACCGCTTCGCGGGGCAGGGACCCACGCTCACCACCGACTTCGAGGAGTACGCCGAGTACTACCTGCGCGACGACGACCAGGACAGCATGGTCAACGGCCCCAGGCTCGAACTAAGGCCGGGCGTCAACCGCGAAACCGAACCCGGGGGTACGTGGTCGTATGACCTCGACGAGTACCCGCTGAAGTTCGTCGAGTCGTTCCGCACGATCCTCATGCGGAGCGATCCGCTGGCGAGCCGGCCGCCCAGCAACTACAGGCTCGTGTACATCTCCGGCTACTACGAGGTATGGCAGCGCGAGCAGCCCGCTCAAAGCGTCGTGACGCTTGAACCGCTGCTGGACAGCACCGGCGACACGAGGACCGCGGCAAAGAAGGCCGATGCTCACAACGCCGCGGTCTGCGCGACCCTCGCGGCGGCGGCGCGCAAGGTGGGCCCCGCTGCGCAGCTCGCCTACATGCCTACCCCATCCGGCTACATCCAGCTCGACGACAGCAACCTCACGCTCAGCGGCGGGTTCGCTCGCTCCGGCGGCGTGATCGAGGCCACTGGCGCCGGACGCGCCGTGCGCGAGCAGCCGATCCCAGTTGCCGGACGCTACGACTTCTTCATCGAGGGTTCGTTCGGTCGCCCGGTTAACGTGAGCATCGACGGTCGCCAGGTGGCGAGCGCCGCCTATCAGGAGAGCTATCCCGCGGGGTGGATCGAGATAACCTCGCGCTGGCTCTCGGCGGGAGTGCACAGGTTCGAAATCACCCGCGGCGGGATCAGTCTGCACGCCGGCAACGGCGACGGCGTTGACCCCACCAACCGCACGATCGGGCCGCTGCTGCTGGTGCCCGCGGGCTCCAGCGTGCCGGTGTTGCGCTACGCCAGCGTGGGTGCGCTTTCGTCGCTATGCCGCGCGGCGCGCCCGCCACGCTGGATCGAGATCGCGCGTCCCCGCTCGTAGCTCGCCGCGCATCCGCCATTCGTCGATCGAGCTGCGGGCCGCCGAAGTAGCACGCCCAAATTGCCGACAAAGGAGATGCATGCACCCGCTCACGCGTAGACTTCCGCGCCTTTCTGTGGCTCTGAGACGATCGCTACCCCTCGCAGGCGCACTTGCCGTCGCGATGGCCATGGCGATCACGCCTCCAGCGCGAGCCGCGGAACCAGGCGTGAACCTGATCGGCAGCACCTCCGCGGAGATGCCCGCCGTGCAGGCGCTCGGCACTCACTGGGTGCGCATGTTCGCGACGTGGCCCGACCTCGAGCCGACGCCCGGCGCCTTCTCGACATTCTGGCTGGACTACTACGAAGAAACCTTCCGCTCGCTGCCGGCCGGCACGAAAGTGCTCCTGGACGTCGTCAACACCCCGAGCTGGGAGACCGGCTCGAGCAACGAACACACCCCGCCGGCCAGCCCGCAGGCATACGCGGCGTTCGTCGGTGCGCTCGCCCAGCACTTCGGCGCGAAGGTCAGCGCGTACGAGATCTGGAACGAGGAGGACTCCTCGAGTTGGTGGGCCGGCGGCCCGAATCCGGCGGCCTACACCCAGCTCCTGAAGGCCACCTACTCGGCGGTCAAGGCGGCCGAACCGAGTGCGACGGTCGTCCTCGGCGGGCTCACCGGCAACGACTACGAATTCCTGGAAGGCGTCTACCAGGCCGGAGGCAAGGGCTCCTTCGACGCCGTCGGGGTGCACACGGACACCGCCTGCAACAAACTGTCTCCTTACGAATTCCTACGTGGCGCGGGCAACCGCCTGGTTCCCGACTCGTTCCTGGCCTATCGCGAAGTGCACGCAGTGATGCTCGCCAACGGCGATGACAAGCCGATCTGGATGACCGAGCTCAGCTGGCGCACGACGAACGCCACCTGCCCCGAAGGGGCGTGGGCGGGACAGACCGCCGAGGGTGTGAGCGAAGAACAGCAGGCCACATATCTTCGCCAGGCCTATCACTGCATGGCTGAAGACCCATATGTGCAGGTCGCGCTGTGGTTCCCGCTACAGGACGAAGGCTCCGTGCTCTCCGGCCTCCAGCGCGCCAACGGAACCCGCAAGCCGTCGTTTGCGGACATGCGCGCATACGCCCGCGAAGGCGACAAGCTGACCGAACCATGCGGCGTGTTCACCGGCCCCAAGATCACCGTCGCCTCGCCCGCCAACCATCTCTCCTACTCCGGGCCGCTGCCAATCCACGTCTCCGCCTCCAGCTCCATCGGAGTGTTCCGCATCCGCCTCGAGTGGAACGGAAAACTGATCCGCAACTACGACGGCCCCGGCTTTCCCGATTACCTATCCGGAGCGATCGACTGGCAGGGTGCCAAGCACATCCCCTACGGGAGGCTCACGCTCACGTTCCTTGCCTACGACAAGGAGCGCAACGTCTCTTCCGTGAGCATCAGCGTCTATCACGCAAGGCCCAAGCAAGCGCATCGCCACAAGCGCCACTAGCGGAATCGATTGATAGGGTGGGCGCGGGTGGAGGCAGCCACTCGTCGCAGGGCGATCAGCGCCGGATCTCTCGACAGCGCGCTACGCCGCGCGTTCTGGCCGGGGCTTGGTTGGCTTGTGGCACTCGTCGGCGTCGCCAACCTGGTGGTGCTCCTCGCGCAGGCGTCCGCGCTCATCCACGGCCTGTACCTGAGCGCCGACAACGCCACTACGCTGGTCCTTCCTGCGCTGTCCCGTCACGCTCCGGCCCGAGCGTCCGTCAACCTGGGCAATCACCCGTGGTATGAGCCGTGGTGGTTCATGCGCGCGACGGTTGGGCTTCCCGGCTACCGCCAGCTGTGGGAGCTCGCGCCGTTCGTCTCCGGGCTGCTCGGCAGCGCAGCGGTTGGGGCGTGCGCCTGGTGGGCTCGACCGGCGCCACTCGCCGCCGTCGTCCCGCGCCGCGTCGGGGCGTTCGAGTTGATCCCTGACATCTGCGCTCCCGCCAGCCGAAATATCCACAGGCGGTGGACGCTTAGGAGACGGTAGACGCGGGCGGTAGCCAGTCCTTGACGTGCTGCGGCTACCACTGTTGAGTGTCGCGCCTTGTCTGCACTGCGACCCAGCGAACTACACGACAGGCGGTGGCTGGTGCAGCGCGATCGGATTCTGCGCGCGATGGTGGAGGTGGTCGCCGAGCGAGGATACGCGGGAGCATCGCTTGAGCTGGTGGTGGCGCAGGCCGGGGTCTCGCGGCGAACCTTCTACAGGTGCTTTGAAAATCGGGATGCGTGCTTCCGAGAGCTGCTCGATCTTGCTTGGGCTAGCACCCTGGAGCGGGTTGCCGCTGCGTTTGCACGAGAGGCAACCTGGCAGGACGGTGTGCGCTCGGCTCTGGCGTCGCTACTGGCGTTGCTGGACTCCGAGCCGCTGCTCGCCCGGGTCTGGCTGGTCGAGTCGCCGGCCGCCGGCTCGTGGGCGCTTGAGCATCGCGAGCGCAACCTGGCGGCGCTCCGCGCGCTCGTCGCCGACAGCTGGCCCGCGTCGGCGGCGGTGAGGGCTTCGCCACTAGCCGCAGAGGGGGCCATCGCAGCGGTTCTCGGCGTGATCCAGACGCATATCGTCACCGGTAGGCCGGGCTCGTTGGTCGGGCTGCTCGGCCCGCTAACAGGGCTCGTCGCCGCACAATACCTGCCGCCATACTTGGTCGCGCTAGAGATCGAGCGTGGCGAGGCGCTCGCGCAGACCGCTCGCGCTATACCTCGTCACGCCGGCCGCGCGGACATGGCAATTCCGGCGGTGCTCGGCAACCCAAACGCTCATCGTGCTCGGCAGTGCGTGCTCTTCCTAGCGGATCGACCGCAAGCGAGCAACCGCGAGATAGCGGCGGCGATCGGTGTCGCACACGAGTCACAGATCTCAAGGCTGCTGTCGTCTCTGCTCAAGGAAAGGATGGTGGCAAAGCGCTCAGAGGGGGTAGGCAAGCGCAACTTGTGGCGACTGACTGCGGGCGGCACCGAGATCTCATGGGCACTCCGAGAAGTGATGGCCAGATCGAGCCGCACTCGCAGCGAATCCAATCTCTGACCTGATCATCGCTATGGATGCTTTGGACGGTAGGTGTATACGCCTTAACGCAAAGACGCCACGAGTAGTGCATGGCTGTTAACTCTTGCGGCCGCCTGCAAGCTCATGTAGAAATGCACCCTGCGAAGGCACACATGGCCCTTCGCCTCCACATCGTCGATAGAAGGGAACGGGTGTGCGATCAGCAAGCCGGCGTAGGTCCAAAGGTGCTTTGCGCGTCCTCGCAGGGCTTGCTCTCCTCATCACCCTGGCGTCGGTGCCCGTCGCGAGCGCGGACGTCAACATGACCGGGCGTATCGGAAAGGTCGCTCCGACGCTTTCGTCCTCCGTTGGCGAAGTGAAGCCGTTGGCGACGTCGGCCAATGGCGATTACGAGTGTCTCGAACCCTATTCTGTCATCGGTAACAGGCCGTACTACTTCGCAATCGGCAATTGCAGAGCCGGGTGGGACATCGAAGTAGTGGCGTATGCGGGGGAAAACTCGCAGACGCACGAACATTCGTATGGAGGTTACATAGGAAGCGCTTACAGCTACTGTGGCTGGATCGACACTCGGTACCCGCTCGAAAAACGTAACAGCAACCACAACACCGCGTGCACCAATGGGTCTAGTAATGCTGTGGAACTCGAAGAATCTAGCTTCATGGAAAAATACGACTCGACTAACAGCTCGCACGACGGCAATTACGTGGTGAACCCATCGCCGTGCCCCGAGTATGCGAACTACAGGCCGTGGAGCACGAACAATGTCGAGAAAGAACTCATTCGGACTGTACCTGCGTATGCCGCGCAGGGCAATGGCAGTGTTCCGGCGCTGAAGTGGCGTTACACGACCAAGTACGACAGTACCGACGGCACAGGTCAATACGTCATGGTGCGCGACACTCGGGCCAACGGCTATGAAGGCAACTGGGTGTTCGTTCCCAGGTCGTGCCTCCGTTCGCCGCTGCCCGCAAACGAAGGGGAATCGAACCCACCGCCACCAAGCGTGACCACGGATGCTGCATCGGAAGTGGCCACTCCAGAAGCCATGTTGCATGCGATGGTGAACCCAAACGGTGTCGCGACGAAATACACCTTTGAGTATGGGACCACGACGAGTTATGGCTTGGAAACGCCTGCAAGCGAAGCCGGTGCGGGTTTCAGCAGCGTGCCGGTGAAGGCCACCGTCGCTGGTCTGGCGCCGGGAACGACCTATTACTTCCGCGTCGTCGCTAGCAGCGCTACTGGGGAGAGCTTCGGCGGAGCTGTATCCTTCTCCACACAGCCTGCGCCCACGGCAACGACAGGCGAAGCGACAGAAATACATGCAACTACTGCGAGACTGGCCGGCTTCGTTGATCCCAATGGGCTCGCGACGAGCTTCGACTTCGAATACGGCCTTGCGAGCTCCGGCTATGAACTTACGGTTCCGATTCCATCTGGCAAATTGGGCGCAGGCGAAAGTAGAGAAGTAAGCGAAGGTGTCAGGGGCCTAAGCCCGGCGACGAAGTACCACTACCGCGTACTCGCGAGCAGTAGCGCGGGTACAAACACGGGCGCCGAACGCACATTCAGTACTGTGCCGCTAGGCAGGCCGGATGCAGCGGTGGTGAACGGAGCCGTGGAGGTGTACGCGCGGAGCCCCGAAAACCATCTTGTTGAGTTTGCGTACGAACCGGCGGGCAATAAATGGAATAGCTATGACATCACGGCGAGTACGGGCACGCAGGCTGCGGGAGACCCGTTCGTGGTGTTGACGAGCGGGACGATCGAGGTGTACGCGCGGAGCCCCGAAAACCATCTTGTTGAGTTTGCGTACGAACCGGCGGGCAATAAATGGAATAGCTATGACATCACGGCGAGTACGGGCACGCAGGCTGCGGGAGACCCGTTCGTGGTGTTGACGAGCGGGACGATCGAGGTGTACGCGCGGAGCCCCGAAAACCATCTTGTTGAGTTTGCGTACGAACCGGCGGGCAATAAATGGAATAGCTATGACATCACGGCGAGTACGGGCACGCAGGCTGCGGGAGACCCGTTCGTGGTGTTGACGAGCGGGACGATCGAGGTGTACGCGCGGAGCCCCGAAAACCATCTTGTTGAGTTTGCGTACGAACCGGCGGGCAATAAATGGAATAGCTATGACATCACGGCGAGTACGGGCACGCAGGCTGCGGGAGACCCGTTCGTGGTGTTGACGAGCGGGACGATCGAGGTGTACGCGCGGAGCCCCGAAAACCATCTTGTTGAGTTTGCGTACGAACCGGCGGGCAATAAATGGAATAGCTATGACATCACGGCGAGTACGGGCACGCAGGCTGCGGGAGACCCGTTCGTGGTGTTGACGAGCGGGACGATCGAGGTGTACGCCGGAGATCCACATAGCCACCTAGTCGAGACGATCTACGAACCAACGAGTAACAAATGGAGCAGCTACGACATAACGGCGACTACCGGATCAGGTCTAGGTTAGACGACCTACGGGTGGCAGCTGCGGATCCGGATCACCGTTCCGCGTGTCGCTCAAACCAAGAACTGCTCTCCGAGCAGGATGTCCTCCGACACCGGCCTCGGAGGAGGAGCGGCCCTCCGCCGAGCGAGGGCGATCCGTCTGATCTGCTTGGCGCCGATGCGGTGAGCGACATCGGCGAAGACGCTCCGCGCGAGCGCGTCCCAGAGGATCTCGCTGACCGCCTTCACGCCAGCCTCGCCGACGGGGAGCGTTCGGCGTGGTTCCACAGGTGAGGCCGCGCAACTTGGGAACGTGCTCCGGGTTGGGCGGGGGTGAAGATGATTTGGGGGCGGTACGGGAGTGCGACAGACAAAGGGGGCCGCGCAATGGGCAGGTGAGTGGCTTTGGTGGTCGGTGTTCTCGCTGCCGGAGCGCTTGTCTCCGTGCAGGCATCGGCGACGGGTGTGCTCACCGGGCCCAACCGATCCTTTACGGCATTTCGTGCCCCTCGAGTTCGTTTTGTGTCGCTGTCGACAGCCTGCGCCGCGCGGTGATCTCGAGAAATCCGGCCGTCGCTGCACCTGTGTGGAACGCGGCGGCCGTCGCAGACGCGGTGAACCTGACTGCGGTGTCTTGCGCGTCAACCGCGCTCTGCGTTGCCGTTGACGACAACGGACGTGCCGCGATCTCCACCGACCCGCCCGCCGCGACACCGAGTTGGAGCGAGGCGACAGAGATCGGCGAAGGCCTCATCCGTTCTATGTCGTGCCTCTCGACCTCGCTGTGCGTCGCCGTAGACGTACGGGGCCATGCCGTGATCTCGACCGACCCGACCGTCGCCGTCCCCACCTGGCGCGTGGCCACGATCGACGGCTGCAGTGGGGAGGCAATCCTCACTACGACCGAGCGGCTCGCGCACAGCGGACGACCCGCCACAGGAATACTTCGCGAGTTCGTATCTGGACGGCGTGTCGTGTCCCTCGATGTCGTCGGCGTCCGCGAGTTCCGTGACCATGCCACCAAGTACCTGGCAGGCCCCGAGACCGTCGCCGTCAACCGGCACGGGAGGGTGATCGGCTTCTACATTCCGCTGAAGCGCGACGAGTACGAGGTACGACGCGCTGTCGCCCAGCTCGGCCAGGCCGTCAGCAGGTACTCGATGAAACCGGCATGACCGAGGACGAGCTGGCGGGCCTCTTCGATATGCGGCGGCCCTTCCCTGAATGATCGTCGTCGCCGACGCCAGCGTTCTCGTTGGCGAGCTGCTGCGCACGACGGGCCGTGAGCTGTTCCTGCGCCCTATGCTGCACGTCGTCGTGGCCGAGGCTCAGTGGAGCGAGACCGAGACGAGCTGGCCCGGCGGCTCGGCATCATGGAGTCCACAGGACGCCTCACACCGGACGGAAGGTGCGCACTGGAGCAATCGGTACGCACCGGCACGCAGGCCATCGAGGTCGTCAACCGGGAGATGTGCGCATCCTTCGAGGAGACCGCTCGGCGGCGGGTTCCCCGCGATCCACAGGACTGGCCCGCCGTTGCCTTGGCGCTCCTGCTTGACGGCGCGATCCTGACCGGCGACAACGACTTCCTCGGCTGCGGCTGCCCGACATGGACCGTCGAAACTCTCCGAGACGAGCTTGATCGATCATCCCAGGCATGACTGGGCTCGACGCCGAGGGCCGAAACCACAGCGGCGTTCCTGGAGAAGCGCCGCAACTACGGTCTCAACGCCGTAGCGGGCGCGAATCAGCCCCTGGAACACCGCTCAGGACGAACCAAATGCAAACCTTGGGATCAACGCCTACGCAAGACATCTACGCTGCGTGGATTCCGAGCGTCGCGCCGACGTTGGTGAAGTAGTAGGCACCGGCCATGTAGAACCAGATCAGACCCGCGACAGAGCTTGAAAGTGCGGCAAGTCCAAGCAGCGATCCTTCCCGCATCCTTGCCTCTCTCCATGCCAAGGTAGTGAAAAGCGCGAACGGTGGGATCGTAGGGTTGAGATACCGCGGGAACAACGCAGCAGGCCATGCGGCGAGCAAGACAATGCCGATCAGGGTGGCAATCACCAACAGCAACGGTGCGGCGAGAAGCCCGGCAGCGTGCGTTCGCAGCAGAGACACACGCGACATCGCGGGCAGGGCAGCGACCAGCAGCAGGGCGGGCAACGCGACCAAGATCACACCCAACAACCCTTTGTACTCCGACCACCACTCCTGCGGCAATGCGGCACGAGTGAGGCGACCCAACCCCGAGGCGATGGCACCGGAACCCGAGCGCGGTCCGGCGGGTCCGTAGGGAGCCGTCAAACGCTCCTCGAGAGAGCTCGCGGTCAGCGCGCCGTAACGACTCTCGTTCGATGCCAACCACGGCGCGACCATTGCCAACGGGAGCGCAAGCGTAAGCACGGCCGCTCCAAGCGCAAAACGGCCTCGCGGTCTGCGTAGATACCTGACCAGCGGAAAACCCAGCAGCGCGGCCAGACATACAAGCGTGAGTTGAGTCAGCACGCAAAGTCCCAACACTCCGCCCGCAGCCACCAGCGACCATGCACGCGGCTTCGCCGTTGCAGTCCAGACGACGAGCACGTAGAGCAATACCAGCGGCAGCTCCAAGGCTGCGTTCGAAACCGTGACAGCACGTACGATCACACCTGGCCACAGGAGCGTCGAGAGCGCCAAGCAGTAAGGGGCACGCCAGCGACGCCTGAAGACAGCCCGAGCCAGGAAGGCCAAGATTACAACGGCTGCCAACAGCAGGAGCAGATCGAAGGCGCGCACCGCATACACCTTGTCGCGATAGTTGTGCACGATCAGAAACGCGGGAGCAGCGAGCACGTAGTACAGCGGCGGTTGCCATCCCTCGTAGCTGCTGCCGCGAAGGCCAAGCACACGAGGGTCCAGCCCACTCGGACGAGGATACGTCCCCTGCTCGATGGCAAGCTCCTGCCACGACACATGGTCGCGCCCCACCCACGGTATGCGGCCGTGTTCGGCCACTTCCTGCACATAGGCGAGGTGGGCGCGCTCGTCAACTTCGGCAAAGACATGAAAACGGGAAACCGTTACAGCGCCGAGGGTCACTATCGCGGCGATCTGCAGCACCATCAGCACACGAGTCGGATCACAGCGCAGTTTCACCGAAACCTACCGTTCGGCCAAAAAGGGACGTGGAGGTCCCACGCCGTGAGCGCGGAGAGCAACCGATTACCAGCGATTCCACCCCGCCCCCCGTCTCCGTGATTGACATCGGCGTCACGCGAGCAAACAGGCAGCCCATCCCGGAGTTGCGGTATGCGGACTATGGATAGCGACGAGATCGAAGTCCTGGGGGCCAGCTCGGTCGAGCGCGAGCACGATCAGACCGTTGCCTTGGCGGTGTTGTGAGAGCCACCGCGGAGCGGATTGGTTGCCCGGTATGGAATGATCCTCCCGTGGCGCTTGCTATGGAGGAGAAGCTACCCGCCGGTCGTCGGCGCATCGTTGCTGTAGGGCGGTGGCTTGTATGGCTGCTGGCCGGTGCGGCTGGCCTGAACGTCATCGTCCTGCTTGCGCAGTTCCGGGGCTTCATTGAAGCCCTCTACCGCAACCCGGACATCGCGTTCTCGGAGGTACTGGCGGCCCTCAGCGGGAGCGCCGGACCGGGGCGCGTGGTCGTCTTGGGTAGCCACCCCTTCTACGAGGCGTGGTGGCTTGAAAAGGCGACCGCAGGGCTTCCCCACCACTGGCAGATATGGGAGGGGGAGCCGTTCGTGATCGCGTTCCTGGGGATAGCGCTCATGGCGTGGGCGGCGTGGCGCGTGTTCGGTGCGTTCGCGGCGGTCCTGACCACGACCGTGATGGTCGCGCTGGGCGACGGGATGCGCATAATCCTGTTTGCCTCGGACGCGCACGGTTATGTCGTCGCGCACGGGGCGCTCGTCGCCGCAGCGATAGTGTTCTTGGCGGAGCGGGCGGTCCAGGGACGGCTGTTATGGCCACTGCTAGCGGGTGTGGGCATCGCGCTCACGATCCTCAGTGCCGTCGGAGCGACCGATCCGCTCTTCGAGTTCGCCTTCTTGCCAAGCCTCGCGGTCGCGGGCTGCGTGGCCTGGTGGCGCCACCCCGGTTACGCGCAAAGGCAGTTGGCGGTCTTCTGCGTGGCTGTGTGCGTCGCCTCGATCGTGGGCGCCCAGCTGCTCGACGCCCTCATGCGCTCGGAGCACGTGGTCGCGTCTTTCTTCCCCATCACCTTTCTCGAGTCCACCTCGATCGTCGCGAAACTCCAAACCACCATCGTGTCGCTCGTCGCCCTCGGCGGCGGTGAATTCTTCGGTCGGCCAACGGCCGGGACCTCGCTGCTGGTCTTCACCATCGGCGCACTCGCGACCGTGGCCGTGCTCGCCGTGCTGGGACTCGTGTGGCGCTACGCGAAGTCGCTTGACCGGCGAAACAGCACGATGACGAACCCCCAGGACATCTACATCGCATTTTGGATAGGTGTGATCGTCCTGTCACTCGCAGCTTACACTTTCACGAGCATAGGTATCGAAGGAGCCGATCGTTACCTACCGGGAGCCTACGCGGGGACCGCTGCCCTGCTGCCAGTCCTTGCCCGTCGAGGCGTTCTCCAGCGCGCTCTCCTAGCAGGCGCGGTGACGCTGTTCGCCATTCTGATCGCCACCAGCCACCTGATCGAAGGCCCGCTTGTCGGAGGCGGCCCCTCGCGGAGCGAGGCGTACGAGATGCTTAATTTCGTGCGAGCAGAGCGCGCGGACCACGGATATTCGACCTATGAAGTCGCGCCCGTCGCCACGTGGCAGACACGCGCTGCGCTCAAGGTCTACCCGATATTCGTTTGCAATGGGACGGTCTTTCCCGGCGCTCTTAGCGAAATAAACACGTGGTATCGACCGAAGGCCGGCACGCGTAGCTTCATCATCACACAGTCGGGATCGCCTTTCGCAAGCAATCCGCCCCAACTCGGCGCGCCTCTGGCCGGAGCGTCGTTTGGACCATACAGCGTCTACGTATACGGACACGACGTGGCCGCGAATCTTGGCGGGAAGTGCTGAACCTCTGCTCATCCCGGCTGCCAGCCCCAGCAGCGCAATTCGCCGGCTGGGCACGCGGCCGCTACGGCGCCGGCCGCGCCTTGTCCCAGCTCGAGGTCGACCACCCAAGGTCGGGTTACCTCGATGACGCCGTCAGTGCCGCCGATTCCCACCCCCAGGCACTTCAGCTCGGCCTCGTAGCGAGTCCACGCGCGCAGGAACTCCCGCCGCCGGGCCGCCGGGTCGAGGGCTTGCAGGCGCGCCGCCTCAGACGCTCCTAGGACGCGCGCGGCGATCGCCACCTCGTCAGTGGGCCGGCGCGCGATCTCCACGTCGACGCCGACAGCCCCGGCGGCGCTGAACGCATATAGCGCGAGCTGGCCCGAGTGCGACATGTTGAAGTCCACCGTGGAGGAGCTGTCGTCGTCGAGCGCAGGCTTGCCGTGCTCGCTGACGGAGAAGCGAAGCGAACTCGGGTCCCGCTCCAGGTAGCGGCCGAGCAGCTCCCGCAGCAGCCCGCGTGAGCGCCGCCACAGCTCGCCGTTGCGCTCGTCCACCATGCGATTGGCTCGTGCCCGCTCCTCACTGCACAGCAGGCTCCCCAAGTCCTCCGCCACCTCGTGCAGGTCCGCCCGCCACACGTGAACCGCGCCGTCGGCGAGCTGCGGACATAGCGGCCCAGCTGCCCATATTCCCTCCGTGCCAGCAGGCATCGACTAGACGCTCAGTCGAAGAGCGCTTCGATGGCCGTCAGGAAGCGATCCGCCAAGTTGATCGCTCGCTGCGCCTCCTCGGCCGGCGCCGACCAAGCGTCGTAGTCGGCCTGCTCACGCTCGGGTTGAATCTTCTGCACGTCGGCCGCCAGCTCGGCATCTATCGTGCCGTCCTCGACGAATGCGCTGCGAAACTCGTGCCACGTTCCCTTGTGGGTCTTGGCAGCGGAGTCACGCTCACTGAGTGCAGCTCTGGCTCCGTAGAGCATCGCGTAGTAGGCGGCGCTCAACGCGGTCGAGGGATCCTCCTCGACAGCCACCTCAGCCGCAGCCAGGCGTCGCCGGGCCGCTTGGAGGAACTCACCTGAGCGCGGACTCATCGCTGCTCGTCCAAGACGACCTTGTCGCGGTCCACCTCGGCGATGAAGAAGGATCTGATCTCACGACGCTGTGCCAGCCATGACTGGTCGTGGACGTGGACCGAGAACGACCACGTCAAAGCGTCGAGGTCGAGGTCGCGCGCTGCGTCGTCCAGCAGTCTTCGCACGAACATCCGACCATCCCACGAGGCGTCGTCAACGAGTACCAGCACGTCCACATCGGACTCCGCTGACGGTGCCTCGCCGCGCGCTCGCGAACCGAACAGCCACACTGCGTGCACCTGCCCCCCGAGGCGCGCGCGCAGCTCCTCCACGAAGCGCTCCACCAGCGCGCGCTCATCGCCGGACAGCGATGTCTCGGCCAATGCAGTCATGGCGTCAATCTAACGCTCCCAGCGCGCGCCTCGGCCGGCCGAGACCTTTCATCCGCTCTCTTCGAAGGTCTCGAGTGGATGGTTCTCCGTGGAGGTTCGGCGAACAGGTCCGGGAGACCGGCAGCCACCATCGCCACCGGTAGGCCGTTGCGGCTGACGGCCTGGAAGGCGATGCAGATCGCAGCCAGCGAGGAAGCATCGAGGTTGACGGCGCCGCCACGCACTCCTCTCTAAGCATTTCTAAGGAGCCAAGTTGGGCTTGAGAAAATGATAGAGAGCCGGCTGTGGGCCGTCCGTGAGCGTCTCCCGCCGCTTTCTACGTTCTGCCTCAGAAACTATTAGATGCGAAGACCTCTACGTCCTGCCGCGCTGCCCGATCCTCTCCGGCTACGCTCTTGCGCCTATGCGCGCGGTGTCCGCCCACCTGCCCGGCCTAGTGGTCCTCGAGCCGACCGTGTTCGCCGACGAGCGCGGCTTCTTCTGCGAGACCTATCGGCGGGAGTGGCACGCCGACTCGGGGATCCCGGAGGGCGAGGTGTTCATCCAGGACAACCACTCGCGCTCCACGCGCGGGGTGCTGCGCGGCATGCACTTCCACGTCGGCGACGGCGTGGCCAAGCTGGTGCGCTGCGCGCGCGGGCGGATCCTGGACGTGGCGGTCGATCTGCGCCGCGGCTCGCCCACGTATGGGCAGTGGGAGGCGGTGGAGCTCGACGAGCAGAGCATGCGCGAGCTGTACGTGCCGGTCGGCTTCGCGCATGGCTTCTGCGTGCTCAGCGACGTGGCGGACGTGCTGTACAAGCAGAGCGCGTACTACGACCCGGCGGTCGAGCGCGGCATCGCGTGGGACGACCCCGACATCGGCATCGAGTGGCCGCTGCCGGTAGACGAGCTGACGGTGTCCGAGCGCGACGCCGCGGCGCCGCGCCTGAGCGACATCGCCGACGAACTGCCGTTTGAATGGCATTCTTAAGGGGATGGCGGGTCGTCTACAGCAGCTGCGTGCACGGACCAACGGCTACACCGTCACCCCCGAGCAGTACGTGCGCTTCGCATACGCCGGGCTCGGCGCGCTGACGCTGATCGTGCTCACCGGCGCCGCCGTGCGGCTCACGGGGTCCGGCCTCGGCTGCCCGACGTGGCCGAAGTGCTACGGCAACGTGTACCCGCCGCTGCAGACGCACGCGCTGATCGAGTTCTCAAACCGGTTGGTCACAGTGCCCGTGTCGATCGCCGCCGGCCTCGCGTGGCTGGCGGCGCTGCGCCGGCGTCCGTACAGGCGCGATCTGGTGTGGCTGGGCGCGCTGCTGCCGCTCGGCGTGGTCGCGCAGGCGGTGCTCGGCGGCTTCACCGTCAAGGGCGCGCTCGACTACGGCTGGGTGATGGGCCACTTCGCGCTGTCGATGCTGATCCTCGTCGCCGCCGTGGTGCTCGTGTGGCGCGCCTCGCACGAGCCGCAGTCGCAGAGCGCAGCGGCGGGCGGTGAGCTGGCGCCGGACGCGACGACGGACGGGGATCGCGCCCGTGCCACGCCCACCGACCCGACGATCGTGCGCGCGCTGCGCTGGCTGGTGGCGCTCGGCGCGCTGACGATCTTCGCCGGCACGGCCGCCACCGCGGCGGGTCCGCACGCCGGCGGCTCGCCCGGGCAGAAGATCAATCGCCTGGACTTCGACGGGCGCGGCACGATGGACTTCGTCATCCATCGCCACGCCGAGATCGCGCTCGTGTTCAGCTTGGCGGCGGTGCTCGTATGGTGGCTCGCGCGCCGGCGCGGCGTGCGCGACGCGGTGCAGCGGCCGTTGACGGCGCTGTGCGTGCTGCTCGCGTTGCAGGGGGCCGTGGGGCTCGACCAGTACGAGACGCACCTGCCGACAGAGCTCGTGTGGGTGCACGTGGCGCTCGCCTGCGGCGCATGGCTGGGGGTCCTGTGGGCCGCCTGCGCAGCCGGCTCGCTGGCGCCGTTCAGGTTGCGCAGGAGCGTTGAGCGACCCGCGGAAGGACCGCTGAGGACCCCTCACGCGGTGAAGTTGCCCGGAAATTAGGGACTCTTCGCCCGGTCCCCGTGCGTTATTGCCGTTTCGCCGTCCTCACCAACAGTTAGCCTGCTCGCAGCAACGACACTCGAGAAGGGAGTGGCATGACCAAGAACGAGCTGGGCGAGCAGGTCGCGGAGCGCACTGGGCTGTCCGCCAGCCAGGCACGTCAGGTGGTAGAGGCGGCGATCGAGGTGGTCTCCGACGAGCTTGCCGCCGGAGGTGAGGTCGCGCTTGCCGGCTTCGGCAAGTTCAGCGTCAGCCACCGAGCGGCACGCCAGGGGCGCAACCCGTCCACTGGCGAGACGATCAACATCGCTGCCTCCAAGGCGGCGAAGTTCTCAGCGGCGAGCGCGCTCAAGAAGCGCCTCAACGGCTGAGCTGCCGCACCGATCACACCGGCGTCACCGGCCCGCTGCGGGCCGGTGACGGTCGCCGGCGGCGCTCGCCGGGCACCGCCCTGTCGCCCGAGGCGCGATCGTTAGGAATCCTTACGGCTTGGTAACCAGTGGTTTAGGCGCGTGGAAGAGGCTGTCGGCATCGACCCTCCTTCCTCGAAAGCTGGTGTTGCCACATGAGCACAACGGATGCAGCCGCCGAGCCCCCACCGCGCGAGCGCTACGACTCGCTGGCGCGCTTCTACAACGCAGACGAGCGGCGCGTGCGCTCGCGCGAGCTCGACGTCGGCCTGTGGTGGCGCGAGAGCGCCGAGGGTCCGCTGCACCGCGCGGCGTGGGTCAGCGACACGGGTGAGCTGTACCTCGTGCGCCTGGGGCCCGTGGCGGACGGCGGCGGTCGCGTTGAGGTGCTCGCGAGCGTCGCCGAGCGCGAGCTGCTCGAGCACGTGCTGGCGGGCTGGCGCGAGCGCTGCGGCGAGCCGCAGTCGCTCGCGTGGCTGCGCGAGCGCGCCTCGCTCAGGCTTCCCGCGAACGGGGATGGCGCACGAGCCCGTCCTCGGGAATCGGCTCCCAGGGTGCGGCCGAGTTCGACGAACTGCCGGTACTGCGGGCGTATGCCGGGATCACGGTCAAGCGTCCCCAGGCGCACAGCGACCTGCGGATCGGCTAGCGGCTCACCGCTGAACAGCGCCGAGCCACAGGTTTCGCAGAACAGCTTGGGCACGCCCACCGGCGGCTGGAAGGAGCGCAGGCGCTCCTCGCCCTGAAGCAGGCGAAAGCCCTCCTGCGGCACCCGGCCGTTGGCGGAGGAGCCGGTGCCGGTACGCCGCTGACAGTGCGTGCAGTGGCAGTAGCCCGCCGACACGAACGGGGCAGTGATCTCGAAGCGCACGGCCCCGCACAGGCAGCCGCCCTGCAGCGGCGTCGCGGGTGACGGGAGGCTGTCCTCGGCGGCAGCGATCGCCAAACCATAGCTCGGGCCGGCCGGCGGGCGTAGGCGCCGCGGGGCTCCACATGGGCCGCGTGGGGGCGCGCCCACGGCGAGGATCGATAGGATGCCGCCAAGCATGACCGGCGCGTCACACGCCCACTCGCACACCGCCCCCGCCAGCACCCACGGGAGGGTCGGATGACCTCCTACCCGGGCTGGGGCTCGTGGTCCTTCCAGCCGATCGTGATCATCGCGCTGCTGGCAGCAGCCGTGATCTACGCGCGCGTGTATCGACGCGCCCGCGCACGCTCCTCGACTTCTGCGCCCAACGCCGGGCACTGGGTGCCCTACGCCGCGGGGCTGTTGACGATCGCGGTGGCGCTGCTCTCGCCGCTGGACCCGATCGGCGATAAGTACCTGCTGTCGGCGCACATGATGCAGCACGTGCTGCTGTCCGACATCGCGCCCGCGCTGCTGGTGCTCGGACTGCGCTCCCCGATCCTGCCACTGGGGCTCTCGCGCGAGGCGCTGCTGGCGGTGGCGCCCGCGGGAGGCAGATCCGGTCGCGTGCTGGCGCGCCTGACCTCGCCGTGGCTCGCGGTGCCGCTGTGGGCGCTCGCCACGTGGATCTGGGCGATCCCGAGCGTGTTCGACTACGCCGCCCAGCACCAGCTCGTGCACGCGCTCGAGCACGCCACACTCTTCTACACGGGCCTCGCGATGTGGTGGCTGATCATCGACCCGCTCCCGCGCGCGCGCCTGCGCCCCAACAGCCAGCGCCTGGCGCTGCTGGGCTTCACGCGCCTGGCCAGCGCGTGCGTGTGCCTGCCGCTGACGTGGATCTCGAGCACCCAGTACTCGCTGTACGCCAGCGCCCCCCGCGGCTACGGCCTGTCGGCCATCAACGACCAGCATCTCGCCGGCGCGAGCATGTGCTTCATCGAGGCGCTCGTCTTCGGCATCGCCTTCGCCGCCGTGTTCATCAGCATCCTCGGCCGCGACGACTCGCGCACGACGCTCGCCGAATACGCCGCCGGGGGCTCACACGGCGAGCGCCGGCTGACGACCTAGCGTTCAGCCGGCGCCGCGCGGATCAGCCGCAGCCGGTGTTGTTGCCGCAGGATGAGCACGTGTAGCAGCTGCCGGTCCGCTGCATCATGCCTCCGCACTGGCTGCATGCGGGGCCGAGGTCGAGGCCCTGTAGGCGGGCGGGGACGACCGGCGGGGAGTCCGTGAGGGATGCGGCCGCGGGGGTGCCGTAGGTGGCGCTCCCGGCTGACGCCTGCGGAGACGCGCTCGAGGAGCCGCCGCCGTTCCCGCCGTTGCCGCCATTTCCGTTGCCGGTGGTGGCCGCATCGGTGTCGGAGACGGCGGGACCGGCGGTGTCGGATGCGCCTACCGACTGCGCGGTCTCCTGTGCGATTTTGCGTGCGCGCACCGCGGGGGTGAGGATGCCGAGTTCCTCCTGGGCGTCGACGTCGAGGAAGCGCGAGGCGAGCCAGCGCATGATGTAGTCGGGCATGGACTTCGCGAACGGGATCTCCGGGTTGCCGGTGACGCCCTCGGGCTCGAAGCGCATGTAGCTGAACTTCTGCACCAGCGTTTCCAGCGGCACTCCGTACTGCAGCGCGATCGAGATCGCCGTCGCGAACGAGTTCATCATCCCGCGCAGCGTCGAGCCCTCCTTGCCGATGTCGGTCAGGAAGATCTCCCCGACGGTGCCGTCCTCGTACATGCCCGCCGTGATGTAGCCCTCGTGGCCTGCGATCGAGAACTTGTGCGTGATCGACTGGCGCTCGCGCGGCATGCGCTTGCGTCGCGGGCCCGCCTCGGCGAGCGCCTTGGCGACGGCCTGCTCCACGATCGCGTCGACGTCGGTTGGCTCCTTGACGCCCTGCTGGGCGTCGGTGCGCAGCGCCTGCGCGGTCTTCGAGCCGTCGCGGTAGATCGCGAGCGCCTTCACGCCCAGGCGCCACGCCTGCGTGTAGGCGTCCGAGATGTCCTCCACGGTCGCCTCCTGCGGCAGGTTGACCGTCTTGGAGATCGCGCCCGAGATGAACGGCTGCACCGCGCCCATCATCTGCAGGTGGCCCATGTGCGAGATCGCGCGCTCGCCGACCGCCACGTCGAACACCGGCAGGTGCTCCTCGTTCAGGCCGGGCGCGCCGATGATCGTGCCGTGCTCGGCCAGGTGCGCCTCGATCTGCTCGATCTGCTGCTCGGAGTAGCCGAGCGTCTGCAGCGCCAGCGGCACCGTTTTGTTGACGATCGTCATCTGCCCGCCGCCGACGAGCTCCTTGAACTTGACCAGCGAGAAGTCCGGCTCCACGCCCGTCGTGTCGCAGTCCATCAAAAACGAGATCGTGCCCGTCGGCGCGAGCACCGTCGCCTGCGCGTTGCGGTAGCCGAAGCGCTCGCCGAGCTCCACCGCCTCATCCCACGAGCGCCGCGCCGCCGCCAGCAGCTCGCCGTCGAGGCACGCCGCGTCGGGGATCGCGTAGGAGGCGTCGCGGTGCATGCGCATCACGTTGTTGTGCGGCTCGCGGTTCTCCGCGTAGCGCTCATACGGCTCGAGCGCGCCCGCGACCTCGGCCGAGCGCCGGTAGGCCCGACCGGTCATCAGCGCCGTGATCGCCGCCGCCGCGCCGCGGCCGTGGTCGGAGTCGTAGGGCATGCCGTTGCTCATCAGGTACGCGCCGAGGTTGGCGTAGCCGAGGCCGAGCTGGCGGAACGCGCGCGCGTTGACGCCGATCTCCTCCGTCGGGTAGCTCGAGGGCCCGACGATGATCTCCTGCGCCAGCAGCATGACGTCGACGGTGTGCTCGAACGACTGCACGTCGAGCGTGCCGTCGGCGCGGCGGAACTTCATCAGGTTCAGTGAAGCCAGGTTGCACGCCGAGTTGTCCACGTGCATGTACTCCGAGCACGGGTTCGACGCGTTGATGCGCCCGCTGTTGGGCGAGGTGTGCCACTGGTTGATCGTCGTGTCGTACTGCACGCCCGGGTCCGCGCAGCGCCACGCCGCCTCGGCGATCTCGCGCATCAGCTCGCGCGCGGGGATCGGCTCGCCCACCGGCTCGCCGGTCGTGCGCGACGTCAGCCGCCACTCGCCGTCCTCCTCGACCGCGCGCATGAACTCGTCGGTTACCCGTACCGAGTTGTTCGCGTTCTGGTACTGGATCGACTTGAAGCCCTCGCCGTCGATCGACATGTCGAAGCCCGCCTCGCGCAGCGCTTCGGCCTTGTCCTCCTCCTTGGCCTTGCACCAGATGAACTCGCGGATGTCCGGGTGGTCGACGTCGAGCACGACCATCTTGGCCGCGCGACGGGTCTTGCCGCCGGACTTGATCGTGCCCGCCCACGAGTCGGCGCCGCGCATGAACGACACCGGGCCAGAGGCGGTGCCGCCCTTGGCCAGCGGCTCCATCGAGCCGCGGATGTTCGACAGGTTGATGCCCGAGCCGGAGCCGCCGCGGAAGATCATGCCCTCCTTGGTGTTCCAGTCGAGGATCGACTCCATCGTGTCGTCGACGCTGAGGATGAAGCACGCGCTGCATTGCGGGCTCTCCTCGAAGCCGACGTTGAACCACACCGGCGAGTTGAACGCCGCAAGCTGGTGCAGCAGGATGTGCGTCAGCTCGTGGTTGAACGCCTTCGCGTCCTCTTCGTCGGCGAAGTAGCCGCCCGTGCGACCCCAGCCGGTGATCGTGCCCGCGACGCGGCCGATCATCTCCTTGACCGAGCTCTCGCGCTCGGGCGAGCCGAGCTGTCCGCGGAAGTACTTCTGCGCGACGATGTTGGTCGCGTTCTGCGACCAGCTCTTCGGGAACTCGACGCCCCGCTGCTCGAACGCCACGCGGTCGCCGTGGCCGATGCGCGCGTCGCGCAGCTCCCACTCGACCGTCTCGAACGGATGCGTCCCGGGACTCGTGAACATGCGTTTGATCGACAGCGCCGTGCCGGCCTGGACAACTTCAGCTACTGAGCTCTGCGGGGCGCCATCCATCTAACTGTTCTCCTCGTCTCGAGCCGCTCGAAACCCCCAATTTGCGGCGCGTACACAGGGTTTTTGGGGGTAACAGAGGATGATCCGCCTCCGGTCGGACGGACCTTTTGGAGGACCATCGGCAGACGCGATCTACTCCCTACAGGATAGCGGCGAGGGCCGCTTCAGCCGGCCACGCGACGGTCCCAAAGAGCGGGTTCGACGGCGCCGATGCGGCCACGTGAAGGACTCGCGCGAGCGCCCGCGCGAGTCAGTGCCCGAGCCGCGCCCAGTCGCTGAGTTCGTCCCACGTCGCCGACGCGCGAAAGCCCGCCTCGGCGGCGGCGTGGCGCAGCGACAGGGTCCAGCGGGGCTCGAACGCCAGCATCCTCGCAACACCCCACACGACGCACAGGATCAACACGAGCGCGGCCAGCGCGACGGCGGCCAGCGCCACGTTCGACAGGCCGCCGGCGTGAGCGACCTGCTGGGCGTGCGAGACGACGGCGAGGCGCATCGGGTCGGATGCTAGTGGGAGACGCCGTCGCCGAGCGGCAGGTCCGCGAGCGCGGCCAGCGCGTCGCGCAGCACCAGCTCGGGCGGCTGCTCGGCGTCGATCAACTTGATCCGCTGCGGCTCGGTGCCCGCGAGCTGCTCGTAGGCCGAGCCGATCGTCACGAAGAAGCCATCGCCCTCACGCTCCAGGCGGTCGGGCTCCAGCGCGCGCTCGTGCTGGCGGGCGCGGCCCGCGGCGGGCGAGATGCGCAGCAGCAGCGTGCGGTCCGGGACCAGCCCGCCCGTCGCGAACAGGTTGATCGCGCGCACCTGCTCCACGCCCAGCGAGCGCCCCGCGCCCTGGTATGCCAGCGAGGAGTCCACGAAGCGGTCGAGCAGCACCACCGCGCCGTCGCACAGCAGCGGTTGCAGGCGCTCCTCGACGAGCTGCGCGCGCGCCGCCGCATACAGCAGCGCCTCCGTGCGCGCCAGCACGTTCAGCGCCGGGTCCTTCACCAGCGCGCGGATGCGCTCGGAGACCTCCACGCCCCCCGGCTCGCGCAGCAGCTCCACGCGCGCGCCGCGCGAGGCGAGCTCGCGCTGGAGCGCGTGCGCGAGCGTCGACTTGCCCGCGCCGTCCAGTCCCTCGATCGTTATCAGCGTGCCGCGTGCCACCGCCGGGACGGTACATGCGCCGCCCGGCGCCGGCTTTCCAAGTGCTCACGCTCGCCGTCGCGGCGCGGTACGCTCAGAGTCCTTTACAAGGAGGCAGCAGTGGCGTCCGTGGTGGCGCGCGAAGGCTTCGTTCTGGTCGCGCGTGAACTGATCATCCTGGTCCTCGTCGTGCTGTTCATCCTGTGGGGCGCGCGCGAAGTGGCGCGGCGCCGGTAGCCGGGTCTAGGATGAGCGCGGATGTCCGCGACGCGCTCACACGCCGATCTCGCGGGGGCGGTCGAGGCGCAGCCGCACGCACGCGCGGTGCTGATGCCCGCGCTCGCGCCCGGCGGAAGCCCCTCGCACGCGTACCTGTTCCACGGTCCGCCGGGAACGGGCAAGCGCGCGGTCGCGCACGCGTTCGCCGCGGCGCTGCTCGCTCGAGGCGCGCGCAGCCCCGACACGGTGGCCGCAAGGGTCGCGCGCGACAGCCACCCAGACCTCACGTGGGTGACCCCGTCGGGCGCCGCCGAAATGCTCGTCGCCGACATCGAGGAGCCGGTGATCGCCGCCGCCACGCGCACGCCGTTCGAGTCCGCGCGGCGCGTGTTCGTGATCGAGGGCGCCGACACGATGAACGACCAGGCCGCCAACCGCATGCTGAAGACGCTCGAGGAGCCGCCCGCGTTCACCCACCTGCTGCTGCTCGCCGATCGGCGCGAGGACGTGCTCGCGACGATCGCCTCACGCTGCCAGTCAGTGCGCTTCGACCCGCTGCCATCGGCGCTGATCGCGCGGGGGCTCGCCGGCGCGGATGGCGAGCGGGCGCAGGCGTGCGCGCGCCTCGCCTTGGGCGACGCCGGCTTGGCGGCGCGGCTCGCGAGCGACGAGGGCGAGGCGCTGCGGGCGCGCGCGGAGGACTTCGTGCGCTCGGCCATCGCCGGCGCGACCGACACGCGCCTGTGGCTGGGGCTGCTGGACGTCGCCAAGGCCGCGAGCACAGCCGCCGGCGAGCGCGCGCAGGAGCGCACCGACGGCGAGCTCGAGCTCGTGCCGAGCAAGGAGCGCAAACGCTACGAGCGCGAAGCCGCCGAGGCGCGCCGGCGCGGCGAGCGCCGCGTGCGCACCCGCACGCTCGATCTAGGACTGCGCCTCGCCGAGCTGTGGCTGCGCGACGTGCTGTGCGTGCGCGAAGGCGCCCCCGAGCTGGTGTACGCCGTCGATCGTCGCACCCAGCTCGAGCAGGACGCCGACGGTCGCGACGCCCTCGCGCTGCGCCACGGCGTTGAGCTCGTCGCCGACGCGCGCCTCAGCCTGTCGCTCAACGTCTCAGAGGAGCTCGCGCTGGAGGCGCTCGCGTACAGGCTGCACGCCACGCTTGCCCGCGAGCCCGTGCCGGCCGGCTGACCGATCGCACGCCGCAGGCCGCCGGCAGGCGGCCCCTAAAAAAGTCCTTCTCAGGCCGCGAGCGGCCCGAGGTTGGGCTCGATGCCGAACGTGTCGAACGCCATGAACTCCGAGAACTGACGGTTCTCAGGCCCGTGGAAGTCCGCCGAGCCCGTCGTCAACAGGCCGAGCTCGGCGCAACGCGCGGCCAGCAGCTCGGTCTGCTCGCGCGTGTGCGTGATGTAGAAAACCTCCACGCCGTCGATGCCCAGCGCGACGAAGCGCTCGATGCTCGACAGCACTTCCTCGGGATCTGAGATGTCCCAGAACGGGTGCGCCCAGATCGCCACGCCGCCCGCGTCGTGGATCGCTTGGACGGCCTCCGCGACGGTTGGTGTCTCGCGCAGGCGGAACGCCGGCTTGCCCTCGATCAGGTAGCCGCGGATCAGCGAACCGACGTCGTCGATGCCCTCGCTCCGCAGGCGCTCGGCGTTCGCCGGCGCGCGCAGCACCGCGCCCGCGAGATGCGGGCGGCCGATCGGTTTGCCCTCAGCGATGCGCTGCTCGATCTCCGCTTCGTCGAGGTCGAAGCCCACCTCGCGCAGCGCGTCGCGCATGCGCAGCGTGCGCTTCTCGCGATCCGCCAGGAAGTCCGCCAGACGGGCGGTCATCACCGGGCCCGTGTAGTCGATGTCGTAGCCCAGGATGTGCAGTTCGCGGGCCACCGGCGATGTGGCGTCCACCGCCGAGATCTCCACCGCCGAAACGACGCGCACGCCCGCGCGCTCACCCGCCGCGATCGCCTCCGAGACGCCGCTGATCGTGTCATGGTCGGACAGCGCCAGCAGCTCCACGCCCGCGTCCGCCGCGCGCTGCACGACCTCCGCCGCCGGCAACGTGCCGTCGGAGTGGGTCGAGTGCGACTGCAGGTCGAAACGGAGCGCCACGGCGGGCAGCGTATGCGATCGCTTCAGGAGCTCGCGTGCTCGTGCTCGTAGGCCTCGCTTCCGAGGCCCGTCAGCGTGGACACGCGGCTCGCCACCGCCACGCGCAGCCTGCGCACCGCCGCATGGTAGCGGCGTGCCTTCTCGCACAGGACACCATCGCGCTCGGCGTCCGCGCGCTCGAGCGCCGCACGTGCAGCGTCCGTCTCCGCCGCGCGCTGGCAAGCGTCGATCCAGATCACCTCCAGATAGGCAAGCGCCGCGCCCACCTGGTCCTCGGCGATCGCGCCGCGCTGCTCCAGCTGGCGCACGATCGGCACCACCTCCGAGGTCAGCCACAGCTGCTCGCCGTGCGCGCGCAGGATCAAGCTGATGTCGGGAGGATGGGAGGTGAGGTTGTGGTCCGTCATGGTGTGCCTTCGGCCGGCGCGAGCATTCGAGGGGCCGACCGCGGAGGCCATTTTGAGGGTCTGTTTGGCTCAGCATTGGCTTCGGCGTGTCGGAATCGCTGCTTTAGATTCAGGGCCTCGCTCTACACGCTTCTCCGTGCCCGCTCAAGGCCGACGCGAGCTTCCGCCGATGAACCCGGTGGGGACAACAGCCGACGCAGGAAAGCGAGATGCACGTTCTCGATACCGACCCAACACGCCGCACCGCCGGGCAGTACGCGCGGGCCACCGTCAGCCGCCTGCGCATGCGCACGCTCGCGACGCTCGGCGTGCTCGCCGTCGCCACCGCGCTCCTGGGCAGGACGTTCGGGCTGCACAACGTCTGGTTCCTCGCGTCCGAGATCGCGCTGCTCGTGAGCATGTTCGTGATCTCGCGCTACGTGCTGCCGCTCGTCGAGCGCCACGATCGCGGCGCCACCGGCGAGGAGCAGGTCGGAGGCTTGCTCGAGCTGCTCTCAGAGCGCGGCTGGCGCGTCATCCACGACGCCAGCCTCGGACACGGGAACGTCAACCACATCCTCATCGGGCCGCCCGGCATCTTCACCATCGAGACAAAGAGCCACCCCGGCCCCGTGCGCGTCGCGCGCGTGCACGGCGAGACCCTCAGGCAGGCGCAGGCGCAACAGCGCGCGATCGAGCACGTCACCGCGGTCGCCGTCGAGCCGCTGATCGTCTTCAGCCGCGCGTGGGTCGACCGCCCGATGGCGCGCCGCAAGGGCGTGCGCGTGGTCCCCGCGCGGATGCTGCTGCGCCACCTCGCCAAGCTACCCGCCACGCTCTCGCCGCAGGACATCGACCATGCGCACGAGCTCGTCGCGCAGGCCCTGCTCGAGCACCACGCACGCAGCGCCCCGCGTGGCGCGCGCCGCCATCGCGCGCACGCGCGGCGGCTGCCGCTGGTGCGCGGTCGCGGCGGGCGCTAGCGTTGACTGGAGCCATGGCCATCTCGCCCTTCAACGTGCGGCCCGCCTCGCCAGAGGGCGAACGCCGCCGCGCGCGCCTCGCGATCGCCATCGCCACCATCGGCATCGCCGCCATCCTGCTCGCCTACGCCGTCTCGCCCGGCGTCAGGCACGCCGTCGGCCACGCCGCGCACAGCTTCAAACACGCCGTCGGCAACGTCCTCGACAAAGACCAGCCTGCCCACTCGCCCGCCAAGCCTCACGTGCATCTCGTGCAGCCGCTGCAACCGAAGCGCCGGGTAGCTTCTCCTAAATGAACGCCACCACAGCGGTCGCGCCAGCGACGCCCGAGGCGCTGCTGCGGCGCTTCGGGCTCGACGAGTTCAGGCCCGGCCAGCGCGAGGCGGTGCAGGCCGCGCTCGACGGGCGCGACAGCCTCGTCGTGATGCCCACAGGCGGCGGCAAGTCGCTGTGCTACCAGCTGCCCGCGCTCGCCAGCGACGCCGACCCCTCGCACCCGCTCGTCGTCGTCGTCAGCCCGCTGATCGCGTTGATGGCCGACCAGTGGCGCAGGCTCGAGACCGCCGGCGTGCGCGCCGCGATGCTCGCCTCAGGCATGGAGGACGGCCACAACGCGCAGGCGCTGCGCGACATCGAGGACGGCGTCACGCAACTCGTGCTCGCCGCGCCCGAGCGATTCGCCTCGGGCGCCTTCAGGGCCGCGCTCGCGCGCCGGCGGGTGGGGCTGTTCGTCGTCGACGAGGCGCACTGCGTCGCCGAGTGGGGCCACGACTTCCGCCCTGACTACCTGCGCCTGCACGACGCCATCGCCGCCCTCGGGCGCCCACCTGTGATGGCCGCCACCGCCACCGCCACGCCGCAGGTGGCTGAGGAGATCGCAGCGCGGCTGGGCCTGCGCGAGCCCGTGTCGATCCGCTCCGGCTTCGATCGCCCCAACGTCACCTTCGACGTCGTCAGCGTCGAGGGCAAGGGCGCGATCGGCCGCAAGCGCGCCGCGCTCATGCACGTCCTGGGCACCGGTGCGTCTGGCGCGTCCGGCGCGGATGGCGGGTCGAGCCTGCCGGCGATCGTCTACTGCGGCACGCGCAAGGACACCGAGGAGGTCGCCGCGGGCATCGCGCAGGCGGGGATCGAGACCGTCGTCTACCACGCCGGCATGAGCCCGCAGGCGCGCCGCGACAGCCAGAGCGCGTTCATGGACGGCCGCGCCCAGGTGGTCGTCGCGACCAACGCGTTCGGCATGGGCGTCAACAAGGCAGACGTGCGCACCGTCGCGCACTGGGCGCTACCCACCAGCCTCGAGGCCTACTACCAGGAGGCCGGTAGAGGAGGGCGCGACGGCGCACCCGCGCGGGCGCTGCTGCTCGCCTCGCGCATGGACCTCGGGCGGCTGATCCGCTTCATCAAAGAGCGCGACATGACCGTCGAGGACGTCAAGCGCTACGTCGCCAACCTGCGCGGACTCGCCGACCAGCGCGACGAGCTGACGATCGGCCATGGCGAGCTCGGCGAGCGCCAGCGCGTGCTGCTGTCCGTCGCCGAGCGCGCCGGAGCGGTCGAGCTCCAGCCCGGCGGGCGCGACGGGCTGCTCGTGCGGCTCACCGGCCAGGGCAGCCCGCGGCTCGCGCAGAAGGCCATCCAGTCCTCGCGCAACCGCGGCTGGGACGCCTACCGCTCGATCGAGCGCTACAGCTCAGACGCGCACACCTGCCGGCGGCGTCAGATCCTCGACCACTTCGGCGACCCCGCCGCCTGCGCGCCCACAGGCCGCTGCTGTGACGTGTGCGACCCCGACGGCGCGCTCGAGCTGGCGGTGCTGGCGGCGCCCACCGGTGCGCCGAAGAAGCGTGTTCGAGGCGGGAGCGCCGCGGCGTCGGTCGAGGACGAGCTCGACCCCGTGGACGGGCGCGCGTTCGACGAGCTGCGTGCGTGGCGGATGGAGCGGGCCGAGGGCAAGCCCGCGTTCACCGTCGCCAGCGACGCCACCCTGCGCGCGCTGCTGCGCCAGCGTCCGCGCGATGTCGGCGCGCTGCTCGAGGTCAAGGGGATCGGGCCCGCGTTCTGCGAGAAGCACGGGGAGTCGCTGCTAGCGGTGCTTGGGGGGTTGGGTGGGGGCGCGGAGCAGGGTGGCGCGCTGGCCGGCGAGGGCGCTTCCCTGCAGGCCGGCGCGCCGCTAGCATCAGGAGCCGCGCCGACGTAGCTCAGCTGGTAGAGCACTTCACTCGTAATGAAGGGGTCCGGGGTTCGAGTCCCCGCGTCGGCTTGGCTGAGGTTCTCGTGCGGAAACCTCTCCTTCGACGGCTAAACGTACTACCAATCGGCGGTTAGTAGTACGTTTATGCGGTGAGCAGCTTCCGCGACCTGTCGCGTCACTTCGGCGGCATACCGCCTGGGACCGTGACGTCGCTGACCAGCATCGCAGAGGCCCGGGGGCGGTCCGAGCTCTACCGCCAGCAGAACCCATCCGGCCTCGAGGCGCTACGCCAAGTCGCGTTGATCCAAAGCACCGAGGCGTCGAACGCGATCGAGAACATCCACGCGCCACTGGCTCGGATCGAAGCGCTCGTCGCAGAGAAGACGAAGCCGATGAATCGCTCCGAGCAGGAGATCGCCGGCTACCGAGACGTGCTCGCGACTGTTCACGCCAACGGCGCGAACATCCCATTCGAGCCTCGCTACGTTGAGCAGCTCCACGGCGACCTTTATAGGTACGTCGGAACGAGGGACGCCGGGCACTGGAAGGGACTGGACAACGAGGTCGAAGAAAAACTCCCGGACGGCACCAGGGTCGTGCGCTTCACGCCTGTCTCCGCCGCCCTGACCCCCCAAGCGATGCAGAACCTCCACGAAGAGTTCCGCCGCGCGCTCGATGCCGGGGTCTACGAGCCGCTGCTGCTTTGCGCTGCGTACATCCTGGACTTTACGGTGATCCACCCCTTCCGTGATGGCAACGGTCGCATGTCACGGCTCATCACGCTCTGGCTGCTCTACATCGTTGGGCACGATGTTGGGCGCTACACCAGCCTGGAGAAGCTCATCGACGCGAGCAAGGAGACCTACTACGAGGCCCTTGGCCAGTCCACCGCGGGCTGGCACGAGGGCGAGCACGACCTTCGGCCGTGGACCGATTACTTCCTGGGTATCCTGATCGCCGCGTACAGGGAGTTCGAGAGCTGCACCGGATCGCTCGGCGGCCGCGGCTCCAAGAAGGCGCTGATTACTACGTTCATCGACTCGCTGATGGTCACCGAATTCACGATCGCCGATGTCCGGCAAGCAGCGCCGGGAGTAAGCGACGGCTACATCAACAAGCTGCTCGGCGAGCTCAAGAAGGCCGGCAGGATCGAACCGCTCGGCACGGGCCGCAGCGCCCGCTGGCGCCGGTTGGCCAGCGACTGACTGGGGTCGAAGCCGCTCCCTGCCAGCCCCCGAATCCAATAGCTTGCTTGATATATCAAAAAAATCATAATACGGTGAGGGTCATGGCACGCAACGCTCGAAACAGCCAGGACGGCCCAGACGCGCTCGACGAGATGATCGTCGAGTTCACCGAGGCCAACCCAAACTTCCCGCAACTGCTGCTCGCGGCCGAACGTCGTCGCGCGCTGCTGCACACGCTCGCCGAGCAGCGCAGGCGCCGCGAGCTCTCCCAAACACGCGTAGCAGCAGCGATGCGCACCTCCCAGCCCACGCTCGCCCGGCTGGAGACGACAGCCGCCGACACCAAGCTCTCAACCGTCGAGCGCTTCGCCAGCGCCCTCGGCTACGCGATCGAGTACCACCTCGTGCCCGCCGCCAAGTCCAAGCGCCGGCAAGGCATCGTCATCGAGAGCGAGTAGGGCGCGAACCGCATCGTGCCGCTCCACTCATCCAGTGCGAGCCAACCGTGTCCCAAACCACCAGAAATGCCGATGCCCCTTCATCGGGTGAAGCGGGTTGCGTGTCCCGAACTCCGCAAATCTGAGGTGATCTCGGGACACTTTAGGGCCGCACATTTCGCTCCACAGAGCCAAAAGCACCGCAAGGGGGGCCACTCGTAATGAATGAAGGGGTCCGGGGTCGAGTCCCCGCGTCGGCTTGGCAATGCCCACAAGTGCTGGGCCGCGCAAGATGCGTTGCGACTGCGCACTATTCGATGCAAGTGTGTACTATTCTACGCAATGGATTTTCGTCGTCCGCTGACGGTTGTCACCCCCACTCTCGACGGAGATGTGCTCGCCGCGCTGGCTGGCGCCGATGAGGAGTTCAGCGGCCGGGAGCTGGCCCGACGTGCCGGCCACGGCAGCACGGAGGGCATTCGTCGAGCCGCAGACCGGCTCGCAGCCGAGGGGATCGTCTCCCGTCGCGCTGTCGGCGGTGCTCATCTCTACCGCCTGAACACGGACCACATCGCCGCGCAGTGGATCGAGGGCCTGGCAGCACTGCCAGAACAACTGATCGGCCGTCTCAGAGATCGCATCGCCGGTTGGCAGGAGGCACCCAGACTCGCGTTCCTGTTCGGCTCGGTTGCCCGCAGTGAGGCAACGGCTGAAAGCGACTTGGACATGCTCGTTGTACGGCGTCGTGACTGCGATTCCGATTCTGAGGCGTGGCGGTCCCAGCTCCTTGACCTGCAGCAGGTCGCGACTGCGCTGAGCGGCAACGATGCACGGGTGCTGGAGATGGGGGAACAAGACATCCCCGCCGCCAAAATCGAGCCCGTATTGGAAGACGTCCTGCGCGAAGGGGTCGAGCTCTTTGGCTCCAGGCGCGAGCTACGACGACTGCTCGGCTCGGGGGCACGGAGGTGACGAGCCGTACGCGACCCTGCGATGCCGCCGTCACCCGCGGCCGAGGGCCCGTGTAGGGAACCGGTCGGGTGGCGACCGCAAGAGGACCCTCGGGGAGCGCGCCGCTTCGATATCATATTTGATGTCATGACACCCGCGGAGCTTGTCGTAACGACCCGGCGGGAGCTGGGGCTGAGCCAGCGCCAGCTGGCGCTTCGCGCCGGCATGACGCAGGCGGCGGTCAGCCGGATCGAGCGCGGCAAGGTCTCGCCGTCGTTCACGACGCTGCGCGAGCTGATGGTGGCGATGGGACGCCAGCCGACGCTGTCGGCGACACGGCTCCCGACGGGGTGGGATCCGGCGCATATGCGGAGCACGCTCGCGCGGCCGCCGGAGGAGCGACTGAGGCTGGCGCTGGGCTGGAACCGCCTGGCGGCGCGCCTCGCAGCCGCCGGCCAGAGCGCCCGCTCCGATGAGTGAGCCCGAGGTCCCGGACCCCGAGCGCGTATTCGCGGTCCTCGATGCGCACGGGGTTGACTACGTGGTGGTGGGTGGCCTTGCGGTGCAGGTGCATGGGCACGTGCGGATGACGAATGATCTCGACCTGATCCCGGCGCCGTCGCGGGAGAACATGCGGCGGCTGGCGGATGCGCTCAACGAGCTCGGCGCGCGCGTCCTAAATCCCGGCGGCGAGGGAACGAGCATCGACGCGCGCATGCTGCCGCGGGCGGAGTTGTGGCAGTTCGCGACCGCCGCGGGGGATATCGACGTGCTCCATGATGCGCCGGGAGCGGCGGCATTCGAGGATCTGCGGGCGCGTGCGTTGGAGGTGCCGCTGGGGGATCTACGGATCCCGTTCGCTGGCCGGGACGACCTGATCAGCATGAAGCGGGCTTCGGGTAGGCCGGTCGATCTCGGTGATGTCGCGGCACTGACCGAGCCGTCCCGCTCCGTGAGGTCCTGAGACTCGTTAAAGCTGTAAAGCGAGCGGGAGCAGGCGGTCACGTTGACCACGAGCTCCCGCTCGCCGCGGGCTCACATCCAACCGGCCCGCCGAGGCTCAGCCGCTGGATCTCAGCCGCCATGCCTCAGCCGCCGGGCATCATCGATCTCAGCGATGGCCCTTCAGCACCACCGCGTGTGCCTGCACTCCGCTGCCGGCGATCTGCACCTTGAGCCCCTTCCTGCCGGCCTTGCCCAGCAGCTTGCGGCCCTGGCCGGTCAGGTGGACGGGGAACGTCGCGCGCTTGCCGGCGCCCATCGAGAAGCTGGCCACGCCGATGGTGACGTTGCGTGCCACCTTGTGCTTGCCGTGCCTGGTCACGACCTGGGCGACGATCGTCATAACGCCCGAGCAGGGGGCCGCGCCGGGGCAGCTCAGCGTGACCGACGCCACGGCGCCTTTGATCTTCACGCCGGAGAACACGGCGATCGGAGCCGTGATCGCCACCGTGTTGCTCGTCGAGCCGGTGGCGCCGGCGCCGTTGCTCGCCGTGACTTCGCAGGCGATGCCCTTCCCCGCGTCCGCGCCCTGCACCGTGTAGGTGTTGGCGATCTGACCCGCGATCGCAACGCCATTGCGCAGCCACTTGTAGGCGAGGCTGATCGGGTTGTTGGCCCAGCTGCCCGTCGAGCAGGTGAGCACGTTGCCGACCACCGCCGTGCCCGTCAACGCCGGCGCGCCGGTGTTGGCCGGCTTGGTCGGCGAGACTTCGAGCAGACTGCCGTTGATCCCCGACGTGGTCCCCGGAGCGCCCACCGACACCACGCCCTGGTAGATCTCGGCAACGTAAGGGTGCGTGCATTTCACTTTTCCACTTGCTTCCGTGCACAACAAGCCCGTGAAGTCGACTTCGAAGCCGCCGCTAGCGAGTGCCGAGATCGTGTATTCGCCGTTCCCGGCCGTGAGCGCACAGCGTTCTTCGTATTCGCGTTCTCCTTCTTTCGTGGTTTTGGTCGCGTTGGCGCAGACCTCGACGTTGGCGATCGGCTGGGGGTAGATCGAGGCGGTGGTGACCTTGCCGGAGATGTGACCACCGGCCTGCATTTCGGCGTTGATCCCCGATGTGGTCTTGCCCGCTTCCACAGTCACCGAGTTCGCCGCTTCGCCAGTCGGCTGGCCGTTCCACCACTGAGCGATGTAGTTGGCGGAGGGTTGGCAGATGATTTTGCATTCTTCTTTGGGGCTGAACGAGACCTTGTACGAGCCTGCCGGGATGCCTTCCAGCGTGTATTCGCCGTTGGAGTTCGTTTCCTGGCACCCGTATGTGCAGACCTCGATGCCTGCCACTGGAGATCCGCCCGAGGTCACCCGGCCGCTGATCTTGCCGACTACTTCCACCAATTCCGCATTGACGTGTTCAGTTATTTCGCCAGTTTTGACTTTGATCGACGGCTTGCTTTGAGCAGCGTACGTGCCGCAGAAGTGGCTCACGCACCCTGTGAATTCGACCGTGTATTCGCCTTCGGTGAGCCCTTCGATCTTGTATTCCCCTCCGGATCCGGCTTCTCTGCATACCTCCGTGCCGCCGCCCGTCGGGCTGGCGCAGACTTCGGCGCCTTGGATGCCTAGATGCGTGCTGGCGCTCGTCACCGTGCCGGAGATCCCAGTTGCCGATATGGCGCTGGCCGTCGCCGGGAGCAGCATCGCGCAGAGCGCGGTCAGACCGGCGGCGGTGACGGCGCGGACAAGACGGCGCACGTGACGCCCGGCTGGCCGTACGATCCCGGGAGCACGACCTCTGGGCCCCCCGAGCTCAGCGAGATCCCTGTCCCCGCCGGGCACTTGTGTGTCTGCGCGGGAATCTGCGGTATGGCGACGCATATATGCCTTCTCCTGTTCTGGGTTCAAGTTTGCGCTGACGCGCATGTTCAACCTACCTGAACTTGAGATGGCGCACGCAAACGCGTCGTCCGCGAAGAGACGGGACGAACCCCAACCGCGCTGCGCGACGCCCTCGCGTAGCTACATGTTCGAAGCGCGCCTCGCCGCGGCACCTGAGCTGGATGCGGGCGAGCTGCGCCACTGGGGGATGCCCAGCGTGATCATCCGCAGCTGGCGCCGGGCGGTTGCGATGATCTCGGCCTCCGCGGTGGGGTCATTCGGTGGGGCGTCGAGGATCGCCTCGGCTGTGGAGACCATCGCGTTGACCATCAGCCCGGCCAGCAGCTGGAGGTCCTCGGTGCTCCAGCGCTCGAGGTAGGGCAGGCGCGCGAGGTCGGTCGCGAGGTCGCTCGCAAAGAGGCGGATCTCCACGCGGATCGCTTGCCGCAGAGCGGCGACGCCGCCGAAACGCTCACGCGCGATGAAGCGGAAGTGGGTGTCGTGCTCGTGCACGTAGCCGACCAGGAGCTCGACCGAGTTGCGAATCACGTGGTCGTTAGTCCGCGGGTCCGCGCGCGCCGCCCGGATCATCGCCCGCAGTGTCCGGAACGACTCGTCGATCAGGGCGAGACCGAGCTCCTCCATGTCGTCGAAGTGGCGGTAGAAGGCCGTCGGGACGACGCCCGCCGCGCCCGTCACCTGGCGCAGGCTGAGGCTGGAGAAGCTCTGCTCCTCCAGCAGCTCGAGCGCTGAGTCGAGCAGCGCTTGGCGCGTAAGCTGCTTGCGTTCTTGACGCGTGGCGCTCCCCGGTGTACGAGTGTTCACGTTCACGATCTGACTAGGCCCAAATCCGTATCGATCCCCTGCCCCTGGGGTAAGTGTACTCTGTGAACATGTGTGCACCGACTGAGGCTGGTCGATAACTTGCCGTCCGTGGCCTCGCCCCGTCGCGTCGGCCGCCTTCTGCTCCGTTCGAGCCTGCTCGATGCGCTCGCCTATCCGCACGGCGTTGACCGCTACCTCGAGCTCGTCCGGCCGCTGCTCGTGAAGCACCAGGTGCGCGCCGAGGTGACGGCCGTCCGCTGTCAGACGCCCAAGAGCGTCACGCTCACGCTCCGCCCGAACGACACCTGGCGCGGCCTGCGCGCGGGACAGTTCGTCAATCTCAGCGTGGAGATCGACGGAGTCCGCGAGACCCGGCCGTACTCTCCCGCCGGCTCCCAGCACGCTGCCGGCGGCGTCCTCGAGCTGACCGTCTCTACCCACCCGGAGGGCAAGGTCTCGCGCCATCTGCGTGACCGCGCGCGCCCGGGGATGATCGTTGGCCTGACCCAGGCGGACGGCGACTTCGTGCTGCCGGACCCGCGGCCCGAGCGCGTGCTGCTGATCAGTGGCGGCAGCGGCATCACGCCGGTGATGGCCATGCTGCGCACCCTCCGTGACGAGGGCTTTGCCGGCGAGGTCGGGTTCCTGAACTACGCGCGCTCGTCCGCGCTTGCACTCTACGGCGCCGAGCTCGAACAGCTCGGGGACCGCCATCAGGGAGTCCGCGTCGCGCGCGGGTTCACGCGGGGGCGCCGCGGTCAGCTCAATGGCCGCTTTCGCCGCGAGCACCTGGGCGCTGTGATCTCTGAGCACGCCGACGCGGCCACCTTCGTCTGTGGTCCCCCGACGCTGATCGACGCGGTGCGTGCCGTCTGGGCGCGGGACGGGCTCTCGGATCCGGTGGTCGAGACGTTCACGCCGCCGGCGCTGAGCTTCGATACCGGCGGCGCAGAAGGCTTCGTTAGCTTCGCCGCCAGCGGACGCGAGGCCGCCAACAGCGGTCTGCCGCTGCTCGAGCAGGCTGAGGACGCCGGGCTCACCCCCGAGCACGGATGCCGGATGGGCATCTGCAACACGTGCAGCTGCCGTAAGACCGCCGGCACCGTCCGAAACATCATCACCGGCGAGATCTCGACTGCCAGAGACGAGCAGATCCGGATCTGCGTGTCCGTACCGGTCGGCGACGTAGCGCTCGACCTATGAACCCCGTTATCGAGAAGGAGTCAGCCATGTCCACTCCAGCACCCAGTCTCACGCCGGAGCAGCTCGAGGCGTTCGGGCAGGAGCTCGACGCCATCCGCGCGCGCGTCGTCGCAGATCTCGGCGAGCGCGACGCGGACTACATCAACAAGGTCATCCGCACCCAGCGCGGACTGGAGGTCGCCGGCCGCGCGCTGCTGGCACTCGGATTTCTGCCGCCGGCCTGGATCGGTGGCACCGCCGCCCTGTCGCTGTCGAAGATCCTCGACAACATGGAGATCGGGCACAACGTGATGCACGGGCAGTACGACTGGATGAAGGATCCGCGCCTGAACGGCAAGACGTTCGAGTGGGACACCGCCTGCCCGGGCGACCAGTGGCGCCACTCACATAACTACATGCACCACACCCACACGAACATAGTCGGCAAGGACCGCGACATCGGCTACGGGATCCTGCGCATGTCCGAGGAGGAGCGGTGGCATCCGTACTACCTCGGCAACCCGCTCTACGCGGCGCTGCTCGCGATCTTCTTCCAGTACGGCGTCGCGCTGCACGACCTCGAAGCCGAGCGGCTCGCCGCCGGCGAGACGACCTTGGTAGAGAAGCGGGGAATGCTGGGAGACATCTGGCGCAAGGTGCGTGGCCAGACGCTCAAGGACTACGTGCTCTTCCCGCTGCTGTCCGGCCCCTCGCTGCCGTTCGTGCTCGCCGGCGACGCGAGCGCTAACCTCGCCCGCAACCTGTGGTCGTTCACTATCATCTTCTGCGGCCACTTCCCCGATGGGACGCAGCAGTTCACCGAGGAGCAGGCCGAGAACGAGACCCGCGGAGAGTGGTACTACCGCCAGCTGCTCGGCTCGGCCAACCTGACCGGCGGCAAGCTGTTCCACATCCTCGCGGGCAACCTCAGCTTCCAGATCGAGCACCACCTGTTCCCCGACCTTCCCGCCCACCGCTACGCCGAGATATCGACCGAGGTGAGCGAGATCACCGAGCGCTACCGCATCCCCTACAACACCGGTCCGCTGTACAGGCAGTTTGGCAGCGTCGTGCGTAAGATCGGCAAGCTCGCGCTGCCGTCTTGACTCATGTGAGCGACCCCGATCCGCTCGAGGCGCTCGCCCGCGAACTCGACGGCATTCGCGACGCCGTGCGCGCCGACCTGGGCGCCCGCGACCGCGCGTACATCACCCGCGTGATCGTGGCTCAGCGCCAGCTCGAGCTCGCAGCGCGGGCGCTCCTCCTCGGTGCGCGGTTCGCTCCGGCGGCTATCGCTGGCACCGCCCTGCTGACGCTGTCCAAGATTCTCGAGAACATGGAGATCGGCCACAACGTGCTGCACGGTCAGTGGGACTGGATGCGCGACCCGGCGATCAACTCGAACGTATGGGAGTGGGACTCGGCGTCAACGGCCGCGTCGTGGAAGCGCGCGCACAATTTCCGCCACCACGTTTACACCAACGTCCTCGGTCGTGACCGCGACCTGGGCTACTCGGCGATGCGGGTCGAGCCCGCGCAGTCCTGGCACCCCATCTACCTCACCCAGCCGATCTACTTCTTCCTCATGGCGGCGGTCTTCGAGTGGGCCATCGCCATCTACGACATCGAGCTCGACGGAGTGCGCCGGGGCGAGAAGTCTCGAGCCAAGGCCCGCCGCGAGATCGTCGCTCTGCTACGCAAGGCGCGCGGCCAGCTCCTCAAGGACTACGTGCTCTTTCCGGCGCTGGCCGGTCGCCGCGGCGCTCGCCGGGCGCTGGCTGGCACCGTTACGGCGAACCTCATTCGCAACGTGTGGGTACACACGATCGTCTTCTGTGGACACATCCCGGAGGGCGCGGAGACGTTCACCGAGGAGCAGTTCCGTGACGAGACGCGCGGTGGCTTCTACCGACGCCAACTGCTCGGCTCATGCAACCTCGAGGGCGGTCGGCTCTTTCACCTGCTGACCGGCAACCTGTCCTTCCAGATCGAGCACCACCTGTTCCCCGACCTACCGAGCAACCGGTACAGCGAGATCGCACCGCAGATTCGGGCGGTGTGCGAGCGCCACGATCTGCCGTACAACAGCGGCCGCCTCGGGCGCCAGTACCGATCGGTCTACCGGCAGGTTCTGCGGCTCGCCTTTCCCGGCGGCTAACGACCCCGTCATCCTCGTTGGACTCAGCTGGCTCTTGGCGCTAGGATCGACGACGACATCAGCAAAACTGCCTCAGAGATGAACCCGCCAGCCATCACCGAGGGCGCCCCAAGCACGCACGGAGATGTGCTAACTGCCATCTCCGACGGGCTGGTGGCGCTGTTGAAGGAGTTCTATGGGCACGGGCCGACCCGTGCGAAGTCCTACTACTCCGACGACCTCGTTGTGTGCGTCTTGCGTGGTGGCTTCTCAAGGGTTGAGCAGACCCTGCTCGAGGGCGGGCGCGGCACCGCGGTCATCCAGCAGCGCATGGAGTTCCAGGAGGTCATGCGCGGCCGGTTCACCGAGGTCATCGAATCGGCGACCGGGCGTAAGGTGATCGGGTTCATGAGCGGAAACCAGCAGCACCCTGATCTGATGTGCGAGGTGTTCATCCTCGCTCCCACCGACCTCGTCGACGAACACGAGCTTCCGCCCCACGGGCCATCCCGCTCTCGCGACTGAGACAAGGCCAGCCGGGCGGGCTGCATCGGCGCTCGATCGGCGCTATCTCGCTGGCGGAGGGCATCAATGAGGTCGGCCCCAGCAGGGGCCGGTAGCAGGAGCTGACTTCCGGCGTGTGCTTATTCAAGCCGCACGGGAGGTCCAGGTGCCCGAAGCTTCGTCCGTGATCAGCTCAACGCTCGCTTACTCATGCTCGATTTGCGCGAGATCACCTTTATCGACAGTTCCGCCGTTGATGTGATCCTTATGTCACCAACTCCGGAGGTCTCTATGCCCAACACGCTGGCTATCACCGATTCGACCGCTCGCCCCGCTGTTGATGAGATAACCGAGCGTTTCGATCCCATCACCTGCCTTGACGAGCGTTTCCGCCGCCGCGTCGAGTCCGATGAGCCGCTTGAGCCAGGCCGCTACATCCAGATCCAAGGACCCGGTCGAGCGCATATCTCGAGCGTGGGCCCGACGGAGCCCCGGAGCCCGTCCGGCGCTCAGCGGTCGTATGCACGGCCACGCGGTAGGACACGCACGATTGTGATGACGAGTTGCTGGCCGTCGCGCTCGAATCGCACGCGCCAGTCACCGACTCGTAGCCGGTGCTCGTGAGAGCCCTGAAGCCGCTTGACGTCTCCGGTCAGCTCCGCGCCTTGGGCCAGTTGTGCGATGGAGCGCAGGATGCGCTCTCTCGTTGGTGGGTCGATCCTGCGTAGATCCTTGCGAGCGCGGTCGTCAACGACGACACGCCAGTACGGCTCGCTCACAGATCGCCGTCGAACTCGGCAATCACGCTCTCAAGCGGCACGGGCTGGATGCCCCGCTCACGGTCGGCGTGGGCCTCGGCGACCGCGCGGCGCTCCTCCTCGGTCTCAGGCTCGTCATCGAGCGGCGCATGGTCGAGCATCCAGGCAACCGGGTCGCCGGAGGACTCGGCGAGCGTGCGAAGCGCCGCCTGTGCTTCCTCGTCGCTCATTGTCTCGACTGCAGTATGCAGCCGCTCCTTTACGGTCATGACCTAAACGTAGCATCGACGCCGCGAGGTTGTGTAGGAAGGGCGGATGGCGAGGCGCGATCCCCCGCCACCGTGTCGGGTGTAGCATTTTGGCTCCTGGATGCGCCCGCCCAGCGCGGGCTCACCCCGGAGGTGTACGTGTCCGTAGCCGCTTCGACTTTGAGCTTTCCGGAATCGGCGTTCGTACCTATCGCCGTCGGCTTCTTTGGCCTTGCGACCGGTTATCTCATCTACGGCCCCGAGGAGCTGTTCAAGCTTCCCGCGCGCAGCCGCTCGGTTAACCTGACGACCGGGATCTGGGGCATCTGGATGCCCGGCTTCATGCAGTTCCTGACCGGCATCTATCTCTTCGTCGGCCTGACGTGGTTCCACACCTTCCGCGAGAAGACGCTCTACATGGCCGCGCTCGCGTTCACGGCCTACGGTGTTCACTGGTTCGCGATGGGCATGGCGCGTGTTCTCGGCGGCGACCCACGCCCAAACGCCTTCATGGCGATCTCGTTCATCTTCATCTCGGTGCTCGGGATCATCGTCTTCTTCAAGGCCCACGACGCGCCCCTCGGCGGGCTCTTCATCGGTCTGACCTGCGTCTACGTCAGTGACTTCTTCGCGAGCCTGTTCCTCCACGTGCAGCCGATCCGCGGGCCCACCGAGCCCGGCGCCGAGCCGCCGCCGCGACCGCAGCCGACCGCGGTCAGCGAGCTCGGCGAGCGTGCTCTCGGGTTCTTCCACATCGGCACCGGCCTTTGGTTGATCTACCTGACGTTCGCCGCCACGCTGAACATCGCGAGCGGGATGCACCTGCCGCTCTGAGCTGGCGCCCTCAATCGGTGTGAAGGGACGCCTGCTCGGCTCAGACGTCTGGCGAGGTCTCACGCATGGGTATGCGCACGCCTCGCTCCGCGGCGATCGCGACAGCGTCCTCGTAGCCGGCGTCGACGTGGCGGATGACGCCCGTGCCGGGATCGCAGGTGAGCACGCGCTCGAGCTTCTCCTGGGCGAGAGGGGTGCCGTCGGCGACGCACACCATGCCGGCGTGGATCGAGCGGCCGATGCCGACGCCGCCTCCATGGTGGATGCTCACCCAGGAGGCGCCCGAGGCGGTGTTCAGGAGCGCGTTCAGCAGGGGCCAGTCGGCGATTGCGTCAGAGCCGTCGAGCATCCCCTCGGTCTCGCGGTAGGGCGATGCGACGGAGCCCGCGTCGAGGTGATCGCGGCCGATGACGATCGGCGCCCGCAGCTCTCCGCTGGCGACCATCTCGTTGAAGCGCAGGCCCAGCTGCGCGCGTTCGCCGTAGCCCAGCCAGCAGATCCGCGCGGGCAGCCCCTGAAAGGAGATCCGCTCACCCGCTGCGCGTATCCAGCGCGCGAGCGGCTCGTCGTCGGGAAACTCCTCTAGCACCGCGCGGTCGGTGGCGGCGATGTCGGCGGGGTCGCCGGAGAGCGCCACCCAGCGGAACGGGCCCCGGCCTTCGCAGAACAGCGGCCGCACGTAGGCGGGCACGAAGCCGGGGTAGTCGAACGCCCGCTCGAACCCTCCCAGTCTGGCTTCGGCGCGCAGGCTGTTGCCGTAGTCGAAGACCTCCGCGCCTCGGTCCTTGAAGCCGACGATCGCCGCGCAGTGCGCCGCCATCGCCCGTCGCGAACGCTCGACATAGGCGGCCGGGTCGCTGACGCGCAGCCGTCCGGCCTCCTCCGCGCTCAGCAGGTTGGGGACGTAGCCGTTGAGCGGGTCGTGCGCGCTCGTCTGGTCGGTGACGATGTCCACGGCCACGTTACGGGCCAGCAGCTCCGGCAGGAGATCGGCGGCATTGCCCTGTAGGCCCACGCTCAGCGCGCGTCGCTCGGACCTCGCGGCCTCGCAGCGACGCAGCGCGTCGTCGATGTCGTCCGCCAGCTCGTCGAGGTAGCCGCTGTCGAGCCTGCGCGCGATGTGCTCGCGCTCGATCTCGATGCACAGCGCGACGCCGCCGTTGAGCGTGATCGCCAGCGGCTGCGCGCCGCCCATCCCGCCGAGGCCCGCCGTGAGAGTCAGCGTGCCCGCCAGTGAGCCGCCATGTCGGCGACGGGCGATCTCCGCGAAGCACTCGTAGGTGCCCTGGACGATGCCCTGGCTGCCGATGTAGATCCACGAGCCGGCGGTCATCTGGCCGTACATCGTCAGGCCGAGCTCTTCCAGGCGCCGGAATTCCTCCCACGTGGCCCACTCGGGCACGAGATTGGAGTTGGCGATCAGCACGCGCGGCGCCCACTCGTGCGTGCGAAAGACGCCCACCGGCTTGCCCGACTGCACGAGCATCGTCTCGTCGTCGCCGAGGCCCCGCAGCGTCGACACGAGCGCGCGCACCGCCTCCCAGGAGCGCGCCGCGCGGCCGGTGCCGCCGTACACGACCAGGTCCTCAGGGCGCTCGGCCACCTCACGGTCGAGGTTGTTCATCAGCATGCGCAGAGCTGCCTCCTGCTGCCAGCCGCGGCACGTCAGGCGGCTGCCGCGCGGCGCGCGCATGGACCTGTCGAGTCGCTCTGGCTCAGGCCCGCTCACGAGAGCGCCCCGACGACCCGCTCCACTGCGGCTAGGAGCTCGCCGCTGCCCACCAGCGCCTCGGTCAGCTCGAGCTCGGGCGTCAGGTGACGGTCCGGCCCGACCCCCTGGACGCCGGCGCTGCGCAGCGCACGCACGGCCGCGGCGGTCCCGGCGGCGGGGGAAAGCGGCTCGCGCAGCTCGATCCCGCGCGCAGCCACGAGGCACTCGACGGCGAGGATGCGGGTGAGGTTCGCGAGCACCGTGCGCAGCCGCCGCGCGCCGCCCCAGCCCATCGAGACATGGTCCTCCTGCATGGCGCTGGTCGGGAGCGAGCCGACGCTCGCGGGGGCCGCCAGGCGCCGGTTCTCCGCGACCATCGCCGCCTGGGTGTACTGCGTGATCATCAGCCCGGAGTTGACGCCCGCCTCCGGCGCGAGGAACGCCGGCAGGCCGTGCGAGCGCGCCGGGTCGAGCAGGCGGTCGGTGCGACGCTCGCAGATGCCGCCCACCTCGGCTGCGGCGATCGCCAGGAAGTCGCACACGAAGGACAGCGGCGCACCGTGGAAGTTGCCGCACGACTCGACCCTGCCGTCGGGCATGACCATGGGGTTGTCGATGGCCGAGCGCAGCTCAGCCGCGGCGACCGTGCGAGCGTGTTCGAGCGTGTCGCGGGCGGCTCCCAGAACCTGGGGCGCGCAGCGCAGTGAGTACGCGTCCTGCACGCGCGGATCGCCCTCGCGGTGGCTCGCCACGATCGCCGAGCCGTCCAGCAGCAGGCGCATGTTCGAAGCGCTGGCCGCCTGCCCGCGCTGCGGGCGCAGCGCGATCAGATCCGCGGCGAACGCGCGATCGGTTCCCAGCAGCGCCTCCACGGACATCGCCGCCGCGATGTCGGCGCAGATCAGCAGGTTCTCCAGGTCGTGGTTGGCGAGCAGCAGCATCGCCAGCATCCCGTCCGTCCCGTTGATCAGCGCGAGCCCCTCCTTGGCTGTGAGCCTCAGCGGCTCGATGCCAGCCCCGGCGAGCGCGTCGGATGACGGCACGAGATCGCCGGTGGCATTCCTTACCTCGCCCTCCCCGATCAGCGCCAGCGCGCAGTGGGCCAGCGGCGCGAGGTCTCCACTGGCGCCAACCGAGCCGTACTCGGGAACGACCGGCGTCAGGCCGGCGGCGAGCATCGCCAGCATCGTCTCGGCGACCACCGGACGTGCGCCCGAGAAGCCCATCGCCAGCGAGCGCACCCGCAGCAGCATCATCGCGCGGACGACCTCGCGCTCGATCTCCGGACCCATGCCCGCGGCGTGGGAGCGTACGAGCGAGCGCTGCAGCTCCTCCCGCCGCTCAGGCGGGATCCTGACGGTCGACAGCGAGCCAAACCCCGTCGAGACTCCGTAGATGGGGTGATCGGATGCGGCCAGCCGCGCCGTCACCGCGGCGCTGCGCTCCATCGCCTCGCGGGCCTGAGGCGAGAGCGTCGCACGGGTCTCGTCGCGCGCCACCGCGACGACGTCCGCCATGCTCAGCTCGTCGCCTACCGTCACGGTTGCGCCGCGCCCGGAGTCCGGGCTCGACGCGCGGGTCGAGTGATCAGGCGTTTGCATCGCAGGCATTCAACGCGGCGGGGCTCCGTAAGGCAAGCTCGAAGGCGCCGAAACAGTCTTGGATCTCAGACGACGCGTTTGACCGAGACGGCTCGAGGTTTTAGGATTGCGCACATGAACGAGTCGTGCTGCTCTCGGCGCTTCGATGTGCGTCTGAAACCCAAGACTCTATGACCTCGTCCAGCTCGGTCAAATCCGCCGAACGCACGATCGACGTGCTGCTCCTGCTCGCCCAGCACGACCGCCCCGTGCCGACCATGTCGATCGCGCGACGCTGTGCGATCCCCAAGTCGAGCACGTATCACCTGCTCAACGTCCTGCGCAGCCGCTCGTTCGTCGACTACGACGAGATCCAGCACGGGTGGCGGTTGGGCGAGCGCATGCGCCAGCTGGGCGCGGACGTGGCGACCGTGAGCGAAGTCTTCAGCGTGTTGGACGCGTTCGGCGCGGACGTGGGACCGGTGGACGTCTCCGAACTGGCCCGCCGGACCGGGCTGCAGGTCAATCGCGTCGGAAGAGCGCTCGAGGCCCTGGCCGAAGAGTCGCTGGTCACGACCGACGGCCGCGGGCAGTTCGCGCCGGGGATCCGGCTGGCGAGCTTCTCGCGGCACCTCAGCCCGGTGGCGAAGCTGCGGGTGGCGGCCCGCCCGTCGCTCGTCACGCTCCGCGACCGCACGGGCGAGACGGCCAACCTCCTCGTCCAGGACGGCCACAACGCCATCTACCTCGATCAGGTCGAAAGCTTCCACGCGCTCCGCCACACCGGGTGGACGGGCCGGACGGTGCCGCTCGGGCGCAGCGCCGCCGGCGCCACGCTGAGGGGCGAGGGGGGGCCACACGTCGTCGCCGACGAGGTCGAGGAAGGCGTCACGGCTGTCGCCTGCAGGATCGGCGGGCTCGAGCTCGCGGCGGCCGTCAGCGTGACCGGGCCGTCCGCGCGTATCGACGCCCGGTCGATCGGGATGATCCGCGGCGCGGTGGAGGAGGCCGCGGCGCATGTCGCCCGCGACCTGGGCCGGCTCGACGGAGCGGTCACGAGCGGGCATCGCTGAGAGCACGCTCAACGTGGCGCCAGGGCCTCGCACAGCGAGGCGACATCGTCGCTCAGCGGCGAGATGATCGGGTAGTCGGCTCCCGCGTCAACCCACTCTCCGATGCGAGCACGGCACTCATCGGCGTTACCAACCAGCACGAGCTCCTCCACGAGCTCGCGTGCAACCAGGCGACGGGCAGCGCGAACGTCGGCCTCCTGCGGAGGCCATCCGCCGACGGCGCTCGCGAGGGCGTCCGCGAGCTCGGGCTCAAGGCCGGCCGCGCGAGCGATGTGCGGCTGTCCACCGAGATACATCGTGACCATGTGGTGGGCCACGTCGAAGGCCTCGTCGCGGTCGCGGCTCATCGCGACGTTGACGAGCTGCGCGCACTCGACGTGCTGCGCGCGCCCCGCCGCGCGAGCGCCCTCCTGGACCCAACGCACGGCCTCGCTCGTGTAGCGGCTGGCCATGAAGCCGTTGAGCAGCACGCCATCTGAGATCCGGCCTGCCAGGCGCAGCGTGGCGGGGCCGGTGGCGCCGATGTAGATGGGAACGGGGATCGGAGTGCGATCGACGCCGTGGCCGAGGTCGAGCTCGACGTCGCGAACCTGGACCATCTCGCCCTCGAAGCTGACGGGTCCGTCCAAGGCCAGCAGGCGACGCACGACCTCGACGTACTCGGCCAGCTGCCCCAGCGGGCGACTGCGGTGCACGCCCTGGTTGGCGGCGATCGGATCGGAGTAGGTGCCGAGGCCGAGCGCGAGGCGCCCGGGGGCCATCTCGTGCAACGTCGCGAACGTCATCGCCATCAGCACTGGGCCCCGCGTCCAGCTGTTGACCACCGCCGCGCCCAGGCGGATGCTGTTCGTCACGGTCGCGAACGCCGCGAGCACGGACACGGCATCGCGGGTCAGGCGCGTCTCGGCCACCCACGCCGAGGAGTAGCCCAGCCGCTCGACCTTCTCCACGAGCCGCAGCTGCTCGGCGATCGACGGACGATCGAGGAACTGAAGGCCGATCGGGCCTGTGTAGGCGGAGCTCATGTGCGGTGCGCGGCCACGAAGCGGCCGCTGCCGCGGCTCCCTTTCACCGGTTCCGCGACGCCGTGCTCGTAGACCGTGTGGCCGCGACGCAACGTCCTGACGATGCGCCCCTGCAGGCGCAGGCCCTCGAACGGCGTCCAGCTGTGGGCGCCCAGCATGTCCTCGCCGCGGACGTCCCAGCTCGCGTCGGGGTCGACGATCGCCAGGTCCGCGTCAGCGCCGATCGCGATCGACCCCTTGCGTGGCGCCAGACCCCACAGGCGCGCCGGCGCGGTCGCCGTCAGCTCGGCGATCTGCTCCCACGCGAGCCCTCTGCGGCGCCCCTCGGAGATGATCACAGGCAGCATCGTCTGCACACCCGGCAGGCCGTTGGGCGCCTGCCAGATGTCGTGCGCGCCGCGCGCCTTGGACTCAGCCGTGAAGGCGCAGTGATCGGAGGTGACGCAGTCGAGCGTCCCGTCCGCAAGAGCCTCCCACAGCGCCTCGACGTCCGCCCGCGTGCGCAGCGGAGGCGCGCAGCGCGCGTAGCCGGCGAGTCGCTCGAGATCCTCGCGCGTGAGCAGCAGGTAGTGCGGGCACGTCTCCGCGGTGACGCGCGCCCCCTCCCGCTTGGCGGCGCGCACGCACTCGGCGGCCGCGGCGGTGCTCAGGTGGACGATGTGGACGTGCGCGCCGGTGTGTCGTCCAAACAGGATCGCGCGCGAGACCGCCTCGTGCTCGACGAGCGCCGGACGCGAGTCCGCGTGCGCGAGCGGGTCGCGTCGGCCCTCGGCCTGCATCCGCGCGAGGCCCGCGCTCAGCAGCGCGTCGTTCTCGGCATGCAGGCCGATCAGGACCGGGGTGTCGGCCAGCTCGCTCATGGCCTCCACCAGGCGGGCATCGTCGACGCCGGGCAGCAGCGGGTCCGAGCCGCACATGTAGGCCTTCAGCCCCGCCGCTCCGGCGGCGATCTGCTCGCCCAGCGCTGCGGTGGCCTGTCCCTGCACGACCCCTCCCCAGAGCGCGAAGTCGACCAGCGCGTCCGCTTCTGCCAGCTCGCGCTTGCGCTCGAAGGAGTGGCGATCGATCGTCGGCGGCGTCGCGTGGGGCATCTCCACGACGCACGTCACGCCCCCGCCGGCCGCGGCGCGGCCGCCGTCCCAGAAGCCCTCGAACTCGTCGGGGTCGGGAGTCGCGACCTCGGGGTCGTCCTGGATGAAGTGGGTGTGGGCGTCGATCGCTCCCGGCAGGACGAGCATCCCGGTCGCGTCGATCGTCTGCTCGTGCTCGTGCTCGTGCTCGTGCTCGTGCTCGTGCTTGTGCTCGGTCGCGGACGCCGCTCCGCGGGTCGCCGGCAAGCCGCTGATCCGGCCATCCACGATCGAGACGTCCACCCGCTGCACGCCGGTGGGTGTGACCACGCTGCCGCCGCGGATGAGCGTCGTGCCCGGGGCGCTCACGAGTCCCCGCTCCCGGCTGCGTATGCCGCCTCCAGGTTGGCGCTCGCGCCTACGAGCGGACCTCGCTCGGGGGCGGCGAACGCGTTCGCCTTGGAGGTGCTCAAGCCGCGCGAGGCCAGCGCCTCTACGAGCCCCACGGCGCAGGAGACGCCGTCGAGGACCGGGACTCCGAGCGCGCCGGACAGCGGCGCCGCAACCGGTCCCAGCCCCGCGCAACCGAGGAGGATCGCTTCCGCTCCATCCTCGGCGATCGCGCGTCGAGCCTCGGGAAGCAGCAGCTCGGCCGTGCGCTCGTGGTCTGCCGCGGCCGCCGCCACGCCCAGGGTCACCGCGCGCACCGATGCGCAGCGCCGCTCCACGCCGTAGCGCAGGAGCAGGTCCTCGAGCACGGGCTTCAGCCGCGGCAGCAGCGTCAGCACCGACCAGCGGTGCGCGAGAGCAGACGCCATGAAAAACGAGGCCTCGGCGATGCCGACGACGGGCGCCGCGACCAGCTCACGGCAGGCCGCCACCGCCGGGTCGCCGAAGCAGGCGATCACGTAGCCGTCGTAGCCGCTGCGCTCGCCGGCGAGCAGGTTGACCGTGTGGTAGGCGGCGATCGTCTCGTCGGTGTAGCCCTCGATCGTGTCGGGGCCGTGCTCGGGAGAGAGGCAGAGGATCTCGGTGCCGGGCTGGGCGCCCTCGCGCGCGGCGCGTGCGATGTCGAGCGTCATCTGCGCCGAGGTGTTGGGGTTGACGACCAGGATGCGCATGCTCAAACGCGCCTCCGCGGCGCCTGCGTGCGGGGTCGCGCCGGCGTGCGATGCCGCGCCGGCGTGCTCATCCCTCGATGTGGGCGGCGGCGAGGGACTCGCTGCGAATCGAATCCAGCACGCGCCCGGCGAGCTCGACGAACTCGGGAGCCTTGACGAGATCGTGCGTTCGCGGACGCGGGAGCGCGACAGGGATCTCGTCCTTGATCCGTCCTGGGCGGTTGGTCATCACGAGCACCCTGTCGGACACGTAGACCGCCTCCTCGACGTCGTGCGTGACGAGCAGCACGGTCAGGCGGTGGCGCTCCCACACCTTGGTGAGCAGCTCCTGCATCACGCCGCGCGTGAGCGCGTCGAGAGCGCCGAAGGGCTCGTCCATGAGCAGCACCTCGGGGCGATAGGAGAGCGCCCTGGCGATCGCCACACGCTGCTTCATCCCTCCTGAGAGCTGGCTCGGATAGGCGTCGGCGAAGTCGCTCAGGCCGACGAGGTCGAGGTGTTCGCGCGCGACGGACACGCGCTCGGCGCGTGTGCCACGCAGCGCGAACTCGACGTTCTGCGCCGTCGTCAGCCAGGGGAACAGCGTGTAGCTCTGGAAGACCAGCCCACGGTCGCGTCCGGGGCCGTCGACCGGGCTGCCGTCGATGAGGACCTCGCCATCGGTTGCGTCCTGCAGTCCGGCTGCGATCGACAGCATCGTGCTCTTGCCGCAGCCGGAGGTGCCGACCAGCGAGACGAACTCGTTCTCGGCGAGCGCCAGCGAGCAGTCTTCCAGCGCGACTACCGAGGTCTTCCCCTGCGCGAACTCCTTGCGCAGGCCGATGATCTCGAGCTTGCTCACACGCCCCTCAGTGTCGTGTAACGGAACAGGCGCCTGCCGATCGCCTTCATCAGCTGATCGGTGAACAGGCCGAGCACCCCGAGCACGAGGATGTAGGCGATGATCGTGCTCGTCTCGAAGAAGCGCTGCGCCAGCACGATTCGGTAGCCGAGCCCGGACGTCGCGGCGACGACCTCCGCCAGCACCACCCACGTCCAAGCCCAGCCGAGCGTGATGCGCATCGAGTCCCAGATCCCGGGCGCGGCCGAGCGGAAGATGATGCGGGTGAGGATCGAGCGGTCGCGCATCCCCAGCGAGCGGCCGATGTCGACGAAGTCGATCGGCACGCGCTTGGTGTTGTCCATGAACAGCAGGACCTGCTGGAAGAACGTGCCGATCCAGATCACGACGAACTTCTGCAGATCACCGGTGCCCGACCAGAGGATCGTCAACGGGACGAACGCGACGACGGGCATGTAGCGGACGAAGTCCACCACGGGCTCGATCAGCGCTTCGCAGAAGCGGTAGCAGCCGACGAGGATGCCGATCGGGATGGCCATCGCGGTGGCGAGCGCGAAGCCGACGATGATCCGGAAGACCGACACGGAGGCGTCTCCCCACAGCTCGCCGTTGCCGGCCTGTTCAGAGAGCGCGTTCCACACCGATTCGGGGGAGGGCAGGAACAGCGGGCCGATCACGCCGAGCCCTGTGGCCAGCCACCAGGCGCCGAGAAGTACGACGAAGACGCACACGGCGATCAGCACGAAGTGGGGCGTGCGGATCGTTCCGCCGATGCGGAGCATCTCCGGCCGGCGCCGGCGGACTCGCCGTCCGCCGGCTGTGGGCCCGCGCGCGGCGGACTCGGACTGCATCAGCGCTGGAGCGATGGCCGGGTCACCCGCCGGCTGCCTTCAGGAACTGTGTGTCGATGAACTGGCTCGCGGGCACGGCGTGCGGGAGCTCATGGGCTGTGACGTCGGCGGCCTCGGCCGCTTCGGTCTCTTTGGGGAACGGGCCTTCGAGCTGTGCGAGCGAGGAGCTGAGGTTGTAGAGCGTGACACCCGCGAACGATGGCGCCAGGCTGGCCAGTGGCGTGCCAAACGCCTTGGCGATGATGCCCTCCGCTCCTTCCTGGTTGGAGTTGTAGAACTTGATGGCTTCTTCCCATGCGCGCAGCATCGCGGCGACCTGCCCGGGCTTTTCCTTCAGGAAGCTGGTCTTCACCATGAGCACGTCGGTGATCAGCCCGGGGGCTTGACCGGAGTCGTAGATGATGTGCAGGTTCTTGTCGTGAGCCAGGGCCGTGGTGATATAGGGCTCATACGTCACTGCGGCGGTGACCTTGCCCGCGATCAGCGCATCCGCGGCGGCGGCGGCGGTTGACGGCACGGAGCTGATGCTGCTGAGGGTCATGCCGTTCACCTGCAGCGCATGCCGGATGAGCTGGTCGCTCGTGGATCCCTGTTCGTAGGAGACCGACTTGCCCTGCAGCTGCTTGATCGAGGTGACGCCCGGCCCGGCGAGCACGGCGTCGGCCTTGACGCTCTGGTCCATGAGCAGCACGGCCGTCAGGGGCACGCCTGCGGCGACGAGGCGCGTGGCGATGTTGGTCGGCAGGTTGGCTGCGTCGAACTTGCCCTGCTCGAGGGCGGCGTCGTTGGATGCGTTTTCGGTGAAGTTTGTGCTTTCGACGTGGATCCCCTGCTTGGCGAAGAAGCCCTTTTGCTGATCGACGATCCATGGCCCGTAGCCGATCCACGGCTGTGTGGTCATCGTGATCGTGCCCGACTCCGGCTTGCTCGGGATCGCGACCGTGCCGGCCGTGGTGGTCGCGCCTGTGCTGCTGCTGCCACAGGCGGCCAGCAGCAGGGCCAGTGCTGGGGAAAGGACGCACGCGAGCGCCCAGCGGGAATGCTTCTTCAACATTTGACTCGTTCTCCCGTCGGTGGTGGCTGCTTGCCAAGTCTGCGTCCGATACGCGGCGCGAGGTTACAGCATGGATCTTCACAGCGACAACAGTAAACACGCGTGAACAGTCTCGTATGCTAGACGGCCGGCGCCGTAAGCTGAATGCCGTGACAGAGCTCATCAGAGATCTTCAAACGCTGAGCCGGTTCGGGGCGGACGGTGACGACGGGGGCATCTCCAGGCTGGCGTGGTCGCCGCCGCTGTTGGAGGCGTCTCGCTGGCTGGTCCAGCAGGTCCGCGCGCTCGGCCTGGACGCAGACCTCGACGCTGCCGGCAACGTCGTGGCGGTGTGGGCTGCCGACGGCGACGCGCTCGTGGTCGGCTCGCACCTCGACACGGTGCCCAACGGCGGCCGCTTCGACGGCGCGCTCGGCGTGATCGCGGGCCTTGCGGCGCTGCGCCAGCTTCGCGGGTCGGGATTCCAGCCCAAGCGGCCGATCTGGCTGGTGTCGTTTATGGACGAGGAGGGCGCGCGTTTCGGCACGCCCATGTTCGGCAGCCGCGCCTTCGTCGGCGAGGATCTGCAGCACCTGGGCACACGCACCGACGGCGACGGCACACGGCTCGCCGACGCCATGTCCGCCGCCGGCTTCTCGCTGGAGGCGCTCAGCTCGGCACGGGCGATCGATCGCGTGCACGGCTACCTGGAGTTGCACATCGAGCAGGGGCCCGTGCTCGAGGCGCAGGCAACCGATGTCGGCGTGGTCACGCACATAGCCGGCTCGGCCGACCTGCAGGTCGTGGTCACAGGCGAGGCGGGACACGCCGGCACGACGCCCATGGGCGCTCGTCGCGACGCGCTGGTGGGGGCGTCGCGAATGATCGCTCTGATCCGCCAGGCCGCGGCTGAGGACGGTGATGTGCGGGCCACCGTCGGGACGATCGCCGTCTCGCCGGGCGCGAGCAACGTGATCCCCGCGCGCGCAGAGTTCACCGTCGATGTCCGCGCCACCGAAGAGGCGGCGATCGACCGCTTCAGCGCGCGGCTATCTGCGCTGATCGCCGATATCGCGCGGGAGGAGGGTCTCGAGGCCTCGCTCGACGAGGCTGCCCGGCTGGCGCCGCTGGCGCTGGACGGCGATCTGCAGGAGGCGCTTGCGACGGCGGCGCGCGAGGCCGGCGCATCGTTCACGAGCATGCCCAGCGGCGCCGCCCACGACGCCATGGTCCTCGGGCGCCACGTGCCCGCCGGGATGCTCTTCGTACCCAGCCGCGGCGGCATCAGCCATAACCCGGCGGAGTACACCTCGGCCGATGACGCCGTCCGCGGCGCCGAGGTCCTGACGCGCGCGATCGCGCTGCTCGCGAGCTAGGCGAGTCCAGCTCACGAGACGGTTTGATGCGTCCGCGCCCCCAGCGCCGTGGCATGATCGCGCGGGTGAGCGCCGAGATCAGCATCGAGGGTGCGGCCCAGGTCCTGCGTCCGGCCTCCGAGGGTCTTCCATACGTGCGCCTCGACCGGGCCGCTGAGCTCGCACTCGACCCCGGGGAGGTACTGATCGAACGCGGCACGATCACCGGCTTCGACGCCGACGCAAAGGCTCAGTGCCGTATTCGAGCGGAGGGCGCGGCTGTCATCCCCGGCTTCGTCGACTGCCACACGCACCTGCCATTCGCCGGGTGGCGCGCGCAGGAGTACGCGATGAAGGTGGCAGGTCTCGACTACGCCGAGATCGCCCGCAGCGGCGGGGGCATCGCGGCGTCGGCCCGCGCGCTCGCCGCCAGCAGCGATGAGCAGGTGCTCGAGCAGGCGCGGGGCCTTGCGAGGGAGATGCTCGAGCACGGCACCACGACGTTCGAGTGCAAGAGCGGCTACGGCCTCTCCGAGGAGGCCGAGCTGCGCTCGCTGGCGCTCGCCGAGCGCCTCGACGGTCTCGTGGAGCAGACCACGACCTCGACCGCGCTGCTCGCCCACGCGGTCCCGCCGGGCCGCGAGAAGGACGAGTGGATGAGGGCTGTCGAGCGGCTCGCGCCGCGTACCCACGCGAGCGCCCTGGACATCTTCGTCGAGTCGATGGCGTTCGACCTGGACGACCTCGCGACGATGGGCCGACTGGCGGCCACCGGCGGCAAGGCGCTGCGCGCACACGTCGAGCAGTTCTCGACCATGCGCTCGGTGCCGGTGGCGCTCGACGCGGGCGCGCGCTCGCTCGACCATCTGGTGGCGCTTCATCCCGACGACCTCCCGCGTCTCGCCGCCGCCGAGTGCGCCACCGTGCTGCTTCCCGGCGCAGAGCTGATGGGGGACGAGGGGGTCGCCCCCGGGCGCGCGCTCGCCGACGCCGGCGCGATCGGCGTCCTCGCCACGGATGCCAATCCCGGGACCTCGCCGATCCTCTCGATGCCGCTGATCATCGGCCTCGCTGTGCGCCGCTACGGCTGGACGATCCGCGAGGCTCTGTGCGCGGCCACCTTGAACGCCGCCTGGGTGTTGGGTCTGGCACACAGGCTCGGCTCGCTGGAGCGCGGCAAGCGCGCCGACATCCTCGTGCTGGACTGTCCGGTCGAGCACATTCCCTACAGACTGGGCCACAACCCGGTGGCGGTCGTGATCGTGGACGGCCGCATCGTCCACGTTCGCGCGGATCAGGCGTGGAGGGTCGCGTGAGCGCCGAGGAACCGATCACCGCGGCGGAGCTGGCGGCGCTGATGCGCGAGCTGCTGCCGATCGGGCTCGATGCCGACGGTGCTACGACGCGACTGGCCTGGACGCCGGAGGAGGGGCACGCGCGGCGCTGGTTCGTCGAGCGCGCCCGTGAGCTGGGCCGCCAGGTGGAGCGCGATCCCGCCGGCAACCTGTGGGCAGCGCCGGAGGGCCCGCCGCCGTGGTGGGCGGTCGGATCCCACCTGGACTCGGTCCTCGCGGGCGGCCGCTACGACGGCGCTCTCGGTGTCGCTGTCGCATTCGCCGTCGCAGCGCGCGAGCCGGTCGCGGTGATCGCGTTCGCCGACGAGGAGGGGGCCAGGTTCAACACGCCGACCTTCGGCAGCCGCGCGCTCGTCGGCCGGCTCGACGTCGAGGATGCGATGCAGCGCAGCGACGCCGCCGGTGAGCGCCTGCGTGACGCGTTCCTCGCCGCCGGCCTGGACCCGGACGAGCTCTCGAGCGCTCCAGACTGGCTGGCGCGCATGCGCGGCCTGCTCGAGCTGCACATCGACCAGACGCGGGAGGTGGCGCACACGAACGCGCCCGTGGCGATCGTCTCGGGTCTGGCGGCGCGCATGCGCACGCAGGTCCTGGTGCAGGGACGCGCGGACCACGCCGGAACGACCCAGCGCGATGAACGCCACGACGCCCTCGCGGCGGCTGCGCGAGTGATCGTGCGCGGCGATGAGCTCAGCGCGTCCGCGGGCGGGATGCTCTTCACGGCGGCGCGCATCGAGGTCGAGCCGAACGCGCCGAGCACCGTGCCGGCCCAGGTGCGGCTGTGGCTCGACGCTCGCGCTCCCGAGGCCGAGAAGATCGAGTCGTGGCGAGGCCGGCTGGAGGACTGCGCGAGCGCGATCGCACGGGAATGCGGCGTGACGGTCGAGCTGCGCACGGCGGCGATGTCGGTCGGGACGCAGATGTCCGAGCACGTGCGCGAGGTGCTCGGTGGCAGCGCGGCGAGCGCAGCGGGCGTCGCATCTGCGCAGGAGATCCTCTGCTGGGCGGGCCACGACGCGGGCGTTCTGGCGCAGGCCGTCCCCACGGGGATGGTGCTCGTCCGCAACCCAACCGGCATCAGCCACGCCCCCGAGGAGGACGTCTCGCTCGAGGACGCAGCGGTCGGCGCCAACGTGATCCTAGGTGCGGTCAGAGCGCTCAGATGACACGGCCGCTCGAGATCCCGGCGATGCCCAACGTGCACTCGCACGCATTCCAGCGTGGCCTGCGCGGCGTGGGGGAGCGCCCCGCGCCGGAGGCGCACGCGCGGGACGACTTCTGGAGCTGGCGCGAGTCGATGTACGAGCTCGCCGGCCGTCTGGATCCCGTGAGCATGCACGAGCTGGGCCTGCGGGTGTATGCGGAGATGGCGGCCGCCGGCTACGGCGCGGTGGGCGAGTTCCACTACGTCCACCATCAGCCCGACGGCACCCCCTACGAGGATCCCAACGAGATGGCCAAGGCGCTGGCGCTCGCGGCCGAGCAGTGTGGGCTGGAGATCGTGCTGCTACCGGCTGCCTACCATCGCGCCGGCTGGAGTGGAACGGACGTGCCCCCCTCAGCGGGCCAGCGCCGCTTCTGCGATCCGTCCGTGGAAGCCTTCCTGGCGCGGGTCGAGGAGCTGCGCAGCTGGGCGGCGGCGCGTGCGGGCGTGAAGGTCGGCGTGGCCGCCCACAGCGTGCGCGCCGTGCCCGCCGACTGGCTGGAGGCGATCGCGACTTACGCCGACGCCCACGCGCTCGTGCGCCACGTCCATGCCCAGGAGCAGCCGCGCGAGCTCGTCGAATGCCGCGACGAGCACGGATGCACGCCGATCGAGTTGCTGGCGCGTACGGGCTTCCTCTCGAGCGCCACGACACTCGTCCACGCGATCCACGTGAGCGAGGCCGACGTCGAGCTGATCGCCTCGTCGCAGTCCGTCGTCGCGAGCTGCCCGACCACCGAGGGCAACCTCGGCGACGGCATCTTCCCGGCGATGCGCTATCGCGATGCCGGCGTGCCGATCGCCATCGGCAGCGACTCCCAGGTGATCATCGATCCGTTCGAGGAGGCGCGCGAGCTCGAGACGCTCGCGCGGCGGGAACGCGGCACCCGCCATGCGCTGCTCGCGGCGGACGAAGACCTGTGGGGGTCGCTCGTGAACGCCGGGCGCACGAGCCTCGGGCTGCGCGCTACGGCTGCTGCTCGCCGCGTGAGCATCGACCTCGACCACCCGCGCTTGGCAGGGGTCGAGGAACGCGACGCGCATCTGGCGATCGTCACGTGTGCGAGTGCGGAGGTGTTGCTGGATTGAGCACGTCCTCGCCAGGCGAGTGTCGGCCGCGTTCGTGTTCCACTTGGCAACAAGTCACCGGGCTCGCCTATCGAAGCCTACCCCTGTAGCATTCGCCACAAGTCCGCGTATGGAGGCGGGGACACAGCTACGGAGGGGATGGAGCATGAGACGTTCGATTCAGGCCTTGATGGCCTGCGGAGTCCTCGCGGTTTGCCTGGGAGCTCCCGGCTCGGCGTTGGCCTCGGCGAAGACTGTCTGCCGTAAAGGGTGTGCGTACACGAGTATCCAGGCGGCGATCGGCGCCGCATCGCCCGGCGACACGATCACAGTCGGCCCGGGCAGCTACGACGAAAACATCGTGGTGAACAAGAGCGTCACACTGGAAGGCTCGGGCAACGGCACGGTCATCTACCCGGCCGTCTCGAATCCGGTCTGCTCGCCGGGGTCGCTGTGTGCAGGCGCTGCCAGCGACATCGTCCTCGTCGAAGCGAACAACGTCACGATCACCAACCTGCGACTCAGCGGGGACAACCCCAAATTGTCGGGGGTGGTGGTCGGCGGTGAAGACATCGACGCGCGCAACGGGATCATCGTCAACTACGAAGCCGGCGTGTACAACAACCTGACCGTTTCGAACGTGAAGGTCACCGGTATCTACCTGCGCGGGATCTACGCATCCTCGGGCGGGACGTTCAACTTCAACCACGACACGGTTGAGAACGTGCAGGGCAGTGAACAGTCGATCGCGATGTTCGACTTCGAAGGCTCGGGCGAAATGTCCGACAACAAGGTGACGAACGCGAGCGACGCGATCTCGGCCAACTGGTCTAAGGGAACGAAGTTCCTGGACAACGTCATCAGCAAATCGGGCAGCGGCATCCACACCGACAACAACGGCGGGTCCGGCGGCGTCGCCGACGTGATCGAGGGCAACAAGGTCAAGGACTGCACCACGAACGGCTACGGGATCTGGGTGTTCGTGCCGTACGTCTCGGCGACGGTCGAATCGAACAAGGTGACGGGCTGCTACATCGGGCTCGCCGCGTTCGGTGGAGCCGTGTCGGGGCAGGGGCCGACATTTGCCAACAACCGCGTCAGCGGACTCGGCGCCGTCACCACCGAACCCGGCACCTATGGTGCCTACCTGACAACCGATCAGCTCGGATATGCATTCGGCGAACTGACCGCCACGCTGACCGGCAACAAGCTCGAACACTCCACGACGGGCGCGTTCGTCACGCAGACGAGCCCGAGTCCGGGGCAGCCGGCGGGCGGCCAGGCGACGGTAACGGCGTCCGGCAACTCGTTCCAACACGATGGGACGGGCGCCAACGGCGAAGCTGGCACCGTCGTGAGCGCCGAGAACAACTGGTGGGGTTGCAAGCACGGCCCGAACATGGGCGGCATGTGCAGCACCGCCGTCGGCACCGTGCAGTACACGCCGTGGCTGACCGCCAAGCCCTAGCGAGCGCGAAGCATCTGTAGTGGCGATCCCGGCTGGTATCCTGCGCCAGCCGGGATCGTCGGACCGAGGGCCAGGGAGGGGCGTGCGGTGGGCACGTGCCTTCAACGGGCGAGAGGGGAGGGCAAGATGGCAAGGATGACCGGGCGAGCCGCAGCCGTCGTCGCCGTGCTGCTGATGGCCGGCGTGCTGAGCGCGTCCGCGTGGGCCGCCCCGCCCAAAGCTCCGAACATCACGGTGGAACCGCAGAACGCGACCGTCGAAGAAGGCAGCAGCGCCACTTTCGAAGCGGTCGCTTCGGGAAACCCGGCGCCCACCGTGAAGTGGGAAATCTCCACCGACGGCGGAAGTACGTGGAGCCCTGTCTCGGGGGCAACCACGAACCGCTTCACGGTCGTGTCAGCGAAGACCTCCGAAAATGGCCATGAGTATCGCGCCGTCTTCACCAATGCATCGGGCAGCGCGACGACCAGGGCGGTGACATTGACCGTGCGGCGCGCCCCGGCGATCACCGAGCAGCCTCTGAGCATGGCCGTCGAAGAAGGTCAGGGCGCGGTCTTCGAAGCGACGGCATCGGGCTTCCCGACACCGAGCGTGCAGTGGGAAACCTCGACCGACGGCGGCACCACCTGGACCCAGCTCACGCGGGGGACCACCGACCAGCTGACGGTGAGCAGCGCGAAAATCTCCCAAAGCGGGACCGAGTTTCGCGCTGTCTTCAAGAACGTCGCCGGCACCGCTACGACCGAAGTGGCTCGGCTGATCGTGCACAACCTTCCGAGGCTGACCAAACAGCCCACCAGCGTCAGCGCCGAAGCCGGTCACGCCGTAGCGTTCGAAGCGGCGGCAGAGGGGTTCCCAGCGCCCACCGTGCAGTGGGAACTGTCCACCGACAGCGGCCTCAACTGGAGCCCGATCGAAGGAGCCACCGCTGACAGGCTCGCGATCGCGAGCGTGAGCAACTCCGAAAGCGGCGACCGCTATCGCGCCGTCTTCACGAACGAAGCGGGGAGCGCCACGAGCAACGAAGTCACCCTCACCGTTACCGACGCCGCTGCCATCACCGAGCAGCCGGTCGGAACGACCGTCGAAGTCGGCGACGATGCCGCCTTCGAAGCGACGGCGTCGGGCTTCCCCGCGCCCACCGTGCAGTGGGAACTCTCCACCGACGGTGGCAGCAGTTGGAGCGCGATCTCGGGCGCGACGAGCGACCGGCTCACGCTCGAAGACGTGCAGGCCTCCCAGAGCGGTGACGAATACCGTGCGGCGTTCACCAACACAGGCGGTAGCGCCACCAGCGAAGCCGCGACGCTGACCGTCGCGACCCACCACTACCGCGTGTTCGGCTGGGGCGAGGACGGGTTCGGGCAGCTTGGCGATGGCGACCTGGTTCAGAGCGACGATCCCGTGATCGCCAACGGGCTGAACTTCGTCACCGCGGTCGCCGCCGGCAAGGACCACAGTCTCGCGCTGCTCGCCAACGGCACCGTCATGGCCTGGGGATCGAACGTATCCGGCCAGCTCGGCGACGGCGAAGAATTCGCTGGCAGCGATGTGCCGGTTCGGGTGCAAGGGCTTCAGCACGTCAAGGCGATCGCGGCGGGCACCAACCAAAGTCTCGCGCTACTCGACAACGGCACCGTGATGGCCTGGGGCGGAAACGAATCAGGTCAGCTCGGCGACGGCAACACCGAGGAAAGCGACGTGCCCCTACCCGTCAAAGGGCTGACGGGGGTCACGGGGATCGCGGCCGGCGGCGAACACAGCATGGCGCTGCTGAGCGACGGCAAAGTGATGGCCTGGGGCGATGACGAATCAGGTCAGCTCGGCGACGACAGCACCACGAACAGCGACGTGCCGGTGCCCGTGCGGCTGGCCGAAGTCAGCGAAATCGCGGCAGGCAACGAATTTAGCCTCGCCCTGCTCAGCGACGGCGAAGTCATGGCGTGGGGCTCTGACAGGTTCGGCCAGCTCGCCAACAGCGGCGTCGAAGCGAGTGGTGAAGAAGAAGAACGCTTCAGCGCAGTGCCTGTGACGGTGAATGGCGTGAGCGGCGTCAGCGCGATCGCCGCCGGTGCTCGTCACAGCCTCGCGCTGCTCGCCAACGGCACCGCCATGGCCTGGGGCGAAGACGCGGCCGGCCAGCTCGGCGACGGGCGCATCGCTCGCAGCGAAGAAGTCCCAGCGCCGGTCAGCGGCCTGAGCGGCGTCACGCAGATCGCGGCCGGCGGTGCGCACAGCATGGCTCTGCTGGGCAACGGCACCGTGATGAGCTGGGGCGAAGACAGGAACGGAGAGCTCGGCATCGGCAGCGCGGGCGAAGCGAGCGACGTCCCAGTGGCGGTCGTGGATCTCGCCGAGGTCAGGGGGATCGCCGCCGGTGGCTTCCACGACCTCGTTTACAGCGAACCAACAGCGGCAGTCACCGGCGTGAGCCCAGCGGTGGGCACGGCGGCAGGCGGGACGCCGGTTACGGTCACGGGCTCCGACTTCGAAGGAGTCACATCGGTCCACTTCGGCTCGACTCCGGCCGCGAGCTTCACGGTCAACTCGCCCAGCTCGATCACGGCGGTCTCGCCGGCGGGCGCACTGGGCACGGTGGACGTGAGGGTCACGACGCCCGCAGGGACCAGCGCCGCCGTCGCGGCTGACCATTTCACCTACCTGGCGCCGCCCACGGTCACAAAGCTCTCGGCCAAGGGCGGCGCGGCTGCTGGCGGGAGCACGGTGACGATCACCGGTACGGGCTTCGCCGGGGCTACCGCCGTGAGCTTCGGCGCGAACGCCGCCACGCACTTCACCGTCAACTCCGCGATCTCGATCACGGCGACCTCGCCGGCTGGCTCCGGGCTGGTCAACGTGAAGGTCACAACCGCCGGTGGCACCAGTGCCGCCTCCAAGCACGACGAGTGGGGATACACCCCAGCCGTCGAAGCCGTCGCTCCCGGCAGCGGTCCCGTGGCCGGCGGCACGCGCGTCACGATCACCGGCGTCGGGTTCGTCCCGGGCGCAGGCACGACCGCGTTCAAGTTCGGCGCCAAGAAGGCAACCCATGTCGAATGCGCCTCGAGCACCAGCTGCACCGCGACGACGGCCAAGGGCAAGGCGGGCACGGTCAACGTGACCGCGGCGGTGGGCAAACTGAAGAGCTCGGCCAATCCGCCGGGCGATCAGTTCACCTACGAATAGGCTGTCCGCGCCACAGGCCGGCGATGCGGTCGAACAGCTCGCGGGCGCGCGCGTACGCCCCCGGCGCCGCGAGCGCCACCTGCCGGCGGAGGGCAGCCTCGTCGATCGCGGTTTCGAGCAGCTTGCGCTGGGATTCCTCGATCCAGGCGTGGGCGAGCGCGGCGTCGACCTCGGGGTGGAACTGCACGCCGATACTCGTGCCGTGGACGAACGCGAGCGGCACGGCGCCGGCGCGAGCCACTTCCCGTGCTCCGGGAGGCACGGTGAGCACGTCTTCGTGCCAGCGAAGCCACGGACCGGGCGAGATCAGCTCGCGCTCGTGCGTCTCGAGCGTCGTCCAATCGAGCGCGATCCGCGCCCCGCGCGAAACCTGCCCCCCGAGCGCCGTGGATAGCGCCTGGGCGCCGAAGCAGATGCCGAGCACCGGTACGCCCGAGTCGTGTGCCCGCCTCAGGAGCTCGATCTCGCGCGCGATCCAGCGCTCACTCGCGCCCGTAACCGAGCGGTCCGAGCCGAGGCTCACCACGGCGTCATACGCCCGCGGATCGGGCCAGCGCTCCAGCTCGGGCGCCGAGACGGTGCGCAGGATGTGGCCGCGCTCTTCGGCCCAGTCGCCGAACAGCGCCGCGGGCACCTCGCGCTCGTGCTCGAGCACCAGGATCTCGATCGATGTCATCGCCGCTGATCGCTCAGGCGCCGGTCGTGAGCACCACGCGGAAACGTGCGTCGCCGCTCATCATCCGCTCGTAGGCCTGGGTCGCCTGCTCTAGCGGGAACGTCTCGATCACCGGGCGCACGTCGGCGAGCACGCTGAACGCGAGCGTGTCCTCGGAGTCCTTGGACGTGCCGGACGCGTGGCCGGCGATCGATTTGCTGCCGGCGATCAGCATCGCGGGCGCCACCTGCAACGGGTCCATCGAGGCGCCCAACACGAGCAGCTTCCCGTGTACGCCGAGCCCGCCGAACGCTGCGTCCATCGCGGCTGTGCTCGTGACCGTGGAGAGGATCACCTTCGCGCCCCCGAGCCTGGTCAGCTCGGCGGCTGGATCTTCGGAGGTGCTGTCGATGTAGCGGCGCGCGCCGAGGCGTAGAGCGAGCTCCGCCTTGGCGCGGCCGCGTGCGATCGCGACGGTGTCGAAGCCGAGCTTGGCCGCGAACTGGATCCCGAGATGGCCGAGCCCGCCGACGCCGAGTACCGCCACCAGGTCACCGCCACGCGCGCCGCTGTGGCGCAGCGCATTGAAGGTGGTGAGCCCCGCGCACAAGAGCGGCGCGGCGTCCTCGGCGCTGAGGTCATCGGGGATCGACGCCAGCGCGCCGGCCTTGACGAGGACGTAGTCGGCGTAGCCGCCGTCGCGGCTGATCCCCGGTATGTCCATGTTCAGGCAGTTCATGAGGTCGCCGCGGCGGCACAGCTCGCACCACCCACAGTTGCCGCCGAACCAGCCCACGCCGACGCGCTGCCCGACCTTCCAGCCGTGCACGCCCTCGCCGATCGCCTCGATCGCCCCGGCGATCTCGTGGCCGGGGACGAGCGGATGGGTGACGCCCGGGAAGCCGCCCACTTTGGCGTAGGAGTCGCTGTGGCAGATGCCGCACGCGTGCACCCGCACGAGCGCCTGTCCGGGTCCGGGGGTGGGCACCTCGCGCTCGACCAGCTCGAAGGGACCGCCCGCCTCGCTGACTTGTACGGCTCGCATGCTCGCCATCGTGCACTCCTCGATCGAACCTAGCTCTAGAAGCCTCAGCGTAGCCCCCCACGGCGAGCATCCCCCGCGCCGCCTATCGTGGCGTGCTCCATGTCCGCTGCACCCTTCTCCGCCACGATGGCTCGCGACGAGGCCGTGCTGCGCTTCCCCTACGACGAGGGGCTGCGCCAGCTCCTGCGCGCGATCCCCGGCCGGCGCTGGGACCCGGTCGAGCGCGCGTGGTGCATCCCGCTGGGGCCCGATCAGGCGGAGGCGCTCGCGCAGCTGTTCGCGGCGCTCGAGCGCGAGCCGGACGTGAGCCAGGAGCTCGAGCGCACGATCAGCCGCCGGCGCGCGCGGCGCCGGCGCGACGACTGTCTCGTCGAGCTCGCGCGCCCGGACGAGGACTGGTGGTTGAGCTTCGCGACCGATGGCGCCGCCGAGTCCGTGGAGAGCCTGCTCGAGCACCCGCAGGCGCGCGAGCTCCCGGCGATCGGGCGTGCTGTCGTTCCCCTCGACGATCGTTCGGCGGAGCTGCTCGAGGAGCTAAGCAGCCCGAGCGCGAGGCTGCGGCTGAGCGAGGAGGCGCGTCGCGCGCTGCGCACTCGCGGCGAGCGCCAGGCGCAGCGTTCAGCTGGTGGCGCCGGCACGCGCGCCGAGCGCGCCGGGCGTCAGGCCTACGACGTCGAATTCCGCCGCGACCGCCGCGGCGAGCACTGGATCCTGATCGCGCCCGAGCGCGCGGAGCTGGCGCGTGTGCTCGCCGCCCAGGCCGGGCTGCGCGCGCTCGACGGCCCCGCGGGGACGCTCGGGCTGGCGGCGGTCGAGCACGACGCCGAGCGGCTGGGGCAGCTGCTCGAGTACGTCGAGGACGTCACCGTGGACCCGCGCGTGACGGCGTGGCTGACGCGCGCGACGACGTGGCGGGGCAACGTCGGTGTGGAAGGCCCGCCCGCCCCGAGCGAGGCTCCGGTGTTCGTGCTGCTCGGCGACGAGCGGCGCCTGCCGCAGGCACTGCGCGAGCGCGCGACGGGCGTCCCCGGCGGCGCGAGCGTTCCGCTGACGTTGGAGTCGTGGCGGCAGATGGACGCGCTCGACGCGTGGATCAGCCCGGCGGCCAAGCGTTGCATAGCGGCACTCGAGGACGGGCGCCCGGCGCCCGCGGCGGTGCTCGAACGCTCGGATGCGCACGAGGATGAGAGGTTCGTGCTCGCCGAGGGCCATGACCCGCAGCGGGTGCTCCAGTTCGCGGCGCTGCGCGGCGCGCTGGCGCCGACGGCCCGTCGCGGCGGTGCGCGCGATCACGCGCTGGCGCCGTCGATTCGCGCGGACCCGTTCTGCGTGCCGCAGCTCGACGAGTTCCTGGCGGACGGCGAGGTGTGGGTCGACCCGGACGCGCTCGCGCTGCTGCAGGAGATCCGCGAGCAGCACGCACAGGCGGCGGGGCTGGTGGCGCTGTCGAGTGCCACCGACGCGTCGTTGCACGTGGCCGGCCTGGGGGGCGAGCTGAAGCCGTTCCAGCGCGCCGGCGTGAGCTACCTGCTGGAGCGCCGGCGGGCGTTCCTCGCGGACGAGCAGGGCCTGGGCAAGACGATCGAGGCGCTCGCCGCGGTCGAGGCGGCGGGCGCGTATCCGGCGGTGGTCGTGTGCCCGGCGAGTCTCAAGCTCAACTGGCTACGCGAGCTCGAGCTGTGGCTGCCGCAGCGCAGCACGCGCGCGCTGTCCGGCAACGGCCGCGCCGGCGCAGCCACGGCAGAGCGCGCCGACATCACGGTCGTCAACTACGACATCGTGGCGGCACGCCTGCAGGAGCTGTGCGCGCTGCAGCCGCAGGCGCTGGTGCTCGACGAGTCGCACTACTGCAAGAACGCCGCGGCGAAGCGCACGCAGGCGGTCCAGCGGCTGTCGAGCGTGCTGCCGCGCGAGGGCCTGGTGCTCGCGCTGAGCGGCACGCCGGTTACGAACCGCCCGGCGGAGCTGATCTCGCAGCTGCGCATCCTCGGGCGCCTGGAGGACTTCGGCTCGGGCGCGCGCTTCGGCCAGCGCTTCCGCGGCGCGGATGCGCATCTGCGCCTGCACTGGCACCTGCGCGCGCGCTGCTTCGTGCGCCGCCTGAAGGCGGACGTGCTGCCGCAGCTGCCGGCCAAGACGCGCGCGATCGTGCCTGTGGAGCTCGACAACGAGGCCGAGTACCGGCTCGCGGAGCGCGACCTGGTCGCGTGGCTTCGCAGCCAGCCGCTGGACCTGCGCGAGCTCGACGCGAAGGTCGCCGCGGCGCTACGCGCGGAGCGCCTGGTGCGCTGCAACGCCCTGAAGCTGCTCGCCGCGCGCGGCAAGCGCCACGCTGCGCTCGCGTGGATCCACGACTTCTGCTCCTCAGGCGAGCGGCTGGTGGTGTTCGCGGGACATCGCGAGATCCAGCGCGCGGTGATCGAGCGTTTCCCCACTGCGCTGCACATCCTCGGCGAGGACAGCGCGGCGGCCCGCGACGCGGCGCTGCGCGCCTTCCAGGCGCCGGACGCGAGCGAGGCCAATCAGCTGATCGTGTGCTCGATCGAGGTCGCCGGGCACGGCCTGACGCTGACGCGCTCCTCCAACGTCGCGTTCCTCGAGCTCGGCTGGACGCCCGCCAAGCACGACCAGGCCGAGGATCGCTGCCACCGCATCGGCCAGCAGGACGCCGTCAACGCCTACTACCTGCTCGCGGCAGGCACGATCGACGAGACGATCTCGACGCTGCTCGAGCGCAAGCGCGCGGTCATCGGCGCCGTCACCGACGGTGTGGAGGAGAACGAGGAGGGAGTCCTAGATGCGCTGGTGCGCGAGCTGCGAGCGGCGCCCTACCGGCACCTGCGCGCGGTCGCCTGACGCGAGCGGGCGCAGTCGCTCAAGGCCACAGCACGAGCGTGTTCATGATTGCGCCCCAGTGTTCCACCGCGCGCGCTTCGCCTTCGGTGAGCTGCTCTTCCAGCGGGGCCGAACGGCCGGCGAGCGCCCTTGCGGCGGAGTTCTCGTAGCGCGCGAGCTGCGGCGGCAGGTAGCCGAGCGCGACCCACGCGGGCATGAACTTGGCGACGAACGAGACGGTGCTCGCGGGTAGCGCGCGGTAGCCGTCCGCAGCCCACGCTTTGACGTCGGCGCACAGATTGGGCGTCGGCAGGCTGAGGACCGTCTGCAGCTTGCCGACGTATCCGCGCACGGCGCTCGTCAGCGCATGGCTGCTCCAGCTGAGCGCGCCGGCGGCGCGGACGAACGTCCTGATCGCCTGCAGGTCGGGCTTCGCCGCGGAGAGGACCATCGCGCCGATCACCTCGTCGCTCATCTGCGTGGATTCAGGGTCCTGCGGGGACCCGGCGCCGGCGTTGGGACATTCCCGGCGCACCTGCGCGAGCACCTGCAGCGGCCCGGCTTCGGATGTCGCCAGATGCGATCTGGCGACGCGCACGAGCGCGTAGTTGGCCTGCACGTAGGACTGGGTGCTCGACGCGTTCGAGCGCGCCAGCGCAGGCGCGGCAACCAACGCGAAACAGCCCGTCACCGCCCCCATGGCGAGAAGCACCCGTACCCTCATCGGCAACGATCCTACGCCATGCAGCCTGTCGCGCGCGCCGCGAAAAAGTTGATAAGGATGCGTGCGTGCGGCGAGTCCTTGCCGCTTGACGGCGGGTTCCCACAGTATTGTCATGGCGTCGCAGGACCTTCTCCGTTCGCACCCCGGGGATGGTCTATTGCAAAGCTGGACGTCGCTCGATTTGGTGCCGCCGGTCGCGAGGGTTGCCGGTGTCTCTCAGTCGGGCCTTTAAGCACACATGAGACGCAACGGGTACATCGTCCTGCTGGTCGTGGTCATCGCATGGATCGTGGCCGCGATCGTGCGCGGCTCTCCCAGCCTCGGCCTGTTCGGCACGCACACGGCGGCCACGCACGTCGCGAGCTCTCCGGCGTGCCTGCCGTCGACACTCGAACACAGCGCGAGCCTGCCCGGCACCGACATCGACGTCTCGCCCGCCCCGGAAACCGGCACGGCCAATCCGCACTCCCAGATCAGCTTCCTCGGCACGAACGTCACGGACATCCAGGACGTGTCCGTCGTCGGCTCGCAGTCCGGCGCTCACGACGGCCACGTGCGCGGGTACTCGCAGGGAGACGGCGCCAGCTTCGTGCCGGAGGAGCCGTTCGACCCCGGCGAGCACGTGCTCGTGCGGGCTGTGATCGGCGCGGGCAACGGTGGCAGGCAGGTCGCGTTCGGCTTTCGCGTCGACACCCCGTATCCGACGGCGGGCGTCTCGGAGTTCGGCAACCCGACGGCGGCGCCGGCCGACTACCAGAGCTTCTACACACTGCCGGGCGTGCAGGCGCCGATCCTGAGCGTGACCACGCCGGACCGCGATCCGGCGGCGGGCGACATCCTCACGACCAACGGCCCCGGCCCGGGTCAGTACGGGCCGCTGATCTACACGCCTCAGGGCCAGCTCGTGTGGTTCGACAAGCTCCCGGGAGGCGAAACGGCGGAGGACCTCAACGAGCAGACCTACGAAGGCCAGCGCGACCTGACGTGGTGGCGGGGGCGCGTGCTGTCGCTCGGCTTCGGCCAGGGCGAAGACGTCGTCATGAACTCCAGCTACCAGACCGTCGCGAGGGTCGCCGGCGGCAACGGCCTGAAGGCGGATCTGCACGACTTCCAGATCGCCCCAGACAGCGTCGCCTACGTCACCGCGTTCAACCCGATCCGCTGCAACCTCACGGCGTTGAAAGGGGTGGCAGACGGGACGATCGTCGACACGGCGGTTCAGGAGATCGACATGCGGACGGGCCTCGTGCGCTGGGAATGGCACAGCCTCGACCACGTCGCCGCGTCGGAGTCCGAGACCGAAACGCCGACGACGGCGACGCCGTGGGACTGGTTCCACATCAACTCGATCGACCCCGAGCCCGACGGCAACATCTTCATCTCGGCGCGCAGCACGTGGGCCGGCTATCAGCTGCAGGGCGCCAGCGGCAAGATCCTGTGGCGCCTAGGCGGCCTGAAGAGCTCCTTCAAGATGGGGCCGGGCACCGAAACGGCGTGGCAACACGACGGGCGCATCCTCGCGGACGGCGAGGTGAGCTTCTTCGACGACGGCTCGAACCCGCCGATCCATCACCAGTCGCGTGCCATACGGATCAGCTTGGACTTCAAGACCCACGAAGCGCGCCTCGCCGCCGACTTCACGCACCCGAACCCGCCGCTGCTCGCGGCGAGCCAGGGCAACATGCAGACGCTCGCGGACGGCAACACGGTGGTCGGCTACGGCGAGGTACCCGCGATCAGCGAGTACGCCAGCGACGGCTCGCTGCTGTTCGACGCGAACCTGCCGTGGGACATGGCGTTCTACCGCGCCTTCCGCTTCCCCTGGAGCGCGCGCCCGTCGAGCCCGCCGGCGGTGCTGGCGAGCCTCAACACCACGAGCGAAGAGACGATCGTGCACGCGAGCTGGAACGGCGCGACGGAAGTGGCCGCGTGGCGTGTGCTCGCGGGGAAGCGTTCCGGCCCGCTGTCTGTTGGGGCGACGATCCCGGCCCGCGGCTTCGAGAGCTCGACAACGCTGCCAGTGGCGTACGCGCGCGTACAGGTGCAGGCGCTCGACGCGGCTCACCGGGTGCTCGGCACCTCGCGCATCGCTCAGGTGATCAGCTACGCGGCTTCGCTTCCGAGCCAGGGGCACGCGGGATGACGCTCAGTACCCCGGTTTGGTGTTGTGCTTCTTGGGCGTGGTCGTGGTGGTGGTCGTGGTGGGGCTGCTGGTCGTCTGCGTGGCGGAGGAGGAGCTCGTCCCTTTGCCGCCGCATGCCGCCACCGCGACGCTGCTGGCCAGGATCGCCAGTGTCGTTAGCATGGCGTTCCGTGGAGTTCTTCTCATCGGCCGGGCTCCAATCGCAGTTGTTCGGGGTCTCATGAGCGTTGACACGACAGTAGGTCCGAGGATAGCCGGGGCGCCGCCGAACGAGGCCGGGAAGGGCCGCGGTTCGGTGTGGCTGCTGGTCGTCTGCTGCGTGGCGCAGTTCATGGTGATCCTGGACCTGAGCATCGTCAACGTCGCGCTGCCCTCGATCCAGTCGGGCCTCGGCTTCCTGGCGCCCGAACTGCAGTGGATCGTCGACGCCTACTCGATCACGTTCGCGGGCTTCCTGATGCTCGGCGGCCGCGCGGCCGATCACTTCGGGCAACGCCGCATATTCATCTTGGCGCTGCTCGTGTTCGCGCTCGCCTCGCTGGCCGGCGGCCTGGCGCCCGACCGCGGAACCCTGATCGCCGCGCGCGCGGCGCAGGGTCTCGGCGGCGCGCTGATGGCGGCATGCTCGCTGGCGATCATCACCTCCTCGTTCGCGCCCGGTCCGCCGCTGCACCGCGCGATCGGCGCGTGGGCATCGATGAACGGCCTCGGTGGCGCCGCTGGGATGCTGTTCGGCGGGATCATCACGCAGGAGCTCAACTGGCGCTGGGTGCTGCTGATCAACCCGCCGATCGGGATCGCGGCGGCGCTGGTGGCTTACGCGGTCGTCAGCGAGCGCCGCGGAGGATCAGGAGCCCACCCGCCCGGCAACTTCGACCTCGCCGGCGCGCTCACGTTGACGGTCGGGCAGATGGTGCTGGTCTACGGGATCGTCGAAGCGGGCCTCGCCGGTTGGGACACGCCTGCCGCGCTCGGCCCGATCATCGGCGGCCTGGTGCTGCTCGCGGTGTTCGGCGTGATCGAGATACGCGTGGCCAGAGAACCGCTGATCCCCTTCAAGGAGCTGACCAAGCCGCTGCGCGTCGCCAACAACATCGTGCTGCTGTTCAGCGCGTCGCTGTTCCCGCTGTGGTTCGTGAGCTCCCTGTACCTGCAGCAGGTGCTGTACCTGTCGCCGCTCGACACCGGCCTGGTGTTCCTGCCGATGACGTTGGTGATCATGCTGGTTGCCTCGCGCACGGGCAAGCTCGTGAGCCACTTCGGGGTGCGCCCGGTGCTCGGCGGCGGCCTGGTGATGTTGACGGCGGGGATGCTGCTGCTCGCGAAAATCGGCTCCAGCGGCAGCCCGATCGTGTACATCATGATTCCCGGGTTGCTCACCGCGGCGGGGATCGCGATGTCGATCGTGCCTTCGACGATCGCCGCCACGCAGGGCTCCAAGGAGGGGCAGGCGGGGCTCGCATCGGGCCTTGTCAACACGTCGCGCCAGGTGGGCGGTGGGCTCGGTCTGGCGATCCTCGTCACGCTCGCGACCTCGCGCAGCAGCCACCTGATCGGCACGGGCCATGGAGTGGCAGAGTCGTTGACCGCCGGCTTCCGGCTGGCCTACCTGATCGGCGGCGGCCTGGCGGCGGCGGCGGCGCTGGTCACGTTCACCTCGCTGCCCAAGCCCGAGGGCGTGTCGCTGCCGGCGGTGAGACGCCTGGCCGTCGCGGTCGCCGTCGTCGTCGCGGGCTTCGTCGCGGTCGACTTCGCGTTCGCGGGTTCGCATGGCGCCCCGGTCGGCGCGTACACCACCAGCGGCGCGTACAGCTTCGTCACCGCGCCGACGCTGCACCCGCCGAAGCTCCGCAAGGACGGTACGACCGTCGCGGGCGCGCTCGCGCCCGGCTACATCTTCACCGCCAACTTCTACAACCTCAACTATCCACCGTTGGTGGGCCAGAGCGGGCCGCTGATCCTGGACAGCAACCTGCAGCCGGTGTGGTTCCAGCCGGTGCCGGAAAAGCTCGTCGCCTCCAACCTGAGCCTGCAGACCTATGAAGGCAAACCGGCGCTCGCCTGGTGGCAGGGCGTCGTCACGAGCACCGGCGCCACGGAAAGCGGCGAAGACGTCGTGGTCAACCAGCACTACCAACCGGTCGCACGGCTGAAAGCGACGAACGGCTGGGTCATCACCCTGCACGCGCTCGTGATCAGTGGAGAAGACGCGTGGGTGACCGCGAACAAGAACATCGCCAAGGACCTCTCCAACTACGGTGGCGCCTACAACGGCGCACTGATCGACTCGGCGGTGCAGGAGTACAACCTGAAGACCGGCAAGCTTCTGAGCAGCTGGGACGCGCTCGACCACATCCCGCTCGACGATTCATACGCCACCGTGCCAACCAACGGGTTCCCCTGGGACGCCTACCACGTCAACGCAATAGATCTCCTCAGCAACGGAACGTTCCTCGTGTCGATGCGCAACACGTGGGCGGCTTACCTCGTCAACGCCGCCACGGGCAAGACCGAGTGGACCCTCGGCGGCAGGCACTCGAGCTTCAAGTTCGGCCCGGGCGCCGAATTCCAGTGGCAGCACGACGTGGCGCTCACGAACCCCTCGACGGTCACGATGTTCGACGACCACTGCTGCCAGCTGACCGGCGGAGGCACCCGCGTCCCGCCGACGGGGCCATCTCGCGGGCTCGTGCTGAACTTGAACCACAGCACTCACGTCGCGACGCTCGTCGCCCAGTACGCCGGCACCTCCGACGAGTTCGAATCCGAATACATGGGCGACATGCAGCCGCTGGCGAATGGCAACGTGTTCATCGGCTGGGGCTCGGAACCGTACTTCTCCGAGTACACCGCGGCGGGCAAGCTGCTGTTGGAAGCGAACTTCCCCGGGAACGACCTGAGCTATCGCTCGATGGTTGAGCAGTGGGTCGGCCTGCCGCTCTCCTCGCCCGTGGGCGCCGCCCGCCAGACGGGCGCCAAGACCACGGTGTACGCGAGCTGGAACGGCGCCACCGAGGTCGTCTCGTGGCGGGTGCTGGGAGGTTCGAGCGCCAAGCAGATGGCGGTCGTGACGAACGCGACGAGGTCCGGATTCGAGACGACGATCCCGGTGGCGCAGAGCTACGCGAGCTTCGAGGTCCAGGCGCTGGACGCAAATGGCAAGGTCATCGGAACTTCCTCCGCGTTCTCGGGTTCGACCCAATGATGACCCGCGCGACCGTTCCATTCGTGGCGCTGGCGATGTGCGTTGGCCTGTGCGCGTGCGGTAGCGCCGCGCCGGCCGCCTCGTCGGCGTTCGAGAACACATCCGCAAGCAGCGCGGCGACCAGCCCGGTCGCCGTCTCGCCGCAGCCCGGCACCCCGGATGCGTCCCCGAGCACGCAGATCAGCTTCCTCGGCCCGAGCGGCACACACGTAACCGATGTCCGCGTCGTCGGCTCGCGTAGCGGCGTGCACGCGGGCGTGCTGCGCGCGTACTCGACCGGTACGGGCGAAAGCTTCCTGCCCGCGCACCAGTTCGCGGCGGGCGAGCGCGTGACCGTCAGGGCACGCGCGACCGTGGGCACGGCGAGCTACACGCTCGCCACCAGCTTCACCGTCGCTCACCAGGCGGCGGTCAGCCAGAAAGAGTTCCCGCTCAACCCGGGCAACTCGAGCGAAGTGCAGCACTACAGCTCGGCGCCGACGCTGACGCCCTCGACGGTCCACATCACCACGGCGGCCAAGAGCGGCGCGGCGCCGGGAGACCTGATGCTGGCGCCCTACCAGGGCAAGGGCTCGCCCGGGCCGATGATCACCGAACAGAACGGCAGCCTCGTGTGGTTTCACCCGCTAGGAGCGGGCGATGAGTCGACCAGCCTCAAACTCCAGCAGTACGAGGGAAAGCCCGTGCTGACGTGGTGGCAGGGGCGGATCCTGGAAGTCGGCTTCGGCCAAGGCGAAGACGTGATCTACAACACCGCCTATCAGAAGGTGGCGAGCGTCAGGGCGGGCAACGGCTACGACGCCGACCTGCACGAATTCCGGCTCACGCCCGAAGGCACCGCGTGGATCGACGTGTTCGACCCGATCTACATGAACCTCACCGCCTACCACGGCCTCTCCAACGGGATCATCAACGACTCGGTGATCGAGGAGGTCGACGTGAAGACGGGCCTCGTGATGTGGCAGTGGCACGCGCTCGGGCACATCCCGATCAGCGAATCGCACACCGCGGCGCCGAAGTCGAACTACCCCTGGGACTACGTGCACATCAACTCCGCGGATCCGGGGAGCGCGGGCGACGTGCTGCTCTCCTCACGCGCAACGTGGGCCCTGTATGACGTGGACATCGACAGCGGAGCGGTGCACTGGCGCCTCGGCGGCGATCATTCGAGCTTCAAGCTCGGCTCCGGCACCCACACCTACTGGCAGCACGACGCGGAATGGCAGCCGGGAGGCCTGATCTCGGTGTTCGACAACGGCTCGACTCCGCCGATGGAGAAGCAGTCGCGCGGGCTGCTGCTCGACCCGAACGTGGCCGCGCACACGGTCACGCTGGTCAAGCAGTTCACCAACCCGACCAAGACGCTGCTCGCCTCGAGCCAGGGCAACCTGCTCAGCCTGCCGGGCGGAGACTGGCTGATGGGCTACGGCGGGCTGCCGAACTTCACCGAGTACGACGCCTCCGGCCACGTGCTGCTCGACGGCACGCTCGGCAAGAACGTCCAGGACTTCAGAACTTATATTGCGCCGTGGAGTGGGCAGCCGGCGACGGCTCCCGCGGTGGTTGCGCGGTCCGGCGTGGGCGGCACGATCGCAGTGTCGATGAGCTGGAACGGCGCGACCGAGGTCGCATCATGGCGCGTGCTCGCGGGGTCCTCGCCGAGCGCGCTCGCGGCGGCGGGCGCCGGCGCGAGGACGGGCTTTCAGACGACGATCGCGGTGCCGGGGGCGGGGCCGTATGTGGCGGTGCAGGCGCTCAACTCCTCCGGAGCGGTGATCGGCACGTCGGCGACGGTCAAGGATTAGTGCCCCGCCCGCTCGCCCGCTCGTCCGCCCGCGCCCTGTTTCCCGGAGTGAGCTCGCTGGCGGCGACGATGGCGGTCCTCGCTCTGACATCGCTCGCGCTGGCCGCCCCGCCTACGGCTGAGAGCGCGACGACGTCTCCCAGCTGCGTGCCGCCGCGCCTGAACGTCTCTGCGGCGCTGGCCGGCGAACGGGTGACGGTATCGCCGGCGCCGGAAACCAGGGATGCCTCGGCCGAGACCCAGATCAGCATGCTCGGCGTGTCCGCGAGCGAGCTCACGGGGATCACCGTCACGGGCTCGCAGACGGGCCAGCACAGCGGGCGTGTGCTCGCGTACTCCCAGGGAGACGGAGCGAGCTTCGTGCCGTCGCGGCCCTTCGCCGAAGGCGAGCTGGTGAGCGTCCACGCCGAGCTCGTCCAATCCGGGCACGCGACCCCGTTCGCGTGGAGCTTCACCGTGGCGGTACGCGACCAACCCGGCTCATCCAGTGCCGCGGTCGTGGGCGTCGCGAAGAACCCCGCCGTGACCCCTTCGACCCCGCAGCACTACCAGAGCTTCCACTCGCGCCCGGAACTGCGCCCGCCCGATGTGACGGTCTCCGCGCAGGACCGCACGGCGACCGGTGATCTCCTGCTCGCGCCGTACGCCGGAGTGGGCCAGTACGGACCGATGATCCTGAACCCCCATGGTCAGCTCATCTGGTTCGACGCGCTCACGCCATCGGGCACGCGCGCGGGCAACCTGCGCGTGCAGGAATACGAAGGCAAACCGGTGCTCACCTGGTGGCAGGACCCGCTGATCGCCGGCGGCAGCCGCACATCCGGCGACGTGATCGCGAACAGCGCCTACGAGACGATCGCTGTCGTGCGTGCCGGCAACGGGTACCAGCCGGACCTGCACGAATTCCAGATCACCCCGCAGGGTACGGCCCTGATCACGGTGTATGACGCGATCGACTGCAATCTGGCAGCGGTCGGTGGCCCGCGCGAAAGCGCGGTCGCGGACACGCTGATGCAGGAGATCGACCTGCGCACGGGCCTCGTGATGTACGAGTGGCATAGCCTCGACCACGTACCGCTCGCGAGCTCCTACTCCTCGCCCGCGACCACGAGTCGGGCCGACCCGTTCGACTACTTTCACATCAACTCCTTGAACGTCGAGCAGGACGGCGATGAGCTGGTGGGATCACGCAACACGTGGGCCGCATACGCCGTCGATTCGAAGACCGGCGAGATCCGCTGGGAGCTCGGAGGCAAGCACTCGAGCTTCAAGATGGGCCCGGGCACGACCACGGCGTGGCAGCACGACGCGATCGAGCTGCCGGACGGTGCGATCACGCTCTTCGACAACGGCGCTTCGCCGCAGGTAGAGCGTCAGTCGCGCGCGATCGAGGTTGCGCTCGACATGCAGGACATGACGGCGACGCTAGTGCGCAGCTACGAACACGAGAACCCGCTGGTGGCAGACAGCCAGGGCAACCTGCAGGTGACGGCGGAAGGCGACTGGATGGTCGGCTGGGGCCAGGCGGGGTACTTCTCGGAGCTCGCGCCCTCCGGTCAGGTGCTCTTCAACGCCCACCTGCCCCCGGAGTGGGAGTCCTACCGGGCGTTCGTGGCGCCCTGGAGCGGACACCCGACGCAGCCGCCGGCGGTGGCAGCGATGGCATCGCCCGGCGCGTACGGTCGCGCGACGGTGTACGCGAGTTGGAACGGGGCAACCGAAGTAGCCTCGTGGCGCGTGCTCGCGGGGTCCTCGCGTGGGGCGCTGAAGCCTGCCGCGAGCGCGCCCAGCACGAACTTCGAGACCGCGATTGGCGTGCCGTCGGCGCCCGTGGGCTCCTACGTGGCGGTGCAGGCGCTCGACTCCGCAGGCGCCGTCATCGGCGCCTCGCGCACGGTCAAGATAGGCCCGGCCTGAGCGGCGAGTTGGGCGGCAGGCCCTGCGGTAGCCCCTGCGGTGTGCCTTCTTCGCGTTCGGTTCGGCGTTTACGACGGGCGGCGGCGCTCACCGAGGCGTTTCTGGCGGTCGAGAAGTAGTCGGCGAAGCCACGTGCGTGGGCGCTCACCAGGCGCGGGGGCAGCGGCCCGCGCAGCTCCTGCCTGAACGCGCGCTCGTATTCCGCGCGGAGGCCTTCTTCCAGGGGGCTGTGGCCGGCGGCGTTATGCAGCTCCAGCCGCCCGGTCTGAGTGGAGTAGTCGTACAGCTCGACTTCCTGCCCTTCCGAGAGCGGTGTGATCCCTTCGTAGGGCCAGTTCGAGTAGGTCGCGAACTTGGCCTGCGGCGTGCGCAGCGCGACGATGTGCAGCGGCGCATTGGCCGCGTACGGCTCGATCGCGAACTCGGTGACGGTCTCATCTGTTGCGTGCAGCACGAACGGGCGGCCGGGAGCTTCGGGGTTGGCGAGGATGCTTGCGAGGTCGGCCCGTCGCGCGATGTGCGAGTAGTGCGGATCTGCTCGCCAATCATTTGAGCCCGTGCCGATCGTCAGCAGCAGGGGGGCGAGGTCGACGCTCGAGGTGAGCTGCGTGCGCGTCTGTTCGGGCGCGGCGGTGAGCTGGCCACGGGGGTCCTTGACGAGCAGCGGCACGCGAATGGCCTCCTCGTAGGCGCTCGCGCCCTTGCCCCGCAGCCCGTGCGAGGCGCCGTACTCACCGTGGTCGGAGGTGAACACGATCACCGTGTTCGCCGCCACCTCCGGACGGCTTTCGAGGGTGCGCATGACATGGCCGATGTGTTCGTCGACTTCGAGCTGGAGCTGTATGTAGAGGTCGAGGAAGCTGAGCCATCTTTCGCTCGCTTCCGGGCCGCTGAAAGGCACCGGCCCGAACGACGCCGCGGCGGTTTCCTGGAAGGAGCGCTGCAGTCGCGGCTTGCCGCGTTCGAGCAGCAGCTCGGGGGTCTCGAAGTTGGGCGGCAGTCGCGGCACGACGTGTGCCGCGCTCGCCTCGGCGGGGACCCGGTCGCTCCACTTGTACCACCAGGCGATGTCGTGCGGGTTCACGAACGAGACGGTCGTGCACCATGGTTCGGCGCCGCCCTCGTGGGCGAACCAGTCGGCGAACCGCCTCGCGATGTGCGGGTCCACCTTCCAGCCCTGGCCGGGGGCGCCGTCGGGCGAGGGGAATATGCCTCCGTCGAAGCCGTAGCGCTCGAGCGCCTGTTCGCCTGACAGATCGGTCCAGCGGTTGTCGCCGTGAGTGAGGTGCCACTTGCCGAGCCAGCGCGTGCCGTAGCCGTGCTCGCGCAGCATCGTCCCCCAGGTGGGGAAGCCCGGGTCCAGGGTGCTGCCGCCGGTGATCATGCAGCCCGTCTGGTGCGTGTACAGGCCGGTCAGCATCGTTGAGCGCGCGGGAGAGCAGTCGTTCGAGGCGGTGTAGTGCCTGCCGAAGGACACCGCCCCCTGGCTCAGGCGTCGGAGGTTGGGCGGCAGGCCGAACCCGGACGGGTCGGGCGAGAACCACTGCGGGTAGCGCAGCTGATCGACGACGATCACGAGGATGTTGGGTTTGCCCGATCTCGAGCTGGGCGGCGTGGGCGCGACGGCTGGCCTCGCGCTGGCACTCGCCGTGGGCGTGGAGCCGCCGTCGTTGTCCGCCGCCGCGGCGATCGCCGCGCCCGCTCCGGCGAGGACGCCGCCTGCGATCAGGCTGCCCTTCAGGAACGTGCGCCGGTCGACTCTCTTATGCTCCTCTGCGTCGATGCGGTCCATACGCGCTCTCATCCTAGGGCCTGCGGTGCTCGTGGGTGCGGGCCTCGCGGCGCAGACCGCTCTCGCTGGGCAGATGGGCCCGGCGTGCGCTCCGAGCACGCTCGACAACTCCGCGCTGCAGAGCGGCGCCGTGACGGTGTCGCCGCTCGCGGGCAGCCGCGATGCCTCGCCGCAGACGCAGATCAGCTTCCTCGGCGTGCCGCCGGGCGAGCTGGGCGCGATCAGCGTGGTCGGCTCGCAGACAGGCGTCCACAGCGGGCGCCTGGCCGCCTACTCCCAGGGCGACGGGGCGAGCTTCCTGCCGTCGCGGCCGTTCGCGGAAGGCGAGCTGGTGACGGTCCGCGCGCAACTGCGCGTGGGGCACTCGGTGCGGACGCTGCTGGACGAGTTCGCGATCGCGCACGAGGATCAGCTCACCACGACGCCCAAGAGCGCGCAGCCGGGGAGCGCGGCGGAAGTCCAGGGCTTCCACTCGCGCCCGGATCTGCAGCCCCCGGTCGTGACGGTGACCGCGCAGTCGCCCGCGGCGGCCAGCGGCGACGTGTTCGTCGCGCCCTACGCCGGGCCGGGTCAGGCGGGGCCAATGATCCTCGAACCGAGCGGAGGGCTCCTGTGGTTCAAGCCGCTGCCGACAAACACTGCGGCGACCAACCTGCAGGTCCAGGAATACGAGGGCAAATCGGTCCTAACGTGGTGGCAGGGAGACATCACCGTGCACGGGTTCGGTCTCGGCGAAGACATGATCGCCGACGACACCTACACGGACATCGCGCACGTGCGGGCCGGCAACGGGCACCAGGCCGACCTGCACGACTTCGAGCTCACGCCGCAGGGAACGGCCCTGATCACGGCGTATGACCCGATCCTGTGCAACCTGTCCTCGGTTGGCGGACCGGCCTACGGCGCGGTCACGGACAGCGTCTTCCAGGAGATCGACGTCAAGACGGGCCTCGTGATGTACGAATGGACGAGCATCGACCACGTCGCGCTCGGCGAATCCTACGAACCGGCGGATCGCTCGAGCACGGGCACTCCGTTCGACTTCTTCCATCTCAACTCCGTAAATCCAGACCCGGACGGCAGCCTGCTGATCTCCAGTCGCAATACGTGGACCGTCTACAGGCTCGACGGGCGCACGGGCCAGATCGACTGGCGCCTCGGCGGCAAGCACTCGAGCTTCAAGATGGGGCCCGGCACGGGCACCGCCTGGCAGCACGACCCGCGCGAACTGCCCAACGGGTCGATCAGCCTGTTCGACAACGGCGCCTCGCCCAAGGCTCACGACCAGTCGCGCGCCATCGTCGTGAGCCTCGGCGATCCGCCCGGCACGGCGACGCTCGTCACGCGCCTGACGCACACGCCGGCGCTGGTCGCGGAAAGCCAGGGCAACACGCAGGCGCTGGCCAACGGCGACTGGTTCGTCGGCTGGGGCCAGGAACCGTACTTCTCGGAGTTCGGGCCCGAAGGACAGCTGCTGTTCGACGCGCACTTCCCCGTGCACGACGAGTCCTACCGCGCGTTTCGCTTCGCGTGGACGGGCACGCCGGCGCACCCGCCGGCGTTCGCCCTCCTGGCCGGCGGCCCGACCGGCACGACGGTGTACGCGAGCTGGAACGGCGCGACGCTCGTGAGCGCCTGGAGGCTCCTCACGGGCGCCAGCGCTTCGGGCCTCGCCACCGTCGCACAGGTGCCGCGCAGCGGCTTCGAGACGGCGATCCCGGTGCCCGCGGGGACGGTCGGCCCGTACGTGGCCGTGCAGGCGCTGGGCGCCGCCGGGCAGGTGCTGGGCACCTCCGCGACGGCGGCGCAGGCATCGCTTTAGCTCGATGGCTCGATGTTCTGGTTGACGCGAAAGGTGTTCGCGGGGTCGTAGGTCGTCTTGGCTGCGGCGAGGCGATCGTAGTTCTCCCGGTAGCTCGCGCGTACGCGCGCGGGTCCCTCGTCCATCATCATGTTCACGTACGCGCCGCCTGCCGAGTAGGGGTGGGTGGCGTCCCAATAGTCGACTGTCCAGTCGCGGACGAGGCCGGCGTTGGCGGGGTCGGGGTCCACGCCGACGATCACCTCGGCCCAGTTGCATTCGCGGAAGCTGAACGGCGTGTCGGCCTCGCGGATGTCGTGCACGGCCCCGTCGATCGGGTAGAGGTGCATGGTCGAGTGCAGCGTCGGGAGCTTCTCCGCGAACTTGGCGTGCTGCGCGACCGCCGCGTCGGGGAGCTCACGGACGAAGTCCGCGCGCCAGTACCACTGCAGGCCCGGTACGTAGAGGCCGTCGAAGAGGCTCTGGAGCGCCGGGAACGGCATCGGCGCCACTCCGTGCAGGAGTGGAGTTCCGAACGCCTGCACGGGCGCGAACAGCTCGTCGGCCGCATCTGGTGCGCCGGTGTAGCACCACACCACGCCACACACTTTGCGCAGGTGCAGCTCGGCGGGGTACATGTCCGCGGGGGGCACCGTCATGGTCGCGAAGCACCCGTTCAGCTCGCGGGGCGCCGCGGGCAGGAACTCGCGGTAGAAGCGCATCACCTCGGCGGTCTGCTCGAGCGGCCAGAGCGTCGGTCCGGCGAGCACGGTTGAGACGGGGTGCACTCTGAAGCGGAATGAGGTGACGACGCCGAAGTTGCCGCCGCCGCCGCGCAGCGCCCAGAACAGCTCAGGGTTCTCCTCGGCGCTCGCGCGTGCCCGCGTGCCGTCGGCGAGGACGACGTCGGCCTCGATCAGATTGTCGATCGTGAGCCCGTGCTTGCGCGAGAGGTGCCCGATGCCGCCCCCAAGGGTGAGGCCGCCAACGCCGGTGCTGCCGACGATCCCCGACGGCGTGGCCAGGCCTGCCTCGTGCGTGGCGGCGTCGACCTGCGCCCAGGTGCAGCCGCCGCCGACGCGGACGGTGCGCGCGGCCGGATCGACCTCGACGGCATGCATGAGGGACAGATCGAGGACGACCCCGTCGTCGCAGACCCCCAGTCCTCCCCCGTTGTGGCCGCCTCCGCGAACGGCGAGCAGCAGGTCGTGGCGGCGCGCGAAGGCGATCGTCTCCGCCACGTCGGCGGTGCTCGTGCAGCGGGCGATCAGCGCGGGCCGGCGGTCGATCATCGCGTTGTAGACCGCGCGCGCCTGCTCGTAGCTGGGGTCCTCGGGACCGACCAGCTCGCCGGCGAACTTCGCCCCGAGCTCCGCTCGCGCTGCCTGTGCCGCATTCGTAGTGGTGCTCATGTCTGCCTCCGCTTCGTTCGATTCCGTGGACTTCGTCGGCGTCCGGGAACTTGCTCCCGATCACACTGCGACAGTAACCGCCTCCGCGCCCGCTGTGATGACCTGGATTGACACAGTTGACACGTGAATCGCAGCACGGCCCATCGGAGAGCGATAATCAGATCTGACTAGCGCTCGACTCATGTCGCGCCCAACTTCTGCCCGTGCAACAGCTTCCCGGCCCTCTCGGGCTTCCCCCGCCCTCTCCGTTCGTCGGACGCTCGCCCGAGCTCGCCGCGCTGCGGGTCCTCGTTCCGCGTGAGGCCGGAGAGCGCGGCCGCCTTGCGCTGGTAGGCGGCGAGGCCGGGGCGGGCAAGAGCCGCCTCGTGCGAGAGTTGGCGCACGAGGTCGCCCGCGAAGGGGTGCTCGTGCTCTACGGCGCCTGCGACGCCGTCGTGCAAACGCCATATCGGCCCTTCGCCGAGGCGCTCGACCAGCTCACGCGGAGCATCGATCCCGAGATGCTCCGTGCGGACCTCGGCAGCGCCGGCGGCGAGCTGACCCGGCTGCTGCCCGACCTTCCCACTCGCGTGATCGGGCTGCCACCGCCGGTAGCCGCCGACTCCGACACCGAGCGTCATCGCCTGCACACAGCGGTGGCTGACCTTCTCGCAGGCGCCGGTCGCCACCAGCCGCTGCTGCTCGTGCTCGAGGACGCGCACTGGGCGGACACACCCACGCTCGTGCTCTTGCGCCACCTCGCCCGCGCGAGCAGCGAGGCCCGCGTCCTTGTGCTCACGACATTTCGAGACACCGAGGCCGAAATCCCAGCTGAGCTGGCCGATGCGCTTGCCGACCTGCGCCGTTCGGAGCACGTCGTGCGCCTCCATCTGGGCGGCCTCAGTGAGGACGATGTCGGAGAGTTCGTGCGGCGAGCCGGCGGCGGCGAGATCGATCCCGCCGAGCCAGTGCTCTCTCGCGCGCTCCGGGAGCTCACCGAGGGCAACGCCTTCCTGCTGTGCGAGCTCTGGCGAGCGCTCGTCGAGACCGATGCGTTCGCGATCGAGAACGGCACGCTGCGATTGACGCGGCCCCTGCGGGAGATCGCGACACCTCAGAGCGTCCGCGAGGTCGTCGGCCAGCGCCTCGGCAGACTCGATCCGGCGAGCAGAGACCTGCTCGAGCTGGCCGCCGTCGCCGGCCCCGAGTTCGAGCTCGACGTTCTTCGCCGAGCGGCCCCAGTCGAGCTTCAGCGGATCGACGCGCTGGAACCGGCGATGCGCAGCGGGATGATCGAGGAGCTGCCCTTTCCCGCGCTGGCCTATCGCTTCACGCACGAGCTCGTGCGGCGCGCGCTGTATGACCGGCTGAGCGTTCTGCGCCGAGCCGAGCTGCACCTCCGTATCGCCGAAGCGCTGGAGGCGGTCGATCGGCCGCGGCACGGGCGTGTGCTCGCCGACCTGGCCCACCATTTCGCGGCGGCGGCGCCGATCGGGGGAGCGGCCCAGGCGGTGGAGTACAACCTCCTCGCCGCGAAGGCGGCGTCAGCCGCGTTGGCCTACGACGACACCATCGCCCGACTTCGCTCAGCTCTCGAGATGGGGATCGAGGACGAGCGGCGGCGCGTCGAGATCCTGCTCGACCTCGGTACAGCGCTGTTCCGCGCGGGAAGGTCGCTCGAGTCGCTGCAGGCGCTCCGCCAGGCGGCGGAGATCGCGCGAGACCTCGGCGCGGGAGAGCTGCTCACCCGTGCCGCGATCGGGTTCGAGACGAGCTGCTGGCGGCCGGGGCTGGCCGATGAGGGCGCCCGCGAGCTACTCGAGGAGGCGTCGGGCGCGCTCGGGCGGGAGGACTCCGCGCTTCGTGTCGGTCTGCTGGCGAGTCTCGCTCGCGCGCTCGAGTACGAGGGCAACTCGGACCGGGCTGCCCTCGCGCGCGAGGACGCGATCGCGATGGCGCGCCGAATCGACGATCGGCCAGGGTTGGCCACTGTGCTCATGGGGGTCTACTGGGCGCGCGCGACCACGAGCCTCGCGGAGGCCCTCGAGATGCTTGGCGAGGCACGGGATCTGGCCGAGGAGATGGGCGACGTGGAGGGCCAGGCGGAGGCGACCCAATGGCGGGTCTCCGCACTCATGGCCCTCGGCGAGATCGTGCACGCGAGCAAGGAGCTCACGGTCGCCCTCGACATGGCCCAGAACACGCGTCAGCCCTTCAATCTGCATGTCTGCGAGCACTACCGATCGGCGCTGGCGCTGCTCGAGGGTCACCTCGCAGAGGCCGACGCGGCAGCGGAGCGCTCGCGCGAATGGGGCCAACTGCTCGTCGGTCGCGACGCCTCCAGCGTCTACGGCATCCAGATGTTCGGAGTCCGGCGCGAGCAGGGCCGTCTTGCCGAGCTTGCCCCGGTGATCCGCGTCCTCGCGGCCGGCGATCGAGGGGGCGGGGCATGGCGACCAGGACTCGCGGCGATGCTCGCCGAGCTCGCGATGGAGGAGCAGGTTCGCGGTGAGCTCGACCGCGTGCGAGCCGAGGGCCTGGAGGCGCTGCGCGAGGGGCTCTGGCTCGCGTCGCTCACCTATCTCGCCGATGCTGCCAGTGCGATCGCGCATCAGGAGGTTGCATCGCTCGTATATCCGGAGCTCGCGCCACTTGCCGGCGGGAACGTCATGATCGGCCACGGTGTCGCCTGCTACGGCGCCGCCGACCGCTACCTGGGAATGCTCGCCGCGACGCTTGGCGAGGACGACTGCGCGGCTAGCCACTTCGAGGCGGCCCTCCACCTCAACAGGCAGATGGGCGCGAGCACCTGGCTGGCTCATACCGCCTACGAGTACGGACGGATGCTCCTCGGCCGGGGAGACTCCGATCACGCAGAGCAGCTGCTCGCCGAGGCCGCGCTGCGCGCCGAGACGATCGGAATGCCCGCGCTGCTCGCGCGCGTGCGCGCCCTCACACCGGCGTCGAGCTCACCGCCACCGGACGGCCTTTCTATCCGCGAGCTCGACGTGCTCCGGCTGGTGGCGCGCGGTCGCTCCAATCGTGAGATCGGGGCGACGCTATTCATAAGCGAACACACCGCCGCGAATCACGTCCGCAGCATTCTCCGCAAGACCGCTTGCGCGAACCGCACCGAGGCGACGGCCTACGCATATCGGCGCGGCCTGGCCCAGAGCTGAACGATGGCGTAGCATCCAACGCATGCCGATGTATGTGATCGAGCGCGCTTTCGCCGATCAGCTCGACCTAAACGGCGACGACGTGAAGCTGATCGAGGAGGTCAACGCGGACGAGGGCGTGCGCTGGCTGTTCTCGTTTCTCAGCGCCGACCGGCGCCGTTCCTACTGCCTGTATGAGGCGCCGTCGCCGGACATGATCGTGGCCGCCGCCAAGCGCGTCGGAATACCGGCCGACGCCGTGGTCGAGGTCAACCGCATCTCCGCGGACATGTACGTGTAAGGGGACTGAGCCTTGGCTGGGACGAGCCCCTGCCCAGGCTGCGGCGAGCTGAGCGACGCCGCGCAACGCTTCTGCGGTCACTGCGGGGCTGCCCTTGTCCGGTCGTGCGCGGCGTGCGGTGAGGACAATCCACCGGGGTTTCGCTTCTGCGGAGCATGCGGCGCTGCATGCGATGAGGGGGGTTCCTCGCCGTCGGACTTCGGCGAGCGCATCGATGGGGAGAGGCGCTGGGTGACCGTCCTATTCGCCGACCTGTCCGGGTTCACGGCGCTTTCGGAGCGCTCTGACCCGGAGGAGATCCGCTCGATGGTGGACGGCTGCATGAAGGAGATGGGGGAGATCGTGCAGTGCTATGGCGGCTCGGTGGACAAGGTCATAGGCGACGCGCTGATGGCCGTGTTCGGGGCGCCGGTCACCCACGAGGACGACTCCGAGCGGGCGGTTCGGGCGGCGCTCGAGATCCAGCGGCGCGCGTCCGAACAGGCCGAGGTCTTCGGTGGGCTCCGCGTCCGCATCGGCGTCAACACGGGAGAGGTGATGTTCGCCCCCGTAGGCCCAGACGGACGTCGAGAGTTCACGGTGATGGGAGATACGGTCAACACCGCCGCCAGGCTGCAGGCCGCCGCTCCGCCGGAGGGGGTGCTGCTCGGCGAGCAGACCCACGCCACCTGCGCGCACGCGATCGCGTGCGAGGCGATGGAGCCGACACTCGCGAAGGGCAAGGGGGCGCCGCTGCGCGGATGGCTCGCTTGCGGAGTCACGTCGGCCCCGGCTGAGCGCCCGCTCTCCGCGGCGCCGTTCATCGGCCGAGACGCGGAGCTCGAGCTCCTGGTGAGGGCATGGACTCGAACCTCGGGTGAGCTCCGTCCGCAGCTCGTCACCCTCGTGGGTCCACCAGGAATCGGCAAGACCCGATTGACGCTGGAGTTTGCCGGGCGTGTGGAGGGCGCGGGAGGACGGATACTCCGTGGCCGTCCGCTCCCGTATGGCGAACCTGCCGCTTACTGGGCGTTTGGAGCGGTGATCAGGGAGGCATGCGGGATCTTCGCGACCGACTCGGCCGATACTGCGGCTCACAAGCTCGGCGAGCGCACGGCATCGCTGCTGCGGTCCCCCGAAGCGCAGGAGCTGGCGAGAAACCTCTCGATCCTCGCGCGCCTCGCCGAGGACACGGTCGATGACAGGCAGGTTCTGTTCGCCTCAGCTCAGCGATTCCTCGAGGCGCTTGCGCGCGAGCAGCCCACTCTGGTGGTGCTCGAGGACTTGCACTGGGCGGACGACAGCCTCGTGGAGCTGATCGAGACGCTCTCGATGCGTCTTGCGGGCGTTCCGTTGCTCCTGCTCGCAATCGCCCGGCCGGAGTTCCTCGACACGCGAGGAACCTGGGCGCGGATCCCGACCAACGTGACCGTCCAGGTTCAGGCTCTCACCGACTCCTGCGCGTACGATCTGGTGCGTCAACTTCTCGCCGGCTCGCCCGATCATGAGGCGGTCGCCAGGCGCGTCGAGATGGCGGCGGGCGGCAATCCACTGTTCATCGAGGAACTGGCCGCGTGGCTGTCGCAGGGCGGCGCCGCGAGCGCAGGCGGGCTCCCCGTGAGCCTCAAGGCGATCATCGCCGCGCGGGTCGATCAGCTGCCCCCGCCTGAGCGGCAGGTGATCCTCGACGCATCCGTGGTCGGCGACTTCTTCTGGCTCGGCAGCCTGCAGGCGCTCGGCGGCGACGGCTCGCTGGCGGGCACGTTGCAGTCGCTCGAACGCCGCGACCTGCTCCGCCTCAGCGCGTCATCGAGGATCGCGGGCGACCGCGAGCTGGCGTTCAAGCATGGGCTGATCCGCGAGGTCGCCTATGCGACTCTGCCGAAGGCCGTCCGGCGTGAGCGTCACGGGGTGGTCGCGCGTTTCATCGAGAACGCGGCTGGCGATCCGGCTGCCTACGCGGCGATCCTCGCGCACCACTGGCGCGAGGCCGGCGACTCTGCCAGCGCGGCCGACTACCTGCTCATCGCCGCCCAGCAGGCCAACGTCGGATGGGCCCACCAAGAGGCCGTCGAGCTCTGTAACCAGGCGCTCGAGCTGATTCCGGAGGGCGATGAGGTGCGTCGCCGCCGCGCTCGGCTGCGACGGGGCATGGCCGCCCAGGCGGGGTGGCACGCACGCTTCGACCTCGCGGGGAGCGATCAGTCGAAATCCTCGGGCGAGATGTCGCCGCCGATCTCGTAGATCCCCTTGACCGTGTGGTCACCAAGCCGCGTGGCATGCTCGCGGATGAGCTCCGTGTTGGGCGAGGAGTAGACACAGAAGGACTTCAGCTGACCGTCCTCGTCCATGACCATGTGACTGTGCTCCCACACGACTGCGGAGAACTGCTCATCCTCCGTCAGGATGCGCTTCGAGAGAGCGCCCTTGCTCGCCATCTGCTCCTCCTCCAACGCAGTCCAAACCCTCTCGATCAGATAGCGCGGCATGCCTGCTCCTGACTCTCGACGTCTATCGGTCAATCCTACTCCCCACCTGTTCACGGCATCTGACGTTGGGCGGACCTTGCATCCTCTCCAGGTAGCGTCTACTCTCATCCGTATGACGCTACATAGGCCATCGCCAAAGCCCGAGGTTGGTATCCGAGAGCTGCACGATCAGCTGAGTCGATACGTGCACCACGCCGCTCAAGGTGGCGAGGTGGTCGTGACGATGCGTGGCAGGCGAGTCGCCCGGCTTTCGCCCGTGAACGAAGGAGACCCGCTCGCCGATCTGCGCGCACGCGGGCTCGTGCGAGAGCCAACCCAGCCCAAGCGGCCCAGTACAGCGCACAAGCAACTTCGATCGCTTGGGCCGGTATCCGACCTCGTCGCCGAGCAGCGCCACTGATCGCCTACTTCGATACGTCCGCGCTGATCAAGCTCATCTTCGCCGAGCAGGGATCAGACCTCGCCAAAGAGCTCTGGGACCGAGCTGGCGATGTCGCATCCAGTCAGCTCATCTACCCAGAGGCACGTGCCGCGGCGGCGCTGGCCTGCCGGATGGGTCGGATCGATACAGACACCCTGCGCAGCGCGGTACGCGCGATCGACGACTTGCACGCTGAGCTTCGCGTGATTGGCATCGACGACGCCCTGGCGCGATCCGCGGGCGAACTCGCCGAGCTTCACGGCCTGCGCGGGTACGACGCCGTTCATCTCGCCTCGGCGATCAGCGTCGGAGACGCAGGACTCGTCACGGTCACGTGGGATCACCATCTGGCAGACGCAGCGGTCGCATGCGGCTATGCAGTCGTTCCCGCCTCGTCCTGACTCCAGTTCGAACCTCGATCAAAAACACGGAAGGGGGGGGATTCGAACCCCCGAGGCGGGGGTTACCCGCCTGCCGGTTTTCAAGACCGGTGCATTCAACCGCTCTGCCACCCTTCCACGACCACGACGAAGGCTATCGGTCTGCCCGGGGCCGCACGCGAGGGCCGCGGCTCTCTGATACTCATGTGCGCAGTTTTCAGACTGATTCCATGCGTGATGTAAAACCTCAGTCGCCGAACTCGCTGCGGACGCCCCTGTCCTTCGGCTCCTGCGGCATCAGCGCCGTGATGTAGTACTGCGGCAGGTGATCTCGGAGCGAGGCGTGGAACTGGAGGCGCCCCGTCAGCTTGAAGTCCCCGGCTAGAAGCGTCAGCGGCGAGTCGAAAATACTGAGCAGGTTGCGCAGCTGCTTGCGCGGTGCGTCGTTTTGGACCCAGCCGGTTTTTCCTTTCAGTTCAGCTTTTCCTTTCAGCTTGTACTGGTAGCCGGTCCCGAAGTGGGCGAAATCGCCGGACTCAGAGGGCGGGAGCTGGGGGACGATGTCGTTGGCGTACACGTAGCGGATAACCCGGTTGTGGAGTAGATCGTCTTCATCACAGTCCGCGGCGATCTCGCGGCTGGCGATCATCGGTCCGCCATAGGTGTAGACCGCCTTCAGCTTCTCGACGACCGGTTTGTATGCGGGGTCGGTGACGAGCATCAGCGCGAGCATCGACGCGCTGGCGGCACCGAGGCTGTGGCCGGTGATGTACAACGCCTCGAGCTTGTGATCGAGCTTCCTGTCGTCGTCCCGTCGCACCGACTTGCCGTCGAGGGCGCGTTCGAGAAGGTTGAGGATTTCGTAGCGTGTCGAGCGCACGTTGCGGTAGAAGCCGCCGTGGACGTCGCCTTCACGGGTGCCGCTCGGGGACGGTATCGCGATGCGCGTCGGTTCGAGGTTCGCATCGGTGAGCCACGTGATGAGGCTCGTCGGCGGCGTTCCCCGGTAGCACAGGATCACCACCCGCCCGTCCTTGCTCTGGATCAGAAACGACGTCGAGGTGATGAACATGACGTTGACGTACTCTTCGATCATCACGCAGTGGTTCTCCTCGATTCCCATACGCGCCATCATCGTCGCCACCGTCTCGACGTCGGAGTACGCGTAGGCCGAGCACACTGCCAGCACGTACGCGATCGTCTCGTCGGGGCATGCCTTGGCGGTGGCCAGCGTCTTGACGAGGTCGGGATAGACGGGAAAGGCGTCGGTCCGATCGTCCTTGAACGGCCGCAGGTCGTTGTAGCTGGGGGCGATACATTCGTCGCGCTTCATCTCAGTGGCTCCTTGCTCGTGGTTGACCGACTTGCGCCCGATCCCCGGCGAGCAGCTCGCGACCATGGATCATCAGGTACGCGGCGCGCTCGGCCAGGGCGCTGATCGTCGCGGAGGGGTTGCGCGAGAGCGCGGTGGGCACGATCGATCCGTTGACGACGAACAGGCCGGGATAGCCGTGGACCTGGCAGCGGTGGTCGACGACGCCGTCCGAGGGGTTGGCGGCCATCCTGCATCCGCCGAGCGGATGCGCGGTCAGCAGGTCGCCGGCGAAGGAAAGAGGGCTGGGGACGTACTCGCCGTCGAGTGCGTGGCTGAGCTCACGCAGAGCCTCGTCGAGCTCCTGGAAGCTCTCGGCGCTGGCGGCCGGATTCCATTGCAGGTCCAGGGCGCCGGATGGTTCGAGGGCGAGCGTCCCGTCGGCCGCGTCCTCGCACATGCCGAGATAGGGCAGGAAGCCGCGCGTGCGCCCGCCGCCGAAGAGGCGCTCGCGCTCGTGGGCTACCCTGCGCGTGGCACCGGGGATCCGCAGCTCGCCCTGGACGAAGAGCTTGACGAGCCGCAACGCGTCCCGCGCCCCGGCGGCGTCGGCGAGCATCCCCTCGAGGAACCAGAACAGGGGGCCGGGCAGACCGAGATCCTCGACGTACATCTGCTGCGATCCGCTGGCGAAGTCGGCGCCGGCGGTGATGCTCGGCCCCGGCCCGGCGTCGATGTCCATGTCGGTCAGCGTGCCTGCGAGCAGGAGATCGCCGTTGCCCGAGAAGCCCTCGCCCAGCGCCGGGCTCAGGTCGGGCAGTGTGTTGAGGTGATCCCGGCAACGCAGCAGCAGCTCCGCGGTCCCGAGTGTGCCGGCTGCGAGGATCACGGTGTCCGCGCGGACCTCGCCGGCGATGACCTCTGCCGCCGCGCCCTCGACGTGCCGTTCGTAGCTCACGCGGTAGCCGGCCCCGCGCTTGGCCGGCGCGATCTCGCTCGCCTGGTGCAGCGGGTAAACCTCCGCGCCGTGCTGTTCGGCGAGCGCGAGATAGTTCAGGTCGAGCGTGTTCTTCGCGTGGGTGGCGCAGCCGATCATGCAGTCGCCCGAGTAGTCGCACGGCTGCTGGTGCACCCCTCCGTGGGGGTTGCGGCGCCCGGGCCCGGTGTAGACGGCGAGCGGGACGAGCTCCGCGGGGCGCCCCGCGCCCGCGCAGGCTTCGAGGAAGGCGGTCGTGCGCGTCGGGAGGCTCCGCCCTGCCGGCGGGGAGAGGGGCTTGGCGTCGAGCATGTCCGCCGCGAGGCCGTAGTAGGGGCCGAGCGTGTCGAGGTCGATCTCGGCGGGCCACCGGGGATCCTTGAAGATCGCCGCGGGCGGTGAGAGGTGGACGTTGAAGTAGTGCAACGATCCGCCGCCGACGCCGCACCCCTGGATCACCTGCATGCGGCTGAACACGCGGTAGTCGAGCAGTCCGAAGCGCCCGTGTTCGGGGTCCCAGAACGCGTTCCGGGCGATCTGGCTGGGCGAGCGAGGAAAGTCGACGTTGCTCCAGCGCCGGCCGCGCTCGAGCACGCACACGTGCCGGCCGGCCTGCGCCAGCCGGCACGCCGTGATGCTGCCGCCGAAGCCCGAGCCGATCACGACCACGTCGTAGCGGCGCTTCACGCTTGCCTCCCGCGCGGAGCGCGCACGCAGGTCATTCGTTCTCCAGTCGCCGAAACCGAAGCGAGAAGTTAATGGTCTTGGCGCCGACCCAGTAGACGACACCTAGATACAGGCCGGGCGCGACCTCTCGAATCTCGTCACGGATCGCGCGGAACGGCAACGAGCTAACCGAGTGGATAAGTGCCACCAACCCCGCAGCAACCGGCATCATTCGCGGCAGATCGGCGGGGCCGATCACCGGCGGCGCAGCGCTGGTCAGCCTGCGCCTGGGGCTCGTCGTCGCCACGTCCTAGCCTCCTGTCGGTCAGATCACATTAGATGCCGACCTCTCCTCCGACGGATGCTGGCGAAGCCACGATACTCTTCCAAAACGCGGAACGCAACTACGAGATACGGTGTGCGAGCTGCGTGCGTGACTTCACGTCGAGCTTCCGGAATGCCTTGCGTAGGTGGTACTCGACGGTGCTCTGGGTGATGAAGAGCTGAGCGGCGATCTCTCGGTTTGTGGCTCCTTTCGCGGCAAGGCGCGCGACCTGCTCCTCCTGCGGAGTGAGCTGGTCGAGCGTATCCACGGTCCGTTTGCGGGCGCGCTCACCGGTCGCCAGCAGCTCCCGTTCGGCGCGGGCCGCAAACGCCTCGGTGCCCATGCTTGTGAACATGTCAAGGGCGGTGCGCAGATGCTCTCGGGCGTCGAGGCGGCGGCGTTGGCGTCGCAGCCACTCTCCGTAAAGGAGGTGGGTCCGGGCGAGCTCGAGCCGCACACGGGTACGGGCGAGGTGCGTGATCGACTCGCGGTACAGACTCTCGGCGATCTCACCCTCGCTCAGCAGCGCGCGCACACGCGCTTCGATTCCCATCGCCCACTCTGAGGAGATCACGCGGGTGCGCTCTGAGAGCCAATCCAGAGCGGACTCGAGCAGCGCTCGGTCAGCAGTCCTGGATGCCGCTTCGGCCAGCTCTCCCACCAGCAACGATCCGTATCCGACCGGATCGCGCTGGAACGCTTCCCAGGCGGCATCGCGTGCGGCGTCGTGACGGCCGAGGCCGTTGTAGAGCAAGGATCTCGCGTAGTTGTTGGACGTCCACCGCCGGGCGGCCGCCTCCTCCGAGGTGGCCGCGATCAGCTCAGACGCTTGCGCCTCGTGGCCGCGCCAAGCGGCGAGGATCATCGGGGCGTTCAGCGGCGCTGGATTGCCGGTCGCCTCAGCGATCGAGCGGGTTTCGTCGATCGTCAGAGTGGCCGCGGTCAAGTCGCCGGCGAGCATGTGGCTCCTGGCCAGGAAGCTGAGCGCGAACTGCAGGTGTACGAGTGCGCCGGCGTCGCGGGCGACCTGCACTTGGCGAGCGGCGAGGCGATGCAGGGCCTCGTCGTCCCACATCTCGAGGGCGACGATGTTGCCGTTTCTACTGCTGGAGAGTGAGAGCCGCCGGCCGACATCCTCGTTGGAGACGTCCATCGCGAGCAGGAGCTCTAGAGACCGAGCGAGTGTCGGCGCCGCCGCTGCGTATCCCTCGGTCAAGCGGATCGCGAACGCGTCGAGCAGAACGTCAACCGTTCGAGGCGGGGCGGCGCCGGTTGGCGCCGCCCGCGCGGCCTCCGCGACCGCCGGCGCGCCGCCGACGACTTCAACGTCGCTGGACATGACGCCCGCGAGCGCCTCGAGGTACGTCTCGCGAGCCAGCTCGGGGCCGAGTGGCTCGAGGCGTCTCGCCGCGCTCAGAAACAGGCGACCGGCTTCGCCGCCGCGCCGCTGCTCCAACGCGATCTGACCTCGCAACAGCTCGACCCGCGCCCGCCAGAGCTCGTCGAGCAGCCCAGCCTCGACGCCCGCCAATAGTCCGAGCGCAGCCTCCAGAGCGCCAGCGTCGCGCTTGGCGCAGGCGGCCGCGAGCAGGCGCTGCGCTCGGTGCGCCGGCTCGGGTGTGAGCGCGGCGGCGCGCTCGAGGAAGGCAGCGACGGCCGCCGCTCCGCCGCGCGCCTGCGCCCGTACAGCGGAACGCTCGAGCTCTGCGGCGACGTCCTCGTCGGGCATTGATGCCGCCTGCGCCCTGTGCCAAGCGCGGCGATCCGGATCGGTCTGCGGCTCGGTAGCTTCCGCCAGGGCTCGGTGGACAGCTCGGCGCTCCTTCAGCCCGGCCGCCCGATAGACAGCCGAGCGAACCAGTGGATGGCGGAAGACCACTCGGACACCAAGCTCCAACAGGTCGTCCGCTTCGACGGTCTCCGCAATCGATTCGGGGATTGCGAGCTGCCGGGCTGCCCGCCAAACGACCGCCGGGTCGCCCGTTGGGTCGGCCGCCGCAATGAGCAACAAGCGACGCGCATCGCCCGGAAGCCTGGCCAGGCGCCGCGTGAAGCTCTCCTCGATGCTCGCGGACAAGGGCACCGCCACGGGCAGCCCGAACCCGCCCGCGAGCTGTATCGGCGTCATCCCGCGCGGCAGCTCCAACAGAGCGAGCGGGTTGCCGTGTGTCTCCAGAACGATCCGATCCAGCACGTGCTCATCCAGACGAGCGGGCAACACGGACTCCAACAGTGCCCGCGCATCACGATGCCCCAAGGGCTCGACGCGAAGCTCCGGCAATCCCGCGAGCGCGCTGCCCACTTCACGAGCCGCGAACACGAGCGCGATCCTCTCCGCCAACAGCCGACGGGCCACGAACGCGAGAGCGCGCGCTGACGCACGATCGAGCCACTGCGCGTCATCGACAACACACAGGAGCGGCCGCTCCTCCGAAGCCTCAGACAGCAGGCCGAGGGCCGCCAGTCCGACCAGGAACGGATTCGGGGCCTGTCCGGCACTCAGCCCGAAGGCGACACCAAGCGCGTCGCGCTGGGGATCCGGCAGACGCTCCGATCGGTCGAGGATCGGCGAGCACAGCTGTTGCAGCGCCGCGAACGGGAGCTCCATCTCTCCCTCGACCCCGACGGTCCGTAGGACCCGGAACTGCCGCCCCTCCTCGACTGTCCAATCGAGCAGCGCGGTCTTCCCGACGCCCGGCTCTCCATGTACCACCAAGGCCCCGCCGTCGCCGCCGCGGGCAGCGTTGAGTAGGCGGCCGAGCACCTCGCGCTCGCGCTGCCGGCCGAGCAATTGGGCTCCCGGCGGCCTTGTGAGCGTCCGAACGTGTGACGGCGAACCCATCTACGGCGAACAGCATGACTCAAAACGACACTCGGGTCTCGGACTAAGGAATTCAAGGATTCGATCGCCGGCTCGTCGCTTCACGATCGTGTCCATGAGCGCACCGGATACGACAACTGAGGCATCCGCCAACACCCGCCCGAGCAGCGCCGAGGATCTGCCGGACTACGCGCCGATCCCCCGGCCGGCGCTTGGCCCCGCCCTCAACGAACAGGGCTACTACATCGGACGTGTCGAGCACAACCTCTACTGGGTCACTGATGGCACCTACCAGTCAGCGTTCCTGACCACAAAGGACGGCGTCGTCCTGCTCGACGCGCCGCCCACCATCGGCCACAACATCCAGCGCGCGGTGGACGAGATCGCCGCGGCCAACGGCGTGAGCAACAAGGTCACCCACCTCGTCTACTCCCACCATCACGCCGACCACGCCGGCGCATCATCGCTGTTCGACAAAAGCGTCGCGCGCATCGGGCACGAGGAGACCCGCAAGCTCCTGTTGCGGGACGACGACCCCGCACGACCAGCACCGGAGGAGACCTTCCAGGACCGTCACACGCTGGAGATCGGGGGCGAGCGCATCGAGCTGGCCTGGCACGGCACCAACCATTCGCCGGACAACATCTTCATCCACCTACCGGACCACGACGCGCTGATGCTCGTCAACATCGTCAACCCGGGCTGGGCGCCGGTGTACCAGAGCAACCTCACCGAGGACGTGCAGGGCTACATCACGGCCCCCGCCACGGCTCTTACCTACCCGTGGAAGCACTTCATCGGCGGCCACATGGGCCGGCTCGGCACACGGGAGGACATCGCGGTGCACCAGCGGTACATGGCCGACATCGTCAACCACTCGAGGAAGGCCCTCGACACGGTCAACCCGACGCCGTATTTCATGAAGTACGGCGAGAACACCTGGGCGGGGGTCAGGGGCTACCTGGACGCGGTCGCCGCCGCCGCTGCGACGCCCGTGATCGAGAAGTACACCGGCGTGCTGGCGTCGGCCGACGTGTTCACCACGAGCACGACGTTCCACGTCATGCAGTCGCTACGTCTCGACCTGGGCTACGGCTCACAGGTTCACCCCTGAGCTCGGACCAGAGGGCCGAGAGCCGAATTGGTCACCGTCGCGGACGTTGACTCACATATCTGACAAAAGCCAAAAGAAGGAGATAGACGATGGACAAGGAGCTAGGGGTCTGGACGTACGAAGACTGCGCGCTTGTGCTGATCGACTTCCAGAAGGAGATGTTCGAGGTCATCCGCTCGGAAACCGACGCAGACCTGGTCGAGCTGAACGTGAGGCTGCTGGCGAAGACCGCCAAGGCGTTCGACATGCCGATTGTGCTGTCAACCGTGGGGGTTGAGTTCGGGCTCAACGGCCCGACCCTTCCTTCGATCCTGTCCGAGTTGGACGGCATCGAGCCAATCGACCGATCGTCGATGAACGCGTTCGAGGATGAGGCCTTCAATGCGGCGGTGAAGGCGACCGGGCGCAAGCGCCTGATCATCGCCGGCCTGCACACCGAGATCTGCCTCACGTTCGCGACGGTCCAGGCGCTGAAGGACGGTTATGACGCGATGTATGTCACCGACGCCGTCGGCGGTCGATCCCAGGTCGCGCATCGCACCGCGATCGAGCGGCTGTCGCACGCCGGCGCCGTGCAGACCACGGCGCTCGCCGTCACCACCGAGCTCTTCCGTGACTGGGCGACGCCGGCCGCCGGCCCCGCCCTCGAGGTCATCCACTGGTATTTCAGGGAGGTTCCGAAGCTCACCGCCGCCGTCGGTGTGGCCGACGCGGAGAAGCAGGCCGCGGCGGCTGCTCTACAGGGAGCGACGTGATGTCGGGGAGGCTGTCCGGGAAGGTCTGCCTCGTCACCGGCACTGGCGGAAGCATGGGGCGCGCCACTGCCGTGGCGTTCGCTCGGGAGGGTGCGCTGCTCGTCGGCTGCGACGTGGCTGTCGAGCCTGCGGAAGAGACCGTTGAGATCGTGCGCGCCGCGGGTGGCCAGATGGTGTCACTGCAGCCGTGCCGTCTCGGCGATCCCGCCGAATGCGCGAAGCTCGTCGAGCTGGCGGTAGGCGAGCTCGGCAGGGTCGACGTGCTGTTCAACCTCGCCGCCAGGTCCCACTTCAGCCATCTCGAGGACTTCACCGACGAGGAGTGGGCTGACGCCCGGCAGGACGAGGTCGATCTGGTGTTCTACCTGACCCGCGCTGCATGGCCGCATCTAAAGGCCAGCCACGGCGTCGTCGTGAACATGGCCTCCCTGAACGGTTCCCTCAGCTTCAAGCTGCTCGCGTCGCTGGCCCACACGACGAACAAGTCGGCGATCATCGGGATGACGCGCCAACTCGCACTGGAAGGAAGCGAGCACGGGATTCGCGTCAACTCGATCTCGCCGGGCTTCATCGAAAGCGGCGCGACTCGAGGGGAGCTCGAGGACGGGGAGTTTGGTCGCCAGATGCGCGACAGGACGCTTCTGGGCCGGTTCGGCCAGCCGGAGGAGGTGGCGAACGTAGCGCTATTCCTCGCCTCTGAGGAGAGCTCGTACGTGACCGGCATCGACGTCGTTGTCGATGGCGGGATGAAGGTCTGGTGAGCCCGAATGAGCCAGCAATCAGATCAAATGCAGAGCGATGAGGTCCGCGAGCCGGCGGAGGCTGCGACTCGGCGCTACGGGTTTGGTTTCTGGGCCGTGGCGTTCGCCTTTCTGATCGTGATGGCGGCCGCCACGCTGCCGAGTCCGCTCTACGGCCTATACCGGACGCGAGATCACCTCTCCGCCTTCACCGTGACCGTGATCTACGCGATCTATGCGGCCGGGACGATCGCCACGCTCCTGTCGGTGCGCTTCGTCGCAGCGCGCATCGGACGACGCGGGGTGATGCTCGGCGCGGTGGCGACGATGATGGCGGCAGCGGGTTTGCTCGCGGCATGGAAGGCCCTGCCTGGCTTGCTCGTCGGGCGTTTTATCACCGGAGTGGCCGTCGGGCTGGCCGCCGGTACGGCGATCACGTACCTGATCGAGCTGCGTGCCCGTGAGAACCCGAAAGCGTCGGTGATCCGCGCCCGCAACATCGGCACGGCGGTGAACGTCGGAGCTCTTGGAATCGGCCCGCTGATCGCGGGCTTCCTGGCGGAGTGGGTGAAACACCCGCTGACCCTGCCCTACCTTCTTTGGGTCGCGCTCGGAGCGATCGCGCTGATCGGCCTGGCCACGGCGCCCGAGACCGGCACTCTGGCCCCTGCCGCTTCGGCCGGGAGCCAAGCGAGCAGTTCGTCACGCTCGGTCGGGCTCCTCGTTCCAGCGGCAGCAGCGACGCTCGCAGCCTTCTCGGCAAACGGCCTGTTCGCCGGGCTGTCCGGGCTCTTCCTGGCCATCACCTTTCACCATCCTTCACACGCATTGGCCGGCGCAACGCTGTTCCTGGTATTCGCCGCGGGCGTGGCGTCTCAGCTGGCAACAAGCGGCCTGCCTGCGTCGCGCGTATTCGTGCTCGGCACGATCTCCATGCTCATCGGCCTCGTGCTGCTCGTGACCGCAGTGCATCTCTCGACACCAAGCCTTGCGCTGTTTCTACTCAGTGGCGCGCTGATCGGCGCGGGCGCGGGTGCCCTCTTCAAGGGGACAACCGGTCTCGTGCTCGAAGCAACGGCGCCGGAGAACCGGCTGGCGATGACCTCGGATTTGCTCATCGCGCTCTTTGTAGGACTTTCGATTCCCGTGATCGGTGCGGGAGTTGCACTCGACCAAGGCGCGAGCCCGCCGGACACCGTGCTCGGCTTCGCCCTCCTCGTCGGCGTGGGCGTTGCCGGGGCTGGAGCGCTACTCGGACGCGGGCTGAAAAGCGCGGAGCGACCTGCGGGCGCCTCGTCAATCAAATCACCACACACATCGATCTGAAGGAGGAACCAATGGCCAGTGCACCGATCCGCGATCAGCTCGGCGACCACCTGATCACCCCGCAGAACGCAGCGCTCGTGTTGATCGACTACCAACCGTCGCAGTTCGCGACGGTCCGCTCGATGGACCCGGATCTACTGCACAAGAACATCGTCTCGACCGTCAAGACGGCCAGAGCGTTCGGGCTGCCGATCGTCCACTCGACCGTCAACGTCGCATCCGGCCAGCAGCAGCCGACCGTTCCCGAGCTTGCCGAATTGCTCGAGGACAGCCCCCCGATCGACCGCACGAGCGTCAACTCGTGGGAGGACACCGACTTCGTGGCGGCTGTGCGTGCTAGCGAACGGCGCAAGCTCATCTTCTGTGCGCTCTGGACAGAGGTCTGCATGGCGTTCGCCGCGCTCGACGCGCTGAGGGAGGGCTACGAGGTCTATCCCGTCGTCGACGCGATCGGGGGCACATCTGTGGAGGCGCACCGCGCCGGAATCGAACGCGTCGTACAGGCCGGAGGCGTGCCGATCGGCTGGGTCTCGCTCGCGTGCGAGCTGCAGCGCGACTGGAACCGGGTTGAGACCGTGCCGCAGATCGTCGAGATCGTGCTGACCGAGAGGTTGCTCAAGGAATGACCCTGAAGGAGCGGATGTGGCCGGACGTTCCGCAGGCCGTCGAGGGACTGGAATGGGAGGGGCGGATGGTGATCGACCCGACCAACGACTTCGACTCCGGCGACCTCGACGGGCGCACATCCAGCGAGGTCGTCGCCGATCTCGTCACCCCTGCGCCTGTGGTGAAGGCCGCCAACACGCTCGGCGCCGCCGTGCTCGGCTCCGACCCTCACGAGGCAGGCGGCCAGCGTGTGATCTTTCTCTCAGGCGACGACGCCGAGGCCAAGTCCGAGGTCGTCGCACTATTCGGGGACGCCGGTTTCTTCGTCGTTGACCTCGGTGGCCTGGGTGAGGGCGGCCGGATGCAGCAGGTCGGCGCCCCACTCGCCGGCCACAACCTGATTCGTCTCCCTTGAGCGCGACGACTTCCCCATCAATCGCCAATCCACCATCCGAAGGAGGCAGCAAGCAGGATGTTCCCGAGGCCGTCTCGCGAATCCGCGAGGCGGTCCGGCAAGCCGACGCGGTGTTCTTCCGACGCGGTGTTCTTCGTCACCCCCGAGTACAACTCCTCGATCCCGGGGGCGCTGAAGAACGCCATTGACTGGGTGTCCCGCCCGTTGGCGACCAGTCCCCTACGCTATAAGCCGGTTGCCGTGATCGGCGCGAGCTCCGGCATGTTCGGCGCCGTCTGGGCGCAAGCGGAGCTGCGCAAGGTGCTCGCCGCAACCGGTGCCCGGGTGGCCGAAGGCGAGGTCGCTGTAGGCCACGCCGGCGAGCGCTTCGACGAGAACGGTCGGCTGAACGAGCCGAACCTCGAGCAAGAGGTGCGCGAGGTCGTGGTCACGCTGCTCGGCGATGCTCAGTCGGCAAAGACCGGCCAGTCCGCCGCCAATGCGGTCACATCCTAAGAAGACGAGTCTTCCGCATGCCCGCGGCGATGGGATCGCTGCGCTCGACGCGGCGACGGCCCCCGCGATCGTGAACTCGCCCGCCCAGCGGGTCGCGTCATCGGCCAGCTTTCCGAGACGGGTGCAACGTCCTAGTACGTCAAGTGCCAGCAATCAAAGGAGGAGGCCCATGCCTTTCGTGACGGTTGGAACCGAGAACAACTCACCGATCGAGCTCTACTACGAGGATCACGGCAGCGGCCAGCCGGTTGTTCTGATCCACGGGTATCCGCTGGACGGACACTCATGGGAGCGCCAGGAGCGGGCGCTGCTCGACGCCGGCTACCGCACGATCGCCTATGACCGTCGCGGCTTCGGGCAGTCGAGCCAGCCGACCACCGGCTACGACTACGAGACATTCACCGCTGATCTGAAGGGGCTGCTCGACCACCTGTCGCTCGACCAGGACGCGGCGCTGTGCGGCTTCTCGATGGGCACCGGCGAGGTGACGCACTACCTCGGCACGCACGGCTCCGCCGGTGTCAGCAAGGCGGTCCTGTTCGGGGCGATCCCGCCGTTCCTGCTGAAGACCGACGACAACCCCGAAGGCGTCGACAAATCAGTTTTCGACGGCATCAAGGAGGCCGTGCTGGCCGACCGCTACAAGTGGTTCGACGACTTCTTCGCCAACTTCTACAACACCGATGAACTGGCGCCCGAGCGGATCGGCGACGCGGCGTTGCGGGCCAGCTTCCAGGTCGCCGCGGGCTGCTCGTGGTACGCGAGCTACGCGTGCGTGGACACGTGGCTCACGGACTTCCGCGCGGACGTCGCGAAGATCGACATCCCGATGTTGGTCTTGCAGGGCACCAAGGACCGAATCCTCCCCTTCGAGAACACCGCGGGGCGTCTGGAGGCGCTCAACTCCAACATCAGGGTCGTGCCGGTCGAGAACGGTCCGCACAACATCGGCTGGACCTTCCCGGAGGAGTGCAACCAAGCGCTGCTGAGCTTCCTCGGCTAACGACTCCTTCAGACCTCGCCCAGTCGCCTGAGGTCCTCGAGGTCCTGTGGCCGCCCGGCTGCTCGCTTCATCGCGCGCAGGTGCTCGAGGCTGCATACCCGCACCGGTATCCCGTCGATGCTTCCCTCGAGGGTGTCTGGATTGAGCTCGCCATAGAGATCGTCGGTGTTGACCCCACTGAGCCATTGCATGACGTCGAGACGGCCGAGGGTGGTGAGCAGGTGCGTTGACGGCGAAGCCGCCGACGACGATGTGCTCGATGCCGCGTTCGTGCAGGGCTCGCAGCAGCGGCAGCGGGTCAAGCGCGTCGGGCATGGCGGAACGCCTCGGAGAAGCGGTTGGCGAACCTGCTCAGCGCGACAGCCTCCTCCAGGTTTGCGCTCACGCCGCGCGCGCGGTCGTGGGCGACCTGCGCTCGGCCTGCCCGCTCGTTGCGGGCGATCTCCTCGGCTGTCCACGGCCCGCGTGGCTTCTCTCGAGGCTTCGGTGCCATCTCGAAATTGTATCCCGCCAACCCCGCCACCTACGCGCCTGCGATGCTCGAGGCGCTCGCGCCGGCGCGCTATGGTGCGCCCATGAGCGCGCAGGAACGTCAGCGATCATTGTTGTCAATCCTGTTGGCAACCCGGTAGATCGTGCGTAGCCTGCCCCACGTCGACCGAGTCGGTATCGACGAGCGCGCCGCGACGCTCGGACGGCGCTCGATCAAGAACGAGGCGAAGCTGAGCGGCATCCGCCTGGCGGTGTCCATGATCGACCTCACGACGCTCGAGGGGCAGGACACCAAGGGCAAGGTGCGGGCGCTCGCGGCCAAGGCGGTCTGTCCTGCGCCGACGATCCCCGAGATCCCCTCCTGCGCCGCGGTGTGCGTCTATCCGGCGCTCGTGCCCGAGGCGCGGGATGCGCTGGCCGGGTCCGGCGTGCGGGTCGCCTCGGTGGCCACGGGCTTCCCTTCGGGTCAGACGTCGCTGGCGTTGAAGGTCAGCGAGACCGCCGAAGCGGTCTCGTCGGGTGCCGAGGAGATCGACATGGTCATCTCGCGCGAGGCCTTCCTCGACGGAGACGACGCGCGCGTGGTGCGCGAGATCGAGGAGGTCAAGCAGGCGTGCGGCGAGGCTCACCTGAAGGTGATCCTCGAGACGGCCGAGCTGGGCAGCTACGAGCACATCCGCCACGCTTCCACGCTGGCCATCCGTGGTGGTGCGGACATGATCAAGACCTCAACCGGCAAGGCATCCGCGGGGGCTACGCCGGGGGTGGTACTGGTGATGCTCGAGGCCGTCCGCGACCATGCGTGGCGTACCGGCGAGATCGTGGGCGTCAAGGCCGCCGGCGGCGTCGGCGTCACCAAGCAGGCGTTGCACCTGATGGTGCTGGTCAAGGAGACGCTGGACGAGCAGTGGCTCTCGCCTGACCGGTTCCGCATCGGCGCGTCGTCGCTGCTCAACGACCTGCTCATGCAATACGTCAAGACGCAGACCGGATGCTACGGTCGCGCCGAGGACTTCTCCAGGGAGTGAGTGAGGGCATGCGATGACGGTCCAGCAGACGGTCGAGGACGCGGAGGGCGCGGAGGAGGCGAAGGGCGCGGCAGATGAGGGCAGCGTCGCTCGGACGGCGCTGCGATGGGACTACGCGCCCGCGCGCGAGACGACCGACCACATACGCATCGCCGATCGCTACGAGCTGTTCATCGGCGGCGCGTTCGTCGAGCCGGTGGGCGGAGTCGCGCAGGCGACGATCAACCCGGCGACGGAGGAGCCGCTCGCCGAGGTCGCATGGGCACAGGAGGCCGACGTCGCCGCGGCGGTCGCCGCGGCGCGCGCCGCACTGCCGCGCTGGGCGGCCCTGCCGGCGCTCGAGCGCGGCAAGTATCTGTTCCGCATCGCCCGCCTGATGCAGGAGCGTGCGCGCGAGCTGGCGATCGTCGAGTCGCTGGACGGCGGCAAGCCGATCCGCGAGGCGCGCGACATCGACATCCCCCTCGCCGCCGCGCACTTCTTCTACTACGCCGGCTGGGCCGACAAGCTCGCCTACGCCACCGCAGGTCGAGCTTCGACGCCGCGCGGCGTCTGCGCCCAGATCGTGCCCTGGAACTTCCCGCTGCTGATGGCGGCCTGGAAGCTCGCACCGGCGCTTGCCTGCGGCAACGTCGCGATCCTCAAGCCCGCCGAGACCACCCCGCTGACGGCGCTGCTGCTGGCCGAGATCTGCCAGGAAGCCGAACTGCCGGCGGGCGTCGTGGCGGTCCTGCCCGGCGACGGGCAGACGGGGGCCGAGCTCGTGCGTCACCCGGGGATCGACAAGGTCGCGTTCACCGGGTCCACCGCGGTGGGGAAGTCGATCCAGGCTTCGCTCGCGGGGCGCGACGTCGGGTTGACGCTCGAGCTGGGAGGCAAGTCGGCCAACATCGTCTTCGAGGACGCCTCGATCGACCAGGCGGTGGAGGGGATCGTCAGCGGGATCTTCTTCAACCAGGGCCACGTCTGCTGCGCCGGCTCACGGCTGCTCGTGCAGGAGAGCGTCCTCGCGGAGGTCGTCGAGAAGCTGTGGTCGCGCATGCAGCGGCTGCGGATCGGCGATCCGCTTGACAAGAACACGGACATCGGCGCGATCAACTCCGCCGAGCAGCTCGCTCGCATCCAGGCGCTCGTCGCCGACGGTGAGCGCGAGGGCGCTGTGCGACGCAGCGTGCCCGGTCCGTTGCCCGAGCGCGGCTACTGGTTCGCCCCCACGTTGTTCACCGACGTCGCACCGGCGCACCGCATCGCGGTCGAGGAGATCTTCGGCCCGGTGCTTTCCGTGCTCACCTTCCGCACGCAGGCGGAGGCGATCGAGAAGGCCAATGCCACGCCATACGGTCTGGCGGCGGGCGTCTGGACGGACAAGGGCGCGAAGGCCTTCGAGGTGGCCTCGGCGCTGCGTTGCGGTGTGGTGTGGCAGAACACCTACAACCACTTCGACCCCACGGCGGCGTTCGGCGGCTATCGCGAGAGCGGCTTTGGACGCGAGGGTGGTCCATCCGGCCTGCGCCCCTATCTGCGCGTCTCATGAGCTCCGCGCGCCTGGCTGTGCCAAAGACCTCCAAGCTGCTGATCGACGGCGCCTTCGTGCGCTCGGAGTCCGGTCGCTACGAGCGTGTGCTCGATCACGCCGAGCATCACGTCGCCAACGTGCCGCGCGCTTCGCGCAAGGACGTCCGCGACGCGGTCCGCGCCGCTCGACGCGCCTTCGCGCCGTGGCAGGCACGCACGGCGTACAACCGCGGCCAGATCCTCTATCGCCTGGCCGAGACCCTCGAGCGCCGCAGCGAGGATCTGGCCGGTCGCGCGTCGGACCTGCGCGGATTGGACCGCGCGGCCGCGCGGCGGGAGATCGAGGCGGCGGTGGACACGCTGGTGCATTTCGCAGGCTGGACCGACAAGCTCCACGCCGTGCTTGGCGGCGTCAATCCGGTGGCCGCGAACTTCCTGTCGTTCTCCGTGCCCGAGCCGAGCGGCGTGGTCGCCGTGCTCGCGCCGCCGGAGCCCGACCTGCTCGGGCTCGTCGGCAAGCTCGCACCGCCGCTCGCGGCGGGTAACACGGTCGTCGCGGTGCTCTCTGAGCGCTGGCCGCTGCTCGGCCTCGACCTGGGCGAGCTGGTTGTGGCCTCCGACGTCCCAGCGGGCGTCGTGAACCTGCTCAGCGGTCGGATGGCCGAGCTGGCGCCCGTGCTCGCAAGCCACCGCGACGTGGACTCGATCTTCGATGGGGCCTGTGACCCTGCGCTGAGCGAGACGGTCTCACGCCTGGCGGCCGAGTCGGTCAAGCGTGTACGCCTCGCCGGCGCAGACAGCAGTCACGGCCTGGAGGAGATCGAAGCGTTCGTGGAGATCAAGACCGCGTGGCACCCCGTCGGAGCCTGACCGGCCCAGTCGAGCTCGCTCCGCAGTAGTAGACGCGGAGTCTCTGCTTGACCTCACACGTCATCTCCCACTAAACTGCAAACGATGCCAGTTAAGCGCGGACGGACCGCTCCTGCGGCGACGATCACCGATGTCGCGTCGCGGGCGGGCGTATCGCCCGCAACGGTCTCACGCTTCCTCAGCGGCCAGAACATCCGCCACGCGGAGGTCGTATGGCGCGCGGTCGAGGAGCTCGGTTACGCGCCCAACCGGCTCGCACGGAGCCTGAAGTCCGGCCAAACGCGCAATATCGGCGTGGTCGTCCCAGACATCACCAATCCGTTCTTCGGTGCCGTCGTGAAGGGCATCGAGGCGAGCACCAGCGATCAGGCATACAACCTGCTGCTCTGCAACACCGACGAGAACGCCGAGCGCCAGAACCACCTGCTCAGGACGCTCGTCGGCGCCGTGGATGCCCTGATCCTCAGCCCCGCGATCGAGTCGCCGCAGGCGCCGGAGGCGCTGAGCCACCACCAACGGGTGCCCGTGGTGCTGCTCGACCGCGAGTTCGGCGATGGCGAGCCCTACGACTCGGTCTTGGTGGACAACGTAGGCGGCGCCCAGCAGGCCGCCCGCTACCTGACTGATCTCGGTCACGTCGGCGTGGCCGTCATCAGCGGGCCCCTAGATTCCACCCCGGGCAGGCAGCGCCACGAGGGCATCGTGCGTGGCATGGCCGAGGCGGGGCTGGAGCTCGATGCGGATCTCATCGAGGTTGGCGACTTTCGGGAGACGGGCGGCTACCTGGCGATGAAGAGCCTGCTCGGACGTAGCTCGATGACCGCTGTGTTCGTCGCGAACAACCTCATGGCCGCGGGCGCCCTGCGCGCCTGCAAGGAGGCCGGCGTGCGCATCCCCGAGCAGCTCTCGTTCGTGAGCTTCGACGACCTCGAGCTCGGTCAGCTGCTCGAGCCTGCGATCACCACCGTCAGCCGGCCCACCGTCGCGCAGGGCGTGCTCGCGATGTCGCTGCTCATGGAGCGCCTGGCGGGCAGCGCTGACAGCGCGCCGCGCCGCTGCGTGATGGAGACGCGGCTCTCCGTGCGCGACTCGTGCGCCGCGCGCGGCCGGACGGCCCCGGCGCGCTTAGCCCCGGCTGAGCTTCATTGAACCCCAGCCCGAGCACAACGACACCGAGCACAACCACAGGAGACGACGAGCAGATGTCAAAGAAGATTTTGCTGGCAGGCGAGACGTGGATCAGTCACAAGATCGACGTGAAGGGCTTCTCGTCATACGCGACCGGGACCTACGGCGAAGGCCAGACCGAGCTCGTCGAAGCGCTCGAGACGCAGGGGCACGAGGTCGTGCACGTGGCCAACCACGTCGCCGTCGAGGAGTTTCCGTGGACGCTCGCCGAGCTCGACGCCTACGACGTCGTGATGCTCAGCGACATCTCCGCCGACACCCTGCAGATCCATCCCGACTGCTTCGATCGCGGCGAGCGCACGCCCGACCGCCTGCGCCTGATCGCGGACTTCGTCGAGCAGGGCGGGGGGCTGCTGATGGTCGGCGGCTACATGTCCTTCTCGGGACTCGAGGGCAAGGCGCGCTACCAGGCCACCCCGCTCGCAGAGGTGCTGCCGGTCGAGATGCTCGGCCACGACGACCGGATCGAGACGCCCGAAGGCGTCGTGCCGGTGGCGCTCGCCGAGCACGCGCTGCTGGCTGAGGTGGACGGCGAGTGGCCGCACTTCCTCGGCTACAACCGGTTCCGCGCCAAGCCCGACGCGAGCACCCTGCTCGGCGTCGGCCCGGACCCGATGCTCGTCGTCGGCGCGCACGGTCGCGGCCGCACCGCCGCCTTCGCCTCGGACTGCTCGCCGCACTGGGGAAGCCCCGAATTCCTCGCCTGGAAGCACTACGGGCGCTTCTGGGGCCAGCTACTGGCTTGGCTCGGCGACGCGTAGGCCGTGTCGAGGCTGACTCTGACGCCGGGCGCGGCAGCGCGCGCCGCATGAACGAGCGTCCACACATCGTCGTCGTCGGCAGCGTCATGGCCGACATGACCGCCTGGCTCGATCGCGTGCCGGAGGCGGGCGAGACGCTCGTAGGCCGGTCGTTCCTGCTGGGCTTCGGAGGCAAGGGAGCAAATCAGGCAGCGATGGCGGCGCTCCTGGGGGCGCGCGTGAGCATGGTCGCGTGCGTCGGAGGGGATTCCTTCGGCAGCGACGCGATCGCCAACCTGAGCTCGCTGGGCATCGACACCAACGGCGTGTCCGTGCTCTCCGAGGCCGCCACCGGCGTCGCCCCCATCTGGGTGGACGGCAACGGCCAGAACCGCATCGTGATCGTGCCCGGCGCCAACTCCCTGATGAGAACCGACCAGGTCAACGCTGCGCTGGACGCGGCGGGCCCGGCCGACGTGGTGATCTGCCAGCTGGAGATCCCGCTCGCCTGCGTCCGGCGCGCGCTCGAGCGCGGCCGCGAGCAGGGCGCCGTGACGATCCTCAATCCCGCACCGTTCCTGGAAGACGCCAGCGACCTGCTCGGGTTGGCCGACTGGGTCGTCCCCAACGAGATCGAGTTCGACGCGCTCGCGCGCATTCTGCTCGGCGCGGATGCGGTCGCGCCCGGATCGCCCGCGGAGAGCCTCCCCCGGATCGCCGCCGCGCTGGGCGCCTCGATGCTCGTCACCCATGGCGAGCACGGCGCGCTGCTGTGCCGGCCCGGTGAGGACGGCGTGCAGAGGATTCCGGCGCCCACCGTGAGCGTCGTTGACACCTCGGGAGCCGGCGACGCATTCGTCGGGGCCTTCGCGCTGGCGCTCGCCGCGGGGGCGCCTCCCCTGGACGCCGCCGAGTCCGCGGTCAGGTGCGCGTCGCTTACCGTCGGGCTGCCCGGCACCCAGGCCTCCTTCGCCCAGTCAGCCGCGCGCCTCGTGCCGGCGGACGGCGTAGAGGGACACGCGCCGGGTGGCGTCACATGAGAAACGACAACAGCGGAGGTGTAAGCCGATGACGGTGCTCACAGACGAAACCGGTAGGCCCTTGACGGACGCTAGTGCAAACGATTACAGTAGCGCCGCCATCCACTTGACTCAAAGGTACAGCCGATGACCGATCAACAACCCCGCCCCCGTCCGATGGCCCGCTACGAGTGGGAGCCCTCCTACGTCGGCATCCAGTCGTTCCTGAAGCTGCCGCTCTGCCTCTCCCCGGAGGAGCTCGCGGCAGCGGACGTCAACATCGCGATCGGCGGCACGCCCTGGGACGGCACGAACACCGCCCGCTCGGGCACCCATCTGGGACCCCAGTCGATCCGCCGCTGCGACAACGCTTGGTCGCCGCCGCTCAGCCGGCCCTCCCAGGCCGTGCGCGTCGACCCCTTCAAGTATCTGTCGATGGTCAACTACGGCGACGCGGAGGTCGTGCCGGGAAACACGCTCATGACCTTCGAGAACGTGCGTCGGTTCGTCGGCGAGATCCTCGCGGCGGGCGCGATGCCGATCATGCTCGGCGGCGATCACGCGGTCTCCCTGCCGCACATACGCGCCGTTGCCGACCACTACGGCTTCGGTTCCGTCGGCGTCGTGCAGTTCGATGCCCACAGCGACACCGCTCCGGTACCTCCGGGGCACATCGGCAACCACGGCACGCAGATGCGCCAGCTGGTCGAGATGGGCGCGGTGCTGGCGCCCAACCTCGTCCAGATCGGCATGCGCGGCGGCTGGCCGGACCCGGAGGTCACCGCATGGATGGAGGCCGAAGGGATTCGCACCCACTACATGGCCGAGATCCACGCGCGCGGCTTCGATGCGGTTCTCGAGGACGCGATTCGTGAGGCGGGCGCGGGAGCCGAGCACGTGTTCCTGACCGTGGACGTCAACGCGGCCGACCCCGCGTTCGCACCCGGGACCGGCTCGCCGGAGCCCGGCGGGATGACGAGCGCGCAGCTACTGCGGGCGGTTCGTCGCATCGCTCACGAGGTCGGGATCGTCGGCATGGACGTCGTCGAGGTAAGTCCGCCCTACGACGTGGGGAACAGCATCACGGCGATGCTCGCCCACCGCTGCGTGCTCGAAGCCATCACCGGCATCGCCATGCGTCGTGCGGGAATCGAGCAGGCCGACTACCTGGATGCGCGGGCGGCAGGAGGTCCCGGCGTGGACAGTCGTCGTGGGGGCGACACCAGCGACGGGAAGTGAAGGCGATGTCAACCCAATCGAGCCGTGGGGCTCGCAGGAGAGGTAAGTAAATGCTCAGACGACAGTTCACCATCATCACGTGCTTCGGCGCGCTCTGCCTAGGGGTAGCTGGATGCGGGAGCTCTGAAGAAAGCTCGGGCTCGAGCGCTGCCGCTGGCAAGCCGGCCTCCGAACACACGCTTCGCCTGGGTTACTACGAAGACATCCAGAGCCCGGATCCGGACATCCAGTACGACATCCCAGGGATGATGCTCGTCAACAACACCTACGAGGGCCTCGTCCACTACGCATACGGCGACAGCGTCAAAATCGAACCGTGGCTCGCGACCAGCTGGAAGGCCTCGAACAACGACAGCACCTACACCTTCCAACTTCGCCAGGGCGTGCTCTTCCACGACGGCACGCCGCTCAACTCCGCCGCGATCAAGTTCGACTTCGAACGGCGCATAAAAATGAAACAGGGCACCTACTACCAGGTGGCGGACGTCAAGAGCATCGAAACTCCCGGCCCGTACACCGTCGTGGTGCACCTCGACCGTACCGTCTCTGCCTTCATGGACTACCTCGCCTCTCCGTATGGCCTGAAGGCGATCAGCCCGACAGCCGTCAAAGAGCACGAAATCAAAGGCGATCTCGGCCAGAAGTGGCTCTCGACCCACGACGCCGGCACCGGCCCGTACACGCTGACGCAGTTCACGCTCGGGCAGCAGTACGTCGAGAACGCCTGGTCGAAGTGGTGGGGCAAAGCTCCGTACTACACGACGGTCGTCTACAAGCTGGTGCCGAACTCGGGCAGCCAGGTACTGCAGCTCGAGGGAGGCAGCCTCGACATCCTGCACCTGCAGCCCAACACGACGGTGAAAAGCTTCGAACACAAGGCCGGCTTCCAGGTGAAGATCTTCCCCCAGTTCCTGAAGACCTGGATACACGTCAACCCCAACCACGGCCCGTTCTCGCACCCGGAAGTGCGCAGGGTGCTCGGGCAGGCGATCAACCGCGAACTGCTGACGAAGACCTTCTTCGAAAACTACGGGACGGTCTCGAACAGCGTCTATCCAGCCGGGATGCTGCCCAACGGCCTGGGCGCCGACCCTCAGCCGTATGATCCGGGCAAGCTCAAGGCGGCCGTTGAAAAGCTGCCGGCGAACGAACGCAGCGCGAGACTCACCTACCTCGCGGGGCACGGCGTCAACATCGAACGGCTGGCCGACGCTGTGGCCGCCGAGCTGCGTGAAACCGGCCTGAACGTGACAGTGCAAGAGATCACCGTCTCTGAGTTGTTCAGCTACCCGCAGGAGAACCAGAAGACGACTCCCGACATGTTCATCGGCAGTGAGAACCCGGACTCCGCATCGCCGGACACCTGGGCGCGCAGCTACATGTACAAGGCAGCGGCACTGAACTACCTCGAAGGATCTGTGCCCGCGGCCGACGAAGCCATGGATCAGGGGCTCGCCGCCACCAACCCGCAGGAAATCCTGAAGGACTATGGCAAGGCAGGCGAAATCCTCCACAACGAAGGCATGTTCATCACTCTCGCCGATGACGAGGACACGTTCATCGCGCGCGCCGGGATAACCGGCTTCGAACATCAGCTCGAGTGCACCACGTGCCTTAACCTGGCGGCTCTGCACGCCTCGAAGTGAACCGATTGAGCGTCCCCTCTACGGTCGAGCGCGCGGTGGTATCGCCACCGCGCGCGCGGCTGTGGCGGGCCCTGCTCACGCTACGCCCGGCCCGCTATCACTCGCTCGCGCGAGCCGAGCGTATCTCGCTGTGGTCGGCGATCGTGCTACTGCTGTTCGTGCTGATCGCTCCGGGATTGGCTCCGCACGGAACGACGCAGCTCGTAGCGGCGCCGCTCAGCCCACCAAGCCTCTCGCACCTGTTCGGCACCGACGATCAGGGCCGCGAACTGCTCGCCCGCATCCTCTACGGCATGCGCTCGAGCGTGCTCTCTGCCGTCGTGGTGATCGGATCCGGTGTCCTGATCGGCGGTGCGATCGGGCTGGTGGCTGGAATCGCCGGAGGCATGATCGATGCGCTGCTCATGCGTCTCACCGACCTGTTCCTCGCGCTGCCGGGGCCGCTGCTGGTGCTGGCGATCGTCGCGGCACTTGGTCCGAGCCTCGAGCACACCCTGATCGGCGTGTGCATCGTGTGGTGGCCGTGGTACGCGCGAGTCGTGCGCGGCCAGGCGCGCGCCACCGCCTCGCGCCCCCACGTCGAGGCGGCGCGGCTGGCCGGCCTCGGACGAATGCGAGTCGCTCTGCGCCACGTCCTGCCAAGCTCCTTCGGACCCGTGATCGTGACCGCTTCGCTGGATGTCGGGAACGTCATCCTGCTGCTCGCCAGCCTGTCCTTTCTCGGCCTCGGCTCGCCCGACCCGGCCGCTGAGCTCGGGTCGATGACCGCCCACGGGCTCACCTACCTGTTCACCAACTGGAACGTCGCGGTGCTGCCCGCCGCCGCGGTGTTCATCCTCGTGTTCGTCGCCAACTTCGCCGGCGACGCCATACGCGACCTGATCGAGGCCTGATGACGAGGCTGATCACAGGGCGCCTGCTCGCGATGGTCGGGGTTCTGCTCGCGCTCACCTTCGTCGTGTACCTGGTCAACGCGGTGATACCTGCCAACCCAGTCGCGGCGAGCCTCGGCGCGGGCGCGAGTCATGCGCAGATCATCGCCCGAGAGCGCCAGCTCGGCTACAACAAACCGTTCTACGCGCAGTACTGGCTGTTCCTGGGGCGCCTCATCCACGGCAATCTCGGCAGCTCGCTGCGCACGCACAACACCGTCACCAGCGACCTTTCGAACTTCGCCCCCGCGACGATCGAACTCGCGCTGCTCTCTGGGGTGCTGATCGCGATCCTCTCGCTGATCCTCGGCGTCTGGTCCGCGTCCGGCATCCGTGGGGCGAATCTCATCCGCGTTCTGATGACCTCCCTGGCGTCCGCGCCGACGTTCTTCCTCGGGATCGTCCTGATCCTGATCTTCTACAGCTCGCTTCACCTGCTGCCCGCGTCAGGGCGCACGGCCGGTGGTCAGGCCACCGGCTTCGTGATGATCGAAGACTTCTTCAGCGCCAACTTCGGCGGTTGGTTCGGTGCGCTGCGACACGCGATCATGCCGGCGGTCGTGATCGCCGTCGGTCCCGCTGTCGCGATCGGGCGGGTGCTGCGCGGCTCGCTGCTCGAAGTGATGCGCGAAGACCACGTCCGCACGGCTCGCTCGAAGGGCTTGAACGAGTTCGCGGTCATGCTCCACCACGGCCTGCGCAACGCCGCGACGCCGGTGCTCGCGATGGCCGGCCTGCAGATGGGGCTCGTGCTGACCGGGGTGATCGTGGTCGAGACGGTGTTCGCGTGGCCGGGTCTCGGCCTGTACGCGTCCTCCGCGCTCCAGTACTCAGACTTTCCGGCGATCGTGGGCGTGACGCTGGTGCTCGGTGTCGCCTACGTCGTCATCAACGCGGTCGTGGACATCCTGCAACTGGTCGCCGATCCGCGCCTGCGAGAGCAGTGATGAGCGTGGGATCGCAGTCGACGAGCCTGGCCTCCTCGCCGGTCGCCGCCGTCGAGGATCTGCGCGTCGGCTTCGAGACCCAGCGCGGAACCGTGCAGGCGCTGCGTTCGGTCTCGCTCGAGATCGCCCCGGGAGAGATCGTCGCGTTGGTCGGTGAGTCGGGCTCTGGCAAGAGCGTGCTCGGCATGTCCTTGCTGGGGCTCGTCGGCAGCCTCCGCGGCGCGCAGGTCACCGGCAGGGTGCAGGTCGCGGGCGTGGACATGCTCACCAATGCCGACTCGACGCGACGGCTGCTGCGCCGCGAGCTGCTGGGCGCGGTCTTCCAGGATCCGCTGACCTCGCTCGACCCGACGATGAAGATCGGCCGGCAGCTGACCGAGCGCGGGGTCGACAAAGACAGGGCGATCGGCAATCTCACCGAGGCCGGCGTGCCGGATCCGCGACGGCGCTTCTTCGAGTTCCCCCACCAGCTCTCGGGAGGTCTGCGCCAACGCGCGTCGATCGCGATGGCGCTCGGCACGGCGCCGCGCACGGATGGGCTGACGGCGGTCGCCGACGCTCGCGGCTTTCCCAAGTTGATCGTCGCCGACGAGCCGACGACGGCTCTCGACGTCAGCGTGCAGGCCCAGATCGTGCTGCTGTTCGACCGCTTGCGCCGCGAGCACGGATGCTCGGTGCTGTTCGTCACCCACGACCTCGGTGTGGCGGCCTCGATCGCCGATCGGATCGCGGTGATGTACGCGGGGCGCGTGTGTGAGCTCGGCTCCGCGTCCGACGTGCTCGAACGGCCGATGCACCCCTACACGCGAGCTCTGCTCGACGCACGCGTATCGGTGGAGATCGCCCGCTCCGCGCCGATCCGCGGCATCGAAGGCTCGCCCCCGGACCCAACGAGCCCACCGCCCGGATGCGCGTACGCGCCACGCTGTCCGCGCGCGCAAACCGACTGCACCACGGCGCTGCCGGAGCTCGCCTCAGCGCAGGCCGACGCGACCCATCGGGCCGCCTGCATCGATCCACTCGATGCGGATCATCACCAGGAGACGTGGAGCGAGTCTCCGGGTCGCGTGATCGCCGCGAAGAGCGCCCCTGCGGGGGAGCCAGCGCTCGAGCTGGTTGACGTCAGCAAGACATTCCCGGTTGGATCGGGGCGGCTGCGGCGTGGGGGTGAGCGAGTCCACGCCGTCAGCAATGTCAGTCTCACCGTGCCCGCCGGCGGTGCGGTGGCGCTCGTGGGCGAGAGCGGGTGTGGCAAGACGACCACCCTGCGCCTGGCTTGTGGGCTGATGCCTGCCGACAGCGGTTCGGTGCGCTGGAGCGTGGACGCCGGGCGCCCGCAGCTGATCTTCCAGGACGCCGGCAGCTCACTGACGCCGTGGCTCACGATCGGCGCGATGCTCTCCGAACAGCTCGCCCGCCAGGGCGTCGAGCGTCAGGAGCGACGGGCGCAGGCGCTCGAGCTGCTCGCGCAGGTCGGCCTCGACGAACGCGCCGCCGGCGCAAAGCCCCGCGAGCTCTCCGGCGGACAGCGTCAGCGCGCCGCCATCGCGCGCGCGCTCGCGAGCAAACCGCAGCTTCTGATCTGCGACGAGCCTGTCAGCGCTCTGGACGCATCGCTGGCGATCCGGGTGCTGGACCTGCTCGCCGAGCTGCGCGCGAAGCTCGGCGTGGCGCTGCTGATCGTCACCCACGACCTCGGCGTCGCCCGCCACAGCGCCGAGCAGGTGGCTGTCATGTATCGCGGGCGGATCGTCGAGCGCGGCAGCACCGACGAGATCTTCGACACCCCGGCTCATCCCTACACCCAGGGGCTGCTCGCCGCGATCCCCACGACCGAGCCGGGCCGGCTCTCGCCGACGCTCGCCGGCGAGCCACCAAGCCCGATCGGAGAGGACCACGGATGCGCATTCGGACCGCGCTGCCCCTATGCGCAGTCCCTCTGTGCGCACCAGCTGCCCTTCCTGCGGGACCTGGCGAGCGATCACGACGTCGCCTGCCACTTCGCCGAGCAGGTCGTCGCGGGCACCGCCGCCCACCGCACGCTGGAGAGCGACGGCGAGGCCGCCAGGCTCTAAACTGCCAGTCCAACCTCAGGGAGAGGTGGCCGAGTGGCTGAAGGCACTCGCCTGCTAAGCGAGTATGGGGATCAAACTCCATCGCGGGTTCGAATCCCGCCCTCTCCGCCATTTGCACTAATTGCGAACCGTGGCCCCGAAAAACGGGGCTGCGGTCGTCTTGGGGGCAGGTTTCCTGGCTGGGGCGGTCTTGGGCGGCCTGTCGGGCTAGCTGGCGGGCGGTGGGGACTAGCTGGGCGTAGAAGGCGGTGGGCTTGGCTTGGACGTGGCCCTCGTCTGAGACGAGCAGCATGACGTAGATCGCGAGGTTGATCAGCCGCCGCTCGGTGGCGTTGCCGTCGAGGTAAGGGGCGGTGCCAGCGTCGATGAGCACCAGTGCGTCGGATAGCGCCTGGTCGATGTCGGCGATCTCGCTGGCGGCGGTAGCCTGCCAACGTTCGATTTGGGCTTGTTCGGCCTCGATCCGCTCCTGCTCAGCCTTCATGACCTCCTTGGATACGCCCTGGTCGTAGTAGAGGTGGACGAGCTTCTGCTGCTGGTCGGTGAGTTCTCGCAGCCGGCGGGCGTGGCGGCTGGCTTCCTTGCGGGCGGTCTCGGTCATTGTCTCGGCGCGCCCTAGCCCGCATTCGTCAATAGCGGTGCTCCCTGGCGGCGGCGCGGGAGGGCTGAAACGTCCGCCTGGGCGGGGAGGATTGCGGTTGCGAAGCCAGCAACCCACCCGCTCAGGAGGTTCACCTTGAAGGTGATCGGAAGTGCGTCGTTTGGAACGGTAGATGTGCTCGCGGACGGCACGGGCTTGTCATCTCGCGCGGGGAGCGTGCTGCTGGCGCTCACGGCACAACGGCTCGGGCTGACCGACGGCCTGTCGGGGGCGCTCGTCGGGACTCGTCAGCGTCGTTCTGCTCACGATCCGGGGCGGGTTCTGTGTGATCTGGCGGTGATGGCAGCCGACGGCGGACGCTGTGTCTCGGATCTCGCGGTGCTCGCGGGGCAGCCCGCGCTGTTTGGGGATGTCGCGTCTGTGGCGACCGCACGGCGGGTGCTGCTCTCGATCGGTGCAGCGGAGATCGACCGGGTCCGCCGGGCACGGGCGCTCGCCCGCGAGCGGGCGTGGAAGGCCGGGGCAACACCCGGCCGGGTGATCCTTGACTTCGACGCGACCCCGATCAGTATCCATTCCGAGAAGGAGCTGGCGGCCGGGCACTACAAGGGCGGGTTCGGCTTCAACCCGCTGCTCGCGTCCTGCGAGCGGGAGGTGCTGGCCGGGGTCCTGCGGCCCGGGAACGCCGGCGCAAACAACGCTGAGGATCACCTCGAGGTGCTGGAGCTCGCGCTTGAGCAGCTACCCGAGAGCGCCCTGGACGGTGAGATCCTCGCCCGCTCGGATTCTGCCGGCGCTAGTCACGCCTTCGCGTCGGCGTGCCGGGAGTGCCGCATCCGTTTCTCGCTGGGCTACGCGATCAACAACACCGTGCGCGAGCAGATCCTCGCGCTCGGCGAGAGCGCCTGGACACCGGCGGTCAACCAGGACGGCCAGCCACGCGACGGGGCGTGGGTCACAGAGCTCACCGGCCTCGTGAACCTGGACTCCTGGCCCGAGGGCACCCGGCTGATCTGCCGCCGCGAGCGCCCACACCCCGGGGCGCAGCTCACGTTCACCGACCTCGACGGTCACCGCTTCCAGTGCTTCATCACCGACCAGCCCGACCCGGACATCGCCGCGCTCGAGGCCGTGCACCGCCAGCACGCCGAAGTCGAGGATCGCGTCAAGACACTCAAGGCCTGCGGCGCCGGGCACCTCCCGTTCCAGTCCTTCCAGGCAAACACCGCGTGGTTTGAGCTCGCGTTGCTCGCCCACGACATCATGACCTGGACACAACAGCTGCTCCTCGACGGCGAGCACGCCATCTCAGAACCCAAGCGGCTGCGCTACCGCATCCTGCACGTCGCCGGACAAATCACCCGCCACGCCCGACGCACCACACTGCACCTCCCCGCCGACTGGCCATGGGCCAGCGCGATCCTCCGCGCATTCAAGCGACTGGGCACCCTCCCCACCTACGGCTAACCCGAACGCCGCCGCGGCATCACCGAGCACCACGCAGCACCCACCGCTGAACGCTGCCCCAAAACACCCTCCGAAGACGACCGAACAGCACAAAACCATCGCCCGCGGCCCCCAACCCGCCACCGGCCTCCGCCATCGCCAACAACCTCACCCAAAACCCAGCGACAAATCACCTTCATGACGAATCGAGGCTAGCAGTTCCGCCGCGCCGGCTGCAAAGCCTGGAGCCTCACCGACGCCGGGCACCGACGCTTGACCTACATGCAGCGCACGCGGGGTATCCCGCCGCTCCCCGAGGCTCCGCAACACCGGGTGTGGCGCGAAGCCCGCAGCCAAGCCGAAGACCTGATCGACAGCATCCTGATCGACATGCGCGAGCGCTTGACCGCCGCCGCCAGTCTGCTCGCGGTTGGTGACGAGGCCGGCTCGGAGCCGTGGCTCGCGATGGGCAAGCGGCTGAACTTCGGTTGCGAGCGACTGGCATCGGCCACCTACTGCCTGCACGAGTGGGCAGAGCCCGATGACGCCATCTCAGACCGCGCCGAATACAGCTACCTCATGCGACGCGACATCCACCGATGGGATCGCGACTGACCGGCATCGCGCATGTCTGAGGTTCGCACAGCGGCACTTGTGCGACGCAGGGCCCGAGAATAGGTCGATAAACCTGCGGAGCGGCCCTTCGTGCCTTTCCTATATCTCGAATGTCCTGCAGACACCTAGCGTAGTCAGAAACATTTTCCTGCTTTTCGGTTGACTCGAAAAGCGTCCATAGTCGCCATCTTCCGAGCATCGCGTCCGTTGAGCACGCTCATTCGGCTGAGTAGAACATGCCGTCTGATAGCCTGCCGCAGGCTGCAGCGAGCCTTACCGCCGGCTCAGCGATTCAGGGGACTAGCGCTGAAGGAGCCACGTATGGATTGTGCCGAGATGATTAGCTGGGGGTTGTCGGGGTTCTCAGGGGGTAATTCAGTGAAGAGCACGTGACCAAGGATCGGTCACCAGACACCCAGCCGCTCGCGATCCCAGCCGAGATCGTATCTAGCCTACGGAAGGCCGCGTATCACGAGCTGGCGAGAGCGAGTCAGGAAATCGTCGTAATCGCGCAGACGCCAGGTCACCTCGACCATCCAGAGTGGTATGGGGATACCTTTGCTCATCTCGACGGGACTCGTGCGCTTCTCACCGATCTCGGCTGGACCGATACTGACGAGGCTCCCTCAGAGGTTCGTCTCAATGTCGCCACGCATGGCGCCAGCCTTCTGACGGTCGTTCATCGCGTGCGTACATGCTTGAGCGGCGCCACGCCAGCTCCGACGTTGCGCCTCCTAGAGAACCTTCAATCCACCTTGGAGGTTCGAGTGGAGGCGTCAGCGGGCGACGGCCCCTTGGTTCGGCTCCAGGCCCCGGAAAAGCCCCACGCGCCGCTCAGCGCGCTCACCCCGCGCGAGGCCGAGATCCTGGCATATCTCAGCCGATCGCGCAGCTACGACGAAATAGCCGCTCTCCTTTCGATCGATCTTGAGACCGTGCGCACGCATGCACGACGGGTGCGACATAAGCTCGGAGTCCGGACCAGTCGCGAGCTGATCGGCGTCTACGTCCCCGAGAGCAAGGTTCCGCAAGGCAGAGGCAGAGCATGAGCTGTCTCCACCTAACATCACCCCAAGATCACCTTTTACCCACCGATCTGGCCACATATAGTCGCGGGCGGCGAGACGGACCTCGACTCCTGAGTCCGACTCTTCGTTAAACCTCGACCGTCGTTACCCAGGGGGTTCTGAATGATGAAGGATGCCATACATTTGTCCCGCACTAAGGCGCTCGTCCTGTGTGCGCTGGCGATTGCCGCTGCGGGCACTGCCGCGTTGATAGCGGCCACCAGCGGTAGTACAGCTCGCGCGGGTAGCGCACAGGCTGTTACGCAAAGTGACTACTCAGTGCTCGACAGCAGCGCCGCAGGAGACGCTTCTCGTTTCGCTCCACGATCCGCAGCAAGCGGAGAGGGCAATCAGCCGATCGCAAGCTCCATGACCACAATCGCTCTCGGCAAACCCAATATCACCTTGAGGATCGCTAAGAGCAGCGAAGGCGGGGTGTGTGTCTTCGTCGAACGAAGCGGGGCGAAGGGAGCCGGTGGCAGTTGTGCCACGGCCGCACTCCTTAGGACCGGTGCCACTGCAGAAGTGCGTGAAGATAGCGGAGAAATCACCATCGCTGGTGTCGTGCCTGACGGTGTGTCCTCCGTGAACGTCCAATTCGCGGGCGGAACCTCACAGAGCGTACCAGTGGTAGACAATGGCTGGACAGTTGAAGATGCGCCAGCCAGCATGGTAACTTCCAGCGACGTCGTGGGAGGCTGACGCATGTTTAAATCTCGTACGGTCATAGCAGTCGTCGCTGTATTTGCTTCCTGCCTCGTGTTTGCAGCCGCAGCCTTCGCAGCATTCGAAACGCACCACTGGGCCGGCGGCGGTTACTTCCTCGCAAGTGGCCAGAACGGCTTCCTGAACACGAACGTGTTCCTCAACGAAACCTGGGGAACGGGTGAAAACCGCGCGGTTTGCTCCGGAATCAGCGGGTTCGGGAAAACCTGTGTAAATCGGGGAGAAACCGCACGTTACAACACGAAAGGAATCGAGGTTGAAGGTGATCCGGACCTCCACAACCATGACACAGAAGATGGGTACTTCAACGGGTGGTTTTGGGGCGAATACTAGCGTCAAATTGTCGGTGAGACGCTGACGCTCGGCGGCTCGATTGCCCGATCGGTCGGAAATCGCGGGTGTTATGCTCGCGATTTCCGACCCGGACGGGACAACCTCAAGCTCCGAGGTTCACCCCAAAGCCACGCTAGGTAACCGTGTCACGCAATACCGGTTGTGCGACGCCTAGGAAACATCCGCATGGCCCCCCGGCGATACGAGAGCGGGCCGCGTGAGCGACCGTCCGAAGCGACTGTCATCCTCTCTTCATGCTAGAGGCGAGCGATGTGGCACTGGCGGAGTTCACCGCACTCAGGGCGGAGATTCTGGCGATGCAGGAGTGGGAAAGCCGGACATTCACGGCCGCGTTGACTGTTATTGCGGCCGTCGGTAGCTTTGCGTTGGCGAAGACGGACGGGCGCCTGGAGCTACTACTGGTATTGCCGGTCGTTCTGAGCGGACTTGGCTTGCTGCAAGCCCAATGGTCTCAGCAGGTGAGAGGGATTGGCGACTATCTACGGGAATGTCTATGGCCACGATTGCCTGCTCCGGCTGACGGTCGGGCTCAATCTTGGGAGCATTACTTCGCTGCCTCCTATACACGGATACACGGCGCGTTCGCGCGCATCCTGATCTTCGTGGTGCCAAGCATCGCGTCTCTCGTTATTACCGGTCACCAAGCGAACACTAAGCTTTGGCCGCTTTGGTGGAGCGATGTCGCTGTGTTGCTGATCTTCGGACTACTGGTTTTGTGGGCCTTTCGCCCGCAGAGCGCGTAGGTCAAAGCCGCCCATCGCCGATTGTGCGACACGTATAGGTCGCGTATTGATCACGAGATGCGTCTCACGCTGTCCTGCGCGCTGATAGCGTTGGGTGATGTCCCGGGGACGGATTGCGGCCGCGTTTGCCACGCTTAGCGATGGAGACGGGCTCGAAGAGCTAATCGCGCTCGGGCGCGCCGATCAGTCTGAGTTGCGTAGATATCCGCCTGACGTGCTGGCGATGATCGCCGAACGTGCGCGCCTGGAAATGGTCCATTGGGCAACTGCGGGTTTTGGCGACGAGCCAGCGCCAGCGGGATTCGAGTACGCGATAAGCAACATGGTGCTAATCCTCTCGACTTACTACGTCGAGGCGATTGAGCTGTTGACGGACGCGCCATCACGGGACGTTGGGCGTGCGCTTCTTCGGCCGGACGAGTGGGAACGGCTGTCACAGAAGTCCGACAGCGTGATACGGGATGACGGGAGTCTTCCTCCGGAGCCGTTTGCCACCCAGGGAATCGTGGCGGGCATCGTTGGGTCGCTAGTCAGCTGCTGGTCGTATGTAACCGGGTGGCGGGACCGTAAGATCGTTGAGTCCCGTCTAGGCGCAACGTCCTCTCTACTAGTCCGGCATCTCGCGCTGCTGGGATGGTACCCACAGCTGATCGACGACCCTGATTCCCCGGTTCGGCTGATTCCCGAGCTTCACCTGCCCCGTCTCGTCGAGGCCGCGGCCGATGCTCTTGAGGATCTACCGTCGCTCGTAGGCGACTTTGGGGCTGCAGCGCTGCGCTTGGGGGATCTCGTCTTTCTGGCGCGAAGGGTGCCGGAGATGAAAGAGATCTACGGGGCGTCTACCGAGCGAGCATTCGAGCGACAACTGGCCTTGTTGTTTGCATCGCTCGGCTTCGTGGTCGTTGAGAGCAAGCCCGGAAGGAGATGGGTTGACTTCCTCTGCGTAGTAGACGGCCCAACGCCGGCAACGATTGCTATCGAGGCGAAGTCAACGTCTCATGCGGAGTACGTGTTTCGTGCCGATGCTCAACGCGCGCTCATCGAACACGTCGGTCAAGTTCGGGAAACCCTTCACGGGCTACCAGAGTTGAAGCTTGTCTTGATCGTCGCACCGGCATTTTCGGTCGGGGCAGCTGAACGAATTGGTCAAGCTGAGGATCAGATCGGCATCCGGTGTCGTGGTTTTCCGCTTGACCTATTGTGCGAGCTGCGGCAGAGTCATATTGGTTATTTTCCGTTCGCCCTTTTCCACGACATTATCAGCGACAGCCCATATATCATTGATCGCGAGACCGTTGAAGGGATGCATTCTGCCTTCGGGAATGCATCTAACGATTTGGCCAAACTAGTTGAGTTTGAAATAAAAGCACGGAAGCAGGCTGACCGACGGTAGTTCGCCGAATGCCGCTTGTGCGACGTTCTCAGGCACGGAGAGGTGCTCGAACCTATTCAGACGAGCCAGCTAATGTGCTGAACCGCCACTGGCACGGTCAAACCGGTACAGAGCATGCCGAGAAGCACGAAGACAGTCGCTTGCACAATGTGCGGTCCTGGCCCCGAGTCGGCGTCGTCTGGCTCAAGCATCATCATCAGGCGCTCGGTCAATAGCAGCCAGCCACTCTGGAAGAGGGCAAGACTGATCAAAAAGTTGGCTTCTGGCGACGGCGCCTGATGCTCTAGCCTCGATTCGTCATGAAGGTGATTTGTCGCTGGGTTTTGGGTGAGGTTGTTGGCGATGGCGGAGGCCGGTGGCGGGTTGGGGGCCGCGGGCGATGGTTTTGTGCTGTTCGGTCGTCTTCGGAGGGTGTTTTGGGGCAGCGTTCAGCGGTGGGTGCTGCGTGGTGCTCGGTGATGCCGCGGCGGCGTTCGGGTTAGCCGTAGGTGGGGAGGGTGCCCAGTCGCTTGAATGCGCGGAGGATCGCGCTGGCCCATGGCCAGTCGGCGGGGAGGTGCAGTGTGGTGCGTCGGGCGTGGCGGGTGATTTGTCCGGCGACGTGCAGGATGCGGTAGCGCAGCCGCTTGGGTTCTGAGATGGCGTGCTCGCCGTCGAGGAGCAGCTGTTGTGTCCAGGTCATGATGTCGTGGGCGAGCAACGCGAGCTCAAACCACGCGGTGTTTGCCTGGAAGGACTGGAACGGGAGGTGCCCGGCGCCGCAGGCCTTGAGTGTCTTGACGCGATCCTCGACTTCGGCGTGCTGGCGGTGCACGGCCTCGAGCGCGGCGATGTCCGGGTCGGGCTGGTCGGTGATGAAGCACTGGAAGCGGTGACCGTCGAGGTCGGTGAACGTGAGCTGCGCCCCGGGGTGTGGGCGCTCGCGGCGGCAGATCAGCCGGGTGCCCTCGGGCCAGGAGTCCAGGTTCACGAGGCCGGTGAGCTCTGTGACCCACGCCCCGTCGCGTGGCTGGCCGTCCTGGTTGACCGCCGGTGTCCAGGCGCTCTCGCCGAGCGCGAGGATCTGCTCGCGCACGGTGTTGTTGATCGCGTAGCCCAGCGAGAAACGGATGCGGCACTCCCGGCACGCCGACGCGAAGGCGTGACTAGCGCCGGCAGAATCCGAGCGGGCGAGGATCTCACCGTCCAGGGCGCTCTCGGGTAGCTGCTCAAGCGCGAGCTCCAGCACCTCGAGGTGATCCTCAGCGTTGTTTGCGCCGGCGTTCCCGGGCCGCAGGACCCCGGCCAGCACCTCCCGCTCGCAGGACGCGAGCAGCGGGTTGAAGCCGAACCCGCCCTTGTAGTGCCCGGCCGCCAGCTCCTTCTCGGAATGGATACTGATCGGGGTCGCGTCGAAGTCAAGGATCACCCGGCCGGGTGTTGCCCCGGCCTTCCACGCCCGCTCGCGGGCGAGCGCCCGTGCCCGGCGGACCCGGTCGATCTCCGCTGCACCGATCGAGAGCAGCACCCGCCGTGCGGTCGCCACAGACGCGACATCCCCAAACAGCGCGGGCTGCCCCGCGAGCACCGCGAGATCCGAGACACAGCGTCCGCCGTCGGCTGCCATCACCGCCAGATCACACAGAACCCGCCCCGGATCGTGAGCAGAACGACGCTGACGAGTCCCGACGAGCGCCCCCGACAGGCCGTCGGTCAGCCCGAGCCGTTGTGCCGTGAGCGCCAGCAGCACGCTCCCCGCGCGAGATGACAAGCCCGTGCCGTCCGCGAGCACATCTACCGTTCCAAACGACGCACTTCCGATCACCTTCAAGGTGAACCTCCTGAGCGGGTGGGTTGCTGGCTTCGCAACCGCAATCCTCCCCGCCCAGGCGGACGTTTCAGCCCTCCCGCGCCGCCGCCAGGGAGCACCGCTATTGACGAATGCGGGCTAGAACCCAGAAAGCGACAGCCTCAGCTCCGAAGGCGAAGAGCATTACCAGTACCGTCGTTACTGTGAACCAGGTCTTGACCATCGACCGAATCCGAGGCGCGTCGCCCCCAGCCAGCCACTCGACAAAGGCTATGCGCAGTCCACCGACGTTAGCCTGGTAGGCGATCGCGATGAGCAGCACCGGTATTCCAGCGGCAGCCGCCTGATAAAAAGCCAGCGGATTGGCTGATTGCGGTTGAATGACGCCAAGCAAAGAAGTAACCATAGGCCGAATTATCGCAGCCCGTCGGGACGGTGATCGTTGTTCGTCGCTGGCGCTAGCTACAGGAGCCGTGGGCATTCGCCGGCTCGGGAGGGCCGCGTTTCTAGGCTGATCTATCCGGCCGCCCTAGCTGTCAAGGCCGACTGAGAATTGACCCTGTCGCGCCGGTTGAGAATTGACCCCCCCTGCGGCGGCTGCTCGTGGAGCCGAGCCGTAGGCGAGGCGGAGCGAGTAGTCGCCGGCGCCTCGTCAGGCGGGGTCAGTCGGTGGGCTGCTCGGCGGGGCGGCGTCCGAGGTCGCGGTCCTTGAGGCGGTAGCTGTCGCCCTTGAGGGAGAGGATCTCGGCGTGGTGGACGAGTCGGTCGATCATCGCGACAGCGACGGCGTCGTCGCCGAAGATCTCGCCCCAAGCGGAGAAGGGCTTGTTGGAGGTGACGATCAAGCTCGCGCGTTCGTAGCGGCGGCTGACGAGCATGAACATCAGGTTCGCTGCCTGGGGGTCGAACGGGATGTATCCAATCTCGTCGCAGACCAGCAGTGGGTAGCGCTCGAGGCGACGCAGCTCGTCCTCGAGGCGGCCTTGACGTTGTGCGTCGGCGAGCAGGGCGACCCACTCGGTGGCCGTGCGGAACAGCACACGCTGCCCGGCGAGACACGCGCGGATTGCGAGCGCGATCGCGAGGTGCGTCTTGCCGGTGCCTGGTGGTCCGAGGAGGATCACGTTCTCCTTGCCGTGCAGGAAGTCGAGCTGCCCGAGATGCTCGATCACTTGCTTTTTGATCGAGCGTTGGAAGGTGAAGTCGAACTCCTCGAGCGTCTTGCGGGCGGGGAACCGTGCGGCTTTGATCCGTAGCTCGCCGCCGGAGGCGTCGCGGGAGGCGATCTCGGTGGATAGCAGCGCTTCGGTGAACCTCTCGTAGCTCCATTCCTCTGAGCGTGCACGCTCGCAGAGCTTCGACATCGCCCGGGCGGCCGCAGGGGCCTTCATCGCGCGGAACAGGTGCGTGAGCTCGGCCGTGGCGCTCACGCGATCAGCCGGTCATAGACGGCGAGCGGGCGCTGCTCGACGAGCGGCTCGCTCTCGGTGTCGTCGTGTCGGAGCGCCCGGGCGTGCTCCAGCGCGGTGATCGTGCGGTTCTTAGCGAAGCTGCGCTCGTGCGAGCACGCGAGCTTCCCGGTATCGAGCGCCACCGCTGTGACCTGTCGCTGCGAGACCCTGATTTCCACTCGCCGTCCGACGAGGCGGGGGTCCAGCGAATAGTCGTTGGTGTCGACGCGAACGTGCGGATCGGCGGGCACCCTCGTCACCCACCGCCGGTTAACGTCGGGCTCCTCCACGGGAAGCTCACGCATCACCTGGAGCTCCTCGGTGAGCCGGTCGATCGGCCTGGCGCGCAGCGTCTTGTGGGTGCGAGCGTTGGCCTTCTCGAACCAGACGTCGAGCTGCAGCTGGAAGTCGAGGTGGTTCGCGAAGTGCCGGCCGGGCTCGAAGTTGCTCTCCATATACCCCTGCAGACGCTCGACCGCGCCCTTCGCCTGCGGGTCCGCCGGCGCGCAGAAATACCAGTCGAGCTTCAGCTGGCCGCAGAACCCGGCATAAGCATCGGTCGGGCGTCCACGGCCAGCGTGCAGACACCCCTCCCGGTCCCACACCATCAGCCGCGGCAACGCGCCGACCGCCCACAGGCAGCGGCCCATACCCCACAGCACATCCGGTGCTTCCTTGGAGAAGATCAACGCGCCGGCGCCAGCACGGGAATAGCCGAGGCAGCAGACAACGACCCACGCCCGGCGGGCCTGGCCATGACCGACCGGCACCGGCCTGGAGGTCTCCCACAGATCCCACTGGCAGATCTCCCCCGCCCGATAGACGGTCCGCTGGTGCGTGCGGGTGCGCTTGAACAGCGGGCGCACCTCCCGCAGATAGTCATCAACGATCGACTTGCCGCCATCGAACCCGAGCGGCTCGATCAGTTCCCGGATCCTGACACCGGGCAGCGCTGGCTCGCCGCGCAGCAGCCCGTGGATATCTTCCTTGAACGGGTCGAGCTTCGACGGCCGCTCAGGACAACGAAACCCCGGCGGCGCCTCCGATCGCAGCGCCGAGCGGATCGTGTTGCGCGCCAAACCCGTGCGGCGCATCAACTCCTTGATCGAGACCCCGCGAACGAAGTGCTCCCTACGCAGCTCGGCCCACCGCTCCACGTCCAGCACGCTCCCTCTCCCGGTCTCGACAACACAATCGAGCCAGGCTCACCAACACCCCGGACGCCTCCGCCACCACCCGAGGGGGGGTCAAATCTCAACCGGCGAAGAGGGGTCAGTCTCTCACCGGCGCCGACACCTAGCCGGTTCAGACCGTCGCGCGGATCGCCTCCGCTGCCCGTCGCCGCGCTTGCCGACCGACCGGCTCTATGAGAAGCTCGAGTAGCCTGTCCAGGTTGGGAGCCGGGTTCGCAGGTCGTCCCGGTCTCCCCGTTGGTCTATGGTAGGTCGAGTACTAGAAGCAGAGCGTCCTCCACGGTGCGCAGTTCGTCGTGCGTCAGGTGTCCGGTCAGCTCACCGAGTGCGCGTGCGTCGACGGCTCCGACCATCTCACAGAGGACCTGCGTTGGCTGGTCGTCGATCGTGACTTCTGGATGGAAGCTGGCTGCGAAGGCGGAGCGCGACGTCGGGCAGACGACGACGGTGGAGAGGGCGAGTAGATCGTCGGCTTGGACGATCACGGCGTAGCGTCGGCCCTCTTGAACGTGGCCGCGCTTGCCTGGGAGCTTGATTCGGTGGACATCACCACGGACCACGTAGCGTCTCCATGAGGTCGGCGACCTCTCGCGCTTCTCGCACGTAGTGCTCATTCTGCATGAGGCTCCTCGCCTCTGCGGCGAGTCCGCCACGCCGGCGCTCGCGTTCGGCCGTCTCGGCGATCGCCTGTCGTGCTGCCTCGGCCCGGCTCAAGCCTCGGCGTCTTGCAATCTCATCAAGTGCTCTCAAACCGTCGTGCCCGAGACGGAGGGACAGCGGATGGGGAGCCGACGCCATGCGGCAAGCGTAGCGCAAAACACACTACGCTGGATGGGCGTTGCAGTCAGCCGCCGGATCGCTCAGCCTGACGGGCTCCGGAGTAGCATGACCGCCACGACGCTCTCGCTGAGCGTCTCCACGACGAACTGTCCCGAAAGGCGAGCATGGGCATCGCAGACAGGCTCAAGGATCTGAAGACGAAGGCCGTGGATGCGACCGCGGAGCACAGCGACAAGATCCACGAAGCGGTCGAGAAGGTCACAACCACCGCCGACCAGCGCACCGGCGGCAAGTACCACGAGCGCATCCAGCAGGCGGGCGCCAAGGCCGGCGGCTTCGTCAACAGCTTGAAGGGCCCAGAGCAGCAGGCCGCAGCGGACGGTTCGGACGACGCGCCGGAGAGTACAGCCGCGGCCGAGTCTGACGCACCTGACCGTGCCTAGCTGTCGATTTATTGCTGTCAAGCGAGTACGATGGCTGCATGGGGAGGTCGCGCTGTGGGGAGGGGCAGCAGCCGGCGTGGCGGCGTAGGCCGCTCGTAGGTGCGCTGTTCGCGGCCGTTGCGATGGCGCTAGCGCTCTGCGCCAGCGCATCCCCTGCGGGCGCGAGCACGACCGCGGTCTCCGCCCAGCGCGTGCACCGCGCTTGCGGCTCTCCGCGTCCCGGCGCCGCGGCGTGCACCGCGATCAGGCTCGTGCCCGCTCCGATCACAGCCGGGGAAGTCCAGGCGACCGCAGGCGCTCGCGCGGCGGGTGTGGCCGCGAAAAGCCCGACGTACCTGACCCCCCAGAGGCTGCACACCGCCTACTCGCTGCCGGCCGAAACGCAGTTCTCCTCGACGCAGACGATCGCGGTGATAGACGCATTCGACGATCCCGCCGCGGAAGCAGACCTGGGTGTGTACGACGAAACGTTCGGCCTGCCCGCGTGCACGAGCGCAAACGGCTGCTTTCGCAAGCTCAACGAGCAGGGACAGGCAAGTCCGCTGCCAGCGGAGAACGCGGAATGGTCGAGCGAGATATCGATCGATGTGCAGATGGCTCACGCCATCTGCCAGAACTGCCACGTGCTGCTCGTGGAGGCCAACAGTGAAGAATTCACCGATCTCGGCGCTGCGGTGAATGCCGCGGTGAAGGCAGGCGCGACCGAGATCAGCAACTCGTATGCCGGACCGGAGGAACCGGTCCTCGCGAGCATCTTCTCCGAACTCAACACCAGCTTCTATGACCATCCCGGGGTTGTCGTCACTGCCAGCTCGGGCGATTGCGGCTATCTCAACGAAGCCTGTTTCGGACAGCTCGCCACCGCCGAGTTCCCCGCGGACTCCCCCGATGTGGTCGCCGTCGGCGGGACGACCCTGACCGACCGCAACGAAGCATGGAACAGCACCGTCTGGGAAGAAGGCGGCAGCGGCTGCAGTCAGATCTTCGCGGCGCCGCCGTGGCAGAGCGCAGTGGCCGACTTCTCTGACACCGGCTGCGGCACGGAGCGTTCCGTGGCGGACGTCGCGGCGATCGGCAATCCCAACACAGGCGTGGAGATCTACGACAGCACCCCCGAAGCCGGCGGCGAACCGGGTGGCTGGGGCGTGTGGGGCGGCACATCGGTGGCCTCGCCGATCATCGCCGCCGAGTTCGCGCTCGCGGGAGGCTCACACGGCGTGTCCTTCCCGGCCGCGACCCTCTACTCCCATCTCGGTGATGGCGAAGATCTCTACGACGTCGTGTCGGGCAGCAATGGCGTGTGCGGCGCGAGCATCTCCTGCCAGGCGCAGATCGGCTATGACGGTCCGACGGGGGTCGGCAGCCCGATCGGCCTGGGCGCGTTCTCGACGGCCGGCAGCCCCGCGAACATCTCCCCGCCGGCGATATCGGGGCTCGCGGAAGAGGGCCAGACGCTGATCGCCATGCCCGGCAAGTGGACCAACAGCCCCACCGTGATAAGCGAGCAGTGGGAGCGGTGCAGCGCTTCCGGCGGGAGCTGCTCGGCGATCACGGGCGCCACCGCGCAGAAATACACGCTCACGGCGAGCGACATCGGCTCGACCTTCCGCGTGCAGGAAGTTGCCAGCAACGCCGACGGTGTGAGCTCTCCCGCGCAGTCTGCGCTGAGCGCCGTGGTGTCTTCGAACGTTCCCAAGCTTGCCTCGTTCACGCCGAGCTCGGGCATCACCGGCAGCACGGTGACGATTCACGGCACGGCGCTCGGTGGGGTCACGAGCGTCGAGTTCAGAACCCTGTCGGCGCACTTCAAGGTCGTGTCCGCCACCGAGGTCGAAGCGGTCGTGCCCGACGGCGCGAGTTCGGGCAAGCTCTCGCTGACCACGCCGGTCGGCAGCGCCCAGAGCAAAGGCAAGTTCGCCCCGACGCTGTCGGTGATCTCGTTCTCGCCGCACGCCGGCGGTCCCGGGACGCGCGTCAGCATCAAGGGAATCGGCTTCAGCGCCAGCTCGGTTGTGAGTTTCGGCGGCGTTGCCGCGATCGTCGATTCCGCGTCCGCCAAGAAGCTCAAGGTGACCGTCCCGTCGGGTGCGCTCGCGGGCGCGATCGCCGTGACCAACGCCTCCGCGCCCGCCGGCACGGTCTTCAGCGCCACCAGCTTCACGCCCTGAGGTCGCGCAGCTCGGATCTACGGTGCGTCGTCCGCCGTCACGGCGAACACGATGTGCCGGCGAGCGAGGCTCAGGTACGGGTACAGCTCGACCGGGCCGCCATCCAACGGGGCGATGGTCACGTCGGTGAGCGTGATGAAGTCCCGCTCGGAGGCGTTCAGCACGTCGGACACGCGGCTGCGATAGCCGTCGCGAGCCAACGTCAGCAGACCCTCGATGCGGTGGCGCTCGGTCTCGATCCTGATCCGCTCGGTGCGGTGATCGATCCCCGGTGGATCGCCCTCGCCTGACAGCTCGTCGAAGCTCATGCACGCATTATCGAGCCTCAGCGGCTGACCGTGTAGCTACGCGTCACGCTCGTTCGCAGGCCCGTGGGGCCGGCGGCGACGATCGTGACGCGCGCACTCAGCTTCCGGTGCTTGCCCAGCTCGCTGCGCAGGCGGCGCAGCGCCGCCGCTCCGACGTGCAGTCGCACGTGTCCGGGGACGGCCGCCGGGAGCCCGCGTGCGACCGCGAGCAGGCGCACCGCACCGCGGCGCCCGAGCGGGGCGAGCGACGCCGCAACGAGGATCTTGCAGCCACGCCGGCAGCTCACCTCGAGCGCCAGCGCACGTCGCGCCAGCACGCCGTTTGGTCGCGGGACGCTGACGTGCAGCACCGGCGCGACGTTCAGCGGCGGCGGCCAGCTGCCCGGCGCCAGGCAGCCGCCGGCGGCGGGGGAGACGAGATCGAAACGCTCGACGCGGTTGTTGTTCGTGTCGGCGACATCGACATCGCCGGCACAGTCCACAGCGACGGCGGTGGGCTGGGAGAGCTCATCCGGCGCGACCCCGCGCAGCCCCCACTTCGCCAGGAAGCGCCCTTCCGCCGCGAACACCTCGACGCGGTTGTTTTCGCTGTCCACCACGTAAACGTCGCCTGCCGCGTCGACGGCAACGCCCGTCGGCGAGCGAAAGCGCCCGCTCGCGGTGCCTCTGGAGCCCCATTCCGTCACCACGCTCCCCGCGGGCGAGAGCTCGACGACGCGCTCGTTGCCGGTGTCGGCGACGTACACGTTCCCGGAGGGCGCGACCGCGACCGCGTCGGGATGGTCGAACGCGCCCGGTTCGCTGCCGGGCGCGCCGCTGCCTTCGCCGGCGCCCCACTTCGCCTGCAGCGTGCCTTCGGGCCCATATACGAGCACGCGGTTGTGGTCGGTGTCGGCCACGTAGGTCTGATCGGTCGCTGCGGACACGGCCACCGAGCCCGCGTCCGAGAGCTCAGCGCCGCCGAGCTCGGCCGGGCCGCCCAGTTCGCCCAGGAACGTGCCGTCGCCCCACAGGTGCGCCACCCGCGCGTTTCCGGTGTCTGCGACATACACCGACCCGCGCGGGTCGACGCCGATGCCGGTCGGTGAAACGAAGCCCGCGGCGTGGCCGCCCGCGAGCGTCCACTGTTCGAGGTAGACGTCGCCGCCGGGCGCGAACGTCTCGATGCGGTCATCGACCGTGTCGGACACGAGCAGGCGGCCGCTCGGGTCGAACGCCAGGCCGCGCGGCGCGGTCAGCTGCCCCGCGCCGCGCCCCGAGGCGCCGAGCGTGTGCAGGTAGTCACCCACAGGGTCGAACACCTCGATGCGGTCGTTGGCCGTGTCCGCCACATACGTGTCGCCGGCGGGATCGCTGGCCACGGCGCGCGGGAAATCGAGCTCGCCCGGCTTGGCGCCCACGCCGCCCCACGCGCCGGCGAACGCCAGCTGCGGGCCGAGCTTCACGATCCGGTCGTTGCTGTCGTCGGCCACGTACACGTCGCCGGCGGCGTCGAGCGACACGCCGTAGGGGAAGCCGAACTGGCCCGGTCCGTCGCCCGCCGAGCCGGTTTCGGCTTCGAACGTGCCTTCGGGGCTGAATTTCTCGACGCGGTGGTTGTCGTCGTCGGTGACGATCACCTCCTGTTCGTTGGCTGCCACCCCGCGTGGATAGGAGAACTGCCCGGGGCCGCTCCCGTAGGTTCCCCACGCCAGCGCTTCGCCGCCTTCGAGGTTGAAGCGCTCGACGCGGTCGTTGCCCGAGTCCGCGACGTACACATGCTCGCCGGCGACCGCGATCCCGCCGCCGGGCGGCTGGCTCGGGATCTCAGAGGAGCCGAAGTTGAAGTCCCCGAGCGCGCTGCCCCGTGCACCCCATGCGGTCATGAATTCGCCGTCGGGGCCGAACTTCTCGATCCGGTCGTGGCTGGAGTCGACGACGTACACGTCACCGGCCGCGTCGGTGGCAAGACCACCGATCGGGCCGAACTGCCCCTTGCCGCCCCCGTAGGAACCCCACTGGGTCTCGAACACACCAGCGGCGGTGAACTTCTGCACGACGTAGCTCAACTGATCGGCCACGTACACGTCGCCCTCGGTGTCGACCGCCACCGCCTCGGGGAAGCGCAGCAGGCCTTCGGCGCGCTGCCCGATGACCTGCACCGCCGTATACGGGCACGGAGCCGCGCCGGAGCCGGGGCAGGCTTCGGCGGCGGACGCGTCGGCGGGGCTCGCCGCGACCCCGACCCAGGCGGCCCCGATCCAGGCGAGGCCAAGCGACAGCCGTATAGCCATGGATATACAGAACTTTTTTCGCGGCACTAACAAGCCAACCCGGTCACATTCGTGTGACAGACGGGCACATCGCTGCCACGCTCCGCTACAGCACCTGCTCGGGCGTACGGGCGGGCAGGCCCGCGCGGGTGGTGGGCAGGGCGACGATGCGCCCGCTCGCACTCGGGTGGTTGCGCTCCTCGCGCACGATATACAGCGGCCGGTGCTTGACCTCGTCGTAGATGCGCCCGACGTACTCTCCGATCACGCCCAGCGCGATCAGCTGAATGCCGCCGAGCAGCAGGATCGCGATCGTGATCGAGCCGAAGCCGGGCAGGTAGGAGCCGGCGAAGTGCAGACCGACGACGACGGGTATGGCGATGAACGCGACGCCCGCCGAGAGGATGCCCACGTAGGTGGCGAGCTGCAGCGGGAGGTGCGAGAACGACGCGATCGCATCAAGCGAGAAGCGCAGCATCTTGCGCAGCGTGTACTTCGTCTCGCCGGCGTGGCGCGCGTCGCGCTGATATGACACGGCGGTCTGCGTGAAGCCCACCCAGACGGTCATGCCGCGCAGGAAGCGCGAGCGCTCGGTCATCGCCAGCAGCGCGTTCAGCGCGCGCCGATCGAGCAGGCGGAAGTCGCCGGAGTTGGGCTCCAGGTCTACCTGGGCGAGCTTGTCGAACAGCTTGTAGAACCACGAGGCGGTGGCGAGCTTGAACGCGGTCTCGCCCTCGCGCTGCTTGCGCACCGCGTAGACCACGTCCGAGCCCTGGCTCCACTGGGCGATCATGTCGCGGATCAGCTCCGGCGGATCCTGCAGGTCGGCGTCGATCATCGCGACAACGTCGCCGACGGCGTGCTCGAGCCCGGCGGTGAGCGCGGCCTGGTGGCCGAAGTTGCGCGACAGGTGGATCACGCGCACGCGCGGGTCGGTCGCGGCGATGCGGTCGAGCAGCTCGGGCGTGCGGTCGGCGCTGCCGTCGTTGACGAGCACCAACTCGAACTCGTAGTCGGCGACCGCGGCGCACGCGCGCTCGACGAACTCCTCGATCAGCTCCTCCTCGTCGTAGACGGGCGCGACGACGCTGAGCAGGGCTGGGGTGCGAAGTGGAGTGTCGGACATGGCTTGGCCTTCCGCGTGAAGCTACCGGGCAGTCTCGGGCTTAGATCTTCGACGAACCGCTTAAGCCGGCACTCAATTTATCGTTCATGCTGTCTCTGAATGCCTTCCGAGCCAACTGACATGCGCAAATTGCCATCCAGCCTAGCGCGACGATCGAGTCGTGTAAACGCGCCGGTGCTGGTCCAGTTCATCAAGTTCGGCATCGTCGGCGTGTCCAACACGCTGCTCACGCTGGTCGTGTACACGGTGCTGTTGAAGGTGTTCGGCGTGTGGTATCTGGCGGCGTCGGCGATCGGCTTCGTCGTCGGCGCGACCAACGGCTTCGTGCTCAACCGCCGCTGGACGTTCCGCGAGCATGTCGGCGACGCGCTCACGCCCGTCCGCTGGGCGGTCGTCCAGGGGGCTGGCCTCGGTATCAACGAGGCGCTGCTGTACCTGCTCGTGCACGACGCCAGCCTGGACAAGCTGCTCGCGCAGGTGTGCGCGACCGCCGTGGTCACCGTCACGACGTTCTTCGCCAACCGCGCGTGGACGTTCCGCGCGCACCCGCCGGTGGCGGTGGCCGACGGCGAGAGCTAGCCGAAGACGGCGAGCAGCGACAGGCCGGCGGGTATGCGCCCGCCATGAGCGATCAGCGCCGCCTCGAGTGCGAGCGGGCGCTCGAGCAGCCAGTTGACCGGAGCCGGGGGGATCCACAGGTCGAGGCTCGTCTCGGTCGTCTTGGCCCTGTTGACGCGGTCGAGCACGCGCAGCACGATCGCCACGGGCAGCAGCAGCGAGTTGAAGTACGTGGTGCGCAGCTGCCTCCAGCCGGCCTGCTCGGCGACGCGCTGCAGCGAGCGGCGCGTGTAGCGGCGGTGATGGTGGTTGATTTCGTCGTGGCCGCTCCACAGCCACTGGTACGCGGGCACCGTCACGAGCAGCGCGCCGCCGGGGGCGACCGTGCGGCGCAGCTCGCGCAGGGCGCCGAGGTCGTCCTCGAGGTGCTCGATCACGTCGAGGCTGACCGCGAGGTCGAAGCTGTCGTCGGGGAAGGGCATCTCCAGCACCGAGCCGGAGATCACCTCGCCGGCGTCGCGCTTGCGTGCCAGCTCGACGCTCGTCTCGGAAAGCTCGATGCCCGTCACGCTGCCCAGGTGAGTGAGCTCGATCATGTTGCGCCCGCTGCCACAGCCGGCATCGAGGACGCGCGCGGGCGTCGGCAGCTCGAGCCCGGCGATCACGCCGTCGAGCACTGTCCGTCGCCCCCGATACCACCAGTGGCGGTCCTCCGCCTGGTGCGTCTGGCGCTCGTAGTCGCGATCCATCCGCGAGCATCTTTCCTAAATGTTGCGCTGCGCGCGCTGCGCTCTCTCAGCGACGGCTGCTCACGGCCCCGCGCCGCCCGTGCGCACGGAGTACTCGATCGCGTCCGCTTCGCCCTGCCAGACCGCCACCGCACGGTCGCTGTCGGGGTCGAAGGCGGCGCTCAGGCCGCGCACGGGCGCCGGCGCAGCGACCTGCTCCGGCGGGTCGAACACGGTGCGCTCCTGGCCGGCGTCGAACCCGCGCGCGGCGAAGATCGCCTGGCTGTCCATGTCCGGCGGCCCGAGGGCGCTGGGCGAGGGCTCGGTCCACAGCACGAGCGCGTCGGCCGCCGGTCCCGCCGTCAGGTCCGCGAGCATCGCGTCGGTCCCGGGCGCGGCGATCGTGCCGACGGTGCCAACCCCGTTCAGGTACACCGGCGCCGTGCGCACGACCCAGTGTTCCGCCGCGGAGCCCGCCCACGCGAGCATCACGCTCTCGGTGCTCAGGCGCACGAGGCTGGGCGAGGCCGCTGGCGCCGGCAGCCCGTCGGGGTTCGAGAAGCGCTCGAGCAGCTGCGTAGCGCGGAAGCGCACGCCGGTGGCGGAACGGTCTATGTAGACGCTCGTCTGCGCACCCTGCTGCTCGCTCCAGGCGACGATCGCGCGACGGTCATCGCTGAGCAGCGCGACGATGTGCGGGTGCGAGCCGGCCGGCGCGAGCCGCTGCAGAGGGCCCGCGGCGCCACGCTCGGGCACTAAGCGCGCGTATATCGCTCCTCCCTGAACCCACGCGGCGAGCACTTCGCTGCGGTAGTCCATGGCGAGCGTGAGCGCCTGTACGGGACCGGCGCCGGCGGCGACTCGCTCGGCGACGTTGTGCGTGAAATCGTGCGAGAAGAAGCGCTCGACGTGAAGGTCCAGCTCGGGCGGGGCTCCGGCGCCGAAGCGTGCCGGAGCAGATGCGAGCGCGACGTCGCCGAGGTAGGCCGTCGCGAGCGCCGTCGGCGCCGCCGAGCCGCCCGCGGGCGCCAGTGCCGTGAACGGGCCCGCGGCGGCTCCCTGGATCAGCAGCCCCTGCGCCGCCGCGCCTGGCGCCGCGCCGGCGATCACGATCTGCCCGTGCGGGGCGCCGCTTACGAGCAGCGGGCCGCGTGGGACGATCGGCTTGTGCGCGGCGGTACGCGGGACAGCCGGTGCGCCCGGCTGATCGCTCGCGCCGATCGCGGCCACGCGCGCGCCTTCTCCCCCTGGGCAGCCGGGCGCGGCGCTCCACACGATCGCGCCCGCGCCTGTCGCGTGGCTGGGGCTGTCGCTCGGGAACACCACCTGCGCGGCTGTGCCCGCCGCGCACGGGCTGAGGACCGCGGGCGCCGACCACGGCGTGGCGCCCGCCGCGACGACGGCGAGCAGCGACGCGAGATTCAAGAAGCGAGCGCCGCGCGCAGGAAGCTCACGGTGCGCTCCCACGAGGTCTCGGCGTGCGCTTTGTCGTAGGTGCCGAGGCGGTTGGTGTCGTTGAAGAACGCGTGGCCGGCGCCCTCGTAGTAGTGGAACGTCGTGTCCACACCCGCGTCCTCGAGCTCTGACTCGAGCTTGTTGGCGTCCTCGAGCGGGATGAATTCGTCGGCGGTGCCGAAGTGGCCGAGCACGGGGCCTTTGATCTTCGTGAAGTCCGGCTTGCCGTGTGGCATCACGTAGTAGTAGGTGACGGCGGCGGCGATGTTCGGGCAGGTGGCGGCGGCCCAGATCGCGAGGCCCCCGCCGAGGCAGAAGCCGACCGCGCCCACGCCGGGTCCATCGACGCCGGGCAAGGAGGCGAGGTGGTCGGCCGCGCCGCACATGTCCTGCTCGACCTGCTCCATCGACATCGCCATCATCTTCTGTTGCGCCTCGTCCGGCTGAGCGGTCGTCTCGCCGCGATACAGGTCGGGCGCGAGCGCGTAGAAGCCCTCCGTTGCCAGTCGATCGCACAGCGAGCGGATGTGCTCGTCAAGGCCCCACCACTCCTGCAGGACGATCACGGCCGGCCCGTGGCCGGCGGGTTCGGCGAGATAGCCGGGTGCGGTGCCGTCGCTTATGGGGAACTCGATGTCGGGCATGTGTGGCTCCTTGGTCAGTGACGGTGGATGGGGCCAGGATATGGTGTCGGCGACAGCCGCAGGGTCATTCCTCGGGGGACAACGAAAGGCGACTCAAATGGACGGCGTAAACCACCAGTTCCGACTCGCAGCGCGTCCGGTAGGGCTTCCCAAGCCGAGCGACTGGACGTACGTCGAGGAGCCCGTGGCCGAGCCCGGCGAGGGCGAGGTGCTGGTGAAGGTCGCATACGTGTCGCTCGACCCGGCGATGCGCGGCTGGATGAACGAGGGCCGCTCCTACATCCCGCCGGTGGGCATCGGCGAGGTGATGCGCGCGTTCGCGGTCGGCGAGGTGATCGCCTCGAAGGACCCCGACGTGGCGGTCGGCGAGCACGTCGGTGGGCTGCTGGGCGTGCAGGAGTACGCGATCGCGAACGGCAAAGGCGTGTTCAAGGTGGACCCGAGCCTGGCGCCGCTGCCGGTGTATCTCGGCGCGCTGGGCATGCCCGGCGTGACGGCGTACTTCGGGCTGCTCGACATCGGGCGTCCGCAGGAGGGCGAGACGGTGCTCGTGTCGGGCGCCGCCGGCGCGGTCGGCGGCCTCGTCGGTCAGATCGCCAAATTGAAGGGCGCTCGTGCGGTGGGGATCGCGGGCGGCCCCGAGAAGTGCGGGCACCTGCTCGAGGACCTGGGCTTCGACGCGACGATCGACTACAAGTCAGAGGATCTCGACGCGGCGCTCAGCGAGACGTGCCCGAACGGCGTGGATGTCTATTTCGACAACGTCGGCGGAGAGATTCTCGATGCGGCGCTCGCGCACCTCGCGCGCAACGCGCGCGTCGTGATCTGCGGGGCGATCTCGCAGTACAACAACACCGAACCGGTGCGCGGTCCCTCCAACTACCTCTCGCTGCTGGTCAACCACGCGAGCATGACCGGCTTTGTGATGTCGGACTACCTCGACCGCTACGCGGAGGCGGTGCGCGAGATGGCCGGCTGGCTCGCGTCGGGGAAGCTCGTCTCGCGCGAGGACATCGCGCAGGGGCTGGAGAACTTCCCCGAGGTGCTGCTGCGCCTGTTCAGCGGCGAGAACACGGGCAAGCTCGTGCTGGAGATCTAAAGCGAGAGCACGTGCGCGCTGGCGGGGTCGATGCGCCCGTCGAGCAGATCGAGATAGGCGCTCTGCAGGGCCTCGGGCCCGGCGCCGTGAACCACCCGCAGCCAGCCGCCGGTCCACTGCACGTACGGACGCCATGCGTCGGCCATGCGTCGCTCGAGGGTGTCCGATCCCCAGTCGGCGGCGCGCTTGGTGATGCGGTCGGGCGCGAAGAAGAACATCGGTCGCGGACCGGGCAGCGAGTCCGGCACCTGCCCCATGCGGTCGTGATGGGTGGCGCCGACGACCGCCGAGTGGGCGAGCTCGTCGCGGTAGTGATCGTGGACCGCGGCGCGCAGCTCGGCGTCGCCGGCCATGTCCACGTACACCGCTCGCCCGTCGGGCAGCGACTCCAGCTCGTCGTAGGAGATGATGTGGTCGTACACGCCGAGCGTGCGCGCGAACTCGGAGCTCCTCGAAGACGTCAGGCCGATGACGTCGATCTCGTCGCGCTGCGCCAGCAGGAACGCGAGCGCGCTCGCGGTCTTGCTCGAGGCGCTCGACAGCACGACGGTGTCGGCGGCGAAGAACTCGCTGTCCTCGAGGAAGTCGTCGATCAGATAGGACGTCATGAACAGCGGGCGCAGCAGCATCTGCTCGTCCTCGCGCTCGGCGTCGTACAGCGGGTCGGCGTCGACGCGCGCGTAGCGGTTGTACGCGCGCGGCAGCGCCGCGCGGTGGGCCGAGGCGTCGACGAAGCCCTGCGCGCTCACGTGCGCGGGCTCGACGAGCAGCTCGCTCGACGGCGGCAGATAACCGAACACGCGTGTCCCGGACTCGAGCTCCCCCACTGAGCTGTCGAGGACCTCCGCGAAGCCCCATACGGGCACGCGCCCCCAGCCGTCCTCGGCGGGGAAGAAGCTCCAGTAGGACATCGCCTCGCCGAACGTGGCGTAGGTGATGTTGTTGGAGGTGAGGCCGAACGCGTCGACCCTCAGCAGCGCCTGACCGGGCCCTGGCTCGGGTGCTGGGCGCTCATCGAAGCGGCAGCGGTGCAGGTCGTCCTTGGCGATCAGGAAGTCCATGGCATATGCAGCCTACGGGTTGGACTCACGATCGGTGGCCGAGACCGAGGCGCGCGTCCTCTATCTCCACGACCGTGCGTCCGTCGCCAAGGCGCTCGAGCATGCGCGTCTCACGCGGCAGCAGGCCCAGCGCGAAGGCGACGGCGGCGAGCGCCGAGCCGCCCAACAGCACGTTGACCGCGCCGAACTGCGCCGCGAGCGGCCCCATCAGCGCGTAGCCGATGGGCAGCAGTCCGAGGGAGACCATCCAGTCGTAGGAGGTGACGCGCGAGAGCGCCTGCGGCGGGATGCGCTCGGCCAGCGCGGTCAGCCACCACACGTCGAACAGCGCGAAGCCGGCGCCTCCGAGCACCGAGGCCGGGATCACGACGATCAAGGTGACACCCGCGGCGTAGAGGACCGCGGACAGCGGCCACAGCAACGTGGCGAGCATGCCGAGCCGCATTGGATGGCGCGGACGCCAGCCGACCCCGAGCAGCGAGCCGATGACTGTGCCGAAGCCGATCGCGGCCTCGACGATGCCGTACACCGCGAGGTGTCCGTACTGCTCGCGAGCGACGACCGGACCCAGGACGTACCACGAGGCGAGCCCGCAGAACAGCGCCACGCAGAACGACGCAAGCGTCGCCCACACCCACGCGCGGGCGCGCACCTCGCGCCAGCCTTCGCCGATCGACGTCCACATTCCCGCGCGCTCCCCCCGCGCGTCGGCCACGCGCTCAGCCCCCCGCGCGTCGCCCCCGCGCTCAGCCCCGCGCTCGCGAGGCCGCACGCGCGAGAGGAAAGCTGCGCTCACCAGGAAAGTGGCGGCGTCCAGCGCGAACGCCCAGCCGGCTCCCGCGCCGAGCACGAGCGCGGTCGCGAGCGCCGGCCCGCCGAATTCGGCGATGTTGTTGGACATGCTCGTCAGTGCGGTCGCCGGCTGGATGTCCCCGTCGGGCACCGTCTGCGGCAGCAGCCCGTTGGCGGCCGGGCGGAAGAAGGCTTCCGCGGTGCGGAACAGCATCTCGATCACGATCAGTTGCCAGATCGCCACCGAGCCGGCGAAGATCAGCGCGGCGAGCAGCGCGTGCAGCGCGAAGCGCACGAGGTCGGTCGCGATCATCACGCGGTGGCGCGGCAAACGATCGGCCCACACACCGCCGATCAACAGGAACGCGACCAGCGGCAGCGCCTGGGCGGCGAGCACGAGACCGAGGTCGGTCGCGCTGCCGGTGCGCTCGATGATGAACAGCGCGAGCGCGACCAGCACGATGTTGTCGCCAATCACGCTCGCGGACCGCGCGAGCCACAGCAGGCGGAAGTCGCGGTGGCGCAGCACCCTCAGGACGTCGGCGAGGTTGGTCATCCGGCCTACCAGCTTGACGCTAGGTCCGCGGCGTTGCGTGCGCGCAGAGGGGGATGCGTTGGAGGTGACCGGGCGGTGGCGGCGCGGCACGCGGTGCGAGGAGGCGCGGATGTCAGCCGAGGCGGGCATTGCCGCGGGTTGTCTGCGGCGCGGCGCTCGGCCGCGTCCGCAGTATCGCCTTTGGGCAGAAGCGCTAGCGGGCCGGCGATCTTCGATGAGTGCTGCTTTTCGTCCAACTCAGAGGTCTGCCCTCATAGCGTCGCGACGCTCGCATTGCGCGGGATGCAGCACTCGCGCTGACTCGGGCCCGGCTACCCGTAGCCGGGCATGAATCGCGGTGCGTGCGCGCTCGAACGCGCCCGTGTCAGCTTGGAGGATGAACGAGGTATTGGCTGCGACTAGAAGAGCCTGAAGCTCGAAGGCGAGCTGGACGGGATCGAGACTGGGTTCGAGCTCGCCCAATTCAGCCGCCTCGCGGGCGAGTCGCTCGAGGAGCGCTAGCCATTCGAGCCGCTGGGCGACGATCGCGTCGTGTACCGGGCCCGCCCGGGTGCCGACGTCAACTGCAGCCGCCGAGAAGAAGCAGCCGCCGGGAAAGACGCGGCGCTCAACGTGGGAGAGGAAAGCCGCGCAAGCGGCGAGCAGGCGCTCGATCCCCTTGGGTACCCGCAGCGCCGGTCGCAGGACCTCGGCGACGAAGGTTTGACGTGCGGCTTCGATCGTCGCGAGCTGCAGATCGAGCTTGGATCCGAAGTGGGCGTATAGGCCGCTCTTGCTCATCCCGGTTGCGCGAGCGAGCTGCCCGATCGAAAGGCCCTCGAGGCCGTCCACCGTCGCGAGGCGTGCGGCCTCGTCGAGGATCGCCGCTCGGGTCCGCTCGCCCTTCGTCCGCGTTGGGGTGGCCGTGGTCACGACCCGAGTGTAAAGGAACGAGCGTGCTATTCTCCAGCGGCCGAATAGAACGATCGTGCTCCTGAGCGCGCGCCGGGGAATCCGGAGAGGAGTGGCTTGCTGATAGAGACCGACTATCTAGTCATCGGAGCGGGGGCGAGCGGTCTCGCCTTCGCCGACACGCTCGTGGCCGAGGCGCAGAACGTTGAGGTGACGGTGATCGACCGCCAACATGCCCCGGGCGGTCATTGGCTGCACGCGTATCCGTTCGTTCGCTTGCATACGCCCTCCTCGTACTACGGGGTTGACTCGCTGGCGCTGGGTCAGGACCGCATCGATCGGGTCGGCGAGAATGCCGGCTACTACGAGAGAGCGACCGGCGAGGAGGTCTGCGAGCACTTTGCCGAGGCCGCCTCCCGGCTCACGCGGACGGGGCGAGTTCGGGTGCTCACCCGCCATGAGTATCTGGGCCGCGGGAGTGAGGGTGAGCAGGTCCAGGACCTTGACACAGGCGAGATTCACGACGTCACAGTACGCCGCAGGATCGCTGACGCTCGATATCTGGAGGGGTCTATTCCTGCTACGCACACCGCGCCGTTCGATGTGGCGTCGGGCGCTCGGGTCCTACCCATCAACGACCTGCCGGCGGCCGTGCAAACAGCCTCCTCCTACGTAATACTCGGGTCGGGAAAGACGGCGGCGGATGCGTGCATCTGGCTTCTAGACAACGGCGTCGAGCCCGACCGGATTCGCTGGGTGCGACCGCGGGACGCGTGGTTCTACGACCGTCGCCACTTCCAGCCGCTCGAACAGGTCGGGGCGATCATGGAGGGGGTCTCCCTCGATGCCGAGGCGGGTGCCGGCGCACCGAACATCAACGGGCTCTTCGAGCAACTCGAGGCTTCCGGGCGGCTCGTGCGCATCGACCCTTCAATGCCCGCAACGATGTTCCGCGGCACGATGCTGAGCCCGGTTGAGCTCAGCCGACTGCGGCAGATCCGGGATGTTGTGCGGCTCGGTCGGGTGCGGCGTATCGAGGTGGACCGCATCGTGCTCGAGCGTGGGGAGATCAAGACCGGCACCGAGACACTTCACGTGGACTGCACGGCACTCGGCTTGACGGACGCCCCCGCAAGGTCGATCTACGAGCCCGGTCGAATCGTGCTTCAGCAGGTGCGCCACCTCTCGCCCTGCTTCAACGCTGCGCTCGTCGGCTTCGTCGAGGCCCATCGGGACGACGACGCGGAGAAGAACCGGCTCTGCCCGCCGAACCCCTACCCGAGCAGCATCGAGGACTGGCCGCGGATGGTGAGCCGCACATGGAAGACAGAAGGGCGCTGGTTGAGCGAGCCCGATCTCTCAGCCTGGGTGGCCGACAGCCGGCTCAACCTGCTGCGTGCGCTGCCCGACCACGCGGCGGAACCGTCCGTGCAGACGGCGATCAAGCGGTATCTCACCCACGTCACCGCGGCGGTCGGGCGGCTGGCGCAGTTGGACCGATTGAGCTCACCGCGGGCGTGAAGGGACCGGCGTCAGTCGCCGCCAACACGTCTCCGGCCAACGACGCGCCTGCTTTTGGCGACTTGCGAGACTCGCGGTGGACCGGCGGGCGCGTCCTGCTTTCAGCCGCGCGGGGTGCTCACGACGCCAGCGGATCGCGTTGCCATCCGTGCTGCTGAGCAGCGCCGGCGCGCGGTGACCGCGCGCGCTCGCAATCGCAGACGAGCCGTCGTCAGCGGTAGACCACCCGGTCGCTGCCCCTTGTCGTCCGAGGCGGCAGCGGGTTTGCGAACTGCGTCGCGCCTCGTTGCCGCGGAACAGCGCGGTGTGGCCGGGTGGCTTGCCCCACCTGCGATGGGGTGGTGCGGATTAGCGACGTAGCTCTGCCTGTAGCAGGGTTGCGAGGCGGACCGAGGCGTCGATCTCGACTTGGCGGATTGAGACGCTCTCGACGCTGACCCCGAATGGGACGCCGACGCGCCGGCAGAATGAGATCAGCTCGACGGCCGTAGCGACGGCTTGGTCGTAGGACGCTTCTAGGGTGTCCTCCGCGTGGCGCAGCTCGTTCTCGATCCAGCGCGGCACATCGACACCGAGCCACTGAACGAACTCCAGTGTCTTCACCGACCCGCAGACCGAGAACGTAAAGACGATCGGCGCCGGCTTGAGGCCACGAGCGGCGCACTCGTAGTGATAGTCGGAGACCAGGTCCTTCGCGGCGTTGACGTCATAGACGATCTGGGTGACAAAGAACGAGCAACCTGCGGCCTGCTTCGCAAGCAGACGGAGGTGCTCCGTGCCTCCGCGCGCGTGGCGCTCTGGGATCGCCACACCTCCGAGCAGGAGATCCGGGCGCACCTCACTCCGTAGTTCGTAGGCCCGCGCCAGAGAGGTCGCGACCGGCTTTTCACGGGACGACGCACCGACGAACACCGACAGCGCCTGGGTTGGGTCCTGCTCGCTGAGCCACGACTGAAGCTGTTGCTCTGGGTACTTGCTGACAGCGCGGTACACGATTGCGGGTACCTCCAAGCCGACGAGATCGCGAGCGAGGTAGTCGGCGGGGTCCATCGTGGGCAGGAACGGAAAGGGGCGTTCCTCGGGATTGCGGTCGCTCTCGTCATCAATGTCGTAGAGCACGAGGCCGTCGATGCCCACGGGGCGCAGGCGCTCGAGCGTTTTCGCGGCGATCTGACGGGCGTGCTCCGGTTCGGTCGTCAGGCGTGGTGGCGTCAGCGCGAAGAGCAAGAACTCACCCGTCCCCTCCGCAATGCGCCGCTGCAGCTCCACGCGCCGAAGCGTAGCCAAGCGCCTGTGCCCTACGACTTGGCGCCAGCGGTTGTGGCCTCCGCTAGGAGTCACGCAACGCGGGGTCTCGTCTGCACAAGAGTCGCGTCGCATGCTGCTGGCGAGCGTGTCGGCGTCAGCGTCGGCACCGCCTCGCGGGCGCTCAAGGACCCCACCTGGACGCGAGGCGGCTGCCCCGCTTGCTGCCGCGAAGCGCCTTCGCGCGCATCCGCTTCGGGACCCGGATGGCGCGGGAAGCGAGCCTCTGAACTGCGAGGCGACCGCGACCGCGTCGGATGATCAGCAAGAGCGCGAGAGCCGTGATCGTGCGCGACTGCTTTCGCGTGATGGCGGTCGTGGGATGGTCGAGCCTGCATCGGATGAGGGGGCTATCTCACTCCGTCCGAGGGGGGGCTGCTCTGGTGCCAAACTGATGGGTGATGCTGTTCCTCGCAACAGACTGGGCGACGATCTCCTCAATGGTCGCCGGTGTCGGCACGCTCGTGCTCGCCGTCGCCACGTTCGCGTCGGTCCGGTCATCGAACCGCTCGGCGCGCATCGCGGAGGCGGCGCTGCAGGAGCAGCGCCGGCCCGTGCTCGCCCCCTCGCGCCTCGAGGATCCGGTGCAGAAGCTCATGTTCGTGGAAGGGCATTGGGTGAGCGCGGAGGGTGGTCGCGCCGTTGCCGAGCATATTGACGGCATCGTGTATCTCGCGATCAGCCTCAGAAACGTCGGCAGCGGGATCGGGGTCTGCCAGGGCTGGACGGTCAGGGCCGGGCTCGGCTCATCTCGGGACCTGCCCACACACGCTCCGGAAGAAGAGTTTCGCCTTCAGACACGTGACCTTTATATCCCAGCCAGCGACATCGGCATGTGGCAGGGAGCCCTCCGCAACCCGGACGATTCGGTGCGTCGTGCCATCGCGGAGGCGATCGATGCGCGCCAGCCGATATCGATCGAACTGCTCTACACCGACCAGGTGGGCCTTCAGCGGACGATCACCCGCTTCGGCCTCATTCCTACGGCGGATTCGTGGCTAGCGAGTGTGCACAGGCATTGGTATCTCGATTGGGACGGACCGCGGCCGGAAAGCGACGTGCTCGCGGCAACAGAGTCGGTGCTACGCGATCAGGAGGCCGCCGAGAGGCGAGCGGCGGCACGGAGCGAGGTGGCGGACGCCGACGGCGCAGCGGCTCAGGACGGCGCCGCGCCGGAGGACTACGCGTCGCAGAACTACTAACGCCGTACTTCACGGCGTTCGACGCCAAAGATGTCTCCGCGCTCTCCGCACACATGACCGACGACGTCCGCCTGCGCCTGGGCAATGCGGAGACCGTCGAGGGCAAGAACGCGTTCGTTGACGCCGTCAACGCGTTTCTCGCCTCGGTCGAGGGGTTCCCTCCAGCCCCACAGCTTTGAGGGCCTCCTGACGGTCGAAGAAGATGCGAATGTGGCTGATCTTGCCGTCGATCAGGTCGTACACGTTGGTGATAGGCGGTGTCATGCGAATGCCGCTGGCTCGGCCCGTGGAGCTAGTGCGCAGGAACGCGATCACCCGCTTGCTATCGACCTCTTCCACGCCGTCAAGCTCCATCCGGTAATCGGGTGCGGCATCCTCGACGTCCGTAAAGAAACGCCTGATGCCGTCGATTCCTTCGTACACCCCTCCAACGGCCGCCATTGGCGTCTCCAACTTGACGTTCTCGGTGCAGCAGGCGAGATAGCCCTCGATGTCCCTTGCGTTGATCGCCGCGATCGCGCGCTCAACCAACCTCACGTTCTCTTGCAACATCACCTAGCCCCGCTCCTTTGCAATGCGTGCGGCGGCAGCACGTGCCTCATCGATGTCGGTGTAGTTGGTGATTCGCGCAATCTTGCCGTCCTCCCACACGCTGACGGCTCCGTAGCGCAGCTGAACCTCACCGCTGGGCCCTTCTGAACGAGCACGCGAAAGCCAACTCCGTTGCCAAGGTTGAGAGTCTCCTTGGCCTCGAACTCGGACTCCTCGTAGGAGGTCCACCAGTCCTCAATGAAGCCACGCGCCGCCGCCCGCCCCTCAAAGACGCCCATACCCACCGGCGACATGTCATACACGGCATCCGGCGCGTAGAACGCCACGATCGCATCGACGTCGCCGCGATTGGTAGCTGCGGTGAGCCGCTTCTGCAACTCCACTAGGTCAGGGGTCGTGGACTCGTCGGGCATCCTCCGGTGAGTATCCCGGACCGCTGCTTTTGGAGCTAGGCGAGCGTTTGGCGGGCCGGGCCCGCTGCTATCGGGTCGGACGATTAGCAAGAGCGCGAGAGTCGTGATCGCGCGCGACCACTTTCGTGTGCAGAGCGCGCGTGCTCGGTCGCGTTCGGAACTTCGTCACCCAGCTTGCGAATGACCGGCGTTGATCGCCCATTGGGCGGCGAAAGCCCGTTCGTATGCGGGCCGCGCTTCGCCGCGGGCAACATAGGCGGCCAGTTTCGGAAACTCGTCCAGAAGGCCCGAAGGTCTAAGCCTGAGCAGCACCGACACCATCATGAGGTCGCCCGCGCTGAAGTCCCCATCGAGCCAGTCGGCATCGCCCAAGCGGGCAGAAAGCTGGACCAGTCGATCGCGAATGCGGTCTTTGACCAGAGGCCGGCGCTCTTCGGCCCATGGCTTGTCACCCTCCGCGAACCTGGCGGTCACGAGTTCGAGGATCGGCGGCTCCACTGTGTTGAGCGCAGCGAACATCCAGGTGATTGCCCGCGCCCGCGCATTGGCATCGTCCGAGAACAGGCCCGCATGGTGCTCGGCGATGTGGAAGACGATCGCGCCTGTCTCGAACAAGACAAGATCGCCTTCCTCATAGGTCGGAATCAGGCCGAAAGGATGAAGGCGCAGATGCGCGGGTTCCTTCTTCGCGCGGAACGAGACAAGGCGAACCTCGTAGGGCTGGCCCACCTCCTCAAGCGCCCAGCGAACGCGCGTATCGCGCGCCAGGCCCTTGCCGCCATCGGGCGACCGCTCAAAGGCGGTGATGACGATGGTCATCGTGAGACGCCCCTCAGGTTCGCCTCAGTGGCGTCATCCACGTCGGTCACGAAGTCGTCCGGCTGCTCGGCGGCACCGGCGAGGGAGGGGAACAGAGAGGCCGCAACTTTGCGCATCGAACGATCTCCTCGTTTCGCGGTCAGGGTCATATGCACAGGGACTCGGCCCAACTCAGCTGGCAGCGGAGTACAGTCCACGGCATCGCTGGGCAAACCACCGCGCAGACCGCGCGAAGGGGGATCGAATGGCGCTCGGGTTCTATATCACTGCTAAGGGCTTTACGCAGGAGCGGTACGACACAACGCTCGTCCAGCTTGAGGAAGCGGGCGCAGGAGCCCCCGACGGACGTATCTCCCACGTCGCCCTTGAGACGGATGGCGAGATCCAGGTCTTTGACGTTTGGGAGTCGCAGGAGGCATTCGACGCATTCGGGGTAACCCTTTTGCCGATCCTCGCGGCGGCTGGCGTCGAGATGAACGAGCCGATGGTGGCTCGGGTTCACAACGAAATCAAGGGCTGATCGGCTAAAGCGACACGCGGCAATCGGTAAGCAGTATCGCTGGAGCAGGTCTTTGCCTGGCGTCGCGTTGCCGGCTCGGTCAGACGCTTACGCGGTAGTGGAGGTGAACGACGCCGTTTCGGAACCGGCGCTCATCGAGAAGTTCGAGTTGCGCGCGGACGTTGTCTGGCAGGGCGCGCTTGCCGGCGCCCACCACGATCGGGCACAAGAGCAGATGGCACTCGTCGACCAGCCCCGCGCGGATTGCGTGGCCAGCGAGCTCGGCACCCCCGACTGCGATGTTGGCCACCGAGGACTGCTTGAGCTGCCGGACGGCGTCTCGATCGAACTCGCGCTCGATCCGCGTTCTCGCGCTCGATACTGTCTGAAGCGTCCGGGAGTACACGATCTTCTCAGCTGCCTGCCAGATCCCGGCATAGTCCCGGGACACTGCCGACTCATCGGCCTCGGTGCTCACGGTCTCCCAGAACACCATCGTCTCGTACATCCGGCGCCCGTATAGGTAGGTGCCGATCGGCCGCTGGAGATCGTTGACGAACGCATGCACCTCCTCATCCGGCGCCGCCCAGTCGAACTTTCCCTCCTCGTCCTCGACGTACCGTCAAGCGACGCGATCGCCGCGTAGATCAGCTTGGCCATCTCCACTCCAATCGGTCGTTTACGGTGCAGCCACGGCCGCACAAAGTGCTCGCACCTCGCGTCACAGCGCCTTATGATCGCTCTCGTGAGCGGCACGCGGCCGAATGTCTTCGCTGAGAGGTTCAGCAGGGAGCACTCCGGCCTGCGGGCCGAGCCGGTCGTGAAGGCCGCGGGGGGCGAGCTGCTCGGCGGGACGCTGTACGAGCTGGCTCCGCGCTACGAGGGCGTCCCGCTGCACATCCACCACGGAATGGAGGAGCTGGCCATCGTGATCTCCGGCCGGCCGACGCTACGGACGCTCGAGGGCGAGTCCGAGCTCGCGCCCGGGGACATCGTCGCCTTCCCCCGGGGCCGCCGGGGCGGCCACACGCTGGCTAACCGAACCGACGAGCCGGTGCGGTACCTGATGGTGTCCAACAAGGTGATGCCCGAGCTGGTGGAGTATCCCGAGGAGGGCACGATCCGCGCTCTGACCCGAGGCCGGTTCGATCCGCCCAAGGCGGACGAAGACCCGGCCGACCGCCTGAATCTGCGGTTCAAGCGCTCAGACGCCGAGGAGCAGTAGCTCGGCCACCACACCACGGGGACGCCCTTGAGGCGCGTCGCGTGGCGTCGGCCAACGCGGGCGCCTACTATCCGTACCTCGTGGCACCAATCTCAGCTGGGGTCGATTTCATCAGGCGAGAGCGCGCCGAGCGCGCTGGGGGCTGAGCGGCGCATGGCCAGGATCATCTTCTTGGGCGGCGGCGTGTGCGGGCTAGCGGGGGGGATGATGCTGGCGCGCGATGGGCACGAGGTGACGGTGCTCGAGCGCGATGCGGCGCCGGTACCGGACTCGCTCGATGAGGCATGGGGAACGTGGGATCGCGGCGGCGTGACGCAGTTCCGGCTGGCGCACTTCCTGGCGCCGGCCGGTCGCGCCGTGCTCGAGCAGGACCTTCCCGAGGTCCTTCAGGGTCTCGTGGCGGCTGGCGCTGCGCGCCTGGATCTGCTCGCGTTGATGCCTCCCAACCTCGCCGAGGCCGGACGGCGGGCGGAGGATGAGCGGTTCGTGACCTACACCGCCCGACGCCCGATCTTCGAGCAGGTCCTGAGCAAGGCCGCGGCAGAGGAGCCGTGCCTGGAGGTGAGGCGGGGCTCGGCCGTGAAGGATCTGACGATGCATCTGGTCAACGGCACGCCGCACGTGGACGGGGTCCGGCTCGACTCGGGTGAGACGCTACACGGGGATCTCGTTGTTGACGCGATGGGCCGGCGCTCGCCGCTGCCGCGCTGGCTGAGTGACGCGGACATAGGACCCCTGCATGAGGAGTCCGAGGACTCCGGGTTCATCTACTACGGTCGCTACTTCCGCTCGCCCGACGGGACGACGCCGCAGCCCTTCGGCCCGCTACTCGCGCCACTCGGCAGCTTCTCGGTTCTGACCCTGCCCTCCGACAACGGTACGTGGGCAGTGACGCTCGTTACCTCGAGCGGGGATCGCGTGCTCAAGCGGATGCGCGACCCTGATCTGTGGACGGCCGTCGTCAAGGCCTGTCCGCTGCACGCGCACTGGCTGGAGGGCGAGCCGATCAGCGAGCTCGAGGCGATGGGTGGCGTGCTCGACCGCTACCGCCGCCCGCTCGCGGACGCCCGGCCGCTGCTGACCGGGGTCGCGCTGCTTGGTGACGCGTGGGCCTGCACGAACCCTTCCCTCGGACGCGGCATATCTCTCGGCCTGCTGCACGCGCGGGCTCTGCGGGAGGTCGTCGGCTCGCACTTGGACGATCCGCTGGAGTTCGCCGAGGCGTGGGATGCGGCCACCGAGGCGAGGATGACTCCTTGGTATCGGGAGACCGTCGAAGAGGACCGGGACCGTCTGCGCGAGATCGATGCGCTGCGCGAGGGACTCGAGCCAGCTCCGCCCAGCGAGCGCCCAGCCGTTCTCAGGCACGCGCTCAACACGGCGGCCGTGTTCGACCCCGATCTGTTCAGGGCCTACCTCGACTCCCGCGCCGTCCTGAAGCCCCTCGGGCAGACGTTCTCCGAGGACGGCGTCGCCGAGCGGACGCTCGAGGTGGCTGGCGAGAACCAGCGCCTGCAGCTTCCGGGACCCAGCCGCGAGGAGTTGATGGCGCTGCTCGGGTAGGTGAGCGGCGGCGATTCCTTCCGTTCAGGCCGATGTTTCAAGGAAGGGAACGACCATTGCGAGCACCTGGTCGGGGCGACGGGGCACTTCCAGGTGCGTCGCGCCCGGGAGGATCGCGAGTTGCGCATCGGGTATGAGGGCGACCGTCTCAATTGCCCGCTCGACGCTGATGAAGTCCCTTTCGCCGATCAGGAAGAGGGTAGGCGTGCCAATCGCGTGAAGCTCATCGGGCGACCAGTCTTCAATTGCGCTCACCATCGCTCCTGCGCGAGCAATCAATTCGGCAAAGCCATCGGGATGTGGCGCAACTCGCCGGTACTCTGCCTCCCAATCTCGGCCGTCGGCTGCGGTCGGCATTCTGTCAGCGCCGAGTTGCCCATCGAGTGCAAAGTCCGCGCGACGCGTAGGCGTGGAAGCCAGCACGAGCTTTCCCACCAGGTCCGGATGGCGACTCGCGATCGCCAGGCTCACGGCCCCACCCAGGCTGTACCCAAAGAGATCCGCCCGCCTGATGCCAAGTTGTCCGAGCAGGGCGACGATGTCGTCCGCGAAGCTCTCAAGCGTCATCTCTCGATCGATGTCCGCGGTATGGCCGTGGCCCTGCATCTCGACGGCGATCACCTGGTGGCTCTCAGCGAGGGTCGGGATCATGGGCCCGAAGGTCAGGCTGATGGTGAGCGCGCCTCCGTGTAGGAGCACAAGCGGCGGGCCGTCGCCGTGGACCTCGTAGTACATCTGCAGCCCGTTAACGGACGCGTATGTTGGCGTCGACATGAACTCAGGATAAGCGCACCCCGCGCCTACTCGGCCAGCTCGGGCAAAGGGACGTGCTTCAGTGCCGGCGCGTGCGGCGCGTCACTCCCGCTGGTCGATCCAGGAGAGGATCGCGCGTGAGTGGGTGATGACCGTTCCATCAGGCAGCTTGAGCGCCGGTAGCTTTGTCGCGCCGGTGACTGTGCGCAGCTCCTCGCGCGAGCCTTTGCGCAAGAACGGCCATGGGCTGCCGTGGCCGGCGATCACCTTCTGATAGTCGATGTCTGCGCCGCGGAGCGCTTCCTGGACGCGACGGCATGGATGCATACGCGGGCCGCCGGCGTCGCCGTGGCAGACGAACAGCGTCGGAGCCTCGGCCCCTACTTTTGCAGCTGCGTGGTCTGGCGATTCAGGGTTCACGATTTCGCTTGGCGCATTGTTTCGGTGAGCTTGTTGAGCGCCGCGGTCCAGCCGGACTCGACGCCGTCGGCAACTTCGGGCATTGCGTCGCGTAGAGCGTCGAGGTGCTCGTGCACGAGCGTCAGCTCCGTGCTGGCGCCTGGCGCTTCGCGCAGCGTGACCGTGAGCTGCGAGTCAAAGACCGGGCCGTCAGTGCGTGCGGGCCCAACGAAGCCCCAGCGCCACACGATCCGTTCTGGCGGGACGAGCTCGAGCAGCTCGCACTCAAAGCCGCCAACGTCGCCGCCGACGTTCTCCTGCCAGATCCGGTAATGGCCGCCCACTCGCTCGTCAACCTCGGCCCGGACGACCTGCATGCTTCCCGGCGCCAACCATCGTTGGAGCAGTTCGGGCTCAAGCCACGCTCTGTAGACGCGCTCGGGCGGCGCGGAAATGTTGCGTTGAAGCCGGACGACTGTCTGCTGTGCGGTCATCGGGATCGTTACTCCTCGCGAGGGGTTTGCTCGACACCTAGTAGGGCCTCGAGGGCATCGAGGCGCCGTGGCCAGTGACGCTCGTAGAACTGCAGCCAGGCTGAGGCGGAGGCGAGCGGCGCGGCGTCCAGGTGACACACGTGACGGCGACCGTCGACGGTCTGCCGAACCAGACCAGCGCGCTCCAGCACCTTGATGTGCTTCGACGCCCCCGCCAACGACATCGCCAAGGGTCCAGCGATCTCGCCGACGGTCATTGCGCGCTCGGCAAGCCGGCCGACGATCTCTCGCCGAGTGCCGTGCGCGAGCGCGTGGAACACCGCGTCCATCTCCACCGAACCCTCAACCATATGGTTTAGGATAGCTTCCCCGCTTGCGACATCGTCAACCGGCAGCTGGCCGGCGCGCTCACGACTATCGGGAGCACGCTGCGCGATACTCCGACGTGATGCCCAGAGACAAGCTGGATGTTGCCAGGCGAGTGCTTGATGCCTACAACCGCCGCGACATCGATGGCTTGTTCGCCGAGCTCGCGACCCCCGATTTCGTGTGGTATCCGGTGATGGTCAGGGGCCTCGATGGGGGCAGCTACCGCGGACGCGAGGGCGTTGAGCGGTTCAATGTCGACCACAGCGAAAACTGGGAGGAGCTCCAAGGCGTCGCTGAGGCCGCGACCTCGGCAATCGGGTGCTTGTGCTGGGTGGGCTCAGGGGACGCGGCAAGGCCAGCGGCGTCCCGGTAGATCAGCCATTCGCGGGCATCTTCGATTTTCGCGGCGATAGGGTCTGGCGCTACCGGGCGTACTTCGACCACGCCGAAGGACTGCGGATAGCAGGGCTGTCCGAGTAGGCACACTCAAGGGACGCCACCGCGAAACTACACAGCTGGCAGAGACGGCCGCGATATCACTCCGTCCGAGGTTGGCATTGCCGCTGGTTATCCGCGGCGCACGTTTCGCTGCCGTCTCCCTCCGTCAGCTCGCCATTGGTGGTCCCGCGCCGACCGTCTTGGACGCTGCCGCGATCTCACCGCGAAGCGCCTTCAGCGCGGCGACGAAGATCTCCGAGAACGTCGGGAACGGCTGGATCGTGTCCGTCAGAACGCCGAGTGGGACCTGGGCGCGGATCGCGAGCGTCGCCTGCTGCAGCCACTCTCCCGACTCGGGGCCGAGCGCGTAGGCGCCTGTCAGCCGCTCGCCGTCGCTGAGCAGCGTCAGGAAGCCGTTGCTGTCGGCGTAGGCTCGCGTGTAGGTCGCGGTCTTCGCCACCTCAGACAGCGGGACCATGGCACTGAAGCGGCCGGCGGCGGCGCCCACCGCCGAGGCTTGCGGGTCGGTGTAGACGACCCGGGGAACGGCCTCGTAGTTGGCCTTTCTCGGCTCGCCGAGGATGTTCGCGGCGACCACCTCGCCCTCGTACTTGCCGACGTGGGTGAGCGGCCACTGCCCGTTTACGTCGCCGATCGCCCACACGTTCGCCGCCGCCCGCAAGTGCGTGTCTACTGGAACTCCGTGTGCGTCGGCCTCGACGCCGACGGTCTCCAGGCCGAGCCCGAGCACCCGCGGACGCCGGCCGGTGGCGACGAGCAGCCGGTCGCCGCGCAGCTCGCGTCCGTCGTCGATCTCGATGACGTAGTCCTCGCCCTCGCGTCGTGCGGCGCTCGCGTTCGCCGACAGGACGAGCTCGATGCCCTCACTGCGCAGAACCTCGCCGAGCGCCTCACCCAGCGGCGCCGGCTCCCGCCCGAGCACGTGCTCGGCCATGTCGATCACCGCCACCTCGCCGCCGAGCCGACGGACGGCCTGCGCCATCTCCACCCCGACCGGCCCGCCACCAAGGATCAGCAGACGGCGGGGAACGGCCTTCATGGAGGTCACCTCGCGGTTGCTCCAAACGCCGTCGAGCTCGCGCAAGCCAGGCACGGGCGGCACGACCGGATCGGCGCCGTTAGCGAGAACCACGTGCTCCGCGGTGTGGCGCACGCCGTCGACCTCCACGACCCCCGGGCCGGCGAGCCGCCCGCTGCCGCGCAGCAGCTCGATGCCGTGATCGGCAAGGAAGCGCTCCTGGCCGGCGTCGGAGTATTCGGAGACCATGAAGTCACGCCAGGCGAGCGCCGCCTCGACATCCACTTCCGCGGTCGCGGCGGCCTCGCGCGCCCCATGGACCGCCTCGCCCGGCCGCAGCAGCGTCTTCGAAGGAATGCAAGCCCAGTAGGAGCACTCCCCTCCGACGAGCTCGCGCTCCACGACCGCCACCCGCAGACCGCCCTCCGCCAGCGCGCTCGCACAGTGCTCGCCCGGCGAGCCGCCACCGAGCACGATCACGTCATAGTCGCTGCTCATGCACGAGCTCCCCTGTCCTGGTCGCTCCAGAGCCGTTCTTCGACCGAGGACGCTCCCGTCGGGTGGCGCATACTCTCCACCTCATCCGAGCAGATGTCAAGGCTCTCCCGGGCGGCGCGTGGCGAGTCCGGAGCGCTCGCGAGCGAGCACGCTCGGCGGCTGCGTCGCCAGGCATCCGCACGACGCTGGATCCACGCCAGAAATCGAAACCGGCCGGCGGATGCCAACATGGGCGGCGATGAGCGGTCAGCTTCCGGATCCACGCCTGAGGAAGGTCTACCGCCTGGAGGTGACCCTCGGTGAGCCACTGGATTTCGGTGAGGTCGCGCAGGGCCACCGGCGGATCGTGGCCCAGACCGGCGGGACGTTCATCGGTCCGGAGATCAGCGGCAAGCTGCTCCCGGGTGCCAGCGCAGACTGGCAGATCGTTTTGCCGGATGGCACTTCATTCGCGGACATCCGCTACACGCTGCAAACCGACGGCGGCGATCTGCTCTACGTGCAGTCGCGGGGAGTCCGCCACGGTAGCGCCGATGTGCTCGCCCGGCTCGGGCGCGGTGAGGAGGTCGATGCGAGCGAGTACACGTTCCGCACCTCTACCCAGATCGAGACGGCGGCCCCCCAGCTCAACTGGTTGAACGAGGGCGTATTCGTCAGCGTCGGCGCCCGTCAGCCCAAGGGCGTGATCTATGACACCTACCTCGTCGAGTGATCCCGCCGCCTGAGCACGACGAGGAGCGGGTCGCAATCATCACCGGCGCCTCGCAGGGCATCGGCGCAGGTCTCGCGAGGGCTTACCGTGAGCGAGGGTATGCGGTGATCGCGGCTGCTCGATCGATCGGGACTTCGGCAGACCCCGGCGTCGTGACCGTCGAGGGCGACATCGCCGACCCTGACACGGCGCAGCGCATCGTGCAGGCGGCGATCGAGCATTTCGGCCGCATAGACACCCTCGTCAACAACGCGGGGATCTACATCGGCAAGCCCTTCACGGACTACACGCTCGACGACTTCAACGCGCTGATCGCCGTCAACGTCGCCGGCTTCTTTCACATGACGACGCGCGCGATCAAACAGATGCTCGACCAGGGTCGTGGGCACGTGGTCAATGTCTCAACGTCACTCGTCGAGCAGCCGGACAGCAGCAGACCAGCCGCGCTGCAAACGCTGACCAAGGGCGGCCTGGTCGCGGTCACCCGGTCGCTCGCGATCGAGTACGCCTCACGCGGCCTACGGGTAAATGCCGTTTCGCTCGGCGTCATCAAAACGCCGCTCCACGACGAGAGCTCCTACGCGGGGATGGGCGCGTTGCACCCCATCGGCCGAGTCGGCGAGATCGAGGACGTGGTCGCTGGAGTCCTCTATCTCGAGTCGGCGCCTTTCGTGACCGGCGAGATCCTGCACATCGACGGCGGCCAAAGCGCAGGACACTGACCGTGAGGACGCAGTCTTGCAGCGACACCCGACTGCGCTACTCAGAACAGAAAGGCGGTGACGGCGCCGGCGCTCGAGCAGCGACCGAGGATCGGACCAGGGGCACGCACAGGTGGGATGCGCGGTGCAACGCGTGACCTAGCGGCAAATTCGAGAGACGGAGGTAAGCATGAGCACCATCGACGACGAGCTGGTCTTGGCTCATTTCATCGTTTCAAATGATGTAGAGCGTTCCCGCCGTTTCTACACGGAAGTGCTCGGCGGCAGGGTGGTCTTCTCCGGGGAGCCAACCTATGTCGCACTATCCAACAGCTGGATCATCATCAATGTCGGAGGAGGCCCGACCGACGACAAGTCCGCCGTCACTCTGGAGACGCCACGGGACCTCGACCGGGTCAGCAGTTTCCTCAACATCCGCGTCAAGGACATCGCGGCCGTGTACGCCGAATGGAGCGCCCGTGGTGCTCAATTCCTGACGCCACCGAAGCAGCACCAGTACGAGATCCGTTGCTACATCCGCGATCCCGACGTTCATCTGATCGAGGTGGGGCAAACCACCGACCCAGAGGGGGACTGGACCCCACCTCAGTGGCTATCGAGTACTGTGCTGACCCACTTCATCGTCTCCGACGACGTTGAGCGTTCTCGGCGTTTTTACACCGACGTGCTCGGCGGCACGTTGGAACGCTCCGGCGAACCGACCAACGTCGCGCTCGCCAACAGCTGGATCGTCATCAATCGGGGCGGAGGCCCGACCGACGACAAGCCGGCGGTCATTCTGGAGACGCCACGGGACCTCGACCGGGTCAGCAGTTTCCTCAATATCCGCGTCAAGGACATCGCGGCCGTGTACGCCGAATGGAGCGCCCGTGGTGCTCAATTCCTGACGCCACCGAAGCAGCACCAGTACGAGATCCGTTGCTACATCCGCGATCCCGACGGTCATCTGATCGAGGTGGGGCAAACCACCGACCCTGAGGGAGACTGGACCCCACCTCAGTGGCTGTCGAGTACGGCCGGGGGGGAGCCCGAGTGACAGCCTCGCCGAGCTCGCCGCGGCGCCCGTCGCAGCCGCATGAAGTCGCGCCGAGTTAGGCTTGAGCAGATGTCACACGCCATCGAGGATCGCAACCGCCGCATGTTGCGGACTCGCGACACGATGGACCGTGCGTTCGCGCAGCCGCTCGACGTGCCGGCGCTGGCGCGTGTCGCCCACATCTCCCCGGCGCACTTCAGCCGCCAGTTCCGGGCGACGTTTGGCGAGACGCCGCACCGCTACCTGCAGCGCCGCCGGGTGGAGCGTGCGATGGAGCTGCTGCGCGAAACCGACCGTCCCGTAACCGAGATCTGCCTGGACGTCGGATTCAACAGCCTTGGCACATTCACTCGCACCTTCCGCGAGATCGTCGGTGAGCCCCCCTCGGCATACCGCGCGCGTTTCGCCGGCGATGGCGCCGCGCTGCGCGTGCCGGCTTGCTGGGCGATGGCGTGGCTGCGGCCGGCCGGGTAAGAGAGCAGATTCGGAGTAGCGAGCCGCGACGCCGCCGTCTAACGTGGCGTCCATGCTCAAGCGAATCAGCCACACCTTCATCCACGTTCTCGACCAGGACGAGGCGCTCGACTTCTACGTCGGCAAGCTCGGGATGGTCGTCCACACCGACGCCGACCTGGGCGTCATGCGCTTTCTGACAGTGAACCTCTCCGACCAGCCCGACGTCGAGCTGGTCCTGATGCTCCCTGGACCGCCCGCCTACGACGACGCCACCGCTGCGGAGATCCGCGAGCTCGTGGCGAAGGGGGCCGCGGGCGGCGGCGTGATCTTCGCGACCGACGACTGTCGCGGTACCTACGAGAGCCTACGGGCAGCGGGCGTTGAGTTCACGCAGGAGCCGACGGAGCGCTTCTACGGGACCGACTGTGCGCTGCGCGATCCGTTCGGCAACGCGATCCGTTTCACCCAGCCGCCGGAGGGCCCGATCGTCGTGCCATCGGCCGAGGAGCTGCAGGCGCAATCCTGACCACCAGCAGCGCGCCAGCGCCGACCGGCACCAGGGCGTCCATGACCCGGCTGTCGCGCTCGATCAGCTCGCGGAAGTCCGCCACCTCGTCCGCGTGAGAGATGACGTTGTCCACGACGAGCATCCCGCCGGCGCTCAGCGTGCGGGCCAGGTCGGGCCAATAGCTGACGTACTCGGACCGTTCGGCGTCGAGGAAGATGAGATCCCAGGAGGCATCGGCGGACTTCGCCAGGCACGCTCGCGCATCTTCCAGGCGGAGGGTTGCGAACGGCTCCAGGCCGACGCTCCGCAGGTGCTGATCGGCTTCGGCCATGCGCGTGGAGTCGATCTCGACAGACGTGAGCTCGCCGCCGCAGTCCCTCGCCGCGTCGGCCAGCCAGATCGTCGAGTACCCATTGGACGTGCCCAGCTCGAGCAGGCGCTTGGCTGTCAGGCCCCGCGCCAGCACACCGAGCAGGCGCGCGGTCTCCGGCTCCACGTTGCGCAGCCGCTCAAGCCGGTCCTCTCGCGCCGCGTCGTGATCGCGCCCACTGCGGTAGAGCTCGGTCAGAAAGCCTTCCAGCTCTACGTCCATCGCGGGACCTCCATGTTCGGTCGCATCGCGGCTCAGTCGATGTGGATCGGCTGAGCGCCGAGCGCGAGGATGTCCCCGCTGTGCAGCGCCATGCGCCCCACCAGCGGCGCTACTGAGGATCGACCCAACCCGGCGGTGCCGCGGAGGCTCGCGGTCAGCGCGCGCCACGCGTGGCGCGCGGCGGCGAGTGGCGGCTGGCGTCGGCGGCGAAGCGTGAGATCGCCGATCAACTGCTGCGGATCCACCAGACTCGGGCCGAACAGCAGGCCGAGGCGGTGCACGTGTGTCTGCTCGCTCAGCAGGCCCTCGGCGAACGCCGAGTTGAGGACCCCCGCAAGACGCTGGCGTGAACGACCGAACGCGTACACCACGCGAGTATCCCGCGCGCAACCGCGGATGTCCACACCGCGGACCCTGGGTCGAAGTCGTCGGTCGAGCTCGCGCGGCGCGGGGGCGCGGGGGCGCGGGGGCGCACGGCACATCTGTCGGCTTGGGGCTATGGTTGGACGACATCGGCCATCAGCCCGGCCAGGGGAGTGAGACATGAGCACGCCCGCGGAAGTGACGGAGAACATCAGCGAGTCCTACGCGGAAGTCAACGGCGTGCGGCTGCACTACGCGGAGGCTGGAAGCGGGCCGTTGGTCGTGCTGCTGCACGGCTTCCCCGAGTTCTGGTACTCGTGGCGTCATCAGATCACCGCGCTGGCCCAGGCCGGCTACCACGTGGTCGCGCCGGACATGCGCGGCTACAACCTGTCGAGCAAGCCCGCCGGCTGGCGCGAATACGACGCGGAGTCCCTTGCGGGCGACATCGCCGGGCTGATCCGGCATTTCGGGGTCGAGAACGCATACGTCGCCGGCCACGACTGGGGCGCGGCGGTGGCGTACTACACGGCGATGGAGCACCCCGACGTGGTCAAGCGGCTGGCGATCCTCAACGTCCCCCACCCGGCGCGAATGCTCGCGTCGTTTCGCACCTGGAGGCAGCTTCGCAAAAGCTGGTACATGTTCTTCTTCCAGCTTCCGGTGATCCCGGAGAGGCTGCTGGCGGCGAACGATTTCGCGGCGGCGAAGCGAGCGCTTCGCGCGGAATCGCCCGGCGCGTTCAGTGACGCGGACATCGAGCGCTACGTCGAGGCGTGGTCGCAGCCGGGAGCGTTGACGGCGATGATCAACTACTACCGGGCGGCGCTGCGCCGCTCACCGCGCTCTGCGCTCGCGCGTCTGCGCCCGATCGACGTTCCGGTGCTCGTCATCTGGGGCGAGCGCGACTCGGTTCTCGGCAGCGAGCTCGCGGAGCCCGATGCGAAGTGGGTATCCGACGTCCGTGTCGAGCGCATACCGCAGGCGACCCACTGGGTTCAGCACGACGCTCCCGAGCGCGTCAACGAGCTGCTGACGGGCTTTTTCGGCGCAGGCGCAGCCGAGTCCTAGGGGGTCAGTCGGGGCATGAGCGCAGCGAGATGGAGCGAATCGTTCGGCGCGGCGGCGCTGTCCTCGATGGACGTGTACGAGAGCGTGATGGTCCCGCGCATGTTCACGCCGTGGGCGGAGCTGCTGCTCGACGAGCTAGAGCTCGCCCCCGGCGAGGCCGTCCTCGACGTCGCATGCGGCCCCGGCTCGGTCGCGCGCCTGGCGGCGGCGCGGGTCGGCGCGCAGGGGCAGGTGACGGGCTGCGATCTGAGCGCGGCGATGCTCGCGATCGCCGAGCGCAAGCCGGCCGTGAGCGGCGGCTGTGAGATCGAATATCACGAGGCTCCGGCAGAGCGCCTGCCGGTGGACGACGGCGCGTTCGACGTCGTCACCTGTCAGCAGGGGCTCCAGTTCCTGCCGGATCGGCCTGCGGCGCTGGCCGAGATGAGCCGGGCGCTGCGTCCCGCCGGGCGCGTCGGGATCGCGGTGTGGACGGAGATCGACCGTTCGCCGCCGGTGTGCGCGCTGGGCAACGCGCTCGAAGCGGTCGCTGGCGCGGAGCTCGCGGATCGCTACCGCGGCGGTCCGTGGGGCTTCCCCGACGGCGAGGCGTTGCGGGAGCTGATGGAGCGCGCGGGCTTCGACGATGTGCGGATCTCGCGACGCACGCTGCCGGTCGCCTTCGAGGGCGGCGCGGCGCAGCTGCTGTCGACGCTCGCGGTGACGCCTCTCGCACCCGAGATCGACGCTCTCTCCGACGAGCAGCACGAGCGGCTCGTCGAGATCCTCGTCAGCGAGATCGGCGACGGCCCGATCGAGTCCGAGCTCGAGTCCAACGTGGCGCTGGCTCTGCGCGTATAGCGCCCACGACGCGGCGCCGAACCTGCCACCTGCTGCACGCTCCTATATTCATAAACCGTCCTGCGCGCCTTGACCCGGACGTGCCGATCGAGGAGACGGTGGGCGCGATCGCGGAGCTCGTGCAGGCGGGCTACGTGCGCTACGTCGGGCTCTCTGAGGTCGGCGCGGAGACGATCCGCCGCGCGGCGGCGACGCATCCGATCTGCGACCTGCAGATCGAGTACTCGCTGATCTCGCGCGGCATCGAGCACGAGATCCTGCCTGTGTGCCGCGAGCAGGGCGTGGGGATCACCGCGTACGGCGTGCTGAGCCGCGGCCTGATCAGCGGGCACTTCGACGCGGAGCGCGAGCTCGCGCCGACGGACTTCCGCTCGCGGGCGCCGCGCTTCAGTGCGGAGAATCGCGCGCGCAACCTGGCGTTGGTCGAAGGGCTGCACGCGGTCGCCGAGGCGAAGGGCGTGACCGTGGCGCAGATCGCGATCGCATGGGTGCTGGCTCGCGGCGAGGACATCGTCGCGTTGGTCGGTGCGCGCACGCGCGAGCGTCTGCACGAGGCGCTCGGCGCGGAGCAACTCCAGCTCGACACGGATGACCTAGCGGCGCTTGAGCGCGCGATCCCGCCGGACGCCGCCGCCGGGGATCGCTACCCGGAGCCGCAGATGGCGACGCTCGACAGCGAGCGTGCGTAGTCCGGCCCCTGCCTAGCGCTCGCCGTCGTAGTAGTCCACCGCGCCGTCGGCGCGGCGCAGGATCACATGGTCGTCGGGGTTACCCGGCCAGACACCGATCTTGTCGCTGTCGGGATAGACGGCCACCGCCGGCTCGCGCGCGCTGGAGAACATCATGATCCGCGCGCTCGCCTCACCGGGGTTATTGACCTTGTGCGCGCCGGCGGGGCCCGCGGGAAACTGGACGATCTCGCCACGCTCGACCGTCTCCTCGCCATCGGGTGTGCGCACGAGCACCGACCCGTCGAGCACCACCAGCCACTCCTCCTCGTACTCGTAGTGATACGGGCACAGGCTCTCGCCGCTGGGAATGTGAAACACCTTCACGGCGAGCGCCGAGGCGTCGAGCGCCTTGCCGACATTTATCATCCCGGCGCGATAGCCGTCGGGGTCGCCGGGGTCGTACTCGAAGCTGTCGCTGAGGAAGCTCGCGCGGCGCAACACGCCGACGATCTTCGCACGGGAGCTCACGCCACGCCGCGGCGGCGGGCCGTATAGCGATCGTTACACAGCAAACGCAAAAGGACAAACAACGACCAGCGGTGCCACCGTGGCGCGGCTCACTCGCGCCGCCCAACCCGCGACAGGCTGAGCACGAGCACGATGACCCCCACCCCCAACAGCACCTTGCCGACGACGGAGCTGATGGCGACCCAGGCGGTCCCGGCGAGCATGCCGGCGAGCACGAAGGCGGTCGCCCACAGCGCGCAGCCGACGGTGGTGAGGACGACGAACGTGACGAGCGGTACGCGCCGAGCGCCTGCGGGCAGCGACACGAAGGTGCGCGCGAGCGGCAGCAGCCGCGCGATGAACACGGCGCGCGTGCCGTGGCGCTCGAACAGCCCTTCCCAGCGCTCGAGCACGAGGCCGGCGCCGGGCACGCCGGCGAGCAGGCGGCTGGCGCCGAGCCCGTAGGCGAGCAGCGACCCGACGAGGTTGCCGGCGGTGGCGGCGAGCACGGCGAGCGGGAAGCTCATCCAGCCCTGGTGCACGGCGACGCCTGAGAACAGCAGCGTGACCTCGCTGGGTACGGGGATGCAGGCGCTCTCGGGCACCATCAACAGGAAGACGCCGAGCGCGCCGTAGGTCTGGATGAGTTCGGTCAACCGCTACCACGGTACCCGCGGCGAGGCGCAGCCCTGGCCCGTCCCTGTCCCGTACCGCCCCGCCACCTGCCCCACAGTCCCGCTACAGCGCCAGCTCGGTGTCCTCGGCGGCGACGATCACGTTGGGCGAGTCGCCGGCGAGCCGCTGCGCGAGCGCGTCGAGCTGATCGTCGGTGCGCGTGTAGCGGTGGTGGAAGAGCGCGACGGAGCGCGCGCCGGCGAGCCGTGCGAGCTCGACGGAGTAGTCGGCGACGGAGTGCCCGAAGTCGGCCTCGGCGGCGAGCTCCTCGGGGAGCAGCTGCGCGTCGTGGACGAGTAGGTCGGCGTCGTGCGCGAGCTCGATGGCGGCGGGGTGGTAGTCGCCGAAGCCATGCTCACCGGGCCCGAGCATGGTGGGGCAGTGGTCGGGCATGTAGGTGAGCGTGGAGTGCGCGTCGCTGATGCGGTAGCCGAACGTGCGCCCGCCCTTGTGGGGGATCTCATGCGCGAGCACGGTGAAGCCCTCGATGCGGTGCTCGCCGGGCGCGACGCTGGCGAACGTCCACTGGGCGCGCAGCTGAGTGGGGGTGACGGGGAAGTACGGCGGCTGCATGACGCCGGCGAGCACGCTGGCGGCGTCGGCGCCGCTCTCCTGCTCTGGCAACAGCACGGTGGGCGTGGCGTCGGCGCGGTCGGCGCCGGCGAAGAACGGCAGCCCGAGCACGTGATCCCAGTGCAGGTGGGTGAGCAGGATGGTGCCGGTGAAGGGCTCGCGGCCGAGCATGCGGGTGACCTTGCGCAGCCCGGCGCCGGCGTCGAGCACGAGCGTGGGCGCGGGCGCGTCGTCGTGCGTGAGCGCGAGGCAGGAGGTGTGCCCGCCGTAGCGCACGAACTCGATGCCCGGCGCTGGGGTGGAGCCCCGCACGCCGCAGAAGCGGACCCGCAAGCGCGCTCAGCTCCGGTGGGGGCTCTGGTGGCGCATGTGACGTATGTGACGCATGCGGGGATTATGTTCGACCGGCGCCGCGGCTGTCCCGACGCGCGCTGCTCGCGCATGCCTATGCTTGGCGCTGATGAGCTACGACGCGCTGGTCGTGGGGTCAGGCCCGAACGGTTTGACGGCGGCGATCACGATGGCGCGGTCGGGCTGGCGGGTGCTGGTGCTGGAGGCGGCCGAGCGCGCGCGGGGCGCGGTGGCAACGGAGGAGCTGACGCTTCCGGACTTTCACCACGACACGTTCTCGGCGGTGTACCCGGCGGCGGCGGCGTCGCGAGCGTTCGCGCGCATGCCGCTGGAGCGCCATGGCCTGCGCTGGGTGCACCCGCGGGCGTGCATGGCGCACCCGCTGGCGGACGGCAGCGCGGTGGTGTTGTATCGCGATCTGGAGCGCACGGTGGCGAGCCTGGAGGCGACGCACACAGGGGACGGCGAGCGCTGGGGGGAGTTCGCGGCGCCGCTGGTGCGCCACTTCGACGCGCTGCGCGACACGATGCTGGCGGGCTTTCCTCCGGTTGGCGGCTCGCTGCGGCTGGCGGCGGCGCTGGGCGCGCGCGGCACGGTGGACCTGGCACGCGTGGTGCTGATGTCGGCGCAGGCGCTGGGCGAGGAGCTGTTCGAGCACGACGGCACGCGCGCGTGGCTGTACGGCTCGGCGCTGCACTCGGACGCGCCGCTGACGAGCGCGGGCAGCGCGATCGCGGCGGCGTACATGACGCTGCTGGGCGACGGCGTGGGCTGGCCGAGCCCGGAGGGCGGGGCGGGGCGCCTGGCGGACGCGCTGATGGCGTACCTGCGCGAGCTGGGCGGCGAAGTGCGCACGCGCGCGGCGGTGACGCGGATCGTGGCGAAGCGCGGTCGCGTGGTTGGTGTTGAGATTAATGGGGGCGAGCCTGTGGGCTCGCCTGTCGTGGTCGCGGATTTGCTGCCCGGTGCGCTCGCGAGCCTGGCGGGCGAGGCGCTGCCGGCGCGCTACAGGCGCGCGCTGCTTCGCTACCGCGCGGGTCCGGCGACGCTGAAGCTCGACTGGGCGCTGGACGGTCCGATCCCGTGGACTGCGCGGCAGGCGCGTGAGGCGGGCACGGTGCACGTGGGCGGCGGTGCGCGGGAGGTGCTGGCGAGCACTACGTTCACGGGCACGCTGCCGGAGCGCCCGTTCATGCTGCTGGGCCAGCAGTCGCTGGCGGACCCGTCGCGCGCGCCGGCGGGCAAGCACACTGCGTGGGCGTACACGCACGGCCCGCAGTCGGGGATCGACTGGCCGGCGGAGCAGCAGCGCCACGTGGAGCGCATGGAGGCGCAGGTGGAGCGCTTCGCGCCGGGCTTTGGCGATCTGATCCTGGCGCGCCACGTGCTCGGCCCGGCGGACCTGCAGCGCCGCAACGCGAACCTGATCGGCGGCGACGTGGGTGGCGGCAGCTACGCGCTGGACCAGCTGATCTTCCGCCCGTTGCCGTCGCTTTTCCCGTACCGCACACCGGTGCGCGGCCTGTACGTGGGCAGCGCAGCGACGTTCCCGGGCGGCGGGGTGCACGGCGTTCCCGGCCGCGCGGCCGCGCGCGTGGCGCTGGCGGAGGCCCATGTGAGGCGCCCGCTCGGCGCTGTGCGCGGGCGTCGCCGGCCGCGAGTGGCCTAGGATCAGCCGGGTGAGCGGAGCATGAGAGCGGCGGTCCTGCACGAGTACGGAGTCCCCACCGTGGGCGAGTTCGAGAACCCCGAGCCGGGGCCGGGGCAGGCGGTGGTGGACGTGCTGGCGGCGGGGGTGAACCCGGTTGACGTGTCGATCTGCGCGGGTCGCTTCTATGCGGGCAAGCCGCCGCTGCCGTCGGTGGCGGGGCGCGAGGGCGTGGGCATGCTGGACGGCGAGCGCGTGTACTTCGACGCGCCGATCTTGCCGTTCGGCTCGATGGCGGAGCGCGCGCTGATCGACCCTGGCTCTACGTACTCGGTTCCCGACGGAGTGGACGAGGGCGTGGCGGCGGCGCTGGGCATCTCGGGCCTGGCGGCGTGGCTGCCGCTGACGTGGCGCGCGGAGCTGCAGCCGGGCGAGCATGTGCTGGTGCTGGGGGCGAGCGGCGTGCTGGGGCAGATCGCGGTGCAGGCGGCGAAGCTGCTGGGTGCCGGGCGCGTGGTCGCGGCGGCGCGCTCGCGGGAGGGCCTGGAACGCTGCGTGGAGCTGGGCGCGGACGCGACGGTGCGCCTCGACGAGCCCGACCTGCCGGCGGCGTTCCAGCGTGCTGCGGACGGCCGCATCGACGTGGTGCTGGACCCGCTGTTCGGCGCGCCGTTCGCGGCGGCGGTGAACGCGGCGAGCTTCGGCGCGAGGATCGTGCAGATTGGCCAGGGCGCGGGCGCGGAGGCGACGGTCACTTCGGCGGCGATTCGCGGCAAGCTGCTGACGATCTTGGGCCACACCAACGCCGCGGCGCCGCCGGATCTCAAGCGCGAGGCGTATGCGCGGATGGCCGACGCGGTCGCCGGCGGTCAGCTGCGGGTGGAGGTAGAACGCCTGCCGCTGGAGCAGGTGCAGGAGGCGTGGCGCCGCCTGCAGGAGGGCGCGCACCGCAAGATCGTGCTCGTGCCGTAGGCGCCTCGGTCATCTCGCGCTTCCCCGCGCGAGTCTCATGCGCGCCGGCGTGCGCGCCCGCGCTACTTGCGCTTGGCCTGGTGCTCGAGCACCTTGCCGAAGGCGTCCTCGAGCTGGGCGGTCATGCGCTGCTTGAACAGCGCGAGCAGCGCCTCGGAGGCGAGCGGCCGCAGCGAGCTGACGCCGTCGATCAGCTCGTCCCAGCCCTCGTCGGGTTGACCGGCCTGATCGAAGGGCTCCCATAGCTCGCGCAGGAACAGCTTGGTGAACGCGCGGGAGATCGATTCGCAGTCGCGGCTGACCTTCTCGACGAGCACGAGCGCGGCGTGCAGCGGGATGCCGAGGGCGACTACCTGCTCGGCGGCGGCGAGCAGCGCGGGGCTGGGAGCTTCGAAGCGCCCGTCGCCGAGCGGGACGAGCAGCTTGAGCCGGCGCACGCGCTCGGCGTCCTTGGGATCGGCGTCGCCGAAGCGCGCGGTGAGCTCCTCGGCGGTGATGATCTCGGGGGACTCGGCCTCGAACGGGGTGGTGACGGCCATGCGCAGCCCGAGCAGGCGCTCGGCGAGCCCGTGCGAGCCACTGAGCAGCCGCTCGATGGCGGCGAGGTTGAAGCCGTCGGCCTGTAGGTCGAGGATCAGCCGCAGCCGCGCGACGTGCTCGGCGCTGTAGTAGCCGACGCGCGCCCTGACCTCGGGCGGCGGCAGCAGGCCGCGCGTGTGGTGGTTGCGGATGTTGCGCACGGACATGCCAACCTCGGCGGCGAGCTGCTCGACGGTGAGGTCGTAGGCGGAGTCGCCCGGCTCGCCGTTGGCGCCGGCTGCATTGCGTGCTCGGGAAGTCGCGCTTGCCATGTGCCACTTCAGGGTATCACTGGATCAAGATGAGGGTACTTCTATCTATGTTCCCTCGTTTGAGGTAGCATCACTTCACGTCATGACCTTTCCTACCCACCAATCCGACCGTGGCTGAACGCGGCGCAACGCCGCAGGTCTCGCCTGTGCGGCGCAGAGCGCTGGACCTGATCGGCTCGTTCACCTCGCCGCTGCTGCCGGACGACTACCTCGAGCTGGTCAACCCGCTGTGGTCGACGCGTGAGCTGCGCGGGCGGATCGAGCGGATCGAGCGCGAGACCCCGGAGGCGGTGACGGTGCTGATCAAGCCCGGGTGGGAGTGGCCGGGCCATCGCGCGGGCCAGTACGTGCGCCTGGGCATCGAGGTCGACGGCATCCACCACTGGCGCGCGTACTCGCTGACCTCTGCCCCGGGACGAGCGGACGGCTGCATCGCGATCACGCCGAAGCTGGTGCCTGAGGGCAAGGTCTCGCCGTTCCTGTTCGGACGGGTGCGCCCGGGGACGATCGTGCGCCTGGGTGGCGTCGAAGGCACGTTCACGCTTCCCGACCCGCTGCCGGAGCGCCTGCTGTTCATCAGCGCGGGCAGCGGGATCACGCCGATCATGAGCATGCTGCGCAGCATCGCCGCCGAGCGACCGCTCGCGGACGTCGTCCACGTGCACTGCGCGCGTACGCGCGAGACGGTGATCTTCGGCGAGGAGCTGCGCGCGCTGGCACGGGCACACGGCGGTTATCGCCTGCACGAGCGGATCACGGGCGAGCAGGGCCGCGTGACGGCGGAGCACCTGGACGAGCTGTGCGGCGACTGGCGCGAGCGCGAGACGTTCCTGTGCGGACCGGCGGGACTGCTGGACGCGATGAGCGAGCGTTGGAGCCGCGACGGCGATGTCTCGCGCCTGCACGTCGAGCACTTCCAGCCCGACGAGCGCGGCATGAACGATTTCCCGCCCGCCCAGCGCGGTCTGGGCGGGACGATCGATTTCTGCTCGAGCGGCGTTCAGGCGAGCAGCGACGGCGAGCAGCCGATCCTGGTGGCGGGTGAGAGCGCGGGTGCGACGCTGCCGTTCGGCTGCCGAATGGGCATCTGCCACACCTGCGTGGGGCGGCTGCGCTCGGGCCAGGTCCGGGACCTGCGCACGGGCCGCGTCCACGGCCAGCCGGGAGAGACGGTCCAAACGTGCATCAACGCGCCCGAGGGCGCGGTCGAGATCGACCTGTAGGGCCCACGAGCCTGTAACCACAACGAGCAAAGGAATCGCGTGTCAGCCATCCATACCGACAGTCCACCGACCAATCGTGGCGCGGAGAACGGACGTCCGGTAGCCGCCGTGAGCGACGAGCCGCAGAGCCCGCTGACGCGTCTGACCCCCGAGCAGATCGAGCAACTGGGTCGCGAGTTCGACGCGCTCCACGATGAGGTCTACGCGGACCTGGGCGAGCGCGACTCGCGCTACATCCGCGCGACGATCAAGCTGCACCGCCAGCTGGTGCTGGCGGCGCGCGCGCTGCTGCTGGGCTCGCGCTACAGGCCGCTGTGGCTGGCGGGAACGGCATCGCTGTCGGTGGCGAAGATCCTGGAGAACATGGAGATCGGCCACAACGTGATGCACGGTCAGTGGGATTGGATGAACGACCCGGACATCAACTCCCAGAACTGGGATTGGGACACGGCGTCGCCGGCGGACGCGTGGCGTCACTCGCACAACTACGAGCACCACACGTTCACGAACATCCGCGGCAAGGACCGCGACCTGGGCTACGAGATCATGCGCATCGACCCGCACCAGCGCTGGCACCCGATCTACCTCTTCCAGCCGCTGTACAACCTGCTGCTGATGGGCTTCTTCGAGTGGGGCGTGGCGGTGCACGACCTCAACCACGCGGCGATCCACTCGGGTGAGAAGTCCAAGGCGCAGGTGATCGGGGAGTTGAAGGCGATCGGCGTGAAGGCGCGCAGGCAGATCGTGAAGGACTACGTCGCGTTCCCGGCGCTGTCGGCATTGGCGGCACTCGTCTCCAGCCGTGGCTCGCTGGAGTCGGGTCGGCGCACGTTCAAGGCGACGGCGGCGTCGAACTTCACGGCGAACATCGTGCGCAACGTGTGGGCGTACTCGATCATCTTCTGTGGGCACTTCCCCGACCAGACGTACACGTTCAGCGAGCACGAGGTGGCGGACGAGACCCGCGGTGGCTGGTATGTGCGCCAACTGCTTGGCGCGGCGAACATCGACGGCGGTCCGCTGTTTCACCTGCTGGCGGGCAACCTGAGCTTCCAGGTCGAGCACCACCTGTTTCCCGACATGCCCTCCAGCCGCTACTCGGAGATCGCGCCGCGCGTGCGCGACATCTGCGGCCGCTATGGCCTGCCGTACAACACGGGCCCGCTGCACAGGCAGCTGGGCACGGTCCACCGCACGATCCTGCGGCTGGCGTTCCCCGGCGGCAAGGTGCGCCCGAAGCCGGGGCCGTACCGCCCCTAGGCGCAGCCGGTGATGCCGCCGTCGAGCGGGATGACGGTGCCGGTCATGTACGCGCCGGCGCGTGAGGCGAGGAACTGCGTGAGCCCGGCGACGTCGTCGGGGCGTCCGATGCGCCCGAGCGGCACGCCGCTTTCGACCGCATGGCGCATCTCTGGGTCGTCGAGCGCGTAGGCCATCATCTTGCTCTGGAACGGTCCGGGGGCGATGGCGTTGACGGTGATGTGCTCGGAGGCGAGGCGCTTGGCGAGGTGGCGCGTGAGCATGTGCACTGCGGCCTTGCTGGCGCTGTAGCTGTAGTTCTCGACGGGCGGCGGCTGCAGCCCGTTGATGGAGCCGATGTTGATGACGCGCGCGGGGTCCTCGACGCTGGCGGCGGCGCGCAGCTCGGGCAGGAGCGCGACGGTGAGGTGAAAGATGCCCTCAACGTTCGTGGCGAGCACCTTCTCCCAGCCCGACGCGGGGAACTCCTCGAGCGGCGCGCCCCAGGCGGCGCCGGCGTTGTTGACGAGGATGTCGAGCGACGGGAAGCGCTCGCGCGTGGCGGCGGCGAGCGCCTGGGCGCCTTGTTGTGTGGATATGTCTGCGGGGATCGCGTGGCAGTCACCGGAGGCGCTCAGCTCCCGGGCGGCGGTTGCGACGTCGGCGCTCTTGCGCGAGGAGACGATCACGCGCGCGCCCGCCTGCACGAGGCCGCGGGCGATCATCAGGCCGATGCCGCGCGAGCCGCCGGTGACGAGGGCGGCCTTGCCGGATACGTCGAACAGGTCACTCATTGTTGTGTCTCCTCACCGCTGGTGGGTTGCTGATCGCCAGTCGGCATCGCACTGCGCCGATCGGGGGCGACGATCTCTAGTCGTCGAAGCTCGCGGGACGCTTCTCGAGGAACGCGCCGGCGGCCTCGGGCACGCCCTTGCTGAACGTGGCCATGATCTGCTGGCGGTCCTCGTACTCGACGGCGGTCTGCTGGGAGGGGATCTCCAGCGCGCTCCACATGCCGCGCTTGGTCAGGCGCACGCCCCAGGGAGCGAGCGCTGCGATCTCCTGGGCGGCCTGCACGGCGCGCGGGAGCAGCTTGTCCTCCTCGACGACGTCGGCGACGAGGCCGATGCGCAGCGCCTCGGCGGCGTCGAAGCGGCGTCCGGTGAGCATCAGCTCGTGCGAGCGCGAGACGCCGATCAGGCGTGGCAGCAGCCAGCTGGTGCCCATGTCGCAGTTGGACAGACCGATGTTGATGAACGCGGCGCGGAACACGGCGGTGGTGCTCGCGTAGCGGATGTCGCTGCCGAGGCTGAGCGCGAGCCCGAGGCCGGCGGCGGGGCCGTTGACGGCTGCGATCACGGGCTGCGGTAGTGCGCGCAGCCCGAGCACGAGCTTGGACATATGCTCCTGGTTGTCGAGCCGATCGCGGGGCAGATCGCTTTCGTTGTTGGCGGGCGCTGCGCCGTATCCGCGCAGGTCGACGCCCGCGCAGAAGCCGCGTCCGGCGCCGGTGAGGATCACCGCGCGACACGAGCGCTGGGCGGCGACCGTGCGCAGCTCGACGTGCAGCGCCTCGCACAGCTCGGCGTTCATGGCGTTGAGCTGCTCGGGCCGGTTGAGCGCGAGCTGCACGACATGGGGGGCGGGCTCCTCGACGAGCACGAGCGGGGTCATCTCGGGGAATCCTATGGCTTGACACAACAGCGCGGTGCCTGCGGGCAGATCATTGGAGTGCGAGACTGGCGCACGTGAGGAGCACGGTGGCGCGCGCGAGGACGAGCCGGCCGAACGTGGCGGTTGTGGGCCATGTGGAGTGGGTGCAGTTCGCGCGCGTGGCGCACGTGCCGCGCGCGGGCGAGGTGGTGCACGCGGAGGACCCGTTCGAGGAGCCGGCGGGCGGCGGCGCGGTGGCGGCGGTGCAGCTCGCGCGTCTGGCTGGCGCGGCGTCGCTGGTGACGGTGGTGGGCGATGACGAGTACGGCCGGCGCTCGGTCACGCGCCTTAGCGAGCTCGGCGTGGAGGTCCGCGTGTCGACGGTGCAGAGCGCGACGCGCCGCGCGGTGACGCTGGTGGACGACGCGGGCGAGCGCACGATCACGACGTTCGGCCCGCGCCTGGAACCGCGGGGAGGGCGAGACGACGAGCGCTGGAGTGGGCTGGAGGGAATCGACGGGCTGTACTTCACGGCGGGGGATGAGGTGGAGTTGCGGATCGCGCGTTTACGCTCACGCGTGTTGGTGGCGAGCCCGCGCGCCCGCGAGGCGCTCGGCCACGGCGTGCGGATCGACGCGCTGGTGCTGAGCGGGGACGACGAGATCGAGCTGCGCGCGGCGGAGCCGGCGCTCGCGGAGGCGGAGCTGGTGGTGTGGACGGAAGGCGAGCGCGGCGGGCGCTACCGACGCCGCGACGGCGAGACGGGCAACTGGGCGGCAGTCCCCCCGCCGGGCGAGCGGGTCGACTCGTATGGCTGCGGCGACTCGTTTGCGGCTGGCCTCACGTACGGCCTCGCCGCGGGCCTACCGCTCACAGAGGGCCTGGCGCTGGCGGCCCGCTGCGGCGCGGTGTGCTCGACGGGGCGCGGACCGTACGAGCGCCAGCTCACCCGCGATGGGCTATAGCTGGCTGTATGCAGGAGTGGCCGCGGCGCTCGCCGAGTCGCCCGGGCCGTTGCGCGACCGTGTGGCGCTCGCGGCCATATGATCCCCGCGGCCGCAATGGACTACGAACAGATCACCACCGAGCTCGCCGACGGCGCGCTGACGATCACGCTGAACCGCCCGGAGCGGCTGAACGCGTGGACGGCGCAGATGGGTCAGGAGCTGCGCGCGGCGTTCGACCGTGCGGACGCGGACGACGATGTGCGCGTTGTGATCGTGACGGGCGCCGGCAGGGGCTTCTGCGCGGGCGCGGACCTGGCGAGCGGCGGCGACACGTTCGACGCGCGTAAGCGCGAGAGCGTGGCGGGCGCGATGCGCGACAACGGCGGCGAAACCACGTTGCGGATCTTCGAATCGACGAAGCCGGTGATCGCGGCGATCAACGGCCCGGCGGTGGGCGTGGGCGCGACGATGACGCTGCCGATGGACGTGCGCCTGGCGGCGGACGACGCGCGCATGGGCTTCGTGTTCGCGCGCCGCGGCATCATCCCGGAGGCATGCTCGAGCTGGTTCCTGCCCCGCGTGGTGGGCATCAGCCAGGCGATGGAATGGGTGGCCACCGGCCGCGTGTTCTCGGCGCAAGAGGCGCTCGACGGCGGCCTCGTGCGCAGCGTGCACCCCAAAGACGAGCTGCTCGACGCGGCGCGCGCGCTCGGCCGCGAGATCGCGGAGAACACCGCGCCCGTCTCCGTCGCCCTTGCCCGCCAGCTGATGTGGAGGATGCTCGGCGCCGAGCACCCGATGCTCGCCCACCGCGCGGACTCTCGCGGCATGGTTTCCCGCGGCCAGTCCGCGGACGCGGTAGAGGGCATCACCGCCTTCCTTGAGAAGCGCCCCGCGCAGTTCCCCGACCGCGTCAGCGACGGCCTCCCCGACGTGATGCCCGGCTGGAGCGCACCGGAGTTCGAGTAGCTATCGCACGGCTGGCGGGGCTGGTCACTCAGAGAACGACAAGCTGACGCCGAGGCTTTTCGGCCGGCCCGTACTCGAAGCCCAGGACGGCGCGGGCATCGAGTCCCTCGGCGAGTCGCATCAGGGTGCGCGCGTTGGTTGCGTGTTGTCCGCTCTCGATCCGGGAGATGGCTGACGCCGTGGTGTGCATGCGTCTTGCGAGTTGCTCTTGGGAGATGCCGAGCGCTGCCCGGCGCATGATGACGAGCCGTGCCAACGCCTCGAATGGGGCGAGATGCTCATGCTCAGCCCGAATCTCGACGTCGTCGAGCGATGCCTCGATGTCATCTGTGACCGCCGTCCCGACCGGGCTCCGGCTGCGTGGCTGTTCAACTCGACGTGGCATTGGTAGTACGACCTAACTTAGCATTTTTGTGAAGTGGTTCAAGGTGCATCATGCCCCGCGGCACGTGGTTTGCGGCTCGGCGCCGGGTTCATGCGTGCTTGAAAGTCCTGCCACCGCGTACGTGCGATCTCGACCTCGGAAATGGGCAGTTTCTTGGTCCTCTTGCGGAAGAGATGGAGCAGCACAACCAGGCTCTCCGATCGCCGATAGAGCACGCGATAATGCTCGGCTCCAAAATGACAGCGCAGCTCGCGCAACTCTCCCTCGACCTGCGAGCTATGGGGGAATGGAAGGTGCGGCATCTGTGCGCTGAGCAGATTGAGACGAGCGATCTGGTTATGCAGGGAGACGCGACGCTTCTTGTCGAGTGACTCGAGCAGATCGTGGACGGGCTCGCTCCCGTCCGCGGCGCGGTAGTAGACCGCTTGGAATGGCGACATCGCGCCGAGGCTACGCGCGGCTTGGGATGGTTCTCTGGCTTACGCAGACCGAGTCGCTGCATGCACGCCGAGCTCAGATCGCGGGGCTCACACCGACCCTTCCTCAGACACCGGGCAGCTCCTGCGCGAGCGATACAACCGGCGCGAACAAGTCGCCGCGTTCGGCCACGCGCTCGAGCACCTGACCTGCTTCGAACGAGAAACTGGCGGGATCTTGCGAGTCGCGCGTGGCGCGTACCTCGTCCCAGGCGACCGGCGTGGACACCGTCGGGCGCTCGGTCGCGCGCAGCGAATAGGCGCACACGGTCGTCTTCTTGGCGTCGTTCTGGCTCCAGTCGATCAGCACCTTGCCCGTGCGCCGCGTCTTGGTCATGCGCGAGACCACCAGATCCGGTTCGGCGCCCTCGAGCAGCTCAGCCACCGCTTTGGCGAACGGCTTCGTCTGGGCATAGGTGACCTCGTCGGAGTTCAGGGGGATGTACACCTGCAGCCCCTTTGAGCCCGACGTCTTGGCGTAGCTCTGCAGCCCCAGGTTCTCGAACATGCCCTGCAGCTGCGCCGCGACGTGGCAGCACTCCACGATGCTCGCGGGCGCGCCCGGGTCGAGGTCGAACACCACCGACGTCGGGCGGTCGATCGCCGGCGCGCGCGCCAGCGGCACGTGCAGCTCGATCGCCGCCAGGTTCGCCAGCCACACGAGCGTCGGTAGACCGTCCGCGAGCACGTAGTCGATCGGCTTACGCTCGCTCGCCACCGTCGCCGTGCGCACCCACTCCGGCCGGTGCGCCGGCGCCTGCTTCTGGAAGAACGACTTCGCATCGACGCCGTCGGGCCAGCGCGTCACCGTCAGCGGACGCTCCGCCAGGTGGCCCAGCAGCACCGGCGCGATCGTCGCGTAGTACTCGATCACGTCGCCCTTCGTAAAGCCCGTCGTCGGATACAGCACCTTGTCGAGGTTGGACAGCTTCAGCTCGCACCTCTCCACCGTCGTCTCCGCCGCGTTCTTGCCGCGCCTGCGGATCGACAACGGCCCCAGCGACTCGGCAGGCTCCTCAGGCACGACCTGCTCCGCGGGCTTGTCCTCGCGCAGACCCTTGTACACCGGGTGGCGCAGGCTGCCGGCGCTCGTCCAGCTCGTGAACTCGACCTCCACCACCAGTCGCGGCTCGCAGAAGATCGCGCCACGGGGAGGCTTCTCGCCTGCCGTGTACGGCGAGGTTGAGCGCTCGAGCGGCGCGAGCAGCCGCGACAGGCGCTCCAGGTCGTCCTCGCCGAAGCCGCTGCCCACGCGCCCGACGTATCGCAGCGCGCCCTCCTCCTCGTACACGCCCAGCAGCAGCGCGCCGATGCTGTTCCTGCGCTTGCCCTTCCCCGGAATCCAACCGCCGACCACCAGCTCCTGGCGGGCGGTCGTCTTGATCTTGATCCAGTCGCGTGAGCGCACGCCCGGCTGATAGCTCGAGCCCAGGCGCTTGGCGACCACGCCCTCCAGATGCTGCTCCGCGCTCGCCGCGAGCAGCGCCCTTCCCTGACCGACCACGTAATCGGGCGTCTGCCAGCGCTCGCCGCTCAGCGCCAGCGCCGCCAGCTGCTCGCGGCGCTTGCTGTAGGGCTCACTCATCAGCGAGTGGCCGTCCAGCCACAGCAGGTCGAAGACCACGTACGTCACCGGCGTGCCTTTCGCCAGTCGGCGCGCCTGCTCGCGCGACGCCGTGTGCATGCGCCGCTGGAGCGCCGCGAAGCTCGGGCGCCCGTCGCCGTCGAACGCCACCAGCTCGCCGTCGAGCACCGCGCTGTGCGAGCCCAGCGCCGCGTTCACGCCGAAGATCTCCGGATAGCTGTCAGTGATGTCGTTGAGGTTGCGGCTTTCCAGCCGCAGCTCGCCCGGCTGCGAGTACGCGATCGCGCGCACGCCGTCCCACTTGATCTCGAACGCCCAATCGCGGTCGTCCGCCGGCAGCGAGCCCGCGCGCGCGAGCATCGGCACGAGCCGCTTCGGCATCGGCTCGCGGTCGGGATCGGCGGGCGGGTCCATGCGGTGGATCAGCCAGTTCTTCGGCTGCTCGTCCTTGTCGATCGGGAACAGCGCATAGCGTGCGTTCACGCGCTCGCCGTGTAGCGCCACCTCAACCTTGCGCGGCTCCCACTTCAAGCACTCGTACGTGCCTCGATCCCAGATGATCACCTCGCCCGCGCCGTACTGGCCCTTCGGGATCTCCTGCTCGAAGTCGAGGTACTCCAGCGGATGGTCCTCCACAGACACCGCCAGGTGGTTCTCACCCGGCGCCTGCGGCAGCCCCTTCGGGATCGCCCACGACGCCAGCGTCCCCTCGCGCTCCAGACGCAGATCCCAGTGCAGGCGCCTGGCGTGGTGCTCGTGGATCACGAAGCGCGCCGTGCCGGCTCGCGCCGCATTCTCGGCGGCGGCGGCGCGCAGTTCGGCGGCGGCGTCAGGCTCGGGGGTGGCGGCGAAGTCGCGTTTGCCGCGGTAGGGCTTGAGGCGGTCGGGCACCTACCGCTTGGCGGTGGGTTTTTTCGCGGCGCCCGCTTTGGCCCCTGCTGCTTTCGGCGCCGCCGCTTTGGCCGCCGCTTTCTTGGCCGCCGGCTTCTTCGCCGCTTTGCGCGGTTTCGCCGCGCCGTCGGCGCCCTCGCCCTGGCGTGCGCGCACCGCGTCGAGGCTCGCCTTCAGCGCGCTCATCAGGTCGGGCGCCGGCGCGGCGACCTCTTCCGGCGCCGGCTGTATCGCGATCGCCTTGCCCGCCGCCTTGCGCTCGATCAGCTCGAGCACCTGCTCGCGGTAGGTGTCGCGGAAGCGCTCAGGCTCGAAGTCGCCCGCGAGCGATTCCACCAGCTGCTTGGCGATGTCGAGCTCGCGCTCGGTCGTCTCGATCTCCCTCACCTCCGCGACCTCGTCCAGGCGATCCGGCGGCAGTACTTCATCGGCGAACATCATCGTCGCCATACCCAGCGCGTCGCCCATCGGGCGCACCGCCACCAACTGCTCCTTCGAGCGGATCACCACGCGCGCGATCGCCACTTTGCCCGTCTCGCGCATCGCGTCCAGCAACAGCCGATAGGGCTTCGCGCCCCCCGGCCCCGGCGCCAGGTAGTACGGATGATCGTAGTAAACAGGGTCGATCTGCGAGAGGGCTACGAACTCCTCGATCTCAATTGTTTTTGTCTTCTTCGGCTCGAGCGACTCCAGCTCGCCGGGCTCGATCACCACGTAGCGGTCGGGCGCCAGCTCGTAGCCCTTGACGATCTCCGCGTACGGGACCTCCTCGCCGGTCGACGGGTCCACGCGCTTCTGCGCCACGCGCACGCCGCTACGGCTCGCGAGCTGGTGGAAGCGCACGCTCTTGCGATCGACCGCGCTGTACATCTTCACCGGCACGGTGACCATCCCGAAGCCGATCGTGCCGGTCCATATAGCGCGGGGCATACGTGAGTAGTACCACCTCAGCGCGCACTTAAACAGCGCTGCAAAGCGCGTGGCGTCAGTCGTCGGTGTCCTTGCCCGCCAGGCCGGCCGTGCGCGTCGCCCACCAGCTGAGCGGAACGATCGAGTACGCGAGCTCGCGCGAGCGGTAGTCGAGCTCCGTCGCGAGGTTGATCACCGCCAGCAGCTGGTCGTGCAGCCACTCTTCGTCGCCGAACTCCTCCGCGTGCTCGCTGGCCACGTTGCTGCGCACCAGCACGCGCTCACGCGTGCTCTGCCCCTCGGGCGGCTCGTTGTGCGTGAGCACACTGCTCAGCCACTCCAGCCTGCCCGCCAGCTCCACGTGGCGGTTCAGCACCTCCGCGTACGGGCCCGAGTTGACCATCACAGGCGCCCATTTCGCTATCACCTCCGTTGCGTATTCGGCCTGCGAGACGGTCACACGCTGCAGCACCGCGCGCCGCTCTTCGTCGGCGAGCAGCTCGCGGATCGCCTTCGACACGCGCTCGCTGTCGCGTGCCACCGCAGCGCCTTCCAGCAGCGGCTCGACCGAGCCGCTGTGCACCTCGCCCAGCCGCAGCACCTCCACCAATCCCGACCACGTCGCACGCGCGCTCTGCGTCAGCGCGAACAGCACCGCCTGCGCCAGCAGGTTCCAGCGGCGCCGATCGCGCCGTTCGACGAACTCGTTGACCACCGCCAGCGTGATCGCCACCACGAGCACGTTCGCCAGCAGCGAAGTCAGCAGCGCGTGGCGCGACCAGAACGAGCCGATCACGAAGTCCGACACACCCGCCGCCACGATCAGCGCGACCCCGATCGCGGCCGCCAGCACGAGGCGACGCTGTTGCATCATCGGCCCAGGTTATGCGCCATCCGGCTCGATCTCCGTCTCGCGCATCGACGCCGGCAGCAGGTCGCTCGGGGCATAAATCTCCGGCTGCCCCGGTGCGCCTGCCTGACCGTTCCCCCTTGCGCTCGCCGCCTCGATCTCCTCCGCGCTCGCGGTCAGTCGCGCCGAGTAGATCGACGGCGCGCCGAGCACGCGTGCGAGCACCGTCGCCTCCACCACCGCCAGCAGGATCGGCACCATCAGCGCGTCCGCGTGGTGCGTCAGCTCGAGCAGCAGCACCACTGCCGCCAGCGGCCCCTGCATCGAGGCGGCGAGCACCGCCGCGCCGCCGATGATCGCGTAGCTGCCGACCGGGGCGCCCGGCCAGATCTGCACCCAGCCCTCACCCAGCAAGCCACCGAGCAGTACGCCGTAGGTGAGCGTCGGCGTGAACAGCCCGCCCGGCGCGCCGCTGCCGAGGCACGCTGCAGTCACGAGCGGCTTGAGCACGAGCAGCGCCGCCAGCAGTCCCACGCTGAGACTCCCGACCAGCTCGAGCTGGACGACCGGTTTGCCGTTGCCGAGCAGCTCCGGATACTCGATCGCGAGGACGCCCAGCGCCGTGAACACGCCGATCGGCGCCGCCACGCGCATCCATCCAGACGGGCGCATCGAGTGCGCGCGCGCGATCAGCCGTATCCACACGATCGCCGCCAGGCCCGCGATCGGCCCGACGATCACCGCCCACACGATCTGCGAGGCGCTCACGGAATAGGAGGTGATCGCGTAGGTGGGCGCCGTCGGCAGCGCGATCCACGCGACCGCGGTTGCGATCAGCGACGTCGCCAGCGCCGGCAGCACCAGCGGCAGCGTCAGCGTCCCAAGCAGCACCTCGAGCGCGAACAGCGCGCCGCCCAGCGGCACGTTGTACACCGCCGCCATGCCCGCGCCGGCGCCGCAGGCCACCAGCAGCCGCCGCTGCCACTCCGGCAGCCGCGCCCAGTCGCTCAGCCCGCTCGCGACCGCCGCTCCGAACTGCTGCGGCGCCGCCTCGCGTCCGAGCGATGCGCCGAGGGCGACGATCACGATCGAGTGCACGCCCCGCGCGACGCTCGCCCAGAACGGAACCCGCGCGCGGCGCAGCCAAAGCGCCTCGGAGACCTCGCCGGGGCTGTGGTGCGCGAGCAGCACCGAGCCCACGCCCGCCACGACCCCCCCGATCGCCAGCACCAGCACCCGCTGGGTATCGGAAGTCCGCTCCACCGCGCCGAGGAAGCTGCCCGAGTCATAGGACCACGCCAGGTGCTGAATCGCCCGCAGCAGCTCCATCAGGGCCGCGCCGCCGAGGCCCGCGCCCACGCCCACGCCCACCACCAGCATCCAGAACCGCACCCCGTATGAGGCCACGATCCCGCGGCCGGGGACGTTCGGTTGAGGGGTCGGCCGCGTCACTGCAGGCACCAGTCTGACGGCGGGCCCAGCCGGCAGCGAGAACGCGCTGTTATCGCGCGGCGTCTCCTTTGCGGCTCGCGGGCCGCCGTCGCTCAAACTGGCCAGCCAGCCAGTATGATCCGGCGAACCATCCGGTGGACAAATCTTGGAGGTTTGAAAATGGCGACGGTTGGGCGCGACATCGAGTCTGTGGAACTCACAGAGGAGGGGCTGTGGGTGGACGGACCGCCATACGAGCTGTTCAAGGAGATGCGCGGCAAGTGCCCGATCCACTGGACGGAGAGCTTTGAACTGTTCCCCGAGGAGGCCGGCTTCTGGTCGGTTACCACCGCCGAGGATGTCCACACCGTCAGCCGTGACTGGAAGACGTACTCATCTGAACTCGGCGGCGTGCTCGCCGCCGCCGCCGGCTTCCCGATCGAGCTCGCTCGCGCGATGTTCATCGGCATGGACCCGCCCAAGCACGACCGCCTCAAGGCGCTCTTCCAGGCGGGCTTCACCCCCAGGCGGATCGCCGCGCACGAGGACGCCATCCGCGCGATTGTGATCAAGGTCCTCGACCGGCTCGACGGCCGCGACAGCTGCGACCTGGTCAGCGACGTCGCGCAACCGGTCGTCTCGCGCGTGATCGGCAGCTTCATGGGCATCTCCGAGGAGGACGACGCGATCTGGGCGCGGCTGATGAACTCGACGCTCGGCGCCGCCGACCCGGATCTGAACCCCGATGGCTTCGAGGGCGCGATCGAGAAAGACCTGCCCGAGATCTTCGAGCGCTGCCGCCAGCTGATCGCAGCGCGCCAGGAGAACCCGACGGAGGATCTCACGAGCGTGCTCGTGCACTCCGAGGTCGACGGGGAGAAGCTCGAGGAACACGAGATCGTGATGGGCTTCTTCCTGTTGATGGCCGCCGGCAACGACAGCACCAAGGCGACCTTCTGCAGCGGCATGCGCGCCCTGATGGAAGACCGCGAGCAGATGCAGCTGCTGCTCGACGACCCGTCGTTGATCCCCGCCGCCGTCGAGGAGTCGCTGCGGATGTTCCCCGCGTTCGCGCACTTCCGCCGCACCGCCACCTGCGACACCGAGCTGCATGGACAGAAGATCCGCGAGGGGGACAAGGTGGTCATGTGGTACGTGTCCTCCAATCGCGACGAGACGCGCTTCGAGGACGCCGACCGCTTCGACCTGCGTCGAGAATGCGAGCACCAGGCGTTCGGCGCCGGCGGACGGCACTTCTGCCTCGGCACCGCGCTCGCGCGCCTGGAGCTCAAGGTGATGCTCGAGGAGACGCTCAAGCGCTATCCCGCGATCGCGCTCGACGGCTCTCCGGCGGCCGTGGAATCGCTGTTCCTCAATCAACTCAAGTCGCTGCCCGTCCGGCTCGCCCCGTAGCTGCCCGCTCCGGCCCCCGGTGCCGGAGCGCGTGCGTCGGCGAGCGCTAGGCTCAAAGCCACCCGAACAGAACGGAGGAGCGACGTGTCGGATATGGACGACTTCAACAAAGGCGTCATCGAGGAGTTCCGCGCGAACGGCGGCCGCGTCGGTGGCCCCTTCGACGGTGCCCCCCTGCTGCTGCTCACGAGCATCGGCGCCAAGAGCGGCGCGGCCCGCACCACCCCCTTGATGTACCTCCCCGACGGCGAGCGCCTCGTGATCTTCGCCTCCAAGGCCGGCGCGCCGACCAACCCCGCCTGGTACCACAACCTCGTTGCCAGCCCCTCGGCCACCGTCGAGGTTGGCAGCGACACCTTCGACGTCGATGTCAGCGTCGCCACCGGCGAGGAGCGCGAGCGGCTGTTCAACCAGCAGTCCGAGCTGATGCCGCAGTTCGCCGACTACGCGCAGAAAACCACACGGCAGATCCCCGTCGTCGTGCTGGAGCGGGTCGCCGACGAGTAGCCCGTCGGTGTCCTACCCGTGGCCGAGCACCGGGTGGGGCACGTAGGGCTCCTCCAGGCGCGCGATCTCCTCGTCGCTCAGCGTCAGCTGCTCGGCGGCGAGCGCGTCCTGCAGGTGCTGGGGCTTGGTGGCGCCGACGATCGGCGCGGTCACCCCGGGTCTGTGCAGCAGCCATGCGAGCGCAACCTGCGCCGGCGGGACACCGCGTTGGGCGGCGACCTCGGCCACGCGCTCGACGACGTCGAAGTCGGTGGGCTGGTCGTACAGGTAGTCGGTGAACTGGTCGCTGCCGGCGCGGGTCGTGCGCCGCTCGCCCGAGCGCGTTCGGTTGCCGGCGAGGACGCCGCGTGCGAGCGGGCTCCAGGGAATCACGCCCACGCCCTGGTCGATGCACAGCGGGATCATCTCGCGCTCCTCCTCGCGGTAGAGCAGGTTGTAGTGGTTCTGCATCGACACGAAGCGGGTGTGCCCGGCGCGCTCGGCGACGTGCTGGGCCTTGGCGAACTGCCACGCGAACATGCTGCTCGCGCCGATGTAACGTGCCTTGCCGGCGCGCACGACCTCGTGCAGCGCCTGCATCGTCTCCTCGATCGGCGTGCGCGGATCCCAGCGGTGGATCTGGTAGAGGTCGACGTAGTCCATGCCCAGACGCTCAAGCGACGCGTCGATCGCACTGAGTATGTGCTTGCGCGACAGGCCGCCGCCGTTCTCGCCGGGCGTCATCGGCATGAACACCTTGGTCGCCACGACGAGCTCCTCGCGCGTGAGCAGCTTTGACAACAGGCGCCCAGTGGCGATCTCGCTGGCGCCCTGCGAGTAGGTGTCGGCTGTGTCGAAGAACGTGATGCCGCCCTCGACCGCCGCGCGCACGATCGGCTCCGCGGCCTGCTCGTCGACCACCCATGGTTTGTCGCTGTCGTTGCCGAAGCTCATCATCCCCAGGCACACGCGCGAAACACGCAGGCCCGTCGCGCCCAGATTGACGTACTGCATGCGCCACCTCCGATGGGTCGTTTCCGCGAGCAACGCGCTCGACGTGATCGAGCTTAGCCACGCACGGTGGCTGCCTGCGCCCGAGCTCGTGTGGACGGCGGGTAGAACAAACGTCCAGGCGCATAACTCGACCGTTCAGCATGAAAATGCGCAATTTCCACGAATTCTCGTGCGGCTCTACAGGGAGCGGGGAAATGGCCGAGAAAGTGCTCAGGGCACGGTGGCTCATTCTGCATCGGAGGAGCGATGGGATTCTTCTACATCAGTGACGACGGGACGGTCGGCGACGCCGAGCACGGCAACGCCGTCGTCGTGCTGGTCGCAGGCGGTGAGATCGACTACGCCGTGAGCCCGCAGCTCAAGGAGCGCATCGCCGGACGCATCGACGAGGGCTTCACGCGGGTGGTGCTGGATCTGTCAACCGCGACGTTCGTCAACTCGACGGCCATCGGCGCGCTCGTCAGCGCCGCCACGAGACTGCACGAGCTCGGCGACGGGACACTCGCGATCGTGTGCCCGGAGGAGAACACGCGTGTGCTGCGCATCTTCGAGATCGCGGGGGTCGACAGCGTGATCGCGCTGCACAGCTCGCGCAAGGAGGCGGTCGCGGAACTCGCGGCGGTGGGGTTGAGATGAGCGCTCGCCTCGAACAGGCCGTCAATGGCCACGAAGCTCCCATCGGACTCGCCGCGAGCGAACTGCACCTGCCGGCGCGGCCGGCGAAGCTCGGTGCGGCGAGGGAATACGCGCACGAGGCCGCGGCGGCATTCGGCTTCGACGCCGATCGCTGCTACGAGGTGGCGTTCGCGGTCAACGAGGCGGCGACCAACGCGATCAGGCACGGCAAGCCCGACGAGCACGGGTGCATCCACCTCAGCGCGTGCACCGACGGCGACCGCCTGACACTCGCGGTGCGCGACTGCGGGACGTTCGTGGCGTCCGCCGGCGACGTGGACATGCTCGCCGAAAGCGGTCGCGGCTTCGCGTTGATGGCGCGGCTGATGGACGCGGTCCAACTGTGCGTGTCGTCCGGAAGCACCACCGTGCGGCTGTCCAAGGCGCGTGCGTGAATAGCCTGGAGTCCGCCGCGAGCGTCTAGTGGCCGCCGTAGGCCTGGATCGTCGGCAGAAGCGCTAGCGCAAGGGCCGCGCCGCCGCCGACCGCGGCGGCCACCAGCATCGCTCTGGCGCCGGCGCCGGGCACCGCCTGACGACGCGCCGCGCGCCAGTCGTCGCGCACCGAGCGCAGGTCGCCGGGGACATACGCAAGCAGGTGCACCGCCAAGACGACTCCGAACGCGATCGAGCTCACCTTGTGGATCGTCAGCACCGCTCCTGACCTGTGTCCCGCGGCGAGCAGCAGCACTCCGCTCGCAAGCACCGCGAGCATGCTCGCCACGAGCACCGGGGCCATCAGCCGCAGCGGCAGCAGCGGCGGCCCCTTTAGACGATAGGCGCGCGAGCCAGCGTAATAGCTGGCCATGCGGTAGCCGGTGCTCCCGAGCTTCAACAGCACGGGTGGGATCAGCACCAAGCCTATGAACATGTGAGCGCTCAACAGGCCCTGCATGTGCACGATCGTGATCCCCTCGGCCACCAGCAGGCCGATGAGCACGACCGCCGCCGCGCTCGTCAGGATCTCGTTGCCCTCCGTTCCGCCCGGGCGCCAGGGGCGGCTGAGCGGTGGCTGGCGGCGCGTCCGTGGGCCTCGAGTCGCTGGTTGCGGGCGAACCGGACGCGGCGCGACCGTGCTCATCGCGCGCCTTCGATCTCGGCCACGTCGTCGTCGGTGAGCTCGAGGCTCGCCGCGGGCAGGATCGGGTCAACCTGGTCGGGCCGGCGGAAGCCGACGATCGCGCCATCGACGGCGGGGTTGCGCAGCGTCCACGCGACCGCGACGGCGCCTGGTGAGGTGTCGTAGCGCTCGGCGACGGACCGCAGGCGCGCGACCAGATCGAGGTTCCGCGACAGCGCCGGCTCGTTGAAGCGCGCGTCGTGCTTGCGCCAGTCGTTCTCAGGCAGCTTGGCGATCCGCTCACGGGTCATCGCCCCGGTCAGCATCCCGGAGCCCATCGGGGAATAGGCGATCACTCCGATCCCTTCGCGCTCGGCGAAAGGGAGGAGCTCGCGCTCGGCGCCGCGCTCGATCAGCGAGTACTGGGGCTGCAGCGTCTCGACGGGGGCGATCTGCTGCACCTGGCGCAACTGCTCGACGTCGAAGTTGGAGACGCCGATGTGGCGCACGAGGCCCTGCTGCTTGAGCTCGGCGAGCGCCGCCCACCCCTCCTCGATGTCCTCCGCGGGGATCGGCCAGTGGATCTGGTAAAGGTCGATCGCGTCGACCCCGAGCCGCTGCAGGCTCTGCTCGGCCTCGTGGAGTATCGAGTCGCGCTTCAGGCTGTGAACGACCCGGTGGTCGGGGCCTTCGAGCTGCGAGCACTTGGTGAACACGTACGGTCGTTCGGCGACGCCTTCGAGGGCCTGGCCGACGACCTGCTCGGAGCGGCCGAAGCCGTAGACGGCGGCGGTATCGATCCAGTTGATCCCCTGCTCAAGCGCACGGTGAATCGCGGCAATCGAATCGTCGTCGTCCTGCGGACCCCAGCCGTGCGCCCCGGCTCCGCCGCCGAGCGCCCACGCACCGAAGCCCATGCGGGTGATCTCCAGGCCTGTCCGGCCGAGCTGTGCTGTCCTGAGTTGAGTCTGGTACATGGTTGCTCCTTTCAAGGGGAGGACGCTGCTCGCCATTGCAATGCCGTTCGCATGGAGGTGAGGTTCTCATCGGCCCTCGTGTGCGTACATACCGATCGGCCAGAGAAGTCGTTCCCGAGTTCCGGGTGGACCTGGTAGGGAAAGCCCTACCGGCGGTACGGTCTTCTTTCGCGGCTCAATGCGGCTTATGGTTTTCCCTACCCGCCAGCGCCAGCGAGACGACGATCATTGTTTTGTTATGCCCCGATCCGTTCTGGTGGTCAACGACGACCCAGAGTTCCGCACGCTGGCCGTACGCCTGCTCTCCGCTAGCGGCCTGATTGTCGTCGGCGAGTCCGACAGCGTCTCGGCGGCACTATCGGATGCCAGTCGGCTGAAGCCATCGGCGTTCCTAGTCGAACGTCGAGTTGCCCGACGGAGACGGAGTCACGCTCACGCGCGAGCTCGCGCGGCTCCCGTGGCGCCCGCGGATCGTTGTCACGTCAATCGATGGGGACAGCACCACCGACCGCGACGTTCGGCGCGCCGGCGCCCGCGCGTTCGTGCACAAGGCCGACCTCCCCAACGCACCCCTGGCGCAGCTGCTCGGCGACGAATAGCCACGAAGCCCTGTCGCGCGGTACGGTTGCACGATGTCGGGGGCCCTGCGAGTGGTGATCGGGGAGGACGACGTCCTGCTGCGGGAAGGGATCGTGCGACTGCTCACCGAGGCCGGGTTCGACGTCGTAGCTCAGACCGGAGACGCCGAGGATCTGTTGCGCAAGGGCCTCGCTCACCGCCCGTCGGTCGTGATCGCCGATGTCAACATGCCGCCTGGCCACGAAGACGACGGTCTGCGCGCCGCGATCGAGCTGAGGCGCCAGCGGCCCGAGACCGGCGTGCTGGTGCTGTCGCAGTTCTACGAGGAGCAGTACTCGCTCGATCTGATCGGGGAGCACGCCGAAGGAGTCGGCTATCTGCTCAAGGAGCGGGTCGGGGATGTCGAGAGCTTCATCGACGCGGTCACCCGGGTTGCCGCGGGCGGTAGCGCGCTCGACCCCGAGGTCGTCGGGCGGATGCTCGGCCGCCGCCAGCGCGACCGACCGCTCGACAGGCTCAGCAAGCGCGAGCGCGACGTGCTCGCCGCGATGGCGGAAGGCAAATCCAACCACGGCATCGCCCAGGCGCTCTTCATCAGCCAGGCGTCCGTGGAGAAGCACATCACGAGCATCTTCCACAAGCTCGAGCTCGACCCGGACCAGACCGAGCACCGGCGTGTGCTCGCGGTCCTCTCCTACCTGCGCGACACCCCAAGCGGTTAGCCCTCGTCGGGTGGGGATCTCCCTACCCGGACTTCCGGAAGCTCGGACGGAGATTTCCGGCACATCTGTATGGAAGCGAGCGGACGCGGGTGAGAAGTTCTCGTGGTGAACCGCATCAGGATCTTCATCAGCTACGCCACGACGCTGCGGCGATGAAGCGGAGATCGACTGTGTCAAATCCATTTCAAACAGGAGCAGATTCTCATGAGCACTCGCTATCTCACCAATATGACGCTCGCGCTCATCGCGGGCTTTCTGGTTGTGGCCTCGCAGGCATTTACGGCCTCGACCTACGCTTGGCTGTCGTTCGCCGGCGGCGTCGCGATCGGCGTGGTCGCCCTCTGTGGCCTCGCACTCCGCGGGCGTGGGATCGTCCAGCGCAGCATCGACGCCACCGTCGTCGTGCTCGGCGCCTGGACCATCGTGTCCAGCCTCGTGTTCGCCACAGGCAGCGTCATCTGGCTCGGCTTCAGCGCCGCAGCTGCGGTGCTCGCGCTGGCGATCACGGGTCTCACAGCCAATGAGCTCGGTACCGAGCGAGTCGTTCATTCACTGCAGGTGAACGCCCAGACAGAGAACACAACCGACGGTCGCGCGGTCGTCCACGCGTGATTGCACGAGGTGGCTACCCGAGGCGAATGAGCGCCGCGTGCCTCGGGTAGCCGCCCAGCGACGTGTCGGTCGAGCCGGTCCTTCCGGACAGTGGTTTACTTCGTGGTGTGCATGAGCCTGATGCACGAACTGCTGACCTGCTCCTGCGCGGAGGCCGCGTGGTGAACGTGTTCACGCACGAGATCGTGGAGACCGCGGTCGCGGTGAGCGGAAAGCGCATCGTCGGGCTTGGCGAGCTGCCGGCGCGGGAGGTCATCGATCTCGAGGGCCGGTACGTCTGCCCGGGGCTGATCGACGCGCACGTTCACATCGAGATCTCGATGCTGCCGCCGCATCGGTTCGCCGATGCGGTTCTGCCGCACGGTGTTACATCCGTTGTGTGCGATCCGCACGAGATCGCCAACGTCCTGGGCGTCCAGGGGGTCCGCTATATGCTCGACGTCAGCAAAGGACTGGATCTGTCGGTGCTCGTCATGGCCCCGTCGTGTGTACCGACATCCTCGATGGAGACCTCCGGGGCGACACTCGACGCCGACGACCTAGTCGCTCTCGGAGATCACCCGCGCGTGCTCGGCCTCGCGGAGGTGATGAACTTCCCCGGGGTCGTGGCCGGTAGCGACGAGGTGCTGGACAAGCTGCGCGCGTTTGCCGGGCGACCTTTGGATGGGCATGCCCCCGGGCTGACCGGTCCGGACCTCCAGGCGTACGTTGGCGCCGGCATCTCGAGCGATCACGAGTCGGTTACGGCGGAGGAGGCGCGCGAGAAGCTGCGGCTGGGCATGACGGTGTTCCTGCGCGAGGCGTCCAACTCCCGGAACCTGATCGATCTGTTGCCGGCTGTGGACGAATACACCGCTCGCAGGTGCGCCTTCGCGACCGATGACCGGGTACCCGGGGAGCTGTTGCGGGACGGATCGATCGACTCGCTCGTGCGTCTCGCCATTCGCGGCGGTCTCGATCCTGTGACGGCGATCACCATGGCGACGCTCAATCCGGCCGAGCACTACGGGTTGCGCGACCGCGGGGCCGTGGCGCCTGGCCGGCGCGCCGATCTCCTCGTGAGCTCGGATCTGCGCGCGTTGCGGGTGGAGCTCGTGCTCGCCGGCGGCAGGATCGTCGCGCGCGATGGGCGACGGCTGCGCGACAGCGTCGCGGCCGAGGCCACGCTACCCGGCACCTTCCATGTCGCATGGCCGCAAGACCTGCGGTTGCCAGCGGGGGGGCGCCGGGCCCGCGTCATCGGCATCGTCGAGGACCAGCTCCTCACGACCGCACATGTGGAGGAGGTGCGCGTAGAGGACGGAATGGCCGTCGCCGATCCCGACCGAGACATGTTGCGCCTGAGTGTCATCGAGCGCCACCACGCGACCGGCAACGTCGGAATGGGGTTCGTGCGCGGCTTCGGCCTCCGTCGCGGCGCGATGGCCTCGAGCGTCGCGAACGACTGTCACAACCTCGTCGTCGTGGCCGTCAACGACGCGGACGGCTTGGTCGCGGCGCGAGCGGTCGCCGACATGGGCGGGGGGATCGCCGTGGTCGCGGCGGGCGAGGTGCGAGCAGCGATCGCGCTGCCCATCGCCGGGCTCATGGCCGACCAGGCACCGGAGCTGGTCGCCGATCAGCTCGACGCCGTGACGTCCGTGGTGCGGCAGCTCGGCTGCACGGTTCCCGCGCCGTTCATGGCCATGAGCTTCCTCGCTTTGCCCGTGATCCCGCATCTGAAGCTCACCGACCGTGGGCTCGTGGACGTCGACGCGTTCGCCTTCACGGACGTCTTCGTCGACGAGCTACCGCGGTAGGGGGATCTCGGCGCGGACGTGCGTTCCGTGCCCGGGTCGGCTCGACACGGTGAGCGTGCCGCGGAGCGTCTCGATGCGATCGACGAGTCCGGCGAGGCCGCTCCCGGCGGAGGGTCGCGCGCCGCCGATGCCATCGTCCTCGACTGTCAGGACGAGGTGGCTCGCCGTCCGCTTTGCCGTAACGCGGGCTTTTGACGCCCGCGCATACTTGGCGACGTTCGTCAGGGCCTCCGCGGTCACGAAATAGGCGGCCAGCTCCACGGAGTTGGGATAGCGCTCGTCTGCGATCTCGACGACCACGGGCACGGGCGCCCGGCCCGCCAGGTCCTTCACCGCGGCGGCGAGACCGCGACGGGTCAGCACGGCGGGATGGATGCCGTGCACCAGCTCGCGCAGCTCCTCGATAGCCGAACGCGCGCTATCGAGCGCGTCGCCGAGGTGTGTTCGTACTTCGCCCGTGACGTCCTCCCGCCGGAGGGCGAGCTGGAGTGCGATAGCGACGCGCACGAGACTCGACTGAGCGCCGTCATGGAGATCCCGCGCCACACGCCGGCGCTGCTCGTCGGCTGCCTCGACGATCCTGGCTCGCGACGCAGCGACCTCGGCGAGACGCGCCCGCGCGATCTCGTGAAGCCGACGTTCGTCCTCGGCCTGCACGCTCGCGCTCAGGTCGTGGAACGTCATGGCGGTCCCCATTTGGCCGTCGATCTGCAGCGGAACGCAGTGGATCGAGATCGGGACCATGCTGCCGTCCTTGCGGACCCACCAATCGCGTTCGATGCGGATGGGCTCGCCGCGCCGGGTGGCATGAGTGATCGGGCAGTCCTCCACCGGGTATGGCGACCCGTCCGGGTGCTTGAAGTGGATCGAGTCGTGGCTCGGACGGCCGAGCAGCTCGTCGTCGCTGTCGAATCCCAGCGTCCGGACGGCCGCGGCGTTGACGAACGCCACCCGGTCGTCCCCGTCCACCAGCCACAACGGGATCTCGCCGCTGATCACAAGCGCCTCCTGCACGTCGCGGGCGCTCCAGCGCCGCCGCCGCCGGTTCGCCCTGACGCCTCGGTCAGCCATCGCCATTCAGTAAATCACCACCGGCACGAAAGCGATGGTCGAGCAACTACCTCGGCCGGTGAAGCACGACGACCCGGGCGTCTCCTCGGTCGCTACCCGCCGACCGCGGCCGGTACGTCAACAGCGCGTACGTGATGCCAGCCACGAGGATCCCCACCGGATACGCAAGGTCGGCGCCGTGAATTTCGGTGGAGACCGAGCCGAACAGTGTCTTCAAGATACCGCCATTGGCAGCGAGGGTCGCTCCCTCGGTGGTGTTGGAGAATGGGAGGCAGACGACGAAGCCAAGGATCAGCGCGGCGAGGGCGTTCCACCCAGACGGCAGCCGTTTGATCGGCGTATTCACAGCGTCAACGTGTGCTCGTATCGAGCTTTGCCACCAATGTATGGCGACGATCGCCACGAACGGCCCCACCCAGTAGGTCGCGACAAGGATCAGGTTCTCCGCCTTGGTCAGGAGGTTGCCACCGTGCAACCACACCGTGACGGCGAAGCCGAGAACAGCGGAGATGCCTGTCATCACCGGCCGCGAGACGCGGAGCCCCGTGGACAGTATCTCCAGAGCGGCGGAGTAGTTGGTCGCGGTGAGGTTCGCGATGACGCCTATGCAGATCGCGCACATGACCGCATAGCCGAGAGCGCCCCCGCTCAAAAGGTCAAACAGCGACCTCATCTGGGACACGTGGCGAGAGAGGATGTTGGCGGCTGCCAAGCCCATCACCTCCATCACCACGCACCCGATCGCGACACCCGCGAAGACGCTCCAGAACAGACGGGGCGCGGAGGTATCCTCGGGAAGGTAGCGACAGTAATCGGAGGAGTTCACCGTCCAGCTGAAGCTGAATGAGAACGCGATCACCGTCATCAGGACGAAGGATCCGGTGAGGGCGGCGCCGTGGACGGTCTGGGGGACATGGATCTCGTTGGCCTTGGTCAGCACCACGATTCCGATCGCCAGGAATCCAAGCCCGGCGAGCAGCGCCGCCAGATGCTCGTAGCGGTGAACGAGCTCGTACCCGACGACGCTGATCACGGCCTCGATCGCGAACATGATCAGCAGCGCGACCGTGAAGGGAATGCCGCTGATCAGGACCTGCAACGCCTGAGCACCGTACACGGCGGCGAGCGCGAGGTAGACGATGTTGATCCCGTAGGCCAGCACCCCGACGAGGGTGACGCTCTGGCCAAACGGGGCGCGCGCGAGCGGTATCTGGGCGGCGCCGGTGCGCACTCCCATCACGCTGAGGCCGGCGACGATCGCGGCACCAAGAGCGCTACCGATGATGATCGCCAGTGCCCCCTGCCAGAAGGACAAGCCGATGAATCCTTCGGCGCCCACCGCGCCGATGAAGAACGCCACGGGGAACAACTGCAGGGCGAACCAGAACGGGATCAGCTCACGAGGTCGGCCGAAGCGGGAGCTTGCCGGCACGGGGCGCAAGCCGCGCCACTCGATTGCCAGGTCGCTGCCAGAAGTTGGTCCGACCTCCTCGTGCCGCTCAGCGCTCACAGAGAGGTTGGCTAGGCCCTCGTTCGACAAACGCAAGCTCGTGCGAGGGCAAGCGCCGGTAGGGGTTCCCCTACCCGGACGCTCCGGAACTCGGAGCGCTTTCTCTGGCGGTCCCGTATGTACACACACCAAGGTCGGTGAGAACGTGGTCTCCACCGATGACCTCCTCCGATATCTCGATCGCAACGAGCACCCGCGTGGGACTGCTGGGCGTCGGCCTCATGGGTTCAGCCATGGGCCATCGCCTTCTCGGTCGGGGCATCGAGGTCATCGCGTGGGACCGGGACTCTGAGCAGCTTGGTGCTCTCGAGGGTCGCGGCGGGCAGCGGGCCGAAGGGCCGAGCGAGGTGGTGAGCCGCGCCGGGGTCGTCATCACGATGCTCCCGACCGCCACCATCGTGCTGGATGTCGTTGGGCCGCTGCTGGAGGATTGGCCCGAGGAAACGATCTGGCTGCAGATGAGCAGCGTGGGCGCCGCCGAGGCGGACTATCTGACCCAGGTCGCCGAGGAACACGCGATCACGCTCGTTGACGCGCCCGTCTCGGGCAGCACGCATCCTGCCGAGGAGGGTCAGCTGACGATCCTCGCTTCTGGACCTGACTCCGCGCGCACCGCGGTCGAGCCGATCTTCGACGCGCTTGGGTCGCGAGTTCTCTGGGTAGGGGAGGCCGGAATGGGCTCGCGGCTGAAGTTGGCCACCAACCACTGGATGATCAGCACGGTCACGGCGCTTGCAGAGTCGATGCACCTTTGCGAGGCGATGGGGCTGGATCAGCAGCGGTTCATCGCGCTACTCGACGGCGGGCCACTGGGCTCGGTCTATGCCCTGCAGAAGCTCGACGAGATGCGCCGCCACGAGTACCCCGCTGGCTTTCCGGTCCGGCTTGCCTTGAAGGACCTAGAGCTGGTGCGCGAGGTTGAGCAGAGCTCCCGGTCCGCGATGCCACTACTTGACGTGGTTCTTGAGCGCTTTGTGGCTGCAAGCCAGGGTCTCGGCGAGCAGGACCTGGCGGCGGTCTACGAGCTGTGATGACGATGAGCGCACCCCTATATCCCACGACCGACGGCCTGTTCGACTCCGAGACGATCGGGCGCGGCGATGCTCGCGCGGAGCGCTGGTATGTCGGCGAGCGCTGTGCGGCTGGGTGTCGTGTCGTGGTGGTCGAGGGGCTGGAGGTGCATCCGCTTCTGGCGCGAACCCACGATCCGCTCTGGAGCTTTAGCTGGGGGCGGTCAGGAACCTCAGCGCGAGAGCTAGCTTGGTCGGTTCTCTACGACAGCGCGCACGAGCGGGGGCTCGCCGATGACTGGTGCTCGGCCTTCACCACCGAAGTGATCTCGCTGCTCCCCCGCGACGCCTTCCGGATAGCCGCCCACGACGTGCTCGCTTGGCTAGGCTATGAGCGCCTCGTAGGCGCGAGCGACCGTCTCCTTCGACACGTCCTGCTTCAGACATTCGCTGCTAGCGGTATTGACGAGCGTCCCGAGGCGGTCGATGTCGATTTCTCAGAAGACGATGACCGCCCGTCCGCGCAGGCCGCCGGCATCCATGGCGCGTTGGGCGCCGAAGCTGCGTACGAGCGCCTCGTCATCGGGCTTGGCGTCGGCGATCACGTTTAGCCCGCCCGCCCTGGCGAGCGCGATCACGTAGGAGGCCAGCAGCCCAGCGCCGCCGGTGACCGCGAGGGTTTGGCCCGCCCTCAGATCGAGCAGCTCGAGCCCGAGCTTGGCGGTCAGGCCGTTCATCGGTAGCGTCGATGCCTGCTGGAACGTCACGCCCTCGGGGATCGGCACGACCGAGGCGGCTGGCGCCACCAGCAGCTCGGCCTGTGCGCCACCCTCCGGACGACGGGGGCTCACCGCGGCCATCACCCGCTCGCCAACCGTCAGCCGGTCAACTCCGTCGCCGACTGACTCGACAACGCCGGCAGCGTCCATACCCGGCACCCACGGCGCCGGTATGCCCTCGATGCCGTGTTGACGCAGGCCGATGTCGGTCGGGTTGACCGCGGCTGCCTTCACTGCAACACGGACCTCGCCCCGACTCGCGTCGCGCACGGGTCGGTCGATGACCGTCAGGACATCGAGATCCCCAGCCTCGGTGATAGCCACAGCTCGCATGGGCAGCAGACGTCACTCGTTCGCTGAGAGTGTGTGCGGCTCTGGCCCCTTGGTGAGCTCGCCGGTTCTAACCATGTTCGACACCTCCGCGGCGATCGTGTCGCGGCTGGCATTTAGTCCCTTGGCCATATCGCCGGTAGTGCTCTGCGGGTGCTCCTTGACGTATCCGATGATGCGCCCATCGATGTCGTCCTTGTGCTGACGTGCTGTGGCGCGGCGGTCGCTCGCTCTACGTGCCGTTGCTCGGCGTGTAGAGCGTGGCGGGACTGCTGCTGGTACGTGGGGAGTCGGCTCCGCTGGGGATGCCCCGTCCACGCTAGGTGGAGTTTGCATTGCTGAGAACCTCCTAACCCTCATGGAGGTGCCGCGCGCGAGGAAGAGGGTTTGAAGCCGGGCGCGTGGATTAATGGGCTAGGCCCCGGGTCCTGCCCGCAGGGTCAGCTCAACTATCCATGCTATCCCTTGCCGGGTCGCCTCCGCCCGCCTCGCCTGGCCCGTTCCCCTGCTGCGCGAATCGTAGTCGGCCACCATGCGACCAAACGCGCCGTCCCCGTCGTCCTCCTCGTCCAGCTTCTCGCGTAGCCACCGATGGTCGTCGTTGGTCAACTTTCCTTTCTCGCTCGTGCTCATGGTTCGGCGTGATGCGTTGCGGTGAAGACACCGTGTGAGCCGGACTGGCTGGCTTCGTCCCAGAGGACCACCGCGTCGCCGTTGCGGTCGATGCCCGCCGGAGGTGGATAGCCGGAGACTTCGCCTGCGACGACGAGGTGTGCAGGGCCGAGGCCACGCGCGCTGCCGCTCACGGCGACGATGCTTGCCTTGCCGGCGGATTCTGACTCCCGAGGTATTCCCACGATCAGGTAGGCGCCTGACGTGTTGGCCACGAGCGTTGAGGGTTCGGGTGCTTCTAGGCCACGCACGATGGTGGGTCCCGTCAGGTGAGTGCCGGTGGCTGGGAGCGTCGAGGTTTCAAGCCGGTTGCCGAGGAAGCGAAGCTGGGGTGTCCAGAAGTGATCGAAAAGCACTATCGCGGAGCCTTCACCGCCTGCCACGGCCAGCGGCTCATCGCCGGCTCGGGAGAGCTCCTGGGGGGTGCTCCAGTGCTTGCCAGGGCGCAGCACCGCGGCCCATAGTCCAAGGGGTGTGTTCGCTGCAGGATGCTTTGGTAGCTTCGAGAAGGCGGCGAGCACTGTCACGGTCCCGTCGTCGGACAGTGCGATCGCATTGTTCTCGTCGGCCTTGGCGGGCATGTGGCCGAATCGCAGCTCGTGCGGTCGGGAGCAGCGTCCGGCGGCGTTGCAGATGTGCACAAGTGGGGCGGGCGGGACGGTGCCTTCCTCCACTCGGCCGACGATGTCGAGGGCCGCGAATTCGCCGCGGTCGTTCAACGCGAACGGCGTCCCTTCGGCCGAGCCGTTCCACCGCCCCACCGTGATCGTTCGCCCCAGGGTTCCGTCTGGGCGCAGCAGCGCGTAGCGCAGCAGTGAGGAGGGGCCGAACCAGACAGCTGCGACCGGTCCCGACGGGCTTCGCACCAGACGCGACAGCTGATCACGCCCTGGCAGCAACTTATGGGGGTTGATGAACGACCCGCCAGAGCTCGCGCTCGAGATCATCCACGGTCCGCTCTTCTGTTCCCAGGCGGCGTAGGCCACGCCGGTCCCCGAGATGGCGACCTGCAGCCCATCCGGGCCGTCGCTTCCGTGTGTGCTCAGCACGACTGGCGCACCGAAGCCGCCATCCACGGTGCCCTGGTCGAGAACCACCTCCGAGCCGCTCCAGGGAGCTGCGGGAGGACAAACCATCCCTGCACAGCCGATAGGCGGACGCGGACCGCCGAACCACGCGGCGAGCGTCTGCCCGTCCTCGGCTACCGCGAGCTGGGGATCGAAGGCGTACTGCGACGCTGGCGCCAAGACCTGCAAGCTGCCCCAAGTCGCCGCGCGCGAGCCGCTAGAGCGCGCGCCCGCACTCTCGCCCACGAAGACCGCAGCCAGGACGAGGCCGAGCGCCATCAGGATTAACGCCAGGCGCGCACGCACGACCGTTAGTATCGTCCACGCTCGTTGTTAGGGCGGAGCGGACGTCTGAGTATCGGCTGCCCTCACTAGCGCAAAGGACTGTGACCTGCTGTGCACGAGCCGCTGAGCGGAACGCCGAGCCGCATAGCGCAGAATCCCGCTCCAATACAGGGGATTCTGCGATGGGCGCGGCGGGTTTCGAACCTGCGACTTCTCGCGTGTGAATAGATATCTCAAACCGAGCAGATTTCGCCGTATTCCCTGGAAATGCGCATAGTTTGGTGCTCGGGACGATCTTCGGAAACCGGCTGATTTCGGCCCATTTCCGCTGGGTTTAGGCCCACGGACGAGCGCATGGGCCTAAACTTTTCGCCCAAGCGGAGTCCCCATTGCGGTGCGGCTTGGGCTACCGCTGGTGGCTCGCCGTACGGTGAATGACGAGCGGCTTCTGCTCGACGACGCGTAGGTTGATCTCGATCACGGCGTCCAGTGCCGCTGCGATCGAGGCGAGCTGGCCGACCGTCAAGTTGGCGCGTCCAGCCTCCACGTTCGTTATGTATGGGGCGGTCGTCTCGAGTCGCCGCGCGAGCTCGGCCTGGGTCAGGCCGGCTTCGTGGCGAGCCTGACGGATCGCCTGGCCGATCAGCTTGGCGGTGGGGTCCGAGCGTGCCGTGCGTGGCATCCGCAGAAACGGATCAGCTGCGCACTCGCTGGCGCACGACGAGCCGCTCGCCGGCGACCTCGGGCGCTGGGTGGTCGTCGTGAACGATCTCGGCTAGGAGGTAGGGAGTGCGGTAGGAGCTGGCGAGGCTGCGCGCCCACTCTTCCGGGTCGTCCTCCCAGCTGATTGTCCGGCCGGTGCCGATGCTGAGCACCATGCGCTGGAGATCAACGACCTGTGGTTCGCGGCCTTCGATCTTGGGTGCGTCTCGGCCGCGCTGGGTCAGCGTGGCTACGCACTCCGATTGGCCGATCTCGCGGCCCGGTCGCCAGAACTCAACATGCACCATCTTGATCTCTTTGTCGGTCGCTTAGGGTTAGCTCTTGAGTAAGCATGGTATCAGTGGCTCAGCCCAGCCGCAAACGGGTCAGTGGAACGCTCCTTCGCGCAGGATCACGGCAGGCGGGGCGATCATCGCTTCCGCACGAGTGCGAAGCGAGCGGACACGCGGGCTCTCGAGGACGTGTTCCAGCACAAGCGGCCCGATCTTCTCGAGCGTCTGGTTGAGGAGCTCGATCTCAGCGTCGCTCAAGGCGAGCCCTCCGCGCTCGCGGCGGATACGAAGGATCTCCGAGTTCGCGCAATGGTCGCCGCGTCGCGCAAAGCAATACCCGTGGTCGATCAGGTACAGCGCTCGGCCGTCCTCATCCCACAGCCAGTTGCCACTGTGGCGGTCCTGCTGCCCGCTGAGCGCGTCAAACAGAGCGGCCGCCGCCCACTGCTCGGGCACCTCGGCCGCCGGCGCGTAGCTCTCATCGACGCCCGGGCGCGCAAGTGATAGCGCGCCTGGCGCGTCAACGTCGATCGTCTCGAAGAAGCGCAGGACACAAGGCGCGATGAGCTCGGCGTACGGAGGTCCGAGCGCGACCGCAAACCGCCACGCGAGGGCCTCGGCGAGGACGCACGAGGCCCTCGTCTGGCCGAACAGCTCAAGCGAGCGCTGACCCATGCCGTTCGCCGGCTTGAAGAACGCCCTCACCTCCACTCCATCGGAGGAGCGCAGCCGCAGCTCGTACTGCTGATGGCCGCTGCCATGCCCGCGCCCGGAGCCGAGCGCAGCGTGCTCGACCAAGACGCTGTCGAGCAGGAGACGATCGGCCTCGTGCCGAGAGGTGTCTTGGAGATCGAACATCGCATTGAAGCGGTCTTGCTCACTCACGGTGACGCGCCAGCCTAGCGAGCAACCTGGACACGGCCCAAGTACCCTATCTGAACGCTCCGGGGAAGTTGGAGGCCTTGAGGATTCCCGGGACGGTTCAGCTCTCGATCCAGTCGCGGATCGTCTGGGAAGTCAGCCGGAACTCCTCGGCGATCTCATCGACCGTGAGGATCTCCTGGCTCTAGGATTGATTGGCCATTCTGGGAAACCAAATCGCGCGCTAAAGCACGGCCGCGATTACTTGCGCGAGCACCGTTGCGGCTTGTATCACCGCGGTCGCTGACCCCGCAAGGGTAGTCAGCGATCTGAGCCTGCCGAGCAGCTTGGGCTTGTCTGGCGCCGGTGCTTCGAGTTCCTCGGCGAGTTTGGCGTGAGCCACTGTCAACGCATCCTTCGTGGCGGACGGACCGTCGAAGGAGTCGATTGCGCCTCGCAGATCCGCGAGCGGTTGGGCGAACATCTGGTAGGTGTCGGAGTGCGCGATTTGCGCGTGGTCACCGACAGCAACGTCACGAGCGGTGAAGTTCCCGCCAGTGACGATGATCCCTGAATTTACGCGCTCGGTCATGGTGGCTGCCTCCTTGTGCTTGGGCTAGCTGGACGCCGCGCCGGTGGCGCCTTTGACCCGATCGATGAAGTTGGTTCGTCCGGTGGTCACGTCGCGGGCATTGAAGTTGCCACCGCTCATCATCACGCCGTTGTTGATTATGTTCTGGCCGGTTTTGACGAGGTCCGTGGTGCTGATGTCGTGCTCGTCGAGAACTTCGACGATCGCATCCATCACCGTGCGTTCCAGCACCTTCACGTACATTTCCCTGTCGAGCTGCTGGAAGTACCGCCGGTAGTCGATCGATCGTGCGCGGTCCAGCGCCGTGAACGGCGCGCCGTAGTCGAAATACGGATCCTGCTCGACGCGCTTGTCTCCCCGGGAACGGTCGCGGGCCGTTACGAGCGGCCTCCATATGACTTTCGGCGCACGCAGTGACAACCCGGGCGTGGCAAGGAGCGAACGACCCGCCATCGACACCACATGCCGAAAGCGGAGTTTCCCGCCGAGCGCATCGTAGCGGTGGAACTCGTCCTTGAGGGGAAACAGGAGGAACTCGCTGAGCTCGCAGAACAGACGCGCGTTCTTGATCCCGAAGCGAAGGAACAGCGACACGACCAACTCCCCCCGCCAATCAACGACCTGGATACATCGGTAGTGTCTGACCCAATGTGTCGGATGCTCCAAATAATGGTCGACCATCCTGGGGTCCACTTGCCACAGCGGCCGCCGGAGGGGATCGGGTAGCAGCGTGCGGTCGTCACGGATGTCGGACCCGCTGACGAACAGCCGGTCGCTGACTTCGAGGTTGGCCATTCCCAACGCGGACAGAGCACTCTGCACTCCGTCGTAGAGTTCGGTTGGCGTCAACCGCTCCGGAAGCAGGCACTCACCCATAGTGGTTTCCTTGCCTCTGCGCAGGTCGACGGCAAACGACCAGCCGCCGCTCCTGTAGCCCGCGCCAGAGAACGGCAAGAATCCGCTGTAGACGGTGAGGTTGCCGCGCTGACTGTGCTCGAGCTCCTCGACTCTCCTCGCGACGACCGGATCTGCGGGCGATGGCGCGCCCTGCGAGGAGAAGTTGTGTGCGCTGAGGCGCTTGACGATGACGAAGTAAATGGCGCTCCAGATGTCCCAGAAGACGATCGCCCAGGCGACGACAAAGCCGATGACCAGCCATTTCGGTGAGCCTCTCTCCACGACAAAGAGCACCACGGTGAACAGCAGTGTCGCTGTCAGTAGCACGTCGCGCACCAGCTTTTGGCGGCAAGCCTCGATACAGTGCTTGACCACCGCACCGATGTCGATTCCCGGCGGTATCGCTACTGCACGGTGCCTCTCGTGGACCACCTCATCGACGACGTCCTGAGCGAACACTCCGTCGAGATAAGCCGCCGCACACAGCAGACGCGTGGTCTCCGTCGAGTCCTCATGTGCTGTCCTGCCGTCATATGCGGGAGGGGTGGACGAGGCCGGGATCGGCCCTCGCGGTAGAGGTAGCGATGGAGGCACCGGGCGAGCAGGAGGCGTTCCACCCTCTGGTGCCCTAACGAGATCGGCCTCGGTTATCTCGATGCGGGCTTTGGAGTCCTCGACATCGGGTAGCTCACTGTCCATATCTTCGCTCAATTCTGTGCGCCGGTCATACTGGCCGTGAGCATACTTGTGGCCGGGAGCGCGGTCAAGACGGTGTGATCCGAGTACGCGCGGTGATAGGTACCGATGAGCGGTTGTCGGTCGTGCGCCCGTTCGGCCGCGCTCTGACCGCCAAGCGTCGTCGTGGTAAGCGGCGTTGTGCGCGTGCCGGGCGACGTGGATGGCAGACCGTTCCTGCGCGCGCCGCCGGAGAGCGCGCCGGTCGCCACAACGGGCCCGTCCCGACCCCAAGAGCGCCGTGGCCACCGCCACGAGGACGATCGGCGCGATGCCAGACCTGGGCAGCGGCGCCAGCGGCGGCGGGTACCTGCCTGCGGTATATGTGCCTGGGGTGGGGCGTAGCCGCTAGCAGAAGAGCACGCCGACGGGGTCGTGGCGACTTTCCAGGGCGATGTTGTCGACACGCCCGCCGACGATGCGAAGTGGCTGGTTGCTGCCCGACGGTTTCCTGATCTTGCCGCCGCGGATCGAGATGTAGAGGAAGGTGTTGCGCGTGAGCTCGCTGATCCCCGATTGGCAGCCGGCGATGCCGGTCGGCGCTCGCGGCTCACGGCGCTGTGCTCGGTGGTGCCGACGCGCGTGCCGTGACTCGTCGCGTAGCGCGTGGAGGTCGTCGAGAGGCCGCCGAGCACTCTAGTCGCGGTGTCGAGGTAGTACACGGTGCGACAGTACGGGGCCCTTCGTCGCCGACTGGGCGGAGCTCGCCGCTCTGCTGCGCCGAGCATTCGTACCCGAGCCCCTTGTAGTTCGGCGTGCTGGGACCGACGAAGTTGCCTTCGCCTTCGGCTTCCGGTGCGCCGAGTGCCGCTACGACGTTGGCTTGCGTGGAGCTCCCGAGCTGCAGCGCGCCGATGCGTCCGCTTGTCGAGACCGTTAAGCGTGGCAACTGCGGCAGTGACACGGGTCGGACGCGCGGATGCGCCTGTGATCGAGGCGCCAAGCAACGCCACGCGAGCACGGTTGCTACGATTAGGAACAGTTGTGGGCGGGTTGCGTCACGCACTAACCGCACGCGACTCGTGGGTGGCTCGGCCCGTGCATCGCGGCGGTGTGAGCGACGCGAGGATCATGACGCTATGGCCGCCGACGCGGCAAATCAGCACGAGTGCCGTTCGAGACCGTCATGCGTGATCTTCCACGTTCCGCTGTAATCGGTGAGCCGGTAGTACCCGGTCCACGTATAGCAACCGGTCTTGCTCGCGACGGTCTGCAGCGACCCGACGTCGACTGTGGATTCGTTGCCTTCGAGCCCACCCGGTTGGAAGCTGTAGGAGACGTGCTCAACGCCTTCTTGTTCCTCGGTGTGCACCCATTGGGATTTACTGGATCCGGCGCTTGGTTCCTCGATCTGGTACGCGCCCGAGTAGTTGTGGTTTTCGATGTCGCCCCAGTAGTTGTTGACCGCGTTGACAGCGTGGCCTTCACGTTCGGCATTCGACGGCCCAGTCTGGGCGGGTGCCGGGGTCACGGGAGCAGAGGTATGGGTTGTAGGCGTTGACGTGTGGGTGGTCGCCGGCGCGGACGGCGGGGCGGTCTTTTCCACGATCCGTTCCTTGACGGTGACTGCGGCGGCCGCTGGTTCGTGACTCTTTGATCCGGAGGTGATCGCGATCGCGGCGCCAGCGCCGATCAGAGCGACGACGATCGCTCCCAGGATCACGGCAGAGGTCGGGAAGCGCCTATCCGACGTCGGCGGCGGTGACTTCGACGGTGGTGGAGGTGGTGGAGGTGCCGCATACGCTGCAGCGGCGGTCGCGGGCACAGCTGCAGGCGGAATGACGTGGGTCGTCGTCGTGTTCGACGGTCCGTTGACGCAGCCCGTGACGCTGCACCCGCCGTTGTCCTGCCAGCACTCAATGTGATGGACGGCTCCGCAAGAGGCGCACGCCTCGATCACGACGCCCTCCTTGAGCGGGAACCGGCAGTACGGGCAAACGCGTCCCGTGAGCTCGGGGCCCGCCGTCCGCCCCACGCCCGGAGGCACGCCGTGTCCTCCCGGGGGGGTGGGAGGCGTCGGTGATCTCGGCGTAGCAACAAAGGCCGGCGTGAACTGCTGCGTGGACTGGCCCGTGCAAGCAGGGCAGTATCCCCGCGGGTCGAGCAGGGCACCGCAGGTGTTGCAACGCGTATGTGGTTCGGCCGCCATGCCCCCCATTGCTCCTAGATCGAGGCGGGATCATACCGGAGCGACCACCATTGACGCAAAAAATCCACACACTCCGGCGTAGTTGACGCTTAGCCAAGTCGGCGCCAACCAGGAGACGCGTCCTCGGGACGGTTTGAGCTACGGGCAGGCGGTGGTGTGCGGAGCCGGGCGCACAGCGGCGCGCAACCACGTCGCGGTCTTGGTGAGCATTTCGGTTCCGATCGAGAACGACGATTCGCCCGCGGGCGGATGAGCGACGATCGCGACGGCGATCGCGTCCGGGGTTTCGGGGTCGATGATGCCCGACTGTCTGACGAGGTAGGCGTCGCCTTCCGGGCCCCACCCGCCCTTGAAAGCGACGTGGGCGAAGCCGGCGGACCCCAGGCCCCAGCTCTCCTCCGGCTCGATCTGTTGCATCAGGCTGAGGATGTGCCGCGTGCGAGGCGGCGAGAGCAGGCAGCCGGCGTCGAGAGCGCCGAGGAACAATGTCGCGGCTTCGGGGGCCCACTCGGTCTGCCCGAACGTCGTCACAGCCCCAGGCGGCGGCGGTGCAGTCGCGACCACGGTGTACGGATCACCGCTGGCGCGAAGCTCGCCTTCAACAGCTTCGCTCGCGGCGACGAGTCCTCCCTTGAGGTCTTCAAGCGCATGGAAAAGACTGAGGATCGCTTCATTACTCGATTCGGTGATGGCGCTGTGGACCTCGTTCTGCTCTTGGTAGCTGAGTTCCCGCGACCCCAAAGCCGTTATCAACGCGACGATCACCGGGATCTTCGTCGTGCTCCAGCCGTGGGCGGGCGCGTCCGAGCCGAAGACTGTCGCCCTCGATGAGCTAACGGGCCTGACGGCGACCTCAATCGGACCGGGGAGGTCGCGCTGCAAGACTTCGAACGAGGCCATCGCATTCGGCGCGAGCTCCGTCGTCGTTTCAGCCGAGGCAGTCGAGGAATTGGGAGCGGGCGGCGGCTTCTTCGTAGCGGTGCTGACCTGTTGAGTCGGAGCCGCAACTTGGGTGCCGTTGAGCTTGTCGGTCGTCGTGGTCACGCTCGAGCTCGCGAGGCGCTGGACGATGATGCCGGCAGCGAGCCCTCCGACGAACAATGCGCCCACCAGCAGAAGCACTCTCGTCCGATTGCTTGTCGTAGGAAGCCTCACGAGTACTCCCCATAAACCGTGAAGCTATACGCGCCGGTGGCACTGGGTTCGACGGAAACCGCGGTCACGGCGACACTCGGGTCATTGAAGACAGAGACGTTGGCGAAGCCGACGAGGAGAAGTTCGGGCGCGATCTCAAGTGCGCCAGCTCGAGCTACCAGTCGCGCGCCCAACGACACCGGATGCCCAAGCACCGATGTGGACAGGGAGAGGCGGAGACCGCCGGTCGAAACATCGACGGCGTTCAGATGCAACGTCACCGGGAGGATGTTGTCGATCGCCTTCTGCGTGACCGTTGCGCGCGCGGTGAGGGAGGAGCCGTTCTTTCTGAGGTACGCGTGCCTGAGTTCGAGGGGGCCTAGATACATGGTTTCCACGTTCGCCGTGAGGCGGTTGACGTGGGAGACTCGGGAGAGCAGTTTTTCCAGCCCACCCCTTCCCCCCGGTCTGGCTTCGGTCATGCGCACGGTCGCGGAATCGGCATGTCCGAAGATCAGCGTGACCGCGGGGAAGCTCGAGACGGATACCGAGACGCCGCGGTCGGGCGGTTCGAGCGAGTCGCGCACGATTCTCGACGCGATCGGAGGCAAAGCAAACTGAGCTATGACGAGAAGGACGAGCACGACAACGCACCCGACGACGACAACGCGTATCCAGCGCGGACGTCTACGCGACCGCAACGCCGGGACCGGCGTGAGCGTGAACGTCCGAGCGTCGGTCATTGTGAGGGCTTTGCGAGCAGGCGGACGATCCCCGCCGAGAGCGCGGCCGCGAACACTGCGCAGATGAGGATGAAGTCGATCAACGTCACGGAGAAGAACGAGTGACCGTAGTGGCTGATGCGGGAGAACACAGGGTCTTCGTCAATCCGCTGCTGCATATGCACAACGTGCCCAGCTGTCCCGAAGCCCCAGCGCGAGGGCACGAGCACGGACAGAACCTTCACGATCGGTTGCATTTCCTTGACCTCAACGATCGCACCGCTGAAGAGGAGCTGCGGGACGAGGAGCAGCGGAATGATGGCGGTCGCCTGGTCCTCGGAGGTCGAGAACGCGGAAACGAGCAGGCCAAGCAGGGCGGCGACTGAGCCGACCAAAACAAGGACGAAGAGGAACTCGAGCACAGTAGATGACGGTTCGTGCAGCGGTCTGAACACGAGGACGATCAGCGCGAACAAGACGATTTGGATCGCGGCGAACGAGAGCAGGACCACGAGCTTCGACGCGAGGTACGCTGACAACCGAACGCCGATCGCCAACTCACGGTCGAGCACGTTTCGCTCCTTCACGATCTCACGTGCGGCGTTGATCGAGCCAAGCCAGATCGCGATCGTGACCATAAGGAAGATGAGCTGCGCGGCTTTCCCTGCATAGTTCGGCTGCGGCGGGCTCACGAAGATCGACGAGGAGAAGAGGATCGCCGTGAAGACACCCAAGACCGGCACCTGGATCAGGGCACTCCTAAGGAATTTGCGGTCGCGAAGGACGAGGAGCGCGTAGCGGTGCGCGAGGACCTGGGTCTGATAGCCGAGCGATTGGCGGACGCGCACCATCGTCGGCGGAACGTCGCGACGCACCGGGGGCAACGCGGGCACTGCCGCGTGCGTTCCCGTCACCATCTCGCCCGATGGGAGTTGCTCGAGCGCGGCGTAGATGTCGTCGTACTGCTCCACCGCGAACGCTTCAAGCAGTTCGTCGGGCTTGCCGTCGAAGCGCAGATAACCGCCCCGGCCCATCACGATCACGCGGTCGTAGAGATGCATGCTTCCCGTGGCGTGTGTGACCAGCGCCACTGTCTGGCCTGAGTTCGCCAGCTGCCGGAACAGCTCGGTCATGTGATGCTCAAGGCCAGGGTCCAGCCCAGTCGTCGGCTCGTCGAGGAAGAGCGCGCCGGGCCGGTGCAGCAGCTCCACGCCGACGGCTACGCGCTTGCGCTGTCCGCCGGAAAGACGACTGACGCGGATCTCCGCTCGTTCCGTCAAGCCGAGCTCGGCGATGACCTCGCGGACGCGCTCGAGACGCTCATGCTCAGCGGTGTCAGACGGCAGACGCAGGCGAGCGGCGAAGTCGAGCGCCTCGGTGATCGTGAGCTCGTCGTGGACGATGTCGAACTGTGGCACGTAGCCAATCTCCGACTGCCGGATCTGGACCGGTTCGCCGCCAACGAGAACCTGGCCGCCCGTGGGCACGGATACACCGGCAAGCGCCTTGAGGAGCGTGCTCTTGCCCGCACCGGACTCGCCGATGATCGCGACGAGCTCGCCCGCGCGCAGCTGCAGATCGGTGGGCTGCAGGATCGTCCCGCTCTCAACGTCAACGCGAACGCCGCTCGCGGCGAGCGCGAGACCGACCGCGACCGCGCGCTCGAACAACTCGAGGCCGTCGAAGACGATGCGGTACGGACCGATCGCGATCTGATCGCCAACCTGCAGACGCCCACGCCGCACCGGCGCGCCGTTGACGCGAACCCCGACCGCACTACCAAGATCCGTGATCGTCGTCGCTGCGCCGTCCGAGCTAAGCACCGCGTGGTGGAGCGAGATCGTTGGATGGTCGAGGACGAGATCACACTCCGGGTCGCGGCCGATCGTGAACCCGTGCTTGGTCGCTCGGAGCCGCCCGGCGTTGACGGGCTTGACCGGCGCGAGCCGCGGCAACCCCTGCCCAGCGGGCAGGTAGTAGAGGTTGGTGTCGCCGACCGCGACGGCGTCGCCACGCCGGAGCGAGCGGCGCTCGCCGGCGATTAGGAGTTCGCCGTTGACGTAGGTCGCGGCGCGGTCACCACGCTCGACAACGACATGGCCCTCGACGGTGGGCTCGACCAGCGTCTGAATCAAAGAGACGTCGGAGACTCGAAGTATCACACCATCACCGGAGCCGATCGTGAGGCCGTCGCGCGGAATCGGAATGCGCTGATCGCCACTGAGAAACGCAGCGTTCTGCAACGTGATCTCGAAGGCACCCGAAGAGCCAGCAGACATCGACGGAACCACAGGAGGCGGCGCACCCCACGCCCCAGCGCTCCGGGAATCAGCAGGGGCGTCCGCGCTCTCCTGAGCGCGGATCCTGACTAGATCATCGTCTGGGTCCTCCACTACTTGCCGCCTCCTTGGAACGGTTCTTGCCCACGCGTTCGCCGCATCGTATAATCCGGCGTCGCGCTATCGGCCACGGTCGGCTGGTACGGGTCCTCCCGTATCTTGCGGCTCAATAAGGAGTTGGGGGATGGACCCGCGCCTGCGGAGGCTGCAAGCAGACTACGAACTAGTGCGAGAGGTCTTCTCCGGCCACCCGCACGTTGCGCTGACGCCGCTGGGGACGAGGCTGCCGCCGGAGAACTACCGCGTGGAGTTCCGCGTGCGCGGCCTCTACCTCGACGGAGACCAGCCCGCGTACCGGGACGTCCACCACGTCGAGATCATGCTACCGCGGCGGTACCCGGCGGAGAAGCCCTATGTCGTGCCGCTCGAGCCGATCTTCCACCCAAACATCCGCGATTACTTTTGCATCGCTGATTACTGGGCAGCAGGAACGACACTCGCGGACGTGATTGTCAAGCTCGGCGACATGATCCAGTGGCGGATATACAACACCGCGAGCCCCCTGGACGCGATCGCGGCACGCTGGGCCGCAGAACAAGAAAACTCGGGGATCTTCCCGATCGGCAACGTCGACCTTGGCGTCGCCGACTTCGAAATCGCGATCCGCTCGAGCGCCAAGGAGCCGCCGATCCCGGCGCCCGAGAGCGCACCAACACTCGCGCCGGTCGCTGTGATGCCAGCGCCCGAGGACGAGCCGCAGACGCTTCCATTGCCGGCCGACGACGATGACGACGACGAGCTCGTCGTGATGCTCCGATCACGCGGATGACTTGGAACACGACTCATGGCTGAGAAACGGAGGATCGTGCTAGGTGAGGAGGACTTCCTCGACAGCGCGACTCCGCTAGCCGCCGCACCGCCCTCAGCCGTCGCGGCACCGCCAACAAAGCCGCTAACACCGCCCGCCCGGCCCCCGATGCCACCAGCACCAGGACTGCCCACGGTCACCCGCGGGGTACCACGCCGCGTTGACCCGACCGCGCCCGTCGGCACCGCCCCGTCAACGGGCGTTCCGGGCCGCCCGAACTGGATGGTCGCGGCACACATGGCGCCGTTCGTCGCCGCCGCGATCGGCATTCTGGCGGGCTGGGCGATCACCGAAATCACCGGGATCGGGAACATCACCGCAACCTCCAAACTCGGGCTCGATGCGACCGAGGGCCTCTGGGTCGCGGTTGTCGGTCTCGCCTTCGGTGGCACCGTGATCGCCTACGACAGCGCGGTCGGCGGCGCGTGGGCGGCCGCGAGGCAACGGTTCGCGAAGGCCGCGGTGCCGATGTTCGGCGCCTCGTTCGCCGCGGGTTTTCTCGCCCAGGTCGTTTACGGCGAAATCATCAAATCGATCCTCGAAGAAGTGCTACGTGGCCAGACCACGGTCGGCCAAAATGACGTGCGCCTCTACCTCGCCCGTGCGCTCGGATGGGCACTGTTCGGGCTCGGCGTTGGAGTGACCGTTGGATTGATTCGGAAAGCAAACCGTCTGGCGATCAACGGAGCGATAGGGGGCGCGATCGGAGGCGCCGTCGGTGGAGTGATATTCGAGTACTTGGCGGTGAATGCTTCGCTGGGTGAGGCGCTGACACGTCTCGCTGGCCTCGCTGCGGTCGGCGGTTTGATCGCTGGCGCCACGCGGGTGGTTGAGACCGCTCGTCGCCAGGCTTGGCTGCACATCACCGCCGGCGGCATGGCCGGCAAGGAGTTCATCCTCTACCACGACGTCACGCGCATCGGCGCGTCACAAGACTGCGAGGTCTTCCTACTTAAGGACCCTGCGGTCGCGAAGCTGCACGCTCAGATCGACGACCGCGACGGCCAACGGCTGCTGACAGCGATGCCAGACGCACCGGTCTACGTCAACCAGCAGCCGGTTCAATCCCATCTGCTGCGCAACGGCGACCAGCTGCAGATTGGGAACACAGTGATCACGTACGCGGAGCGCATCGAAGCCACAGCATCGGCGTAAGCACTACTCTCCCTTGCCGCTCGAGCACCGCTAGGAACCAATCAAAACGGAGGCGACATGGACCTGACGATAGTGGATGCGACTGGCAATAAGACGGAGGAGGTGACTGTCCCGGACACGGTTGCCAGCGGGCGCATCGTCGGCAGACTCGTGCAGGTGTTGCAGCTCCCAGCCGTTGGCCCTGACGGGCAGCCCCTCTCGTACAAGTTCCACCACAAGCAGTCGGGGCGGCAGATCAACGACAACGAGACGCTCGCGGATGCCGGCGTCAAAGAGAACGACGTCCTTCGCTTGGTAGCCGAAATCACGGCCGGCGCCTGAGCCGTTCGACCCGATGTCCACGAGCCCTGACAACGGACGGATCGAGATCGAAGCCGACGAGGGCCGCTACCATCGCCAGAGCCTGATCACGTGGTGGGACCAGTCGCGCCTGCAGGACTCCCGCGTGCTCGTCGTCGGCGCCGGCGCGCTCGGCAACGAGATCGTCAAGAACCTCGTACTCATCGGCGTCGGGACCATAGTCGTTGTCGACATGGACACGATCGAGAACTCGAACCTTTCGCGCTGCGTCTTCTTCCGCCCCGAGGACGAGGGCCGACCGAAGGCAAAGACGCTGGCGGAGCGCGCCTCGGAACTAAACCCCGATGTCGAGGTCATCCCGGTCGTCGGGGACGTACGCCTCGCCATCGGCCTAGCCTCGTTCGCCGAGGTCGACGTCGTGATCGGCGGCCTCGACAACCGCGAAGCCCGCCTGTTTGTAAACCAAGCCTGCTGGAAGACGACGACGCCGTGGATCGACGGAGCGATCGAGGGCCTGATGGGCGTCGCCAGGGTCTTCGTGCCGCCAGACACCGCTTGTTACGAGTGCACGCTCAGCGAGCACGACCACGAGCTGCTCGCGGCCCGCCGCACCTGCGCGATGCTTACGCGCGAGGACATGCTCGCTGGAAAGACACCGACGACAGCCACCAGCTCGAGCATCATCGCTGGCTTGCAGACGCAGGAGGCGATCAAGCTCCTCCACCAGGACCGCCTCGGCGAGCCCACCCTCGCCGGTGGGGGCTTCCAGTTCGTGGGGCTCACGCACGAGTCGTACGTCGTCCGATACGGTCGCCGTGAGGATTGCCTCAGCCACGACACCTACGACGACGACGCGGTCACCACGGTGGACCATGACATCACCTTTGGCGAGCTCCTCGCGCTCGCGCAAGAGCGGATGGGCGAGGACGCGATCCTCGAGCTGGAGCACGAGCTCGTGGTCGGGGCCTCGTGCCAGGGATGCGACCGCAGCGAAGATGTCATGGCGCCGGTTGACGCGCTGGACGCTGGCGCCGGCCTCTGCCCGCAGTGCGGCGAGCCGTGGAAGCTGGAGTTCGCGCACACGATCGACGCGACCTCGCCGCTCCGGTCTTATTCCGCGGAGAACCTGGGGTTGCCCGCCGGCGACTACGTGGTCGCGCGCGAGGGATTCAATCGCCACTTCTACTCGCTGACGGCGCCCGGCACTGCGTTGGCCCTTCTGCGCGCGCGAGCGGTCGCATGAGCGGACGCCAGCGCACACTACTCGCGGTTCTGCTGACGCTCCCAGCGCTGTTGCCGAGTGAGGCGATGGCGGCGAACTCGCTCTTGCTTGGGGTCGCGGAACACAGCGTGGCCGCGGCGCAGCACCCCACGGGCAGCACCACAGTGTTCGCATACGGGGTCGAAGGCGGCATGCTCACAGCAGGCAGCGGCTCTGTCCACGCACTCACGAGCACGGGTGTTGCGATCACCGGCGAACTCAGCACGTCGCGTGACGGCCTGGGCGTAGCCCATGTCTCCGCCCTTCCCCTCCGGGCGCTCGTCGCGACCCGCGCGACGAGCATTAGTCAGCGCACGCCGAAGTACATCCTCGGCCCCCCGCTCGGCTACGAAGGTGGTCGAATCCGCGCGGTCCGTATGCCGACGGTGAGGGTGAGCGGATCGCAGCTGCTGCGCGTGAGCGGGATGTTGCCGGCGAAGTTCCTCGGCGCTCCCGTGGTCACGACGCACGGCCGGCTGATCGGATCGGTCGCCAGCGTCGGGGCGAGGAGCTGGCAGTTCGCACCGCTCGGGCTGATCCAGGAGCTAACAGCGGTGCACCAGGGCACGAGCGTCCTGATTCTCCCGATTATCATCGGTGGCCTGGTCGTGTTCCTGGCGGGCATGGCGTTCGGGATCTTGCGCGTAAAGCGCCGCCGAGACCGTGAGCTCGACCTTCGTCTCCGTCAGAGCCGCGCACGGGGAGCAGCGGAGCGCCAGACCGAGGGCCCGCTCGTTCGCTTGCGGACACCGGCAGAGGAAGGGGAGTCGGAGCAAGACACAGAGGAAGACTTCGACGTGATCGTGAAGCCCAGGATGGAGGACTCGTGAGCCCGCGCGACCGGCGCCTGATGAGCGACCTCCGACAGATGGAAGAGCTGGCCTCGACCGGCGGGTTCAGCTTCCGGACCGAGGGGAACCCTCCCGACGTCTACCACCTGATGCTGAACGAGCGCGGCATCGTGGTCGGAGCAGACGGACGACTCGCGGTCCGCGGCCTCCACCGCTTCGACGCATACCTCCACCGCGAGTACCCGCGCCGACCACCGATCATCACCTGGCTCACGCCCATCTTCCACCCCAACATCCTCGGGCCCGAGCGAAACGGCGGGGTCTGCATCGGCAGTTGGAGCGCGGCCGAGAGCCTCTCCGACCTCTGCGTGCGCCTTCGCAACCTCGTCGCCTATCGGTCCGTGAATCCGGCCGACGCGCTGAACCGCGAAGCCGGCGAATGGGCCACGCGCCACCAGATACGCGCCGGCACAGATGTCGCAGAGCTCGCGGCGCTCGAGCTCGAGCGAGGCTTCGACGTCGCACTCGTGGGGGCCGCCCGATGAGCGCGGACCGGGCGGACGCAGGCGAAACCGCCGTGAAGTTGACGCGGCGGCCACGAAGACGCGAAGCCGGGCCAGAGATCGCCGGGTTGAAGGCGGTCAGCGACGGCACGATCTACCCCCACGTCTTCGCCAGCGCCGACCGCGAGGTCGGCGGGGTCCTAATCGGCCGAATGCCCGCCGACGGCGGTCTTCCGCTCGTGACCGGCGCGATCCCCGCGATCAGCGCGGACGAGCAGAAGGCGACGCTGACCTTCACCCAGGAGGCGTGGGCACACGTCCACCAGGTGCTCGAAGCGGAGTTCCCCGCGGACGAACAGATCGTCGGCTGGTACCACAGCCACCCCAGCTTCGGGATCTTCCTCTCCGGCCACGACCTCTTCATCCACGAAAACTTCTTCAACGCGTCCTCCCAGATCGCGGTCGTCGTCGACCCAATCAACTGCCGCGAGGGCGCGTTCGGGTGGCGGGACGGCAAGCTCGAGGCCCTGTACGAGCGCGCGACAGCGAAGCGCTGGCGCGTCCCATCCGAGGTCCTCGAGAGCCTGCAGCCACGCCGCGTCGAGGAGACGCGAGTCGTCGTCGCCCCCGAGCCCGCGATCACGCTGTCAACGCGCGTTGTCGCGCTCGTCTCCGTTATCGCGGTCGTGCTCGTCCTCATCGCCTTGCTGTTCGTCACCGGCGTGCTCGGCGGATCGGGGAGCTCTCACATGCGCGACGTGCGCGTCGTCCGAAAGTCAGCCCCGCAACCGCGACAGAAGGTGCACAAAGAAACGCGGAAACCCTAATGCCAGACCGCATGGCAACCCCCGAGGACGTCGGCAGGCCGTGCCCGTACTGCCGGTTCCCCCTCAAGGAAGGCGTGCCAGTACACGCGTGCGAGTCTTGCGGCTCGGTGCACCACGCCGAGTGCTGGGGCGATGGCGGCGGCTGTGCCGTCTTCGGATGCGCCGCAGCCGGCACCGCGACCGCGGTATCTCAAGCACCTGCACCGGCGACGCAGGTGTACGCAGCGCCGGCCGCCTACCAGGCCGTGCCGGAGGCCCCAGTCGGATACGCGCCGCCTCCCCCTCCTCCGCCGCCCTATCAGCAGCGACCGGCGAGTTCTGGAACGAACCCATGGACGATCGCACTCGCCGCACTCGTCGCACTCCTCGGGATCGCGGCGGGAGTCGCGGTCGCAAGCGGAACGTTCAGCTCAAAAGGCCATCACGCGGTTACCGTTGTGACCGTGCAGCAGACGAAAACCCCAGGGGGCTCGACGTCGATGACCTCGGCCGAAGAACACCAGAAGCGCGACGCCGTGGTCGGCGTGCTCGACGCGTACCAGCGCGACTACACGAACCACAGCACGTCGGGCCTCGGAAGCATCTTTAGCGAAAAAATCAAACGCCACGGGCTCTCCGGGTCCGGATGTAGCGTCGTCGAAGGACGCCAACAGGTGCTCGAAGACTACGAACAGCAGTTCAACGCCGGCACGGGCTCGTACACACTCATCGGTCTGTCACCGAGCGAGGTCCAGCTGAGTGGACCCGGCAACGCGGAAGTCCACTCCCACTACGAAATCTCGCCCGGTGGCGCCGGCTTCGTCAATTTCAAGCTCGCCGCAAACGGGAACGAATGGAAGATCAGCGAAGTCTACGCGACCTGCGCATGACCCAAGGAAAGGCCGACCGAGATGAGCGATGAGCTACCAGGCGTGAACCGACCAAACCGAATCGTGATCGACGAGTCCGATCTCGCACCCGCTCCACCCGCTGCGCCGGTATCACCGACGTCGGCTCCGCCCGCGCCCGTACCGACCCAGGCCGCTCCGGCTGCGCCAGCCCTAGCGCGGCCACCCGCTTCTCCTCAGGCCGCGCCGCCAGCTCAGATTCCGAAGCCTGCGCCGCTGCCGCCGAAGGGCCCAGCCCTTGGCAGCTACTGCACAGGCTGCGGGAACCCAGTGCACGACCAGGCAATCGTTTGCCCGCGTTGTGGCGTACCCACACGCGGAGCCGCTCAGGTGACAACGGCCGCGATGACGGTGGCGCTGAACTCGAAGTCGAGTGCGGCAGCAATCCTTCTCTCGCTGGTGTTCACCGGCGCGGGTCACTGGTACGTCGGCCGCGTGGGCCGGGGCTTTGCGTGGTTCGGAGCCGCGGTGCTCTGCGGCATCCTCGTGATCGCGGTGATCGGCCTTGTATTGCTCCCGCTTGTGTGGGTCGGCGCAGCGATAGACGCGAACAACTGCGCACGCAAACACAACGCCGCACTCATGTGCCAGGCCGGCATGCCCCCGGTGCCACCGACGCTCAATGCGTGAGCACGCTGCGTCCCGGCGCAACGCCAAGACCAAAGCCGACAGTCACGAGCCTCGAGCTTGGCACCGCCGAGCCGTAGGTGCGCTGACAACGATCGTCGTGGCCGCCGCCGTGACGGGCTGTGGAAGTGCCGAAACCGTGGGGCACACGATCACGGTCACGAAAACCGTGGTCCGGCACACGAAGCCGATCACTGCAAAGGCGCCTAATACGCGGTTGTCGCAACCGGTGACACACGCTGACGCGGTGCCGGTCGATCAGATGCTCGGACAGATGATCGTGTCGCCGTACGCCGGCAGCACCCCACCTCCAGCGCTGCTCGAGCGCGTGCGCGCAGGCGAGGTCGGCGGCGTGATCTTGTTCTCGGAAAACACAGTGGGCGGCGAGGCGTTGACACGGGCGCAGATTTCTGAGCTCCAAGCCGCGGCGAGCGCCGGGGGGAAGCCACCACTGCTGATCATGGCCGACCAAGAGGGCGGGGAAGTCCGGCGACTGACCTGGGCCCCACCCGTCCTCGCCGCCGCGGACATGCGCTCCCCCGAGGTCGCCGCCGCAGAAGGCGCAGCAACCGGAAGAGCCCTCCGAGCAATCGGCGTAAACCTCAACCTCGCGCCGGTCTCCGACGTCGTCCATGTCGCCGACTCCTTCCTCGGCACACGATCCTTCGGCGACGAACCACTTTCGGTCTCCGAGCGCGCCTGCGCGTTCGCCAGCGGCCTCGCGTCCGCGGGCGTCGGATACACGCTCAAGCATTTCCCCGGCCTCGGGCGAGCACTCGGGGACACGGACAACGAACCCGTAACGATCAACGCCTCAGCGCAGGAACTGCGAGCGGACTATGAGACCTACATCAGCTGCGCCTCGAACCCCAACGGCGTGGTCATGGTCAGCAACGCGACGTACCCGGCTCTGACCGGAAATTCGACGCCGGCCGTGATGTCGCCCGAGATTTACAAAACCGAGTTGGGGCAGGTAGTCGGCTACCACGGCGTTACGATAAGCGACGCGCTGGGCGCGGGCGCGCTCGCTCACGAAGCCGACCCCGCGGAGCGTGCGATCGACGGCGGGCTGGACCTGGCGCTGTACGCCGGGACCGAAGAGGAATCAATCAACGCCTACGCCGGCCTGCGGGAAGACCTCCGATCGGGAGGAATCCCGCGTAGTCGCGTAGAAGATGCGTATAGCGCGATCATGGCATTTAAGACGCGAGTGGCCGGCGCGATGCCCGCGGCCACCGCGAACTCGCAGGCGTCCTCGTACCCCGAATACGTCGGGGCACCCGAAACGATCCAGCCTGAAAAGGGGAAGTAAGCGATGACGAAGCACCGTACCTGGGCGGTCGCGCTAAGCGTGGCGGCAATCGCCGCCCTGGGCGCGTCAACAGGCGTGGCCATCGCGACAGCTGGCCCCGAAGCCGGGGGCACAGTCGCCCCCGAAGGCACCGTTGAAAGCCCGCAGCCGACCACGACGACGAGTTCAACCACCGCCACACCAACCGTGAGCACACCGGCGCGAGCCCCAGCGGCCCCGAAACTGACAGTCGGGCAAGCCGTGGGACAGATGTTGATCAGCCATGTCACCGGCCTCACCGCCTCCGCTGCCCTCCTAAAGAGGATCCGCGCCGGACAAGTCGGGAGCGTGATCCTGTACTCCGAAAATATCGCGAGTACCAGCCAGCTCACGGAGCTGACCGGATCGCTACAACACGCCGCGCGCGAAGGCCACAACCCGCCGTTGTTCATCGGCACCGACCAGGAGGGAGGCCCCGTGAAGCGGCTCGCGGACGCAGCGCCGTGGTTGTCCGCGGCCCAGATGGGCGCAACTCGCCACGTCAGATCAGTCGCTCAAGCCGAAGGCCGGGCGGCCGGTAGGGCACTCCTGAAAGCCGGCGTCAACCTCGACTTCGCCCCGGTCGCAGACATCCCGACGAGCTCCAACAACTTCCTTGGTGAACGAGCCTTCGGAGACAACGCGCGGGCCGTCGAAGAAGGCGTAAGCGGCTTCGCGACCGGACTCGCGGAAGCCCATGTCGCCGGGAGCGTCAAGCACTTCCCCGGCCTCGGCGGTGCCGGCCCCCGCGACACGGACACGGAAATCGTCACCATTGACCTGTCCAAGACGCAACTGCGCGCCACCTGGGCGCCCTACCGCGCGGTCGCACGTCTGAGCGCGGGCGTCGGCCCGTTCGTGATGATCTCGAACGCGATCTACCCCGGGCTCAGCGACTCCGGACTACCAGCCGATCTGACCCCGAGCATCGTTCGCAACGAACTAGCCAGTACTGGCCTGGGGAATAGGGTCACCGTCACCGACGACCTCCAGGTCCCGGCAGTAGAGCGCTACCCGAACGCGGCCGTCAAAGCGGTGCGCGCCGGAATCGACTTGCTGATGTTCGCGCAGGAAGAAGCGGCGTCCGAACGCGCCTTCCGCGAACTCGGGGCCGCGGTGCGCGCGGACACGCTTGCTATGTCCGAAGTCATGAACGCGGCCGACCGCGTCGTCGCGTTGAAGACCAGCTTGCTGAAATAGCCGAAGCGGTCGCTTCCTGACGAGCGGAGCAGCGCGGCTATTCGCAAGTCGAGCGGAATGAGTTGGCGACTTCGCGGTAGGTCCCACGCATTTCGTTGAAGCGGGACGGCGGAGCCGAGCCGAGCAGGCCCATGGTGTTGCTACACGTTGCGAAGAAGTAGTCGATGCGCTCAGCGCCTTCGATTTCGAAGATCCACATCCACGATTCGGAGTGCTGCGATAGGTCGCCGGGTCCGTAGTAGATCTGCGTATAGCCGGTCTGCTTCGCGAGCTGGTCACGCACCGGTTCGGCACCTTCGTGCATCGTAATATGCGTCGGCGTGTGCACATCAAGCAAGATGTATTCGCCCGAGTTAGAGGGGTTCGACCACTTAGATTCGGCTTCGTCTCCCAACTGGTTTTCGTGGACGTCCTGGACCCAGCCGGATGGGATCATCATGGAGAAGTTGGAGCCGGAGTAGGAAGTCAGACTCGGCGTGTTCGCCCCCGAGCCCTGTGACGAGGTCGTGGACGATTCCTTCGGGGGCGTCGTCGGAGTAGTGTGACCGGAGTCGTTGTTCGTCGCTGGAGTCTTCACGAGCTCGGTCGTCGTCGTCCCGTGGCTATCGCCTTTGCCGATCACGAACGCGAGCGCCGCGCCGAGGACAAGGACCGCAGCGAGCGAGACGAAGAGCACCCCGTTACGTGCGCGGTCGCGAGGAGGACCGGGCGGCTGGTAGCCGACCGGAGGCGGACTCGGACGGGGCGTCCGCGAGACCACTGTCGCCGCCGGCATCGCCTGCGTCTGCGGGTCTGTGGGCGGCGCTGAGGCCGAGCCGGGTCCGCTTGCACACGCGGTGATCGCGCATCCCTGGTTGTCGTTCCAGCACTCGGTGTGGTGAGGAGAGCTGCAGGTTGGGCAAACCGTGACCTCGGTGCCCTCCTTGATCGGAAAGCGGCAGTACGGGCAGTTTCTCCCCGCGGTCCCTGCGTCCGCCCTCACAATCGTGCGCGAGGTCGGGTCCGAGACCTCCGCGACGAGCGCTGCGAGCGACCGCGATTACGAGCGCGAAGACTCATGGTCAGCAGAAGAGGATGCCGACGGGGTCACGGCGGCTTTCGATCGCGATGCTGACGACGCGGCCCCCGATGATGTGAATCGTTGGGTTAGGGCCGGTGGACAGCTTAGTTCTGCCGCGCACCGTGATGAAGAGGGATGTGTTGCGGCTGTTCTCCGTAATCCCTGAGAGGCAACCGCCGATCGCGGGATGACGCTCCTGCCGTGCGGCGACCTGGGTGGGCGTGCCCACGTGCGTGCCGTGGCTCGTGGCGTAGGTGGTCGAGACCGTCCAGAAGCCACCGAGCGAGCCGGTCTCGAGATCGATGTAGTAGGCGGTGCGGCAGTACGGCGGCCCTCCGGGCCCGACCGGCTGCCGGCCACCAGCCATCAGATCTGAGCATTCATAGCCGAGTCCCTTCGCGGGGGCGGAACCAGGGTTGGTCGGGATTTCGGCTTCGCTTTCCGGTGCACCGAGCGCTGCCTCGACCGCTGCTTGGGTGGACGTGCCGAGCTGGAGGAAGCCGATGCGCCCGCCCGAGGTGATCGTGCGTGTTGACGCCGCGACCACAGCGTGAGCCCGTGCGGAGCCCGAGGTCGCGGTCGCGCTTCCTGCAGCGACCGCGCCCAGGGCAAGGACAGCGAAAGCGAGAAGAAGGAGGGAGCTTGGGCGGAGACGAGAATCGGGGAGGCTTGGCTGCATGTTTTACTACCCAGTTGGGGTTGAATGCGTGGCGACGCCGTTGACCGAGATCTAGCCGTCGCTGAGCCATTCCATCGCCCAAAACTATCACGCCATCTGACGGGCGGGCCGGCAAGCCCGGACTCGCCCTGCGAGGCACTCTGAGTCGCTGACTAACTGTCCTGCCCACGTAGGTTGTGAACGCGGCTGATGGGTGGCTGGTTGCCGATCCCGCTGTGCGGCCTGCGCGTGTTGTAGTGCTCGAGCCAGTGTGGCAGGGCTCTGTTGCGGTGGCGGTGTGAGCGGTAGCTCATGCCGTATGCCCACTCTCGTCCCGTGGTCTGGTGGAAGCGCTCGACCTTCCCATTCGTCTGCGGGCGGTAGGGCTTTGTGGTGATGTGCTTGATCTCTCGAGCGGCCAGGAGTTCGCGTAGGGAGCGGTTGTGCGTGTAGCTCCAAGCGTTGTCCGTCATCAGGCGCTTGGCCTCGATCCCGTGATACTCGAACCAGGCCAGAGCGCGCTCCACGAATGCCGTGATCGTCTGGGCGCGCTCGTCGGTGTGTGAAAAGCAAGTAGTCGAGCAAGCGAGCGCTCATTCGATGGGCGCCCTCACCGAAAACTATCGATTTGCAGGGCCTTTAATGGGCGCGGCGGGTTTCGAACCTGCGACCTCTCGCGTGTGAAGCGAGCGCTCTCCCACTGAGCTACGCGCCCTGGGCTCCTGAGTCTATTGAGCTTTGAGAGTCGTCGATGCCCTCGACTCACGGGCGCCCGGCGCTCAAGACCCGAGCCGAACGCTTGCGTGTCGGTACAGGCGGTCGTTTGCTTCGGAGTAGCTGGTAGCGAGGGCGTCAACTGCGGCGGGCGTGAGCGAGGCGCCGAACGCATTGGCGCCGCCGAGCCTTTGGTAGTCGATCGGCATCTGCTTGCCGATCTGCGCGAGCCCGAAATGAGCGTCGTAGATGCTCTCGATGTACAGCGCGACGTTCGCGCGAGCGAAGCGCGCGGCCGTCGCGGAGCCATGTTCGGCCTGTTCGGTCGCCGCGCTGATCAGCCGCCATCCGCGCACGGCGAGCAGGTAGTACGCGCGGAAGGTGCCGGCGAGGCTTGTGGCGGGGCCGGTGAGAGAGGTGGCCTGCTTTTCTTCGAACAGGCCTGGGAGGCGCAGCGCGGCTGCGCGTTCGGTAGCGGTGCGGATCGCGGTCCGCGGGAGCTTGTGGATGTCGGCGGGCAGGCCATTGATGACCAGCGGCCATGCCGCCTTGGTGGCGAGGACCTCGTTGCGCACCGACGCCTCCTGCGCGCCGAGCGTCTGAGCGACGGCGACCAGGTCGGCGCGCTCGAGGCTCGACTCTGCGGCGGTCGCGTGGGCTCCTGACCCGCAGCCGGCGACGGCGAGCGCGGCGCCGCCGAGCATCACGAGCGCCGCGAGGCGACCGATCGCTCGTGACCGGTCGCCGATACGCACGCCACGCAGTGCGGTCTTGCGCGAGGCGGCCGTCGGGCTGCCTAGACGCTCAGCAGGTCGACCACGAATATGAGCGGCGCGTTCGGCGGGATCGTGGGCGGTGAGCCTTTGGCGCCATACGCGAGTTCCGCTGGGATGATCAGCTCACGCCGACCGCCGACCTTCATGCCTGGGATGCCCTGATCCCAGCCGGGGATGACCTGGCCCTTGCCGAGCGTGAACGAGAACGGTTCGTTGCGTTTCCACGAGGCGTCGAACTCCTTGCCGCCTTTGTACAGAATCCCCACGTAGTTGACGGTCACCGTGTCGCCGGCCTTGGCTTCGGCGCCGGTCCCCACGATCAGTTCCTTGGTTTCGAGCTTCGTCGGCGCTGGGCCGGACGGTGGCGTCACCTTGGGTTCTTTGGACAGCGGGCCGCTCGTCGGCGTTTTCGCGGGCGTCGTCGGCGTGGTGGAGGCGGTGGTGCTTTCGCCCGCCTTGACCAGCGCGTTGTCGGCGCTGTTCTCGTTGCCTACTGTGATCGTGCTTGAGCCGCCTGAGCTGCCGCAGGCGGCGATCAGGATCGCTGTGCCCAGTGCCGCGGCGCCGGCGCCTGCCCGGGAGCGAAAGGTGGAGGGGGAGGTGTTGAAGTTCTTGAAGTAGTTCACGGCCGGGCAGCCTATCGGAACTTCGGCCGGTGCGTGTACGTTACGATCTGTGTTGGACCGTGCTAGGCGGGGAGGTAGCGGTGCCCTGAATCCGCAATCCGCTCTAGCGGGGCTGAACTCCCCTCCGAGGGGTTCCGACCCCGGTTGCTCCGTCGCTCGGGGCGTCGATGGTTCGGGTCCCGCGCGGTGTCGGCTTGCGAACCAGGTCAGGTCCGGAAGGAAGCAGCCTTAAGCGATTACCGGCAGGCGCAGCGGGAGCTCCCGGACCGGAGTCGTGGGCGACGATCGGCGCCGGGTGTCGAGGATCTCGACGAGGGGTGCACGGTCCATCTCTCTAAATGCAAATGCTGTATGACCATGGTCATACAGCATTTGCAAAGTGGAACATGGTGCACGGTGCGGCGCGGCGGCAACGGCGCGTCGGCACGACACGGCGCCCACCGCACGGCGCCACTGCACCGTGCGGCGCCCTATCCACACCCCTGGAAGATCAGCCAGGAGTGGTCGCTGGCGACCTCGGTGAAGCCGGGTGGCACGCTGACATGCTTCTCGACGGGGTCGCGCGGGTCGAGCACGTAGTCCTGTTCGACTTCCTTGGTGGCGGGGTCAACGTAGACACCGGAGGCGATGTGTCCGGCTTCGGGGCTGACAATGTTGCGAGGGCTGGTTTGGAGATACAGCGCGAGCAGTGGGACGGGGGCGTGGTTGGGCACGCCGATCGGCCCGCAGCGCAGGTTGATGGCGTGGTCGTCGACGAGCGTGAGCAGTTGGCCTTCGATTTGGTGCGTGTGCGCGAGTTCGCCGAGTGTGTTGTGGGCGGCTTTGTACTGGGACGGTACGTAGGCGACGAGCGCGAGGAGCACGAGCGCGCCGCCGGCGATCCACCAGTGGCGGTGCGGGTCGTCTCGCGCCAGCCGGGTCCAGCCGAACGCGCCGGCGCCGGCGAAGATGCAGAGGATGGCGGAGGCGAGGAACGCGTAGCGGGTGTTGATGGGCAGCCCGACGGTGGCGAAGGCGGCGAAGACGACGACGGCGATCACGCCGGCAACCGCGCCGATGATCGCGCTGCGGCGCAGCCACAGCAGCGAGAGCACGCCGCCGAGCGCGGCGGCGACGAGCACGGGCGGCCGCAGGATCTCGCCGATCCTCCGCGGGATGTACTCGGGCACGTTCGCGATCCCGGTCTCGCGGTGGAGCGTTTCGGCGGTTTGCCGGGTGTTGGTGAGCGACCACAATGGATCGCCAGTGATGGCGAGGTCGCTGAGCACCCAGATCAACGGCGCGGCGGCGGCGAGCAGCGTCAGGCGCACGATCTCCCCGCGAGGCAGCCGCCGCCACGCGGGCGCTTGATCCGCCTCCCCCGCCCGCGCCATGCCCCCGCTCGCTTGTCCGCCAGAGCTGCTGCGCGTCCACCTCGGCACGAGGTCCATGAGGTACAGCCAGTAAAGCCCAGAGAACGCCCAGGCCTCGGGCCGCAGCAGCCCGGCGAGCGCGAGCAGCACGAGCACGGGCGTGCCGGCGGGACCGCGGCGTGCGCGTCGGTGGCGCGACTCTACGACGAGGGCGCAGAGCACGAGCGCGAGGTAGGGGAGGTCGACGTAGGCGCGCACGCCGTAGGAGAGCACTTCGACGCGGGTGAGGAAGATGAGCGCGGCGAGCGCGCCGGCGGGCCGGCCGAACCATTCGGCGCCGAGCCGGTAGATGGCCCAGCCGCAGGTGGACAGCGCGAGGAAGCCGAGCGCGACGGTGATGTCCTCGGCAGCGCGCGGGCCGAGTGGCGCGAGGACGAGGCCGAGTGCCTCGAGCAGCGGATGCGGCGTGGGCGCGATGGGCACGCTGTAGGCGGGAGTGGTCCCGCGCGAGAGCTGCCCGCCCCAGGCGAGCGCGTAGAGCGTGTCGTAGTTGGCGTAGCCGACGCCGGCGATGACGCGCAGCAGTAGCGCCCCGCAGGCGATGGCGAGCGGCGCGCCAAGACGCGCGCGCCAGCGCTCGGTCGAGGCTGTCATGGGGCGGGACGGTACCCGCTGGCGCGGCCGGCGGAGCCTCTTGACGCGGCCAGACGAGCGCGCTGGGGCGCCCGGTGAAGCGCGCCGGCGAGCGCGGCGGAGTGCGTCTCGAGCCCACCCACCCGCGTGAGTAGACTCAGGCGAACGGTGTCGGTAGAGGAGCAGCCACAGGACGAGCAGCGCTCGGAGAGCCAGCGGCGTTCGCTGTATCGCAGACACCGGCCGCGGACGTTCGCGGAGGTGGTGGGCCAGGAGCCGGTGGTGCGCACGCTGCGCAACGCGGTGCAGCGCGACGCGGTGCACCACGCGTACCTGTTCGTGGGCTCGCGCGGCACGGGCAAGACGTCGATGGCGAAGATCCTGGCGGCGTGCTTGAACTGCGAGCGCGGCCCGACGATCGAGCCGTGCGGTGTGTGCGACTCGTGCGTGTCGATCGCGGGGGCGACGTCGCTGGACGTGATCGAGATGGACGCGGCGTCGAACAACTCGGTGGACGACATCCGCGACCTGCGCGATAGCGTGGCGTACGCGCCGGTGAGCGGGCGGCGCAAGGTGTACATCCTGGACGAGGCGCACATGCTGTCGACGGCGGCGTGGAACGCTTTCTTGAAGACGCTGGAGGAGCCGCCGCCGAACACGGTGTTCGTGCTGGCGACGACGGAGGCGAACAAGGTGCCGGCGACGGTGGTGGACCGCTGTCACCGCTTCGACTTCCACCGTCCGACGGTGGAGCAGATCGCGAGCGTGGTGCGCCGCGCGGCGCAGGCGGAGTCGATCGAGATCCCGCCGGCGGCGGTGGCGGCGCTGGCGCGCTCGGCGACGGGCAGCTTCCGTGACGCGCTGGGCACGCTGGAGCAGATCGTGACGTACAGCGGCCGGGAGATCGCGCTGGAGGACGTGCTGGCGGTGCTGGGGGTGGCGGACGCGCGGCTGCTGGAAGAGACGGTGGACGCGGTGGCGGCGAGCGACGCGGCGCGCGCGCTGCGCGCGCTGGAGGAGTGCGTGGAGCAGGGCCGCGACGCGGGCTCGTTCGCGTCTGACCTGGAGGTGCGCGCGCGTGAGCTGCTGGTGGTTCAGGTTCTTGGTGAAGTGCCGGCGGAGCTGTCGCTGACGCCGGAGGCGGACGCGGCGCTGAGCGCGCAGGCACAGCGCGTGGACCACGCGACGGTGGTGCGCGTGCTGGAGCTGCTGGGCGAGGCGATGGAGGGCGTGCGCGCGGGAGCGGACGCGCGTACTCGCCTGGAGTTGGCGCTGGTGAAGGCGGCGAGACCTGAGACGGACGGCTCGACGCGGGCGCTGCTGGCGCGGATCGAGCGACTGGAGCGCGGAACCCCACGCGTGGGCGTGGAGAGCGGGAACGGCAACGATTTCAAGGGGCCGCCTGCGGCGGCTGCGATGGATGGCGCGCGGCAGGACGACGCGGCGGCGCCGGCGGCGCCTGCTGCGATTGCCCCGGAGCCAGTGCGGCCGTCCGAGCCGGAGGGTGAGCCAGCGTCGGCCGCCGTGCCCGAGCCTGCGCCCGAGCCCGAGCCCGAGCGCGAGCCAGAGCCCGCACCGGAGCCGGTGTCGGACCCGGTCCCCCGGGACATCGAGTCGGTGTATGCGCTGTGGCCGGCGGTGGTGGAGCTGGTGCGCAGCGAGCACGCGCTGCTGGGCGCGGTGATCGGCGAAGCGCGGCCGGTGGCGGTGGACGGCGAGGAGCTGACGCTGGCGTACCCGTTCACGGCGGAGTTCTACAAGAAGAAGGCTGAGGATCCGGCGAACCGCGCGGCGGTGGGCGAGGCGCTGGGCGCGCTGGCGGGCGGGCGCTGGAGGCTGCGCTACGAGCTGCGCGAGACGCCCGCGTCGGAGGACGGCGGGGCGGCGGGCGGGCGCTCGGAGGAGGAGTGGGTGGCGCGCTTCAAGGAGGAGTTCGACGCGGAGGAGCTCACGGATGAGGGGCCGCAGAACGGCGACGAGGCGCAGGCGAGCGATGAGGATGCGCAGGACGAGCGCGGCGCACAGGCCGCGACTAGCAACGAGAAAGGCGCGTGATGCCGAAGCAGCCGCGGGTGCCGAACATGCAGCAGATGATGGCGCAGGTGCAGAAGATGCAGAAGGACATGGAGCTGGCGCAGGAGCAGCTGAAGCACGAAGTGGTGGAGGCGTCGGCGGGCGGCGGGATGGTGACGGTGAAGGTGAGCGGCGCGCTTGAGGTGCGCGAGATCAGGATCGACCCGGCGGCGGTTGACCCGGAGGACGTGGAGATCCTGGCGGACATGGTGCTGGCGGCGGTGAACGAGGCGCTGCGGATGGCGCAGGAGCTGGCGGAGAGCAAGCTGGGCGGCGCGACGGCGGGGCTCGACCTGGGCAGCCTCGGTGGCCTGGGCCTTCCGGGGCTGTGATGCGCCTGTGAGCACGACGTCATATGCGCCGCCGGTGCAGCGGCTGGTGACGGAGCTGTCGAAGCTGCCTGGCATCGGCAGCCGCACGGCGCAGCGCCTGGCGTTTCACATCCTGCGCGCGTCGGGCGAGGACGCGAGCGCGCTGGCGCAGGCGATCGTGGAGGTGAAGGAGAAGATCGGGCTGTGCGAGGTGTGCTTCAACCTGACGGACGAGGCGCGCTGTCGCATCTGCGAGGACCCGCGCCGCGACCATGAGCTGATCTGCGTGGTGGAGGAGCCGAGTGACGTGATCCCGATGGAGCGCACGCACGAGTACCACGGCGTCTACCACGTACTGGGCGGCGCGCTGTCGCCGATCGACGGCGTGGACCCGGAGGACTTGAAGATCGCGGAGCTGTTCGCGCGCGCGACAGCGCCGGACGCGGTGGTGCGCGAAGTCGTGCTGGCGACGAACCCGACCACTACAGGCGAGGCGACCGCGCTGCACGTGGCGGAGGAGCTGCGCGCGCGCGCGCCGGAGATCAAGGTGACGCGCCTGGCGAGCGGCCTGCCGGTGGGCTCGGACCTGGAGTACGCGGACGAGGTGACGCTCGGCAAGGCATTCGCGGGCCGGCGCACCGTCTAGGCGTTCGCCAGCTACGTCGTTGCCGAGGGCGGGATTGTCTCTAGCGGGCCAGTGCGCCGCCTCTGGCCCAATATCCTGCGCTGCGATGTCTTCTGTGATCGTGATGAAGTTCGGCGGCACCTCGGTGGCTGACGCGGAGCGCGTCAAGCGCGCGGCGCGGCGGATCGTGGAGAAGCGCGAACAGGGCCACCAGGTGGTGGTGGTGCTGTCGGCGCGCGGCAAGACGACGGATGAGCTGATCGCGATGGCGGAGGAGATCTCGCCGGCGCCGGACCCGCGTGAGATGGACATGTTGCTGTCAACGGGTGAGCGGATCTCGTGTGCGCTGTGCGCGATGGCGATCAACGATCTCGGCCACCGGGCGATCTCGCTGACGGGCTCGCAGGCGGGCATCGTGACGGACGAGTCGCACACGAAGGCGCTGATCCTGGACGTGCGCGCGGATCGCATCCGCACGGCGCTGGAAGAGGACCACATCGTGTTGGTGGCGGGCTTCCAGGGCGTGTCGGAGAACGCGAGGAACGTCACGACGCTGGGTCGCGGCGGATCGGACACGAGCGCGGTGGCGGTGGCGGCGGCGCTGGGCGCGGACGTGTGCGAGATCTACACGGACGTGGCGGGCGTGTTCTCGGCGGACCCGCGGATCGTGCCGAACGCGCGCAAGCTGGAGACGGTGTCGTTCGAGGAGATGCTCGAGATGGCGGCGTCGGGGGCGGGCGTGCTGCAGTTGCGCTCGGTCGAGTACGCGCGCAACCACGGCGTGCGTATCCACTGCCGCTCGTCCTTCGACGAGCAGCCCGGTACCTTTGTGGTGGCGGAAGAAGAGATGATGGAGCAGCCACTGATCACAGCCGTGACGCACTCGACCTCGGAAGCGCGGGTCACGCTGACGGGCGTGCCCGACACGCCTGGGGCGGCGGCGCGCATCTTCGATGCGATGGCGAAGGCGAACATCAACGTCGACATGATCGTCCAGAACGAGCCGGTGGCGGCGGGGGGACAGGCGGAGATCTCGTTCACGGTCCCGCGCGAGGATCTGCGCGTGGCGCGAGCGGCGCTCGAGCCGCTGGCGGGCGAGGCGTACGGGCAGGTGACCACGCATGAGGACATGGGCAAGGTGTCGATCATCGGCGCGGGCATGCGTTCGCATCCGGGCGTGGCGGCGAAGGTGTTCGGGGTGCTGGCGGAGGAGGGCGTGAACATCGACATGATCTCGACGTCGCCGATCAAGATCTCGTGCGTGATCGACGTGGATCGCGTGCCGAGAGCGGTGCAGGCGCTGCACAGTGCGTTCGAGCTCTCGGGTGAGGGCACGGTCGCGGTCGAGTAGCGGGCGCATCGCAGGGCTGCTTTCTGCAAGAATCTTTGCCTACTCGGCTTGACTAAGCTGAAAAGGATCGCTATGCGCACAGCCAGACGACCACGTCGATACGTAGCGCGCCATTGGTTGCTGCTGGCGCGGCCGCTGTTTCGTTACAGCGCTGTGCGTGACGCGTACGTGCTGCGCGTGGTCGGCCGCCGCGTCGGTCCGGTGCTGCGCCAGGACCGGCGCCACGAGCAGCGTTTCGACGGCGCCGAGCGCCGCCGCACCAGCGCGGCCTAGTCGCCGTCGAGCGAGCGCTGCAGCGCCTCGAGCACGCGCACGACGCGCAGCCCGTTGCGCCCGTCCGAGCGCGGCGTCTCGCCTGTGCGCACGCAGTGCACGAAGTGCTCGCACTCGACGCGCAGCGGCTCGACGTTGGGTATGCGCGGAGAGAACGTGTCTCCCGAGCGGGCGATGTACTCGCCCCACGAGCGCGTGTCCTCGTCGAAGCCCTTGTCGTAGATCGTGAGCTTGCCCTCGATGAGCATGTCGTCGAAGGTGGCCATGCGGCGCTCGCCGACGACGGTTATGCGCCGCTCCTTGTGCGGGTCGAGCCACGAGAGATGCAGGTGGGCGACGATCCCGGAGGGGAAGCGCAGGTAGCAGAAGACGACGTCCTGGACGCCCTCGCGCACGTAGCTCGCGCCCTTGGCGACGCATTCCTGGGGCTCTTCGTCGATCAGGTGCAGCACCACGGATACGTCGTGCGCGCCGAGGCTCCACAGCGCGTTCTCGTCGGCCCTCAGCTTGCCGAGGTTCAGGCGGTTGCCGTAGATGTAGAACAGCCCGCCGAGCTCCTGTCCGTCGATCAGCTCCTTCAGCCTGGCGACCGCGGGGTGGTACTCGAGCAGATGGCCGACCATCAGGATCTTGCCGGCGTCGGCGGCGGCGGCTACGGCGCGCTCTGCGTCGGCGGCGGTGGTGGCGAGCGGCTTCTCGACGAAGCAGTGCTTGCCGGCGGCGGCGACCGCGACGGCGAGTTCGGCGTGCGTGGGCACGGGCGTGGCGAGCACGACGGCGTCGAGCTGCTCGTCGTCGAGCAGATCCTGCAGCTCGCCGGTGGAGCGCGCGGTGGGAAACGATCGTTCGAGCCGCGCGCGCGCGTCTGGCGAGGCGTCGCACAGCCACGCGAGCTCGCAGCCGGGGATCGCTGCGAAGTTGCGCGCGAGGTTGGGGCCCCAGTAGCCGAGCCCGACGACGCCGACGCGCACGGGCCGTTGCTCGTCGCTCATGGGATTGGTGGCGACGGTGGGTTGATCGCTCATAGTGTCCCGGTCGGGGCGGCGGCTAGCGTCTCGATCGCCTCCACGCAGCGCTGGGCCGCGTGCCCGTCGCCGTAGAGGACGGGACGCTCGCGAGGCGGCCGGCGCGCGAGCGCGGCGAGCGCCGCGTGGACGTCGAGGTTGACGAGCGTGTTCCAGCCGTTCTCGACGGTCTCGACCCACTCGGTGTTGGCTCGCAGCGTCACGCACGGCACTCCGGCGAGGTACGCCTCCTTCTGCACGCCGCCAGAGTCGGTGAGCACGGCGCGCGCCTGGCACAGAAGCGCGGTGAACTCGATGTAGCCGAGCGGGTCAGTCAGCGTTAGCACGTCGCTGGCCTGTAGCGCGGCGAGCAGGCCGGCGTCGTGCAGGCGCGCGCGTGTGCGCGGATGCACGGGGAACAGGACGGGCGCGGGCAGCGCGTTGACGAGCTCGACGAGCGCGCGCAGGCGCTCGGGGTCGTTGACGTTGCCTGCGCGGTGCGCGGTGAGCAGCAGGTAGGAGCCTGTCTGCAGGCCGTAGGCGGCCGGCGCATCGGCGTTGGCGCGAGCGGCGGGCTGCCAGCGCAGGGCGACGTCGACCATCACGTCGCCCACCACCACCGCCCTGTCGGAAAGCGACTCCGCGCGCAGGTTCGCCACGGCCGTCTGCGAGGAGCACAGCAGCAGCGCGCTGAGATGGTCGGTGAGCACGCGGTTGAGCTCCTCGGGCATCGCGCGGTCGAACGAGCGCATGCCCGCCTCCACGTGCACGACGGGGACGCTCGCCTGGGCGGCCGCGAGCGCGCCGGCGAGCGTGGAGTTGGTGTCGCCGTACACGAGCACCGCGTCGGGGCGGACCTGCGCGAGCAGAGGCTCGAGTGCGGCGAGCATACGAGCCGTCTGGGATGTGTTCGAGCCGCCGGCGATGCCCAGCTCCACGTCGGGCCGCGCGAGGCCGAGCTCGGTGAAGAACACCCGCGAGAGCGAGTCGTCGTGGTGCTGGCCGGTGTGTACGAGGATCTCCTCGTGGTGCTCGCGCAGCGGGCCCGATACGGCGGCCGCCTTGATGAATTGCGGCCGGTTGCCTACGACGGTGAGGATCCGCACGCGGATGAGGTGACGGGGGTCGTTCTCTCGATTATGCGTGCTGTATAGCCATCGTCATACAGAGAACAAAAAGAGACAACTCGTCGTCGGACGCCACCCATCAGGCCGCGGCGGCCACGACGGAGGTCGACCAGTCGATCACCGAGGTCGGCCGCACGACGTGGCGGCTGAGTCCGAGCTCCTTGGGGTCGAGGCCGAGCGCGAGGCCGACCAGTTGTGGCAGGTGCAGCACGGGCATGTTGAGCTCGCGCCCGACGGCGCCTTCGGCGAGCGGCTGCTGCAGGTCCAGGTTCAGGTGGCACAGCGGGCAGGGGGTGACGAGGCAGTCGGCGTCGGCGTCGACGGCGTCGCCGAGGTGGCGCCCGGCCTGCTTGAGCGAGGCTTCCTTGTTCATGGTGATGATCGGGAAGCCGCAGCACTTGCGCATGCCGGCGTACTCGATGACGGTGCCGCCGAGCGCGTCGATGACCTGGTCGAGGTACTGGTCGCGTGGGTGCTCGGCGTCGATGCCGAGGCGGTCGCGCGGACGGACGATGTAGCAGCCGTAGAAGGGCCCGACCTTGAGGTTGGTGAGCGGGCGCTTGACCTTCGCCCGCAGCGTGTCGAGCCCGATCTCCTCGACGAGCAGCCACAGGAAGTTCTTGTTCGTGAGGGGGCGGGCGGGATCCCTTTCATAGCTGAGGCCCTCGCCGGCGAGCGTGGAGTTGACGTGCTCGCGGTACTCGGCGCTGGCGTCGAGGCGTTCCTGGCACTCGCTCTGCGCGCCCTGGCAGGTCGAGCAGATGTTCATCATCAGCTCCGCCCCCGCGACCTGCTGGGCGAGGGCGAAGGTGCGCGCGTTGAGCGTGTCGGCGAGCTCCTGGTTGTGCTCGGCGATCACCCCGGCTCCGGTGCAGCACGCGCGGTCGAGCTCGACGAGCTCGATGTCCAGCAGCGGCGCGACCTTGGCCATCGAGCCGTGCAGCTCGGGCGTGAAGCCGCGGCTTACGCAGCCGGGCCAGTAGGCGACCTTCATTGGTTGGTGCTCCCTTCGGCGGCGACCGGGATCTCGGCGACCGGCTCGGGCGGCTCCTCGTCCTTGCCGGTGATGTACAGGTTCAGCTCGTAGCGCTCGGGGCGGCTCTCGATCTTGTCGTAGATCGACTGCACGGCCTTGAGGTCCTGCTTGGCGATCTTGTGCGGTTTGAGCGCGCCCATCGGCGTGACCTTGCCCCGCACGAGCGCCTTGAGGATCGCGGGCAGCGAGCTCAGCAGCTCTTTGCCGGCGGACGGCGCGAATTTGCCGAACCACGAGTTGCCGCCGTAGGAGCGCGGCAGCAGCTCGGCCTCCCACAGCAGTCCGTTGTCGCGGATGAGCGTCGTGAACGCGGCCTCGTGACGCTCGCCGTTGTTCTGATCGACGATGTGGTGGTCGTCGATGGCGATCCGCCGCAGGCGCATGATCTGGCCCATCGGGTTGACGTCCTTGGGGCACGCGTCGACGCACTTGAAGCAGTGCGTGCAGTCGAAGATCCCCTGCGGGTCCTGCGCGAGGTCGTTGAGGCGCTCGAGCTGCTGGTCATCGCGCGGGTCGCCGACGAAGCGGTAGGCCTTGGCGAGCGCCGCGGGGCCGATGAAGCCGGGGTCTACCTCCATGGCGAGGCAGTCGGACACGCAGGCGCCGCACTGGATGCAGGCCATCGTCTGGGTTACGTCGACCATGGACTCTTTGGAGACGATGTACTCGCGCTCGGGCACGGGCTGCTTGGCGAGCAGCCATGGCGTGACGCGCTGGATCTTCTTCCAGTGGACCGCGTCCATGTCGACGATCAGGTCCTTGAGCACGGGCATGTTGCCCATCGGCTCGATCTCGATGACGCCGTCCTTGGCGCCGAGCTTGGCGGCGTCGAGGTGGGTGTGGCAGGCGAGGGCGGGTTGGCCGTTGACGCGCACGCCGCACGAGCCGCAGATCGCCTGGCGGCACGAGCAGCGGATGCCGATCGACCCGTCGAAGCGGTCTTTGGCCTGCAGGACCGCCTCGAGCACCGAGCGGTGGGGCTCGAGCTCGATCGTGTGCTCGTCCCAGTAGGGCGCGCCGCCGGACTCGGGGTCGTAGCGGCGCAGCCTCAGCTTGAACTGCTCCGGCGGGCGGTCGTGGACTTCGGCCATCAGTATTTCCTCTCCTCGGGCTGCCACTGGGTGATGGTGACCGGCGAGTACGTGACTTTCGGCTCGCTCCCGCCACCGTCGCCGTCGAGCGAGATGTCGATGTGCTTGAGCCACTCCTGGTCGTTGCGCTCGGGGTAGTCGGTGCGGAACTGCGCGCCGCGCGACTCCTTGCGCTCGAGCGCCGCGACGACGGTTGCTTCGGCGCAGTCGATCATGTAGCCGAGCTCCATCGCGCCGAGCACGTCCTGGTTGAAGACGGTGCCGCGGTCGTCGATCCAGGCCTTCTCGGACTCCTCGCGCAGCCGGCCGATCGTCTCCAGGGCGCCCTGCAGTCCGGGCTCGTCGCGGAACACGGCGGCGTGGCGGTTCATCGTCTCGCCGAGCTCGTTCTTGATCTCAGACACGCGCCTGCCGTCGCGCGGGCGGGCGATGATCGCGTCGATGCGCGCGGCGTCCTCGATCAACTGCGCGTTGGCATCGACGTTCGGCATGCCCATGCTGGCGGCGCGCGCGGCGGCGTGTTCGCCCGAGCGCCGGCCGAAGATCAGCGTGTCGAGCAGCGAGTTGGCGCCGAGGCGGTTGCCGCCGTGCACGGACACGCACGCGACCTCGCCGGCGGCGTACAGGCCCTCGATCGCGGTGCGCCCGTCGATGTCGGTCTTGACGCCGCCCATGATGTAGTGCTGGCCGGGGCGGATCATGATCGGTTCGCGCGTGATGTCGACGCCGGCGAAGTCCTTGCCGAGGTTGACGATCTCGCGCAGCGCCTCGAGCGTGCGCTTGCGCGGCACGACGGTGACGTCGAGGAAGATGCCGGCGCCGTTGGGGCCGACGCCGCGGCCCTCGTTGATCTCGATCTGCTCGGCGCGCGAGACGACGTCGCGCGAGGCGAGCTCCATCTTGTTGGGCGCGGATTTCTCCATGAAGCGTTCGCCGTTGGCATTCAGCAGGTGAGCGCCCTCGCCGCGGGCGCCCTCGGTGATGAGGATGCCGGTCTCGACCAGGCACGTGGGGTGGTACTGGACCATCTCCATGTCCATCAACGGCGCGCCCGCGCGGTAGGCCATCGCGATCCCGTCGCCGGTGACGATCAGGCCGTTGGTGGTCGGCTTGTATGCCTGCCCGGCGCCGCCGCAGGCGAGGATCACGTTCTTGGCGGTGAACGCCTCCATGCGCCCGGTGCGCACGTCGCGCGCGATCGCCCCGCAGCAGCGGCCGGTGTCGTCGCGCAGCAGCGAGGTCGTGAACCACTCCTCGTAGCGCGCAACCGTTTCGTGGTGCTTGAGCAGCTGCTCGTACAGGACGTGCAGCATCGCCTGGCCGGTGATGTCGGCGACGTACGCGGTCCGCTTCATCGACGCGCCGCCGAACGCGCGCAGGTCCATCTCGCCCTTGTCGTTGCGGTGGAAGGTGACGCCGATGTGCTCGAGGTGCATGACCTCGGCGGGCGCCTCGGAGCACATCACCTCGATCGCGTCCTGGTCGCCGAGGAAGTCCGAGCCCTTGACGGTGTCGTAGGCGTGCGAGCGCCAGTCGTCCTCGACGCTGATCGCGGCGTTGATGCCGCCGGCGGCTGCGACCGAGTGCGAGCGCACCGGGTGCACCTTGCTCATGATCGCCACGCTGGCGCCATCCTGCGCTGCGGCGAGCGCCGCGCGCTGCCCCGCGAGACCGGCCCCGATGATCAAGACGTCGTGTGCTGGCATGGCTCGGAGATGTCGCTTTCGAGGAGGGGGAAGTGGGGAACTACAGGGGAACCGCGCGCAGGACTCTATAACGCGCGGCCCGACGCGGCGGACGTCAGGTGGCCGGACGGGTCGGCCGGGCGGGGCGCAGCGCGCCCTGCACCTGCGCGAGCGTGACGACTCCGCGCAGCACGCCGTCCTTGTCGACGGCGACCATCGCGCCGAGCCTGCCGAGGCCTTCTGAGCCCAGCAGCGATTCCAGCGGCGCCTCTTCGCCGATCCGCACCGGCATGTCCTCCTCGAGCACGTCGACCACCGGCAGGGCGGGGCGTCCGGCGGCGATCTCGCTGTCGACGCGCTGCTGGCGCACGACGCCGAGGAAGTGCCCGGCGGGGTCGACGACGGCGAACCACGGCCAGCGGTAGCGCAGGAAGAACTGCTCCTGGGCGTCGAGCAGCGTGACGGCGGCCTGCATCGTGACGGGCTCGCGGTCCATGATGTCGGCGACGGTGATGTTCTTGATCCGCCGTCCGAGCGTGCCCTGCGTCACGGCGGCGCCGGCGGCCTGGTAGAGGAAGAACGCGAGCAGCATCGTGAGCAGCCCGATGGTGCCTTCGCTGTTGGCGAAGCGCCACAGCCCGAACAGGCCGACGGCGAGCGCAAACGCCTGCCCGGAGCGCCCCGTCGCCTGCGTGGCGCGGTTGCGATCGCCGGTGCGCCACCAGATCACCGCGCGCGCGATCCGTCCGCCGTCGAGCGGGAACGCGGGGACGATGTTGAACACGAACAGCGCCGCGTTGATGAAGCCCAGCCAGCCGAGCAGCGCGAGCGCGGGCGTGGTCTTCACGCTTGCGATCGTGCGGAGCTCGACGTCGGAGACGGTGCCGCTTCTGGCGAGCACGGTGATCGCCCCGAGGCACAGGGCGAACAGCGCGAGCGTGACGGCGGGGCCGGCGACGGCGATCTTGAGCTCCTCGCCTGCGCTGCCGGGCTCGCGGCGCATCCGCGAGAGCCCGCCGAACGCCCACAGGTCGATGCCCACGACCGGAATCCCCAGGCGGCGTGCGGCAAGCGCGTGCCCGAGCTCGTGCAGGACCAGCGACGCGAAGTAGCCGAGCGCGCCGGCGACGGCGACGGCGTACGCGGTCGTGCGCGAGCCGCTCATGATTTCGGGGAAGTAGTAGTTGGACAGCCAGTAGATCAGGACGAACAGCACGACGAACCAGCTCGCGCTGACGCCGACACGGATGCCGAGGATGCGGGCGAGCTGCATGTTCCTGCGCGTGGGCATGTTCCTCAATGGTAGGCCCGCGGTGGCCTCGTGCCAGGCTCGAGCGGCGCGGTCAGACCTGCACGCGCGAGCGGGCGATGATGCCCTCGAAGTCGACGCCCGCTGGCAGCGTGCCGTACTCGAGGCCGCCTTCGCCGCCGAGGCGCGACGCGCAGAATGCGTCGGCGACGGCTGGCGGTGCGCTGCGCACGAGCAGCGAGCCCTGCAGGCACAGCGCCATGCTTTCGACCACGCGCCGGGCGCGCTGCTCGAGTGTGGAGGGGTCGGTGAACTGACCCTTGAGCTTGGCGACGCTCGCGTCGAGCTGCGCGTTGGCGCCCTGCGCCTGCTCGACCTCGTGCAGGAACACCTCGAGCGAGCGCGGCGAGCGCGTGAGCGCGCGCAGCACGTCGAGGCTCATGACGTTGCCGGAGCCCTCCCAGATGGAGGCGAGCGGCGCCTCGCGGTACAGGCGCGGCATGCCCGACTCCTCGACGTAGCCGGCGCCGCCGAAGCACTCGAGCGACTCGAACGCGTGGTTGGGGGCGCGCTTGCAGCTCCAGAACTTGCCCACGGCGGTGGCGAGGCGCTTGAACAGCTGCGCGTCGCTCTGGTCTTGAGTCCCACCCACCACACTGAAATCCACGTCTGCGTGTGCCTCGTCGTAGGCGCGCGCGAGGCGCATCGCCAGCGCGGTGGTTGCCTCGGACTCGAGGCACAGGTCGGCGAGCACGTTGCGCATGAGCGGCTGATCGATGAGCGTCTTGCCGAACGCGCTGCGATGCGCGGTGTGGTGGATGGCGCTGACGACGCCCGAGCGCATGCCGGCGGCGGCGCCGATCACGCAGTCCAGGCGTGTGTGGCCGACCATCTCGATGATCGTCGGCACGCCGCGTCCGGGCTCGCCGACCATGCGCGCCCACGCGCCGTGGAACTCGACCTCGGAGGACGCGTTGGAGTGGTTGCCGAGCTTGTCCTTGAGGCGCTGGATGTGAAAGGCGTTGCGCGTGCCGTCGGGGAGGATGCGCGGCAGCAGGAAGCAGGACAGGCCGTCGTCGGTCTGGGCGAGCACGAGGAAGATGTCGGACATGGGCGCCGAGCAGAACCACTTGTGCCCGACGATCTCGTACTCAGCCCCGGCGCCGCCACCGTTGAGCGCGCGCGCGACGGTGGTGTTGGCGCGCACGTCCGAGCCGCCCTGCTTCTCGGTCATCGCCATGCCGGCGATCGCGGAGCCCTTCTCGGCCGCGGGTACAAGGCGCGGGTCGTATGTGGTGGCTGTCACCAGCGGCTCCCACTCGGCCGCCAGCTCCGGCTGGGCGCGCAGCGCCGGCACGACGGCGAAGGTCATCGTGATCGGGCAGCAGAAGCCTGCCTCGGCCTGCATGGCGGTCATGTACAGCGCGGCGCGCGCGGTGTGCGCGAACGGCTCGTCACTCGTCCACGGCAGCGAGTGCAGCTCGTGTTCGACGCCCATCTTCATCAGCTGGTGCCACGCGGGGTGGAACTCGACCTCGTCGATGCGGTTGCCGTAGCGGTCGAACGTGCGCAGCACGGGCTTGTTCTCGTTGGCCAAGCGGCCCCATTCCTGCTGAGGCCCGCCGGCCGCGCCGACGAAGCGCCCGAGCAGCGACGCGCGCTCGCTGACCCAGTCGGCGCCCTCGCGCCGTACCGCTTCGACGAGCGGCAGGTTGGTGGAGAAGACGTCGATGTCCTGCAGCGGAGGCGGTTGGTTGAAGACCGTGTGCGTCTGCCACGGCGCGTCCCCCGTCGCTGCTCCCGACATAGTGCTGGCCATCACATGACAGTCAAGCAGAGAGTGGTCCGCGGCGCGATGCCGGGCCAGCGGGAATGGATGCCCACCCACCCGCGATAGCATCGGCCGCCCCATCCCCACGGAGGAACGGCGCATCCCTCTATGCGCAAACGGCCTCCGACCTAGAAAGACAGCAAGGACCGCCAATGGCCAAGATCAAGGTGAAGAACCCCGTCGTGGAGCTCGACGGCGACGAGATGACGCGGATCATCTGGTCGTTCATCAAGGAGCAGCTGATCGTCCCGTACCTGGACGTCGAGCTGGAGTACTACGACCTCGGGATAGAGAATCGCGACGCCACCGGCGACCGGGTCACGGTGCAGGCGGCGGAGGCGATCAAGCGTCACGGCGTGGGCGTGAAGTGCGCGACGATCACCCCTGACGAGGCGCGCGTGGAGGAGTTCGGCCTGAAGGACATGTACCGCTCGCCCAACGGCACGATTCGCAACATCCTCGGCGGCGTGATCTTCCGCGAGCCGATCGTGATCGCGAACGTGCCCAGGTTGGTGCCCGGCTGGACGAAGCCGATCGTGATCGGACGTCACGCGTTCGGCGACCAGTACCGCGCCAGCGACATGGTCGTCCCGGGGGAGGGCACGCTGACGCTGACGTTCACGCCGAGCAACGGCAACGAGCCGATCGAGCTCGACGTGTACGACTTTCCCGGCGGCGGCGTGGCGTTGGCGATGTACAACCTCGACTGCTCGATCCGCGACTTCGCGCGCGCGTCGTTGCGCTACGGGCTGGAGCGTGGCTACCCGGTGTACATGTTGACGAAGAACACGATCCTCAAACGCTATGACGGGCGCTTCAAAGACCTTTTCGAAGAGGTCTACGAGAGCGAGTTCAGGACCGACTTCGAGGCCGCTGGCATCACGTATGAGCACCGGCTGATCGACGACATGGTCGCGTCGGCGCTCAAGTGGGAGGGCGGCTATGTGTGGGCTTGCAAGAACTACGACGGCGACGTGCAGTCGGACACGGTTGCGCAGGGCTTCGGCTCGTTGGGGCTGATGACGAGCGTGCTGATGACGGCCGACGGCAAGACGGTCGAGGCGGAGGCGGCGCACGGCACGGTCACCCGTCACTACCGCCTGCACCAGCAGGGCAAGCCGACGTCGACCAACCCGATAGCGTCGATCTTCGCGTGGACGCGCGGCCTGTCGGCGCGTGGACGCATGGACGACACGCCGGACGTGACGCGTTTCGCGCAGACGCTGGAGCGTGTGTGCGTCGAGACGGTCGAAAGCGGAAAGATGACGAAGGATCTCGCGCTGCTGGTCGGCCCTGATGAGCCGTGGCAGACCACCCAGGAGTTCCTTGCGTCGATCGACGAGAACCTCAAAAAGGAGATGAACTTGTGAGCAATCCCGTACGAGTCACCGTCACCGGCGCAGCCGGTCAGATCGGTTACAGCATTTTGTTTCGCATCGCCAGCGGCCAGTTGCTCGGGCCCGACCAGCCCGTTGACCTGCGCCTGCTGGAGATCCCACAGGCGATGGGCGCACTGGAGGGCGTGGCGATGGAGCTGATCGACTGCGCGTTCCCGCTGCTGACCGGCCTCGACCTGCACGACAGCGCCGATGAAGCGTTCGACGGTGTCAACATCGCGCTGCTGGTGGGCTCGCGCCCGCGCACCAAGGGCATGGAGCGCGCGGAGCTGCTTAGCGAGAACGGCAAGATCTTCACCGTGCAGGGCAAGGCGCTGAACGACAACGCGGCAGCGGACGTGAAGGTGCTGGTGGTGGGCAACCCCGCCAACACGAACTGCCTGATCGCGATGAACCATGCGCCGGACATCCCGCGCGAGCGCTTCACGGCGATGCTGCGCCTCGACCACAACCGCGCGGTGGCCCAGCTCGCGAACAAGCTCGCGGTGCCGGTCACGGACATCACGCAGATGGGCGTGTGGGGCAACCACTCGCCGACGATGTACCCGGACCTGTTCAACGCGCAGGTCGGCGGTGAGCGCGCGGTGGACGTCGTGGACGACATGGAATGGCTCGAGAACGAGTTCCTGCCACGGGTGGGCAAACGCGGTGCCGAGATCATCGAGGCGCGCGGCTCCTCATCCGCCGCGTCCGCCGCTGCGGCTGCGATCAACCATGTCAATGACTGGGTCACAGGCAACGTCAACTGGGTCTCCATGGGCATCCCGTCGGACGGTTCCTACGGCATACCCGAGGGCCTCATCTGCGGCTTCCCGTGCGCCTGCACGGACGGGGAGTACGAGATCGTCCAAGGCTTGGAGATCGACGACTTCTCTCGGGCCAAGATCGACGCCTCGGTGGCCGAGCTGATCAGCGAGCGCGACACCGTCGCAAGCCAGGGCCTGATCTAGGCCACCACGTCGCAACAGCGCGCCCGGAGCGCGATCGCCGGCGGACGGACAAAGCGAACGTCGACCCCTCATAAGAATTCAAAAAGAAAGGGGGGCGTGGTCATCGAGACCACGCCCCCTTTGTCAACTCTCGCTCAGCGAAACCGGCGGAGACGAGAAGGAGTCCGCTCCAGTTTCGGTTAGGTAAGGGCGACGGATCGTCGTTCCTGGCAAGGACGCAGGGAGCGTGGTGTGCTGTGCACACGAGCGACCGAGGACGCCGCCAGGGACGACGAGACTAGCCCTTCGGGTACCAGCCGCGGCCTTTCTTCTCTACGCGGTTTTCCTGCTCGAGTCCTGGGAGGACGCGGTAGAGGTAGTTCTGCTTGATGCCCATCTTGGCGGCGAGCTCGGGGATGGTGATGCCGGGCTGTCCCTGCACGAATGACCGCGCCTCGGCGGCGCGAGTGCCGCTGCCTTTGCGCCGGCCGGCGCGCCTTTTCGCCGGACGACCCGGTTTACCGGGCGCTTTGGGTGCGGCGACGGTCGCGGTGGCGGTGGTGGCGGCGGCTTTTTTGCGCGTGCTCGACCCTTTGGGACGTCCGGGTCCACGGCGGCGGGTGGTGACTGTGGTGGCTACGGTGGAGCTGGAGGACGTCGATCCGCCGACGCCGGCGAGAGCCGATGCGGCGGCCTCGAGACGGTTGTACTCGTCCACGAGGGGCTTCAGCTCTTTCAGTCTGTTGGTGATCTCTTGGCGCTTCTCGTCAAGGAAGTCGGTCACGGTTGAATCCTCTTCACTAGTGTCGATGTGGTTTCAAACTCACATCATAGGTCGGTTCACCTTACACTAGTTGTGCTTGACGATCGGCTCCAGGTATGCACGGAGACGTTCAAGTGTGCGTCTGGCCTCACGCTCGGGCATGCCGCCGACGAGCGCGCGGCTGACGAGTGCGCCGACGGGGCCGAGGGGTGGGCGGAATTCGTTGCGATAGTCAAAGCGGGTGCCTCCGTCGTCGGCGCTGAGCACGTATTCGCTGTGCGCGTGCGAGCGCGCGGGACCGCGCCCCTCCCACACGGCGAGCTCGCCGGCTCGGCATTGGACGAGCGTCCAGTGAACCTCGAGGCTGACGCCGCGCAGGTGGATTTGCTGGTCCATGGTGTATCCGACGCGTGGCGGACCGTCGTCGGCGTGCACGAGCTTGCGATGAATCGTGACCCACTCGCCGAGGTGCGACGGGTTCATGACCGTCTTCCACACATCCTCAGGTGGCGCTGCGATGTGGATGGACGCTGTGACGAGGCTCATCGGGCGGCCAGGCGCTCGGTTTGCTCCCATTCGGCCAGCGCATGTTCGACGGCCGAGTCGAACGAGTGCAGCCGCACTCCGAGTAGCTCCGCGGCGTGATCGTCCGCGGGCAGCAGGTCTCCCTGCAGTCCCTCCATCAGTGGCAGCACCAGCTCGGGGTCCTCGCCGGCGATCGCCGCTGCCAGGCGCGCGGTGACGCCTGTGAGATTCACTTTGAGCGTGACGGTGGGACGATTGACGAGCATCAGCTCGGCGATGCTACTCAGCATGTCGCCGTAGGTGAGCACGTCGGGGCCGCCGATGTCGAGTGAGCGCCGCGGCGGGCTGGCGGTGGCGCACGCGGCGAGCATCTCGACCACGTCGCGTGCGTCGATCGGCTGTGTGCGCAGCGCGTGCCACGCGGGCAGTGTGAGCACGGGCAGTCGCTCGAGCAGGTGCACCAGCAGCCGAAACGAGCGTGAGCGCGCGCCGATTACGATCGACGCGCGCAGCGCGAGCGAGTCGGGCAGTGCGTCGAGCAGCACGCGCTCGACGTGCGCGCGGCTTGCCAGGTGGCGTGAGATCTGCACGTCGGCGTCGCTGCCCGTGCGTTCCGCCGTCGCGTTCGAGCGTGCGCGCGGCGTGAGCCCGCCGAGGTACACGATGCGGCGCACGCCCGCGTGCACGGCCGCCTCGGCGAAGTTCTCCGCGGCGAGCCGCTCGCGCTCGGGGAACGGCAGGCGGTCGGTTGTTGGGCGCTCCATGGAGTGGATCAGGTAATACGCCACGTCGATGTCGGCGAGCGCCGCGGCGAGCCCGTCTGCGCTGAGTACGTCAGCGCGCACCACGTCCACATCCGCGTCCTCGCCGGCCGGGCCAGCGCCTCGGGTGTGGCTGTGTGCGAGCGCGGCGCGCACGCGCTGCGGCTCGCGGCCTGCCGCCCGCACGGTGTGTCCGTCGGCGCGCAGGCGGGGAACGAGCAGCGAGCCGGCGAATCCGCTGGCGCCGGTGACGAGGATGCGCATCGGCGCTGATGATGACCGGTTGCGCATGGAACGTCCGGAAAGTGCGGCGTGTTGCGCCAGATTGTCACAAGAACGTGACTGCTTGCAGGCTATTTCCGGGTACAAGAGCTTTTGTCTGCGATTTGCGGACTGGGGGCTGGCGGTCCCTTGAGCGGCGTGCCGATTGGTGCTTTGATCCCGGCCCGTCCGTTCAATCCGACTCGCAGCCTGGGGGTTACGTTGGTGCAGGGAAAGCAGACCAAGCGAGCGCCCAAGCGCTCGCCGCACAAAGTGAGCTGTGAGGAGTGCTACTTCCGCGTGAACCTTCTGTGTGCGCTCGAGCTGTCCGAGCCGTGCGCGACGTTCCGGCCGAATGAGGCTCAGTTGAAACCGCCGCAGCAGTTGCGCTTCGTGTTTCGCCAGGAGCGCCGCACGCGCGCGGCGTGGGCGTTTCCGTCTGCCCAGGAGCAGGCCGCGCTGCACGCCTAGCGGCGCGGCCGGCTGGGCCTGCGGACCCCCGTGGAGGGGTATATTGGTCGCAGACCTGCAAGCTTTCAGCAGAGGCGGTGGCCACAATGGCAGCGAAGGACAGTTTCGGCAAGGCCGGTGAAGCCGCGCGCGCAGCGCAGTCGAGCCGGTACATCCAGCGTCTGATCGAGGACGAGGAGCTGCGCTCCAACCTGCTCTCGGCTTACGCAGCGGCGCGCAGCGCGTACGGGCGCATGAGCAACGGCAAGCCCGCCACACAGGCGCTGTTCCAGGATCGCAAGCTCCAGCGCGAGCTGACGGACGCGGTGAGCTCGCTGCGTCAGGCGACCAACTCGCTGCTGGAGCCGGCGAAGCCGCCGCGGCGCCGCGGCGGGCTCGGGCGCTCGCTGCTGCTGCTGGGCATCGGCTCGGTGCTGGCGATCGCGCTGAGCGAGAACCTGCGCACGAAGGTGCTCGACGTGCTGTTCGGCGCGGAGGAGGAGTTCGACTACAGCACCACGACCACTCCCGAGACGCCGGCCCCGGCGGGCGTCGGCAGCTGAGCCGGGCGCGCGCACAAGGGGAGAGCGTGAGCATGGACGCAGCCGTAGTCGCGGACCGGGAGCTAGCGGAGGGCGATCCCGGTCCACGCTCCGCGGATCGCCCGAGCGAGGGTCGCGCGCGCTCGCTCGCGGGCGAGAAGGCGCAGCGGATCATCGACGCGATGCGGAGCAGCGTCGCGCGGCGCGGGACCGCTGCGTCGACCTTCGATCACGTCTCGCGTGAGGCGGGCGTGTCGAGGGGCCTGCTGCACTACTACTTCGGCACCAAGGAGCAGCTGCTGGCGGAGGCTGTCAGGCGCGACTGCGAGTTGCGCCTCGAGCGCCTGGAGCGCCAGCTGTCAACGGCGAAGACGGCCGATGACTTCATCGATCTGATGGCGCAGAACCTGCAGGAGACGATCAGCACGGACCCCGACTTCGTGACGCTGGTGTTCGAGCTGTTCACGCTGTCGCGTCGCAACGCAGACATCGCGCTCGAGTACGCGGGGCTGATGCGCAGCACCCGCGAGCACGTGGCGGGGATGCTCGCGGCGGCGCAGCGCGAGGGCGTGCTGCGGCTGCACGCGGAGCCCGAGGCGGTCGCCGAGGTCCTGTTCTCGCTCGGCGATGGCCTCGCCCTGCGCATGCTCAGCGAGCCGGAGCGCGATTTCACCCACACGATCCACGCCGGCATCACCTGCGCGCGAGCGCTGCTGACCGACTAGCAGGCTGGCCCTCGCCTCGTCCGGCCTGACGGTCCGGGCACGGACGCTCCTATAATCGCCAGCGCGATGCCGATCTACGAGTACAGGCGCCCGGACGGCACCACGTTCGACATCCAGCAGTCCTTCAGCGACGACCCGCTGACAGTCGACCCCGACACGGGCGTGCCGGTGGAGCGTGTGCTGCATGCGCCGGCGGTTCACTTCAAGGGCAAAGGCTTCTACAACACCGACTACGGCACGCGCAACCGCCAGCGCGAGACAGCCGCGGCAGCTGCTGACAAGTCCTCTGGCGAGAAGTCCTCCTCTGGCGAGAAGTCTTCTTCAGGCGAGAAGGCCTCGACGGACAAGTCCTCCGCGAAAGGCGACACGTCTTCCTCCAAGTCCTCAGACGCCAAGGGCGGCGCGAAAGGCGCGTCCAAGTCGGGCGACTCGTCGAAGCCGGTGGCCGCGAAGGGCTGAGTCGGGCTTCGCGCAGCAGAGGTTCTACTTCTCTCGCAAAAAACTCTGTATAACGATGGTGTTACAGAGTTTTTAAATGAAGTCATGGCGTGCGCATGGTCCGCGGACGCGAGCTCTGTGCACGCTCGCGTGTGGCGCGGATCAGCCGCTCATGAATTGCGCGACGTCGCGCCTGCGCGCAACTTCGGAGATCGTGAGGCCTTCTTCGCCGCTGGGCAGCGTGATCTGCCCGGTGGGCAGCAGCACGCGTGTGGGTGGCGTGCCGGTGACGGCGAGCGCGGTGAACATGCCGAGCAATTCGGCGCCGCTCATGTCGGAGATGATCGCGGGCGGTGCATCCCAGGCGATCCACGGCAGGCGGAAGAAGCTCGACGGGGACTTGAGCTGGTTCTTCATGTCGTTGAACAGCGCCTGCTGATGTTCCTCGCGCTGGATGTCGTTCTCGTTGGACGCGCACAGGTTCTCGCGTGTTCGCGCGAGCGCGAGCGCCTGCTCGCCGTCGAGGTGGTGCGTGCCGGCGCTGAGGCGCAGCGTGAAGCCGCCGTTGGCTGAGCCGCCGTCGAGCTTGGAGATGACGCAGCCGCCGGTGTAGGTGACGCCGCCCATGGATTCGATCAGCTGAGGGAAGTTTTCGAAGTTGACTTCGACGACGTGGTTGATGGGAATGCCGAGCCAGTGCTTGATCACGGAGACGGACTCGGCGGGCCCGCCGTACTCGTGCGCGGCGTTGACCTTCTGCAGTCCGTGGCCGGGGATTTCGATGACTGTGTCGCGCGGGATCGACAGTCGCGCGGCGTGCCCGCCGCCGGTGCGGATCAGCATGATCGTGTCGGAGCGGCCGAACCCGGTGATTTCGGCGCCGGGTTCCTTGCTGTTCTTCTGACGCCGGTCGGAGCCGAGCACGAGGATGTTGTTGGCGGACGTGAGCGGATAGCCGGCGGGATCGAGCACGCTCGAGACGTCGCTGGGCAGCGGGGTGCGTTCGATGTGCGAGCTGACCAGGAACAGCACGAGCGACAGCACCACCCAGCCGACCACGAGCGCGAGCAGGCTGAGCACGATCCGCTTCGGTCGCACCCAGCGCCGCCAGTCGCGCGAGCCGCCGCCGGTAGCTCCGCCGCCGCGGCGGGGACCGCGGCCGCCGAGGTGGGTGCCGGCGCGCGCCCCGTGCGCGGGGTCCTCGGCGAGGCCGACGGGGCCGCGGGCGCTGTCGTCTTCTCCGCGCAGCAGGCGTGGCCGCGCTCGGTAGCGTGTGTAGCGTGGGGGTTCGTCGCGGTGGTCGGCCATCTGGTGGACCCTATATTTGCGGCATGACTCCCACGGAGGCGCCGGTCGGGCGGCTTGCAAGATGACCACCGGGGAGGCGCCGGTCGGGCGGCTGGTGGTGTGCCCGACCCCGATCGGCAACCTCGAGGACGTGACCATACGCGTGCTCGACGCGCTGCGCCAGGCCGACGTGGTCGCGTGTGAGGACACCCGCCACACGACGGTACTGCTGAACCGGCACGGCATCTCCGCGCGGCTGGTGAGCTTGCACGAGCACAACGAACGCGCGCGGGCGGCCGAGCTGGTCGAGCGGATCGGCGCGGGCGCGGTGGTGGCGCTGGTGTCCGACGCGGGCACGCCGCTGGTGTCCGATCCGGGGTTCGCGCTGGTGCGCGCGTGCGTGGCTGCGGGACTGGAGCTCGAGGTGCTGCCTGGACCGAGCGCGGTGCTGACCGCGCTCGTCGCGTCCGGCCTGCCGGTCGAGCGCTGGCGCTTCGTCGGTTTCCTCCCGCGCGCCAGCGGTGAGCTGGCGGCGCTGTTGACGGGCGCGCCGGAGACCCTGGTGGCGTTCGAGTCGCCGCGGCGCCTGGCTGCGACGCTCGAGCTGCTCGCCGCCGATGACCCGCTGCGGCCGCTGGCGGTGTGCCGCGAGCTGACGAAGCTCCACGAGGAGGTGCGCCGCGGGTCCGCGTCGGAGCTGGCGGAGCACTACCGCGAGACTCCAGCGCGCGGCGAGGTCGTGCTGGTGATCGGCGCGGCCGACGCACAGCGCGCGTCGCTGCGGGACGCGCTGGCGGCGCTGCGCGATCTGATCGACGCGGGCGCGAAGGCGCGGCCGGCGGCGGCGGCGGTGGCGAAGCTGACGGGGCTGCGCGCGAACGAGCTCTACAGGGAGATCACGCGGGCGGAACAGTAGCCTGGGGCCGGCATGTCCTTCTATGTAACAACCCCCATCTACTACGTGAACGCGGCGCCGCATCTGGGGCACGCGTATACGACGATCGCGGCGGACGTGATGGCCCGCCACCATCGCCAGCGCGGCGAGGACGTGTTCTTCCTGACGGGGACGGACGAGCACGGCGAGCCGGTGGCGGACGCGGCGCACGCGTTGGGCATCGAGCCGCAGGAGCTGGCGGACCGCAACGCGGAGCGCTTCAAGGCGCTGGCGCCGCAGCTGCACGCGAGCAACGACTTCTTCATCCGCACGACGGACGCTCAGCACGAAGCGATCGTGCAGCAGGTGCTCTCGCTGGTGCGCGAGAACGGCTACGTGTACGAGGGCACGTATGAAGGCTGGTACTGCCCGCGCTGCGCTGACTTCAAGGCGGAGAACGAAATCGACGAGGATCGGCGCTGCCCGATCCACCACATCGAGCTGACGCGCGAGCAGGAGGACAACTACTTCTTCAAGCTGTCCGAGTTCCAGGAGCGCCTGGAGGAGCTGTATGCAGAGCGCGAGGACTTCGTGGCGCCGCGCACGCGCTACAACGAGGCGCTGTCGTTCATCCGCTCGGGCCTGCGCGACGTGCCGCTGACGCGCCACAAGCTGACGTGGGGCGTGCAGGTGCCGTGGGACCCCGAGCACGTCTTCTACGTGTGGTTCGACGCACTTCTTAACTACTACTCGGCGCTCTCCTACGCGCCCGCTCCGGCGGGCGTGGAGGTGCCCGAAGGCGGGCTGACCGAGCGCTTCTGGCCAGCCGACTACCACCTGATCGGCAAGGACATCCTGCGTTTCCACGCGGTTTACTGGCCGGCGCTGCTGATGGCGGCGGGGCTGGAGCTGCCGGAGCATGTGTTCGTGCACGGCTTCCTGCTGATGGATGGGGAGAAGATGAGCAAGTCGCTGGGCAACGTGCTCGACCCGTTCGCGGTGATCGAGCGCTACGGTCCGGACGCGCTGCGCTTCTACCTGCTGCGCGACGTCCCGTTCGGCCAGGATGGGTCGGTGTCGACGGAGGCGTTTGAGCTGCGCTACGAGAGCGAGCTGGCGAACGAGCTTGGCAACCTGGCGAGCCGCACGATCGCGATGGTGCACCGCTATCGCGACGGCGTCCCACCGGCGGTGACGCTCGACGCGGAGCTGGACGGCGAGTTCGCTGGTCTAGCCGACGAGGTCGGGGCGATGATCGACCGTGCTGAGCTGACCGGCGCGCTCGACGCGATCTGGCAGCGCGTGCGCCGGCTCAACCGCTACGTCGAGGAGCGCGCCCCATGGCGGCTCGCCAAGGACGAGGCGCGGGCGGGGGAGCTCGACCGCGTGCTCGCGACGCTCGTCGCGGGCCTGCGCGTGCTGGCGGTGCTGCTGCACCCGTACATGCCGACGAGCACGGACAAGCTGCTGGGCGCGCTGGGCTGCGACGACCGTTCGCTCGCGGGCGCGCGCTGGGACTCGACGCTTGCGCTGGGCGCTCCGATCGACCAGCTCGAGTCGCTGTTCCCGAAGTCCGCGTGAGATGGCCGCCCGCCCGCCCCGACCGTGATCGACTCCCACACCCATCTGCATCTGTGCGAGGAGCCCACCGCGGAGCTGGTCGCGGAGGCGGAGGCGGTGGGCGTGACGCGCATGCTTACGGTGGGGATCGACGGCGCGTCCTGCCGGGCGGCGCTGGCGGCGGCGGAGGACTTCCCACAGGTCTACGCGGCGATCGGCCGCCACCCGAACACCGCCAAGGGCTTCGACGACGCCGACCTGGCTGAGCTGCGCGCGCTGGCGGCGCACGAGCGCTGCGCGGCGATCGGCGAGAGCGGCCTGGACTTCTATCGCGACACGGCGCCGCGCGCGGACCAGGAGCGCGCGTTCGCGGCGCAGATCGCGCTGGCGCGCGAGACGGGCAAGCCGCTGGTGATCCACTCGCGCGCCGCTGATGACGCGACGCTCGAGCAGCTGGCGGCGGAAGCGGACGGCGTGAGCGTGGTGATGCACTGCTTCTCGATGCCCGAGCAGCTCGAGGAGTGCGCCCGACGCGGCTACGCGATCTCATTCGCTGGCAACGTCACGTACAAGAGCGCCACCGATCTCGCGGACGCGGCGCGTCGTGCGCCGGAGGAGCTGCTGCTGGTGGAGACCGACGCCCCGTATCTGACTCCGCAGCCTGTTCGCAAGCAGCGCAACCGGCCTGCGTTCGTGGCGCACACGGCGGCGTTCGTGGCGGAGCTGCGCGGTGTGAGCGTCGAGCAGCTGGACGCGGCGGTGACGCGCAACGCGGCGCGCGTGTTCGGCTGGGCATGAACGTCGTGGCCGGCCGCAAACCTTCGGGCTACGAGACCGACGAGCGATCCGACGGCCCCGTGCAGCCGAGCCTCCGGCGCATGCGCCGCTTCGGCGTGCGCCCCGACCGCGACCTCGGGCAGAACTTCCTGATCGACTCGAACATCCTCGGCGTGATCGGCCGCGCGGCCGAGCTCTCGCCGGAGGACGTGGTGCTCGAGGTCGGCGGCGGCCTGGGCGTGCTGTCGGAGTACCTGGCCGAGCGCGCGGCGCACGTGCACGTGGTCGAGATCGACGAGCGCCTGCGCGAGGCCCTGCGCGACGCGACCGATCCACACGCCAACGTGACGGTGCACTGGGCGGATGCGATGACGCTCGATTTGACCGCCTTGCGACCGGCGCCGGACAAGGTGGTGGCGAACCTGCCGTACGGCGTGGCGGCGGGCGTGCTGCTGCGCAGCATCGAGGAGCTGCCTAGCGTGCGCTTGTGGGTGGCGATGGTGCAGCGCGAGGTCGGCGAGCGGCTGGCTGCATCGTCGGGCAGCGGTGCGTACGGCGTGCCGTCGGTGCTCGCACAGCTGGCGTGCGACGTGCAGGTCGTGCGGCCGATCCCGCGCGCGGTGTTCCATCCGGTGCCGAACGTCAACTCGGTGCTCGTGACGATGCGCCGCCGGGCGGATGCCGGGGAGCCTGTCTCCCCTGCCCTGCGATCGCTGGTGGCGGGTGCGTTCGCCCATCGCCGCAAGACGCTCGCGGGCTCGCTCGGGCTCGCTCGTGGCGGGTCGGGGCCGGGATCGTCGGGACCGCTTCCGCCCCGCTCACGCGAGCAGCTGCGCGAGGCGCTAGTGCACCTGGGTCATCCCGCCGACGCCCGCGCGGAGCGCCTGTCGCCGGAGGACTTCCGGGCGCTTGCGCGCCTGCTGGAGCTATGAGCGACGACGCCACGCTCGCGGCGGGCACTCCGGGCGCCGCGGGCGTCCATCGCGCGCTGGCGCCGGCGAAGATCAACCTGGGGCTGTTCGTCGGCCCGGTGCGCGCGAGCGACGGCAGGCACGAGCTGGTGAGCGTGATGCAGTCGATCTCGCTGGCGGACGAGCTGACGCTCGAGCCGGCGCCGCGGGGAAGCACGGGCGATGAGGTCATATGCCCAGGCGTGCCGGGCGCGGCGGAGGACAACCTGGCGGCGGTGGCCCTGCGCGCGTTCCGGGCGAGCACCGGCTGGCAGGCGCCGCCGCTGCGGCTGAGCATCGTCAAGCGCATCCCCGTGGCGGCGGGGCTGGGTGGCGGCTCGGCGGACGCGGCGGCTGCGCTGCGTCTCGCGCGGCACGCGTCGGGGCTGGGCGACGAGCGGCTGCTGCGCTCGCTGGGCGCACAGCTGGGCGCGGACGTGCCCGCGCAGATAACTCCCGGGCGCTGGCTGGCGAGCGGCGCGGGTGAGCGTCTGCAGGAGCTGGCGCCGGCGCGATCGCAGTTTGGCGTGCTGGTGCTGGCGCTGGACGCGGCGCTGTCAACGGCGGCGGTGTACGCGGAGGCCGACCGCCTGGCGCTCACGCGCCCGCAACGGGAGCTCGAGGAGCGCCGGCTGGAGCTTCGCGCGGCGCTCGAGCGCGGCGCGCCGCTGCCGGCGGCGACGGAGCTGTTGCACAACGATCTGCAGCGCGCGGCGGTGTCGCTGTGCCCGGAGATCGCCGATGCGCTGCGGCAGGTTCGCGATGCGGGGGCGGAGCTGGCGCTGGTGAGCGGCTCGGGCCCGACGGTGCTCGGGCTGTTCGGAGATGGCGGGCGAGCTCCCGGCAGCGGCCTCGCGCTGGCGCGGATGGCGGCGGCGAGCCTCGCGGGGCGGACCCCGGCGCCGATCTGCGCGACGCCCGTGGATGTCGAACTCGGGCGTGCGGTGACGCTCGATGCGGACGGACGACGCCTCTGTACGTCACAATCCCCGCAGGTCCAATGAGCAGGTCGCAAATCAACGAGCTCGTGGCGGCGGGCGCCGCGGTCATCAGCCTGGGGTTGTTCGCCGGGCTGATCCTGGTGCCCGCATGGTCGTCGTACTCGCGCCTGTGGGAGCGGCTGATGGCGACGGTGCTCTCGCTGTACGTGCTGGCGGTGCTGGTGGGCGTCGGGGTGGTCGGCGCGCTCGCTGCCGTCTACCTCTGGGGCTGACCCGCGTGTCAGACCTCGCGGCGCTCGACGCGATCACTGAGGCGGTCGAGTCGGGTGCGGGGCTGCCGGAGGTGGTGCGCGCTGCCGCGCGGGCGCTGGAGGCGAGTCTGGCGGTGACGGACGCGTGGGGGGCGACGCTGGCGGTGGCGGCACGCTCGCCCGCGGAGGAGCGCTCGCTGCTGTCGCAGGGCGAGGGCGTCAGCAGCGCGCCGCTGCGTGTGGCGGACACGGTCGTGGGCACGCTGCACATGCGCGTGAAGACCGAGCCGACCGCGTCGATGCGCCGCCTGCTGCTGACGATCATCGCCTCGGAGGTCGAGCGCGTACGGGCGCCCGAGCGCGTGTCGGAAACGGCTGCGGCGGATTTCCTGCGCGCGATCCTGAGCCGTGATCTGAGCGAGCGGGAGGAGCTGCTGGAGCGCGCGAAGGCACTTTCGCTGGCGATCGAGGATGGCGCGAGCATGCTGGTGGCGCGCGCGGTGCCGCAGTCGCCCACCGACGAGGGTTGGCGCGGGCGCGTGCGCGCGGTCGCCGAGCGCGGCGCGCGCGCGGTGACGAACCGTTCGATCGCCGCGCTGTCCGACCGCGACGGCATCCCCGGGGCGGAGGTGCTGGTGCTGGTCCCGGGCGGTGACGAGCCGATGGCGGCGCGCGCGGCGGACGCGGTGCTGAACGAGATGGAAGCGAGCCTCGCGGGGTACACGTTCGCGCTCGGGCGCAGCCGCATCACCGAGGACCCCTCGGAGCTGCCGCGAGCCGCGAGCGAGGCGCTGCTCGCGGCGAACGTCGCGCAGGGCTCCTCCGACGGCGCGGCGCTGGCGTTCGACCAGACGGGCGCGTACAGGCTGCTGCTGTCCGCGATGAGCGAGAACCCGAGCGAGCTGCAGCGCTTCTACGCGGAGACGGTCGAGCCGCTGATGGCATACGACGAGCAGTACGAGACCGAGCTGGTGCGCACGCTCGAGACGTTCCTGGAGGCGGACGGCAACGTCGCGGGGACGGCGCAGCGGCTGTTCACGCACCGCCACACGATCTACTACCGCCTGGAGCGCGTGCGTGAGCTGTCCGGGCTGGACGTCAGCTCGAGCGACGGCCGCGAGAAGCTCAGCCTGGGCTTGAAGTCGATGCGCGTGCTCGGCATCGCCTCCGCGGGCGGCCCCGCCTCGGAGGCCGGCGCCGAAGGCGGGCGCGTGCCCCGCCGCTCGAGCAGGCGCCCGTAGCCGCTCGGGCTGGCCGCTGGCGCTGGAGGCGCGGTGCGCCGAGCTCAGAAGTGTCGTACGCCGAACTCGATCGCGTACGTCGCGCCGTGACCGCCCGCGCCGAGGATCGTCGGCACGGCAGGCGTGACGGCGACACCCGCGTCGCGGTACTCGCCGCTGAGCATGATTTCGCGGTGCGGGGGCGATGCCATCCATTCCTCGACGATGTGCGCGGGGGTGGTGTCGCTGCCGGTGCCCCACGCGATGTTCTGCCCGACGGCGAATTCGGCTGCGTGAGCGGGATAGCGGGTGATGGCCACGAGCGACAGCGGCGTCTGGCCGGTCGGGCGCACGTCGGCGAAGTAGTCGCGGCGCACCATCGCGACGACCTGGCTGGCGGCGACGCGGCGCAGTTCGCGGTTGGCGCGCAGCGAGCGCACGCCGTGGACGTTGCGCAGCCGGTTGATCAGGCACAGCGTGGCCGCGTCGACGGCGCTGACGTTGGCGGCGGTGGGGTGCAGGCTTTCGCCGGGGCATGGCGATCGGGCGGAGGCGACGCGCGCGCCATCCGCGCTGCGTGGTCCGTCCACCGGACGCACCGTCGATGCGGCGAGCGCCCCGGCGCATGTCAGCATCACGGCCGCCAGCGTGCTCGCGCACGCCAGTACGGCCGCGGCCAATGCGACTCCGGGTCTGCTCCCACGTCTTGTCGTGACCGCCGGCAAGTGGCGGAATACTTGCAGGAGCGCCCGATGAACGCGTTGCTGCATTGTGAACGTGGTTCGCGGCGGTGGCCTAAATGCCTGCTCATGGCGGGCGCGACAGGCGTGCTCGTGGCGGGTGCGAAGCGGGGGCGGGCGCGGCTATTCTTCAAGCTCCCTTGGGGGGTCGTCCAACGGCAGGACATCAGGTTTTGGTCCTGAGAATCGGGGTTCGAGTCCCTGCCCCCCAGTTTCGAAGGCTGATGCGCGGCGAGCGAATAGCATCTGGTTGGTGAGCGCCCCCACGGTCCTGATCCTCGCAGCGGGCCGGGGGACGCGCATGCGCTCGCGGACGCCGAAGGTGCTGCACGAGCTGTGCGGCCGGGCGATGGTGCTGTGGCCGGTGCGCGCGGCGCTGGAGGCGGGCGCGGGCAGGGTGGTGGTGGTGGACTCTCCGGAGCGAGCGCTGGCGGAGGTACTGCCGGAGGGCGTGGAGCTAGCGGTGCAGGAGCAGCCGAACGGGACGGGCGGGGCGGTTGCGGCGGCGATGGCGGCGATCGGCGGCGCGGACGCGCACGCGCCGGTGCTGGTGCTGAGCGGGGATGTGCCGCTGGTGAGCGCGGAGGCGATCGTCGAGCTGGTGGACGCTCACGGGGAGAGCGGCGCGGCGGCGACGATGGCGACCACGATCCTCGACGACCCTTCTGGCTACGGGCGCGTGGTGCGCGATGCGGACGGTGCGGTGCTGCGGGTGGTGGAGACGAAGCGCGAAGGCGACGCGACGCAGGCGGAGCGGGAGATACGCGAGGTGAACACTGGCATCTTCGTGTTCGACGCACGGGCGCTCGAGAGCGCGCTGCCGCGCCTGAGCGCGGAGAACGCGCAGGGCGAGCTGTACCTGCCGCAGGTGCTGGATGTGCTGAGGGCGGACGGCGCGAAGGTCGCGGCGCATGTCGTGGAGGACGAACGGCTGGTGTTGGGCGTCAACGACCGCGCGTCGCTCGCGCGGGTGCGCGCGCTCGCGCAGAGCGCGATCCACGAGCGCCACATGCGCGCGGGCGTGGGCATCGTGGACCCTGCGGCGACGGTGATAGACGTGGATGTGGAGATAGGCGAGGACACGGTGATCGAGCCGTTCACGACGATCCGCGGCGCGACGCGCATCGGGCGACAGTGCACGGTGCGCCACTCCTACCTGGTGGACTGCGTGCTCGAGGACGGGGTGAGCGTGGGGCCGTTCGGCTACCTGCGCCCGGGGACGGTGCTGCGCGCCGGCGCGAGGGTGGGCACGTTCGTGGAGGTCAAGAACTCCGACGTGGGCCCCGGCGCGCGCATCCCGCACCTGTCGTACATCGGCGACGCGGACGTCGGCGCGGGCACGAACCTGGGGGCGGCGACGGTCACGGCGAACTACGACGGCCGCGCCAAGCACCGCACGACCGTGGGCGAGGGGGTGCGCACGGGCGTGGACACGACGCTGGTGGCGCCGGTGGAGGTGGGCGACGGCGCGTACACGGGCGCGGGGTCGGTGATCACCGAGGATGTGCCGCCGGGCGCGCTGGGGATCGCGCGCGCGCGCCAGGAGAACGTCGAGGGCTACGCCGCGCGCCGCGCGGCGGAAGCGGACGGCGGGCGATCGGGATGAACGATCGCGGTGCGGTGTCTACACTCCGTCGGGAGATGAGTGCGATCGACACGCGCACCCAGTACTCGCGGGCGAGCCTCCCGATCGACTACAACAAGCGGCTGATGTTGTTCAGCGGGCGCGCGAACCCGCAGCTGGCGGTGGACATCGCGGACAAGCTCGGCGTGGAACTGGGGCCGGTCGAGCTGAAGACGTTCTCCGGCGGCGAGGTGTACTGCCGCTACGAGGAGTCGATCCGCGGGGCGGACGTGTTCATCGTTCAGTCCACGTGCAGCAACCCGCAGACGGGCGTGACGGCGAACGACTCGCTGATGGAGCTGCTGTTCATGATCGACGCCGCCGTGGGCGCGTCGGCGCACAGGGTGATCGCGGTGACGCCGTGGTTCGGCTACTCGCGCCAGGACAAGAAGTCCGCGCCGCGCGAGCCGATCTCGGCGCGTCTGGTGGCGCGCATGCTCGAGGCGGCGGGCGCCGACCGCGTGCTGACGATGGACCTGCACGCGGGTCAGATCCAGGGCTTCTTCCAGAAGCCGGTCGATCACATGACGGCGCTGTTCATGCTCACGCAGTACTTCTCCGACCTCGGCCTGCCGGACCTGGTGGTGGTGGCGCCGGACGCGGGCAGGGTGAAGCTGAACAAGAACTTCGCATCGAAGATCGGCGCCGAGCTGGCGATCCTGGATAAGGAGCGCCCCGCCCAGCAGGTGGCGGAGATCGGGTACGTGATCGGTGACGTCAAGGGGCGCACTGCGGTGATCGTGGACGACATGATCGACACCGCGGGCACGCTCAAGGCGGCCGCCAAGACGGTCATGGAGGAAGGCGCCGCGCGCGTGTACGCGGCGGCGACGCACGCGGTGTTCTCTGGCGACGCGTTCGAGAACCTCGCCGAGTCCGGCCTCGAGCAGATCGTCGTCACGGACACGATCCCCATCACCACCACCGGCAGGCCGGACAACGTCCGCGTGCTGCCGTGCGCGGAGCTCCTGGCGGACTCGATCCGGCGGATCTTCGTCAACGACTCCGTCAGCGAGGTCTTCGGCGGCGAGAACCAGCTGTTCTAGCGCCGTCATCTCTCGACGAGCGGCTCTAGCCTCATCATCTCGGATGATGTCCTCCCCCAGTGAGACCCCTGCGGTCGCGGCCAGCGGCCCGCGGGTTTGGTGGCTGGGACTCAGCCCTCGCCGGCGCCGCGTGCTGCGCGCGCTGCTTGCGGTGGCGGCGATCGTGGTGCTCGCCGTCGGCGCCTTGCTCGCTCGCTTTCTCAGCGTCGAGAACGCCGAACGCGCAGACGACCTCGCGCTGATCCAGGCGGAGGTCAAGGGCGATGCGGCGGGGATGCTCGAGCGGTTGAGCGGCTGCCGCGAGAGCCGCTCGTGCATGGCGAGCGTGAGGGCCAACGCGAGCAACGCGCACCTGCGCACGGCGGGCGCGGTGAAGATCCTGCAGCTGGAAGCGAGCACCGCGTATGCGCCGTTCGGCGCGAGCGGCGAGACGCGCCTGGCGTGGACGGTCATCGGGACGCTGCCTGTGGTCCAGTGCGTGTACGTGCGCCGCACGGGCAACTTCCTCAGCGGCATCCACGTGCAGCTGATCGGGCTGAGCGCGCCGATCTCGGGCGAAGGCGTCTGCCACAAGCGCACTCGCAACGAAATTGAAGAAGAAGAAGCCACGGCGGTAGAACGATGAACGGCGATTGCTAGAGTCTGCACTCGCTCATGGCCGGCACGACCACAAAGCTCAACGTCAACAGCCGCGACGCCGCGGGCTCGCGCGCGGTGCGCCGCCTGCGCCGCGGCGGGCGGGTGCCCGGCGTGCTGTACGGCGGCGGCGGCGAGCCGGTGGGCTTCGACGCGGACGCGCGCGAGCTGCGTCTCGCGCTCGCCGGGTCCGGCGCGGTGCTCGACCTGAGCGTCGACGGCGACAAACCCACGCCCGTCGTTCTCAAGGAGGCCCAGCGCCACCCCGTGCGCGGCGAGACCGTCCACGTGGACCTGCTGCGCGTGAACCTCAACGAGGCGATCAACGCCGTCGTGCCGCTGGAACTGACCGGCGTCGATGACTCCCCCGGCGTCAAGGAAGGCGGCGTGCTCGAGCAGATCACGCGCGAGCTCAACGTCGAAGCGCTGCCCACCGCGATCCCCGAGTCGATCGTGCACGAGGTCGGCGAGATGCAGATCGGCGAGACGATCCTGCTCGGCGCGCTCGCGCCGCCCGACGGCGTGACGCTGCTCGACGACCTCGAGGAGACTGTCATCGCGACGCTCTCCCCGCCGCGCCTGCAGAGCGAAACGGCCGACGAAATCGAAGCCGAGACGGAGGTCGTCGGCGAGGACGGCGCGCAGGACGCCGACGGCGACTCCGAGGGCTCATCCGAGGAGTAGCACTGCGACGGCCGTTCCGCGGCGGTGCAGGCGGCAGCGGCGGTGCGGTCGACTGGTTGATCGTAGGACTCGGCAATCCCGGCCGCGAGTACGCGCGCACGCCGCACAACATCGGCTTCATGGTCGCGCACGCGCTCGTCGAGCGCTGGGGGCTGGGCGCCGCCAAGGACCGCTTCCGCGGGCGCATCGCCGAAGGTCGCGTTCGCGCCCCTGATGCCTCTCCCGGCTTGCCCGGGGCCGCCGGCGCTCCCGGGGCCGGTCTGGGCACCGGCTCGGGCGTTGGCACGCGCGGTCCCCAGGTGGCGGTTCTGTGCCCGCAGACGTTCATGAACGACGCCGGGCGCTCCGTCGGCCCGGCGCGCGGCGCGCTGAAGCTGCCGCTGGAGCGCGTGCTGGTGGTGCACGACGAGATCGACCTGCCGTTCGGTGAGGTGCGCACGCGCCTCGGCGGCGGCCTGGCGGGGCACAACGGGCTGAAGTCGATCAAGCGCGAGCTCGGCGGCGCTGACTTCATGCGCGTGCGCGTGGGTGTGGGGCGCCCCGACTCGACCGACCCGGAGATCGTCTCCGCGTACGTGCTCGGCCGCTTCCGCCAGTCCGACGCGCAGGTGGCCGAACTGGTCGAGCGCGCGTGCGAGCATGCTGAGCAGGTCGTTCTCGGAGAGGAGCGGTGATGGCGACCGGCACCGGAGCGCTGCGCGCACTGCTGGGCCTCGCCCAGGTTGACGAGTCGATGCTGCGGCTCGCCCGCGAGGGCGGCCACGCGTTCGTGTCGTCGTCGCTGCGCGCGTACGTGATCGCGGCGCTCGCGGAGATCGACGCCGACGCGCAGGCGCGTCCGACGCTGGTGGTCGTCGGCGACGACCGCGCCGCGCGCGACCTCGCGGCGGACCTCGGCGCTTGGCTCGCGCCGCGGCGGGTCCGCTACTACCCCTCCAGGGGCGTCGCGTACGAGTCACACCTCGCGCCGCCCGCGCACCTCGTGGGACTGCGCGTGGCCGCGCTCGACGCGTTGCTCGGCGCGAGCGGCGGCGATGGCGGCGATGGCGCTGGTGACGGGCCGGGCGAGCAGCCTGTGGTGGTCGTGAGCGCGGTGGCGCTGTCGGAGAAGGTCCCCGACCCCGCGCTGCGCCCGCACTCGTTCACGCTGCGCGTGGGCGAGCTGCTCGACCTCGACGAGTGCGCCGCGGAGCTCGTCAGCGCGGGCTACGAGCGCGTCGACCAGGTCGACGAGCGCGGGCAGTTCGCGCTGCGCGGCGGCCTGCTGGACGTATTCCCCGCCACCGAGGAGCGGGCGGTGCGGGTTGACATGTTCGACGTGGAGATCGAGTCGCTGCGCTGGTTCTCGACGTTCACGCAGCGCTCACTGGGGGAGACAGACGAGGTCGAGATCGCGCCCGCGGCGGAGCTCGCGCTCGAGCACCGCGAGCTGGCGGAGCTCGCCGCTGAACAGCTGCCCACCCGCTCGTTCGCCGGCGCCGACGGCGCGGGCGACGGCGAGGACTCCGAGCGCCCGGACATCGCCGAGCTGCTGCCGGTCGAGCGCTTCGGCGCGCTGCTCGACCTCGTGGGCGGCGAGACCGAGCTGGTGGTCGCCGCGGAGGAGGACCTCGAGCCGGTGCTCGTGGACCACTGGGCGGACGTGTGCGCGGCGTTCGGCGACGAGGACGCGCACCACCTGTACGTGAGCCCCGACAGCATCCGCGCGACGCTCGCCGAGCGCACGCGCATCTGGCTGTCGGCGTTGTCCAGCGGGCAGGACATCGAGCTGCGCGCGCAATCCGCGGACACCGCCGCGCGCTCGCTCGGCGAGGCCGAGCCAGAGCTCGAGAAGCTTGTGCGCTCGGGCTACAGGACCGTCGTGGCGTTCCCCCGCCGCGGCGAGGGCGAGCGCGCGGCATACAACCTCGGGCGCCTGAAAGCCACATGGCTGAGCGACGACGGCGACCCGGGTGCGTCGGCCGCGTTGGTCGCCGGCCAGCCGCTGGAGCCGTCGCTGCGCTTCGCCGCCGCGTCGCTGCGCGAGGGCTTCGTCGCGCCGCAGCTGAAGCTCGCGGTGTTCCCCGAGCACCGACTGCTGCGTCGCCGGCGTGCCGAGCGCGGCGGCGCCGACCGCCCAGGGCGCGGCGGTGCCGGTGGCGCGCGCCGTGGCGCGCTGCGCTCGTTCACGGAACTGCGAACCGGCGACATCGTCGTCCACGAGGACCACGGCGTGGCGCGCTTCGCCGGCTTCGAGACGCGCACCGTGGCGGACGTCACGCGCGACTACCTGTACCTCGAATATCAGGGCGACGACCGCGTGTTCGTGCCCACCGACCAGCTCGCCAAGATCTCCAGATACGTCGGCGCCGGCGGCGAGCATCCGCCGCTGAGCAAGCTCGGCGGCACGCGCTGGGAGACCATGAAGGCGCGCGCGCGCCGCGCCGCGCAGGAGCTCGCGGGCGAGTTGCTCAGCCTGTACGCCGAGCGCCGACGGCGCAGCGGCCACGCGTTCGGCGCCGACTCCGACTGGCAGCGCGAGTTCGAGGAGCGCTTCCCGTTCACCGAGACGCCCGACCAGCGTGACGCGATCGAGCTGGTCAAGTCCGACATGGAAGCGCCGCGGCCGATGGACCGCCTGATCTGCGGCGACGTCGGCTACGGCAAGACCGAGGTGGCGCTGCGCGCGGCGTTCAAGTCGGCCGCGGAGGGCAAGCAGGTGCTGATGCTCGTGCCGACGACGATCCTCGCGCAGCAGCACTACGGCACGTTCGCCGAGCGCCTCGCTGACTACCCGTTCACGCTCGAGCACGTCTCGCGCTTTCGCAGCGCCGCCGAGCAGAAAGCCGCGATCAAAGGCTTCGCTGAGGGGCGCGTGGACATCCTCATCGGCACCCACCGCGTGCTCTCGCGCGACGTGCGCGCCAAGGACCTGGGCCTCTTGGTCGTCGACGAGGAGCAGCGCTTTGGCGTCAAGCAGAAGGAGCTGCTGCGCCAGCTGAAGCTGAAGGTGGACGTGATCTCGATGTCAGCGACGCCGATCCCGCGCACGCTGCAGATGTCGCTCGCGGGGTTGCGCGACATCTCCGTGATCGAGACCCCGCCCGAGGGGCGCCGCCCGGTGAGGACGTACGTGGGCGAGTACGAGGAGGAGCTGGTCAAGCGCGCGATCATGCGCGAGCACGAGCGCGGCGGGCAGGCGTTCTTCATGCACAACCGCATCGAGTCGATCGAGGAGACCGCCGAGCGGCTGCGCGCGCTGTGCCCGGGCGTGCGCTTCGCGGTGGCGCACGGGCAGATGGGCGAGGGCGAGCTGGAGGCGGTGATGATGGACTACCTGCGCGGTGGCGCGGACGTGCTCGTGTGCACGTCGATCATCGAGTCGGGCATCGACATCCCGCAGGCGAACACGCTGATCGTCGAGCACGCCGACACGTTCGGCCTGGCGCAGCTCTACCAGATCCGCGGCCGCGTCGGACGCAGCCGCGAGCGCGCGTACGCGTACCTGCTGTACGACTCCGCCGCCGCGCTCACGCCCGAGGCGGCGCAGCGGCTGGCGGCGCTGTCGGACTACACCGAGCTGGGCGCCGGCTTCAAGATCGCCATGCGCGACCTCGAGATCCGCGGCGCCGGCAACCTGCTCGGCGACGAGCAGTCCGGCCATGTCGCCGCGCTGGGCTTCGAGCTGTACATGCAGATGCTCGACGAAGCCGTCGCCGCCGCCGAGCCCGAGCTCGAGGGCGAGGCGTTGCCCGAGCCGGTGCGCCTGGACGTCAACGTCGACGCGTACGTGCCAGCCGACTATGTTCCCTACGAGCAGGCCAAGATCGAGGTCCACCGCCGCGTCGCCGGCGCGCTTGAGGTCGCCGACGTGGAGCGCCTGCGCGAGGAGCTCGAGGATCGCTTCGGGCCGCTGCCCGTGCCGGTCGAGAACCTGCTCGCGCTGCAGCGCGCGCGCATCAAGTTCGGTCAGGCGGGCGCGCAGACGGTCAGCTTCCGCGGCGATCGCCTGGCGGTCGTGCCGATCGAGCTCGACTCGCGTCGCGCGAAGCGCCTGCGCGAAGAGCTGCCTGACGCGCTGTACGAATCCGGCCGCTCACAGGTCTCCGTGCGCGTTCCGAAGGACGGGACCGAGCGGTTCCCCAGCGTTGTCAGGGCGGCGGACGCGCTGCTGGCGGTCGTGCGCGAGGCTGCTTAGGAAGTCGTTATCGCAACCTTAAGCACAGCGAAGGAGCTTTCCGCTAGCATGCCCGCGTCGTGACAAAGCCTCTCAGGTCCATCTCGGCGCTCGGCGCCGTTTTGTTTGCTCTCGTCGGTATCGCCGCGTGCGGCGGCATACCCGGCGACGCCGTCGTGCAGGTCGGCGGCACGCCGATCACAAAGACGGCGTTCGAACACTGGATGAAAGTCGCGTCCGCGTCGAGCGCGTCCGGCACGACCGAAAAACCGGTGGTCCCCGAACCGCCCAACTACAGCGCATGCATCGCACACCTCGCCGCCACGGCGCCCAAACCGGCCAAAGGCCAGTCCGCGCCGACCACCGCGCAGCTGAAGTCCGAGTGCGAACAGCAGTACAAATCGCTGCAGAGCGAGGTGCTGGGCTTCCTGATCTCCTCGCAATGGGTGATCGGCGAAGCGTCCTCGCTCGGCGTCAAGCTGAGTGACGCGGAAGTCAAGAAGGAATTCGCGAAAATCAAGAGCGCGCAGTTCCCCAAGGCGGCTGAATTCGAAAAATTCCTCGCGAGCTCGGGGCAGTCGGTGTCCGACCTGCTGTTGCGCGTGAAGCTGAACCTGCTTTCACAGAAAATCCAGAAGCAGATCATCAAGAAGAAGAGCACCGTCACGCAGGCTCAGATCACCAAGTACTACGAAGAAAACAAGTCCAAATACGGCACGCCGGAAAAGCGCAACGTGAAGATCGTCCTCACCAAGACCGAAGCCGCCGCGCAGAGCGCCAAGAAAGAAATCGAATCGGGCAAGAGCTTCGCGAGCGTCGCGAGCAAGGTTTCGATCGACCCCACCAGCAAGGCCAACGGCGGCCTACTCAAGGAAGTGGTCAAAGGCGAGGAGGAGAAGGCGCTTGACACGGCGATCTTCTCCGCTGCCAAGAACACGCTCGGTGGCCCCGTGAAGACCCCGTTCGGCTACTACGTATACGAAGTCGTGAGCGTCACACCCGGCACGCAGGAAGCGCTTTCGAAAGTGCAGTCCACGATCAAGCAGCAGCTGATCGCCACCGGCGAGCAGTCCGCGCTCAGCAAGTTCGTCAAAGAATTCAAAAAGACGTGGATGAACAAGACGGAATGCCGCGCCGGCTACACGGTCGCCGACTGCAAGGGCTACAAAGCGCCCAAGACGAGCGGCACCGCCAAATCGGTCGAATAGCCGGCCCGCTCGGATGAGCGAGATCGATCGAATCCACGCCCGGCAGATCCTCGACAGCCGCGGCAATCCGACCGTCGAGGTCGAGGTGGAGCTGCGCTCCGGCGCGCACGGCCGCGCCGCGGTGCCTTCCGGAGCCTCGACGGGCGAGTTCGAGGCGACCGAGCTGCGCGACGGCGGCGAGCAGTGGGGCGGCAAGGGCGTCACCCGCGCGGTAGCGAACGTAGACGGTGAGATCGCGCAGGCGCTCGCCGGCATGGACGCCGCCGACCAGGAGGCGCTCGACGCGGCGCTGATCGGCCTCGACGGCACCCCCAACAAGTCGCGCCTGGGCGCCAACGCGATCCTCGGCGTCTCGCTCGCGGCCGCGCACGCGCAGGCGGCCGAGCAGGGACTCCCCCTGTGGCGCTACCTCGGCGGGGTGGACGCGAGCGTGCTGCCGGTGCCGATGATGAACGTGCTCAACGGCGGCGCTCACGCCGACAACAAGGTCGACTTCCAGGAGTTCATGATCGTGCCGTGTGGCTCGCGCACGTTCTCCGAGTGCCTGCGCATGGGCGCGGAGGTGTTCCACGCGCTGAAGCGCACGCTGCACGAGCGCGGGCTCGGCACCGCGGTGGGCGACGAGGGCGGCTTCGCGCCCGACCTCAGCTCCAACGAGGAGGCGCTGAGGATGCTCGTCGCGGGCATTCAGGCCGCCGGCTATGAGCCGGGGGAGGACGTGGCGATCGCGCTGGACCCGGCCACGAGCGAGATCTACAGCGACGGCGCGTACGTGCTCGAGCACGAGGGCCGCACCCTGACCGCCGCCGAGCTCACCGACTACTGGGCGGACCTCGCCGCGCGCTACCCGATCGTGTCGATCGAGGACGGCATGGACGAGGAGGACTGGGACGGCTGGCGGACGCTCACGGAGCGCCTCGGCTCGCGCCTGCAGCTCGTCGGCGATGACGTGTTCGTGACCAACACCGAGCGCCTGCGTCGGGGCATCGACACCGGCGTGGCGAACTCGATCCTGATCAAGGTCAACCAGATCGGAACGCTCACAGAGACGCTGCAGGCGGTCGCAATGGCCCGCGAGGCGGGCTACACGGCCGTCATGAGCCATCGCTCGGGCGAGACCGAGGACGTCACCATCGCCGACCTCGCCGTCGCCACCGGCTGCGGCCAGATCAAGACGGGCGCACCCTCGCGCTCGGACCGCGTCGCCAAGTACAACCAGCTGCTGCGCATCGAGGAGCAGCTGGGCGCCAGCGCGCGCTTCCCCGGACGCAGCGCGTTCGGTCGGGCGTAGCGGCAGCTGGCGCCGCCAGCGGCGGTTGGTCGGGGCTACTGTGTCCCCAAACAAAATGCTGTATAGCGATGGTTATACAGAGTTTTTGTTATGAGAGAACTGATGCCGGCAAATGCATCGGGCAGGAGGCTGACCAACGAGCGCGAATCGAGCTAATTCGACATGTCCGCGCTCTCCTCGACATCTCGCACGCGCACGTCGGGCTCGAGCGTGCCGATGGCGGCACGCGTGCGCTGGGACCGGGTGGGACGGGTGGCGATGCTGTGTGTGCTGGTGGCGCTGGTGTACCTGTATGCGAGCGCGGGCGTGCACATGCTGTCAACGTGGCACCAGTCGCGCCGTGACGGTGCGGTGGTGGCGGCGATGGAACGGGAACACAGGATGCTGGTGCGTCAGCGCGTGGCGCTGACGGCGCCGGGGACGTTGGAAACGGAGGCTCGTCAGCTGGGGATGATGAAGACGGGCGAGCAGCCGTACGTGGTCAGCGGCCTTCCGAACAACTGAGCGCTCGCCACTGCTAGCCTCGACGCGTGTCGTACGAGACGGCGATCTACCAATGGCAGCAGGGTGAACGCCGGCTGCAGGGGGCGCCGGCGGCGCGTCGTGCGGTGCTGGAGCGCGTGACGGACGCGCTGGTGGCGGAGCTGCGCAGGCGCCTGGGCGGCAGGTTCTCAGCGGACGAGCTGGTGGCGCTATACGAACGCGGCACTGCGTGGTGCCTGCAGACAGCGATGCGGCTGGCGCCGGATGATCCGTGGGCGTGGGAGGCGGGCGTGGTGGTCGACGCGGCCTTCGCGCGGTACCTGCGCGAGGCGGCCGACTACGCGGGCGGCCGCAGAACGCTCTCAGAGGCGTAGCGGCTCAGCGCGGGCGGTGCGAGCTAGTCGTCCTGGTCGGGGCCGGCGCGGCGGATGATTATGCGATCCTCCTCGATCTCGACCTCGACGGGCCGATGCCCGGCCCAGTGCTCGGCGTAGATGGGGTTCTCCTGGATGGCGGGGTCGAGCCACAGGCCGTAGCCCTCCTCGCCGTGGTCGAAGGTGCCCTCGAGGGGGCCGGTGTTGCGGGCGCCGGAGCGCGAGCGCCCGCGCCCTCCGCGCCGGCTGCGACGACGGGTGCGCGTGCCACTGGGCTCCTCGGCGTCGTCGCTGGGCTCATCGCGGCCGTCGTCAGCTTCGGCGCGAGCGTGCTCGGCTTCGGCGCGGGCTCGCTCGGCTTCGGCTTCGGCGGCTTCGAGCTCGGCGGCGATGAGCGCGTCGTCCTCGGCGCGCAGATCGATCTCCTCGGGGTAGTCGCCGGCGCCGCCGGCGCCCTCGGGCGCGTCGTCATCGCTGACGAGCTCGTTCTGGCGCTTGAACTGCTCGATGTCGCGGACGGTGACCTCGAGCTGGTGCGCGACCCAGGCGTCGGTTCGGCCTTGGCGCACCCAGGCTCGGATCTGGTTGAGGTGCGGGCGCAAAGATTTCCGGGGCATGGACGGTCCGGGAGACTAGCGCAAGCGCACGCGTGGCGCGGCGGGCATGTTGTGCGGCCCCCGGCGCGGCCTACGGATGGTGGGGTTTGAGAAATCGGTATCGCGTTCCCCCGGTCCTGGGACTATGCTTGGCGCTCCGGCGGTTTGGGGTTGCGCCGGGTCGCCAATCGGCAAAGAGGAAGGTGCACCCAAATGCTGGTTCTGACGCGCAAGTCCAACCAGAGCATCATGATCGGCGACGAGATCGAGGTCTCGGTGCTGTCGGTGATGGGCGAGAAGGTGCGCATCGGCATCCAGGCGCCCCAGCGGGTGCCTGTGTTCCGCAAGGAGATCTACCTGGAGATCCATCGCGAAGGTGGCACGGCGACGCCGCCGAAGGATGACCAGCGGCCGGCGCACGCGGACGAGGTGGAGGAGTCGCTGCGCGAGCTGGGCGAGGGGTCCGCGGGCGGGTAGCGAGAGCAGCTGGCTGGGAAGGCTGTCGGCGGGCACGCGGCGTTCAGCCGAGCAGCAGGTAGAGGGTGCGAAACATCACGACGGTGACCACGGCGGCGGTCAGGATGAGCGTGAGGACGAGCAGCACGAAGCGCACGGAGCCGCGCTTGTGACGGCGCTGGACCTCGCGCTTGAACGCGCGCTGCTCGCTGGTGCGGCGCAGCGAGTCGCGCCGGTGGCGGTCGAGCGTGACCTCCTTGACGAAGGCGCGCTCCCACTCGGCGATGCTCTGTCGCATTTTCATGGCGCTCATGCGGACGGTGCGAGCGCCTTGGCGCGCTCGTACACGGCTACGAAGCGCAGGTAGTTCTCGGCGATCTTACGGGCGCCGGCTGAGCGCTCGATCTTGCCGTCGACGTAGGACTTGAGCGGGTCCCACCAGATGGAGCGGCCGATGGCGAAGCCGATGAAGCCGTCGACGGGGGCGGCCTGCGTGAGCCAGTGGTCGACCTTGGCGTCGTCCGCGCCGCGCCCGAGCACGACGCAGTAGATGTCGTCGCGGCCGCCGCTGCGCGCTTGGGCGACGAGCATTTCGCAGTCGGAGCGGCGATCGACGCCCTCGATCTTCCAGATGTCGACGTCGATGCGGGCGTCTTGGATCTCGGCGATGGCGCGGCGCATGAGCTCGGGGCGCAGCTCGGCGTCGTAGCGGTCGGTGTCGCCGCCGACGGCCTGCAGCTGGGCGTCCTCGGCGGGCACGAGCAGCTCGAACAGGAACCCTGGCTTGTGCTGCGCCAGCCAGTCGCTGAGGCGGCGGAGCTTGCCGAGCTGCTCACGGTTGGCGGCGCTGTCGCCGTCGGGGTTGTAGCGGACGAGCACCTTGGTGTAGTCGGGGTCGAAGCGCTCGATGTGCTTGGGGAAGTCGTCGTCGTACTGGAAGTCGAACAGGCTCTGCCCGGAGCGCTCGGCGGGCATGGCGAGTTTCAGCCCCCGCTCCTTGGCCTCGGCGGGGACGGTGGAGCCGAACTGCTCGTCGACGAGCACGCCTGTGACGGAGGGATCGGCGCCTGCGCCGATGGCCTGCAGCATGCCCTCGTAGATGAGGTGCTTGGCGTCGGCGATGATGGCGGTCTGCTCGGAGTCGGGCTCACCGTCGATCCCGAAGAACTTCTTCTGGAAGGAGCCGCGGTGGTCGAACGCGAGGATGTATAGCTTGGGGTCGTCGGCGGGGGTCATGGGAGTGAGTATTCCAAAGGCGTACGGGGCGAGGTCGAGAGGTCCTTAGAATGAGGCGACGATGACCTCCGGTGCTGATCTGTTCGTGGTGTGCAAGCAGTGCGGCTCGGAGGTGAGCCCGTACATCACGGAGTGCCCGTACTGCGGCCACCGTCTACGCAGGCGCGCGCCGAAGCTGCCGCCCGTGAACGCGCCGGCTCGCAGCGGCCTGCGTGGTCGCGCGCGCTCGCTGCTGTCGCGCCCGAAGCGGGGGTCGGCTCCTGGCGTGGCGCGTACGCGGACGCGGCGTGGGCGCAGTCGCTGGGCGGCTGAGCGCCCGTACGCGACGATTGCGCTGGTGGCGGCGAGCTGCGTGATGTGGGTGGTGGCGCATGCGGAACCGGACGTGTACGTGCACATGGCGGTGCTGGGCCCGCTGCGCGGCGACTGGTGGAAGCTGTTGACGAACGGGTTCGCGTACGCGGACGGCGTGTATGCGTTCGTGGCGATCCTGACGGTGGCGATCTTCGGCTGGCTGCTGGAGCTTCGTCACGGGCCGGCGTTGGTGCTGGCGCTGTTCTTCGGCGCGGGCGTGGCGGGTGCGCTGGTGGCGGGCGCGGTGTATCCGTTTGCGCTGGTCAGTGGCGCGAACGCGGCGGCGCTGGCGCTGCTGGCGGCGTGGGCGGCGCCGGACCTGGAGACGGCGCGCGAGGGCGGCTACCGCGAAGGCGACCTGCTGGGCGCGGGCGCGCTGGCGGCGCTGCTGCTGGCGATGCCGTTCGCGCGTCCGGAGGCGAGCTGGCTGGCGGGCGTGACGGGCGCGCTGCTGGGCCTGGTGGTGGGCTTGGGCATCCACCGGGTCGGCCACGCGGAGGCGTAGTGGCCCAGGCTGCGCGGCTCCGTGAGCTTATGATTGGCGTGAGATGTCGATGACGAACGCGGTGGTGCTGATCGAGGCGGAGCGCGATGCGCTGTCGAGTCTGGGCGGCGAGCTGGCGGACATCGACGGCGTGGCGGAGGCGTACTCGGTGACGGGCGAGTGGGACTTCGTGGCGATCGTGCGCGTGCCGGACCACGAGCAGCTGGCGGACGTGGTGACGGGGCAGATCGGCGGCCTGTCGGGCGTGTCGCGTACGCAGACGATGGTGGCGTTCGCGGCATTCTCGCGGCACGACCTGGAAGCGCTGTTCTCGATCGGGGAATGACCCGGGTGAGCGCGATGGCGGCGCTGAGGATGAAGCGGGAGTACGGGCCGACGCTGGGGCAGCTGCTGGCGCCGCGCTGGCACGCGGCGTCGCGGCTGGCGCGCGCGGCGGTGATGGCGGCTGGCGTGGCGCTGGTGGCGGTGCTGGTGGGGACGGGGCTGACGCTGGAGAACTCGAGCTACTCGCATGGCGGCAGCGTGCCGTTCAGCTTCAGCTACCGCGACCTGTACAGAACGACGCCGGATCGGGGAGGGTTCGTGAAGGTGCAGAGCCGCTGGCGCGGTGGCGAGCTGAAGTACTCGTATGCGGTGGGCCCGCTGCGGCTGCCGCCGTACACGGGCGAACTGGGGGCGGAGCTGCCGTTGTATGCGGTGGGCTTCATCGGCACGCTGCGCGGCAGCTACGAGGACTTCGAACTGCGCGGCGAGGGCAAGACGCGCGTGAACAACACGCTGACGGGCTACGAGGTGGTGTACACGGCGGAGGTCGAAGGGCGGCGGATGTACGGGCGCGACGTGCTGTTGCTGCCGCCGCGGCCGGGCGTGCGCGAAGGCGTGGTGGTGACGATGCTGACGGCGCCGGAGGCGACTGCGCAGGTGGAGTCACCGCTTGAAGTGGGCGAGGCGGGCGTGTTGCTGAAACCGATTAAGACGTTCGCGTTCGGCTAGTCCCACGGGCCGCCGCTATCGCGGCTGAGGCCACGGCGGGCGGCGCGTGCGGCGGGGCGACGGACGCGGGCGCTTGCTGCGACGGGCGTGCTGGTTTCGGTTGCGGGCGCGGCGGTGCCGCCTGTGTGGGTGTCGCTGTCGCCTACGACGTTTGCGGTGCTGTCGGGTGTGGTGGTGCTGTCGCTTTCGGTGTTGGGGCCGGTGGGGCTCGACGCGGTGCTCGGCGCGGGCGGCGTTTCAATGGGTGCGGTGCTGGTGGGCGTGGTGGTTGTGGACGCGGGCGGCGTGGCGGTGGTGCTGGTGGGTGTGGTGCTGCTGGTGGTCGTGGCGGGGGCGGGCGCGCCAGCTGGGACGGTTGTGGCGGAGGCGGGAAGTTCGGTGGTTTCGGTTGTGACCTCGGTGGCGGGCGGCAGATCGGCGGGCTTGGGGGGCGTGGCGCCGGTGCTGGCGGCGGCGAGTGTGGTGGGGGCTGTGGGTGTGACGGTGGGCTTGGGTGTCTTGACGGCGGCGTGGTGGCGCGGACGTGCGGCGGCGAGCGTGCCACGGGGCGCGGGGCTGCCGGCGGTGACGGGCTGCGGCGCCTGGCGGATGACGACGGGTTCGTCGGCGTAGGAGCTGGCGGCGGAGGTGGCGGAGGCGACGGCGACGGGCGCGTGGTGATGGTGGACGGCGACGTGTTCGGCGGCGGCTACGCCGGCGGTGACGATGGCGGCGGCGGCGAGCCCGGCGACGGCCTTGGTGGCGATGGCGCCGGCGCCGGCGGTGACGATGCTGCCGGCGACGCCGCCGCCGGCTCCGGCAGCGGCTCCAGCCCCTGCGCTGGCGCTGGCGGCGGCGCTGGCGCCGCCGGCGACGTGCGCGCCTCCGGCGGAGGCGGTGGAGCCGAGCTTGGCGAGCACGAGCTTCTTGAGCAGCAGCAGCGGCCCGACGGGCATGATGAGCGCGAGCGCGCGGTTGTTGTCCTTGAGTTGCTTGCGGAAGGCCGAGCAGCGCTGGCAGCCGCGGATGTGGCGGCGGGCTGGCGGGCTGAGCTTGGCCAGCCCCTCGGCGACGCCGCCGAGCTCGAGGCGGACGTCGTGGCAGGAGAGCTTGCGGGCCTCGGCGGCCTCGGCGAGGGAGATGCGGGCGCGCACGAGCAGAGACTTGACGGACGGCACGGTGGTGTCCATGGCGAGCGCGATCTGGTCGTAGGAGAGCGCGTCGATCTCGCGCAGGAGCAGGGCGGTGCGCTGGGTCTCGGGCAGCTGGTGGACGTCGGCGATGAGCTCGTGGAAGCTCTCGCGGCGCATGACCTTGTCGCCGGTGGAGATGCCGCCGTCGGCGAAGTGCACGTCCATGGAGTCGACGCCGATGGCGGAGGCGCGGCGCAGGTGGTTGAGCGAGCGGTTGCGCGCGATGCGGTACAGCCAGGGGCGCACGTTGATGGCGCGCTCGTCGGCGAGGACTGCGTTGAAGGCGGCGGCGAACACCTCTTGCAGGACGTCCTCGGCATCCTCGCGCGAGGCGAGCATGTGCCGGCAGAAGGACAGGAGGCGCGTTTGGTAGCGCGCGCAGAGCACCTCGAAGGCGGCGTGCTGGCCGCGGCGGGTGAGGGTTATGAGGCGCTCGTCGGACTGCAGGCGCAGCAGCGCAGACGGCCCGCGGAGGCCGGTGATGCTGCTCGGGTGTGAGAGAGCGGAGACCTCCATGACAGTCCGGTAGCTGCTGTCGCTACCAAGGACACGGTATCAACGCATAAGTTGCGCTCATATAAAGGAATCTGAAGCGCTTCCTGAAGGGATTCCCACGCTCCGGATGGGGCCCAAGCCAGGCGTGCGGCGCCCGCTTGCGGATGGGCCTACTTCCATACACTGGCGCAGCCCGGGTGGCGAAATGGGTACACGCGGTCGACTTAAAATCGATGCCCCCCTGGGGGCTTGTGGGTTCGAGTCCCACCCCGGGCATGTGTGGGAGGCGGGCGACGCGGGCGGGGAACCGGATAGAGTCGCGACGCGATGTCCGGAGAGGTCGAGCAGAACCCGACGCTGGAGGGCGAGCCGAGCGCGTCGGAGGCGAGGACGTTCCACGGCGGGCGCCTGGTGGCAAGGCGCTTGAAGGCGCACGGCGTGAGCAAGCTGTTCACGCTGTCGGGCGGGCATTTGTTCTCGATCTACGACGGCTGTCGCGAGGAGGGCATTGACATCGTGGATGTGCGCCACGAGTTGACGGCGGCGTTTGCGGCGGAGGGGTGGGCGAAGGTGACGCGCGAGCCGGGCGTGTGCGCGCTGACGGCGGGGCCGGGCGTGACGAACGGGATGAGCGCGATGGCGTCGGCGCAGGCGAACCACTCGCCGATGGTGGTGCTGGGCGGCCGCGCGCCGGCGCTGCGCTGGGGGCAGGGGTCGCTGCAGGAGATCGACCACGTGCCGTTTGTGCGGCCGCTGACGAAGTTGGCGGCGACGCCGGAGAGCACGGAGGAGATCCCTGGACTGGTGGACGATGCGTTCAAGGCGGCGTGCGCGCCGCATGGCGGCCCGTCGTTTGTGGACTTCCCGCTGGACTACGTGTTCATGGAGGCGCAGGAGCGCGCGAGCGAGTACAGCGCGCCGCCGGCGGGCACACCAAGAACGGGCGGCGCGGGCGGCAGGGGCGCGCCGGACGCGTCGGTGGAAGCGGCGGCTGCGCTGCTGGCGGGGGCGGAGCGCCCGGTGGTGATGGCGGGCACGGACTTGTACTGGGGGCATGGCGAGCAGGCGCTGATGGAACTGGCGCACACGCTGCGAATCCCTGTGTTCTTGAACGGCCTGGCGCGCGGGTGCGTGCCGGCGGATGACGAGCTGTTCTTCTCGCGTGCGCGCTCGCAGGCGCTTAAAGGCGCGGATGTGGCGCTGGTGGTGGGCGTGCCGATGGACTTCCGCCTGGGCTTCGGGGGGTCGTTTGGCGAGGAGACGGAGATCGTGGTGATCGACGCGGCTGAACCGGAGCGCGACCACCCGCGGGCGCCGGCGGTGGAGTGCTACGGGGCGATCGCGCAGACGCTGGCTGACCTGCGCACGGCTGCGGGCGCGCGTGCGCTGGCGAGCGAGAGCTGGCTGGAGGAGCTGCGCGCGGCGGAGTCAGAGCGCCGCGAGGCGGAGCGGGCGGAGCTCGAGGACGCGCGCGCGCCGCTGCACCCGATGCGGCTGTATGCGGAGCTGGCGAGCATGCTGGATCGTGACGCGATCGTGATCGGCGACGGCGGCGACTTCGTGTCGTATGCGGGCCGCGTGGTGGACAGCTTCGAGCCGGGCTGCTGGCTTGATCCGGGGCCGTTCGGCTGCCTGGGGACTGGCTGCGGGTATGCGCTGGCGGCGAAGCTGGCGCGCCCGGAGCGCCAGGTGGTGCTGATGCTGGGCGACGGCGCGTTTGGCTTCTCGGGGATGGAGTTCGACACGCTGGCGCGCCACGGCGTGAACATCGTTGGCGTGATGGGCAACAACGGCATCTGGGCGCTTGAGAAGCACCCGATGGAGTTCCTGTACGGGTACTCGGTAGCGGCGGACCTGCGCCCGGAAACGCGCTACGACGAGGTGGTGCAGGCGCTGGGTGGATATGGCGAGCTGGTGCGCTCGCCGGCGGACGTGCGTCCGGCGATCGAGCGGGCGTTCTCGTCGGGCAAGCCGGCGCTGGTGAACGTGCTGACGGACCCGTCTGTGGTGTACCCGCGCAAGTCGAACCTGGCTTGAACGACGTTTAAGGGCACGCCTGGAGGCGTGCGGGCGGCGTTCGCAGTGAGCTGACGGCGGTGCGTGCAGGGAGCGGCGTTGGCGGCTACGCGGCGCCGCGGGCGAGCTGCAGCGCTCCTCCGTAGAGGATGTCGTGCTCGGAGACGACGACGTGCTCCAGCTCGAACGCGCGCATGGCCTCCTGCAGCAGGATCATGCCGGCGACGATGGTGGGCGCGCGGTCGGGGTTGAGGCCGACGAGCAGCCGGCGCTGCTGTTCGTGCATGTCGGCGAGGCGGGCGAGCAGTAGTTCGACGGTGCTGAGCTCGAGCAGATAGCCGTGCACGCGGGCGGGGTCGTAGGGGTCGAGCTCGAGGTCGATGGCGGCGGCGGAGGTGGCGGTGCCGGCGACGGCGATGCCGTGCCGGACGTGGGCGCGCTGTTCGGCGGGGAGCCCTTGAAGCAGCGTGGCGTGGACGTCTTGCGCGAGCGCTTGCAGCTCCTCAGGGGCGGGCGGGTCGGAGTGAATGTGGCGCTCGCTCATGCGCACGACGCCGGCGCGCAGCGAGGTATGAAACCCGGCGTGGCGGTTGACGCCGACGACGAACTCGGTGGAGCCGCCGCCGATGTCGATGACGACGGTGGGCTGGTCGTCGACAGGATCGTCGGCGGGCCGGCCGGACATGGCGCCGAGGAACGTGAGCTGCGCCTCCTGGTCGCCGGTGAGCACACGCGCGTCGAGCTGGAAGTCATCGCGGACGCGCTTGGCGAACTGGGCGCCGTTGGAGGCGTCACGCACGGCGGAGGTGAGCACGGCGAGGTTGGCGGTGGCGCCGTGCCGGTCGATGAGGGCGCGGTAGTCGCGAAGCACGCCGAGCACGCGCTCGATGGCATCGGGGTCGAGCGCGCCGCTGGAGTTGACGCCGTGCCCGAGCCGCGTGACGGTGGAGCGCCGCTCGAGCTCGTCGACGGCGCCGCTGTCGGGCTGGACGTCGGCGACGAGCAGCCGGGTGGAGTTGCTGCCGATGTTGACGACGGCGACGCGCACGGCGGGGATGCTAGAGGTGGGCAGGGGTGCGCGCTGCGCGGCGCCTTGTCCCCCCGAGGCGGCGTTTGTTTGCTAGAACATAAGAAGCGACGCGGGGTGGAGCAGTCTGGTAGCTCGTCGGGCTCATAACCCGAAGGTCGCAGGTTCGAATCCTGCCCCCGCTATAAAGCGAAAGCCCTGGAAATCCAGGGCTTTCGTGGTTCTAGGGCTCGGGGCGCTGGTGGAGCTTCCTCCCGAGATTTCCTCCCGAAACTGGATTAAGTGGAGGTCGCAGCTCAGTCTCCGGGCAGCGATGTCGCCCAGCCGGCGGCACTCTGGGCAGCTGCCAGCGCAGCGACGCGATCGAGCGCGACCGGCTCATCGTGAGCGGAAGGCCGCTGCCCAGGTCGTGGGCCACTCCGTGTTCATTAGACGCGCCCGGTTCTAAACGGATGATCCCGTATGGTTCCGAAAAGACATCCGTCCGATGGCTATTAGGATGCAAATGGGATATTATTCTCCCGCAAGTACCCGATAAGCCACTAGAACGGTGGCTTATCGGAAGGAAATGGGATGTCACCACAGCGATTTTCCGATACCGACACGGCGGTCATCCAGACTGCCCGTCGCCGACGGCGCGAGGTCATCGTTCTCCGCGAGGATCTTCCGTGGCTGTCGAAGTACTCGGATCGACCGAAGGACATGCTGCGGCGCATGGCGGGTCGTGGCGCGCTGATCGAGATCGGAGCGGGGCGCTACGCGATCCCGAAGATCGGACAGTCGGACATCGCCTACCAGCCGTGGCAACGCCTCATCCACGCCCGCCTCTCCTCCCATGGCGACTACTACGTGGGGTTCTTGACGGCGCTCATCGAGCACCGTCTCGTTGATCTCAGCGAGCCGTCCATCACAGTCGCGATAGGGTTCGCGAACAGCACCCTGACGGACAAGCGCGTCCAGATCGGTGGTCGGGCGTTGCACGTCGTTCGCTCTGACAAGGCGATCTTCTCGCCCGAGAGCGGCATCGAGATCCTCTCAGACCCCGTGTACGCGCGCAGCGATCTCCAGCGCACCCTCGTTGACGCTCTGCGGACTCCCAAGCTCTTCGGCAGCACCGAGACGTGGGCCACCGGCTGGGGACGCGCGGTGAGCCATGGCTTGATCGATGCCGAGACCGTCTGCCGATACGCAATGGTCCTGGGAGGAGTGGTCCCGCGACGTGTCGGTGCGATGCTGTCGATGAGCGGCCACGAACTGGAAGCACGTCGCTACTTGCCCTCTCGCGTCCGCCGAGCAGATCGGATCGCCGATCTCGTTGACGATGAGCCATCGCGATCCGACGCGGCGATCGACTCCTTCTGGCGGGTGCGGTTCAACGTCCCCCGCGATCGGATCGAAGGTTGGGTCCTCTATGGGAAGTGATCCCATACTTGCCGTCGAGGTGGACATCGACGATCAAATCATCGAGTTCTGCAAGGCCCACCCGACGCTGGAACCCCAAGACGTCGTCCGCGATATCGCGCGCATCGTCTGCATCGCCAACCTCGTCCGCAACGGGACGCTCGACGGCAAGACCATGGTGCTCTGTGGCGGCATGGCGATGCGCTGCCTGGAGAGCCCCCGCATGTCCGTTTACGACGGCGACGCTGCAAGTCGCGTGCCTGTCGACCCCGACAGCCTTCGACTCGCGATCAGCTACGACGAGCCTGAGATCGCGATCACCGCTGGTCCCGTCCAGACCGGCAAGGACCTGATCACCTTCCAGCCCGTCATCTACACGGCGCGCTTCTCAGAGCTACCGGCAGCACAGGACGAATTCAGCCTCTCCTTCGCGCAGCGGGGCATCGAGCTTCCATCGATCACCCGGCGTCTGCGACACCGATACCCCTTTCCAGTACTCGCGGAAGAGCTCGAGGTCCCGATCATGAACCCCGAGGAGATCCTCGCGGAGAAGATCGTGGCGTGGTGGCTGTTCGGCCACGCCAAGCATTACAACGACATCGCCTTCATGGGACTCCTTCTCGCTGCCACGAAGGAACACCAAGATCCAGCCGTCCGTCAACGGGTTCGTGGCGTAATCGAGAAGAAGCTCAGCATTAACGCCCAGATCTCCGACCAGCATCAGCGGCGGGTCGAGGCGCTGATCCACGTCGAGCGAAAACTCCGCCTGACCGATCCAGATCGCCACGTCGACCCGAAGAAGGGCTTCGACACGCTGTCGTTCCTGCTCGGAGCACGCCCGTCAATGGCGACCACCAAGACGAATGTCAACCGCTACATCGTCCCACTGCTCTTCGACTAACCGACCAAGTACGAAGTACGCCGCATAATCACTTTCCGCAGCCCACCACTGGAGTGGAGTTCTGTGATGGCCACGAAGTTCGACGACTAGATCAGCGAGGTTGAGGAGAGGCGAAGGCCGGCGGAGGTGGCCAGTCAGGCGAGCAAGTAGCCGCTCGAAGACCACACGCTTGCGCAGTCGCGACAAACCCACCTGCTCGTTCTGGGCGTGCTTGAGGCGATCCTCCAGCGCGGCGCGGAATGCCTCGGGTGTCGCGTATCTCATTGGATGACCTTTTCCAGTATCGCGGCGAGGTGGTGCTGGGAGGTCTTTGGAAATGCTTTGGCGGTGCTGGTCAGTCGCCGACGGGTCGTCAGGCCGCGCCGCAGGGCTTGGTCGATCGCGAGCTCGATCTGCTCGTTTGGGCCGCCGTCGCGCAGAACGTCGAGGATCGTTCGCTCCGGTGAAGTGACAGGTACGCCGAGCATCTCGCGGGCCAAGCCCCGTGTTGCCCATCGGCCACCGTCTGACATGATGGCCGGCGATGGCGGCGAGATCGGATAACCATGTCGCGCTCGGCCAGGCGATTAGGGAACTGCGCATCTCCACCGGCCTCTCTCAGGAGGCGTTCGCCGACAGGTGCGGCCTGCACCGCACCTACGTGGGTGGGATCGAGCGCGGCGAGCGCAACCTCAGCTTTGCCAACCTGCTGCGTGTGGCCAGCGCTCTCGGCTTGCGTCCCTCGGAGCTGCTGTTGCGTTATGAGCGCTGCCTGCGGGAGATGTGAGCGCTAGCTCGCAAAACCAAGCTGCTGGCGCTTCAAGCCCAGCATCTTCGCCTTGGCCTCGGCGGCAAGTTGCTCTATCCAGGATTCGGCCGAGAGCTCTTCGCCAAGCATCTGCGCCTGGCGCTTGACCGTTGCAAAATCCCCAGGCGCAAGGTCGTCAATGGCGCCCAGCGCCTGCCTGAGCTCTTCCGCGTGCGCGGGATTTGCGTTTGGGTCGAGCCCGCTCTCCCTGCAGAACATCGACCACGCCTGCTCCTGGCGGAGGGCCTTGAACTCGAGCTTCCAGGTGAAGCGGCGCATCGCCGCCGCGTCGATCGAGTCCATAAGGTTTGTCGCCGCGATGAAAATTCCCTCGAAGCGCTCCATTCGTTGGAGCAGCTCGTTGACCTGTGTCACCTCCCAGTGAGCGCGTGCGAGCGTGCGATCGCGCAGGAACGAATCCGCCTCGTCGAGGAACAGCAGCGCACCCTCGTTCTCTGCCTCGGCGAACATCTTCGAGATCTGCTGCTCTGTCTCACCGAGCCACATCGACAGAAGCTCGGACGCCGAGCGCATGAGAATTGGCATGTCCAGCTCGACGGCGATGTGCTCCGCGAGCTGCGTCTTGCCCGCGCCCGGGATGCCCCAGAAGCACAGCGAGCCCACCGGGCGCTTGCGTAGCGACGCGATGATCTGCTGCGGCGTGAAGCGCCCGCCGATGTTGAGGAGCTTGAGGTCGTAGCCGGTGACGGAGTCACGTATTCCCTCGGTGCGGTCACGCCCGAGGACCTTCTGACTGTGCGCGACCGCGCGCTTGATCACCTGCTCGCGCTCTGCGTCCAATCGCTCCCGGTGCCTTCCGGGCTCATCGTCTGCGAGCACGATCAGACGAGCAAGCTCGGCGGCCTGACGGACCTGTTGCTCGCCGAGCAGACTGTACTTTGCGAGGTCGCGCTCCAGGCGTGAGGAGAGGCCGAAGTCCGAGATCACCTGCGCGACACGTGCCCGCCGCTCCGCGCGCGAGCCCAGCAGTGCTTCACAATGGAACAGGAAGGCGCCCAGGTTGCGCTCCGAGAGCTGCCGCGCGCGGTCCGTTATCCAGACGCAGCGCACGCGGCTTCCCGTCAAGCCCTCGTCGGAGGCGCGCTCCGGGTCGTCGCCGTAGGCGAGTTCGGCATCGTCGAGGTCGAAGAGGTGCAACATGGTGCGAGGCCGGGAGGCGAGCGCCTCATGAGCGCGATCGACGACCAGCACCGCGTCAGGGCTGGATCGCTCCACATGGCGCTGGGCGATGTACGTCCAGGTCGGCATGTCTCCCGCCGCGACGTGCCTCGTGACGACCGCATGTCCCTCGACGCCCTCGCTCTGGAGCAGCCGTGCCATCATGTCTCGCTTGTCAACCGTCTTGGGGCCGTAGACGAGCGCGTGCACCCCGCGACCGGCGGGCAGTGGCTTGCGCAGCAGGCCGAAGAGGATCTGTCTGTCGTCGTCGTGCAGGCGCCCGAGAGACCCTGTCGAGGGCGAGAGACAAAGGGGCTCGACGAACCGCTCGACGAGTGCAGCATCGTCCTCAGCGTGCTCCGCGAGCGTTGCGCTCAGATGGCTCGACGGGCCCTGTACCCGCAGCGGACGCTCCTTGACGTTCAACAGGCCGGAGCGCACCAGCGCCCCCTGCTCCGACAGCGCCGAGACCACCTCTGACTCCGAGTGGCCAAGTGCCGCTCCAAGTACCGCCTTGGTCGCCTGGTCGGCGCCCATCAGCAGCTCGAACAACTGAGAGAATCCGGGCCGAGCGCGGCCAATCTGGAACGCAAGCACCTCGCGCTCCATTGTGTTCAGATCCAGCAGCCCTGCGATGCGGTCGATGTTCTCATCCAGGACTGTGATGGACCGCGACGCTTCAACTTCCGCCACGCGTGCCCAGTCGCGCAGCGCGTTCCGAAATGAGCCCTGATCCCGGCCGATCACTCCGAACACGCTCGTCCCGCGCAGATACAAGCGGACGAAGCGCCCGCTGGTGCGCTCGCCGAACTGCCGCTGGAGATCCTTCAAGGTCGGCAGCAGCTTCTCATCGGCCGCGCCCTCCTCGCAGTTCTCGCCAGCAAGAGGGCCAGGCGGGGAGGTGGCCGCGGCACAGCTCGCGTAGAGCAGCGCGAACAGATGCGGGTCTGCCGCGAGCAGCCAGCCGAAGCCGGGGCTCTGCGCCAGGCGCAGCGTCCATGCCGCCATCTGCTGGGCGCCAGGCGTTTCGAGGGGGTTGTCGGATGGGTTGTGTTGAGGGCACATGCTCGCGTGGGCGCGGTCGGGACTAGATGACTATGAGTATCGCATACAGATGTCACGTATGCGTTTGGGATTCGGCCGGGTGACCACGGGCTCGCGCAGCTGGCCGCGTCGGTGGCTTCACCTCCCGCCGCAAGAAGGTCAACGGCCAGTCCGGAGCGTTGTTCTTCGACCGCGACGGCAAGCTGGTCGGCGTGATCATCCTCGACATCGTCGACGGCCAGATCCGGTCCGTCGGCTCGACGGTCAACCCCGACAAGCTGCAGCATCTCGGGCCGGTAGCCGACCTTCGTGCCATCCTGCGCGAACGAACCTAGATTTCTCAGCTCTCCGGGGCGAACCAACCGCTTCGTCGTCTCCAAGCCTCTGGGGTGGAGCACGATGAGCGAAGCTGACCGGCGGATGGGCGTGTCCGACCGGATCGAGGCGCTCCGGATCTTCCAGAACCGGCCTGATCTGGACGAGCTGCGAGACCAGCGCCCGCAGGCGGCCGTCTGCGGGCAGTCGCTCGAGCGTGAGCGGCACCGTCACCCGCGTGCGCGAGCGCTCGCCCGACACCGGGTGGTCTCGGACATGGAGATACGCGTATGGGTCGTCGCCCGCCGCGGGAAAGGCGAGTTCGGCGGCGAGCTGGCTGTAGGTATCGGGCCAGTTGGGCTCGGCGGCGAGGTTCGCCGGCCACTTTTGTCTCTTGCGTAGATCGAAGATTTCGATGCAAGCGGCCTTACGGGGGTGGTACTCCTCGATTAGCTGCGATCGATGAGATCGTGTACGCGCTCGTTTCCCGGTTGGGAAACCGCTCGGTGTAGGCGTGGATCTTTTCGTGCGATCTGAAAGCGCAGCGACAAGCAGAAAGCGGGCCAGGTTTGCCTTTCCTGGTGACGGGTAGAAAGAGCACGCCTGTGGGTGCATCGCAAGAACACCTTCGGCGGAGGGGACCAACTCGGTCCGTAACGACAAGAGCAGGGGAACGGATGATGGTCACGAGGGGAATTGGATTGCTGGCGCGCGATCTGGCCGGGCGTCGGTGGAATTGGCGGGTAGGCTTGCTTGCATTGCTCTTGCTGGTCGCCTGGGCCGCGCTTGTCGCGCCCGGCGCGCGAGCCGCGGTCCCGCCGGAACAGGATCCGTTCTACAAATACGAAGGCAAGACGCCGTTGAAGCACATCGCCCCCGGCGCGGTCCTGAAGACGCGCACCGTCCCCTTCCACGTCGAGGGCATCGAACTGCCGCTCACCGCCGTGCAGCTTCTGTACCGGTCGACGAGCGAGCTCGGCAAGCCGACCGTCAACGTGACGTCGGTGCTCCTGCCGCCGGTGAAAGCCCTCACGCCAAGCGTGCTCTCCTATCAATCGTTTTACGACAGCCTCAGCACCGAAGACGACCCGTCCTACGCAATCTCCGGTGGAGACCCGACGGGAGGCGAAATACCGCAGGTCGAGTCGGTCCTGATCTCGCCGGCGCTGCTCGCGGGCGAGACCGTCGTGATCCCCGACACCGAGGGCGAGGAAGCGGACTTCGCCGCTGGGCCCGTGTACGGGTACAACACGCTCGACTCGCTGCGAGCGGCGCTCAACTCCCCGGCTACCGGCCTGACGAGCACCACCAAGATCGGGCTGGCCGGCTATTCCGGCGGCGCGATCGCCACGGAGTGGGCAGCGCAGCTCGCACCCACCTACGCCCCAGAAATCAACTCGGACATCGTTGGGGCAGCCATGGGCGGCGTGCTGGTCAACCCCGCTCACAATCTGAAGTACATCGAAGGCAGCAGCAGTTGGGCGTCCGTCATCCCCATGTCTCTGGACGGCCTGAGCCGGGCGTTCCACCTCGACTTGACGCCGTATCTCAGCGAATACGGGCAGGAACTCCTGCAGGAGGACCAAAGCGCGTCCATCACCGACGAGAAGTCGGTCCCCGGCCTCACCTGGGCTGAGCTGGCCAAGCCTCAGTACCCGACGCCGGAAACCATCCCGGTGTACGTGCGAACCGCAAACAAGCTCATCATGGGCCGTGAAGGGACACCGACCGTGCCGCTCCTGATCGGACAGGGCAACGGCGGCGAAGAACTCGAAGGAACGCCCGGCGATAAGCCGGGCATCGGGCCGGGCGACGGCGTCATGATCGCCGGCGACGTGCGCAGCCTCGCACGTGAGTACTGCGAACGTGGCCTGGACGTGCAATACAGCGAATACCAGCACCTCGGACACATCGAGGGCGCGGCGCCATGGCTCACCGAAACCGCGGCCTGGCTCGCCGGGCGCTTCGCCGGCCTGGCCGCGCCACAGGACTGCTCGGAAATCGCGGCAGGCAATTCCCTGGCGCCGGTCAAAAAAGAGAAGAAATAGCTCAACCGCGTGGGAAGGCCCACGGCCGTTGGCCCTTCCCACGCCGCTGAGCTCAGGAATTGTAAGACGAGGGCAGCGATTCAGGGGAGCGCTTGTCCCATCCGTGAAATGGCGAGTAGTCGCCCGCATCCCACGCTGCGGAGAACGAGGCGGGCTCAGCGCTTGCGTGCGACCGCTCTAACCGCTGCCAGAGCGTCGCGCATCGCGGTGGCCTCGCGTTGAGCCACGCGCAGGCCCCTCGCCGCCACGCTAATTTGCGGTGGAGCAGATCCCTTATCCGCCGGAGTACATGGAGGAGTTGTGAGCAAAGAGGTCTCGATCCGTCAGGCCACCGAGCACGTCGCGCTGGTGGAGTTCAGCCGCCCGCCCCACAACTACTTCGACGGGGCGCTGATCGGTGCGATCGCCGACGCCTACGAACAGCTCGAGCGCGGCGGCTCGTGCCGCGCGATCGTGTTGTGCTCAGAGGGCAAGCATTTCTGCGCCGGGGCCAACTTCGCAGCCGAGAACCCGGCCGAGGGTGATCTGTATGAGCAGGCGGTGAGGTTGTTCGCCGCCGGCCTGCCGGTGGTGGCGGCGGTCCAGGGGGCGGCGGTGGGCGGCGGCCTGGGTGTCGCACTGTCGGCGGATTTCCGCGTGGCGAGCCCCGGCGCGCGCTTCAGTGCCAACTTCGCACGGCTGGGCATACATCACGGGTTTGGGATAACGGTGACCCTGCCGCGCGTCGTGGGTCCCCAGCACGCTCTCGAGCTGCTGTACACCGGCGCCCGGCTGCGCGGCGAGGAAGCCCACGCGATCGGTCTGTGCGACCGGCTGGTGAGCAGCGACCGTCTGCGCGAGGAGGCGGTGGCGCTGGCCGAGGAGATCGCCGGCTCCTCGCCACTGGCCGTCCGTGCCATCCGCCAGACGATGCGCGGGCACCTGGCCGACCGGGTCCGCGAGGCCACTGCGCACGAGGCCGCCGAGCAGGCCAAGCTGTTCGGGACCGGCGACTTCCGCGAGGGGGTCAGTGCCGCGGCCGAGCGACGGCCACCGCGGTTCACCGGCACATGACAAGCTCCGGACGCACGCCGAACCCCCGTAGAGCGTGACGTACGCATAGCCTGGTCGATTGTAACCCTGCCTGCGACGGCGTCATCGGTCTGAGCCGGACCGGTGGGCCTCCCTGACTGGACAAGATGTCCAGTCAGCGATATGGTGTTGGCCGGCAGCTGCCGGCAGCGTCGTCGTTACGAAAACTCAATCCGAGGGAGCAATGGACAGAATCTGGAACAACGGTCGGCGGTTCGAGGGAAGGGTCGCCATTGTCACCGGAGGCGGCGGTGTACTGGGGGGAGCGGTTGCACGCGCCCTCGGAGGCGAGGGCGCACGAGTGGCGATCGGGTACCGCAGCTCTCAGGCTTCGGCACAGGAGAACGTCGAGCAGATCGTGGCCGCCGGGGGCGAGGCCTATGCGGCGCCGCTCGACGTGACAGCTCTCGATTCGGTGCAAGAGTTCGTCACAGGCGTCGCGGACCGCTTCGGCCCCATTCACGTTCTGATCAACGCGGCGGGCCGAATCGACCCTCGAGATGCGGTTCGATTTCGAGCGTTGGATGCAGCCGATCTGGCGATGCTGTTCGACGTCAACGTGCTCGGCACCGTCCGCATGTGCCAAGCGGTGCAACCGCACATGGAGGCAGCCGGCCATGGGTCGATCGTCAACTTCTCGGGGTCATACGGCAACGGGATCGACCAGGACAACCTGGTCAACTCCGTCGCGGTCGGGTACTGCACGACCAAGGGCGCCGTTCGTGCCTTCACAGCCTCGCTGGCTCGCGATCTGGCACCAACCATACGCGTGAACGCGATCTCACCGGGCGCGATCGAGGCGAACTGGGAGGCGGACTGGGAAATCTCGCCGGCCCATATCGAGCAGGCCCGCGAGATGACGCCACTCAAGCGGATGGGGCTGCCGTCAGAGATAGCTGAGGCGACGCTGTTCCTTGCCTCGGACGGCGGCGGGTACGTGACCGGCCAGGTTCTGCAGGTCGACGGCGGATGGGTGCTCGGCGGATGAGCCGCGCGCGCCGACTGGTCTCGCGATCTGCTCGCGAGTGTGAGGGTCGATGCTGACCGATCGCACGCACGTGCTGGATGAGTCTGCCGCGCTGTATGCCGCCGCGCGCGAGGTGGTCCCGGGCGGCGTGGGCTCCAACGACCGCGGCGCGGTCCATCCGCATCCGATCTACGTCACGCACGGCGCGGGCTCCCGGATCTGGGACGTCGACGGCAACGAGTACATCGACTACATGCTCGGGTACGGGCCGCTGATCCTCGGCCACGCCCACCCTGGACTACTCCAGGCGGTCCATGCACAGATGAGCGCAGGCACGACCTTCGGTATCCCACACCGCCTCGAGGTCGAGGTCAGCGAGCTGCTCGCCGAGCTGTATCCGAGCATCGAGATGGTTCGCTTCGGCCAGGCCGGCACGGAGGCGGTCCTCGCGGCGATCAGGCTTGCCCGAGCTGCCACCGGGCGTCGCCTGGTCGTCAAGTTCGAGGGCCAGTACCACGGGTGGACCGACCAGGTCGCCGTCTCCTTCGCCCCGACGTCCGAGCAGGCTGGTCCGAGCGACCGGCCGGTGACGGTCGCGGCGTCCGAGGGCCAGTCGCCCGGAGCCTACGAGGACGTCATCATCGCGCAGTGGAACGACTCGGAGGCGTTGGCGCGCCTGTTCGCAGAGCGGGGACAGGAGATCGCCGCTGTGCTCACCGAGCCGATCATGTGCAACTTCGGCGTGATCGAGCCGACGCCGGGCTATCTCCAACGTTTGCGGGAGCTCTGCGATCGGTCGGGCGCGGTGCTCATCTTCGATGAGATCCAGACCGGGTTTCGCGTGGGCCTCGGCGGCGCCCAGACGCTCTTTGGCGTGACGCCCGATCTAACGTGTCTCGGCAAGGCGATGTCCGGGGGGTTTCCGGTGAGCGCGGTGGGCGGCCGGCGGGAGATCATGGAACTGCTCGCCGATCAGCGGGTGTTCCACGTCGGTACCTACAACGCCAACCCCCTATGCCTCGCGGCGATCCCCGCCGTCGTCTCGGCGCTGTCGGAGCCCGGGGTATACGAGCAGATGGAAGATCAATCGCTGAGACTGCGCACGGGGCTCGCTTCGCTACTTCGCGACGTCGGGGGCTACGTGCAGGGAACGACGACGTTGTTCGGCGTGGGGTTCGGGCCCGGGCCCGGAAGCAACATGCGCGATCTGTGGCACAACGACGTCGAGCGCATCTTCGAGCTCAAGCGCGAGCTGAGGCTCCGGGGCATCTACACGAAGCCGACGCCTCGTGACATCTGGTACCTCTCCACAGCGCACACCGCCACCGATATCGACGAGACGCTCGACCGCGCCGAGGCAGCGGTTGACGCGCTCGGCGCTCGAACGCTCAGCGGCTAACCGTCAACGACGCCGTCCGGCTCGACCCGGTAGAGGGCGTGCCAGTGCAGCAGCGTGAGCTGCCGAACCGCCTTGTCGACCCGACGTCGGCTTGCGCCCACGTCGAAGGATGAGATCGTCGCCTCGATCATCGAATAGAGGGCCGAGGTCGCAAAGTCGAGGTCGAGCCCCTCTCGAATCAGCTTGATTTTCGCGTCGTTGCGGTGGATCTCCGCGATCCAGCCAAGCATCGCGTCGTCCGCCGCGGCATTGAGCTGGCGCCAGCGTGAGTTCGGCAGGTGCTTGGACAGGTCGATCAACGGCCTCAGCTCGGCGTTCTCGATGCGCCACAAGATCGCGCTTCGGATCATCTCCTCCACCAGCTCGAAGGACGTCTGGTCTGGGCGCGCCTGTTCGCGCAGGGCCCGTGGAATCTCGACGTAGCCCTCGATGTAGCGCCGCATGACCTCGCCGAGGATGGCCTCCTTGTCCTCGAAGTTGTTGTAGACGGTCGAGCGTGAGACTTTCGCGCGCTTGGCTATCGCCTCCATCGAAGTCGCGGGGAAGCCCTGCTCGATGAACAGCGTCTTGGCTGCGTCGAGGATGCTCTGGTAGCTCGGGTTCTGGTCGGACGCGTCCACGGTCTGTGCTTGTGACTCGCAAGTCGTTACGGCTCAGGCCACGCCGGTGAGCCTACTCCAGCGCATGGATCGTCCGAAGTCGCGCACCGCGACAAGCGATGATACTGTCCACTGGACAGATTGTCCAGTGTGATGATACGGTGGCTGCTCAGCAGCGACAGCGAGGCATCTTGGGCTCTACCAGCGCATTCGATACGAAGACCAAGTTCCTCGACGGCGCCATCAAGGGGCTCTTCGTCAACAACGAGTTCGTCGAGTCCTCGGGTGCGGCCGTGCTCGACGCGACCAATCCAGCGACCGGTCGTACGCTCGGGCAGGTGGCGGTCGCGCAGTCCCGCGACGTGGACCGCGCGGTGACGAGCGCCCGGGCGGCCTTCGAGACCGGCGCGTGGGCGACGATGAGCGCCTCGGACCGCGGTCGCATCATGTGGCGACTCGGCGACCTGATCGAGACTCACGCGGACGAACTCGCAGAGCTCGAGACGCTGAACAACGGGAAGCCGGTCACCTTCGCCAAGCGCGACGATCTGCCGCAGGTCGCCGACATGTTCCACTTCTTCGCGGGTTTCGCCACCAAGAACTTCGGCCAGACGATCCCCGTTTCCTCCGGAGATTTCTTCACCTACTCGCTTCACGAGCCGATCGGCGTTTGCGCCGCGATCATCCCGTGGAACTACCCCCTCCTGATGGCCGCTTGGAAGCTGGCCCCGGCGCTGGCCTGTGGCAACACGGTCGTGCTCAAGCCCGCCGAGCAGACACCGCTCTCCGCGCTGCGGCTCGCCGAGCTGATACGCGACGCGGGCTTTCCGCCGGGGGTTGTCAACGTCGTCAACGGACCAGCTGACCCGACCGGTCGCGCCCTCGCCGAGCACCCCGGCGTCGACAAGGTTGCGTTCACAGGAAGCGGAGCGGCCGGACGCGAAGTCGCGCGTGCGGGCATTCCGACGTTGAAGCGGATATCGCTCGAGCTCGGAGGAAAGTCGCCGAACCTCATCTTCGCCGACTCGGACCCGGCGCAGAGGCGAGAGGGGGCGCTCTGGGGAATCTTCTACAACATGGGTCAGGACTGCACGGCCGGGTCGCGGCTGTTGGTCGAGAGGGCGATCTACGACGAGGTCGTCGAGCAACTCGTCGAGGACGCGGCGCGCCTGAAGGTCGGCCCGGGCATCGACCCGGAGACGGAGCTGGGGGCAGTCGTCTCGGAGGCTCAGACGACACGGATCCTCGAGTACATGGCGCTGGCCGGGGAGGAGGGTCAGATCCTCGCCGGCGGCGAACGCGCCACCTCACGCGGACTCGAAACGGGGAACTTCATAAAGCCCACGATCGTCGCCGACGTGCCTCCCAGCGCCCGGATCTGGCGCGAGGAGATCTTCGGTCCGGTCGTCACGGTGTCCGCCTTCGACGACGAGCAGACTGCCGTCGAGATGGCAAACGACACCGACTACGGTCTGGCGGCCGGCATCTGGACGCGCGACGTCTCACGTGCTCATCGCGTCAGCCGAGCGCTCCGTGCCGGGACGGTTTGGGTCAACGCCTACGGCGCCGTCGATCCGGCCGCGCCGTTCGGCGGATACAAGGCCAGCGGGCACGGGCGAGAGATGGGCAGTTACGCGCTCGAGCTCTACACGGAGATCAAGTCGGTCTGGATCGACATCACGTGACGCCAGCTCATATGCTTGGCACTGGACAAACTGTCCAGCCGATGGTAGGGTCCGGAAACTCTCGGAGTTCGTTCGAAAACGGCGGCTTGGCTATGGGGATTGACAGCCAGTTGCCATACCCGTCGGGACACCGGCAAGCGAGGAGGCGTAGTGCTAGACGAAAGTGGCAGTAAGTCCGGCGTGGACGGGGGCGACGGCCTAACCCGGCGCACCCTGATCCAGGGTGCCGCGGGCGTGAGCATCGCGATCGCCGGAGCCGGGATCCTCGCGGGTTGCGGTAGTTCCGGCACAAGTACTGCGGCCGCGCCGACGGGAGCTCTCACAGCACTGCCCGCGGGGACGCCAAAACGTGGCGGGACGTTCACGGTCGGCACGATCAGCGGAGGCCAGTCCGAGAACCTCTTCCCGGGGACCTCCCTCACCACCCCCGACTTCGTGCGCAACTACAACCTCTACAACCTGCTGTTCTACCTGGGCGAGGAGATCTCGCCGCTCGTGCCGGGGCTCGCGCTCTCAGCTGAATCCAACAAAGACGCGACCGTCTGGTTCTTCAAGTTGCGGCCGAACGTCAAATGGCACGACGGCAAGCCGTTCACCGCCGACGACGTCGTGTACAACTTCCAAGCCCTGTGGTCGAACGCCGAAGCGAACTTCAGCGCGGGCTTCCTGGCGGGCCTCGTCAACTTCAAGAACGTTCGAAAGCGCGATGCGCTGACAGTCGAAGTCCCGTTGCTGAAGGCGGTCGCTGAGTTCCCCACGATCTTCGCCTATTTCGACTTTCCCGTAGTGCAGAACGGAGCGACGGCGAAGTCGACGGCGCAACAGCCGATCGGAACGGGCCCGTTCAAGTACGAGTCCTTCACTCCGGGCACCCAGAGCGTCTTCGTGGCCAACCCCGATTACTGGGAGTCAGGCAAGCCGTACGTCGAACGCCTCGTCGTGGACTCGTCGTTTACGGACAACAACGCGCTCTTCAATGCGCTGCTGAGCGGCAACGTCAACCTCTTTCCGTCGCTTCCTCTCTCGACGGCACGATCACAGCTCACCACCAAGCAGGTGCAGATCCTCGCCTCCAAGTTCGCGGCGACGAGCTACATGTTCCTGATGCGCGTCGACAGCGGCGAGTTCGCCGACAACCGCGTGCGGCAGGCGTTCAAGCTCCTTGTCGACCGCCAGGCGATGATCGACAGCGTGTGGTCCGGGTTCGGCACCGTCGCCTACGACCTACTGGCACCTGGAACCCCCCATTACCTCGCAGATCAGAAGCGCGTCCAAGACGTCGAACAGGCCAAGTCGCTGTTCAAGGCCGCCGGCGTGCTCGGCCACACGTTCGTGCTGCCGACCGCCGAAAGCAGTCCGGGCATGGTTCAGTCGGCCACGGTCCTCGCCGAGCAGGCATCGGCGGCGGGCGTGAATGTGGTCGTCAAGCCGGCCAGTGCCGCGACCTACTTCACGCCTGCGGGAGGTTTCCTGACGAGGGACTTCGGTGAGGAGGTGGACCAGCCGGTCGGCTCCCTGACGTCCGCCTACCTGTCCGAGTACACCCTCGGATCCCCCTACCCGGATACCCACTGGGGCCGTCAGCCTCGCGGCGCGGCCGCCGAGAAGCTGATCTCCGAAGCGATCGCCGCGACCGAACCAGCCAAAGCCGCCGAACTGTGGCGCGAGGCTCAGCTGCAGCAGTTCAACGAAGGCGGCTACCTGGTCTGGGGCAACCTGCCCTACGTCGATGCGGCAGCGAACAACGTGCGGGGGCTGTCGACGGGTGCCGGCTTCAGCTACAACAACTGGCGACTTTGCGACGGATGGCTCGTATGATGCCCGCGCATCATCCCTAGAGCAAAAGGTACGGGCCCGTCTATGTCGTTGCGAACGAGCGGCTCCGCCGTCATGATGGCCGCGTATCGGGAGCGTTGATGGCGGTCGCCCCCGGTGCAGTCGGTCACGTGACGCAGGAGGCGCCGAGCCCGCTCGCTCGCTCTCGCGCACGTCATCCCCTCGCGCTGTTCCTGCTGCGACGGGTCGCGACGGGCCTGCTCTCGCTGCTGGTCGTGTCGATGCTGATCTTCGTGGCGACGAACGTCCTGCCTGGCAACGCAGCCGTCGTCGTGCTCGGCAGGAGCGCGACACCAGAACGTGTACACAAGCTCGAACGCGAGATCGGGATCAGCGGCTCGGTGCCGGAACGGTATTTGCGCTGGCTCGGCGACGCCGTGCAGGGAGACTTCGGCAAGTCTGCGATCGCGGCGGGTGAGGGTCGCACGCAGACCAGCGTGTCAGCGACGCTGGGCGACCCGCTGCGAAACAGCTTGATCCTCGCGGCCATAACCGCGCTGTTGCTGATACCGGTGACGCTCTTGTTCGGGGCGATCGCGGGAATCTTCGCCGGACGCAAGCTCGATCACGCCGTTTCGATCCCCGCCCTCGTCTTCGGTGGGCTGCCGGAGTTCGTGACCGGCACGCTGCTGATCTACGTGTTCTTCAGCAAGCTGGGCGCGCTGCCGCCCGTCTCGCTCGTGGCGTCCGGGGCGTCGCCACTTGACAAGCCTGAAATCCTCGTTCTGCCGGTGTTCACGCTCCTTGCCGTCGCGAGCGGCGCCGGCATCCGCCAGGTGCGCGCCGGCATGGTCGAGGTCATGCAGCAGGACTACGTTCGGTTCGCCCGCCTGAATGGCGTCTCCGAGCATCGCGTCCTACTCGGGTATGCGCTGCGAAACGCGCTTGCCCCGAGCGTCCAGATCGTCGCGCAGAACCTCCAGTACCTCGTCGGCGGGATCATCATCGTCGAGAGCGTGTACGCATACCCGGGCGTCGGCACCTTCCTGATCAACGCGGTCACGGCCAGGGACGTGATCGAGGTGCAGGCCGCGGCGATGGTGCTCGCCACCGTGTACATCGGGATCAACGTGGTAGCCGACCTGATCGTCGTGCTGCTCGTGCCCAAGCTGCGGACGGGCCTGCGGTGAGCACGCTCGCTGTCAGCCCGAGTCGGCGGCGGATTCGACTGCTTCCGTCGCTGGCAAGTGACTGGGGTGGGCGCATCGGCCTGGTTCTACTGGCGTTGCTGCTGTTCATCGCGATCTTCGGACCGGCGCTCGCCCCGCACAGCGCGACGATGCCGATCGGCATCCCGGGAGCGGCGCCGAGCGGCTCCGCGCCGCTCGGCCTCGACTTCCTGGGACGCGACGTCCTCAGTCGCGTACTGAGTGGCGGCCGCTCCACGCTGCTTCTGGCCACGGCAGCGACGCTCCTGATCTACCTCGTGGGCGTGACCGTCGGGTTGATCGCCGGTTACTCGCGATCGATCGTCGATCCGCTCCTGATGCGGACCGTCAACGTGTTCCTCTCGTTCCCAGCGCTGCTTGTGATGTTGCTGTTCGTGACCGCCTTTGGCGGCAGTCGCGGGGTGCTGATCGGCGCGACGGCGCTCGTCCTTTTCCCGGGGGTGGCCCGCATCGTCCGTACTGCCACGCTGGAGGTGGCGACTCGGAGCTTCGTCGAGGCCGCGATCATCCGCGGCGAGCGCACCCGCGCGATCCTCACGCGCGAGATCCTGCCGAACATCCTCGCGCCGATCGTCGCGGACCTGGGCATCCGTTTCGGCTGGGCGATCATCCTGATCGCGAGCGTCAACTACCTCGGCCTCGGACTCAAGCCGCCTACCGCCGATTGGGGCCTGATGGTCTCCGAGAACCGGGAAATCATCTCTACCAACCCGCTCGCCCTGCTCGCGCCCGCGCTGATGCTGGCGCTGCTGATCGTATCCGTCAACCTGATTGGCGACGCCTATCTGCGCCAGCGCGACGAATCGCGGGGGCTTCGATGACCGACATGGTCCTCAGCCTGATGGGCGTTCGAGTCGAGCTGCCGCGAGGCGACGCGGTGATCGATGACGTTGACCTGCAGGTGGGGCCCGGCGAGATCGTCGGCCTCGTCGGTGAGTCGGGCTCGGGCAAGACAACCACCGCTCTGTCGATATTCGGCTACAGCGGACGAGGCATCCGGATGAGCTCCGGTCTGGTGGCGATCGCCGGCGAGGAGATGCGCGACGAGCAGCAGTTCCGACGGGCTCGCGGTCGCCTCGCCTCATACGTGCCGCAGAACCCAGGTACGGCATTGAACCCCGCCCTGCGAGTGGCAGGTGCGATCGCGGACATGCTCCAGGGCGAGCAGTCAGACGCCGAGCGTCCCTACCGGCTGCTCGAGCGGGTGGGGCTTCCGGGCGAGCATGACTTCGGGCGGCGATATCCGCATCAACTGTCCGGCGGGCAGCAGCAGCGCGTATGCATTGCCGCATCGCTGGCTCCTGACCCGGCTCTGATCGTGCTGGACGAGCCGACAACCGGTCTCGACGTCCTCACCCAGGACCGGATCCTGAGAGAGCTGCTGCGTCTGCGCGACGAGCAGCAGGTCGCGATGCTCTACATCACGCACGACCTGGCGGTCGTGGCTCAGATCGCGGACCGCATCGCGGTGATGTACGCGGGGCGCATCGTCGAGCAGGGGTCGGCGTCCGAGGTGCTGCGTCATCCCCGGCATCCGTATACGCGTGGTCTGATGGAAGCCACGCCCGACCACCTGCGTCCGCGTGTGCTTGGCGCGATGCCCGGGATAGCGACGGGCGTGGGCGAGCGGCCGCCGGGCTGTCCGTTCGCCCCGCGTTGCGATCAGCACACGCCCCACTGCGAGACCGAGATGCCGCAGCTGGTCCCCACTTCCGCCAGTCACGTCGTGCGCTGCTTCGAGTGGACCCGTACGCCCCCGGTCGAGTGGACTCCGTTGCCAACACCGACGGCTGCCCGAGCCGCCGAGCCGGCGATCCTCGAAGTGGAGGGCCTGGCGGCCGAGTACCGCGATCGGCTTCGCGTGGTCGTCGCCGCGCAGGACATATCGTTCAAGCTTGCGCCGCGCGAGTGCGTGGCGATCGTCGGCGAGTCGGGGAGCGGCAAGACGACGATCGCGCGGGCGATCGCCGGGCTACATACCGTCTCCTCGGGTCGGGTGCTGCTGGACGGCGAGCGCCTGCCCGACAGCGCCCACAAGCGCACGCTCGAGCAGCGTCGGCGCATTCAGCTCGTGTTCCAGAATCCGGCCGAGGCCCTCAATCCGCGCCAGTCCGTCGCGGCGTCGATCGCGCGTCCGGCACAGATCCTTCGCCGCCTGTCCCGCGCCGCGGCCACATCCGAGGTCAGCCGCCTGTTGGAGGCGGTTCGCCTCCCGGCACGCACGGCGGAGCGATACCCGAGCGAGCTGTCCGGAGGCGAGCGCCAGCGGGTCGCCATCGCGCGGGCGCTTGCGGCAGAACCACACGTCCTGGTCTGCGACGAGATCACCTCTGCGCTCGACGTCTCGGTCCAGGCGGTCGTTCTCGAGCTGCTGCGAGAGCTGCGCGAGCGTCTCGGCCTGGCCTTGATCTTCATATCGCACGACCTCGGAGTCGTGGCCACGATCGCCGAGCAGCTGCTGGTCGTCGAGCACGGCATCGTCTGCGAGCGTGGCGCGACCAGTGCGGTGCTGAGCGCACCCCAGCATCCGTACACCCAGCACCTGCTCGAAGCAGCCCCCAGCCTCAGCGCGGCGATCGAGGCGTGGGACGCGGTCAACGAGGCTCCGCCGGCGGCTCAACGCCCCGACCCGCTCCGGTCGAGCTGAGCCACATGACCGCGGACGGACGGCTCCTCTCAGCCAACTGGACATATTGTCCAGTAAGAGGTAGTGTGGCTGGATCGAGCGGGCTGCGACTCCGGTCGCCGGTCGGTCCAGCCGCGTCACGCAAACCGGACTCGAGGAGATTGGCGTGCCCGTAGACATTGACCTGAGTTCCCTCATCCCGGAGGGCCTGCCGGACGGTCGGGAAGCGGTTGAGGAAGGCAAGGCGATCGGGAGGAAGCTCGAGCGCGCGCCATCGATGTACCTCGAGGAGAAGGGCTTTCGGTCCGAGCTCGAGTATCGGCTGCACGCGCGCGAGCACGGGATCCAGACCACATGCATGAACCTCGGTCTCGCGACCTGGCAGGAGACGCGCGAGGCCCTGGGCCTGATCTACGAGGACGCGCTACGCCGCGGAGTGCGGCCACCCGATCGCTTCAATCTCCTGGCCGAGCGCCGAATGGGACTGCCGAAGCATCTGCGTGCCGACGCGCCTCAGGAGACCGGGCCGGTGCTCTGGACCGAGCAGGACTGGTGGGAGCTGACCCATACCGTGCCGATCCAGGCCGAGGCCGCGGACAACTGCGTCGGCGGCCCGGGATCGCTGGAAAACGTCGTCGATGCGCTGTCGGTCGGCGTCACCTACGTCGGCGTCTTCACCCAGTACACCTGGCGCTGGCCGTATTGGGATGACGAGATCGGCCAGACGATGGAGTTCCTGAAGGCCGTTGGCGTGCTCGCGGCCCTGCGCAGCGAGGGCGTCTGCTTCGACACCTACCTCGACGACGGCTACCCCGGCGTATTCCACGACTACGCCAGCTACGTCGGGTGGGCGATGCTCGAGCGGTTCATCGCGCGAGATCTGTGCGGCGCCGAGTTCTCGATCTCCTGGGGCGGATTGACGACCGATCCGATCACCAAGTCGGCGATGACGCTGGCCCTGAACGACGTCAACGATCGCGTTCCGTGCGCCTTCGTCCAGGGCGACACGATCGGCAACCGGTCGGACATCGACTCCAACTTCGCGGTGATGAGCACCGATGTCCTGTTCATGAAGATGCTCGACAGCCGCTACAAGCTGGGCGGCGCTCCGATTGCAGTGCCCGTCACGGAGACCCAGCGAATCCCCACCTGGCAGGAGATCTCGACCGTCCAGGCCGTGAGCCGCCGTCTCGAGGACTACACGGGGCCGGTGGCGCCCGCGATCGACTGGTCGCGCATCGAGGCGATGCGCGACGTCCTGCTCGAGGGGGGCACCCGCTTCTACCGGAACGCGATCAAGACGCTCAGCGAGGCCGGTATCGACATGGAGGATCCCGCGGCTCTGCTGTTCGTGATCAAGCGCCTAGGAGCGCACCGCTGCGAGGAGCTGTTCGGTGCGGGGCCGGCCGATCCGGGGTATCCGGGTGGGCGCCGTCCGATCATGCAGACCGATCTCGTCCGTCAGACGATGGCCGAGCGGGAGCGCCTCGTCGAGAACCTGGCGACGCGCGAGGCGGATCCGCGGCTGCGCGGGCGCAAGGTGGTTGTCAGCTCGACCGACGTCCATGAGTTCGCCGAGTTCCTTATCGTCTCTACGCTCGAGGCTGCCGGAACCGACGTCGTCAACTTCGGGGTGAACCGCGATCCGGAGGACATCGTCAAGGTTGCGCTCGAGACCAACGCGGACGCGGTGGTCGTCACGACCCACAACGGGGTGGCCAGATCATTCGGCGCCCGGCTGCGCGAGGAGCTCGACCGCGTCGGCATGTCCGACGCCCTGGTCTTTATGGGCGGCGTCCTGAACGAGGATGTGGACGGATCGGACATCCCCGTGGACGTACGTGACGATCTCGCGAAGCTCGGCGTCCTGACACCCCCGGACATCGAGAGCTTGATCGACGAGATTGGTGAGCGCGCCCCGCAACCTGCCTCGACGTGACGGCGGCGGTCCTAGCCGACTTCGGTAGCACGTACACGAAGGTCGCTGTCGTCGAGCTCGGCAGCGGCCGGCTCATCGCCAGCGCGCAGTCGCCGACGACCGTCGCGAGCGATGTGATGATCGGCTACGGTCGCGCTCTGGACCAGGCGCTCGCGACGGCCGGCGAGCGGGTCGCGCTCGGCCCCAGGCTCGCGGCATCCAGTGCGGCCGGCGGGTTGCGGGTGGCGGCGATCGGGCTGGTCGAGGATCTGACCGCGGCGGCCGCTCGTCAGGCGGCGCTGAACGCCGGCGCACGAGTCGAGCTCGTGCTGCACGGCAGGCTCGGCGCAGCCGAGCGGGTCGCGCTGGAGCGTCGGCAGCCGGAGGTGATCCTGTTCTGTGGCGGCACCGACGGCGGCCAGGAGCGGATCGTGCTCGATAATGCCGAAGCGGTCAGCGCTGTTCGAACACACGCGCACTTCGTCGTGGCGTGCAATGCGCGCATCGCCGAGCGGGTGGCTCGCATCCTCGCCTGCAACGGCGCGCGGGTGGATGTCGTGGCGAACGTGATGCCGGGCATCGGAGAGCTGGATGTCGAGCCCGCGCGGGCGGCGATCTCAGAGGCCTTCGTCAGACACGTGATCCAGGGCAAGGGCCTGAGCGACGCGCCCGAGTTCGCCCGCGGGGTGATGATGCCCACCCCCGAGGCCGTCCTGCGGGCGACCCGCCTGCTCGCTGAGGGCGTCGGGGACGTCATGGTCTTGGACATCGGCGGCGCGACCACCGACGTTCACAGCGCCAAGCGCACCAGCGAGGCGACGCCAGGGATCCGTGGCCCTCTTTTGCCGGAGCTGCCGCTCTTGAGGTCGGTTCAGGGCGATCTCGGTCTACGCTCGAGTGCGCCGTCGGTACTGGAGATCGACACGGAGTGGCTGCTGGGGGCATTGACACTGGGAGAGGACGCGATCGCGGCCGCGGTGACGCAACGCGCCGACGAGCCAGGCTTCCTCTCGCATGAGCCAGAGGACTGGGCGATTGATCGCGCCCTGGCCGTCTCCTGCGTTCATCACGCGGTTCGCCGTCACTGTGGGCGCCTCACGGTCACATCCCGCCCCAACCAGCCCGCGCGGATCTCGACCGACGGCCCCGATCTTCGCGAAGTGCCACTGGTAGTCGGCACGGGCGGGATACTCGTGCGATCTACCGGCGCGGAGGAGCTGATCGGTACGGCGCTCGCTCGTGGCGATGACCGCTGCCTGGCGCCGCGCGCGCCGCGTCTTGCGATCGACCACGACTACGTGCTCGCGGCTGCCGGACTCCTCGCCGAGCGCGAGCCGCAGACCGCGCTCGCGTTGATGCGAGATCGCCTTCTAGGCCCCGGCGCCGGCGGACGCCCTGATCGCGTGACAGGAGTGTCCCGAGAAGGTCACCGGACGATCGTGTGAACGCAGGACAGGTCGCCGCACGCAAGCGCGGCCCGATCGATCCAGGCGTACAGGCGCTCATCGCGCGAGCCCCAGTCCCACCCCGGCAGCTCGTCCGAGCTCAGCTGCAACAGCATCCGCCAGCGCCCGGAGTCGAGGCTCGAGTTAGAAGCGGGCGGATGTTCAGACGGAGACCGATCCCGCGGGTCGATACCACGATCCATCAGCTCGCAGGCGTCCGGCATGGTTCCCGTCCGCTCGTCGGGATACCCGAGAACCCGATGAATCACGCGCCCATCGTCGATCTCGCCGGGAAGGTCGGTGTGCTGAAGTGCCGCGAGCCGCTCTCGCAGGCCTTTCCAACCATCCTGGCCTGCCTCGTCGAGGCCCAGCGCCTGTACCGACGCCGACCAGACGCGCGGCAGCACGAGCTCTGCCGAGAAGCGCACGTGCGTCGGTTTGGAGCCGCCGGCGGGCCAAGCGACGCTCGGCCCGGTCGCGCGGGACTCGTAGACCAGACTCCACGGCCCTGATGTCGTGCGCACGCACGACAGCGAGCCGGCACCGGGAGCGCCACAGCCGGGTGCCGCTTCGGCGATCTCGGCGAGGTTGAGGCGCAGGACTGCTCCAGCCGGTCGGTCCATCGATGGCCGATCCCGGGCGCTGGGCCGCTGTCGCCACGAGCCGCCGGTCCCAGGCTCGACGACGATCCTGATGCTGTACTGAGCAAGGGCCTCGATCGCTTCGACGTGGCCGCCCAGACCGGCGGCACCGGCTAGATCCCGTAGGTCGCCAAGGGACGCGGTCCGACTCGCTTCGGGCGCTCGCGGTCGGGCTGGCTGGCGGGAGCGAGCGGAAGCGTCACGCGCCAGGAAGGGCAGCGCGGGCAGCACCCGCGGCGACTCCTCTACGGCCCGCCCGAAGGCGACCCGGAAGAAATCCCTTCTGCTCGTCTGATCCGTCACGACGGCGCGCGGCTCGCTTCACACATGGGCGAGATTGATATCGCTCCGAGCCAAGATCTGCGTTGGACAAACTGTCCAGTCCATCGTACCATGTGGGCGTGACGCTCGCCGGCATGATGCAGGACGACTTCCAGCTCACGCTCAACCACATCCGCAGGCGGATGCGCGTGTTCAACCCAGGTGCCGAGGTGCTGACGCTGGAGGAGGGGGGCGTCGTGAGGCACGTCAGCCATGCCGCTCTCGCCGATCGTGTCAACCGCCTCGCACGCGTGCTTGAGCGCCTGGGGGTGAGGCAGGGCGATCGGGTGGGGACATTCGCCTGGAACAACCAGGAGCACTTCGAGCTCTACATCGCCGTGCCCTGTGTGGGCGCGGTACTCCACACGCTCAACATCCGCTTGTTCCCTGAGTCGCTGACCTACATCGTCCGGCACGCCGAAGACAAGGTCATCTTCGTCAACGCGTCGCTCGTGCCGTTGGTCGCCGAGCTTGCACCACACCTTGACAGCGTCGAGCACTACGTGGTGATCGGAGACGGGGATGTGAGTGCGCTCCCTGGCGCGCTGCGCTACGACGAGCTGATCAAGAGCGCCGGGGCGGGCGGCTTCGACTTCCCGGAGATCGACGAGCGCCAGGCGGCAGTCCTCTGCTACACGAGCGGCACCACCGGAAGCCCCAAGGGCGTGCTCTACTCGCACCGCTCGATCAGCCTGCACTCGACGGCCACGCTGATGGCCGACGCACACGGCATCTCGCGCAAGGATCGGGTGCTCGCCGTCGTGCCGATGTTCCACGCGAACGCCTGGGGGCTGCCGTATGGCGCGGCGCTTGCCGGTGCCGATCTCATCCTTCCCGGCCGGTCTCCGGACGCCGCGGCTCTGGCGGGACTGATCGCCGCGGAGCGGCCCACGCAGATGGCCTGCGTGCCGACTGTCTTCGCTGACCTGCTGCGCTATGCCGACGAGCATCGCGACGTCGATCTCAGCTCGGTTTCGAACGCCGCGTGCGGGGGCTCGGCCGTCCCCCGCCAGTTGATGAAGGACTTCGAGCAGCGTCACGGATTGAGTGTTTTCCAAGGGTGGGGCATGACCGAGACAAGCCCCCTCGTCTCCTACTCCAGGCCCCGCGAGCACGCGCACAACGACATCCACTGGGACGAACGCGCGCGCCAGGGGCGGCCGCTGCCCTGGGTGGAGATGCGTCTACTGGATGACAGCGGCGCGGAGGTTCCGTGGGACGGGGAGTCCACCGGCGAAGTCGAGTTGCGCGGTCCCTGGGTCGCAGCCGGTTACTTCCGTGACGACTCGGGCGATCAGAAGTTCGATGCCGGCTGGTTGCGAACGGGGGACATCGCCACCGTCAACGGTCAAGCCGTCGTGCGAATCACCGATCGCGCGAAGGACGTCATCAAGTCAGGCGGAGAGTGGATCTCGTCGGTTGAGCTCGAGAATGAGCTGATGTCCCACCCGGACGTGATCGAGGCGGCGGTGATCGCCAAGCCCGATGAACGCTGGGACGAGCGGCCACTGGCGTGTGTGGTGCTACGCGTAGGCGCGGACACCACGGCCGATGACCTCGTCGAGCATCTTCGCGGACGCGTGGCCAAGTGGTGGCTCCCTGACGAGTTCGCATTCGTCACCGAGATAGCCAAGACGAGCGTCGGCAAGTTCGACAAGAGGGCATTGCGCGAACAACTGCTCCGAGGCGACCTCGAGGGCCGAGTAATCGTGTCGTGAGCGCTCGCCGGCTCCATCGCACGAGCGCGTAACGCGTGAACATGCGTCAACCCCTGATCGGGATCTGCGCGATTCTCGCGCTGGCCGAGGCTCTACTTGGTGGGATCGGCCCGCTTCTGCCCGAATACGCACGCCGACTGTCGCTTTCAGGGTTCCGGGCGGCGTCGCTGCTCGGTGCCACCTCGCTGGCGATGCTGCTCGTCTCGTTCCCGTCCGGTGTGCTGGTCGAGCGGGTCGGAGTCAGGCGCATGACGGTGCTCGCGACGGCGGCGCTCTGCCTGGCGGCGGTGGCGAACGGAGTCGCGACCGACTACTCGACGCTACTGCTCAGCCGCCTCGCGGTCGGCGCGGCAGGGGGGGTGGTCTGGACCAGCGGGCTGGCGTGGCTGAGAGGCACGGGCTCAGCGGGGACCGACTCCAGGCTTGGCTCGGCGGTGGTGGTAGGCGGCATCGGGCTGGTCTTCGGGCCAGGGTTCTTCGGGCTGTTGGCCGGGTCCTTCGGACTGAGGGCGCCGTTCTTCATCATCGCGGCCGCGATCTTGGGGGCGGCTCCACTCCTCAGACAGCGCGAGGCCGTCAGCCTCAATTTGACACCCGTGCCACCTTCTCGGCCGCCGCGTGGCGAGCTCGGATCCTGGCTCGGTAGACCGAACCTGCGGGAGGCTGTGCTCGCGCTGTCATCGGGCGCCGTCGCCAGCGGGCTCGTTGGCGTGATCGTCCCCTTCGAGCTGCATCGTTCGGGCGAGTCAGCAGGCACGATCGGCCTGATCCTCTTGATCACGGGGCTTGGATACCTCGCAGCGGGCGGGACCGTCGCGGTGCTCGGCTCACGGGCCGTGAGCACCGGGGCAGCGCTCGCCGCGAGCGCGGTTGCCGTAGCGGCGATGCTGCCAACCGCAATCAGCACGTCCGTAGCCGCTGTCGTCGGGTCTGCGGCGCTGTTAGCGGTGATGCGAGGGTTCGCCAGCACCCTCTGCTACCCGCTCGCGTGCCGCGCGGCCGACGAGCGCCTGCCTGCAGCCACGATCTTCGGCTACCTCAACAGTGTTTGGGCGGGCATATCCGTCGTGGTGCCGCTTGCGGCGGGCTGGATCTTCGACGCGGTCGGCCCTCGCTCCACCTTCGTCGTGGCCCAGGTTGCAGTCGGACTCGGAGTCATCCACATCATCCTCAAGCGCCGGCGCAGCCCAGCGCCCCGCCGTCGGCACAGGTCTACTCACTAGCCAACGCCTGCAGCACATCCAACCGCGCCGCGCGCCGCGCCGGCGCCTGGGCGGCGATCAGCCCAGCGAACGCGGCGGCGACGAGCAGCACGAGCAGCGTGCCCACAGGTATCGAAACTACGTAGCCCGAACCAGACAGCGCGAAGACAGTCACGAGCACCGCCCCCACCACCCCGATCACCAGGCCGAGGATGCCGCCGATCATCGCGGTGATCAGCGACTCGTAGCGGATCATCTGCCGGATCTGGCTGCGCGAGGTGCCGATCGCGCGCATCATGCCCAGCTCGCGGGTGCGCTCGTAGATCGACAGGATCAGCGTGTTGACGATCCCGACGAGCGACACGATCACCGACAGCGCGAGCAGCACGTACACGAGCAGCAGCAACTTGTTCACTTTGTTGCTCACTTCCTGCGTGTATTCGGCCGCGGTCTGCGAGTGGGTCTGCGGGAAGCTGGCTCGCAGCAGCGAGTTGATGCCGCGCCGCACTTCTGCGCCGTTCGCGCCCGGTGCGTAGGAGACGAAGTCGACCCCGTCTTCGCGCTGCCCGAACGCCGAGCTCGCCAGCGAGCGCAGCACGGTGAGGTCGGTGAGCAGGCCGAGCACTTCTTCCTTGACGATGCCCGTCACCGTCAGCGTGATCTCGTGGCCGGAGGCCGTAAGCACGGACAGCCGCTGCCCCACGTGCAGGTCGTGCGCGCTCGCGAACTTCTTCGTGATCACGGTGTCGTCCGGTCCGAGCGCGGTGAGTGTCGCCGGCGAGCCGTGCTCCCATTCGGTCTTGTACATCTTCACGAACGATTCCGGTTCGATCGCCGTCACGGTGCTCTTTTCTTCGATCACCGGCGCCCCCGGCTGGGCGAGGTTCCGCACCCTGCCCTTCGTGAACGCGACCGCCGTGACCAAGCCGACGCCGCGGACTGTCCTGACCGCCGGCGCCACGGCCGCCGGGAGGCCCTGTCCGCTCTGGGAGTTCTGGACGATCAGGCTGCCCGCAAACGAGCGGCCGACGGCCTGGTCGATCGTCGTCTTGGTGCCGGCGGCGAGCATGGAGATGAACGCGACGAGCCCGAGCCCGACGGTCAGCGCGAGCGCGGTCACGAGCGTGCGGCCGGGCTGGCGCACGGAGTTCTCGCGCGCGAGGCGCGCCGTGATCCCGCGCCAGCTGATCAGCCAGCCGATGGCGCCCGCGAGCGCCGGCACCACCCTGTAGTTGCGCTGCCTGCCGTGGTGGCGCAGGCGGTAGCGCAACCGCAGCCCACGGATCACGACACCGACCAGCAGCACCACGCCGATTCCCTTGGACGCCGTGGAGATCGCCAGCACGACCGCCAGCACGAGGACGAAGCGGATGATCAGCGCGCGCTTGGACGGCAGCGGCCGCGGCGGAATCTGCACGCCCTCGCGCATCGCCGCCATCGGCGGAACGCGCGTCGCGCGCAGCGCGGGGAAGAACCCCGCCGCCACCGTCACGGCGATGCCCACGCCGAGCGAGACGATCACGGTGCGCGTCTCGAGGACGGTGCCGTTGTCCGGGAGGTCCGCGCCGAAGGCCTTGAACAGCCCGTCCAGCGCGGGCGCCAGGCCGATCCCCGCGAACAGGCCGATCACCGCGCCGACGATGCCCAGCAGCAGGCCTTCCTCGACGACTGCGCGCATGATCTGCCCGCGCGAGGCGCCGAGTGTGCGCAGCAGGCCGAACTCGCGCGTGCGCTGGGCGACGGTGATCGAGATGGTGTTGAAGATGATGAACGCGCCGACGACGAGCGCGACGTAGGCGAAGACCAACAGGAAGGTGCGCAGGAAGCCGAGCTGTTCTTCGAGTTCGGAGGTCTGGTTGGCGGCTTCCTGTGCCCCGGTTCGCACCGTCAGCGTGGCGGGCAGCGCGGCGCGGACGCGAGCGGCGAGCTCCCGCGGCGAGACGCCGGCGCTGTTGGCGACGTTGATGCCGTCGTAGGCGCCGGGTTCGCCGGCGACGTACTGGGCCTGCTGGGGAACGAGCAGCACGACGCTCGCGCCGCCGAACGATTCGCTGCCGGCGAACTTCGCGATGCCGGAGATCGTGTACGTCCGCGCTGGGGATCTGCCGGCGATCACGACCTGCTGGCCGAGCTGCAGGTGCTCGCGGGTGGCGGTCCCCTGGTCAACCGCGACCTCGTCGGCGGCGCTCGGCAGATGACCCTTCGCCGCGGTGAACGCCTCGAAGCGCGGTGGCTGCACGGCGTCGACGAGCGCGGGCGCGCCGCCGCTGGTGAGCCGTTTGCCGGTCGTCGTGAGCAGCGCCGCCCGGGTCGAGATGCTGCCCGAGGCCGCCGCCACGCCGGGTACCGCGCGCACGCGGGCGAGCGTCGCCGCGTTCAGCACGGAGACTTCCGAGCCGCTCCCGCGACCGAGGGTTTCCTTTTCGGTGACCACGACCGCCTTGTTCGCGTAGGCGGCGCCGAAGACTTCCGCGAAGGCGTGGTTGATCGTGTCAGTGAGGATGTACGTGCCGGCCATCAGCGCCACGCCGAGCGCGATCGCGATGCCCGTCAGCAGCACGCGCAGCTTGCGCTGCATGAAGCCGCGCAGCACCAGCGCGAGCATCAGCCGACGGCCTTCATCAGGTCCAGCGCCTCGTCGGCACTCGCGGCCGGCCCGTCGTGCACGATCCTGCCGTCGGCGAGCACGAGTAGGCGATCGGCGAACGACGCCGCGTGGGCGTCGTGGGTGACCATCACGACCGTCTGCCCGAAGTCGTCGACCGCGTGGCGCAAGAGCTGCAGCACGTCGCCGGAGGCTTTCGAGTCGAGGTTGCCCGATGGCTCGTCCGCGAACACCACCGCCGGACGCGCGATCAACGCCCTCGCCACAGCCACCCGTTGCTGCTGGCCGCCGGAGAGCTCCGCGGGGCGATGGCTGAGGCGGTCGCGGATGCCGACCGTGTCCACGAGCCGGTCGAACCACTCGCGGTCAACGTCGCGTCCCGCGATCGACAGCGGCAGCAGGATGTTCTCTTCGGCGTTGAGCACCGGCAGCAGGTTGTACGTCTGGAAGATGAAGCCGATGCGATCGCGGCGCAGCTGCGTGAGCGCGCGGTCGTCGAGCTCGGTCAGCTCCACCCCGCCGACGCTCACCGTGCCGGACGTCGGGCGATCGAGGCCCGCGAGCAGGTGCATCAGCGTCAACTTGCCCGAGCCCGACGGGCCCATGATCGCCGCGTAGCGCCCGGTCGGGAACTCGACCGTCACCCCGGCCAGCGCGTCAACAGCGGCCTCGCCCTCGCCGTAGCGTCGGCGCAGGTCCTGCGCCTGCACGATCGTCTGTGAGCCGCTTGCCGGACCTGGGCCGTCGCTTGAGTTGGGGAGCATTCGCGAAACGCTACGCGCTCGGGCCGGGGAACCTCACCTCCGCACGAAGACCGCCGTCCGCCAGCGCGTGGAACGCGAGCGTCGCGCCGTGGGCGGTGGCGATCGCGTCGACGATCGACAGGCCGAGGCCGTGGCCATCGCCGTGGCCGGTGCGATCGCGGCCGAGCCGGTGGAACGGGCGGACCAGCCGTTGGACCTCCTCGGCGGGGATCGCCACGCCGCTGTTGGCCACGCTCAGCACCGCCTGCCCGGCGTCGATCGCCGTCGTGACCTCGACCCAGCCATCGGCGGTGTTGTGGTGGATGGCGTTGTCAACGAGGTTCGCGACGAGCCGCTCGATCAGACGCTCCTCGCCCGTGGTGGGAGCGTCCTCGAGCTTGCTCTCCAGGCGCAGGCCACGCCGCGCGAGCTCCTCGCGCCGGTCGAGCAGCACCGCACGTGCGACAGCCTGCAGGGACACAGGCGCACGCCGCTCCAGGCCCCGCTCGCTGCGCGCCAGTGCGAGCAGCGCGTCGATCATGCGCTCCTGCTGCTCGCCGATCGCGAGCACCCGCTCGCACGCCGCGCGCAGCGACGCGGAGCTGGCGGCGGGGTCGGCGAGTGTCACCTCGAGGATCGCGCGCTCGAGCGTCAGCGGCGTGCGCAACTCGTGTGAGGCGTTGGCGACGAACTGGCGCTGGGACTCGAATGAGGCCTCCAGGCGCGCGAGCAGCTCGTCGAACGTGTCGCCGAGCTCGCGCAGCTCGTCGTTGGGGCCATCGAGCGCGAGGCGCTCGTGCAGGTTGGAGGCGGAGAGCTCGCGGGCCGCGGTGGTGATGAGCTGCAGCGGGCGCAGCACGCGCCCGGCGAGCAGCCATCCGACCGCGACGGAGGCGACCGCCATGATCGCCAGGGCGAAGACCGACCAGATCAACAGGTGGTGCAGGTCGCTGTTGTTGACGTTCAGCGCCACCGCTCCGAGCTTGTGGGCCTGGGCGTGTTCGCGTTGGACTGCGAGGCTTTCGGGTTCGGCCGAGAGCGTCGATCCCGGCGGCGCCGCCTGGACGCCGTGTCGTTCCACCAGCTTCGCCGCGGCCCCTTCGGCGGACACGACGACGCCGTGCGTGGACTGGCGTACCGACACGATGAGGATCGCGAGCAGCAGCGTTCCCAGGATCAGGAAGACGCCGCTGTAGAGGACGGCGAGACGCAGCCGGATCGTGTAGCGGGGAAGCCGCAGCCGGCGCCTGGCGAGCCGCCCCGCCGTGGCCTGGAGCGTGTCGGGATCGGTCATCGCTGCGCTCAGATCCGGTAGCCGCCGTGGACGACGGTCTCGATCACGGGCGGCTCGCCCAGCTTGGCGCGCAGCCGGCGGATGGTCACCTTGACGGTGGTGGTGAACGGGTCGGCGTTCTCGTCCCACACCCGCTCGAGCAGCTCCTCGGCGGAGACGATGCGCCCGTCGGCGCCGAGCAGGTACTCGAGCACGGCAAGCTCCTTGGGGCTGAGCGCCAAACGCTGCCCGCCGCGGCTGGCGAGGCGATTGGCTGGATCGACGCGCAGGTCGCCGTGCACGAGCGCTGGGGGCGACGCGGCGCCGGAGCGGCGCCCGAGCGCGCGGACGCGGGCGACGAGCTCGGCGAAGGCGAACGGCTTGGGCAGGTAGTCGTCGGCGCCGAGGCCGAGGCCGTCAACGCGGTCTTCGATCGAGGCGGAGGCGGTGAGCATCAGGATGCGCCCGTCGCGCCGCTCGGCGACCATCGAGCGGCAGATCTCGTCGCCGTGCACGTCGGGCAGGTCGCGGTCGAGCACTAGCACGTCGTAGTCGGTGAGCGCGAGGTGCGCGAGCGCGTCGTTGCCGTCGAGCGCGACGTCGACGGCCATGCCCTCGCGGCGCAGACCCGTGGCGACGGTTTCCGCCAGCTCGACGTGATCCTCGACCAAGAGCACTCGCATGGGACCACGCAGCGTGGCGCATCCGCGGTTACAGCGCGGTTACAGCGGCGGTCACCGTGCTGTAACCGGCCGTTTCGTACAACCCCCTTGCACGGCACCACCCACCCCACGCTAGGGAGACGACATCGACATGAAAGCCATCCGCGTAATCGCCAGGCCGCCAGCCCTCAGGCTCGCCGCGGCCATCGTGGCTCTGCCGCTGCTGGCGGCGGGCTGCGGAGGCAACTCCCCAAGCCCAGGCGTCGCGAACCTGAGCTCGAGCAGCTCTTCGAGCACCCCGTCGTCCACTTCCTCAGCGGCCGGGTCGAGCGCCGGCGGCTCGGCGGGCTCGGCGTCGCCCGGCAGCCAGGCTGTGGCGTACGCGGCGTGCATGCGCGCGCACGGCGTGCCCAACTTCCCCGATCCGCAAGTCTCGAGCTCCGGTAGCGAAGTGAAGGTGGCGGTCAGGATCACGCCGGGCATCAAGGGCAACCCTCACTTCAAGTCCGCGCAGCAAGCATGCCGCCAGCTTCTGCCAGGCGGCGGGCCGGGCTCGGATTCCCAGCTGAGCACCGCCGAACAGGCGCAGGTCCTGCAACTCGTGGCGTGCATCCGCAAGCACGGCGAGCCGAACCTCCCGGACCCGACGTTCACGGGTGGCGGGGCGCACCTTCCGCCCAGCGTGGACACGCAGTCGGCGGCGTTCAAGTCCGCGGAGCAGGCGTGCCAGTCGCTGATCCCGGCCAGCCTGCGCGGCCACGGCTCATGATCCGGGCGGCGATGCTCGCGGCAACTGCCCTGCTCGTGGCGGCCTGCGGCGGCACCTCCCCAACGACGGGCGTGGCGCATCTGGGCTCGACGACGACCGCGACGACCACCGCCAGCGGCTCGGGCGCGTCTGCCGCGTCGGGCTCGGGCGCTCCGGGGGCGCTGGCGCTGAAGTTCTCAGTGTGCATGCGCGCGCACGGCGAGCCGAACTTCCCCGACCCGGAAATCTCGAGCAGCGGCGGTGGGACGAGCATCAGGATCCACGTGACACCGTCGAGCGGCATCGACCCGGGCTCGCCCGTCTTCCAGGCTGCGCAGCGGGCCTGCAAGGCGTTCTCGCCGGCGGAATCCAAGAGGTCCGCCGCACACGCGAACCTGAGCGTCGAGGAACAGGCGCAGGTCCTGAGGCTCGCGGTGTGCATGCGCAAGCACGGCGAGCCGAACCTCCCGGACCCGACGTTCGCGGGTGGCGGGGTGCACCTCCCGCGGAGCGTGGACACGCACTCGGCGACGTTCACGGCGGCGATGCAGGCGTGCCAGTCGCTGATCCCGAGCAGCCTGCGCTCGGGCTCGGGCTCGGGCACGAGCACTAGCACGGGCGCGGGCGGCTGATGAGCGCTGTGCGGCGCTCGCGCCGGATCGTGCTCGCGGGGATGGCGCTCGTGCTCGTGGCGATCGTGGCCGTGGTCCTCGTAGTGACAGACCCGTTCGCCGGTCCGAGCAAGCCCAGCGGCGTGGCTGACAACGCGGCGGCGACGTCGCTCGCGACGGTGACCCAGCGCCAGCTGTCCTCACAGACGCCGGTGAGTGGGACGCTGGGCTATGCGAACGCGTCGAGCATTCGCGTGCCGGCGGGCACGCCGCCGTCGGCGGTGGCGCAGGCGGAAGAAGCGGTGACGGCGAGCGAGGGAATGCTGCGGACTGCGCGGGCGTCGCTGGCGGCTGACGATGAGACGCTGGCGGGCCAGCAGGCGACGCTGTCGGCGGCGCGCGAGAAGGAGTCGGTGGACTGCGCGGGCGAGGGCGCGGCGGAAAGCGCCGGCGCGGGCGCCTCGCCGGGCGCGGGCACCGGCTCGGGCCTGTGCACGGGCGACGTGCAGGTGGTGTCGAGCGACACGCAGGGGCTGGGCGGCGCCCAGACGAAGCTCGACGGCGACCGCGCGTCGCTGGCTGCGGGCGAAGCGGCGCTGGCACGCGCCGAAGGGTCGGTGTCCACGGCGCGGGCGTCGGAGGTGTCCTACGACCAGAGCTCGACGTTCACGAAGCTGCCGGCGGTCGGCCAGGTGATCTCCCGCGGACAGACCCTGTACGCGATCGGCGGTCGGCCGGTGGTGCTGCTGTACGGCTCGCCGGCGACACGCGCGCTGCCACTGGGCTCGGTGGTGTTCGAGCCGGGCCCGGTGCGCGTGACGAGCGTGACGCCGACGGTTGGCGCGAACGTGGCTCCGGGGCCGGTGCTGGGCATCACCTCGACGACTCCCCAGGTGACGATCGCATTGAGCGCGGCGCAGCAGTCGAGCGTGAAGGTTGGCGACGCGGTGTCGATCACGCTGCCGAACAACCAGACGACGCCCGGCGTGGTGCGCTCGGTGGGAACGGTGGCGACAACGCCGAGCAAAGGCGAAGGCGGTAGCGGCGGCGAAGAAGGCCCGACGATCGAAGTGGACGTCGCGCCGAGCGAACCGGGCGCGATCGGGCACCTGGACGAGGCGCCGGTGACGGTGTCGATCACGACCGCGAGCGTCCCCGACGCGCTGGTGGTGCCGGTCGATGCGCTGCTGGCGTTGGCGGGCGGCAACGGGGGCGGCGGCAACGCGAGCTACGCGGTGGAGGTCGCGGAAGGCGCGGCGCACCACCTGGTGGCGGTCTCGCTGGGACTGTTCGACGACGCGGAAGGGCTCGTGCAGGTCAGCGGGCGGGGCCTGTCGGCGGGCCAGCGCGTGGTGGTGCCGGCGACATGAGCGCGCCGAGCGATCACCGCGGGCCGGTCGCGCTCCCCGACGCGCGCGCGGTCGCGCCCCCTGACGCGCCGACCGTGCTGGAGCTACGCGGCGTGAGCAAGACGTACGGCGCTGAGCCGCCGGTGTACGCGCTGCGCGACGTGAGCTTGGCGGTGAGCGCGGGCGAGCTGGTGGCGATCGTGGGCCCGTCGGGGTCGGGCAAGACGACGCTGCTGCACGTGATCGGCACGCTGGAGCGCCCGAGCAGCGGGGTGGTGGCGATCACGGGCGTGGACGTGGCGAGCCTGTCCGATCGCGAGCTGGCGCACCTGCGCGCGCGGAGCATCGGCTTCGTCTTCCAGCAGTTCTTCCTAGCGGAGCACTCGACGGCGCTGGAGAACGTGGCCGACGGGCTGCTGTACGCGGGGGCGGACGTGGGCGAGCGGCGCGAGCGCGCGGCGCAGGCGCTCGCGCGGGTTGGCCTTGAGGACCGCGCGCGGTTCCGTCCGAGCAGGCTGTCGGGCGGCGAGCGCCAGCGCGTGGCGATCGCGCGTGCGCTGGTCGGCAGCCCGGCGATCGTGCTGGCGGACGAGCCGACGGGCAACCTCGACAGCGCGGCGGGCGCGGCGATCGTGGCGCTGCTGGAAGAGCTCAACGCGCAGGGCGCGACGATCGTGGTGATCACGCACGATCGCGAGCTCGCCGAGCGCCTGCCCCGTCAGGTGCAGATGCTCGACGGCGCGATCGTGGTCGACACCGAGGCGGTGACTGCTGATGTTTAAGGGGATCGCGTGGCTTCGCCGCTCGGGCCGGTGGTCTCGTGTCGGGCTGCTTGTAACCGTCGGCGCCGTGGCGGTGGTGGGTGGGTTCGCCGGCGCGCCGCAACCGGCTGTGGCGGCTGAATCGGCGCTGCCGGACGCCTTGGTGGGCGCGCCACTCGCGGCCGCCGCAGCGGAACCGACGTCGCCGGGCGGCTCCGGTGGCGCGACCTGCCCGTCGCCGAACCCGCCGAACACGCTGACGCTCGTGGCGGGCACGCCGCAGACGGCTCCGCTCGAAGCGGCGTTCGCGACGGGGCTGCAGGTAGCGCTGGCGAACAGCGACGGCTGCCCGGTGACGGGCGCGGCGGGCGTGCCGGTGACGTTCAGCGCGCCGCCGGGCGGCGCGAGCGGTCTGTTCTCGTCCAGCGGATCAAGCGCGGCGACGATCGGCGCCGACGCCACGGGCGCGGCTGGCGCGCCGACGTTCACCGCCAACGGCATCGCGGGCAGCTACAAGGTCACGGCCAGCTCGCAGTACGGTTCGGTGTCGTTCGCGTTGACGAACGCCGCCACGGGCGTCTGGTGCTCCATGCTCGACAGGCGCGCATCCCCATCGGCAGGGGAACCGGTCAAGCTCACGGCGGGGGTCGGCGCGACGCAGTCCGCCCCTTCGGGGACGCGCTTCCCGATCCGGCTCGCGGTGACGGTCACCGACGCCCAGGGGAACCCCGTGCCGGGCGCGCCGGTCACGTTCGCCGCGCCCGCGCGCGGCCCCAGCGCGCGCTTCACCATCCGCTCAGGCGGCGCGCGCGGCGGTCGCACCCGCATCTCCCATCCGCACACGGTCGAGGTCGAGACGGACGCGTGTGGGATAGCCGTCGCGCCGGCCCTTACGGCGGGTCGTCAGGGTGGCTACATCGTCAGGGCGAGAGCCGGCCACGCGAGGGGGGCGGCGTTCGCGCTCGTCAACGAGGCGGCGGGAAAGCGGCCGTGAGAGCGCCAGCGGCCATGAGCGCGCCGGGGCGGCGACCGTGAGCGGCGCAGGGCGGCGACCATGAGCGCCGCCGCGAGCCTCGCCCCCGGCAAGCTCCGCCCCTCCGATCTCGCGCGGGTCGCGAGCGTGGGCCTGCGCACGCGCCGGCTGCGGGCTGGCCTGTCGGCGCTGGGGATCGCGATCGGGGTGGCGGCGATCGTGGCAGTCCTCGGCCTGTCCTCTTCGAGCCAGGCGGGACTGCTCAGCCAGATCGATCGGCTGGGCACGAACCTGCTGACCGTCAGCAACGGTCAGGGTCTCACAGGCAAAACCGCCGAGCTGCCGCTGGCGGCGCCGGCGATGATCTCCCGCATCGACCCGGTCACGACGGTCGCGCAGACGGCCAAGGTGAGCGGCTCGGTGTATCGCAGCCCGCTGATCCCCGCCGGCGACACCAACGCCCTGACGGTGCAGGCGGCGAGCCTGAACCTGCTGGCGGCGCTCGGCGTGAAGGCCGTTCAGGGCAGTTACCTGAACGCGGCCACCGCGACGGAGCCGGTGGCGGTGCTGGGCTCGGCGGCGGCGCAGCGCCTTGGCATCGACCGCCTGTACCCCGGCGAGCGGATCTGGCTGGCAAGTCAGTGGTTCTACCTCGCGGGCATCCTCGGCCCGGCCGAACTGACGCCCGAAATCGAAAGCTCCGTGCTGGTGGGCTTCCCGGCGGCCGAGCGCTACCTCGCGTCCAACGGGCACGCCAACACGGTGTACGTGCGCGCGCAGGACGAACAGGTGGCGGCGGTGCAGTCGGTGCTCGCCCAGACCGCCAACCCGGAAGCGCCGAACGAAGTCGACGTGAGCCAGCCGTCGGCGGCGCTGGTCGCGCGCGCGGACGCCAAGAGCGCGCTCAACGGCCTGTTCCTCGGGCTCGGCGCGGTCGCGCTGCTGGTGGGGGCGGTGGGCGTGGCGAACATCATGGTCATCTCCGTGCTGGAACGCCGCTCGGAGATCGGGCTGCGCCGCGCGCTCGGCGCAACCAAAGGGCAGATCCGCACGCAGTTCCTCTCCGAGGCGATCCTGCTTGCGCTCGGCGGCGGCGCGGCGGGGATCGGCATCGGCGTGCTGGCCACGGCGATCTACGCTGCCACGAAGGGCTGGGAAGTGGTGATCCCGACGACCGCCTGGGTGGGCGGGTTCGGCGCGGCGCTGCTGATCGGCGCGCTCGCCGGCCTGCTACCGGCGATTCGCGCCGCGCGACTGTCCCCGGCGGACGCGCTGCGAACCGTGTGAGCGCCCGCTAGCAGCCGCCGTCCGCGAGCTCTTCGGCGGCGGCCGCTGCGCAGTCGGCGACGTGGCTGGTGGTCGCCTGCACGAGCAGCTGGTACAGCGTCTCGCGCTGGCCGGCGTCGAGTGCGCCCAGAACCTCGTCCTCGGCGGCCGCCAGCGCCGCCTCGGCCTCGGCCAGCCGCGCGCTCCCGTCGTCGGTGAGCTCGACGAAGTGCCGGCGGCGATCCTCGGTGGAGCGGCGTCGCAGGATCAGGCCGTCGGTCTCCAGTTCGTTCAGCAGTCCGATCAGGTTCGTGCGGTCCATCCGCAACGCCGCCGCGAGCGCCTGCTGCGTTGGGCTTCCGTGGTCGCGCAGGACCGTCAGCGCCACCAGGTGGCGCGGGCGCAGGCCCAGCGGCGCGAGCGCGCACTCCGTGCGCTGCCGGGTCAGGCGCGCGAGATGGTCGAGTAGCGCCGAGGAGCGGTGCCGGGTCTGCAGAGAGGAGGCCATGCCTTGCATCTTATGACACTTACACGACTTAGTCGTGTGCTACAACACTGTTGCAAAACACAACCGAGTTGCAAAGGACGACAATATGCCCCATCTACTGCACATCGACTCGAGCATCCAGGGCGAGCGCTCGGTCAGCCGCTCGTTGACCGCGCGCGCGGCCGCCGCATGGCGGGCCGCCCACCCCGACGGCACGGTCACCTACCGCGACCTCGGCGCGCACCCGCTGCCGCACCTCGACAGCGAGTCCGGCCTCGCGCGCATGGTCCCAGCCGAGCAGCACACGCCGGCGCAGGCCGCCTCGTGGGAGCTGACCAAGCAGGTCGTCGACGAGGTGCTCGCGGCCGACACGATCCTGCTGGGTCTGCCGGTGTACAACTTCGGACCGCCCAGCAGCGTCAAGTCGTGGGTCAACCACCTCGTCGCACCCGGCCTGTCGGTCGATCGCGCGACGATGACGGGGATGCTCGGCGGACGCGACCTGCTCGTGCTCGCCGCCCGCGGCGGCGGCTACGCGCCCGGCACTCCGCGCGAGGGCTGGGACCACGCCGAACCGTGGCTGCCGCACGCGCTCAGCCTGACCGCGCTCGAGCCGCGCTTCATAATCGCCGAACTGACGCTCGCGGACGTCAACCCTCAGATGGCCGAGCTGAAGCCGCTCGCCGCCAAGAGCCTCGCCGCGGCCGAGCGCGCGATCGACGAGCAGTGGGCGCCACTGGCCGCGTGACCGATCGCACTCATGCCGCCGACGCTCCAATGGGGCTTGTGCCAACATTGCCGTTCGAGCCTGGGAGGGTCAACAGCAGTGGCGCAGACACCGGAGCCGCAGGCGATTCTGAAGGCGCCCACAGAGGCCGCGATCTTCCTCGTGGTCTCAGTCGACGAGGGCGCCGAGGACGCCGTGCGCGATCTGCTGAGCGACGTCGGCGGGCTGATCCGCTCGGTCGGCTTTCGCATCCCCGACGCGGGCCTCGGCTGCGTCGTCGGGATCGGGTCCGCGCTGTGGGACCGGCTCGTCGGCGGGCCGCGCCCGGCTGATCTGCATCCGTTCGCGGAGGTCAGCGGGGCGCGGCACACGGCCGTGGCCACGCCCGGCGATCTGCTGTTTCACATTCGCGCCGGTCGCGCCGATCTGTGCTTCGAGCTGGCACAGCGGCTGGTCGAACGCCTGCGAGGCAGCGGCGAGGTGATCGACGAGGTGCACGGCTTCAAGTCCTTCGACGAGCGCGACCTGCTCGGGTTCGTCGACGGCACCGAGAACCCCGTCGGCGCAGCCGCGCCCGCGGCGGCGGTGATCGGCGAGGAGGACCCCGACTTCGCCGGCGGCAGCTACGTGCTCGTGCAGAAGTACCTGCACGACCTGCAGACGTGGGATGCGCTGTCGGTGGCCGAGCAGGAGCGGATCATCGGGCGCACGAAGCTCAGCGACATCGAGATGCCGGACGACGTCAAGCCGTCCAACTCGCACGTCGCGCTCAACACGATCGTCGACGCCGACGGCCAGCAGCGCCAGGTGCTCCGCTACAACATGCCGTTCGGAAGCGTCGGCGATAGCCAATTCGGGACCTACTTCATCGGCTATGCCCGCACCCCCGACGTGCTCGAGCAGATGCTCACCAACATGTTCGTCGGCAACCCTCCCGGCAACTACGACCGCATCCTCGACTTCTCCACCGCGATCACAGGCAGTCTGTTCTTCGTGCCCACGGTCGAGTTCCTCGACGACCCACCGGCGCCCACGGACACTGCCACGGCCACCGGCGACGACAGCTCGACCGGCGACGACGCTGAGTCGCTGCGCATCGGCAGCCTAAAATGACAGCCGCCATGAATCACCTGCTCCGCTCGCACGCGCCGATCACCGACGCCGGCTGGCAGCTGCTCGACGACGAGGCCACCCAGCGACTGACGCCCGCGCTGGCCGCGCGCAAGCTCGTCGACTTCGCCGGCCCGCACGGCTGGTCGCATTCGGCCACCAACCTCGGCCGCACGAGCCCGCTCGCGTCGCCGCCCGGGGAGGGCATCACCGTGCTGCAGCGACGTGTGCTGCCGCTGGTCGAGGTCCGAGCGGACTTCGAGGTCTCGCTCGAGGAGCTGCGCGACGCCGACCGCGGCGCCGCCGACGCCGACCTCGACGGGCTCGACCGCGCGGCGCATCGCATCGCCGTCGCCGAGAACGTCGCCGTGTTCCACGGCTGGGACGGCGCCATCACCGGGATCACGCAGGCCTCCCCGCATGCCCCCGTCCCGCTCGGCGGCTCACCGCAGGAGTATCCGAGCGCGCTCGCCGCCGCGATCGAGCGACTCCTCGGCAGCGGCATCGCCGGCCCGTACGCGCTCGCGCTCGGCTCCGAGCAGCACCGGCTCGTGATCGAGACCGCCGAGCACGGCGGCTACCCCCTGCTGGAGCACCTGCGACGGATTCTCGACGGCCCGATCGTGTGGGCCCCCGGAGTCCGCGGCGCGGTGCTCGTCAGCCAGCGCGGTGGCGACTTCCTGTTCGACTGCGGCCAGGATCTGTCGATCGGATACGACTCGCACGACGGCGAGGTCGTGCGGCTGTACCTGCAGGCGAGCTTCAGCTTCCAGGCCGCCACGCCCGACGCGGCCGTCGCCCTGCTCGCGCACGCGGGTTAGCTTGGCCCGGCTGCGAGCAGCTCGGTGAGCGCGTTGTCGATGTCGTCGGCCAGGGCGCCGGCGTCGGGTAGCGCCTCGCGGTCGGCGTACACGCCGAAGCACGCTCGTTCGCCGATGCTCGTCATGCCGATCGACACGGCGTGCTGGTCGGCCAGCGGAACGATTGGATAAGCGGCCTCCAGCGGGCAGCCCAGCAGGTACGTGGTCTCGCTGGGGCCGGGGATGTTGGAGACCACCAGGTTGAACGTGCGAGGGCTGGCGAGCACGCGGGAGATCGCGTGCTGCACGACGCCGGGCGTGTGCTCGGCGGCCTTCAGCGCGAGGTCCGCCCCCTCGGGCTCGCGGTCGCGCTTGCGCGCGGACATCGTCGCGTGCACGTGGTGCAGGCGATCGAGCGCGTCGGGCTCGTCGCAGGGAAGCTCGGCGAACACGAACGAGATGTGGTTGCCGAGGATGTCGCCCGCGCTGCGCACGTTGACGGGGACCATCGCCTTGAGCGCCACCGGCTGCTCGCCGTGGCGGATCAGGTAGGCGCGTATGCCGCCTGCGACCGCCGCCAGCACGACGTCGTTGACGGTCGTTCCGTGCGTGCGCTTGACCGTGCGCAGGTCTGCGAGGGGACGCTCGCTCCAGGCCAGGCGCCGCAGCGGCGACAGCGGCGCGTTGAGCGCGCTCGCCGGGGCGGTGCGCAGCGAATGGCTCACGGCTCGCGTCACGCGCAGAGCGCCCGCTGCGGTCTCGCGCGCCGCGCTCGCGGGAGATCTCGCCGCGCGCAGCGGCCAGCGCAGCAGTTCGAGTTGCTGGGTCAGGAGGTCGCGCACGCCCCGGGCGAGCAGCAGCTCGGCGCCCGGCGGCGACGCGGGCTGCCAGTTCTCGGGCTCGCACGCCGCCGGCTGGGGCGTCGGGTCGAGCAGCATCGAGGCGAGTTCGACCGCGGCGATGCCGTCGACCATGCAGTGATGGGTCTTGCCCACGATCGCGAACCTGCGCTCCTCTGGCTGCTCGCAGAACCACATCTCCCACAGCGGTCGGTCGCGGCGCAGCGGCATCGACATCACCTCGTCGACGAGATCGTGCAGCGGGCCCGGCGCCCAGTAGACGTGACGGTCGACCGCGAACGCCTGATCGTCGATCCACTCCGGCGCGCGCACGCCCAGCGGCACCGGCGCGAGTCTTTGGCGGTAGCGCGGCGCTCGCCCGACGCGGCGCTCGATGTGGCTGCGCACCTGCGCGAAGCTCGGCGGCGGGCCCTGCGCCGGCGCGGAGAACTCCGCCACCCAGCCGGCGTGCATGTGCGCGGTTGGCGTCTCCACCGCGAGGAACGAAGCATCCAGCGCCGACATCCTCGTGCTGCTCATCGCGCCAGCTCCAGTCGCCGTCGAGCCGCGCCGGTGCTCCTGATCCTCCGAGGGGAGGCGGGCGCGGGCGCTCCCGCCGGGCGCGATGCCATCACGCCCGCCGCGCGGACACGCGGAATCTCGCGCTTGCCCCAGTCGGCGGCGAGCGCGAACTCGACCAGGCGATCGAAGTACGTGCGCAGCGGCGTGGCCTCGATGCCGGTTCCGCGCAGTGCGACGCGGGCGCGACGATCGTCGTACGTGACGCCCATGGCGAAGTACGGGAAGAACGCCTCGCTGCGCCGCAGCGCGCGTAGGTAGCGCTCGTCGCGGGCGCCACGAACGAGCAGCGGATGCACCACCCGGCGATACAGCGCCGGCTCGATCAGGCGTGGGGAGGAGCGTTTGAAGAACGCACTTGCAAGCTCCACCAGCTCGCCCACGCTGCTCGCGTCTGCTCCCGCGGTGAGGTGGAAGGTCGCGTCCTCCGCCTCGCGCGCCTGGCTGAGCGCGAAGCTCGCATCGGCCACGTAGTCGATCGGCACGACGTCCACGGGCGCATCGCCACGGGCGGGCAACGCTGCGTAGGCGCCGCGCGCAAACGCGCGCAACGGCCAGTACAGGACATTGAACGAAGCTGTCCAGCCGCTGTGGCGCGCCCCGACGATGATGCTCGGGCGCAGCACCGTGACGGGCAGACGTCCGCGCCAGCCCGCGACCACGCGCTCCGCCTCGAACTTCGACTGCTCGTAGGTGTTGCGGAAGCGCTGGCCCCTGGCGAGGTCATCCTCGCTGAAGCAGCCCGCGTGCTCACCGGCGACGTACGCGGTCGAGATGTACGAGATGCGTCGCAGACCGCCACGAGCCTGGCAGCGCTGGGCGAAGTCGAGCATCCGCCGCGTGCCCTCCACGTTGATCGCCCGCGCCTGCACCAGGTCGAGGTCGAAGGACACCGACGCTGCGCAGTGCATCACCTCGTTGACCTGCTCCGCAAGCGCATCGCGCCCGCGACGCAGGCTAAGGCCCGGGCGGGTCACATCGCCGCGGACGGGCACCACGCGCCCGGCGTAGGGGTGACGGAAGCCGAACAGGCCCACGAGCGTGCGCTCGATCCTGGTCGCCGCCGCGCGCTCGCTGGCGGCGCGCACCAGCACGTGCACGCGCCGGTCGGTGCGCTCCAGGTAGCGCGCGAGCAGTTCCATGCCCACGAACCCAGTGGCGCCCGTCAGCAGCACCCCGTCTGATCGGGCTTCCTGCTTGCTCAACTCAGAGCTCCTCCAAGGGCCGCAGACATCAGCGACTCGAGTCTTCGTTGGTGGTCGGGCTTTCGTGGGTCCTTGCCCACACGCTGCGCGTCCAAACGTCGAATTACCGAAAAAAAACATCGCAACCTGCGCAGCTACCGTGCTAGCTGGCCCTGAACGATGGCGACTCGAAACTGGACGTTCGTTCGATTCTCGCGTGCTTGGGTGAACGTCGTGTGGTCCGATGTCGAGCCGTGTGCTGGACGTCCGAGCGCAGCCGCGTTCGGAGTGCACTCGAGCCGCGTGCGCCGCCGTGCGCACGGCAAGGAGGGAGATGCTCAGCCGAGCCGACAAAACCCACGATTCGCCACCGACCCAGGTGCCATTCGCGATCAGCCGACGCGAGCTCGACGCGCGCACGAGCGTGATCGACGTCGAGGGCGACCTCGACCTGGCGACCGCTCCGCAGCTCAAGTGGATGCTCGTCAACGCGCTCGACGAGGGCCACAGCCAGCTCGTGCTCGACCTCACGCGCACCACGTTCATGGACTCCACCGCGCTTGGTGTGCTCGTCGGCGTCACGCGCAGCCTCGGCGCCGACGGAACGCTCGCGATCGTCTGCGCCAGCAACACGCTGGTGAAGATCTTCGAGCTGTCCGGTATGGACGGCGTGTTCGCGATCTACCCCACGCTCGACGACGCGCTCGCGCACGTTCGCGGGCGGGCGGCCGAAGCCAGCTGAGTGGTCTGGTCGATGGGGAGCCACAGCGGCACGCAACTGACACCCGCTCGCCGGACCCGGCGTCTGGCGCTCGCCGTCGTCGTGCTGTGCTGTGCGCTCGGTCTCGCGTTCATCCCCGCCGCCACCGCCAGACGCGATCGCCCGACCCCACCCGCCCCGCCGCCGGCGTCGGCGCCCGCGCCGTCGAACGGCGCAGGCTCCAGCGGCCACGCGGGCGCCCCGCCCGCGCCGGCGCCCGCCTCGACGCACGCGCAGAGCACCCCGCAGTCGGCCGCGCCCGCGGGATCCGACCAGCCACGGCGCGCTCGCCACCGCGGCGACGGCGGCTCCAGCGCGCCCGCGCAGGGCACCGCCAACGCGCCCAACGCCGCCCCTCACACCAACACCAGCGCGAGCACAGGCGCGAGCACGAACACAGGCAACAGCACGAACGCAGGCACCAGCACGAACCCAGACACGACCTCGGGCGCGAGCGCACAGCCAGCCGCCACCGGCGCGACCCCACAACCCAGCACCGCCGGCACGCGCCGCCCCGGTGACCGGCGTGAAGGTGGCGCCAGTAACCACGCAAGCCGCCAGGAACGGATCCACGCCCGCGAAGCGGCGCGCGCGCAGGCGAGCACCGGCGAGCCCAGCGCCGCCGGTCAGGCCGCGGCCGTCCAGCCCGCAGCCGAAGCCGATCTGACATCAGCCGCCGGCAAGCGCGGCGGCGGGCACCGCAAAGAAGGCTCCAAAGAACCCAAACGCGTGCGCGAAACCGGCCGCGGGAAAGGCCGCTCCGGTAAAGGCGCCGGTGGCTCAGGGTCGACCGGCGGCTCCACCGGCGGCTCGACCGGCACGGCTGGCGAAGGCAGCGCGGGCGCACAGCCCGCCACGCCGGCGCTCGCAGCAGCCGTGCTCGCGCCGGCGCCGCTCGTGAGCGCGCCCGCGGCTACCCCTGCCGTTACCGCCGCGCCCACGCAGGCGACGCCGCAGCTGGCGCTCGGCGTCTCCACGCCGGCGGCGCGTCGCGCCGCGTCCCGTGGCGCGCGTCGTCCACGACGCAACTCATCTCGCGGCGGCGCGCGGCTGGGCGCCGCCGCGGCAGCATTCGCGGGTGTCGGGCTGGCGCCCGCGGCCGCCACGACCACCGCCGCGACAGCAGCCCGCACGCCGCCAAGCGCCCGCAAGGGCGCTCCTAAATCAAAATCGGGTGGCCGCACCTCGCCGCTGGTGACGACCATCACCAAGATCGTCAACGTCGTGCCCACCGCCATGCGTGAGCTGATCGCCGCGCTGCTCGCGCTCGCGCTCCTGCTCGCCGTGCGCTCGCGCTTCGCCGCCCTGCGCGCCCGCCGCCTGGAGCGCCAGCGGGCGCAGCTGCTCGAGGACGTCGGCCTGCTGCAGGCGGCGCTGCTGCCCGTGCCGCCCGCGCGGCTCGGTCCGGTTGGCACCTCCGCCGCCTACCAGCCCGCGGCCGGCCCCGGGGCGGGCGGGGACTTCTACGACATGTTCGCGCTCGACGACGGCCAGCTGGCGATCATCGTCGGCGACGTCTCCGGGCACGGACGCCAGGCTCTGCCGCACACCGCGCTCGTGCGCTTCACGCTGCGCGCGTATCTCGAGGCGGGGCTCTCGCCGCGCGACGCCGTGCAGACCGCCGGCGCGGTGCTCGAGCGCCAGCTCGGCGGGGCGTTCGCCACCGTCGTCGCCGCCACGTACAACCCGCGCGAGCGCGTGCTCTCCTACGCATCCGCCGGGCATCCGCCGCCGGTCGTGCTCCCGCCGCAAGCGCATGCAGGATCGATCCCGGCGGTTACGATCTGCGCGTCGCCGCCGATCGGAGTGGGTATGCGGACAGGCACACGACAGACGGTCATCTCCGTTCCAGGCCGCTCGCAGATCTGCTTCCACACCGACGGCGTCACCGAGGCTCGCGTCGGTGGCGAGCTGTTCGGCGCCGAGCGGCTGCTCAGCACGCTCGTCGAGCTCGGGCCCGGCGCCACCGCGCCGGAGCTGCTCGATCTCGTGGCCGCGCGCACGGACGAGCGCCCCGACGACATGGCCGCCTGCCTGCTGCGCATCGAGGGCGGCGAGGATGCCCCCACGGTGCTCGTCGAGGAGCTCGAGCTCGACCGTCACGAGGCCACCAGCGCACGCACCAGGCGCTTCCTGCTCGCCTGCGGCGTCGAGCGTGGCGAGCTCGCCGAGCTGACTCGCTCGGCCGGCGCTGCCGCCGGGCGCGCGGGCACCGTCGTGCTCGAAGTGCGCCACACCGACGGCGCGCCCGAGGTCACCCTGCGCCGCGAGCACCTCGCCTACATCCACGCCCGCCGCGGCGCCGACGTCGGGGTGGCGCTGTGAGCGCGCGGCCCGTACTCGCGCCCGACGCCGCCATCGCGCTGGGCATCGCGTCCACCGCCATGCCGTTCGCCCGCACCCCCGACGACCAGGTCGAGCGCTGGCTGCGGGTGCTGCGCCTGCACGGGCAGGTGGGGATCGCGCTGCAGGCGATCGGCGTCAGCGAGGTGCCCCTCTCAGGGGCCGACGACGCTCCCGATCAGGCCGGCGGCGCAGGCGACACAGGCAGCGCTGGCGGCACAGGCGGCACAGGCGGCGCTGGCGGCACAGGCGGCGCTGGCGGCACAGGCGGCGCTGGCGGCACAGGCGGCGCTGGCGGCACAGGCGGCGCTGGCGGCACAGGCGGCGCAGTGAGCGCGGCCGACGGCGACGCCGTGGCGCGCGTCACCGAGCACGCCGTGCGCATCGCCGACGAACGGCGCCAGCACGCGCTCACCACCACGGACATCCTGCTGGCGGTCATGCACGTGTACGGGGAGGACTTCGATCGCGTGCTGCAGGTGCACGGCACCGACAGGGCAGAGGTGCTCGAGCGGCTCGCCACCGCTTGAGCCAGCATCCGATCCTTCGAACATTCGTCCACCCGCTCGTAGCGCGCAGCGTACCGGGGGCAGTGTGCGGGCAAAGTCATGCCATGGACGCGCATGATGTGTTACGTGGCGCATGGCCGAGGCTGGGGGCCGTCGCGACGCTGGCGCTCTCGCTGGCGCTGTTCGCCGCGATCTTCGCGCTGCGTGTGAGCGACGCCAACATCGCCGACAACGAGGGGATCCTGTTCATCGTGCCGATCGGCGTGCTCGCGCTGCGCTTCGGGCTGCGCGCCGGGCTCGCGGGCGCGCTGCTCGGGTTCGCGCTGATGGTCGTGTGGGATGCCGTCAGCGGGCACGTGCAGCTGACGTGGCTGGGCTACGTCAACCGCGGCATCGCGTTCCTGGCGCTCGCTGCGTTGCTCGGCACGTTCATCGATCGCAGCCGCAGGTTGGAAGGGGAGGTCCGCCACTACTACGACGAGTCGCTCGAGCTCCAGAGCAGATCCCAGCGCCAGCTCGCCAACAGCGCGAGATCGCTCGAGGAGAAGGTCGCCGAGCGGACGTTCGAGCTCGACGACGCTCGCGCCGAGACGCTGCACCTGCTCGCCGCCGCCGTTGAGTATCGCGACGACGAGACCTTCGAGCACACCGAGCGCGTGGGCGTCATCGCCGCCGAGATCGCCACTCGTCTCGGACTGCGACGCGGGCAGGTCAAGCGGCTGCGCGAGGCCGCGCCGCTCCACGACGTCGGCAAGATCGCCATCCCCGACGGCATCCTGCTGAAGCGCGGGAACCTCACCCCGGAGGAGCACGAGGCGATGGAGCGCCATGCCGCGCTCGGCGCTCGCCTGCTGTCGCGCAGCAGCTCCCCCGTGCTGCAGATGGCGGCCGTGATCGCCGCCACCCACCACGAGTGGTGGGACGGCAGCGGCTACCCCAGCGGTCTCGCCGGCGAGCGCATCCCGATCGTCGGGCGCGTCGTCGCCGTCGCCGACGTGTTCGACGCGCTCACGCACGCGCGGCCGTACAAGGGCGCATGGCCCGTCAACCAGGCGGTCGCGCGGATCAAGCGCGCGTCAGGCAGCCAGTTCGACCCGCGCGTCGTCAACGCGTTCGTGGCCATGCACGAGGACGCCACCGCCGACACCCGCGCCCTGCGCCCTCAGGTGCTCGGCGCGGAGGACCATGCCGCGGTCTGACTCTGTGCGTTCGCGACGACCGTCTCGAACGCCTCGTTGAACGCGCTCGCGGTCACCCGTCGCGAGCAGGTCGATGACGAGGCCTCGAAGCGTCGCGAGGAACGCCGTCGCGTGCGCGCGAGCGTCGTCCCGTGGGCAGCCGCGGCCGACGATGCCGGCGCTCAGCAGGTCGAGGTGGTGGTGGATCGAGCGCTCGACCGCGGGCGAGTATTCGGCGCCCTGGAAGCGGCTCTGCCCGAGCACCTCGATGAACAGACGTATGTCCCGCTGCCCCGGCGCAGAGGTCAGGTGCGCCCACAGCGCACGCAGGCGGCTCGTCGCGTCCATCTCGTGATCGGGTGCGCCGTCGGCGTACAGCGGCGCGGGGATCAGCGTGCGCGCGAGCAGGTGCTCGACGATCTCTCCAACCAGCTCATCCTTGCTGCCGAAGTGGTGCTGCAGCGTCACGTGGCTGACGCCCACGGCCTCCGCGACGCGTCGCAGCGACAGCGCCGCGATGCCGTTCTCGAGCACGTACTCGCCGATCGCATCGAGCAGCTCGCCGCGGCGGTGCTGGTAGCGCAGGGTGCGGCCGTCGATCCGTGTCTGCATCGGCCGGGACAATACGTGGCGGGCGCACGGAGTGGGTCTACCGCGGACGGCCGCGGTGAGCGCCCGCGCTCAGGCTTTGTGCGCCTTGGCGCGTGACAGCAGCAGCAGGAAGAGCCGTTCCTCGAGCGCCGCCGGGAACGGCCGCGGCACTCCGAAAGTGAACAGCGACACCTCCGCTTGACCCTTGACGAAGCCGAGGATGTCTATGTAGAACGGGATTCGCACGCCGCGCAGCTTGAGCGTCTCGGTGAAGCGCAGCCCGAAGCTCCCGTCGGCGCCCGGCGCCGGCGGCGAGCCCTGCTTGGTCGACACCGGGCCGACGCTCGCGCCGTGCAGGTTCTGGCTCTTCAGCAGCTGGTTGAAGTACTTCGACAGGCAGCCCTGGAGGTGGCCGCTGTGGATCGCCGCCAGTTCCTTCGCCGCCAGCGCGGGCGTGGGCGCGACGGTCACCTGCGAGCTGACGCTCTCGGTGAGGATGCTCGCTCCGAGTTCGAAGTCCTGCGAGCTCGCTTCCACCGCCGGCCTGTTCGCGCCCGCCCCGCCCACGCACCGCAGCAGCTCAGGTTCCAGGCGCTTTTCCGCCGCGCCCTGGTGTTCGTGTTCGGTGGAAACGCGGAAGCCCGGGAGGTCGGTCGCTTTGAGGTTGACCGCCCTGGCGAACGCCCGCGCCTGCGCGGTAGCCGTGGAGCTGGTGGAGGCCGTGGAGCTGGTGGAGCCCGTGGATCGGGTGGTCTTCGCGGCTGCGTGCCCGCCGCCGCAGCCGGCGAGCAGGACGGCACTCACGACGAGCACTGGGATGGCGGCCGTCGGGCGCATCGGCGCGGCCATTGTGTCAGAGCGCCATGGTCGGCAAGCGAGAGCGCGTCAGCCGGCGAGCTTGCGCCGCTGGGGATGGAGCGTGTCGCCGCGGCTGAGCATGGCGACGTACTGCTCGATGCGCCGCGCGCGCGTGGCGGGGCGCTTGGCGGCGTCGATGCGGTACAGCACGGCGTAGCGATTCTGGCTGGTGAGGATGTCGAACATAGCCTGCGCGCGCGGCTCGGCGGCGAGCGCGCTGGCGAGGTCTGCCGGCACCTCGATGCTGGCCTGGCCGGCGTACGCGACCTCCCAGCGGCCGTCCTGCTTGGCGCGCTCGACGTGCGCGATCCCAGCGGCGTGCATGCGGCCCTCGCGCAGCAGCCGCTCGACGTGGCCGACGTTGCGCTTCGACCACGCGCTGCGCGCGCGCCGCGGCGTGAAGCGCTGGCGGAACGTGCGCTCGTCGCGACGGCCGATCTGACCGTCGATCCAGCCGTGGCAGAGCGCCTCGTCAAGCGCCTGCACATAGGTCAGGCTCGTGGGCTCGGTCGTTCCCTTCTTGGCCAGAACCAGCCAGACCCCCGTCTCGTCGGCGTGATGGCCGGCGAGCCACGTGTGCCACGCGGCGGCGTCCACGACGATCAGCTCCGGCAGCTCGTCCACCGGCGGAGCAGCTACTCCAGCGTGATCGCGCGGATGCTGTGTTCGTCGGGCAGCTTGTCGAGGATGGCGCGCAGGACCTCGCGCTCGTCGGACTGGCCTCGCTGCAGGTCGTTGAGCAGCAGTTTGACGGCGCTGTAGGTGATCTTCATCTGCTGCGCGTGCAGCGATACCGTCAGCACGCCGTTGGCGTCGGGCAGCTGCTCGAGCTCGGCGAGCACCTCGCGCGCCAGGCGGCGGATGTCGGGCTCGTGTGCCTCGTCGGAGATCAGCAGCCGCAGCGCGCTCGCCGCCACGGGCACCTCGTCAACGTCGAGGAACAGGTGGTAGGGGGGCGCATCGTCGTCGCTCGTGGCGCTCATCGCTTGGACAGCGTACTGGTCACGATTGCTCGCGGGATTGGCCGCGCGGCGAGTCACCGCCCAGGCCGCGTGGCCCTACCCTTGGTTGCACGTGGCAAGCACCAATGCGCCCTTCCGTCTGTCGGTTCTCGATCAGTCCCCGATCCCGGAGGGCTCCTCTGGCACGCAGGCGCTGGCGAACACGCTCGACCTGGCGCGCCTGACGGACCGCCTGGGCTATCACCGCTACTGGGTGGCGGAGCACCACGGCGGCCCGATGCTCGCGGGCCCGAGCCCGGAGGCGCTGATCGGGCCGATCGCCGCGGCGACGGAGCGCATCCGCGTTGGCAGCGGCGGGGTGATGCTGCCGCACTACAGCCCGCTGAAGGTGGCGGAGACGTTCAGCGTGCTGGCGGGCCTGTTCCCGGGGCGCATCGACCTCGCGCTGGGGCGCGCGGCGGGCACCGATCCGATGACCACGTTCGCGCTGCAGCGCGACCGCCGCCAGGCGGCGCAGGACGACTTCCTGGAACAGCTGACGGAGCTGCTCGGTAATCTCGACGATCGGCTGCCGCCGGATCACCCGTTCGCGCGCCTGGCGAAGACGCTGCCGGGACGCCCGCACAAGCCGGAGGCGTGGCTGCTGGGCTCCTCGCCGCAGAGCGCCATCTGGGCTGGGGAGCTCGGTCTGCCGTACGCGTTCGCCGACTTCATCAACCCCCAGGGCGCGGAGATCGCGGCGCTGTACCGCGAGCGCTTCGCCGAGCGCGAGCACGAGCGCGCGCAAGGCCGCGAGCGCGAGCACGAGCGGGCGCGCCCGGAGGCGAAGCCGCGCGTGGCGGTGGCGGTGTGGGTGATCTGCGCGGACACCGACGAGGAGGCCCAGCGGCTGGCGGCGAGCGGACGCATGGCGTTCACGCTCCTGCGCCGCGGTCAGCTGATCGCGGTTCCCCCGCCGGAGAAGGCGCTGCGCTTCCTGGAGCAGGAGCGCGAGCGCAGGGCTCAGGGCGGCGGTGAGCGCCCGGCTGGACGGCGCACGGTGGTCGGCTCGCCGCAGACCGTGCGCGAGCAGCTCGAGCAGGTCGTTCGCGACTACGGCGCCGAGGAGGCGATCGCCGTGTGCATCACCTACGAGCACGACGCGCGCCGGCGCTCGTATGAGCTGCTGGCGGAGGTCTTCGAACCCGACGACAACGACGATCTATAGATGCGTGCGTTGTGGCTGTGATCGATCCGCCTGGGCACATGCGCCGCGCGATGTCCGCCGACGTGCCGGCGCTGGCGCGGATGCTCGCGCGCGCGTTCCTGGATGACCCGGTGGCGAGTTGGGCTTGGCGGCCGGAGCGCCTGCGACTGGGCGCGCTGGAGCGCTTTCAGGCGGTGCGCCTGCGCCAGCTGCTCGCGGGCGAGGAGGTGTGGACGAACGACGAGCTGACGTGCGCGGCCCTGTGGGCGCCGCCGGGGCGCTGGCACTCGTCGCTGCGCGAAACGGCCGAGCTGGTTCCGTCCTTTCTGCACCCGCGCCTGTTGATGCGCATGCCGATGGTGGCGCTCGGCTGGGAAAAACTCGAGCGCGCGCACCCACACAAGCCGCCTCACGTGTACCTCGCGCTGCTCGGCACCGAGCCCGACGCGCAGGGCCGTGGGCTCGGCTCGGCGGTGCTCGCGCCGGTGCTGGAGCAGTGCGACAGCGACGGCGTTGGCGCGTATCTGGAGTCCTCGAAGGAACGCAACATCGACTTCTACGCGCGCCACGGCTTTCGCGTGCTCGGGGAGATCCAGCTGGTGCGCGGTCCGACGATGTGGAAGATGTGGCGCGACCCACGGCCGTAGCGCTGACGATCTCGTACCCGCAGTGATCCGCATCGCGGGGCTCTCCGTATTCACAGAAAAAGGACCGTAACTGGAGCATCGCTCCACGGTCTGACCTAGCCCCGAATAACGGAGAGAACGATGACTTACTCGATCAACCTCGACGCGGTAGACGTTGACGGAGCGGTCCGTGAAGCCGCTGACGCGGTTTCCGGTGACACACGCCTGAGCTTCCTCAAGAAGGCCGGCATCGGCGCCGGCGCGGCGATGAGCGGCGGTGCGATCCTGTCGGCGCTGGCGCCGAGCGCGTTCGCGGCGTCCGAGGTCGGCCGTCCACCCGCGTCCTTCGGCGCGGGCGACGTTGGAATCCTCAACTACGCGCTCACGTTGGAGTACCTGGAGGCGGCGTTCTACAACGGCGCCACCGCGGCGAACATGTCGCTGAACGCGCAGGCGAGCGCGTTCCTGAAGGTGGTCACGAAGGACGAGAACGCGCACGTGGCGTTCCTCAAGAAACACCTCGGCAGCAAGGCCGCCAAGGAACCGAAGTTCGACTTCAAAGGCGCCAACACGAGCCCTGAAACGTTCATGAAGACGGCTCAGGTGCTCGAGAACACGGGCGTTCACGCGTACTCGGGGCAGGCGCTGAACATCAAGACGCCCGCGTACGTCCAGGCGGCAGTGTCGATCCTCACGATCGAGGCGCGCCACGCGAGCGTGATCGGGCTGCTGAACGAACCGGCCGGCAACGAAATCGCCCCCAACGGCCCGTTCGACACCCCCTACACGGCGGCGAAGGTGCTCGCGGCTGTGAAGGCGACCGGCTTCATCGTCTGATCCAAGCGGTCGGCGCCGTCTCGCGGATCCCCCGGTCCGCGGGCGGCGCCACCGGGCCTGCACAAATCAAACCCCCGGAGGAAACAACAGCCATGGGACTCGACAATCCAATTCACATCGCATTTCTTTTGATCCTGCTGCTGCTGGTGTTCGGCGCCAAGCGCCTGCCCGAGATGGGTCGTTCGCTCGGTGACGGCATGCGCGGCTTCAAGGACGCGATCAGCGGCGAGGGCTCACACGCGAGCGCCGACCCGATCGCCCCCGAGGTCGTCCAGCCCGCGCTCGTTGCCCAGCAGCGGGAGCCGGTCGCGGCTCCCAGCGAGATTCGCAGCGCCCCCGTCCACACCGCCGAGAAGATCCCCGCCTGATCATGGCCACGGCCGTCGGCAGGATCGGGCACGAAGACCGGCTGAGCGTCGTCGATCACCTCGAGGAGTTGCGCTCGAGGCTGATCGTCTCGCTGGCGGTGGTGGCGGTGGCGTTCGGGCTCTGCTTCTGGCAGAACCACGCGCTGTTGAACATCATCAACAAGCCGCTCGCGCACGAGACGCAGAAACAGGTCGAGGCCGGCAACGGTCCGCTCGGCTCGACGTACACCGTCCAGCAGAGCGCCCGCACGGTGGCGACGCAGCTGGAGCTCGTCGTGCGGGCGCTCGAGCGTCCCGGCAGCGGCGCCTCGGCGTCAACCAAGAGCTCGCTGGCGCATGTGGCGCCCACGCTGCGCGGCGCGATCGCTCACCTGTCGGCGCCGCCGCAGGGCAACAAGCCGGTGACGCTGGGGATCGGCGAGCCGTTCACGACGACGCTCGGGATCTCGTTGATCTTCGCGCTGATCCTGTCGCTGCCGATCCTGCTGTACGAGGCCTACGGCTTCCTGCTGCCGGCGTTCAGCCCCGAGCAGCGGCGCGTGACCACGCCGCTGATGTTGGCGGTCCCGTTCCTGTTCGTCGCGGGCGTTGTGTTCGGCTATTTCGTCGTGCTGCCGGCGGCGGTGCGCTTCTTCCAGAACTTCAACAGCGGCGAGTTCAACGTGCTCGTGCAGGCCAGCCAGTACTACCACTTCGCGGCGATCATCCTGCTGGCGATGGGGCTGGTCTTCCAGGTCCCCGTGGGGGTGCTCGCGGCGACGCGCGCGGGCATCGTCACGACGAGGCAGCTGCGCCACAACCGCCGCTACGCGATCCTCGCGTGCGGCGCGGTGGCGGCGTTCCTGCCGGGCGACGCGATCACGCTGCTGCTCGAGACGGTGCCGCTGTACCTGCTGTTCGAGCTGAGCGTGCTGATCGCGAGGATCATCGACCACCGCGAGTCCCGTCGTGCGGCGCGCGCGCAACAATGACCAGGGTGTCGATGAGGCCGAAGTTCAGACCGCTGCGCTCGGGTGGTGGGAGCTCTGCAAGTGGCCTGAGCGTGCTCGCCGACGAGGAGCTGATGCAGCTGGTGTATCGCGGCCAGGCGGCGGCGTTCGAGGTGATCTACGACCGCCACGCGGACGCGGCGTTCTCGCTGGCCTATCGCATGTGCGGGCAGCGGGCGCTCGCGGAGGACGTCGTGCAGGAGGCGTTCCTGTCGATGTGGCGCAGCGGCGCGCGCTATGACCGCGGGCGCGGCAGCGTGCGTACATGGGCGCTCGGGATCGTCCACAACCGCGCGATCGACGCGCTGCGCGGTCGCACTGTGCGCGAGCGCGGGCGCGTGGACGGCGAGGGCATCGCGGAGCGTCTGGTCGCGCCGGAGCGCACCGACGTGGAGTTCGCCCGCCGCGACGAGGCGCGCGAAGTCCGCGACGCGCTCGAGCAGCTTCCCGACGAGCAGAGCAGGGTGATCGAGCTGGCGTACTTCGGCGGCATGACGCACGTGGAGATCGCGTCGAAGCTGAAAGCGCCGGTCGGAACCGTCAAGGGGCGCATGCGCCTGGGACTGGCGAAGATGCGCATGGAGTTGGGCGATCCCACGGAGGTGGTGCAGTGAGCATCGACGAGTCTCACATCGAGGACCCGGACGGCTGTGGCGGCAACGCCGCGCCGTACGTGCTCGGCGCGCTCACCGACGACGAGCACGAGGCGTTCCGCGCGCACCTGGCGTCGTGCTCGGTGTGCCGCGAGGAGGTCGCCGCGCTGCAGGTCGTCGCCTCGGCGCTGCCCGCCGCCACCCCGCAGCTGAGCGCCCCGCCGGAGCTCAAGCGGCGCGTGATGGCCACCGTGCGCGAGGACGCGCGCAGGCGCGAGGCGCACGAGTCGCACGATTTGCGCGCGTCCAGCCGCGAGGCGGGCCGCCACGGGGCTGGTGCGAGCGCCGGCGCGGGCTTCCGCGTGGGCATGCCCGCGTGGCTGCGCTGGCGGCCGAACGTGGCGGTGGCGGTGCTCGCGGCGGTGGTGGTGGCGCTCGCCGTCGTGGCCCTCAGCTCCGGTTTCGGCTCCGGTGGAGGGGCGGGCTCGACCGCCACGCGCGTGATCCGAGCGCAGGTGCTGCCGTCGCGCGCGAGCGCGTCGCTGAGCGTTGCCGGCGGGCGCGCGCAGCTGAACATCGCGGACATGCCGCAGACGGCGCCGGGTCGCGTGTACGAGGTGTGGCTCAAACGCTCGGCGTCCGGACGGGCGCTGCCGACGGATGCGCTGTTCACGGTGGACGCGGCGGGCGCGGCGAGCGTGGGCGTGCCCGGCAGCGTCAGCGGCGTGCGGGAAATCATGGTCACGTCCGAGCCGCTGGGCGGCAGCCGCGTGCCGACGTTGCCGGCGCTGATCGTCGCGCGGCTGACATAGCGCCGCGCACTTCTCACAACAAAACAAGTCTGTATAGCGATGGTTATACAGACTTTTTAATTTGACAATCGACCGCTGGTCTCAGGTTTGCGGGTGTGCAGGTGCGGCGAGCACGCGCAGCTCATGCTCGCCGACGCGCACGGTGTCGCCATCGCGCAGCTGGCGCCCGCGGCGGGTCTCGCGCTCGGCGTTTACCCACAGGGGCTCACTGGCGAGCAGCGCCTTGACGTCGCTGCCGCTGTCGACGACGCCGGCGAGCTTGAGCAGCTGCCCGAGCCTGATGGTGTCGCCGCGGATGGGGATCTCGCGCGCGGCGCGCGCTGGGGGCTGCGAATCTCCGGGCACTGAATCTCCAGGCACTGCTTGCGAATCTAGCTGGTAACAAACGACGGGCCCCTGGTGCGCTACTCTCGCAACAGATGGGTGAGCGCAGCGCTTATACGCCGGGCACGTTCTGCTGGAGCGAACTGACGACGAACGACCAGGAGGCGGCGAAGGCGTTCTACGGCGGCCTCTTCGGCTGGCAGGCGAACGACACGCCGGTGGGCGACGCGGGCGCGTACTACTCGATGCAGATGCTGGACGGCAAGCCGGTGGCGGCGATCGCGCAGCAGCCTGAGCAGCAGCGCGACGCGGGCGTGCCGCCGCTGTGGAACTCGTATGTGTCGGTGGACAGCGCGGACGCGGTGGTGGAGCGCGCGCGGGAGCTCGGCGCGACGGTGCACGCGCCTCCGTTCGACGTGATGACGGCTGGGCGCATGGCGGTGATCCAGGATCCGCAGGGCGCGTACTTCATGCCGTGGGAGCCGCGCGATCACATCGGCGCTGCGCTGGTGAACCGGCCGGGGGCGCTCGTGTGGAACGAGCTGCAGTCTCCCGATCTGGACGCGTCGGCGGAGTTCTACGGCGGTCTGTTCGGCTGGGAGCTGGAGGAGTCTGCGGGGACGCGGGAACGCTATTTGATGATCAAGAACGGCGACGCGTTCAACGGCGGTATTCGCGAGCTGACGCCGCCTTCGCCGCCGAATTGGCTGGTGTACTTCGGCGTTGAGGACGTGGAGCAGGCGCTGGCGAAGGTGGGCGAGCTGGGCGGCTCGGCGATCGCTGGGCCGATCGACATCCAGGTGGCCAAGATCGCGGTCGTGGCTGATCCGCAGGGCGCGGTGTTCGCGCTGTACGCGGGCCAGCTGGACGACTAGCGCGGGGGCTGCTGGGCCTCGGCGCGGCGTTCTTCCTCGAGCGCGCGCTGCAGGGCCTGATCGAAGGACATGGTGGCGATCCCGAACGGCTGGGCGCCGGAGGGGTCGGTGACGACGGTGGCGGTGCGCAGCCCTTCGACGAGCGGGCGCGCGACGTTGGTGTTGACGGGGGTGACGAGCCCGAGCCACAGGGCGGACAGCCATGGCGTGATCAGCGGCACTGGCACCTTGGGCCGCGGGCGCACGTTCATGGCGATGGCCATGCGATCGAGCATGTCGCCGTAGGCGAGGATGTCGGGGCCGCCGATCTGCACTTCGCGGCCGAGCGACTCGGGCACGTGGGGCGCGCGCAGCAGGTACTCGATGACGTCGTCGATGGCGATCGGCTGGGTGGCGGTGCGCAGCCAGCTGGGGGCGATCATGATGGGCAGTCGTTTGACGAGGTAGCGCAGGGTGCGGTAGGACTCGCTGGCGGCGCCGACGACCATGGCGGCGCGGAAGTAGGTGAGCGGCGGCCCGTCGGCGGCGAGCGTGAGCGCGGTTTCGTGGCGGCTGCTCAGGTGCTTGGAGACGCTGTCGTCGCCGAGCCCGCCGAGGTACACGGTGCGGCGTACGCCTTCGCGCTTGGCGGTGGCGGCGAAGTTGGCCGCGCCGTGGCGCTCGCGCTGCTGGAAGCCTGCGCCGCCGGCCATGGCGTGCACGAGGAAGTACGCGACGTCGATCCCGTCGCCGATGCCGTGAAGGCTGCTCGCGTCGGTGACGTCACCACGGCGGATGTCACAGCCTTTGCGCTCGAGATGCGCGGCGCGCGCGGGGTCGCGGACGAGGCAGCGAACGTGGGCGCCGCTCGCGAGCAGCGAGGCGGCGAGACGGCCGCCGATGAACCCGGTCGCTCCGGTTACGAGCGCGTGTGTTGCGATCCGCTGAGGTTACCGTTGCGCCGGTCGGCGAGGTCGGGGCCGGTGGTGGTGGTCATGACGGCGGCGCCCTTCCCCCCGAGCACGCGTCGCACGAGCCCGGGGGCGAGCACGCGCACGGCGGCGGCGAGCGCGTAGGCGCGCGGCACGTAGCGCTCGGCACGGCGCTCGATGCCGGCCTCATAGATGGCGTCGGCGGCGCGCTCAGGCGTGGAGACGATCCAGCGCGTGTATGGCTTGTCGGTGAGCTCGGACTGGGGGAAGCCCTCGGTTGAGATGAAGCCGGGGAGCACGAGCCCGACGTGCACGCCGTGCGGGCGCTCCTCGGCCCAGAGCGCGTCTGACCAGCCGGCGAGCGCGAACTTGGAGGCGCTGTAGGCGCCGGAGCCGGCGCGGGCGACCCTGCCGGCGGTGGAGGACACGTTGACGATGGCGCTGGGCGCGGAGGAGCGCAGCAGCGGCAGCAGCGCGTCGGTGAGCCGCACCTGGGCGTCGAAGTTGATGGCCATGGTGCGGTGCACGTTGTCGTAGCCGCCGTCGGCGAAGCTGGCGCGCCAGGCGGCGCCGGCGTTGTTGACGAGCAGGTCGAGCCGCCCGTGGCGCTCGAGTACGTGGTCGCGGATGCGCGCGGGCGCGTCGTCGTCGAGCAGGTCGCAAGCGACGAAGGTGCCGCGAAGCTCGTCGGCGAGCGCACGCAGGCGCTCCTCGCGGCGGGCGACGAGCACGAGCGCGGACCGGCTCTCGCGGGCGAGTCGCCGGGCGGTGGCTTCGCCGATGCCGCTGGAGGCGCCGGTGACGAGCATGACGCGCGCGTGGTCTGGGTGAAGGGCGGGTTCTGCCATGCTCCGGGTTAGCCTGTCAGACCGGCGAACACGATGAGCTTGCCAGCGTCCAGCGATGCCCCGGGTGTCGCTTCCACAGAGCAGAGCTCGCCTCGCAAGCGCGAGGCGCTGGAGCTGTTCAGCGCCCTGCCGCGGCGCTATGACCAGCTGTCGGCGGCGCTGAGCTTCTGGCAGGACCCGCGCTGGCGTCGCGCGTTGGTGAGCGCGGTGGCGCCGCGGGATGGACAGCGGGTGCTGGACGTGGCGACGGGCACTGGCATGGTGGCGGCGGAGCTGCTGGCGCGGGCTGACTGCTCGGTGGTGGGCATCGATCAGAGCCCGCAGATGCTGGCGGCGGCCCGCGCGCGCTTCGCGCACCTGGCGCCCGCGCGCACATCGGCCTCCTCGCCCGCCTCCTCGCCCCCGCCCGCGCGCGTGGAGCTGATGGAGGGCGAGGCGGAGTCGCTGCCGTTCGACGACGCGAGCTTCGACGCGCTGACGTTCACGTACCTGCTGCGCTACGTGGATGATCCGGCGGCGACGGTGCGCGAGCTGTCGCGCGTGGTGCGCCCGGGCGCTCGCGTGGCGTCGCTTGAGTTCGGCGTGCCGCCGTGGGCGCCGGCGCGCGCGGCATGGCGGCTGTACACGGCGGTGGGGCTGCCGACGCTGGGGCGGCTGGCGTCGCGCGAGTGGGCGCAGGTGGGGCGCTTCCTGGGCCCGAGCATCCGCGGCTTCTACGAGCGCCACCCGATAGATCAGCTGGTGTCCTACTGGCAGCAGGCGGGACTGGACGACGTGCGCGTGCGGCGGATGAGCTTGGGCGGTGGCGTGGTGATGTCTGCGACGAAGCGCGCGGGCTGAGACGGGGCGATGGGGACTACGCGCGAGCGCGCGGTGACGGCGCCTGAGCGCCCGGCGCCCGAGCGCGCGGAGCCCGGCTCGGCGTCCGGCGCGGCGTCCGGCGCGGAGCCCTCGGCGACGCGCGAGCGCCCGGCGTTCTACGCGCTGGGCGGCGGCCGCGTGGGCGATGCGCTGACGCTGCTGCATCCGCCGTATACGGCGTGGCATTTGAGCTACTTCGCGCTGGGCGCGGCGGCGGCGCCGCACCTGTATGTGAACCGCCTGCTGTGGGGCTTGGCGGCGTTCGCGCTGGCGGTGGGGGTGGCGGCGCATGCGCTTGACGAGCTGCACGACCGGCCGCTGGGGACGAGCATCTCGGCGCGCGCGCTGATCGTGTGCTCGGTGCTGGCGCTGCTGGGCGCGGTGGCGATTGGGGTGGCGGGCGTGCTGACGGTGACGGTGTGGCTGGTGCCGTTCGTGGTGGTGGGTGCGGTGTTCCTGCCGGCGTACAACCTCGAGCTGGGTGGCGGGCGCGTGCACGGCGATCTGTGGTTCGCGCTGGGCTGGGGCGCGTTCCCGGCACTGACGGGGTACTTCGTGAACGCGCAGAGGCTGACGCTAGCGGGTGTGCTGATGGCGGCTGGCTGCACGGCGATGAGCGTGGCGCAGCGGCGCCTGAGCTCGGCGGCGCGCGAGCTGCGCAGGCGCACGCTGGCGGTGAGCGGCACGCGCACGCTGAGCGACGGCAGCACGGAAGAGCTGTCGCTGGGCACGCTGCTGAGCCCGCTGGACGGCGCGCTGGCGGCGCTGTCGCTGGCGATGGTGGTGACGGCGAGCGCGCTGGTGATCGCCCGCCTGTGACGACTTTGTGACCGGCGGGCGGCCTTAGGTCCAATCAAAAACTCTGTATAACCATAGTGAGACAGACTTTTTAGAGGACATAGACGGCGAGACAGCGCACCCTCCCGCGGGGCACCCTAAGCAGTCACGGAGCGTATGGCTCGCCGAGCAGATGCGCGCCGGGCCCGGGCCGCACGACGCGGGCGTCGGACGGATACCGGACGCCGGGGGCGAACAGGCCGAGCACGCTGCCGCCGAAGCCGCCGCCGACGAGCCGCGCGCCGCTGGCGCCGGCGTGGCGCAGGCGCTGGACGGCGGCGTCGACGGCGGGGGTGGAGACGTGGTAGTCGTCGCGGAGGCTGGCGTGCGATGCGTCCAGGAGCGCGCCGACGGCGTGGAGGTCGCCGTCGTCGAGCGCGGCGACGGTGTCGCGCACGCGCTGGTTCTCGCTGATGACGTGCCGGGCGCGACGGTTGAGGGGCTCGGGCAGCCGCTCGCTGGCGTCGAGCTGGGCGTCGCGCAGCGAGTCCACCCCGAGCAGCTCGCACGCGCGGGCGCACTCGGCGCGTCGCTGGTTGTAGCCGGAGCTGGCGTGCAGGTGGCGCTGGCCTGAGTCGAGCACGACGAGTTGCCAGTCGCCGAGCACGAGTGGCACGGGCTCGACGGTGAGCGTGCGGAAGTCGATGTAGACGGCGGCGTCGGGCTCGCCGTACAGGGACGCGAGCTGGTCGAGCAGCCCGGTCTGGGCGCCGACCCAGTCGTTCTCGACGCGCGCGCACAGGCGCGCGATGTCGATGCGCGACAGCCGCGTGGCGTGGCCGTCGTCGCCACGGGCGCGCACGCCGTGGGCGCCACCGCCACGGGCGCGAACGCCGACGTCGTCGCCACCACCGGCGCGTGCGCCGACGTCGGCGAGTGCGAGGCACAGGGCAACCTCGAGCGCGGCGGAGGAGGACAGGCCGGCGCCGGGCGGCAGCCCGCCGCTGATGTCGAGCTGGGCGCCGACGAGCGGGCAGCGGGCGCGGGCAAGCTCGGCGACGACGCCGCGCACGAACGCACGCCAGCCGGGGGCGGGCGCGGGGCTGGAGAGCTCGAACTCGTCGTGCTCGTCGAGGTCGCGCGCGTGCGCGCGAATGCGCCCCTCGCCGGCGGAGCCGGCGGCGGAGGCGGAAGCGCTGACGGTGACGCCGTCGGCGATGGCGAACGGCAGCGCGAGCCCGTGGTTGTAGTCGGTGTGCTCGCCGATGAGGTTGACGCGTCCGGGGGCGAACGCGACGCTGCGCTGGGACGTCGGCCCGCGCTCGGCCATCGGTCCGCGCTCAGGCGCCACGCTGGATGGCCTCGCGCAATTTCTGGGCGGACTCCTCGGGCAGCGTGTCGGAGATGAACGTGCCGGCGCCCTGCTCGGAGCCGGCGAGGTACTTGAGCTTCTCAGCGGTGCGCAGCGGCGGGTAGAACTCGACGTGCAGATGCCCGTGCCCGGCGGGGATGCGTGCGGCGGCGGCGCGCGAGGCGCTGGCGGTGGGCGCCTGGTGCATGGCCATGACGTAGGGGAACGGCCGCTGGAACAGCGCGTCGTATCCGCGCACGAGCGCCTGCAGCGCGGCGGCGAGGTGGCGCAGCTCGTGCGGCTCGCACTCGGACAGGCTGGCGCGGTGCTGGCGCATGACGACGTGCGCTTCGTAGGCCCAGCGCGCGGCGTAGGGGACGTAGACGACGACGCTGTCGTTCTGGTGCACGACGCGCATGGCGTCGTCGAGCTCGCGCTCGAGCAGCGTGCACGGCGCGCAGCGGCCGAGGCGCTGGTCGGCGGCGAGCTCGAGCTTGGGCACGGGGGGCAGGAACGGGTAGCCGTAGATCTGGCCGTGCGGGTGGTGCAGCGTGACGCCGACCTCGACGCCGCGGTTCTCGAAGATGAACACGTAGTCGATGTCCTGGCGCGCGCCGAGCTCGATGTAGCGGTGGCGCCACACCCACATGAGCGCCTCGGCGCGCTGGGGCGTGAGCGCGCCGAAGGACGAGTCGTGCTCGTCGGTGTACACAACCACCTCGGCGGCGCCGAGCGGAGCCTCGAACGCGGGGAAGCGGTTGTCGAACACGGCGATCTCGAACGCTGGGAACGGGATCTCTGTTTGGTACCCCGCGCGACCCTCGCCCGGTCGCGTGGGGTCCAGCGGGCAGTGGTCGCGCGCGGGCAGGAACGTGCGGTCCTGGCGGTGGATCGCGTAGACGACCTCCTCGCCGCGCAGCTCGTCGTAGCGAAGCTTGCTCACGCCTGCCGGCGCTCCTGCTCGGCGCGCGGTTGTTCGGAGTAGAGGATCAGCGCGCGGCCGTCATCTTTGACGTGGCGCGCGATCGCAACGGGCCCGATGCGCTCGAGCTCGTGCTCGCCGCCCGGCTCGCGCTCTCGGTCCGGTTGGTGCTCGCGGCCCTCGGCGGGCTTCCCAGCCATGCCCCGAGGGTATACCTCCGGCCCGGTCGGACGAGCGGGCCTTACCCGGTCGGAAGGGCGGTTGGTGCCCACCAGGACTACACTGATACGCGTGATCAAAGCGAGGGTGATTCACGGTGCGATCTAAGGGGGAAGGGAGAAGCTGAAGCAGCGCAATCTGCGGCCAGCGAGTAGAGGAGGAGCAACATGTCAGATACCGACCAGGCCCACGAAGCGGTGGAGCAGTTGGACTATCTCGATCGGCCGAACGTCGATCTACCGGGTTTTGACCGTCGCGCGTTCCTGCGGCGCACCGCCCTGACCGGCATCGCCGCCGGCTCGGTGGGCGGCCTGCTGGGTGCGTGCGGCTCGAGCGCGTCGAGCAGCAGTAGCGGCGGTTCGGCGAGCATCTTTGGCTCGCACCCGACGTACAAGTTCGTGTTCATCAACCACGTGACGACGAACCCGTTCTTCACGCCCACGCAGTACGGTGCCGCGGACGCGTCCAAACTGCTGGGTTGCGAATACCAGTGGACGGGCTCGGAAAACAGCAACGTGGCCCAGATGGTGACCGCGCTCAACACCGCTGTGACGAGCGGCGCGCACGGCATTGCGGTCGCGCTGATCGACCTGCACGCGTTCAACGCGCCGGTCGAAGCGGCTCTGAAGGCGGGAATCCCGGTAGTTGCCTATAACGCTGACGCCGCCGGCAACGCTCGCCTCGCGTACATCGGCCAGGACCTGAAAAAGGCGGGCGAAGAAATGGGAAAGCGGATCGTGGCGGCGGTGGGCTCGGGCGAAGTGGGCCTGTTCATCGCGACGCCGGGCTCGGCGAACCTGCAGCCGCGCATCGAAGGTGCGGAACAGGCGATCAAAGCCTCGGGTGCGGCGATCACGACGCACTCGGTGGCGACGGGTGCCGCCGTGGCGCAAGAGCAGCCGGCGATCGAAGCGTGGTACCAGAGCCACAAAGGCGCGAAGGGCATGTACGCGGTCGACGGCGGCAGCACCGAATCGCTGGCGAAAGTGATGCAAAAGTTCGGGCTTGCGAGCAAAGGCATCCACGCCGGCGGCTTCGACCTGACCGAACAGACGCAGAAGCTGCTGAAAGAAGGCAACATCGAATTCACGATCGACCAGCAGCCCTACCTGCAGGGGTTCCTGCCGGTTCTGGAGCTGTTCCTGTGGCAGGTATCCGGGTCGCTGACGGGCCCCGCGGAAGTCGACACGGGCCTCAAGTTCCTCAACAAAGAAACGGTCGCTCCGTACGTCAACTCGAAGAGCCGCTTCGAGGGAACGTCCTCCGAAGCCAAGGTGGTCCCGATCCCGGCGGGTACGGCAGCGTAAACAATGGCGAAGGTGGCCGGAGAGCCCGCCTCGCCCGAGAAACCGACGATGTCGGGGGGTGGCCCAGCGCCAGCGCGTGAGGCCACCCCGTCGGTGGCGCGTCGGCTGCTCGAGCGCGGCCTTTCGCTGCGCGAGGGCAGCATCATCGTCGTCACGGTCATCGTGGCGATCTACTTCTCCGCGAACACGAGCACGTTCTTCACGGGAGAAAACTTCAAGACGCTGCTGCCGTACTTCGCGCCGCTGGCGATCCTGGGCGCGGGCGAGGTGTTCGTGATGATCCTCGGCGAGATCGATCTCTCGATCGGAGGCATGTACATGTTCGCCCCGATCGTGTTCTACAAGCTCGACACCGCCGGGCTGGGCCTGGTGGCCTCGGCGATCATCGCGCTGCTGATCTGCATGGTCGTGGGCGCAGTCAACGGCGCGTTCGTGGCGTTCCTCGGCGTGAGCTCGTTCGTGGCCACGCTGGGCATGCTGTTCACCTTCGAGGGGCTCAGCCTGCTGCTCGCCCACGGCACCCCCGTGGCGACGCCCGGAGCCCAGGTGACACAGACGGAAGTCAAAGTCCACCACGTGATCAACGGGCACAGCATCGTGCTCGTTGAAAAAGTCAACCACGTCGGCACGTTCGCGAAGATCTTCGGCGCGGGCGTGTACTCCGAGTTGATCTGGGCTGTGGTGATCGTGGTGATCCTGCAGGTCGTGCTCACGTTCACGCGCTGGGGCCTTTACACGGTCGCGATCGGATCGAACAAGCTGGGCGCTGGGGAGGCGGGCGTGAGGGTGAAGCTGGTGACGATCCGCAACTTCGTGCTGTGCGCGTCGCTGGCGGGGCTGGTCGGCCTGCTCGAGGCGGTCCGCTCGCAGACGATCCAGCCCGACCCGGCGGGACCGAACGAACTGCTGCTGATCGCGATCGCGGGAGCGGTGATCGGAGGCACCCTGTTGACCGGCGGCTCGGGCACGGTCGTCGGCGCGTTCATCGGCGCGCTGTTCCTGGGCATCCTGAAGGATGGGCTGATCCTGCAGGGCGTCAACGCCGACTATGAGCTCTTCTACACGGGCCTCGCGATCGTCGTCGCGATGACGGCCAATGTCTATGTCGGACGCGTGCGCAGGGGGCACGCCGGCGGTGGCTGACCCGGTCATTGAGCACGCGGTCGTCGGCCCGACCTCGGCGCCGGACGATGTCCTGCGCGTCGAGCACATCGCCAAGCGCTTCGGCCCGGTGACGGCGCTGCGCGACGTCAACCTGCACCTGAAGAAGGGCGAGGTGCTGGGCCTGCTCGGCGACAACGGCGCGGGCAAGTTGACGCTGATCAAGATCATCTCGGGCTTCCAGAAGCAGGACTCGGGCAAGATGTGGCTGCACGGCGAGCCTTATCAGCCGAAAAGCGTCGACGACGCGCGCGCGAAAGGCATCGACACCGTCTATCAGGACCTGGCGCTGATCGACGAACTGTCGGTCTACCACAACCTCTTCTTGCGTCGCGAGCGCCTGCTGCGGCCGCTGCCGATACTCGACAACCGACGCATGAAGCGCGAGGCCCGCGAGGCGCTCGATCAGATCGGGATCAACATCCCGCGGATCGACGTGTCCGTGGCGCGGCTATCCGGCGGCCAGCGCCAGGCGATTGCGGTCGCTCGCACGGTCAACTCGGACGCCGACATCATCCTGCTCGACGAGCCGCTGGCGGCGATGGGCGCAAAAGAGGGAGCGCAGATCCTCGATCTTGTGGCGCGCCTGAAGGCCGAGGGGCGCGTGTCGATCATCATGATCCTGCACAACTACGTCCACGTTCTGGAGGCGTGCGACCGGGTGAGCATGATCCAGGACGGAGTGATCGCGCTGGACAAGCCGACCGCTGAGACCTCTGTGGAGGAGCTCACCGACATCGTCGTCAACGAGTACCGCCGCGCACGCGAAGCAACCCACGCGGAAGAGGCGGCGTCGCACTCGACGGCGAGCTGAGGCCGCGCCGCCTGCGCGTCAGGTCCGCGCCGCCTGTGCGTCAGGTGCCGGGAGGGCGGCGCGACTCGAGGTATTCGAGGTTCTGTCGGCGCTCGCCTTTGACCTGGATGACGATGTAGACGATGATGATGTTGACGACGATGCCGATGCCCCCGAAGGTCACGGCGAGGCCGAAGGTCTTCTGGAAGGCTTCGCTGGTGGCGAGCAGCATGCGGGGAGCGTAGCAACGGCACGGGCGTCCGTGTCGGGTAGCCTTGTGGGCGCCGCCGCCGGCGAGAGCCCGGCGAACATGCACCGGGAGAGGTGCCGGAGCGGTTGAACGGGCGCGACTGGAAATCGCGTAACGGGGGAAACCTCGTTCGGGGGTTCGAATCCCCCCCTCTCCGTGAAGCCTGGCGTGCGCCGTCTCGCCCGCTCGAGGTAGGGCGAGGACCAGCAGCAGAGCATCCTCGACGGCGCCAATCCCGCATGTCGGTGCGGCGTTTCACTTGGCGGCGCCACGCGGCGGCCTAAAACTATAAGACGCGCCCACTGACGGCAGTGAACAACGAGACGGGATCATGCTCGCTTGGACGATGGCTGTGCTGCTTGCCCCAGGAGCACTGTGGCTGTGGACGAAGTGCCGTCCTTCGGGGATGCGAGGAAAGGCGCCATCGCCCGCGCAGCCGGTGCGCCAGCCCCAGCGGGAACAGCCCGAGCGGCCCGATGCGCCCACGGCGCGCCCCACACTGTCTCTTGACGCATAGACGATCTATGCCTAGACTCTATAGGTATGAAGGCGGACGCATTGAATGGACAGCTCGCGCCGCTGATCCTGGCGACGATCGCGGAGGAGCCCGCACATGGCTATGCGATCGTGCAGCGCCTCGAGCAGCGCAGCGGAGGGGCGTTTGAGCTGGCGGAGGGGACGGTGTACCCGGCGCTGCACCGCCTCGAGCGTGATGGCCTGCTGAGTAGCTCGTGGTCGCTGGAGGGTCCTCGACGCCGACGCGTCTACCAGCTGACGCGCGCGGGACGCTCGACTCTGGGCGAGCGCCGGCGGGAGTGGGGGCGCTTCGCCAAAGCGGTCGAGATGGTTCTGGAATGAGCTGGCTCGAGCAGCTGGAGGGCGAGCTGACGCTCCGTGGCGTGCGTGGCCGCGAGCGCGAGCGCATCCTCCTCGAGCTACACGACCACATCGCCTGCGAGCCTGGCTGCGAGGTGCGCCTCGGTGACGCGCCGGCGCTGGCGGCGAGCTTCGCGGAGGAGCTTGGGACCGACATGGCGCGGCGCTCGGCGCTGGGCGCGTTCGCGGCGCTCGCCGTGACGGCGGCCATGCTGGCGGTCTCGCAGCTCGCGATCGGCGCCGCGGGTGGCCCTCCCGGCTTCGATCACGGTCACTCTTTGCTGCTGTTCATGCCGGCGATGCTGGGCATGCTGGTGGCGCCGCAGGTGGCGCTTGTGGCGGGATGCCTGGCCGCGGTCCGGGCGCTGCGCCGCAGGCACACGGGGTCTCTGCCGGCGGCGGAGCTCGCGTTGCTGCGCAGGCGCACGCGGATTGCCCTGCTTGCGGGTTTGGCGACGGCTCTCGGCTTGGAGCTTTATGTGCTCGACTTCTCGTCCGTCCTGGCGGCGTGGTGGCTCGCGCTCGTCGGCGGCGCCGCGGCGGTGGCAGCGCTCGCGCTGCTCGCTGCGATGCGCGCGCTCTCGCGTGCGGGCGAGATCGTGAGCGAGGCGGAGGGTCCGTCGGGCGACATCTTCGACGACCTGCCGATTCCCGGATCGCGCTGGCTTGGACGCCAGCCGTGGCGTCTTGGAGCGCTCGCTGCGCTCGGCGTGACGGCGGTGATGACGGCGTTGGTGTGGCACGCGGAGCGCTCGCTCGTCGAGGGCCTCGAGCGCGGCGCGGTCGAGGGGATCGCGGCGGCGGCCGGGTTCGCGCTGCTTGGTCGCGCGATCGGCGCGGCGCCGGCGGTCGGCGGGGAGCCGGTGGCTGGCCGGGAGCGCGGCGCGCGTCCTTGAGCGTGCGCGACGGTCAGCTGCGCGTCATTCGCTGCCGACGCACGCGTTCATGCCGTACGCGTCCGCGAGCGCGCTGTTCTGCGCGATCGACTTCCTGAGCGCCCCGTCGGCGCTTTCGCCGATCGCGGGCTGGCCGTCGGCGACGGAGCTCGCCACGTGGGTCACGTCTGCGATCTCCTGCGAGAAGCTCGTGAGCAGCCCCGCGATCGCGTGGGCGTCGGCGGCGGGCCGTGGCAGCGCCTGCAGCTTGGCGTCGGCGGCGCGCGAGAGCGCCGCCACCTGACGTGCCACCGACACGAACGCCTTGTCGACGACGGCGGTGGGCTGTCCTTTGAGGGATTCCTGGCGCGCCTTGAGCGGCTGCTCCTGCGCCTTGAGCGTGCGACACACGGACCGCGCGTCGGCGACAAAGCGCGCCTTCGCGGCCGACGCGCCGGCTGTCGATGTCGATCCGCTGGCGCCGCAGCCGGCGAGCAGCACGAGGACGAGTGCCCCGGCGAGACCGAGCGCTGGTCTGAGCCGGGCGAGCATTGCGTGCATGCTCCCACAGACGCGCCCCACAGACGCGCCCGCGGAGGACGAGAAAGCAGGGACGCTTCGGCCTGCTGGTCCGCTGCGGGGTGCCGCTAGCGTGCGTATGGCGCCGTTTGCGGCGTGAGTCGGGGCGATACGCGTGGTGCGCACCGCCCCGCCTCAGCCGGCGTCCGTCTGCCTAGAGCGCTGTTACTTGCGCGGGCAGGGGGACTTGTATGTCTTGGTGACGACTACGGGTTTTGATTCTTCGCCGTTTTCGGCGAAGATCACTTCGGTCTTGACGGGGAAGCCGCCTTTGGGGCACTTGGTGGGCACGCGGCCGTAGTAGGTGGTTTTGCCGTGCGACTTGAACGCCGAGCCGACCTTGACGGTGATCGACTTGACGGACGCGTACGGCGCGCCGGGCACGCTCGCGACGAGCGGCACCTTGGTCTTGAGCTCGGGGCCGTAGCCGCCGGCGCCGCCGAGGTTGAGGTAGTGGCCGGCGGAAAGGATTTCCAGCGATACCGGTGAGTGGCCGTCGGTGAAGAATTCGAGACCGCCGCCGGGGGAGTAGAACGACGAGAGTTCGGCGGGCTCTTCGACGCGTTCGCCGCCGAAGGTCACGAAGCCGAGCACTTTGCCGATCGGGCCGGCTGCGGAGCCCTTGGGACACTTGATCGGGCCGAACTGTTCAAGCGTTGCTTTGGAGCACGTCGGGAAGCCGGTCGTGTGCAGCTTGGTTCCCTTCGGCAGGAACACGTTGACGCCGATGATCGGCGGTGGGGAGCCCAGGTATTCGGTCCCCGAGATCGTGTATTCGGCCTGGTCGGCGGCGCCGGCGCCGAGGATGTTGCCGGTGCCCGGGAAGCCCGCGATCTGCACTGCTTTGGCTTTGAACGTGACGGTCGGCAGTGCCGAGGCGACGGCGGGCAGGGCCATCAGCGCCAGGGCAAGCGCCGCGATGCAGGTCAATGCTCTACGCATTAGTTTCCTCCTCTATTGAGCCAGCAGTGGGTCCGCATGGCTTTCGAGCTACCCGCATCTGTTCGCGGTCAACTCCTACTCAAGCGAACACGTCGGTTGCGGGCGAGTTGCGCGCCACTCGCCCGCGAGGCGCTGGCTGGGCTCGCCGGGATAAGCTCGATTGCGTGTGGCTGCAGCGCGAGCTCACGCTCGACCCCCTACCGCGCGGATTCCATCTCGTCACGCACGAGGTGCTGGGCGCGCTGCCGGAGCTGCGCGACGTGGAGGTCGGCCTGCTGCACGTGCTGATCCGCCACACCTCCGCGTCGCTCACGCTCAACGAGAACGCCAGCCCCGACGTGCGTCGCGACTTCGACGCGTGGTTCGACGACACCGTGCCCGAGCGCAGCCCGCTGTGGACGCACACGCTCGAGGGCGCCGACGACATGCCCGCGCACATCAAGGCGTCGCTGCTCGGACCCACGCTGACGCTGCCGATCAGCGGCGGCCGGCTGGCGCTTGGCACGTGGCAGGGCATCTACCTGTGCGAGCACCGCGACCGCGGCGGGCCGCGGTCGCTGGTGGCGACGCTCTGGGGGGAGTCAGGGGAGCGGCGGTAGACTACGTCGCTCTGCGCCCGTAGCTCAGCTGGATAGAGCGTCGGTCTACGGAACCGAAGGTCGGGAGTTCGAATCTCTCCGGGCGCGTAGAAGAAAGCCTGCAAATCGACTGGTTTGCATGTGGAGGGAATCGAAAGCCGGAGAACTTCCTCCCAGGATTTCCTCCCGAGTTGGTCGAGCGTATCGGGGTATCGGGGCCTGCTGGCATCATGCGGCGATGTCCAAGCGATCGGCAGCGACGCTGGAGCCGAGAGTGGCTGTGTCGGTGAGTGCCAAGTCCTCATGAGCGGCCCGGCGTGGACGCTTGAGTTCTACGAGGAGGACGGCCGGGAGCCGGTGCTTGACTTCCTGCGCGGGCTGGATGAGCTGAAGGAGCAGGCGTTGGCCGCCGCGCTGCGCAACGTGCTCGCCTATGAGGGCATTGGAGTCTGTGGCTCCTCGTGGGGCAGGTGGGTGCAGGGCGCCCCCGGCATCTTCGAGTTTCGGGTGGGCCATGACGCGGCGACGATCCTGCGCGAGCGCGGCTTGCCGGTCCCCGAGCATCTGAGTGCGAGCAGCGCCGATGTCCTGCTGCGCGTGTTCTGCCACGCCCACGGCAAGAAGGTGGTCCTGCTGTTGGCTGGCTATGACAAGGGTAAGGAGCCAAGCGCCAAGCGCCAGAACGCGGAGATCAAGCGGGCCAAGCAGCGCCTGACGAGCTGGAAGGCTCAGCAGCAGGTCGGCGGCAAGCGGCCGGCTGGTCGCGACGAGTCTCGCGGCAAGCGGCGGTCTTGACAAAATATGCGGTATTCTGCATAAGCACTCCTGGACGACCCGACTACTGGAGTTCCGTGATGGCCACGAAGTTCGACGACTACATCAGCGAGGTTGAGGAGAGGGCGAAGGCCGGCGGCCCGGAGGCCATCGCGCGTTGGGATGCCTTCAACGCTCACTATGCGATGGCTCGTGAGGTGCGCGAGCTGCGCAAGGAGCGCCATCTCACGCAGAAGCAGCTCGCTGCTGCGTCCGGCATCAACCAGGCCGAGATTTCGCGGATCGAGCGCGGCCAGACCAACCCAACCGCCAGCACGCTCGCCGCACTACTGGCGCCGCTTGGTGCCCGTGTCGGAGTAGTCCCGCGCGAGAAGCGCGACCTCGCACACGTGTAGGAGGCCCGGCGAGCCGTTGACGTTTCCGCAGGGTGCTAACGCAGTGCGAACATGCTCCACGCCACTCGACGACACAACGGACCTGGCGTGCGCGGGCGCGCTGGCGGCGTGGCGCCACGTCGCCGACTCCACGACGCGCCACGACACTCCCGGCCGGGTCTACGGAACCGAAGGTCGGGAGTTCGAATCTCTCCGGGCGCGTAAACGGTCGGGTCAGTCCCTGCATGCGCGACCGCGCGGCAAGACCTCTTAGGACGGTGCGCTCTACGCGAACGGGTCGCGTGCGTTGACCGTCTCGTAGCGGCGCAGGTCTCTGTCGCGGGTATAGATGATGCTGACGCCGTGTTGGCGCATCAGCGCGGCGAGGTGCGCATCGGGCACGTGATTGCCGCGGGTTTGCTTGTCGGCTGTGGCGGGGTAGATGTCCCAGAACCCGTCCTGCTCAGCGGGCGCGCGAACGTTGGGTCGTTGCAGGAGCCCGGTGATCGCGCTGGCGGCCTGCTCGGGGGTCTGTGGGGAGGTGAAGATCGCGGGGTGCGTGCTGATCCGCAGGAACCCCGTGCGCGTCGCTTGGATAGTCGATGCCCCAATTCCCCGTACCCCAAGGTGGTGCGGAAAGTCCACATTCACGAATGTGGGCAACTACGGGTTTCTGATCGGCCCTGGCCGCCGATGCATGTCAAGAATACCCTCACCGCTGCGTTGCGGGGATAGGATCACCATGACAAGCACGCGAATGCGCGCCCTGCTGCTGGCCGGTGCCGCTGGGATGCTCATGCTTGGCCTCGCCGGTCCCGCCTCGGCAGCGGAAACATCCGCCACCGTGACCGTCACGGGCGGAGCGCTCTCGATCACCGTACCCGTCAGCGCCGGCAATCTTGGCACACGGGAAAACACTGTTTTCGGGGGGACCATCAGCGGCGAGTTGGGCGAAGTTCAGGTCAGCGACGCGCGGGCTGCCGCCGCGGGCTCCGGCTGGGTCGCGACCGTCATCTCCACGGCCTTCACGCCGCCCTCGGGCCCGACGATCGGCGCCGCCGAGGTCGGCTACACCGCCGGGGCGATCACGAAGGTTGGAACGGCGACCTTCACGGCGAATAATCCGACCAACCTCACCGGTGTCGTCGCGGCCGTCACCGCGACTGGGATTACGGGTGATAACTCCGCGACGTGGGACCCCACGATCAATGTCTTCGTCGCGGGAGGCATGGCCGCCGGCGTCTATACCGGAACGATCACGCAGTCCGTGTCGTAGTTATGAGCGTTCGGTCGTCCACGCATCTGCGCGGATGGGCGGGCGAGCGCTTCATCCAGGTCACGCGGCGTGTCCTCGCAGCCGTCGCCCTTACCGCCGCAGCGGGAGCGCCAGCCAGCGTGTCCACAGCGGCGCAAGTCGCGAGGGCGCGAGCAGTCCCTGTCGGCAGCATGGGTGTGCAGCTGCTCGAAGTCCCTCTCAGCGCATACAGCGATCCTAGAGCGCGCCTTTACATAATCGATCACCTGCACCCGGGGACGACCATCCATCGCCGGATCGAGATCTCCAACACGACGGCCTCAACCCTGCACATCGTCATGTACCCCGCCGCCGCCGCCATCACCCAGGGCGCGTTCGCCGCCGCCGCCGCACACACCTCGAATGAACTGTCCACCTGGACATCGGTTCTTCCTGGCTCCTCCGACGTCCCTCCCGGTGGGCACGCGATCGCCACTGTGACCATCGCCGTTCCTCGCTACGCGCCCCCCGGGGAACAGTACGGCGTGGTCTGGGCCGAGACGCGCTCGTCTGCGCCCGATGGTGGCGGCATCAGCCAACTCAGCCGGGTCGGCATTCGCGTCTACCTATCCATCGGTCCCGGCGGTGCGCCCGCATCGAACTTCACGATCGAGTCGCTTACCGGCAAACGCTCACCCGACGGTCACCCGGAGGTCCTCGCGAGCGTGCACAACACAGGCGGACGAGCACTCGACATGAGCGGAACCCTGCAACTCTCGGCCGGTCCCGGTGGACTCAGCGCCGGCCCGTTCCCCGCTAACCTCGGCACAACCCTGGCGATCGGCGCCACCAAGCCAATCATGATCGTGCTGGACAGGCAGATACCCGACGGCCCGTGGCACGCGCTGGTCACCCTCCGCAGCGGATTGCTCGAACGCAGCGCACGCGCCACCATCAACTTCCCTGCAACTGCGCCACGTCACCGGTCGTACGATCTGATCGCCGGCCTCGTCATCCTCCTCCTGCTCGTTGGTATGCTCGCGGCGCTCGTCATGAGGAGGCGTAGCAATCGGCCACCGCCTGAGCGCGAGGCTTGGGCGCCACCGTCTTGGCTCGCGGGGAGGTCTGACCGGTGAGTGCCCCATCGCGGCGGGCGGGCGATCGTCGGCTCGCGGCGATCGGCGAGCGCTATTGCGTGGCGTTGTGCGCCGCCGACGGACCAGCGGCGGAGGCAGTGGTGGAGGAGGCGCTCGGCGCTGGTGTTGAGCCGACGACGATCCAGGTCGGCGTGATCACGGCAGCGATGCAGCGGATCGGGGAGCTGTGGGAGCAGGGAGAGATGACGGTCGCTGACGAGCATGCCGCGACGGGTCTCAGCTATCGGGCACTGCTGGCGCTCCAGGAGCCGCTGCAGATCGCACCGCCGCGCTCGCGTGAGCGTGTCGTACTCGCCGCTGTGGAGGGGCAGACGCACGTGCTTGGGCTGCGGATGATTGCCGATGTGCTAGTTAGCATCGGCGGCACGCCGCTAGGCGCCGACCGGCGCGGCGCAGTACTCGACGCCGACCGCGCGCTCTACGCCGCCAAGGCCGCAGGCCGCAACTGCACTGAGCTCACCGCCGCACCCTAGCCGCGCGCTGGGCATCGTCTGCAGCCCTAGCTGATGTCCCACTTGATGTCACCTGCCCATTCGGCGAAGGTCGTCCAGGCGACCTCGGGGTAGCGCGCTCGTAGGGCGGGCACGTCGATGCCGTAGCCATCGCTGGCGAGGAACGCGTACAGCGCGGCGAGGTCTGGACTGCGCTCGCGCAGCTCATCCAGCGGGGTTTCCACGGCGCGAGCGCCGAGGGCGCCAGCCATCTCTCGTGGGGTCGGAGCGTCAGCTGCGATCTCCACGCGTTCTGACAGATGCTCCTCGCGGCGCTCGAGGATCGCTGCCACAACAGCACCGAGGTCGCGCAGCCCAACCTGGTGCAGGGGCTTGTCCTGGGGCAGCGGCAGCGGAAGCAGTCCCTCGAGAATCGCTGTGCGAGACCCGAGCACGTTCTCATAGAAGTAGCTCGGCGCGACAACCGTCCACGGGACGGCAGCGTCGCGCAGTTGCTCCTCGATACGCGCCTTGCTCTGAAAATGCGGAACCTCAGCGCGGCTGGCCGCCGCGACCGAAGCAAAGATCAGCCACGGCAACCGCGCCTCGACAGCCGCTCGGATGATCGCGTAGCCCTGACGAACCTCCGCGTCAGCGCCCTCCTCGAACGGCGTAGTGATCGCATATGCCACTGCGGCGCCGGACATCGCTCGAGCGAGGGACCGCTCGTCGCGCAGGTCACCGACTACCAGCTGCGCCCCGCTCTCTGCAAGCGCCTGCGCTCGGTCCGACTGCGGGTCACGAACCAATACCTGAACGTCAACCGCCCTGACGAGCAGCTCCCGCGCGACGGCGCCACCGTGGGTGCCGGTCGCGCCGAACACGAGCACTGGAGTGGACGTCACTTTGCCGGCTGCCGAGTCGGTCAGGACTGCACCGCCGCGGACAGTGGTCCGGAGCCGGCGTAGGGAACGATCTGGTCGTCGTCGCCGTGCATCATCAGCCGATCGTCGCCACGTCGATGACGAAGCGATAGCGCACGTCGCTGCGCTCGACGCGGTCGTACGCGTCGCCGACGTCATTCGCGCCGATCAACTCGATCGCCGGTCTGATGTCGTGCTCGGCGCAGAAATCGAGCATCTCCTGCGTGTCTGGCAGGCCGCCGATGGACGAGCCGGCGAGGCTGCGCCTGCCGCCGATCAGCGAGAACGCGCGAAACGAGTCAGGCGCGGCAGGCGCGCCGACGGTGACGAGCGTGCCATCCACGCGCAGCAGCCGCAGGTACGCGTCGAGGTTGAGGTTGGCGGACACGGTATTGAGGATCACGTCGAAGCTCGACGCGAGCTCCTTGAACGTGCTCCGCTCGGAGGTCGCGTGGTAGTGCTTGGCGCCGAAGCGCAGACCGTCGTCCTTCTTGCTGAGCGTCTGGCTGAGGACCGTCACCTCGGCGCCCATCGCCGCGGCGATCTGCACCGCCACGTGGCCCAGCCCTCCCATGCCGATCACCGCCAGTTTGGTGCCCTCGCCGACGTGCCAGTGCTTCAACGGGACGTACGTCGTGATCCCCGCGCACAGCAGCGGCGCCGCGTCCTGCAGCTCCAGGCTGTCGGGGATGTTGACCACGAAGCCGTCCTTGACGACGATCTGCTGGCTGTAGCCGCCGAACGTGGGCTCGCCGTCGTAGTCGCGGCCGTTGTACGTCAGCACGGCCTGCTTGGTGCAGAACTGCTCCTCGCCAGCCCGGCAGTACTCGCACTCCCCGCACGAGTCCACCAGGCAGCCCACGCCCACGCGGTCGCCGGTGGAGAACCTGCTGACGGCGTCGCCGACGTCCGCGACCACGCCCGCGATCTCGTGGCCGGGGACCATCGGGAAGATCGAGTTGCCCCACTCGTCCTTGACCTGGTGGATGTCGCTGTGGCAGATGCCGCAGAACTTGATGTCGATCAGCACGTCGTGCTCGCGAAGCTCCCTGCGCTCGATCGTGGTCGTGTCGAACGGAGCGCCAGCCGAAGGGGCGCTGAGGGCGGGAGTGCTCGACATCAGGAGGGGAGCTCCGCCTCGATGGCGGCGGTCAGCTCGTCTGACTCGGGCTCGACCGTCGGGCGAAAACGCGCCACCGGGCGTCCGTGGGGTGAGACGAGGAACTTCTCGAAGTTCCACTGGATGTCGCCCGCCTCGCCCGCCTGATCGGCAGTGGTGGTCAGGGTGCTGTACAGCGGGTGGCGCTCAGGCCCGTTGACGTCGAGCTTCTCCGTCATCGGGAAGCTCACGCCGTACGTGGTCGAGCAGAACGTCTGGATCTCCTCCGCGCTACCCGGCTCCTGTTCACCGAACTGGTTGCACGGCACGCCCAGCACCGTCAAGCCGCGCTCGCCGTAGCGCTCCTGCAGCCGCTCGAGGCCCGTGTACTGCGGCGTCAGCCCGCAGCGCGAGGCGACGTTGACCACGAGCACGGCGCGTCCGTCCAGCTCCGCCGCGTCCAGCGGGTCGCCCGCCAGCGTGTTCAGATTCTCGAAGATCGCCATCACGCCCATCCTATGCGAGCGTCGAGGCGGGGCTTTGCTTGGCCCATCCCTGGCGCAGCAGCTCCAGCAGCGCGTCAGGCGGCTGAGCGCCAGAAGCGCCGAGCTTGCGATCCACAACGAACGTCGGCACCGCGCTGATCCCCAGCTCCGTGGCCGTCTGCTCGTCGTCGCGAACCTCCTCCGCATAGCGATCGCCCGCGAGCAGCTCGCGAACCTCCTGCTCGTCGAGACCCACCTCCACCGCCAGCCGTGCGAGCGTGTCGTGGTCGGCCATCAGCTCGCCTTCGATGAAGTAGGCGCGCAGCAGGCGCTCCTTCATCGCGTCCTGCAGCCCGTGCGTCTCGGCCAGATGTACGACCCTGTGGGCGTCGAACGTGGTGCCGCTACGGGCGATGTCAAAGCGAAAGCCAAGGCCATCGCCGGCCGCCACAGCGGTCAGCTGCTGCTCGGCCGCGCGCGCCTGCTCGATCGTCATGCCGTACTTCTGCGCCAGGCGCTCCGCGCGGTCGCCCACGCGCTCGGGCGGCGCTTCGGGGTCGAGCTCGAAGCTCCGCCACGTCACATTCACGTCGTCGCGGTGCTCGAATTCCGCCAGCGCCGCTTCGAAGCGGCGCTTTCCGATGTAGCACCACGGGCAAGCGATGTCAGACCAGATCTCTACGTCCATACGAACCTCTTCGTTGAGCAGACAACTACCTTCACTATAGGCGCCCAACGGCCCGAGCCGCTTGCGGGGATCTACGCCGCGCGCGCCAGGCTGGCGGGAATGACGGGCCAGACTCTCTCCACCCGCTCGTTGCGACCCTGCTGTCGGAAGTAGTCCTCCAGTGACCTGGCCTGCTCGGCTGCCCAGGTGATCTGCTCCCGATGCAGGACGTTGATCTCGATGTCGCCAAGCTCCGGGACGTTCGCGCCGAGCCTGTACGCAACCCGCGCGGCGGCAAGCGCGTCGGCGTTGGCCGCGTGAGCGTGATCGAGTGTGACGCGGTAGTGGTTGCAGACCGCGCTCAACGTGCGCTTGCCTCGGCGGAAGCGGTCGAACTGCTTGTCGAGGACATGGGGATCGACTACCAGCATGCTCTCAGGTCCGGCGACCCGGTTGACCAGCGGTCGTAGTCCATGCCGCTGGGCTTCCCGATCGAGAATGGTCAGATCGAAGCGAGCGTTGAACGCGACGATCGGAACGCGCTGGCGCAGCTGGTCGGAAAGGGCGGTGATGATCTCGTCGACGACCTCGCTCGGGACTCGTCCCTCTTTGCGTGCGCGATCGGTGGTGATGCCATGTACGGCAGTCGCACCAGCAGGTATGTCGATTCCGGGATCCACCAGCCAGGACAGGTGCTCGGACGGTTGACCGCCGCCAACGAAGCTCACCGCCGCTGTCACGATGCGATCGAGCTCGGGATTGACGCCCGTCGTCTCGACGTCAAACGCGGCAAGACGTCCTCTGTGCCAGCCCATTGCGGCAACGGTATGTGCGCTGCCGGACGAATCTCGCTTACGCGACGCGCGGGCCGCGGGCCGCGATGAGATCGAGGATCGTCTCGATGCACGGGTGGTGCCAGCCGTGGGCACGCGCCTCGTCCTGCAGCTTCGGCGCCTCGGTTGCGACCGTTTCCACGAGTCGGCGGCGCGCGCGCTCGAACGCTCCCGCGTTCAGGCCGAAGTCGAACGCGAGGTCAGACCAGCAGGCCGACGTGATCGCGTCGGGGTTCAGCTCGTCGCCGATGCTCAGTGCCAACTCGGTGCTGAGGTCGGGGTAGGCGGCGGTGCACACGACGTCGTACAGCGGCGCCAGCCGCACGCCCTCCCGCAGGTGCACGAGCGAGATGTTCTTCGCGTGCGCATCTGCGTTGCCGATCAGGAAGTGGAAGATCGCTGCCTGTGCGCCAGCAAGTCGATCCAATCCCGGCGAGGAGGAGTGCTGGTTCAGCAGATCCGCGAGCGCACGATAAGAGGGCAACTGCCAGCCTGCCCTCTGGTACTTGAAGTCAGGCGTGAGGCCGAGCGCCTGACACAGATCCTCTTGGTGGACGCGGCGGTGCGGCCAGGCATCTTGGTCGCGGTCGAATCGCTCGACGACCAGGCACGGTCGGTCGGCCAGGGTGACCAGCTCGACGGTAGCGCTCGACAGGCCGCACCGCGCAGCCAGACGCATGCAGAAGTACTCGTTCGTCGCGAGCCCCGGGTAGTCGTTGTCAGGCAGCTCTGGCTTGAGGATGTGGCTGCTCGCCATGCCGTCAAGCGGCTTGCCGAAACGTCCGCTCCCGTCACGGACGAGTACTGCCTTGTGCTGTACGCCGGCGAGGCTCAGGCGCAGGTGCTCGTCTCCGACGCTGAGTCCAAAGGGGTGCCGCGGGAGTTCCTCTATGAGCGTGCTCAGCTCATCGTCTTCGAGCCAGCGGACCGACGGGGGGTCTGACATTCGCTTTGCCTCGACGATTTGGAGCGCGCCGGCGCAGTCGCGGCCAAGCTCGGCCAGTAGGCCAAACGAGTCGCTTGCAGCCAGCTTGAGCTGGCTGGCGACCTGCTCGCGAACCGCTCCCTCAGGCAGCAACGCCTCGAAGAAGGGCCGGCTCTCTGCCGGAGTGAAGCGCGATTGACCCAGCGGAAGCGAGAGCGAGATCGGACGCGAAGCGTCCGTGTAGCTGAACGCATATTCCCGCGAGCGCTCATCGACGCGCTCGAGTCGGCCGACCTTCTCGCCGTCCCAGTACACGCTGAGGCTCATGTCTCGCCGCGTCCGCGCGCTTCGAGTCGTAGTCCCAGCGCGTCGAGAACGCGCATGAGGACGTCCAGCCGCACCGTCGGCTCGCCGTGCTCCACGCGATGCACGGAGCGCACGCCGACGTTCGCGATCATCGCCAGGGTTCGTTGGTCGATGCCTTGACGGCGGCGCTCGTCGCGGACGCGTTGCCCTATTCGCATTGATGTGGATTCGATCCCCGGCATATGCGTGATCAGGCATATTCTAGCCCAAAATGGAACAATTCATAACTATCTGCGCAATCACGCAGATGGCGCTGGTAAATGCGTGATTCCTTCTAGATCTGCGTGATCGCGCAGGAACACGGACGTCCGGGCAGACGGTCAGCAACCGGCGATCGACTGACTTCCAGATGCGCTCAGAGCGCATCGCCGGCGGTAAGGTGACACGCGTAACCGGCACATCCTCCCCTCGATCGGCAGCGCCGCTGTACTACAGCCACCCAGCGTGCCTGGAGCACGACCCGCGCGCGCACATTCCGGGCCACCCCGACACGCCGGAGCGGCTGCTGGCGATCGAGCGCGCGCTCGGCGCGAACGATTGGCTGGGTTGGGAGCGACGGCAGGCGCCGCCCGCGGACGAGGGCCAGCTGGAGCTGATCCACAGCGCACGCCTCATAAAGATGATCGAGGAGCTGTCGCTTGCGGGAGGCGGCGCGATCGACCCCGACACGTCCGTCGGCGAGCCCTCTTACCGCGCCGCGCTGCATGCCGCCGGCGGCGCATGCGAGATGACGAGGGCGCTGCTCGCGGGCGACGCGCGCGTGGGCTTCTGCGCGGTACGACCGTCGGGCCACCACGCCGAACCGGATCGCGCGATGGGCTTCTGCCTGTTCAACAACGTCGCCGTCGCAGCCGAGCTGGCGATCCGCGAGCTCGGCGTCAGTCGCGTGTTCATCCTCGACTGGGACGTGCACCACGGCAACGGCACTGCCGAGGCGTTTCGCCGCCGCGCGGATGTCCTGTTCGCGAGCATCCACCAGTCCGGGATCTACCCCGGCACGGGGCCGCTCAGCGATGTCGGCTCCGGCCCCGGCGAGGGCTACACGATCAACCTTCCCGTGCCTGCCGGCTCCGAAGAGGACCTGTGGCTGTCGCTGATCGAGCACATCGTGCTGCCCGCGGCGCGCGCGTTCGAGCCACAGCTGGTGCTCGTGTCGGCGGGCTTCGACGCCCACCGCGCCGACCCGCTCGCCGGCTGCCGGCTGGAGAGCGGCTCGTTCGCGGAGATCGCCCGCCACGTACGCGACTTCGCTGAACGGCTCGGTGTGCCGCTCGGCGTGGTGCTCGAGGGCGGCTACGAACCGACGGCGCTCGCGCAATGCGTGCTCGAGACGCTCGCCGCGCTCGCCGGCGAGGAGCCGCCGCACTCGGCAGCGCCCGACGCGCTGCTCACCTCACGCGCGGCCGCGCAGCTCGCCCGCTACTGGCCGCTGTGATCATGGCCTGCAGTCAGATGCAACGCATGTATCGATCCGATCGAGCCATCCGACGGCGGTCGCTCGCGATCGGCGCGATGTTCGTGGCCGCCGTGGCGATGACGCTCGCGACGCCCGTGCCGTCGTTCGCCGGCGGCACCCGCGGGCTGGCGCTCGCCGCCGCTACCGCAGCCGCCACGCGTACGCAGCCGGCGCGGCGATCTCACACGAGCCCCCCGGTGGACGTCTCTGTCGATCCGCACGCTGTGCTCGGCGCTGCCGTGCCGGAGGACTTCCTCGGGCTGTCGTTCGAGCTCAGCAGCCTGCCGGACATCGCCGGCTACGCCGGCAGCGGCGATCTCGTCGAGCTGATGCGGTCACTGGGACCTGGGGTGATGCGCTTCGGCGGCATCAGCGCGGACACCGAAGCGGCTTGGCTGCAGGAAGGGTCGGCGCCCACCTGGGCGCACCTCACGATCGGGCCGCAGCAGCTCGCGGGCATCGCCAGCCTCGCTCGAGCAACCGGCTGGCACGTGCTGCTGACGGTCAACTTCGGCCACGACGAACCGGCCGCCGCGGCGCAGGAGGCGCGCGCCGCGCAGTCGCTGCTCGGCTCGAGCCTTGCCGGGATCGCGATCGGCAACGAGCCCGACAGGTATGTGGCGGACGCGCTTCGCAGCAGTCCGTGGTCGTTCGCGGACTACCTCACGGAAGTCGGTGCCTACCGCACGGCGATCGCCGCGGCGGCGCCGGGCGTTCAGATTGTCGGTCCTGACGCGTCGAGCGGGGGGCTGAGCTTTCCGTGGGTCACCGAAGCAGCCGCCGCGGAGCACCCGGCGCTGCTCACCGAGCACTACTACCCGCTCACGAGATGCCAGGCCTACGCGCCCACGCTCGGCGATCTGCTGAGCCCACTGACGCGCGCCAACGAGTCTGCGCTGCTGGCGCGGCTGTCGCTGATCGCGCACGCGAGCGCGATCCCGCTGCGGCTCGACGAGACCAACAACGTCTCCTGCCGCGGACAGCCGGGTGTGAGCGACGTGTTCGCCTCGGCGTTGTGGGCGGTGGACTATGTGGCGCGCGCGATGGCGAGCGGCGTGGTGGGGGTCAACCTCCACGACCTGATCGGCGAACCGGAAACGTACAGCCCGCTGGTGGCGCTCGACCCGCAGGCGCTCGCGAGCGGCGCGCTGCACGCCAACCCCGAGTGGTACGCGCTGCTGCTCGCGCGCAGCCTGCTCGGCGACGAGCCTGTGCAGGCGGCCGTCGCCGGCGGTGAGCGCACGCTCACGGCGGGCGCGTTCGTCAGTCCCAGCGGGGACATGCACGTCGTCCTCGTCAACTTCACCCCCACCGGTGCGCGTCCCGCGCTGGTGCGCCTGCGCGTGCCACGGCAGTTCCACTCCGGCACGATCCTGCGGCTGACGGCGCCCGGGCTGAGGGCGAGGATGGGCGTCACGCTCGGCGGGCGCCCCGTCAGCGCACAGGGCGCATGGAATCCCGCCACCGCGCTGCCGCGCGTGTCGAGCTCGCGCGGCGCGCTCGAGTTGAGCATGCCGGCGAGCAGCGCCGCGCTCGTCACGCTCTATCCGCTCAGATGACGTCCGCCGGATGATTCCCAGTTCTTGACTAACCTGTCTCGAAGCGTTAACTACAAGGACTCCGCGTGAGACTGAGCAGATTCGAACGCAACCAGGGGAGCGGCGCCATGAGCTCCCGCACCGCCGGCCCGCCGCCGACTTTGGTGCTGGCTCCTAAGCCCAGGTGGCCGCGCGCGCTGCTGGGCGCCGGCGTCGTGGTGCTGATCGCGGTGCTCGCGTTCGCAGCACTCGCGTTCGTGTGGTCGCGCCCGGCGATCGTCGCCGATGCGGCGGCGCTCGCGCGGGTCGATCTGCCGGTCACCAAAGGCACCATCGAAAGCGTCAGCGCGGTTGGGCCGACCGGCCGAGAGATTCCGGTGACGGTGAGGAACGGGCGGCTGTGGCCGCTGGTGTCGCTCGCGCCCGGCGAGCAGGTTTCGGTCGAAGTCGTGTTTCGCCGTCCCAGCTGGATCGCCTGGCTCGCCGGTAAGCGCACGAGCGAGCGCCTGCAGTTGCGCACGCCGAGCGCGCTTGTCCAGGAGCGCTACGTCACGCTCGCGGCCGGCTCGCCGCTGCAGCTGGCGTTCAATCAGCCCGTGCGCACGCTCGCGTACGGCCCGCCGGAACATCTCCAGCGCCGCACGCTCGCAAGCCCGCGCAGCCAGGTCACGCTCGCGCGCAGCGGCGAAGCGGGCTCGATCGAAGTGGCAGCCGCGCCGCGCAGCTGGGAGCGACTGCCGGCGCCGTCGCTTGTGAGCTGGTTCCCCGCCGGCGCCGGCGCCAGCGCGGTGATCAGCCCGAGCCCGGGCTCGCGAATCACGCCGACGACTCCGATCTACGTGACGTACTCGCAGCCGCTCTCAACGGCGCTGAACGGCGGGCGCCCGCGACTGGAGCCGGCCGCCTCCGGGCACTGGCGCACGGTGGACAGCCACACGATCGCGTTCACGCCAAGCGGCTACGGCTTCGGCCTGGACACCCCGGTGACGCTCCAGCTACCGCACGCCGTGCGGCTTCTCGGTGGCCAGCGCGCTCAGTCCTCCAGCGTCGCCAGCTGGACGGTGCCGGAAGGCTCGATCGTGCGCGCGCAGCAGATTCTCGCGCAGCTTGGATACCTGCCGCTGAGCTTCAGCCCGAATCACCATGTTGCGCTGACCGCCTCTGCGCAGGAGCACGCGGCGGTCAACCCGCCCGCCGGCAGCTTCTCGTGGCGCTACGGCAACGTCCCCGCACAGCTGAACGCCCTGTGGCGGCCGGGCACGACCGACGAGCTGATGCGCGGAGCGGTGATGGCGTTCGAGAACGCGCACGAACTCACCACCGACGGAGTCGTCGGCCCGTCCGTTTGGCGAGTGCTCCTGCACGCCGAGATCGCCGACCAGAAGACCACCGCGGGCTACACGTTCGTGATGGTGAGCGAGGGATCGGAGACGCTCAGGCTGTGGAACGACGGCTCGATTCGCCTCACCACACCCGTCAACACCGGCATCGCGAGCGCGCCGACCGAACTGGGGACGTTCGCGGTGTACGAGCACATCGCCTCCGGAACCATGAGCGGCACCAACCCCGACGGCAGTCACTACAACGACCCTGGCATCCCGTGGATCAGCTACTTCAACGGCGGCGACGCGCTGCACGGCTTCGAACGCGCGCAGTACGGCTTCCCGCAGAGTCTCGGCTGCGTCGAGATGCTGCCCGCCACCGCCGGGCGCGTGTGGCCGTACACGCCGATCGGCACGCTCGTCCACATCGAATAGGCGGCTCTCCGGCCCGCCACCTGCTCCCTGGCTGGTCCTTCCTGCCGCCGTGCCCCTCGCGGCCGGCCCTACCAGGCCCCGCGGTGCACGACCTCCTCGAACGGTCTGCGGTCGGGTTGCTTGATCGGCTTCAGCGGGCGCTCGGCTGGGTAGCCGAGCGGGACCATGTGGGCTACGTAGCGGTCGCCCGGCACGCCCAGGATCGTCCGCGCCTTGTCCTGGTCGCCGACGGCTGAATGGCCCGTGCCGATCCCCAGGTCGGCTGCGGCGATCTGCATCGCCATCGTCGCCTGCCCCAGGTCGAACTGCGCACGTTCGCGCTCCCCCTGGTCGTCGCTCTGCGGCAGTACCTCGGCGATCGTCGCCGCTGAGCTCGCGACGTGGCGCGCGCCCTGCCAGACCGTCGCCAGCTCACGCAGCTGCTCGCGATCGGTCACCAGCACGTAGTCCCACGGCTGCCAGTTGCGCGAAGAGGGCGCCCGTCGGCCAGCCTCGAGGATTCGCACGAGATCCTCCTCCGCCACCGGGCGATCCTCGAACTCGCGTACGTCGCGTCGCGCGGTAATCGCATCCCAGGTCTGCATCACAGCCCCTTCCCGTTGAAGTGTGCAGAACACACGTGCAGAACACACTAGGTCTTACCTGGGCGCGAGCAAAGCGCACTCGGCGCACGCGACTCGCGCCACGCAACATCGCCGTACGCCGTCGCCGTATCTAGAAGCCGGTGACGTGCACGTACACCGCGCCGGCTCGCGTCCGGCTGACGCCGCTCCGCTCGCCCGGCGCACGCTCTGTTGTGCGTTCCAGCACGACCGTGTCCGGATCTTCCTCCGTCTGCCAGCCCTCCGGTGCGGCCTCCTCGGGGGCGACGCTCTCGGGCGGCGCCGGTTGCGTTCCGGATGCCCTGAACACTTCTCCCAACTCGAGCTCGTCCGTGTACACCTCGTTCGCGAGCGGTGCGTACACCTCGTAGCTCTCCTCCCACGCCGGCGCGGGCGCCGGCTCCTCGGCGGCGCTCTCGGCCCACGTCTGCGCGACGGCGGGCTCCTCGGCAGCGCTCTCGCTCCACGCGGGCGGGAGGCCGCTCTGCGCCCACTGCGCCGCGGCGGGCTCCGTGTCAGCGGTCGTGTCAGCGGTCCATGCGGGCACAGCGGCGAGCTCCGTTGTCGGGGCCTCTGCCCAGCTCGGCGCTGGGCTCTGCCGCTCGGCGCTCCACGCGGGCGCGGGGAGCTCCGGCTCGAGGGCCGGCTCGGGCGCGTCGAGCTCGAGCTCGGGAGCCGGCGCGGGCGCGGGCGTGGGCGCGTCAAGCACGAAGCGGAACTGCCCGCTCTCGTCGGCGACCCAGAAGGCATGCCCCTCCTCGGTGACCTCGTACAGGATCGAGCGGTCGTAGTGCTCGGCGATCCGCGCCAGCGCGTCCATGTCGGCGACGTCGATCACGGCCACCCCTGGTAGTTGCGAGACGTGCGCGACCGGGATGATCAGGTGGCCGTAGCGCGAGCGGATGCACGCGACCTCGTCGCGGTCTCGCGGCCGAACGAGCGCGAGTATCGGTCGCAGCAGCGCGAGTATCGCCAGCAGGGCACAGGTGAGGATGGCGTTTGCGCTGAGCGCGATCGTTCGCGCCGTTGCGACCGACGGTCGTGCGAAGCCCAGCGACAGGAACAGCGGTTCGTTGCGGGTGCCGGTGACCGAGCCGGAGCTGGATGAGGCGAACTGGGGCGCGCTCGAGGATGCCGCGGCCGACGTGCTGCTCGCGGAGGCGACGGGCTGGAGCTCGGTTTCCTCGAGCGCGAACTTGACTTCCGGCGAGAACGCGGCGTGTACGGGCACGAGGTCGGAGACCCCGTTCGCCCTCACCTGCGGGGTGATCGCAAGCGTGTACGTACCGCGTGCCTTCGTCGTGTTTTCGACGCTCTGCAGCAGCGCCATCAGCGAGGTCAGGTCGAGCGTTCCGGTGGCTACCGCGTGATCGCCTCGGAAGTGCGTCGGCGCCCCGAGCGTGAACGTGTGCTGCCAGCCGCTCGTCGAGGCGATCGTCGCGGACAGCGACGCCTTGCCGGCGAGCGAGTGCGCGGCGGCGGTGTGGAAGGTGTACGCGAAGCGCATGTCAACGGCACGCAGTACGTGGGTGAAGAGCGGATCGCCGGTCACCGCGCGGTCGTCGGCGTAGACCGGCCCCGGCGGCGCGTCGGCGGAGTAGGAGAGGACGCCGCTCTGCTTGTAGGGGATCTTGTAGGGGCGGCGTTCGGAGGGCGGGCGCGTGAACGCAAGCAGCGCGAGCGCGACGAATGGGAGCAGCGCGACCAGGCCGACAGCGAGCACGCCGACGACTGGGTTTGCGGGGTGCTGCGGAAACTGCGTCGGCGTGTGTGCCGTGCCCTCGCCGGCGCGCCTGTCCCTGCGCCTGCGCCCTCTCCTCCGCGCGAACGCTCCACCGGTGAGGAGGAGCATCCCGATGAAGAGGAGCCCCCCCATCAGCGCTGGCGAGCGGATCGATTGCAGACGCGCGCCCGCGCCTGCGATATGCAGCCACAGGGCGCCGATGAGCTGGTTGGCCAGCGGATGTTCGGGGTCGACGAAGTTGTTGTTGTCGCCCTTGAAGATGTAGCGGTCGCCTTCGCGCCCGATGATCCGGTGCAGCACGATCGTGTGGAGCTGGTGGTTGTGGTAGGCGACGATTTCGCCGACGCGGTAGCTGCTCTGGCTGCGCACGATCGCCAGGTCGCCGGTGTGGAACCGGGGCTCCATGCTGATCCCGTGGGTGGACACGTAGGTCGCCGAGCCGCCGAGCTGGGTCGGTGCGAGGTAGAACCACATCGTCCCCAGGATGATGAGTCCCAGGGCCGAGGAGAGGATTTTTCTGATGCGTCGAGGTCGCATTGCAGTTGTGTGGTTGTGGACGTGGGTGGGGAGGGCCGGCGGTGCCGGCCCTCCCGTTTGCCACTTGGTTGCTACACCTACGAGGTGACTATGGTTTCCTGTACTTTGTCTTTTTCGATTTCTGCGTTCGTGAGCGGGGTTCCAAATGTGCAGGTGAACGGGACCACCGCACCGGTCGCGGTGCCAGCGGTACAATTCGTCCAAGCCTGCGTTGGGGCTTTTTCTACTACGTTGATCTCGGCTTCTGTGGCGTTTGCCTCTCCCGATTCCGCTTCTGCTGTGAATTCGGCCTTCGTTGCAGTCCCTTCTTTAAGCGTGAAGTGCAGGTTCGAGGTCTTGTAACCGGACACAGCTGCGGTGTTGGCACCGGCGCCGGATTCTTCCGCCTGCGTGTTGCTTGCCGTGAACGCATACGCGCCCACAGCGAGGACGCCTGCGAGCACGAATGCGCACAGGCCGGCTATCTTTCGCTTGCGGCTAGCGAAGGTTCGCTTGCCTTTACGCATAAACACTTCGGGCCCCCTTTACGGGATCGTGGACACACACGGTTGGTGTCCTTGCCGCAGCCATCGGCCGGCGCTTAAAGGCGCTTTAGGGATGCAGTTCCGATTGCGCGGATTTTCGGCCAGAACTGCTTGATTTGCAGGGATAATGACGCTTCTGCGGACCCGCTCACGGCCCCCTCGGCGTGCCCGAACGAGCCCTGTCGGGCACTATCGCGCCGACAAATGCTCGGACTTCGGCTGCGATACGCCGGGCGCGGGCTCGAGAGAGAAACATCACCCGACGTTGATGCCAGATAGTCAGCTGCCAGCGCGAGGGCGCCGGGCGCATCTCGGCGCATGTAAAAGAAATGCGATAGAGTGCCGCGCCAGCCAGATCCCAACTCGCCTGTCTGGTCGGCGTCGGGGCAACAAACCCCGGCCGAGCAGGCAAAAAGCGGCTCTGGCGCATCTCGTTTTGCCGGCCTCGGGTCGGTGGTTTGCGCTGCTGTCAAGCGCCGGCGTTCCGTGATATGCTCCCGCCCTCTATCACGGAGAGGTGGCGGAGGAGGGGACCCCATGCGGCCCGCGTGTAGTCGGCAGGTCTGCGACAGGCAGCGACATCCAGCTCAAAGCTCAATCTAGCCGTTAGGGCGAAAGCGAGGACTTAGGAGAATGAGACGCGTCAGGGTTGTACTGGGGTTTGCCGCAGTGGTGTGCGCGTTTGGCGCCCTCACTGCACCGGCATTCGCCCGCGAAAGAAAACCGGCGATCTTCGGCAAATTCACGGCGAGCATCCTCGGGAAGACGATATCTCCCGGCGAACCGGCGGCCACGAAGGGCCATGGCGAAGTGGAAGCGATGAAGCTTGGGCCGTACGTGTTCACGGGCAGGAGCCTGGGCGAAGGCAAAGGCTATGGCCCGGTCTGCGAACGGGCGCTGAAGTCCAAGGGCGAGGTTGTGTCCGAATCGTCTGAAACGTTCCTCCAGAACATCACCTTCTCGAAGTGCGTGGCGACCCGTCGCGCCGGCAGCAGCGAAGAAGCGGTGCTGTTCCACTTCACGCTGGGCATGGAATTCCACTCGAACGGATCCGCGGTCGCTGGAGGGAGCGAAGAAGCCGAAGTGAAGATCATCAAAGGCAGCACGGTCCACATCAAAGGCAGCAAGAGCAGCTGCGAAGTGATCATCCCGGAACAGACGGTCCCGGTGAAAGCTGCGGCGAAACCTGAAAAAGAATACGAAGCGGCGGCCTACGAAACGGAAGAAGAAGAAGTCGAAGGCAAGAAGGCGCTGAAAGAGTTCCCGTCGGGATTCCAGCAGAAGCTCGACATCACGATGGAATTCAAAAAAGTCCACACCATCGAGCAGCTGAACCCGGCAAAGGGATGCACGAACGGGAAGCTCGAAGAAGGCGGGACGTTCAACAAAGAACACGACACCGTTGAATACGCCAACGGCATCCTCGAAGCGGAACTGGAAGAAATCGAGATCAAGGGCGGCAACGTCGGCTTCGTCCCGGCGGTGTAGCGCGGTCTGAGCAAGCTCGCGAAGCTGAAGACCCGCCGCGTAGCGCAGCGCTACGCGGCGGGGGCGAGCACGGGCAGGCTCTGCCCGTGCTGCTTTGACTGGTACATGGCGGTGTCGGCGCGCTTGACGAGCTCCTCGGAGGTGATGTGCCTGCCGTCGGAGCAGGCGACGCCGACACTTGCGCGCAGCTCGGCGGTGCCGCAGGAGAGCTGGAAGCTGCCGCAGAGCGTTTCGCAGATGCGGTCGGCGGCGCGCATGGCCATCTCCGGTCCGGGGATGTCGCGCAGCACGACGAGGAACTCGTCGCCGCCGAGGCGCCCGACGACGTCTGAGTCGCGGCTGGCGAGCTTGAGGCGCTCGGCGACGAGCACGAGCAGCTCGTCGCCGGCGGCGTGCCCGAGCTTGTCGTTGACGGGCTTGAACTCGTCGAGGTCCACGTACACGACGCCGGTGCTGTTGGAGTCCTCGCGCTCGAGCTCGCGCTCGAGCGTGCCGAGCACGGACGAGCGGTTGTGGCAGTGGGTGAGCGGGTCGAAGGTGGCGCGCCGCTCGAGCTCTTGGCGCGCGCGGGCGCTGTCGGTGACGTCGAGCACGCAGGTGATCGCGCCGCTGACCTCGCCGTTGGGGCGCAGCAGGGCGCGCAGGCTCATCAGCGCTCGCCGCCAGGTGCCGGACGGCAGCGTGATGTCGACCTCGACGTCGTGGTCGACGCCCTCGCGCAGCACGTCGTCGAGCACCGCGTCGAGCTCGGCCATGCTGTCGGCGGTGAGCGTGTGCAGCAGGGTGGTGCTGGAGGAGACGGGTGCTCCGGGCTCCTGGTGGAACGCCTGCGCGTGCGCGTCGGTGTGCTGGTCGGGCGCCTCGGAGCCGTACAGGATCTCGAGCAGGCGGGCGTTGTTGTAGACGACGTTGCGCTCGGTGTCGAGGTGCAGCAGCCCGACGGGCATCGCGGCGGTGAGGCGGCGTAGCAGCTCCTCGCGTTCCTGCAGCGCTTCCTGCGCCTGCATCTCGGCGGAGATGTCGATGATCTCGACGAGCACGTAGTTGCGATCGGGGTGGTTGAGCAGGTTGCGCAGCGTGGTGTCGACCCACATGTAGGAGCCGTCCTTGCGGCGGCGGCGCAGGCGGGTCTGCTGGTCGCGGCGGGTGGAGAGCACCGCCAGCCAGCCCTCGACGGCGCGACCCTGGTCCTCGGGGTGGATCTGGTCGAGCACAGAGTTGCCGAGCATGTCCTCCTCGGCGAAACCGAACATCTCGGTGAAGGCTGAGTCGCAGCCGAGCACCCTCGCGCCCTCGTCCTCCATCAGCGAGCAGAAGCGCGGCGCCGACGGGGCGAGCTCCTCGATGTCCTCGCGCTCGTCCGCCTGCTCGTCGCTGGGGATGATCACGCCGAGCAGCACGCCGTGCATTTCGCGCAGGTCGAGGAAGTGCAGCGTGGTCCAGGTGGAGGGTTTGCGTAGCAGGCGTACTTTGTCGGCGGCGGCGCCCTCGTCCTGCGCACGAATCCACAGCTTGACGACCGTGCTGCGGTCGGCGGCGACGACGTTGTCGATCAGCGCCCTGCCCTCGATCAGGCCCTGGCCCCACAGCCCGACGGACTGGGGCACCGGCACGATCAGCCCATTGCCGGCGAGTCCGCACACGAGCGCGTCGGGGTGCTCGCGCAGCAGCGCTTCGGCTCCAGCGGCGACACCCTCGGTGTCGCGTGTGGTGGAAGTGCCCATGTCGCGATCGAGATCGGCCATCCGACGGACGGACATGAGCGCTGAAACGGCGCTTGGACACTGTGATGAGCCGGCATGCGGCCAGCGCCGGGCACGTCGATCCTGAGAGGATGGCGCGATGAACAGCGACTCCCTCGTGCAGCTGCCGCCGGTGCTCGCGTCAGAGCAGCGACACACGCACACGCGCTACGTGATGGGCGTGGACGGCGGCGCGACGAAGACGCTCGCGGCGGTGCTCGACCTGCAAGCGCTCGAGGGCACGGGCGAGCTGGTGCTGCATGTCGGCCACGGCGGCCCGAGCAACGAAGACGCGGTGGGCGCGCGGGCGGCGGTGCAGGCGTTGCTGGGAGCGGCGGACGAGGCGCTGGAACACGCGGGCATCGACGCGGCTGAGCTGGGCGCGGCGGTGCTGGCGATCGCGGGCACGGACACGGAGGACGTGGCGCGCAACGTGCGCTCGGCGCGCACGGATGCGTGGATAGTGGTGAACGACGTGGTGGCGGCGTGGGCGAGCGCGACGGGCGTGGGGCCGGGCGTTGCGGCGATCGCGGGGACGGGCTCGAACGTGTTCGGCGTGAACGGCGAGGGCGCGCACACGCGCACGTGGCGCGCGGGCGGCTGGGGGCATCTGCTGGGCGACGAGGGCTCGGGCTACTGGCTGGGCGTGCAGTCGATCAAGGCGGCGCTGCGCCACCGCGAGGCGTCTGGGCCGCCGACGGCGCTGTGCGGGGCGGCGCCGGCGTTCTTCGGCGTGTCGAGCGTCGAGCAGGTGGCGGCGCTGGTGTACTCAAAGCCGCTGACCAAGGGCGAGATCGCTGCGTTTGCGATCGAAACGGCCAAGCTCGCCGAGCAGGGCGACGCGGTTGCGTGCGAGTTGTATCAGCGCGGAGCGAGAGAGCTCGGCGAGCAGATCGCGGCGGTGATCACACAGACTGGGCTGGGCGATGCCGACTCGAACGGTCGCGCGCGCGAGTTTCCGGTGGGCCTGATCGGCAGCGCGTTCAAGGCGGGCGCGGTGTTCGTGGAGCCGCTCACGCGCGCGATCCACGAGCACGCCCCGTGCGCGCGCGTCGGCCCGGTGGAGATGGCGCCGGTGGGCGGCAGCCTGCTGCTGGCAGCGCGCGCGTGCGGCAACAGCGACGCGATCGCCCCAGTGGAGCTCTCGCGCCTGATCGACGGCGCCCTCCGTGCGAAGTCTGTATGACCATCGCTATACAGAACTTTTAATTTAAGAGGAGATGCGGCGTGCGCGCGGTCGCCGACGGCTGAGGCTGTCCCACCATGGCGCTACAGCCAACCACCGGCGCCAGCGGTTGAGTGCAGCCGCGCCTCGATCGCGCCACGCTCGCCGATGGCGCCCGCGCCGGCGCCGTGCATGCGCACCGCTGCGGCGGCGTTGGCGAAGCGAGCGGCGTCAAGCGCTGAGCGTCCCTCGCTGACGCAGACGAAGAAGGCGGCGGCGAACACGTCGCCGGCGCCGAGGTCATCGACGGGCTCGTGCAGCACGGGCACCTGCAGCTCGTCCGCGTCGTCGCGACCCCTGGCGAGCTCGCCACCCTGCCCCTGCCCCTGCCGATCAACCTCGTGGCCGGGCGCGAGGATGCTGACGGGCCCGGCGCCGGCGGTCACGGCGACGACGGCGCCGGCGGCGCGCGCTGCGGCGATCAGGCCTGCGCAGCTGGCGCGCTCGTGCTCGCTGACGACCAGCGCGTGGCAGCGCTCGGCGACGCCGACGGCGCCGTCGGCGGGTGGTGCGTTGGTGATGCGCCCGTCGCCCGGGTCGCCGGCGTCGTCATCCGCGTTGCCGGCGCCGCCGCCCGCGCCGCCGGCGTGCCACTGCCGGACGAGCCCCTGGGGGGTGAGCCCGACGAACGCGGCTGGCCCGCGCCAGCGGCTGGGGGTCTCGCGGGCGATGGGCGCGAGATGCAGGATGGCGGTGTCGAGTGCGAGGTCCTCGGCGATGGGGCCGGCCCAGGCGAGCACGCGCTGCGCGCGATCGGAGCCGGAGCCGGCGGTGAGCAGCGTGGTGGTGCTGGGGGCGGGGAGGATCCTCAGCTCGAGCTCGTCGCGGTAGGGCTCGAGCAGCTGCTCGAGCTCGGCGGTAAGGCCCTGCGTGACGATCAGCGTGCGCAGGCCGAGCCGGGCGGCCTGCAGGGCGCTGTAGAAGGCCGTGCCACCGGCGCGGCGCGAGCCGTCGTCGAGCAGGTCGATGGTGACGTGCCCGACGGTGGTGTAGTCGAAGTGCAATGCGTGATACCAAATCGAACGTGTGCGTAGCCTGTTGTGCTTGCTTGAGTCGATGATTTCGAACTTCGTTCACCGCCGCGCGCTTGGGAGCGTATTCGCAGTGCTGCTGTCCTGGGCTACGCTCGCGGGCGTCGCGCAGGCGCAGGCAGCGAGCGCTTCGCCGTCGCCGTACCCGGCGGGCGCGACGCGCCCGGTGCTGCGCCCGCGCGCGTCGGAATTCGCGCGCGCGGCGTCGACGAAACCGACGAAGCCAAAGAAGCCGAAGAAGCCGGTGCTGCACGGCAACCCGGCGCGCGCGCTGGCGGCTTTGGAAGCGATGCAGAAGGGCTACTACATCGCGGGCTCGGGCCTGTACTCGGGCGAACCGTTCTCGTACCTGTGGCCGTTCTCGCAGGCGCTGGCGGCGACGGTGAGCGTGGCGTTCATCCCGCACCTGGGGGTGTCGCTGTCGCGCGAACTGGACGCGCGCCTGACGGGGCTGAACTCGTATCTGGACACGGACAACTCGGGCGCGTCAGAAGGCACGTACACGAGCACGCTGGCGGCGTTCGACGGCACGGTAGCGGCGCCGGCGGGACCGGGCGGGACGAAGTACTACGACGACAACGACTGGATCGGGATCGAGATGGTGCGCCTGTACCAGCTGACGCACAGCGCCGCGCTGCTGGGCAGCGCGGAGGGGATCATGGCGTTCGAGATGGCGGGCTGGTGGGAACGGCCGGGGCTGGCGTGCGAGGGCGGGATCCCGTTCTCGAACGACGCCAACGACGGCGAACGCAACACGGTGACGACGGCGCCGGCGGCGGAGCTGGGCACGCTGCTGTATCGCTTCACGCACAACGTGGCGTACCTGCAGTTCGCGGAAAAAGCGTACGAATGGGTGCGCCGCTGCCTGCAGCAGCCGGCGAACCTGTACGCGGACCACATCGGCGACAGAGGCGTGGTGGAACCGCGGCTGTGGAGCTACAACCAGGGCTCAATGATCGGCGCGGGCACGCTGCTGTACCAGGCGACGGGCAACAGCGCGTACCTGTACCAGGCGCGCCAAACGGCGAAGGCGGCGCTGGCGTACTTCACGAACGAAAAGCTCGGCTCGGAAATCCCGTTCTTCGTGTCGGTGTACTTCCGCAACCTGCTGTACCTGGACTCGGTCACGCACGACCCGCCGGGGCCGTCGATCGCGCAGAACTACGTCAACTACGCATGGCAGTACCTGCGCCTGAAGAACAACCTGTTCGTGTTCGGCTCGCCGCCCACTGCGCAGCTGCTGGTGCAGGCGGCGATCGCGCAGATCTATGCGCTGCTTTCGACGCCGGCGAGCACCTACTTCTAAGAGACCCACCCCGCGCGGTGCCCACGTGGCGCCGGCGCGGCCGGCGGGGCGGGGCGGCACGCTGGGTGGAGTAGGCTCTGATCAGTGAGCGACGGATCGAACCTGACGACGGCAGCGGGCCTGCTCGAGCTGGAAGCGGAGCTGGCGGTGCTCGAGGGCGACGGGCGCAGGGAGATCGCCGAGCGCATCAAGACGGCGCGCGAATGGGGCGATCTGAAGGAGAACAGCGAGTACCACGACGCGAAGAACGACCAGGCGCATCTGGAGACGAAGATTGCGCGCCTGCGCGAGAAGATCTCCAATGCGGTGGTCGTCGAGGAGGCGCCGCAGGGCGCCGGCGACGTGGTGGGCTTCGGCTCGACGGTGGTGGTGCGCGACCAGGACGGCGTGGAGCAGACGTGGCGGATCGTGAGCTCGCACGACGCGTCGCCGCGCGACGGGCGCCTGTCGGCGGAATCGCCCGTGGCGGTGGCGCTGCTGGGGCGCGCGCCGGGTGATGAAGCTGCGGTGTCGCTGCCGAAGGGGCGGCGCACGCTGACTGTGTTGAGCGTCAGCTAGAAGCTGGGCGGACGCGCTCTTGGAGCTGGGCGCGCGCTCTTGGAGCTAGGCGCGCGCGTTTCCGGCGTGGGCTCGGCGCACACGGCGCACCAGCTGCTTGGGCTTGACGCGGAAGAGCCGCCGTCCCTGGCGCAGCGCGCGCTTTCGCAACACGCGCCTGCGCGCGGCGATCGCCTTCAACAGCGCCTTGCGCGTGCCACGGCCGCAGCGCCAGACTTGGTCGCGCCGGCGCCGCTTGGCGCCGGCGCGGATGCGCTGGGCGAAGACGGCGAGGTCGTGGTCCTCGCCGAGCAGTTCGCCGAGCTCGTCGGCGCGGCGGCTGAGCTCGCGCAGGCGCTGCTCGGAGCCGCGCGCGTCGAGCATTTCGGTGGCGTAGCGCAGGTCCTTGACGCGTTTGCGCCACTGATGCATGGTGAGCATGCGGTCGCCGCGATCGCGCGCGGCGCGCCGGTAGCGCGTGCGTCCTTGGCGGTACAGGCGCGCGAGGTCGGCGCGGACGAGCTCGAGGCTGTCGCCGTCGGGCAGCGTCCACGCGGCGACGCGCCAGCGAAAGGCGTGCAGCTCGCCGAGCACGTCGGCGCGGGCGCGCGGGTCGGTGAGCGTCTGGCGCTGCAGGCGCTCGTGCTCGGCGGCGAGGCACCGGCGCAGCTCGCGCACGCCCTTGCGGCGCCCGAGCCGGCGCGGGTGGCGGGCGACGAGCGCGTCGAGCGTGGCGAGCATGACGGCGGCGTCGCGCGCCTCGGAGAGCTGGCTGGCGATGTCGCGCAGCGCGCTGCTCTCGCGCGCGTACGCGCGCTCGCCGAGCTCGTGCCTGAGCAGCCGCAGCAGCGCGCGCAGGCGCTTCAGCGCCTTGCGCGCCTCGTGCACGCCCTTCTCGCTGGGCGCCGCACCGTCACGGTCGGCGAGCGCGTCGAGCGCGAGGTCGACCTGGCCGAGCGCCATGCGCTGCAGGCCGGCGGCCAGCGCCTCGCCGGAAGCGAGCCCGAGCCGGCGCTCGAGCCGACGTTGGCGCTTGCGGCGTCGCTCGCGCTCGGAGCGCGCCATCACGACGCCGACGCCGACGGCGACTGTCGCGGCGACGGTGGCGCTGAGCTGCGTGACAATGGAGCCGTGCCCAGCCTTCCGCGCGCCCCATGGTGGACGGTTCGCCCAGCCGCGAATCGCAAGCCGGCGACGTATAGCTGTCCGATTTGTGGTCATTCGCTTCCTGCCCTGAGCGAGCATATGCTGATCGCGCCCGAAGGCGACACGCGCCGGCGGCGCCACGCGCACGCGGAGTGCGTGCTCAGGGCGCGCTCGCGCGGGCAGTTGCCGCTGCGCGATGAGTGGCTGCGCACGCAGCCGCGCCGCCCGTCGCTGTGGGCGCGGCTGTTGCGGCGCAGCTGAGCGGGGCGGGCGCTCAGTTGCCGTACACGCGCGTGTGCTCGGGCTCGATGCGCACGATCACGCGCTGTTCTCCGGGCTGGCGGTAGGGGTACTCGTCGGCGCCGAGGTACTTCTTGGCGAGCGAGTTGATGTGCTCGTCGGCGCCGTCGTGCGTGTGCTCGGCCATGCGTCCGCGCACCTCGAGGTACTCGTAGGGGTTCTCGACGTTGGGCACGGTCAGCGTGACGCGCGGGTCGCGTTCGAGGTTGCGCAGCCACGCGCGCCCCTGGGCGGTGTTGAGCACCGGGCGCCCGTCCTGGACGTCCACCCACACTGGCACCCCGTGCACGGAGCCGTCGGTGCGCAGCGTGGCGACGTTGCAGAAGTTCTTGGCCGCCAGCAGCTCCTCGGCCCGGCCTTCGATCTTTACGCTCATCAGAGCAAGCCCTTTCTCCCGTGGATGATCATCACCCACAAAGATAGGCCGTCCGCTGATTGCTGCTGAGGCGGCTAGTTGCGGCTGAGGCCGCTCGCCGAGCTGGCGGGCGGGATCTCCTCGAGCGCGGTGAGCTTGCCGTTGTTGAGCTGGAAGTGCACCGTCGCCTGGCCGCTGGGGCTCGCCAGCGGCGCTCCCGCGCGATACAGCGGATAGGAGAGCGTGACTTCGGTGTCGCTCTGGGAGAGGACCTTGACGCTGGCACTCGGTTCCTTGGTGTCGGTGCCGATGTAGCGACCGGCGACGAAGAAGAACGCCTGCTGGCCGTAGCCGTCGCTGGAGCCGGTTTTGGTGCCGACGAGCACGCGCAGCGTTTGGCTGGGGTGGTACTGCGATGTTTCGGCCGGCGTGTAGCCCCTGGCTTTGAGCACGGACGCGGCTTCGCTGACGCCTTCCGCGTGGCTTTCCTGCTGCGCGAATTCGGGCTCGGGCGCGGTGTGCGTGCCGCCGGGCGCGGCGGTGCCGCCGGCGGTGCCGGTGGGCCCGGTTGTGGTCGTGTCGGTGGGCGTGCTGGCGGTGGTGGTGCTATGCGTGGTGGTCGTCGTGGGCGTCGTTTCGGCGACGCTCGGCGAGCCGGCGACGGACACGGTCTTGGTGGCGCTCGAGCCGCACGCGCCGAGCACGACGGCGGCGCACGCGCCGAGCGCGAGCGCGGCCAACGCTCGGGTGAGCTTGTGCTTCATCACGCCCATGGTATTCGCCATCGGCGCGGCGCTTTCCTCGCTACGATCAACGCACACTCGATGTCCGCTCCCTCAGCACAGAAGCCGCCGGAGGGCTCGCAGCGCAAGCTCGGGCGTGGGGGAGTGCGAGGGCGGGGCGAGGCGAGCAATCGCCGCGAAGTGGCGCGCGCGAGCGCGCTGTTCATCCTGACGGTGATCGCGATCGTGTTCGCGGTGCTGAACCTGGACGACGTGGAGGTCCACTGGGCGTTCGGGTCGGGCAGGGCGCCGCTGATCGTGGTGATCGTGATCTCGCTGCTGGTGGGGATCGTGCTTACGTACTTTGGAGAACGGGTGTCGCGCAGACGTCGCGGCTGACCGAGCTGGGCGCGCGCTCCTCGGTGACGATCTCGACGGCGGCCTCGGCGCCGATGAACGGCGCGAGCACGACGTAGGCGAGGTGGTCGGACAGCGCGGCGAGCAGCTCGATGCGTCCGCCCGTGACCTGGCAGCGGATCGTGTGCCAGATCGCGCCGGCGACGGCCTCGACGATGAGCGCGCTCTGCGTCGGCTCGGGCGCCCCCTCGGTGAGCAGCGTGGCGATGCTCTGCGCGAGATCGACGATTCGCTCGTACGGCTCGGCGCCCGAGAAGAACGCCTCCTGCGCGAGCACGCGCGTGTGCAGCGGATGGTTGACGAGGTAGCGCATCAGCTCGGCGAGCACGCGGCGGACGGCGCGGGCCCAGTCATCAGAGACGAGGTCGGGGTCGGCGGCGATCATCAGCAGCTCGTCGCCGATCTCATCGAGCGCGGCGAGGAAGCATTCGTCCTTGTCCACGAACAGCTCGCAGAAGGCGTCGATCGAGACGTTCGCCTCGTCGGCGATCTGCGGCGCGCTCAGCGTGCGGTAATCCTCGCGCGTGACCAGCCGCAGCACGCCTCCCAGCAGGCGCGTGCGCTCGTCTCGGCTGAACGCTTCGGCGCCGTGCAGCCCGTGACCGTAGGTCGCTGAGATCTCGCGCATGCGCGCGCTCAGCCCGGCGGCCATGCGCTCTGCGAGGTGCTCCGCGGCGGGGGTTTGGAAGAGCAGCGTCCAGCGCAGCATCTCCTCGGCGAGGTCGACTCCCTGGGGCGCGCGGGTCTTGCGCAGGAAAGTCGCGGCCATGCCGTGCAGGCCGCCGGCGATGCCTCTGACGATCGGCATCGGCAGGGCCGTCGCGCCGGGCTCTTCGGCGAGTACGCGCGCGAGCATCTGCTCACACGCGCCAGTGGCGTTGCGCAGGTGCGCCACCCCCGCCGGCCCCGCGCGCTGCGCCTCGAGCAGTACGAGGATCGTCGCCTTGCGGTCGTCGTGGATCGCCTTGGCGAAGCGCTCGAACGCCGCGCGCGCTCGCTCCTCGAGCGTCCCGCCGGCACCGAGGTAGGCCCTGCGGATCTGCTTGACCTCGCGCCTGGCGATCAGGTCGAACGTGACGAGGAAGCACTCCTCCTTGTTGGCGAACTGCTCGTAGAACGAGCGCCGCGAGACGCCCGCGAGGCCGATCACCTGCTTGATGCTGGTGCCTTCGTAGCCGTCCTGCGCGACCGCCTCGATCAGCGCTCCGTGGATGCGCGCGCGCTGATTGAGTATGACCTCGTTTCGCTGCAGCCGGTGCGGCCCGTGCGGCAGGCGCTTGTAGAGCGGGGCGACCCGCGGGGCCGCCTTGCGTGCGCCGGACTTGGCCCTCTCGGCGCGCTTTCCCCCCGCCGTCATAGACGTTCTGCGTCCGGATCCCATCTACCTCTCCTCCGATGATCTTTCGAACCTGCGGACTGCTGTCATGGGTCTGGCACGCGAGATCATCTCATGTCAGAGATTTTTTGTCTACACAGAACCGCGCACGCCGGCATGTGGCCGACGTCGAACCTTCCGAACGATCAGTGCAGGACGATCTTCAGCGCGATGATCGCGACGCCCATGGTGGCGCCGACGCAGCCCTCGAGCACCAGCTCACGCGCGCTCGCCCGCGCGCGCACGCCCGCGATCAGCTCGAACGCGACCAGGCTCGCGATCGAGCTCCACAGCGCCGCCGTGACTGCTGTCTGCAGCGCCACGTTGGTGGCCCAGCAGATCGCGAGCACGGCCAGCGGGAGCGCCGCGCCGCGGACGATCGCCCATTCCTGGGCGAGCGAGCGCAGGAGCGCGCCAGCAGTGAGGCGCTCCTCCAGGACCAAGCGGCGCCCGAGCAGCTCGGCATAGGCGTGTGCGAACCAGTACAGCGCGGTGGCGATCACTGCGGAGGCGACGGTGTCGAGGTAGGTCTCGTGGAGCCCGCTCTCGGCCGCGAGCAGCGCGGCGATGACGATGATCCCGTAGATCACCCGAGACGGGTTCTCCTCTGGCGCGAGCCGCTCGGCCGCGCGCACGGCCCACGGGCGCTGCTGCTGCGCTGGACGGCGGCTGGGTGCTGCTGGCTCCTCGATCAGCGGATTATCCGCCGCGGCTCAGCGGATCAGAAGCCGGTACTCTGATGAGCAGGCTCTCAACGAGCACTGACGGAGAGGCTTGGGGGCATGTCCGACTCTCTTGTAACTGCGAGTAGCGGGGGAGCAGGGACGTGGCCGAGGGTCTGTCAGCGGCGGAGGTGGGCAAGGAGATCGGCGAGCACGGCGCGCACCACGCGCACGCCGGCGCCCAGGAGCGACGGGATCGTGCGCTCTCGATCATCGAGGCGCTGCTGCTGTCGCTGGTCGCGGTGCTCGCGGCCTACTCCGGATTCGCCGCCGCCAAGTGGAGCACCGAGTCAGCGGTCGCGCTGGCGAGAGCGTCCGCGGCGCGCACCAAGGCCAACCGCGCCGACCTCGAGGCGCTTCAGATCCGCACGCTCGACTCGGTGTCGTTCAATGCCTGGTTCACGGCGTTCACGGCCGGCAACTCAGGCGCGGAGCGCCTCGCCGAGAGGCGCCTTCGCCCGGGTTACCGTCCGGCGTTCTACGCGTGGCTGGCCACCGATCCGGCCCACAATCCTGGCGCGCCTCCCGGCCCGTCCTACATGCCTCAGTACGTGATTCCGCAGGAAGCCACGTCAACTGCCGATGACCACGAGGCGGATGTCGAGTTCGCAAAGGGCTCCGAAGCGGGCGCGACAGCGGACAAGTACGTGCGCGACACGGTGTTCCTCGCCACGGTGCTGTTCCTGGTCGGGATCAGCAGCCACTTCCCTGTGCGCCAGGCGCGTTACGGGCTGATCGGGGTAGGTGCGCTGATCCTGGTGTTCGCCGTCGTGCAACTGCTTGGCCTGCCGGGACCGCCGGGAGGTCTATGAGAAGGGCAGGATGATGCTCCGATGATCGATTTCGCGCAGACGCGGGCGCGCTTCGAACAGTCGTTCGCGGGAGAGATCTTCGATGAAATGGTCCGCGTCGAGGTGATCGACCGCGCGCTCGCGCTGGCGTCGAAGCTGTTCGTGGCGGTGATCCCGCTGAGCATCATTCTCAAGGCGATCGTGCCCGGCTCGGGGAGCTTCGGCCAGGATCTCGTCGTGCGCCTCGGGCTGTCGGGTCCGGGCGCCAGCGCGACTCGCACGCTGTTCGCCAGCGGAAGCGAAGTACGCGGGGCGGTGAGCGTGATCGGCGTGGTGATCGTGCTCTACTCGGTGCTCAGCTTCACCCGCGCGCTGCAGCGCGTGTACCTCAACGTGTGGCGCCTTCACCCGCAGCCGTTCGACGCGCTTGCGCGGCAGGTGGCATGGATCGTCGGCTTCGTGGTTTACAGCGCGGTGCTGTCGCCGCTGCACGACCTCGAGCACGGCCACGGCCTCGGCGTCCTGTACACGGCCAGCGCGACCCTGCTCGGAGCGGCGTTCTGGCTGTGGTCGCCCTATCTCCTGCTCGGCCGCAGGATCCGTTGGCGGCGAATGCTCCCAACGGGTCTGCTCACCGCCGCGGGGGTCAGCATCTACTCCGTCTGGACCGCCCTGTTCCTGCCTGCGATATTCACCAACAACGCCGAACGCTACGGGCTGATCGGAATCGCGTTCGGGCTGGTCACCTGGCTGTTCGCGTACGCCGGCGTGGTGATCGTGTGCGCTGTGCTGGCCGGCGTGTGGGACCAGCATCGACACACAGCCAACGTCGCGAGCTCGTGAGCGAACGCCGCCCGCGGCGTGCTCACACGTCGTGTTCGGCTGCGACTTCGCCGCCGGCGACGGCGTCGGCGAGTCGCCGATGGTCGCGCTCGTTCTGATCGGCGTACGCGGTGGAAAAACGGGCGATCGCCTGGTCGAACCTCGCACCGGCCCCCAGGTAGGCGGCGATCGCGAGTCGGTCCCCGGAGCGCGCATGCGCGCGGGCCATGGACCAGCCACAGGCGCGCGTGTACGCCCGCAGACCCGCCTCGCTCATGGTCGAGAGATCGGCTGAGGCCTTCCAGTCCCACAGCTGGCGCACGTAGAAGTCGTGCTCCTGACCGTCGAGGCCTTCGCTGCTCAGCCAGCCAAGGAAGATGTCGCTCGCCGCCTGGGAGATCCGTTGGCCGCGGACGACCCGCTCACCCTGGCACGCGAACTCGCTCACGCCCAGGTGCGGCTCGAGCACCGAAGCCTGCGCCTCCTTCGCCTGCAGCACGAGTGGGTCCTTGCCCTCGCGGCCGACCAGCAGGACCACCCAGGCGCGCGTGCCGACGCTGCCGACGCCGACGACCTTGCGCGCCATGTCGACGAAGCGGTAGGTCTGGAGCAGGTGGCGCTGGTTGACGTCGAGGCTGGCGGCGTACTCGTCCACCAGCTCGCGCACGTACCCGGTCTCGTCGTCGTCGGCGCCGGCCGGGCCGTGCAGGTCGCGCAGCGGGACCAGCAGCGGCGGGACGCTGCGAAAGCGCAGCTCGCCGTCGACGCGCTCGGTGAGCTTCTTCACCGCCCTCAGGCTCGTCTTGCGGCGCGCCTTGGCGAAGGGCTGGGCGAACACGAGCCGACCTTTCCCGCCCAGCTTCCCGCCGAAGCGATCGACGAGCTCGCTCGCGGTGAGACGCTGGTACCAGACGTCGAGGTGGCTGGTCCTCGCAAAGCCGCGCATCGCCACGCGGTACTCCCGCACGCAGCCGGTCACGATCCGCCGCCGGTGATCCGCCGGGAGCCCGACGTCGCGGCCGGCGATCTCGGCGCTGGCTGCCATCCGCTTGACGTCCCACTCCCATGGGCCGGGCAGCGTCTCGTCGAAGTCGTTCGGGCTGAACACCAGTCTGCGGTCGGGCGCCGCGAACGCGCCGAAGTTAGAGATGTGCGCGTCGCCGCAGGCCTGCACGACGATGCCCGAGTCCGGTGTCGCGGCCAGGTCGGCCGCCATGATCGCCGCGGCGCCGCGGTAGAAGGTGAACGGCGAGACGAGCATGCGCCCGTAGCGGATCGGCACGAGCTCCTGTACACGGGACTTCGCCTGGGCCGCCAGCAGCGCGACCGGATCCGATCGATCCGACGCCGCGGACCATTCGCCGTGCGCCGAGCGCGGCGCGGTTTGGCGGGCCGCTCGGCCGCGCTCCGCCGACTCGCCAGGCTGCAGTGTTGCCCGGGCGGAGGCAGTCACGCGCTACACCTCGAGGCCAACCTCGGGGACGGTCTGTTGACCGCATCGACCGAGCGACACGCAACACACTCTACGACGTCCTGCGCGACGGCTGGCGGTCCTACCGACCCGCTCTCACGAGTCCCGAGCCAGCTGGCTGGGCCACGCCGCGGACAGCAGGTCGGCAAGTAGAGCGTGGCGCTGCTCGTGATCCATCGCGTCGATGTCGTCGATCACCTGCATCACGCGCGTCGCGCTGGCTTGCGGGTCAAGGGGCCAGTCGTTGGGTTCCATCACGCCGCCTGCTGCCGCAGCGGTTGGCCGAGGTGTATAACGATTAGATAAAGACGATGGGGGGAACTCGTCGTTCGCAAGACGGGCCTCGCAGTCTCAGGAGGGCCTAGTTTCAGGCGTACAAACCCAAAGAGACCGGCAATAGTTCCGCCCGTCACAAAGCGTCCGCGTCCAAAGCTCGGAATCGCGGTTAGCCTTTTTGGCGTACGGCGCGGACTCCACGTGCCGTCTGCCCGGGCTCAGCGGATCAGATGAACGGCGTCAGGGCAGCGGTTCAGAGGTTGCGGTGTCGGGCTCAGCGGATCAGCACGGGCGCGCTGTAGGCGGAGACGTGCGCTCCGTCTGAGACCTTGACGAGCGCGCGGTACAGGCCGCGCTGCACGCGCACGACGCGACTGAAGTTGGACACAGTGTCGGTGCCGGCGCTGACGACGGTGCCGCCCTTGTTGAGCGAGCGACCGGGCCGCAGCAGCTGGAAGCCGACGAGCGCGCCGACCTCGGCGGGGGCGACGGTGCCGTACAGGCGCGCGTAGCCGCGGCGTCGCGTGGCGCGGACGTGGAAGCTCACGCGCACGGCGACGTTCTCGACGAGCACGGGGCTCGAGACTTCGGGCTTGCCCACGGTCACGACGCGCAGCTGCGCGTTCTCGAGCAGGCCGAGGAACGGGAACGAGAAGCCGCCGGAGGCGTTGGTGAGCTCGGGGTTGCCGACGGTGAGAAAGCCGCCGAGGTACGGGAACGGGTTGGCCTGCAGCGCGACCGGGTGGTTCGCGGCCCCGGTTCCAGAGAGCGTGCCCTCGACCAGGAACGAGTTGCCGAACACCACCGGGTTGGGAGCGCCGGCGATCGCCAGCGACAGTGGCACGGGCCCGGTCTTGAACGTACGGTCGCCGCCGGCGGTGGCGCCGGCGGGGCTGGTGGCGAGGATCCGGTAGTGGTAGGTGCTCAGCGGCGCGAGGCCGGTGATCGTCTGGCTGACCTGCAGCGCGTGGGTGCCGGCGCCGGCCGGGGCGAGCGGCGTCTGCGCGCCGTATTTGCGCGTGGTGCCGTACTGGAAGACGTAGTCGGTGGCCTGTCCGTGCGGGTTGATCGTGGCGAACACGACCGCCGAGGAGAACGTCACGCCGGAGCTGCGCCCGGTGGTCGCGCCCGGCGCGGTGGCGGCGCCGGCGGTGGCAGCGGTGGCGGCGACGCACGCGAGTGCGACCACGCTGATGGAGAGGGCGAGCAGCGCGCGGGGCGCGGCGAGGTGCAGCAGGGGAAAGCGACTTGAGCTCATGTCAGCAAGCTATCCCAATCGGCGCCTCGGCAAACCTGGTACGACCGTGCGTCAGGGCTCGTCGTCGGCTGGCGCGGCTATATCTAAACGTATATAATCTAACTATGGAGATCGTGACGCTTGTCCGCGATGCCCGCCACGCTGCTGGTATCACCCAACTCGAGCTAGCCAGCCGTGCGGGCACAGCGCAGTCGGCTGTCGCGGCGTACGAGTCGGGTTCGCGGACTCCCAGCCTTGCGACGCTGGAACGGCTGCTGGGTGCGTGCGAGTACGACGTCGAGCTGAATGCCCGCCCGCGGGTGCGCCGTGGCGCGGCGTCGTTGGCGGAGCTCTCGGAGACGATCGCGGACGACCTCCAGCGGGGACAGGAGCGCGACGCGCTGCGGCTGCTGTTCGGGTTTGCCGACGACTTCAGGGGCTCGTCGCGGCCGGGGCGGATCGCGCTGTTGCGCGACGAGCCCCCGTTGAACGGGCGACGCACGCTTCGATGCGGCGCTTGCGGGTGTCGCGGAGCTGTTCGCGGCCGAGGGGGGGATTTCTGCGCCCGCGTGGGTCAACGGCCGCGAGCGCTTCGTCGAGCCATGGTGGTTCGTCGCGAGCCGGCCGGAGTTTCATGCGTACACGCTCGCCAACACGCCGGCGGTGCTCGCCCGTCACGGGGTTTTCATGGCACGCGAGGTGTTCGACCGTGTCTGAGCGGGCGTTCACTCGAGCGCGGATCCTCAGCGCACTGGAGGCGCTCGGCGAGGAGCTCACCCGCGAGGGGGTTCGCGGCCAGATCTTCATCGTCGGTGGCGCGGCGATGGCGCTCGCGTACTCGACCCGGCGGGTCACGAAGGACATCGACGCGGTGTTCGAGCCGAAGAGCTCGATCTACACCGCGGCCGCGAAGGTGGCCGGAAAGCTCGACTTGCCCAAAGACTGGCTCAACGACGCGGTCAAGGGCTTCATGCCGAGCGCCGCAGACGAGCATCCCCGCCCGATCCCGGACATCCGTGGGATCGAGGTGACGGCCGCCTCGCCGAGGTACCTGTTGGCGATGAAGCTGATGGCGATGCGCTTCGGTGAGGACGACGAGGACATCGAGATCCTGCTGCGCGAGTGTGGCGTGAAGACCGCGGAGGAGGCGCTTGACCTCCTCAAGCATGTCTACCCGCTCCAAGAGCCCGGGCCAAAGACGCGATTCTTCCTCGAAGAGCTCCTTGGGTCTAGGTCGTCGCGTTGACGGGGATATAGTCGGCCGCAGGATGCGAAGAGGCCAAAGCATACGGCGCATCGGACTGGCGGCTTTGGTGCTGACGCCGCTGCTGGCGTTGATCGGCATGGCCGGTCAGGCCGCTGGGTACTCGCCCGGCTGCGGCCAGATCCCGATCGTCTACGGGATTCCGCCATGGGGCTTTCACACCGGCTCCCCTGGCGAAGCGGGCGGCTTCGCTCGCGGCCACGGCCAGATCAACCTGGACGCGAACACCGTCTCCGGGATCATGTGTCAGGAAACCCGTAGGGGCGCGATCACGATGACGGTCGAGCGTCACCTCGTCTACCACTCTCACTACGCGACGATGTGGGGCTACCCCGGGAACATCATGAAGATCGTCGTCCGCGTGGTGGCCAGCAACGATCGCAGATGTGAAGTGGGAACCGTCGGACGCGCGACTCTGTTCGCCAGCTACAACGGCGTCCGCAGCGACAGTGTGCAGTTCTTCTTCCCCGCTGCATGCAAGGATCAGGACCACCTGTACCACGGCACGCAGGTCAACAACCAGGTTCCGCCTCTGTAGCAGGGTTTCGGTGACCGGTGAGGGTGGCTCCTGCTGGCGCGGCGAGGGTGTCGCCACCACGCCACCGAGGCTTTACTATGCCGCTTTGGTTGGGTGTGACTGGTCGGGCGGCCCCAAGGGCTACCCGGGACACGCAGGGCGAAGAACATCGTCATTGGCCGCACGCTCCGGCCGCGGCGACGGGTGGAGGAGGTTGTGAAAATGAGCCAGCGCGGGAAGCGTCGCCTCAGCCGTGGCGCGATCGTTGGGGCGTTGGTCGCGCTGTGGATCGGGCTCCTCGTTCTCGGCTTCGTCGCTCAGACCACCGAACTCTTCGGGGTGGGGCGTGGCGCTCTCGCATTTTTGCTCCTAGGGGTGGCTGCGTTGGGCTTCATCCTGATCGGCTCCGTAGGGGTGTGGCTGACGCTCGGTGGGGTCGATGACCACAGCACAAGCGGAAATCAGCCGGCAGAGGGGGGCGATGCGTAATGGCCGCCCCGACGACGGGGCCGTCTCCGACACGAGCAGCAGATTGGGCTTGGCGACGGAGAAATCGATTCAGACGGCGGCGACGACGTCAGCCGTTTGTCCAACAGGCCGTTGGACAAACGCCTAGCGTTGAACTCCATGCCTGCCCGGCTTCCTCTCGGCCGGGATCTCCATCGTAGATCGCGTTGGCGGCGTCGACGATGTTGGAGAGCTCGCTGGCGAGCTCGGGAAGGTCGGGCAGGGCGCGCTTCAGCTCTGGTGGTGGCCTGTCTGTGAGCGTCATCTCGGCGGTGGTGTAGCGCGCGACGGCGACCGGAGCGTCGACGCCACGCAGGGCCCATTCGGTGACGGTCTTGTTGCGCCCGGGGCAGAGCACGAGGCCGATCGATGGCTCGTCCTGCGGTTGGCGCTCGAGCTCGTCGATGGCGTTGAGGTAGAAGTTCATCTTGCCGGCGAACTCCGGCTTGAAGTCCTCGATCTTGAGGTCGATCACGACGAACCGCCGCAGGATGTAGTTGTAGAAGAGCAGGTCGATGAAGAACTCCTGCTCCTCGCCTGTCTCTGCGTCGCGGACGCGCAGCGGGAACTGCCGTCCGACGAGCGCGAAGCCGCGGCCCATCTCCACGAGGAACGACTGCACGTCGTTGAGCAGGGCGAGCTCGAGGTCGCGCTCCTTGGCCTCCTGGGAGAGACCGAGGAACTCGAAGTTGTACGGATCCTTGATCGCGTCGCGCACCAGCTCGGAGTCGGGCGCCGGGAGCGCGTGCTCGAAGCTCGAGAGCGCGTGGCCCTGGCGTCCGCGCAGGTCGCTGGCGATCTGGGCCTCGAGCACCTTGCGCGACCAGCCGTTCTCGATTGCCTTCTGCGCGTACCAGCTCCGGGCATCGCCGTCTTGGAGCTTGGTCAGCAGCGCGATGTTCTGCCCCCACGGCAATTGTCCAACGGGCTGTTGGACGATCTCAGCACTGCCCCGCTCGCACGGCCACGCATCGGCGAAGCTGCGCATGTAGTGCAGGTTCGAGCGCGACAGCCCGGTCATGTCAGGGAAGTCCCGGCGGAGATCCGCGGCCAGGCGGTCGATGACTTTGCTGCCCCAGCCTTCGCGGCGCTCGCGCTCGAGGATGTCGCGTCCGATCTCCCAGTAGAGCTTGATCAGCTCGCTGTTGACCGCGAGCGCTGCGCGCGTGCGGGCTGCTGCTATCCGGGTCTTGAGCTCGGCAAGGAACTCCGGGTAATCGGCCGGGAACTGGTCGGCTCGGCGCGCGGGGCTCTTGGTCATAGGTCGATTCTGAGTCGGGGCCCCGTGTCAGGGAGGCCACGCTGTCCGGTGTGCCGAGGTCGTGCGGAGGCGGTCGACATGTACCGCAAGGATAGGCGCGGCTTGGGTGGTTCTCTCGAACGAACCCAAGCGTTGGGCTCACTGAAGGACGTGACCACCGACAAGGACGGCCACTTCGCGGGCAAGCCCACCGCGCGCAACATCTTCGGCGCGACCCCGCCGGCGAGCGCGCTGCCGAACTGAGGTCGAAAGTCCAGGTGCGACGATCGCGTTGCTGACGTATGTCCGGTGCTGGAGGAGACGACCTGAGCACGGTCGTCTCGGATGACTCGCCGCGGCGAGTCGGGCTGATCGCGCGTAAGGGCCGGCGCGCTGGCATCGCGGGCATTCTCGCGCGCGAGGGCTTCACGATCGCGCTGCTGGATTGCGTGGGCACGATCGCCGAGACCGATGGTTTGGACGCGCTGGCGGCGGTGGTGCTGTCGATCGAGGGCACCGTCTCGACGGTCGTGCGCCTGGTTGAGTCGCTTAGCAAGCGCTTTGCGCCGGTGCCCGTGGTGGTTGTGTGCGCGAGCATCCAGCGCCGCGAGGTGCGCGCGGCGCTGGCGGCGGGCGCGGCGGGCGTGGTCGTCCACGAGGAGCTCGACGGGAGCCTGGGTGCGTGCCTGCGGGCTGTGGGCTCCGGTCAGGCGTGCGTGCCGCGCGGACATTGGCGGGAGATGGAGCCCCCTGTGCTGTCGATCCGCGAGAAGCAGGTTCTCGGCCTGGTCGCGTTGGGCTATACGAACAGGCAGATCGCCGACCGGCTGTTCCTGGCGGAGAGCACGGTCAAGAGTCACCTGTCATCGGCGTTCGGGAAGCTCGGCGTGCGCTCGCGCAGCGAAGCTGCCGATCTGATCAGTAGTCGCGAGGACGCTCTCGGGGTGCAGATGCCGGACCCCGAGGATGCTCCCGCGGAGAGCGCGCCCGCGGAGCTGACTGCGGTGACGAGCGCATGAGCGCCACGGTGGCGGGCATTCCGCTGACGGTGATGGATCACGAGGATCCGCGCCTGCTGGCGCAGCTGATGGAGGCGGTCGCGGAGGTGGCGGCGACGGGCGCGTTCACGGGCGGCGCGGCGGTCGAGCGCTTCGAGGCCGACTACGCCGCCTGGTGCGAGGCTCCTTACGCGGTGGGCGTGTCCTCGGGCACGGAGGCGCTCGTGCTGGCGCTGCGCGCGCTCGAGGTGGGCCCCGGCGATGAGGTGGTGGTGCCGGCGAACTCGTTCATCGCGACCGCAGAGGCGGTCAGCCTGGTGGGCGCTCGCCCGCGCTTCGTGGATGTGGAGCCGGACACGCAGCTGATGAGCGCGCGGACGCTCACGCCGGCGCTCACGCCGGCGGTGCGCTGTGTGATCCCCGTTCACCTCTTCGGCCGCACCGTGGACATGGACCCGATCGTGGCGCTCGCGCGCGGCGCCGGTGTGGCGGTGCTCGAGGACGCCTCGCAGGCGCACGGCGCGCGCTACCGCGGCAGGCGTGTGGGCACGATCGGCGACGCGGGGACGTTCTCTTTCTATCCCGCCAAGAACCTCGGTGCGTGGGGCGACGCGGGCGCGGTGGTCACGACTCGCGTTGAGCTTGCGGAGCGCGTGCGCCTGCTGCGCTCGCACGGCGAGAGCCCGCGCTATCACCACCGCGTGATTGGCACGACGGGCCGCCTGGACGCGATCCAGGCTGCGGTCCTGCGGTTGAAGCTGGCGGGCCTGGACGAGCGCAACCGGGCCCGGCGGCTGGCGGCGGACGCGCTGCGCGAGGCGCTTGCGGACGTCGAGGAGCTGGCCCTGCCGGCGCCGGCGGCGGCGGACGGCGACCACGTGTATCACCAGTTCGTCGTGCGCACCCAGCACCGGGACGCGATCCGGGAGCTGCTGACAGAGCGTGGCATAGCGACGGGCGTTCACTACCCGATCCCGATCCACCGCTCGCAGGCGTATGCGGCGCTGGCCGAGGAGCACGATCAGGCGCCGTGCGCGAGCGCGCTCGCGGGCGAGATCCTGTCGCTGCCGATGTTCCCGTCGATCACGGCTGAGCAGATCGAGCGAATCGCCGTTGCGCTGCGCGCAAGCCAGGCGGCCGCGCGCCCGTTGGTTGTGACGATGGGCACGACAGAAGCCCGTTGACGTTCTGAGAGCACGGATCCAGCCAGCGGAGGAGGCAGCGATGATCACGACGCCGATCGGGATAGCGGTGGTGGGCTTTGGCTATTGGGGACCGAACGTGGTCCGCAACATCTCAGAGCGCTCGGAGTTCCGCCTGATGGGGCTGTGCGAGCGCGACCCTGCGCGCGCGATGGAGTTCGCGCGTCGCTACCCGGGGTGCCCGGTGGAGCACGATCTCGACGCGCTGCTGCTCGATCCGCGCGTGCAGGCGGTGTCGATCGCGACGCCGCCGCGCACTCACTTCGAGCTGGCGCGCCGGGCGCTTGAAGCGGGCAAGCACGTGCTCGTGGAGAAGCCGCTGGCGACGACGGCGGCGCACGCGGAAGAGCTGATCGAGATCGCCGCGCGGGCCGAACGGGTGCTGATGCCGGGACACACGTTCGTGTACAGCCCGCCGGTGAACAAGGTGCGCGAGCTGATCCAGACGGGCGAGCTAGGCGACGTGTACTTCGTGACCTCCTCGCGCATGAACCTCGGCCTGTATCAGCCCGACGGCGTGATCAGCGACCTGGCCCCGCACGACCTGTCGATCCTGTTGTACTGGCTGGATCGTCCGGTGACGCACATCGCCGTCGCCGGCCAGAGCATCTTCCAGCACGGCGTTCCCGAGACGGCGTTCCTGACGGTGACGTTCTCAGGCGGCACGACCGCCAACGTGCAGATCTCGTGGCTGGCGCCGCGCAAGATGCGCCAGATGGTGGTGGTGGGCTCAAAGCGCATGGTGGCGTACGACGACAGCTCCTCAGATGAGTCGGTGCGCATCTACGACCGCGGGCTGGACGTCTCGACGGTAGAGGCGCCGGCGACGTTCGGGGAGTACCAGCTGACATATCGCAGCGGCGACATCGTCGTGCCGCGCATCGCAGCCGGTGAGCCGCTGGGCCTCGAGCTGGAGGACTTCGCGCACGCGATCCGCACTGGCGAGGAACCGCGCTCGAGCAGCGCGCTGGGCCTGGAGATAGTGCGCGCGCTGGAGGCGGCGCACAGCTCGATGGAGCGTGCGGGCGACCCCGTCGCGCTGCTGGACGGCGATCATCCGTGCTACGGCGAGCGCGTGTCGGCGTCCGTTCCGAGCATCAACCGTCAGCGCATCGGCGACAGGATCCCGGTCGCCGCAGGCGCGCGCGTTACGGCCGAGGGCTGAGGGGCAAGTATGCCTAGGCCAGTGTTCGCGACGGCTGGGAGACCTGGTGCTCAGAGGCCCGTTCGTAGAGAGTCTCGGGCGCCATGTCGAAGCCGTTGGGCCAGACGATGGTCCGGATCTCTGGGTCGAAGCGGGCTTGGGAGAAGAAGTCCGGATCGGCGAGTGGCTCAGAGACGCCTCGCCAGTGCCGGTCGGCGAAGTTGATGTCGCCGACAAGTCCGTCGCCAAAGGTGACGCGGAGTTGGTGATCGCCAATGACCTCGGCTCCGATGACTGGGACGAGCTTATCCACGATGGCAATTCTAACGAAGTGGATCGATCTGGTTCAACGGCTTTTCGTTGGCGGCAAGCTCCCAATTGGCGTTCAGCTCGTCGCGGTGGAGCCCGGCCCAGGCCTGGACGAGGCGTAGTTGGGGCTTCGGGAGGTCGCCGGCGATAACTGTGCCCGCCAAGTTGACCGAGGCTTCATGCTCGGCGTAGTAGGCATGGAAGTGTGGTGTTGAGTGATGGGGCTCGTCCCAGTGCATGGTGATTGTGATTCCGTAGAAAAAGCTCAGCTTCGGCATGAGTGGCCTTCGGATTGATTGAGCCGCACAACCGATGCCGCGGGCGTCCGCGACCGGTTGTGGCCTTCGCGCCCTGTCCCCGTATCCGTTCTCGAGGGGTCGCCGTGGGGTTCTCAGACCAGACCGCGCTGGGCACGGTCGAGCAAGCTACGCAGCGCAGGGGATGGAACTCTCGGGCGGTCGGAGAGTACCGACGCAAGTCCACACCCGGCGCGAGCGTTGCTCGGATATGTCCAAGGACGGTAGTGGGGGGTCCGGATGGCATCGCTGGATGACACCGTTCACTCGCGCCCCAGCCCGCTGAGCGCGGTAGCGCAGGCGGGCACGCTGGTGGCGAATGGGTATGGCCGGCGCGACTGGTTCCTGCGGCGGCTGCTGGCGGTGAGCGACGCGGCGACCCTGGCGCTGGCGCTGGCGGCGGCGGTCGCGCTGGCGGGCGGCGGGCACGGTCACTCCTGGCAGCAGTACATGCTCTTCGGGTTGATCACGCTGCCGGCGTGGGTGGTGCTGTTCAAGCTGTACGGGCTGTATGACCGTGACACGAAGCGTTTGAGTCACTCGACGCTCGACGATCTGCCTTCACTGTTTCAGGCTCTGCTGCTGGGTTGCCTGTTGCTGTGGTGCTGGTACGTGGTGGTGGCGCCGGCGAAGCTGATGTTCGCGGCGATCCTGGCGTTCGCGGGACTGGCGATGGCGCTCGTGCTGGCCGGTCGTGTGCTCGTGCGGGCGGGCTTCACGCGCTTGGTGTCACCTGAGCGGGTGCTGTTGATCGGCACGGGCCACACGAGCGGTGCGCTGATCGAGAAGATGCGCGCGAAGGCGAGCCTGCGCCTCGAGCCGATCGGCATGGTCAGCTGCGAGCGCGAGGCGGCGGAGGTGCTCGAGCTGCCGTGCCTGGGCGATCTGGACGAGGTCGACCTGCCGCGCGTGATGGTCGAGCAGCGCGTCGGGCGGGTGGTGGTGGCGGACGCGGAGGTGGACGGCGAGCGCCTGCTGGGGGTGTTGCGCGACTGCAAGACGGTGTCGGTGAAGGTGAGCCTCTTGCCGGCGACGTGCAGCGCGCTGGGGCCGTCGGTGGAGGTGGACGATCTCCAGGGCGTGACGGTGCTGGGGATCAACCCGTCGGTGCTGTCGCGCTCCTCGCGCATCGCCAAGCGCGCTCTGGATCTCATGGGCGTCGCGATCATGGCCATCTCGGCGGCGCCGCTGGTGATCGCGATGGCGATCGCGGTGAAGCTCGACTCGCCCGGTCCGGTGTTCTTCCGCCAGGAGCGCATCGGCAAGGGTGGACAGCGCTTTGGGCTGCTGAAGATGCGAACGATGGTGATCGACGCGGAAGCGCGTCGCGATGAGCTGCTGGCGCACAGCAAGGACCCGGGTTGGCTTCACCTCGAGCACGACCCGCGCATCACGCGCGTCGGGCGCGTCCTGCGGCTGACGAGCCTCGATGAGCTCCCGCAGCTGTGGAACGTGGTGAAGGGCGACATGAGCCTGGTGGGTCCCCGTCCGCTGATCGCCGCGGAGGACAGCATGGTCAACGGCTGGGCGCGGGGACGGCTCGACCTGACGCCGGGCATCACGGGGCTGTGGCAGGTGCTCGGTCGCACGAGCATCCCTTTCGAGGAGATGGTCAAGCTCGACTACCTGTATGTGACCAACTGGTCGCTGTGGGGGGACGTGCGGTTGATCCTGCGCACGCTGCCGGCGGTGTTGCGGCGCGACGGGGCGAATTGAGCAGAGCCGGGCGTGGCTTGCTGGTGGCTCGCGGCGGGCAGCGAAATAGTGCGGAATAGCATTTGTGCAGCAGCTTGCTGCACAACTGCTGCGCTACAGCCCAGGCTAGAGCTTGGTCGGCCCGTTATCGTCGTAGACAGCGTTGGCTGCCTCGACGATTTTCGACAGCTCGGTGGCCAGGGCGGGCAGGTCCGGGAGCGCCGGCTTCATGTCTGCGGGCGGTATCTGCGTCAGCCTGACCTCGCCGCCGGTGGTGTAGCGAGCGACGGCGACGGGACTGTCGATGCCCCGCAGCGCCCATTCGGTCACCGTCTTGCTGCGGCCGGGACAGAGCACCAGGCCGATCGATGGCTCATCGGCCGGTTGGCGCTCGAGCTCGTCAACGGCCGTCAGATAGAAGTTCATCTTGCCGGCGAACTCCGGCTTGAAGTCCTCGATCTTCAGGTCGATCACGACGAACCGTCGCAGGAGGTAGTTGTCGAAGAGCAGGTCGATGAAGAACTCCTGCTCCTCCCCCGTCTCTTGATCGATGATCCGCAGCGGAAACTGGCGCCCGACGAGCGCGAAGCCGCGGCCCATCTCCATCAGGAACGATTGGATGTCGTTGAGCAGAGCGATCTCGAGTTCCCGCTCCTTCGCTCTCCTCGAAAGGCCCAGGAACTCGAAGTTGTAGGGGTCCTTGATGGCGTCACGAACCAGCTCGGAGTCGGACTTCGCAAGCGCGTGGTCGAAGCTCGTCAGCGCGTTGTCCTGGCGCCCTCGCAGGTCGGTCGCGATCTGAGCCTGCAGAACACTGCGCGACCATCCGTTCTCGAGTGTCTGGTGGGCGTACCATTGGCGCGCGTCGCGGTCGGCGAGCTTGTATACGAGCTCCAGATTGTGCCCCCACGGCAATTTGCTCACGGCTTGTGAGCAAACCCCCCAGTCCGGCCACGCTTGGGCGAAAGCCCGCATGTGGCGCAGGTTTGTCTCCGACAGCCCCTTCATATCGGGGAACACCCGGCGGAGGTCCATCGAGAGATGCTTGGTGACCGCCGAGCCCCAGCCCTCTCGGTCTTGGCGCTCAAGGATCTCACGCCCGATCTCCCAGTAGAGCCGGATGAGCTCGCTGTTGACCGCAAGTACCGCACGAGTGCGGGCAGCCGCGATCCGGGTCTTGACCTCGGCAAGGAACTCGGGGTAATCGGCCGGCAACCCCACCGTCCGGCGTGCGGGAGTCTTGGTCACGATTCGAGCCCGACCCGATGGGCAGACCGAAGGTGCGCCACGCGGCCAGGGGCGATTGGGCCGCGCTGCGCTTCGGGTGCTGAGTGCTCTTGGTTCATTGCGCCCACCCTACGCGCGGCTTGCGACGCTTCTCTCGATTAACGTCCTCGAACACTCCGCATGCTGAAGCCGATGAGCGCTCTAAATCGCTGCCGCGCCGTGGGACGGGAGTACAATTCTTGAGGGGGACGGCTCCGCCGTCCTGGATGCGTGCGCGCGGGTGAGCCGGGGAGGGCGGCCGGCGCGGCTGCGGGCCGCGCCGGACAGGCGCTCGATCGACGCGCAAGTCCACACGTGGAGACAGCGTTGATCGGACATGGCCAGTGCGGGTACGAGACGCAGCGCGCGCGTATCGACTCGCGCCAAACGCGCTCCGCGCAGAGCGTCCCCGCGCGTGGCTGATCGCCGCCGGCCTTCGCGATCTCGCTCATGACGGGGAATCCGTTGTGATGAACGCGGTTTCGCGCGAACGTCCGGTGATCGGCAACCGACCGCTCGCGGGCGAGCAGCCGCGCGCGGGCGTCGGACGCAGTCGCCGGGATTACCGCATGCGGCGTCTGATCGCGGTGGCGGATGTGATCGCTCTCTTCATAGGGATGATGTCGTGGACGGTGATCGTCACGTCGGCCTCCGGCAGCCACGTCCTTTGGGGCCTCGTGACGATTCCCGTGTGGCTGGTGGTGTTCAATCTCTACGGGCTCTACGACTCGGGACTTCGCAGCGTCGGGCACTCGACTGTGGATGACATCCCCGCGATGGCGCATGCGTTTCTGCTCGGCGCGGTCGCGATGTGGCTCTACTTCCAGGCCACCCCTGCCGGCAAGGTGAAGTTCGCGGCGCTGCTGTCGTTCGTCGCGGTGGCTTTTGCGTTGATGCTCGCGCTCAGGTTCGCGATCAGGCACCTCCCAAGCACTGTCTTTGGTGATGAACGCGTGCTGCTCGTCGGCAGCGGGCCGTTGATGCCGCTGCTCGTTCGCCAGATGCTGCGCAGCTCCGGTCACGGTCTGCGGCCAGCTGCTGCGTTGACACAGCCGGAGAATGAGCGTTGGCCCCTACCGGTGGAGTCGCTTGGCGATCTCTCCGAGGTGGATGCGGCGAGCGTGCTGGCGGAGCACCAGATAGATCGTGTGATCATCTCGGCCGAGGGCATCGAGGACGAGCGATTGCTCGAGCTGGTGTGCCTATGCCGCAACCTCGGGGTGCGGATCAGCGCGTTGCCGTCGCTGGCGGCGATGATGGGCCCCAGCGCGACGATCGATCACCTCGAGGGCATAACGCTGATCGGGATGAATCAGCCATCGCTGGCGCGCTCCTCACGCGCGTTCAAGCGTGCCATGGACATAGCAGGGGCGCTGTTCCTGTTGCTCTCCGTGGCGCCAATCTGGATCACTGTTGCCATCGCGATCAAGCTCGACTCTCCCGGCCCCGTGTTGTTTCTCCAGGAGCGGGTCGGGCGCCGGGGCCGGCCTTTTCGCCTGGTGAAGTTCCGTTCGATGGTCTGCGATGCCGAGGAACGCCGCGAGGGCCTGCTGAAGGACAGCAGGCAGGTCAACTGGCTCGATCTCGAGCACGACCCGCGCATCACCCGTGTAGGCCGCTTTCTGAGGCTGACCAGCCTTGACGAGCTTCCTCAGTTGTGGAATGTCGTACGCGGCGAGATGAGTCTGGTGGGTCCGCGCCCGCTGATCGCTCTCGAGGACCGCAACGTGAGCGGCTGGGCTCGTGGACGCCTCGACCTGACCCCGGGCATCACCGGCCTGTGGCAGGTGCTTGGCCGGGCACACATTCCGTTCGAGCAGATGATCATGATCGATTACCTGTACGTCGCCAACTGGTCGTTGTGGACCGACGTGAAGCTCATGCTGCGGACGCTGCCGGCCGTGCTGACGCGGCGCGGAGCGAACTAGGCGGTTGGCTGTGTCGAGCATGCCTTCACATCTCGAGGAGCTTCCGCAGCCGGAGCCGCGTGTGCTCCTGGGCACCGCCGGTACGGGCACGACGTGGGGCATCGCGACATCCCTCAAGGAGCGCTGGGGCGAGCACGTTCACCTGGTCGTGGCGGACATGCAGCCCGAGCATCTGGTGGCGACGAGCTCGCTCGCCGAGCGCTTCGAGCGCGTCCCCGCGGTGAGCGACGACCGCTTCGCGGACGCTCTGCTCGCGCTGATCGGCGACGAGCGGATCGACACGTATGTACCGACCTTCGATGCCGAGATCGTGCTGGCGGCGCGGCTACGCGACGAGGGGCTTCTCGACGGCGTGCGCGTGCCCGCGCCCCCACTGTGGGCGGCGCAGACGTGCCTGGACAAGCATGCGGCGAGTAGGTGGCTGGAGCAGGAGGGCTTTCCCGCTCCGCGGGTGATCCCGTTCGAGCCGGGGGCGTGGCACGAGCGCGGCATCGTGGTCAAGCCGCGCCAGGGCGTGGGCTCGGTGGGCGTCGAGCGGCTCGAAGGGCGCGAGGAGTGGTCGCGCTGGTGCGAGCGGCCGGATCTGGATGACTGGATCGCTCAGGAGATGGTGACGGGCACGGAGGTGACGCTCGACTGCTTTCGCTCCGGCGCGGAGAACGCGAGCCGCGTGCTGTGCCGGGAACGTGTCGAGGTGAAGTCCGGTGTTTGCACCAAGGCGCGCATCTTCGAGGACGACGATCTCGCGCACATCGGGGTGAGCATCGGCGCCGGCCTGGGCATCACCGGCGCGTACTGCCTGCAACTGATGCTCTGCGAGGAGCGTGGCTGGCTCGCGACGGATGTCAATCCGCGCCCGGGAGCCGGCACGCGCCTCTCTGCTGCGCTCGGCGTCAATCTCCACGCGGCCATGTTCGTCAACCTGTGGGGTTTCTCAACGGCCGGGCTGCTGCCCAGCTTGTCCGGCGAGCGCTGGGTCGTGCGTCAGTATCGCGAGATCGTGCTCGTCTGAGATGCTGCTCGCGCTGGACCTCGACGGAACACTGATCGACGCTCGTCGGCGCCAGGTGATGGTCGCGCGCTACGCGGTCAAGGAGCTGACCGCACGGGTGGTGAAGGACCATCCGTTCTGGGAGCTGAAGCGTGCGGGCGCCAGCACCGAACAGGCGCTCGTCAAGCTGGGTTACGCGCAGCGTCTAGCGGCGGACGTCGCGCGTCTGTGGAAGCAGGAGATCGAGTCGGACCGATGGCTAGCCCACGACCGAGCGCTGCCGGGTGTTGTCGAAGTTCTCGATGGGCTGCGCGCACGAGGAGTCGCGATCGTCGTGCTGACGGCGAGGCAACGAGTCGATGGCGCGGCCAGCTCGCTGGAGCACGCCGGCTTGGCAAGCCTCGTCGACGAGCTTGTGGTCGTCGACCCCGAGACGGCGGTGTCGAGCAAGGCGAGATCGCTCGCCAAGCGTCAGCCGTGGGCGTTCATCGGCGACACGGCTTCGGATGGCAGGGCCGCCGAGGCGGCCGGTGTGCCGTTCGTGGCGGTCTCCACCGGCCAGTGCTCCCACGGCCAGCTGTACTCGTCGGGCTACCGGGTCGCGCCGAGCCTGCGCCACGCTGTCAGCGTGGCGATGGGCCGTCGAGCGACCGCGATCGCGGTCTAGGCTCAACATGGAAGGGCGTGCTTTGCGCGGGGACTCCGGGCGAGTCAGGGTGGTGATGGCGCTGGAGAACTACTCCTACCCGGAGGACGTGCGCGTCCGCGGAGAGGCGCAGGAGCTTGTTGCTGCGGGCCTGGACGTAACCGTGCTCGCCCCCAGGGCGTCGGGGCAGAGACGAACGGAGGTGGTGGACGGCGTGAAGGTGAGGCGCTACCGCCTGCCGACGCCCGACGGCATCTCCGGGATCCTCGTGGAGTACGCGGTGGCGGCCGTCCAGTTGACACTGCTGCTGCTCGACGAGCTGCGGCGGGGCGTGGATGTCGTCCATCTGCACAACCCTCCCGACCTGCTGTTCCCGGTCGCCGGAGCCGCCCGTCTGATGGGCAGGACGGTCATCTTCGATCATCACGATCTCTCCCCGGAGCTCTACGAGCAGAAGTTCGGAGGGGGCTGGCCCGCCGCAGTCCTTCGCTGGTGCGAGCGGATGACGATGCGAGTTGCGCACCTGGTCATCTCCGCCAACGAGTCGCATCGTGCGGTGGCCATCCGCCGCGGCGGGATGAGAGCGGAGAACGTGGTCGTCGTGCGCAATGGGCCGCGGCGGGCGACGATCGTCGATGAGCCGCGCATCCGCGATGGCGAGATCTCCGATCCGCAGCTCTGCTACGTGGGCGCGCTGGGCACACAGGACGGCGTGTCGGTGCTGCCCGAGCTGGTGCTGCGCCTGCAGGGCAGGGGGCTGAACCCGAAGCTGACCGTGGTGGGGGACGGCCCCGAGCTGCCCGTGATCAGGCACGCGGCCAGCGAGCTGGGCGTGCTGGGCAGGTTCCACTTCACCGGACGCGTGGCTCACGGTGACGTTCCCGGCCTGATCGGTGAGGCCGACATCTGCCTGGATGTGGCCCCGTGCAGTCCGCTCAACCACCAGTCGACCATGATCAAGATCGGCGAGTACCTCGCGGCGGGACGGCCGACGGTCACGTTCGCCCTGGATGAGACGCGACGCACCGCCGGCGACTGCGCGTTGTATGCGCGCGACGGCGACCTGGGCTCGTTCTGCGACCTCGTCGAGCGGCTCTGCGGTGATGCGGCTCTGCGGCAGACCCTCTCCAGGAGCGGCGTCGAGCGCGCGCAGGATCTGACCTGGGAGCGCTCGGCGGAGCAGCTGCGCTATGCCTATGGTCGTGTGACGAGCCTTCAGTTGGAGCGCTGAGTGTGAGGCGACGCGGCAGCGGCGTGTCCTACAGGCTTGCCGCAGCATTGACTGTGCTCGGCGCAGCAACGATGATCGCAGTAGCGCCTTGGTCCAGTGTGACTGCATCGGTGCCCCTGGCGCCGACGGTGTTCTTGAAGGTGGACACGAGACATCCGGGCTATATGTTCAAACTGGGCGCCGTCGAGCTCTCGCTGGAGGCTGCGGAACTGAGTACTGACCACCTCGCGGCGAGCCATCACAGGCTGGTGCGCCTCATGCGGCTGCTGGGCCCGTCGGTGTTGCGCCTCGGCGGAGACAGCGTGGACTCCTCGTGGTGGACGAGCAGCGGTGAACCGGCGCCCGCCTGGGCTACCAACACCGTTACGCCTGCCGCTCTCTCCGCACTGCGCGAGCTGTTGACCGCGACCGGCTGGCGGGTGCTCCTCGGCGTCGATCTCGGGCATTTCGAACCAGCGCGCGCCGCAGACGAGGCGAGATATGCGAATGAGATCCTGGGCGCCGATCTTCTGGGCATCGAGATCGGCAACGAGCCCGACAACTACGCCGCGAGGGGCTTGCGCCCGTCTATCTACGGTCCAGGAGAATACCTTCGCGAAGCGACGGCCTATCGGCAAGCGGTGAATGCCGCCGCCCCAGGGGTCGCCGTTGATGGGCCGACCTTGAGCGCGACACCGTGGCTCGTGCAGCTCGCCACCGCCGCGAGTGCATACGTCGAACTAACCCAGCATTATTACCCTGCCAGCGTCTGCACCAATGCGTCGCCTCTCTCTGCTGCTGTGCTGCAGGCCACGGCCAGCGGGCTGCTCTCGCCGGCGGTCCGTGAAGAGGAGGATCATTTCCTTGCCGTGCTCGCACGGGTCCGGGCCATCGCGGGACGTCCTACCCGCATCGGAGAGACCAACGACGTCGCCTGCGGCGGAAGCGCTTCTGCGAGCCCCGTCTTTGCCAGCGCCTTGTGGTCGCTCGATTGGACTCTGCGCGGTGCCAACAGCGGTGTGATCGGCCTCAACTTCCACGGCTCTCTCGGCTTCTGCGGTGATCACAGCTATAGCCCGATCTGCGCCGAAAGCGAGCGCGCCGCCAGTGCCGGAGACGTGACGGCTCAGCCGGAGTACTACGGGCTGCTCGCGGCTCGTCAGCTGGAGGGTGGCCGGTTCCTGCCAACTCGCGGGATTGGTGCCGGAGTACGCAATCTCACGACATGGGGCACTCTCGCACGGAACGGAACGATTAGGGTCGTCATCGACGACCTCGCCACCATCGGCCCGAACCAGCCGGTGTCCGTCTCTGTCGCCGGCTACACGGTCAACACGAAGGAGACGCTCAGCGCTGGATCACCCAGCGCGCGAGATCGCGTGAGACTCGGGACCGCGGTGACGGACGGCGGAATATGGAAGCCGCTCCCGAGGGCACTGTCTCGACTACCCCGTTCTCCGATCGTGATCCTTCGGCCTGCTAGTGCAATCGTAATCACGCTCCACCCGAAGTCTCTTCATTGATACTTACTTCATTCGTCCGAAGCCGGTCATGCGCGAGCTCGGCACTGGCGCACGAAGGTCTGACTGCTGCCGCAAAGGTGGCTGTGCTTCTCGCGCTACGTTTACACGTCTATTCGAGAACGTGTAAGACAGCCACAACGCGGTCGCAGTCAATGCGGGTAGGATGATCTCAAACTGCACGTCAAGGAGTCCACCATGGATCCCGACGATCGCTACAGCGACAAAATATGCGTACGCGAGCGATGGAATCGGTGACTCGCTGTGCCTAGCACGTTGGTAAAGATATGCAAGGAACGCTCCGAGTAGTCCCATCTCGACGATAACGCCAACTAGACCGAAGTCAACGTAGGGACCTCCAAGGATGGTGGGCGTCAGGGAGGTTGACACGATGCTAGTACCGTAAACTAGCTGTGTCACTAGGCCACGCGAATCGATTCTCTTGCCTGAGTGGGGAATAGCTGTTTCAAAGGTCGCCAGCTGTAGCCGGCCATTCATAAAGGCGTGATCCGCAGGGACGAGCGAGACGAGACTATTGAGCACAGCGACGCCTTCATGTGGAATCTCGTAGTACAGGGATGTGAGTGCGGGTACTTGCGCGAGTATGTGCGTGGGCACGATTGCGGTGCCATATGCGCTCGCGTTGCCGTTGCGATCGAGGCGATAGGCATTTACGGCAAAAGCTAGAAGCACAAGTGCGAGCAATCCGATCACAACGCTACGTGGTCGCAAATGGCCTTCCATCGATGTAAAGACTAGGTAGGATAGAACGAGAATGACAACCGTAGTGCGAAAGCCTACGGTCGCAAGTAGTAGCAAAGAAACGCCAACAAGAAGGCCAGCTCGCGCACCGCGCTTATTCGCCGCGACTGCTAGAAGCACACCAGAGGGAATCAGGGCGTACGCGAACACGCCAATCTTACCTAGGCCACCAGCGCGGGCTTCGGGATTGCTAACCACAAGACCGTGGTGAGCGACCGCCGCTGCGGCGCCAGCGAGGCCCACTACGCCCAATAGCATGCCTGCGCGCTTAAGTCGTCCATAGGTGCGGCGCGCGGTCGTAGTAGCTTTTGGTACTGATGACGCGGCCCGTGTCCGCAGTGCAACTGTCTTGTAGCTCACGATCAATGAACCGCACATATAGGCGACGAGACCTAGAACAGGGAGACGCAAGACAGAATTAGTGTTGACGAATGTGCGAAAATTGGTATATCCTGCACGTTCGACCCAGTTTTGAGAGCCTACAAGGAAGTAGGCTAGATAGAGAGTCGGAAATAGCGCCAGGGGATGTATAAAGCTGGTCCTCCAAGCCAAGATAATGGAGGGCGCAAGTAGGCAGATCGCCAGCAGCTCCCAGGTCGGCATAAGGCCGATGTGGGCTATCACATAACCGGCGCCCATAGCGAGGGGCATCGCCCCAAGCAGTACTAGTCCAATGCGGAAGTCGGTATGCGAGAAGATCCGAGCTACGCGCCAAAGAGAGAAAGAGTGCGCATTAGAGGTGCGTATGCGTCTGGCGCCTTGCAACAGGCTGAACTGCATCGTAGGCCGCGATAGAAGTACAAGCAGAGCTGTTGCGACGGCGGAGCCGAGACAGACAGCGATACCAGCACCGCGCGTCCCGAGGTGAGGAACCAAGAGAAGATTGCATCCTACGGCGGCTATGGCTCCTGTACCGAGACTCATTAGCGGCGTCATGTATCGGCCACGTCCCCAGCACCACATCTGTAGGAGTGTGTAGAGGCCCAGTAGCGTGGTGCCGGTGCCGAGCCACCTCAACGTCATAGCGGCTTCCGGGTAGCGGATGCCATACACGACGCGCACAGCAACCCCTGAAAAGAGCCAGCAGGCGGCGATGGCCACTGCACCGCCGCAGGCACCTAGACGCAGAATGCGCCGGCGTAGTGCTAGCGCAGAGTGAAGGTCGGCGCGCGCGGCCTCGGGCTGAACAATCGTCATGACTGCGAGCGATACGAGAAGAAAGGGTGCGGCGAGGGTCTTAGCGGCGCCATAGCCAGCGACGAGGTCGCGGTTGGCGATGCGCACGAGAAAGGTGTCGAGACCGACGATCCCAGAATAGGCCAAGCCTGTGACGAGGGTTGGCAGTGCCGCCTTCATCAGGCTGCGACGCTGCGCACGTGTCGCAGAGACGGCGCGTCGGATGAGCGCGATCAGCGTGCGCTGTTGCCACTCCGCAGCCGCGAATCCGACGAAATACGAGAGGGCGAAGATTCCGACCACCAAGGTCACTGAGCGGAAGCCGAGGGCAAGAACGAAAACGAGTGCCGCAAGCTGGGCGACGTTGGCGATGAGACGATATATGGCGGCAACGACGTAGCGATAGCGCGCCGTGAGGATCTGAAAGTACATCGCGTCGGCCGAAAGGCCGGCGACCATTAGAAGCATGGGTAGCACCGGAGCGCCGCTGCTAAGGCACACCGCGACGCCGATGATTGTGGTGAGCACGACCGCAGGTACTGTGATGGCCACCGCGGCGCGCAGCCATTGGCCCCGCTCGCTTTCGCTCGACGCCGCAGCAAGAGGCCTCACCATCGCCATCGCCGGACCGCCGCTGACCGGCTGGACAACGAAGTAAGCGCTGTTGATGAAGAAGAATGCCAAGCCCGCAGAGCTGTTGCTGAGCTGGCGCAGCACGAGTACGGGATACAGAAAGCCGATGAGTCGCCCTAGCATGGTAAAGGCGACGACGGCGCTGATTCGTCGCAGCCAGGTCGTCGTCTTCCGATCGAGAGTCGTCGTTGACATCACGAGATGTCGGTCGCTATCGCGTCCCGGAGTTGGCGCAACTCCGCTTGAGCGCGACGAATGGCTACACGCTGCCCCTGTTCGGCACGGCGCAGCCAGCTGTGCCTATTGTCGACGATCGTCCGAATCGCGACTGTGAGCGCCTCTGGATCGTGCTCGACCGTAAGGACGCCGGGCACCGCTTGCGCCCAGTCTCTCAGCGTCCTCGTATTCGAGGTGATCACGGGTCGGCGATGCTCAAGAGCCTCGATGATCCCGTTCTGCATAGTAGCCTCGCGCGTCGTCAGGCAGATCACGGCCGAGGCGCCGACAATCACGTCGTGATAGGCCGGCTCGGAGAGCCAGCCAGTGAACTGGACGTTCCCGGGCGCCTTTTGGCGCAATACCGCAGGGGCATTCCCCGTCAGCGCAAAATCGATCTGCGGGAGTCGTTCGGCGGTCGCCAGGATGAGCTCGACCGGCTCGTCGAATGCGTAGCTGCAGGCAGCGACCACGAGTGGTCGGGGTCTCTCGATCGCATCAGCGACCGCTGCTCGGTCGGTCATGGCATAGATGCTCAGAACCACCGAGTGACGCGTCATGTCGTTCTGCTCCGCGGCCAGCGACTTGTTGTGGAAGACGACACCGTGACATCTTCGGATCACCGCGCCGTTGGCGGAGGCAAAGCGTGTCCATCGTGGGTCGTTGTACGCGCCCGAGTGGCAGTCGGCCCAACATTCGGCATCGACAAGGCGTGCGCCGACGAGACATGCTAGGCCGGCCAGAAACGGCGGGTTGGTGAACAGCACGACCGCTGGGCGGCGGCGCAGGATCGCGCCAACGGAGGCGATGCTCTGAATGCCGTACCGCGCCGGCCACCACCAGGACTTCACGAAGGACGCGGGAACCACATAGTCGGCGCCGAGGCGCGGGGCGAGATCGCGTGGACGGCTGTGTGGCGTCCATGAGATGAAGAGGGTGCGCTTGGAGGTCACGGTCTACTGGCCTGGCATCGGGTCGTCGCCACCGGAGACCGGAGGCCCTGCGCTACTAACGCTCGGAGCAAGCTGTTCTTGCTTCGGGTGGAGCCGAACCAAGGTGCGAAAGCTATGCGGCGCTACTTTCGCTCGGACTGCCGAATCCGTCGCGCAAGTTGAGCGCATGCGGTTCCGTTGTCTTGGACGATGCGGCGAGTGAGGTGGTTGAATGGACGCTGAGCAGACTGAGCGGACAAACCTGGGCGTCCAGCAGGTGCTGGGGGTTCTTCAGCGCCGAGTGCTGTCGATACTGCTCTGCTTCGTGGTGGTCGCTGGTGCGGCCTACGGCTTCTCCGAGCAACAGACCAAGAAGTACACCGCCACGGCATCACTCGTCTTCGACAACAACCAGCTCGGCCAGCAGGTCGCCGGACTCCCGGCCGTGGGGACCAGCGATCCCACGGCGCAGCAGGACACGAACTTGAAGCTCGTCCAGCTCGGCGATATGGCGGCGAAGACCGCGAGCGCGCTCGGTCAAGGGCTGACCAAGGAAGACGTCAGAACTATTTTGAGCGTGAGCGCCGAAGGTGATACGAGCGTGGTTGATGTCTCGGCCACGGCAACGTCTCCGGCACTTGCGGCCGATATCGCGAACACCTACACCAAGGTGTTCGTCACCGAGCAGCAGGACAGCAACCACGCCTACTACGCCTCGGCCTTGGCGCTCGTCAATAAGCAGCTCGCGGCGCTCTCGGCGAAGGAACGGGCCGGCACCGCTGGGCTCGCGCTGCAGGACCGCGCTCAGTCGCTCGGGGTTCTCGCCGAACTGCGCAATGGCAACGTCCAGGTCGCGCAGGCCGCGGCCCTCCCGACATCTCCGTCTTCGCCGAAGGTTGTGCGGAGCACCATCCTCGGTGCCGTGATAGGCCTCCTGTTCGGCCTTGGCATCGCGTTCCTATTCGAGCGCCTCGACCGGCGGATCAGAGAGCCGAAGGATCTCGAGGAGATATATGGTCTCCCTCTGCTGGGTGTCGTACCCGAGAGCGCTGCGCTGTCCAGGTCTGCAAGGAACGCGAAGAGTACGAGAGATGCGCTTCCGCCCGGCGAGGCCGAGGCATTTCATCTGATCCGTGCGCATCTGCGCTACTTCAACGTCGATCGTCAACTGCACACGCTGCTTGTCGCGTCAGCTGCGCCGGGTGACGGCAAGACGACGGTGGCGCGACATCTTGCGGGCGCGGCGGCGAGGATGGGCTCGCGGGTACTCCTCGTGGAGGCCGACCTCCGGCGTCCAACGCTCGCCCAGGAGCTTGACGTCTCCTCCGGCCCGGGCTTGGCCGACGTGCTGATAGGCGTTGTCTCGCTGCTCGATGCTATCCAGTCGATCGGTCTGGAGTCCACGTCGGGTGGGGGTGCGAAGGGGCGGACCCTCGACGTACTGACCGCTGGGGCCACGCTGCCGCCAAACCCCGGAGAGCTGGTCGAGAGCCATGCAATGGAGGACCTGCTCGATCAGGCCAGATCGACGTATGACCTGGTCGTGATCGATACGCCGCCGTTGACAGCGGTCTCCGACGCGTTTCCTCTGCTCGGTAAGGTCGATGGCGTCGTTATCGTCGGCCGGGTCGGACGCAACCGCCGCGACGTCGCCGAGCGCCTGCACGAGACGCTCACGGGAGCCGGCGCTCCGCTGCTGGGGGTCGTTGCGAACGGCTTCAAGGCCGGCCGCCTCAACGGCGCATACAGCTACGCCTACGACTATGCCGACGCTGGAGTCATGCCGCGCGCATCGGGCGCCGCGTCCACCAATGGAGTCATCCCGCACGAAGAGGCCGCGCCTGCGGCCCGGAGGTGAAGCTGACTGCGAAGCTTATGCTCGTCTTCGCGCAGCCGACGCCAGCATGTCCTTAGGGCTCAAAGATTTAGAGGGCATAAACCGAACGCTTCTATTCCGCGAAGGCTGCTTCTACTTTACGCCGTCTGCTTAATGCTATGTCAAGGACTCATTTGGTGAAACCGCACGCCGTGGACTCTCAGAGTCCCGAGATGCCCGCCGTGGCTCGGCGGGAGCGCCTCGCACGCGTAAAGCGGGTGGTCAGGCCAAAGGTATGGCGCTCGATCGTGTTTGGCCTCACCGAGCCAGAGAACGATTGGCACTGGGATTTTGTGCTTAAGCGAGATACCGACGCCTACCTCTCGGCGCCCACGCCGTGGCTTGCCGCAGGGGCAGTAGGTGTACTCGACAAACGGCTGAGCGGGTCTGATCATGTCTTCGAGTGGGGGTCGGGTGCATCCACCCTTTGGTTCATGACGAGGGTTGCCACCGTCAAGTCCTTTGAGACTGATCGCGGGTGGGTTGAGCTGCTCGCTCCGCGACTCAACGGCCGATGCGATGTTCAGTTGGCGGATACAGACGAGGCATACAGCCAGCCGGATCTCTCTGACGTAGATGTAGTCCTGATTGACGGTATGCGGCGCAGCGACTGCGCGGCCCATGTAGCCGCCACTGGTCGGGAGGGGCTACTGGTCGTCTTCGACGATTCGGAGAGGGACGCTCACCTGCAAGGAGCCGAGCTGTTGAGCCGACGCGCCAGCGAGCAGTGGCACTATCCGGCGCTTACGGCGATGATGACGCCAAACCTGACCTCGATTTACGTTCTCGGCGCTCAGTCGTAATTCGCAGGTCAAAGCCAGCCCGATGGCGGTCGCGCGCCGATTCCCCGCTACTTCCGCCCCGCCGCGGGTATATGACTGACATGAGCGCATATCTCCGCTCGATCTGCCGACGTGCCGTCACGGGATCGCCCGCCGCCGTCCTGCTCGCGCTGAGCGCGGGTGCTGTCCTGCTTCCCGCTTCAGCGCATGCCACCACCGTGCCTGCGCCCAGCGTCACCACCGGCGGTGTCTCCAACGTGACCTATTCCTCGGCGATCCTCTACGGCTATGTGGACGCGCACGGCCAGCTCACCAGCTACGCGTTCCAGTACGGCCCCACCAGCGCCTACGGCGCCCAGTCGCCGCTCGCGCCGGCGGGCAACGGGACGGTGACGATCAAAGTCAGCCAGGCCGTCACCGGCCTGCAGCCGGGCGTCACCTACCACTACCGTGTCATCGCGACCGGCCCCGGGGGCACCGCGAAGGGCGCCGACCGCACGTTCACCACGCCCAAGATCCCGCTGTCGGTGCAGATCGTTGGCGTCCCCAACCCGGTTCTGTTCGGTAACCCGTTCTTCGTCGAGGGCACGCTGTCGGGCACCGGCGCGTCAACTCACGAGGTCGTCTTGCAGGCCAACCCGTTCCCGTATCTCGGGGGCTTCAAGGATGTGGGTAACCCCGAGGTCGCCAACAGCGCCGGCGGCTTCTCGTTCCCGTATGTCGGTCTGCTCGAAAACGCGCAGCTGCGTGTGGAGACGGTCGGCAGCCCCGTGGTCGCGAGCCCGGTGGTGCTCGAGAGCGTCGCCGTGCGTGTGTCCTTCCATGTGCGCCGCGCGCGTCGTCGTGGGTTCGTGCGCCTGTACGGGACTGTCGCGCCGGCGGAGGTCGGCGCGCTCGTCGGCTTCCAGCTGCTCACGCCCGGCTCCTCGATCAACGAGGGTGGCACCGTCGTGGAAGCCGGCACCGCCACCGTCTCGCGCTTCGGCCGCGTCGTGCGGCTGCGCCGCCCTGGTCTGTATCGCGCGTTGGTCAAGGTCGACGACGGCGCGCACGTGTCCGGCTACAGCGAGCCGATCCTGATTCGCTGAGGGGTATCGGTCACACCGCATCAGCGGGCGACCGAGCGTTTCGTCGCAAGGCCTGCGTAGCTTGGATGGTGATGGCCGAGGTCTACGAATTGGAGTTCTTTGCCGAGGATGACGGCACGAAGCCGGTGCTCGCTTGGATCAAGAACGACCTGACTGCGACGCAGCGGCGGGCGATCGGGACAGCCATGCGCCGCGTGCTGCAGGTAAATGGCGTCGGAGTGTGCTCGAGCTCCTGGGGCAGACAGCTGGGTGGTGGTCTGTTCGAGTTTCGCGTTCGGCTCACCGGGCGGCAGATGCTTAGCGAGGGCTGGGCGAGCCCGGGTAGTATCAATGCTTCCGAGCGCATCGTGCTGCGCATCTTCTGCCATGCCTACGGCGATCGGCTCATCCTCCTGCTCGGTGGATACGACAAGGGATCGGCGGCGACGAAGGCCAGACAGAGCAGCGAGATCATGGTCGCGCGGGCGCGCCTGCGAAGACATCGCGCTCGCTGTGCTGCAGGGCACAAGAGGCGCAAGCGCTAACATTCTGATGTCTTATTCCACATAAGAGGTCAGGGGAAAGGACCGCCGAGCGATGAGCGATTTCGACCGACTGATGCAAGACATAGAGCAGGAGGCCAAGGCCGAAGGGCCAGCGGCTGTGCTGCAGCTGCGCGCACTCGACAGTCGCTTCCATGTCGCCGGTCAGCTGCTGGCGCTTCGTCGTCGCCGCGGGATCAGCCAGCGTCAGCTGAGCGCGCTGTCGGGTGTCCAGCAGGCCGACATCAGTCGTATCGAGCGCGGGGAGACACAGCCCACTACCGTGACCGCTCGTCGCCTCGCTGACGCACTCGGCGCCGACTTCGGCTTCTACGAGGTCGACACCGCCGGCAAAGCCGTCCCGGTCACGCCGGCGTCGGTGAACGTCCCGGCGTGAAGGAACTACAGCGGTAGTCTGCCCCGCTCGTGGCTGTGGCGCTCGCGCCGCTGGGGCGGCCCGCAGCCGCGCCGGCCACCTTGGTCGCCGATTGCGGGCGAGCTGCTCCCGCGCGGCGCGGAGGCCGTCGGCGTGCGTCACAAGCTCGCCACGTACGTACTGAACAGGGGCCACCGGGACGGTGGCCCCAAGGCACGGGGCTTCGAGCGTCTCCTCGGCATCAAGGTCTAACCTGGAGGAAGCATGGCAACCGTCAAGCAGGCGATACGTGAGAACGATGTTGTCGAGTTGCTGAACCCGGCCGGTAGGTGGCCTGCGGGAATCAGTGGGACTGTCGTTAGCGAGCGTGGCGAACACAGGCTCGTCGAGATCTCCGACGACCAGGGTCAGATGCTGGACCTCGTCTCGCAGACCGAGCCTCAGCTCAAGCTGATCGCCAAGTACCGCGAGTAGCCCCCTCCCGCGCTGTTCTCACCGGTCGCGGCCTCGCGTCGCTTCGCCGGCCACCGCTCCGCGGCTCAGCCGCGCGCACGCATCCCGGACGGCGGAGCCGTCCTCCTAAAGATCGAGAAACGCCTCGACAGGGGTTGGCAAGAAAACCGCCGTGCGCGTCGGAAAGACCGTGCCCCGCTCGTATTACAAGTAGGGGACCACACGGGGAGGAGGAACACATGCGTTCACGTTCAGTCGCACGGTCGCGCCGATACATCTCGCGGTACCGCCTGCTCATGCTCAGGCCGCTGCTGCGCTACAGCGTCACGCGCGAAGCGTTCGTGTTGCGCCTCGTCGGCAACTCCATCGGGCCGGTGCTGCGCCCCGACCGGCGCCGGCGCGCTCGCAGGCAGCGCTTCGACGGGATCGAGCGCCGCGGCGTCCGCTCGGCGTGAGCTGGCACGGCGATGGGCGGCGCCACCACGCCAGCGAGTTCCGTCCCAAGTACCGCGTAGCTTCGATCGTCGTGTCCGCAAACGATCTCCCGCCGGGCGACTTAGGACACACCCATCAATACCTACGTTTGGGGTGGGCGATAGCGCAGCTTATGCCGCACTATGAGAGACTATGTAGATGGTCCACCCAGATCAAGGATCCGCGATGCCCCCTGAGAGCACCTCACAGACCCCCCGCCGTCGCCAGCGGGCGCCGCGTCGTACGGGAGGCCACCGCGCTCAACTCACCGTGCCCGCGGACATCTGGCGCCAGGTGACCAGCATCGCCCACGCGGCCGGCACGACGCCCAACGATGCGCTGGTGCGTCTTGCCTCCGAACGCCTGCGCGACCATCAGCGAGCACTCTTGCTCCAAAGACGCGCAGACGAGCGCTGGCGGGCATTCGCAGAGCCCGACGTTGCCACCACGGTGGCAACGGATTACCTGAGCGAGGAAGATCTGCTCGAGCTCAGCAGGGCGTTCCGCGAGGACGGCTGAACGTGTCCCAGGCTTGGGACACCACCACCGCGGCCCAGCTGCGGCCGAACAGCCCAGCGCTCGCATACGCGACCAGCCATATGCAAGTGGGCGAGAGGATCGCATTCACGGCGAGCACCCTCAATGAGATCTCATACGGGCTCCACAAGGCCGCCGCGACCGGCAGGACGGCGGCTGGGGCGCAGCTGCGATGGCTACGCGCGCAGATCGCCGCTGGACTGATCGACATCCTCGCGTTCGACGATCGCGCTGCCGATGTCGCCGGCTCCCTGCGCGCCCGCATGCCCATACCGCCGGCCCTCACCAGGACGACCAGACGCCGCTCGAAGGCCAACGACCGTGTCGCCTGGGTCATGGACCTCCAGACGGCCGCCACAGTCTTCGTACACGGCTACGACCTCGCCACCGCCGACGCCCACCACCCACTCATCGCGACGCAGCTCCACGCGCTCGCTCCTGCCGCGCCCCCCCTGCTCATTCACCCACCTCCGCAGTTCTGAGCATTCCCTCGCGTGATCGACCTGCACTGCCACGTGCTCCCCGGCATCGACGACGGCCCCGCGTCGATCGACGACTCGCTCGCGCTCGCGCGTGCCGCCGCTGACGCAGGCACGCGCACGCTGATCGCCACGCCGCACGTCAGCGCGCGCTACCCCAACGACGCCGCCACGATCGCGCGCCTGGTCGAGCAGCTGAACGCGCGTCTGGCCGCCGAGGCGATCGCCTTGGAGGTCCGCGCCGGCGCTGAGATCGCGCTGACGAGCGCCCTGGAGATGGACCCCGAGCGCCTCGCCGAGCTCGCGCTCGGGGGCGGCTCGTGGCTGCTGATCGAGCCGCCCTACACGCCCGCCGCCACCGGCGTGGACTCGCTCGTGCTCGACGTCGTGTGCCGCGGGCACCGCGTCGTGCTCGCCCACCCCGAGCGCTGCCCCGCCTTTCACCGCGACCGCGCAGTGCTCGAGTCGCTCGTGCGCGCCGGCGTGCTCACGTCGATCACCGCCGGCTCGCTCGTCGGGCGCTTCGGCGCGCAGGTGCGCCGCTTCGCGCTCGCGCTCGTCCGCGACGGGCTCGTCCACAACGTCGCCTCCGACGCCCACGATCGCCGCGAGCGCCCACCGGGGATCGCCGCCGAGCTCGATCGCGCCGGCCTGCAACCGCTCGCCGCGTGGCTCACCTGCGGAGTGCCCGCCGCGATCCTCGCCGGCGGCGAGATCCCGCCCGCGCCGGACGGAGCGCTCGAGCAGCTGCGCCCGCGTCGCGCGTGGCGCTGGAGCCGCGGCTGAGCTGACCGGCGGTCGGCGCTCGGGACGCGCACGACGCGCAAAAACGAGTCCCGCGCGAGCGTTGAACTCGTATGGCTGGAGTCCCACGCGGGCGTCGCGTAGGCGGGTTGCGCCGTGGCGGTTGAAGCGCTGCCGATCGACGCGACGCAGATCGGCGCGACGCAGATCGACGCGACCGCCGCGCGCGAGCGTGCCCAGCCGGTGGAAGTCCTCGGCTGGGTCGCGCTGCTGGCGCTGCCCGTCGCCGCGCTCGCGTACCTGTCGTTCAACGCCGGCGGCTACTTCCCCAGCGCCACCGGGATCGTCAACGTCGTGCTCGCGCAGGCGCTCGTGCTGCGCACGACGCTCGCCGCGCGGCCGTTCGAGGGCTTCAGCCGCACGCTCGCCGTGCCGCTCGGCGCGCTCGCGCTGTACGCCGCGTGGGGGCTGTGCTCGGTGCTGTGGTCGCATACCACCGCGCGCGCGCTCGACAGCTACGACACCACGCTCCTGTACGTGCTCGCGCTCGCGCTGTTCGGCTCGCTGCGCTACACACGCGCGCGCGCCGATCGCCTGCTGTACACCGTGCTCGCCACGCTCGTCGCCGTCTGCCTGATCGGCCTCATCTCGCGCGTGCTCCCGCACGTGTGGCCGACCGCCTCGAGCTTCTACGACAGCCGCCTGAACTACCCCCTCACCTACTGGAACGCCGAGGGGATGCTCGCCGCGATCGCGCTGATCCTCGCCTTCCACCTCAGCGCCGACCGTCGCGGGCACTGGAGCGTGCGCGTGCTCGCCGCCGCCGTGCTGCCAGGACTCGCAGCGACCTTGCTGCTGACGTTCTCTCGCGGATCGCTCGGCGTCACCGTCATCGGCCTGCTCGCCTACTGCCTGCTCACGCGCGCGCACACGCTGCCCGCCGCGCTGCTCGCCGCTGTGGCGCCGTGCGCGCTGGCCGTGCGCTCGGCGTGGGACGCGACGCTGCTCGCTGGCACCCACCCGACGAGCGCCGCCGCCGTCGCCCAGGGCCGCCACGTGGCGATCGTCGTCGGCCTGTGCATGCTCGGCGCCGGGGCGCTGCGCGCCGCGCTCGTTCCGCTCGATCGCCGGCTGGCACGGCTGCGCCTCGTGCGCACCCCGCCTCGCGCGCGCACGCGCGTGATCGCCGGCGCGTCGGGCGCGGCGCTCGTCGTGGCGTGCGTGCTCGCGCTAGGCGGCTACGGCTACGCCCAGCGCCAGTACCACGACTTCGTGCACGTCAACACCGGCGCCAGCGCGCCGCAGACGCGCGACCGGCTCTCCCAGGTCACCAACAACGGGCGCCTGTCGCTGTGGAAGGCCGCCGTGCGCATCTACGACACGCACAAGCTGCACGGCACCGGCGCCGGCACCTACCAGCTCTACTACACCAGCTACCGCACCGAAGGGCTGTACGTCGTCAACGCGCACTCGCTGTACCTGCAGAGCCTCGCCGAGCTCGGCGCCGTCGGCTTTGCGCTGATTGTGCTCGTCGTGCTCGGTGTGCTCGGCGGCCTCGCCGCGCGCGTGCGCGGCCCCGACCGCGCGCTGTATGCCGCGCTGTTCGCCGTAGCGCTCGCGTGGGCCATCCATCAGGCCTTCGACTGGGACTGGCAGATGCCCGCGGTCACGCTCGGCGTGTTCATGCTCGCCGGGCTCGCCCTCGCACGTCCCCGCGACGGGCGCGTCGGGCTCAGCGGCCTGCCGGCCGCGCGCACGCTCGTCGCGCTCGGATGGCTCGCGCTCGCGATCGCGCCGCTGCTCGCGAGCACCTCCTACGCGCGCCTGCACAGCAGCGCCCAGGCGCTCGCGCGCGGCGACTGCCAATCGGCCAAGCGCGAGGCTCTCTCCTCGCTGTCGCTGTCGGCCAGGCGCCCGCAGGCGTACACGATCGTCGGCATCTGTGACCTCGAGCAGGGCTTCGCGCAGTCGGCCGTGCCCGCGATGGCCGAAGCCGCCGCCCTGGAGCCGCGCAGCTGGGAAGGCCAGTTCTGGCTGGCCGTTGCGCGCGCCGGCGCCGGCCTTGACCCGCACGCGGCGATCGCTCGCGCCCTCGCCCTCAACCCGCTTGAGCCGGGCCTGCGCAACGCCCTACTACGGCTGCGCTCGCGCGACCCGCGCCAGTGGGAACTCGCCGCCCCGCGGCTGCGCAGCGAAGCCCTCGTCTCCGGCAAGTTCGCCATCACGACGCTATGAGCGCCAGCGATCCCACCTCGTGTCGGAAAACGCGCCGCCCGTTCGTATCTGCATGGAAGGCACTTTTCGCCAACCGAGACCCAAGGACGCAAGGAGACCCAAATGCGGCGTAAGAACGACGCACACACCCAGGATGATGTGGAGGGCGTCGCTCAGCGCCTGCGCGCCGGGCGCACCGAGGCCAGCCCGCTCGAGCTCGACCGGATCAAGACGAGCGCCATGGCGCGCGTGAAGCCGACACGCGGGCGCGTCGGCACCCGCCGCCTGGCCGTCGCCGGACTGACGGCCGGCCTGCTGTTGGCCACCACCGGCGGCGTGCTCGCCGGCCAGGGCGGAGGAGGAGCCTCTCCGGGCAACGCCGCGATCGCCCAGTACGGCAACAACTGCGACGTCGGCAACAACAACGGCAATGGCAACGGCGGCAACGGCGGCAGTGGCAACAACAACGAAAGCAACAACGGCAACAACAACTACAACTGCAACGAAAACAGCTTCAACAAGGAAATCAACAACACCACCATCAACAACTACGCCGGCAGCGTCGTCAACAACTACACGACCGTGAGCGGCACGCCGAGCGGTAACGTCCTCGACTCCAAAACGACCGTGCCGGCGACCAGCAAACGCCGCATCAAGATCCACGTGAACATCCCGCGCGGCGCCAAGCTGAGCAGGGTCACCGTCAAGGTCAACGGCAAGCGCGTGAAGCTGCTCAAGGGCAAAGCGGCTTCCTCGCACATCGAACTGGTCAACCTGCCGTGCTCCAAAGGCACGACCACGATCGAAGTGTCGATCACGCTCACCAACGGCAAGACCGTCACCGCCCGCCACACCTACCACCTATGCACCGCCTGATCGAGATCCAGGCGCGCATGAGGGAGCACACCTAGTCACACGAGATCACCAGGCCGCGACGCTCCGGAGGCAAGTCCCCTCCCTGCAACCGCCCCGGAGCGTCGCGGGCTCCTTCACCCGACCCGAGAACGAAAGACAAATGGCCCACGAACTGACCAGAGTCCCCGCCACCCGCGTCGCCCGGCGCGCCTCCGCGCGCCGTCTGGCCCCGCCCGCAGTGACCGTCGGCGGGCAGATGCGCCAGGACGCCTTCGAGCGTCTGTTCGAGGAGCACGGCGGGCGACTGTTCTCCTTCCTCGTCTACCGCACCGGCGATCGCGCGCTCGCCGAGGACCTGCTGGCTGACACCTTCGAGCGGGTGCTGCGCTCGCGCGCGCGCTTTGACCCGCGGCGCGGCAGCGAGCGGCGCTGGCTGTACACGATCGCGCTGAACCTGCTGCGCGACCACGCGCGCCGGCGTACGCACGAGGATCGCGTTCTGCAGACCGTCGGCGCCGGCGCCGCGGCGCACGGGCCCGACGTCGAGTTCGCTGGCGTGGAGGCTCGCGAGGAGCTGCACAGGGCGATGGCGACGCTCAGCGAGCAGGAGCGCGAGGTGCTAGCGCTACGCTTCGGCGCGGACCTGAAGCTGCGCGACGTCGCACGCATCGTCGGCGACGGCGAGAGCGCCGTCGAGGGGCGCATCTACCGCGCCCTGCGCAAGCTGCGCGACGAGCTGGACTGACTACGGTGCGAGCACGCAGCAACCGCTGACGCTCAGCGGGGTGCCGCCGGTGGCGCCTTCAGGGTCGCCCACGCCGGAGATCGAGCGGTTGGCGTGAACGTCCACGGCGAAGCGCACGCGCGGCAGCCGCGGATAGCGCACGATGCACGTCCACGGGTTGCCCAGCGCGCTCGGGTGCGCGGAGACGCAATGCGCGCCGCGCGCGCGACCGCCATACCCGGGGCGCGGGTCGCTGGTGGTGAGGATCAGCTGCCCCAGCGCGGCCCCGCTCACCGGACGCAGACCCTGCTGCTGGGCGACGAACTGAGTGTTGCCTTCACGGCTTCTGAGCGCGAGCGCCGTCGCCGTGAGGCCCACCGCGAGGAGCAGTACCACGAGCAGCACGGGGCGCCTCATGAGCCGCGACCGCGCAACACATGAGGAACGGTCCTCATCAGGATCTTGACGTCTGTCCACAGCGACCAGTTGGCGACGTACAGGTAGTCCATCGCGACCATCTCGGCCAGCGGCACACGCGTGGGCCCCAGGATCTGCCAATGCCCGGTCATCCCTGGCGTCAACTCCAAACGTCGACGATGCCAGCCTTCCACGCGCAGATCCTCCTCGACGATCAGCGGGCGTGGGCCAACCAGGCTCATCTCTCCTTTGAGGACGTTCAGCAGCTGGGGAATCTCGTCCAGCGCGCTCTTGCGCAGGAACCGACCCACTCCGGTGGCGCGCGGGTCGTCGGCGATCTTGAACAGCCCGTCCTGTGCCTCGTTGCGATGACGCAGGGAATCCTTCAGCACCTCAGCGTCGGGCACCATCGTGCGGAACTTGACGATGTGAAAGCGCTTGCCGTGACGACCGACCCGCAGCTGGTGGAAGAAGATCGAGCCGCGGCTGTCGAGCTTGATCGCCGCGGTGATGACGATCATCAGAGGCGCAACCGCCAGCAGCAAGATCGACGCGCACACCAGATCGAACGATCGCTTGATCACGACCGACGAGCGCGTCAGCTCGAAGTGCCTGACGGCCATCACCGTTATCCCATCGAGCTCGTCGAACTCAACTGAGGAGCCGATCGCCTCGAGCAGACGCGGCAGCACGCTCACGCGCACGCCCACCGCCTTCAGCGTTCTCACGAGGTCGAGCACCTCGCCGGCGTTCGCGCTCCGCGGCGCCACGATCGCGCGGTGGATGTCTAGCTCGCGCGCCAGGTCGCGAACCTCTGCGAGCCTGGTGCTCGAGCGGGCGTCTGTTCGACCACGGCTCGACGCTTTCGAGGTCGAGGTGTGCGACCAGGTTCGCGTTGATGCCTGCGTGATCGACGAGCTTCGAGCGGACGGCCCTGCACGAGGCCGTATCGCCGATGAACAGACAGCGCTCGGCGGGTGCGATCCGCAGCGCTATCGCCCGCGCGACGGTACGCATCACGATCAGCAGCACGGTGAGCGCCAGCCACAGGAACAGCACCTGATGGCGGTCAAGTGACTTGGCGACGATCGCTCCTGTCGCAAGCCACGCCGCCAGTGCGCACATCGTGGCCACCTGGAAGAGCTTTGGCGCCTCGTCGAGCGTTGTCTTGCGCAGCAACGCGTCGTCGCGGCCATACAGCCCCGAGATCTTCGCCCCGAGCAGCAGGATCGGCAGGCCCGCGATAGCCGCCCACATCAGCTGCGGCGAGCCGGAGGACAGCGCCATCGTCAGCAGAAAAGCGATCGCTATCGCGAGCGTATCCGCCGCCAGCAGCATCCTGCGGAAGATCGAGTCACGCAGCATGCGCGAGCCCGGCGACCTTGCCGCGTCGGTCGCTGTCGCTCCCAATCGGAGTGCGTCGATCGTCCCGAGCCGGCTGGTGGCGTCCAGTCGGGGATCTCGGAGCGAGGGTGCTACCAGATCTGAGATCTCGCTCTCCATAGCTCCATGCCCCCCGACGTGAGTGCGCTGCCGCCTGTATTGCACCTCATCAGTACACAAAGCGCAAGAGTTAATCTGTAAGAACGCGTTTGATCATCTGTCGTCAAGCCGTGGCCGCCAGATGTTGTGTGCCTGCCGCGGCGGTCTTCTCCAGCACTTCACATCTGCGCGGCACCTGGCACATAGCCTGCATCGCGCCCCGACCTGCGGAGTTACCCGTAAGCTGCGATGGATCGCCTCTTGACCCTTCCACCACAGGCCGCATCCACGAGCCTCGTCGGCGAGCCCTTCACCGTCCCCATGCCGGCGCGGCGCGCGGGCGCTCGCAGTCGCGGATCCACCGCCGAGCCGGCGAGCGCCTCGCCACTCGCCGGCCGCATCACCCTCGCCCACGACTACCTGCTCGTGATGCGCGGCGCCGAGCGCACGTTCGCGGCGATCGCGGACCTCTACGCGGACGCTCCGATCTTCACGCTGCTGCACGATGAGGTGGCCACCGGCGGGCGCTTCGCCGGTCGCTCGGTGACGACCTCGCCGCTGCAGCGCCTCGGCGTCAGCCAGGCGACGTTCAGGCGTCTGCTGCCGCTGTACCCGGGCGCGGTCGGGCGGCTGAGGCTGCCCGAGTCGGACGTCGTGCTGAGCAGCAGCAGCGCCTTCGCGCACGGCGTTCGCGTTCCAGAGGGCGCTGTGCACGTGTGCTACTGCTACACGCCCTTCCGCTATGCGTGGGACGAGGAAGCGGACGCCCTCGGCGAGATCTCATCGGTCCTGCGTCCGCTGCTGCGCTGGCAATTGCGCCGCATGCGCGCGTGGGACCGCTCGGCGAGCGCCAGGGTCGACGCGTACATCGCGATCTCGGCGTTCAGTCGTGAGCGGATCAAGCGCCACTACGGGCGTGACGCCGCCGTGATCCATCCGCCGGTCGAGACGCATCGCTTCGCGCCGGGCAATCCCGGCGACTCGCTGCTGGTCGTCTCCGAGCTGTTGCGCCACAAGCGCCTGCGCCTGGCGCTCGAGGCGGCGCGCCGGGCGCGCGCGCCGATCCGGGTGGTCGGCGCGGGACCGCACCACGACGCGCTGCGCGACGCCTACCCCGAGGCCGAGTTCCTCGGACGCGTGAGCGACGAAGACGTGGTCGAGCTGTATGCGAGCGCCCGTGCGGTGCTGGTGCCCAGCGTGGAGGAGTTCGGCATCACCGCCGTCGAGGCGCAGGCGTCGGGACGGCCGGTGATCGCGGCGGCGGCGGGTGGCGCGCTGGAGACGGTGCTCGACGGGCAAACGGGGCGCCTGGCGAGGCTGGACGACGTCGACTCGTTCGTGCAGGCGATCGAGAGCATCGACGCGCTCGACTTCGACCCCGCGCGGGCGGTGCGCAACGCCGAGCGCTTCTCGGTCGCCACCTTCGCGCGCCGTCTGTCGGCGCACGTGACGGGAATCGTGAACGCCTCTAGCGACGGTGCACGCGGATGACGGGCGCGGCGGTGGCCACGCGCCGCGGGCGCTGCGCGGCGACCCAGCGGCGCTCGCCGCTGGCGCCCGTCGGCTCGTCTAGCCGCGCGCGCAGCTGGGACTCGGGATCGCCGACGCCGAGCTCGCCCCCCAGCGGCCCGTCGTAGCTGCGCATCCACGCGCGTTCGAACTCGATCCCCAGCTGCCAGAGCGCCACGCCCCCGAGCACGGCGAGGCCTCCGGCGACCGCCGATACCGGCAGCTCGCGTGTCCTCGTCTGTAGCTGTGCTCGCATTGCTCTCGTCTCGCCACGATGAAAGCTACCGCATGCGGACATGGCCTGCAACCCGAAATGTGGGATTGTCCCGGACTTCGGGCGGTACGATGGATTCTCATATATTCGGACGAAAGCTCGGTGTGAGCATTGCGATCCAGTACAGTTGACAGGCTTCTAGATTCGCCCCATGGTCTCGTAATGTGTGAATAAGTGACTCACGGGTTTATTCTTGACATATGCCAGCAGCCGTGATGCGGTGCGTGGCTAATTAGTGTAAAAGCGGATTTATGGCGACAGTGGCAGGGGGGCAGACCGATCGTCACGCTGGCGCGAGGACGCGGCGGGGGTTCTCGCTGGAGTCGGAGGCGTTCGGCGCGTTTCCGTACGGCCTGTTCGTGCTCGACGGCGACGGGCGGGTTGTGTGCAGCAACGACGAGGCAACACGGCTGATCGAGTCGCTGGGCCTGGCGGAGGCGAAGCTCACGTGCTGCTCGCTGCTCGGTTGCCGTGTTCCGGAGACGGTGCTCGAGGCCGCGTGCGTGACCGAGCTGGCGCTCGGGCGCGACGCGCCGCTGCCGGAGATCCGCGTCGACATCCGCTCGCCGGCGGGCGCGGACGCGATGTGGGTGACGGCCGCGGCGATCGGCGGCGCGGGCAAGCGCGTGGTGCTGCAGCTGCGACCGGGTGTCTCGGGCGATCGGCGCAGGCGCACGAGCCCGCACTGGATGGCCGGACCCCGCCTGCGCATACGCGCGCTCGGCCCGACCAGCGTGGAATCGGTCGAGGGCCCGATCGGCGGCGCGTGGCTGGATCAGCGCGCGGGGCAGCTGCTGAAGTACCTGGTGGCGGAACGCCGGCGCGCGGTGGCGGTGGACGAGATCGGCGAGAACATCTGGCCGGGGGCTGACTACGCGGTCGGCACGAGCGTGCGCTACTACATCCACGCGCTGCGCCGCAGGCTCGAGCCCCAGCGCGGCTCGCGCGAGCCGTCCGCGTTCATCCTCGTGCGCTCCGGCACCTACCGTCTGGCCCTCGACCACGTCGACGTCGACGCGGACGACTTCGAAGCTCACGTCAGCGCGGGGCTGGCGATCGCCGCGACCAGCCCACAGGCGGCCGCCGCGGAACTCGAGCGCGGGCTGGCGATCTACCGCGGCGAGTTCCTCGCCGAGCTCCCGTACGCGGAGTGGGCGCTGGCCGAGCGCCACCGCCTGCACGATCTCGCCTGCCTCGGGCTGCGCCGTCTGGCGGACATCCGCTTGGAGCTGCGCGTGCTCGACGGCGCCGCGCGCGCGCTGGAGCGCCTCGCGACGCTGCAGCCGTTCGACGAGGACGTCCACCGGCGGCTGATGGAACTTGACATCCTGCGCGGACGTCGCAGCGACGCCGTGCGGCGCTACACCGCGCTGCGCTCGCGGCTGCGGCGCACGTTCGGCCAGGAGCCCAACTTCACGCTCGCGGATCTCGCGCACCCGCGGCTGTAGCTACGCTCGACGACGCCGCGCGTCACTGATATTCGAGCCTGCATTATGGCGACGCCGTCGTGCCACTGCCGGCGCCCAACTTCCAGGAAACCGAATTTTGACCACAAGGTCTAAAATCGGACGTACATTCGTTCATGGTGCGGATCCACGCGACAGATGGTCACATGCTGCAGGGGGAATCGAGCCGCTCAGGCATGTCATCCGGCTGCAATGACCAGCCTTTTTTGGTCCCCGTTTTGGGGTGCCTGCGCGTGAGCGCCGGTGTGTACCCACCGTTGAATGGAAGTGTGCCGTCATCAGATCGAGGCCGAACGTGAGCGGAACGCCGTTTCGCGGCCGTGAGCCTGTCAAGGCGGAGCACAGCGTGAGCCTGCAGGTGAGCGGCTTCGCGTGGGATGCGCTCGAGCAGGAGAGCGCGCGCCAGGGATGCTCGGTGGACGAGTTGGTGGCGTTCGCGGTGATGTACTACCTGGCGGACGCGGACAGCGGGCGCATCTCCAGGCAGATCTCGCGCAGTCCCTACCCGGACGCGGCCTCGGCGGCGGATGACTCCTCGTCGGACGCCCCGTCCTGAGCGCGACGCGAGCGCTTGGCGCCGCCCAGGCGGGCGGTCGCCGGTGCAGCGCCGCGGCTGGTGAGCTCGGCGGTGAGCGCACGGCGCCCGCGGTGGTGCAGCCCGTGGACAGAGCCCTCTGTGCGCCCTGTGCGCTGCGCGATCTCGGTGGGCGAGAGGCCGGCGAAGTGGCGCAGCACGAGCACCTCGCGCTGGTCTGCCGGCAGCAGCGCGAGCGCCTCTCGGAGGTCGTTCATGCGCTCGGTGTCCTCGCGCCCGAAGCCGACCTCGTCGACGGCGCGGACCTCCTCGACGGGGATCGCGCGGTTGCGGCGGATGTGGTCGACGGCGACGTTGCGCGAGACGCGCAGGATCCACGCGAAGAACGGCACGTCGCGTTCCTCGTACTTGCCGATCACGCGCATCAGCTTGGCGAACACGTGCTGGGTGATGTCTTCGGCCTCGTGTTGGTCGTGCACGATGCTGCGCACGTAGCCGTAGACGTTGTCGGCATAGCGCGCGTAGAGGAACCCGAGCGCCTCGCGGTCGCCGGCCTGCGCGCGTTTCACCGCCTGCGCGACGAGCCCCGGCGTGGACAGGCTCTCACGGCTGCCGCGCCCGTGCGGTGCGATCATGCTCGCCTGCGGCGCGATCGAAATCGCTTGTGTGGCTCTCTCCATGTCCCCTCCGTGGTACGTGTACGAAACGTCAACCCACGGTGAAGCTAAGCGAACAGGTGTTGCACCCCTATTTACATATTTGTTAGAGAAATGTTAGAAGCACGCAAATCACGGACATCCTGTGATCAAAAGGCACAATTTGGGTTTACGAAATGTCAAACGGGCTGCTCAACTCGGCAAGCATGCGTTTCTAAAGGCGCGCGTGCCCACGGACGAGATGGTTGGAGATGTCGGCGAGTTGGCTCTGTCCCACTGATCAGGACCGCAGGCGGGTGCTCGAGGCGAGCCCCCGCGTGCTGGTGATCCGCAAGGTGGGTTCGGGCGCGGTGGGTGTGACGCTGCTGATCTCGGCGCCGTGGCTGGGCTGGTGGACGCTGATCCTGTTCTTGCTGTCGGCGCTGAACCTCCTGAGCGTGGACCGACGTATGGCGCGCAGCTCGCATCCGGAGCGCGTGAGCGTGAGCGCGATCCTGATCACGCTGGTGCTGCTCGCCTCGGGGGTCGCTCTGAGCGGCGGCCCGACGAGCCCTGCGCTTCCGTGGCTGGTGCTGCCGGCGGGGATGGCGGCGGCGCGCTTTCGCCCGCAGGTGGTGACGGCGGGGCTGGCGCTGACGGTGGCGACGATCCTCGCGGTGACCGTCGGCCTTGACCCGAGCACGACGCTGCACGATCCGGTGCCGGTGTTCACGACGCTGGCGCTGCTGACGGCGGTGGTGTCGATCGTGTGGGCGTTGCAGTCGGCGGAGATGCACCAGCGCTCGGAGGCGACGGTCGACCCGCTGACGGGCCTGGCGAACCGCCGCCAGCTGGCGCAGGATCTCGACGGCGTGTGGGCGCAGGCGAGCGAGGAGCATCCGCTGCGGCTGCTGCTGTTCGATCTGGACGGCTTCAAGTCCTACAACGACAATTTCGGTCACCTCGGCGGCGACCTGCTGCTGAGCCGTCTGGCGCAGGCGTTCAAGCGCACGATCGGCTCGCGCGGGTGCGCGTATCGCCTGGGCGGCGATGAGTTCTGCGCGCTGCTGTGGGCGGACAGCGGCGAGGCGATGGTGGGCGACTGCCTGCACGCGCTCAGCACGGAGGGCGACGGCTTCAAGATCACGAGCTCGTACGGCTCGGTGATGCTCCCGACGGAGGCGGCCGATCCGCACGTGGCGCTGCAGCTGGCGGACGAGCGCATGTACGCGCACAAGGACTCGAGCCGCGCGAGCGCGGGCCGCCAGACGCGCGATCTGGCGCTGCAGATCCTGGCGGCGCACGAGCCGGAGCTGCACAGTCACGCGGCGCACGTGGCGGAGCTGACCGACGGCGTGGCGCGGCGGCTGGGTCTGAAGGGACACGACCTGTCGGAGGCGGTGCGCGCGGCGGAGCTGCACGACATCGGCAAGGTGGCGATCCCGTACTCGCTGCTGCACAAAGCGGGCCCGCTGGACGAGCACGAGTGGGAGATGATGCGCCACCACCCGATCGTGGGCGCGAGCATCCTGGGAGCGGCGCCGGCGCTGGCGCGGGTGGCGGAGCTGGTGGGCGCGACACACGAGCGCTACGACGGCACGGGCTACCCGCGCGGGCTGATCGGCAGGCAGATCCCGCGGGCGAGTCAGATCGTGTTCGTGTGCGACTCGTTCGACGCGATGACCTCCGAGCGCCCGTACGGCGAAGCGAAGTCGGAGGCAGACGCGCTGGGCGAGCTGCGCAAGTGCGCGGGCACGCAGTTCGACCCGCGCGTGGTCAACGCGTTCATCGCCGAGCACGCGGCCCGCCGCGCGCTGCAGGCGCCGGGAGGGCGTGTGGGCTCGCACGGGGCGGACGCGGCGAGTGCGTAGCGACCCCTGCTGGCAGTAGCCTGTTTGTGTGAACGGCGAGGGTGGAGCGGGTGTGAGGCTGCGCCAGGCGGTGTTGGCGGCGAGCGAGCTCGAGCCGGTGGCGGCGGCGCTGCGCACGGCGCTGGGCCTGCAAGAGCCCTACCGCGATCCTGGCGTGGGCGAGTTCGGCCTGGAGAACGTGGTGTTCGCCCTGGGCGACTGCTTCCTGGAGGTGGTCTCGCCGACACGCGCGGACACGGCGGCGGGGCGCTACCTCTCGCGCCGCGGCGGGGACGGCGGCTACATGGTGATCTTCGACTTGGAGGATCTCGAGGGAGCGCGCTCGCGCGCGCTTGAGCGGGGCGTGCGCGTGGTGTGGCAGATCGATCTGCCGGACATCTCGGGCACGCATCTGCATCCGGCGGACATGCGCGGGGCGATCGTGTCGCTCGACCAGTCGCGGCCGTATGGCACCTGGCGCTGGGGCGGGCCGGAATGGACTGGCCGCACGGGCGCGGGCGCGCCGGGGCGCCTGGCGGGCATCACGCTCGCGGTCGCTGACCCGGCGGCGACGGCGGCGCGCTGGGGCGAGGTGCTGGGCGCCCAGGTGAGCGCCGGCGACGACGGCGAGAGCCTGCTGCTGTGCGTGCAGGGCGGCGAGGTCCGCTTCGCGGCGGCGGCGAGCGAGCGCGAGGAAGGACTCGTGGAGATCGCGCTGGAGCTCCCGCAAGAGCTCCCCGGCGGCGCCGAGGCGATCGAGCTGGGCGGCGTGCGGCTGCGGCGGGTGTGAGGTCGCAGCCGCCGAAGCGGGTTTGCTGGAAACAGGCGCCTGCGGGAGATTGACAACCGATCTTCGAATCTATATATGTCGTCCGAAGGATGGAACTCCGCTGCTATTTGTGACCTTCCACGACGACGAAAAGGACAGCTACAACGTCGCGGCGTACACGGACGCGGTCGTCCTCTCCAACGCGAAGGTGCTGGACGACCCGAATCTCGGAAAAGCGGAGCTGCGCGGATTCTCCTTCGCGCCGGACGGAGCGCTGTGGGTGCTGAACGGCTCGGCCCAGGCGAGCCAGATCCTACGATACACGGGCTCGGGAACGAGCTACAAACGGGCCGGTGTAATCGCGTCCCATCCACCGCTCGACTCGCTGTGGCACCCATTCGACCTCGCGTTCGCCGCCCAGGGCGCGTCGCGCGTGTGCTACGTCTCCAACCAGGACACCGACGTGGTCGCGCGGTTCGCGCTCACCCCCGACTTCAAGGGCGCGAAACCCCTGCCGCCGCCGCCGGCACTGCCGTCGGGGCAGTACCTGACGGGCACGTTCGCCGCGGCCAGTCCGGGCAAGCTCCCGGGGGTTCAGGCGACCACGCCCGTGCGCCAGCTCGACGGCGGCCTCAACGTGACGGTGGAGCTGCTCGAACACAAAGACAAGACGGGTGCATGGGAACTGCAGGAAAAGGTCACGCACTCGGTCCGCGGCGTGCTGTGGAACGGGCAGATGCTGTACGTGGCCGACGAGCCGGGCAACGCGATCAAGCTGTACAACGCATCCGGCTACCTCCTCGGACAGACGGAACCGATCAAAGCGCCTGTGCACCTGTGCGTGCGCAAGGAAACGTACAAGGGCAAGTCGGTGGAGACGCTCTACGCAAGCGGCGAGCTGGGGGTCTTCTGCGCGACGCTGCCCCTCCCCGAGAAGGCGGGGAGCAAACGCATCTTCGAGTTCTCCGGCAAACCGCTGATCACGCAGAAAGACGCCTCGGGCATCGCGTTCGGGCCCACGACGCTGTACGTCGGCGAGCGCAAGAGCGGCCAGATCTTCGCGTACGAGAACTTCTCCCGCGAAGCGCACGAACATAAATTCAAAGCGTTATCGGTCCTTGGCAGCCCCGAGTTCATCCTGTACGTCCCGGGCTCTACGGCGGGCTGATCCCTTCGCGAATCGCTTTGAGCTCGGGCGCCCGCGGGTCGGCGCCATTCGCGCAGAACCCCGCGCCGGCGGCCCTGAGGCTTCCGTTCTCGGCCTGCCACAGCGGTGAGGGCGGACCGGCGACGTAGTAGTAGTCGTCGATCGCGCGCTGGACGCTGTCCTCGTTCTGCTTGGAGGCCTGCACCTCGCTGAGCGTGGCCATCCCGAAGTGACCCTTCCAGCACGCCCACGGCGCCGCGGCGATGTCCACGAGCGGCGTGGTGCTCGCGCGGAACGCGAACCTGCCGGGGCCGCACACGAGCCAGTCGCTGACGGCGCCTTTGAGCCCGTTGGCGTAGCGGCGGCGGGCGCCGCAGCCGGCAGGATAGGTGGGGTGCCCGCCGTAGGCGGCCTGCACGACGGGGTGCCCTTCGTCGAAGCGCAGCAGCGGGCTGTTCCAGGGGAAGTATTCGCCCTCGTTGCTGTGGTGGGCCATGTAGATCCACTGTGGCTGTTTGGTCTTGGGGTCGACCAGCACGGTGATGTGCTCCCAGTCGCCCTGATGCAGGTCGGTGTTGGCGACGTCGCCCGCGAGCGGCGCTTCGTTCATGAGCTCGGGCGTGGCGAGCGTGGGGTAGTAGTTGTACGGATAGAAGAACCAGTACTGCAATCCGACGAGTCCGGTGCCGATCGTGCGGTTGGGCGCCGGCCACAGCGCCGGATTGGCAGGGCCGGCGTAGAAGAAGTAGATCTGCGCGGTGGACCACGGATCGAGCACGCCGGGATCGGCGAGCCGTTCGTTCAGCGACGGCAGTGGCTGGTTGCGCCCGCGCTCCCCACGCAGGAACGCTTCGAGCTGCCCCGTGGGGTCGGGGTCGAGCGCCGGCGTGGCGGGGAACTCCAGGTAGTCGTTGGCGGTGCTCGGGAGTGTGCGCAGGTCTTCCAGCGTGGGATGCGCGAGCGCGCAGCCGGCGACACCCTGGCGGTGCACGCACGTCGCCTGGCCGCCGCTGCCGACGTCTTCGAGCAGCGCGCCGACCGACACCGGCCAGAAGGGGTCGGTCACCGAGACGAGCATCGTCGGCTGGTAGCGCTTGGCGAGCGCGGAGATCTCGGGGGTGGTCTGCTCGATCGGCGGCTCGCCGTCGCGCGCGCGACCGCCGGGCGGCTGCGCGCCGGCGAACACGTTGGACCCCAGCTGCGGCGCTTCGTAGCCGGTGCTCGGGCGCGGCGGTGGCTCGCCGGCGCACGGCGGGTGTCTTTCGTTCAGTTCGGGCCTGATCCAGGCGACGGTCTGCGTGTCGATGCCGAGCGCGCGCAGCGCGAGCGTCGGCAGCGACGGCCGGTTGCCGGGGTCGACGGTGAACTGCGTGTCGGTGGTTGTGATCGAGGTGATCGCTCGGTTGGGGACGAGCTCGACGCGGTCCCCTGTGGAGGTGGCGTTGGCGAGCGGCGTGCACACGACGATGTACGCGCCGTCTCCGGTGTGTGCGAGATAGCCGCCGAGCTGCGTGCCGCCGGCCGTTTCGACGCGTGCCTGGGAGAAGCTCACGGGCGGCATCGCCGAGTAGGAGAGCGCCACCAGCGCGTAGATCGTGAGCAGCACCCACGGCAGCGGCGATCGCAGGAACTCGAACGTCGAGGCGGGCAGCGGCCGGTTGCCGAACCAGCGTCCGAACGTGCCGATGCCCATCCACGTGAGCACGAGCAGGCCGATCGGCGCGGAGCACAGCAGCGCGACGGCGATCACGAACGCCCACAGGATGCCGTGCACCACGCGGTTTCCTTTGAGTGGATTGACAGCGGCGAGCACCGCTGCGGCGATGATCGTGAACAGCGCCCACGGCGCGATCAGCGCCCACCAGTGCCCGAGCTGCCACTGGTCGATCAGGGGCTTGGTAAACCTGCCGGCGACGAGGCCGAGCGCGACGGACAGCACGCCGACGTTGAAGCCCGCGATCACGCGCACGAGGCGGTCGGGTGGCGTGAGCCCGCCGGCGACGGGCGCCGGTGGCAGGCGCCCGGTCTGTACGAACCTCTCGTGTGCGCTCAGCCGGTTCTTCGTGACGATTTCATTCCACGCGCCGGCATATTTGTCCCAGCGGCCGATGTGAACCGCGTAGGCGACCGCGCACATGGCGGCGAACACGATCACCATCACGAGCACCGCGCGGGCACCGGTGACGAACACGACCTTGTTGTCGATCGCGGGCAGCGACGCGTTGACGGGCAGTCGCGCTGCGGCGAGCCGCGTCCACGTGACCAGCCAGCCGATCACGTACACGTAGCCAACCAGCGCGAGCGACGCCACGGCGACCTGGAGCAGGTCCGTGAGATCGTGTGCGCGTCGCGCCTCAGGCACGAAACTCGGCCTTGGAGATGCCCACGCGCTTGCTGAACGGGCTGTCGAACACGCCGCTGGCGTTCAGCTGGACGTGGATCTCCTGCCAGTCCTGATAGCGCGGGTACATCGCCGCGACGAGGCCGTGGCTGCCGGTGAGCGAGTTCACCTGGCCCCAGTGCGGGCGCCCCCCTAGCTCGTACAACGCGTCTTCGTGCGCGGCCAGCAGCTCCATGCCGCCGACGGTGCGGGTGGCCATGATCAGCTCGATCATCACCGTGTCGCGTCCGTGCATCATCGACATGTACGCGTCGCTGGCCTTGACGAAGCGCAGCGAGATGGGCGAGCTGTGGAAGACGTTGCCCAGGCGCCTGCGCTGCCCGGCGACCTCGACGATCTTCTCGACGGCGATATTGAGCCTGGGCTCGTCGGCGGGCACGCCGATCTCGCACGAGTACGCGGGCAGGTAGTTGGCGGCGCCGATGTTGAAGACGCGGTAGCTGATGTTGACGTAGTCGTCGTTGACGAGCGCCTTCATCGCCTGCGTGATCAGGAACGGCGAGATCTTGGGGAACAGGCCGACGGCGAGGTTGATCAGCAGCGGCGTCAGCGGGAAGCGCGCGGTCAGTTCCATCAGCAGGCTGCGGCTACGACGGTGGTCGTGGCGATATTTGGAGTGAGCCACCGGTGTGCGAGTGGTGACGAGGCATTCGATCTCGCCGTTCTTGTCCGGGTAGGGGTTGAACAGCAGCTCGTAATGGGCGTCCCGCGCGAGCACCTCGCCGTTCTGCGCGAGCACCTCTCCGCGCTGCAGTTCCTCGCGCACCTTCGACCACGTGCTCATCGAGCGAACCTCGCGCAGGTAGAACTCCGAGCGCACGGCGAGGATCACGGAGTAGATCAGCCCCATGCACCCCATGCCCACGACCGCCGCGCGAAACCAGTGGTCGTCCTGGCGTAGCTGGCGGCCGGGGTGGCGCGCGCGGTAGGCGTCTGGATCGGTCGGCCCGTCGGCGGGCTCGATCCGGTAGACGACCCCGCCGGAGCCGACGATGTCGAGCGAGCGGACGAGATCTGGCAGCGGTCCGAAGTGCAAACCCGATCCGTGGGTGGACGTGGAGATCACGCCGGCGACGGTCTGACCGTCGAAGCCGCCCATGTTGGGAAGCGCGAGCTTGCTGGCGTGCAGATGTTCGTTGAGCGCGGCGATCGTGATGCCGGCCTCGACCCGCACGAGCGTTGTGCCGTCGCCCTCGCGCGTGTGATCCTCGTGCGCGCCGGCCTCTTGCGCGCCGGCCTCTTGCGCGTCGGCGGCACGCTCGTCGGCGGCGTGCGCGCGCAGCAGCTCGGGCTCGAGGTCGAGCGGCCTGGTCAGCCCGGTGGGGTGCACGAGGATGCCGTCGCTGAGCGCGACGTCCGACCACGAGTGACCGGAGCCGACGGCGCGTACGGTGCAGTGGTCGCGCTCGGCTTCGCGCACCGCCTGGCACAGCTCCTCGAGCGTCGTGGGGGTCAGCTCGCGCAGCGGGTAGACTCGCTGGTTGCCGGTGTCGTTGCGCCACGCCTTGCGCGTGGTGAACCTCTCGCGCACCCCCATCGCCGCTACTCGCTCCGCTCGCTCGATCCGCTCGTGCCGCCCGGCTCGTCCCGCCCACCCGGCCCGCTCGGCACGCCGGTCCCGCCCAGCCGATTGACGAGCAACTCGACGCCGCGCTCGGCCAGCGCGGCGATCGTCTTGGACGGGTTGACACCCAACGCGGTGGGAACGATCGAGCCGTCGAGCACGTACAACCCGTCGTAGCCGTGGACCTTGCCGGTGTCGTTGACCACCCCGAGCGTCGGGTCGTCGGCCATCGGACAGCCGCCGAGCGGGTGCACGGTGACGTAGCCGCTGAGCGGCCACGTGTCGAGCGCGAAGAACGGCTCGGCGCCGACTGCGCTGGCGAGCTGGTCGACGACATGCTTCATCGCGGTGAACAGGCCTTGGCTGCGGTTGGTGCTCCAGCGGATGTCGAAGCGTTTGAACAGCGGCGTGAGTCGCATCTGCCCGTCGGCTGCGTCGCGGCCGATCATGAGGAACACAAGCGAGTCGTCGATCGGGCGCTCCAGCCGCGGGCGCAGGTGGCGGTGCGTGATCTGCTGGTCGCCGAGCCCGAGGAGCGCTGCCAGGCGCTTGACGCGCAGCAGCAGGCCGCGCCAGCCGTAGCGCCCAAGCAGGCGTCGCCAGCCGTGGAGCTCGTTGACGAACCGCACGATCTCGAGCAGTCCGCCGAAGTTGGAGGGCAGCCCACCGTCGGCGAGCAGGAAGCCGTGCTCGTCGGTGTAGTCGAGCACGCTGGTCATCGACGGCCCGAAGTCGGTGCGCGGGCTGCCGACGTCGTGCGCGCTCGGGTTGAACGCGGCGCCGAGCGCGTCGCCGTTGCCGGAGAAGTGGCTGCCGAGCGCCTTGGACAGGCGTGGCAGCCGCGAGCGGTTCTTGAACAGCAGGCGGCTGGAGCCGAGGCAGCCGGCGGCGAGCACGACCACCGGCGCGTGCACCGCGCCGTCGACGCCGCGCTCGAGATCGCGGAAGCTGACGCGCCAGCGCCCGTCGTCGTCCTGGGGCGGGTCGAGTTGCAGCGCTTCGTGCAGCGGATGCACCTCGGCGCCGAAGCGCTCGGCGCGCGCGATGTAGGTGATGTCGATGGTGTTCTTGGCGTGGATCGGGCAGCCGATGTCGCAGCGGCCGAGGTTCTCGCAGCGCGACTGGTGCACGCCGCTGAACGGGTGATCGCGATCGGCGTCGAAGTTGATCGCCAGCGGCAGGCGCTGCGCCTCCTTGTCGATGTGGCGCCCGGCGGCTGCGAAGGCCTGCATCTTGGGGAGCCCGGGGGGCGTCTGCATCGGCAGCAGCGCTTCCTCGGTACGGTCGTAATAGGGGTCGAGCACGCCGCGGTCGATCGCCTGCGGCCAGCCGTTGGCGAACACGTCGGCAGGCGCTCGCAGCTGCACGTTTGCGTACACGAGCGATCCCCCGCCGACGCCCGCGGCGGTCACGACGGACAGGTCGCGCATCAGCCGCAGGTCGAACAGCCCGTGGGGATTGAGGGTCGGATGCCAGAGCGCCTCCGGCGCCTGCGCGGGCTTCTCTGGGAAGTCCGTGGCCGCCCAGCGCCGACCGCGCTCGAGCACGGCGACGCGCTGTCCAGCTTCGGCCAGCCGACACGCCGCGATCCCGCCCCCGAAGCCGGATCCGACCACAACCGCGTCATAGGTCGCATCCACGGGCGCGACCTTACACCAAAGTTGGCACCTTTCGAAAGGGCGGACTCTTCTGGTTTGCGGCTAGGCCTACCCGAGCGCGGGGAAGCGCGGGTCGCGCCGCTCGACGAAGCTGGTGACGCCCTCGACGAAGTCGGGCGCGGCGAACGACGCGAGCATCAGCCGATCAGCATCTGCGAGCGCGCCGGGGAGATCGCGCTGCAGGTCGGCGTAGACCTGGCGCTTGATCGTGGCCATGCTCGCGGGCGAGCAGTTGACGACGAGCTCGTGCGCATAGTCGAGCGCTGCGTCGAGCAGCCTGTCGGGCGCGAGCACGCGGTTGACGAGCCCGAGCGTTTGGGCCTCCTCGGCGAACACGACGCGGCCGGACAGCAGCAGGTCGAGCGCGCGCGCCGGTCCGACAAGCCGGGGAAGGATCCAGGAGATGCCGTGCTCGGCGATGAGCCCGCGGCGGGCGAACGCGGTGGTGAGCTTGGCGCCCTCGGCGGCGAAGCGGATGTCGCACATCAGCGCCTGCACGAGACCGATCCCGGCGCAGGCGCCGTTGAGGGCGGCGATGATCGGCTTGGGGATCGACAGCGGGAAGGTCTGTGGCCGGCGCTCGCCTGCGTCGGCGTCCGCGCTCAGCGTGCCGTCGCCGAGCGCCTGCAGCTGCTGCATGTCGGCGCCCGCACAGAAGCCCCGCCCGGCGCCGGTGACGACGATCACGCGCACGTCCTCGTCGTGGGCGCACTGCTCGAGCATCGCGAAGTACGCATGCTCCATCTCGGCTGTCCACGCGTTCAACCGCTCGGGCCGGTTGAGCGTCAACAGCGCCACGCTGTCGTCGACCTGCATCTGCACCACTTCGCCTTGTGTCTGCACGGCCTCGCTCATCCCTGCTCCGTTCGCTCGCAACTGTGCCCTTCGTTCGAGCGTAGCGGGGAACGCGTCGCACCGCTGCGGCGGCGCGACGCGGCCGCCGGCGCCGGGCTATGCGTGTGCGTCGGCGGGAGCGACGCTGGGTGCGAGCACGGCGTCGAGCAGGCCGGGAAAGCGCGCGTCGAGATCCTCGCGGCGCAGCGTCGTCAGCTTGGACGTGCCGATCAGCTGCTGGGCGACGACGCCGGCCTCGCGCAGCACGCGGAAGTGGTGCGTGGAGGTCGACTTGCTGACGCCGAGCAGGAAGCTGCCGCACGGGCGCGGCTCGGGGTTGCGGCTGAGCTCGCGCACGATGCGCAGGCGGTGCGGATCGCTGAGGGCGTGCAGCACCGCCGGTAGCTCGAGGTCCTCGCGTGCGGGGTGGTACAGGCTCATTTCCAATCATTGTACGACGATCATCGAACTTATGGTACGATGGTCACCGTACTTACGGACGAAGGATAACGCAAATGGCAGCCACCCTGACGCAGAGCCACCGTGTAAGTGACATTCGCCCAGCGAGCGAGGGCCCGGCCGCGCGGCGTGGCTCGGCGGCGCTGCTGGTGCTCGTGTGCCTGGCGCAGCTGATGGTGATCCTGGACGTGTCGATCGTCAACGTGGCGCTGCCTTCGATCCGCGACGGCCTGCGCTTCTCGACGACGGGCCTGCAGTGGGTGGTGAACGCTTACACGCTGACGTTCGCGGGCTTCCTGCTGCTCGGCGGGCGTGCGGCGGACCTGCTGGGACGCCGGCGCGTGTTTCTGGCGGGCACGGCGCTGTTCGCGCTCGCGTCGCTGGCGTGCGCGCTCGCGGACTCGCGCTCGCTGCTGATCGGGGCGCGCGCGCTGCAGGGCATCGGCGGCGCGGTGATCTCGCCGGCGAGCCTGGCGATCATCGCGACGTCGTTCGATGAGGGTCGCGAGCGCAGCCGCGCTTTGGGCGTGTGGGGCGCGATGGGCGGCCTAGGCGGCTCGCTGGGCGTGCTGCTCGGCGGCGTGCTAACGCAGGCGTTCAGCTGGCCGGCGATCTTCCTGGTGAACGTGCCGATCGGCATCGCGGTGATCGCGTTCTCGCGCGGTCTGATCCCCGAGGGTCGCATGAGCTCCGCGGTCCGCCACTTCGACGCGACGGGCGCGCTGCTGGTGACGGGCGCGCTGACGGCGCTGGTGTACGGGATCGTGCGCACGGACACGCTCGGCTGGGGCTCCACGGGAGTGCTCGCGCCGCTGGCCGTCGGCGCGGCGCTGCTGGCGGCGTTCGTGTTCGTCGAGGGCAAGGTGGCGCGTGCGCCGCTGATGCCGCTGCGGGTCTTCCGCATGGTCAGGCTGCGCGCGGCGAACCTGATCATGTTCCTTCTGTACGCAGCTGTGTTCGCGATCTGGTTCTTCCTGTCGCTGTACCTGCAGCAGGTCCTCCATTACGACCCGCTGCAGACGGGGCTGCGCTTCCTGCCGATGACGCTCGCGATCATGGCCACGAGCACGCTCGCGCCGCGCCTGGTGTCGCGCTTCGGCGAGCGCACGGTGCTGACGGTTGGCATGCTGTCGGCCGCGGTCGGCCTGTACCTGTTGACGGGTGTGCGCGCCGGCGGCAGCTACACAGCGGACGTGCTCCCGGGCGGGCTGCTCGCGGGGATGGGCCTGGGCCTGTCGCTGGTCCCGGCGACGATCGCCGCGGTGGCGGGCGTCTCGGCGAAGGAGAGCGGCCTGGCGTCGGGCATGCTGAACACCTCGCGCCTGATGGGCGGGGCGATCGGGCTGGCGGTGCTGAGCACGATCGCGGCGTCGCGTACGCGCGCGGACCTGCTCACGGGCGCCACCGGCCCGTCGGCGCTGAGCGGCGGCTTCCGCGTGGCGTTCGCGGTGGCGGCGGGGCTCAGCGTGCTGGGTGCGCTCGCGGCGGTGGTGCTGCTGCGCGTGCGCCCGCCGGCGCCTGAGGAGGTCACGAGCGCGTCGCGGGTGGAAAGCTGTGCGGCGACGCCCCTTGCAAACGAGCACTCCTAAGATCGGCGCCGCCGCGTGAGCGTCGCTCACCGTTATGTGGTGGTGGACGTCTTCACGGACGTCCCGTTGGAGGGAAACCAGCTCGCTGTGTTCACCGACGCGGCTGCATTGCCAGCGGAGGTCCTGCAGCGGCTCGCGCGCGAGCTGAACCTGTCAGAGACGGTATACGTGCTCGCGCCCGAGCACGGCGGCGACGCGCGCATCCGCATCTTCACGCCGGCCGCGGAGCTGCCGTTCGCGGGGCACCCGGTGCTCGGCACGGCGATCGTGGTGGGCATCGAGCGCGGGCTCGAGCAGGTGACGCTCGAGACGGGCGCTGGAGCGGTGCCGGTGGCGCTGCGGCGTGGGGCGGACGATGAGCTGGCGCCGACGGGGCGGACGGAGCGGTCGCGGTACGGATCGATGCGCCAGCCGATCCCGACGTGGCAGCGCTTCGAGCGCGAGCGCGAGCTGCTCGACGCGCTCGGCGTGGCGAGCTCGCGCCTGCCGGTCGAGGTTTACGTCAACGGTCCGCGGCACGTGTACGTGGAGCTCGCGGACGAGGAGCAGGTTGCGGCGCTGAGCCCCGACCTGCGCGCGCTGGAGGCTCTCGGCGAGCTCGGCGTGAGCTGCTTCGCGGGCTCGGGCACGCGCTGGAAGACGCGCATGTTCGCGCCAGCGCTCGGTGTGCCCGAGGACCCAGCGACGGGCTCGGCGGCGGGGCCGCTGGCGGTGCACCTCGCGCGCCACGGCAGGATCGCGCTCGGTGAGGAGATCGAGCTGCGCCAGGGCGCCGAGCTCGGCCGCCCGTCGATGCTGCGCGCGCGAGCGTCAGGCTCGAAGGACGCGATCGAGCGCGTGGAGGTCTCCGGCGCGGCGGTGATCGTCGCGAGCGGCGAGTTCGTGCTGTAGCCTCGCTTGTGCTGCACTCGCGAGGGAGGGACGGGCGATGGGCCAAATCGGCGGACTGGGTTCTTACCGGGCGCGTATCGCCGTGCTGCTGTCGGTCCTCGCGACCCTTGTGATCCCTGCCGCCGCGTCGGCTACGCCGGTGGTCAAGATCAAAGGCGAGGCGGTCCCGATTCCGGGGTTCCCGCACACGGGCAACCACCTGGGAGCGGGTGCGGCGGTGCACGCCGAAGCGACGATCTCGGGCACCGAATACGCGGGCGCCCCGCCGCCGCTGATCGGGGTGACCGCGTGGCTGCCGAGCGGGGTGAAGCTACACCCGCAGGGATTTCCGACCTGTCCGGTCCGAGTGATCCTGGAAGAAGCAACGCCTGAAAAGTGCCCGAAGGGCTCGTCGGCGGGACCGCGGGGCAAGGCCCTGGGCGTTGTCACGTTCGGCGCCGAACGCGTTCCCGAGACGGCCGAAATCTACTCGTTCTTCATCCCCGGCGATCGCATCGCGTTCCTCACCGTGGGCCACTCACCGGTGTCGCTGGAAGTCCCCACCAGTGGCCAGCTCGAGAACCTCGCCGGTGGCGAAGGGTTCGGCCCGAAGCTCGTGACGCCGATACCCCTGGTCGCGACCGTCCCCGGTGCGCCGTACGCGTCTGTCGAAGCAATCGACATCACGCTCGGGGCGGCCTACCGCAAGCATGGCAAGACCATCTACTACGGGCGCGTTCCGGCCAGGTGCCCGCGCGGAGGCTTCCCCGTCCGCGCTCAGTTCACGTTCGCTGAAAACGGCGAAACATCACGGCCTGAGACCGTGAGCGTCAACTACAGCGCACCCTGTCCGCGCTCCTAGCTGGCTCCCGCTTGCGGGGGACACGACCCGCCATGTAGCCTTCCCGCGGTGCAGTTCAGGATCACTCATCATTCGGGGTTCGCGGCGCCCACCGAGGCGCTTGACCTCTTGTGTGCGCGCCTCGGCGCGAGGCGCGACGGCGTCTCGTTTGCGAAGGTCGGTAAGGAGATCAGAGCTGTGACTCAAGAAGACGCACCGGTGTCGATGACGCGTGACGAACGCCTCGAGATCGGCCGCGGCGCTGTCCTGGAGCTGGTGCGCGATGTCTGTGACGGGGCGCCGGAGCTCAAGTCGGACTGGTTCGCGGTCAGCCCTGAACGCTGAACGCATCCGCGGAGCTCGAGCACGAGTGCGCGTGGGCCTCGCGCTGGCCGTGACGATGTGCGCGACATCCGCGCTCGCACTGCCATCTATCGGACTCGCTCGCGCGGCACAGCTCCAGCGCCGTGCGGCCAGCCACGGCCCGATCCCGGTGTCGGTGTCGGCTGTTACGAGCGAACCCGGGCCGCCGGTCCCGCGCAACTTCCTGGGGCTGTCGTTCGAGGCCGCGGCGCTACCCCAGATCGCGAGCTACGCGGGCGAGGGCGACCTGGTCACGATGCTGCGCTCGCTCGGCGTGGGCGTGCTTCGCTTCGGAGGCGTGACCGCGGACGAACAGGTGGGGTGGACCGACGAAGCGACGCCGCGGCCTGCGTGGGCTTCGCGCGCGCTGGAAGCGGGGAACCTGCGCGAGCTCGGCAGCTTGACCGCGGCGAGTGGATGGGGCGTGCTGCTGACGCTCGGGTTCGGTCACTTCGAACCGCAGGCGGCGGCGCGCGAGGCGGTGGCGGCGAAGGCGGCGCTGGGAGGCTCGCTCGAAGCGATCGAGATCGGCAACGAGCCCGACTCCTACGCGAGGCACGGCCTGCGTGCGGCGCCGTGGACGCCGGAACAGTACAACGAACAGGTCAACGCGTACCGCAGCGCGATCGAAGCGCTGGCGCCCGGAATTCCGCTCGCCGGCCCGGACACGTCGGGATCGGCAGCGTATGAAAAATGGGGGCTCAGCGAGGCGATCTACCAGCGCCCGGCGCTGCTGACCGGACACCACTATCCGCTCGGCTGCGCGCAGCAACCCGCGCCGACGATCAGCCTGCTGCTGAGCCCTCGGATCCGCGAACTGGAGGAACGCTCGCTGCGCCGCTACGTGTTCATCGCGCAGGAGACCGAAGTGCCGTTCCGCCTCGACGAGACCAACAGCGTGTCCTGCGGCGGCGTGCCCGGCATCAGCGACACGTTCGCCTCGGCGCTGTGGGCGGTCAGCTACGTGACGCAGGCGATGAGGTTGGGGGCGGCCGGCATCAACCTCCAGGGCAACCCGACGAACTGCGTCGGCTACACGCCGATTTGCGCGCCGAACGGCGAAGCCGCCGCCACGGGCGAGCTGGAGGCGCAGCCGGACTGGTACGCGCTGCTGCTCGCCAAGGCGCTGGTCGGGGAGCGCCCGCTGCGCACGATCGTCGGCCCGGCACACCGGCCGAACGTGGTGGCGAGCGCGTTCGACGCCGCCGACGGCACGACCCAATTCGTGCTCGTCAACGACGACGCTCCGGGCTCGCGCGGCGCGGCGATGCGCCTGCACGTCGGCGCCGGCTTTCACGGCGCGACTGTGCTGTCGCTGACGGCGCCGTCCCCGGAAGCGCTGTCGGGAGTGAAGCTGGGAGGTCGCGCGGTGGCGGCGAACGGCAGCTGGAGCCAGCCGCCGGTGCTGCCGCACGCGGCCAACAGGAACGGTGTGATCACGGTCGATCTCGCGCCCAGCAGCGCCGCGCTGGTCACGGTCGCGCCAAAGGGCTGAGCGAGAGATCCGGCAAGCACGTGTCCGACGCCTCCCCCCAGCTGATCGACCTGATGCACCTGGGACGTGCGAAGGTGATCGGCGCATGGCTCGTGGACGACGTGCTCGTCGATCCCGGACCGAGTAGCTGCCTGGACGTGCTGGGGCCGGCGCTCGAGCGCCACCCGCCGCGGGTGCTGGCGCTGACGCACATCCATCTCGACCACGCCGGCGCGACGGGCTCGCTGCTGCGGCGCTTCCCCGACGCGGAGGTGTGGGTGCACGAACGCGGTGCCCCGCATCTGATCGACCCCTCCAGGCTGCTGCGGAGCGCGACTCGCTTGTACGGCGCTGACATGGAGCGCCTGTGGGGCGAGGTGCTGGCGGTGCCTGCGGAGCGCGTGCGCGTGCTCAGCGGCGGCGAGAGCCTCGGCGCCTTCCGGGTCGCATACACGCCAGGCCACGCCTCGCATCACGTCTGCTACCTGCACGAGCCGAGCGGCTACGCGTTCACGGGCGACGTCACGGGAGTGCGCATCGACGGCGGCTGCGTGCTCGCGCCGACGCCGCCGCCCGACATCGACCTCCGCGCGTGGCGGGCGTCGCTGGAGCTGATCGAGGCATGGCGCCCCCGTCGCGTCGCGCTGACTCATTTCGGAGCGTACGACGACGTCGAGCGCCACGTGGAGGCGCTGCGCGAGGAGCTTGCGCGCGTCGAGGAGATGGCGCGCGAGCTCGGCGAGGCGGCGTTCGCGTCGGCGATTCGCGCGCGAGTGGCCGGCTCCAGCGCCACGCAGGCGACGGGCGCGTATGAGCAGGCGATGCGCCCGGAGCAGAGCTTCGCGGGCCTCGCGCGCTATCTGTCTGCTTAGCCCGGCGCGCTCGCGGCGGTGAGTGTGAGGCCCACCGCCACGCGCAGTGGCTCTGACACGCACGCGCCGACCCCGGGAGCGCCGGGGCAGAGGGCGCGCAGCCACATCCGGCCGCTCGCCGGAGCGACGGGCGTCGCGTCGATTGCCCACGTCCCGGTGGAGTCGGTCCTTGCTTCTGCGAGCGTGCGCTCGCTCACGACTTCTCCCTTGCGGCTGACGCTGCGCGCCTGGATCAGGACGGGGGCATCGGTCACGGGGGTACCGTCGAGCAGCTCGAGCACACCCGAGAGCACCTGGGGCTGAGCGGTTTCCGGACTGCCGGTCGCGGGGGTGCTGGCCGTTTCCGGTGTGGCCTGTGTGCTCGGGACGGGCGCTGGCGCACTCAGCGCGAGCGTCGCCTTCGTCGGATTAGGGGCCAGGCGTCGCACGCCGGTGCGGATCGCGGGCAGCTCGCCGTAGAGCACGTTGCCGGGGCAGTCGGTGGCGTCGGCGTCGCGGTGACCGGCGATCCGCGGTAGCGGCACGTGGGCGTTCGCGGGGAAGCGGCTGTAGGAGGCCCCGGCAGGGTTCACGCGCACGGTTACGCTGCCCTGAGCGGGAACTCCGTGCAGCGACAGCTTCCACGCGAGCAGCGCTTCGAGCGAGCTGCGAGCGGCGGGCGGGATCGGTACGGCCATGAACGAGCCGAGCACGGCGATGCCCGTGGACACGAGGTTGTAGCCGCCCGCCTGCGCTCCGACGACCGGCTCGTCGATGCCTCCGGCGCGCGCCTCGAAGATCCGCCCGTACAGGTCGACGACGAAGTTGTAGCCGATGTCGTCCCAGCCGTTGACGTAGCGATGAAAGACGTAGATCGCGCGCAACATGGCGGGCACTTCGCCGGCTGCGTAGCCGTTGGGGTTCTCGGTGTGGTGGACGAAGGCCATGCGCACGGCGCCGTATTCGGGCGCGACCTTTGGCGGCGCGGCGCCCTGCGCCCACGCGCGCCGGGCGATGATCGGCGGCTGGCCGGGTCCGGCCGCGAGGGTTGGCGTTGCGAGCGGCAGGCCCGGCGACAGCACCGCCGACGCGGCGCTGGGCACGGCGCGCGTCGCTCGCGCGTGAGCGCCGACGTCGATCAGGTGCAGCTGTGCGTCGCTCAGCGTGCGCGCGGCGCGGACCTGCACCGCTGTGGCGCCTCCCGTCCAAATCGGCTCTCCCACCTGCCTGTCGCTCGCCGCGCGCGTTTCGGGCCCGTGAGCGTTCGCGCCAGCCGAGACCCAGCTGCTCCAGCGGCCGTCGCGGCCGCGAAAGCGCAGCCATACCGCCGCGTGGGCGGGCGCCCGCCACTCGAGGCCGACGAGATCAACGGGGTGGGCGAGCTCGACGCTCGCGCCCCGGGGCGTCAGATCTCCGAGCCAGCGCTGCGTGAGCGTCGGGGCCTTGGGCCGGGCGAGCAGCGCGAGCGCCGCGCGCGGGCGCAGCATCCCGCCGGCGATCGCACCCGCGCAGGAGGCAAGTAGCGATCTGCGCGTGATCGGATGCGCGCTCATCAGCCGGTGGCGACGATCGTCAGGAAGTCGCGGCTGTACGGTTCCAGCAGCTCTCCGGCGATCCCGCGCTGACCGGGCACGACCGGCACGGCGGAGGGGCCGCTCCGATTATGGACGTAGAGGTAGCCCGCGACCCAGTAGGGATTGATGTCGAGCTCGATCGCGCGCACCGCACCGGCGAGGACCAGCGCAGCGCCGAGCTCGGCGGGCAGGAGCCGCTCGCCTGCGGCCCACACGAGCTGCCCGCCGGCGGTCACTCCGAGGCCGGAGCGAGGCACGGATTCGCGCCCTGCGACGGTTCCTCCCCAGCACGCGATCACGCAGCCCGCTGCGGTCGCTGCCACGGCGCCATGATCGACGAGCAACTGCTGGTTCTGCAGCACCGAGAAGACCTTCGCGTGAGCGCTCGGCACGCCTTCGCCCCACGCGCCGATGTCGGTGGTTCCGTCGGTGTAGGTGACGATCGACGCCAGCCCCGACTTGAGTGGCACCGCGACGTGCCCGCCCGACATGAACCCGACGTCGTGGTAGCTGAGCTTGAAGCCGCCGTTGAACGCAGCGACGACGTGGTGAATCTCGCTCGGCGTGATCTGATCCCCATACCTCCAGCCGGCCACGCCCCCGTCGCTCGAGCCCGCGTGCAGGTCGAGGCGAAGCGGTCCCTCCTCGAAGCGCATGAGCGTGACGCCGGGTCGCTGGGCGAGCCACGCGGCGGGCTGGCCGTGCACGCGCGCGATGGTCGTCCAGGATGCGCTCGCGTGCGCCGGCGGACTCACCTGCAGCGGCGCCACGAGGTGGACGGGCAGCGAGCGCGGGGGATCGGGCGTGGAGCCTCTCGTCGAGCCCTCGCCGGGGACGCGCGCAGTGTGCGCGGCGGCGCTCGCCGAGTGCGCTGCGCCTGGTTCAGAGCGCCCGAGGCGTGAGACGACAGCGGCTGCGCCCACGACGACCACGGTGAGCAGAGCGAGCGCTCCCAATCGCCCGCCCAGGTGCGCGCGTGCTCTGGTCATCTCGCTCAGGAGAGGGGCGTGAGGAAGTAGATCCGTGCGGGCGGGGCTGGTTCCCACGAGAAGACCGCCCACGAGCGCCCGCCGAATCTCACGATCCCGTGACGGGGCAGTCGCGCCGGAGCCGCGCCGCCGGCGATGCGGCTGGAGCCGGCGCGCACATAGGCGGGGCCGCCGGTCGTGCCGTGCAGCACGTCAACGAGATCCTGGTAGTGGGACTGCAGTGGCTGCAGGCGCGCTGCGATGTGCATCGCGATGCTGCCCCACGCCGAGAGCCGCACCGCGGGGCAGCTCTCGGCGGAGACGGCGCGCGAGGGCTCCTGGACGAACAGCGCGACACGGAGTGTGCCGCTGGGGAACGCCCGCTCGCTCAGCAGCTGCGGGAGATAAGAGGTGCCGCGGACTCGGACCGTCGCGCCGGCGCTGAGCTTGGACGGAGCGGGCTGCAGCGTGCCCATGAGGAACGAGCCGTTGCGATAGAGGTCGATCGGAACGCCGATGAAGCGGCTCACGAGCTTCACGTAGCCGAGGTCGTCCTGCACGGACATCACGTAGGTCGCGAGCGTCCTGCCACTCGAGCGCAGCCTGCCGGAGACGGGGGCGATTATGTACGGTCCGCCGACGTCGGCGACGACGCGGCCGGCTTTCACGACGCGCAGGCGCACGATGTGCCAACCGGGCGTGTAGACGATCGTGTGAACCGCTTCGTAGACCGCGGCTGTGTTGTTGCTCGCCAGCGCGCTCAGGAGCGCCTGCGAGCCCGTGATGTGCCCGATGTCCGCGCTGACCTCGGGGCTGTGTATCTCGGCCGCGTATATGCCCTGCGCGACGGTGTTGTCTACGCTTGCGATCGTGCTTGCGCTTTCCGGCCCGCACGTCGGCGAGGAGGCGCGCGCAGCGACGCTCGCGAGGACCGGAGTGGGCCGCTGGCTCCGGACGGCGGAAGTCAAGCGCGGCGATGCGCGGCGATCGGCGGCGAGTCCGCCGCCAAGGGCTGCCGCGGCGATCAACGCCGCGGCAAGAGCCAGCGTTAACCGCCGAGCTACCGGTCGCTTGCCTCCCCCGGTCATGGCTTAAGTCTGAAGTAGGACATTAAGTCGAACATCAGCAAGACATGAGAGGTGTCACATGTGCGCGCGTTCAGGATCTGCGACCGACGTCTTCGCCGCGGCCCTCGCCGGCGCGGCGTCGAGCCCGGGGCGCCTTGACCCGGCGCCGGCGCGCGTGCCACGGCGCGAGAACCGATACGGCGCACACGGCGAGCACGAGCAAGGCGACCAGTCCGGTCATGGCGAGACCGGGACTGATGATCAACAGCATCAGGCCGGCGAGCACGCCGAGTCCGAGGTCCAAGCGCGCGAGCCTGCGCTTGCGCAGCGCCTGGCGGCGTCGGGTGCGCAGCGCGGAGATGTCAGCGGGGGTGGGCGTGACCTGGGCCGGCCGCTGCCGTGACGGGCGCGCGCTCATTGCTCGATCCTGCGGAAGTAACGACGGGGTATGAGCTTCATCGCGAGCATCACCCAGCGTAGGGAACGCGGCGCCCATACGGTGTGTGCGCCGCTGTCGAGCCCCGCGACCGCAACGGCGGCGACGGCCTGCGGCGTGCTCGCGAGCGGCGCCGGCTCGAGGCCGTGCGTCATCTTCGTCCTCACGAACCCGGGTCGGACCACGAGCACACGCACGCCCTGCTCGTGCAGGGCGTCGCCGAGCGACTGCGCGAGCGAGTCGAGGCCGGCCTTGGATGCTCCGTAGACGGCATTTGCGCGCCGTGGCCGCTCGACGGCAACTGAGGAGAGCACGACGATCGTTCCGCCTGGCCCGTCGCGTAGGCGTCTGGCCGCGTGCATCAGCAGCGAGCCTGCGCCGACGAGGTTGACCTGGAGCACGTCCGCTGCCGCGCCGATGTCGTCCGGCAGGCCGCCACGCTCGCCGAGCACGCCGACGGCGAGGATCACGATGTCGGCGCCGCCGAGCTCGCGGAATGCCTGCTCCAGCACGTCCTCGTGGCCGCTTACCTTCAGCGCGTCGAGCTCGAAGGTGAGCACCCGCGGGCACCCGGCCGCCTCGAGCTCCCCCGCGGCTGCGCTGAGCGCGGAGGGGTCGCGTCCCACGAGCGCGACCTCGCGCGGGCTGCGCGACTGCAGCTCGCGGACCATCGCCACGGCGATCTCGGAGCTGCCGCCGAGCACCAGAATCCGGCGCCCGCCGGAGCCAGCCTCGACGCTCACGCGCGCGCTCCGCAGAGCCCGAGGCGCGAGGCGAGGTCCGAGCGCAGGACGCCGTGCGGATCGACTCTTGCCCGTTGTGCGTGGAAGTGGTCGAGCTGCGGGTACATCGCGTTCAGCGCGTCGCGACCGAGGCGCGCGTCCTTGGTCAGGTAGACGCGCCCACCGACACCCGCGACCTGCTCGTCGAGCTCCCGGAGTGCCGTCGGCAGGCCGGGCGCGGAGGCGGGGATGTCAAGCGCGAGCGTCCAGCCCTCCAGCGGAAACGAGAGCGGTCCGCCAAATTCCGCGCCCAGGCGCTTGAACACGGCAAGGTAGACCGGCAGGCGACGTGCGCGGATGAGCCCGAAGCAGCGCTCGAGCGCGTCCTCGGCGCCGGTTGGGATCACGAACTGGTACTGGATCAGGCCGGCCGAACCGTAGAGCCGGTTCCATCTATCGACGACGTCCAACGGGAAGAAGTAGGGCGAGAGCGCCAGTGGGCGGGCGCGCTCGCGCTGCGGCGCAGCCGACCAGTGCAGCGCGTTGAACGCGCGCACGCTCGACGGGCGCAAGAGCGCGCCGGGAAAGCCGCGGGGGACCTCCAGCACGGCGCGGCGCGCGAGCGAGCCGGGGTTCCCGGCTCCCACGGCGCGGCGCCGGCGCGCCGGCGGCGTGAGGCCGTCCGCGGGCATCGGGTCGGCGCGGCTGACGACCGCGCGTCCCATCTTCGCGCCGTCGGCGAGCAGGTCGAGCCAGGCCACCGAGTAGCGGTGGCGCTCCTCGCCGCTCATCATCGTCAGGGTCTGCTGCAGGCCGTCAGTGCGGTCGGTGTCCGCGACGACCCATGGGGAGTGCAGCGGCTCGACGCGCACGCTCGCCTCGACGACCACGCCCGTCAGGCCCATGCCTCCGAACGTGGCGTAGAACAGCTCGGGGTCGCTGTCGGGCGCGAGCTCCACGACCTCGCCCGCGGGCGTGCACAGCGACAGCGAGGCTACGTGCCGGGCGAAGCCTCCGTCGCGGTGGTGGTTCTTGCCGTGGATGTCGCTTGCGATCGCTCCCCCGAGCGTCACGTGGCTCGTACCGGGGACGACCGGGAGCGTCAGACGCTCGGCGGCGAGGCGTGCGAGCAGCTGACCGATCGTGGCACCGGCCTGCGCGGTGACGAGCAGGTTCTCGGCGTCGATCGAGATGATCCGATCGAGCCCTGTCAGGTCGAGCACGGTGCCGCCGTCGTTCTGCGCGGCGTCGCCGTAGCTGCGCCCGGCGCCGCGTGCGATCACGCCGCCGGCGCCCTCGGACGTCAGCGCGTCGAGGATCTCGCAGGCGTCGCGCGGCGCGAGGACACGGCAGCTGCTGCGCGCCGTACGCCCCCAGCCGCTCAGCGAGCGCACCGGGGCGACGAGCGGCGTTCGCGCGCTCACCTCAAGCAACGACATAGACGCCGCCAACGAAGAGCGCGCCCCATACGAGCCCGAGGGCGAGCAGAGCACGGTCGTGAAGGATCAGCTCCTCCGGCGCTTGGCCACCGCCCCTGCCGATCAGCGTCGCGTAACGACCGAGCCACAGCACCAGCGGGACGATGGAGAGTGCGTACCAGACGATGTGCTCCGGTCGCGTGAACGCCCAGGAGGCGTAGGCGACCCCCGCCGCCGTGGCGGACAGGGCGAGCGTGAGCCGCAGGCTCCCCAGCGAGTAGCGTCGTAGCGTCGCGCGCGCGGGAGTGGACCCGGCATGCGCGCGAAGCTCGGCGTAGCGCTTGGCCGTGACGAGGAAGACGGCACAGCACGCCGTCACGATGACAAACCAGCGCGACAGGTAGATGTCGGTCGCCGCTCCGCCTGCCAACGCACGGATCACGAACCCGGCTGCGACGACGAGGATGTCGAGCACGGGCACCCGGCGCAGCCACAGCGAGTAACTCCCCGTCAACGCGAGGTAGCCGCACGCGAGCAGTGCCAGGCCGGGCGCGATCGCGCCCGCGAGCGCGATGCCCAAGATCGCCAGCACGGCGGCAGTCCACAGCGCAGCGCGCGGGGAGAGCTCGCCGGCTGCCACCGGGCGCAGGCGCTTGCGTGGATCCAACCGGTCCTGCTCGCGGTCGCGAACGTCGTTGACCAGGTAGGTAGCGCTCGAGATCATGCACAGGACGACCAGCGCGCCGGCGGCCTCGGCGGCGATCGCCGGCCGGCCGATCCAGCCGGCTGCGGCGGGAGCCGCGAACACGAGCATGTTCTTGGTCCACTGGCGCGGCCGACACGCGCGCAGCACGACGCCGCACGAGCTCCGAATTGATCGGCGAGCGTGCGTGGATGGCTCCCCGCGCGCGGGTGCTGGAGCTTCGCGGAGCGGCGTTTGAGGTGGCCGTTGATCCTCGGCCAGTGCTTCAACGGGAACGATGCCGAACCTCCAGTGGCTTTGGCGAAACGCGGGAGACGGCTCGCCGATCGAGCGACGCAAGGATTCCACACGGCGATCCTTTCACCCGCATAAAGCAACACCTTGACTGTGAGAATCTTCTCACTTAGAATTCCCTCACCATCGATGACAGTTGGGCTGTGCTCGGCGAGGCCTCGACTACATTATGAGCATGGGGCTCGGCGCCAGCGCGCACATTCGACCCGCATCCCGCCGCCATCCGCATTCCCGCCACGAATTGTCGCTGCTGGGGCGGGCTCGCCGCATAGCGCTCGTCGCCGCGCTCAGCGCGCTGATTCCCGTCGCGCTGTCGATCTGGGGGATGATCACCGAAACATCCAACTCGAGCCTGGGCATCCGCAGCGTCGAGTGGCTGCGTGACAACGGCGCCGCCGGATTGGTGGCACAGGTCGAGTCGATCTACTACACGTTGACGGCGCCGAGCAAGGGTGGACCGACACTCCGCGCGCTGCCAAAAGTCGGCTACGGCGGGAGCGGCGCCACGCGCCTGGCGCTCAGCCCGGAAAATCGGCCCGCACGCGTCGAACCCCTGCTCCATCCCGCCCTCCCCGGCGAGGGCGTCTGGCACAGCACCCGTCCGAGCCTCGCAGCCGCCCCGCCCGTGCTGTTGACCACACTGCGCGATCAGCCCGAATATCCCCGTGTGGTGACAGGACTGGCGTGGATCGACACGAAACGCACGACGCTCACGCTCAACCCGGGACGACTTGAGCCATCGGTGCCGATCCCGCGCGGGTCGATGGACGTCCCCACCGCGCTGCGCCCGCGGCTGCTCGCGACATTCAACAGCGGCTTCAAGCTGAGCGACTCCCACGGCGGCTTTGCCGTGAACGGGCACACCTACGCTCCGATGCGCAACGGCCAGGGCACGATCGTGGGGTATGAAGACGGGCGCGTCGATGTGATCGACTGGCGATACGGCTCGACCATCCCGGCCGGCGTGTCCTTCGCGCGCCAGAACCTTCCCCTACTAGTCGAAGAAGGAAAACCGAGCCCCAACATCGCCAACAGCGCCGAATGGGGTACCACCGTCGAAAACGCCGTCCTTGTCTGGCGCTCGGCCATCGGAGTCGACGCACACGGCAACCTGATCTACGCCGCAGGTGAAGATCAGACCGTCGCGAGCCTTGCGAGGGCACTGATACGAGCCGGGGCGATACGCGCGATGGAGCTCGACATCAACTCCTACTGGACGACGTTCATCAGCTACGGCGCCGCCGGCGCGGAAGACCCCAACAAGCTGCTCGAAGGCATGGAACGACCCGCCACCCGCTACCTCGAACCAGACGACAGGGACTTCTTCGCGCTGTACTCGAACTGAAGTGCTCAGCGCCGCTGTACCAGCCGACAGAACCTTCGCGATTTTAGTGAAACATTTTCGCAGCGGGCTTATCCTTGTTATATGGAAATCACCGCAGACACGGTGACGTTCGCGGGCTATCGTCTGGGCGGGTCGAGCTGAGCGCAATGCGGTTGCCGCGCAGACCTCTGGCCCACGCCGGGCTGCGCTGGCGCCTCGCCGGCTGGTTCGCGCTCGTGACGCTGCTGTGCATGGCGATCGTCTTCCTGGCCGTCTACCGTGGCACCGGGACGCAGCTGCGCCACCAGATCGACAACGGGATCGCCGGCGATGCAGCCGAGCTTGCCCACAACCTCACCGACGCTCACGCCCGGACGCCGCGCGAGCTCTCGGCGGCGGCCGCGCGCTACATACAAGGTCAGCCGTTCAGCGCCAGCTCCACCGTGCTGTTCGTGCTCGTGCCGGGCGAGCGTCCCATCACCAACCAGCCCGAGCTGTTCGGCTACGAGACACCCGACAACGGGGAGGCCAACCCCCAGCAGGCCCAGGAGAACCACGTCTCCGGGCAGCTGCTGAACGTTGGCACGGGCTACAACACGCTGGCGCTGGCCGACGTGGGCGACCTGCGGATGCTCAAGCGCATAGTGCGCGTTCCCGGAGGTCCAAGCGTGACGGTCGGCGCGGGAGAGCCCTTGGCGTCCGTCGCACACGCCCAGCTGGGCGTCGCTCGCGCCTTCGTGCTCGCGGGATTCCTGGCGCTCGCCGCGGCGCTGCTCGCCTCCTACCTGATCGGAACACGGCTGTCGCGCCCGCTGCGCCGGATGGCCGCCGTAGCCGCACAGGTGGATGCCGGGGATCTGCACCCTCGCATTCACGACGTCGGGGGTGAAGGCGAGGAGGTGAAGGTGCTGGCCGACGCCTTCAACCACATGCTCGACCGTCTGACTGATGCGTTCGCCGGTCAGCGTGCGTTCGTCGCCGACGCTTCACATGAGCTGCGCACGCCATTGACGGTGATTCGCGGCCAGCTCGAAGTCCTCGCATCTCAGCAAGACGCCTCCGGCGAGGAGGTTCGCCGGGTGGGCCGGCTGGTGCAGGCAGAGATCGCCAGGATCAGCCGCCTGGTAGACGACCTGCTCCTACTAGCGAAGACCGACCGCACGGAGTTCCTGCGCATCGAGCAGATCGACCTGCCCGTCTACATCCGCCAGCTGTGGGACGGGGTGCCTCTGCTCGCGAATCGTCGCTTCGAGCTCGGGCCGGTTCCAGACGGCACGCTTCGAGCCGACCCCGACCGCCTCGCGCAGGCGCTGCGCAACCTCCTCGGCAACGCGATCGAACACACGCGCGCGGAGTCCGGGCTGGTGCGCATGCGCGTGCAGGCGCTGCCGGGTGAACGCATCGCGTTTCGCGTGGAAGACGACGGCCTGGGGATCCCGGTCGACGAACGCGATCGCGTTTTCGAGCGCTTCCACCGCACAGATCTCGCACGCGATCGAGCGTCCGGCGGAACGGGTCTGGGGCTGGCGATCGTCCGCGCGATCGTCAACGCCCACGGGGGAACGATAACCGTCGAGAAGTCCTCCGAGGGCGGCGCCGACTTCGCGCTCGAGCTGCCCGGCTTCAGCTCACGCGGCCATGCGGTGGTCGGTCTCGCCGCCAGCACGAGCGCCTACATTGTGGCGAGCGGTCGAGACTGAGCGCCTCCGCTCCGTGATTTAGGCATGACTTAAGCTCCGCTCATAGCCTCCGCGCCGCATGAGCACGGAGAGCATTGCGACAGGGGGGAGGTCTGGAGTTGACTGGCGGCGCGCCGAGTTCGTGCTGACGCTGCTCGCCTTCATCGGCTTCCTCACGCTGCCGATCCGCATCACCACCATCTACAACGGCCTGCCCGCGCATCCGCTGTTCGTGCACGTTCCCGTGGTGCTGATCCCGACGACGATCGTGGCGGCGGTCGTGTTCGTGTTCAAGCGGGAGTGGTTCTCGCGTTACGGGATCGCGCTGGCGGTGGTGTCGATCGTCGCGATGAGCTCGATCTTCATCACGATGCAGGCCGGCGCCGCGCTGCGCACGGCACTGCAGCTGCAGGGCCAGGCCGCGACGCTGATCTCCGAACATTCGCACGCCGCGCACGTCCTCGCGGTCGTCTACGTGCTGTTCACCGCGACGCTGATCGTGACCTTCGCCGCCCAGCGGATCTCCGGCGGCATGCCGACCGGCCTGCGCATCGTGGACGATCTGCTGTCCCCCGCGTGGATGGTCACGGGGCTGCGCATGGCGCTCGTGCTGCTGTCGATCGGCGCCGGCTACATGTGCTTCAGAACCGGCGACCTCGGCGCGAAAGCGGTGTGGCAGGGACGATTGCAGGCCGCCCACACCGGCGGCTTGGGGCTACCGGGGCTGTCGCCGCCGGGCCCGGGCGCGCCTTAGACGAAGCGCTGATCGCTCACCGGCGGTCGGCCGTTGGCGTGACCGTTCTGGCTCGCGTCGGTGCTTGGCGCGTCCCAGTATGGGACCGCGCGCCAGTCCACGCGCGCCGTGATCGTGTCGAGTCGCACGCGGTCGCGGTGACGGACGGCAGCTTCGAGCAGCTCCGCGACGGTGGCGTCCTCGAGTGGATGAGGCTCCAGGCCGAGATCGATCAACTTGGAGGATCTGGCGTAGTAGTAGTGGTTCTCGCTCTCCACGCGCGGGTTCTCGACGTGGCTGATGGGGGCATAGATCCCGTGTGCGATCGCGACTCTGGACACTCGCTCGGCGAGCTCCAACACAGACCACTGCTCGGTGAACTGATTCATCACGCGGAGCTCGCCGGTCTGCGGTGGGTGCGCGAGCGCGAGCTCGATGCAGCGAACGGTGTCGCGCAGGTCGATGAAGCCTCGCGTCTGCCCACCGCGACCGTGCACCGTGATGGGAACCCCCGCGGCGACCTGCACGCAGAAGCGGTTGAGCGCGGTTCCAAAGACCCCGTCGTAGTCATAGCGGTTGACCAGCAGCCCGTCCGCGCGGGTCTCGTCGGTCTGCACGTTGTACACGATCCCCTGATTGAGATCGGTCGCACGCAGCCCCCACGTGCGACAGGCGAACATGATGTTGTGGCTGTCGTGGACCTTTGACAGGTGGTAGAAGGAGCCTGGCTGCTTGGGATACGGAAGCGTGTCGCGGCGGCCATTGTGCTCGATCTCGATGTAGCCCTCCTCGATGTCGATGTTCGGCGTGCCGTACTCGCCCATCGTGCCCAGCTTGACCAGATGGCAGTCGCCGTCGAGCGCGTGAATGGCGAACAGCAGGTTGAGCGTTCCGACCACGTTGTTGACCTGCGTGCGGACAGCGTGCTCGCGATCCACCATCGAGTAGGGGGCCGATCTCTGCTCGGCGAAGTGCACGACCGCGTCAGGACTGAACCGAGCAAGAAGCTCGTGGACGAAGCGCGCGTCGGTGAGGTCGCCGATTGCCAGGTGCAGCTCGCGCCCTGTCAGCTCCGACCAGCGCGCAGCGCGTGCTTGGAGCGATGCGATCGGTGTAAGCGAATTGGTGCCCAGCTCGTCGTCGATGTCGCGACGACTGAGGTTGTCGGCGACGATGACCTCGTGTCCCTGTGCCGATAGGTGCAACGCCGTCGGCCATCCGCAGAATCCATCCCCTCCGGCAACGATCACCTTCACAGGTTGCTCCTCGCGATCATGGTCATGGCCTGCCTCTCAGGCCCACAGCCTGGCAGCCTGCAAGGCTCTCATAAACAAGAACATAGAACAGGATGAGAAGTTCCTCATAGCTCCGCGGCCGAGGGCTTGATGCGGTCGGCGACGCCCCGTCCGGCAAGGGCGATGGCGCCTATGGCGGAGAGCACGATGCCGATCGCGAACGGGATGACGTTCGCGCCGACGGCAAGCGGCTCGTGGTAGAGGACCACGCTGGCGAAGATGAGCCCGTTGGCCGAAACGGTGGTGCTGGCGGCGGCGACCGTCGCGGCGTTGGCCCGCGTGAACGCGCCCTGGAGCAGGATGATCGCCCACACGCTGAGCGCGATCATCAGCCACGGGCCCGGCGTGCCAAGCAGTACTGTGATTGCCGCGACGCCACCGCGAACGACACCGTCGCCGATCTCCTTGGTGAAAACTCCTGTCGCGACAAACAGCACCCCGACGGCTGAGCCGACGACGAGCCCGCTCGGGCTGCGCGCGAGAATGCCGGCCACCAGCGCTGCGCCGACGGCGACGAGCAACTCGGTGATGTCGGAGAGGGGCGGCGCCGCGGCATCGCTCGTCGCGACGCTCGACGCCGTCAAGATCCCGCCGACGGCGAGCATCGCGACTCCCGCCAGCTCGAGGCGCCCGAAGCGCTCGCCCAGCCACCGGTGGCCTGCGACGATCAGTCCGCCGCGCCCGGCGCTGCGCAGGGTGGTGACCGCCGGCACCGGCGCGAGGCCGAGGGCGGCCGCCTCGGCGACCCAGGCAAGTACGCTGAGCGCGATCGCGAGGAGCCACAGCCGTCTTCGCAGGAGTCTCGCGAGCAGTCGCAGACCCTGGCCACCGGGGGGGAGCTGCAGCATCTCGTGCTTCTCGAGCGCGGCGGCGGCGCTGTTCGCCAGCCCGCACACCAGCGCCAGCAGGCTCCCAGCGATCAACATCGACGACAGGAGCGGTCAGTGGAGGAAACGCACGTGAGCACAGAAGAGACGGAGCCGATCGTATCGTCCGCCGCGCGACCCGAGCCCCCGGCCCCGGCCAGGGTTCTGATCCTGTCGGGCGAGATGGGCGAAGGACACAATGCGGCCGCAGCCGCGATCACCGCGGCCATCGCGGAGGTGTGGCCGGGGTGCGAGGTCGAGCGCTTCGACACGCTGGCATTGTGGGGCCAGCCGTTCGCCCGCGCCGCGAGCCGGGGCTATGAGGTGCAGATGCGTCTGCTGCCGATCACGTACGAGGTGTTCTACGACTGGCTGTGTCGCTCCGATCGGTTCGCGTCGATCACCAAGGCGGCGATCGGGCGGTTCTTCGGGCGTCGCCTGCAACGCTTCCTCGACGCTCGAGACGACGACCTGGTCATCTCGACCTATCCGTTCGGCTCGGCCGCGCTCGACTGGCTACGCACCCACCGCGGCCACGCGGTGCCCACCGTCACCTACGTACCGGCCTTCCACGTGCATCCGGTTTGGGCCTACTCGGGCATCGATCAGCACTATGTGATGTACGACACCGCGCCCGAGCACGCCCGCACGGCGGGGTTCGAGACCACGATGCGCGTCGGCGCGCCCCCGGTCAGGGACGGATTCGGGACGGTGAACAAGGAGGACGCGCGCAAGCTGCTGGACCTGGACGCCGGTGCGTTCATCGTGCTCGTCACCGGCGGCGCATGGGGTCTCGGGGGGATCTCGGAGGCCGTTGGGGCGCTGATCGGCTCTGATGTGGACGCGCAGGTGATCGCGGTGTGCGGCAGAAGCGTCGAGCTGGTGGAGCGGCTCCAGGCGCTCGGCGTGCCGGCCGAGCGCCTGCAGGTGCTCGGCTACGTCAAGAACATGCACGAGCTGATGGCCGCGGCCGACGTGGTTGTGACCAACGGCGCAGGCGTGACCGTGCTCGAGGCCTTGTGCACGCCGCGTCCGGTGATCGCCTTCCGTCCGCTCGCCGGGCACGGGAAGGCCTCGACCGCGGAGATGGTCCGTCGCGACCTGGCCGTGGTCGCGCGCGACGTGCCCGGCCTGGTGTCGGTGGTCCGAGAGCTGGCGTCCGACGAGGTGTCGATGGCCCGCATGGAGCACGCGGGCCGAGTGTGGGTCGAGGGTCGCGATCTGCGCGACAGCGTCCGCGAGATGGGGGAGCTGCTCAGCCTCGGGCACGCACGCAGTACGTAGCCACGGCGCACGCGAGCAGCAGCGCCACCCCCACCGCGGGCCACGCGCCCGACGCGCTGACGCGTTCGATCACCTCGCGTCCCAGATGCACGCCGTGGGGCGGAGATATCACCCAGCTCATCACGACCAGCGCGACAAACCAGCGACGCCGCGCTCCGAGCACCAGGAGCATCGCGGACAGGAGGATCAGGTAATGGCTCCACAGCACGGGGGTCAGGACGAGCGAGACGACGATGCCGGCGCAGAACGAGACGCGCTCGTCGTGTGTGTGACGGAAGTGGACGTGAGCCGCTACGCAGACAACGAGTGCGACAACCGCCGCCATCGCCTCCGCCGCCGCGGGCGAGAGGTGCGCGCCGATGAGCGCTCCGACGAGACCGAAGCCCGACGACGCCTCGTGGGCGCCGAGCTGCGAGAGCAGCTTGAGATACGGGGCCGGACCGATTGGGCCGAGCGCGAATGAGAGTGCGAGCAGCGCCAGGCTCGCTGTGCTCGCATACGCGAACGCTCGATATCGGCGCGCCAGCAGTGGCCAGACGAGCAACGGCGCCAGGAACAGCTTGCAGGCGATCACGGGCGCGGCCACGAGCGCAAACGCGAGCGGGCGGTCGCGCAGGCGCCAAAGGAACACGGCACCGACGAACAGCAGCGGGCTGAGAGCTCCCAGCTGCAGCCCAGTGATCGTGAAGGCCGAGCACAGAGTCAGGATCGCCGGCCAGGCGTCGCCTCGGGCACTGACGAGGCACGCCACCAGCATCGCGCACACGCACAGGAAGAAGAAGAGCGTCGTGCTCAAGCCCGACGACAGCCCCGCCAGCGCCGCGAACGGCCATACGGCGAAGTACGGATACACGAACGACGAGCCGGAGTAGACCGCCGGCGACCCGGGAGTCGGATAGACCTGCTGGCCATGAACCGCCGCGTATCCGGCACGCAGGAACACGTCGAGGTCATAACTGGGAGTCAGCGGCAGGAACACGACGACGATCGCGACGACGATCGCGACCACCACGAGCAGCGCGGCGAGCGCGCGCCGCGGGCTCGCCGGTGCGAAAGTCACCCGCAGATCGCGGCTGCGTGCCAAGAGCGATCGAGACGACGATGGTCGAATGAGATTTCCCTCATGTGCGATGGTGCCCGCCTTCTGCCGTTAGCATTCATGAGCGTGACAATTCGTTCAATGTCACTCGCAGCGCTTTCCGTGACGATGCTAGCGGTGACGCCTGTCAGCAGCGGGCTCGCAGCCGGATCGGGTGCGCGCCCGGCGAGCAGGTCGGAGCGCTCGGCGATCGTGGCGGCTTTCACGGCGAGCGACGGCAACTCCTCCGAGGTGCACGGCGTGTACGTGTCGCAATCGAACTCCAGCCTCGCCGTGGTGTGCGCGCGCACGCCGGAAGCGGGAACGCGGGCGTATGTCTTCAGCCACTCCCGCTCTTGGCGCTATGTCACGAGCGGTCAGGTCGGCCGCGCCGGCAACTCGGCCGATCGGCGCCTCGAGCAAGCCTGCGGGTGAACGACCTGTCGGGCTGGCCGTCGAGCTCGAACGTCGGCTGGCATCGCGACGGCGGCCACCGCCGCGACGGGCGCGAGCGAGCACGGCGCCGGGCGATCCGGCGACGGCGACACGCGGCGCTCCTGACGCTCGTCGCGGTAGCTGCAGCGGCGGCGCTGGCGATCAGCTTCGCCGGCGGTGGCGGTGGATCGTCCGCCGCTCGTCCGAATCTTGGCGCCACCCGCCCGAGGCCCGCTGCCAGCCTGTCGAGCTCCGTCGCATCGCGGCCTGATCGTGGGAGCCCGGTCGTGCCGGTTACCAAGACCGTCCGCTCGCCCGGCTCGCTCCCGCAAACCCACGCCTACCCATCGGGGACGAGTGCGCATTTCAAGTCGCTGATGGCATCGCTGTGGACTGGAATCGTGCATGACTCGGCTGCTCCGGCGATGGCTGCGTTCTTCCCGAAAGGCGCGTACGTGCAGTTGAAGGCGATCGAAGGCGCTGGCTCTGACTGGACCAACCGCCTCGTGCACGACTACTCCCTGGACATCGCCGCCGCCCACGCGCTGCTCGGCCGTGACGCGGCGCACGCGAGCCTGATCGCGGTGAACGTTCCCGCGCATTACGGGCATTGGATCGAACCGGGCGTCTGTTACAACAGCATCGGCTATTACGAGATGCCCAACGCCCGCGTCGTCTACCGAATTAACGGTCAGATACGCTCGTTTGGCATCGCCTCGATGATCTCCTGGCGAGGCGTCTGGTATGTCGTGCACCTCGGCGCGATCCTGCGTTCCGGCGATTCGGGCGAAGTCGACGAACCGGCGTCGGGGCCCGGCACGTCGGTCTACTCGGGTACCTGCTAGGCGTCGGCCGGTTGATCGTTACCGTGATGCCCTGTGCCGGCCATACCCCAAGGCCCGTCCGATCGCACGAGCGAGACGCCAGCCCGCCAAAGAGCTCGTGAGCGCGAGCGCGCGCGGCAAAGGCGGATCCGTCGGCGCCGACGCGTGTGGGCGGGCGGACTGCTCGCGCTCGCCGTGGCGCTCGTCGCCCTGAGCGTCGCGCTGGCGAGCGGCGGGTCGAAGCGACGGCGAGGTGCGCGGACCGCGACGACGTCCGCGCAGGACGCGGGGTCTCGGAGGAAGAGGAGCTCGCCGGTAAAGCCGCCGCCGCCGTCGTCGTATGCGGTCGGCCTGCGCGTGCTGCGCCTCGTCGACACAAGTCGCACGATCGAGCTGCCGGATGGGGCCAGCGAGCCACGAACGCTCTACACGGAGGTCCGCTACCCGGCGCTTGGAGCGCCTGGCGGGACCGATCTGCCGGATGCGCCGGCGGCGCGCGCCGACGGCCCGTTTCCGCTGGTCGTCTTCGGACACGGCTTCGCGGTCACACCGGCGCTCTACGCGGCCCTGCTGCAAAGCTGGGCGCGGGCTGGGTATGTCGTAGCCGCGCCGGTGTTCCCGCTCGAGAACGCCGACGCGCCCGGCGGGCCCGACGAGTCCGATCTGGTCAACCAGCCCGCCGACATGCGCTTCGTGATCTCCAGCATGCTCGCCGCCAGCAGCTCGCGCTCGGGACCCTTCGCCGGCTTGATCGACCCCCAGCGGATCGCCGTGGCGGGGCAGTCCGATGGCGGCGACACGGCGCTCGCGGTTGCCTACGACAGCTACTTCCGCGACCGACGCGTGGACGCCGCGATTATCCTGTCGGGCGCGGAGATACCGGGCGTCGGCGGGTTCACGTTTCCGCCGGGAAGCGCGCCGCTGCTGGCAACACAGGGGACGGCCGACACTGTCAATCTGCCGAGCGCCACCAACGCGTTCTTCGACGCCGCGCGGCGCCCGAAGTACCTGCTCAACCTGATCGGAGCGGAACACCTGCCGCCGTACTCCTCTCAGCAGCCGCAGCTCTCGATCGTCGAGCGCGTGACGATCGCGTTCCTCGACGGCTACCTCGAGCACCGGCCTGGGGCGCTGGAACGACTGGTCTCGCTCGGGAGCGTGCCAGGAACGGCGTCCATGATCGCCGAACCGTAGGGCTAGCGGTTGACGCTCGTCAGCGGCCGGCGGGCATGCGGACGCTGAACGTCCGCGATTGAAGCAGGTGCGTCGGCCGTGGCGATGCCGCCCTCGTGAGCCAGCGTCTCGATTTCGACGCGCTGGAAGCCGGAGCGCTCGAGCGCCTCGCGCCACCACGCGGCATTGGCGGGATGCTCGCCGGTTCCGGTCGCCTGGCGTAGGACGTTCTTCAGCACCCGCGCCACCCCCGGCAGCCCGCGACGCGCGAGCGCGCGCAGCTTGACGCTCACCACGCGACGGTCACGAGTCTGCATCGGGTTGAACGAGAACATCATGTCGCCCATCACCAGTCGTCCGCCGGGCTTGAGGACGCGCATCGCCTCGGCGAGAGCGCGCTGCTTGTCGGCGCGACGCAACTCGTGGAAACAGTAGTTGGAGACCACGAGATCGGCGAGCTCGTCGACGAGCGGGAGGCTGACGGCCGAGGCGAGAACCGTTTCGACGTTGTCGAGTCCTGCACTGCTCGCCTTGACCCGCAGATACTCGTTCATCGCGGGTGAGCTGTCGATCGCCCACACGCGAGCGGTGCGTTCGGCGAACGCCAGCGTCAGCAGCCCTGTGCCTGAGCCGACGTCGACGACTGTGTGCTCCGCCTGGGGCTCGGCGAGATCGACGATGCGATCGCGCAGCTCACGAAACCCGGCGCTACGCGCTATCGACTCAGCATCTGCGACGTGCGCGTCCCAGTTCTTGGGTGTAGTGAAGATTCTTTTATCTTCTTTTCTCGGCTTAAGTTCCCGTTATGTTTTCGGATAGAGGTTTCTCATCTAGCTCGCCACGAACGCGAAGAAGTCGCGGCTGTACGGTTCGAGCAGCTTGCCGGCGATCCCCAGCTGACCGGGCACCACCGGCGCGGGTGAGGGTCCGCCCGGATGATGCACATACAGGTAGCCCGCGACCCAGTCGGGGTTGATGTCCAGCTCGATCGCGCGCACCGCCCCGGCGCTGATTAGCCCGGCGGCGAGATCGGCTGGCAGGAGCTGCTCGCCGGCGGCCCACACGAGCTGCCCGTTGGCTGTGATCCCCAGCCCCGAGCGAGCGACGACTGTCTGGTCGCCGATCGTCGCGCCCCAGCACGCGAGCACGCAGTTCGACACGCTCGCCGCCGCGACACCGCGATCGACGAGCAGCCGCTGGTTCTGCAACACCGAGAACACCTTCTTGCCCGCGCTGGGCACGCCGTCCTGCCACGCCCCGACGTTGGTCGTGCCGTCGGTGTAGGTCACGATCGACGCGAGGCCGGCCTTGAGCGGGACGGCCACGTGACCGCCTGACATGAAGCCGACGTCGCTGTAGGTGAGCTTGAACCCGCCGTTTACGGCGGCGATCAGCAGGTGGATCTCGCGTGGGGTTATGTGGTCGCCGTAGGTCCAGCCGCTCACGCCGCCGTCGCTGGAGCCGGCGTGCAGCGTCAGGTGCATGAGTCCCTGATCGAAGCGCATCAGGGTCACGCCCGAGCGCTGTGCGAGCCATGCGGCGGGCTGCCCGTGAACCCGTGCGATCACCGTCCAGCTGCCGGTCGGATGCGTGGGCGCGGTGACCACGAGCGGCGGTGGGGAGGGAGCGCGCGGCACGTGCGCGGCTGTCCTCGCCGCTGCAAGGCCATGACTTCCGGTGCTCGGCTTGCTCGCAGTGGGCGTCGCGCGCGTATTGGAATGTTCGGCGAGCAGGCCGTAGACCCCCGCGGCGACCAGCAGCACGACGACCAAGAGAGCGCCCCGCCGCACACGCCCGCCAAGCCAACCGGGCGAACGAGCATCGCGATCGTGCGGACGTCGCCCGTGTTCGCGTGGGGGACTGGACCCATGCATATCGCCAGCGGAGAGAGCTCGCCGCCTCACAGCTCGATGCTAGTCCTTCCACACATCCCGTCAAGCCACCGTGAGAGGTTTCTCACCGCGTCACTGTTAAAGGCTGATTTGCAGGCAGATTTGAGAACGGGTTGCCCTTGCGCTCTCTAGCGCGCGAGTCTAGCTGGCGGTGATGTAGCCGCTCATGTAGCCCGGGTGCTGCATCGCCCATTCATCGCATTGGAAGGTGCAGAACCAAAGAAACGTTCCAGCGCGCTTGACTACCAGCGTGTAAGTGTGAACGCCCGGCATCACGACGATGTTGACTCCCGCTGCCGGCGCTGTGATGCTGTGAGGCACGCTATCGGTGTTGTCGATCCTCAGCAGCTGGGGCCGGCCCACCCGCACGGTGAATTCGGTGACGGTGAAGGCATCGTGCTTTTCGCCTTCCGGCCCGCGCTTGTATTCGGGGATGACCGACAGAGAGACCCGCGTCGCCACCGGCGGTGCGGCAGCAGCGCGCTCGGCGGCGGCCTGGGATGCCGCGCGCGCTTCCTGTCGTTCGCCGCTCTGGACAAGTGCGACCATCGACATCAGCACCGCGGCGCCAATCCCCGCGCCCGCAAGCGCCCTCAGCCCGAACCTCCTGGAGGCTGCCTCACCGACATCGTGGCGGTATCGCGCGTCGGTTTCCCTGTCGGGCTCCTGCGCGGCGGCCCCGGGCTCGAACACGAGGTGGCGAACGGGCACGGCGAACCGCTCTCGCACGAGACTCGCAAGCTGTGGCGCCAGCCCACTCGCGGCGTGCTCCCAGCGCGTGGCGACGATGACCTCATCCGGCGAGAAGGTCGCAAACACGTCCTCGATGGCCTCGAGTGGCTCCGCCTGTGAGGTCTCGCCCGCGAGGACGGACTCGTGTCCGACCCGGTCGAGGGCGCTCTGCAGGCGAACGCGCGTCTGAGCGAGGAGCCCGTCGACGGCGCCGGTCAGACGGCTTGTGGGGGAGATCAGCGCGGGCGCGAGCACGAGCACGCGCGTATCGGGCGTGGAGGCTAGCCGCTCGAGCTCGCTGAGCAGCGCGTCCTCGTCGAGCGTGTCGTTGGCGACGACGAGCACGCGGCGCTCCGCCGCCGGGCCGACGTGCGGCGGGGCCATCTTCACCGCCAGCTCGAGGCCGCGGAGCTTGCGCATGCGCAGTCGCGCCCAGCGCGTCGCGACGGCGCCGAGCGCGAGAGCAAGCACAACGAGCGCGAGCCACGTCGGGCCGACCGCGGCGGCGAGCGCGATCGCGAGCATCGCGAGCACCACCAGCAGCACAAAGCGGAAGGCGTCCTGCTCGCTGTAGAACGGGTTACGCATCCGCTTTGCCCCCTTCGGCGACGTGGCCTGACAGGTTCCGCACGGCGGCAACGATCTGCTCGGGGCTCGCCGGTGCCGGCAGCCGATGGCAGCCGTCCAACAGCTCGTGCAGGCCCGCGTCCGTGTCCGACGGCGCCTCGACCAGCAGCGTCTTGTCGGGAAAGCGCGTGCGCAACTCGCGCAACACCTCGCGGGCCGTCTCGTGCTCGTAGCCGAGGGAGCAGATGATGAGGTCGGCGTCGTGAGCGGGCGCACAACCGGCGGGCCCGGTCAGTGGACACTGCCGGCGTCCGTGCGGGCCCGGGCAGATGCCGACCGCGTAGCCGGCGAAGCGCAAGCCGGAGGCGATCTCCAGGCCGGTGGCCTCGTTCGGGTGCTCGACGAGCACCCGCGGGTGGCTCCAGCGCCAAGGCTGCGGCTTGAGGCTGGCTGTTTGCGTTTGCGCTGCTGATTCTGTGGAAAGCATGCGTTCAAGCTAGATCGAACCCAGCTCGAGCTCATCCGGGTCAAGCCGCATTCTGCTCGCGTAGAAACCCGTTGCGGGTAGTCCACTACGACCGCGACTACGAGCGCCTGGCACAAGTCAGCGCCCTGCAACATCACTGGCTCGTGCCTGACGGCGCGCTTGCAGCCGAGTAGACCTGCGGGCCCCAGATACGGGAGCGACGGGGGCGAACCCGGACGGCGGCTTGTGAGGCAAGCCGACGTCGGGACTCGAACCCGAGACCCCCTCCTTACCATGGAGGTGCTCTACCAGCTGAGCTACGTCGGCACGCAGGCCGAATCCTAGCGTGATCGCTGCCGCGCGCGACGCCGCTTGGGCGTTCAAATGAGCGGTGCTCAGTGCCGCTCATGCTTCGGCGGCCTTCAAGGCCTGCTCAGCGGACGGGCAGATGACCGTACGGACCGCACAGCCGTCGCGGAACCAGGGCTTTCTCGCCGTAGTAGACCTCGTCGGCGCCCGCGGTTACTCGGTTCTCCATGCGGAAGCCGGGAGCCAGCACGCTCTTCGGCGCCTCGCGGGCAGCCACGGCGCCCATCGCAAGCTCGTGCGCTTCGATATTGCGGCGCCAGCTCTCCGCGCCTCGCGGAGTCGGGGCTGCTGCGTGGATCACCGCTGACACGAGAGCCTCCAATTACCCTTAATTGGACTACGAGCTTAACGCGACCTGTTAACGCACCGCAGCTGTCCAGGTTGGACGGAGAGGAAAAGATTTTTTGGTGGGCAGCTTGGCGGAGTAATTAGTAGACTTGACAACGGAGAGACCGGAGTGTCCGAGCACAGTCGACTCATCAACGCAGGCACGCGCGTTCGACTGCGTTTGGCTTCGGACGACCGGCTGGTGGCGTTCGTTCGTGGTGGCGATATCGCCGCGTTCGAGGTGCTCTACGAGCGCCACTCCCGGGGGCTGCTGTCCTTCTGCGTCTACATGCTCGGCTCCCGGCCCGACGCGGAGGACGCCGTGCAGACGACGTTCGCGTCGGCCTATCGCGCGCTGCGGGCGGACGGGCGACCGGTCGCCTTGCGGGCGTGGCTGTTCACGATCGCCCGCAACGACTGCCTGAGCATCATGCGCAGGCGTCGTCCCACGGTCGAGTTGAACGGAGAGCTCGCACTGCGGGGCGACCCGCTCAAGGAGCTCGAGCTTCGCGAGGAGGTTCGCCACATGCTCGAGGGCATTCGCGAGCTGCCCGAGCGCCAGCGGGCTGCGCTGGTGCTCGCGGAGCTGCACGGTCTCAGCCAGGTCGAGATCGGCGGTGTGCTGGGTGTCGAGCCCGAGCAGGTCAAGGCATACGTCTACCAGGCGCGATCGAACCTCGTCTCCGCAAGGCGCGCGCGCGAGGCCGACTGCGGGGAGATCCGCGAAGAGCTTGCGAGCGCCAGGGGGGCGGCGCTGCTGCGGGGCCGTCTGCGCCGCCACATCCGCTCGTGCGACGACTGTCGCGTGTACGCCGACGGACTCGCACGCCAGCGCCACCAGCTCGGGGCGCTGCTCCCGCTGGTGCCGTCGCTCGTGCTCAAGTACCGCGCGCTCGAAGAGGCGCTGGGCATCGGTGGGGCGGATCCGGCCACGTACGCGGGCGGCGCGACCGTAGGAGGAGCTGTCGCCGGCGGCGCTGCGGAGATCGCCGGCGGCGGCGTCAAAGCGCTCGCCGTCAAGCTGGCCGCCGGCGTGGCCCTGCTCGGCGCCAGCGCCGGCGTGGGAGCCTCTGTGATCGGCGTTCCCATCACCCCCGAAGAACAGGCGCCGGCCGCCGCGAGCGCCGCGACATCGGCACAGCGCCCACTGCTCGCCTTCTCCGAGCAGACGAGCACAGCGGGCGGGGGTGGTTCGGGCTCGGCGCTCGCCCGACGCACGCGCGGGCGCCGCGGGGGCCGCGAACGCGGGGCGCAGGAAGGGCGATCGTCCACGTCGCCGACGCAGGGCGCACCGCGAGCCGGTGGCGGCGGTGATCTCGGGACGGGCCTCGGGACGCTCGGCGACACGGGCGGGGAACTCAGAGGCAAGCGTGAAGGAGGTCAGCCGCAAGGCGAAGGGAGCCCACCGAAGGCCGCAAACTCCAGAGGCAGCGAAGAAGAACGCGAGAAGAAGAACGAAGCGGAAGCGCGCCTGGGCCGGGAACGCCAGCAGGAGAGCGAAGCAGACCAACGCCAAAGCCAGGAACGCCAGAAGGAGAGCGAAGAACACCGGCTGCAGAGCCAGGAACGCCTGAAGCAAGCCGAAGAACGCCAATTGAAGCGTCAGGAACGCGCGCGGGAGCGCGAAGAACCCCCGCCGGTGGGCGTCTCACGCCCGCCCCGCAGCGAACAACAGCTCACCGAACGACGCGAAAAGCGCGAACGGCGCCACAAGGAACGCCTGGAAGCAGAACGCCTGGAAGCCGAAGAAGCAGCGAAGTAGCAAGCCGAAGAGGCGAAGTGGCGCGAAGTCGCGCGCTCTATCGCTTCTGCTTCTTGTACTTGAAGCGGTCCTTCGCGCTGGTCGCGCTCGTGCCGCCAGCGGTGGTGACGACGATGTTGACCGGGCCGACCGCGCCGGCGGGCGCGACAGCGGTGATCGACGTGGCGGAGTTGACGGCGACTTCCGGCGAAGCCGTGCCACCGAACTTGACAGTCGCCAGGGTCAAGAAGCTCGTTCCCGTTATCGTCACCACCGTTCCCCCCGCCGCCGGGCCGCTCTTTGGCGACACCCGCGTCACCGTCGGCGCTTTCGCCAGTCGCTGCTCGCACGCGCTCGCTTCGTTGCTCCACTCCTGCTGGTACCAGTAGAGATCGCCGTCGATCAACTGGTTGTAGTTCGAGCCGTCGGGCGCCTTCCCGAGCGGTTCCCCGAATTCGCTCGCCTGCGTAAAGGTGCGGCACTTGTCGCCGACCTCGTTGCCTTTGCTGTCATACCACGCGTCAAGCTCGGGATCAGTGACCGACTCGCTGTGCTCGTGAGCGAGCCCTCCGCCGATCGTCGCGTCCGAGGGGCTGTCGTTCGGGTGTTCTTCTCCGGTGTCGCAGTTCATGCCGTTCACATACGGGTCGTTTGCGTAGATCAGGACTGCTTTCCCGACCGGTATGTAGCCGTGATAGGCGCAGTAGCCAGGGTGCTTGGCGCCCGCGGAGCACGAATGGCCGGCGGCTTCGAAGCAGCTTTCGACGCCCGGCGGAGTGAGCAGGAAGTACTCGTGTTGCAGGTCCATCGGCAGTCCGTGCGCTGTCACGTACGCTGTCAACTCGGCCCGCAGTTGTTCGTCTGTGAGGCAGATCGGCGCCGCCGAGCAGCCGTTCGCCGGATAGGCGTCCGCGTCGCTCAGCGCCCCCCCGAAATGCACGTCGTAGTTGGCGAGTTCGCCTGCTTCGCCCGTGTACTGCGTCAGCACCGAGTCGGTGTTCTGATTGCCGCCGCTGTCATGGGTGAGATCTTCGAAGTACCTGTCCAACCCCAACTCGTAGCCGCTCGGGTAGCCCGTCCCTCCAGTGGGGTCCCAGTAGAGCGCGTAGTCGGTATTCGAGGACATCACCGGACCGCCGTGGTAGACGACCGGCTTGCTCGAGGATCGTCCCTTGCCCTGTGGCTGCGTAAAAGCCCTCATCGCGGGTTCAGCGCCGCGCACCGGTTCATAGCTCAGCGCCTTGCCGTGCAGACGCACGATCAGCGCCGAGGCGTTCACCGACCCCAGCGCCAGCATCGCGAGCATTACCAGTCCTACCGGCGCGCCAGCGCGCCAGCGCAGCCACGCCGCGCGCGAGCGTCCTGGCCGCGCGCCGTGCGGATCGTCGTGCGGCGATACGCCTCGAGCCCTCATGGTTCTCCCACAGTCGTCCTTGTGATCCCTCGCGTCGAGTCTAGGTCAAAATCGTCGCGAAGGCAAAGCATTGGCGAGGCGGAGGAGACAGGTGTCTAGCCGAACACCGTCTCCTCCACACGCACCCTGGCTCAGGCTTCCACTTCGTAGTGGATCGTCGCCCGGTCAGTCTGCCCATCGATGCTCGTCGCCAGCACGGAGTACGTGTGTTCGCCCGTGACAGCCGTTTCGAGCGCTCCCGACCCACCGGACACGCTGTTGGAGTCGGTGCACGACGCCAGGCCGGGGCCGAACACATTTTCAACACACGAGAATTCCGTCGTGACGACGGCGTTCTGCACGTATTTCCCGCCACCTTCCGGAGATACGATCGTCGCCGTCGGCGGACCGGTGACGTAGAAGGCGGAGCCCGTCAACGTGCCGCCCTTGACCTTCTTGGCCTTCTTCGGCTTCTTGCCGCCACCGACCGTGCCACCGCACTGACCGCTGTACGCCTGCGACACCGGACCGTAGATGTCCAGGTGTTCGAACTGGCCATGACCGAGCGTGCCCGTCATGTTCACGCCGCTCGAGTCGGTGAGTGGCATCGTCACAGTTCCCTGCGAGTTGCCGCCGCCCTTAGGCGACCACTTGATCACGATAGACCCCGTTGCCGCTTCGCCCGGGCTCGACAGTGCCGTGCACGAGACCGCGCTGGTCGTTTTCAGCTGTGCCACGTACTTCCCGCCAGTGACCGTGCCGCCCGTGCAGCTGGAAAGAGTGCCCTTAATCGTGATGTTCTGCACATGCGCGGCTTCTTCCAACCCCGGTGAGAGTTTGATCGAGCCGCTGTTACCACTGCAAACCGTGCCGCTGGCCGCGCTGGCAGGAGCCGCGGACACACTCATCATTGCCAGCGGCGCCATCAGAGCCGCCGCTACAGACAGCCTTGTCAGTCTGGTGCGCATCATGTCTCCTCTTTTAGATCCCCACGCAATGGGTTTGTTCTGTGTTAACGACGCCGCGCCGCCGAGGTTGGACGGCGAGGAGGGCGTCTGTCGCCTGCGTGGGGCTGCGCTCAGCCGATGCCGTCGAGCAGGTCCGCCGGCGAGGCGAGCTCGAGGCCGCGAGCGAGGATCACGATCGTCTCCAGGCGCGGGGAGCGCTTGCAGCGCTCCAGCAGGCTGATCTCCGTGCGGTGCAGGTCGCACAGATCCGCCAGCGCCTCCTGCGAAAGACCCGCCCGATCGCGATGCTGCCGCAGATTCGCGGCAAATTGCTTACGGACAGTTTCCACGGTTCCAACTCTTGCGCTGCGCAGACGAAAGTTCCACAGACGGTTGTCCTAGATCGCTGGCTACCGATTTCGTACTAGACAAATAGAAACATGAACCTAGCATTGAAGTCAATCCCGGCCGAACCGTCTATCCCAGCCGAACCGATTCCGCGCGCGATTGCACGCGCACGGTCTAGGGTGTGGCCGTGCGCATCAACGTCAGCGACGACCACGTCGAAGTGCGGCTCGCCCCGTGGCAGAAGCTCCTCGGCCTGATGCGCAACATCCGCGTCGCGCGCGCCGACGTCAGCGACGTCCACGTCGTCAGCGATCCCGTCCGCGAGGCGATGCGCAGCGGCATCAAAGTCGGGCTGCGCCTGCCGTGGCTGTGCTACGTCGCCCGCACGATCCGCCTCGACGAAGCGTTTGTCGTGCGCCGCGGCGTCCCCGGTCTGTCGTTCGCCGTCGACAACGGCACCCACCTGCGCAGGGTGCTCCTCAGCACGCGCCGCGCACAGGAGCTCGCGCAGCAGCTGCAACGCTCCTGAGCCTGGAGCCTGCCACCGGCCCCGGCTCGAACCGCGCCTGCGGGGACATTCGCCGCGTGACTGCTTAGGGTGCGTTCTCGGCGGAGCGCAGCCCCGTCAGCATCCATATTCCAAAAAGCAAGATCAGCACCGCCGCGCAGATGAACGCCAGCCCCGTCTGGTCGTGCACGCCAGAGATCAGGCCGCGCCCCGCGTCGAGGAACGCCGTCGCCGGGTTGATGCTCGCGACCGTGTGGATCCAGCCCTTGAGCAGGCCCAGTGGCACGTACACCGGCGCCAGGAACAGCAGCAGGAACACCGGCGTCTGCATCCCCGTTGCGCCAAGTTCCTCGTATCTACGCGGTGGGCACCGCTCGCCAAGACTAGTAAGGGCTCGCCGTCTGCGGTGAAGACGAGACTGTTGGCTATAGCTCCAACGTCGCAGCCGAGCGCGGCGGCTGCGGCCTCGGCGGTCGGCACAGCGTTCGGAAAGCCCCGAAGCTCGACGTCAACTCCAGCGGAGCGAAGGGCGACCTCGACCGCGACGACAGCTGACCTGCGAGGCGGATGTGCCGAGGAGGTCATGGTGTGTGGGGGATCTCTGCCGACAGAGGTAGCTAGCGGAGCGGCTCGACGTGGTGCTGGAATGGCATCCGCATCGACTTGGTGTTGGCCATCAGTCGCATCGCGGTGGGCATCATCGCGTCGCGGATCGAGCGTCCGACTGGTCCGGGAGCCTTGTTGTTGTTCATTCGGGAGGCCCATTTGACGATCCGCTCGACACGCCGGCGTCGGTTGGCCTCGAACGCAGCGAACGCCGCTGTGGTGGTGTCGTTGCGACGGATCGCCCAGGCGAGTTCGGCAGCGTCCTCGATGCTGAGTGATGCTCCTTGGCCCGAGGTCGGTGACGGTGCGTGGGCGGCGTCCCCGATCAGCACGATCGGTCCACGATGCCAGCAAGAGAGCCTGGGGACGGTGTGTAGCGGAGTGAGCGCGGCCAACTCGGGCGTGGCGTGCACGAGATCACGTGCGGGTCCGGCGTCGTCGGCGAACGCTTCGAGCAGTTGCGCCCGCAGGTCCGGCATCTCAGAATCTTGCCGCTGATCAGCCGAAGGTTCTTCGCGCCGGGGGAGGTTGGCGAACCACCAGACCTCTCCGCTGGGGGCGGGCACGTAGCCGAAGAACGCGCGTGTGCCGAAGATCATCTCGTAGCTCCCGACGGGGGCCGCGACGTCAACCCCGCGGACGTAGCCGCCGGTCGAACAGCAGACCCTCGTAGCGCGGGCGCGGCGCGGCGGGATCGACGATTCGGCGTACCGCGGAGTGCACGCCGTCGGCGCCGATCAGCATCGCGCCGACGGCCTCGCTGCCGTCCGCAAAGACAGCGCGCACCCTGTCGCCTTCAGCCCGGGCGTCGACCAGCTTCTTGCCGTATTCGATGCGGACGCCGCGAGCGAGGGCCTCGCCGGTCAGCGCCGCGTACAGGTCAGCACGCTTGAGCGTCTGACTCAACGTTCCGTCCGCCAGCGGCACCCCCGTCATCACCGATCCGAGGAGCTTCCCAGTCGCGCTACGCAGGATGATCTTCGGGGTCGCGAATCCACGTTCAAGCACCGGACCGTCGGCGCCGAGCGCGCGGAGCGCGTCGATCCCGTTGGTCGCGACCGTCAAGAACGTCCCGACCTGTTCCGGGCCTTCGGCCCTTGCCTCGTAGATCACGGGCTCGATCCCGATCTGCTGCAACGCGATCGCGGCTGCTGCGCCGGCGACCCCACCGCCGGCGATCAGCGCCGTCCGTTAACCGATTTCGGTCATCAGCTCACCTCACCTCTAGTATGGACATAACTAGTTGTAGTATAACCAATGTGAGTTGTAGTGTCCACCAGAACCCGAGGCAACGGCCCTGGCCATACCATCGCGACCATGAACGAGCGCAGGCGATCCCCCCTCGGCCTGATCCTGCTGCTCAACCTGCTGCAAGGCCCATCACACGCCTACCGCCTGCATAAGCTGCTCGAACAGACCGGCAAGGACCGCATCGTCAACGTCAAAACCCGCGCCAGCGTCTACCAGACGATCGAGCGCCTAGTACGCGACGGTTTGATCGAGCCTGCCGGAACCTCGTCGACAGCCGGCTATCCGGACCGGGTGGAGTACGCGATCACCGACCAAGGACGGGCGGTCACGATCGACTGGCTGCGGGAACTGCTCGGCAGCACCCGCCCGGACTCCAGCGGGTTCATCGTCGCGCTGTCAACGATCTTCGCACTGACTCCAGATGACGCCCGCCGCCAACTCCAGACACGACGAGAACGGCTCACCAGCCAACTCGCAGAAGCTGAGCAGGCGATCAGCGGACCCCAGGTGCCACCAGCCCTCCCACGACTGTTCCTGCTCGACGAGCACTACCGCCGTGCCATGCTCACCGCCGAACTGGCCTGGACCGAAGCGCTGATCACCGACCTCGCCGACGGCCACCTCAACTGGACCCGCGAATGGCTCGACGAGGTCGCAGCACGATTCACCCAGAACGAGTAGCGACCGGTCGCTGCGACGAGAGGCAACGGCGCAACGGCACCGTCGTTCGCCCCGCGGCGGCGTCATCGCGCGTCCCGTCGCCGGTCTGCCACCCTGCCAACTCGCGCCCGCCTGGCGCAGCCGACCATCGACGGACCGTGAAGCAGCGGCCGGGGGTCGGGTGCTCCATGCGCAGGTCATGCAGCAGGCTGGCCCACCGGGCGCGGCGACGGCGACGGCTCGACGCGCAGTAGCCGCGCGGGCATCGTCGGCAGCCACCAGTTCCAGCTGCCGAACAGCGACACCACCGCCGGCACCAGCAGCGCGCGGATCACCGTCGCATCGAGCAGGATGCCCGCCGCGAGGCCCGTCGCGAGCACCTTGATTTCCGTCTCCGGCCCCGATGCCAACGACACGAACGCCAGGAACAGGATCAGCGCGGCGCTCGTCACCAGCCGGCCCGTGCGCCCGATGCCGCGGATCACCGCCGTGTCGGTCGAGCCCGTCGCGTCGTACTCCTCGCGCATGCGCGCCAGTATGAAGACCTCGTAGTCCATCGACAGCCCGAACAGGAACGCGAACACCATCAGCGGGATCCACGCGGTGATCGAGCCCGTCGCCGCGATCCCCCAGATCAGGCTTGAGCCGTGGCCGTTCTGCCACACCAGCTCGAGCACGCCCCACGCGGCGCCCACGCTGATCACGTTCAGGATCACCGCCTTCAGCGGCAGCAGCAGCGAGCGGAACGCGCGCGCGAGCAGCACGAACGTGATCAACGCGATCAGCGCGATCATCAGCGGGAAGTTCCCATACACCGCTTCGATGAAGTCGTGATTCTGCGCCGGCAGGCCGCCGAGGTGCACGTCCGGGCCGGCCGCATGCGCGACCGAGCGCACGTTCGCGAGCGTCGAGCGGCCTTCCGAGGTCGAGGCGTCGGGCGTCTCGAACGCGTCCACCACCGCCGCGCCCGGACGCCGCCAGCCGGCGGGGGCGACCGCGCCGTGGATGCCCGACACCGCAGCCAGCGCCGTGGTCACGGCGTCCGGCGAGCTCGAGCCGCCGATCAGCACCTCGTCGGGCAGCAGCACGCCCGAGCCGATGCCCGATCGCTCTAGCGCTACCAGACCTTGCTTGGCATCGCCTTGCTTGGCGATCGTGTTCGCGTTCGGCGTGCCCAACTGCAGGCCCGTCGCCGCCACAACCAGCGCCGCCAGCACCAGCGCCGCGCCGAGCGCCGCCACCCAGCGCCTGCGCACCACCAGGTTCGCCCAGCCGGTCCACGAGCGGCTCGCCTTGTCGTCGTTGCGCACGTGCGGCCAATCCAGACGCGGACCCAGCTTGCTCAGCACCACCGGCAGCAGCGTCAGCGCGACGATCACGCTGATCAGCGGGATCAGCATCCCGCCATAGCCGACCGAGCGCAGGAACGGCAGCGGCAGCGCCACGAGCGCCAGCAGTCCGATCGCGACCGTCGTGCCGCTGAACACCACCGCACGGCCGGCAGTCTGCATCGCCCGCTCGATCGCCGCCTCGCCAGAGAGGCCGTGGGCGCGCTCCTCGCGCCAGCGGACCACCACCAGCAGTGAGTAGTCGATCGACACGCCCAGGCCGATCAGCGCGATCAGGAACTGCACGATCGGCGAGACTTCCGTGATCGTCGTCAGGCCCCACACGACCAGGAACGTGGTCATGATCGAAACGATCGCCATCAGGATCGGGACGATCGCCAGGAACGACCCGAACACGAACGCCAGCACCAGCAGTGCGCCCAGGCCGCCGAGCAGCGCCTCCACGAGCACGCCCGGTCCGTTGCCGCCGCCGCTCTGGGCCGACAGGGCGTCGAAGCCCGTCAGGTGGACCGGCGCACCGGCGATCGTCGTGCCGGCGAGCGCCGCGCTCGCCGTTTTGGCCGCGTTGGGATTGTCTTCGAAGGCCTGCGTCCGATCCGGTGGCGGGTACGCCACGATGAACGTCGTCCGTCCGTCCGCCGACAGGAAGCCCGCGCTGTCAGTGCTCGCGTAGCCCGCCAGGCGCGTGCCCGGGAGCACCCGCTCGAGGCGCGATTCGACGCCGCGCAGTTCGCTCTGCACGTTCGGCGAGCTCACCCGCGTGCCCGCCGGCAGTGTCACCACCGCCAGCAGCGGCGCGCCGCCGCCGCCCGTGCCATGGAAGTCGCGCTCGATCTGCTGGTTGGTCACCCAGCCTTCCTTGCCCGGCTCGGAGAACTTCTGTTTGAGCGCTTTCGTCGCCGAGTTGGCCGACACCATGCCCACGAGTGTCAGCAGCACCCAGAACACGACGACGATGCGTTTGTGCGCCAGGACGGCGCGCGTGAGGCGCGTGATCGCACCGACGCGCGGCATAGGATCGGTCGAGTCCGAAGGGGGGGAGGAGGGAACTGTGAGCTGGGCATCTGGCATGAGGCGCCTCCAGTGATTCACGCGGGGAATGGTTCCGTTCAGAACAATCTATATCATAAGTTGTTCCGGATGGATATGATCCTCTGGTGAACAGTGTGGAGCCCGTTCCGCTCGATGGCCCGGTGTCGCCCGACACGACCGTCCCGTTCCATTCGATCGGCTTCACCATCTCCACCACCGGCTACGCCGTGTCGCGTCGCTTCAAGGAGATTCTCGCGCCGCTCGAGCTCGAGCCGCGCGAGTTCGCGTTGCTGCGCGCCGTCGCCGCCTCCGAGGGTCAGTCCCAGCACGCGGTCGGCGCGTGCCTGCAGATCCCGCCCAGCCGCATGGTCGCATTCATCGACGCGCTCGAGGGGCGCGGCCTGCTCGAACGCCGTCAGAACCCCAGCGACCGGCGCACTCGCGCGCTGTACCTGACCGACGCCGGCCACGAGCTGCTCGCGCGCGCTTTCGCGCTCGCCGTCGAGCACGAGCGCGACCTGTGCGCGGACCTCAGCGCGGATGAGCGCGAGCAGCTGCTCGGGCTGCTGCAGCGGGTCGGCACGCGACTCGGCCTGCCGCCCGGCGCGCACGTCGCGCACTCCGCGCTCGTCGACGAGTAGCCGTCGAGAAGATCACCTAACGTGCATCGCAAGCGAGCATGAGAGGACGCAGATGAGCGAGGATCCGCGATACGAGCAACACGAGGCAGACGAGGCAGCCAGGGAAGCCGCCGCGATCGGAGGCAAGAGCGGCGACGAGGACCTCGACCCGGCAGAACGCGCCGTCATCGAGGCCGGCGGGGGAGAGAGCGAGGGGTTCGAGCAGGCCGAGCAGGCGCTGATCGAACACGCCTCGCACGCCGATCAGCAGTCAGCCCACGCGATCCTGCACCACCAGGGCCAACCCGAGGAGCCCGGCCCCGACATCGAGGACTCAGGCGACCATGAGCAGAGCAGCGAGATAGAGGGCCTCGACCGCTGAGTCACCGGCGGCGAACGCTCGCACCTACGCTTCGAGCCGCGTCCGCCGCCCCATCTGCTCGCTCAGGCGGTCACGCCTGTGTGGAATGCCGGGCCTGCCTCCTCGTGGCGAAGGCTGTGCATCATCCAGCCGAGCGCGAAGGTTGCGACACCGTTCGCGATGAATGAGATTCCCACCAGTAGCGCCAGTGTTGCGAAGCCGATCGGTGGGGTCGACACGATCACGATCCCCGCCGCGATCTCGATCAGCGCCACCACGATGTTCCAAACGCGGTGCTCGCGCTCGAACGCGCCGACGAAGCGTACGACGCCGACAGCAACCAGCCAGATCCCGATGAGCAGCGCGATCGCCAGCACGCCCCCGATCGGATGGCGGATCAGCAGGACGCCGACGACCACGCTGAGGACCCCCATGATCGCCGCCAGCCCGCGATTTTCGGTGCGGCGGCTGATCGACACGCCCAGGTCGAACGCGCCGTCGATCAGTATGAACACCCCAGCGATGACGGCGAGCGTCGCGAGGCTGCCTTCCGGCTTGGCGAGCACGATCACCCCCGCTGCGATGCTGACCAGCCCGAACAGCATGAACAACCACCAGGTGGACGTCAACTCGTGTATCTCGTCGTTGGCAAGACTCCGGGCGGACATGCACAACCTCCTGAGATTGAGATGTGATGGCCGGCAGGCGCGACACCGATCAACGACCGTCACGCTCGTCGGTGACCGTGCCTGCGCCGTGATCAACCCGGCTCGCAGTCCGCTGAGGCGCCCCCGTCGAGCGAAGCCGACGGTGTGACCCTCGGCGCATTGGCTGTGAGTGAGGCTCGCACAGCACGAGCCACAGTCTCCGAGGATTTTCCCACTCTTGCCACGCAGATTCAAGAGTGGGCCTATCGGTCCGAAAAGATGGCGGGGGAAGGATTCGAACCTTCGAAGGCAGAGCCATGTGGTTTACAGCCACACCCCTTTGACCGCTCGGGAACCCCGCCGGGGGCTCGTCAGTTTAGGGAAGAGGGTGCGCTCGTAGCGGGGTGCGCTCGTAGCGATACTCGTTTTGCGATTGCTGTATAGCCATGGTTACACAGCGTTTGCAATTGGACAGACACCGCACAGCGCCGGGACGGCGCCGAGCGGGTCAGCACAGCGCCGGGACGGCGCTGTGCGCGTCAGGACGCCTCGCGCAGCTGCTGCGCTTCGGGGAGCGTTTGCAGCTTTTTCAAGGTCCGGTTCTCGATCTGACGGACGCGCTCGCGGGTGATGTTGAAGGCGCGGCCGACCTCCTCGAGCGTGCGCGAGCGCCCGCCGACGATGCCGTAGCGCATCTCGATGACCTCGCGCTCACGCCGCGGCAGCGAGGCGAGCACGCGCGAGACGTTTTCCCGCCGCAGCGCCTCCGACGCGATCTCGAACGGCGATTCAGCTGAGACGTCCTCGACGAAGTCGGCCAGCGCGGAGTCGTCCTCGTCGCCGACGGGCTTCTCCAGCGAGATCGGCTGCTGGGTGATGCGCATGATGTCGCGCACCTCGCGCACGGTGCACTCGAGCTCGGCGGCGAGCTCCGCGGGGCTGGGCTCGCGCCCGAGCTGCTGGATCAGCCGCCGTTCGGCATGGATGAGACGGTTGAGCCGCTCGACCATGTGCACGGGGATGCGGATCGTGCGGCCCTTGTCGGCGAGCGAGCGCGTGACCGCCTGGCGGATCCACCAGGTGGCGTAGGTGGAGAACTTGTAGCCGCGGCGGTAGTCGAACTTCTCGACCGCACGGATCAGCCCCAGCGAGCCCTCCTGGATCAGGTCGAGCAGCGTGAGCCCGCGCCCGACGTAGCCCTTGGCGATCGACACGACCAGCCGCAGGTTCGCCTCGACCATGTGCTGCTTGGCGGCGACGTCGCCGCGTTCGATGCGCTTGGCCAGCGCGACCTCCTCTTCGGCGTTCAGCAGCGGCACGCGGCCGATCGAGCGCAGATACAACCGCAGCGAGTCCAGGCTGGGCTCGACGGTGAGGTCAACGTCCGGACGCTTGAGCTCTTCGAGGCGAACATGCAGATCGCCGACCTGCTCGGCGTTGTCGTGCTCGCCGACCCCGGCGACGGCGAGCACGTGCTCGGGCGCGCGCTCGGCGAGCGAGTCCTCCGCGACATGGTCGTGCGCGCCGATGCCGGCGCCCTGGGCATGCAGCTCGGGCGCGGACTCGCCAGCGGCGAGCACCTCGATCCCGTGCTCCTCCAGGTAGGCCAGCAGGTCCTGTGTCTGCTGGCCTGACAGCTCGGCCTCTTCTACGGCAGCCGCGAGTGCCTCCGCGGTCAGGGACCCACGCTCCTGGGCCTCGCCGATAACTCCCTGCAACTCCTCCAACTCCACCACGGCTGTGTCCGCGGCGGTCAACAGACCCTCAAGCCTCTCGCTCAACTGGCCCTCCATCGACTCATCCGTCTCCCCGTCGCAGCAGTTTGATCCGCTCCGACCTCTCCAGCCCTACGCTAAGCCTCCCGTTGCGTTGCGTTTGCTCTGATGAGTTGAGTGGCGATTGATACCAGAATCCGCGACCGGGGGTTCCGGTCTCGTGCGGAGCGGTGGTTTGGGGCAGTTTGGGAATGCCCGCGCGCTAGGCTTGGCGTCGGTGCGGGCGACACGGACGACCTCCACGCTGTCTCCAACCGCCGACTCCGGCGAGGACGTCCAGGCGCGCGAGCCACGCATACCGGTGAGGCTCTCGCGCGTGGGTGTCACCGGCGTGGAAAAGGTGGTGCGCATCCGCGACGAGCTGTACCTCGCGCGGCTGGATTGCTTCGTGGATCTCAGCCACAACCAGAAGGGCGCGCACATGTCGCGCTTCGAGGAGGTCATCAACGAGGCGATCGGCGAGGTGGTGCTGAGCGAGTCGCCGTTCCGCGCGGAGACGCTCGCGCGGCACATCGCGGAGCTGGTGCGCGAGCGCCAGGGCGCGGCGCGCGCGGAGGTGACGATCGCGGCGCGCTACCCCGAGCACAAGCCGGCGCCGGTGTCGGGCATCCAGACGCAGGAGATCTACACGCTGCACGGCCGCGCGGTGGCGTTTGAGCACGGCACGCGCGGCACGGTGGGCGTGTCGGCTACTGGCATGACCGCGTGCCCGTGTGCGCAGGAGCTGGTGGCGGCACGAGCGCGCGAGCGCCTCGCGACGCAGGACTTCTCCGCTGAGCAGATCGATCGGATCCTGGAGAGCGTGCCGGTGGCCACGCACAACCAGCGCGGGCTGGCGACGCTGCACATCGGCTGCACGGAGGAGTGCGCGGTGGAGATCGACGCGGCCACGCTGCTGGCGATCGCGGAGGCGAGCATGTCCTCAGAGATCTACGAGCTGATGAAGCGCTCGGACGAGGTCGAGGTGGTGGAAAAGGCGCATCGCCGCCCGCGCTTCGTGGAGGACTGCGTGCGCGAGATGGTCGCCGGGGCGGTGCGCACTTTCGGCGAGCTCGACGGCGAGAGCTTCGTGTCGGCGCGGCAGGAGAACCTCGAGACGATCCACCAACACAACGTCGTCGCCGAGCGCCACGGGCTGCTGTCGGAGCTGCGCGCGGAGCTCGACTCGGGCACGCCGAGCGCGCACCAGACGACGCTCGAGGAGTGGCTCGACGCGGGGCCGCGCAGTTAGGCGTCAACGCCGGCGTCGGCCTGCTGCAGGCGCCGGCGCAGGCCGAAGCAGTAGTCCAGGCCGGAGAGCACGGTGACGAGCACGGTCAGGTAGAGCAGCACGGTGAGCCACGTGGGCTGCCCGTGGACGGCGATGACGGCGAGGATGGCGGCGATCTGCAGGCAGGTCTTGACCTTGCCGAACATGCTGGCGGCGATCACGACGCCGGCCTGGGTGGCGCCGAGGCGCAGCACGGTGACGGCGAGCTCGCGCGTGATGATGACCATGGCGATCCACGCGGCGAGGCGGTGCAGCGACACGAGCGAGATCAGCGCGGCGACGATCAGCAGCTTGTCGGCGAGCGGGTCCATGAGCTTGCCGAACGTGGTGATCGAGTCGCGTGCGCGTGCGAGGTAGCCGTCGATGAAATCGGTGAGGGAGGCGAGCGCGAACACGACGGCGGCGATCACGTCGCCGTCGGGCGTGTTGCCGAGGAGCGCCACGACGAGCGCTGGCACGAGCATGATCCGCAGAACGGTGAGTACGTTGGGGAGATTCAGGGGAAACACGAGGTGCTTGCCATTATGTCCGTAAGCACTTCCCACCGATGAGAGGAGCGCAACGATGCACACTCGCACGCTCGGGCCAGACGGCCCGGAGGTCTCGGCGATCGGGCTTGGCTGCATGGGCATGTCGGCGTTCTACGGCGCGGCCGACGAAGGCGAGGCGCTGCAGACGATCCGCCGCGCGCTGGATCTCGGGTGCAACTTCCTGGACACGTCGGACATGTACGGGCCGCACACCAACGAGCGGCTGGTCGGTCGCGCGATCGAGGGCCGCCGCGACGAGGTGTTCCTGGCGACGAAGTTCGGCATCAGGCTCGAGCCTCCGACGGAGGCGGGTGGGGCGCCGGTGCGCTCGATCGACGGCAGCCCCGAGTACGTGCACCTGGCGTGTGAGGGGTCGCTGCAGCGCCTGGGCGTTGAGCGGATCGACCTGTACTACCAGCACCGCGTCAACCCGAACACGCCGATCGAGGACACGGTGGCGGCGATGGCGGAACTGGTGTCGGAGGGCAAGGTCCGCTACCTGGGCCTGTCGGAGGCGAGCGCGGAGACGATCCGCCGCGCGCACGCGGTGCATCCGATCACGGCGCTGCAGACGGAGTACTCGCTGTGGACGCGTGACGTCGAGGCGGAGATCCTGCCGACGCTGGAAGAGCTGGGAATCGCGCTGGTGGCGTACTCGCCGCTGGGACGCGGCTTCCTGTCGGGACGCTTCAGCTCGCCGGAGGACCTCGACGAGGGCGACTTTCGCCGCCACGGTCCGCGCTTCACGGGCGAGAACCTCAAGCACAACACCGAGCTGGTGGCGCGCGTGCGCGAGCTGGCGGCGGAGAAGGGCGTCACGCCGGGACAGCTGGCGCTGGCGTGGGTGCTGCATCGCGGCGAGCACGTCGTGCCGATCCCGGGCACCAAGCGCGTGTCCTACCTGGAGGAGAACCTCGCGGCGGCTGACATCCACCTGAGCGAGGCGGAGGTCGAGCGGATCGCGGAGGCGGTGCCGATGGCGGCGGGCGCGCGCTACGACGAGGCGGGGATGCGCTCGGTCAACCTTTAGCGGCGCGGGCGTGCTGGCGCGGAGCTCGGTTGACCTCGGCGCTCACGCGCGCGAGCAGTTGCGGAGCGATTTCGTTGGCCTTCGCCTGCGTGAGCTGCCCGGCGGCGACGCGCTTGGCGAGCGCGGTGTTGGTGGCCGCGACGAGCGCTTCGATGAGACCGGCTTCGGACTTGCCGCTCGTTGCCTTGGCGGCCTGTGCGAGGGTCATCCCCGACTGCAGGTCGCTGCGGAGCTGCGCGGTGCTCACACCGAGGTAGGCCGCGGCGGTGGGCAGCGTGCGCGCACGCAGGCCGCGCCGTCGGGCGCCCCTCGCTGGGCCGGCGGGCGGACCGCCGACGCGAGCGACCTCGGAGGCGATCCGGCGCGGTAGTTGCGCGGAGGCGGAGGCGAGCTTTTGCCTGTCGGCGGCCTCGAGCGCTTCGATCAGGCCCGCTTCTGACTTGCCGGCGGTCGCGTTGGCGATCTCGCCGAGCGACTTGCCCGACTGCAGGTCACCGCGCAGCTGCGCGGCGGTCAGCCCGAGGTAGCCAGCGGCGGTGACCAGCGGACCGCTGTGGCCCCTGCCGTGGTGCCCGTTGTTGTGCGCCTTGGCGCTCGGCTGCGCGGCCATGACCACCGCGGCGGTCGCGCCCGCGAGCACCGCCACCACGGCGACACCGAGTAGAAGCTTTCGTTTGAGTCTGCGGATCATCCTGTGTCCAGCTCTCCCAAGCGTAGGTCTGCGGCTCTCCCAAGGGTAGTGTGCCCCCGACGCTTAAGCCCAAGCACACGCAAGCGTAAATGCTTGCTAAGCGGCCGCGCTCAGTAGCCGACGGAGTAGAAGCTGATGTGCCGGCAGCCATCGAGCTTGTAGTGCGGCAGCGCGTGATGGCTCGTGTACACGACGATGTGCGGGTTCTGGCAGTGGATCACGCCGGAGTCCTCGTGGGCGTGCACGACGGTGCGGGGGTTGGTGCCGGTCCAGACGTAGTTGACGGTGTCGTTTGCGTAGATGAAGTTGGGGCCGTCGCCCGCGTGGATGACGGCCGTCTGCGTGGACTCGCCGCTGGGGTGGTAGTCGCCCCAGATGACATCGCCGGCGTTGCCGCCGTAGATGGTGTCGTCGCCGTAGCCGCCGAGCAGGTAGTTGTGCACGCCGGTCCTGCCCGTGAGCGTGTTGTGGCGCCCGGCGGGGCCCTTGTCCATCACCAGGTGCTGGTCGGCGGGCCAGCCGGCATGGCTGGTCATGGCGGCGGCGCCGGACGCGAACACGAGCCCGATCAGCAGCGCGAGCGCGGCGATGCTGCGCAACGGACGTCGTTGTCGACGGACAGGGCGAGGCTTCATTTGCAGCTCCAGACTGTCGAGGCGGAGTAATCCATCGTCTGCATGCTGCCTACCCCGACCGCATCCCGCGCAACTCGCACATCCGGCCACGCTGCCGCGAGCGCTAGGGTGAGGCGATGCCACTGATCCCGATGGTCATCGAGCGCACGGCGCGCGGCGAGCGCGAGTTCGACATCTACTCGCGGCTGCTGAACGAGCGCATCATCTTCCTGGGCACGCCGATCGACGACCAGGTGGCGAACCTGGTGGTGGCGCAGCTGCTGCACCTGGAGAGCGAGGACCCCGAAAAGGACATCTCGATCTACATCAACTCGCCGGGCGGGTCGATCTACTCGGGCCTGGCGATCTACGACACGATGAACTTCGTCAAGCCGGACATAGCGACGATGTGCGTGGGCGTGGCGATGTCGATGGGCTCGCTGCTGCTGGCGGCGGGCACCAAAGGCAAGCGCGCGGTGCTGCCCAACTCGCGGATCCTGATCCACCAGCCGTCAGCGGGCTTCGAAGGCCAGTCCACGGACATCGAGATCCACGCGCGCGAGATCCTCAAAGTGCGCGAGTCGATCGACGAGATCTACGCGCAGCACACGGGCCTGTCGCAGGAGCAGGTGCGCCAGGACATGGAGCGCGACCGCTTCTTCACCGCCGAGCAGGCCGTCGAGTACGGCCTGGTCGACCGCGTGCTCGAGAGTCACTGAGCGGCGGGTCAGGCGACGGCGTGCTCGATCGTGCCGAGGCCCTGGATCTCGATGCGGATGACGTCGTCGCTCGAGAGGAACGTGGGCGGGCTCTGGCCGACGCCTACGCCTGACGGGGTGCCGGTGAGGATCAGGTCGCCGGTCTGCAGCGTGCAGGTCTGGGAGATGAACTCGATCAGCTCGGGGATGGAGAAGATCAGGTTGGAGGTGTTGGAGTCCTGGCGCAGCTCGCCGTTGACCCACGTGCGCAGCGTCAGCTGGTGCGGGTCGTCGATCTCATCGGCGGTGGTGATCCATGGGCCGTACGGGCAGAACCCGTCGGCGCCCTTTGCGCGCGTCCACTGCGGCTCGCGGCCCTGCAGGTCGCGCGCGGTGACGTCGTCGGCGACGGCGTAGCCGGCGACGGACCGGGCGGGTCCCATTATCACGGCGAGCTCGCCCTCGTAGTCGAGGCGCCTGACGACGTGCGGGCAGTGCACTGGAGCGCCCGGCGCGGCGGCTGAGGAGGGGAGCTTCATGAACACGAGCGGCTGCGCGGGGGTCTCGGCGCCGGTCTCGCGCACGTGGTCGGCGTAGTTGAGGCCGATCCCGAAGATCGCCCTGGGCGTGGGCACGGGCGCGAGCAGCGTGACCTCGTCGAGCCGCCACGACTCGCCCTCGACGGGCGTCGCCTCGGGATCGGCGAGGCGATCGAGCACGGTGAGCTCCTCGAGCGCGTAGCCGAACACGCGCTGCTCGCCGTCGTGCTCGCGCACCTCGCCGGCGCGCGGCGTGTCGGAGGCGGGTGGCAGGAAGGTCGCGAGGCGCATCTGTGCAGCAGGATATTGTCGCTGGCGCGCGATGGCCGGCACCACTCCCCTCGAGCGCATCGTCCTGCTGGCGATCGCCGTGCTCACAGCGCTGGCGGGCTTGGCCAACTACGGCGCCTGGGCGGCGGTTCCGCGTTTCGCGATCGCGACCGTGGCGCTGGCTGGCCTGGCGTGGGTGGTGTCGTTCGCGACGGAGCAGCTGGGCGAGCGCTTCGGGCCGGGCGTGACGGGCATGTTGCAGTCGACGCTGGGCAACCTGCCGGAGCTGTTCGTGGTGATCTTCGCGCTGCAGAAGGGCGAGCTGGTGGTGGCGCAGACGGCGATCATCGGCTCGGTGTTTGCGAACGCGCTGCTGGTGCTCGGACTGGTGATCGTGGTCGGCGCGCGGCGCTCGCCGGACGGCCTGATGCGCTTCTCCAAGCGCCTGCCCAGGGACACGGCGACGCTGCTGCAGGTGACGGTGTTCATCATCGTGCTGCTCGGCCTGTCGTTCGCGTCGCACGACCCTGCGAGCCATCACGTGAAGGCGATCTCGATCGTCGGCGCGATCTGCCTGCTGGTCGTGTACGGGACGTGGGTGGTGCCGTATCTGCGCGGGGACGTGGTGCCCGGGGCGGAGCAGCCGCAGAGCGCCCAGCCCGGCCTTGCGGAGGCACCCGGCCCGCGACTGTCGCTGGGGCTGACGCTGGCGCTGCTGTTCGTGGCGGGGACGGCTTCTGCGTTCGTGTCGGACTGGTTCATCAACGGCCTGCAGCCTGCGATCTCGATCCTGCACATCTCACAGGCGTTCGCTGGCCTGGTGATCGTGGCGATCGCGGGCAACGCGGTGGAGAACGTGGCGGGCCTGGTGCTGTCGTGGAAGCGCCGCTCGGACCTGGCGATCTCGGTGGTCAAAAACTCGGTGGCGCAGATCGCGGCGTTCCTGTTCCCGGTGCTGGTGCTGGTGTCGTTCGCGCTGAACACAACGCTGACGTTCGCGCTCGCGCCGGTGTACATCGGCGCGCTGGCGCTCACCGCGCTGGCGCTGTGGCAGGTCACCGGCGACGGCGAGGCGGCCGAATTCGAGGGCTGGGCGCTGGTGGCGCTGTACGTGATCCTGGCGACGCTCACGCTGTACGAGTAATCAGCCACGCCGACAACGTCCTCAGGGCGTGGGTGACCACGAGGACATTCACCGGCGTGTAACAGCGCTGCTCGCCGCGCTGACCACAATCCGGTCACGCGCACGACGACCCGGCCCCCGTGGGGCCGCTTTAAAAAGAGTCCTCGACGACCCACGAGTTGTGCGCAGGAGACATTGTGGCTACTTTGCTCTTACGCGCTGACCCAGTCACAGCCCGCGCGGGACGACGAGGAGAGATGGCGGATCGCGACCGACACGAACGAGCGGGCCTGCGCCGGGGATCGCGCGCGCGGCTGCGCTTCGCGGCGGACGAGCGGCTGGTGGCGCTCGTGCGGCGCGGCGATGCGACGGCGTTCGAGGTCCTGTATGACCGGCACGCCGGCGAGCTGTTCTCGTTCTGCCGCTACCTGCTCGGCTCGCGAGCGGACGCGGAGGACGCGATCCAGTTGACGTTCGCGTCCGCCCACACGGCGCTGCTCGCGGACGATCGTCCGATCGACGCGCGCCCGTGGTTGTTCACGATCGCGCGCAACGCCTGTCTGAGCATCCTGCGGACGCGACGGCCCGCGGCGGAGGTTTCCGTGCAGACGCCACGCGGCGAGGAGGATCCAGTCGCACGCGCGGAGCAGCGGGACGACATGCGCCAGCTGCTCACCACGCTCGGCGAGCTCCCCGAGCGCCAGCGCGTGGCACTCGTGCTCCGTGAGCTGCACGGCTTCAATCACAGCGAGATCGCCGCGCTGCTGGGCGTTCGCGCCGAGCAGGTCAAGTCGTACGTGTATCAAGCGCGATCCAACCTCATATCCGAGCGCGACGCGCGCGACGCCGACTGTGCCGCCATCCGCCACGAGCTTGCAAACGCGCGCGGCGCCGCGCTGCTGAAGAGCCAGCTGCGCCGCCACCTGCGCTCCTGCCCTGACTGTCGCGCCTACGCCGCCGGGCTCTCGCGCCAGCGCCGCCAGCTCGGGATCCTGCTGCCCGTGACGCCGTCCTTGGCGCTCAAGCACCGCGCGCTCGACGCGGCGCTCGGCAGGACGCCGCACGTGGGCGCACACACCGGCGGCGTCGCCGGTGGCGCCGCGACCGGAGGTGCCGCGACCGGTGGTGCCGCCGCTGGCGGGACCGCCACGGGAGCATCCGTCACGGCAACAGCCGCCGAGCTCGTCGGCGGTGGCGCCAAGGCCCTGATCGCCAAGCTGCTCGTGGGTGTCGCGTGCGTCGGCGCCGGCTCTGGCGCCGCCACGCTCGTCGCGGGCGCCCCCGCCGCGCCAGCCCGGCGTCTCGCCGCCACCCCCCAGCCCCGGCTCGTCACGCGCCAGCCCTCCTCGGCCCTGGCCCCGACCGCTGCGCCGGCGCCGTCCAACCGATCCGCCGCGCCGCGCTCCGCGCCGGTTGCCGGCCCAAACGTCACCGGTGTGTCAGCCGCCGCCCGCCATCTCGCGAGCCAGCCGCCTGCGACAGCTGTGGTCCAGGTGTCGCAAACCTCCCACGTAGACACCGCGGTCGACCCCGCCGCCAGCTCCGCCCGCGCGACGGGCGTGCTTGCCGGCGGCAGCGGCGAAGCGCACGGCAAGGGCAGCGCGAGCGAAGAAGCGCACGGGAAGGGCGAAGAAGCTCACGGGAAGGGCGAAGAAGCTCACGGGAAGGGCGAAGAAGCTCACGGGAAGGGCGAAGCGGGCGCGGAAGCGCATGGCAAGAGCGAAGAAGCGCACGGGAAGAGCGAAGCGGGCGCGGAAGGGCACGGCAAGAGCGAAGAAGCGCATGGCAAGAGCGAAGCGGGCGAAGAACCGCACGGGAACAGCGAAGCGGCGCACGGGAACAGCGAAGCGGCGCACGGGAACAGCGAAGCGGCGCACGGGAACAGCGAAGCGGCGCACGGGAACAGCGAAGCGGTCCATGGGAAGAGCGAAGAAGCGCACGGCAAGGGCGGCTCGGGCGAAGAACCTCACGGCAAGAGCGAAGAAGCCCACGGCAAGGGCGCGAATTAAATCTTCTCGTCCCCGGCCAACCTCGACGACGAGCGGGCGTTAACCAGGGGAAAGACGATCAGGGGAAACGCAATCGACTGCGGAGGGGTGTGGCTTTCGCACGAGGTTCGTCCTTTGAGCCGTCACTGCGGCGATCGCGCGCACGCCGGTCGCCGCGGCGCGCTCCGCGAGCGGCGGTCCCGCCTGAGGGAGCGGGGTCAGAGGGAGTGGGGTTCGAAGCCCGGCGATGCCGGGCTTCGCGCGTTGTGGAGCCGGTGGCGTGGGGGCCGGCGGCATGCTTGGTCGCCGACGGCACGCTCCGGACCGACGCGTCTCACCCCCGCGTGAGCCCCCCGATGAGCGCCCCTGCGAGTCCGCCGGCGGTGGCTGCCTGCGCGTTGCCGCTGACGGCTTCGCCCTCGAGCGGCGCGATGAACATGGTCTGGATGGCGAGGCGACCGGGGCCGGTGAAGCGGTTCCAGGTGAGCTTGCCGCCGCCGCCCATGAGCCCGGTCTTGAGGCCCATGGTCACCGCTTCGAGCTGCACGGTGGGGTCCTTGTACAGCCACGCGCCTGCCTCGACGTCGAGCTGCTCGCCGTCGCCGAGGTTGACGAGGAACACGTTGCCGTGTCCGTGCAGCCACACGAGCGCGTCGCCGCCGGTGGCGCGGAACTTGTCCATGAACAGGCCCGAGCCGCCGAGCAGCATGTTCTGCACGCCCTTGATGCGTTCGAAGCTGTAGTCGAGGTTGTCGGTGGCGGCGAGGAACTGGTGCTCGCGCACGTCGAGCCCTTCGCCCTGGCTGAGATGCATGGGCACGCACTGCCCGGGCGAGTCGCGCGAGAAGGCGATCCGCCCGGAGCCGGACGTGCGCGTGACGAAGAACTCCAAGCCGGCGATCTTGCGCTTGATCGCACCGGGGAGCTTCTTCAGCTCGACGTCCAGCTGCGTCTCCTTCCACAGCAGCGTGTGGTGCTCGAACATCACCTGCTGCCCCGAGATGTCGATCTGCAGCTCGGGGACCAGTTCGCCGCGGATGTGGTAGTTGACGCCTGCGAACGACTCGTCGTGGGCGCTCGCGGGGATCGGCTCGGGTAGGGGCATCGCGCGTGTCTCCTTCTTTTTTTATATGGGGATGGCCGGCTGGTGTCGTGAAGGGGGCCGTTCGGCGGCCCGAGCTTCGCGGTTTGCGCGCTGCGCGTCAAGGGGTCGTCGCGGCGCTCGCGGGCTTGGCGGCAAAAGCATGCTGGTCCCGGCGGCGCAAGCGCGCTAGACTGCTTGCACCTCGCGCCTGGGCGGGGTTTTTCTTCGCCCAGAGCCGCTGTCAACAACAACGCAGGGATTTCTGATCATGGCCCGCGGAGACGTCCGAATTGCTGTCACCCTCGCGTGCGAGGAGTGCAAGCGTCGCAACTACCAGACGAATAAGAGCAAGCGCAACAACCCCGACCGGATCACCCTGCGCAAGTACTGCCGTTGGTGTCGCAAGCACACCAGCCACCGGGAGACCCGTTAGCGCGGGAGCGCTGCCGTGGCTCGTGACCGCAAACGTGCAAAGCAGCGCCGCGCCCGCGGCGGTGGCGCGGCTGTCGGCCGTCGGCCGGCGCCCGACCAGGCGCCGAACGGCGCCCGTACGGCCGGGCCGCTGGGGCCGAACGAGCCGACCGACGACGGGTCCGCCCACGCGCCGGTGCCTGGTGCGCTCGAGCACGCGTCCAGCGACGTCAACGAGTTCGACGCGGCGCTCGTGCGCGGCGCCGGCGGCGTACCCGTGTCGAGCGACGAGCTCGCGGAGATCGAAGCGGAGGCGGAGGCCGAGGCCGAGGATGCGCTGCAGGAACCGTCCGGCCCGTCTGGTCCTGGCGGCACGGGTGGCGGTGGCGCCGGCGGCTCAGGCGGTGGCGGTGGCGACGTCGTGCGCCCGTCGGGTGCTCCGCTGCGGGGCGGCAACCGCGCGATCGGCTTCCTGCGAGCCAGCTGGGCGGAGCTTCAGCGCGTACAGTGGCCCGATCGCCGTCAGGTCACGCAGGCGACAGCCGTGGTGCTCGGGTTCGTCGCAATCGCGGGCCTCTACCTTGGGCTGGCGGACTACGTGGCCAAGGAAATCGTCGAATTCGTCTTGTAAGGGAACCTGAATCTGAATGTTTCGCTGGTACGTCGTGAACACATACTCCGGCCATGAGAACAAGGTCAAGCACAACCTCGAGCACCGCGTGGTGTCGCTGGGGCAGCAGCGCGCTGTGCGCAGCGTGGTGGTGCCGACGGAAACGGTCATGGAGATGAAGGACAACCAGAAGAACCCCGTTGAGAAGCGCACCATGCCGGGCTACGTGCTCGTCAACATGGAGCTCAACGAGGACTCGTGGGGCGTCGTCAAGGGCACCCCCGGCGTGACGGGCTTCGTCGGCGCCTCGCAGGAGCCCGTGCCGCTGACCCAGGTGGAGGTCGACCGGCTGCTGCACAAGGAGGTCGCCACCGCCACGCGCACGCGCGCCCAGTTCACGATCGGCGAGTCCGTCAAGGTGGTGTCCGGCCCGCTGTCTGACTTCTCCGGCGAGATCTCCGAGATCAACGAGGACGCCGCGCGCCTCAAGGTGCTGGTATCAATCTTCGGCCGCGAGACGCCCGTAGAGGTGCAGTTCGACCAGGTCAAGAAGCTTTAGGAAGTCCGAGGACACACGATGGCCAAGAAGGTTCTGACGACGATCAAGCTGCAGGCGAATGCCGGGCAGGCGAGTCCCGCCCCGCCGGTCGGCCCTGCGCTGGGTCAGCACGGCATCAACATCATGGAGTTCTGCAAGGCGTTCAACGCGCAGACGCAGAGCGAAACCGGCACGGTGATCCCGGTGGTGATCACCGTGTACGAGGACCGCTCGTTCACGTTCGTCACCAAGACGCCGCCCGCCGCCGTTCTGATCCGCCAGGCGATTAAAATCAACAAGGGCTCGGGCGAGCCCAACCGCGTGAAGGTCGGCACCATCACCCAGAGCCAGCTGCGCGAGATCGCCGAGCGCAAGCTCGACGACCTCAACGCCCACGACGTCGACCAGGCCGCCAAGATCATCGCCGGCACAGCCCGCTCGATGGGAGTCGAGGTCGCATCATGAGCTCGCACGGCAAACGCTATTCCGAGCTGCTCGCCAAGGTCGACCGCGAGCACGAGTACCAGCCCGCGGAGGCGGTCGCGCTGATTCGCGAGCTCGGCAGCGCCAAGTTCGACGAGAGCGTCGAGGTGCACGTGCGCACCGGCCTCAACGTGCGCCACGCCGACGAGCAGCTGCGCGGCACCATCGCGCTGCCCAACGGCCTCGGCAAGGACGTCAAGGTGGCCGTGTTCGCGCAGGGGCCCAAGGCAGCCGAGGCCGAAGAGGCGGGCGCGGATGTCGTCGGCGCTCAGGATCTCGCCAAACGCATCCAGGAGGGCTTCGACGACTTCGACGTCGCCATCGCCACGCCCGACATGATGTCCGTCGTCGGCCAGCTCGGGCGCATCCTCGGGCCGTCCGGCAAGATGCCCAACCCCAAAGTTGGCACCGTCACCATGGACGTCGCCAAAGCCGTCCAGGAGTCCAAGTCCGGCAAGGTCGAGTACCGCACCGACCGCACCGCCATCGTGCACCTGATCATCGGCAAGGTCAGCTTCGGCGAGCGCCAGCTGCTCGAGAACTACGCAGCCGTCGTCGAAGAGCTTGTCCGTGCGAAACCGTCCGCCGCCAAAGGCCGCTACCTGCGCTCGATCACGCTCGCCTCGACCATGGGTCCCGGCGTCAAGGTCGATTCATCGAAGACACGTGAAATCATCGAGGAGGCGCCCGCGGCTACCATCGCCGCCTAGCGTCATCCCGCCACAGGCCACCAGAGACCCCCGGCAGCCACACGGCACAAGCCCGGGACAGGAGCCCCATGAACCGAGACCAGAAGGCCGTGGCGATCGCCGAGATCGCCAGCCACATAGACGAGTCCGACGCGATCTTCGCCGTCAACTACCGCGGCATCACCGTCGCGCAGGTCGCCGAGCTGCGCGCCAAGCTGCGCGAGTCCGACGCCACGTTCAAGGTCGTCAAGAACTCGCTCACCGAGCGTGCAGCCGACCAGGTCGGCGCTGACACGCTCAAGGCATTCCTCAGCGGGCCAACCGCGCTGACCTTCGTCCGCGGCGACATCGCCAGCGCCGCCAAAACCGTCGCCGACTACGGCCGCGCAACCCAGCTGCTGCCGTTCAAGGGCGGGCTCATGGGTGGCGCCGAGCTCGACGTCGAGCAGATCCGCTCGCTCTCGCGTCTGCCCTCACGCGAAGTCCTCTACGGCCAGCTCGTCGGCGTCGTCGCCTCACCCATCAGCGGCCTCGTGCGCACCCTCAACGCGCTCATCAGCGGCGTCGCCGTCGCGCTCGGGCAGGTGCAAGCCAAGAAGGAGTCAGGCGAGATCCCCGCCGGCGAGGCCCCCGCCGCCGCGACCGAGGAGCCCGCCGCTGAGGCGGAGGCGGACACACAGACTGAGCCGGAGCAGGAGCCCTCCGTGACGGAGGACACGCAGGACGAGCCGGCGCAAGCAGACGACAACCACGCGGACGTCTCGGCTGAGAACCAGCCCGAGGACGCCGAGACGAATCCCCCCAAGGAGGACTGACTCACATGGCAACCAGCACACAGGATTGGATCGAGGAGCTCAAGGGCATCTCGGTGCTCGAGCTCGCCGAGCGCATCAAAGCGCTCGAGGAGGAGTTCGGCGTATCGGCCGCCGCAGTCGCCGCGCCCGTCGCCGCGCCAGCCGGCGGCGGTGGCGACGCAGCCGCTGAGGAAGAAGCCAGCAGCACAGTCGACGTCATCCTCTCCGGCGCCGGCGACAAGAAGATCCAGGTCATCAAGGTCGTGCGCGCCGCCACCGGCCTCGGCCTCAAAGAGGCCAAGGCGCTCGTAGACGAGGCCCCCAAGCCGGTCAAGGAGGGCATCGAGCGCGAGGAGGCCGACAAGCTCAAGCAGGAACTCGAGGAGGCCGGCGCCAGCGTCGAGCTTAAATAGCGCAGCGCTACGCCTGTCCGTCTGAAGGGTCGCGACTTCGCGGCGACCTTCAGACGGACAGGCTTCGCTTGGCCGAGGGCCGCCGGCCGCTGCGACTCTCGGCCGGACCCCGCTCCGATCAATGCTGTATAGCCATCGCTATACAGCATTTTGAAGTGGGAACAAGGGATGGGGGAGGCGCGGGTGTGCGACAGGCCGTCCGACGCACCCGCGGCCACCCACGCGTGCGCGCGCGTTGTTGTGATGATCTCCAAATATCCCCCGTTTGGCGGATTGACGAGTTGGAAAGAGAGCAGTTAGCTGTGTGTGTACGGGTTGTTCAGCCCACGCACGGGTGCTGAGCCGGGAAACGCCGGCTCGATCGCAAAGGGGGCCGTGCACGGTGTACATGCGCCCGCGTCGTCGTCTCGCAAGGTGACGGCCTTGAGCGGGCTACCGACACTCCCACCTATATGGAGGGAGCGGCGCCCCCCTGCCCGTCGGTAGCCCGCTGAGGGCCGTCGCCGCGCTCGACCCGCCCAGGGGAGACGCCACGCGGCGCCGGGCCGTGGCGCACCCGCCCCGCCCACGCAGGACGCGACGCCGTGCCGTGCACGCCTGCGACCCGTCGAACGCAGCCCGCTCGCCCGTCTTTATTTTCTGCTCACATTCGCGCATTTTCCGGTAGAGTCTGCCGCGCTGGTCGATAGTCGCAGCCGTCCGCCACACGCATCGCGCCACATACGTGATGTCGAGGACGGGGTCCGTGAGCACCGGCGGCCCTTAAGGGCGTCGATAGTCTGTGCTATCTTTGCTGGTCGCGCCTCGGCGCCTTCCTCTGCCCGTGTATCGCCCTCCGAAGGAGTCATTTCTTGGCTGCTGTAGATGCTCTCCGGACGCGCCGGACTTTCGCGCGTCTCCAGAAGACCGTTGACGTCCCCAACCTCATAGACATCCAGCGCCGCTCGTTCGCGTGGCTGACCGACCCCAAGAGCGGCGGCCTGCGCGAGACGATCGACGACATCTCCCCGATCGAGGACTACACAGGCAACCTCGCCGTGCAGTTCGGCGAGTTCACGTTCGACGAACCCGTCGCCTCGCTCGACCAGTGCCGCGAGAAGGATCTGACCTTCGCGCGCCCGCTCACCGTGACCGTCGCGTTCATCAACCGCGAGACCGGAGAGATCCGGGAGCAGTCCGTCTTCATGGGCGACTTCCCGTGGATGACCGAGCGCGGCACGTTCGTCATCAACGGCACCGAGCGCGTCGTCGTCACGCAGCTCGTGCGCTCCCCCGGCGCCTACCTGATGGAGCCCAAGGACCGCGAGAAGCAGGTCTTCATCGCCAACCTCATGCCCGCGCGCGGATCCTGGCTGGAGCTGGAGATCGACAAGAAGGGCAAGGTCTTCGTCCGTATCGACCGCAAGCGCAAGCTGCCCGTCACCGTGTTGCTGCGCGCCATGGGCTACGCCTCCGACGAGGAGATCCTGCGGCTGTTCGACAACTCGCTGTACATCCGCAACACCATCGAGTCCGACACCGAGGCCACGCGCACCGAAGAGGGCGCGCTGATCGAGCTGTTCAAGAAGCAGCGCCCCGGCGAGCCGCCCAGCGTCGACAACGCCAAGGCGCTCCTCAACCAGCTGTTCTTCGACCCCAAGCGCTACGACCTCACGCGCGTCGGTCGCTACAAGCTCAACTCGCGCCTCAAGCAGGAGACCGACCTGGACATCCGCACGCTGACCAAGGACGACATCGTCGCCCTGATCAACGAGCTCGTGCGGCTGCCCAAGATCCTCGGCATCCCCGAGGACGGCGACGTCGAGATCAAGGACTACGCCGCAGAGGCCACCAGCATGCCGCGCGAGCCCGTCGCCGAGCACCTCGACGAGTACGAGCACTTCGGCAACCGCCGCCTGCGCACCGTCGGCGAGCTCATCCAGGAGGCCTTCCGCATCGGCCTCTACCGCATGGAGCGCGTCGTGCGCGAGCGCCTCACCACCGAGGACGCCGACACGATCACGCCGCAGACGATCATCAACATCCGTCCCGTCGTCGCCGCGCTGAAGGAGTTCTTCGGCTCCTCGCAGCTGTCGCAGTTCATGGACCAGACCAACTCGCTCGCCGGGCTCACGCACCGGCGCCGCCTGTCAGCGCTCGGTGCCGGCGGGCTCACGCGCGAGCGCGCGCCCATCGAGGTTCGCGACGTGCACCCCACCCACTACGGGCGCATGTGTCCCATCGAGACCCCCGAGGGGCCCAACATCGGCCTGATCGGCTCGCTGTCCTCGTTCGCCGAGGTCTCCGAGTACGGGTTCGTCACCACGCCCTACCGCGTCGTCAAGGACGGCACGCTCACCGACGAAGTCCGCCACCTCGACGCAACCCAGGAAGAGGAGCTGCTGATCGCCCAGGCCAACACGCCCGTGGACGACAAGACCGGCAAGCTCAAGGGCACCGAAATCCTCTGCCGCACGCAGGCAGGCCAGTACGTCACCGTCGGGCCCAAGGACGTCAACCTGATCGACGTCTCGCCCGAGCAGATCTGGTCCGTGGCCACCGCCATGATCCCGTTCCTCGAGCACGACGACGCCAACCGCGCGCTCATGGGCTCGAACATGCAGCGCCAGGCAGTGCCGCTGCTGAAGGCCGACGCGCCGCTCGTCGGCACCGGCATGGAGCGCCGCGCCGCACTCGACACCGGCGACGTGCTGCTGGCCAAGAACGCCGGCGCCGTCGACTACATCGACGCCAACCAGATCGTCGTCGCCGGCAAGGACGGCACCAAGGACGAGTACGAGCTGCAGAAGTACATGCGCTCCAACCAGGGCACGCTCATCCACCAGAAGCCCCTCGTCCACGCCGGCCAGGCAGTCAAGGCCGGCGACGTGCTCGCCGACGGCTCCTCCACCGACAAGGGCGAAATGGCGCTCGGCAAGAACCTCATGGTCGCGTTCATGTCCTGGGAGGGCTACAACTTCGAGGACGCCATCATCCTGTCCAAGCGCCTCGTGCAGGACGACGAGCTCACCTCGATCCACATCGAGGAGTACGAGATCGACGCCCGCACGACCAAGCTCGGCGAGGAGGAGATCACCCGCGACATCCCCAACCGCTCAGAGGAGTCGCTGCGTAACCTCGACGATCGCGGCATCGTGCGTGTCGGCGCCGAGGTCATCTCAGGCGACCTGCTCGTCGGCAAGGTCACGCCCAAGGGCGAGACCGAGCTGACCGCCGAGGAGAAGCTCATCCGCGCGATCTTCAAGGAGAAGGCGCGCGAGGTGCGCGACACCTCGCTCAAGGTGCCCCACGGTGAGGGTGGCGTCGTGATCGACGTCAAGACCTTCAGCCGCGACGCCGGCGACGACCTGCCACCCGGGGTCAACGACCTCGTACGCGTGTTCGTCGCCAAGAAGCGCAAGATCTCCGAGGGCGACAAGCTCGCCGGCCGCCACGGCAACAAGGGTGTCATCTCCAAGATCGTCGACCAGCAGGACATGCCCTTCCTCGAGGACGGCACGCCCGTCGACGTCATCCTCAACCCGCTCGGCGTGCCCTCGCGCATGAACGTCGGGCAGATCCTCGAGACCCACCTCGGGTGGGCCGCCGCCCAGGGCTGGTACGACGACGGCACCGAGGCATACAAGGAAGCAGACGCCAACGGCGGTCCCCGCCGCGTGTACGTGTCCACGCCAGTGTTCGACGGCGCCACCGTCGCTGACGTTGACAACGCGCTGGTCAAGTGGCAGGACGCCCACACCGGGCGCATCCGCATGGACATCGACAAGTCCCGCCGCGTCGGCGAGCAGGCCTCCGGGAAGATGACGCTGTTCAACGGCCGCTCCGGTGAGCCGTTCGAGGAACAGGTCACCGTCGGGTACATGTACATCCTCAAGCTCCTGCACCTCGTCGACGACAAGATCCACGCGCGTTCCACCGGTCCGTACTCGCTCGTCACCCAGCAGCCGCTCGGCGGCAAGGCGCAGTTCGGCGGTCAGCGCTTCGGCGAGATGGAGGTCTGGGCACTCGAGGCGTTCGGCGCTGCCTACACGCTGCAGGAGATGCTCACCATCAAGTCCGACGACACCGTCGGCCGTGTCAAGGCATACGAGGCCATCGTCAAGGGCGAGAACATCGCCGAGCCCTCCATCCCCGAGTCGTTCAAGGTCCTGCTCAAGGAGATGCAGTCGCTGGCGCTCGACGTCAACGTCGTCTCCGAGGAGGGCCAGCGCACGGAGATGCGCGACGAGGACGACGACCTGCTGCGCGCCGCCGAGGAGCTCGGCATCGACCTCTCCGGGGTCCGCGCGCTCGCCGGCGACGGCGCAGACGAGCAGACCGAGGGCGAGGACAACACCGACGCCGCCGTCGAGACCGTCGAGGACGGCGCCGCGGAGACCCCCACCGACGACACAGACGACGCAGACGACGCAGACGACGACGCCGTCGAGGTCGAGGAGTTGCTCGACGTCAACGCCACAGAGGACATCGACCTGGAGAGCCTGGTCACCGACGAGTCCGCCGAGTAAAAGCCGGGCACGCGCCGCAGGCGCGGCCCCGGCGAAACCAAACACGAGATCACCCTGCCCGATTCACCCGCGAGCGAAAGCCACCTGAATGATTGACATAAACAACTTCGACGCCATCGAGATCAGCCTCGCCTCTTCGAAGCAGATCCGCAGTTGGAGCTCCGGCGAGGTCACCAAGCCGGAGACCATCAACTACCGGACGCTCAAGCCCGAGAAGGACGGCCTGTTCTGCGAGCGCATCTTCGGCCCCACCAAGGACTGGGAGTGCTACTGCGGCAAGTACAAGCGCGTGCGCTACAAGGGCATCGTGTGCGAGCGCTGCGGCGTGGAGGTCACACGCTCGAAGGTTCGCCGCGAGCGCATGGGCCACGTCGACCTCGCCGCGCCCGTCAGCCACATCTGGTTCTTCAAGGGCGTGCCCAGCCGCATCGGCTACCTGCTGGACATGGCACCCAAGGAACTCGAGAAGGTCCTGTACTTCGCCGCGTCGATCGTCACGTGGGTGGACGAGGAGGCTCGCGCCAAGGACATCGACTCGCTCGAGAAGGATGTCAACAAGGTCCTCGACGCGTACGCCGCCGAGCGTGAGGAGCGCGTGCTCGAGCTGCGCGAGTCGCTCGCGCGCCGCGAGAAGTACCTGCAGACGGGCAAACAGACCAACTTCAACGACGAAGACCACCTGTGGGCGGACTCGCTCGACATCAACCTGTCCAAACTGTCCGACGAGGAGCGCGAGAAGCAGGTCAAGGAACTGACCAAGGCATTCGACGCCGACATCGCCGACACCGAGGCCTACATCGAGGACGCCGCCGAGCGCATGCGCAACGTGTGGGAGCTCTTCAAGACGATGGAGCCCAAGCAGATCGAGCACGACGAGACCACCTTCCGCGAGCTCAAGGAGCGCTTCGGCTCTCCGTACGGCTTCGGCGAGTACTTCCGCGGCGGCATGGGCGCAGAAGCCATCCGCGACCTGCTCCAGCAGGTCGACCTCGAGGCCGAACGCATCGAGCTCGAGGACCAGGTCAAGACCGGCAAAGGCCAGAAGCAGGCCCGCGCCGTCAAGCGCCTGAAGGTCGTCTCCGCGTTCATCCAGTCCGGCAACAAGCCCGAGATGATGGTGCTCGACGCCGTGCCTGTGATCCCGCCCGAGCTGCGCCCCATGGTGCAGCTCGACGGTGGGCGCTTCGCCACCTCCGACCTCAACGACCTGTACCGCCGCGTCATCAACCGCAACAACCGCCTCAAGCGGCTGCTCGACCTCGGCGCGCCCGAGATCATCGTCAACAACGAGAAGCGCATGCTCCAGGAGGCCGTCAACGCGCTGTTCGACAACGGCCGCCGCGGGCGTCCCGTCACCGGTCCCGGCAACCGTCCGCTCAAGAGCCTGTCCGACATGCTCAAGGGCAAGCAGGGGCGCTTCCGCCAGAACCTGCTCGGCAAGCGCGTCGACTACTCCGGGCGCTCCGTCATCGTCGCCGGCCCCTACCTCAAGCTGCACCAGTGCGGCCTGCCCAAGATCATGGCGCTCGAGCTGTTCAAGCCGTTCATCATGGCTCGCCTCGTCGAGCGCAAGTCCGCGCAGAACATCAAGGCCGCCAAGAAGATGGTCGACTCGATGATCGGCGAGGTCTGGGACGTGCTCGAGGAGGTCATCCACGAGCACCCCGTGCTGCTCAACCGCGCGCCCACGCTCCACCGCCTGGGCATCCAGGCGTTCGAGCCGCTGCTCGTCGAGGGCAAGGCCATCCAGGTCCACCCGCTCGTCTGCCACGCGTTCAACGCCGACTTCGACGGCGACCAGATGGCCGTGCACCTGCCGCTGTCCGCAGAGGCGCAGGCCGAGGCGCGCATCCTGATGCTCTCCTCCAACAACATCCTGTCCCCCGCGCACGGTGCGCCGCTGGCGACGCCCACGCAGGACATGATCCTCGGCGCCTACTACCTCACCTACGGGCCCGAAGCGGAGGAGCTGTCGAAGATCGACCGCGCCACGCATGAGCCGCGTCCGCACGTGTTCCGCACCGCGCAGGAGGCCGAGCTCTCCTACGAGGGCAACGTCGTAAAACTGCACGACATCGCCGAGTTCCGTCCCTACGGGCGCGAGGGCGGCCACGTCCTCACGACCATCGGGCGCATCATCTACAACGACCGCATCGAGCGCGCGCTCGCCGAGGCGCTCGGCGACGAGTTCGACGCGTCCAAGTACGTGTTCGTCAACCAGTCCATGAAGAAGCGCGACACCACGCGGCTGATCGACATGCTCGTGCAGTCCTACGGCGCCACCACCATCTCGTTGGTCCTCGACGCGTTCAAGGACCTCGGCTTCAAGTACGCCACGCAGGCCGGCATCACGATCTCCAAGAACGACGTCGTCGTGCCGCCCCAGAAGCAGGAAATCCTCGACAAGTTCGACAAGCTCGTAGGTGACATCACCAGCCAGTACGACGACGGCCTCATCACCCAGGAGGAGCGTCACGAGGCGGTCGTCGAGCAGTGGAACGCCGCCACCGACGAGGTCGCCGAGGCGATGGTCCAGAACCTCGACGTCCTCAACCCCATCTTCATGATGGCCAACTCCGGTGCCCGTGGCTCGTTCAAGCAGATCCGCCAGCTCGCCGGCATGCGCGGCCTGATGGCCAACCCAAAGGGTGAAATCATCGAGCGCCCGATCAAGGCCAACTTCATGGAGGGCCTGTCCGTGCTCGAGTACTTCATCTCCACGCACGGCGCGCGAAAGGGACTCGCCGACACCGCGCTGCGCACCGCCGACTCCGGCTACCTCACGCGGCGTCTCGTCGACGTCGCCCAGGACGTCATCATCCGCGAGGCCGACTGCGGCACCGAGGAGTACATCGAGATGGCCGTGTTCAAGGACGGCGGCGAACCCAACGACGTGCTCGTCGGGCGCATCGCCGCGCTCGACATCACCACCAAGCGCGGGCGCATGCTCGCTGAGCAGGGCGTCGAAATCGGCCGCGCCGAGATGGCCGAGATCGTCGACGCGTTCACCGACGACAACGACAAGGGCACCGAGGTCACCGTGCCCGTGCGCTCAGTGCTCAAGTGCGAGGCGCCCAGCGGTGTGTGCCAGGCCTGCTACGGCCGCGCCATGGCAACCGGCGCGCTCGCCCAGATCGGCGACGCCGTCGGCATCGTCGCCGCGCAGTCCATCGGCGAGCCCGGCACGCAGCTGACCATGCGCACCTTCCACACCGGCGGCGTCGCCGGTGCCGACATCACGCACGGCCTGCCGCGCGTCGTCGAGCTGTTCGAGGCACGGCGCCCCAAGGGTCTCTCGAAAATCGCCGAGCAGGATGGCGTCGTGTCGATCGAGGAGACCGACAAAGCGCTCACGGTGGTCATCACCGACGAGTCCGGCGAGGAGCACCGCCACGCCTTCCCCAGGCGCACACGGCTGTTCGTCTCAAGCGGCGAGAAGATCAAAGCCGGCAAGCAGCTCAACGAGGGGTCCGTCTACCCGCACGAGCTGCTCGCCATTCGCGGACGCACCGAGACCGAGGTGTACCTCGTCAACGAGGTCCAGGAGGTCTACAAGTCCCAGGGCGTCGACATCAACGACAAGCACATCGAGCTGATCGTGCGCCAGATGCTCAAGAAGGTGCGCGTTGACCAGAAGGGCGACACCGACTACCTGCCCGGGCAGTTCGTCGACCGCTTCGAATTCGCCAAGGCCAACGACGCAGTCAGCCAGGCCGGCGGTGAGACCGCGCAGTTCGAGGACATCATTCTCGGCATCACCAAGGCGTCGCTCAACACCGACTCGTTCCTGTCCGCCGCCTCCTTCCAGGAGACCACCAAGGTGCTCACCGACGCCGCGCTCGAAGGCAAGATCGACCGCCTCAACGGTCTCAAGGAGAATGTCATCATCGGCAAGCTCATCCCAGCCGCCACCGGCCTCAAGCGCTACCGGCGGATCGAGATCGAGCCCTCTGAACCGCTCCCGCGCGCCATCGACGATGTCGGCCTGCTCGACCAGGACGAGATCGCCGCCGAGCTCGGGCTCGCCGGCGACGGCTTCAGCGGCGGCTACGGCCAGGAGTTCGACGCCGACCTCGCCTCGCTCGAGAAGATCGGCGCCGGTGGCACCGACCCCGGCTTCGCCGAGGAGCTAGCCGAGCTCGAGCTCCCCGACGAGGGCGGCAACGACAACGGCAGCGGCAACGGCGGCGGCGAGGCCGCGTAGGCCGTACTTTGTGTCCTCTTGCAAATGCTGTATAGCGATGGTTATACAGCGTTTTGTGAGAGGACTATAGAGCCCGAGCCCACGCCAACAGCTGCTGCGCCTCCTGCGCGGTGAGACCGCGCTGAGGCTCCGTCTCGACGAGCAGTGTTGCGGCGGCGCGCTCGGCGGCCCACTCGTGGCAGGCGTCGTTGAACGCGTCGTCGATCCACGCAAGCGCGCGCCCACGCGCGTACGTTTCGATCGCGTCGAGCTTCCAGTGCGCGTTCGAGCGTCCGACCGCACGCGAGAAGCGCAGGAACGGCAGCTCCGCGGGCAGGCCGAGCAGGTGGGGCAGATGCTCGTTCGCGCGCTCCTCCCAGCCGCTCGCCCAGACGAGCTCGAACACGCTCGAGAGCTCAAGCAGGTGAGCGGCGGCGGTGGACGAAAGGAAGTGAGGTGTGCCGTCGATCGAATGGAAGGAGCCGTCGAGCCGGCCGCCGGCGCGCTCGCCGTCCCGATCTGCCCACCACGGTTGCTGAGAGCCGCCGAACAGCGAGATGACGCCGTCGATGTTGACCATCAGCAGCGGCCGCTCGTCCTCCGTGGCTCTGGCGCGCCCTTTAGCTTGCAGAGAGGTTGAGGTGGGTAGTGTGCCGGGCACGGTCGATGCGCTTAGGTCGCCCGCGCGGAGTAAAGCAGCCGCTGGCGACAACCGATGACCACCCCGACTCCCCTCCGACAATGACCATGGACCTAGGCATACTCCTCGCGCTCGCCTGCGCTTTCGTCGCGAACCTCGGGTTCTTCTACAAGTACCGGGGGGCCAACTCCGTGCCCAAGGTGCAGGTGCTGCACCCGTTCCGCTCGGCCAGGCAGCTGTACTCCTCGAAGTGGTTCGCGTTGGGCATGCTCATCGCCACGGGGAGCTGGGGCCTGCACGTGGCCGCGCTGGCGCTGGCGCCGATGTCCGTGATCCAGGTATCCCTCGCGGCGGGCGTCGTGTTCATAGCGGTCATGGCCGAGCGGATGTTCGGCTTCTCGGTAGGACGCCGCCAGTGGCTCGGCCTATGCCTGACCGCCGCCGGCCTGGTGCTGCTCGGCATCACGCTGCCGGCCATGCACGGCGCGCACTCCCACTTCTCCAGCGCCGCGATGATCTCCTTCGAGGCCGGGCTGTTCGGGCTCGGGGGCCTCTTGCTGATGGGTCCGCGCATGGGTGGCCCGAGCGAGCATCACGGCATCATGCTCGGCGCTGCCGCGGGCGTGCTGTTCGGCGTGTCCGACACCGCCATCAAGGCGCTGACCGGCATCACCGGCGCCCACGGGCTGCTCGGACTCGTGCTCAGCCCCTGGCTGGCGGTCGCGGTGCTCGCGTCCGTCGTGGCGTTCTACGCCTCCGCCCGCGGGCTGCAGGACGGCGAGGCGGTCCCCGTGATCGCCGTCACCGGCACCGCCGCCAACATCGCCGGCATCGCCGGCGGGATCATCGTGTTCGGTGATCCGATGGCCGCGAGCCCCGCCGGCGTGGTGCTGCAGGCGCTCGCGTTCGTGCTCGTGATAGTGGCCGCCGCGCTGATGCCGGCGCCCGTGCGCGCAGCCGGCGTGGCCCGGGCCGCCTAGCGCTGCTAGCATCACGCACCGAATGCCAACCACCTCGCAACTCGTGCGCAAGGGGCGCGTGACGCCCAAGAAGAAGGTCGCCACCCCGGGCCTCAAGTCCGGCAAAGGCCGCAAGAAGAAGACAGCAGCGCCTCAGCGGCGCGGCGTGTGCACGCGCGTCTACACCACCACGCCGAAGAAGCCTAACTCCGCGCTGCGCAAGGTCGCGCGCGTGCGCATCTCCGGATCGATCGAGGTGACCGCGTACATTCCCGGCGAGGGACACAACCTGCAGGAGCACTCCGTGGTGCTCGTGCGCGGCGGACGCGTCAAGGATCTGCCTGGCGTGCGCTACAAGGTCGTGCGTGGCACGCTCGACGCCGCCGGCGTGAGCGACCGCAAAAAGGCGCGCTCGCAGTACGGCGTCAAGAAAAAATAGTCGCAGCCCACCGCTTCCAGGAACGAGACACCGATGCCCCGTCGCGCAGCTGCCCAGATCCGTCCCGTCGAGCCGGATCCCATACACCGCTCCAAACTCGTCCAGCAGGTGATCAACAAGGTCATGCTCGACGGCAAGAAGTCCACAGCCGAGCGGATCGTCTACGACGCGCTCGCGCTGCTCGCCGAGCGCAGCGACAAAGACCCAGTGGAGACGCTCGACGCATCCATCAAGGCGCTCACGCCCACGCTCGAGGTCAAATCGCGCCGCGTCGGCGGCGCCACCTACCAGGTGCCCGTCGAGGTCGCCTCCAGGCGCGCGCGCACGCTCGCCGTACGCTGGCTCGTCGAGTTCGCCCGCCAGCGCCGCGAGAAGACCATGGCCCAGCGCCTGGCCAACGAACTGATGGACGCGCAGTCCCAGCAGGGCGGCGCGTACAAGCGCAAGGACGACATCTACCGCATGGCGCAGGCCAACAAGGCCTTCGCGCATTACAGGTGGTAGCGCCCCGGTAGTACCCGGCGCGCTCGCGCCTGTGTGACGCATCGCACGCCCTTAAGGGGTTGAAGGAAAAAGGTTCGGTACCTAACATTGAGGTACCGAATGTCTTCCTCGCCGACCACGACGTCCGACCCTGGCTTCCACCCGGAGGCGTCAGACCGCATCGAGCCGTACGTGTGGAAGATCGCCGGCGTGGTGATCCTGGGGATGATCATGTCGATCCTCGACACGACGATCGTGAACGTGGCGCTGCGGACGCTGGGTCACGAACTGCACAGCTCGATCGCTCAGATCCAGTGGGTGGTGACGGGCTATCTGCTGTCGCTGGCCGCGGTCATCCCCGTGACGGGCTGGGCAGCGCGGCGCTTCGGCGCCAAGCGCGTGTACATGACCTCGCTGGTGCTGTTCACCGCAGGCTCGGCGCTGTGCGCGGTCGCCGCGTCGACCACGTCGCTGGTGCTGTTCCGCGTGATGCAGGGCGTCGGCGGCGGGATGATCATGCCGGTGGGGCAGCTGATCATGGCTCAGGTCGCTGGGCCCAAGCGCATGGGGCGGGTGATGGGCATCGTGTCGATGCCCGCGATGCTCGCGCCGATCCTCGGGCCGGTCGTCGGCGGCGCGATCCTCGAGAACCTGCACTGGTCGTGGATCTTCCTGGTGAACGTGCCGATCGGCGCGATCGCGTTGGCGCTCGCGTGGCGGATGCTGCCCAAGACCGACTCGGGCGCCGCCGGGCGTCTGGACGTGCTCGGTCTGGGCCTGCTCTCGGGCGGATCGACGGCGGTCGTGTACGGTCTCTCCGAGCTGGCCAGCCATCCCAGCCTGACAGCGCCGACCGTGCTTTGGCCGATCGTCGCGGGGCTGGTGCTGTGCGGCGTCTTCGTCTGGCACGCGCTGCGCATCGAGCGTCCGCTGCTCGACATCCGGCTGTACGCCAACCGCGTGTTCGCGGCGGCATCGCTGACGACGTTCGCGCTCGGCGCGTCGCTGTTCGGGGCGATGGTGCTGGTGCCGCTGTACTACCAGGAGGTGCGCCACGAGAGCGTGATCGTCACGGGGATGCTGGTCGGGCCGCAGGGCCTGGGCATGCTGCTGGTGATGCCGCTCGTCGGTCGCCTCACCGAACGCTTCGGCGGCGGGCGCATCTCGATCGTGGGCGTCTCGATCCTGTGCATCGGCACGGTCCCGCTGGCGTTCGTCGGCGCGAGCACCTCGATCGTGCAGATCTCGCTCGTGCTGCTGCTGCGCGGCGTCGGCATCGGCTTCGCGTTCGTGCCCGCGATGAGCGCCGCCTTCGCGTCCATGCGCCCTGAGCAGCTCTCCGACGCGACGCCCCAGCTGAACGTCCTGCAGCGGCTCGGCGGGGCGATCGGCGTGGCGGTACTGGCCGTGGTGCTGCAGCGCGGCGAACTGCACGCGCACTCGCTCGGCCAGTTCGCGGGAGCGTTCGACAGCGCCTACTGGTGGTCGCTCGGTATCTCCCTACTGGCGCTCATCCCGTGCGTGGCGCTGCTGTTCGCCGAGACCCCACCCGCGAAGCTGAGTCGTGCCGCGGCCAACGCGGAGGCGGCCGCTGAGCCGTTGGGCGTATAAACGGGAGTCCGGTGAGCAGCCCCATGGCCGTCGAGCCCAAGATCAAGGAGTCCGAGACCAAGTCCTCGGGCGCGCGCGACGCTCAGCTGACGGAGCTGGGCCTGGCGTTCCGTCGTGTGTTCCGCAGCTTCAACCGCCTGCGCGGGCGCGACACGCACCTCGGCGCCTCGGAGCTCAGCCACGCGCAGTTCGAGCTGCTGATCGAGCTGTTCGAGCGCGGCGAGCTGCCGGCTGGCGAGCTCGCCGCCGCGGCGCGGCTGACGCCCGCGACGGTCACCCAGATGCTCGACCACCTCGCCGAGCAGGGTCACGTCGAGCGCGTGCGCTCGGAGACCGATCGGCGCGTGGTCGTCTCGAGGCTCACCCCTCAGGGCCGGCGCAAGATCCAGGCCAAGCGCGCCGCATGGCAGAGCCGCTGGGAGCACGCGCTCACGGGCGTCGAGATCGACGAGCTGCGCGCGGCCACGCGCGTGCTCGAACGCCTCGGCGCGATGGTCGAGGACGCCCCCGCGACGGGGTCGTGCGAGCCGTCCAAGCCTGCCTGATTCGGCGTCACGCGGGTCTGCGCGCGGGCCTTGCTTCCGCCCCGATACGGGCTCCACGGACCGCTCACCGGCAGGAATCGCTCTGCTATAGTCGAAAAGGCGTCGCGGCGGACGCAGCGCGTACACGTGCGACCCGCGGAGTCGGCAATCAAGATGGTGACCTCGAGCAGATAACGAACGCGGACCGGTCTATAGCGACCAGCAGCGTGCGTGGGCCCGAGGGGCCTATTTTTTTGCCCGGACCACCACCCAGCAACAAGCCCCAAATCTGATCCATGCCACGTAAGTTCTCACTCCAAAACACCCGCAACATCGGGATCATGGCGCACATCGACGCCGGTAAGACGACGACGACCGAGCGCATCCTCTACTACACCGGCCGCACGTACAAGATCGGCGAGGTGCACGAGGGCGCGGCCGTGATGGACTGGATGGAGCAGGAGCAGGAGCGCGGCATCACGATCACCTCCGCCGCGACCACCGCGCAGTGGAAGGACCACCGCATCAACATCATCGACACGCCCGGGCACGTCGACTTCACCGTCGAGGTCGAGCGCTCGCTGCGCGTGCTCGACGGCGCGATCGCGCTGTTCGACTCCGTCGCCGGCGTCGAGCCGCAGTCCGAGACCGTGTGGCGCCAGGCCGACAAGTACCACGTGCCGCGCATCGCGTACATCAACAAGATGGACCGCATCGGCGCCGACTTCGACAAGGGTGTGCAGACGATGATCGACCGCCTGGGCGCGCACCCGGTGCCGATCCAGCTGCCGATCGGCGCCGAGGGCGACTTCCTCGGTGTCGTCAACCTGGTCGCGATGAAGGCGATCGTGTACAAGGACGAGATGGGCAAGGAAGTCGATGAGATCGAGATTCCCGAGAACCTCGCAGAAGCGGCGCAGGCCGCGCGCGAACACCTGCTCGAGGAGGTCTCCCACTACGACGACACGCTGCTCGAGCTGCTGCTCGAGGAGGCCGACGTGCCCGTGGACACGCTCAAGAATGCCATCCGGGCGGCGACGCTGTCGACCAAGCTGACGCCCGTCCTGTGCGGCTCGTCGTTCAAGAACAAGGGCGTACAGCCGTTGCTGGACGCGGTCATCGACTATCTGCCATCACCGCTCGACGTGCCGCCGGTGATCGGCACCGAACTGATCAAGGGCGAGGAGCAGGAGCGCGAGGTCATGCGCCACGCCGACGACACCGAGCCGTTCGCCGCGCTCGCGTTCAAGATCGCAGCCGACCCGTACGTAGGCAAGCTGACCTACTTCCGCGTGTACTCCGGCCATCTGGAGGCCGGCGCGAAGATCCTGAACGTCGGCAGCGGACGCACCGAGCGCATCGGGCGGATCCTGATGATGCACGCCAATGAGCGCGAGGAGGTCACCGAGGTCTACGCAGGTGACATCGCCGCGGCGGTGGGCATCAAGCAGGTGATCACCGGCGACACGCTCGCCGACCCCGCCCATCCCGTGCATCTCGAGAACATCATCTTCCCCGAGCCGGTCATCAAGGTCGCGGTCGAGCCCAAGACGAAGGTCGACCAGGAGAAGATGTCCGTGGCGCTCGGGCGCCTGGCCGAGGAGGACCCCACGTTCCAGGTGCGCACCAACGAGGAGACCGGCCAGACCGAGATCTCGGGCATGGGAGAGCTGCACCTCGAGGTGCTCGTCGACCGCATGAAGCGGGAGTTCGGCGTCGAGGCGAACGTCGGGCGTCCGCAGGTGTCCTACCGCGAGACGGTGCGCGGCAGCGTCGAGAAGGTCGAAGGCAAGTTCGTCCGTCAGACCGGCGGCTCGGGCCAGTTCGGCGTCGTCTTCATCGACCTCGAGCCCGCACCCGGCGTCGGCTTCGAGTTCATCAACAAGATCAAGGGCGGGAACATCCCCTCGGAATACATCCCCGCCGTCAAGAAGGGCATCGAAGAGGCGCTCGACAACGGCGTCAAGGCCGGCTACCCGATGGTCGACATGCGCGTGACGCTCGTGGATGGCAAGTACCACGACGTCGACTCCTCGGAAATCGCCTTCAAAGTCGCTGGCTCGCTCGCGTTCAAAGAGGCAGCCAAACGCGCCAAGCCCGTGCTGCTCGAGCCGATCTTCGCCGTCGAGGTCGTCGCCCCCGAGGAGTTCGTGGGCGACGTGATCGGCGACCTCAGCCGCCGGCGCGGCCACGTCGAAGGCCAGGAGCGCCGTGGCAACGCGCTGGTGGTGACGGGCAAGGTGCCGCTGAGCGAGATGTTCGGGTACGCGACCGACCTGCGCTCCAACACGCAGGGACGCGCCACGTACACGATGCAGTTCGAGGCATACGAGGAGGTTCCGCCGAACATCGCCGAGAAGATCGTCGAACAGCGCACGGGGGAACCGGTCCCGGCCTAGGCGGTTCGGGCTACGCTGGATAGCAGCTGGAGCGGACTGCAGAGCAGGCAGCAGTCAAGGAAGACCGCATTTAGATAGATTTCTGAGGTTCGCCTCCACAGAGGCGGGCAAACAAGCGATACAGGAGCGAGTAAAAAGTGGCGAAGGAGAAGTTCGAGCGCGACAAGACGCACGTCAACGTCGGGACCATCGGTCACATCGACCATGGCAAGACGACGCTGACCGCTGCCATAACGACGGTCCTGGCCGAGCACGGAGGCGCGGAAGCCCGCACCTTCGCGGAGATCGACAACGCGCCCGAGGAGAAGGAACGCGGGATCACGATCGCCACTTCCCACGTCGAGTACCAGACCGACAACCGGCACTACGCACACGTTGACTGCCCCGGTCACGCCGACTACGTCAAGAACATGATCACCGGCGCCGCCCAGATGGACGGGGCGATCCTGGTGGTCTCGGCGGCGGACGGCCCGATGCCACAGACGCGCGAGCACGTCCTGCTCGCCCGCGAGGTGGGCGTCAACTACATCGTGGTGTTCCTCAACAAGGCCGACATGGTCAACGACGAGGAGCTCCTGGAACTGGTCGAGGTCGAGGTGCGCGAGCTGCTCTCCGAGTACGACTTCCCCGGCGACGACATCCCGTTCATCACCGGCTCAGCGCTGAAGGCGCTGGAAGGCGACGAGGGCTACAAGGAGAAGATCCTCGAGCTCGCCGCTGCGCTGGACTCCTACATCCCGGATCCCGTGCGCGACCTCGACAAGCCGTTCATGATGCCGGTCGAGGACGTGTTCTCGATCACCGGCCGTGGCACCGTCGCGACCGGACGCGTCGAGCAGGGCATCGTCAAAACTGGCGAGACGGTCGAAATCGTCGGCGTGCACGAGTCGACCTCGACGGTCGTCACGGGCGTCGAGATGTTCCGCAAGATCCTCGACGAGGGTCGCGCGGGCGACAACGTCGGCTGCCTGCTGCGTGGCACCAAGCGTGAGGAGATCGAGCGCGGCCAGGTGCTGTGCAAGCCCGGGTCGATCACCCCGCACACCAAGTACAAGGCAGAGGTGTACGTGCTCAAGAAGGAGGAGGGCGGCCGTCACACCCCCTTCTTCACGGGCTACCGGCCTCAGTTCTACTTCCGCACGACCGACGTCACCGGTGTGGCCAAGCTGCCCGAGGGCGTCGAGATGGTCATGCCCGGCGACAACGTACAGATGGAGATCGAGCTGATCCAGCCGATCGCCATGGACCAGGGCCTGCGATTCGCCATCCGCGAGGGTGGTCGCACGGTCGGCTCTGGCGTGGTCAGCGAGATCATCGAGTAGTACAAACGTCGGCGACGCCGGCGTATTGCAGTCCGATACGACGAATGAACACCCGCCGAGGGCGGGCCGGGGGTGGATTCTGCTCACGCGGATCCGCCCCCCTCGCACGCTTCACACCACCACACGAAGGCATCTGAGATCAACATGGCAGCGACCAACCAGAACAAGATCCGAATCCGGCTGAAGGCGTATGACACGTCCGCCATCGAGTCGGCCGCGAGGGAGATCGTCGAGACCGCCACGCGCACCGGCGCGAGCGTGTCCGGACCGGTGCCGCTGCCGACGGAGAAGAACGTGTACTGCGTGATCCGCTCGCCGTTCAAGGACAAGGACTCGCGCGAGCACTTCGAGATCCGTATGCACAAGCGTCTGATCGATATCCACCAGCCGACGCCCAAGACGGTCGACTCGCTCCAGCGCCTGGATCATCTTCCGGCCGGCGTGGACATCGAGATCCGTCTCGCCACGTAGGACCATGGCTGCGATCCTCGCAAAGAAGCTCGGCATGACCCAGGTCTTCCAGGAGGACGGGAGCGTCGCGCGCGTAACGGTGCTGCTGGCGGGCCCGTGCCCGGTGACGGCGATCCGCACCTCAGAGCGCGACGGCTACGACGCGGTGCAGCTTGCATTTGGCCAGACCAAGGAGAAGCATCTGTCCAAGCCCGAGCTCGGCCACCTCAAGAAGGTCGACGCGCCGCCGATGCGAACGCTGGCGGAGTTCCGCGATAGTTGGGATCCCGCCCACCCGTTGACGCTCGGCGAGAACGTCACCGTGGACTCGTTTGAGGTCGGCGCCCGCGTGAAGATCTCGGGCACCTCCAAGGGCAAGGGCTTCCAGGGCACGATCAAGCGCCACAACTTCGCCAGCGGCCCCAAGTCCCACGGCTCGCACAACGTCCGGGCGCCCGGGTCGATCGGCGCCTCGGCGACGCCCTCGCGCGTGTTCAAGGGCATTCGCGGACCTGGGCAGATGGGCAACAAGCGCGTCACGCAGAAGGGCCTAGAGGTAGTGCGTGTGGATGCCGGCGAGAACCTGTTGATGGTGCGCGGCTCCGTGCCCGGTCCCACGGGCACGCTCGTGGAGGTGCGGACCGATGCCTGACGCCCCCGTCCTCGGCGCCTCCACGACCGGGTCGTCGCCGAAGAAGGTCAAGCTCGACGAGTCAGCGTTCGGCTCGCGCTTCTCCGCGCCGCTGGTGCACCAGAGCGTGCGCGCCGAGCAGGCCGCGCGCCGGCGCGGCACCGCCGCCACCAAAACGCGCGGCAAGGTCTCCGGCGGAGGCGCCAAGCCGTGGCGCCAGAAGGGCACCGGCCGGGCGCGCGCCGGCTCGAGCCGCTCTCCCATATGGACCGGCGGTGGCACCGTGTTCGGGCCGCAGCCGCGCTCGTACACGTTCAAGGTCAACCGCAAGGAGCAGCGCGCTGCGCTGCGCAGCGCGCTGTCGCTGCACGCCGGACGCGGATCGATCGCGATCCTCGACGCGAGCGTGTTCACCGCGCCCAAGACCAGCCAGGCGCTCGACCTGCTCGAAGATTGGACCCCCGCCGTCGGCGGCGATGGGCAGCTCAACTCCACGCTCGTGGTGCTCGTCCCCGAGGAGTCCTCCGCGGCGCTGTCCTTCCGCAATCTCGCGCGAGTAGCGGTGCTGACCGCCGAGAACGTCGGCGTCGCCGATCTGCTCGGCGCCGCGGCGCTGGTCATCTCCGAGCCGGCGCTGCAGGCGCTCGCCGCGCGCACCGGCCAGCCGCGCAAGGGAGAAGATTCCTGATGGAGCACACACAGGTGCTGATCCGCCCGGTGGTCTCCGAGAAGAGCTACATCCTCTCGGCGGCCGACCGCTACACCTTCCGCGTGCACCGCGACGCGCACAAGACGCAGATCCGCCAGGCGGTCGAGGTGCTGTTCGGCGTGCACGTCGTGGAGGTGCGCACGATGAGCGTCAAGTCCAAGCCCAAGCGTCGCGGCAGCACCGCCAAGGGAGGCACGCGCGAGTGGAAGAAGGCGATCGTGCAGATCCGCGCGGGCGAGTCCATCCCGATCTTCCAGGGCCTCGCGGCTCTCGAGTCCTGAGATGACCGTGAGCGCTTCGCCATACTGCGTCCTCGCTCGCTCGCGTGCCAAGCACGCCACGCTCACTGCGTCCTTGTCTGTCTCGACTCACGACCATCTCAGGAACCTGTAGACGATGCCGATACGCAAACCACGCCCCACCAGCCCCGGCATGCGGTTCGTCTCCTATCCGGACTTCGCGGAGGTCACCAAGTCCAAGCCCGAGAAGACGCTCATCGAAGGCCTCAAGAAGAGCGGCGGGCGCAACGCGCTCGGGCGCAAGACCGCGCGCCACCGCGGCGGCGGAGCCAAGCGCGCCTACCGGCGCGTGGACTTCAAGCGTCGCAAGGACGGCGTGCCGGCGCGCGTCGCTGCGATCGAGTACGACCCCAACCGCTCCGCGTACATCGCGCTGCTGCACTACGTCGACGGCGAGAAGCGCTACATCCTCGCGCCCCAGAGGCTGACGGTCGGGATGATGGTGTCCTCGGGCGAGGGCGCGGACATCGCGGTCGGCAACTGCATGGAGCTCGCGCGCATGCCCGTCGGCACGGTCGTGCACAACATCGAGCTGGCGCCGGGTCGCGGCGGGCAGATGGCGCGCTCGGCGGGCGCCTCCGCGCAGCTGATGGCCAAGGACGGTGACATGGCTACCCTGCGCCTGCCCTCGGGCGAGATGCGCATCGTGCGCGCAGAGTGCCGCGCGACGGTCGGCACGATCGGCAACGCCGAGCACCAGAACGTCAAGATCGGCAAGGCGGGACGCAAGCGCCACATGGGCGTGCGCCCGCAGACGCGCGGCGTCGCCATGAACCCCGTCGACCACCCACACGGCGGCGGCGAGGGCTCGACCACCGCCGGTCGCCACCCGGTGACGCCGTGGGGCGTGCCCACGCTGGGCTACCGGACGCGTAAAAAGAACAAGACCTCCAATCGCTACATCGTGCGCGGCCGTCGCCGCGGGAAGGGCAAGCAGCGATGAGTCGCTCGAGTAAGAAGGGCCCGTGGGTTGAAGAGCGCCTGATGAAGCGCATCGAAGCGCTCAACGCCGAGAACAACAAAAAAATGATCAGAACGTGGTCGCGCGCGTCAACGATCTTCCCCGAGATGGTCGGTCACACGATCGCCGTGCACGACGGCAAGAAACACGTGCCCGTGTACGTCAGCGAGTCGATGGTCGGCCACAAGCTCGGTGAGTTCGCGCCCACGCGCGTGTTCCGCGGTCACGCCGGATCGGGGAAGGTGCGATGAGCGCCGACGACGAGACCCAGGAGGGCCAGACGCCTGCCGAGCCCGACGCGGAGAAAGCGTCCGCCGCGAAAGAGCCTGCCGCGAAAGAGCCTGCTGCGAAAAAAGCCGCCGCGGAGAAAAAGCCCGCCGCCGCGGCTGCGCAGAAAGACGCGCCCGCCGAGAAGAAGCCCGCGGCGGCGAAAAAGCCAGCCGCTGAGAAAAAGCCAGCCGCTGAGAAAAAGCCGGCTGCTGAGAAGAAACCCACGGCCGAGAAAAAAGCCGCAGCGGCGAAAAAAGCTCCCGCGGAGCAGCCCGCCGAGGAGCAGCCGACCGCCGAGAAGAAAGCGAAGAAGCCCGCCGCTGGCAAAAAGCCCGCGTCCGAGCAGGCGGCGGAGAAAGCCGCCAAACCGGCCGCCGCGCCGCGCGCTGGCAAAGCCGGCGCCGCCACGGCCCGTCGGCGTGTCGTGCGTGCGCACGCGCGCTACGTGCGCACCTCGGCTCGCAAGGCGCGCATGGTGTGCGGGCACCTGCGCGGCAAGTCCGTGCAAGAGGCACGCGCTATCCTCGCGTTCACCCCTCGTGAGGTGGCGCGCGACTGGAGCAAGCTGCTGGAGTCCGCGGTGGCAAACGCCGAGAGCAACCACGAACTGCTCGAGGACGATCTGATCGTCCGGGAGGCGTACGCCGACGAAGGACCGACGATCAAGCGCTTCCGGCCGCGCGCGATGGGACGCGCGACGCCGATCCGCAAGCGCACCAGCCACCTGACGATCACGCTGACCCCGCGCCCCGAGCCCGGAACCAACAAAAGAAACCGCTGAGAGAAGAGAACATGGGACAGAAGGTTCATCCAGAGGCCATGCGCGTGGGCTACATCCACGACTGGAAGTCGAACTGGTTCAACGAGAAGCACTTCGCCGCGTACCTCGCCGAGGACGTCCACGTGCGCGAGCACATCATCAACAAGCTCGCCCACGCGGGCCTGTCGGACATCACCATCCGCAAGGACGCTAACGAGCTCGAGGTCAACATCCACACCGCGCGCCCGGGCATCGTGATCGGCAAGTCCGGCACCGAAGTGGATGCGCTGCGCCGCGACCTGCACCGGATGACCAAAAAGCAGATCAAGGTCAACATCCTCGAGATCAAGCGCCCGGAGCTCGACGCGAAGCTCGTCGCGCAGTCGATCGCCGAGCAGCTGCAGAACCGCGTGGCATTCCGTCGCGCGATGAAGCGCGCGCTCACCAGCGCCATGCGCTCGGGCGCCAAGGGCGTCAAGGTCCAGGTCGCCGGTCGCCTCGGTGGCGCGGAGATGGCGCGCACCGAAAGCTACTCAGACGGTCGCGTGCCGCTGCACACGATGCGCGCGGACATCGACTACGGCTTCTACGAGGCGCGCACCACCTTCGGGCGGATCGGCGTCAAGTGCTGGGTCAACAAGGGCGAGATCATGCCCGAGGGCTACACCGGCGCGGATCTGACAGACATGACAGCGCCCGCGCCGCCGAGCTCCGAGCGCGACGGCCGCGGCGGTGGCCGTGACGGGCGCGAGGGTCGCGGCAGGGGTCGCGGACCCGGCGGTCCCGGTGGCCCCGGCGGTCGCGGCGGCGGTCCGGGCGGCGGTGGACGTGGACGTGGTCCTGGCGGTCCCGGCGGTGGCGGCGGGCGAGGCGGTGGCGGCGGTCGTGGTCCGGGTGGGCCAGGAGGCGGTCGCGGTCCGCGACCCGGTGGCGGCGGACCGTCCGGCGGAGGTGGGCGCTGATGCTGTCCCCCAAGCGTGTCAAGCACCGCAAGCAGCACCGCGGCCGGCGCCGCGGATACTCGCGTGGCCAACTGCACGTGCAGTTCGGCGACTACGGCCTGAAGTCGCTTGAGTGCGGCTGGCTGACCAACCGCCAGATCGAGGCTGCGCGTGTCGCCATGACGCGCAAGATCAAGCGTGGCGGCAAGGTGTGGATCAACGTGTTCCCCGACAAGCCCGTCACCAAGAAGCCCGCCGAGACCCGCATGGGCTCCGGCAAGGGCTCGCCCGAAGGCTGGGTCGCGGTGGTCAAGCCCGGACGCGTGATGTTCGAGTTGGCCGGTGTGTCCGAGCCTCTCGCCCGCGAAGCAATCCGCCTGGCAGCACACAAGCTTCCCGTCAAGTCCAAGTTCGTGCTGCGTGAGGACTGACATGAAAGCAAGCGAGATGCGAGACCTGGACGGCAGCGAACTGACCAAACGCCTTGCCGAGCTACGCAAAGAGGTGTTCGGCCTGCGCTTCTCCAACGCGACTGGCGAACTCGACGACACCGCCGGTCTGGGCCGCGCCCGGCGCGACCTTGCCCGCGCCCTGACCGTCGCACGTGAGCGCGAGCTCCAGAGCGCGCCCGCAGACGGCAACAACTGAGAACAAAGACGAACGTGAACGGATCAAATGGCTGACGAACCAGACAACGACGCACCAGACACAGAGCCCGAGCAGGTCGGCGACGGCCCGGTCGCGCCCGCAGCCGAGGCTGAGGCGACGCCCGAGGCTGACGCGACTCCCGAGGTCGAGACGACGCCGGAGGCCGACGCGACCCCCGAGGCCGAGGCAACTCCGGAGGTCGAGGAGGCCGCTGAGGCTGACGCGACGCCCGAGGCCGAGGCGACTCCCGAGCCTGATGACGCGGCCCCGGAGGCCGAGGCCGCCGCGCCGGCTCCGCCAGCTGAGCCGGTCGAGCAGGTTCCGCCCAAGGAGCGCCGGCGCAGGGCACGCTCGAAACACACCGACGCGCGTCCCAGCCGATCCCCGGAGGAGCGTCACGCGGAGAGGCTGGCGGAGCGCAAGCTCAAGGCTGCCCGCCGTCGTGCGCGGCGCCTGCAGGAACGCGCCAAGAAAGCCACGCACCGTGCGGCTGCGCCCGCTCCCGAGGCACTGCCCCCGGTGCACGCGCCGGTCGAGGGCACGCGCAGGGTTCGCCAGGGCATCGTCGTGTCGGACAAGGCCGAGAAGACGATCACCGTGCGCATCGACATCGCCCGCCGACACAGGCGCTACGAGAAGATCGTGCGAAGCTCGAGCACCGTGCACGCGCACGACGAGAACAACGACGCGCACGAGGGCGACACCGTCCGCGTGATCGAGAGCCGGCCGCTGTCGCGCACCAAGCGCTGGGCGCTGGTCGACGTGCTGGAGCGGGCACGATGATCCAGAACGAGACGAGACTGAGGGTGGCCGACAACTCGGGCGCGCGCGAGATCCTGTGCATCCGTGTCAAGGGCGGCTCCAAGCGACGCTATGCGTTCGTCGGCGACGTGATCACGGCGACCGTCAAGCAGGCCAACCCGCACGGCACGGTCAAAAAGGGCGAGGTCGTCACCGCGGTTGTGGTGCGCACCAAGAAGCCGATCGGCCGTGACGATGGCACGTACATCGCGTTCGACGAGAACGCCGCGGTGATCATCGACGACCAGAACAACCCGCGCGGCACGCGCGTGTTCGGGCCGGTCGCGCGCGAACTGCGCGAGCGCAACTTCATGCGCATCGTCTCGCTCGCGCCGGAGGTGCTGTGATGGCCCGGCGTCACGTCGTCCGTCCCAAGCGCCGCTCACTCAAGATCCGCTCCGGCGACCGCGTGCAGGTGATCTCCGGCAAGGATCGCGGAAAGACCGGTCGCGTGCTGCGAGTGGACCCCGCCAAGGAACGGGTGTACGTCGAGGGCCTGAACATGATCAAGCGCGCCACCCGCCCCCAGCAGGCCGCCGGCACGAGCTCGCAGACCGCCGCGCAGTTGGGCGGGATAATCGAGCGCGAAGGACCGATCCACATCTCCAACGTGATGCTGCTCGACGCCAAAGGCAAGCCCACACGCGTCGGCATCGAGCGCGGCGAGCAAGGCGAGCGCGTGCGTGTCGCCAAGAGCTCCGGCGCGAGGCTCGACTGATCGCGATGGCCACCATGACCGACAACGCACCAACTGCGCGTCTGAAGACGCGTTATCTCGAGGAGATCCGTCCCGCGCTGATGGATCGCTTCGGCTACTCGTCGGTGATGCAGGCGCCGAAGATCGAGAAGATCACCGTCAACATGGGTGTCGGCCTCGCCAAGCAGGACTCCAAAGTGCTCAAAGCCGCAACCGAGCAGCTGGCCACGATCGCGGGCCAGCAGCCGAGCGTCCGCCGCGCGCGCAAGTCGATTGCCGCGTTCAAACTGCGCGAGGGCATGCCCGTGGGCCTAGCGGTGACGCTGCGCGGCGAGCGCGGCTATGAGTTCCTCGACCGGCTCGTGTCGGTTGCCATCCCGCGGATTCGCGACTTCCGCGGCCTCAACGCGCGCTCGTTCGACGGCCGCGGCAACTACTCCCTGGGCGTCAAGGAGCAGATCATCTTCCCCGAGATCGACTACGACAAAATCGATCAGGTGCGCGGGCTGGACATCACCATCACGACCTCCGCTGCCACCGATGTCGAGGCGTATGCGCTGCTGTCCGCGCTCGGCATGCCGTTCTCCCCGCAAGGGCGGCCCAAGGGCTACGACCCCGACGCAGACGCTGCCGCCCAGCGCGCCCACGAGGAGTCCGAGGCCGCCAACGCCGCAGCCGCGGCGCAGCCCGCGCCTGAGGCCGCCACGGCGAAGGCCAAAACGTCCGCCGCACCTGACGACGCAGCTGAGCCCGAGAGCCTCGAGGAGGCTGAGGAGGATGTCGCCGAGGAGGCCGCAGCCGAAGCGGAGATCGTCGCGGAGGCCGAGGCTGGGGAGCGTGAGGCAGCCGAGGAGGTTGTCGAGGAGGCGTTCGACGAGGCCGTCGCTGAGGTCGCCGAGATCGAGGTCGCCGCTGAGGTCGTGGCCGAGGAGATCGAAGCTGAGGCGGTCGCCGAGGTCGAGGCCGAGGAGACTGTCGCCGAGGAGGCCATAGCGGAGGAGGCCGAAGCCGAAGCGGCCATCGTCGAGGAGGCCGAGCAGAGCAAGGCTCCTGGGGACGCCGACACGGACACCACTGAGAAAGAGAGCGACGACTGATGGCCAAGACCTCGATGCGCGTCAAGCAGGCGCGCCCGCCGAAGTTCAAGACACGTGCATATACTCGCTGCACCCGTTGCGGTCGCCCACGCGCGGTGTACAAGAAGTTCGGGGTGTGTCGCATCTGCCTTCGCGACCTCGCCCACAACGGTCAGATCCCCGGGATGACCAAGTCCTCCTGGTAGAGGATCTCTCCAACAAGAAAGTCTGTATGACCATAGCTATACAGACTTTTCAAGGGCAATAACAAAGCCAAGCCAAGTCACTCCCCAAGCACAAAAGACACACCGCAGACACACCCACCACACCACATACACCACACCACACCCCCCACCACACACCGACACCATGTCCATGACCGATCCCATAGCCGACTTCCTCACGCGCGTGCGCAACGCCATCCACGCGGCGCATGAGACCGTCGACGTGCCCGCGTCGAAGCTGAAGAGCGAGCTCGCGCGGATCCTCGACGAGCAGGGCTACATCGACTCGTGGTCGGTGGTGCCCGCGCCCGACGGCGCCGCCGGGCAGCTGATCCAGATCCGGCTCAAGTACACCGAGGACCGCCGCTCGGCGATCTCCGGTCTGCGGCGCGTGTCGCGCCCGGGGCGGCGCACGTATGTCGACGCGAAGCACATCCCCAAGGTGCTCGGCGGCATGGGAACCTCAATCGTCTCGACCTCGCACGGTGTGATGACCGGTCACGACGCGCGCGCCGCCGGCATCGGCGGCGAGGTCCTCGCGCAGGTCTGGTAGCTGAGCGATGTCGAGAATCGGTAGACAGCCAATCCCCGTGCCCTCAGGCGTGACGATCTCGATCGAGCCCGAGTCCGTGCGCGTCAACGGGCCCAAAGGCGAACTCTCCGAGCGCATCCACCGGGACATCAAGGTGACCCAGGACGGCGAGCAGCTGGTGGTCACGCGGCCTACCGACCGCGGCGAACACCGCGCGCTGCACGGGCTTACACGCACACTCGTGGCGAACATGGTCCAGGGCGTCACCAATGGCTACGAGAAGCGTCTGGAGATCCAGGGCGTCGGCTACCGCGCGCAGCTCAAGGGCAAGAACCTCGAGCTCGCCGTCGGCTACTCGCACCCGGTTCCGATCCCAGCGCCAGAAGGCATCGAATTCGAAGTGCCCCAGCCGACGCGCGTGGTCGTGAAGGGCATCTCCAAGCAGCTCGTCGGCGAGACCGCGGCGATCATCCGCAAGCAGCGCCCGCCCGAGCCGTACAAGGGCAAGGGCATCCGCTACGAGGGCGAGCACGTCCAGCGCAAGGTAGGAAAGCGCGCATGACCGTCCTCACGAAGGAGACCCGCAGGCTCAAACGGCGCCGCAGGGTGCGCGCGAAGATCTCCGGCACCGCCGCCCGGCCGCGGATCTCGGTGTTCCGCTCCAACCGCGGGCTCTCCGCGCAGCTCGTCGACGACGACGGCGCGCGCACGCTCGCCGCTGTCAACTGGTTCGAGCCGGAGATGCGCTCGCTGGCCAAAGCCGAGCGCTCCAAGCGCGCCGCCGAGCTGCTCGCCGAGCGCGCCAAGGCGGCGGGGATCTCCGAAGCGGTGTTCGACCGCGGTGGCTACCAGTACCACGGCCACGTTCGCGCGTTCGCCGAGGCTATCCGCGAGGCGGGCATCACCGTCTAGCCGCTCAGGCGCACGGTCCCGCTACCCTCTCCCTCCTGCTATGTCCATTTCAATAGATCGCTCAGTCAACCCCGCCGGCCTGGACCTCCAGGAGCGCGTCGTCGAGATCAACCGCGTCGCCAAGGTCGTCAAGGGCGGGCGGCGCTTCTCGTTCACAGCGCTCGTGGTCGTCGGCGACGAACGCGACGTCGTGGGCGTTGGCTACGGCAAGGCCAACGAGGTGCCGCTGGCGATCCAGAAGGGCGTCGAGCGCGCCAAGAAGGACCTCTTCCGCGTGCCCAAGCACGGCAGCACCATCACCCACCAGACCACCGGCATCTTCGGATCCGGCCGCGTGCTGCTGAAGCCCGCCTCGCCGGGTACCGGCGTGATCGCCGGCGGTGGCGTGCGCGCGGTGCTCGAGCTCGCGGGGATCCACGACATCCTCTCCAAGAGCCTCGGCACGCAGAACCCGATCAACCTCGTCAAGGCCACCGTCGCCGGCCTGCGCGGACTGCGCACTCCCGAGGAGGTCGGCAAGCTGCGCGGCCTGAGCATCAACAAGGTCCTCGGCCTTGGCGGCGAGCCGGTCAACGGCAGCGCGCAGCCCGTCGGCGCCGAGCTGGAGACAGCGGACGCGACCGAGGCCCCCGCCGAGACGCCGGCGCAGGAGCCCGCGCCGGCCACGACCGCAGCCGACGGCGCGAGCGCGTGATGAGCGCGCTCAGCGTCACCCAGCGCCGCTCCAGCAACGGCGCCAACGGCAAACAGCTCGACACGCTGCGCTCGCTCGGCCTGCGCCGCATCGGCCACACGGTCGAGGTCAAGGACTCAGAGCAGGCGCGCGGCATGCTGCACGCGGTGCGCCACCTCGTAGAGGTCAAGGAGGGTAAGTGAGCCCCGCCAAAGCTGACACCGACAAGCAGGACGCCGAGGAGCGCATCGGGCTGCACAGCCTCGCGCCGGCCCCCGGCAGCCGCCGCCCACGCAAGCGCATCGGGCGCGGCGAAGGCTCCGGCACAGGCAAGACCTCCGGGCGCGGGCAGAAGGGCGCGGGCTCGCGCTCGGGCTCCAAGCGGCGTGCCAACTTCGAGGGCGGCCAGATGCCGATCCACATGCGCATGCGAAAGCTGCGCGGGCCGCACATGAAGAAGTCGATGCCGTTCGAGCCCTTCCGCACCCACACCCAGCCGGTCAACATCTCCGCGCTCGAGGATCGCTTCGACGCCGGCACCGAGGTCACGCTCGAGCTGATGCAAGCCAACGGGCTCGCTACGCGCAAGGGCATTCCCGTGAAGGTGCTCGCCAAGGGCGAGATCAGCAAGGCGCTGACCGTGCACGCGCACGCGTTCAGCGCCAGCGCGCGTGAGCGCATCGAGGGCGCAGGCGGCACCTGCCGCACGATCGAGAGCTAGAATCGGCCGTTCGGCCATGCTCTCGACCATCCTGAACGCCTTCCAGGTTGCGGACATCCGCAAGAAGATCGCCTTTACGGCGGGGATGCTGCTGATCTACCGTCTCGGCTCGCACGTGCCCGTGCCGGGCGTCAACCTGACGGCGGTCAACAACATCCAGAAGTCCTTCGGTGGCGGCGGCATCCTCAGCTACCTGAACCTGTTCTCCGGCGGCGGGCTGTCCAAACTCGCGATCTTCGCGCTGGGCATCATGCCCTACATCACCTCGTCGATCATCCTGCAGCTGCTGCAGGTGGCAGTGCCCTCGCTGGAGAAGCTCTCAAAGGAAGGCGAAGTCGGGCAGGCGCGCATCACCCAGTACACGCGCTACCTGACCGTCGGGCTCGCGTTCGCGCAGTCGATCGGCTACGTGTTCCTGTTCCACAGCCTGCAGGCCAAAGCCGGCGAAAACGTCATCACGAACTTCGACCTGCCGCACATCTTCCTGATCGTCATCTGCCTCACCACCGGCTGCGTGATGCTGATGTGGGTCGGCGAGCTGATCACCCAGCGCGGTATCGGCAACGGCATCTCGCTGCTGATCTTCGCCTCGATCGTCTCGCGGCTGCCCTCCGGCATCGAAACCTGGTGGAACACGCAGGACCAGGTCTTCAAGGTGATGGCGCCGTTCCTGGTGCTCGTGGTGGTGGCCGCGATCGTGTTCGTGCAGGAAGGCCAGCGACGCATCCCCGTGCAGTACGCCAAGCGCGTGATCGGACGGCGCATGACCGAGGGCGGCCAGACCTACCTGCCGCTGCGCGTGAACATGGCGGGAGTGATCCCCGTGATCTTCGCCGCGAGCCTCATGGCGTTCCCGCCGACCGTCGGGCAGCTGGTCAAAACCCACTGGGGCCAGTCGCTGTCGGACTTCTTCACGCCCAACGGCTGGCACTACGTCGTCGGTGAGTCCCTGCTGATCATCGTCTTCACCTACTTCTACACCGCCGTCACGTTCAACCCCGTCGACCAGGCGGACAACCTGAAGAAGTACGGCGGCTTCATCCCCGGCGTGCGGCCCGGACGCCCCACGGCTGAATTCCTCGATCGCATCCTCGCGCGCCTGACGTTCCCCGGCGCGCTGTTCCTCGCGGCCGTCGCCGCGCTGCCGGCGCTGCTGTTCGCGCAGACCCACCAGCAGTTCCAGTTCGGCGGCACCTCGATCCTGATCGTGATCGGCGTGGCGCTCGAAACGATGAAGCAGCTCGAGGCCCAGCTGATGATGCGAAGTTACGAGGGCTTCCTTAAGTGACGCTACGCCGATAGTGGCAGCGGCACCCCCGGAGCGGATAGGCTGCCCCGGTTGTGTCTGAGCTCAACCTGATCCTGCTCGGTCCGCCAGGCGCCGGAAAGGGCACCCAGGCTGAGCGCCTGCACGAGGACTTCGGGCTGCCGCACATCTCCACCGGCGACATCCTGCGCGCGCAGGTCGCCGAGGGAACAGAGCTGGGACGCGAGGCCAAGCGTTTCATGGACGCCGGCGAGCTCGTTCCGGACGACGTGATCATCGGCATGATCACAGAGCGCCTTGCCAGTGGCGACGCGCGCGACGGCTTCCTGCTCGACGGCTTTCCCCGCAACGAACAGCAGGCGGACGCGCTCGGCGACGCGCTGCGCAGCCTCGACCGGCGGCTGACCGCCGTGCTGCTGATCGAGGTGCCCGACGACGACCTCGTGCGTCGTCTCGCCGGGCGGCGGGTGTGCGTGAAGAACCCCAGCCACATCTACCACGTCGACTTCGACCCGCCCAAGCACGAGGACGTGTGCGACCAGGACGGCGCGCGCCTGATCCAGCGCGACGACGACCGCGAGGAGGTGATTCGCCGGCGCCTGGAGGTCTACCACTCCCAGACCGAGCCGCTGATCGCCTATTACGACCGCGCCGGGCTGCTGCGGCGCTTCGACGGGCGGCGCACCGCCGACGAGGTCCACGCGCACATCCGTGCGACCGTCGCCACGTTGCGCCTCGAGGAGGGCTTCTAGCCGAGGCGAGGCCACGACGGGCCGCATGCTCAGTCCGTAGCTAAGCTCCGTGGGTGATCATCAAGAAGTCCCCTGAGGAGATCGACAGGATGGCGCAGGCCGGCCTCGTGCTGGCGGCGACCCACGATCTGATCGAGAGCAACATTCGTCCCGGCATCAGCACCGGCGAGCTCGACCAGCTCGCCGAGCGCTTCATTCGCTCCCGCGGCGCCACGCCGACGTTCAAGGGCTACCGCGGCTTCCCCGGCTCGATCTGCGCGTCGCCTAACGCGATGATCGTGCACGGCATCCCCGGCCCGTACAAGCTGAAGCCCGGCGACATCATCTCGATCGACGTCGGCGTCACGCTCGATGGCTGGGTCGCCGACGCCGCCCGCACGTTCACCGTGGGCGACGTCGGCAAGGACGCCAAGCGCCTGCTCGCCGCCACCGAGGAGTCGCTGCACGCCGGCGTCGCACAGTGCCGCGACGGCAACCGCATCGGCGACGTCTCCAACGCGATCCAGCGCGTCGTCGAGGCGGCGGGGCTATCGGTGGTGCGCTCGCTCGTCGGGCACGGCGTCGGGCGCAGCATGCACGAGGACCCGCAGGTGCCCAACTACGGCAGGGCAGGCAAGGGCCCGCTGCTGCAGGAGGGCATGGTCCTGGCGATCGAGCCGATGACCACCGCCGGGCGTCCCGGCGTGCGCGTCGGCGGCGACGGATGGGCGATCTTCTCCCAGGACGGCTCCGCCGCGGCGCACTTCGAGTTCACCGTCGCGGTCACCGCCGCCGGCCCGCTGATCCTCACGCCGTGGCATCTTGCGCCCGACGCGCGCGCGGGCACGCTCGCCGGCGCATCGCTGCCCGACGGCATCGTCGCCGCGGGCTGAGCGTCGAGCGGGCCGCGACCGTGCAGCGAGCTTGCTACCATCTGGAGTCCTGCCCAGGCGTGCGGCCGTTTGCGCGCGTCGGGCATGTCCACGACCCGGTAGCGGCGGCCGTAACGGCCTCCAGAGCCGAGTCGCCGGAACCCAGCCGCCGAAAGGGATCATGAAGGTAAGACCGTCGGTCAAGCCGATGTGCGAGAAATGCAAGATCATCCGCCGCCACGGGGTGGTGCTGGTGATCTGCCAGAACAAGCGTCACAAGCAGCGCCAGGGGTGATCCGCTAGGTGGCACGTATAGCTGGAGTCAACCTGCCTCTGAACAAGCGCTCGGAGATCGGGCTGACCTACATCTACGGGATCGGGCGCTCGACGTCCAACAAGGTCCTCACGCAGGTCGGTGTCCACCCTGACACCTACATCCGCGACCTCACCGAGGACGAGGTCGCCAAGCTGCGCGACGCGATCGACGACGGGCTGACCGTCGAGGGCGATCTGCGGCGCGAGCGCTCGCAGGACATCAAACGCCTGCAGGAGATCGGCTCCTACCGCGGGCTGCGCCACCGCCGCGGACTGCCCGTACGCGGACAGAAGACCAAGACCAATGCACGCACGCGCAAGGGCCCCAAGCGCATGCAGGTGGCGGGCAAGAAGCGGGCGGGCAAGAAGTAATGCCCCCAGCTCCCAAACGCGCCCGCGGCCGGCGCAAGCCGAAAAAGAACATCCCCGTCGGCCAGGCCCACATCAAGACTTCGTTCAACAACACGATCGTCTCGCTGACGGACACAGCGGGCAACGTGATCGCGTGGGAGTCCGCCGGCGGCGCCGGCTTCAAGGGCTCGCGCAAGTCGACCCCGTTCGCCGCGCAGGTGACCGCCGACGCGGCCGCGCGCAAGGGCCTCGAGCAGGGGCTGCAGAAGGTCGAGGTCTACGTCAAGGGGCCGGGCTCCGGTCGCGAGACCGCGATCCGCTCGCTGCAGGCCGCAGGGCTTGAAGTGACGGGCGTCAAGGACGTCACCCCGCAGGCACACAACGGTTGTCGCCCACGCAAGCGACGGAGGGTCTAAAGCGATGGCCAGAGACACGAGCCCACAGTGCAAGCAGTGCCGCCGCGAGGGGCAGAAGCTGTTCCTCAAGGGCGAGCGCTGCCTGACGGACAAGTGCGGCGTGGAGCGTCGCTCCTACCCGCCGGGCGAGCACGGGCGCGGGCGCATGAAACAGAGCGAGTACCGGGTGCAGCTGCGCGAGAAGCAGAAGGCCAAGCGCTACTACGGCGTGCTGGAGAAACAGTTCGCCGGCTACTACGAGAAGGCCTCGCGCCAGACCGGCATCACCGGCGAGAACCTGCTGACGCTGCTGGAGTGCCGTCTGGACAACGTGCTCGTGAGGCTTGGCTTCGGCGCTTCGCGCCGTCAGGCGCGCCAGCTCATCCGTCACGGCCACTGGACGGTCAACGGCCGCCGGGTGAACATCCCCAGCTACCAGGTGCGTCCCGGCGACGTGATCACGATCAAGGCTGACACGCCTGCGACGCAGGTCGTCAGAGACGCCACCGAGCTGACCGGACAGATACCCGCGTGGCTCCAGGCCGACCACGAGTCGCTCTCGGCCAAGGTGCTGCGCAAGCCGGAGCGACGTGAGGTCGCCGCGCCGGTGCAGGAGCAGCTCATCGTCGAGCTGTACTCGAAGTAAACAGATCTTTTCCCCAGTTGCGGCCCATCCGGGCGGCGACGCTCAGAGCCGGCGCCGTCAATGACGCCGGTGCGACACCAAAACGACGTTAGGACTCTCATGCTCGACTTTCAAATCCCCCGGATCACAAGCGAGTCCGTGGAGCAGAACCGTGGCACGTTCACGATCGAGCCGCTCGACCGCGGCTTTGGCTACACGTTCGGCAATTCGCTGCGCCGCGTACTGCTCTCCTCGCTCGCCGGCGCCGCCGTCACGAGCGTGCGCATCGAGGGCGTTGCACACGAGTTCTCCACGATTCAGGGCGTCAAGGAGGACGTCACCGACATCGTGCTCAACCTCAAGGGCGTCGTATGCCGGATGCACTCCGACGCGAGCGAGGTCGAGGCGCCGCTGGTTGTGACCGGCCCGGGAGAGATCACCGCAAAGGACATCGACCTGCCCGCCGGCGTGGAGATCCTCAACCCCGACCTGCACATCGCGACGCTCGAGAAGAAAACCAAGCTCGAGCTGTACATGACGATCGGGCGCGGGCGCGGCTACCGCCCGGCGGAGGAGAACAAGTCCGCCGACCAGCCCATCGGCGTGATCCCGATCGACTCGATCTTCTCGCCCGTGCGGCGCGTCGCCTACGCCGTCGAGCAGGCGCGCGTCGGGCAGAAGACGGACTTCGACAAGCTCACGCTCGACATCGAGACCGACGGCTCGATCGACCCCCAGGCCGCGCTGCGCGAGGCCGCCGAGCTGTTGATCTCCCAGCTTGCCATCTTCACCGACGCCGACCGCATCCAGGAGCTGCGCGCCGCCCCCGGCGGACAGCTCGATGGTCACGGCCTGGCGGTCGGCGGCGGCTCGCAGGCGGCGCTGCAGGGCGAGGAGTGGGGCATCCTGATCGAGGAGCTCGAGCTCGGCGTGCGCTCGTACAACTGCCTCAAGCGCGCCGGCATCCAGACTGTCGGCGACCTGATCTCCAAGTCCGAGGCGGAGCTCAACGCGATCCCCAACTTCGGCAAAAAGTCAATCGACGAGGTCATCGAAACGCTGCACGCGCGCGGTCTCAACCTGCGCGCGGACTGAGGACGGCCTACACTCCACTAGCCCATGCGCCACCAGAAGACCCGCAACAAGCTCAGCCGCGACTCCGCGCACCGCAAGGCGCTGCTCATGAACCTGAGCAAGGAGATCATCGAGCACGAGCGCATCAAGACCACCGAGGCGAAGGCCAAGGCGGTCAAGCCGGAGATCGAGAAGCTGATCACGCTCGCCAAGCGCGGTGACCTGCACGCCCGCCGGCAGGCGCTGTCGACGCTCTCGCAGGACAAGTTCGCCGTACACAAGCTGTTCGCCGAGGTCGCACCCCGCTACGCCGAGCGGCCCGGCGGCTACACGCGCATCCTCAAGCTCGGGCCGCGCCGCAGCGACGCCACCGAGATGGTCTTCATCGAGCTCGTCTAGCTCCGCGTTCTCGCGGCGGCAGCCGCGCGGGGATGATCACCAAGCTCACGATCGAGTACGACGGCACGGACTTCGCCGGCTGGGCGCGCCAGCCGGACAAGCGAACCGTGCAGGAGGTGCTCGAGCGCGCGCTGCGCACGGTGCTCGGCGAGACCGGTCATGACGAGCGGCCACTCGCGCTGACCGTCGCCGGGCGCACCGACGCGGGCGTGCACGCGTGGAGGCAGGTCGCCAGCTACGCGCACGAGGCAGTCGATCCGCTGCGTCTGAACGGCCTGCTCGACGCCGACGTCGCCGTGCTCTCCGCCGAGCCCGCGCCCGCCGGCTTCAACGCCCGCCGCGACGCCACCTCGAGGACCTACTGCTACCGCGTGCTCGCCCGGCGCGCGCGCTCGGTGTTCGAGCGCAAGCGCGCCTACTGGTGGACCGCCCCAGTCGATCGCGCCGTGCTAAAGCAGTGCGCCAGCGCGCTGCTCGGCGCACACGACTTCACCGCGTTCACGCCCACCGAGACCGAGCACTCGTACTTCAACTGCCGCGTCATCTCCGCCGAGTGGCGCATGCGCGACGATCTGCTCGAGCTGTGGATCGAGGCGGACATGTTCCTGCGCCACATGAACCGCGTGCTCGTCGGCACCATGCTCGATGTAGCCAGCGGCGCGCGCACGTTCGATGAATTCACCGCGCTGCTGGAGGGGCGGCCGCGCGCGGAGGCGGGGAGGACTGCGCCGGCGCACGGGCTCGCGCTGGCGCGGGTTTCCTACGACGACGCCTGATCTTCACGCGCGCGGACCGAACCGGCCCCTATGCTGGTCCGAGCGATGCTCAACGTGCTGCTCACCAACGACGACGGGATCGAGGCCGATGGCCTGCAGGCGATGCGCCACGCGCTCGCGCAGATCGACCACGTGCGCCTCGCTGTGATCGCGCCCGACGGCAACCGCTCGGCGATGGCGCGCTCGATCACCACCCGCAGGCCGCTGTGGGTGGAGGAGGTGCCGTTCGCGGACGGCAGCACCGGCTACGCCACCGACGGTACGCCCGTGGACTGCGTGCGCCTGGCGAGCCTCGGCATCGTCGAGGGCTTCGCCGTGGACCTGGTCGTCGCGGGCATCAACCATGGCGCCAACCTCGGCGACGACATCACCTACTCGGGCACCGTCGCCGCCGCGCTAGAGGGCGTCGTGCTGGGGCTGCCCGCGATCGCCGTCTCGCAGCAGTCGCGTGCCGGCGCGCTCGACTACCGCTTCGACGGCGGCTTCGGCTTCGAGACTGCCGCCGCGTTCGTCGCGCGGCTGATCGAGCGCATCGATGACGTGCCGCTGCCCGCGCGCACGCTGCTCAACATCAACGTGCCCGCCGGCGAGCCCAGCGGCGTGGAGGTCACTAGCCTCGGCAAGCGCATCTACCGCGACGAGCTCAAACTCGAGCGCGAGGAGGAGCATCGCCGGCGCTACTGGATCTACGGCTCCGACCCCGGCTTCCACGACGAGCCCGGCACCGACCTCGCCGCGGTCGCCGCCGGCAGGATCGCCGTCACGCCGATCCACTTCGACCTGACCGACCGTCCAAGCCTCGACGCGCTTCGGCGCTTCGACATGGAGGAGATGCTGGCGCCACCGATCGGAGATCGGCCAGCACTCGACGCATAGCCATGAGCGGCGCGGACCGAGCGGTCAGTGGCGCCGGCGCGGCGGGGAGCGACGCAAATGTCAACGCGCGGGCGCAGGAGCTGCGCGAGCAGCTCGAGCATCACGCCTACCGCTACTACGTCCTCGACGACCCCGAGATCGGCGACGACGTGTACGACCGGCTGCTCGACGAGCTGCGCGCGATCGAGCGCGATCATCCCGAGCTCGTCACGCCCGACTCGCCCACGCAGCGCGTCGGCGGCGAGCCGGTTGGGCGCCTGGAGAAGGTGCGCCACCTCGAGCCGATGCTGTCGCTCGGCAACGTGCGCTCCGAGGAGGAGTTGCGCGCGTGGGTCGAGCGCATGCGCAACCACCTCGCGCGCGAGGGCATCGAGGCCCCGAGCTTCACGTTCGTCGTCGAGCCCAAGATCGACGGCCTGGCGATCAGCCTGATCTACCGCCACGGCGTGCTCGAGCGCGGCGCCACGCGCGGCAACGGCGAGGTGGGGGAGGACGTCACGCACAACCTGCGCACGATCGGCGCCATCCCGCTGCGCATCGACGACGCACCCGCGCTGGTGGAGGTGCGCGGCGAGGTGTACATGTCGCTGAAGGACTTCACCGCGCTCAACGAGCGGCGGGCGGAAGCGGGCGAATCGACGTTCATGAACCCCCGCAACTCCGCCGCCGGCACCATCCGCCAGCTCGACCCCGCCGACGCCGCCAAGCGTCCGCTCTCGATCTGGTGCTATCAGGTGGGGGTCACCGACGGGCTGTCGTTCACCAAGCACTCGCACGCGCTCCAGTGGCTGCGCGATCACGGCTTTCGCGTCAACAGCGGCATCAAGGTGCTCACCGGCGAGGACGAGGTGATCGCGCAGTGCCTGGAGTGGGAGCGGCGTCGAGGAGAGCTCGATTTTGAGATTGATGGGGTCGTCGTCAAGGTCGACGACCTCGAGTTGCAGCGCCGTCTCGGCGCCGTCGGACGCGACCCCCGGTGGGCGGTAGCGTGGAAGTTCGCGCCCACCACCGCTGTCACGCGCCTGGAGAAGGTCATGTGGAACGTCGGCAAGTTCGGCGACATGCGTCCGTACGCGGTGCTCGCGCCGGTGGAAGTGGGCGGCGTGACGATCAAGCTCGCCACGCTGCACAACGAGGAGGACATCGTCCGCAAGGACCTCCGTGCCGGCGAGGACGTGATCGTGGTGCGCGCCGGAGACGTGATCCCGCAGGTCGTCTCGCCCGCGCCGCACGTCGCCGAGCAGAAGCGCAGGCCGCCGCTGCCGCGCCCGCCCGAGCGCTGCCCGTTCTGCAACACCAAGACCGTCAAGCCGCCTGACAGCATCTTCACCAACTGCCCCAACCCCGACTGCCCCGCGCGCGCGTGGCAGCTGCTCAAGCACTTCGTCTCGCGCGGCGCCATGGACATCGACGGCCTCGGCGAGAAGCAGGTCGCGCTGCTGCAGGAGCACGGGCTGGTGAGCACCGCCGCCGACCTCTACCGCCTGAGCGCCAAGCAGCTGCTCGAGCTCGACGGCTTCGCCGAGCTGTCCGTCAACAACCTGCTCGCCGCCATCGACGCGTCCAAGGAGCGGCCGTTCGCACGCGTGCTGTTCGCGCTCGGCATCGAGGAGGTCGGCGAGGTCACCGGCCGCAACCTCGCGCAGCGTTTCCGCAACATCGACGCGCTGCTCGCCGCCACACCCGAGCAGATCGCCGAGACCCCCGGAATCGGCGAGAAGATGGCAAGCGCCATCCGCACGCAGCTCGACGATGAGCGCATGCGCAAGCTGATCGACGACCTACGCGAGTTGGGGTTGCGCTTCCACGAGGACGGGCCGCCGCCGTCCGAGGGCCCGCTCGCAGGCAGCGCGCTCGTGCTCACCGGATCGCTGCCAGAGCTCTCGCGCGAGGCCGCCACCCAACGCATCCTCGCCGCTGGCGGGCGCGTCACCAGTTCGGTGTCCAAGAACACCAACTACGTCGTCGCCGGCGAGAGCCCAGGATCCAAGCTAGAGAAGGCCGAGCGCCTCGGGGTACCCGTGCTCGACGAAGCGGGGCTACTCGGTCTGCTCGACGGGTAGACCGTCGCGCGGTCGGCGCGAGCCGCGTGCTTGATCGTGAGGATCGGAAGCACGATCGGTGCGAGTCGTGCTCAGCCGCGAAGCCGCTCAAGCAGCGAGCCGTCCGCGCCGAAGTCATCCACATGACCCAGCGTCGCAGCAGCCGGTGCGTTCTCGTAGCGCTCGCGTTCCTGCTCGCTGTCGTGCTCTCCGGTTGCGCGGGTGGTGGCGAAGGCGTAGGCGCGTCCGCCGAAGCTTCCGGAGGAGTGGCGGCACGACTCGCAGGGCAGTTCACCGGGGCAGGCAGCGAAGCCGAACTGAAGGAATTCGTCGACCGCGAAACCACCGGCGAAGAACGTCAGGAACTGCGGGAAGAACTCTCACAGCGAGAGCAGTCCGAACAGCCACAGGAACAGGAAGAATCGGGGCAGGAACAGGGCGACGAACAGGGGCAGGAAGAAGGGCAAGAACAGGGCCACGAACAGGGGGAACCGGTACTGGAACAGCAATCGGAATCAGAAGGCGGGCAGGAAAGCGCAGGGGAACAGTAGGGGGGAGCGGTTGCCGCGCGCCGCGGAGGGGTAAAGTCCGCCCATACGCGCGCTGCTGGCAATCCCCGCGACTTCACTGGTGCTCGCCGGTGCCCACGCTGGCGTGTTCCCGATCACCAGCTCCGAAGCCGCCGGCGCGATGACCGCTCAGATTCACAAGCAGCTCGCCGCCGAGCTGCGCGGCGGCTTCCACGGCGCTACGCAGTGCAGCGGGCAGCTCCCAAGCTCGCAGGTCCTCAGCCCGACCACACGGCTGACGCGCTGGCGCTGCACGCTCGAACTGTCAGGCGTTCACCTCGCCACGCCGTGCAAGGCGGAAGCCAACGTGTTCGCCACCAACCGGCCCCACCACGTTCGAATCGGCTGGCTCGCCATGAGCCAGACCTGTCACGCGCACTCCGGCTGAGCGCGCGGCTCTCCCCTTAATAATCGGCGACTGTGATCGCCATGTTGTCCTGGAAGGTGTGCGCCGTTTCGATGGCGATGCCATCGGTGAAGATCGCGAACGCGAGCGTGTGCCCGTCGGCGGCCTGGCAGTAGCCGACCAGGTTCGACACGCCCGTGAGCGTGCCCGTCTTGCCCTGGCAGTGGCCCGCCGCGCCGGTGTTGCGCATACGCAGTTCGAGCGTGCCCGTGCGCCCCGCCACGGCCATGCGTTCGCGCAGCACCGCACCGATCGGCGTCGGCGCGAGATCCACCAGCAGGTCCGCCACCTGGTACGGGGACGTTTTGTCCGCTTCTGAGAGGCCCGAGCCGTCGACGACGTGGGGGTGGATGCCGAGCACCGTCGAGATCGTCCGCTCGACCACCGCTGCTCCCGCCGCCGTCGTGCCCGCGCCGCCGTAGCGCGCGCCCAGATCCTTGAGGAGTGTCTCCGCGAAGAAGTTGTCAGACGGCGGCAGCATCAGGCCGAGCAGCTGCGCGATCGTCGGCGACTGCGCCTGCGCGAGCTGCACCGCGCCGGGGGGTGTCGTCGCGGCGCCGCTGTGGCCGCGGATCGCCACGCCGTCCGCCTTCAACGCATTGCGCAGCGCGCGTGCCGCGAACGCCGCCGGCGCGTGCCCGCCGCGTTCGTGGCCTGTTTCGCCACGGTTGAACGCCAGCGCGCTCAGCGTGCCTTCGAGGAACGGATCCCACGCGTAGCCGCTCGACGGCTCGCCGCGCAGCGCGTCGAAGTACGACTCGTCGCCCTCGATCGAGCCCGTCACGCTGCGGATGTGGTCCGTGCGCACCAGCTGCGACACCAGCGCCGACACGCTCGTGCCCACGCCGCCGTAGTGGCTGTGGATGAACGACGTGCTGCCGAACGTCGGATCGCCGCCGCCGCGCAGGTACAGGCTCCCTTCCCACACTCCCCCCGGCGCCATGTGCCCGACGCCGTACACCGTCGTCGCCAAGCGCGCCGACGCTCCCATCTCCTCCAGCGCGGTCGTCGCCGTGTACAGCTTCTCCACCGACGCCGGCGGGCGCATCGCGCTGGCGCGCTCGGAGAACAGTGCCTGTTTGGCCGTCAGGTCATACACGTACGCGCCGTCCGCCGGTCCCGCCAGCGCTAGCTCGTGGGCGAAGTCAGCCTGCAGTTCGCTCACGTCGCCCGCCGCGCTTGCGGCCGACGGAGCGAGCAGGGCGGCGAGCACAAGTCCGCACACGATGCCGAGGACTCTCGTTGCAGGAGTTGGCCGCACGTGGCCATAGAATGTCCATCGATGGGCAAGGTTGTCAAGCTGGAGCACGCTGCGAAAGCCAAGTCACGGACCAGGCGCGTGACGGCGCGCGGTGTGGGGCAGCCCGCCTCGCTCGATCGCCGGCGCCGGCCCAGGCGCGACAAGACCGCGCTGGTGCTCGGCGGCGGCGGCTTCACCGGCGGCGTGTACGAGATCGGCGCGCTGCGCGCGCTCGACCTGCTCGCGGTGAACAGCACCGTCAACAACTTCGACGTATACGTCGGTACCTCCGCGGGCTCGTTCATCGCCGCGCTGTGCGCCAACGGCGTCACCCCCGAGGAGATGATGCGCGTCGTCACCGGTCAGGGCAAGGCCACGTTCAAAGACATCGACATCGGCGACCTGCTGCGTCCCAACCTGCTCGAGTTCGCGCGCAAGGGCGCGCTGATGCCGCTGCGTGCCGTCTCGCTCGCGCGCCAGCTGCTGTCCCAGCCCGGCGGCGTGTCGGTGATGGACGTCGTCATGGGGCTCGCCGACGGCCTGCCGTCGGGCCTGTATACCGGCGACGGGATCGAGCGCTACCTGCACGAGGTGCTCAGCGAGCCCGGCCGCACCGACGACTTCGGCCAGCTCGACTGCGAGCTGTACCTGACCGCCACCGACCTCGACACCTGCGAGCGCGTCGTGCTTGGCGTCGACGGCTCGATGGACGTGCCGATCTCGACCGCCGTGCGCGCGTCGGGCGCGCTGCCGATGGTCTACACCCCCGTGGAGGTGAACGGACGCGACCTGATCGACGGCGGCATGATGTCCACCACCAACCTCGACCTCGCGATCCAGGCCGGCGCGAAGCTCGTCGTCGTGATCAACCCGCTCGTGCCGTTCGTCAACGACTTCTCGCAGAAGGTCAACACGCTGCACGGGCGGCGACCGCGCCGCGTCTCCGACATGGGCTTCGCGCAGATCGGCTACCAGGTCTTCAAGCTCCTTGCCCACCAGCGCCTGCACGAACTCGCAAAGGGCTGGGAGGAGCGCTACCCGGGCGTGGACATCGTGCTGATCGAGCCCGAGCCCGCCGACGAACTGATGTTCCAGACCTCCATCATGAGCTTCACTTCGCGCGTGGAGATCGCACGCCACGGCTTCGAGTCGGTTACCAAGAAGCTCGCCGGCGAATACGAGCGCTACCAGGAGATCGCCGAGCGCCACGGCCTGGAGATCTCCGCCAAGCGCGTGCGCAAGGTCGTCGAGCACTTCGACGAGGAGAACGAGGAGGTCAGCGCCTGGCGCAAGATCCTCGAGGGGACCACAGGCGCGCTCTTGCGCCAAGCGGGGTCCGCGAGCTAAACGGCTTTATCGACCGCGTTGATCAGGCGATCGGTGGCGGGGGCGGAGTGGATGGCGATGCGCACGCGGTTGGGCTCGCCGAGCGCGTCGCCGGCCGCCACGAGCACACCCGAGCGCGCGAGGCGCGCCGCTAGCTCGCCGCCCGCGAGCGTGGGATGGGCGGCCCACACGAAGTTGGCCTGGCTGTCGGTGACATCGAACCCGCGTTCGCGCAGCGCGGCCATGACGCGCGGGCGCTCCTCGTGGATCGTGCGCACGCGCCGCTCGATCAGCTCGGAGCAGCTGTGCAGCGCCTCATACGCGCCCGCCTGCGAGATCTCCGACACTCCGAGGTCGGGCGCGAGCTCGGCCAGCAGCTCGCCCGAGCCGGGCGCGCCGATCGCGTAGCCGATGCGCAGCCCCGCGAGGCCCCACGCCTTGGAGAAGCTGCGGAACACAAGCAGCTGCGGGTGATGTTCGAGCAGCGCCAGCGAGGAGCTGGTGGGCTGCGCGTCGGCGAACTCGACCAGCGACTCGTCGAGCAGCACCGCCACGCCCGCGGGCAGGCCCTCGAGCAGCCGCTGCAGCTCGGCCGTTCCCAGCAGCTCGCCGGTGGGGTCGTTGGGGCTCGCGAGCGCGATCGCGCGCACGGCGGGCTCGCTCGCGACGGCCTCCAGCAGCGCGTCCACGCCACCGTTGACCCCGCCTCCGACGCGCACCGCGACGCCGTGCGCGCGGCGCGCCATGATCGGGAACAGCGGGTAGGACGGCCAGCGCGTGAGCAGCTGCTGGCCTGGCTCGATCAGCGCGCGCGTGGCCGCGCTGAGCAGCTCCGCCGCGCCGTTGCCGAGGATCAGGCGCTCGGGGTCGACGCCGTGGCGCTCGGCCAGCTGGCCGCGCAGGTCAGACCCCGCGAGATGCGGGTAGCGGTTCAGCCCGCGGCGGGCGACGAACGTGATCGCGTTGACGATGTGCGGGTGCGGCAGCTCCGGCCAGGTGGTCAGAGACAGGTCGAGCGTCTCCACGCGCGCGAGCGCTTTGCGCCGGCGCTCGGCCGCCTCCTCGCGCAGGCCTTCGTTGACCTCCTCCTCGGACATCGCGTCGAACTGGCGGTAGTAGTCGAGCAGGCTCACGGTCAGCCGCCGCGCACGACCAGCCCTGTACCCGGCCCGTGTATGACCAGGAACCACAGCATGAACGCGAGCGCGCAGATCACGGCGGTGGCGGCGAAGATCCGGCCCAGCGCCCCTGAGCGCTGGTCATAGCCGGCGGCGCGCCGCACCAGGATCCACGCGCCGTCGATGCGTTTCATCAGCGCCAGCGCGCCGAACAGCAGCGCGAACAGCGCCGCGAACGAGACGAGCAGTCCGAGGCTGACACTGCCGGTCAGGTAGTTGGCCTTCGAGCCCAGCCACAGGCACGCAACCGGGATCGGCCCCCAGCACAGCAGGCACAGCAGCGTGATGCCCGCGAGCATGAAGCGCGCGAGCGAGCCGTCGACGCGCTGGCGCAGCTCGCCTGCACGCTCGGGCGTCTCGCGGAAGTGCACGGGCGCCGTGCCGGGACGGCGCCCGACGAACAGCCCGCCGTTATCTGAGGGGTCGGTGCGCATCCCTTGCCATGTTCGCAGCTATACGGGCCGTTGCACGTCAGCTTGCGTACAGCGCGTCGAACAGATCCGCGTAGCGCTCGTTGACGACGTTGCGCTTGACCTTCATAGTCGGCGTGAGCTCGCCGGTGGCCTGCGAGAGGTCGTGGTCGAGGATCACGAACCTCTTGACCTTCTCGACCTGCGCGTACTTCTCGTTTGCGCGGTCGATCTCCGTCTGGACGAGCTCCAGCACGGCGGGCTCGCGCGCGAGCGCCGGGATGTCCTCGGGTAGGCCGTGTTCGCGCGCGAAGGTCGGGATCTCTTCCTCGTCGAGCGTGACCAGCATCACCGGATACGGGCGCTGGTCGCCGTGCATCACCGCCTGGGAGATCCAGCGGCTCTGCTTGAGGTCGTTCTCGAGGTTGGCCGGCGTGAGGTTCTTGCCGCCGGCGGTGATGATGATGTCCTTCTTGCGCCCCGTGATCGACAGGTAGCCGTCCTCGTCGAGCGAGCCGAGATCGCCGGTGTGCAGCCAACCGTCTACGACCGAGCCGAAGCTCGTGGACGCCTGGTTGTGGTAGCCGCTGAAGATGTTCGGGCCTTTGACCAGGATCTCCCCGTCGTCGGCGATCTTCAGCTCGACGCCCGGCAGCGCGCGCCCGACCGTGCCGAAGCGGTGGTTCTCGACCGTCGACGTCGTCGCCGCGGTGGCCGTCTCGGTCATGCCGTAGCCCTCGAGCACCGGCACGCCGCACGCCCAGAAGAACTCCAGGATCTCTTTCGCGATCGGCGCTGCGCCGCTGGTCGCGTGGCGCACGTTGCCGCCGAAGATCGCGCGCACGTTCTTGAACAGCTGCTCGTCCGCTTCCTCGAACGGCGCCTTCAGCTTCTCGGGAACCTCTTCGCCGCGGTTGATCATGTCGCGCACCTTCACGCCCAGCGCGATCGCCTTCTGCGCGCGCTCGCGCTCCTGCGGCGGCTGCGCCTCGATCGCGCCGTGCGCGAGCGTGTAGATCTTCTCGAACACACGCGGCACCGACGGCAGGTACGTCGGTTTGACCTCGAGCAGCTCCGGAACGATCTGCTTGGTGTCGCCGCCGAAGTACGCCAGCGTGCCGCCGAGGTCGAACACCGCCAGCTGGATCAGCAGCGCGAACGAGTGCGCCAGCGGGAGGTACAGGTAGATGACCTCGTCCTCCTGGATCTCGCCGGCGTCGGCGATCATGTCGATGATCGCGCGGTAGTTGCCGTGCGTGAGCACGCAGCCCTTCGGCGGCCCGGTGGTGCCGGAGGTGTAGATGAACGTGAACGGATCCTCGGGGCGCACTGCCGCGCGGCGCGCGTCCAGCTCCTCGGGCGAGCGCCTGCGCGCGCGCTCGCGCAGCTCGTCGAGCGTCGTCGCGTGCACCGCGTGGCCGCTCGCGGAGGAGCCATTGCTCGCGCTCTCGCCGGTCGGCGGGTCGATCACGATCACCGTGCGCAGGTTCGGGAGCTGGTCGCGGATGGCGGCGATCTTCTCGAGCTGCTCCTCGTCCTCGCACACGACCGCGCACGCGTCCGAGTCGGAGATCACCCACAGGCACTCCTCGGGCGAGTTGGTCTGGTAGATCGGCACGACGACCGCGCCCGCGGCCGTGGCCGCCATGTCCACGTAGGACCACTCGGGGCGCGTGTTCGCGAGGATGCACAGCCGCTCGCCCGGTTCGATGCCGATGTCGATCAGGCCGAGCCCGATCTCCTGGACGATGTCCGCGAGTTGCGCGTACGTGACGTCGTGCCACGCGCCGTCGCGCTTGTGTCGCACGGCAACGTGCTCGGCGTGCTCCACAGCCGAGTACGCGATCAGGTCGGCGATCGTCCGCGACCCAGTGGTCGACGCTGCCGTCGTGGCCTCCATCCAGACTCCCTCCTCAATTTCCTCAGGCGACTGAAGGAATGATGTTAGACGTTGATGGACCGTTTGGATAGGCAAACGGCATGGTCTGTCGCCGGACCTGACATGCCCGCTGTCGGCCGTCTCAAACCGGGTTCGGGACGTCTAGGAACACGTGGCGCACGTCGAAGCGCTCGGCGAGGTGCTTGCCGAGCGCCTTCACGCCGAACGTCTCCGTTGCGTAGTGGCCTGCCGCGATCAGGTGGATGCCCGACTCGCGCGCTAGCGCCATCGAGCGCTCGGCCGGCTCCCCCGTGAGCAGCGCGTCCGCGCCCGCGGCGGCGGCGTCTTGCGTGTAGTCGGCGCCCGCGCCCGAGACAATCGCCAGGCGGCGGATGCGCTGGGGGCCGGCGTCGAAGACGAGGGGGTCGCGGTGGGTGATCTCTCCTACGCGCGCGAACAGCTCGTGGGCTGGGAGGCCGTCGCCGGGGAGCGTCGCCAGGAAGCCGATCGGCTGGCCGCGGTGGAGGGCGAACGGGGTCAGGTCGGCGGGGTCGGTTGCGCTGCTTGCCCCGCTTGCCCCGCTTGCGCCGAGCGCGCGGGCCAGCAGCGCGTTGTTTCCGAACTGGGGGTGGGCGTCGAGGGGCAGGTGGTAGGCGGCCAGCGCTATGTTCGCGTCGAACAGGAGCTGTAGGCGGCGCTTCAGCAGCGGGTCGATCGCTGTTACGCCCGAGCCCCAGAAGAGGCCGTGGTGGACGAGGAGGAGGTGCGCTTGCTCGTTGGCAGCCAGCTCGAAGAGGTCCGCGTGGGCGGATACGCCTGTGGCGATCGTCTGGATTTGGTCGGGGCCTGGGACCTGCAGGCCGTTTACGCAGTAGTCCTCGAAGCGTGACGGCTCGAGGATTGCGTCCAGCTCAGCGAGGATCTCTGCGGTGGTGGCGGGCATTGCGCGACCATAGCGGGGGCGTGGCGAAACCGCGCGTGTGGGATACTGCGTGGGCGTCGGGGCGTGGCGCAGCCTGGTAGCGCGCACCGTTCGGGTCGGTGAGGTCCCGAGTTCGAATCTCGGCGCCCCGATTGGTTAGAGAACCACGAACAGCAGCGAACACGGGCGAATATCCCCGAAAACGCTGGGCCTCGCGGGACTGTGTTCGCTCCTGTTCGCGGCTGTTCGCTGGTCTGGAGACCGCAAACGGACCGCAGCGGGCGCGAAAAGGGACCGCAAAAGGACCGCAGGCGCTCCCGCCGAAGCGGCCGAGTGCGGCGGTACGCTGAGCCGTCATGGTCAACGTGAAGCCCATTGATGCCCCGGCAAGCGTGACGCTGCCCGACGAGTTGCCTGCCGTCGACCTTCTCATCCTGCCGAGGGAGGTCAGCGACGGGCGCGGCCTCTATGACGACTCCGTGGTGACGCTGGCAAAGCAGGTTCGCGCCGCTGGCGTGAGTGCCGACTACCAGCACGACGCCAGTTCGCGCACATGGATCGGCGAGAAGCACCTCGACCCGCTCGTGCTCGACATCATCGCGGGGTTCATCACAAATGCCGGATGGGCCGGGGTGGCGACAGTGATCTCGAAGCGAAAATCGGACCGGGTGCGCGTGAGATTCGGCCGGCGCAAGGACTCATCCGGGAGTCTTGAGGAATGGTTCGAGGTAGAGGGCTCCGGCGCCGAGGTCGCCGAGGCGCTGAGGGAGCTTCAACAGGGCGGCTCAGCGGACGAGGACGATGGCGACGGAGAGTAGAAGGCAGAAGCGGCGAGCAGCCAAGGCCAAGGCCAAGCAAGAGGGCGTGCCGATCAACTCGCCCGGTGCCCCGGCGGAGGGCTCGGAGGCCGGCGACGCCGGTGACGTGGGCCACCAGCACATGGTCGAGAACGTCAAGCGTCACAGAGCAGCGGCCGTCCGTCACTTTAAAGCCGCGCAACGGCTCGCCGACCAAGACTCGGCCGCTGCCGAGCAGGAGGCCCGTAGTGCGATCGTGGAGATTGTTCATGCGTTCTGGTGGGCCGAGGACTCCGAGCTGGAGGAGGATCAGCACACGCTGATGCACGAGATCGGCCTGTGGACTCGCCAGCGCTTCGGATGCTCGCTTCACTTCGACGGGAAACGCTACGAGCGGCGCTGCGCCATCGACATTGCCCACAAGCGGCTCGGGTTCTCGGTGGCCTACACCGCCACGGCGATCTGCTCCATATGCGGCGAGGACGTTTCCGAGTGCCCGCACCTGCCCGACAAGGAGTATTGGGTTCGCGGCGGCGCGGGCGCCTCGGGGCATTGCCCGGTGTGCATGGCGGAAGCCGATTGCCAGCACCGGGCAGACCGGCTCTACCGCGTGACGCTCACCAAAATCATCACGAAAATGGACGTGCGCGAGATCAGCCTTGTCTCGCGGCCGGCGGGTGTGACGACCCGCCTGCTGGCGATTTCTGTCGATAACGCTGATCTCATCGAGGCACTCGGCCCTGACTTCGAGGTTGGTATGCCCGTTTCGTGCGACAAATGCCTCAGTGGCTGCTGGGGCATCAGTGACTTCGACCCGCCCGACGCTCCGCTGGAGGACGAGCCCCAGCAAGAGGTCGCCTGACGCGGCGGCGTGATCCCGAGTCGGCGGCACTAGGCGCCGACGACGTGCAGGCGGGGCGCCTCGGCGGTCGCGGCGTCTTGCCGTTCCTGAAATGCCGCCATAGCTTGCTGAGCGCGTGCGAGCGCGCGACGCTGGCCTAGCTTGGTGTAGACGGTGGCGATGAGATAGCCGCCGTCGTCGTGCCCGACCATTTCCGCGACTGTGGCGGGGTCGAGGCCGAGGCCGCCGTCTGAGACGGGATCGACCATCCATTGAATCGCGCGGTGCTTTAGCTCGTAGAAGTCTTGGTCTGGCATCCCTGCGGCGGCGCGTACCGAGTGCCAATGCGTGTGCCAAGTGCTCCTGAACATATAGCCGCCGCGCGGTGCGGGGAACACGATCTCGCCGTACTTCTCATGCACGACTTTTCCCATGCGTGGCATCCGTTCCAAGTGGGCGCGTAGGGCGGGGCTCATAACTACCCAGCGTCCGTCGTCGTCCTTCGGCCATGTGAGCTTGCCGGTATCGAGGTCGATCTGGCGCCGTACATGGATCATGCTCTCGGCCATGTGAATGTCGGGGCGATGCAGCCCGAAGATTTCACCCGGACGCATCGCCGTCTCGCCCACAGCGAGGACCGTTCCCTCTAGGACGAGCCCGTAGTCGTCGGCGCGGCTTTCGCGTGCGCAGCGGCGTAGCCGCTCGTACTTCTCGTCGGTGATGATCTCGAAGTCAGGGCGATCGACACGGCGCTTGCGCTTGCTCGCGCCAAGGCGAGTGAACTGGTTGCGCGGAATGAGGTCGCGGTCGAGTGCGTGATTGAAGAACTGCCGCACCGCCTGTTGGATGGTGGCGTTCTTCGGGCGCGTCCACGTCACGGCTTCGTCCCGAGTGAAGCTGTCGAGACGCCGGTCGTGGAACTCGCGCAGGAACGGTCGCAGCCCATCGTGTAGCCGTCGCACGGAGGAGTCGCGTCGTCCCGTCTCCTTCTGCGTCGCCTCCCCGTCCGGCCAAGTCATCGTGATCCGGCCGTTCTCGTGGAACGTGGCGCCCGCGAACTCAGCCACCGTTGGCGCGAGTCGCCGGGGTCCGTTATCGACTTCCTCGCGCAGTTCCGTTAGGCATCGTTCCTCGGCTTTGCGGTAGTCCTCCATGTTGTCGTGACTGCCGACCCACTTCTTATGACCCTTGTACTTGACGTGCCCGACCCACTTGGGTTTGTGGCGTGAGCCTCGGTTGAACGGCATCAGGAAGCCTCCGGGCGAGTAGAGGCGTACTGCTCGTGTAGCCACGCCTCGACCTCCGAGAGGACGTAGCGGTTCATCCCGCCCATCCGTAGATAGGGGAGGCCGAGCGGCTGCTGCGACTCGATCCAACGCCGCGTGACTTGCAGGTGCTCGGCGAGCTGCTGCTTCGTGACCCAGCGCTCGCCTGCCTCGATGGCGGCGGTCATGTACGCGCCGGCTCGATACTCGTTCTGCCGACGCCAGTGGCCTGCGCTCGATGCCGACCTGAGAAGGGCCGGCGTGGATGCTGCTTGCCGTGTCCCGTGAGTCTGCATCGCTTGCTTCGATCAGACCAGACCCGAGCCATGATCTCAAGGCCCTGACAGAACGTGCCGATCGAGCCGTCAAAGTGGCAGACCTGCCGGCCATCGTTGCTCAATGCGCGCGCAGCAGCGAGCATCGTCAGGCCGCCTTCCGCGTCGGTACGGCGCTCGCTTTGGCTGCCGCCTGCTGAGGCTTGCGGAACACGAGCACGTCCTCGTGCGCGACGACTTGTGTGCGGTCGCCTTTCGCGCGGCGGCGGCGGGCGTGGAGCGTCTGCCAGAACGACGGGCGCATGACCAATTCGCTGTCGCGGACGGTCGCCAGCAGGCTTATGACGCGCTGCCAGTAGATCAGGCCGGCGTCCTCGCAGAGTGCGATCGTTTCGCCTGAGAGGTTGCGCAGCGCGCCGCCCCCGCCAGAGCGCATGTCCTTGGTGACGCACACGAGGAATCCACCGGGCTTGAGCACCGCTGCGCACGCCCGGTAGATGTCATCCATAGCCACGAGGTACGCGCTCCCGCGTGCATGACCGAGATTGCGCCGGTCGCGGCTGTAGTTAGTCGTGTCATCCCGTCGCAGCGGCTCGGGTCCACTGACGGCGTTGATGTCGGCGACCTCGCACGCATACGGGGGCGACGTGAGGATCAAGTCAGCGACGCCGTATGCCATGCGGCGAACCGTGCGATCCTCGGGACTCACGAGGCGCCGCGCTTGTGTGCTGAGCACGCGCGCCAGTTGCCGCGCGTCGCCTTCGGCCACTTGCGCCAGTGCGCGAGTGCGCGGACTCTCGTGTGCGTGCCCGATGTTGGCGGCGGCGAGCTTGGCCCAGCGGGGCTCCAGCTCTACACCGATGGCGCGTCGCCCGAGGTCGATTGCCTCGACTAGCGTCGTGCCAATCCCGCACATGGGATCGACCACGAGCCCGCCCGGGTCGCTGTACGTTTCAACTGCCCGGCGCGCGAGCGCGGGGAGCATCTTGCCGGGGTGCCGGTTGGACTCTGCGAGGTAGCGACCGTATCGCTGCCACTGGCTTGTGCGTTGCGCGCACGGCCACACGGCGAGCGGGAGGTCAGCAGTCTTTCGGTTTTCAGTCATTCATTAGGGGCGTCGGTGAGAGACCCTGTGCGAATGAGAGAAGGTCGTCTAGCGCCTCTAGTGGTACACGGCTCCCCAGGTCAGGTTCGTGGACTGTCCGGTGTTCGGCGACCTGTCGGCAGCGCAATGCCGCTCAGTGCGGCAGATAGACAACATCTCGGGGCCCGCAGGTGCCCCCAGCCGAGCACGCGTTGTAGGCGGACTCTTCTGTAAAGGGACCCTTCCAAGTGGTTCCGCCGCCGGTCCCTGAGACGTAGGCCGGGCGGTAGGGATAGCCGCAGAAGTAGAACCCCATACGACCGCCGCACACCCACCAGCGGCCGCCAATGAGTACCGGCCCGGCGTCGCCGGTGGCGGCCCCGTCTGCGGTCAGTTCGATGTGCTTGGCGTGTGGGTTGATGGCGCCGGCAAGAATTGTCCGGGCCCGCGCGCATGACATGTGCCACGGATAGATCGCGTCCTTGCCGTAGAAGCCTTTGGCCGCGTAGCCGCAGCGCTTGACCGTGACCGTCGTCAGTGCGGACGCTGCGCCGACGCCGATCATCAGTGACGCGAAAGCGATCAGGATGCACCGCCATCCCCTGAACATGCGTGCGAGCCTAACACGAAATCGCTTGCCGTTCGACAGTGGCTTCGGCGCGCGACCGGACGACGTGGGTTGCCACCGGGACCGTGCGTTCTACTTGCGCGGTCGCTTCGCCTTGCGCCAGCCGCCGAGGGGAACGCGCGGCCAAGGGAAGCCGTCCGATGTGAGCATGGCGCAATGCCAGTTCTGGTTGCGAAACGCGCTGCTCGTGAACGTGATCTCGAAGTAGCGGCCGCTGAACGTGCCAACGCTGCTGACATGGCCCGTGTAGCCGCGTAGTGTTGCTTCGCCAGTGACGCCGCCTACTTCTTCGCCGAGTAGCCCCGTGCGTTTCGGCCTGGCGCTCATGCTCGCGTTGAAATTGGGGGGATGGAACGTGCTTTCGTCGTAGCTGACACATTTCGGGCCGAGCTTGAAGCGCCTCGTCAGTCGCCCACGTCCACCGACCATCGTCGCGTATCCAGCGTCTGCGCTCGTCGTATTCGATCCCGGCGACGCTTAGCAAGGCGACGGCAACGGATGGCGTCACGGTCACGGTTATGTCGTCTGATGTCTGAGCGGTGGCGTTCATTGTGACGCTCCCGCCGTGAGTGCGGCAAGGCGGCGCTTTTGACGGCTGATGTTCCCCGAGAGATTGCGCAGCGTGTAACTCGGGAACCGGCCGCCGGGGCATTGAACGTCGCCCCAAACACGGATGCTGCTGGCAAGCTCGCGTGCGAGTTTGGCCGGCAGCGTGGCGGGGTCCGCCGTTCCCTTGCGGCACGCCACGTTGTATGCCTTGATCGTGTCTCGTTCACTTTCAAGCCCGGCGATCCTTTCAGTTAGCCGTGTGATCGCGTCGGCGTCGTCGGAGTAAATTGCGTGCTCGGCTGCCGCTTCGATGTTCTCGGCGCGGTTGGTGAACTCGCGCGCGTTGGTCGAGTGCTCGACAACGCGGCGTGTCCCGTTCACGATGCGGTCGCGGTCGCGTTCGGCGCGTCCTTGTGAGTGGTGCCCGCGCAGGATTGGCTGTCCCAAGGGGATAAGGCTTGCGAGTGCATCCACCGACGCGGCGGCTTGCTCGGCGCGTGCCTCGCGTTTGGCTGCCCATTGGCGCAGCCGTTCGGCTCGCGCTTCGCGTCGCTCGCGGTATGTGCGGCGTGGGGTATCAGTTGTCGGGGTCATGGTCGTGTCTCCTTTACAGTGCGTCGATCACTGATTGGGTGTGACGCAGCGCGATCGTCTCGGCTGCTGCGCGGCTGCCGCGAATCTCCTCGTCGTACTCGTCGGGGGCGAAGTAGCACGCCGCGCGCCATGAGTAGCTACCGGCACGGTCAACGGTTGCGAGGATGACCCCGAACTCGCTGCTTTCGTAAGTGGTGCTGTTGAGTGTGCGACTTACTGTTATGTCGGGCTTTGCGTTTTCCATACTCATTACGAGACCAGACCACACGGTTAATTTCAAGGGGTTTTGCTCTAAGATTGGCTAAATATTTGCGTCCTGTCTTTGCGGCAAATGTGAGCGGGCGTCGGCGGCGCAATGTGTGACGGTAGCCAGCACTGATCGCTGAGTTTCACTGTTCCAAGTTGTCACGCTGAGTGGCGCAGGGATGTTCGCTACGGCTGCCCGTGCGGCGCGTGTACGGCGCTCGCTCGGCGTGGCGAGGATCACAATAGGGTCGAGGTCGCGCAGGCTGCTGTGCGGCAGTATCTCGGCGTATCGCTTTGCCTTGGCGCGGAGGACTTCGGATGCCTCGGTCGAGCGATCAAGCTCTAGGAGGACGTGTAGCGGCTTGGCGCCGGGCATGGTCAGTACGCCCCAGCTATCGGGCACGACGGCGCCGGAGAAAAGGTGAGCGATTGTGCGGACCCCGTACCACTCGGTTAGCTCGCCACCGGCTGCGTTTGCGTCAGCGGCTAGGCGGACAAGGAACTCGTTGGCTTCGACGTGGTGCGTGAGGTTGCGGCTGCTGGCGAGGCGCAGTCCGTCGTCGCGGGTGTAGCGCAGCTCGCTACGGTCGATCCCTTCGCAGTCGGCGACGAGGAGCGCGCCAGCTTCATCGAGTATCCAGTGGTACGGATGCGAGCCTTCGCCTGCGTTCGGGCCGGGGCGGAAGCGTTCGAGGACTCGCAGTTTGTAGAGGCGCTGAAGGCGTACCTGGGCTATGCGGAGGTTCGTGAAGTGCAGCCGGGAGATTTGGTCGGTTGTGAGGACGGCGTGCTCGTAGCAGTCGAGCGCTATCTGTCGGTCGCGGTCAGTGATGTGCGACGCCAGTTCGACCATCTCGCCCTCGGTGAGACGGCTCGGTCGTCTCGATTCTCTGTTGTTTTCACTTGCGTTTGTTGATTTACCCCCCTTATCGGGGTTTTTTCTAGTGGTGGGTTTCACGGGGTTTGCGGCGGGTTTCATGCAGCGCGCCTCCTCGTTTCATCATGCGAGGACGGAGACGAGGACGGGTGCGAGGACGGACGCGAAGGCGGAAGCGAGGAGCCCTTGTTTGGCATCCCTGCACGGCGTTTGCGCTTCGTCTCGATAGCAACGGCAGGCGTGCGTTGACGCGCCGCAAGCTCAGCCTCGACTTGCTCCCTGCTGCGACCGTAGCGTTGACGTGCCGACACGCGGACTGCCTCTGCACTGTCAGGCGTTGCCTCTCTCAGCGGCTCAGTGGTGAGCGTGAACGCCGGTCCCGGCTGTCCATCGTTGCAGAGCCTCACAGCCGCCGTGTAGACCGGCAGGTGCGCGAGGTCGTGCGCGGAAAGCTCGGGGCGCACTTCCCGGTCGAGCGTGGCTGCATCGTCGCGCGAGAGCTGAAAATAGACCTTCGTGCGGGCATTTGCGGCCACCGCCTCGCGCAAGTCGCGCGGCAACTGCGCAAGGTGCTGGTGGGCAAGGCAAAGCGAGAGCCGGTAGGAGCGAGCCTCGGCGAGAACGTCCTCGGCCGGCGTCGGAAGATCAAGATAGTTGTGGAACTCATCCACGTAGCAGGAGGCGTCGCGGCGCTGCTCGGGCGCCACGGCTGCGCGTGCCAGCGCCGCCTGCCATACCCGCGCGAACAGGAACGAGCCAAGAAGCCGGCTTGTGTCCTCGCCGAGCGTGCCCTTCGGCAGCTTCGCCAGCAGTAGGCGACCCTCGTTGATCGCGCGTGGAACGTCGAGGGTCGTGGTTGACTGCCCGACGATCGCACGGACAGGCCGACGCAAGAGGAACGCGCGTAGCTTGTTGAGCAGCGGACCCGACGCCTGCGCGCGCAGCGGATCGGACATCTCGCCGTACCACTCCCAGAACGGGCCGAGCACCGGATCGTCAATCTGGGCAGCGAGCTTGGCTTGCCATGAGCGGTCGGTGAGCAGCCGGGGTATGTCGGCAAGCGTGCTCGTGGGCGAGGCGGTGGTGAGCGTCAGGACGGCCGCGCGGAGAATGTCATCGGTTCTCGGACCCCAGTAGCGGTCGAACACCCGCCTGAAAATGCCCACGAGCTGATCGACGCCGAGGTCACGATCGGGGCTATCGAGGACGTTCAGGCCGGGTGGCGCCTCATCCAGCGGGTCCAAGAGGTCCACATCGCTCTCCCTGCCAGCGGGGATGCGCGCCAGCACGTCCTCCACGAGGTCGCCCTTCGGATCGATCACGACCGCGCCCCTGCCGGCGTCGAAGTCGGCCAGCACGAGTCGCGCGATCAGCGTGGACTTACCGACGCCCGTAGGTCCGAGAACGTGAATGTGGCGCCGTGCATCGGGCACCGACAGATTCACCGTCGCGCCGCTTGAGCTGAGGCCGAGCGGCTTACCCTGCGCTGGCAGTCCGGGTGGCGGCGCGACCTCGCGCGCTCCGGCCATCACCACGCCGGGGATCGCATCCTCGCCGGGAAGGTGCGCGAGCGCCGCCAACTCGCCAGTGCTCGCAAGGAAAGCGCGGCGGCCAAGCCAACGCTCGCGCAGCTTGACGGGGGCACGGCGAACACGACGGCGGCGTAGCCCAACCCTGCCCTCATACGCGGCGAAGCCACCGAGGATGCCGTGTATGCGACCGCGAGCCTCCGCGCTCGAGGACGCGGTGACGGCCACGCGCACTAGGCAGCGATAGAGCGGCTGTGTGCTCTTGCCCATCACGTCGCGCACGTCGGGGTTGATCGTCGGATCGTGCGTCGGCGGCTTCGGCGCGCTGGCGCTCGTGAGGAAGTCCAACAGCCGCGCGAGGCGCTGTGGCGCAATGCCCGCACGCAGCCGCCGCGCAGCGGTGCGCAGCCGCCGTTGCTCACGAATCGTTGCCGGCCGCGTCAACACCTGCACGAGCGCGCGCTGATCCCCGCACAGCCCGGCAAGCTGGCCGAGGATGAGCGGCAGCGGGTCAGGCTTCATCGCGGCATTGAGCGAAAACCAATCCGGCCCGGAGAGAACAAGCTCGGAGGCAACCTGCACCATCCCCTCGCCTGGTTCATCGTTCCCGGCCGGCTCGGTGGTCGTGCTCGCGCCCGGCCACGCCGAGGAGACGGCACGCTCAATCAAGCCCGGCGGGATCGTCTCGGGCACCCACACGCGAAAAGTGGTCCCTGTCTCGCTGGCGGCGACCTCCCACGCTAGATGCGGCTGGCCGCCGAGCAGCCGCGCGAGACGCGGACGCAGAAGGTCATGCAATGCCGACCACAACAGCAGCGCGCCGCCTGGGTCAACGTCGGGAGGAACGCCGATCGTCACCTGCCGCGACCCACGGGCGAGGCGACGGCGCCGAATACGACCGACGGCGAGCACGAGCACCCACACGGCCACGAGCAGCACGGCGAGGAGCGGCGCTACGTGCTCGACAGTGACAAGCGCGTGCTGTCCGAGACCCGGGAGCGCGCGTAGTGGCCTGTCCGGTTCATCCAACCACGCTTGAAGGTGGCGACTGTCATGGCCGCGTCTCATCGGCCGTTCCCGCTCGCGGGCCGTGTCGCGCCGAGGTAAACATCTTCGCCCCAGGCTGCTCCGATCGTCGTGGGGAACGGCTCGGTGCGAACGAAGGCTTCTTTGTGGGGCGCGTCCACCATCTCGCCCGAGCGCACGACCATCCCGACGTGCGTAACGTCGCTGGTACTGGCGCCGAAGAAAACGAGGTCGCCGGGTTCGAGCTGCGCGCCTGCTGGCAAGTGAGGCCCGGCGTCGAACTGTTCTTCGGCGGTGCGCGGGAGGCTTACCCCGGCCGCGCGGTAGGCAGCTTGCGTGAGCCCCGAGCAGTCATAGCCAGCCCGGCTCTCACCGCCCCACGCATACGGCACCCCGATCTGACTGAGCGCGAACGAGAGTGCCGCGCCGGCTGCGCCGCTTGCCGGTGCCGTGACTGGGACGGCTTGGCTTTCATAGCTCGACGCCCACCGCAGGACCTCTTCGACGTATTCCTGAGAGTGGTTGTAGGCAAAGATCGCACGCTGTAGTTCCTGTGGGGCGCCGTTCGCCTTGAGGTAACGAGCAGCGGTGAAGATCGCATCGGCCGCGTTCCACCGGTCGGGCGGCCCTTTGCCCGTCGCGCTGACGCCGTAAGCCGCCCAGGTGGAGCCAAGGAACTGCATCGGGCCACCGGCACCCGCGTAGTTGACCGCGCCCTCTTGGGTACATGAGGGATCGGGGTCCTGGCCGTCGTCGCACTCCACCTTCCCGATGCCGGCCAGCACGGCCCACGGCACGCCGTAGCGTGCCCCGGCGGCCTGAAAAAGCTGGAGGTATTCCGCAGGGATGCCCGCGACCGGCTGGGTATCAGCGGCCGGCAGACCGAGACTGACACCCGAGCCGCCACCGAGAACACCCACGGCCGCCGCGAGGAACAGCACCGGCAGCATGAGCAGCAGCCCGCATGAGCTGAGCGCCGCGCGCTTCACGCGGCCTCCACGAGCTCTGCCGGGTCACTCGTCACAAGCTCGTGCTCGGCGGCGCTGGCCTTGACTCCGAGCGGGATTCGCTGCTCGCCGGTAAGGAGGAGTCCGTGGCCGGGAGGGCAGCTCAAAAGGTAGGAGCGCTCGCCGGCTGTAAGTGCGAAGGCCTGCCCAACCCGGTCGATCGCCTGCGGTGATTGATGCAGCAGAAAGTGTTGGGAGGCGTTGTTCACTACCGCCTGCCCGAGCGGGGAGTCGAGCAAGTCGCCGGGGTCCTGGGTGATCGTCGTTAGCCCGGTCCAGCGCTTGCGTGCCTTCTTTGCGAGTCTGAATAGGAACCGTGCGCCGGGTGCCTCGCGCGTCGCGCTCGGCGTCTCGCGCATGAGGTCCCACGCCTCATCGACGAGCACGACGCGACGGCGCAGCGGACCCTCAAGCGAGCGCCAGATAGCGTCGAGCGTGAGCATCAGCGCGGGCGCGCGCATCCGCTCTGGGAGTCCCCGAACGGAGAAGCAGACAAGGTGACTATCGGGTTGCACGCTCGTTGGCCTGTCGAACAGCGAGGAGTGCGAGCCCGTCGCGTAGGGGGATAGGCGCTCGGCGAGCCGCTTGCCCGTTTCGCTCTCCGCTTCGAGTGCGCGCACGAGGTCTGAGAGCAGCGGCGCCGGCCGGCGATGTGTGGATGGATCGGGCGTGATCCCGGCGCCGTGGTAGGCGGCGCGGGCGCTGCGGTCGAGCACCGCAAGCTCGCCGCCGTCGAGGCCTCCGGCCAACAGTTCGATGAGGTCCGCGAGGAACAGAATCCGCTCGTCCAGCGCACGCGATCCCTCGCTCGACGCGGGGAGGTCGAGCGGGTTCAGCGCGACGCTGCTTGGGCCGGTCAGCGGCAGGTACGCGCCGCCGACCGCCTCACAGAGCGAGTGGTACTCGTCCTCGGGGTCGAGGATGAAAACCTGCACGCCCCGGTAGAGCAGCCGCAACGCTTCGAGCTTTGCCGCATATGACTTGCCCGCACCGGAATAGGCGAGCACCACCGAGTTGAAGTTCGTCCGCGCGAAGCGGTCAACCAAGACCGGGGCGCCGCTCTCGGTGAGCCCGTAGAGCACGCCATCCTCAAGCGGGGGATCGGATGAGGCAAACGGGAAGCCAGCCGCGAGCGCCGGGGTATCGAACGTGCGCCTGAGTCGTAGCCGGTCGGTGCCGAGCGGAAGCGTTGAGAGCCACCCATCGAACGCGCGGAAGGTCGCCGGGACAACATGCAGCAGCATCGAGGCACACAGCGCCTTGACGCGCTCGGTGCGCTCCTCAAGCTCCTCGCGGCTTCCACCGGACACGCGCAGATAGAGAGCCGAACGGAACAGGCGACTCTCGCCTCTGGCAAGTGCGCTCGCCAGCTCGTCGGCGTCCTCAGCAGCAGCGGCGAGCATCGGATCGGACAGGCGCCCCCGGTCAGCGTCAAGGCGACGTGAGGACTCAAGCCGGGCGCGTTGGCGGCGCAGCCGGTCGGCCGCCAGCGAGGGCGGGATCGGCCCGATATGCAGAGTCAAGTCAAGCTCGCCGGCCGCCTTGAGCAGCGGCGCGAGCCAGCCCTGATTTACCTCGCGCGGGTAGCCGACGACCGCGAGGCTGCGATGCCACACATTGCCAGTGCGTATCCAGTCGCGCTCGACCTCGACCGCTCCCGGCGCGGGCAGCGCGGAGCTGCACGCGGGTTCGGCGCCCTTCACACGTAGACGAGGGAGAGGGGTATTCAGCATCGGTGGATCACTCCGTCCAGTTGTGAGCCGGCGGGCGGCCCTGGTGGTTCAAGTGCGCTGAGCAGCAGCGCGGTCGCCTGGTGTCCGTCGAGCGGGCGAAGCTCCACGCCGGCTGCGTGCAGGAGTCCCGTCGTCTCGCTCGCGCGTCGCTCGAGATCGGCCTTGGCCGTGTCGCGCTCGCCGCTACGGCTGCTCAGCGCGAGCAGGATTTGACGGCGGCGCAGTCCCTCTCCCGTGCTCGCCAATTCAGAGAGGAACTGCGCGTAGGTGTGAGCACAGCGCCGCAGCGCAGGGTGGGGCAGTCCGGGCGCGGCGTGCTCGATCGCGTCCGCGCGCTCGGTGAGGTCAACGGGCTCTGAGCGAACCGTTATCGCGGTCGGCTCGACCAAGCTGTTTAGCCACTTCCCATAGGCCTCAGCCAAGGCCGCCTGCTCCTCCTCAGAGCGAAGCGCCCAGCTCGTGCTACTCGCCGTGAGCAGCAGCGCGCTTGTGCCGTCCGCAAGCTCTATGACCCCGCTTGACAGGATCGCGTTCACCGGCACCCGCAGCAGCGACACGCCGGGCCGAGCCGGCGCGTTCGCCAGTGCTGGCGGGAGCCCGTCAGGCGCGGCGACGCGGCGGGGCGATTGGGTTAGGTGCCGGGCAGCGGCGAGCGCGAGCCGATCACCTGAGAGGCCGTCGAGGCGTCCTAGCGCCAGCGCGACGCCAACCAGAGCGAGCGGTGCCGCGAGGGCCGCCGCGACCGGGATCGGTAGCGCCGAGCCGGCCGCCGCAAACACTCCATAACAGACGAGTGCGGTCACGGCGAGGATCACGAGCTGGCGTGCTGTGAGACCCCACGCCAGCCGGTCCTCCATCTCCACGTCGGCGGGGAGCCGGATGCGCGAAGGCTTCACAGCACACCCCCGACTGCGCCCTTGATGACCCGATAAATCACATAGGTCTTTGCCATCCGGGCGGTTGGCGAGGAGTAGCGGCGCGAGCCGATTAGCTCCTTTGCCCAGAACGGAATCCGCAGCAGCACCCAGAACAGGCACAGCACGAGCAGGAGGTCGATCAGGCTCCCGCCTGTTCCGAGTCCCAGGAGGCTATGTCCTCCCGAAGCGAAAAAGACGTGGACGGTCGCGGCGAGGGTGAGTGCTTGCGCGACTTGCACCCCGAGCAAGGCGAGCATCACTCTCCACCACAGTCGCGCCATGCCTTCGGTTTGCGGCAGCCCGTGGCCGAGCAGCATCAGAGGCGCTGCGCACACGAACAGCACGATCAGCGAGGCTCTGACCAAGTAGAGGATCAGCAGCGCGACGGCGAGCACGGCGCACGCCAGCCCGAGCAGCACGAGGAAGATTCCGCCGTCGGTGATCGCGTGCAGGACCAGTTGCTCAAGCGTGTTACCGGCTTGTTCGGGATTGACTCCATTGCCGAGCAGTCCTGACGCGAGGACATTTGCGAAGTTGACCATCTGCCCGGAGATGGCGAGGCTCGCATTTACTGCAATCCCGGCGACGACGAGGCGAGGAAGCAGGTCCTTGACGGCGTAGCTGGTTTGCACCGTCTCGTGACCCATCGCCAGCGCGCCCGCCGCCATCACCACGAGCACGAGCAGCGAGTCGGCGACCCCGACCGATAGGTCCCAATAGGAGCGGACATCGGCCTCCCCGGCAATCTGCGGCGTGGAGAGCAGCGTCCGACCGACGAGCACCATCGCCGGATTCAGAGCGTCCTTGACGAGCGACGCGAACCATTCATTGATCGCCGCCTCGATTTTCCCGCCGACATCGAAGAAGCCGGGATGACTCGCCTTGCCGGCTTCCACTTCGCCAGCCTTGGCAGGTGCGGAAGGTGTGGGCAGGGAAGGTCCGACTTCGATGCCGCCGCTTTCGAGCGACGCGCCTTCCGATGCCGTTGACGGCAGCGGAGGAGACGCGGCCTGGGTGCTCGCCGCATGTGCCGGCGCCCGCGTAGGGGGTGCCGCAGCGGCCGGCATGACACCGGCCGCCAGCGGCACCGCAAACGCAAGCAGCGCACCGAGAATTGTCAGGTGCGGTTTCACCCGACGATGTGCTGCAAGACCGTGACGAGCACGGGTGCGAGCGCGGCGAGCGCATAGCCCGCGAGCGCGGCCTTGATCGTGCCCTTGGCCTTCTCAAGCGCCCCCGGATCGCCAGCGGCGAGCAGGTAGCGAACGCCGCCGACCGTAAGCAGCAGCGTGGCGAGCGCCACGAGCAGCCCAATCAGCCAGTTCCGCAGGTTTTCGATGACCTGATTCAGGCTCGTGGCGGCATCCGCCACCTGAGGAACAAGCAGCGCCGCCACGAGCGCCAGCGCGATTGTGAGCGCGAGCGTGCGTCTCATACGTTGCTCGGGTCCGGCGCGGGAACGGACCCGGGATCACCTCCTTCATCATTCGCTTGGTCTTGATTCACCGACTGGGGCGGTGCCCAACGCCGGCGACCCGAGCAAGTGACGAAGGTCGGTTTTGCTGCCCTCGCGGTACAGGCCGAAAGCCGAGGAACAGAAGTAGGCGCCGCTCCGCGCGCTGGCGGCGCAGCTTCATCGTGTTGTAGGAGACGCCCGCCGAGCGGGCGAGGTTGGCGAGGTCCACTCCGTCGATCCGGCTAGAGAGGATGACCTCGGCCTCGTCCGGGCTGATCGCGCAAGCCCGCACCGCGTCGCCGAGCAGCCCGTCCACGTCGCCGTCGACCTCTTCCGGGGCGGGTCGTCGGTCGCTGTCGAGGTTGCCGAGCGCGACAGTCCGCCATGCGCTCTCGCGGCCAAGCTCGTCGAGCGTCAGGTGCAGCGTGTCGAGCAGCAGATTCGCCGCCACCCGGCGCGGCCGGCGCTCCAACGGGTAGCGTCGAATCCCCTCCCAGACGGCCGCGAACATCACCGACCAAAGCTCCTCGCGCTCCCGCGCGTCGCGCATGATCCGCGCCGACAAGTTCAACAGGCCGGGACGGATCGCCTCAAGCACGACCCTGGCGCCGATCGGCTCCAGTCGCGCCCACCTAAGCAGCGCGCACAACACGGCGTCCTTCTCGACGCGCGCTCCCGGCGCGCGCATGAAGCGCATAAGCGCTGCCGCTTCTACGAACCGCGACAGTGCCGGCTCAGCGTCTCGCCACACACCGAAGCGGGCACGCAAAAGCGGGCTGCGTAGCGCCTGGCGCCAATCGCTCTCAAGGATGTCTACGGGCAGACGGGGCATCGGGCACTCCTTCGGTCGAGTTGACGCGAAGGTGCCCAAGCCCCCTGACCCGGAGCTGACAATTCGCTGACCCGCCCGCGCAGAAATGAGCCGCGCCGCGAGGAAATGTTCATAAAGCCGAATCGCCGGGTATGCAGGACTGTTAGAGGAATGGAGTTCCCCAATGCGCCGTGCTGCCAACAGCTTCTATGCCGGCAGACACGCCGCCGCAGCAGCGACGGCGAGCAGGGCTTTGTGCGTCCGATCGCCCGCCGCGCGGCTCCTCTCAGCCGTCGATATGTCGCCGATCGAGCCGGCAGCCGGCCGTCATGGCGGCGCCGCTTCTCGCTGGAAAAGCCCCGCTAAACGGGCGTGTAAGCGTCGTGTCAGTCGCGTGTCAGCGATGTGTCAGCGCCACAAGGAAGGAATAGGCCCATGAACACGCCCCGCATCGCCCTCCCCCGTCGCGGTCACGACCAGAGCGGCAACGGCGCTCGACCGATACTGCGCCCGCGCGAGCAGCCCAAGCCATCGTCTACTCCTCCTGAGTCCGCCGCGCGCCGCAAACTCCAGCCAGTTCCCATCGTCGGCGCCGTGCTCGTGCTGATCGCGTTCCTCGGCTATGTGGGTGTCTACAGCGCAAGCACCAAACGCACGCCCGTCCTCGTCACGACGCACGCATTGGCCGCTGGCACGGTCCTGTCCAGCGGCGACCTACGCACCGCCGAACTGGCCGGGGAAAGCTCTGTCCTCGACTCGATTGTGCCCGAGCGCGACCTGACGCAAGCAGTCGGTCGTCGGCTCTCAACCGCTCTACCGGCCGGGATGCCGCTGCCATCCGGCGCGCTCGCCGCGCAGCAGTCCCAGACCTCCGCGATGACACTCGCCGTTCCCGAGTTCGACGTGTCCGGGGCGACCCTCCAAGCAGGCGATTCGGTCACGGTACTGGCGACGTTCGGCGCCGGCTCCGGTAACGCGACTACGCGCCCCATAGCCCGAGACCTACAAGTCCTCTCGATCGGCGAAGCGCCACCCAACGCGGACGCGAGCACCACGACAGTCCCCGTCACTCTCTCAGTAACTAACCCGTCGATCGCCTCCGCGCTCGCGCTCGCCAACGAGGACGCCAAGCTCGACCTCTTGCTCGAAGGCGCAGGCGCCTCCAGTGCCCCGATCCCACAGGCCAGCCAAACGAGCGCACCATGACGGCTCGCCCCAAAGTCGTCCTCGCACTGACCCCGCTCGCTGAGCGCGAGGTCGAGCTGCTGCTGTTCGACAACGACGCACCACTGACGCTCGTCAGCAGCGTCGCCGAGGCTGACGACCTCCAACGAGCGGTCGAGCAGGAAGCACCCGATGCCGTGCTGCTCTCCCCAGAACTATCCGGGCTCACCGCCGGGCATTGCGCACGAGTACGTGCGTCGGGCGTCCGTCTCGTCGGCCTCGCACTGGACGAGCGCGAGCGCGAAGCGCTCGCCGCGCTGAGCGTCGATGAGACGATCGACTCCACCGTCTCCCCGGACGGCCTCCTTACGGCCATCCGTGGAACAGTGAGCGAGGCACGGCCTGCAGCGGTGACGCCCGCGCCGGTACGACCCGAGCGCCGAGACGACGCCGGCAGCATCCTGGCCGTGGTGGGAGCTAAGGGCGCTCCCGGCGCGAGCGAGTGCGCCGCGTCGCTCGCCGCTCTCGCCGCCCGCAGTTGGCCCACGATGCTTGTCGAGATAGACGCGCTCGGCGGCGGTCTCGACGTGCGGCTCGGCGCGGACGCGAACGAGGGCTCGATACTCGGGCTTGTCAGAGCCGCTAACGGCGGTGGTGTGCAGGCCGAGCTCGTGCAGCGTTGGCTAACAGAACGTGCCGGCTGGCCGGCGGTGCTACTCGGCGCACCCGAGCCGCAATCGCTCATCGAGCTTGCCCAGCCCGGCGCCATGACACGCGCTCTGACCTCCCTCGCCCCGCTATACCCGCTCACTGTCTGCGACGTGGGAGCGTTCCTCGCAGACGGCAACGCCGCCGCTGCTCTGCACCGTGAAGCACTGATCGCCGCCGACGCGGTGCTACTCGTGCTCGGCACGCGGGATACGCAGCTGCGCCACGGGCTACGCCAGCTCGATCTGCTGCTCGGGACGCTCGGAATCCCACCGGAGCGCTTGCGCGTCATCGCTAACGGCATCGGCGCCCCCGGCACCGCGAGCCGCAGCGCCATCACCCAGACGATCACCGCCCACTTGGCCGAGCGCGGCGTCACGGTAGACGCCTGGGTGCCGTGGGACATACGCGGCCTCACACGCGCTCAGCGACGCGGGATGCCGCTCGCTACCGCACGCCAGCGCAGCCGCTACCGCAGCGCTATCACGCGGCTGTTGGAGGAGCTGTTCCTACCGGCCGTCACCCCTACCGCGAAGGGTCGCAAGCGTCGCCTCTCCTCGCCCGGACAAGTCACTGAGGAGCAAGTCGTATGGCAACGGTGATGACTCGCAGCACGACCGACGCAACCGAGGCCGTGCGGCTTCACGTCGAAAGGACGCTCGCCGAGGAGCAAGTCAACCTCACAAGCGAGGAAGGCCGCGAGCGCACAGCGGACATCATCGAGCAAGCAATAAGCGCCTTCCATGCCGAAGCGCTCAACGGGCAGCAGGCCGAGCTTTCCGAGCAGGACCTCGCCACCCTCTCGCGCTCCTTGCGAGACGACTTCATCGGCTTGGGCGCCCTCGCTGAGCGGATGCTGAGCGACCCCGATGCGCAGGAGTGGATGGTCAACGGCCCCAAGCGCGTTTTCCGCGATGACGGGCAACGCATCGAGCGGGTGCCCGGCGTCGTTTTTGCCGACGATCGTCAGGTCCGTAGCTTCCTCGACCGGCTCCTCGAGCAAGTCGAGGCGAAGCGCCTTGATCGCATAACCCCTCGCGTGGAGGCGCGACTGCCGGACGGGTCACGTCTCACAGCAGCGATCCCGCCCGTCTCCTCCAACGGCCACACGATTTGCTCCATCCGTCGATTCCGCCTCCCGGTCGGCACCTTGAACGAGCTTGTCGGACTTGACTTCCTCAGCGCACAGGCCGCCGACTTCCTCGCCGCCTGCGTCAGGGCCGGCAAGAACATCGTCGTCGCGGGGCGGGTATCGGCGGGCAAGACGACCCTCATAAACGCGCTAGGCCGCGCGATCCTTGGAACGGATCGTGTCGTGGTGTGCGAGTCATCCGCCGAGCTTCACCTGCCAGCGGTCCTACCGAACTGCGTCGGCTACGAGGCCCGACCCGCGAGCGCCGATGGCCTCAAAGCGGAAACACTTGAGGACCTTGTAGCTGACGCCCTGAGGATGAATCCTCACCGCATCATTGTCGGCGAGTGTCGCGGGCCCGAGACGATGGCGATGCTGTGGGCTATCGCCACCGGTCATGCCGGCATGACGAGCGTCCACGGCGAGTCCGCCGAGCACGCCTTGATGAACCTCGCACGATTCGCGCTGACATCGGGCGCGAGGATCGAGGCGGACCAAGCACTCGACTGGATACGCGAGATTGACCTCGTTGTGCATTGCGACCGACCCCGAAGCTACGACGGCGGAGAGCGACACTTTCTCCCTCGCCACATTGACCAGATAGTCGAGGTCGCGGGCATCGAGGGTCGTCGCATGACGCTCAACCCACTATTCAAGGGCGCTGGCGCCGACCTGCAATGGGTCGCGCCTGGACCCCGCTTCCTACCCGACCTAGAAGCCGTTGGCTTCACACCCCAACAATGAGACTCCAACCACTAGCTCTTGTTGTCTGTCTGTTCGTAGCCGGGTGCGGCGGCGCGAGCGGCCACGCCACAATCGCCGCGACACAGACGACAAGCGCGGCGCAGACAAGTCCGGCCGCCGCGCTTGAACAAGCAGCACGCACCGCAATTGAACAAAACGCGAAGGTGTCTGACTATGTGCTCTCGAACAACGCGATCCCGTCGTGGGCGTCTCAGTCCACCGCCGGACCCGCGCTGGCCGGGCTGCGCGGATCGGCTGCTCAGCGCAAGGAAGCAAAGGTGCGCGTCCGCGTGCTGGCGAGCAGCGTAAGGATTAACTCGATACAGCTAAATCCTTCATACCTCAGCGCTACCGCCTCGATCGTGTACGAAGGCCGCGTGAGGGTCTATAAAAATGGGCACCCAGAACGCAGGACAATCAGGCTAAAGGAACCCGCACACGTCGCGCTCCATCGTATTGGCAACGAAACAAGGTTCGTCGTCTGGAGGGTGGCGGTCGTCAAATGAGAACCTGCGTTCCGCTCATCATTGGGATGGTGGTGCTGCTTACCGTGAGCGCCGCCTATGCGACGAGCTACCAGGTTGGGATCGGCTCACAGCAGGAAGGCCGAAGTCACGCCTCCATAGGTGCGGGAGTTCGCGTGTCCGTGTCCGCGCCTGGCGCTCCCGGCAGCAGCGGCGAAGGCGGGTCAAGCCCCGTCGAACCGCTCGGCGGCGGCGAAACCCCCTCCAAGACCGAAGCCGAATCTTCGCCCGTGAACACATGCGAAGTGGAACCGAAAAGAATCCCATGTGCTCCACAGCCAGAAGCCCCCGAAAAACCCGCTGCCGCTCAGCCGGCGGTCAGTCCCGCCGTACTAGCTACAACCGTCGCAACCCGACTAGCGCTGCCCGCAGGTGCAATTGAAGCGAGCCCGTCTCGGCATACGGCCGGGCTCACTGGCGCCGCCTCGTGGTTCTGGCTCTCGCCGTCACCATCGCCACAATCATTGTCGGCTTCGGCTGGGCGTGAGCGAGTCACCGTGACTGCTTCCGTTAGCGCCGTCCGCTGGAACTTCGGTGAAGGAGAACCGCTCCTCAGCGGTCCGGGTGTCGCGTACCGACCCGGAACGCCGCCACCGGCCGCCGTTCTCCACATTTACCAAACCCGCTGCCTGCCGGGGGATCAAGGGCATGATCCAAACGTCGCCTCAAGCTGTGGACCCAACGGGTACGAAGTGCAGGCGGCAATCGAATGGCGCGTCTCCTTTCAAGCGAGCGGGCCGATCACGACCGGCGGATCACTCCCGAGCCGGACAACCGCAGCGGCCGTCACATATCCAGTCACCGAGGCACGCGCTTTCCTCACGAACGCGGGTGGAACATGACTGGCTTTCTGCTGGGCCTCGTATTCGCCGCTGGCGTGGCGCTCCTGTTTCTGCATGTGACTGGCGTGCGCGTGCCAATGCCAGCAAGCGCGCTGCGCATGGATACGTTGCTCGGTGACGCTGGGCTGGGCGTGTCTCCCGGCGCGGTTCTCGGCGGCATCGGAGCCTGCGGGCTGCTGGCCGGCGTCCTCGTGTGGTGGATCGTGGACGTGCCGGCAGTCATCATCGCGGGAGTGCTCGGCGCGGTAGTCGCCCCGGTCGCATGGTTGCGCTCTCGACGCGAGAGCCTACGGCGAGAGCGTGAGCGGGCCTGGCCTGCGGTGCTCGGCCAACTAGCCGACGCATTGGAGGCTGGCTTGGCGTTTCCGGCGGCAGTCGGGTTGGTCGCCGACTCGGGACCAACCGCGCTACGCGGCGACTTCGCTGCATTTCGAGCCCGGCTACGCGGCTCTGATCTGACAAGTGCGCTCGACGGGCTACGACGACCAGGAGAGCGCACAACAGACTCGGTTGCGCTGTTGCTCCGCGCTGCCCTGCTTGAGCTGCCCACCGGGGGACTAGCCCCAGTTCTGCGCGAACTTGCCGGCGTGCTCTCAGAGCGCCTTGAGGCCCGCGAGAAGGCACGATCCCGAACCGCGAGCCTCGGCATGGAAGCCGCGATCCTCGCCCTCAGCCCGATCGTGATTCTCCTACTCATCGGCGTATCCTCGCCCGGCTTCCTCGCCGCGTACCGAACCACGGCCGGCACCGTCGTCTCCCTGCTCTGCGGCGGGCTGATCTTCGGCTGCTACCTCCTGATGCGCCGTCTAGGGAAGGTGCCCGAGCCGCGCAGCACACGATCGGAGAGCAGCCGATGAACACCGCGCTTCTTTTCTCCTCGCTTTGCCTAGTCGTCGGTGGCTTGCTGCTCTGTGAGTACGTCCTATCTCGGCGGCGCCCGGCGCTATCGACACGGCTTGCCGCTGCTCAGGGCGCACGGCAGCTCGTCCACGGCGCCGGCAACCTCAGCGGGAGCCTGCCCGAGCCCGTCCGCGCGTGGATCGAAAAGGTAAGCGCAAGCTACGACGCCCGCCTGCACCAAGCAGGCAACAAAGACTCGGTGGGACTGTTCTTCGCCAAGAAAGCGCTCCTCGCGTTCGCGGTCCCGTTTATCCCCTTGGCGCCCTACGCGACCCTAGCTCGTCAACTCCCGCCGGGAATCGTCGGTCTCGTTCTCGCCGTGCTCGGCTTCTTTCTCCCAGACCTGTCCCTCCGCGTCGAAACCAAGAAGCGACGCGAGGCACTGTTCCTAGATTTGCCCGAGGCCTTGGCCGTGATGACGCTATCGCTACAGGCCGGGCAGTCACTTAGACAAGCACTGGAGCTTGCCGCGCGAGACTGCGAGGGCGTGCTCGGCGACGAGTTGACAAACGCACTATCACTCGCCCGACGTGACCGCGCGCTCAGCGAGCGTGACGCGCTAGTCGTCGTGGCCAGCGAGAGCGGCGAGCCGATGTTTCTGCGCTTCGCCGAACTGCTCGCGGCTAAGGAGAGCCCTTACGGCGAGTTCCTGCGCGGCCAAGCACGAGAGATGCGCGCCGAACAGAACCGCTACCTAGAACGCGCAGCCGACCGCGCGCACCTGGCGATGCACCTGCCCCTGGCGCCGTTGATCGCCGTCGTGGTCCTCTGGGTCTCCTTTGGCTTCCTTCACTTGCTCGCCCAAACGATCTAACCCTAGAAAGGAGAAACAAAATGGGCACCCTCACAAGAATCTGGCTCAGCCTCGCTAGAGGACGAATCGCACGCGATGAGCGCGGCGAAGTTGTCACTTGGGTTGTCCTCGCTATCGGCATCGTCGTTATCACGACAGGAGTCCTCGCAATTGTGGGACCAGGAGTGCTGAACGCCGGGCAGAAGCTCGTCAACGAAATGAAATAGGCGCTGCGAGAATGTCAGTGCGAGAACGGCTCTCCTCAGAGCGCGGCGACACGCTTATCTCGGGACTGCTGGCGTTGGCGCTGGTGCTGCTCACCGTTGGGCTTGCCATACAAGCCCTAGCCTTCGCCCACGCCGGATCAGTCGCTCACGCGGCAGCTCAAGACGGCGTGCAGGCGGCAAGCTCCGAAGGAACCGGCGCGGGTATCGCTCGCGCCAATGCGATTCTTGCAGCCGCTGGAGGCATCGGCTCACACCTGCGACCGTCCGCGCACAGCAACACCAGCGTCGTGACGGTCGTAGTACAAGGATCGGCGCCGCATCTGTTCCCCGGCGTGGACCTGATGCTCCCCACGATTACCGCGACCGCGAGCGAGCCCGTGGAGCGCTACCCACAGGACGAACAGTGACAATGCGCCGCCTAGTAAACAGGCTCTCGGAGGAGCGCGGCGAAGCGGCGATTATCAGCGGCGTACTGTTGCTTGCAGCCGTCCTTGTGCCCTTGATGTTCCTCGTCCCGTTGTACGCGCGGATCGAGCTTGCCCACGTAGACGGCCAGCAGGCCGCCAACGATGCAGTGCTCTCGGCGACCCAAGCTCCCAACCCGTCAGCGGCTCATGCCGCCGCGACCGAAGCGCTCGCACGCGAACAGCCCGACTCGCCCACGCCTCTCACGCTGAGCCTCACCGGCACCTACGCACGGGGCGAAGTGATGAGCGCCCAAGTCACTACCAGCGTTCCCATCGGCACGCTGCCCTTCCTCGGGCACTTCGGGACCATCGTCGTGCGTAGCCGTGCATCGGCCCCCGTCGATCGCTACCGAAGCATCTTGCAGGCGCCATGACCACCGCTCTACGACACCGACTGCTCGGCGAGCGCGGCTCCGTACTGATAGGCGGGCTCCTGCTCTCACTCGCCGTAGTCATGGTGATCGGGCTGGGTATAGACGTGGGGCACGCCTTCCTCGTTCGCCGGCAACTGACCTCGATAGCTGACGATGCTGCGCTTTCAGGCAGTCAGGCCATCGACATTCCCGAACTGCACGCCGGGCATCTTGAGCTTGATCCCGGCGAAGCACGCGCACAAGCGCTGCGAACGATCACCGCCAACCCTTCAACCACCGGCCAAGCGACCGCGACCACCGGCCAAGTGACCGTCACCGTCACTCGCATGGTGCCAACGATCCTGCTCGGCGTCGTAGGGCTGCACTCCCTGACTATCTCGGCCCACGCGACCGCAGCGCCCCGCCAGCCGTGAAACCGTCACCCGCAATATCCGCCACCGCAGGCGGTCTTGCGTTCCTCGTGGTGGGTGCCGAGCTTGGGTTCGACCTAATCGTGCTCGTGCGCCTCGTCATCCTTGGTGGCGCGCTCGGTCAAATCGTCGGCTACGACCTGCGAGAGCGCCGGATACCCAACCGCATCGTGCTCCCCGCCACCGTCGCGTGCGCGGCACTCTCACTAATCGACGGGGTGCGCCTGAGCAGCCTTGTCGGCGGCGGCATCCCCATAGTCCTACTGTTCGCCGCGAGCCTCCTGCGTCCCGCATGGCTCGGTATGGGCGATGTGAAGCTCGCGCTTCTCATCCTTTGTGGCCTGCACGGTGCAACACTCCTAGCGGTCATGCTCGCCGTCGAGCTTGCCGTCGTGGTCGCCCTGCTTTTCGCTATCCGACGCGGACGCGAGGCACTACGCCTCGCTCTGCCGCTTGCTCCCTTCATGGCCGCCGGCTCTCTGCTGGCGCTCCTGATATGAGCAGCCATGCAGCAGCACGGCGGGCATGGGCGACGGCGCAAGCCGTGATCGCCCTCGCAGGCATCGTTGGGCTTGGCCTCGTTCGTCCCGCGCTGCCGCGCCTATCCGGCTCGCTCACGAGCCCGATCACGACAAGCGAGGTCGAACAGGTAGTGGCCTGCGTTGCGTGGGTGCTCGCCGCGTGCCTCGTAGCGGTCCTCCTCAGTCGCTCGATACGGAGCGTCATACCAACGGCGAGGCAAGTGCCCGGCGTCCTGCCAAGGCGAGGGGCGCCCGCCGCACAGCGTCTCACGGGTGGGGGCGCTCGCCCCGGCCGCTACGTCCTAACCGTCTCGGCGCCGCTAGTCGAGGACCGAACCACGGGATCCCCATTGCCAGCATCGAGTCCGCCAGCGGAGGCAGAGGCCGCGTCGCTCGAGGACGACCCGCGCACCATCTCGATTGCCGTCCTTGGTCCTCTCGCAATGGACGGGCTACTCGGACGAATCAAGCGCGCGGCAACGCACGAGCTATTGGCTTACTTGGCGTTTCACCCCAAAGGCGCCAGTCGAGACGAGCTGATCGAGGCTATCTGGCCGGCGCAGGACCCCGAGCGCACACGACCCCGCTTCTGGCAATCCGTCACCGAGGCCCGAAAGGCGCTTGGGGATGCGTGGGTTCATCACGGCGAGCGCTACGAGCTGGACCGCTCAAAGGTCCGCGTCAACCTCGATGACCTCGACCGCCTGCTCGCTGCGAACAGCGGCGCGACTGACGACCCGACCGCCCTTGAAAGCGCACTGGCGCTCTGGCGAGGCGAGCCGTTGGAAGGCAGCGACTACATATGGGCCGAGGGAGAGCTACGGGTACTCCACGCAACCCTCGTCGATCTGCTTGAGCGCGTGGGACGATCACGACTCGGACGCGACGACGCGCGTGGCGCCCTCCAAATGGCAGACCAAGCCATTGCGCTCGACGGACTGCACGAGCCAAGCTGGCGCCTGGCACTCCAAGCCGAACACGCTCTCGGACTGCGCGAGTCGATCACCCGCCGCTACGACGAGCTGACGCGCTCCCTCGATGAACAGCTTGGCCTCGAACCGGCCCGCGAGACGCGTCTCGTGTACCGAGGATTGCTTGGGCAAGCCTAGCTGGCCCCGGAACTCGTGTCGCCGCGCGGAGGGAACCGGCTGGAGGCGCTTCCGCTCCGGGCTGTGGGTCCGACACGAGGACGCAGGCGGCCGCGACGGGTCGCGGCGTGCAGTCAGGGGGCGTTGCGCGCCCGAGCATGGCATGTTATCCGGGTGAGCCCGTCTGTACCAGAGTCTTTCCGCGCGGATGCAGCCGTTGTCTGGCGGCTCGGTGCGGAGCTTTTCACGAGCACAGATCAGGCGCTCGTCGAGCTAATCAAGAACAGCTACGACGCAGGGGCCGAGCACGTTCATCTTGAGATCAAGCGCCCAGCAGCCGCTCCGGCGAGCGACGGCGATGATGACCCACCTTCGGGGCAGCAGAGCCTACCAAGCCCTGATTCAGACCCGATAACAGAATCCGAAACCGAGGCCCAACGGCCCGTCGCGGAGGATGGATCGATCCTAATCATCGACGACGGAGCGGGCATGACGGCGGAAGAGATCGTCCGAGGCTGGCTGACGCTTTCGGCCTCGGTGAAGGCGGAGCAGAAGCAGGAAGGGATACCGCCGGACAAGCGAGTGCCGCTCGGCGATAAGGGGCTTGGTCGCCTAGGGGCACAACGTCTCGGTCGCAAGCTCCGCTTGCGCACGCGCCCTGCTGCCCAACCTGGGGCAGGTGCGCTTGAGCACGACGTTGCAATCGATTGGGGAGAGTTTCAACCGGGCCGACTGCTGTCAGACATAACGCCGGGCTGGGTGACGCATACCGACCTGACGCTCGCCGAGCCGTGGCCGATGGCAGCGTTGACGGGGACGGTGCTCGAAATCACTGAACCGTACGCCGACGACGCTGGCTGGTCTGACGAGACGACTCTGCAACGGTCGCTGAGTACCGTTATGAACCCGTACGCGAGCGTCCAGAACTTCGACGTGACTGTGACCGTGGACGGTGATTCTCTAGACCTACATCAGGTCTCCAGTGAGGTTCGGGCTGCCGCTTTGACCACTTGGACCGTGTCCTACGAGAAGCGTAAGCTGAAAATCACAGGCTCGATGAGGCGAGAGTGGTTCCGCCCCAAAGAGGAGGAGCGTAGAGAACTACTCCAGCGTCAACTTCGGACCGTCGAGGGGCGCGATGAGATGGTTGAACGCCTGAAGGCCCGTGGACCAATAAGCGACGTTTCGTTTGGAACCAGCAAGAGCCGTGGCTTCACCGCCGAGCATATAGTGCGACCTGACGAGATCAGCGGCTTTCCTGAGCAGGAGTGCGGACCCTTCCGAATGGAGCTCGATGTGGTCTCGCTTGAACTCGGAGTCGCAAGGGAGCTGAGCCTCTCGGTATTTGATCGTCAAGCAGACTATCGAAAATGGGTTAGAGAGCGCGGAGGCGTCTCCATATTTCGTGATGGGTTCGTAGTAGCGGCCGGGGATGATCTTCTCCAGCTCGGTAAGAGCTTTACCAGCGGAGGTAGTTACTACGGGCTGAGGCCTCAAAATGTTCTCGGGTACATCGGCATATCCGCTCGGGAGAACGCGCATCTTCAAGAGACCACTAGCCGCGAGGACTTTCAACGCAACGCTGCGTTTCTCCGCTTCGAGGCGATCCTGCGCCTCGCTGTAAGCGAGATCAACCGGATCCTCGACGAGAGTGGACGCGCAGGCAGCGAGTGGGCCAAAGAGCTAGCGGAACGCGCTGAAGGGCTCTTTGGTCTCACGGGCGACGAGCTAGTGGGTCAGGCCGGTCAGGTTGCTGACCGTTCGCGGGCGGCAGCCGCATCTATTCATCGTGCCGAAACAGTGCTGGCTACCGCAGAAGTCGCAGACGATGAAACGGACGAGGAGCGAGCACAGCTTCTAAGGGAACTCGCGTCCGCCAAGGCTACACTGGACGCTGCGGGAGACTTGGCGCCCGTGGTAGCGCATCTTCGAGATAGGCTCGCGCAAGCCCAGCTCAATTACGAGGATCTACTCGCTACCGCCGGACTTGGGCTTGCCGCTGAGGGCTTGGCGCACGACATAACTCAAGTGATGGAGCGACTGCGACTTCGGGCGCGTGCGGCGGCAAAGGTGCGAGATGGTCTACCAGAGGACGTGGAGCTATTGCTAGACGAGGTCGAGTGGGCTGCCGGTGCGCTCCGGTCGCAACTGCGCCACTTGGACCCCATGCTTCGCTACAGCCGCCTACGGCGTACCGATGTGAACCTCGGGAAGCTCGTGCGCGATACGGCCGCTTTTCACCGCGACCGCCTGCATCCTCAAGGAATTGTCGTGACGGCATCGGTGAGCAAGGGAGCACAAGTACGACTGAGCCCAGGGCGGCTAGGCCAGGTGCTCGATAACCTTGTTCACAACAGTGTTTACTGGCTTCTCGATCACGGCGACTATGATGGCGGAGCGCCGACGATTCACTTCGCGGTCGAGGGTTCAGAGATCGTTGTATCCGACAATGGTCCGGGTGTCGCGCCCGAGCTAGGATCGCGTGCCTTTGAGCCTTTTGTAACTCGTAAGCATGAGGGACGGGGGCTCGGTCTCTGGCTCGTGCGGCAGCTACTCGACCTCGATCAGGCAAGCATCGATCTTGAGCAAGACCCGGGGACCGGAAGGCTAAATCGGTTCCGAATCCGCTATCCGAGCTTGGGCGTCAGCCAGTGACCACGCCAAGCACCGCGGCGCTTGCGAAAGCCCGTGCCGCCCTTGAAAGTCAGCTTGAGGCGCTTGAGTTGAGCGAAGTGGTGCTCGTGGACGATGAATCCCTCAAGGTGCCACAGGGGCGTGCCAACAAGCTCTCAATCCTGTCTGAGGAGGCCTACCGTGCCACGTTGGAGGACCCCGAGGTTGATCTCGACCCGGAGGCGTTCAACCGGTGGAAAAGTGAGCGGTACAAGGAGCTTGTCGAGAGCGACCCCGATCTAATCGCCCGCGAGCGCCGCGAGCGAATCTACGAGAAACCAAGCGAGGTCGATACTTCGATCGACGTGCTCGGCTATATGTGCGGTCCGCAATTCCGTCCCATGACCCCGCAAGCGTGGGGAAACCTCGATACGCCAGAGCGCGAGACCATCGCCAAGAACAGCCTGGTCCTATTCGACCGCGAGCTAGGCGAGGGCGTAGACCCGGGGGATCAGCTACTCGGGGAGTTTCTTCGGGAGTTTCCAGATGCGTACGCGGCGATCCTTACGAATAAGGTTAACCTTGGAGATGAGATTATTGAGGCGCTTGCCGCAAGTGAGCGTCACCAGGCAGCGGGTGCGCCCACAGATCCGGCACGGTCACTTATTGCAAGCAAGCAGCGACTGATGAGTAGTGCTCCGATCGATTTCGTTGAGGACCTTCGCATCACTCGCGCCGCTCCACTGCTTGTGAGTGCGCGCGATGAACTACTCAAGCTCGCAGAATCAGCCCACGCCGCTGCGATCGAGGAGCTACGCGAGCGCATCGAGCTACGCACACTTGAGCACATCGTCGTAAGAGCGGCCCGCAGCGAGGGAAGTTGGGAGGCGGACGCGCTACTGCGAGTCCTGGCAATCGCGTACCGAAGCGAGGCCCAGACTTTGCTCCTAGGAGACGCGACACTAGCGAAACTGGCTGATGTATTTGAGCAAATACGGACGATCTTTGCACGGTCTGGCGGACCCGATGAGTCGGCTCGACTCAAGACCGCTGAGTTGATGCAACGAGAGCGCTACGACCCCGGTCCACTTATCAATGTCGCGGGCCTACCACTTGCGTGCGGCGACCTGTTTCAGACGGGTTGGGAGGCAGGCGAGTCAGATAAGCGACTTTGGATGCTCTTGGATCAGCCGTGCGACCTACAACTGCGCGACACCAAGAACTCACGTGGACACATTTCCTCTACCGATCTCATTGAGGTAGCTAGCGCGAAGAAGCCGAAAGGGCGAATCCATCTTCTTCCGTCAGGCAGTCGATACTGCCCGGACGGCGAGCAGCTATACCTAATGCTAAGTTCGCGTATGACTGTACCGTTTGATGTGCTTGAGCTTTGTGTCTTTGACAAGGATGGGGAGTGTCGCATCGACACCGAGGCAGCGGAGCCCGCTAACGTTCCGCAGACACCCGCACTAGCGCGGCGCTGGAGCGAGATGACTGAGGTTCACCGAGAGACAGTGCGTGTCGCTTTGGTGACAGGTGACGACGACCTGCGCAAACGTATAATTGGGCACGATGGCGCATTGATCGGGGACACGCAGCACGGGATTGCGTGGCCGATTCGTCGCGTCGAGCGGCTGAATGAACCCCAGGCTCAACCGGCGCTCCGCGCAGTCTCTGATGACCGCTCGCGGCCGGCGTTCGACGCTGACCTCAATAGCCCCTAAGTGGAACGTTGCATCACGAGTACGGTCTCCTCGCAGATAAGGCCTGAGCGCTCGTTGCGAACAGGGAGTCTGCGGTTACGTCGGATGCGACGGGTCAGTTGCTCAAGTCTTATGTAGCCGCGCGCCTCCAGTAGCTCTTGGACGATCGATGCGGTGGGCACGTGTACCCCGTAGGTGGTCTTACTACCAAGGGTGAGCACAGCGTGTGCATCGGACGCGAGTTGCCGGGTGATCGAGGCGAACGCTTCGTCGAGGTCGCTAAAGAAGCCCGCCGTACGGACGCGTGCCTGCGCTGGTGCGTGTTGGAGCGCCTGTAGCGTTCGGTCGAGGCTTTTGGAGTGTGCGACAGTCTTGGCGACTGCTGTCGTGTCTGTGCGTAGGCTCCCTCCCAGGCTTGCGGTATCGAGAGTCTTACTGGTGCTTGTCAAGGTCCGGTCGAAAGCTGGATCAATGTCTGCAAGGTCGATCCATCGCAGCGGAAGGAAGGCGACCTGTCCGTAGGGCATCGTCGTGTGATTGTCCCCATATGGGGGCGATGTCAGTAGGACATCCGCCTTCGCAGGGAGGCGGGATAGCTGTCGTACATCGCTGAGCAGCAGGTGCGGGGCTGGCGCTGACTGGCGCCGTAGCTCCTCGCTTCGCTCGCCGACGACGCCCGCCACGCGATGAGCCAGCGTAGAAAATCGGCCGAGCACGTCGATCTCGCGACCAAGCTCAATGGCTGGTCGTGTCTGTAGCTTGGGAGCACCTGGCCGGTGGTTGCCAACTACACGCGCTAGCTCGGCGAGGGCGACCCACAATGCTCGGCGGACATCGAGATCCTCAATGCGTCTGATCGCGAGCTGCAACGAGGCCATCGCCTGCGCGATGTCGGGCCGATACCACTTTGTTGCCCACGCCCCACATGGCCTGGTGGTGGACGGCAAGATTCGTGCTGCTCGGCGCACGACCCGCTCGGCGTGGTGTTCGATCGTTGACGCGCACGTATTCGCCGACTCCACCTGACAGATGAGGATGGCGAGGGGGTTGATGTCTACCCCCGTGAAACTCAAGCCGCGCCCCCGCGCCTCGAGCATCGTGGTTCCAGAGCCCACGAAGGCGTCAAGCACGTGCGGTGGACGGCCGCGCGAGTCGATCACGGCGTCCAGAAGGGCGCCCTGCATGGGGGAGACCATCATCGCGGGGTATTGGAAGAGGGGGATCGAGTCGCGCGCCCGGCTCCTTGACTCACACGCCCAATCCAACGGGAGCTGTGAGCGAATGCCGTCGCGGCGCGAGCGCTCTTTAGCTAGCTGCGCCATGACGGGGAGGTATTCGACGGAGGTATATGCACCTCCGCTAATAATATCGGTTATAACCGATGAAAAGTCTGAGCGCGCAACAGGCGATGCAGCGAGCGTGCGGCCCTCGGGCTTGGGCCGCCGTTCAGCTCTTGCGTGCGTCGCAGGCGTCCCAGAACGAAATCGCCGAACGGCTAGGGATTGGTCAACCCTCGGTAAGCACGCTGCTTGTCGATCTGGAGCGGCTGGGCCTTGTACGCCGTGTGGGTAGATATCAGGGCAGAAGGGGGCGACCCAAGGAACGGTGGGAGGCGGTGCAGGACAGCGCCGACGCCCTGCTTGATCTGGGTGAGCGCTTCGTCGACCACGCCAAGCCGTAATCGATCACAGAATGTGACCCCGCCAGAGTTGGCTAGTCGCGCGGCTCGTGCTGCCTGACTTCCAGCCAAATCCTGAGCAGCGCTCCGCAGATACCGACGGCGAGGCCCAGGCAGGGGTTGGCATGGCGTATGTGCGCCATCCACACTCCGATGCAAGCTGCGACAACGATGTACCCGACGCGCAGCTTCCAGTTCGTCAAGACGTATGCGACACGCCAGGGGCGCCGGTCGCGCCAGCGCCGCCGTCGTGCTCGGCGGGGAGTCATCCGCGTACCCGAAGCTCGACGTCCATGCCGAGCACCTGCACGACCAAGAGCACGATCCGTAGCTGGACCGTACTCTTGCCGTGCTCTAGCTGCCCGACTACGACCCGATTGATCCCCGTAAGGTTCGCCACTGTCTGCTGCGTGAGATGAAGTTCGCGGCGCCTGGTGCGGATCGCCTGGCCAAGCTGCTCCGGGCTGTGGATTCGAGTCGCAGTTGCGCTCACGCTGCCGCTGCCTCCTCGCTGCCTGCGCCCTGCTGGCCGTCCATGAACTCGTCGGCGAGCCGGGCAAGCATCTCCGGGCACGCCACGACGGCTTCGTTGAGGTTGGCAAGCGCCTCATCGACCAACTGGTCCGGTTCGTTGTTGAGCGAGGCGACCGCCGACCAATAGACGCGTTCGATGATCGGCCGCAACTCACGCGGCGCCATCGTCAACTCGAACTGCTCGGCCTCGGGCTCGCGCTCCCAGGCGAGGTCATCGAGCAGCCGAAGCTCTCCCTTGAAACGGTGGTGCAACCGCTTCGCCTCGGTCACTTCGTCGTTGCGCAGGAGCGTGAAAATGTCGTCGTGCGCGGTGAGGTCCGTCATCAGGCCGTCGTACAGCGCGTCTCGATACGGACGGTTGATCGTCATGCCCATTTGGCACACTTCCTTTCGGTTCGACACCGAAGAAGGCGCCACGATCCATGCAAGGCGAACTAGCCGTAGGAGCTACGGTTAGTCGGCGGCATCGAAGGCGTTTTCTTCGGTGCTGTAAGGCCGGGGCGGGTGCTAGTAACACCCGTCTCGGCCGCTGGTTTTTGGGTTGCTGGCGATCAGAGCAGAGCCCACGGCGGAAACTTTCGCGGCCGTTCGCGGCGCTTCATGGCGCGTACCGTAAGCCGCTCGAAAGCGACGTTTGTAGGGCATGAAGGATCGTGCTTGCTCAGCGCCGCCATCGCCGTCCGGCGATGCGCCGACGTACCCGGCCAGCGAGGTTGCTCGCGCCCGGCACTCGACCCGTACCCGCCTCTTGAGATCGCCGGCGGGTTCTGCTCTGATCGCGCGCCCCCAGAGCAAAGGAGCCCGCGATGGACGACGATGACACGACACGCCGCTATGCGCAGGACGAGGCCAAACTCGGCCGAGCAGTCCGCGAGCTGCGCGAGGAACGAGGTCTAACCGACCGCGAGCTTGCCGACTCCATACGTGGCATATCGCTCAAAGGCATACGCGCGATCGAGGTCGGCGAGTACAAAGCTCTGACCTACGAGCGGATGGTTCGACTGGCTCGCGCGCTTGGCGTGGAACTCGGGGCGCTCTTTCGGCGTTCCGAAGGCCTCAGCGCGGATTGAACTGCGGTGGCGTTAGCGTCCCGGGCTGTCGGCGTTGCCTCGCCGGGCAACATACACATGTTAGGCATGGCATACACCGGGTCGGAAGCGGGCGCGGGGCCGGTCTGGCGGCGGTATGGCGTTTGCAGGACGTTTGCAAGGCTTCCAAAAACCGCATTAGAAAGCCAACCTGAACCGTTCGCCCCGATTGACTTAGAGAAGCGCGAACAGCCGCGAACACGCGCGAATATCCCCGAAAACGCTGGACATCGGGCGAGCGTGTTCGCTGCTGTTCGTTGGTCTGGAGACCGCAAACGGACCGCAGCGGGCGCCAAAAGGGACCGCAAAAGGACCGCAGCCTTCCGCGAGTGGATGCACGACAATCAGGGCTATGGGCGAGAGTCCGGAGATTGATCTGGTGCGCAGGGCGTGGGATGCCTTGATCGCGGGTGGGCCGGAGGTTTTGTGCTGGCGCCCGATGCGCAGTGGTACGGGTCCGTCGCCTTGCGTGACGTGCAGAGCCGTGAGTAGTGGCGCGGCATCGCGCTTTACGCGACGACGCGCACCCAACTCCCGCGACTGATATCGCATAGAATCGACATCGATGTGTGCAGGATGCGCTATGGCGGCAATGGCAGGCGCGTCTGGAGTCCGTTCCTGGCTTCAAGCTCATCACATGACCTGGCTGACTCCCCGCCGGATGCGAGCCGCGACGGTGACGCTGTTCGCTATCGCCGTCGTGGTCTCATCGATCGGGCTGAGCGGCTCCACCAAACCACCCGCCAAGCCCGCACCACACCAAGCGCACGCCGCGCTGCGATGAGCAGCCCACGCACGGCGGGTCACGATTGCGAAGATGAGCGTGTAGGGCGAGAAGGACCGGCCCACAGCTCGTGACACCCTCTGGGGACATCGAGAAGTAGTCTTACTATCGCCTCTTGGCTGGCTAGAATGGGGGTCGTGTCAACGGCGAGCGCATCGGAGTGGGCCGAGCACGCTCGTGCGGTGCTCGGCCAGGCGGGGCATCGCAAGGGTGGGGCACGTAACGCGATCATCGACCTGTTGGCTGAGCAGTCGTGTGCTCTCAGTGCCATTGAGATCGAAGATCAGCTACGGGCAAGCAAGCGGAGTGTCGCGCGGGCGAGCATCTATCGCATCCTTGAGCTGTTGCAGGATCGCGGGCTGGTGGCGCGCTTGGAGCTAGGTGACGCGATGACCCGCTATGAGCTGATCGACCCCGCCGGCGCGCACCACCATCATCTGCTGTGCGATACGTGCGGGCGGCTCGTGCCGTTTGACGACGGGGACTTGGAGCGCTCGATCGACAGGCTCTCGCGACGCCTGGGATTCGATACGCACGAGCACGAGGTCATCCTGCGTGGCGAGTGCTCGGCCTGCCAGAGCTGATCGGCTAGACAAGAATAAGAATCAGACTCAATACTGTGTTATGGTTCGCGGCGCGGCCCGTGTGAGGCGCCGCGACTGTGCTTTCCACCATCAGATTGAGGTCGCCCATGAAGATCGCCCCACGGCGCATTGCGCGCCGACGTACCCTCTTGGCCGTGGTTGCTGGGAGCGTGTTGCTTGCGCTGCTCGCGGCAGGATGCGGCAATAGCTCCTCCACAGGATCAAGCTCCTCAGCCTCGTCGTCGTCCGGTGCGGGCTCCTCGAACGCCACGATTAACGCGGTCGGCGCGGAGAACGAGTACGCGAACGTGATCGAACAGATCGGCGGCAAGTACGTCAAGGTCACGGCGATCGAGAGCAACCCGAACACCGACCCCCACACCTACGAGGCCAGCGCGAGCACCGCTCAGGCGGTCAGCGCCGCGAGCTTGCTGATCGAAAACGGTGTGGGCTACGACACCTACATGGAAAAGATCGAGTCGGCTTCGCCGAACTCCTCTCGGAAGGTCATCAACGTCCAGAAGCTGCTCGGCCTGCCGGAATCGACCCCGAACCCGCACCTCTGGTACAAGCCCACGACGATGCCGACCGTCGCCAAGGTGATCGTTAGCGACCTTTCGGCGCTACAGCCCGCTCACGCGGCGTACTTCCAGGAAAACGCCACGAGGTTCGATGAATCACTAAAGCCGTGGTACGAAGCGATCGCGAAGTTCAAGGCTGCTTACCCGAACACGCCGGTCGCGACGACCGAGCCTGTCGCGGACTACATGCTCGAAGCGGCGGGCGCCAAGAACCTGACGCCGTTTCCGTTTCAGGCGGACATCATGAACGGCACGGACCCCGCTCCCCAGCTCGTGACCCTTCAGAACAGCTTTTTCTCGGGGCACAAGGTCAAGGTGTTTGTCCACAACCAGCAGGTCACCAGTTCGATCACGGAATCGTTTGTGCAGGCCGCCAAGCGTGCTGGGATTCCGGTCGTCGGGGTGTACGAGACGATGCCAACCCCCGGATATGACTATCAGTCGTGGATGCTCGCCGAGGTCAAGGCTTTGGAAAAGGCGGTAGTCGAACACGTCTCCACCGAAAAACTGTGAACTGGGCGGGCGCATCGCGGTGAGCGAGAACATCCTCGAGGTGCGGGAGCTGGACGTGCGGCTTTCCGGCCGCACGATCCTCGACGGGGTGAGCTTCAACATCGCGCCCGGCGAGTTCACGGGGCTGATCGGGTCAAACGGGGCGGGCAAGACGACCCTGTTCCGCACGATCCTCGGCCTACAGCCCGCGAGCGCGGGAGAGGTCCTGATAGCAGGGCGCTCCCGCGCACGGGCACGCAAGCTGATCGGGTTCGTCCCGCAGAAGTTCCTGCTCGACCCTGACCTGCCGCTACGGGCGCGCGACCTCGTTGCGCTCGGCCTTGACGCGCAGCGCTTGGGGGTGCCGCGCCCGTCCAGCGCCCGTCGTGCGCTGGTGGACGAGATGCTTGAGGCGGTGGATGCGGCACGGTTCGCTGATACCCGTGTCGGGCGGCTCTCCGGTGGTGAGCAGCAGCGCATCTTGATCGCGCACGCTCTAATCGCCCGCCCCCGGCTACTGCTGCTGGACGAGCCGTTGGCGAACCTGGATTTGCGCAGCGCGCACGAGGTCGTCGCGCTGCTCGCCGGGATCGCCGGCGAGCAGCAGATCGCGGTGCTTATTTCGGCGCATGAGATAAACCCGCTGCTCGGGGTCATGGACCGCATCGTCTACCTCGCCTCGGGCCGTGCCGTCAGCGGCAGAACCGATGAGGTTGTGCGCGCCGATGTACTAAGCAAGCTCTACGGCCATCACGTCGATGTCTTGAACGTCCACGGGCGCGTGCTGATCGTGGCCGGGGCCGGCGAGGAAACCGATCTAGCCGGGCATGAGGTCGCGTTCCCGGACACCGAGACTGTCTCGTGAGCCACTTCCTGACGCCGGTGTTCGCCCCTGGGTTCTTTGCAAGCGAAGCGGTCCACATCGCGCTCGGCGTGGGCACACTCGTCGCGATCGTGACCGGCACGGTCGGAGTGTTCACCGTCATGCGGGGACAGTCCTTCGCTGGTGAGGCGTTCGGCGACATCGGTATCACGGGCGGCGCCGGGGCATTCTTCGTCGGGGTCGGCCCGTTGTGGGGATTCGTGGTCGGCAACCTCCTCGCCGCGGCGGCGATGGAGACGATCGGTATTCAGCGCACCCGTGGAAGGGATCTCGCCACGGGGATCGTGCTCGGCGCCTCGATCGGGCTCGGTGCCCTGTTCCTCTACCTCGCTACCACAGAACAGAACACCACGGGCGCGACCGTCACGATCCTGTTCGGTTCGGCATTCACGATCGCGAGCTCGGCCGTCCCGCTGATACTGCTGCTGAGCCTGCTCGTGCTCGGCTTGATCCTCCTGCTCTACCGTCCTCTGCTGCTCGCCACAGTCAGCCCAGAGATGGCGGCCGCACGCGGAATCCCCGTGCGGCTCGTCGGGATTCTCTACCTGCTCGCGCTGGCGCTGGCAGCCGCGCTCGCGGCGATCACGATTGGCTCGATCTTGGGGACCGCGCTACTCGTCGGCCCGGCTGCGAGCGCGCTGCGCCTCACCAAGCGTCCGCTGATAGCGATGCTCACCGCCGCCGGCATCGGGATCGGCGCGATGTGGCTCGGGATCGTGCTCGCCTACGACAGCTACGAATGGCCGCCGTCCGGGCACGGGTGGCCCATCAGCTTCTTCGTCGTGACGATCGTCTTCTTGCTCTACGTCGTCTCCGGGCTGCCCGAGCGCCGCCGACAGCGCAACAGGCCGCCCGCAGAGGGGAGCTAGGCCATGTTCTCGGGTTTCATGGTGAACGCCTGGGAGGTCGCGAGCATCGTCGCAGTCGTCGCCGGCGTCGTCGGGTTCTTCACGGTTCTGCGCGGTTCGGCGTTCGCGGCGCACGCGATCCCCAACGGGTCCTTCGCCGGGGCGGCCGGCGCGAGCCTGATCGGGGTGAGCACGCTTCTCGGGCTCGGTGTGTTCTCGCTTGCCGGTGCGCTTGGAATCGGGCTACTCGGCAGGAGGGGCCGTCACGATGTCGCGACCGCCTTGGCGCTCGTGATGATGCTCGGCCTCGGCGCGCTGTTCCTCAGTTTCAGCGAAGAGTACGCACCCGCCGTCTACTCGCTCCTATTCGGAGAGGTCCTTGGAATCTCAAGCAACGACATCGCACCCACAGCGATTCTCGGCCTCGTCTGCATCGCTACGATTGCCGTGCTGTACCGGCCGCTGATGCTCTCCTCGGTCCTGCCCGAAGTCGCAGAGGCCCGTGGCGTCAGCCGCTTCGGTATGGAGATGCTGTTCCTCGTCGTCCTAGCGCTAGCGACCGCGATGACGGTGCCTGTCGTCGGGACACTGCTGATCTTCAGCCTGATGATCGGCGCACCCGCCGCCGGCCGATCGTTCACCGACCAGCCACTCGTCGCTATGGCGCTCTCGATCGCCTTCGCGCTAATCATCGTGTGGGCCGCGATCGCCGCCTCCTACGAAACCAACTATCCGGTCGGTTTCTTCGTCGGCACCGGCAGTGCCGTCTCCTACACGCTCGGCCGGGCATGGGCGGCACTACGCAACAGACGGACAGCCCAGACCCAAGCCGACGCCTAGCCTCGTGAAGGGTGTGGTGAGTCGCAGCACTCCTGGTGGCAGGTGTCGAGCGGCTCGCGGGGGAGCGGCGAGGTGGCGCAGCATCCCTCGCCGCGCCAGGTCTGTCGGCCCTCGTTGAGCGCGAGCGCGCCGATGCCGAGCGCGACAGCGGGGTCGGCCCACCATAGGCCGAACGCGGCGTTAAGCGCGAGGCCGGTGAGGACTCCCGCTGCGAGGTAAGCGCAGAGCATGTTCTGGGTGCCCTCGCCGGCGGTTGCGCCTGAGCCCAGGCGCTGGCCGATTGCCTGCTTGGTTTTGCCGAGGAGTGGCATGACGATGATGCTTGATATGGATAGGCCGATCCCGAGCCAGCTGGTGCGGGGATGCTCGCCGTTGATGAGTGTGCGGATGGCGTCTTGGGTGATGTAGGGGGCGAGCAGGAAGAAAGTGATGGCGACGAGTCGCTGGGCGCGAAGCTCTGCGTGCTCGGCGAGTCGGCGGGTGCCGGTGAAGCGCCAGATGACGATGATCGATGCCAATGCCTCGATAGCGGAGTCGAGGCCGAACCCGAGTAGCGCGACGGAGCCGGCGAGCGTCGCTGCGGTGATCGCGACGGCGCCCTCGGCGCTCATGTAGGCGAGGCTGAGCCAGGACAGCGCCTTCGCGCGGCGGATCAGCCGGTCGCGCTCGCCCGGCTCAAGCGGGCTCTGATGCCGCGAGATCGTCGGCCCGGCGAGGCTAGGCAGCTCAAGCGATGAGGTACTCACAATGTCACCCCGGCGAGCTGTGCGTCGAGCAGCCGGCGGCCGGTGTCGGTGAGCGCGTAGAAGACGATCTTGTGCTCACGCCGCGAGCACGCAAGGCCAGCGGTGCGCAGCGTGCGCAGATGGTGGCCGACGAGGTTCTCCGCTCGCCCGGTGATCCACGCCAGGTCACACACGCACAGCTCGCCGTCGTCGCGCAGCGCGAGCGCGATCAGCAGTCGTGTGGGGTCAGCGAGAGCCTTCGCACGAGCCGCGACCCTTACGGCGAGATCGAGGTCCAAACGCTGGCGGATCGCCTCCGCGCGCTCCAGGTCCAGACACAGCAGATCACAGCGATCCTCGGACACCCAGCTCATACTAACGCTCGTTGCGACGAGATTGGGGGCCAGGTCCGCTGAAACAGATTATGCACACTTGACAAATATCTTTTGGTCTGCCTAAATACTGCTGTGGCCGCGACTGATCTGATTTCTGCGTCTGTTCAAGACTATGCCAAGGCGGTGTATGCGCTTGAGGCGCGTAAGGGCGCAGCGGTATCGACCACTGAGCTGGCCGAGCGGCTGGGCGTCACGCCGGGCTCGGTTTCGGCGATGGTGCGCAAGCTCTCCGAGGTCGGCCTGGTCGAGCACGAGCCGTATCGTGGCGTGAGGCTCACAAGCGAGGGTCGCCGGGTGGCGCTTGAGGTGTTGCGCCACCATCGGCTGCTGGAGCTGTTCTTGGCTGAGGAGCTTGGGATGCCCTGGGATCGCGTGCACGCCGAGGCCGAGGTGCTTGAGCATGTGCTTTCGGAGGAGCTTGAGGAACTGATCGCGGCGCGCCTTGGTGACCCGACGGTCGATCCGCATGGCGATCCGATCCCGACGGTGGAGTTCGGGATCGAGGAGCGCGAGACGAACGGCCTGGACGAGCTGCCGGTTGGCGCTGCGGGGCGCTTCGTGCGGGTCTCTGACTCTGACCCAGAGATGCTGCGCTACCTGGCCGAGCACGGCATCGCGATCGGCGATCACCTGGAGGTCGTCGAGCGTCAGCCGTTCGGCGGGCCGATGTTCGTGCGCTTCGGCGAGCGCGAACAGGCGCTCGGCGGTGCGCTTGCGCGCGCGATGCGCATAGAGATCGAGGAGGGTCGGGGATAGCACCACTGCGCCCCGATCCGATTCCAGCGCTGGAGGGTGCCGTCGAGGGCGCCTCCGTAGCGTTGCCCGGCGATCTGGGCGGGACGCTGGCGGGGCCGAGCGCACTTGAGCAGTTGCTGGCGAAGGGTCGCGTGCGCGCGACGCTGATGATGCTTGGGCCGGCATTTGTGGCGTCGATCGCTTATGTCGATCCGGGGAACTTCGCCACGAACATCGAAGGTGGCGCGCAGTTCGGCTACCTGCTGCTGTGGGTCGTGCTGGCGGCGAACGTGATGGCGATGCTGATCCAGTACCTCTCGGCGAAGCTGGGGATCGTCACGGACAGCAACTATCCCGAGGTCGTGCGCGCACACTTCCCGCGCGCGTTCACCTGGGGCATGTGGGTGCAGGCCGAGATCATGGCGATGTTCAACCGATATCGCCGAGTTCCTCGGCGCCGCACTCGGGCTGAACCTGCTGTTCGGCGTGCCGCTGCTGCCGGCGGGCCTGATCACGGGTGTGATCGCGTTCGCGATCCTTGAGCTTCAGACACATGGCTTCCGCCGCTTCGAGCTGGCGATCACAGCGCTACTGGGGATCATCTTCGGGGGCTTTCTGTATGAGACGCTGCGCATCGGCCCATCCGTCCACGGCTCCCTGAAGGGTCTGTTGCCCGGCCTGCACGGCGCCACCTCGCTCTATCTCGCGGTCGGGATCATCGGCGCGACCGTGATGCCGCACGTCATCTACCTGCACTCCGCCTTGACGAAGGGCCGGATGCCCTGCCGCAACGACTCGGAGCGCGGCCGCGTGCTGCGCTTCGAGCGCATGGACGTAATCATCGCGCTTGGCCTCGCCGGCCTGGTCAACATGGCGATGCTGGCCGTCGCCGCCAAGCTCTTTCACACCCCCGCCCTGTCCGGTCTGAGCTCGATCCAGGAAGCCCACGCCCAGTTTGGCCACCTCGTTGGCGGCACCGCCGCGCTCGCGTTCGCGGTCGCGCTGCTCGCCTCCGGCGCCTCCTCATCCAGCGTCGGCACCTACGCCGGGCAGGTCGTCATGCAAGGCTTCATCAACATCCGCATCCCGCTGCTGCTACGCCGCGCGGTCACGATGATCCCCGCGCTCGTCGTGCTCGCCATCGGCGTCAGCCCCACCAGCGCGCTCGTGCTCAGCCAGGTCGTGCTGTCCTTCGGCATCCCACTCGCGCTCGTGCCGCTCGTCATGATCACCTGCCGACGGGACATCATGGGCGTCCACGTCAACCGCCGCCTCACCACCATCCTCGCCTGGGGCTGCGCCGGCCTGATCAGCGCACTCAACGTCTTCCTGCTCTACCAGCAGTTCTTCGGGAGCTAGGCACCAAGTCGGAAGGAAGGTGCTCGACGGTAGTCAAGCGAGTACCAGAGGTCCCATAGCTCGGATTCCCCGGAGCAGCATACGTCTGTGCGGGATGGCATATACACCGGGTCTCAATGGGGCGACACCCTGTATGGACGTGGCATGAGGACCGCAGACGGGACCGCAGACGCCACGAAAACCGCATCAGAAAGCCAGCTCTAACCGTTCGCCCCGATAAAAAGCCCCGCAAATGCGGGGTTTTTGCTGACCTGAGTCTTGGTCCGGTAGGCACCATCCGCCCCAAATGGGGCCACCGGTTCAGCTTCGGCGTCCATTGAAAACACCTGCAAATAAGCGGTTTTGTGGTTGGTAGTGGTGCACACAGGCGTGGGCGGTGAGGTCCCTGGTTCAGCGGTGGCGCTGCGGGGCATGAAAGGCCCGCTAATCGCCTGCTTTTTGGCTCGCACGCTGCGGCGCGAACCGCGTCCGTATGACCAATGTGTGACCAAACGCGCTGGCGCCGGCTGTCTCGGGCCATGCAAGTGGAGGCGTTAGCAGCAACGGGTTCGTTGCCGCTGGTTGGCCCAAAGACGCCCTGCTCAAAGTGTCAAGGCCGACTGAGAATTGACCCTGTCGCGCCGGTTGAGAATTGACCCCCCCTGCGGCGGCTGCTCGTGGAGCCGAGCCGTAGGCGAGGCGGAGCGAGTAGTCGCCGGCGCCTCGTCAGGCGGGGTCAGTCGGTGGGCTGCTCGGCGGGGCGGCGTCCGAGGTCGCGGTCCTTGAGGCGGTAGCTGTCGCCCTTGAGGGAGAGGATCTCGGCGTGGTGGACGAGTCGGTCGATCATCGCGACAGCGACGGCGTCGTCGCCGAAGATCTCGCCCCAAGCGGAGAAGGGCTTGTTGGAGGTGACGATCAAGCTCGCGCGTTCGTAGCGGCGGCTGACGAGCATGAACATCAGGTTCGCTGCCTGGGGGTCGAACGGGATGTATCCAATCTCGTCGCAGACCAGCAGTGGGTAGCGCTCGAGGCGACGCAGCTCGTCCTCGAGGCGGCCTTGACGTTGTGCGTCGGCGAGCAGGGCGACCCACTCGGTGGCCGTGCGGAACAGCACACGCTGCCCGGCGAGACACGCGCGGATTGCGAGCGCGATCGCGAGGTGCGTCTTGCCGGTGCCTGGTGGTCCGAGGAGGATCACGTTCTCCTTGCCGTGCAGGAAGTCGAGCTGCCCGAGATGCTCGATCACTTGCTTTTTGATCGAGCGTTGGAAGGTGAAGTCGAACTCCTCGAGCGTCTTGCGGGCGGGGAACCGTGCGGCTTTGATCCGTAGCTCGCCGCCGGAGGCGTCGCGGGAGGCGATCTCGGTGGATAGCAGCGCTTCGGTGAACCTCTCGTAGCTCCATTCCTCTGAGCGTGCACGCTCGCAGAGCTTCGACATCGCCCGGGCGGCCGCAGGGGCCTTCATCGCGCGGAACAGGTGCGTGAGCTCGGCCGTGGCGCTCACGCGATCAGCCGGTCATAGACGGCGAGCGGGCGCTGCTCGACGAGCGGCTCGCTCTCGGTGTCGTCGTGTCGGAGCGCCCGGGCGTGCTCCAGCGCGGTGATCGTGCGGTTCTTAGCGAAGCTGCGCTCGTGCGAGCACGCGAGCTTCCCGGTATCGAGCGCCACCGCTGTGACCTGTCGCTGCGAGACCCTGATTTCCACTCGCCGTCCGACGAGGCGGGGGTCCAGCGAATAGTCGTTGGTGTCAACGCGAACGTGCGGATCGGCGGGCACCCTCGTCACCCACCGCCGGTCAACGTCGGGCTCCTCCACGGGAAGCTCACGCATCACCTGGAGCTCCTCGGTGAGCCGGTCGATCGGCCTGGCGCGCAGCGTCTTGTGGGTGCGAGCGTTGGCCTTCTCGAACCAGACGTCGAGCTGCAGCTGGAAGTCGAGGTGGTTCGCGAAGTGCCGGCCGGGCTCGAAGTTGCTCTCCATATACCCCTGCAGACGCTCGACCGCGCCCTTCGCCTGCGGGTCCGCCGGCGCGCAGAAATACCAGTCGAGCTTCAGCTGGCCGCAGAACCCGGCATAAGCATCGGTCGGGCGTCCACGGCCAGCGTGCAGACACCCCTCCCGGTCCCACACCATCAGCCGCGGCAACGCGCCGACCGCCCACAGGCAGCGGCCCATACCCCACAGCACATCCGGTGCTTCCTTGGAGAAGATCAACGCGCCGGCGCCAGCACGGGAATAGCCGAGGCAGCAGACAACGACCCACGCCCGGCGGGCCTGGCCATGACCGACCGGCACCGGCCTGGAGGTCTCCCACAGATCCCACTGGCAGATCTCCCCCGCCCGATAGACGGTCCGCTGGTGCGTGCGGGTGCGCTTGAACAGCGGGCGCACCTCCCGCAGATAGTCATCAACGATCGACTTGCCGCCATCGAACCCGAGCGGCTCGATCAGTTCCCGGATCCTGACACCGGGCAGCGCTGGCTCGCCGCGCAGCAGCCCGTGGATATCTTCCTTGAACGGGTCGAGCTTCGACGGCCGCTCAGGACAACGAAACCCCGGCGGCGCCTCCGATCGCAGCGCCGAGCGGATCGTGTTGCGCGCCAAACCCGTGCGGCGCATCAACTCCTTGATCGAGACCCCGCGAACGAAGTGCTCCCTACGCAGCTCGGCCCACCGCTCCACGTCCAGCACGCTCCCTCTCCCGGTCTCGACAACACAATCGAGCCAGGCTCACCAACACCCCGGACGCCTCCGCCACCACCCGAGGGGGGGTCAAATCTCAACCGGCGAAGAGGGGTCAGTCTCTCACCGGCGCCGACACAAAGCAGGTCTGTGATCACTGCTTCGATCCGTTGGTCAGCCCAAAGCTGGCGGGCGCATGATGTGCGGAACTTGTGATTTGCACGGCTCGCCAACGACCACAGCTCGCACCTGCTCTCGGCCAGGCGGGTCGGCTGCCTTCGTCTGCGAGGAAGCGGGACGAGGGCCAGCGTCCTCGGCTGAGGCCTCATCGTTTTTGGTTACGGCTGCGAATGCAGCAGTTCGAGTTCGGTCCGCCGGTGTTGTTGAGATTCGTCCGTTGCGAGGTGCCGAGCGGAAGGTCAGGGGGCGCTCGCAAGGTCGATAGAGCAGTAGCTGGATTCGGTCGGACATCTCCCATCTGAGTGAAGCGCGTCATCGGCCAGCCAGCCGCCGTAGGCACGACGACGAGGCCACCAGCCTCTCCCGATGGGTGCGGTCTGTATGTCGCTCAGCCGTCCGCGGACGGCTGCCAGAACTCGGGCGCCTGATCGTCGATCAGCCGGGCGAGGTCGTCGAGGTGTGCGGGCGCGAGGTCCTCGAGCGCGAGGATCGCATGCCGCGAGAACGCGTGCCATGCGATCCGCAGGGCGTCGGGGAGCAGGTCGCTCGGCGGGGCGTACCAGTTTTGGCTGGCCGAGGGTGAGTGGTGGATGCCGAGGCTCGCCAGCGGCGCAAACCGTGCCGTTGCCCGTTGGAGTGCGCGGGCGCGAGGCTGCCAGTCGCTACGGGACGCGGCGCCTCGCGCGGCGGCCCCGCGAGTCAACTCGGACAGTGACTTGCCCGTCCAGTGATCTCTCGCGATCCTGCGGGGATCGTCGATGCTGTCGAGTTCGGAGGGATCTTGTTCTTTGCGCCAGCGGATCGTCTCGGGGTCGAGGGCGAGGTCGAGCTCCTCCTGAGTCTTGATGTCGCTGAGGTGCGTAGCAAGGAGGTGCCTTCGCCAACGCGCTTCGAGCACATCCGGCTCGGGGTGCACTGCGAGCCAGTGTGCGACTGCTGCGTCCTCGATCAGCATTCGTGCGAGGGCGTAGGTCGGGATCCACAGGCCCCTGCCGGCGAGCAGCACGATGCCCTGCATACTCTGGATGGCGCGGAGGATCAGCTCGGTCTGGCGCTGCACCAGCCACGGGTTCTGCGGCGATGGCACGACCTCGCCCAGCCAGCCCTCGACCGCAGCGAGCAGCTCCGAGCAGGCCTTCAGCCGCCGCGAGGCCAGCGCCTCGGAGTCGCGCGTGCCCGACGATGCGTCATCTGTGGGGGTCGTGCTCACGTAGGAAGCGTAGGGCGCGCGTGAGGGCGTAGATGAGGTCCCGGCGCCCGCGCCGACGCCGCTCACGGCCACCGGCACCCCCAGCAGGATGTGTGCAAGCAGCAGCGAGATGCAGACCGCCAGCGTGTTCAGCACGATCCCGACAGCCCCCGGGATACGGGTTCAAACATGACAACCATGCGTTTGCGTCGGGCCAGCGGTCAGGAGCGCCGAGGCAGCCGGACGCGCGTTGGCGATACCGAGCGCCTGTCCTCGCGGGCGTCGAGCGCCGGTAGTCTTTTGCACGATGCGGCGGGGTGGTGCGCGCTGTGGGCGCGCAGACGCAGCGCTCCCAGAGGAGGTTCGAATGATGACGGTACGGCGACTGATGCGACGGCACCAGGGCATCCGAGTATGGATTCCTTGGATTAGCGGCGCCGTCTTGGTGGCGACAGCGATGGTCGTCGGCTTCGTTGCATGGGGAGGCTGGTCACTCGGCATTAGTCACAACCATAGGTCCGACCCAGCAGCTGTCGTTGGCGCCGCGGTCGCTGTCGTCTCGTTCTTGCTCGTACTCTTGGGCACAGTCGTGGCGGTGGCGGCTTACGTGGCGGCTACTGGTGCACCGGAACTCGAACTCGAGATCAAGTTCCCGGGTATGGATACGAATGACCTGGCGTTCGAGGTGGAGCGGTTTGACGACGAATCGCTTACTGGCCTCTCGGAGGAGAACAAGTCGCGATTTCGGCGGATTCCTGCTGGCTGGGCTGCACAAGGGACCGTTGTCCTCCGAAATCAAAGTGCATACGCAGCGCGGAATCCCGGAGTGCTCATCGAGCTGGCCTATGGAATAACCGGGGCATCCATGGCGCGGAATTCCGGCTGGATTGCCACTCGCGAGGACGAGCAGCCTTATGGTGTGAAGGGCCTACAATGGGATGGCGGCATCGACTTCATCATCCATGGACGATGGATGCGCGAGATTCCGTTGGACTTCTCGGGGGTTAAGATATTTGGAGACGGGCATGAATCGCTTACGGTGACCGTAGTAGCAGACGGTTACGGCCCCCGAGAGTGGATCGTTCCCGTTCGCGGCCTTCTTCACGACGAATGGTGGCTTTACTTTCAGAGCAGCCCTGAGGACCGAAAGAGCCCTCCGGAGCGGTTTCGGCGACCGCCGCCCGAGCCAGATCAGTAAGCGCTCGCTCGCTTGAGCTATGGCGCTACCGGGTCCTTCTGCCTCGCGGGGAGCAGCGCACCGGCCGGGCTGCGTGGGTCTACCCGCCAGTGAGCGAGAGCCAGCTTCTGCGCCTGTTGCATTGGCGAGGGAAGACACGCAGCCTCGACCTGATCCTGATCGCGCTTTGGATTGAGGGATTCCAGATCGACATCGCGAACGCACGTACCTCGCTCCGCACATTCGTCGATACGTGGGAGCAGGAAATGACGCGCGAGCTAGACGGTGCCGGCGATGTATCCAGCGCGATTGAGGCGCTTGCCCGCAAGTTCGCCGGCAAGCGCGGCAAGGCCGCACTCCCACGGATCGTCCGCATGACATCAGACGAGCGGATACGTGCGTGCGCATACGCCCTCGCATTCGCCTTCAACGACGAGGAGGAGATCGTGCGTCGAAGGGCTGACGCGGTTCTCTTTGAGCGAATGCTTGGGCTTCGCTCGGGGCGAGGTGGTGGTTTGGCTGCGGCGATCCCGCTGGATGAGGACACCCTTCGCCTTGCCGGCTTGCGCCCTCCCGGCGAGCTGCGCGCCATGCTTGACTCAGCGACAGACGACGAGTTCGAGGTCGTCCGCAGGCTACTTCACGCGATCGTTGTCTGGCTCCCTCTCCTCATTCCCCAGTTCATTCAGCACTTTGGAGAGAAGGCGCGACCTGTCGGCGACCTCATGCAGAGGCTGTTCACCGACCTGCCGGCAGAGCACTACGCCTTTGCGGCGATCGGCATGCTCGCGTCCCTAAACGCCAAGGGGCACGCCGCTGACGATCTACGCCGGCAGCTCTCGATCGTCACTCCAGTCGCGATCAACCTCGACGTACTCGCCACACTTGAGCCTGAGAAGCGGCGCCACGCATTCGACCAACTTCCTCCCCAAGATCAGGGGCAGATCACGGGAGAGCTAGCGAAACGCCGCAACGGCTGAGTGAGCCATCCTATGTTCGGAGCCGGCGGCGACCTGGAGTCGCGTGGCGGCGATCACGATTCCCCCGGACTCCTGCTCACGCTTTCTTGCGAAAGCGCAAACACGGCGCGCCGCGCTTCCGCTGCGGACGATCGGCGAGCGTGTCGACCAGCGCCCGCGAGATGCCTTCTTCGCCGTCGCGAAGCGAGCGTCTCGCGCGCCTACGCACGAACGAGCGGTCGTCGTCCCTTCCGGCCGGCCGAGGCGCGCGACCGAGGCGAGTGGTTGCTGGCGGAGGGAAAGCGCTGACGGGCGTGGGGGCAAGAAGGGCCAGGGCGATGATCGGGCGACTCTACGGGTCAGGGTCAGTGACAGCAGAGCGAGTGCTTCTACTATTCCGAGCACCACATGTCGAAGGCGCCGTGGGCCACCTCTGAGACGTATACCTCGACTGCGCCGAGCAGCTGCAGATGACGGGCCTGTGCCTGCTTCTTGCTGAAGCCTGGCTGGACGATCGTTACCCGGAACTCCGGACGGGTTCGGCGCACCACGTCCTGCAATCCGAGCAGCGCCTGCTCATCGCCGACCATCAACCCGGGGTGGCCTTTGGCGGCGCGGTTGCGCTCTCGGCGGATCAGGTTGTCGATCATCTCGACTGTCGCCTGGCGATGGTGGGCGCTTCGGTGGGCCTGTCCGCAGAGCTCATAGAGATCCGTTACGCGGGCACCCGGGTGGGGCTCGCTTGAGAACTTGCAGTGGACCAGATGCACTATCAGCCGCTCGCCCTGAACCCTGAACGCGACGAGGTCGGCGATCTCTCCCGTCTGATCGTCGTCGACTATCACCTCCCAGTCGGCCAGTGAAACTAGGTGCGCGGCGGCGTGGGCCTGTACGGTGGCCGGGTCTCGGTCCGGGCCCTGAGACTCACGCCTGATTTTGATACCGGCCCAGTCGAGCGGCACGATCCTGTCGAGGTTGATCGGCGGCAGCCCGCGTTGCAGCTCGTAGAGCACCGAACCAGCGATGACGACCTCTCGCTCGAACCAGATCGTCGAGCCCTCACGATTGAGATATGTCGACAGCGGTTCTGGGTCGCTGCGTGCATGGATGACCATCGCCTCCTGACCGAGCGCATGGTGGGTGAGCGTCTCATCTTCGACGCGCGCCTCGTATGGCAGCTTGCGCCCTCCCAAGCGGACCTCGAACTGTATCGGCCCGGTGTCGGTGTGCTCGGTTATCCTCAGCTCCGCGTCGATCAGGGATGCCTCTTCCCCATCGGCCTGCAGCTTGACCGACTCGCTCACGTGCGCGAAGGCGATCCAAGGCCAGTCGATGGCGAGGGGGAACAGCACTGGGCGCTCGTCCAACGGTTTGGGACGCACGAAGTCCCGCAGCAGGCTTTCCATCGTGATCGTCGCGTCGTTGAGGCTGGGGCCGAGCTCGTCACACCACTGAACCCACTCGAGAATGGAGTCGGCTGCGCGCTGGCTCCACACCCGACCCTTTTTCGCGGCGGCGCCGATCGACACGCGCTCACCATCACGGAAGCCGACCAGAAAGATGTTCGTGTTGGCCTTGGACTGTTGCTCGGCTACGGGGAAGCCCTCGTAGACATCGGCGCCGACATGCATCGAGAATCGACGGCTGCGGCTGCGCAAGTCGATCAAACCGACATTGGTGGGGGTCGGGCGCTGCACGTCAGCGAGCGCGCGGTAGACCTCGTCACCCTTTAGGCGGGCCACGTCGGAGCCGCAGACGAGCTCGGCGAGGTCTTGGTGCAGACTGTCGAGCTGTGAGGTGTTGATGTAGAGCAGCGCGCGCTCACGGTCCCACCAGAGGAGGTGCAGGTGGTAGGCGGTGTCCCGCAGTGAGGTGATCTCACCCCAGCGGATCTGGGTGTGCGTCTCGATAACGATCCATGCGACGCGACGCTGGTGGTTGATCGCGAGCGGCGAGATAACCTGCTCGGTGGGATAGTTGGAGGCTAGGCGGTCCGGCTGCCATTCCGTGCAGCTCGTGCGGTAGACGACGGCGCTCATCTTCGGGCGCAGCACGTTGATTGGCAGGCCTTCGCGATCGCGCGCCGCAAAGCCCTGGGCGAACTCGTCGAGCGCGCGGACCTCCCCGATCGCCTCCTCGGAGAGACGCTCGATCACGCTGTCCCATTGCTGGCCCTCGGCGTAGAGCGCCGTCAGGCGAGGGTCATAGCCCGGGTCCGGGCGCGCGACCACTGCTGTGGCGTTGCCGAGATCGGCGCGACGGCGCGCGAATCGCCCGATGAACTGCAGCGTCGGTCCAAGGCTCCGAAACGCGTCGTGGATTGCAGCGACCTTCAGCTCGGGGAAGTCAAAGCCCTCGCCGAGCATGTCTACGCACACGACGATCCGGCTGTCTCGCCTCTCGATCGCAGTGAGCGCAGCGCGGCGCTCAGCCGCGGACAGATCGCTGTGGAGCAGGACAGGGGCGAAATCGGGTGCTAGCGCCTCATACAGCGGCAGAATCTCCTCTCGGGCGCGGGCGATCCTTTTTACGCGCGCCATGATCAGATGGTCAAAGCCCGCGTCTACGTCGCTCCGCAGGTGCTCGATCGCACGCTTGGCAAGCTCCCGATCGGGTTCGGCGAGCGCAACAACCGAGTCATACCTGATCTTCTCGAAGTAGCCGAGTTCCTGCGCGAGGCCGAGCGGGAACGAGTAGATCACCCGGCCGCCGAGTGCCTGGCCGTCCTCCCTATAGGGCGTGGCTGTGAATTGCAGCACCGGCTTTTCGACGAACAGGTCGCGGATCCGCGACCAACTCTTCGCGCCCAGATGATGCGCCTCATCGACGAACAGGTGGCTGCATTCGCCGATCAGCGCGTTGAGCGTGAGCTCGTCTGAGGCGTGAAGAGCAGGCGGGGTGGCAACGATCACATTGCAGCGCTGGGCGAAAACCCGCGCATTCTGCGCGCTAGAGAAGGCATGTTCAATGCGGCCGACGATAAGGCCGGGGAACGGCGCGTCGAGCACGCCCGCCTTGCGCAGTACGCCGTAGGTCTCGACCACGCCGCTGATCTGGCTACGGAGCCGATCGGAAGGAACGAGGATCAACACACGCGGCAAACGCTCGCCGACGATCAGCGAGAGCATGGTCTCGGTCTTGCCGGTCCCCGTGGGAAGTACGACCGTCGCCGGCTCCTGCGGGGATGTCAACCAGTGGGCGAGCACCGCGTGCACCGCACCGACCTGCGGGACGCGAAGGCCAGCCGTGTCCGTAGCGCTGTTCTCGGTGCGCAGCACGAAGCGGCCGGCGAGCGAGTCGCGAACGTGGTCGGCGGCGATGATTCGCTCAGATGTGACCCAGTGAAACATGTCCGGCGGCGGGCCGGTTGGCAGGGCATCTAGCGCTTTTTGCTCGAGCTCGATGCCTATTCCTCCATAAGGCGTGCCGCCCCGCGGGCTGATCGGTAGGCGGATACCCTCCTGTGTGGTCGCGAACCAGGTGCCGCCCTCACGCTCGAGCGTCGCAGCCTGCGCGGGTTCTGTCATCTGGCGCGCGCTGTTCGCGTCAATTAGGTCGCGCTGGGTGAAGCGCGGCGGGAGATTGAGCATGGGATCAGTCATTCGGGCTTGGTCGCAGAGGGCGCGGGTTGTGGCCAATAGCGACTTTCGAGAAGCTGTCTGAGCCGCCTCCGCGTAACGCCTGCTTCGACGGGGTTACCGTAACGCTCGCTCCGGTCGGGCAACGCGAGTACCATGGATCCTGACCAATAGACTGCTTCGGGTATGCTCACGCCTATGAGTCGCGGGTGGCGATCGATCGACGACGGCGACGGTCGCCCGCCGAGGCCGCGATGTCTCGCACGGCGACAAGCGGCCGATTGGGTTTCGCTGTCCACGACGTCCGTCCCATAACGCTGCAGTGATCGCGGTGAGTCTTCCTAACCTCGACCGGCTGGTAGAGATTGGCGACCGAGGGGGTGTCGTATGACCGACGACATGGCCGGGGCCGGCGGGGACTCGGGGAGCACGACGCAACCTGCCCAGGCCGGCGACGCTGGCGTCGCAAGCGAATTCGCTAAGGGCGCGAGAGAAGCTGGGGAAGCGCTTGCCACGGAACTCGTCGCTGGCGTAAGTGCACCGGAGCCCGCCGGCGACCCCCAACTAATGGTGTCCTTCGCTCTGGGCTGGCAGATGTCCGAGCTCTACAACCCGGGGCGCTGGCCTGGAAAGGACGCGCAACCTGACGCGGATCTTCCCGGCCTCGGGGAGCTCGGAGGCTCACAGCGCGCAGAACTCGGTCTCAGGCAGATTCAGGTGGGTCTGACGTCACTTGAGAACAAGATCAAAGCTGCCGGTCTCGACGTACCGAGCGTCGCGGAAGCAGAAGGAAAGCTCCCAGCGGCCAAACCTGAAGAAACGTACCGCGCCGCGATCTTCAAGCTCCATGTTGAGCTTCTCACGACACTCACCGCCACGCACTTCAGGCTCGGCAAGAGCTACGGACTCGGCCGCGCGCTCGCGGATACGACCAGGCTCCCGGAAGACCTCAAGAGTCTCCACGAACAGCTACACCTGCATCGCATCGCGACGCTGCGAGCCTGGATCTCCGACCTCACCAGCCTGTTTCCCCCGCATGCCGGGCACAGCGTCAACGACTCGCTCAACGAATGGGTCACGTGGGCCGAAGCACAATCAGAGGACGGCCCTCTGGACACGAAGAACAAGCGGCTCCTGCGACGCCAGGGCGAGCGCTGGCGAGCGCTCCTCTCAGGAGAGAAGCGAGGCACCGATGATTTGGAGCTCAGCGAGTACGTCGACGCCGGCGTACAAGCGTTCTCCCACACGGGAAAACTCGCCTGGCAGTTCGCGAAACGCTTTCTGCCTGGGATCATCGCGGTACTCATCCTGATCGCAGGAAGTCTCGCGCTCGTGTTGACCAACCCCGATGCCGGGGAAGCGGCTGCCGGTGGGCTCGGGCTGCTCGCAAGCATCGGCATCACCTGGAAGGGCGTTGGTGCGACCCTAGGCAAGGCCCTCGCACAAGCTGAGCGTCCAATTTGGGAGGCCGCACTCGACGTCGAGATCGTCAAAGCGATGTCGTTGCTTCCTAACAACCGTCGCGTACAGACTTACACGCCGCCGCCACTGCCTAACGAAACCGCATCTAGCACGATGGACCCAGGCTCCTCCTAGGAAAGGCGTCGCCCGACACACCATCTGGAGTTCTGGCTAGGGCTTTGTCGGGGAAATGCGGTAGCCGACTGCCCGCTCATCCGGCCTGTTGGGCATCGTGCAACGTGTCGGGGTGGTGACGGGGATGGTACGCGCTCGCTCGGCCGGGCAGTAGGCGCTGACTACGAGCTTCGGGCAACAGCCAGCGGCGGAGTGCCGGACATCTGAGGGCCTCGATACGGTCCGGCCGTGACGCTGGGACAACTTCAGGCGGGTGCCGGAGATGAGTTTCTGTTCCATTACACGGACTCTGCGCGGGCTGACGCGATCATTGAGGAGCGGTGCTTCGTCTCCGGTCCTGGGGTGGCGCGGGGGCTCGGGATCTACGCGACGGACATCGCGCCATCGGGGGTGGAGACGACCGAGGACGTCATCGTCCACTGCTTCGGAGGCGATGCGACGCCAGCGGAGGTGAGTCACGCGGTCGCGGTCCGGCGGGCAAGCGGCGAGCTTCAGTTCGAGCAGACCGACGACCCGTACCAGTGGGTTCTGCCTACGGGGAAGCTCGAGCTCGTCCATATCGAGGGGATCTACGTCGCCACCGTTCAGTTCACCGGCAGCCGTTGGGTGATCCTTGACGAGGACTGACAACCACTTGTAACTTGCCGTGCTAGGATGCAAGACGTGGCCAGAGGGCGACATGACAGCGTCGTGAAGCAGTCGGCACCTCGCCGCGCAAGCATGAGTCCCGCAGAGGTCTCGCCAGAGCTTCGGAAGCGCCTAGACCAAGCGCAAGTGCTGCGCGACCCGCGCGTACGCGCGCTGTGGCCGCGGCTGAAGCGACGCCAGCAACAGGTCGTCCTTGATCCAAGCACAGCGATCGGGCACCGCTACCCGCTGAGCAGCGGCGAGATCGCGCAGCTGACGGGAATGTCTGAGCGGCAGGTCAGATACTGGGCTGACCACGGGCTGATCGCGCACTGGCGCAAGGGCCGCCGGCGCCTGTTCGAGACGGTCGGGCTGATCACAGCGTTCTCAATCACGAACGCGAGTCAGAACGAGCTCCAGTTCTACCGCGGTGTCATGGAGGACCCGGTCGTCAAGCTCGCGGCGAAGGTCGGGATCCTGACGAGCCTGCTCGCATCCAGACTCGAGGGCATCGACCCGAGCGAAGCGGCAGAACTGACCGCGCCGCTCGGTGAGCTGACGCACCGCTGATCCTCCAGCCACGCGCGTGCGCACTACGATCAGCCGGCCGCGCGTTCGGGGCCCTGCCGGCTACCACGGCTTTGCGATTCTCAGTGCGCTGAGGATCGCGCGCGTGGCGGGGGAGCGGTTGAGCGTGATGAAGTGGATGCCGGGCACGCCCTCGCGCAGCAGCTCCGCGCACTGCAGCGTGGCGTAGGCGACGCCGAAGTCGAGCACCGCCTCGGGGTCCTCGCCGCGCGCGTGCAGCTCGCGACGCAGGCCGTCGGGAATGGAGGCCCCGCAGAGCTTGGCCATGCGCTCGGCCTGCCCTACCTGCGTGATGGGCATGATCCCGGGGATGACCGGCACGTTCACGCCCGCCGCGTGTGCGCGCTGGACGAAGTCGAAGTAGAGGGCGTTGTCGAAGAACAACTGTGTGATTAGGAACTGCACGCCCGCGGCCACCTTCTCCGCGAGATGTTCCAGATCCTCCTCGGGGCTGACTGCGTGTATGTGCGTCTCGGGGAAGCAGGCGCCGCCGATCGCAAAGGGGTAGTCGGCGGCGATCAGTTCCACCAGTTCGCGCGAGTACTCCAAGCCGCCCTCCGTTTTGCGCCACTGCTCCTGGCCCGCGGGCGGGTCGCCGCGCAGCGCGAGCACGTTGTCGATGCCCGCGCTCTGCATCTCGTCGAGCGTGGCGCGCAGTTCCGCCACGGTGGCGCCCACGCAGGTGAAGTGCGCCATAGCCTCCAGCCCGTACTGCTCGCGGATGCGCTTGACGATCTCGATCGTTTGCCCCTGGTGGAGCCGCCGGCGCCGTAGATGACGGACACGAACGACGGGTCCAGGCCGCGCAGCTCGGCGAGCGCCGTGCTCAGGTTCTCCTCCCCCGCCTCCGTCTTGGGCGGGAAGAACTCGAAGGAGAACGTCGGCCCGGAGGAGGCCAGGCGGTCGATGCGCATCGGGGGATTTATGCAGCGCAGCGCTGGGGCTCGCCGGCGATGCGGCGATCTCCCCGATGGCCCGCATAAGCCTCTTGCGCCGGGGAGATACCTGACAGAATGAACCGATGCTGACTCAGGTGGCCGACGGCATCTGGGTCCGGCAGAGTGAGTGGGTCTGGACCAATTCCATCGTGGTGCGCGGGGAGGATGGGTTGATCCTGGTCGATCCCGGCATCGATGGTTCCGAGCTGAACCAGCTCGCGGATGACTTGGACCGGCTCGGCATTCCGGTGGTCGCCGGGTTCTCCACCCATCCCCACTGGGACCACCTGCTCTGGCATGCCCGGTTCGGCGACGTGCCGCGCTACGCCACCCCTGCCGGCGCCAACGCTGCCGGTGAAGCCCGAGAGCAGGCGCAGGCGATGGCGGCGGAGAGCGCGTCGGGCATCCCTCTCGAGCTGATCGCGCTCGTCACCCCGCTGCCCGAGGACGGCGGACCCGTGCCGGGCGAGATCATCGACCATCAGGCGCACGCCGTCGGCCACGCCGCGGTCCTCCTCGCGGACCGTGGCGTCCTGCTCGCCGGCGACATGCTCTCCGATGTCCTGATCCCTCTCCTCGACGCTCGCCGCCCCGATCAGGTGGGCGCCTACGAGACGGCGCTTGACCGGCTGGGAGAGGCCGCCAGGCACGTCGATGTCGTGGTCCCCGGCCACGGCGCCGTTGCCGAGGGTCCCGAGGTGGCGGCTCGCCTCGCCGCCGATCATGCCTACATCGACGCGCTGCGGCGAGGAGAGGAACCGGTTGACGCGCGTCTGGGGCCGGAGGCGGACTGGCTCTCCAGCCCCCACCAGTCGAACCTGGAGCAGGCCCGAGGGCGGTAGGGGTCTTCTGATGGCTCGGGGACGCGCTCGGGACCACTCACACTGCAGGGATCGGCTCGCAGCGACGGGACCGCAAGCAGAAAAGCCGTCCCGCGGATCGCGCCAAGGCCCTAACCGACCTGCCGTAGTGCCGCCTGAAGCGAGGAGGCGAAGCCTTCACTGGTGTACGTGGCCCCTGAGACGACGTTGATTTCGGCGCTCTGGGCCTGGAGTGCCTCGGTGCGGAGCATCGGGGCGACCTGTTCGCTTATTTCCTGCGAGCGCGCATGTTCGGTGGGCAGCTGGAGTGCCTTTACGTCGACGATCTTGCCGCCTTTCTCGGCGACCTCGACCTGCACCGGCCCGTATGGATTTTCGACCACCGGGCCCGTGTAGGTCTTCGTTGTGGATGAGCCACTCGAAGCGCTCGACCCGCCGGTGCCGCCGGCTTGTGAGCCGCAAACGCGTGGAGGTCCGCAAGGGCCAGACCCGGAGCTGCCCGATCCGCCATTGCTGCCGGTGGCGCCTTCGCTCCTCGACGCCTGTTCGCCGCCTGTGCTGCGGCTCGCGCTCGCCCGCGGGAGGGGTGCCAGGGCGCCAGTGCCGTTGCCCTCGCTGCGCAGGTAGATCACCACGAGCACGGCGACGACCGCGACCACCGCCGCAGTGCCTGCAAGGCGACGAATCAGCCTCAATGTCTTCGCGCCGATCATGGTGTGCCTCCGATGGTCATCCTGTTTCTCCTGTTTGAGCAGCGTGCCGAACGCCCGTCGGTGGCGCTCGACGGCACGTCCGCATCGCGCAAATGCGTCTCGATGCCCGCGGAGTAGGAGATCGTGTCGTCGTCGAAGATCACGATCGCACCGTGGCCCGGCAGCGTCGCCGCCCACTGCGCACCAGCTCTGCCCATCGCGAATGCGGCCGTGGCATAGCTGTCCGCAAGGGCGAGGTCCGGGCCGACGATCGTGACCGACCGCACCCCCTCCGGGGCATGGCCAGTATGCGGATCGAGAATGTGGTTGCCCCGCTCGTAGGCGCCCGAGGTCGCAACCGCCCCCGCCCGAAGACCGAGCACCGCGGCGACCGCGAGCCGCTCGAGGGGGTGCTGGATGCCAACCCGCCAGCAATCGCTCCCGTGGGGGGCGCCGTTGAGGCAGATGTCCCCGCCCGCGTTGACGCACCAGCGCTTCGCCCCCGCCCTGCTGAGCACTCGCCCAGCACCCTCCACCGCCCAGCCCTTCACGAACCCCGACGGGTCAACGCCGCCACCGAGGCTCGCCATCGGTGCGGTCACATCGAAGTAGCCGCGCGTGATGCGGCGCAGCGACTCACAGCGCCTGAGCACCGACTGCACGCTCACGTGCGCGTCCGCAAGCGCGATCTCGCCGCGGTTGAGCCTGCTGATGTCGCTGTCCTGCCGGTAGGTGCTGAAGGTCGTGTCGACGAAGCGCAGCCACGCGAACAGGCGATCGAGGACCGTCTCGTCGAAGCCGATGTCGCACACCTCAACGATCACGGGCATCCCCATGACGTGCTCGACCCGCTGGATCGGTGGAGGGACGTGAACGGTCCGGGCGCCGGTGGCGCGCGGACCGTGGGACATGGATGGCGAGAGCGTCATCGTTGCCTCTAGGCGGCGAGCGCGAAGCGCTCGTTGTGGATGTGATCCTCGGGCACCCCGAGCTGATCGAGCGCCTGCCGCGTGGCCTCCATCATCGCGGCGGGCCCGCAGATGTAGACGTCGCTGCCGGCGATCCGGGGGACGAGCCTGACAAGGTTCTCCGGGCTCAGCAGTGTGGCTCCCTTGCGCGCGGTGTGATCGCCGACCAACAGGTGAAGCGTCGCGCCGTTGCGCTGCGCTATCTCCGTGAGCTCCTCCTCGAAGATCACTTCGCCCCTCGAGACGACCCTGTAGAGAAGAGTGACATCGGCCAGTTCGGAGAGCTCCTCGAACAGCGCCCGCAACGGGGTGATGCCGATGCCGCCCGCGATCAAGACGACTTCGGGCCGTCGCCTCGCCATCGATGTGAACACCCCGAACGGTCCCTCGACGAACACACGCGTTCCCGGCTCGAGCTCGCCGAGCGCCCCGGAGAAGTCGCCGACGTCCTTGACCGTGAGTCGCAGCGAGTCTCCGGTGGGGACCGCGGAGAGCGAGAATGGATGTGATTGCCACCAGCGCCCCTTTGTGATGAATCGCCAGAGCATGAACTGGCCGGCCTGGGCCCTGAGCGCGTGAAGCTCACGCCCCGTGACCTCGATGGTCGTCACACCGGGCCCCTCGACCGCGACGCTCTTCACCCACAGTCTGTGCCTCATCGCGCTTCGCACAGGACGGACGACGCGGTAGGCGAGCAGGATCGCGAGGGTTGCGACATACAGCGATATCCAGTAGTCCGCCTGCACGGGGTGGACGGCGAATTCGTTGCCGGTCGGCAGTTGGTGCAGGTAGCCGAGCGCGATGCCGGCGTAGACGGTGAAGTGCACGAAGTACCAGCTCTCGTACCTCATCCGCCGGCGAGCGATGGTGATCGAGCTGAGCACGACGAGCACCATGATGGCCGTGCCGATCGTCGCCGTGACCATTCCCGGGTAGACGCCCAGCAGGCGTGAGAACTCGTGCCCGAACGTGAGCCGGTCGGCGAGCGAGTAGCCCGCGGTGATCAGTAGCGCATGCGCGACGATCAGCGACACACAGAGCTTGCCGTTCACCCTGTGCCAAGCAGTCAGCCTGTCGAAGCCGACGAGCCGCTCCAACGGCGGGAGCCGCGAGAGCATGAGCACCTGAAGCAACGCGAGGTAGACGCCAAGCAAACCGGTGATCCTGCCGAGGCTGGTAAACGCTTCAGGGCGTCCATGCACGCCCGAGATGCCTCCGTCGTGCAGCCACATCCACACGATCACGGCACCATTCCCAGCGATTATCAGCGTCAGAGCCGCGGCGCTCGCTGCCCTGCGCGCCTCCGGCGACCTCAGCCGCCGCTCCCAGGCGCGCGCCATCGGGGCTCCGTCGCCCGCGAGCGCTTCGGCCCCCTGGCCGAGTGCCGCCATCCTAGCCTCGAGATCTCTCGACCGCGTCCATCCCACGTGCAGGGAAGCGGCTTCTCCTAAACGCCCGCTGTCGCAGGCGTGAGAACTTCCTCACAGGACCGCCCAGCAGCCCGTCACCTACGTACAACACTGCCGCCCCTTCGCAGGGGCGGCAGTGTGCGTCGCGTCTGTTCGTCGGGCCTTCCCCGAGGTCTAGCTGCTCTTCAGGGCCGTGACCGACTTGAAGCCGGCGGTGAGAACGACCTTGGGGATCGGAGCGAAGTCCAGCGTCGCTCCGAAGCTCTGGCCGATCGTCATCGCGTAGTAGATCCAGCTGGCGAGCGCCGCCGCCTGCGGCGCGCCCTTGGGCACGATGCAGTAGGTGAAGGTCGACAGCGGGTAGGCCAGCTTGTCGCTCTTCGGCGGGTTGACGATGTGCATTTCGTTGTTTGCGGGGACCGTCTTGACGACGGACGCCGCCGCCTCGATGTTCTTCAGGTTGGGGTACTCGTAGTTACCGGCGGCGTTCTGCAGCGCGGCGGCCTGCAGACCCTGCGCGATGATGTAGGAGGCCGAGATGTAGGCGATCGAGCCGGGGGTTGACGACACGACCGCGGTCACGCCGGCGTTGCCCTTGCCACCGACGCCGGTCGGGAAGCTGACCGCAGTCGAGTTGCCGACCTGCGCCTTCCACGTCGGGCTGATACGGGAGAGGTAGTCCGTGAAGGCGTACGTGTCCCCGGATCCGTCACTTCGGAAGACGGGCGTGATCTTGAGGTTGGGCAGTTTCTCGCCCTTGTTCAGCTTTGCGATCGCGGGCGCGTCCCAGTTGGTGATCTTGCCGAGGTAAATGTTCGCGAGCACCGGCCCCGTGAGCCGGACACGACTGACGCCGGCGAGGTTGTAGGAGATCCCCGTCGCCGTCAGGGCCCAGGGAATCTGGATGCATTCTTTGCAGCCAGCCGCCTGGGAGGGCGTCAGCGGCGCATCCGACGCGCCGAAGTTGACCGTCCGAGCGGTGATCTGGGCGATTCCCGCGCCGGACCCAACAGCGGAGTACGTGACAGTGTCGCCGTAGCGCTTGTCGAAGTCCGCGGCCCAGTAGGCCTCGAGCGGGGCGACCAGCGTCGACCCGGCGCCCGTGAGCGAGTACGCGCTCGCGCCGGACGTTGCAGGCCCGAGTAGAGCAGCCGCTATACAAGCGGTCATGATGGCGACGATTGGCAATCTTTTGGCCGTCAAAGGTCCTCCTCGACGTATTTCGAGTTTTTTGGCGGGTACCCATCGCACCCGCTCCGGTTCCGCATGAATAAGAAATGGATAATTTGCTGTGACGCCGATGTTGGGGCGTTGTGAAGCACACGAGGCCCCGCCGACGGCTCGACACCGATGTTCTAGCCATCGATAGCTGCATCGATGTGAACATGCCGTGAATGGCGTGGCCGCGATGTGAACATCTCGTGAAAGTCAACGTGGTTCAGGCGTCCCCGCGTTAGGGTCCGGGCGATGCATATGGGAGCAAGGGCCGCGGGCGGGCGGCCCGCCAACACGAGATCCGGCAGCGGATCCGGCACCCGCCAGTCCGATCGGCTTGGCGACGGCCTGCTGCGCGGCGTTTGCATGCTCGCCGCCCTGCTCGCCGTTCTGGCCATCGTGGCGATCTCCTACCAGCTGATCCATGGCGCCAGCCCAGCCATCTCGCGCTTCGGGCTGGGCTTCCTCGGCCACTCGACATGGCAGCCCAACTTCGGGGTCTTCGGGGCCGCGACGTTCATCTACGGCACGGCCGTCACCTCGCTGATGGCGATGCTGCTCTCGGTCCCGCTCGGGATCTCGATCGCGCTCTACCTCAGCATGATGGCGCCGCGTCGGGTGCGCAGCGTGGTCGGACCTCTGGTAGAAATGCTGGCGGCGATACCGAGCGTGATCCTCGGATTCTGGGGCATTCTCGTGCTCGGCCCGTTCCTGCAGGCCCACCTCGAGCCGTTCCTGCACAGCACGCTCGGCTTCCTGCCGATCTTCGGCCCCACCCCCACGACCGGCAGCGGGCTGTTCATCGCCGGCCTGATCCTGACGATCATGGTGGTGCCGATCATCGCCTCTATCAGCCGCGATCTCTTTCTCTCCGTACCACGCGAGCTCCAGGATGGGGCGACCGCGCTCGGAGCGACGCCCTGGGAGGTGCTCCGCGGCGTGGTTCTGCCGTCCTCGGCATCGGGGATCGCCGCCGCCGCGTTCCTTGGCCTGGGCCGGGCGCTCGGCGAGGCGATAGCGGTGACACAGGTGGTCGGCGCGGGCAACTTCATCCACGCCTCGCTGTTTCAGACCGGCGACACCCTGGCAAGCCGCATCGCCGACCAGTTCCAGGGCGCCGCCACCAAGCTGACGATCGCCTCGCTGTTCTACCTCGGCCTGATCCTCTTGGTCATCGGGCTGGTGGCGAACCTCGCCGCGCAGCTGATCACCCGTCGCTTCGACGTGAGCCGGGTGTCGGCTAGATGACCGACCCCTTTGGCGAGCCGCCGGAGACTCGCCTCTCCGCCCCGGCAGATGAGCCAGCGGAGGGCGCGGACCCCCTGGGCTTGCTCGGGACGGACCCGCCCGATCTCTCCGGTCCGCTGACGCCGTCGGGCCATCTGCGCCGTCGACAGCTCATCAGCCGCTTCGCCGGGGCCGTCCAGACAGCCTCGGCGTTGCTAGCGGTTGCCGTGTTGGGGATCGTCGTCTACTCGGTCGCGTCTCGTGGCGCGAGCGTGCTGAGCTTCGGCTTTCTCACCAAGGATCCACCTGCATTCGTCGGTCTCCCTGGTGGCGGCATCGCGCCGGAGATCGTCGGGACGGCCGTCATCATGGCGATCGCCACGATGATCGCCATGCCGGTGGGGATCCTCACGGCGCTCTACCTCACCGAGTTCGCCGGGCGCTGGTCCGCGCGCGCGCTTCGTCTGGCGCTCGATCTGCTGAACGGCCTGCCGACGATCGTCGTCGGCCTGTTCGTCTTCGGGTTGCTCGTGGTGGGCCACCACCAGAGTGGCTTCGCGGGCGCCTTCGCCCTGGCGATCATCATGCTGCCGCTGATCGCCCGGGCGAGTCAGGAGGTGCTGCTGCTCGTCCCCACGGATCTGCGTGAAGCCGCGGACGCGCTCGGCGTCAGCCACTGGCGCACGGTGCTGGGCGTGGTGCTGCCGAGCGCACGCGGCGGGATCCTCACCGCCACCGTGCTGGCGGTCGCGCGTGCGGCAGGCGAGACGGCCCCGCTGCTATTCGCTACATCGATCTTCGGTGCCACGGTGCAGACCAACCCCTTCGCCCACGAAGGGCTTGCGAACATCCCGGTCTATATCTTCACCGCGTCCGAGGAAGCTAGCCGCTACGGCTTCGCGCGCGCCTGGGGCGCGGCGTTTATCCTGTTGATGTTCATCCTCCTGGTCAGCCTTGGCAGCAGGGCCATCAACAGCCGCACCACACTGTCTCGATGAAACCGCCGGACACGATCGACACGGCTGGCCCAGGCGCGGCGGATGTCCGCCGGCGCGTGCGGATCGCCACCGGTTCGCCGCTACCCGGGACGGCGCTCGCGGCGCGCAACGGCCGCACAACGCAGGCCGTTCCCGGTGATGATCCCGCTGGCACGCAGCCGAGCGGGCGCACGGTCGGACGCGAAGCGATCTTCGACGTCCAGGATCTGTCGGTCTTCTACGGCGCCTCGGAGGCCGTCTCCGGCGTAACGCTGCAGATCCACCGGAACCTCATCACGGCGATCATCGGCCCGTCCGGCTGCGGCAAGTCGACGTTCCTGCGCAGCCTCAACCGCATGAACGACTCGATAGCGGGCTTCAAGATCGCAGGGAAGATCCGTTACCACGGCCACGACATCTACGACAGCGCGGTCGATCGCGTCGAGGTACGGCGGCGGATCGGCATGGTCTTCCAGCGTCCGAACCCGTTTCCGAAGTCGATCTACGACAACGTCGCGTGGGCCCCGCGCAACCTCAAGATGAAGGCTGGGCTCGACGAGCGTGTCGAGCGGGCACTGCGGGGCGCGGCGCTGTGGGACGAGGTCAAGGATCGACTCAACCGCAGCGCGCTCGGCCTTTCAGGAGGACAGCAGCAGCGGCTGTGCATCGCGCGCGCGATCGCCATCGAGCCCGACGTGCTCCTGCTCGACGAGCCCGCGTCGGCACTCGACCCGATCGCCACGGCGGCGATCGAGGAGCTGATGCAGACGCTCAAGAGCCGTTACACGATCGTGATCGTCACACACAACATGCAGCAGGCGGCACGGGTCTCCGAGCGCACCGCGTTCTTCAGCCTGGATGTGAGCAAAGGCAGACCGACGGGCGTGCTGGTCGAGTTCGGCGACACCGATGTGATGTTCACCCGACCGGCCGATCAGCGCACCAGCGACTACGTGACCGGCCGCTTCGGATGAGTGTGTTCGCCATACGCCGGCGGGCATCGCGCCGGCGGGGCTAGCTGCTGATCGAGTCGCCCGGCACATGCTCGAGCAGCGGCCGAGCGCACTGCCAGCAGTACACCGCGCCACTGCTGTGCGGCGCCCCACAGGAACCGCACCATCCGGCGGTGCCCGTCTCCTCGAGATGCAGGATGCGCTCCACCTCGCTGAGCTCGGCATCGACGTCCTGCAGGATCGCGGCCCGCTGCACGAGCACCTCCACGCGAACGTGATTGCGGATCGCCATCTCGTAGGCGAGCCCACCCAGATCACATTGCAGCTCGGCGAAGCGCGCGGCCAGTTCATCCCGGCGCTGTACGAGATCGGTCATTCTCCGAAGAAGTTCCCGGTGAAGTGACCGTTTTGGTAGCCCCGCCCATGTCCTGCACTGCCGACTTTGACGGCTTTGGGCAGAGGGACTTTGGACGTCGCCGTCGGCGTTTTCGCGGACGCTTTCGATTTTGCCTTCGAGGCGGCGCTGGAGGATTCGCTCGCCGTCGTGGCGCCGGTGCTCGTCGCCGGCGTCGTGGTCGCGGCGCCCGTTGACAGCCCACTCGGGACCGTCACCACCTGCGCGGGAGGGCTTTTGACCGTCGTGTTGCCCGAGCGCCCGATCAGCACGCCGATCCCCATGGCGAGCAGGAGAATCCCGATGATGGAGATGAGCGTGCTGTTGACGGGCGCGATCCGCCGCCGCGGCGACGGCGCGCTCTGAGGGGGGCTCGCTTGTGGGCGATGCGCCGGCCCTTCGAGCAGGCTCACGCGCGGCGCGCCCCGACGCTCGCCACACTCGACGCAGTAACGCTGGTCGGCTGCCATCGACGCGCCACATGCGGCACATCCCTGGCGGACGGCGGCGCCCAGCAAGGGGTGGAGCTCGGTGCTCGCCGGACTAGCGGATTCCGGTGAGTCGCCGACCGTGAGTTCTTCGGTAGGAGTGCTCGAGTCCATAGTGGGGGGACCTGCCGGTCACCATGGTCGAATCTACTCCGACCGCGGCGCCAAACGGCGGTCGCTAGCAGTATCAGCACGGGTCGCAAAGAACTTGTGAACAGATTGTGATCACAAGGCGCTCCGCGCGGACCGGCGCGCGACCGACGTTAGGATCGTACCCATCGCCTCGCCTCGTGACACCTTGCCGAGCGCACCCTCGCATCTGCGCTGCGGCGAGTGCGGCTCGCAGCTGGCATACGATCAACGCTACTGCGTGGACTGCGGCGCGCGGCGTGGCGCGCTGGCGCCGGCGACGGCAGAGTGGATCGGCATCGAGAGGCCCGTCGAGCACTCCGTCGAGCACGTCACTGCATCCGAGGCGTCGGCCGCACCCGCCTACCCGGCAGACTCCGAGCAGGCTGGCCGCCAGCCGGCGACGCCGTCGCCGTCGATCGTCGGCGTGGCTGTAATGGCATTGCTGGCGTTCGGCGTGCTCATCGGCTCAGCGGTCCGCCCAGCGCAAGACAGCGGCGCGAACGGACAGCTCGTCGTCGCGGACGCACAGACGCCGCAAGCGCCGAGCGCTCCAGCGGCCGCCGAAGCCGTGACGCCACCACCGCCGGCGACGCCGGAAGAAACGCCGGAAGAAACGCCGCTGTCAACCAGCTCGACGAGTAGCGAACCGAGCGCCGCCAGCCCGGCGCCCAAGCACAAGAGCACGAAACCGAGCAACACGCCTAGCCCACAGCCCAGCGGTGGGTTCGGCACCCAGGCGCTGCCCCCGATCAAACACGTCTTCCTGATCGTCCTTTCCGACCAAGGCTTCAACCAGGCATTCGGGCCGGGTGCGCCAGCCACATACCTATCGAAAACGCTCGTCAGCCAGGGCGAGCTGCTGAACGATTACTACGCGGTGAGCGGCGGTGAGCTCGCCAACGAGATCGCCTTGATCAGCGGTCAGGGGCCGTCTGTGCAGACGGCGGAAGACTGCCCTCTGTACACGGACATCGCGCCGGGCACGGTTGGCCCAGTCGGGCAAGTTCTAGGCAGCGGTTGCGTGTATCCCAGCCAAACCGACACGCTGGCCGAGCAGCTCACGACCGACGGCCTGACATGGAAGGCATACGTCGAAGGCATCGGTGAAGGACCGACGCAGCCCACCACGTGCCCTCATCCCGCGCTCGGCGCCGCGGATGGAAATCACGTCCCGACCGCCGGCGAGCCATATGTGACTTGGCGCGACCCGTTTGTCTACTTCGAAAGCGTGACAGGCAACGCGACCTGCGCGAGCAGCATCGTGGGCCTCGGCCAGCTGGCGCCGAGCCTCAAGGCGGCCAAGGACACGCCCGCGCTGTCCTACATCGTCCCCGATCGCTGCCACGACGGCTCCGAAGAACCATGCGCTCCGGGGGAGCCGGCGGGCCTTGCGGCAAGCGACAGCTTCCTCAGCACGGTCGTGCCCGAGATCGAGAGCTCACCCGCTTACAAGACGGGAGGTCTGATCGCGATCACGTTCGACCAGGCGCCGCAGAGCGGACCCAACGCGGATGCCAGCGGGTGCTGCATGACATCGGCGTTCCCGAACGTCCCGGCAAGCGCTCCGAGCGCGCCCGCCACAACCGGAGAAGCCGGTGCGGGAGATGCTGGCGCCACGACGACTGGCACAACCACCCCGGCCGGCGGCGGGCGTGTCGGGCTGCTCTTGATCTCGAAGTACACCAAGCCTGGCAGCATCAACGTCACCGGCGAATACAACGACTTCTCGCTGCTCGCCTCGATCGAGGATCTCTTCGAAGTGAGCCATCTGGGCTACGCGAGTAGCCAGGGGCTGCTGGCGTTCAACAAGAGCGTGTACAACGCGCATCCGTAGGGCAGCGCTCGCGTCCTGATCACTCGGAGTACCGCGCGGAGCTGTGTGCGGCGCACGTTCACACGAACCTCTGTGGTCCCTCTCACACGCCTCTTAGCTCGTTCGCGCATCGTGGGAAATGCCGCTAACACGATTAACCCACGACGGAAGGGATCAGTCCATGTTCTCCCGGAGACTCACCAAGCCCATCGCCATCGGCGCGGCGGCCATCGCGATCGGGGGCGGTACCTACGGCATCGTCGGCGCGACCGCCAGCACCGGCTCAGGCGCCGCGACAACAGCCACGTCCCTCTCAACAGCAGCCACGTCCGTCTCGGCAGCATCAAACCGACCCGCGCTCCGGAGCGGAGGATCCAACGCTCGGTCTGGGCCGGCCGCAGGGGGATCGTCCGGCACGGTCGACAGCGTATCCGCGTCGGGCTTCACGATAACGACGCCAGCGGGTCAGAAGGTGACCATCGACGAGGCGTCCTCCACGACCTACCAGAACGGGACAAGCTCGAGCTCGGCGAGTGCCATTGCCAAGGGCGAGAGCGTCCTCGTGCTTGGGACGACCAGCGGAACGACCATCACGGCCAGCGAGGTCGTCGTGCAACCGACCGGCGGCGGCGGATCCGCAGCCTCCTCGGCGGCAGGGGTGGTCCCGTTCCAGCGTGGCGCGCAGTCCACGTCCAAGCAGGCCGGTCAGATCCCGGCGAGCTACAGCCAGGGGTCGGGCACGATCGTCAGCGGAACGACAGCGAACAAGGCGACTGAAGTTGCGTTGGCCGCCTATCCCGGAGGCATCGTCGACCGTGTTGTGAAGCTGAGCAACGGCGAGTACGAGGTCCACAACATCGGCGTCAACTGGCCGCACCACATCTTCGTCAACCAGGAATTCAAGGTCGTCGGCGCCAATTAGCCGCCACAGCCGAACACCCCACAGCTCGCACCGCTCGTCCGGCCAGGATCACGCCGGTGCGGCGTTGTACTCGTCGTCGGTGACGTGCTCGCCCCACGCAACGGCACTGCCCTGATCGTCAACCTGCTGCATCGCAAGGTGGGTCATGAAGCGGTCACGGGCAGCGCCGTGCCAGTGGTTCTCTCCGGGCTCGAAGAACACGCGGTCGCCGGGACGGATGACCTCCACTGGCCCGCCTTGGCGCTGGCAGCGTCCGATGCCCTCGGTGACATAGATCGTCTGGCCGTTGGGGTGGATGTGCCACGCGGTGCGGGCACCGGGCGTGAAGTGGACGCTGCTGGCTGACAGACGCGATGGCTCTGACGGTGTGGCAACGGGGTCGATGTAGACGGTGCCACTGAACCAGTCGCTGGGTCCGGGGGTGCTCTCAATTGAGTTTCTGGTGATCTGCACGGAGTCTTCTCCTTGGTTGTTCGGGCCTTCTGGGCGGCCGCCGGCTGCAGGTGAGGACATCTTGCGACCTGGTAGGCCGGGTGTGCCGAGCCGCAGCGTCAACGCGCGCACGCAGACGGAGACACCGACACTCTCCCACGCGCATGCGGAAGCGACGCACCCGCGCCCAAACGCGCCCGTTCCGGCCGCGCCCGCGCTCACCCCACAGATCGTGAACAACGGAATGATTGCGGTACACGGGATTTCCAGGTAGGGTCGCCGACGAACTGGCGCCGCGGTCCTACGGGGCGATCCACAACGCGGGCCCGTCAGGTCGAACAGCGAGCCAACGAGCAAAAGGTGGGCATGATGGTTCTCGAGTGCATGGGCGTTGCCGGCGGCGGCGTCTGGCAGACGATCCGCAACCCCGACGGCAGCTGGCAGCCGCGCTTCGTCGAAGTCGCCAGCCAGTCGCAGAACGGGCCGAGCGCCGGGTTCTCGGCGATCGCCTGCGCGGAAGTCGGCGAAGACGTGCACGCCGTCTGCCTCGCCAAGGACGCCAGCCTGTGGCACACGATCCGCCACGCGAACGGGAGCTGGCAGCTGAAGTTCGTCGCCGTGCAGAGTGCCGTCCAGGGTGGACCCCAAGGAGGGTTCGTCGCCGTCGCATGCGCCGGCGTGGCGGACGAGCTCCAGCTCGTGGGAGTCGGCGCGGACGGGAACCTGTGGCACACGATCCGCGACGCGGGCGGCAACTGGAACCCCAACTTCGGCCTCGTGGAGAGCGAATCCAAGGGCGGGCCGCCGGGCGGGTTCCTCGCCGCCACCTGCGCGGGGGTGGCGGGTGAGTTGCAGCTCGTCGGCGTGGGCAACGACGGAGCCCTGTGGCACACGATCCGCCACGACAACGGCGGCTGGGAAGCCAACTTCGGCCTCGTCGAGAGCCAGTCCCAGGGCGGACCGAGCGCGGGGTTCCTCGCCGCTGGCTGTGCGGGGGTGGCGGGTGAGCTGCAGCTCGTGGGCGTGGGCAAGGACGGAGCCCTGTGGCACACGATCCGCCACGACAACGGCGGCTGGGAAGCAAACCTCGGCCTCGTCGAGAGCCAGTCCCAGGGCGGCCCGCCCGAGGGGTTCACGACCGTCGGCTGCGCGAGCGTGGCGGACGAGCTGCAGCTCGCCGGCGTCGGCACGGCGGGGAGCCTGTGGCACACGATCCGCCACGCCAACGGCAGCTGGCAGCCGAGCTTCGGCTCGGTCGAGGGCGCATCCGCCGGCGCGCCGGCCGGGTTCACCAGCGTGGGCGCCGCCGGCGGCGTCGATGCAGCCGCGAGCTGGCTTCTGCAGTTCACCTCGTCCAACTCGGCGGCGCCCGACGGCGGCGGACGCCCGTGGGGCGATGGAACAGCGATGGCCAAACGCGCCACCGAAGGCACCGCGCCCTACGACGCTGGCTCGCGTGTGACTCCGATGGTGGGCGGTGACCTGGCTCTCATCAGCATCAGGGAAACGCTCGAGTTAGCGATCAGCGACGCCGAAGGCCAGGCGGCGATAGGCGCCCTTCCGGGCCAGCGCGGGCACGTCTACATCGCCGACTGGCAGCTCAACGCGCTGCGCGATCTCTCCAGCAACCAGCCGTGGGGCAACAACCCGTGGAACCCCAGCACCAAAGTGCAGAAAGACCAGACGGCGATCGGCTTCATCCTGCGGATGATGTCGGCGGGCATCGTCGTGCGGCTGCTGCTGTGGATGCCCACCACGCTCCAGCGGCTGTTCGCGCTGAAAAAGCACGCCGATGAACACTGGAGCATCGCCGCGGCCGTCCAGGACCACAACAACACGCTGATGGGCTTATGGAAGCTGCCACAGCCGATCGGCGCAGTCTCGCTGGATCTCCGCACGGCCGCGCCGGTGGCCGCCTCGCTTCACCAGAAGATGATCGCCGTGCGCGTAGGGCACGTCAATGCGGCGTTCTGCGGCGGTGTGGATCTGGCCTTCACCCGCCGTGACTTCGGCCTGCAGGGCAACCTGTCGATCGGCGCGGGCGACTGGCAGTCGGGCACGACGATCCCTCTCTCCGAAAAGGGCTGGCCTCAGCAGCAGCAGCTGATCGGCGGCTACCCGGGCTTTCCCTTCATGAAGGACGGCCAGTTTCCCGAGGATCTCCCGCCGAACGTCTACGGCGCCGGCAACCGCCACTGGCACGACCATCATCTCCGGCTGGAAGGGCCGATCGTGGCGACGGTCGAGCAGCAGTTCGCCGAGCGATGGATCCTCGACACCAACGGGCGCGTCTATCTGTTCAACCGCAACAGCAGCATTGGCGGCGACAACCAGGTCCAGCTAACCAGTCCGGCGTGCATCGCAGGAGGCGCCACGCCGTCGGTCCTGCCGCTGCCGAAGGCGCTGCCCGTTGCGCCGATCGGCGGAGCGACGGTCCAGATGTGGCGGACGATTCCCCTGCGCCCCGGCCCCGTCAAGGGGCCGCTGCTGCGCGCCGAGTTCACGATCATGGCCGGGATCGCCAACGCGGTGGCCCAGGCGAGCAGCCTGATCACGATCTGGGACCAGTACTGCTGGAGCGTCCCGCTCGCGCGCCTGCTGGTTGCGCGCCTGAACGCGGTGCCCACGCTGAAGCTGATCATCGTGCTTCCGCCCTACGGGGTGAGCGAGGTCTCAAGCGAACTGGCGCTGCGCATGGAAGCGCTGCAGGTGCTGTGGCACGGCCTCACACTGGCCGCGCGCAGCCGCGTGCTGGTCTACGACATGTGGGCATCAACCCCCAACATCGGCGTGTATGTGCACGCCAAGGCCCAGACCTACGACGACATGCTGCTCGTGTGCGGCTCGGCGAACATGAACCGACGCTCGTTCGAGTGCGACGCGGAGCTGGACTGCGCGGTGCTTCACCGTCCCACGGTCATGGCGCACCTGGCTGCGCTCTATGCCTGCATCAGCGGGCAGACGTGGAGCAACTTCGCCCCCGGCTGGCTTGGCCGCTACTGGTCGGAAATGGCGGCCAACCACAGCCGCTCGCTCATCCCCGACCCGTTCTTCGCGCCGAGCGTCGGCGAACCCAAGACCCCCAACGGGGTGCCGATGCCGCACACGCTGGGGCTCGGCATGCGCGATCTGCTGGACCCCACCTCGATCGGCCCCGCGGTCGAGAGCAACGTCTGCCAGTTCCCGGCCTGCCCGGGCGACCCGAAGGCCGCCGGACGTCTCGACGAGGTCACCTTCCTGCTGGAGCGCTGCTACAACGGCTCCTCCTGGCCGTGGCGCGTGCCGGCGACCAGCATCGCCGCGGCGGAGTCCGAGGGCGAGCCCGTACGGGTTCCCCGCATGACGCTGTGAGTGAGCTCGTCGAGCGACGCTCGGATGACGTGCGGCAGGTCTTGCTCGTTGGGGTCGTTGATCCAGCGTTCGAAGGCGATTCTGAAGACAGCCATGCCGGCCTCGGCGGTCAGGCTCGCGGCCGGGTCTTCGACGCCGCGCCCGCGCAACGCGTCGGCGAGCGCAGAGGCCAGTGATGCGAGCTTGATCAGCTCGCGCTCTTGAAGCTCCGCGCTCGCGGCGATGATCGCCTGGCGCTGTCGCGCGAGCTCGCCCCCCTCCTGGATGAAGGCGCCTGCCGCCTCGAGGGCCGCGGCCACCGCGTCGATCGGCGCCGCCGAATCGGGCGCGCCGGTGACGGTGCTGACGAGCAGCTCGCGCAGCGCGTCAGCGCCCGCGAACAGGACCTCGCGCTTGTCGGCGAAGTGGCGGAAGAAGGTTCGCTCGGTGAGTCCCGCGCGCTCGGCGATCTCCGCCACGGTGGTCTGTTCGAACCCGCGCTCGCTGTAGAGCGCAAAGGCCGCCTGCGCGAGCCGGCCGCGCGCGTCTGGCTGCCATCGGCCCATGCCCTGATCTTATCTGACGACAGTCGCTGACATGATCCGTGGTACGCTGATGACAGTAACTGACATCAGACCGTGTGAGCACAAACCCTTCGTGTGAGGACGGTCTACCAACTGGAGGTCTCTCTCATGCGTATCTTCGTCACCGGCGCGTCAGGCTGGATCGGATCGGCGGTCGTTCCCGAGCTCATCGGCGCGGGCCATCAGGTCGTCGGGCTCGCCCGCTCGGATGCCTCAGCCGAGGCCCTCACCGCCGCCGGCGTGGAGGTGCAGCGCGGCTCGCTCGACGATCTCGACAGCCTGCGCGACGCAGCCGCCGCCTCAGATGGCGTGATCCACCTCGCGTTCAAGCACGACCTCGCGTTCTCCGGAGAATTCCAGGGCGCCGCCGACGCCGATCGCCGCGCGGTCGAGACGTTCGGCGAGGCTCTCGAGGGCTCGGATCGACCGTTCGTCCTCGCCTCGGGGCTGCTCGGGCTCACACCGGGGCACGTGGCGACCGAGCAGGACGGCCATGGCTCCCACGCCGCGGTGGCCGCTTTCGGCGGCGGTCCGCAGGCGCGATGGGAAACCGCCGAGCTCACACTCGCTCTCGCCTCCCAGGGTGTCCGCTCGTCGATAGTGCGACTTCCTCCGACGAATCACGGCGACGGAGACAACGGCTTCATGGCGATCATCGCCGGCATCGCCCGCGAGAAGGGCGTGTCCGGCTACATCGGCGACGGGACCAACCGCTGGCCCGCCGTGCACCGCCTCGATTCCGCGCGCCTGTTCCGCCTCGCGCTCGAGCAGGCCCCCGCTGGATCGACACTGCACGCGGTCGCCGACGAGGGCGTTCCGATCCGCGACGTCGCCGAGGTCATCGGCCGCCACCTGGACGTGCCGGTGGTGTCCGTGGCTCCCGAGGACGCGGGCGAGCACTTCACGTGGCTGGGCGGCTTCATCGGCCTCGACGCCCCGGCCTCCAGCGCGCTGACCCGCGAGCTGCTCGGCTGGCAGCCGACCCAGCCGGGGCTGATCGACGACCTCGAGCAGGGCCACTACTTCCAGCCGGTCAAGCCAGTCGCTTCGTGACGTTGCGCGAGCCGCTTCATGAAGTCAGGCGAGCCGCTGGGCGAAGAAAGCCAGGATCTCGTCGCGGGCGGCGATCGTCGGCTGGCCGGCCTCGTCGATCAGGTGCGCGGTGACCACGCTGTGCGGGCTCGCGACCACGTGCTCGAAGAACGGCGGCGTCTCGGGGTTGGCGGCGCTGTCGGGTAGCACGCGCGCGACGAAGCGCTCGCCGAGCGCCTGACGGTACGCGGCGAACCGCTGCGCCTGGCAGTGCCGATCGCCCTGGAAGCGGTAGGCCATCACCGTCAGGTCCTCGCGCTCGAGGCGCTCGCGAATCGCCGCGAGCTCCTCGCGCGCGCTCTCGATCCCCGCGGGGTCGTCGAGCGGCAGCGACGGCTGCGAGAGCACGGGCGCGAGCATCGCCGGCTCGAGCATCATCGTCAGCGCGAAGTTGCCCGTGAAGCACATGCCGATCGCGCCCACGCCCGGACCGCCGCACTCGGTGTGCGCGAGCTTCGCCAGCGAGCGCAGCCAGTTGGTCACCGGACTCGACGCGTTGGCGGCGAAAGCGCGAAACTCGGCGCTCATGCAAGCCCGCTGCAGGACGGCGGTTCCGTCCTCGACACGCGGCAGCGCGCCGTCGCGGCCGAACAGCGAGGGCATGTAAACGGTGAAGCCCGCGTCGCGGACCCAGCGGCTGAAACGAGCGACGTGCGGGCTGATTCCCGGCATCTCCGTCATCACGATCACCGCCGGTCCGCTGCCCGTCACGTGCACCACCTTCGTTACGTCGTCGAGGGTGATGAAGCGGGGATCGAAGTCATCGAGCGGATCGTCCTCAGCGGCGGGCACGGCGTTTCTCCTTTCGAGCGCCTGATGGTGCGTGCGTGTCTAGCTCGACCTGCCAGGCAGCGCGCGCGTGCTCGATGCCCGAGCGCTCCTCGAGCAGCTGGCGCTGCCAGTTGGCGGCCATCCCCAGCGCGTTCAGCCGGAACGCCATCGCGCGCGGGTCCACGTCCGCGCGCAGCTCACCCGCGGCGATCGCCGTCTCGACGTTGGCGCTCAGCACGGCGATCCATTCGCGCATGACCGCCGCCACCGCGTCGCGCACCGGGCCCGGGCGGCCGTCCATCTCGGCCGACGCCGCGCACAGGAAGCAGCCGCCCGCGAACACGTCCGACCCCAGGTAGTCGAACCACGCCCGCCCGATCGCGACCAGTCGTGCAAGGCCCTCCGCGCTAGCGAGCGCCGGCGCGATCACCTGCTCGACGAGGATCGCGCGTGCGGCGTCCAGCGTCGCCAGCTGCAGCTCCTGCTTTGACCCGAACAGCGCGAACACGCTGCTCTTGTGCACGTCCAGCTCCGCCGCCAGCCCGCCGATCGTGAGCCCTTCCAGCCCTTCGCACGAGGCCATCTGCACAGCCCGCTCGAGCACTGCCTTGCGACTGCGCATGCCGCGCGCGCGGCGACCGTCGATGGGTGGCTCCGCGGTGGCGGCGGCCGGGGTGGTCGCTGGGCGCATCCGCGCAGCCTACAACATATACGTACGATCGTTTATCTATTTATTTATGGAGCGGGTCGGCCGCTGATTCATCTGGGCATTGTGTGATCACCACCGAGCGTCCGGTCGGGCAGAGCGGCCGAACTAGGGTGGACTGCGACAACGACGAGAGGATTTCTCATGCCAGCAAAGACACTTCCCGGCGGAACGTTCACCATGGCCGAGGATCTGACGGTCACACGCATGGGCTACGGCGCCATGCAGCTCGCCGGCCCGGGCGTCTTCGGGCCGCCGAGGGACCGTGACGCCGCCGTGGCGGTTCTGCGCGAGGCGGTGGAGCTGGGTATCACCCACATCGATACCAGCGACTACTACGGCCCGTACGTGACAAACGAGATCATCAAGGAGGCCCTGCATCCCTACCCGGCCGAGCTTCGCATCGTGACCAAGGTCGGCGCCTTGCGAGACGCCGAGGGCGGCTGGCCCCACGCGCGATCTCCCGAGCAGTTGCGCCAGGCCGTGCACGACAACCTCGACCGCCTCGGCCTCGATGCGCTCGACGTCGTCAACCTGCGCGTCGGGGGCTTCGACAGGCCCGAGCCGGGATCGGTCGCCGAGCCGTTCAGCGCGCTCGCGCAGCTACAGCAGGAGGGATTGATCAAGCATCTCGGCCTCAGCACCGTCTCCGCCGAGCAGATCGCCGAAGCACAGTCGATCGCGCCGGTCGTGTGCGTGCAGAACTTCTACAACGTCGCCAAACGCGCTGACGACGCGCTGATCGACTCGCTCGCAGCCCAGGGCATCGCCTACGTGCCCTACTTCCCGCTCGGTGGCTTCTCGCCACTGCAGTCAAGCGCACTGGACGCAGTCGCCGCCCGGCTGGACGCCACGCCGATGGCCGTCGCGCTGGCGTGGTTGCTGCACCGCTCGCCGAACATCCTGCTGATCCCCGGCACCTCGTCCGTCGCGCATCTGCGCGAGAACGTCGCCGGAGCTGCGCTGACGCTCTCCGAGGACGACCTGGCCGAGCTGGACGGCATCGCGGGAGAGGCCGCCACATGAGCGCGGTAGGCCCGCGTTCGACGCGGGCCTACGTCGGTGGTCAGAGGTCGAGCTGGAACTCGCCGTCGCGGTAGATCACGCGCTCGCCGCCGCCGCGCAGCGTCGCCGTGACGACGCGGTCGGTCGTGGAGACGATGTCGGTATGCACGCTCGAGTTGTTGAAGCCGAGCCTCTGCCAGTCGTCCTGGCTGAGCGACGCGGGGTCGCCGGTGTAGGCGTCCTGGTAGGAGCGCCCGACCGCGATGTGCGTGTTGCCGTAGGTGCCGCCGACGTTCTCGTCGTAGAGGGTCTGCGCCATGAAGCGGGTGATCCTCGAGAAGCGACGGTCGGTGAGTGAGAACTCACCCACGCGGTCGGCTCCCTCGGTGGCGATCATCTCGGTGAGCACGCGCTCGTTCTCCTCCGCGCTTGCGTCCGTCACGCGCCCGTCGGCGAACGTCAGCCGGATGCCCTTGACGAGGTTCCCGTAGCGGTACAGCGGCTGGTTGCAGTAGATCCAGCCTTCCGTGCCGCGCCAGTCGGGGCTGGTGAACAGCTCGAAGCTCGGGATGTTGCGCCCGCGTCCTCCCAGCCAGCGCCGCTGCTCGCCGATGCTCACCCACAGGTCTGCGTCCTCGCCCTTGACGTGCACGCGCTCGATGTCGAGTGAGTCGAGCCACTCGCGGGTCGCCTCCAGGCGCTCGCCCACCTCGCGCCAGCGCTCGAGCGGCTGCTCGCTATCGAGGAAGCACGCGTGCACGATCTGCTCCCAGTACTCCTCCACGTCCATGCCCGCCTCCGCGGCCATGCCCGGCGTGCCGTACAGCCCCAGCGTCCACGTGAAGCGTCCCGCGTTCTCCTTCTCGTTGCGCCAGTCAAGCAGCGTGCGCATCGCCTCGCCGCGACGCATGATGCGCGCCGGATCGACCGTGTCGAGCGAGCGCGGGTCACCGGGGGCGATCACCGTCACCTGATGGTCGATCTGGTCCACCAGGCCGCGCATGTAGGCGCCGGGGAAGTAGTCGAGCTGCTGCTCGCTCGCCAGCTCGTAGAAGTCGCGCGCGAGGTTCACCTCGGGATCGTCGTCGGGTTGATAGGCACCGAGCGCGTGCGCGCCCGCGCGCCACACCGCCCTGTTCAGCGCCGCGTACAGCGGCTTGGCGCTCTCCGGCGCCACCACGCGGACAACCTCACCCGGCTGCACTCCCTCCCCGCCGCCGAGCGCGAAGTCGACCAGCACCGACGCGTAGCGGTCCAGGATCTCTGCCGGAGGGGTGTAGGCCATGCGCTCACCCTAGCGTCGCGTACCGCGAACGCTCACGCCGCGACCGCGTCGAGCTCGCCGCCGCGCGCAGCCTCCGCCTGCTCGCGGCTGTCACGCGAGGAGATCAGGACGGCCGCGAGGATCGCGCCGACGATCGCGAAGCCCGCGCCGACGAGGAACGCGCGGTCGAACCCTTTCGTGAGGGCGACCGACGAGTTGTGCACGCCGGCACTCAGCAGGCTCTGCGTGCGACTGTTCGAGACGGTGGCGAGGATCGCCAGGCCGAGCGCACCGCCCACCTGCTGCGAGGTGTTGATCAGTCCCGACGCGAGACCCGCCTCGTGTGGCTTGGTCCCCGTCACCGCGCCGATCGTCACCGAGACGAACGAGAACCCGAGGCCGAACGCCGCGAGCAGCGACGGCCCGAGCACATCCGCGCTGAAGGACCCGCCAGGCGCTGGTACGCGTGAGAACCACAGCAGCCCGGCGGCGATCAGCAGCAGACCTCCGATCAGCACCGGCTTGAAGCCGATGCGTGTAACGAGCTGCGAGCCGACCCCTGCCGAGATGATGATGCCCACAGCCAGCGGCAGGTAGGAGATCCCCGCTTTGATCGGCGAGAAGTGCAGCACGTCCTGGAGGTACAGCGAGATGAAGAAGAACATCGAGAACAGCGACATGCCGATCAGAAGGCCGACGATGTCCGCTCCCCGGAGCGTGCGCAGACGGAAGATCGAGAACGGCAGCAGCGGGTGGCGCTGGCGGCGCTCGATCACGACGAACGCCGCGAGCAGGATCGCCGAGCCGGCGAGCCTCAGCAGGGTGCCCGTCGAGCCCCAGCCGACGTTGACGGCGTCGACCACCGCGTAGACGAGCAGCGCGAGGCCGGCCGTGACCGTCACCGCGCCGGGGATGTCGAAGCCTTCGGTGCCGTCTTCGGCGTGGCTCTCGAGCAGCAGCCGGGGAGCCATCGTCGCCGCGGCGATACCGATGGGGACGTTCACGAACAGCACCCAGCGCCAGCTCAGTCCGCTCGTGAGGATGCCGCCGAGCAGGACCCCGGCGGCGCCGCCGGCGCCCGCGACCGCGCCCCAGATACCTAGCGCGCGGTTGCGCTCGGCGCCTTCGGCGAACGTCGTCGTGATGATCGACAGCGCCGCCGGCGAGACGATCGCCGCGCCGAGGCCCTGGATCGCGCGTGCGGCGATCAGCCAAGCCTCCGACTGCGCGAGACCGCCGCCGAGCGAGGCCAGCGAGAACACGACCAGCCCGATCATGAACATGCGCCTGCGCCCGAGCAGGTCGGCGAGCCTTCCGCCGAGCAGCAGGAAGCCACCGAATGTCAGCGTGTAGGCGTTCACGACCCACGACAGGTCATCCCGGGAGAAGTGCAGGTGAGAGCCGATCGACGGGAGCGCGACGTTGACGATCGACGCATCGATCACGACCACGAACTGCGTCATCGCCAACAGCATCAGCGCCAGGTTCTTGCCGCGCTGGGAGCTCAGGTCGGGTGCTCTACGCGACTTCGAAGCGCTGAGCGCTGCATCGAATTGGGTCTCTGTCGTGCTCATGCCTGTCCTCTCGAGAGTGGGGCCGCGGAGGCTGATTCGGAAGCGGAATTACGGTTCCCCTTGCTTATATCACAATCCGGAGCTAAGATTCCGTTTGTGAGCTCGATGTCCACAGATCAGCGAACCCTCCGAGCCGACGCCCGGCGCAACCGCGAACGGATCATGTCCTCCGGTCGCGAGCTGTTCGCCAGCCACGGCCCTCAGGCGCAGATGGACGAGATCGCCGCGCACGCAGGCGTCGGCATCGGCACCGTCTACCGCCACTTCCCCACCAAGGAGGCGCTGCTGACCGCGATGGTTCGCGAACGCTTCCAGGAGTTCGCCGAGATCGCGCGGCGCGCCGAGGGCATCGCCGATCCGCTGGAGGCGCTCGAGAGCGTCATGCGCAGCTCCGGCGAGGCGGTCGAGGGCGACATGGGCTTCCAGCTCGCGATGATGGGCTCAGACGAGCTCGAGTGGGAGGGCATCGAGCAGGAGAAGGCCGCCCTCGCCGAGGTCCTCACACGGATCATCTCCCGTGCGATCGCCGCCGGCGTCGTCCGCGACGACTACACCTTCGAAGACTTCGGCATGGTCATGTGTGGAATCACATCCACGATGTACTACAAACCTGGCAGCTCGGACTGGCGTCGCCACCTCGAGCTGGTCCTCCACGGCGTCCGCGCTCCGGCACGCGTTGAAGCACGACGCTGACGCGATCGTCGTCGGCGCGGGCCTTGCGGGGCTCACCGCCGCCGCCGAGCTGGTGGACGCCGGGCGCAGGGTGATCCTGCTCGACCAGGAGCCCGCGCAGTCGCTCGGGGGTCAGGCGTGGTGGTCCTTCGGCGGCCTGTTCTTCGTCGACAGCCCCGAGCAGCGGCGGCTGCGCATCCGCGACTCGAAGGAGCTCGCATGGCAGGACTGGCTCGGGACGGCGGGCTTCGATCGTGCAGAGGACGAGTGGCCGCGCCGCTGGGCTGAGGCCTATGTCGACTTCGCCGCCGGGGAGAAGCGAGCGTGGCTGCACGCGATGGGCCATCGCCTGTTCCCGATCGTCGGCTGGGCCGAGCGCGGCGGCTATGGCGCCACCGGTCCCGGCAACTCGGTCCCACGCTTTCACATCACCTGGGGCACCGGTCCTGGGATCGTCGAGCCGTTCGAGCGGCGCGTGCGAGCGGGAGTGCAGGCCGGGCGCCTCGAGCTTCGCTTCCGCCACCAGGTCGACGAGCTGACGACGACGGCCGGCGCGATCGACGGCGTGCGCGGCACCGTGCTCGAGCCGTCCTCGGTCGCGCGTGGGAAGGCAAGCTCGCGCACGCCGGTCGGCGATTTCGAGCTACACGCCCAAACCGTCGTCGTCACCTCGGGTGGCATCGGCGGCAATCACGAGCTCGTCCGCCAGGCCTGGCCGGCGCGCCTGGGGACGGCGCCCGAGCACATGATCTGCGGTGTTCCGGCGCATGTGGACGGGCGGATGATCGGCATCACCGAGCGCACGGGCGCCAACGTGATCAACGGCGATCGCATGTGGCACTACGTCGAGGGCATCCACAACTGGGATCCGATCTGGGCGATGCACGGGATCCGCATCATTCCGGGGCCGTCGTCGGTGTGGCTCGACGCCACCGGCGAGCGTCTGCCGGTACCGCTGTTCCCGGGCTTCGACACGCTCGGCACCCTCGCCCACCTGCGCCAGACTGGCTACGACCACTCGTGGTTCCTGTGCACGCGCAAGATCGTCGAACGCGAGTTCGCGCTGTCGGGCTCCGAGCAGAACCCCGACCTCACCAACCGGTCGATCGGTGACCTGCTGGCGCGCGTGCGCGGCGGCGTGCCCGCGCCCGTGCAGGCCTTCATCGACCGCGGCGAGGACTTCGTGTCGGCTGAGCGACTCGGCGATCTCGTCGAGGGAATGAACCGGATCACCGGCGGCACGCCACGCGTCGAGCTCGAGCGCGTCGAGCGCGAGGTGACCGCACGCGATCGCGAGATGGCGAACACCTTCACCAAGGACATGCAGGTGACGGCGGTGCGCGGCTCGCGCAGCTACCTCGCCGACCGCTTCGTTCGTACGGCGGCGCCGCACCGCCTGCTCGACCCGAAGGCCGGGCCGCTGATCGCCGTGCGCCTGTCGATCCTCACACGCAAGACGCTCGGCGGACTGCAGACTGATCTCGACTCTCGCGTCCTGAACGGCTCCGGCGAGGTCATCCCCGGCCTGTACGCCGCGGGCGAGATCGCAGGCTTCGGCGGTGGGGGGATGCACGGCTACCGCTCGCTCGAGGGAACCTTCCTCGGCGGCTGTATGTTCAGCGGGCGCGCCGCCGGCCGTCATTCGGCGCGCGCGATCGGATAAGCGCTCCGTTTGCAGGCCGGCCTCGCGTCCGCCCAGATAGCTCGAGGCACGGACCAAAGTCATCGTCCCCTCCCGTGCCCGTCGTTCGTCTTAGAGTCGTAAAGCAATCCCCCAAGGAGGACGACATGCAATACGCGGTGTTGGTCTATTTGAAGCCAGGCGCCAACGACGGGTTGAGCGACGAGGAGCGGCGCGGCATCACCCGCGAGTACATGGAGATCGGGGAGCATCCCGATTGCGTCGGCGGCGCCCAGCTCGGGCCGGTCGAGACCGCGAGCACGGTGCGCGTCGCGGATGGTGAGACCCTGATCACGGACGGGCCCTTCGCGAACACCAAGGAGGTCTTCGGCGGCTACTACGTGTTCGAGGCCGATGAGCTCGACCCCGTGCTCGAGATAGCCGCTCGCATCCCGGCGGCGCGGCTCGGCGGGTCGGTCGAGGTTCGTCCGCTCGCCGTGATGAGCCCGCTGGTGGAGGAGAGCATCTGATCGACCGGATCTTCCGAGAGCAGTGGGGCCGTGTTCTGGCCCACATGGTCGGCTTCCTCGGTGACATCGACCTCGCCGAGGAAGCCACCCAGGATGCGTTCGCGATCGCGGCGGAGCGGTGGGCGCGTGACGGCGAGCCTGCCAACCCGCTCGGCTGGCTGGTGAGCACAGCGCGCAATCGAGCGATCGACAGGATACGTCGCAACCGCACCCTCGCCGCCAAGACCCGGCTGCTCGAGCCTCCCGTGAGCGTCGAGGATGAGATGACCGAGACCGCGATCCCCGACGAACGCCTCGAGCTGATCTTCGCGTGCTGCCACCCGGCCCTCGCGAGAGAGGCGCAGGTGGCACTGACGCTGCGGGCTCTCGGGGGCCTCGAGACCGAAGAGATCGCACGCGCGTTCCTGGTCTCAGAGGAAACCATGAAGCGTCGGCTCTCACGCGCGAAGGCCAAGATCAAGGCGACAGGTATCCGCTTCGGCGTCCCCGCCGACCATCTGCTGCCGGAGCGTTTGGCGGCCGTTTTGGCGGTCGTCTATCTGATCTTCAACGAGGGCTACCGCGGGCGCGTCAACCTCGCGGGCGAGGCTGTCGGACTCGGACGGGTGCTGGCCGAGTTGATGCCAGACGAGTCCGAGGTCCATGGCCTGCTGGCGCTGATGCTCTTTCACCACGGGCGCCGCCAGGCGAGGTTCTCAGGTGGGGATCTCGTGCTGCTCGGCGACCAAGATCGCTCGCTGTGGGACGCCGTGATGATCGGGGAGGGGCGGGCGAGGCTCACTCGGGCGCTCGCGTTGCGCGGACGCGGCAGCTATGTGCTGCAGGCAGCGATCGCCGCGCTTCAGCTCGAGGAGCAAATCGAATGGCCGCAGGTTGTGCAGCTGTACGGTGAGCTCGCCGAGCTCACCGGCTCACCGGTGGTGGAGTTGAACCGCGCGGTGGCTGTGGCGGAGGCGGGCTCGCCGGAAGCGGCACTCGAGATGGTCGAAGTGCTGTCGCTCGACGGGTACCAGTACCTGCACTCCACGCGCGGCGAGCTGCTGGCGCGAGTCGGCCGCACAGCCGAGGCCCGTTCCGAGTACCTACGGGCGCTCGAGCTCGCCAGCGCCGAGCCTGAGCGACGGTTTCTGTCGCGACGCCTCGCCGGCCTCTGAGCATCCTCGCCGGCGAAGACATCGTGCGCATCAGCATGTAGCGCCCGTCAGTCGCTGCGCCCGACGAGCACGGTCACGCGCGCGACCGCTCCGAACATCGACAGCGAGCCGCCGCTCAGCGCGGTCGGTGAGGGTGCATGCAGCGCGTGCGCAACGCGCGTCGCGAGCGTGCGCGCGCCGGCGCCGTAGAGCACCTCGTCGTGCGCGCGATGGCCCGTGACGGCGGTGCCGAGGATCGTCGCGCTCACCGAGCGCAGGCGTGCGTGCAACGTGGCCGCGACTCGCTTCAGGCGCGGTGTGCTGGCGAGCGGGCCTTCGCTCGAGGAGGACAGGCCGGTCTGGTCGACGAGCACGACGGCCGCGAGCGGGCGTGCCATGACCGCGGGCAGGCTCGTCGCTTGCCGCACCGCGCCCACACCTGCGCTCACGCTGCCGCCGTACACTCCCCCGACCGCGGGGAAGGTGGCGCTGCCGTTCTGGAAGCTGACTTCCACTGAGCCCATCCCCGGTGCGACGAAGCCGGACACGAGCAGCTGGCCGGCGCGCCTGACGATCCTCGGCGGGCTCGCGCTCTGGAGCGCTTGTGCGTCCAGGCAGTCGAAGCTCTCGAGCGCGAGCTGCGCGTAGACCAGCACGCAGCCCTGCGGGTCGTAGGGCTGGCCATCGGGCGCGAGGCCGCACGACTGTCCGGGGATCACCCACCAGGCGGCTGTGCTGGTCGCATCCCACAGGACGCTGTGCTGGTACCAGGCGTAGGCGAGCTCGTTGCCCCATTCGCCGGAGGCCTGCGTTTCAGACCACTGCGGCAGAGTCTCCTTCGACCAGCGCGGGCTCGTCAAGATCGGGGCGGCCGCGAGCAGCGACGCTGGCGGCGACCCGGATCCCTGATAGGGCGCGCCTCCTGTGCAGACGTCCGCACGCGATGCGGGCGCTCGTGCGAGAACGACCGCCAGCGCGGCGAGTGTCAGCGCGAGCGTGGCCGTCGCGCGCAAGCGCTTGACGGCCGGCGAGTTCAACTCGGTTCGCATTGCCGACCTGGATGGTTGCGGATCTGAGCGAGCGTCGTCGGTCGGTCGGCCTACCGGCTCAGGCCGTCCAGCATGGCATTGACGGCCAGCGACCAGCGGCGGTCGATCGACTCCGCGGTGCTGCCGAGTCGCTCGGTGTTCTCGGCGGCGACGAGACCCTGTATGAGCGCAACGAGCACGTGCGCGAGGTCGGTGGCGTCGCCGTGCAGCAGCCCGGCGTCGATCGCGCGGCGCACGCGCTCGACGATGAACGTCCTCACGGACGCGCCCGCGTCACGCTCGGATCGGGTTGGATCGAAGTCGGCGAAAGGACGCGAGAACATCAGCTGCGTGAGCACCGGGCGCTCGCGCATGAAGTTGCGGTAGACGTTGGCGAGCTCGATCAGCTCGGCGCGCGGATCGTCGCAGGGGGGGAAGCGTGTCGAGCTCGCGCCGCAGCAGACGGAACTGACATCGGTGAAAGCTAACGGGAGATGACGATGAGTGAGCTGGCCACGTACGAGCTGGATGGAGGAATCGCCACGATCACGATGGATGACGGGAAGGTCAACGCGCTCTCGCCCTCGATGCTGCGGACGATCCACGCGGCCTTCGACAGGGCCGAGCAGGACGGCGCGGTGGTGGTGCTGACCGGGCGCGAGGCCTTCTTCTCGGCGGGCTTCGACCTCCAGGTCTTCGCCGGCGGCGAGGTCGATCGGGTGATCGAGATGCTGCGGCTGGGAGCGACGCTCGCCGAGCGGATCCTGGCATTTCCGCGGCCGGTGCTCGCGGCGTGCAACGGTCACGCGGTCGCGGCGGGCTCCTTCCTGCTGCTGGCCGCCGATCTGCGCATCGGGACCGACGGGCCCTTTCGGATCGGCCTGAACGAGGTGAAGATCGGGCTCACGGTGCCGTGGTTCGCGATCGAGCTGGCTCGCCAGCGCCTTGAGCCGGCGGCGTTCTCGCGCGCGGTCGTCAACGCCAACATGTACGGACCCGCCGACGCTGCCACGGCCGGCTTTCTCGACCGGGTCGTCGGGGCGAGCGAGCTGCGCGCGGTGAGTCTCGAGCAGGCCGCGCAGCTCGCCGAGCTCAACGCCGATGCGCACATCGCGACGAAGCTCCGTGCGCGTGAGGGCGCGCTCGCGGCGGTGCGCTCGGCGATCGAGACCGAGCTGACCGTCGAGGGGCTGCAGGGCGCGAGCGCGCCCTGATATATGGGTGAGATCCCAGACGACGGGCTTCTCAAATGCGATGACGGGGTCACCCGCTGCTGGTGGGCGTGCTCGGCCGCCGAGTACCGCGCCTATCACGACACGGAGGCAAGCGCGACGTGAAGCGCCTGCTGGCGGACGCGGGGATCGTGCGCCACCGCGGCAAGATCGAGGCGGTCATCAACAACGCCCAGCGGGCGCTCGAGCTCGTCGAGACGGACGGGTCGCTGGCCGCCTACATCTGGCGTTTCGAGCCGGAGCCGCGGCGGGGCAAGCTGGATCGCGCCGGCCTTGCGCAGCTCGCCGCCACACCCGAGTCGACGGCGCTCGCCAAGGATCTGAAGCGACGCGGCTGGCGGTTTGTGGGGCCGACGACCGTGTACGCGTTCATGCAGTCGATGGGCCTCGTCAACGACCATCTCCACGGTTGCCACGCGCGGCCCGGCATCGACGCCGCGCGCAGAGCGTTCAAGCGGCCCTGAGCCACCGCTTCTTATTAGAGGTTATATACTAACCTCCCACATGGAGATTCGATGTCCAAGCTTCTGAAACGTCGCTGGCGCGGCGGCGACGGGATTGGATTGTCACGCCGAGACAGGCGTTCCTGCGACTACACGGCCTACCTTCCGGATCCTCTGATCGGTCGCCGATTCGTGCTCGACGGGGACGTGGCCGCCGACATCGCCGACGCTGAGGCCGCGATCATGCGATTGAACGCCGAGGCGACGGCGCTCGTCGATACGGAGGCGCTGGCGCGGCTTCTCCTGCGCGCCGAGTCCGTGGCCTCCTCTCGCATCGAGGGTCTCGAGATCGGTGCCCGGCGGCTCTTGCGCGCCGAGGCTGTCCGGTCCATGCGCGAGCCCTCGTCAGACCTGACGGCCACCGAGGTGCTCGGCAACATCGACGCGATGCTCTACGCCGTCGAGCGGGTCGCCTCCCAGGACGAGATCACGGTGGACCTGCTCTTGGGGCTTCACCGACGCCTCCTCATGGGCACACGTCTCGAGCCGCATGGAGGCAGCTTCAGGGAGGTCCAAAACTGGATCGGCGGAAGCGACTACAACCCGTGCGCAGCGGAATACGTTCCTCCTCCGCCCGAGTTTGTCGCAGATCTCATCGGTGACCTGTGCGCCTTCTGCAACACGGACGATCTGCCGGCTGTCGCGCAAGCGGCGATCGTCCATGCACAGTTCGAGACGATCCATCCCTTTGTGGACGGCAACGGCCGCGCGGGCCGGGCGATCATTCACCTCGTGTTGCGTCGCCGGGGCCTGGCGCCGCGCGTCCTGCCACCGGTGTCACTCGTGCTTGCCACGCTGGCTCGTGACTATGTCAGTGGGCTCGGCGCGTTCCGGTACCTCGGTTCGCCGCGCTCTCCCAAGGCGACCGAAGGCGTCAACAGCTGGGTTGCGACCTTCGCAGGGGCCTGCACTCGCTCGGTCGCCGATTCAACGACATTCGAGTCGCGTGTGACAAGCCTGGAGGAGCGGTGGCGCGAACGCCTTGGCACGGTTCGCGCCGACTCGGCAACCGACCTCTTGCTTCGCCGGCTTCCAGGAGCTCCAGTGCTCACGGCCGAGAGCGCTGCGACGTTGCTCGGTCGCACGTTCAAGCCGGCCAACGATGCGATCCAGCGCCTGGTTGCGGCAGGGATCCTGCGCCAAATCACAGTCGGACGACGCAACCGCGCCTACGAGGCGCCGGAGATCATCGATGCCTTCACCGATCTGGAGCGTCAGTTGGCAAGCCCTGCAGGCGACACGCGAACATCGACCCCTGCCCGCACCGTGCCGCGCCGGCGGCAGATGTGAGATAAGGGTCCCTCACCCTATGACGTCATCGGCCGTGCGCTCCGCGGGGCCTCCTCAGCCTCGCGGCTGTCCCTGTTCAGGGTGCGTAGCCAGTGCACGACCTGTGCTTCGAGATGACGTGTCTGCGGCATTGGCGGGGAAGGACCTCGACGCCGCGGAGAGCGGGGTAGCGCGGCGGGAGCGGAGAGCCTGGGGGTGGGAGATCTGATCATTTCTGGAGCTTTCTGGTAGGTCGGTCGACAGAGGAGTTGTGGCGTTGGACGCATCGAGGTCGCGTCGCAGCAGGCGGTAGGCGAGCAGGCCGCCGAGGCTCGGGATCCAGAAGGCGATCGCGTGGTAGACGAGCACCCCGGCGGCGGCCTGTGTGACGGGAGCGCCGTACAGGACCAGCGTGCCGGCGAGGCCGCCCTCGAGCACGCCGACGCCACCGGGGACGGGGATCAGGTTGGCGAGGTAGCCGATGATGTAGCCGAGGATCAGCACGGCGATCGGCGGCACGTAGCCGACGGCGCTCAGCGTGCTCCAGAGCACGGCGATGTCGAAGCCGAGGTAGCCGATCGCGCCGAGCAGGCGCCAGCTCGGGTGGCGAAGCGCCCGCTCCGCCCCGCTGATGCCCGCGGTGAGCGCTCCGATCCAGCGGGAGTCAGCGAGCGCTCGCCGGCGGCGCTCGCTCAGGTGGGCGATCGCGAGCGCCGCACCGATGGCGCTCGCGCCGAGCGCGATCGGGATGCCGGCGAGTGCCAGGCCGTCGTCGCCTTTGGAAAGGCCGCTCGCGAGCAGGAACCCTCCGCCTATCAGCGCCCCCACGTTGACGGCGCTCGTGAGGAAGAACAGGCTGCTCGACCTGCGGACGATCTCGCGGGTCGGCATTCCTGTCAGATGCAGCAGCCACCCGCCCACGGCGAGCGAGCCGACGCCGCCGCCGGGGAGCAGTGCGCCGGATCCCATCTCCGTCCAAGCGACCTGCCGCGCCGCGGGCGCCGGGAGCCCGCCGAAGAAATGACGGAACACGACCACGAAGCTCGCGCACGAGGCGAGCTCCAGGGCACCGGCGAGCACGAGCCAGCGCGCGTCGATGTGGGCGATCTCGCTCGCGACGCCGCTCAGCGCGGGCACCGCGATGAGTAGCGAGACGACCATCGCGACGAGCAGCAGCATCGTCAGTACGCGTGCGCGCGACGATGCGCCGGCATCCGCCGCGATCGAGCGCGCTTCGCTGGAGAGCGGTGTCGCGGCGGTGGACAAGGAACCTCGCTTCATTGATCGTCGCTGATGAATCTGTCACAGTAGTCTAGCAATCATTGGTATCTACCAATGACCCGCGATGCGCTACGATTCTGCTATGGCTACGAATGTCACGTTGAGATCGACGGAGCCGGGCAGCGGGCTCACCCAGCACACGGGTTTTCTGCTCGCTCGGCTCGGGCGTGCGGTTACGCGCCAGTACCGCTCGCTGCTCACGCCGATCGGGCTCAAGCCGCGCCAGACCACCGCGCTTCTGGCGCTGCGCGAGGAGGGCGCGATGAGCCAGCAGGCTCTCGGGGCGGCGCTTGACATCGATGCGAGCAACCTCGTGGTGCTGCTCAACGACCTCGAAGGGGCAGGCTTGATCGCCCGCCGCCGGGACCCCGAGGACAGGCGCCGCCACCTGGTCGAGATCTCCACGCGGGGCAGCAAGCTGATCTGCGAAGTGGAGCGCGCGTTCGACGCAGATCGAGGACGAGTTCTTCGCGGATCTCGACGACGACGAGCGAGCCAGCCTCCATGACCTGCTCGCGCGCGTGGCTCAGAGCATCGACGTGTGCGTCAAGGACGCTGGCAGCGGCGACGACGGCGGATGCTAGCTTCGCGCTGCCCCGTTAGGCGGCGGACATGACGTCCGCGCCTGCCCGCGATCGTGCTGCGCTCGAGACGCTGCGGGCGACGCGCGTCGGCGTGTGGACGACGGCGCTCGACACGCTGTCGCCGGCCCAGGCAGGCGAGCACGCCGCGGAGCTCGAGGCGCTGGGTTTCGGGTCGCTGTGGTTCGGCGAGGCCTACGGGCGCGAGGCGTTCACCAACGCCGGCCTGTTGCTAGGCGCGAGCGAGCGTCTGGTCATCGGGACGGGGATCGCCAACATCTACGGCCGCGACGCGGTGACGGGCAACGCGGCGGGACGCACGCTGCATGCCGCATATCCCAGTCGGCTGGTGGTCGGCTGGGGCATCTCCCACGAGCCCCTCGTCAAGCGCATGCGTGGCCACGAGTACACCAAGCCGCTCAGCACGATGCGCGAGTATCTGCAGGCGCTCGACGCGGCGCCGTTCTTCGCCGCAGGCCCCGAGGGCGGTCCTCCGCGGGTGCTCGCGGCGCTGCGCCCGAAGATCCTCGAGCTGTCCGGAACGCTTGCCGACGGCGCTCATCCCTACCTCGTGACCCCCGAGCACACGCGCCGGGCGCGCAAGATCCTCGGCGCCGGGCCGATCCTGTGCGTCGAGCAGGCGGTTGCGCTGACCACGGACCGCGACGAGTTCCTCAGACGCGCTCACTGGCACCTGGAGATCTACACGGGACTGCCCAACTACCGGGGCTCGTGGGAAACGCAGGGCTTTGGCGAGGAGGACTTCGTTCGCGGCGGCTCGGAGCGCCTAAAGGAGGCGATGGTCGCCTGGGGCGACGCCGACACGATCGCCGCGCGTGTGCGCGAGCATCTCGACGCCGGCGCGGATCACGTCCTCATCCAGGCTCTCGGTGCAAGTGCCTTCGAGGTTCCCGCCGAGCAGTGGCGGGCGCTTGCGCCGGTCCTGACAAGCTCTTAGCTGCATCGCCGCGCTGCGCCGCGCGACATAGGCCGACGGCCAGCGTGGCCGCGAGCAGCCACGCGATCGTGATAACGCCCAAGAGCATTTGCCTTAAAGACGCCCGGCGAACGCATAAGTTGGCCAGAGATCAGGAGCCGTGACGCCCAGATGCAGTCCGCACGCGCTCGCATCGGCGCCGACGGCTACCTGAGCACTCCGGATGGATGCTCGGTCGTCGCGTAGCCGGGCCCGCGTTCGGGGGTGACGTTGCGGGTGTCAATCTCCTTGCCGCAGACGTCGCAGACCAGATGGGGGCGGGTTCGCTTGCCGCATGTCTGGTGGCGCAGCACGATCGGTGGTCCGTTGGGTCCCGCGAGGTACTCATCGCCCCAGCGCATCAGCGCGATCACGGCGGGGAACAGGTCGCGCCCGGCCTGGGTGAGGCGATACTCGTAGCGCTCGGGGTCGGTCGAGTAGGGCACACGGTCGAGCAGGCCGGCGTCCACGAGCTTGCGCAGTCGCAGCGAGAGCGTCGGTCGCGGGATCCCGAGGTTGCGCGCGAACTGTCCGTAGCGGCGCACGCCGAAGAACGTTTCGCGCAGGATCAGCATGGTCCAGCGCTCGCCGACGAGGCTCAGCGCGCGGCCGGCCGAGTCGGCCTGCAGACGGTGACTGAGATCGAGCGCCTCCGCGCTGTGCTGCGGGCGCTCGGTCATGCCGCGTGCACCTCGGGGGTGCGCGGCGCCAGGGCGGCTAGGACGCGGCGCCCGGCGGGGTCCTCGGCGGTGGCGGGCACGACGCCGATGCGCGTCGCCCCCGCCGCCCGGTAGCTCGCAAGGCGCGCCTGGATCTGAGTCTCCGAGCCAAGTGCGCATACCCGGCCGAGCAGCTCGCTCGGGATCTCCGCGGCGAGCTCGCCGCGTCTTGCGCCGGCGCGAGCGCGCTCAACCAGCGAGCCGAAGCCGAGCTCGGTGAACATCTCGCCGTACCCCGGCGGGCGCAGGTAGACGGCGATCTGTGCCGCCATCTGCGCGAGCGTGGCTGCGCCCGGGTCAAGCGCGACCGTCACCCACACCGCGATCTCCGGCGGCGGGCGATCGTGAGCGCGCGCGTGCGCGTCGACGCTCGCGCGAACCTGCGCGACGTGCTCGGGTGTGACGAGGTTGAGCACGATCTCGTCGGCCGTTGTCGCGGCTACGCGCGTCATGCTCGGCCCGAACGCGGCGAGCGAGATCTTCGCGTCGGGCTGTGGCCGTTTGAGGCGAAAGCCGTGGGTGCGCACGTGCCGGCCCGCATACGCCGCGCGCTCGCCGGCGAGGATCGCGCGGACGGCCTCGACGGTCTCGCGCGCGCGTGGTGCGATCGCGGCCCACGGGCGATCGTGCCAGCCGCTGACGATGTCCGGGCTGGATGCCCCGAGCGCGAGATCGGCGTGCGCCCCGGTGAGGGTGGCGACCGACGCGAGCCCGAGCGCCAGCGCTACAGGGCTGCGCACACCGATGGCGAGCGGGCCGATCTTCAGTGCCAGTCCCGACGCGCGCAGGCCGACGGCGGTCGCGAGCGCGAACGCGTCGAAGCTCGCCATCTCGCCGAGCCACATCGTGTCGAAGCCGCTGCGGCGCGCCTCGACGGCGATCTCCAGCACCTCCTCGTCGGGGCGGTCCAGCCAGTAGGGGGCGACGACCTGCAGGTGGCCCGGGTGAGCGACGGTGTCTGCGCTCACAGCTGCTCTGTCCGGGCCGGCACGCCGAGCAGCACCCGCCCTGTGAGCTCCCAGATCGCCGGGTTGACCTGGAAATGCGCGGTCGCGGCGTGGGCGTCGCGGAAGCGCCGCTGCAGCGGCGAGTCGTCGTAGATCGCGGTGCCGCCGGCGAGGTCGTACATCGAGCGGGCGACCTCCGCGGAGGTCCTGACCGCATGCGTGGCCGCGAGGCGCAACGCGAGGCGCAGCGACACATCGACCGGGCCGTCCTGCTGCGCCGCGTCCCAGGCCTCAGCGATCGCGTCGTAGTAGAACGCGCGCGCGGCGCGCAGCGCGGCCTCGGCCTCGCCGACGGCAGCCTGCGTGGCGGGGCGCTCGGCCAGCACCCGGCTCGAGCCCTGCGCGGTCTTCGCGCCGGCCAGCTCGATCAGATCGTCGATCGCCCCGCGCGCGTTGCCCAACGCCGCGGCGGCGATCGACAGCGCGAAGAAGCCGAAGATCGGGAAGCGATACAGGGGCGCATCGATACGCGGCGCCGTGTTCATGAGCGAGAGCACGTGCTGATCGGGGACGAACAGATCGTTCGCGACCGCATCGTGGCTGCCGGTTCCGCGCAGGCCGCTCGTGTGCCAGGTGTCGAGGATCTCGAGCTCGGCCGTCGGTAGTGCGACCACGCGCAAGACCGGAGCATCTCCGCCCGCCTCAGGGTCATCGAGCACGCAGCCCGCGAACAGCCAGTCGGAATGCGATATCCCGCTGCAGAACGACCAGCGGCCGGAGACGCGCAGGCCGCCGTCGACGCTTACGGCTCTGCCCCGCGGGGCCCACACGCCGGCGGCCACCATGCGCGGATCGGAGAAGATCTCGGTGGCGCCCACCTCGGGCAGATACGCCGAGAGCAGGCTGCTCGTGGCGGCGATCGACACGCACCAGCCGGTCGAAGCGTCCGCGCGCGCGATCCGCTCGGCGGCGGCGAGCGTCGTTGCGGGCGAGGCTTCGAGCGCGCCGAGCGCCGCCGGCGCGCCTGCGCGCATGAGCCCCGTCGTGCGCAGCGCGTCGAGCAGCTCCGCCGGGAGCGCACGCTCGAGCTCGGTCGTGGCGGCGAGGTCCCGAGCGAGCGCCGACGCGCGCTCGGTCAGCCGATCGAGCTCGGCGTCGCTCGGTGTGGGGGCGGGGGGAGCGGAAGGGCTCGACATGAAGGCCTCTCTCTCGATAGGTACAAAAATCTTACCGGTACAGTAATCTAACCACGATGCTGGTCGTCGCCGCGCCGGGTCTGCGCTCCCCGCCGCACGTAGTTCTCCGCGTCAGGCCGGCGGCTCAACTCGGATGCTCGGCCGTGCCACGTCCGCGAGGCTTGAGCCACCGTGAAGAGCGCATCCGCCACAGTGTCCGCGCCGACCGTGCCGTCGTCGAGCGAGAGCCACTCGGAGAGCGAAGTCGTGAAGCTCCGCGACGGCTCGTCGGTAGCCATACGCGCTGTCACCGCAGCCGACGAGCCGGCGCTGCGCTCGTTCCTGCGCGGACTGTGCCTCGAAGCCCGGCGCCTGCGCTTCTTCAGCGCGGCCGCGAGCATGACCACAGCGGCGCACCTGGCATCCACGACGGACGCTAACCACTACGGGCTCGTCGCGCATGACGAAGCCGGTGTGCTCGTTGGGCACGCCACGTATGTGCAGCTAGACGAGACGTGCGCTGAAGTCGCGGTCGAGGTCGCCGACCACCTCCACGGCCGCGGCCTCGGCACGATGCTGATCGAGCGGCTGGCGATCGTCGCGGAGCGGCGCGGGATCACCCATTTCGTGGCCGAGGTCCTGTGCGAGAACCGCGCGATGCTGGACGTCTTTCGAGACGGCTTCGATGCGCGCGTGGTGCAGCACGCCGGCCCGCAGGAGCGAGTCGCGTTCCTCACCTCGGGCTGGCAGCTCGCGCGCGAGCGTTTCGGCTCGGACGCCTGACGCCGGAAGGAGCGCCCGTGTTTCAGGGGCCGGCGATGATCGAGGTACGGCAGCGTCGCACAAGTTTCATTGCGAGACGGAAGCCAGTCCGAGAAACACCATCAGCGATCGGTTCAGCTGCACCACCTCGTCGTCGCTGAGGCGTCCGAGTCGATCGCCCAGGCTGGACCTTGGCACGGTGGTCACCTTGTCGACCATGAGGCTGCTCAACCGGTCAAGTCCATTGTCGGCGGACGGCTCGATAGGGATCCTGACCATCGGAGCATCGACCGGATTGGTCGTGAACGGGCAGACGGTGACCGATGCGGTCGCATCGAAGCGGTCGTCCTGGAGAACGACCACCGGTCGTGGCTTGCCGGTGTAGGGTCCTCGGGCTGCGGCCGTGTGGATCTCGCCGCGCGTCACGCCTGCGACGCTGCTTCGTCGTCATCGTCCAGACCACAAGAGATCGCATCGACGAACGCCTGGTCGTCCGCCTCGCCTTCGCTCATCGCGACGGCAACGGACTGCCGGTGGGCCTCGGCGATGAACTCGGGCGCACGAACGTCCGGCACCCAGATCTGCACTGGGCGCAGCCCCTGGCGCCGCAATCGCTCTCGGTGTTGGCGGACGCGATCACGTGTAGAAGACATGTCCGAAACGTTACATGTAACGTCGGGCTTTTGTCAAATCTCGGCATCTGCGTGGAGGAGCGCCCGTGCGGGACGATCGAGATGATCCCCGAGCACGTCTAGGCCATGCGATGGCGCGCCCTGGGACTTTCCGCACGCCAGCTGCCGAAAACTACGGATGCGCCCCCTCTCGGCCGACCATAGGCTGGCCGGGACAGGTTCTGGAAGTTCGACGAGGAGGGCAATCGTGAATTCCGTAGGCGCCTCGGTGCTGGGGGCGATCTTCAACTTGAATCACCCTTCGAATGTCGTGCACTGGCACTTCATCCAGCTGTCGGTTTCCAACCTGATCCTGATCGGGACCATGTTCGTGGTGTTCGCGCTTGCGATCGCGCTGCCGTTCCCGGGCGCCGCACGCAGGCGTGGAGGTGCATCATGAGCGCGGAGCCCGCATCGAACGGATCGCACAGCCCGAACCGCTCGTGGACCGGCCGCGTCCGCAAGGCCGCGGTTGACGCGCTGCCGCCAGAGAAGCTGCTCCCCGACGGCCAGCCCACCTACGTCGCGTCGTGGATCTACGTGTTCGGGGTCGCGAGCATCGCCTCGCTGACCGTGATCATCGGCTCCGGCATGATCCTCTCGCTGAAGGGTCCCGCGTGGTGGCACGAGACGGGCGTCGGGCACTTCTTCAACAGCGTCCACCTGTGGGCCGTTGAGCTGTTCTTCTTCGCGATGGTCGTTCACCTGTGGGGCAAGTACTGGATGGCCGCCTGGCGCGGCGGGCGCGCGCGAGTGTGGATGACGGGCGCCGTGACGTTCCTGGTCGCGGTGCCGTGCGCCCTGACGGGCTACGTCTCCCAGCAGAACTTCGACGCCCAGTGGATCTCCACGCAGGCCAAGGACGCGATGAACTCGGTCGGCGTCGGGGCGTTCTTCAACCTCACCAACTTCGGTCAGATGTACAGCTATCACGTGCTGCTGTTGCCGCTCGCGGTCGTCGGGCTGGTCGCAGCGCACGTGCTGCTGGTGCGCCGGCACGGTGTCGTCCCGCCGTTCGCGCTTCAGACCACGGGTGACACTGCGCAGGCTCCGCCTGAGCTGCCCGAGCCGCCCGCCGTCGTCTCGGGGGTGCAGTCATGAGTCGCCTGCGCTCGCTGCTGTGGAGCAAGGACGACACGAAGCCGTGGGCAGGACGTTACGCGCCGTATGACCTGGTGAAAGAGCTGTGCATCGCCGTCGGCGTGATCGCGCTGCTTACGGTCGTGCTCGCGGTGCTGTTCTCCTCGCCCGACGAGAAGTCGAGCACCGTCTCGCAGTGGTCGCGCCAGCTGCCCGTCAACTTCGTTGCGACCGCTGTCAGCGAGCTCGACGGCAAGAGCGGAACGGCCGAATACGGGCCGCCGTACAACCACGCCTCGGGCAGCGTCCAGCACTTCCTGTTCCTGCACCCGCAACAGTGGCTCGGCGTCAGCCATCCGATCAACACCGCCCAGGACTACGTGCTCGGCCCGCTGAGCACCGTCCCCAACGACCCGGCGCTGCAGAGCGCGATCGCCGAATACCGCGCCGCACCCGAGAAGACCAAAACGGCTTGGACCGAAGCGTATGCCAAGCCGCTGGAAGAATATTCGGCCGCGGAAGAAGAAAGCAAGCCGCTGCCCAAGACCGTGGCAGTCGATTCGACCGGCAATGTGAGCGTCCAGGCGAGCGGCGCCGGCCCGGTACCGACGATGATGAACGCCGAGCTGAGCCTCGCCAGGAGCGGCGGCGTGGACGGCAGCCTGCTCACCAGCAGCCAGTTCTTCCAGACCGACTACACCAAGCCGCTGCTGTTCATGGCCGACGGTGGCCTGCTTGAAAAACGTGCCGAACAGGATCACCTGCTCGGCGAGCAGTGGGGGATGATGAACGAGACCGGCAGCTACCCCGGCCAGGTGTGGCTGTGGCTCTACACGCTCTGGTACCAGGTCGAACCGATGAAGTCCTCGTCGAACGCGGACATCCAGGTGCTGCTGATAATGGGCCTGCTCAGCCTCGCCTTCATCTGCATCCCATTCATCCCCGGTGTGCGTGACCTACCTCGACGGATCCCGATCTACAAGCTGATCTGGCGAGAGCACTACCGCGCACAGCCGACCGAGTAGGAGCGAGTGGGCAGCGCCTCTATTTCACCAAAAGAAAATGCTGTATAGCCATAGTTAGACAGCATTTTTCTTTTGCAATAAGCACGACGTACGCGCCGTCCGTCAACGGTCCGTCAACCCCCGGACCCCCCGCCGCCGCCCTCGCCACCGGTGTTGATCAGCCCACGCTCGAGCGCGTAGCCGACGAGCTCCGCGCGCGTGGAGAGCCTGAGCTTCTGCTGGATGTGCGAGCGATGGGTCTCGACCGTACGCACCGACAGGTACAACTGCTCCGCGATCTCGGCGTTGGTGTGCCCGAGGGCGATCAGCCTCAGCACATCGACCTCCCGCTCTGAGAGGTCGTCCGGTGGGCCGGGCGGCGGCTCGGAGGCGATGCGTGCCCCCAGCCTCGGGTTCAGGTAGCTCTCTCCCGCGGCGGCTCGCCGGACCGCTTCGACCAGCTCGTCGTCGGCGGCCTCCTTCAGCACATAGCCGAGCGCGCCCGCGCCGAGTGCCTCGCGCGCGAACGCGGGCTCCTGCTGCATGGTGAGCACGACGATCTGCGTCTCGGGCGACTGCTCGCGAATGACCGGGATCGCCTCCAGGCTCGAGCCGCCCGGCATGTTCAGATCCAGTACCAGCACAGTGGGGTGGTGGCCGAGCACGTAGCGGCGTGCGCTGTTGACGTCACTGGCCTCGGCGACGACCTCGAAGTCGCTTTCGTTGTCGAGCAGCATCCGCAGCCCGCTGCGCACGACGGCGTGATCGTCGGCGAGAACGATGCGGATCGGCTCGACGGATGCGTTCCCGCCGCTGCTGGCATCCTCACTCGGCGTCGCGTGCTCGTCGCTCATCCCCGAGAAGGTATCGAGTGCGTGCGACGATCACACGCGCGATGTGGTCCATCCGCAGCTTCCCGCCACCGGGAGCGGGAAACCCCCGATGTGCGCGCGGCGGGCCAGGGCTAGCTTCCCTACCAAGCCGTCAAACGGCTTCACTCACCCGTAGCTCCGACCAAAGGCAGGCACAGGAGATGAAGGCTCTCGTTTATCACGGCCCCGGAGAACGGGGCTGGGACACGGTCGATGACCCCACGATCCTCGACGCGACCGACGCGGTCGTACGAATCGACACCTCGACGATCTGCGGCACCGATCTGCACATCCTCAAAGGAGACGTGCCCGAGACGACTCCGGGCACTGTGCTCGGCCACGAGGCCGTTGGCACCGTGCAGGAGGTCGGCGCCGCCGTCACTACCGTCGCCCCCGGCGACCGCGTGCTGATGTCGTGCGTGAGCTCGTGCGGGCGCTGCCGCTACTGCAAGGAAGGTCGCTACGGGCAATGCCTCGGCGGCGGCGGCTGGATCTTCGGTCACTTGATCAACGGGCTGCAGGCCGAGTACGCGCGCGTGCCGTTCGCGGATAACTCCGTATACAAGGTGCCCGCGCGGCTCACCGACGAGCAGGTGCTGTTCCTCGCCGACATCCTGCCAACGTCCTTCGAGGTCGGCGTGCTCAACGGCATGGTCGGGCCGGGAGACGTGGTGGCGATCGTCGGTGCCGGTCCGATCGGGCTGGCGGCGATCCTGACCGCGCGGCTCTACACCCCGGGGAGGATCGTCGCGATCGACCTCGCGGACAGCCGCCTGGAGAGTGCCAGCCGCTTCGGCGCGGATACGACGATCAACAACGGCAGGGAGGACCCGGTTGCACGGGTGATGGAGCTCACCGACGGCCTCGGCGCGGACGTCGCGTTCGAGGCCGTCGGCGTGCCGCAGACCTTCGACCTCGCCACCGAGCTGATCCGTGCCGGAGGGCGCGTCGCGAACATCGGCGTGCACGGCAAGCCAGCGACGCTGCATCTGGAGAAGCTGTGGACCCGCGACGTCACGATCACGACGGGACTGGTCAACACGTTCAGCATTCCCCAGCTGCTGCGCCTGATCGCGAGTGGTCGCCTGGACCCGTCGCTATTCGCTACGCACCACTTCTCGCTCGGCGACACCATGAGCGCGTACGACACGTTCGCCGATGCGGCGAACACGGGCGCGCTGAAGGTCGTGCTGCAGGGCTCGAACGGAGATTCCCCGGGCGTCGTGAGCGAGCGGGTCGCGGCCGTCGCGTGACAGGCGGCGGGGCCGGCGCTCAGGCGCCGGTCGAAGCGCCCGACACGCTGTCCAACCGGCGGCGTCATCCGCGGCCGCGACGCGGTCATCGAGCAGTAGGGTGGAACGATGGGAAGGCAGGCAGGCATCGTGCTTTACGTGCTCGCGCTCGTAACCGTCGTGGTCGGCGTGGACGTCTTGTTCTTCAGGCATCGGTTCTGGGAGCGCCTGACCGTAAACGTCGGGATTGTCCTGGTGTTCGCTGCGTTCTATTTGAGATTCCTGAAGCGAGCATGAGCGGGGTCGGGAACCGGCTGGGTGATGCAGTGGATGTTGCCGCCGCCCAGCAGGATCTCCCGTGTCTGCACACCGACCACCTCGCGATCGGGAAAGCAGCCGCGCAGGATCTCGCCGGCCTGCTCGTCGCAGCGCTCGTCGAGCAGCGGGAAGACGATCCGCTTGTTGGCTGGATAGAAGTTGACGTAGGAGGCCGCCAGGCGGTCGCCGGCGCGGCGAGGCAGGCTGCCACGCACCGCATCGACGCCATGTGCCTCCTCCTCGGTGATCAGCACCGGGCCGGGGGAGGGCAGGCGGACCACCTCGATCGAGCGGCCCCGAGCGTCGGTGGCCGCTTCGAGACGCTCCTGCGCGTCGCGTGAGATCGCGTGCTGTGGGTCAGACTCGTCGTCGGTGTAGGTGAGCAGCACGACGCCGGGGCGCGCGAAGCACGCGAGGTTGTCGACGTGGCCGTTGGTCTCGTCGTCCAAGACGCCGCGGCCGAGCCAGATCATCTTCTCCGCGCCGAGGTGGTCGAACAGCGTCTGCTCGATCTGCTCGCGCGTCAGCTCGGGGTTGCGATTGTGGTTGAGCAGGCACTCTTCGGTGGCGATCACGGTGCCCTCGCCATCGACGTGGATCGAGCCGCCCTCGAGCACGATCGGCGCGTGGTAGCGATCGGCGCGTTCGATCTCCAACACCTTCTGCGCGACGCGATCGTCGCGGTCCCACGGGAAGTACAGGCCGCCCTTGAGCCCGCCCCAGGCGTTGAAATGCCAGTCGACGCCGCGCCGCCCGCCGTTGCCGTCGACGAGGAAGGTCGGGCCCATGTCGCGCATCCACGCGTCGTCGGTCGAGACCTCGACGACGCGGATGGAGGGAGGGAGGACCGAGCGGCAGTGCTCGAACTGAGCGTCTGAGACCGCGACGTTCACCGGCTCGGAGGCGTTGATCGCCTCGGCGACCGCCGCGTAGGTGCGCTGTGCGGGCTTGGCGCCCAGACGCCAGTTGTCCGGCCGCTCGGGCCACGCGATCCAGCAGCCCGCATGCGCCTCGAACTCGCCGGGCATCCGGTAGCCGTCGGCGGCGGGGGTGGAGGTGAGCGTCGCGCTCATGCCTCGTAATAGTGGCGTAGCGGTGACGGGGCCGATCGCCGAGGGCATCGGCGGCTGTTCGCGGGACTGCCTACAGTCCTGCTCATGCAGGAGCCACGCCTGATCGCCGCACCGGCGCTGCAAAACTCCCCGGCGCGCAAGCGCCCCCCACGTCGAGCGCCTCTGCGGATCGCCGCCGTTCAGGAGCGCTGGCACCCCGACGCGGACGAGCACGAGGCCGCGCTGGCGGCCGGCGTCAGGCTCGCGGCCGGTGAGGGCGCGCGGCTGGTGTGCCTGCAGGAGCTCACGCTGAGCCGCTACTTCGGAGTCGATCCGGGCGGTCCGGACGCGGCGGGCGTCCAGCCGGAGGAGCTTCCCGGCGGCGCCACACACCGCTTCGCCGCGCGTATGGCGCAGGAGACGGGCATACACGTGCACGCCTCGCTGTACGAGCGCGCGGACGGCAGCGACGGGCTCGGCTACAACACTGCGATTCTCGTGGACCGGAGCGGCGAGCTCATCGCCCGCACGCGCAAGCTGCACATTCCGATGACCGCGGGCTACCACGAGGACCGCTACTTCCGTCCTGGGCCGGGCGATCAGGATGCGTTCCCGCTGATCACGCTCGAGCAGGCGCATCTTGGCCTGCCGACGTGCTGGGATCAGTGGTTCCCGGAGGTCGCCCGCGCCTACAGCCTCGAGGGAGCCGACTTGCTCGTGTACCCCACGGCAATCGGCTCAGAGCCAGAGCATCCGGACTTCGACACCCAGCCGTTGTGGGAGCAGGTGATCCTCGGCAACGCGATCGCCAACGGCGTGTTCATGGTCGCGGTCAACCGCATCGGCGAGGAGCCGCCGCTGCGCTTCTATGGCTCGTCGTTCATCTGCGACCCATACGGACGCAAGCTCGTGCAGGCGCCCCGCGACGAGCCGGCGGTGGTGGTGGCCGACCTCGACCTCGACCAGCGCCATGACTGGCTCGAGCTGTTCCCGTTTCTCGCGACGCGTCGCCCGGATACCTACGCGCGCCTGCTCGAGCACCCGGTCGGCGATCCCTGATCAGGCCTCTGCGCCCACCTCGGCGCCGCGCCGCGCCGCGGCGCCGTCGGCCTGGCTCGTGGCCAGACGCGGCAGCACCAGCAACGACGAGCGAGCGTGGCGTGCGAGGTAAGTGGAGGTGCTGCCGAGCACGAGGCGCTTCACGGGCCCGTAGCCACGCGAGCCGACCACGAGCAGGTCGACGTGCGCGCTGAACGCTGCGAGCTCCTCGCCGGGCAGCCCGTAGACGGCGGTTCCGTCCACGTCGGGGAGCGCCTTCATGCGAGCCGCCGCCGAGTCGAGCATCGCGTCAACGCTGTCGCCGATGGAGGCGGGGACGATCCCGGTGAATGCGACGCTCGGTATCGAGACGACCTCGAGCGCCTTGATGCTCGCCCCGGTGGACGCCGCGAGCCTGCGTGCGAGGTCGAGCGCCGCCTTGCTCTCGGGTGAGGCGTTGTAGGCGACGCCGACGGTCTCGATCGGGTGGCGCTGCTCTGCGTAGCCGTGCGCGGCCACCGCGACGGCGCAAGGGGCGCCGTTCAGCGCGGCGGCGGTGTTGTCTGCGAGCATCGCTCGGCCGAGAAGGCCGTGGCTGCACGAGCCGACGACGAGCAGGTCGGCGTGCTGCGCGTCGGCCTGCCGGTGAAGGCCCGCGCCGGCGTGAGCCGCGACGACGCTCTTCAGCTCCATGTTCACATTCGCGGCTGCCAGCTCCGGCTGGAGCAGCTCGATCGATGGCATCTCGCCCCTGTGCACATGGGCGAGCGTCAGCTGACCATTGCGATCGACGAGCCGCTGGGCCAGCGCCACAGCGTCACGCGCGTTCGGCCTGCCGTCCACTCCCACAAGCACGTTCTCGAACATCGCTTCATCTCCTTTGGTCGTCATGTTGACGAGGCTAGGCGGAGCGATTCGGCGTTTCGTCCGGGTCAGGCACCCGAACTGTTGCGGACTTCTACTTATGTGCGCGTCGAGCTATCCCGGACACTCGGGGGTGGGAGGTGAGTGACCATCGTCAGGCAGCCTGCTCATACCCTACGTGTGGAGTTGTGATGCCCGACGGCGCCGCCCTCGATACAGCCGCTCCGCTATCGAACCTCGAGCTCGAGGGGATCGACGCGTACTGGCGCGCGGCGAACTACCTGTCGGTTGGCCAGATCTACCTGCTGGACAACCCGCTGCTGCGGGTTCCGCTCGAGCTCGAGCACACCAAGCCGCGGCTGCTCGGGCACTGGGGGACCACGCCCGGGCTGAACTTCGTCTACGCGCACCTGAATCGGCTGATCCGCGAGCGTGACGTGAACGCGATCTTCGTCGCCGGCCCCGGCCACGGCGGCCCCGGCATCGTGGCGAACGTCTACCTCGAGGGCACCTACACGGAGGTCTACCCCCACATCGGCCACGACGAGGAGGGCCTGCGCAGGCTGTTCCGCCAGTTCTCCTGGCCGGGCGGCATCCCCAGCCACGCGGCGCCCGAGACCCCCGGCTCGATCCACGAGGGCGGCGAGCTGGGGTACTCGCTCGCGCACGCCTACGGGGCGGCGTTCGACAACCCCGACCTGCTCGTCTGCTGCGTCGTCGGCGACGGCGAGGCGGAGACCGGGGCGCTGGCGACGAGCTGGCACTCGAACAAGTTCCTCAACGCCGCTCGCGACGGCGCGGTCCTGCCGGTGCTGCATCTCAACGGCTACAAGATCGCCAACCCGACGGTGCTCGCGCGCATCCCCCATGCGGAGCTGCGTGCGCTGCTCGAGGGCTACGGCTATGCCCCGAGGTTCGTGGAGGGCGAGGAGCCTGCTGCGATGCACCAGCTGATGGCCGCGACGCTCGAGGAGGTCGCGAGCGAGATCGAGCAGATCCAGCGCCGCGCGCGAGAGGAGAGCCCCACCCACCCGCGCGAACGCCCGCGCTGGCCGATGATCGTGCTGCGCACGCCCAAGGGTTGGACCGGCCCGAAGTTCGTCGACGGGCTCCCCATGGAGGGGACGTTTCGCTCACACCAGATCCCGCTGGCGGACCTGGCGGGCAACCCCGAGCATCTCGCGCAGCTGGAGCAGTGGATGCGCTCCTACCGTCCCGAGGAGCTGTTCGAGGAAGGCGGGGCGCTACGCCCGGAGCTGGCGGCGCTGGCGCCCGAGGGGGAGCGGCGCATGGGCGCGAACCCGCACGCCAACGGGGGCATGCTGCTGCGCGACCTCGAGCTCCCGGACTTCCGCTCCTATGCGGTGGATGTGCCCGCTCCGACGGCGAGCGTCAGCGAACCGACGCGCGTGCTCGGCGAGCTACTGCGCGACGTGATCCGTCTGAACCCGGAACGCTTCCGGATCGTGGGGCCCGACGAGACGGCCTCCAACCGGCTGGGCGCGGTCTTCGAGGCGACCGACCGCGCCTGGGACGCCGAGACGCTCGCGGGCGACGATCACCTCGCGCCCGACGGACGGGTGATGGAGGTGCTGTCAGAGCACCTGTGCGAGGGCTGGCTCGAGGGCTATCTGCTGACGGGCCGCCACGGGCTGTTCAACAGCTACGAGGCTTTCATCCACATCGTCGACTCGATGTTCAACCAGCACGCGAAATGGCTGAAGGTCACGCGCGGCATACCCTGGCGCAGGCCGATCTCCTCTCTAATTATCTGCTGTCATCGCACGTCTGGCGCCAGGACCACAACGGCTTCTCCCATCAGGACCCCGGCTTCATCGACCACGTCGTCAACAAGAAGGCGGAGATCGTGCGTGTGTACCTGCCGCCTGACGCCAACTGCCTGCTGTCGGTGGCCGACCACTGCCTGCGCAGCCGCGACTACGTGAACGTGATCGTCGCCGGTAAGCAGCCGTCGCTGAACTACCTCACGATCGACGAGGCGATCGCGCACTGCACCCGCGGGATCGGCATCTGGGACTGCTTCTCCAGCGACGGCGGCGAGGAGCCCGACGTCGTACTCGGCTGCGCCGGTGACGTGCCGACGCTCGAGACGGTCGCGGCGGCGTCGATCCTGCGCGAGCGGCTGCCCGAGCTGAGGGTCAGGGTGGTGAACGTCGTCGACCTGATGCGCCTGGAGCCCGACAGCGAGCATCCGCATGGCCTCTCCGAGCCGGAGTTCGACGCGCTGTTCACGACCGATCGGCCGGTGATCTTCGCCTATCACGGCTACCCATACCTGATCCACCGCCTCACCTACCGCCGCACCAACCACGACAACATCCACGTTCGCGGCTACAAGGAGGAGGGCACGACGACGACCCCGTTCGACATGGTGATGCTCAACGACCTCGACCGCTTCCATCTCGTGATGGACGTGATCGACCGCGTCCCCGGCCTGGCCGAGCGCGCGGGTCACGTGCGCCAGGAGATGGAGGACGAGCGCCTGCGCCACCGCGCCTACACGCGCGAGCACGGCGAGGACCCGGCCGACGTCAACGACTGGCGCTGGCCCGCCGCGGACGAGCTGCCTGCGACCCGGCGCTCCCACGGTTACTGAGCATTTGCGCGTCCTGGTCGTCAACGCCGGCTCGAGCAGCCTGAAGCTGACATTGCTCGACGGCGATGACGCCACGATCGACGCGCGGGAGCTGCCCGCGCCGCGCGCGCAGGTCGACCCCGAGGAGCTGAGTCGCACGCTCGACTCGCCGCTGGGCGAGGCCGACGCGGTCGGGCATCGGATCGTCCACGGAGGCGAGCGCTACCTCGACGCCGTGAGGGTCGACCCGGCGGTCGAGCACGCGCTGAGGGAGCTCGTGGAGCTCGCGCCGCTGCACCAGCCCAAGTCGCTCGCCGCGCTCGACGCGGTCAGCCGGCTGCTGCCCGATCGCCCCGCCGTGGCGTGCTTCGACACCGCCTTTCATGCCACGCTGGCGCCGGCCGCGTTCACCTACGCGCTGCCGGCGCGCTGGCGCGAGCGCTGGGGGCTGCGCCGCTACGGCTTTCACGGGCTCTCACACGCGTGGGTCGCTCGCCGCGCGCCTGAGCTGTTGCAGCGCGACCCTCTGGACTTGCGGATCGTGAGCTGCCACCTCGGCGCGGGCGCGTCGCTGTGCGCGATCGACGGCGGTCGCTCGCTGGACACCACGATGGGCTTCACCCCGCTGGAGGGCCTCGTGATGGCGACCCGCTCTGGCAGCGTCGACCCCGGCATGCTGCTGTGGCTGCTCGAGCATGAGCAGCTCTCGGCGGCAGAGCTCGCCGACGCGCTCGAGCACCGCTCAGGACTGCTGGGGCTGGCGGGCAGCGCCGACATGCGCGAGATCCTCGAGCGCGCCGCTCAGAGAGACGCCGCCGCGCAGCTCGCGCTGGACGTGTACGTGCACAGGCTGCGCGCCGAGATCGCCGCGATGACCGCCGCGCTCGGCGGCCTCGACGCGCTCGTGTTCACTGGCGGCGTCGGCGAGCGCTCTGCGGCGGTGCGGGCGCTGGCCGCCGAAGGGCTCGGCTTTCTCGGGGTCGAGCTGGACACCACACGCAACGACGCCGCGACAGCAGACTGCGACCTCTCAGCGGCCGGATCGTCGGTTCACACACTGGTGATCCAGGCGCGCGAGGATCTGGAGATCGCCCGCCAGGTGCGAGCGGTTCTCTCAGACGTCGCGCCGTAGGTAGAGATCCGCACATTCGCCGGGGATTACACGGATCGCGCCAACGGGCGGGAGCGGATGGCGCTCCGGGCGCCATCGGGCAGATTGTGTGCACAAGGGAAATTAAGTTCATCTAGGAGGCACCATGCGCGCATTTCTGAACAAGATCACAGGTCTCACACCGATCGCCGCCGGGGCGGCGGCGGGGATGATCCTGCTCGGGATCGTGTCGATCGTCGGCGGCAGCTACGACCACGAAGTGGTGCACAACCAGCTCGGTCCGCAGAAGATCACCTTCCCCAAGCCGGCGGAGTACGCGAACCTGAAGCAATACGAAGGACAACAGGTGCTCACCGGCACCCAGGCGAAGGCATACGCCGAAGACCAGCTCGGCCCCGATCTCAACAAGGTCGCGGGCGGCAAGACCTACTCACAGGTGAGCGACGAATGGATCGCCGGCGGTATGAAGAGCGAAAAGCTCGCCGGGGAGCGCACGACCCTGTTCATGGGAACGACGCTGAAGGGTCTGCTGCTGAACGCATGGGGCTGGGGACAGATCGGCAGCATCGCGATCCTCGCGGGGATCCTGCTGATCGTGTTCGGCGGCATCCTGTTCCTGCTGCCAGTGCTCAACTGGCGGCTGAACATCAGGCGGGAGCCGAAAGCGCTGGCTGCCCCCCGTGTCGCGCAGGCGCCGCCGGCCACGGCCTAACGGCGCCACGCAGCTCCGGTCCGCACGACGCCGTGGCAAGCGTCGTGTGGACCGTAGGTGCGGTGTGACTGCCTGCAACCCGGGCGACCGCGTTACCAGCAGGGCCGACTCGGGGATGACCGCCGTATCATCGGCAGTTGATCGATATATACTGTTGCCATGAGGAAGCGCGCGATGCAGGAGGCGACGTTCCTGATCCTGACCGCTCTGGCGGGCGGCAGCCAGCACGGTTACGGGATCATCACGGACGTCGAGCAGATCTCCGAGCGGCGCGTGCGACTACGCGCCGGAACGTTGTACACGGCTCTGGAACGGCTCCGCGCGGACGGACTGATCGAGGTGGACCGCGAGGAGATCGTGGATAGCCGGCTGCGCCGCTACTACCGTCTCACGGCTACCGGCCAAGAGCGCCTCGCCGCCGAGGCAGCTCGTCTGCAGGCGAATGCCCTCGTCGCGATGTCGCGGCTGGACCCCGTCGGAGCGCGATGAACGACGATCCCGACCTCGAACGCCGCTACCGGCGCCTGCTCGCGTTCTACCCCGCCGCGTTTCGCCGCGAGCACGAGCAGGAGATCCTCTCGGTGCTGATGGCCGGCGCCGAGCAGGGACAGCGGTGGCCGCGACCGGCGGAGGTCGCCGATCTGCTTAGAAGCGCGACCTCCATGCGGCTGCGAACCAGGCTGAGTAATTCATGGGCATGGGAGTACAGGCACCGGCGTGTGATGGTCCCCGTGCGCGTAGCCAGCGGGATCTGGTTGGTGGCCCTCACCGCCATCCTGTACGGCTACGGCGTCGGCGGCTGGTGGGGGGTGCTGCTGATCCCGGCAGCAGCCCTGCATTTCTACGTTGCCTACCGCAGCCTGCGCCACCGCGTCCAGAGCTGACACGCGGCACACTTGTGCCGTGAGCGAACCCCGACGCTACAGCGAGCAGGAATTCGAGGCACTCGTAAGCTCAGCGCTCGACGAGCTGCCCATCGAGTTCCAACGAGCGCTGGAGCACGTGGCGATCGTCGTTTCCGACCGCGGCGCCGAGAACCACGCGTACGGCATGTACGTCGGCTCCAGGCTGCGTGGCACCCCGTACTTCGGGGGCGGCGGCTTGCCGGACGAGATCCTGATCTTTCGCGACACGCTCGTGCGCGACTTCGGCGACGATCCCAAGCGTCTCCGGGCACACGTCATCCAGACGGTGCGTCACGAGGTTGGCCACCACCTGGGCTTCGACGAGGCAGGCGTTCGCAAACTCGGGCTCTGATCCTTTCGCACATTCCACCTTCGCTAGCTTGAGATAACCGACCACGATCGAGGGAGCGCGATGAAAGCGGTGCGATTCGACAAATACGGCGGGCTCGACGTACTCGACGTGCGCGAGGTCGCGGATCCCGTCGCCGGGCCGGGCGAGGTGCTGGTGGCGGTCAAGGCGGCCGGCATCAATCCCGGTGAGATCGCGATCCGCGAGGGGCGCCTGGACGCGCGCTGGCCGGCGACGTTCCCCTCCGGCGAGGGCACCGATCTGGCCGGCGTCGTGCGGGCGCTCGGCGACGGCGCGGCCGGTTTCGCGCTCGGCGATGAGGTGCTCGGCTGGACCGAGCAGCGGGCAAGCCAGGCCGAGCTCGTCGTCGTGCCTGTCGATCAGTTGACGGCCAAGCCCGCGGACGTTCCCTGGGAGGTCGCGGGGTCGCTGTTCGTCGCCGGCATGGCCGCATACGCGTCGGTGCAGGCGGTGTCGCCGCAGGCCGGAGAGACCGTCGTGGTCTCGGCCGCGGCTGGAGGGGTCGGCTCGGTGGCCGTGCAGCTCGCGCGCAACACGGGCGCGAAGGTGATCGGGCTCGCCAGGGAGCAGAACCACGACTGGTTGCGGGCACACGAGATCGTGCCCGTCACCTACGGAGACGGACAGGCCGAGCGGATCCGCGCGGCGGCAGACGGCAGTATCGATGCGTTCATCGACACGTTCGGCGGCGGCTACGTCGAGCTGGCGGTCGAGCTCGGCGTCTCACCCGAGCGGATCAACACGATCGCCGACTTCGACGCGGTGGAGCGGCTGGGAGTGAAGGGACAGGGGACACACGCGATCGCCAGCGCGGCGCTGCTGGCGGAGCTCGTCTCGCTCGTCGCCGACAGCAAACTCGAGATACCGATCGCGCGCACCTATCCGCTTGCGCAGGTCCGCGACGCCTTCGAGGAGCTCGCCGCTCGTCACACCCACGGCAAGATCGTGCTGCTGCCCTGAGCCGCGCGGCGCGGTCAAGCTCCGACCAGGTCGCGCCGCTTAAAGATCCAGATTGCCGTGAGGGCGCAGCCTGCGCCGATCGCCAGCATCACGACAGCAGCGAGCGCGCGAAACGGCTGCTCGGGCACGAACCCGACGTGTGCGAAGGGCGTGATTTCGATCAGCCATTTGGGCACGCCGAGCGCCGAGCCGGTGAGCTGCCAGAGGAACGCGACCGTCACCAGCCCGTAGGCGATACCGGCGCCAGCTCGCGGCACGATCGCGTAGGCGAGCGCGGCGAGCCCGAGGAACAGCAGCGCGACGGGCAGGCAGTTGGCGCCCGCCTCGAGCATCCGTGGCAGTGAGATGCCGGTTGCTCCCTGGGAGGCGGCGCCAGCCCAGCTGCAGAGTGCGGCCGCCAGCGAGATCGCGACGGCGCCGCCCGCCGCCAGCGCCAGGCGCCCGCCGAGCCAGCGGCGTCGGTCGACCGGCAGCGACAGCAGCGTCTCGAGCCGCTCCTCGGCCTCCTCGTGTCTGGCGGCGCCGATCTGCGCGCACGCGAACAGGCTGACGGCGAGGATGAAGAAGATGAACACGAGCGCGAGATAGCCGCTCGGCGTCTGGATCGAGCCGGCGCCGAACTTCGCGATCTCGCGTTGCAGGCTGTTGGAGACGACGGCGGATGAGATGCTCGTCGAGACCATCCCGAGAATGAACGCGAAGGCGCCGACGCTGGCGATCCACACGAGCACGCTGGCGCGCTCGGAGCGCAGCGCCTGCACGGTCGGCGAGGAGAGCAGGCGCAGGCGCGGGGAAGCGGTGTCGCGCGCCGCGATCATCCCGGTGCCGACGTCGCGGCCGGCCGCGATTCGCGCGGCCAGCGCGAGCAACAGCGCGCTTGCGGCGGCCGGCGCCAGCAGCACCAGTGGTCGCGGCCCGGCGAACGGGCGCAGTTCCTCCGCCCACCCGAGCGGCGTCGCCCAGCGCAGCCACGCAGCGCCGCTCGAGGTGTCGGCGATCACCCGCAGTAGCAACGACAGCCCCACCACCGCGCTCCCCAGCTCGAGTGCGATGCGCCGCGACGGCGCCAGCTGGCTGGCGATCGCGCCCACACCCACGTACACCGGCACGACGGATACCGTCGCTAGCGCCAGGTAGGCGGAGCCACCGGCGGGCAGGCCGCCGGCGATGAAGCCCGCCGACTCGGTGAGCCACAGGAGCGCGATGCCCGCGGCGATCGCCGCCAGTGCGGCGAGGTATGTGGTGCGCCGAGCGACGGGCGCGGCGAGGATCAGCTCCATGCGGCCGCTGTCCTCCTCGCCGCGCAGCGCCCGCACCGCGGCCAGCACCCCGAAGACGGCGGCGAGGATGGCGATCGTCCCACCCACGCGCCAGGCGCTGTAGCCGCTGACGGTCAGCGGGCTGAACGGATAGCCATAGAACAGGCGCAGCGCGTCGTTGCCGGCGAACGTGTGAGCGAACGCGAGCCGGTCGGCGAGCGTCGGGTAGGCGTGGCGGTAGCCGACCGGCTGGATGTATGCGTAGATCGCGAACAGGTACGCGAACGCGATCGTGCGGGTCCTGGCGTCGCGGAAGGCACGCCTCGCGAGCGCGCGTGCCGCCCCGATGCCGCCGATGTCCTCGACGCCGCCAGCTCGGCTGCGGTCGGCGGGGGCCGTGGCGGCGCTAAGCGTGGACACGCCCGTCGGAGCCGTCGTAGTGGTGCAGGAAGATCTCCTCCAGCGACGGCTCGCGGCTCGTCAGCGCGACCACAGGATGCTCGGCCAGCGCGGCGATCAGCGGCCCGATGCTGCCGCTGACCTCGATGTGCATGGCGTTGGCGCCCGCGCGGGTCACGCGTGTGCCGGGAAGCTCGGGCAGTTCCGGGGCGGGACCGTCGAAGGTGACCTCGATCGTCTGCGCGCTCAGATGTCTGAGCTCGGCGAGCGTCCCTTCGTCTACCAGGCGCCCGTCGCGCAGGATGCCGACGCGGTCGCACAGCGCCTCGACCTCGCTGAGTATGTGCGAGGACAGGAACACCGCCTGACCGCGCTGCTTGGCTTCGATCACACTTTCGCGGAACGCGACCTCCATCAGCGGGTCAAGGCCCGCGGTGGGCTCGTCGAGCAGCAGCAGCTCTGCGCGGGTTGCGAGCGCGGCGATCAGCTGCACCTTCTGGCGGTTGCCCCTTGACAGCGCCCTGATCTTCTTGTTGACGTCGAGCTGGAAGCGCTCGATCAGGACGTCGCGATACGCGACGTCGGTTCCGCCGCGCAGGCGGGCGAGGAACTCGAAGGTCTCGGCGCTCGTCAGCGACGGCCACAGGAACGGCTCGCCGGGTACGTAGGCCACGCGTCTGTGGGCGTCGACGGGCCTGCTCCAGGCGTCGATGCCGAACAGCTCGGCGTGCCCCGCGCTCGGTCGGTGCAACCCGAGCAGCAGGCGGATCGTGGTCGTCTTGCCCGCGCCATTGGGGCCGAGATAGCCGTAGACCTCGCCCGCCTCGACGGTGAGGTCCAGGCGGTCGAGCGCAGCGGTCTCCCCGTAGCGCTTGGAAAGCTCGACGGCGCGGATCGCGGGCTTCACCGCGACTCCTCGCTGGCGCGGTTGGCGCAGAACCTCATGGTCGCAGGCTATTGCGGCCGGAGTGGGGCGCGGTGCGTGCTTTGCCGCAGCAGGTCGGCGTGTTCTCCCGGAGGATCTAGCACTCCATTGGGCCTAGCTTTTGGACGATGGACTCTCCACACCTGCACCTCGCCGCCGATCCGGACGCGCCAAGCGACGAGATCGCGGATGTGGCGGCCTCGATCCGGGTTGTTCTCGCCGATGACCATGCGCCGATGCGTCGCAGCCTGCGGCTCCTGCTCGACGGCGAGGAAGATCTCGGAGTGGTCGCCGAAGCCGACGATCTGGCGTCGACCGTGGCCCATGTCCAGGGATGCCGGCCGTCGGTGCTTGTGCTCGGCCTCGGCATGCCTGGCGGCTCCAGCGGCTCCGGCGGCGAGACGATCAGGCAGTTGCGAGCGCGCGCGCCCGCGACGCACATCGTGGTGGTGACGATGGACGAAAGTCCTGTCCTGGCCCAGAGCGCGCTTGCCGCCGGCGCGCTCGGCTTCGTCGTAAAGGATCTCGCCGACGAGGAGCTGCCACAGGCGATCAGGCGGGCAGCGAGGGGCGAGCAGTACGTCAGTCCGCGTGTGGCATCGCGGTTGGGGGCGTTGGACCGTGCGCTCGTGGACGACAGGCTGTCTGCTCGTGAGGTCGAAGTGCTACGGCTGATAACGCTCGGGCACACGAGCGTCGAGGTCGCGCACCGGCTGCATCTGTCTCCCCGCACCGTCGAGACCCACCGCGCGCGGATCCATCGCAAGCTTGAGCTGACGACGCGAGCCGAGCTGGTCCGCTACGCGCTAGGACGCGGCCTGCTGAAGATCTGACACGACGGTGTGCTCGCCCGCGTCCTTGCGGCGTGTGGGTAGGCGGGCGCTGACGCGCGTTCCCTGCTCGCCGGACTCGACGCTGAGCGTCCCTCCGGCCAAGCCTGCTCGCTCGCGCATGCCGGCCAGCCCGAAACCGTCGCTGCGCGTCTTGGAGTCGAAGCCGACGCCGTCGTCGTGTATCTCGAGCAGCAGCTCGTCGTCGGACTCCCCGATCACGAGTCGTACGTGCTCTGCGCGCGCGTGCTTGGCCACGTTCGTGAGCGCCTCCTGAACCATGCGGTAGACGGCTGTCTCAAGCTCGGGGTCGAGGCGCTCCGCTCCCGCCGAGGGCCCGGGCAGTGTCAGCTCGGCGTCGATCTGCAGGCCGCTCGCTTCGCGGTGACGCTCGAGCAGCGCCTCGATCGCCGTGCGCAATCCAAGCTCGTCGAGCGCCGCAGGGCGAAGCTCGGTGATGATCGCCCGCAGGTTCGCGATCTCGTGCTCGATCTGCTCGACCGCCTGGCGCATCGCGGTCTGTGCGCGCTCGAGATCCTCGCCTCGCAATGCCGATGAGAGCAGCACACGCAGCCCGCCGAGGCTCTGCAGCGTCTCGTCGTGCAGCTCGCGCGCCCAGTGCCGTCGCTCGGCGTCGGCGGCCGCCAGCGAGGTGCGCAGCCGCTCGGACTGGACGCTCTGGGCAAGCGCCACGGCGGTGGCGGCGCTGGCGGCGAACGTGCGCATCAGCTGCTCGTCGTCCTCGGCGAACACGCTGCTGTCCTGGCCGCGATCGAACGCCGCGAGCACTCCCAGCGACTCGCCGCGGTAGACCATCGGCACCAGCAGCGCCGTCTGCGCATCGCTCACGCCGAACTCACTCGGAGCGATCCGCAGCCTCGCGGCGACGTCGGTGATGCGCTCGGCTCGCCGGTGCTCGAGCACCTGTCCCGAGGTCGAGCCGGCGATCGGAAGTCGCACGCCGCGCATGTCCTTCACATGGCCGGCGCTCGCCTGCACGACGAGCTCCTCGCCGTCGCGCAGCATGATCACGAGGCTCCTGGCGCCCACCAGCGCGCGTCCGCGCTTGACGATCAGCTCGAGCACGTGCTCCAGCGCGATCTCGCCGCCGATCGCGACAGCCACATCACGGGTCGCCTCGAGGCCGCGAAACGCCTTCTCGAGCTCGTCGCGGCGACGCTCGCTGATCTCATAGACCCGCGCGTTCTCGATCCCGATCGCCGCCCAGTCGGCGAGGATCATGGCGGCCTCCTCGTCGCGCTCGGAGAACTCGCCGTCCTGCTTCTCGGTCAGGTAGAGGTTGCCCCACGCCTGCCCGCGGATCACGATCGGCACTCCGAGGAAGCTGCGCATCACGGGGTGTCCCGCGGGAAAGCCATAGCTGCTCGGGTGCTGGCCGACGTCGGCGAGCCGCAGCGGTTCTGGCCGCTCGATCAGCGCCCCCAGGACGCCCCGGCCGCGAGGCAGGGCGCCGATCGTCCGACGGAGCTCCTCGCTATCGACGCCCGAGGTCAGGAACTGCTCGAGCTCGGAGCGCTGATCGTTGAGGATGCCCAGCGCCGCGTAGCGCGCCCCGGTGACCTCACGAGCCGTGACGAGGACCCGGTCCAGCACCGCCTCCAGATCGAGCTCGGTCATCAGCGCGCGGCCCACATCCAGCAGGCGACGAATCCAGACCCCCTCAGATGACGAGTCCATCGCTGCAGAGGTTAGTCCTAACGATTCGTAGTTCGCGCGCCGATCGCTGCGGCATCCTACGGACCCGCATGGCGGTGTTGGCACCTACGTTCTGAGGTCATGCGATGCCGCGCGTGTGGAGATGTGATCGGCTCATATGAGCCGCTGGTACTGCTCGCCGCAGCCAGCGCGCGAGAGACCTCCGTGGCAGCCGAGCCCGATATCCACGACGCGCCCGGCGAGCGCTACCACCGCAGCTGCTACACCGCCGGGCCGAGCGCCGCGCCTGCCCCCCGCCGGTCTCCGAGGTCGCGAGCCGGCTCGCAGGACGCCGTCACACCCATCCGCGCGGCGGATTGACGAACACTGCAGTCCGTAGTTTTCCCACTACGACGGCGGATTTCTGCGGCTGGCGCGCAGCGAGGCCGAGAGCTACCTTCAAGCCATGACAACAAACGGCTCTCACTCCAAGCTTCGCGTAGTGATCGTGGGTGGAGGAGTGGCCGCCCTGGAGACGGCGCTGGCCCTGCGACAGCTAGCGCCCGAGCACACCGCCACAACGGTGATCGCGCCGAATGCGGAGTTCTTCTACCGTCCGCTGACGGTGCGTGAGCCCTTCGCCTACGCCTCGCCCCGCCGCTACCCGCTCGCTCAGATCGTCAGCGACGCCGGCGCCGAGTTGCTCGTCGACGAGCTCGCGTGGGTTGAGCCCGACAGGCACACCGTTCACACGCGGGCAGATACGGCGCTCGAGTACGACACACTCGTACTCGCGCTCGGCGCCCGCATGGTGCCGCGCTACGAGCACGCGATCACGATCGACGACCGGCACCTGGACGCGGCGATGCACGGGCTGATCCAGGACATCGAGGGAGGCTATGTCGACAGCGTCGCGTTCGTGGCTCCGGGACGGATGGCGTGGCCGCTGCCGCTGTACGAGCTCGCGCTGATGACCGCCGGACGCGCGTACGACATGGACGTCGAGCTGGCAACGACGCTCATCACCCCGGAGGACAGCCCGCTGGCGATCTTCGGACCTACGGCGAGCGACGCGATCTCGAAGCGACTCGAGCGCGCGCGCATCCAGACGATCACCGCGTCCTACGCCGAGGTCCCCCGCACCGGTGAGGTCGTGCTCAACCCCGGTGAGCGTCACCTGCACTTCAAGCGCGTGATCGCGCTACCCGAGCTCTACGGACCCGCGGTGCGCGGCATCCCCTTGGGCGAACACGGCTTCATCCGCGTAGACCCCTACGGTCGCGTGCGCGACGTCGAGGGCGTCTACGCCGCGGGTGACGCGATCGACTTCCCGATCAAGCACGGCGGGATCGGCTCGCAGGAGGCCGACGTCGTGGCGCAGTCGATCGCCGCGCTGGCCGGCGCCGGGGTCACCCCGGAGCCGTTCAACCCCGTGATCCACGGCATGCTGCTCACGGACGAGGAGCCTCTGTTCCTGACAGCGAAGATCACCGGCGGTGCCGGGTTCAGCTCGGAGATCACCGACGCGCCCACCTGGGAGCCCCCGAGCAAGATCGCGTCGAAGTACCTCGCGCCGTATCTCGAGCAGCAGGATCGCGCGCCGGCGCACTGAGCAGCTCTAGACCTCTAGCCAATCGGTTGGCGGGGAATTCTGGACGTTTGTCCATGCCTGTGGGGCATTGCTTGATGAAAGCGTACGTATCCGTTCACCCGCTTCCATCGACTCCAAGGAAGGACACTCCGTGCTCGCTTTCCCGCTTCGCCGCCTGCTCGTCACGATCGGACTACTCCTCACGCTCGCGCTGGCCGGAGGCGTCTCCTCGGCGCACGCATCGACGCTGAACCTCGAAACTCTCACCGGCGCACAGGCCGAGAAGATGCTCGAAAACGGTGAAGTCACCTCGGTTGAACTCGTCAAGGACTACCTCGCGCGGATCGCCGCGCTGAACAAGTCCGGCCCGGGGATCAACGCGGTGACGCAGATCAACCCGGACGTGATGGAAGAAGCCAAGGCGGCCGACCGCGAGCGCAGGAAACACGAGAACCTTGGACCGGCGATGGGCCTGCCGATCCTGCTCAAGGACATCATCGACGCGCCGCCGATGTACACATCCGCGGGCGACTGGGCCTTGCGCGAATCGTTCCCCGAAAAGGACTCAGGTGTCGCCAAGGAGCTGCGCGCGCACGGATTGGTGATCCTCGGCAAGGCGGGCCTGTCGGAGTGGGCCAACAGCTTCGGGAGCCAGCCCTCGGGGTTCAGCAACCTCACGGGCCAGGTGCTGAACGCGAACGACGCCGCCCAGGGTCCGAGTGGTTCGTCTTCCGGTCCCGGCGCGGCTGCTGCGGCGGGGCTTGCGACGCTCACGATCGGCACCGAAACCTCGGGGTCGATCATCAGCCCGTCCACCGCTGAGAACATCGTTGGATTGCGCCCGACGTTGGGGCTCGTACCGGGCTACGGCATCGCGCCGATCGATGCCTCGCAGGACACGGCAGGACCGATGGTCAAAACGGTCGAAGATGCGGCGATCACGCTGCAGTCGATCGCTGAGGTCCCCGGCGCGGACCCCGAAGAGAACCAGGAGTACAGAGAAATCATGGGCCCCGAATTCTTCAAGAACGGGGACATCCTGCTGGCGCCGTTCACCACGTTGCCGAACTACTCCTCGGCGCTCAAGATGAGCTACGTGCAGGGCAAGCGCATCGGCTACAACGGCAACACCTGCACACCCGTGCCGCCGGCGACGACGTGCACGCTGTCGGCCCAGCAGGAAGCTGAGCAGAAGTCGGTGACGGCGCTTGAAGCTGCCGGTGCGATCATGGTGCCGGATGCTCAGACGAGTGCTACGGGCCTGCCGGCGCTGCCGACCGGCTACGAGCAGCACGCCACGATCGACGACTACTACAAGCACCTGGGCGCCGGCGCACCGGTGAAAAGCCTTGTGCAGGAGGTCGAAGTCGATGGCACGGACCCACAGGAGGCGCTGAAGTTCGGTAACTCCCAGCACGCCAGTGAGGCCGCAGCGGAAGACACCCCCGGTGGTCCCAGCCAGCTGGCGTACGACAAAGCGCTGCCGGAACGCAAGAAGATCTACCACGAAGCGATCGAAAAGATGATGAACGAACCGAGCGGTGGTGGCGGCCCCGTGATCGCGGTCGTCGGCTCGGTCCCGAGCGGCCCGCAGGCGGGTCTGCCGGAGCTCGCCGTTCCGATGGGCTTCACCCCGACGCAGCGACGCTCGATCGACGTGGACGTCAACGGCGGCGCCTACGACGAGCTGAACCTGCTCGGTGTCGGCTACGTGATGGAACAGTCCACAAAACTGCGCAAACCGCCGGCGGAAGTCGATCCGGCAATGTATCGGTGCGCACACACGATTCCCGCGGAGCCGTTCGCGGCGCGTGGGCACTGCAACCCAGATGACCAGTCGATCAAGACCATCGTCAATGCGAAGACGGTGCTGCCGTTCTCGCTGGAAACCGCCTCGGCGGCGAGCCTCGAGGAAATGATGAGCGCCGGGACTCTAACCTCGAAAGAACTGGTGAAGGCGGAGCTCTACCGCATCGCTCTCACCAACGCCGAGGGGCCCGCCATCCAGGCGGTCCGCGACATCAACCCGAACGCCGTCCAGGAAGCGACGGAAAGTGACAAGAAGCGCAAGAAGAAGGGCGTCACGTCTGCGTTGGCGGGCATCCCGGTGCTCGTGGACGACTCGATCGACGCATCGGGCCTGCCGACGAGCGCCGGCTCGATCGCCCTGGAGGAAAACCTGCCGGGCGCCGACGCGACGCTGGTCGCCAGGCTGAAGGCAGCAGGCGCGATCGTCCTCGGTGACACGAACACCACCGAGCTCGGAGGCGAGCTCGAAGCGACCATGCCGCAGGGTTACTCCTCGCTGGGGGGGCAGGCTCTGCTGCCATCCGACACCAACAAGTCGCCCGGCGGATCGTCGGCCGGCTCGGCGGCGGCGGTGTCAGTGGGCCTCGCGCCGATTGCGATCGGCATGGAGAGCTCGACGGAAGCGGCGCAGCTGATCGCGCCCGCCGGGAACGCCGGTGTGGTGGCACTGAAGCCGACTGTCGGACTCGTCAGTCGCGCGGGCGTGCTGCCGGTTGCCAAGTCGCAGGACTCGCCTGGCCCGATCGGCCAGACGGTCGGTGACGTGGCCTCCGCGCTGAGCGTGCTGGCTGGGCCCGACCCCGCCGACCCGGTCACGCTGAATCAGCCGAGCCCCCTTCCGAACTACATGGAAGGACTCACCTCGACGGCGTTGAACGGCAAGAAGATCGCGGTGGTCTCGAGCGCCGCGGCGCCCTACCCGGCCGCGGTCGCCGAGCTTGGAACGCTCGGTGCGACGACCGGGGTGGTCACGCTCGGAACAGCGACGACCGCACCGAGCATCGTCCCGTATGAGTTCCATCGCGACCTGAACACCTATCTGTCGAGCACCGGCGCGGGCGTTCCCAAGTCGCTGCAGCAGATCATCGAATACAACGCGGCCAACCCTGTCGAGGGTCTGAAGTTCGGCCAGGGCGCACTGCTCGCGGCCGAGGCGGTCGAAACCACCAACCCGGCGACGACAGCCACCTACCAGGAAAACCTCAGCAAAGGCCAGACCGAAGATCGGGCCGTGATCGACAACATCCTCAAAGAAGGCTACTCGGCGATCATGGTTCCAAGTGGGAGCCCGCTGGTGGGCATCGCCGACCGCGCCGGCTATCCGGTGTTGACGGTTCCTGCCGGATTCGTGGCAGAGAACAGCTCAACGGGCGGCGACCCGATCGGTGTCGACTTCATCGACACCGCATACGGCGAGCCGGAGCTCCTGGACGACGGCTATGCCTTCGAACAGGGCACGCACGTGCGCCAGGACGGTCCGGCGTACATGCTCTCGACGACGATCCCCAACGCGATGTTCTCGGGGGCGCCGAGCGAGACCAACCAGAGCATGTGGAGGTGCGTGCCAGGGAGCTCGTTCTTCAAGCCATACGACTGCAACCCAGGTGAAGTGGGGAGCGGTCTGACTGGAGAATAAGCGACACCGTTTGCACTGAGGCGGTGACCGTCGCCCGCCGGGCCGCATAGCTCGGCTGGTGGCGGTCACCTTGGGAGGCGGCACACGCGCCCCTCGGCCCCGCTAAAGGGGTCGGGGGGCGTTTACCCCCCATGGCGCGGGCCGCCGCTCGGCGCTCAGAGACGAGCGGACGCGCGCCCGAGCGACTCGTAGTGCGCGTCGGCAGCGCCCCAGCGCGGCTCGCCGGTGCGTAGGCGGCGGGCGCTGATCTCAGCTCGCTGCGAGGCGCGCTCGCCCGGGGCGCTGTTCAGGCGCCCACGAGCGCCGTCGAGCATCCTCGCGATGACCGGCGGCTCTACGCCAAAGCGTCGTGCCAGCTGCGCCGGCCCGAGATCCGCCGCCAGATCGAGCAGCAGATGGTCGCGCTCGCGCCGCAGCTCTTGCTTCTCGCGCTCGAGTGCGGTGTGGCTGGCGACGCATGTCTGCACGCCGTCATCGATCAGCAGATCCAGATCTCTGTCTGCGCCCACCGACGACAGGTCACGATCCATGGAGCAAGTATTCCCGAAGCGTCGGACGGCTGATATGAGCGTTTCCGCACGATGCGCGATCGCGCTTCGTCATCTTCCGGCGCGTTGCTGCAGCTCGTCCACGAACGAGCTCAGGGTCTTGGCTGCGCTCGCCAGCTCCTGGAGCTGCTGGTCGGACAGGTCCCTCAGGTCGGCTCGCAGCGCAGCGAGGAACTGTGCGCGGAACCTCTGCTGCGCAGATCGTCCCGCCTCGGTGATGCTGATCAGGACCACGCGCCCGTCGTCCGGCAGGCCTTCTCGCTCGACCCAGCCCTTCTCCTCGAGGCGCCTGATCAGCAGCGTCATCGTGGGTTGCGCGACTCCCTCGAGCTCGCTCAGCTCGGTGATCCTGCGCGGGCTCTCGCCGAGGATGCTCAAGACCTCCACTTCGGTGCGCGAGACCTCGCGACTGTGTACCTGCTTGACGAGCAGCCGAACGAGCAGCGCGGCGCGCGAGAGCAGGTGCTCGGCGACGTAGTCGACTCGCTCTGTCCGCCTTTGCCTCGAAGGAGCGCTCGCCGCAGACATATTGCCAACTATATAGTTCTGTGGTATATATGTCAACGAGTTCATATTGGCTCCACGAGAGGAAGGAGCAGATCATGTTTCAGAGCATTCTCGTCGCGGTCAACGGCTCGGCGGACGCCGAGCAGGCACTCACGCAGGCGATCGATCTGGCCGAGTCCCAGCGCTCCCGCCTGACGCTCTTCAGTGCCGTCGTGACTCCACCGCCCGTCGCCTACGCAGGCGTCAGCGGCGACGTGACGGCGACCCTCCTCCACGAAGCGGAGGCCGACGCCGAGGTCAACCTACGGGCAGCCGTTGAGCGCGTCCCCGACGATGTATCGGTCAGCACCGTGCTGAGCAGCGAGCCCGTCAGGCCGGCGCTGGTGAAGCAGATCACCGCCGGAAACCACGATCTCGTCGTCATGGGCTCGCGCGGCCGCGGCGCGCTGCGCTCGGCGCTGCTTGGCAGCGTGAGCCACTACGTCCTGCATCACAGCCCCGTGCCGGTGCTGATCGTGCACGCCGAGTCGGGGCGGGGTCTCGAATCCTCCGCGACCGTGTCAGACGATCGGCAGGCAACACGTCAGGAGGCCGTTCAGGCGAGCGCGTGAGGGGGTAGGATCGGTCCATGTCCTACACCGCGCTCATCGATGAGCTCGCCAACGAGCTCGACAGCTGGCCCGGTGTGCGAATCGAGCGCCGCTCCGACGGCGCCGCCGTCGTGCTCTACGAGCAGCTCGAGCTCGGCGTGCTCGATCCCGACAGCGGCGTCGCGCAGTTGCGCTTCTCGCTACCCGAGCACGACGCGCTGGTCGAGCACGGCGATGCCGAGCCGGCCAGTGAGGCGCCCGACTCGGACGCGGTCAGCCACACCGTCCACGGACCTTCGGACGTGAGCGCCGTGCTCGAGCTCTTCGACCGCCGCTACCGCGACCTGCGCGGTGAGGACGATCCGTACAGCTCGCAGGACCCCGGCTAAAGACCGGCGGCCCGGCGCGTGTCGGCTAACGCGCGAGCAGCGCGTCGACGAGCGGACGCGCCCGTCGCGCCGCGTCGACGTCGGCGCGGCTGGCGGACACGATCGCGCCCATCACCAGGATCTGCAGCTGATGGCTGGTCTCCTGCGGATCGCTCGCCCCAGCCTGCTCGGCATAGCTTTCGAGGATCCTTCGGATGATCGTCAGGTGGCGGAGCGTCTCCTTGTGCACGAGGCTGTCGCGGTCGCCGATCTCGAGCAGCGTGTTGATGAACGAGCAGCCTTCGTAGTCGGAGCGACGGAACCACTCGTCGAGCGCGTCGAAGACCGCGACGGCGCGGTCGCGCGGATTGGCGGCCCGCCGCTCGACTTCCGCCTCGAGCCAGCCATGGGTCCAACGCTGCTCGCGAAGCTCGAGAAACGCGACCACCAGCGCCTCCTTGGATGCGAAGTGGTGGTAGAGCGTCGCCTTCGCGACGTCGGCATCGGCGATCACCCGGTCGATGCCCACCGCATGGATGCCGTGCCGCGAGAAGAGCTCGTACGCGGCGTCCAGGATCCGCTCGCGAGCGCCGTGGACATGTAGGGGGTCGCGGTCAGGACTCGCCTGGACCGCGTGGTCTGTATCCCCCATGCCGCTACAAGGTAGTCAGACAGGTATGTATAGTCAAATAGACAGACCTGTATGCCTAGCAACGGAGTGTCCCACTCGAGCGCAGCGCCCATGGGCTCATCCGAGAGCGAGGCTGAGCGACCCGACGCGGCCTTGGATGACAGCGAGCGCGAGCTGGCTGTGGCGCTGGCTGTGCTGCAGACGCTGACCGCTTGGGAATGCTTCGCTCAGGGCAGTCAGCATCTGCTGGCGGAGCTCTCGGGCGCCCTCGGTCAGATGGCGGGAGCGCTGTGGTTGCCGCAGGGGGAGTTGCTCATCGCGCGTGCGATCTGGAGCATGCCGGGTGTCGACGAGGCGGCGCTGCAGCGCGCGCTCGGCAGGCTGCGGCTTCCACGAGGTGTCGGCCTCGCGGGCCGCGCGTGGGAGTGCGGGGAGGCTGTCGCGCCGAGCGCCGCCCAGCGTGATGGCATCTCACGCCACGATCAGCCGCCACATGGCCTCGGCGCGACGATCGCCTTTCCCTGCGCGAAGGCCGGCGAGGTGCTGGGGGTCGTAGAGCTGTACTCGAGCTCCCCAGCCGAGTGGAGCAGCCATCTGATGCAGGTGCTGGCTTACGCGGGACTCGGCTTCGGAGCGTTCTTCGCGCGCCGGCGAGGTGAAATGGGCCTGTCTCCGTTGAGCATGCGCGAGGTCGAGGTGCTCACGCTGGCGGGTCGCGGCCTGTCGGTGTCGAAGATCGCCGAGAGGCTTACGATCAGCCCTGCGACCGTGAAGACCCACCTGGAACACATCTATCGTAAGCTCGGCGTTCGTGACCGTACGGCCGCGGTCGCAAACGCCCTGCGCGCGGGGTTCATCGAATAGGCAGTTGGGCGAGTGCGCTAGAGGTTCGAGGTAGTGGCCTGCGACAGCCGCTCGTGGACGAACCGCACGACTGTCGCGCCCTCGCCGACGGCAGTCGCGCAGCGCTTGGTCGATCCTGCGCGCACGTCGCCCGCGGCGTAGATGCCGGGCAGGCTGGTTTCGAGCAGGCCCTCTGCCCCCGCGTCGCGTCCGGTGAGGATGAACCCGTCGGAATCGCGCGCGACGACGGCGCCGAGCCAGTCTGTGCAGGGCAGGGCGCCGAGGAACAGGAACAGGAACGAGAGCGCCAACGTGGAGCCGTCGGTGAGCGTCACCGACGCGAGCCGTCCGTCCGTGCCGTGTAGGGCGCGGACCTCGCTCCGGTCTCGCACCGCGACGCCGTAGCGCTCGAGCTCGTCGATGAGGTAGTGCGACATCGTCTCGCTCAGGTTCTCCCGACGGTGCAGGAGCGTCACCAGGGCGCCGCCGCGGGCGAGCCACACAGCTGCCTGTGCCGCCGAGTTGCCACCACCGATCACTCCGACCCGCTGCGCGGCGCAGAGCTGGCCCTCCGGCGGGCCCGCCGCGTAGAAGACGCTGATGCCCTCGTACAGATCGAGGTCATCCACCGGCAGGCGCCGGTATTCGGCGCCGGTCGCGAGCAGCACGGCGCGCGCAGCCACAGTGTTGCCCTCGTCCAACCTGACGAGGTGCCTTTCGCCGCCCGGCTCGAGCGAGCGGGCACGGTAGGGCGTGGCGGTCCGCGCGCCGAACTTCCGTGCTTGGCTGATCGCGCGGCTGGAAAGCTCCGTGCCGCTGATCCCGGCGGGAAAGCCGAGGTAGTTCTCGATCCGGCGCGAGGTGCCCGCCTGGCCGCCCAGCACTGTGCTCTCGAGCAGCAGCGTGTCGAGCCCCTCTGAAGCGCCGTAGACCGCCGCGCCCAGGCCGGCGGGCCCGCCGCCGATGACGAGCAGGTCAACCTCCTCGTGTTGGCTCAGCTCGAGGCCGATGCCCAGCGCGCGCGAAAGCTCGCCGTTGCTCGGGCGCCGCAGCTCGGCGCCGCCGGGAATGCGCACGAGCGGGATCTCGACATCCTCGAGCGTCTCCAGGAGAGCCGCTGCCTGCTCGTCCTCCTCGGGGACGAGCCAGGAATGGGGAAGCCGCATGCGCCTGGCGAACTCCACCAATCTGCGTGTCTCGCCCGAGTCGCGCGGGCCGACGATCTCGATTCCGATCCCCTCGCGCCGCTGGAGCAGCTCACGCCGCTCGACGAACGCGGAAAGGAGCAGGTCCGACAGCGAGCCGTCCTCGAAGAGCAGCCCTCTGAGCACTTCACGATCGACCGCGATGTAGCGCATCGGCTCGGTCACGACCGCGGTGAGGAAGACCGTCTGCCCTGACAGCAGGTTCATCTCGCCGAGAAAGCCCGACGCGCCGTGGCGGATGATCTCCTGACCCGCGGCATCCGTGACGGCGACCTCGCCCTCGACGATCGCGACGAACGGATAGCTCTCGTCGCCGATCTCGAACAGCGTCTCGCCAACGTCGGCGGTCAGCTCCTCGCCGTGCTCGGCGAGCATCGAGAGCTGCGAGCTCGAGAGCACTCGGCTTACCGGAGCGGCCACAGGCTCATCCTAGATCTCCCGGCTGCGCGGGCGCGAGCACGACCTCCTGCCGACGGGCCGCATCGAGGTGCTCGCCCGTCCAGATCATGCGCACGGCGGTCGCGCTCGTGCCGGCGTTCTCGCTGTGCAGGTCGTCACGCACCGCGGCGAGCAGTCGCCCGTCGGCGGCCCGGTCGTGGGGGAGAGGCGCGTGTGGCTCGCCTCCGTTGGCGAGACTGTGGGCGAAGTCCTCGTACCAGTCCTTCACGAGCTCGCTCGATCTCAGAAGCTCGTTACGGGCGGCGGTCCGCTCGCCACCACGCGAGCCGCCCTCCCGCTGCCAGAGATCGAGGACCGCGTCGGCGGCGAGACGCAGACCGCCGACGCCCGTGACGAGGCTCGTGACCTCAGCGAGCGGGGCCGGCTTCGCGCCGCGCTCGGCCAAGAAGCCGCGAAACGCGTCGTCGAGCCGGCGTGCTGCGCCGGTCGCCCGAGTGGCGAGCTCGGTCGGGGCGCTCGCTGACCCGGCGCTCGAGTCACAGCGAAGCATCCCGAAGCTGACAGCGCCGGCGAGGTAGTCCGCGCTCTCCCGGTAGGCGTCAGCCAGCGCCCGGCGCAGCGCCGAGCGGGCGCCATGGGGCCAGAAGAGCAGTCCGACGATGAGGCTCACGGCGCAGCCGAGCGCGACGTCCTCGACCCGATACAGGCCGACCCGCCACCCCGTCGGCTGGATGATGTTGAAGACGAACACCAGCGTCAGCGTGAACGCGGCCTGGCCCGCCGCGAACGAGATCGCCGCCGGCGCCACGCCCGCGAGCAGGATCACCGGCGGCAGCAGGAACCACAGCAGCGTCTCATTGGTGCCGATCGTGGCCAGGATCGCCGCGCCGACGATGAATCCCACCACCGTTCCGGACAGCGCGCGAAGCGCGCTCTGACCCGTGCTGAGCGCGTTCGATCGCAGCACCGACAGCGTCCCCAGCACGACCCAGAACGAGTGCTGGGCCCCGGTCTGGTTCGCGACGGCCACCGCCAGCGCTAGACCCACCGCCCCGCGCACGCTGTTGTGCAGCCACACCGAGTGGCGATCGACGTGCGCGCTCGCACGCTCCTGTGCCGCGGTCAACGCGCCCGCGAGGCCCTCCGGCTGGCGACCCAGCGCTCGCTCCAGCCAGCTCCGTCGCTCGGCGGCCGCGGTCAGATCGACGTTGTGCCCGACCAGCGACACGGCGAAGCCCAGCTCCTGCGCGCGAAAGCCCGGATCGAGCGAGGAGACGAGCTCGCTGTCCGGTTCCTCGGCGGTGTCCGGCGGCGCTCCCGCGGGCTCGCGGCTGAGCGGCAGGCCGACCATCGCGTGCTCTTCCATGCTCCGCAGCGCGTCGGTCAGCTCGGCCAGCGCGACGTGCAGCTCGGCGCAATCGCCACCCACGACCCCGAGCAGGTCCGCGCCGCGTTCGAGTACCACCGCGGAGGCGATCTCGAGGGCGCGCACCGTGTGGTCGGGGGCGCGATCGATCGGCTGCGCGGATTCGACGACGATCGCGTTCAGCCAGCTCAACTCGTTGAACGAGACGCACGGTCACCCGGTTGACGGTCCCCAGGCTGGTCGGACGATATGGCGTGGCGAGAAACGCGCGGCGCAGGGCGGCGATGGCGTCATCTGACTGTGCGAACGCGTCCTGACGGTCTCGCGCGAACGACTCGCCCTCCTCGCTCATCAGATACGCGATCTCGACGCGCAGCCGCGACGCAAGCGCCCTGCAGGCGGTGGCGGCGGCCGAGCGCAGCCGGTCGTGTGCGGGCGCCGGCCACATCAGCGCGATGGCGATCAGCGAGGCGCCGGAAGCGATGCCCCAGCCTGCCAGGCGATCGGGCACCGCCGAGACGGGAGCGGCGAGCGTCACCGGCAGGATGAACGCGAGCAGCAGCGAGGTGGTGGCGCTGGCCAGCACCGAGCTGACGACGCCGGCGAAGATCACCGCGAAGCCTACGAGCGCCATGCTCGCGGCCGCGAGCCACACGCTGTGCGAGGCCAGTGTGGCCACGCACACGAACGCGGCCCCCACGACGGCGAGCGAGGCCTGGGCCTGCAGCCGCTCTCGCAGCGGCCCGCCGAAATCGACGAGCAGCAGCATCGCGAATGAGCCGAACACCGCGAACGTGGCCACCGTGGGGTTGCCGATCACTTCCTCGCTCAGCGCGAACATCGCCGGCATGACGATCGCGGCGCGCCCGGCACGGCGAAGCGCCACAAGGTCGCTGTCGCGTCGCTCGAGCCATTGCAGTGGGTGGTTCATGGACGTCTCACGCCACCTTCGCCAGCAGTCGTGCGCGTCGGCCGGCCGCCGTCACGGCGGTGCTCAGCGTGTCGATGTCGTAGGCGCCGTAGTGGCGGCGCCCGTTGATGAAGAAGGTCGGCGTGCCGGAGACGCCGCTCTCGTCGGCGCTGGCGACGTCCTCGCTGACCCTCGAGGCGTACTCGCGGCGGCGAAGCTCCGCGATCAGGCGCTCCGCGTCGAGGCCGATCTCGTTGGCGTACTGCGTCATGTTCCTCGGGAGCAGCTCCCCCTGGTGTGCGAGCAGCGTGTCGTGCATCTCCCAGAAGTGGCCCTGGGCGGAGGCCGCCTCGGATGCCTCCGCCGCGACCTGCGCGTTCGGGTGCACGTCGTTCAGCGGCAGGTGGCGCCAGACGTAGCGAACGTCCTCGCCGAACGAGCTCAAGAGCTCGCGGATGACCTGCTCGGCCTGTCCGCAGTACGAGCACTCGAAGTCGCCGTACTCGACGAGCGTCACCGGCGCGTCCTCGGCGCCGCGGATGTGATCGCGCTCGGGATCGACATCCTCGGCGAGGTCGAGGATGTCCTCTGCCGTGCCCGCGATCTGCCGGGCGCGCACGGCGGCGGGCAAGCGCCTGACGACTCGCACGACGGTCCACCCGACCAGCGGCGCGAGCACGACCGTGCCGAGCGCGCCGAGCTTGGCCTCATCGAGTCGCTCTCCGGTGAACGCGATACTCGAGATCAGCACCGAGACCGTGAAGCCGATCCCCGCGAAGGCGCCCGCGGCCGCGAGCAGCGGTTTGCTGAGCGGCGAGCGCGGGCCGTGCACGGCCGGTCGCGACGCCAGCCACGAGGCGCCCGCGATCCCGAGCGGCTTGCCGACCACGTAGCCGACGAGGATGCCAAGCGTGATCGGAGAGCCGAGCGCGTCCGAGAGCAGGCCCCCGGTCACGTGGACGCCGAGGTTGGCGAGGGCGAACAGGGGCACGATCACGTAGCCGGTCCAGGGATGAAGGCTGTACTGCAGGCGCTCGTTCGGCGAGATCGCAGAAATCACGCTCTGCTGCGCCGAGCGCGCCAGCTCCGGTGTCGGTTGCTCGCGGAAGGAGCGTGCAAGCTCGGTCGCCCGCTCGAGGTCCTGACGCGCCGGCGGGTAAGCGCTCGTCGCGAGCCCGACCGCGAGCCCCGAGATCACCGGGTCCACGCCCGACTCGTACATCGCGAGCCACAGGCCGACGCCGACCGTCCACGACGCTGGCCCACGCCACTCCGGCGCGTATCGCAACGCCACCAGCACCGCGAACAGCGCCACCGCGATTGCCAGCGCGAGCGCCGACACGTGCGCCGTGTAGACGACTGCGATCACGACCAGGCCGCAGAGATCGTCGACCACCGCCAGCGTCAGCAGGAACACGCGCAGGCGCGTGGCCGTGCGCGGTGTCAGGATCGCGACGGCGCCGAGCGCGAAGGCGGTATCGGTCGACATAGCCGCTCCCCAACCGTGGGCGCCGGGGCCGCCGGCGTTGAACGCGAGGTAGATCGCGACCGGAACGCTCATGCCGCCGAGCGCCGCCGCCGCGGGAATCGTGAGCCTGCGGCGCTCGCGCAGCTCGCCGAGGTCGAGCTCGCGCTTGGCCTCGAGCCCGACGACCAGGAAGAACATCGTCATCAGCCCCTCGTTGACCCAGTGGCGCAGGTCCAGCGAGATCCCGTTGCTTCCGATGCTCACCGCGAGCTTGGTGCTCCACAGCGATTCATACGAATGCGACCACGGAGAGTTGGCCCACACGAGCGCGAGGACCGTCCCCGCGAGCAGCACGCTCGCGCTGCCCGTCTCGGTGCCGAGGAAGTCGCGCACCGGCGCCGCAAGGCTTCGCGCCCAGGCTGTGTGCCCGGCGTAGCTCGCGGCGTTCACATCCGGCTCTGTTGTCAAGTCATCCACAGGATGCCTCACGGAGCGCCACCACGACCTGGCCATGGAGGTGATTATGGTGCGCCGGCGCCTTGCGGGCCAGACCGTTCACACTGAACGCGATGCGCATGCCGCGGCCCCCGCGAGGAGGCTGTCGATATCGCTGCCGGCCGTTTGTCTAAGGAGCGACCATTGCGACAGAGGAGGAAGCGATGAAGTTCATGCTGCTGATCAACCACGGCACGACCCCCACGCCGAACGACCCGGAGGCATGGGCGCGGCTTTCGCAGGAGGAGCAGCAGGCGGTCCACGCCGACTACATGGCGATCAACCAGACCCCCGGTGTGACCCCGGGCGTGTGGATGCAATCAGCCGAGACGGCGACCACCGTCCGCGTTCAGGACGGCAGGACGCTGACCACCGACGGCCCGTTCGTGGAGATGAAGGAGGCGCTCGGCGGCTACCTGTTCTACGAGGCGGACGACCTCGACGCGGCGATCGAGCTGGCGTCGCGGATTCCGGCGGCACGCATGGGTGGCGCGATCGAGGTGCGCCCGCTGGTGGAGCGCTAACGGGGGTGGAGGGGGAGCTCGAGGAGGTCTTTCGCGAGCAGTGGGGGCGCGTGCTGGCTGCGCTGATCGGCTTCCTCGGTGACTTCGACCGCGCGGAGGAGGCCACGCAGGAGGCGTTCGCGATCGCGGCCGAGCGTTGGGCGCGCGACGGCACGCCGGCCAATCCGGCGGCGTGGCTGGTGACCACGGCGCGCAACAGCGCGATCAACCGGATTCGACGCGAGCGCACGCTGGCGGCGAAGACGCGCCTGCTCGATGTGTCCGAGGCGAGCGAGGATCAGATGGACGAGACGACATTCACAGACGAGCGGCTCGAGCTGATCTTCACGTGCTGCCATCCGGCGCTCGCCACAGACGCGCAGGTCGCGCTGACGCTGCGCGCGCTCGGCGGCCTCAGCACCACCGAGATCGCGCGGGCCTTCCTCGTTCCCGAGCCGACGATGGCGCAGCGGCTGGTGCGCGCAAAGCGCAAGATCAAGGCCGCGGGGATCCCGTTCCGCGTGCCCGCCGACCACCTGCTGCCCGACCGGCTCGCGGCGGTGCTCGCGGTCGTCTACCTGATCTTCAACAAGGGGTATTCGCTGCCGCCCAGCCATGGCGCGCTGGCCTCCGACGCACTTGCGCTCGGACGAGCGCTCGCAGAACTGATGCCGGACGAGCCGGAGGTGCACGGCCTGCTGGCGCTGATGCTGCTGCACGACTCTCGCCGTGAGGCGCGATACCGGGACGGCGAGCTGGTGCTGCTGGCCGACCAGGATCGCTCGCTGTGGAACACCGCGCAGATCGCAGAAGGTCGCGCGGCTCTCGACCGCGCGCTGGCACTGAACGGACGCGGTGCGGGCGGCGTTTACGTGCTGCAGGCGGCGATCGCGTCGCTGCACGCCGAGCCGACGCGAGATTGGGATGAGATCGCGACCCTCTACGGCGAGCTGTCCCGCCGCACCGGCTCGCCGGTCGTGGAGCTGAACAGGGCGATCGCCGTCGCCGAGGCGGGCGGCCCGGAGGCGGGGCTCGCAATCGCCGATCGCCTCCCACTCGAGGACTTCCACTACCTGCACGCGACGCGCGCCGAGCTGCTGCGGCGTCTCGATCGCACCGATGAGGCCCGTGCCGCCTACCGCAATGCGCTCGCGCTCGTCCACGACGATGCCGAGCGGAGTCTGCTCGAGCGACGGCTCGCCGCGCTGGGCGACGTGGTCTAGCGCGTCGCGCTGCGCAGTTCGCCGACGTCAACCCTCCGCGACGGAGATGCCACCCCACTGCTCGGGGGCGACGTCGGTGAGCGTCTGCGAGAACGTCCATTGGTGGCCGGCGGGGTCCTCGGCCGTGTACTGGCGCTCGCCGTACTCGAAGTCCCGCGGCTCATCGACGATCAGCGCGCCGTGCGCTCGTGCATGCTCGCAGTGCGCGTGGGCGTCCTCGACGCGGACCATCACGGAGTGCGTCACCTCGCCGGCTCGTGGCGGGCGACGATCGCCGCGCACGTCGCCGACGATCACCGCGCCCTCGCCGTAGCTGAGCTGTGAGCGGTGGTCCTCGCCGATGCGCACTCGCTCGGCGAAGCCGAACGCCTTTTCCAGCCAGTCGCATGCGTCACGCACGTCCGGGTAGATGAGGACCGGGATGACTGTGGCGTGCGGAATTGAGCGGTTGAGCTTCAAGACGGCGAGTGTACAGCGGCGGGGCGGACCCGGTATGCGCCGGACCCGCCCCTTTTGCTGCTTTCAATCGCGGACGATCCTGCCGCCCGCGGATGCGAGCACCGACCCTAGATAGCCGCCTCGACCAGTTTGGTGAAGTCTTCCTGGCCTTTCACGTTCGGGTGGTAGCTTTCGGACAGCGGGTTCGACTGGCCGTTGAGCCATTCTTCGGACGCGCACACCGCGTGCGCTTCGAAGGCGCTGGTCGGGTTGACGAAGGTGAATTTCATCGCTTCGGCCCGCGCCTTGATCACGGCGTCGAGTTTTTCAGCCGATTCGTTCATTTTCTTCTCGTTGCCGGACGTCAGGAAGTTGACGTTGCACGTCGTGCCTTCCTTGGTGAACAGCTTGGGGTATCCGAGCACGATCACCTGCGCGGTGGTCGCCTTGGCGCGGATGTCTTTGTAGGTCGTTTCCAGCGGGGCTGGCAATTTATTTTTTATGAATTCGTTCGCTTCGCTGATGGCGCTGCCGCAGGTGAAGTAGTACAGCGCGCAGTTGAGTATGACGTTGCTGAACCCCGCGTCGTTGCCGCCGATGGTGATCGTCACCAAGCTCGTCGAGCTGCTCAGCGTGCCGAGCTGTTTTTCGTTCACTTCTGGCGTCTTCGCGCCGCCGCACGCCTGGAAGCTCAGCGTGTAGCCCTTGGCCGCGGCGATCTTCGGGCCGTAGGCGTCCGGGCTGCGACTGCATTCGCCCGATTCTTCATAGAAGACCCGGGTCCCGACCCCGGATGAGTACGAGTCCCCGAGCGCGACGTACTGCGGCGCCGCCGCGGCTGATGCCGCCGGTACGAGCACGCCGACGCACAGCATTGCCAAGCCGATGATCCGGCCACGTTTCCCCATCGTGTCCCTCCCTGTTGTGTGGATGCGCACCCGGTCGGCGCCGACTCGAGGAGTCAGCGGTTTGCCCGGCGGCGCTGTCGGGCGAACCTATCCGCAGATGGTCGCTCGCGTCAACAGTGTCGGCTACTCGCGGTCCTTTCGTTTCCTACTCGCGGGCCACTTCGTTCTCCATCGGCTGAATGTCGGATGCCAGGCTCGGGAAGGTTCTCGTCAAGGACGCGTCTGGAGACTTACAGCGCAACCGCGCACAGCCAGAGATCGCAGCCGACTGCCGTGTATCACGAGCGACTTTCGCACTGCAAGACAGAAGGGAAGACCCCCATGATCTGCCGCAAGACCCGTATCTCGAAAGCGCCGATGCTCGGTGCGACGCGGCTGCCGACAGGCAGGCCTCGCAACTGGACCCCGCGTGCGTTGTTCACCCTCGGCGCGGTAGGTGTCGCGCTTGTCGTGGCCGGCTGTGGCTCAGCTGCCAGTAACTCCGCCAGCACCGGCACGAGCACCGCGACGCCGGCGAGCCCCCCGACCACGCCGGCCGCCGCGGTGGCAACCACCCCCAAGGCCACGCCGACAACCACGCCGAAGGCTCCAGCGGTCACGCCCGCCAAGGCCCCGGTCCCAACCGCCACGACGCCGGCGCCAAAGGCGAGCGAACCCGCCGCGGCGCCCGCGGCGCCCAAGGCGGCGGCGCCGGCCGCTCCGGCGGCGAAGAGCGGAGAATCGGGAATCCCCCAGAACGGCGGCGGCGATGGGGACTCTGACAACAGCGGCGCTCCGAGCGACGGCGACGGCGACATGTAGAGCGCGCGGCGACGGCAGTGGCTGGGGGGTGCGACGGACTCGGGTAGCGTTCCATGCGTGGCGACACGTGATCAGGTTCTCGAGCTCCTCTCCGGCGTGCCGTCGCCGTCCCGATGGCCGCTCGTGCGCCAGCTGCGCGGCGAGGATCGGCTGGGCAGGGGTGCGGCGGTCAAGTCGCAGAAGACCGCTGAGCTGCGCCCGCGCACCGCGGACGCCGACGCGGTGGTCAAGTCGGTGTGCCCGTACTGTGCCGTCGGTTGTGCACAGAACGTGTACGTGAAGGACGGCAAGGTCATTCAGATCGAGGGCGACCCCGACGCTCCCCACAGTCGCGGGCGACTGTGTCCGAAGGGCTCGGCGAGCCTGCAGCTGACGACGGGTCCATCGCGTGAGCAGCACGTCCTCTACCGCCGGCCATACGGCACGGAGTGGGAGCGGCTCGACCTCGACACGGCGATGGGCATGATCGCTGACAAAGTCGTCGAGACGCGCCGCGAGGGGTGGGAGTGGGAGCGCGACGGCTCGCGCACGCGGCGCTGCATGAGCATCGCCTCGCTCGGGGGCGCGACGCTGGACAACGAGGAGAACTACCTGATCAAGAAGCTGCTGACGGCGCTCGGGGTGATCCAGGTCGAGAACCAGGCGCGCGTGTGCCACAGCTCCACGGTCGTCGGGCTGGGGACGTCCTTCGGGCGCGGCGCCGCGAGCACGCTGCCGGCCGACCTGCAGAACTCCGATCTGATCGTGCTCGAGGGCTCGAACATGGCGGAGGCGCACCCGGTGGCGTTCCAGTGGGTGATGGAGGCGAAGGCGCGCGGCGCGACGGTCGTGCACGTCGACCCGCGCTTCAGCCGAACGAGCGCGCTAGCGGACATCTTCGTGCCGCTGCGCACCGGCACCGACATCGCGTTCCTGGGGGGGATCATCAACCACGTCCTCACGACCGAGTCGGACTTTCGCGAGTACGTGCTCGCCTACACCAACGCGCCGACGATCGTGAGCGAGGAGTTCGAGGACGCCGGTGTGGACGGGCTGTTCTCGGGCTTCGACCCCGACAAGCCCGGCTATGACCCCTCGAGCTGGCAGTACGAGGGCGCGTATGTCGCCGCCGCGGCGGGACAGCGCGACCAACGGGGCGACATGGCGTCGCACGGTCCCGCCGAGGCCGGCGACCGCGCCGAGACCGACCGCGGCGAGCCGAAGCTCGATCTGACGCTCGAGCACCCGCGCTGCGTGTGGCAGATCCTCAAGCGCCACTACGCGGCCTATACGCCGGAGATGGTCGAACGCGTGTGCGGCGTGAAGCAGGACCTGTTCGCGAAGGTGTGTGAGCTGTTCGTCGAGAACTCCGGGCGCGAGCGCACGACCTCGTTCGTGCACGGGGTCGGCTGGACGCAGCACACGATCGGCTCGCAGTACATCAGGACGGCGTCGATCCTGCAGCTGCTGCTCGGCAACATGGGTCGCCCCGGTGGCGGCGTGATGGCGATGCGGGGCCACGCCTCGATCCAGGGCTCGAGCGACATCCCGACGCTGTTCGACACGCTCCCCGGTTACATCCCGATGCCGAACGCTTACATTCACCACAGCCTCGAGGACTTCATCGCCGCGGACGCTCCCAAGAAGGGGTTCTGGGGCAACATGCGCGACTACGTGGCGAGTCTGATGAAGGCCTACTGGGGAGACGCGGCTACCGCGGAGAACGACTTCTGCTTCGACTACCTGCCCCGCCTTACCGGCAATCACGGCACGTATGACACGGTGATGGAGCAGATCAGGGGCACGGTCAAGGGCTACTTCCTGTTCGGACAGAACCCCGCCGTCGGCTCGGCCAACACGCGCATGCAGCGCCTGGGCATGTCCAAGCTCGAGTGGCTGGTCGTGCGCGACTTCTCGCTGATCGAGAGCGCCACCTGGTGGAAGGACGGACCGGAGATCGAGTCGGGGGAGATGCGCACCGAGGACATCGCGACGGAGGTCTTCTTCCTGCCCGCGGCGGCGCACATCGAGAAGGACGGCACCTTCACGAACACCCAGCGCATGGTGCAGTGGCACCACAAGGCCCAGGAGCCGGTGGAGGAGCAGCGCAGCGACCTGTGGTTCGTCTACCACCTCGGGCGCATGCTCCGCGAACGGCTGGCGGGATCCGCAGACGAGATGGACCGGCCGCTGCTCGAGCTCACGTGGGACTACCCGACCGAGGGCGAGCACGACGATCCGAGCGCCGAGGCGGTGCTGGCGGAGATCAACGGCCGGAACGCCGACGGCGAGCTGCTCTCCGGCTACACGCAGCTGAAGGACGACGGCTCGACCTCGTGCGGCTGCTGGATCTACTGCGGCTGTTACGCCGACGGCGTCAACCAGACGGCGCGTCGCAAGCCCGCGCACGAACAGAACTGGACGGGCGGGGAGTGGGCGTGGGCGTGGCCGGCGAACCGGCGCATCCTGTACAACCGCGCGTCAGCCGACCCCCAGGGCAGACCGTGGAGCGAGCGCAAGGCGCTCGTGTGGTGGGACGCCGAGCAGGGCAAGTGGACCGGGCACGACGTCCCCGACTTCGAGGCCGACAAGCCGCCCGACTACAGGCCGCCGAAGGGCGCCAAGGGTCCGGACGCACTCGCGGGCGACGACCCGTTCATCATGCAGGCCGACGGCCGCGGCTGGCTGTATGCGCCCGCCGGCGTGGCCGAGGGCCCGCTGCCCACCCACTACGAGCCCCAGGACTCGCCGGTTCGCAACCGCCTGCACACCCAGCAGCGCAACCCCGCGCGCCAGGTCTACGAGCACGAGGACAACCGCTATCACCCCGATCCGGACGAGCCGGGCGCCGAGGTGTTCCCCTACGTGGCGACCACCTATCGGCTCACCGAGCACTTCACCGCTGGTGGCATGTCGCGCTGGACGCCCTACCTCGCCGAGCTGCAGCCGGAGTTCTTCTGCGAGGTCTCGCCCGAGCTCGCGCGCGAGCGCAGACTGGAGCACGGCGGCTGGGCGACGATCGTCAGCGCGCGCGGGGCGATCGAGGCGCGCGTGATGGTCACCGACCGCATGACCCCGCTTCAGGTTGACGGACGCACGCTGCATCAGGTTGGGCTGCCCTACCACTGGGGCCCCAACGGCTACGCCCGCGGCGACTCGATGAACGAGCTCTCCGCGATGTCGCTCGACCCGACCTCGCACATCCAGGAGGTCAAGACGTTGACGCTCGACGTCCAGCCCGGCCGCCGTCCGCGCGGCCCCGCCCGCCAGCAGCTCGTGCGGGATTACCGCAAGCGAGCGGGGATCACGGCGCAGACGGGCATGGCGCCGTGAAGAGCAGCCGCCGGCTCACTCACAGGTCGAGCTAAGCATGACGCCGCGTCGCGGCTCACTCGCCGGTCGAGCTAATCGTGGCGCCGCGTCGCGGCGAGCACGAGGATCGCACTGAACGCGAGCGCGGCGCCCAGCGCGCACACAGCGTCCCAGCCGCCGGCGGCGTAGAGCGTCGTCGAGAGCGTCGAGCCGACGATGCCGCCGAGGAACACAGACACCATGTACGCGGTCGTCAGCCGGCTCCGGGCGTGCGCATGCAGCCGGTAGATGCGCGCCTGATTGCTGATCTGCGCGCCCTGGATGCCGAGGTCGAGCACGACGATCCCGAGGATCAGCGCGATCAGCGACGTGCGCCCGAGTGCGAGCAGCGCCCAGCTCGCGAGCACCACCAGCAGGAACGCGCCGAGCACGAGCCGCACATGCCCGCGGTCGGCGAGGCGCCCGGCGAGCGGCGCGACCAGCGCGCCGGCGGCGCCCGCGAGCCCGAACAGGCCGATGACCGCCTCGTTGTAGCCGTAGTGGGGCGAGCTGAGCAGGAAGGCGATCGACGTCCACAGGACTGAGAAGCCGGCGAAGCCGAGCGCGCCGAGCGCCATGCGCTGGCGCAGGACGGGCTCCTGCGCGATCAGCGACACGACCGAGCGCAGCACCGCGCGGTAGCGGACCGGCTCGGGCGGCTCCACCGTGGGCAAGAGGCGCCAGAGCGTCAGCGACAGGATCAGCATCGCGCCAGCGGCGAGCGCGAACACCAGCCGCCAGCCGCCGAACTGCGCGATCAGGCCGCTGAGCGTGCGTGCGGTGAGGATGCCGATCAGCAGGCCACTCATGACCGTGCCGACCACCTGTCCGCGTTCCTCGGGCGCGGCGAGCGTGGAGGCGAGCGGCACGATGATCTGCGCGACCACCGACAGCGCGCCCGCGGCGATCAGCGCCGCGGCGAGCACCGCGAAGCTCGGAGCGGCGGCGCACGCGCCGAGCGCGAGCGCGGTGCCGAGTAGCACCGTGCTGATCAGCCGGCGGCGCTCGGTGATGTCGCCAACCGGGACCAGGAACGCCAGCCCGCAGACGTAGCCCACCTGCGCGCAAGTCACCAGCAGGCCGGCGGTGCCGTCGCTGACGCCGAAGGCGTGGCCGACGACGCTCAGCAGCGGCTGGATGTAGTAGAGGTTCGCGACCGCCGCGCCGCACGCCACCGCGAGCAGCGCCACGAGGCCGCGGGACATGCGCTCGGGGCGCGCGCTTTGCGCCTGCTCGTTCGTGGCCGGCGAGGGGCGCTGGTCGGCCGCGGGGGTCGCCTGGTCGAGGGTGCTCATGTCCAATCGTGATAGCAGCGGCGATCGGCTGGCCATTGGCGGCCGGCAACGATCGCCGATATCACGCGGATGCACCCGCTCCGGAGGTGATGTGCTCGATCACCGGTCGGAACTGCTCTGTCGGTGAGAAGTTGACGTATTCAGAGTCCTCGAGAGCCTCGGGAGCGTGGCCGGGGGCCCAGTAGAACGCTTCGCCAGCGGCGAAGTCTTGATGCCCGTCAAGTGTGTGCATGCGCACACGGCCCTCGATCATGTACCCCCAATGCGGACACGGGCAGAGATCGTGCTCAAGGCCCTTAGTCGCAGGGCGCAGGTCGGCACCGGCTGGCAGCCGCACGAACCCGACAGACATGCCGTCCTCGTCTCGCAGACGGACTTCGACACCGTTGTCGTCGATGACGACCGGGACATCTTCACGTGGGATAGATCGCATGTTTCTGCCTCCTGTTGTTTCTCACGATGGCGGGATGTTCTGGTTCAGATGGAACAGGTTGGTCGGGTCGTAGCGGTCCTTGAGCGCGCGAAGCCGGGCGAACTTCTCGGTCCCGTAGGCCGCCTGCACCCGATCCTCGCCCTCGGAGGAGAGGAAGTTGATGTAGGCGCCGCCGGTCAGCGACGGCTCGATCTCGGCATAGAGACGCTGCGCCCAGTCGATGTGGGTCTCCAGATCCCCGCCCGGCTCGTGCGTGGTGGCGATCGCGTTGAGCACGAAGGGCGCCTGGCGCTCGCCTTGGGCGGTCTCGTCGTCGCCGACACGGGCGATCGCGCCGCCGAAGTGCTGGATGTGGATCTCCGAGGATGGGGAGGTGGCGTTCTGATGGAAGCGGGCCATCGTCTCGATCGCGTGGTCGTCGAGCTCGCGGAAATAGCCCGCCTTCATGTACGCCTGGGTGCCCTTCGGCCAGAGCGCGTCGAGCAGGCTCTGCATCTGCACGTAGGGCATCGGGCCGACCAGGTCGGCGACGGGGTCGCCAAGGTCGCGGATCGGCTGCAGCACCTTCATGCCCTCCTCGGGGTCGCCGGAGTAGCAGCCGACCAGGGCGATGAGCTTCTTGCCGTGCCAATCCTCAGGCAGGAAGGGGGCGGGTGGCGCGGTGATCAGGTTGACCAGGGTGCTCAGCTCATCCGGCACCTCGCGTGCGAAGTCGCGGTAGAAGCGCATGATCTCTTCGGCGCGGTCGCCCGGATAGAAGATCGGGCCGGCGGCCACGGTCGGGCCGACCGGGTGCAGATCGAACTCGAAGGAGGTGACGACGCCGAAGTTGCCGCCTCCGCCGCGCAGGCCCCAGAAGAGGTCGGGGTTCTCCGTGGCGCTCGCGGTGAGGATCTGGCCGTCGGCGGTGACCACCTCGGCCGAGTGCAGGTTGTCGCAGGCCAGGCCGTACTTGCGCATCAGCCAGCCGATCCCGCCGCCCAGCGTGAAGCCGGCGACGCCGGTGGTCGAGATCAGCCCCCCGGTGGTGGCGAGCCCGTGCTCCTGGGTGGCGGCGTCGAACTCCCCCCAGGTGAGGCCGCCCTCGGCGATGGCGGTGCGGCCGCTTACGTCCACCGTGATGCCTTTCATCGGCGAGAGGTCGATGACGATGCCGTCGTCGCATGTCGAGAAGCCGGGAATGCTGTGGCTGCCTCCGCGCACGGCTACGTCGAGCCCCTCGCTGCGCGCGAAGCCGATCGCGTGGCGCACGTCGGAGGAATCGGCACAGCGGGCGATCACCGCCGGGCGGGCGTCATGGGCGCCGTTCCAGATCGAACGAGCCTCGTCGTAGGCGCCATCGCCGGGCCGGATCAGCTCTCCGTGCAGCCCGTCCTCGAACTCCCTCAGCGTTGCCGTTCCAAGCACCCCTTGCGTAGCCATGCCGCCCTCCTTCTCAGTTCGTTGGTTGACGTCGCGTTTCGTCAACGCTCAGCGAGGCTACGGTCCGCCTCTTAGCGACGACTTTGCAATGTCTTAGGGCTCGTGTAAGTCGGTTTACTCGGCTATCGCGCTCCCCGCGGCGACTCCCGGCCCGCGCTCCACCTCACGGCAGTAGGCCATGCCGGCGTCGCCGCCGAGCAACTCGAAATGCTGGATGGCCCGGTCGAGCCAGCGGCGCGCTGTCGCCGGTTCACCGTCCTCGGCGGACATCGAAGCGAGCACGGCTAGTGCCCAACCCTCCTGGGGGGTGGACTCGATACCCCCGAACACCGAGGCCGCGGCCTCCAGATGCGCGCGCGCCCGCACTCGATCGCCGGCGGACAGCGCGACGTTCGCCAGGCTGAGCTCGGCGGCGCTTAGGCCGATCATGTCGTCGTTCTCCGCAAACCAGTCGCGGCTCTGCTCGCCGGCGGCCCGGCCGCCTGCCAGGTCGCCCGAGCGAGCGCCCAGTACCGCCAGGCACCCGAGCGTGATCCCGGTGCCGCGCCGGTCGCCGCCCTCCTGTCGGAGGGCGAGGCTACGGTCGAGCAGCTCCCGCCCGCGGTCGAAGTCGCCGCTGGAGCGGGCGAGGTTGCCGAGAGCGCCCAGCGCGAAGGCTTCCCCCTGCACGTCGGCGAGTGCCTGGAAGCGCGCGAGGCTCTCCTCGATCAACTCACCCGCCCGGTGGAAGTCGCCCTCGACTCGATCGACGACGGCGAGGTTGCCCAGGATGTAGGCAACCGCCGCTTCTCCACCGATCCGGCGGCCGACGATCGCCGTGTCCTCCTGCAGGAGCAACGGGTAGCCGGTCTCGGGCGCGACGGTGATCAGCGCGTAGCTCAGCGGCCAGAGTGCCGGGCGCTCCTCGGCTACGAGCTCTCCGGCCCGCTTCAGCGCGAGCTCGAACTGTTGGCGCGCCTGCGGATATTCACGCCGGAACCAGGCGGCGATGCCGCGAGTGTGCGCCGCCCATGCCGGCGGCCGGGCCGCGGGGAGATCGTTCACGACAAGCTTCTCGTGCTCGCCGAGCAGCGCCTCGATGTCCGCCGGGCCGCTGACAATCGCGCGATAGGCCGTCGATACCTCGACCGCGTCGAACATCCCGGCATGGTCGCCGAGCTCGGCGAAGATCGCGACGCTTTCGTCGCCGAACTCGCGGAGGCGGCCGCGGACCCCGCGCCGCAGGCCCACGAGGCAGGCTGCCAGCAGGGCGCGGGCGCGATCGGAGGTGTGCTCAGGCGCCGCTGCCAGGGACGCAGCGAGCCAGCGGTAGCCCTCGGCGAGGTACCCGCGCATCAGCCAGAACCGCCAGAGCGCGACAGCCAGGCGGAGGGCGGCCTGAGGGTCATCGGCGAGGGCCGAGGCGAGAGCGGCGCGGAGGTTGTCGAGCTCCAGGTCCAGCCGCCGCAGACGGTCCCTTGCCGGGAGATCGCCGGCGGGCGTCGGGTCGCTCTCGGCAAGCTCGATGTACCAACCGCGATGACGGCGCTCGAAGGCCTCCCGCTCGCCAGCCTCCGCAAGCCGCTCCGCGGCGTACTGCCGCACGGTCTCCAGCAAGCGGTAGCGGCGATCGCCGGGGCCCTCCTCGACGTGGACGAGCGACTTGTCGATCAGGCGGCCAAGGAGAGCGACCGCCTCCTGGCGCTGCAGCGGATCCTCCGCGCAGATGTCCTCGGTCGCCTCCAGGCCGAAGCTCCCGGTGAACACCGCGAGGCGCCGCAGGAGGATCTGCTCGTTCCCATCGAGCAGATCGAAGCTCCAGGCGAGCGTTGCCCGCAGCGTCTGCTGTCGGGTCATCGCTGTGCGGCTTCCCCCCGAGAGCAGGTCGAGGGAGTCGTCGAGACGCTCGACGATCTGTGCGGGGGTGAGGGCGCCGACCCGGGCCGCCGCGAGCTCGATTGCCAGCGGCATCCCGTCGAGCCGGTGGCAGAGGGCCGAGATCGCGATCGCGTTCTCGTCGTCCAGCTGGAAGCCGGGGGCGACCTGGCCTGCACGAACGGTGAACAGTCGCACCGACTCCGCCTCCAGCGGCCGGTCCGACGGGTGGTTCTCGACCAGCTCGGGGAGGGAGAGGGATGGGACCCGCCAGGTCACCTCGCCGGGAACGCGCAGCGGCTCGCGGCTGGTCGCTAGTACGGTGAGGCGGGGGCAGTGCCGGAGCAGCGCCTCGACGAGATGCGCGACCGGCTCCACCAAGTGCTCGCAGTTGTCGAGCAGAAGCAGCTGCTGGCGATCGCCGATATGCCCGGCGAGCGCGACCTCCGGGGCGCGGTCAGAGGCAAGCCGCGTGTCCAGGGCCTGGGCGATCGCCGGCCCGATCAACTCGGGCTCCCCGAGCGCGGCCAGCTCCACCGGCCAGACACCGTCGGAGAAATCGCCGAACCGCTGCCCCGCCAGCTCCAGAGCGAGTCTCGTCTTGCCGCAGCCACCCGCCCCCGTCAGCGTCAGCAGCCGCGCGTTACGCAGGAGCCCGGCGGCCTCGGCCAGCTCGCGCTCGCGGCCGATGAAGCTGGTCAGCTGTCGCGGGAGGTTGTTCGGGCTCTCGGACGGCGATCGCACCGCGACCGCCGTGGGTGGGCGCGCCGGCTCTCCCTCCTCCGGGCCGCGCGTGAGTATCTCCCGGTACAGGCGGCGGGTCTCGTAGTCGGGCTCGTCCTCGAACTCGCGCCGCAGACCGCCCTTCAGCTCCTGGAACTGAGCCAGCGCCTCCTGCCGCCGCCCGCCTCCCACGTAGAGGCGCATCAGCGCCCGATGGGCGGGCTCGTGGAGCGGCGCGTCGACCAACACCGATCGCAGGCAGTCGATTGCCGCCGTGGGGTCATCCGGCGCCTCGAGCTCGGCCAGCTCGATCCCCAGAGCGAGGCGAAGCTCGTGGACGGCGTCGCGCCGCGACGCCGTCCACTCCTCGTAGCGGTCCTCGGGCAGCAGCTCGCCGCCGTAGCAATCGAGGGCGTCCCGGTAGGCGGCGGGGTCGCGTTGCACTCGCGCTGTCGCGGCGGCCTCCTCGAAGGCGAGCACGTCGATCCGCACGGGATCGTCCGGGCAGAGGGAGATCACGTCCTCGTGCAACTCCAGGCGGTCGCGGCCCTCGAGCCCAGCCGAGTCGAGCGCCCGCCGCGCCGCGAAGATCGCCTGGTGCAAGTTGTTCCGGGCGGAGGCCTGGTCGCGCCCGGCCCAGAGCAGCTCTGTCACCTGGTTCGCGTGCAGGCGACGTTCGGGCGCAAGCGCGAGCACCTTGACCAGCGTCTTCGCCTTGCGCAGCCGCCAGGCGTCCCCGGGAATGACATGGCCATCCACAGTGATCGAAAAGGCCCCGAGGAGGCTGATGCACAACACGTCATCACCCATCCATGCACCTTTCGTCCCGGGGGCCGCCCACACGACAAAATACTCCGCCGAGCACGAGGCCGGGCGGTATTTGGAATTGGGAGGCTGTCGAGGAGATCGAGCACCTGCATGAGGCGCTGCGGCTGCCGCACGAAGCTAACGGCCCGCGTTGCCCCCGCCGCGCGTCTCGCCGGGAGAGCCGGGCACGGGCCGACAGGACTCCAGCAAACATCTCGATCTGTACCAATAAAATAGGTTTAAAGTCCTTAAATGCTATTTTGTTGCTACAGATGCCCAAGCGTCAGCACGCGTATCCACCCACGGTCCACGATGCGGCCGAGCTACTTGGCGCCGAGATCAGGGACGCGCGACTCGCCCGGCGCTGGACCGTCCGCGAACTTGCCGAGCGCGCCGGCATCAGCGCCACCACCCTGCAGAAGGTAGAACGGGGCAACCCCAGCGTCTCGTTGGGGACGGCGTTCGACGCGGCCACACTCGTTGGGGTGCCGCTGTTCTACACCGATGGCTCACGCCTGGCGGACGAGGCCGCACGCCTGCGGCGCCCGACGCTGCTGCCACGCGCGGTGCGCCATCCCAGGGGAGAGCTAGACAATGAGTTCTGAGCCGTCAGGCGAGGCATTCGTCTGGATCTGGCTGCCGGGCGCGTCAGAGCCCGTCGTGGCCGGCCGCCTCGAGGAGGCTGGCGGCGAAGCCGCCTTTGTCTACGGGCGGAGCTACCTCCAGCGAGGAGAGGCCATATCGCTCTATTCGCCTGAGCTGCCGCTGATCGACCAACGCATCAGGCCGCTCCCGGGCCTCGACGCCCCCGGTTGCATCCTCGACGCCCGTCCAGATGCGTGGGGCCAGCGCGTGATCATGAACCGGTTGATCGGACCCGCCGCTGCCGAGAGCGACCCGGCGAACCTTGGTCTGATCGCATTGCTCCTCGAGTCCGGATCGGACCGTGTTGGAGCCCTCGACTTCCAAAGCTCCCCCGATGAGTACGTCGCGCGGGGACGGGAGAACGCCAGTCTCGACGAGCTTGCCACGTCGGCTCAGCGTGTCGAAGAAGGGATTCCACTCTCGCCAGCGCTCGATGCGGCGCTGCTCCGCGGAAGCTCGATCGGCGGCGCTCGTCCGAAGGCGCTGATCGACGACGGGCCGCGCAGACTGATTGCGAAGTTCTCCTCGACTGCCGACACATTCCCGGTGGAGCAGGGCGAGTACGTCGCGATGGAGCTCGCGCACCGTGCCGGCATGAACGTGGCCCGCGTCGAGCTCACCCAGGCGCTCAAAAAGACGGTGCTTCTCGTCGAGCGCTTCGACAGGGTTCCCGAGACCGACGAGCGGCGGAGTCTGGTCTCAGCGCTGACGATGCTCGGTCTCAACGAGCTCGCCGTCAGGCACGCCAGCTACGCCAACCTGGCCCAGATCGTGAGGGCCAGCTTCATGGATCCCGGTTCTAATCTGCGCGAGCTCTTCTCTCGGATCACCTTCAACATCCTCGTCGGCAACACGGACGACCACGCCCGCAACCACGCAGCCTTCTGGGACGGGCAGATGCTTACGCTCACCCCCGCATATGACGTCGGCCCTCAAGTGCGCAATACCGGGCGCGCAACGCAGGCGATGATCATCGGAGACGCCGCGGAACCGTGCAAGGAGAGCCAGGTCGTCGGCTGCGTCGAGCGAGCGCACCTCTACCAGCTGAGCAAGAGTGAGGCGACGGCCATCGTCGATCATCAGATCGACGTCATCAAACGCGACTGGGCCGAGGTCTGCGAACAGGCAGAGCTCTCAGAGACCGGGCGCAGCTACTTTTGGAAACGCCAGTTCCTGAACGACTACGCGCTTGAGGGGTGGCCGCCGACTGCCGCCGGAAGCTAGCGACCCGAGTTGTCCCCGCCGCGCGTCTCGCCGACCATCAGGCTCAGGGCGCGGAGGCGCGGGATGGAGCGCTAGTGGCTCGCCTTCGGCTGGCTCGAGGTACGTGGCGATGAACTGGTCTGGCGCCAATGAGGACTCCCAGTCCCGACGTGGCCACAACACCAGCAGCACCGCGAAGCCGAGCAACTCGTGCGCCGTGGCCCCACGTCACGACAGCGGAGAACGTGATCTCGTCTACTTCCGCCAGTGAACGCATCACGCCCGCCGACATCAGCATGCGCCCCGGACCACCCGGGGCGCGGACCGTTAATGCAACATCTGGGTTAGCGTGGAGGCGAAGCCCTTGCTGGCAGCAAGGGCGAGCCCGAGGACGCCGGCCCGCGAAGGCTATACGTGCCGTCCAGAGACGCAGACCGTGGAATCAACCATCCAGTCACTGAGAGCTCTCACGCCGACCCTGCGCGACCAGCTCGTTGGTGTTGGCCATGATCTGGAACAGCGCGATGCAGATCTCGAGCGCGAGGCGGGCGAATCCCAGGATGAACAGCGCGATCACGGGCGCGACTATCAGCAGCATCACGACGCCCAAAGCCCGGTCTGGTGAAACCCGAGCAGGATGTAGATGAGCGAGAGCAGACCCACCCAGATCATCGTCAGCACGTAAACCGCCCGCACCAGCTTCGTCCCGACCATCGATGTGAACGAAACGTCAAACAGCGTCCGTCTCCACTATTTTCGCCTGGATGGGCGTCCACGATCCGACTGGCACACGATATAGCGTGGCGGGTTCACCACCCGTATCTTCGGCGTATTGGTAGGGGTCAGGGTCACCCTGACCCCTACCCGGTTCGAGGGACACGAGAGAAACGCACACCAGCCGGGCAGGATTGCGACAGACCTGAACGTCCTACCCGACCAAATGCAAAATGAGTGCGCTAGATATTACTGACAGATATGGCGTCTATACTGGCTCCTCCAGAGCTTTGTACTGCTCACGGTCTGTTCGTTGCTCTCAGTTCAACACCGAGAGGGAGCGCTTGTTCGTAGAAACACTTGTCTCCCGCTCTTCCGTTCGGTTCCAGTAACTTGTTTAGGCATCTTTCGAATCATTGAGAGCGCCTCTTCTAGGTGCTGCTTTAGTTCTGTGATGGTGATTGGAAAGGCGTGAGGATTGTGAAGTTCGATGATCGCAGCTTCTGCTTCTTTTTTGCTTTCGATTGATTCTATGCTGACTTCTTCGTATACACCTTCGCAGGCAACGGCTATGCTTGGCAAGCTACCGACTGCGAAGATCATCACAATACCTATGGCGATATATCTTCTTGTGAACAGGTGCCTGCAAATAAGCAAAACACAATTGTGCCTCCATCGTTGTTGTTTTAGGCTGCTACCGACAGACCGGCTCGTATGCAAATTTTGACGCTGTAGCTACTCGCCGGCCGAAATGTAAACACGTGCTTCTCTCTTAGTTATGGTATATCTAATGACCTCCTGGCATCGCCGGTCTACGGAAGCCGTTCAATCACCATCTTGAGTATTTTGCTGGTGATGAAAGAGGCCGGATGCACGGGTCGTTTTGTGAAACCTGGCTTGAGCCCGGGCTCTTCATACAATCGGTAGCCTGGCCACGGAGCGAGCTTTCCACCGGTCCTGCCGATGAGAAATACTGGAGCGTCAGGGAACCCTACCGCTCGGGCGGCATGATTATCCTCGATTATCTGCTTGGTTAGCTGACTGTTTTCCCGATCGCTCTCCCATTCGGAGGGTTCCAGGCCAGGAACCTGCCCGGCGATATTGTCGAGGTACGCTTCTGTTACATAGCGCGTGTGTTCTTGGCCCTGCTCGTGGTAGAAGGTCTCGATGAAGTTCCACAACCTGTCCTGTACGCCAGCACCTAGTGCCGCTGCCTGCTGACCCACAAAAACATCTGGGTAAGGCGAGGAGGCGGTCATAAAAGACCGGTACTGAACCTTCACAATGTTTGTGCGAACCCATTCGCGGACAATGTCTGGCAGTAGCCACACCATAAATGTGCGGACATCGGCACTCTCGAGATCGCCAAAGACCTGTAGCGTGATTGGCGCCGAAGCCTGCCCGAGAGTATCCCCACTTTGAGATATACCACCGAGAAGCGCAGAGACTTCCTTCTCCACGCGGGCAGATGGCGGTTGACCGGATGAGCCTGCAACGTCGCTGACGCCTGTGGCGACCAGAACACCAGCTACTGCGACTGCGATGGCTGCCAGCGTGCCCCGGCCTATCCGCATGACAGATTTTTGCCGTGACGCACCCGCACGCTCGGCAGCCTCTTCTGCCAGTTCGTGCTCCTTCTGCTTATCCTTGCGCCTTGCCTGACGTGCTTTTGACACGGAAGTCTTCTCGTTAGTGGATTTGGGCGATAGCCTTGGCGATGTCTTCGGCGCTGGCGTAGGTGGTGGGGTGTATTTGGCCGGGGTAGATGATGGATCCGCTGCCTTCGATGTCTTTGAGCAGTCCGCCGGTGCGTCCTATCCTGTACGCTGGGGTGACGTGGATTTCCTCGGCCCTGCCTTGTTGGTCTTCTTCGACCACTTGTTCGATCCGCGAGTCAGCGTTGCGGGCTATGCCCCATCGCTCATTGTTTAGCGCGGGAACCTGACGCGCTATGTTCTCGAGATAGCTTTCAGTTACGTACGGCGTGCGCTCCTTGCCTTGCTCGTGGTAGAAGGTATAGACGTAGTTCCACAGCTTGTCTTGTGCGCCCGCGGCGAGGGCTGCAGCTTGTTGCTTGACGAACGTTTCAGAGGCGATGGTGTTCGTCTTGAAGGAGCGGTATTCGATCCTGAGGCGGTTGGTGCGCACGAACTCGCGGATGATCGCGGGGAGTAACGTAAGGAACCAGCTGTCGCTGCTGTAGTCCTCGAGTTCTGCAAACACTTGCAAGGTCACCGGCGCGCCTGGCGAGCCTAGCGTTTGTCCTTCCTGAGGTATCCCAGCCAACAGCCCTGTGACTTCGCGATCCACACGACCGTCCTGACCGGTGTTCGCGCCTGCAACCAGGACAGTGCCAAGTACAGCTACGCTGAGTAGGGTGCCCGCGAGCGCGAGGCGAAGCCACAACGTGCTGCTCTTGGCAGGCCCGGAGCGCTTCGCGGCTTGCGCTGCTCGGGGATCACCCAATGTCCGAGGCATGGAACGGTGGTGGTGCTTTGCCACGTTAGCCTCCCTCGAACGGCCCACCACCAGAGTGGACAAGGGCGAGCGAGTTGATATGTCGCACGATGCCGTAAAACGGAGCCTCGACGGCACTTGCCAACTCTGCAGATACGCGAGCGGGCTGCACAGGAGACAGAATCGAAAGCGGTGCAAGCGAGGCACAGTGACACCTCAGCGCCACTGGGACGCTGCTAACATGCACCAGAATTAATCGGACGTTCATTTTTTCTCCAATGTGGGATTTGGGGTTCGAACTCGATTGTGGCTCGGCCCCATACGGCAGAGTAAAGAGCAGTCTTGCAGGGTGCAAGCCTCAGAAAACAAAGAAGAGCGACTTTAGACTGGCAACGCAACCGGCGTCGCGGTCTGCGCTTTGCGCCCGTGCCGGTGGACCAGGTCCAATGTAAAGTCGTATCTGAAGATTTCTGCCTACTTGAGTCGGACCGACCGATGAAGGACCATCGTGGTATGGCGGTTCAGGTTTCCTACGAGCGTTCCGGCCGATTCTCCTTGACGGCGTTATCGTCGTGCTGGAGGTACGGCTCGACGCTGCTGCGATGGGCATGCGACGGGTAGATGCGGTGAGCATAAAGAGGCGCGAGCGGGTTGACCGCGAGCGGCATCAGAAGATGCAGCAGCTGCGTATGCGAGGCCGTGAGCCGTTTCCCGACGTTCGCCTACCGGCCCGCTCTCTAGCCGCCGAGATCCACGCCGAGCACGATCCTTACGCTCTTGAGGCTGGCGAACACCCGAGATGGTGCTACACGGTGGCGGGCCGGTTGGTGGCCCGAAGAAAACATCGCCACGCGACGTTTTTCGATTTGAGAGACCAGTCAGGTATCATCGAGCTATGCGTGAGACGAGACAACCCGGACAAGGCACGATGCTCACCGCTGGGCGATGCTGATCTCGGCGATATTTTCACTGTCGAGGGCACAATATACGTAACGGAGAATCGCTCGCTCACAATCTCGGTCGTTTCCACCCAACTCTTGGCCAAGGCGCTTCGATTGCCGCCCGGACGGGGCGCACGAGCAGACAGTGAACCGCGCGGTCATCAAAGAGATTTGAGCTTGCTCGCCGACGAGCCGACCCGTAGGCTTGTCGAAACTCGGTCCGCTGCGGCGACGGCCGTCAGGGCCTGGATGGCGGAGAACTTATTCGTCGAGACCAGCAGACCCATTCTCGACTCCCTCGCAGCACGCCCGCTCGTCGCTCGTCGAGACACATCGAGATCGAAGGGGTCATCGCGGTTCTCGCCTCGACTCGCCTTCAGGCGGTGTTTGTTGGGCGGGCTGGAGCGCGTGTATGCGCTTGAAGATCGCTCTAGAGATGAGAACTATGGGTGTCCTGGTGATGTGGTCACGGTTCTCGACTGGGCCACCGCCTACATGGACTACGAGGATGCTGCTCGCCAAGTCGAAGAGATCATCCGGCGGGTTGCGATGGCGGTTGCGCCGGGCTGGCTTGCGAGGGGTGGAGAGACGACTGTCGATCTGAGTCGTCCGTGGCAGGGTATCACTGTACGCGAGGGCATTTCCAGACAATGCGGGCTCGATGTTCTGGCCGCCGACGCCTCCGAGCTCGCCAGATGGGCTCCCGCGAAGGCCAATCCCAGAACCGACAGCTGGGGTGCGTTGGTGAACGGAATCTACAAAGTGTATGTCGAGCCGAAGCTCACGCAGCCGACGATCGTCCGCGACTTCCCGGTGACCGAGCAGATGTTCGCGAGAGGGCATCCCGGATTCGGCAAGCTGGCTTGCAACTTCGTAGCGGTCATAGGCGGCGTCGAGGTCGCCAGTGGGGACAGTGAGCTCAACGATCCTCGCGAGCAGCGGGCCAGACTGACGGCTGATGGGGCAGACGCTTTAGTTGACAACGACCGGGCTGGCGCTCACAGTGACCGAGAGGTGTGGCTGCTGGAATACGGACTGTGTCCGGCGGCGTACGCGGTGCTCGACATCGATCGATTGATCTCATTGCTAACGAGCGATCTCACAACCCCCCAGACCTGAGGCGGGCTGGTTAGTTGACGGCCGCATGCACATCGTTTACGTCTGACCGCAAGCACATCGTTTACGCGGCTGAGCTCTGAGCCGCGAGCACATCGTTTACATCGTGGCTGGCGTGGCACCCTCGCGCGCTCTTATTGAGCGAGCGTGGAGGTGTTCATGTCGGGGATGAAGGTGGTGTTTGCGTCGCGAGGCGGCTCGGCGGCGGTTGGGGGGTGAGTCGCCGGAGACGATCGCCCAGCATCTGCGGCGCACCAGGCAGTGGATGGCGAAGTGGGTGGCGCGCTATGACCCGCACGACCCGTCCTGGGCGGATGGCCGCTCCAGGGCACCCAAGCGCGTGGCGAGCCGTACGCCGGAGGGTGTCCAAGCGCGGGTGCTTGCCATCCGCTCGCGGCTGGCCGAGAACCCGTGGGCACAAATCGGCGTGGAGGCGATCGCGTGGGATCTTGAGAAGCTCGGTGGGCCAGTGCCGCCGGTGCGTACGATCGAGGAGATTCTCGCGCTGGTGTCACGCAGACGGGCCGTGTGAGTCGCAGGCGGACCTCCAAGGGCCTGCCCTACCCGCGCCAGCGGCGAAGCGACCGGGGGACGTCGTTCAGGCCGACCTCGTCGGGCCGCGTCATCCGGACGGCGGTGTGCGCTTTCACGCGCTCACCCAGATCGACGTGGCCTCCCATCACGCCGGGATCGAGATCATCAGCGACCGCGGCGATCAGCGCGTGCTCGGCGCGCTTTGCGCCCTCTGGGAGCGCCACGGGCTGCCGCGACGCCTGCAGCTGGACAACGGTGGCCCGTCCGTCTCACCGACAGGCATGGGGGAGGTCGTCCCTATCGGCTGGCCCGAGCACGGCCGGATCGAGTTCAGCCTGCGAATCCTGGACCGCAAAATGTATCAAAAAGATATCAGACGCATCAGACGGGAATGCGCTGACGATTATGAGTAAACCCAGGTGATCCGACCGGATCAGCCTCCGATGGGCTTCCTCAGCCCCAAAGATCAGCTTCCTGATGCGCCACCCAATTGGACGTCTTTGACCAGAGGACGCACCGTCTTCGCGCCGTCGGTCACAGACTTGGCATACGTGGGCCGAGACGGCGCTTACCACATTCGTCTCGGCCCTTCGCACCGCCACGCGTTGACACGGGCCTCAACTTCGGGGCGACCGTAGCACCCTCGCCTACTGTACACTATACCATCTGCAGGATATCGGGACAGAAGGTTCTGCTTTCTCTGGCTGTTAGGAATTTAAAGGTGAGGCACCGTTTATTTTCCGTTCCCGCTTCGAATCTCACCGATTCTATTTCATCTAGGCAGGATCCTCCTCTTGCTCTAAGTCTTGCGCCTACTTTACAACCTTCCGCTCTAAAGGTGTACCGTTCTCTCGCTCTCGCACCTACGAATTCGTTGCTTTCCACTTCCCATTCTTCGTTTGTGAGATTAATATTCGTTATTCTACATAGTCTATTTGCTGCTCTGTATACACAAATACCTTTTTCTGCACCTTGTTCTTTCACTCCTTCGATTTCCGTTTCTACTTCTAGGAAAGCACCTTCACAGGCAAGCGCGAGTCCAGGTACGAGTAGTGCCCCAGCGATGCACAAGCTAGTAAAAATCCCTATTATGTAGGAGATGACTTTTCTGTTGAACATAGTTGATGTCCTCCATTTTTGGATTTACGAATTTGCAGTTACTATTGATTATGGTCGCTCTTCTTCTCTGGGTTATTATGTGAATCATTTGCCTTCCATCTGTAGCGGTCAATCCTCACATAGCTTATTGATGCCAAAGTGGTATTTCGCCGCTCGATGACAAGGACAGCACGCCCGACGGGAATCGAACCCGTATCTGCGGCTTAGAAGGCCGCTACTCTTCAGACCCGCTTGCCACCATGGTTTGCCACCAAGCGTCCATGTGACGGCGTTTAGTCGCCGGTTTGGCAGCCCGAAAGCCGCGACCGGTTGAATGGCTAACACTCGGCGCTCACCATCGCGTTGTTCGGGATCCTTGACCACTTGAGCTACGGGCGCTAGTGAGGTTGAGTCAAAAGTAGTCACGCCGCTTGCACCAAACGATCGTGTGAAGCTTCGCGCGTCTCTATCTCTGCAGGTGGGGGCGAGCCTTGGCTGGCGGCGGGAAAGCCGAGGCTTGCCAGCACTCGTCTCAGCACAGGCGCGGCGGCAGGTCCGGGCGAGGGCACCGCGAGACAGGCATGAGATAGGCCAAGCAGAAAGCTCGAGAGGCAGGCTGTGTCGCGTCTATCGACCGCCCGATGGAGAGAGCGCCGATACAACTGTGACTGTACGATCACAGTGCGCGCGATCGGGCCGTCTCCCCATGGCTCGCATGGGTGCTGGGCGCGACACCAAGCCTCCGCGATCGTCCACCCCGCCCCCGGCGGACCGTCGACCATGCGATCCAGCGCGAACTCAAATGACTGGGTCGTCGCCGAGCAGAGGAGCGTGCCGCGCACGACGATGTCCGCGAGCGCGTCACGGCTCACCATGCCATCGGTGAGCGCGTGCAGAGCGGTGACGCCCGAGCCAGCACCGACGAGGTCGAGGAGATCGTCGATCCACATCACCTCACCAGTGCTCGAGCCCATCTTCTTCCCACGAAAAGTGACAGGGCCGTGAAACGACCACTCGTAGCGATCACCGCTCGGCTTCTGCAGCAGCCACGTCAACAGCTCTGCTTGAACTGCCATGACCGGCTGCCACTCGATGCCCACGACCTCGACGTTGACAGCCCCCGCGGGAATCGTCTCGTTCAATCGGTGATAGACCCCGAGCAGGCGCCCGTACTCGGTCGGCGCACCATCTCCGCGCAACAGGACCATCGTCGCGTACTCGGGTCGGCCGGTCCGGTAGACCACCCCGCCGCTGGCCTCGCGCTCGAAGACGCCTTCGCCCAAGCCTCGCGCGACGATCGCGAGGATCCGCTCGACTCCCTCAGACTCATAGTCGTGACGATCCATCCGCACGCCCAGACGAGCGAGCGTCTCGCGATGACCAGAGAGAGCCCACTCGCGCATCTGACGCCATAGGGTGCGCTCGGGTGCCGAGCCGCTCAACCACGCGCTCATGATCGTGTCGGCGAGGTCGCCATGCACCTCCTGCTCCTCGGCATTTGGGTCGTGAGCTCGCTCCACACCATCTGATCGTGGATCCTCACGCTGGAAGTCGCGCGAGCAGATCTCCACGAAGCGATCTCCCACCAAGCCGACGCTCTGTGGTGTCTCGCCATCATGACAGGCGAGGTAACCGCCCATCGCCTCGCACACGCGCCTGCCGATGTCGCCAACGAGATTGTGCCACTGAACCGCGGCTCCCGCTGCAGCCATCGCCGAGGCCAACGCGTGACCCAGGACGACGTTGCGCAGATGGCCGACGTGGAGCGCCTTGTTGGTGTTTGGCCCGACGAGGCTGACGTTGAAGGCGCGGCCGTTGAAGGCGTCGGAGCCGTCCATGCCGGCCGCCGCGGCCGCAGCGAGACCGCTCTCTAGGTCGGCGAGGGCGGAGTCCTCGAACCGCAGCACGATCGCCGATTTATGCCGTTGTGTGCTCCTCACTGCCGCGTGCTGCCGAAAGGCCGCGATCAGCTTCTCTCCCGTCGGAGATCGCAGCCACGTGCGATCGGCGAACAGCAGACGCAGGTCGGCATCCTGGTCTTCGCGTCGGCGCGGTTCGACTGAGACGCAGCGGTCAAGCGCGTCGTGCTCGGCGAGCAGTCTCTCGCACTCTTCGAGCATGGCTCAAGACCGGGGGCGGTGACCGACAAACACCGCGTAGCGCTCGCCTGGGACCTCGACACGACCGATCCCCTCGAGTCCGACGTCCTCGAGCACCTTCACGAACTTCTCGTGCGGCACATAGTGAGACTTGCGCTCGAACTCGATTGCAGTACCGTCAATGGACAACAAGACCCGCCAGCGGCGCACACCCGCTTGAGGGTCTGCTGTCAGGTGCTCGCTCCATTCGACCTCGTGACCGTCAACTATGCGGGCTGGATACTTCTCGACCTGCGGGTACTCTCCATAGAGATCATCCTCGCGGGTGGTGTCCACGTACAGGCGGCCGCCAGGGCGAAGGCACTGTACGAAGTTCTCAACTGAGATCACAAGCGATAACCAGTCGGGCGCTGCGTCAGTGTCCCACGTGCCGGCATAGATGAGCGAGCAGCCACGGCAGAGCACGACGTCGAACGCTGCCGGGTGGAGCGGACCAAGCTGCTCCCAACGCACCTGTCGCGGGACGAGCGGTATCTTCTCCGCGCGCGCCTTGTGCCGGAAGCGATCGAGCATGGATGCGCTGCCGTCGGTGCAGTACATGCGGTACCCGAGGCGGTATAGGTCCAATGCGGGGAAGCCGCTGCCACAAGCGCAATCGAGCACGTCCAAGCCGACAGGAACTCCAAGCCACTCAGCGATACCTAACACGACCTTGTCGTGGTCAAATTCCTCAGCTATGCAGAGCTCCCAGACGCTCGCCACCTCATCTCCTGTGAGCTCCGTCGCCGTCAACTCCCCAACGTTGTGCAATGCCGTGCCCATTTCTTGGTCCCTTCGTGCGACGCCGAAACGCCATGGTGAGCGATCAACTTCGGTGCACCGTAGCCCAGGCGGCCTAATAAGGCCAATAGTAAGAAACTGTCGGTGCGATAATTAAAGAAACCAGTCTTCATCTACGGTGGAGTTGGAGACACATATGGTGGCATGGATGGTCCGGTTAAGCACGATGCGGCACTGTCGCTGGTGAGTTGAGATTCGTCGTGTACCTTGGACCCGTGACAGCGATGTGTGGACTTGATTTAAAGCAGAGTGAGAGCGAGCAGGGCGTCGGCTACAAGCCGTTCTCGATAGAGCCGCGCTGGCAACGCTCATGGCGTGAGGCGCGAAGCTTTGCTGCACCTGCACTCCAGGACGAACGGCGTCCAGCGTACGTGTTCGCGGACTGCCCTATAGCGTCAGAGCAAGGGCCCTGGGGCCAGGTCCGCGGCCTCATGATCGCCGACGCCTGCGCGAGATTTCACCGCATGCGGGGACGAGCCGTGCTGTTCTCGCTTGGCTTCGATACTTTCATGCCGTCGGTCGAGCTCGAGGCTCAACGCTCAGACTTCTCCTCGCGCGAATGGGCGCAGCGCTTCTGCGAGCGGATGCGCAACCTACTTGAGAAGCTCGGATGCTCGTGTGACTGGGAGCGAGCGTTCGTTTCCTCAGACCCGGAGAACTACCGCTGGACGCAGTGGCTGTTCCTAGCGATGCTTGAGCGCGATCTCGTCTACGAGCGCGATGGTGAGTGGGTCATGCGCATAGAGCAACGCCTTGGCGATGCCGAGCAACGCTTGGAGGCGCTCGCGGGGGGGGATGCGGCAGCGATCGAGTCTCAACGCACGGCGCTCGGACGCGTCAACGGAGTCGAGCTCCGTGCGAGCACGTTCGGCGGCGGCGACCTCACGGTCTTCACTCTGTATCCCGACAGGATCGCTGAGACGCAATTCATCGCGCTATCTCCCGCTCATCCACAGGTCAACCAGCTGACGAGCGATCCGGCGATCGCAAAGCAGATCTCCGCCATGCGAAAAGCAGCGCGGGCACCCAGCGACCAGGACGCGGGAGAGACGCCGCTCGTCGTAACGAGCGCGTTGGCAACCGTGCCCGGCGTCAACGGAATGCTGCCGGTCGTTGTCACGCCACTCGTAGACGTGCGCTTCGGTCCGACCGCCGTGTTGGGGCTGCCGGAGCTCGACGCGACAGACCGCGCGATCGCAAGCCGTCTACCGCGCCCGGCGGGAGCCGCGTGGAAGACGTCGAGGTCCAAGTCGGCGCCTCCTCGTCCAGCGGCGCGCTATCGCATGCGCGATCTGGTGATCTCGCGCCCAGGCACGTGGGCAGCGCCGATACCGGTCGTTCGCTGCAACACCTGTGGCACAGTGCCCGTCCCGCTCGAGAACCTACCCGTGCGTATGCCGGACGACTCGAGCGTAGACGAGAGCGAAGGGGCACCCGGCCATGCCGACCTCCACGTCTGCGCGTGTCCCCGCTGCGGCGGCCCATCACGACAACACGAGACGAGCGTGATCGACGGACTCGACAGGATGTGGATGTGGCTCGTGCCTTGCGTGCCCGCCGCGAATCGACCCACCACGATGATGAGCGACCTCGAGCGCGCGCGCTGGTTGCCGGTGGAGCAGATCGTGACCTACCCCGGCGCGACTGCTGGCATGCTCGAGCGCCTCATGCTCGCCGAGATAATGCGGGACCTTGGTACGTTGCCTGAGACCGCAGGCGAGCCGTTCTCCAGGGCGCTCATGCATGAGACGGTCCACATGGCGATCGCCAGTGGCGACGGAGATGACGGCCCTGCGGCCAGCGAGGATGCGCTCACCGAGCTCCACAAGTTGATCGAACGCGTGGGCGGCGACACACTGCGCTTGGCAATCCTGCATGCCGCCGCGCCTGCACGGCCGTTCCGCTGGACCCACATGCCCCTGCGCCATTCCGAGCGCTTCCTGCAGAGCTTCTACGACTACGCCGAGCCGCGGCTACGCGAGTGGGCCCCGCACACCGATCAAAAGGATTCGTGCATCGACACCTCGGACAAGCTGCGCCGGCGCCTGGCACACTGGTGCGCAGTCGCATGCGAACGCATCACGCTGCAGATCGACCAGCTAGCGCTGCAGAGAGCAGCCCACAACTTGATGCTCTTGCTAACACGCATCATGGACTTCGAGTCGCGGGTCCTGGAGCAGCGCGGAGACCTCGCGGCACTCGACCATGAGGCAATTGCAGCCGCCCTGCTGCTGCTGACGAGACTCGTAGCCCCACTAACCCCGCACCTCGCCGAGGAGCTGTGGTCGGTCGCCGGGAATCAGTCTTCGGTGACCGACGCCGGCTGGCCAACGCCGTCGCGGCCGCTTGCCAGAGATCGTCAATAAAGATCGTGACGGTCACAATCGCATCGGATAAGGCACACACCGCTCTGCGGTCAAACTGCGGTTCGCCCCAAATAATTTTGGCCCGTCCGTTTTCCAACTAGTTGACGTTATATATAGACGCCGTGACAACTCTGATACATCCGTAGGCCGTCGTCCCGGTGTAAATATCGCTTTCGGCCTACCGCCAATGACGGTGGAGGTGACTCGATAGTCTCTGCTAGTAGCGGGCGGTGGGAGCGCCATCGCGGGCTCCACCGTCCGATATCGAGCAGCGTTTCCTCCAAAGGCTCTACCGAGGTGCCTTTGACTATATAGGCGATCTATACCTACCCGGTGGGTGTTGCCGAGAACTCATAGGCGGGATATCGAGTTACCGGGACCACGGCTGATTCAAGCAGGCAGAAACTTCTACACGCATCTTTATAGGGAGCCGTTCGGTCTTACTGGCTAACTAGAGCCATTTTTGCTCGGTTTCCGAGCGATACTACGAGACTTAGTGGACTTATATCGATAATCGGACACCCTTTATGAGGATAGGTAACAGCGAGAGATCGCTGGGGGCACAGAAGCCCAGAACTCATAAGGGGGCTGGTGTGAAACACACAGGTGGTGATATCGGTGACAGTAACGCTAGCGAAACTCGCCACCACGGCGCTGCGTCGGGGGTGCAACCGTCAGAGATTCGCAACCGACAGGACGCGGGCCAAGCAAGCGTGAAGGTAGGGCCGCTCTACCGACGGCTGCCTCGCGGCCCAAACGGCATGAAGCGCGAGCAAGTGGTGCGCAACCAACGCGCGCGCCTGTGCGGCGGGATGATCGAGTCGGTTGCTGGTCGTGGCTATCACGCCACGACCATCACCGACATCACCGCTCTGGCTGGGGTGTCGCGCAGGGCCTTCTACGAACACTTCGACAACAAGGAGGTATGTCTGCTGGCGACTCACAACAGCATTGTGGGGCATGCACGCAAGGGTGTGATCGCAGCTTGTAGTTCCCATCGTGGATGGACTAGTCAGCTGCATGCTGCCTGCAAGAGCATCTTCGAAGAGGTGCTCGAGCGTCCGAAGTATGCACATCTCGTGCTGATCGACTCGCTCGGCATCCGTCCCGGGGCGGTCGAGCGGATGGAGCTGGTGAATTTGGCGTTCGAGCGCCTGTTGCACGTCGCGCTACGCACCCAGTCAAGTGACCCTTACGTGCCATGCCTGCCAGCCCGTGCCATCGTGGGCGGCGTGCGTCATGCCCTCTTCGAGCGCGTTCGTGAGCGTCGCGAGCCAGAGCTTTACACGCTTGCCGACGATGTGCTCGACTGGATCGAGTCCTACCGCTTGCCCCGCAAGGCTAGACTCGTACTCCGCCCATGCTCCGTAACCGATGTGCCACAGCGGCCCTCGGACTTCCTGATGCGCAAGGATTCGCAGGCACGTATCCTCGCCGCCACGGCGCAGCTCATCTGCGACCGCGGCTATGTAAGTGTCACGGATTCACAGCTCGCCAAGACCGCACGGCTCCCGACCCAGGCTCTGCACAAACAATTTCCAAATAAGGAGGCCTGTTTCCTACAAACAATTGAGGCATTTACCAACGAAGCGCTCACGTTGGTGGAAGCCGAGATGCGTCGTGCCCGCTCCTGGCCTACGGAAGTCCATCGTGCGATGAATGTCTATGTAGACTATCTCGTCTCCCACCAGGCATTGATGCGACTAGCCTTCGTCGATGTCTTCGATATGGGTCCTATGGTGGTAGAGCACCTCACCAGGTCGGTAGAGGAGTTTACGAAGCTGCTGACCGACTCTGGGCCCGTGCCTCACAGTGGGCGATTAGTTGCGCGCGAAGCGATCACCGGAGCGATCTGGGCGATCATCTTCGGTCACGCTTCACACCAACGCATATCAGAGCTACCCGCATTGGCCAATGAGCTTACCTTCATCGTGCTCGCGCCCTATATAGGGGCGAGAACTTCAATCGAACTGATCGGAAAGTCAGCGCGCCGATCAGTGCGTCGCGGGCGTAACGGCGAACCCGAGCGACGCGCCGCGAAAAGTCTGAGGCGATAGCGCCTATCACAGCTCAATGCTCATACATAATATTAAATAGGAGAGGGTCCGACATTGTCCATGTTCATACGGCGAAAGCAGATCATGGCCATATCCATGTCTCTCTTCCTGGTGCTAGCCTCTGTGCCGAGTGCAGCCATTGCCTGCGACGGCGGTGGAGAAGAACTTCCCCCGAGTGCTACGGCAAGTCTGGAAGGAACAGGGCAGCCATGCTTAGGTATGAGACTAAACCAAGTATGCTTACTCACGCTCGTAAGGCGATACCCCATCGGGTAGGGGTCAGGCTCACCCTGACCCCTACCACCGTCTTGACGCCACCGTTAGGGGGAACGACGAAACCCCGGTCGCGGTTGGAAGGCTTCCGGGGCTGATCAATCGTCGGACGGTAGCGCTACTGCAGTTTCGCTCTCCTGTACCCGCCGTCTGAGCCCTAGGAGTACTAGGCGAGTGGTGGCCGTCGCGGCTCCGGCGCGAACCCTCTAGCGACTTCCTGAGCAGCAAACTAACGCCTCGCCCGACGGAACGAATCGGCACGCTGTGGTGTAGCTGGCTAGCAGAGACGCCGCTGGGAAACGAGGTTCATCCAGCCATGGAACCGTCCGAGCTGTCTGCTGGACTCCCTCTGCTCTTGACCGGACCCAAGACAAAGGAGAGTCAGCGAGACCCGAAAAGGTAGGAAGCGGCATGTCTGGCAAATCGAAGTGGCGCCCGCGCCGTGTGGCCTCTCTCCGGATCGGCGCGAGCGCTTCTAACGAGTCTTTTACCTGTATGTCATTTCATTTTAGTTCATCGCATGGCACAGCTTTCGTGCAGGATGCTTTTCTACGCCTTCTATGCGTATGGTCGGCCACCCTTTTTCGCCTGCACCTTCACAAGCTAGCGCTACACCCGCGCACGAGCCGTGCCGATAGGCGAAAACTTTCCTCATTCGATTATTATTGCCGAAGTGGGTTCTTCTGTTACATTACCTACAGATCTCGTTCTGACACGGAATAACGTTCTTTCTCTTGCTCTAGGTTCTCTGACGTATTCCGCTGAAACGTAGCATTCTCTACCTGGTCTTAGTTTCGTTCTTCCTCCTGCTTCGCAAAAGGGTCTTCTTATTGACACCAGGGTCCCTAGGCAGAGCAGTCTTGCACATTCGCTCCCTGGTTCGTACCCGCCTTCCCGGGATTCGACCGTAACTTCTTCTGCGGTATTGTTCTTCACTTCATATTCACACCATTGTTCAAGTCTCGTAAATATTATTTCTCTTCTAGGATTTGCGCATGTTCTCGTGCCTGATGCTACGTTTCTTTCGCCTCGTTCGATTGGGGCGAGGGTTACTCTCTGTTCTTCTCCTCCACCTTCACAAGCTAGCGCTGCGCTAGGCACCAGTTGCGCTGATAGAAGGAGACCGGTTACAAAGATTGCTGCGCGTCGCGCCGCTGCTGAATATCGCATCATTTGACGTCACCTGCGCTTTCATAGTATTCTTCGCGCTATCGCGAAGTTTGGGGTCAGGGTCATTTCTTATATGCCTCTTTCACGTCGTTCGACGCTTATAGGAGATGTTCAATCGCCGCCTTCAGGGTGTTGCTGGTGATGAATGAGATGGGATGTACTGGTCGCTTTATGGAGCCTGGCTTGAGCCTGCGCTGCTCGGGGATCAGCCAGTGCCCTAGACATGGAACGCTGGCGCTTTGCCACCCTAGCGCCTCCGAATCCCCCAAGGCAGGAGTGGGCAAGAGCCAGCGAGGTGACACGTCGCCCCCAGTGCTCACCGACGCACTCGGACATGGCCTCTCCGAGGTGTGGCTGCCTGGGCGGCGGTCAGGATGGCCACAACGACTACCACCGTCGCGGGCACAGTGGGCCGGGCACACCGCTCGCACCACCTGAGCCAGCCTGCGCGAGACGCCTGCCGCGACGACCCCAGCCTCTGGTTGGTGCTCTCGTAATGGTCCGTCGTTGGTGTGGTTCTGCATAACTCCCCCAGCTACGAAGCCTGTGACTGCCACCCTGCGTTCAATTAGCGTCCCGGCGGCGCTGAGGCGTCACTGTGCCTCGCTTGCACCGGTCTCGACTCTCATCTTTTAACAAGCACCACAACGAATCGGACATTTAGCTTGTTTCCAATGTGGGTTCGGGCTCGAACGCGATCGTGGGTCGGCCTCCATATGGCAGGGTAAAGATCAGCCTTGTCGAGTGCAAGCTTCAGAAAACAAAGAGGGGCGACTTTAGACTGGCAACGCAACCCGTGTCGCGGAGTGCGGTTTGCGTGCGTGCGTGCTGCGGGACCAGTCAATATGCGCCGAGCGCGCGCTCCGCGGACCCGTCATCCACCGCTAGCTCAGCCACGGCACCCAATCAGACGACGGCGAAACGATTTACCGAGCGAGCCCTCTCCGCCTCGGTCACCTGCCGCCTACAACACCGAAGCCTCCTCGCCTACCTCCGCGACCTCCACGCCAGCCACCAAACCGGCGGCGCGCTCCCCCGCCCTCCTCTGACCCCCAAAACCAGGAGAACTGAACGCCTACAAAGGAGGCGTTTGGGGTGGGCGCGCCCCACGGTACTGCCTCCACACCGATGCGAACGTCTCGGCGAACCAGAGGGAGTGCCCGCGTTCGCCCCTGTTAGCTCCTATTAGCCCTCCCTCGCAGACAAACGCTTCATCCGGGGAGACGGGATTCGAACCTGCGACCGCCCGGCCCGGCCCGGCGCGGCCCCGTCCGTCTAGAACACCCCGATGCGGTCTGGCGGCCAGTAGGTGATGATCGCCTGCCCGATGATCCAGCCGGTCGGCACCGGTCCCCAGAAGCGGCTGTCGTCGGAGTCGCCGCGGTTGTCGCCCATCATGAACCAGTGCCCGGCGGGGATCGTGATGGGGGTGAGGAAGTTGCACTCAGAGCTAGCGCCGCAGGCTTTGATGTAGGGGTCCTTCTCGGCGACGAAGCGGCTCGTGCCGGCGGCCTTGCGAAAGACGTGGCCTTCCTTGACGTAGATCTGATCGCCCGGCCCGGCGACGACCCGCTTGATGAAGTTGACGCTCGCCTCCTTGGGAAGCGGCTGTGAGCAGGCGGCGCCCCCCACCTGGACCATGTGCGGTGTCGGTCCGCACTGCTCCTGTTCGGCGCCTTCGGGGGGATGGAACACGGCGATCTCACCGACGTGTGGTTCGGCGAAGTCCATGCCGATGCGGTTGACTAGCACGCGCTGACCGATCGCCAGCGTCGGTTCCATCGATCCGCTGGGGATCCGGTAGGGCTTGACGGCGAACGCCTGGATGGCGAGCGCCAATCCCACCGCGACGGCGACGATCACGACGAGCTCGAAGACCATGCCGGCGTGGGATCTGGCGCGTGTCACGGGCGCGGCGCGCCGGCGCCGGGTGTATTGAGGGTGTGGGCGACGACGGATGGCGGCGCTTCGGGTCCGAGCGGCGCGCCCACGTGCACCGCTCCGATGGCGGTGCCCGTGAGCCCGAGAACGAGGCTCGCGACCATCGAGCGTGCGGCGTGCGTTGGCCGACGCCGGCGGCTCGCGGTGGCGCTCCGCGCGTGCGCGCGCTCTTCCGCCGCGTCATGCTGGCTGTGCGCTGCCTGCACCAGCGAGCTCCTTAGCTCTGGCATGTAGGTCATCGGGCCTGCTCCAGCCGCAGCCTCAGACTGCGTAGCCCGCGGCTCACCCGCTGACGCACGACGCTCTCCGAGCAGGACAGGCTTCGTGCGAGCTCGTCGTAGCTGCGCTCGTGCAGGACGCGTCCCTGCACGGCGGCGCGCTGGTCGTCCGGCAGGTCCTCCAGCAGTCTCAGCACAGCGCTGGACCCGTGCGAGGCGAGCTCGTCGATGCGCTCGAGGGCCTCGTCGCTTAGGCTGATCGGCTCGAGCCCCACGCGCCGGCGGGCACGGTCCTCGACGCGGCCGCGTTGCCACATGTCGGCGAGCTCGTGTCGAGCGATCCCGAACAGCCATCCGCGAGCGGAGCCGAGCTCGGCGCGAAACAGGCTCGCCGAGGAGAGCGCCGCGGCGAACACCTCCGCGGTGAGGTCAGCCGCGACGTCCGCGCGGCGCGTAGCGCGCAGGAAGAACGCGAGCAGCTCCTCCTCGAAGCGGTCATAGAACGCGCCGAACGCGTCCGGCTCATCGACGCTCAGTTCGAGCAGCTCGTCGTCGCTGAGCATGGAGTAGCGAGCGGGTGTGGGCGGGGGCATCAACTACCTATTCCGTGAACGATCGATCTTGTGACGAGCATCGTGGCAACGCTGAGCTCATCCGCCGACGCTCACGTGTCGAGCAGTGTTTCGCCGATCGCCATTGCCAGATCGGCGCGCTCGCGCAACGACGGGCCGTAGACGTACTCCTCGGGCGAGTGGGCGTGGCCGCCGCGAGGCCCGAGGCCGTCGATCGTGAGCGGGATCGCGCCCGCGAAGTGACTCGCGTCGCTGGCTCCACCACGGGCGACGCCGACGATCGGCCTGCCGAGCCGCTCGCCGGCGGCCTCGAGCAGGCCGCCGGTCGCGGCGCGCGTGTCCATCCCCGGCCAGCTGCGGACCAGCTCGACCTGCACGCGCGCCGCGGTGGCGGCGCTGGACACGACTTCGCTCACCCGCGCGAAGGACGCGTTGCTGTCGGCGCGGACGTCGATCATCAGCTCTCCCTCCGCGGGGACTACGTTGATCGCCTCGCCGGAGCGGATCCTGCTTGGCACGACGCTCAGCGCCTCCGCTCCCTTGGGATGGTGCAACGCCGCCGCTGCGCTGGCAGCCTCGGCCAGGGCGAGCAGCGCATTGGCGCCCGCGTCGGGGCTCGAGCCGGCGTGGGCGGCGCGGCCGTGGCCGGTGACGCACAACGTTCCGGCGGCCTTGCGCTTGACCACCACGCCCTCGATGCCAGCGGACGTGCGCTCGCCGGCCTCGAAGCACAGGCACGCGTCATAGCCGGCGAAGCGCTGCACGTGGGCGAACGGCTCCGAGCGCCACTCCTCATCGACGACCAGCAGCACGCCCAGCTCGGCGAACGAGTCCGGGCGCTCGGCCAACGAGCGCGCGAGCGCGAGGGCCAGCGCCACGCCGCCCTTCATGTCCACCGCGCCCGAACCGCGCCAGATGTCGGCTTCGCGGTGCAGCGGGCGGTGCTCGGCGCCGGCGATGACAGTGTCGAGGTGGCCCAGCAGCAGGACGCGTCCGGATCCGGCGCCGCGCACGCGGGCGAGGAGGTCGCGGGCGTGGCCGGGGGAGGAGCACGGCACGCGCTCAACAGCTGCCTGTGTGGGGAGTCGGCTCGCGCACAACGCCAGCGCCGCCTCGGCCCCGTGGGCGTCACCCGAGGGGCTCGAGATGGCGACCAGCGCCTCCAGGTCCGCCTCGACGGCCGCGACCATCGCCTCTGTGGCCGCGGGCGTCGCTGAGCTCATTGGCCGAGGGTAGCGTGCGATGCTGCGCAGATGGCGAAGTACATCGGAGCGATCGACCAGGGTACGACCAGCAGCCGCTTCATCCTGTTCGACAAGGACGGCAGGATCGCCGCGGTCGATCAGCGCGAGCACGAGCAGATCACGCCGAAGGCCGGCTGGGTCGAGCACGACGCGAGCGAGATCTGGCGGCGCACGCGCGAGGTGATCGGCGGGGCGCTGGCGAAGTCCGACGCGGAGGCCGGCGACGTCGAGGCGATCGGCATCACCAACCAGCGCGAGAGCACGGTGGTGTGGGACCGCGAGAGCGGCGAGCCGATCCACAACGCGATCGTCTGGCAGGACACGCGCACCGACCAGCTCGTGCGCGAGCTCGCGGGCGAGAAGGGGGTCGATCGCCTGCGCGAGCGCGTCGGGCTGCCGCTGTCGACGTACTTCTCCGGCCCGAAGGTCGCGTGGCTGCTGGAGAACGTCCACGGTGCGCGCGAGCGCGCGGAGAACGGTGAGCTGGCGTTCGGCACGATGGACACGTGGGTGCTGTGGAACCTGACCGGCGGCGCCAATGGCGGCGTGCACGTGACCGACGTGACCAACGCCAGCCGCACGATGCTGATGGACCTGGAGAGCCTCCAATGGCACGAGCCGAGCCTCGAGCTGATGGGCATCCCGCGCTCGATGCTTCCGGAGATCCGCTCCTCCAGCGAGGTCTACGGTGAGGCGTTCGGCACGGCCGCCGGCGGGCGCCCGATCGCGGGCATCCTCGGCGACCAACAGGCGGCGCTGTTCGGGCAGACGTGCTTCGCGCGCGGCGAGGCCAAGAACACCTACGGCACGGGCTCGTTCCTGCTGGTGAACACCGGCGATGAGATCGTGCGCTCGCAGAAGCTGCTGACGACGCTCGGCTACAAGCTCGGCGAGGGTAGGCCGACGTACGTGCTCGAGGGCTCGATCGCGGTGACCGGTGCGCTGGTCCAGTGGCTGCGCGACCGACTGAAGCTGATCAACAGCGCCCCAGAAGTCGAGGATCTGGCACGCACCGTCGAGGACAACGGCGGTGTCTACTTCGTGCCCGCCTTCTCGGGATTGTTCGCGCCGTACTGGCGCGACGACGCGCGCGGCGTGATCGTCGGCCTGACCGCCTACGCCAACGGTGGGCACATAGCGCGGGCGGCGCTCGAGGCGACCGCGTGGCAAAGCCGCGAGGTGGTCGACGAGGCCAACGCCGTCGCGGACGTGCCCTTCAAAGAGTTGAAGGTCGACGGCGGCATGACCGCCAACGAGCTGCTGATGCAGTTCCAGGCAGACGTGTTGGGCGTTCCCGTGGTGCGCCCGGCCGTCACCGAGACGACCGCGCTCGGCGCCGCGTTCGCCGCCGGGTTGGCTGTCGGCTTCTGGTCAGACCAGGAGGAGCTGCGCGAGCGCTGGTCGGAGGACAGGCGCTGGGAGCCGCAGATGGACGAGTCCGAGCGCGAGCGCGAGTACGCGCAGTGGAAGAAGGCCGTCACGCGCTCGTTCGACTGGATCGAGCAGGAGTAGCTCTAGCGCACAGCACGTTCAGACAGGCGACGCAGGGCCAAGCTGCCTGCGGTCTCTCAGCCGAGCGTGTCGAGCAGGTCTGCCACCGAGTTGACTATCCGCGAAGCGCGGTAGGGATGGCGCTCCGCATCCTCGCGCGCGGTTACGCCCGTCAGCACCAGGACCGTCTCCATGCCGGCCTCCAGGCCGGAGACAATGTCTGTGTCCATGCGGTCGCCGATCATCGCGGCGGTCTCGGAGTGGGCGTCGATGGCGTTGAGCGCGGAGCGCATCATCAGCGGGTTGGGCTTGCCGACGAAATAGGGCTCCACGCCGGTCGCACGACTGATCAACGCGGCGACGGACCCCGTCGCCGGCAACGGGCCGTCGAGCGACGGGCCGGTGGCGTCGGGGTTGGTCGCGATGAAGCGCGCGCCGGCCGCGATCAGGCGGATCGCACGCGTGATGCGCTCGAAGGAATACGTCCGCGTCTCGCCGAGGACGACATAGTCGGGCGTGCGCTCGGTCAGCGTGTAGCCGGCGTCATGCAGCGCCGTGGTCAGCCCCGCCTCGCCGATCACGAACGCCGAGCCGCCCGGGCGCTGATTGCTCAGGAAGCGCGCGGTCGCGAGCGCCGATGTCCAGATCGCCTCCTCGGGAACGTGCAGGCCGCTGGCTGCTAGCCGCGCGGTGAGGTCGCGTCGCGTGTAGATCGAGTTGTTCGTGAGCACCAGGAACGGCAGCCCGAGCTCGCGCAGGCGTGCGAGGAAGCGGTCCGCGCCGGGGATCGGCTGTTCCTCGCGCACAAGCACGCCGTCCATGTCCATCAGCCAGGAGTGGATCTCGCGTTCGGGCATCAGCCCGGCTAGCTTGACACGCGGACGCGACCCGACCGGGAAAGCCGCTCGCTGCCGGCTAATTGTCCGCGTTGTTACCGCACGATCGCCACCGCGGTCACAAACCGGGTGGCTGGATCGTTATGGATGACGTGAGCATGCCCGTGGACGCGAGGAGCGATGGGGAGTTGCTCGAGCGCACCCGGGCGGGCGACCGCGAGGCGTTTGGGGTCCTGTACGAGCGCCGCCACGAGCTCGTGCTCGCGTTCTTGCTCAAGCGCACCCGGCATCCGGAGGTAGCGATGGATCTGATGGCCGAGACGTTCGCCGCGGCCCTGGTCGCGCTCGTGGACAGGCCGCCGGCGATCGACGGCTCGGCTGCTGCTTGGCTGCTGACGATCGCTCGCAACGCGATGGTTGACAGCTACCGTCGCGGCAGGGTCGAGAGCGCGGCACGGCAGCGCCTGGCCCTCGAGCCCGTCGAGATCAGCGACAGCGACATCGAGCAGGTGCTGCAGCTCGCCGCCGAGACCGACCTGCTGATCGGCCTCGCTGCGGAGCTCCCGGTTGACCAGTTCGACGCGCTCCGCGCACGCGTGCTCGACGAACGCGGCTATCAGGAGATCGCGCTGCAGCTCGAGTGCTCGCGCGCGGTCGTGCGCAAGCGGGTCAGCCGAGCGATCGCAACCCTCCGGCAGGCCAGGCAGGCAAGCACATGAGCGACTTCCACAGCGACTACAAGCAGCAGCTCGTAACGGCAGCCGGGGCGCTGTTCGACGCGCCGTCCGCAAGTCCGAAGCGCAGGATCGGCCGTCCGCGTCACGTCCCGCTACTGGTCGGGATCGGCGTCGGAGCGCTGCTGCTCGCGGCAGCCGCGCTCGCCGCCACCCAGATCATCGGCTTCGGCTCGCCGGTGACGGCGTCCCGCGCTCCAGGGCGGGAACGCCCGTCGGTGTTGACCGGCATCGGCATCCCGGTGGTGGGCGCCAGGAGCCGGCCCGCCTCAGCGCAGCTGCTCGCGATCTCCGTGCCCGATCCGGGCGGCGGTCTGCCGTGGGGGATGAGGGTAGTACGCACCACGCGTGGGTTGGTATGTGTCCAGACCGGGCGGCTGCTTGACGGGCGTCTAGGGGTGCTCGGTCAGGACGGCGAGTTCGAGGACGACGGGCTCTTCCACGAGCTCCCCGTCGGCGTTCTCGACCCCGACACGTGCAGCCAACCAGCTGACCATGCGCTCTACAGGGCGGAGATGGCGGCGGCCGGATCGCTCCCGGGCCCGACGAGGGCGTGCCTGGCCCCAGGCGAACTGCGAACGCCCGGCTCCGGCCTGCCGCCCTGCCCCGCGCAAGATGAGCGGACGGTCGCGTTCGGCGTGCTTGGACCGCATGCCGTCAGCGTCTCCTACGAGGTTGACGGTCATGTGCGCACGGTCGCGACCGTCGGCAGCCTCGGCGCCTACCTGATCGTTCTGCGCCCGTCACCCGAACAGTCGGGCGTGTGGGCGCTCGGCTCGTCGTCAGGCCCGCTCGGCAGCTTCCCAATAGAAACCCAATCGTCGCTCGTCTCGACGCTCGTGTTCCGCTTCGGAGATCACCGCTGTCAGACGGGCGACGAACGCCAGCCCGGTGGATCGCCGGCGTGTACAAGGTCCAATACGCGTACGCCTATCTTCGTGCCGCTCATCCCGCGCGGGTTGCACGCACGGATCGCGCTGACGGCACACGCTACGGCCGGAGGCTATGACCTCGATCTCACGTTCGTCGCACCCGTCGCTGTATTCGATGCGAGCACCGCCTACGGCGTACAGGTGACGCTGCCGCGCGAGCGGGCGTGCGGGCACGGAGGCGCCAGTGGGCAGTCGATCGAGCGTGACCTCGCCCGCGGCCAGCTCGTTCACGTCACCGAGTTCGTCGCTCAGCCGCCCGGCTGCCACGGGGTCGTGCACGGCCGGGTCATCTTCGGACGCCAGCCGGATGCGTTCACAGGCCCGGTGGACTCCGAGGCGATTGGGCGCTTCTCCTTCGACCTTCCGTAGCTCGAGAGGGAGCATCTGCCAGCGGGCGCGTCGCATGAATAGACTCGCGGTCAGTGCGAGGTCCGTGGTTTACAACCAGGCCGGTCGAGGAGACGTTCTTCGACACAGCGCCTTTCCTGCTGAGAGCAGAGTTCGACATCCCGTCGCCCGCCACACAGATATGGGCGGACCTGACGGCCGATAGCCCGCTGGCGTGGTGCCGGATCCTCCAGGGCATAACGTGGACCTCGCCGCGACCGTTTGGCGTCGGTACGACCCGGACCGCGCGATCGATTGGCGCCGTGAACGTGCTCAATGAGCGCTTCTTCCGCTGGGAAGAGGGACGTAGGCAGTCGTTCTACGTGTTGGAGGCGAGCGTGCCGCTGTTCCGGCGCTTCGCAGAGGACTACCTCGTGGAGCCAACGTCGGAGGCCTCATGCCGTTTCACGTGGACCATCGCAATCGATCCACACCCAGCTGCTCGGATTCTGAACCCCGCTAACAGGCTGCTCCTCGGGACGCTGTTCGGCGACACTCGCAAGCACTACGGTCTTCGCTGAGATCTGCTTCGCGCACGCTACGGCCCGCCGACCCGGCTACGCTGTGCTCGCCGCGATCACTGGAGGTCTTTTCTGATGGGTGAGGTGTTGCGTTTGGATGGTGTGTGGAAGGCGTTTGATCGTGGTCGTGATCGGGTGTCGGTGTTGGAGGATGTGTCGTTGTCGGTGGGGGTGGGGGAGGTGGTTGCGGTTGTGGGGACGCGTGATCAGGGTAAGACGTCGTTGATTCGTGTGGCTTCGGGGATGTTGCCGGCTGATCGTGGGAGCGTGCGTGTTGGTGGTGTGGAGTTGGGTGGGTTGAGGGATCGTCAGCTCGCGGGGGTGTTGGCGAGTGAGGTTGGGGTGGCGGTGAGGACGGGGCCGGAGGTGCGTGTGCGGGTGCGTGAGTATGTGGAGATGTCGTTGGTTGCGTGTCGTCGCTGGCGTAGGCGGGAGTGGGGTAGGCGGGAGCGGCGTCTGCGGGTCACGGAGGTGTTGGAGGAGCTGGGCGTGTCGGGTTGTGCTGATATGAGATGGGAGGAGCTGTCGAATTGGCAGCGGGTGTTGGTTGAGCTTGCTCAGGCGGTTGTCGTTCGTCCGCGGTTGTTGTTGATCGATGATGTGACGGATGGGTTCGGGCTGGGCAAGAAGCAGGCGACGATGGATCTGTTGGAAGGCTTCGCGTGCGAGCTGGGCTGTGGTGTGCTGATGGCCGTTTCTGATCATGCTTCGGCGTTGAGGTCCGTGCGGGTGTGGCAGTTGAGTCGCGGAAGGCTCAGGCTGATGGCCGATCACAGCAGCCCCGACGTGATCCCACTCCACAAACACCACGATCAGGAAATCGGCTAACGGGTCCGCGTGCTGCTCCGAGGCCCCGTGCGCCGCGGGCAGGGAACGGCTACCTGGGCGATCGTCTCGGCGCCTTCGGCGAAGGTGAAGGCGGCCGCGAAGGGGAAGCCGCCTCTCGGACAGCGACGAGGCAGGAGTATCCCGTTGGGATGGTAGGGCACGAACTTGCCGTGGATGCGATCGTAGTAGGTGATTCCGAGTGGTCCTATGGTGGAGCGGAGCCTGACGAGCGCGACGTCTGGACCCTCGGCGAAGCTCTCTATCAGCGGCACCGTGATAGTGAGGTCGCCGCCAAAGGGTGCGCGTGCTGGTAGCAGGAGCCCAGGGAAGATCAGCTGCGCGGACAGCGGGTTCTCGGCGTTGAGGTAGAACTGGAGTGCGATGTTGCCGTTCTGGAACGGCGCCATGAACACGGCTGTCGCCCCGGACTCTTCGATGACTTCTGGACCGATCTGGATGTCGCCCGTTGCCGTGCCGTAGCCCATCAGCGATTGCGAAGGGCAGCCTTCAACTCCGACTTCTTCGAGCGATGTCGCTGTGCAGCTCGCGAGTCCGAGGCCGCTCGTCACGATTCCGAAGCCCGCCGGATACGACAGCGCGATCTTCGTGACCGGTGGCGGCACCGTGCCGCGCGGTCCTTGGATGCGGAACCCGAACTCGATCGTGGTGTCGTGGCCCAACTGCTCGGGTACCAGTGTGACTTCGAGCCTCGCCGACGGTCTGGCCTGGCTCTGCGCAGGCATACCTGCGCAGAGCGCGACGGCGACCGCAGCAGCCAATGGGCCGCGGCGCCTCGCTCGCGGTCGCCGCAGCGAGCGCATTGCTCAGTAGGACAGGGTGCCGGTGGTCTGTACGACCAGTGCGTAGGTCTTGCGGTCGAGCGTTCCGTAGAAGCCCCCTTCGCCATGAGCGTGCGCGTAGCGGCCGGTGCCGTGGCCGACGGTCATCCGGCCAGCGAAGCTCGGTTCCGCTGCTCGGCCTTTGAGCCGCCCTGAGCCGGCTCCGCTGATGGCGCCGGCTGCTGTGTCGATCGTGAAGTGAACTATCACGGTCGCACCCACGTTGATATAGGCCCGCACGGAGCCGGGCAGGGTACCCGTCGCCCGCCCGACCTCGAGGATTTCTTCGCCGGAGTTCGAGACCCTGTGCAGATGTGCGGTGTCGGTCACGTTCAGAGTTCGCGCCGCGCGCGCTGACAGGAGGCCTCCGCTGGCGACTCCGGGAATAACAGCCCAGGCAAGCTGGGCGCAGCCGCTGAGCAGCGCGGCAGCTGTCAGGTAGCGTCGTGTTGAGGCGCGGCCGCCGCGGGATATTCGCGAGTGTTTCGCTCGGGCGAGTTTGCGGCATTTGTTTCTCACTCCTGAGTGCATGTCCCTCTCCTCCGGCTTGCTTACGTCTGCATATAGATGTCTACTGTTATCTGAAGAACGGAATCGTTTCGGAATGTTTACACCCTACTGGCATTTGAGCTAGCGTTGGGGCGTCATGTCGCGACTAAACCCGACTGAGCTGCCCGCCCACATGGCGGTGTTGGGGCTCGTAATCGAGCAGCCGAACCAAACCGTCTCGCATATCGCACAAGTCCTGGACGAGCGGTTCCAACGGGCACGCTTCGTGCAATCCACGGCACACGGAACCTTGCCGCAGATGGCGCGCGGGCGGTCCGTGAGGGTGCGGTGCACGTATACGGCGCCTGGCGACGAACGCTCGATGGATCGCTATGCGCCCACCGAGCGGGGCCTCAAGATCTTCCACGCGTGGATGTTCCAGCTACCAGGCGGCGTGCCCGCGATACGCGAGGCGCTGTACGGCCGACTTGAGTTGGCTCGGCTGGAGCACCTGCCTCGACTGATCGGCATCGCGCGAGAAGAAGAGAGGATCGCCACGGATCTGTATGCGGCGGCGAGCGAGCGTGTCCGTAAGCATGAGATCAGGAGGAGGAGCGGAGCCGCTCGCACTACGCCTGGAGACTACGAGCGCAAGATTCGCGAGACGCTGCTCTACGTCGACCCCCTGCATTGGTCTTCGCGGGCCGAGCTGTTCGTGGTCATCGCCGAGCGCCTGGAAGAGATCGCCGAAGAGGCCGGCATCCAGTTTGGGGTACCCGAGGAAGCCGGCCTTGACCTCGAGGTGTCTGATGGGTGAGGTGTTGCGTTTGGATGGTGTGTGGAAGGCGTTTGATCGTGGTCGTGATCGGGTGTCGGTGTTGGAGGATGTGTCGTTGTCGGTGGGGGTGGGGGAGGTGGTTGCGGTTGTGGGGACGCGTGATCAGGGTAAGACGTCGTTGATTCGTGTGGCTTCGGGGATGTTGCCGGCTGATCGTGGGAGCGTGCGTGTTGGTGGTGTGGAGTTGGGTGGGTTGAGGGATCGTCAGCTCGCGGGGGTGTTGGCGAGTGAGGTTGGGGTGGCGGTGAGGACGGGGCCGGAGGTGCGTGTGCGGGTGCGTGAGTATGTGGAGATGTCGTTGGTTGCGTGTCGTCGCTGGCGTAGGCGGGAGTGGGGTAGGCGGGAGCGGCGTCTGCGGGTCACGGAGGTGTTGGAGGAGCTGGGCGTGTCGGGTTGTGCTGATATGAGATGGGAGGAGCTGTCGAATTGGCAGCGGGTGTTGGTTGAGCTTGCTCAGGCGGTTGTCGTTCGTCCGCGGTTGTTGTTGATCGATGATGTGACGGATGGGTTCGGGCTGGGCAAGAAGCAGGCGACGATGGATCTGTTGGAAGGCTTCGCGTGCGAGCTGGGCTGTGGTGTGCTGATGGCCGTTTCTGATCATGCTTCGGCGTTGAGGTCCGTGCGGGTGTGGCAGTTGAGTCGCGGAAGGCTCAGGCTGATGGCCGATCACAGCAGCCCCGACGTGATCCCACTCCACAAACACCACAGTCCGGGCCGGGCTTGGTTGGCTGGATCCTGAGATGCTCGAGATATGTGATCTGGTCAAGCACTACCAGGCCGGTCGCGAGGTCGTTCGCGCGGTCAACGGGGTCTCGCTCTCGATTGGCGCTGGAGAGTTCGTCGCCCTGTATGGGCCGAGCGGCTCGGGCAAGTCGACCCTGATCGACCTGATCGCGGGGTTCCAGGCGCCCGACCGGGGCAGTGTCCTCGTCGATGGACTCGACGTCGCGGCGCTTACCGAAAAGGAGCATGCCAACTACCTGCTCCGCGTGCTCGGCATCATCGGTCAACCGAGCGAGCTGATGCCGGCCGCGCTCGCGCGGGAGAACGCCGCGTTGAAGCTCTTGCGGACGAGCCCGCGTGAAGCCACGCGTCTGATCGAACCGCTGCTCGTGGAACTCGGGCTCGGCGAGCGGATGAATCAGCCGACGAACAAGCTCTCGATGGGCGAGCGCCAGCGAGTCATGATCGCGCAGGCCCTCGCCACGAGTCCAAGGCTCGTGCTCGCTGACGAGCCGACAGGCAACCTGGACACCCGTCGCAGTCGGGAAGTCCTCGGGCTTTTGCGCGATCTCTGTCGGTCTCGCGAAATGGCGGTGCTGCTCGCGACCCACGATCCGCAGGCGGTTGCCTTCGCGGATCGTGCCTACGAACTCCGCGACGGGCAGCTGCACGACTACAACCCCGACGAGGTGTATCTGCCGGCCGGCGAGGCGGCGTCGCGCCTGGCCGCGATGGCCGACACCGATTGAAGATGATGGGGCTAAGCGAGATCCTGTTCATCTCGCGCGCGCGCCTGCGGGAGCGTGTGGTACTCGTGCAGGAGCTGCTCGCGATCGTTGGCATTGCCGTCGGTGTGGCGCTGTTGTTCGCCTCCCAGGTCGCGTCGCAGAGCGTGGACGGCTCTGTGCGCCAGCTCACGAAGCAGCTGGTGGGGGGTACGCAATACCAGCTCGATGCGCGAGACAGCGAAGGCTTCTCCGAACGAGTCGTCGATGAAGTGCGAGGGCTGCCGGGTGTGGGCGCGGCACTGCCGCTGCTCGAACGACAGGTGACCGTCGTCGGAGCGTCCGGACGGGCGTCTGTCGATCTGATCGGCGCAGACCCCCGCTTCGCGCGCCTCGGCGGCTCCCTGCTCCGTCGTTTCTCCGCGAGACAGCTCTCGCATCAGCGGGCGATCGGACTGCCTTCGCCGCTCGCCGCGTCAATCGGCGTCGGGGCTCTGCAGATCGTCGAGCTCCAGGTTGGAGGGCGCGATGTGGAAACGCTGGTTGGCGCGACACTCGGAGAAAGCGAAGTCGGCGAGCTCGCCGACAGCCAGATCGCGCTCGCGCCCATCTCCTACGCCCAGAAGCTCACGGGCAGCAGAGGGCGCGTGTCGCGTGTATTCGTCCAGGTGCTGCCCGGCCGGCAGGCCGAGGTCCAATCGGGTCTGCGACGAGTCGCGGCGGCTGGTGATCTGAACCTTGAGCCCGCCGACTTCGATGCCACGCTGTTTGCGGTTGCGTACGGTCCTGCTCAGCAGAGCCAGGGCCTGTTCTCGCTGATCAGCGCGTTCGTGGGATTCCTGTTCGCGTTCACCGCGATGCTCCTGACAGTGCCTGAGCGTCGCCGCCTGATCGAGGCGATGCGCCGCCGGGGCTACACCCGCCCGATGATCGTCCAGGTCCTTGTGTTCGACGCGTCCGTCATCGGAGCGCTCGCGTGCGTTCTCGGCCTGCTGGTCGGTGAGATCCTGTCGATCGAGGTATTCCACGCACAGCCCGGCTATCTATCCTTCGCGTTCCCCGTCGGCTCGCCAAGGATCGTGACGTGGTTGGCCGTAGCGGAGGCGACCGCTGCCGGGATGCTGGCCGCGTTCATCGGGGTGCTTGCACCTGTGCGTGACATCCTTGCCCGCCCACTGCGATCCGCGTATGCCCGCGAGCGTGCACCCCGCGGCTGGAGCGTGCTCCGCATTGGTGCGGGCGCTGTCTGTCTGGCGATCACCACGGTGATCCTCATCTTCCGCCCGCAGGACGCTCTCGTGGGCAGCATTACGCTGATCGTCGCGATGTTGTGCTCGCTGTCGTTCTTGTTCGACGGGATCGTCGCTGCCTTCGATCGCATTCAGCGCCCGTTTCACGCAGCCTCGACGCGTCTCGCGCTCTCCGAGCTACGGGATCCGCTGACGCGGGTTCGCTCCGTGGCTGTCGCTGCAACTGGTGCGATCGCCGTCTTTGGCAGCGTCGCGATCACCGGGGCTCAGCACAACCTGCAGAATGGCCTAGATCGCACTGCATACGAATGGAACCATGCGACGGATGTGTGGGTATCGATCCCGGGGGCGGCCAACACGCTTGGGACGACCGCGTTTCCCGCGTCGGTCGCGTCGAGGCTGTCGGGGCTCCCCGGCTTGCGCAGCGTCGCCATCTACCGTGGCAGCTTCCTCGACTTCGGCGACAGACGCGTGTGGGTGATCGCGCCACCCCGCAGCTCCACTGCGCCGCTCCCTCCTGGCCAGCTCACTGTTGGAAACATCGCCGAGGCAAATGCGCGGCTGCGGGGCCATGGGTGGGCAGTCCTTTCCGAAGCAATCGCCGCCGAACTGCACCTACACGTCGGCGAGTCGTTCACGCTTCCCTCGCCCCGACCCACGACGTTTCGACTTGCGGGACTGAGCACCAACGGCGGATGGCCACCGGGCGCGATCATCATGAACGCGGCGGACTACGCCGGTGCGTGGGGCTCGCAGGCGGCAAGTGCGCTCAATGTCAACCTCGCGCCTGGAGTCTCCACCGCGAGAGCCAGGGCGCAGATCATCCGCGTCCTGGGACCGAATGCGGCGCTCGCTGTGCAGACAGCCAGCGAACGCACGAGCAAGTGGAACACCATCAGCCATCAGGGTCTGGCGCGGCTGACAGAGATCGCGAGGCTCGTTCTGATCGCGGCGATTCTCGCGATGGCAGGGGTAATCGCCTCGATGATCTGGCAGCGCCGCGACCGGATCGCATACATCCGGCGGCAGGGCTTCACGCGTGGGCTGGCCTGGCGTGTCCTGTTCTTCGAGAGCGCGATCCTGCTGGTCGCGGGCTGCTCGATAGGCGCCGTAGTGGGGCTCTACGGCCAACTGTTGCTCTCACACGCACTTACCAGCGTTACAGGCTTTCCTTTGGTAGTAGGTGTTGGCCCCTTCATCGCACTCTCGAGCGTCGCCATCGTCAGCATCGCCGCGCTCGCCATCGTGGCTGTACCCGGATATTTCGCGGCTCGCGTACGTGCGACGATGGTCAAGCCCGCCTAGCCCGGCAGGCCTTTTCCCTCAGGCGATCGTGGCGCTCGCGCGCGCCGCGATCCGCGAGCTGGGATGGGGCCTGAGAAGCGTATCCCGCGAGGTCACGCACTGGCGTGCATTCGCCGCGGAGATCTCGGACGACGCACTACGCTACGACGCGCTGGAGGCCATCGACTGCAAGCGCGCCAACATAGACGGCGCCGCGCTGTTCAGCACTCTTCCCCGTGCCCGGTCGGGAGATCTTCTCCGCCTACTCGTCGCATACGAGATCCTGGCCGACTTCCTGGACTCCACCAGCGAGCGGGGTGCCCACATGGGCACAGAGAATGGACTACAGCTCCATCGAGCACTGGTCGAGGCGGTCGATCCACAGCTGTGCGTATCTGACTATTACCGCTATCACCCCTGGTGTGACGATGGCGGATACGTCCGCGCGCTGGTTGGCACATGCCGTGCGATCTGTCTTCGCCTACCGTCGTATCAGGTAGTTCAGCCGCTGGTAACGCGCGCGGCACATCTGGCACAGGTTCTGGCGCTCAACCACGAGGAGGACGCTCCGCGCCGCGACGCGATGCTGAAAGAATGGGCTGGGGCCAACTTCCACGGCGAGGACGAGCTCGCGTGGTTTGAGTGGGCAGCGGGGGCGAGCGCATGGCTGACGATCCTCGCGCTGCTTGCGCTGGCGGCGGACCCTGGCCTGGACGCCGGACAGGCCCAGGCCACGTATGCAGCCTACCTGCCGTGGGTTTCGCTCACCGGCACGATGCTGGACAGCTACGGGGATGCTGAAGAAGACGCGGCGAACCTCGCCCACAGCTACATCGCCCACTACTCGAGTGCGGAGGTAGCCACGCGGCGGGTGAAGGAAATCATCCGCCGCTCGATGGAGGAGGTCGCATCTCTGCGTCATGGCGCCCGCCATCTGGTGATCGTCAGCTGCATGACCGCGATGTACCTCTCGAAGGACAGTGTCCGCGCGTCAGGGACGCGCGCGCGGACAGCCAGCTTGATTCACACCGCCGGTCCACTCACGCGGCTGCTTGTGCCGGTATTGCGGGCCTGGCGGATCTTTTACGACCAACGAACGACGTAGGAGGTAGTTATGAGTTCACTCGATGTCTCCCTCAATAACGTGCGCGGTATCCGGGCGAGCCGTACGCACCCGCCGACGGCCCCGCTGCCCTCAGCCATCCAGACACTCGCGTTCTGGCGCGATCCGCACGCCTACCTAGAGTGGTGCCGGCATCGGTACGGAGATACATTCACCATCGATCCCGTCGGCAAACCGCCGCTCGTGTTCATGTCGCGGTCGTCTGACATCAAGACCATCGTCACGGCGCCGGCGGATATCCTTCATCCGGGCGCAGGCGGGGCCGTGATAGCTCCCTTGGTAGGGGCCGGATCGTTCATGATCGCCGAGGAAGACAAGCATCTCGCCGGCCGACGGAGCATTCTCCCCGCGTTTCATCATCGGTTCATAAATGAACACGCGGAGATGGTGCGCGAGACAGCAGCGCGCGAGGTCGCCACTTGGCCGTTGGCCGCTCCGATTGCGCTCCACGGCCATCTGCGGGCACTGACGTTGAGGGTCATTCTGCTGACCATCTTCGAGCATGAGGACAGGCGTGTGCAAGAGCTGCACGCCAGGCTGCTCGCGATGTTTTCGGTGACGGGCAGCCTTGCTCTCCAAGAGCCACAACTCAGACGGCTACCAAGGTGGCGAGCGATCTGGAAGCGGTTTCTCGCGCACCGGCTCGAGGTGGATCAGATCATCACAGATCTGATACGGCACGAGCGCCACGCCCGATCTCGCGACAGCGGTGTGCTTGCAATGTTGCTCGGCTCGCGGGAGTTGGACAACAGTGAGACAGGGATCCAGCAGGTCCGGGACACTCTCATGTCGCTGATACTCGCAGGGCATGAGACGACCGCCGCCGAGCTCGCGTGGGCGTTTCAGCTACTGGCACACGACCCCCCTGTGATGCGGAGACTGGTCGATGACCTCGACGAGGGTGGCGATCGGTATCTGACAGCCGTGATCCGCGAGGTGCTACGACACCGATCCGTGTTCCTGTTCACAATTCCGCGAGCAGTCCGGCAGGCGTTTGAGGTCTCGGCGACGACCTACCGTCCGCCGAGCCATCTCGTCGGCTGCGTGCACCTCATGCACCACGACCCGGACCTCTATCCGAGGCCGCACACATTCGAGCCGGAGCGATTCCTGGACGCTGCACCAAACCCCGAGATATGGATGCCGTGGGGCGGGGGGCGCAAGCGTTGCCCCGGACACCACCTTGCAGTCCTCGAGATGCGCGTGGTGCTTCATGCTGTTCTTTCGCGCCTGGAGGTTGGGCCCGCGCGGCGGCGGCTCGAGACCGCACGGTGGCGCAGCGTCATCGTTGCCCCCGGAGATGGGTGTCGCGTGGTTCTCCGCCAGCGAGCTGTCCCTCGACGCTCCGACCCGACGCTGTTGGGGGACCCGGATAGGAGCCGTTCATAAATTAATGTTTCTGTTCAGTTATGAGGGCAATTCCGAGCAGGCGAACGATGAGAAGTGGCATTATGCTTCTTGATGACGCCACAAGCGGCACGCCGTGGCGCGCGCGGCGTATCTGTCGGACCTGGGGAGCTGGTGGACCTTCGAGCGTGGAGGTGCGACCGGATCGCGCGTGCAGCCGATGTGCGAGCCTCCGAGTCTTTCAAGGAGCGTGACGCCCGGCCGCCGGACGCACTAGTCGCGCGTGCCATGAAAAGCTCGACGGCGCATGCGTTCGCAAAGTGTGACGGTAAGCGGTTGGCGCTGCGGGTCACGGGAGCAGTTCTTCCCACGATCGGCGTCGAGACGATCATGGGCAACTATGTACACCTGCGCGAGCTAGCCGCGGACTGGCTCGTCATCTACTGCTTGCCGGGCGCCCAGACCGCCGAGCAGGCAAGCCACGACGAGGATCAGCGCGAGCATCGAGCCTACCGTCAACACGAAGCTGTGTTCGCTGGTAGGCAGGTACGGGTCGCATCCATTAGCAGTGAGCCCAGGAAACTGCAGATGAGGGCGATGCTCATGCAAGAGGTCAATCACCACATGCTGCTTGACCCGACTCTGCTGATCGCCGATGCGCTCGGTCTGCCGAGTCTCACGGACGGCGCCAGACGCTGCTACGACCGGCTTACGTTGATCGCTAGGGACGGAATCATCGAACACGTCTTCTACCCGCTTGAGCGCGGCGGAAGAAGCCCGGCGCAGGTTCTTACATGGATGGACGTCCACGGCTGGCGAGCGTGCATCGGTGAAGGATGATCCGGCCACCGGCGGCGAGACGCGCGCAGACGACTCGGCGTCCTCTTCGCTTTCGGGCGGTACGGGCGCGGGGCTCGCAGAGCGTATCGGCGACCTGGGCGTAGTCGAGGTCGTGACGAAGCAGGAGCTACGCAGTCTCCTTGGATACCTCCTTGGGGAGCGTGGCCAGCCGGTGATCGGGCTGGCGCTGCTGGAGGGCGCAGAGATGACCGTGCTTCCCCCGCGGGGCGTGCGTGCGATCGTCGGACCAGACCCGCGGATCTACGTCCTCCGACGAGACTCGTTGCTTGGCCAGCTCACGAAGGCTCTGGGCAGAGGACTAACCGTGACGGTGGGCGCCGCGAGAATATGGTGGCCTGGCCTTGCACGTACGAGCGATCCGTTTGATCATCCGCTCGTCTTGCAGGTGGATAGCGAGCATGCAGGGAGCTTGCTCGAGGAGTTCGCTCGCCAGTTCGACCTCAGTCGTCCTCGTGTGCGCGAAGAGATCAAGAGCCTCGACGGTGTGCGCGGTCTGGTCGAGCTGGAGCTCGAGCGCACTCAGGACGCACTTGCAACGAGCGACGAGCGGCTTCGTGACGAACAGATCGCGCGCCATTCAGCTGAGCGGCACGCCGCAGCACTCGAACGCAAGGAGACGACGGGGCGAGTCGAGGAGCTGCTACACGCGCTTATTTTCAGTGAATGGCTGGCGCGGCTCACGGAGGCCGACCGCAGGGAGCATCCGCTCGGCGCCTACATCCTGATGCCGGAGATGGTACAGCAGCTCGCGACGCGCACGGACGTTCCGCGAGAGCGCGTGGCGTGGGTATGCGCGATGATCGCCTCTAGATGTGCATCGGACCTGGCGGCGATCGCGCTGTCCCCGCTAGTTGCAAGTCCCAGCGGGCCACAACTCGAAAGGGCCTCCGACGGCGCAAAGGGCTGGCGATGCAGTCTGAGAGCAAACGCGCGCGGCGGCCCGCGATTGCACTATTGGGAGCGCCCCGACGGAATCATCGAGTTCACGGCCGTCGGGGGCCATGATGATCCCAGGATCAGGGAAAGGCCCCGTGGATGACCGGCGCTCGAGTTAATCCGTCGCGCCATGTGAGCACAGCCCAGCAAGACTCACGAGTCATCCGCCAGGGTCGAGCGATGTCGCGAGCAGCCCGAGTGCCGTGGACGGCGCCAGCAACGAGAAAGGGCCCGCCGAAGCGAGCCCTTTCACGGAAAGTGAGACTATGACGGTGCCAAGCTAGCACGCCGCACAGCAGCGAGGGTGTCCGCGGCGTCATAACTGAACATAGACAGTCATTTATGAATAGACGCCTTCAGGGCGACACAATCAAAGGCATGCGCACGGTGGCGACGATCGGCGTGTACGGCTTCGACGCCGCCGGCTTCCTCGCGGCGCTGCGCGGCGCCAACGTGGGGATTCTGCTCGACGTTCGCCAGCGCCGCGGCGTGCGCGGACGCGAGTATGCGTGGGCGAACTCCAAACGTCTGCAGCTCGCGCTGCAGGAAGCTGGGATCGCGTATGAGCATCACAAGGAGCTCGCGCCGACGACCGAGTTGCGCCAGCTCCAGTACCGCGAGGACGACCGGCTCGGCGTCGGCAAGCGCTCGCGCGCCGAGCTCGCGGCGACGTATCGCGAGCGCTACATCGCCGAGATCCTCGACCCGTGCGACCTGGCCGCGCTCCTCGAGCGCCTACCTAATGACAGGGCGAGCGCGCTGATGTGCGTCGAGCGCGACCCCGAGGCGTGCCACCGGTCGCTGATCGCGCAGCGCATGCACGAGGAATTCGGGGTCTCGGTCGTGCATCTGCGTCCCGATCAAGCCTGAGCGGGCGGCTCGTTGACGCGCTCGCCGTGCGTGTACACGTTTACGTTCCCGCGCCGGGCGAAGCCGCACAGGGTCATGCCGCGATCGTCCGCCAGCTCGACCGCGAGCGAGGTCGGCGCGCCGACGCCCACGAGGATCGGGCAGCCCGCCACGGCCGCCTTCTGCACGAGCTCGAACGACAGCCGGCCGCTGACGCACAGCAGCGCCTCGTGCAGCGGCAGGCGCGCACTCATCAGCGCCCAGCCGACGACCTTGTCCATCGCGTTGTGGCGCCCGACGTCCTCGCGCACGCACAGCAGCTCGCCGCCGTGATCGAACAGTCCTGTGGCGTGCAGCCCGCCCGTGCGTGCGAAGCCTGGTTGGACGAGCCTGTCGGGGAGCCCGGCAAGCAGCTCTCGCTTGACCTGCGGGCCTGGCGGCAGTCGCTGGGAGTGCACCGCGACCTCCTCCAGCGCACCCTTCCCGCACACTCCGCACGAGGAGGTCGTGTAGAAGCGCCGCGCGGCGGGCGCGCGTGACAGCGGGCCGGCGACTTCGATCGTGTTCGCCGCGAGATCGTCGGTCAGGCCCACCGTCGGGGAGCGCTCGATCAGGCCCTCGCCGTAGAGGAACCCGGCGGCCAGCTCCTCGTCCTCGCCGGGCGTGCGCATCGTCACCGCGATCGGATCTCCGTCGACGCGGATCTCCAGCGGCTCCTCGATCGCGACCATGTCGCTCTCGCCGTCGCGCACGATGCGCTTCAGCGCGCTCGTGCTCACCGCTGCTCGACCCGCTTGCGTTCGCGCTGGGGCTCAACCGTGTACTTGGGGTCGCGCGCGGAGGCGAGCCCAGCCTCGAAGATCCCGAAGCGCGCGCAGGCCGACGCCGCCAGCAGCGCCGCGCCCGACAGCCCCGCCGCTAGGCGGCTTCGGTGTCCCGCTCCGATCGCGCCCGCGACACCCGCCAGCGCCAGCGCCTCGGCGGCATGCATCAACATCCCCGCCCGGCCATCGCGGTAGGTCTCGGCGACGATCCCCACGCGCCGCCGCAGCACCATGACGGCCGTGAGCTCGGCCACGGTCCCGATCACAGCCAGGCGTCTGGCGGGCGCGTTCTCGGCGAGCGGCGCGCCCAGCAGCCCGAGGCCCGCCGCGGCGCTCGCCGCCGATCCCACGAACACGAACGGCATCTCGCGGTGCCCCTCGTGCCAGGCGGGCGTCGCGGTGTTGGAGATCAGCACGCCGGTGTAGGACGCGACCGCCGGTCCCAGGAGCGCCGCGCCCGCGGCGCCAAGCTTGCCGAGCGGGCGCAGGCGTCCGAGCGACACGAGCTCGTCGAGCGCGGCTACGCCCGCGGCGGGCGCGTACGCGGACACGATCCACACGCCCACGCTCATCGGCGAGGTCGGCTTGAAGACGCGCAGCATGTTCAGGAAGCGCGCCGGGCGCCCGAGATCGTGCACGAGCGCCACCAGCGACAGCGAGATCGCGCCCGCGGCGCCTAGCTTCAGCGGGCGCGCGAGGCCCGGTCGGCCGCTCAGCTGCGCGCCCGCCGCCAGCGACGAGGACGCGCCGGCGAGTCCGCCGAGGAACAGGTAGCCGGCGATGTCCAGCGGCTTCCAGGTGGGCTCCTTGACGATCGGCCTGCCGTAGTAGCTGGAGAACTCCGCCTCCGGCACGACCGATTCGCGCTTGCGACGCCCGCCGCGCCGGCTCATCTGCGTCCCGCGAAGCTCGCGCCCACCGCGCCGAGCAGGCCCACAGCGGCGATTGCCGCGTTGCGCCACATGCGCGGCAGATCGCGCGTGGTGGCGACGGGGTCCGGCGGCAGGCCGTAGACCTCTGGCTCGTCGAGCAGCAGGAAGAACGCGCCGTCGCCGCCGACGCCGTCGGCCGGATCGTGACCGTACAGGCGCACGTCCATCACGCCCGCCTGGTGCAGCTGCTCGACGCGGCCGCTCGCGCGCTCGCGCAGCTCGTCCAGCTCGCCGAACTGGATCGAGTTCGTCGGGCACGCCTTCGCGCACGCCGGTTCCATGCCCTCGCCGAGGCGGTCGTAGCAGAGCGTGCACTTCCACACCCTGCCGTCGCCCTCGCGTTTGCCGATCACGCCATACGGACACGCCGGCACGCAGTAGCCGCAGCCGTTGCAGACGTCCTCCTGCACGACCACCGTCCCGAACTCCGTGCGGAACAGGGCGCCCGTCGGACACACATCCAGGCACGCGGCGTGGGTGCAGTGCTTGCACACGTCGGAGGACATCAGCCAGCGGAAGTCGCCGTCGTCGAGCTTGCCCTGCTCGATGAACGCCACGTGGCGCCAGGTGTCCGCGCTGAGGCCCTCGCTGTTGTCGAAGGACATGCCCGTGAAGTTCAGGCCGTCCTCGGGCACCTGGTTCCACTCCTTGCAGGCCACCTCACACGCCTTGCAACCGATGCACAGCGAGGTGTCCGTGAAGAAGCCCATCCGGCTCTCGACGAGGGTTCCCATGATCGGGTGGACATTACCCCTCCTCCAGTCGAATACCAGGGAGTTGCTAGTCTGCCTATGTATTGCCTGGGCAGAAGCAATCTGACCTCTCACTCGGCGACGCGGCGGCAGCGATCGGCGTGAGCGTCGACACGCTCCGTCGCTGGGACCGCTCGGGCAAGCTGCACACCCACCGCGACGAGCGCAACCGCCGCCGCGTGTCGGCCGCCGAGGTGCGGCGTCTGACCAGCCGTCCGCAGCGCCACCGCACGGGCACCCGCGGCTCCGCGCGTAACCGCTTCGCCGGAGTGGTGCGCTCGGTCGAGGTCGATGGCGTGATGGCGCTCGTGGAGATCGAGGCGGGCCCGTTCCTCGTGACCGCCGCGATCACGCGCGACTCGGTCGAGGAGCTCGGTCTCGCCCCCGGCGTCGAGGCCACAGCGACCGTCAAGGCCACATCGGTAATGGTCGAACGAACTCCCGAATGAGCGGAGGGGAAGGAGTAGTCATGAGGAGAGGCACGAGCAGACAACGTCGCCGTCAGACGAAGACGGCGCGCGGCGCGGCGATCATCGCCACGACCGCGGCGATCGCGATCGCGGGCAGCCTGGCCGCGGTGGCGTCCAGCGCCGCTTCACCGGCAGCCGCGACAGCGGCCGCGAAGGGCAAGGTGACGGCTATATTCGCCGGCTCGCTGGTGGACATCATGGAAAAGGCCCTTGGCCCCGAATTCACCGCTGCGACGGGGTACCCGTTCGAAGGCTTCGGCGGGGGATCCAACGAAGACGCGGCCGCGATCAAGGGCAAGGTGCGTGCAGGCGACGTGTTCGTCAGCGCTGCCGCATCGGCCGACCACGAACTGGAAGGCGCGGCCAACGGGAACTGGGTGTCGTGGTACTCGACCTTCACCTCCTCGGACCTCGTCCTGGGCTATGACCCGAAGACGAAGTTCGGCAAGCAGCTCGCCGCCGGCAAGCCGTGGTACAAGGTCATCACCGAGCCGGGGATCCTCGTAGGGCGCACCGAACCGAAGGCCGACCCAAAGGGCAAGCTGACCGTCGAAGCGGTCGACGCGGCCGCCAAGAAGCTGCACGACCCGGCCCTCGCCAAGGCGCTCAAGAAGTTCCCGATCTTCGAAGAGACATCGATGCTCGGGCGCCTGCAGGCGGGCCAGCTCGACGCCGGCTTCTTCTACGTGGTCGAGGCCAAGACAGCACACGTGCCAACGGTTCCCCTGACGCCGATCTTCAAGTACGCCGACTACACGGTGACGCTCCTGAACAACGCCGAAAACCAGAGCGGGGGGGAAGCGCTCGTGGCATTCCTGCTGAGCCCCAAACGCAAGGCGGTTGAAAAGCAGTACGGCCTGGTCCCGATCAAACCGACGTTCTCTGGCGACGCCTCCGCTGTGCCCGGGAGCCTGCGCAGCATCGTGGGTGCGCGCTGAGCAGATGCGTCTGAGGGCGAGCAGCCCGCTGCCCTGGCTGGGCGGGCTGCTCGCGCTCTACCTGCTCGTCCCGATCGTCGCCTTCGCGGTGCGCCTGGCGGGTGGTGCTCCGGCCACCCCCGGACTCGGCTCGGCGCTCGCGACGTCGTTGTTGACCGCGACGATCTCAGCCGCGGTGATCACGGTCCTCGGGACGCCGCTGGCCTATCTGCTGGCTCGAAGGCGGGGCGTCATCGGGCGGTTGCTGCTGGCGCTGGTGGCGCTGCCGCTGGCGCTGCCAACGCTGATGAGCGGCATCCTGCTGCTGTACGTGGTCGGTCCCTTCACGCTGCCTGGTGAACTGTTCGGCGGCAAACTGACCGACACGCGCGCCGGGATCGTGCTCGCGCAGATCTTCGTCGCGGCGCCCTTCCTGATCATCGCCGCGCGCGCCGCGTTCGCCGCGGTCGACCCCGCCCTCGAGGAGGTGGCGGCAACGCTCGGCTTCGGCCGCGTCGCGCGCTTCGCGCGTGTGGCGGTGCCGGCGGCGCTGCCGGGCATCGCCGCGGGGATCCTGCTGACGTGGCTGCGGGCCTTCGCGGAGTTCGGCGCGACGGTGATCCTCGCCTATCACCCGTTCTCGCTGCCCGTGTTCACCTTCGTGCAGTTCGATGAGATCGGCCTGCCTGGCACGATGCTGCCAATCGCCGCAGCCCTGCTGGCGGCGCTCGTGGTCCTGCTGCTCGCGCAACTGCCGATCCCGAGGCGACGCCGGGGGAGGATCGCCGCTGCCCCGTCCCTACCGGTCGGGGTGGGTGGGCCTCCAATCCCGCCCACGCTGGACTTCGCCCTGAGCAAGCGGCTGGGCTCGTTCACGCTGGAGATCGCCCACGGCGCGCACAGCCCGCGCCTGGCGCTGCTCGGCCCCTCCGGAGCTGGCAAGACGCTGACGCTGCGCCTCCTGGCCGGTCTCACCGCCGGCGAGGGCGGCCACGTGCGCGTGGGGTCTCGCGCGCTGCACGGGATTCCCACCGAGCGCCGGCAGATCGCCTACGTGCCTCAGCAGCCAGCGCTGATGCCACGGCGCACGGTCTGGCAGCAGGCGACCTTCGGCGTGGGTGCTCGTCCCGAGCTGGCGGCATGGTGGCTCGAGCAGCTGGGCCTGGAGGGGCTCGAGGACCGCTATCCGGAGGAGCTCTCCGGCGGGCAGCAGCGGCGTGTGGCGCTCGCGCGCGCGCTCACGGTCGAGCCGCGCGTGCTGCTGCTCGACGAGCCGTTCACCGGGCTCGACGCCCCGGTGGGCGATCGCCTGCGCCGCGAGCTGCGCCGGCTCCAGCGCGAGGCGGGGCTTTGCACAGTGATTGTCACACACGACCCGGAGGAGGCCGCGCTGCTCGCCGATGAGATCATCGTCCTCGACCACGGACGCGTGTTGCAGGCGGGCCCGCGGGCCGAGGTGTTCCGTGCGCCCAGCTCGCCCGAGGTCGCGGGTCTGTTGGGGATCGCCAACGCGCGCCGAGGTGTCGCCGGTGCGGACATGATGATCAGCAGTGACGGGGCTGAGATCCGGACGTCAACGAACGGCCTGGCGAAGGGCAGCGAGGTCGTATGGTGCATACGTCCTGAGCGCATCTCGGTGGATGGCGCCGGGGGCTATGAGGCGGTCCTGCTCGACGACATAGACCTGGGCTCCACACGCGAGCTGACGGTGACGCTGGGCAGCAGCTTGGAGCTCACCGTGCGCACCGCCGCGACGATCGAGCTGGCGGTCGGAGCGCGCCTGCGCCTGGACATCCCCCCGCAGGACGTGTCGGTGTGGCCGCTGCCCCTTCCCCAGCACAACGGAAACGGTTCCAGCGATTCGCCGGCCGTGCACGCGGGGTAGGGAGAATCCCATCCCATGTGCTTCTCACCGGAAGCCGATTTCACCGCCTCGGTCATCGTCGGCGCCGTCGGCGTCGAGACGTTGCGCCGCGTACGCGCGAGACGGGAGCTGATCGTCGGCGCGCTGCCGCTGCTATTCGCGCTTCACCAGTTCACCGAGGGGTTCGTCTGGCTGGGCCTGCGCGGAGAGGTCTCCAGCGGGCTCGGTCGCACCGCGACGGACATCTACGTGATCTTCGCCTACGCGGTGCTGCCGGTGATCGTCCCGGTTGGTCTTTATCTGATCGAGCCGAGCAGCACGCGCCGCCGTTGGGTGCTGCCGTTCATCGCGCTGGGGCTGCTCGTCGGTGGATACATGCTCAGGCAGGTCACCCAGTATCCGATCTACGCCTCCGAAAAGGCGTCGTGCATCGACTACGTCACCAACACGCCGCTGGAAACGCAGGCGGCCGTCACCTACGTGATTGCGACGTGCGCGCCCGCGCTGCTCTCCAGCCGGCGCTACCTGCGGTGGTTCGGCGTGGTGAACCTCGTCGGCGTCGCGATCGCGTTCACCGTCAGAGAAGCGGAGTTCACTTCGGTGTGGTGCGTCTACGCGGCGCTCGTGAGCGTGCTGATCCTCGAGCACTTCCGCCGCCAGCGGCGTCTCGAGCGAAGCATGCTGAGCGCCCGAGGGGCGGCCACGGCGTCCGGCTAGCAGAGCCGCTAGCCGCCGATGTAGGACATCTCGACCTTGGCGGGCTCCTCGCTCGCCCGCTCGCGCGCTGCGCGCTCGGCCGAATAGCGGTCGCTGCGCGCGCTCCAGATCCCGCGCGTGCGCTCGGCGAGCTCCTGGTCGCTCACGCCGCCCCGCAGCAGCGCGCGCAGGTCGTGTCCGCGGCGCGCGAACAGGCACGTGAAGAGCTTGCCGTCGGCCGACAGCCGCGCGCGCGAGCAGCTCCCGCAGAACGGCTCGCTGACGGAGTGGATCGTTCCGATCTCACCGCCGCCGTCGCCGTAGCGGTAGCGCGTCGCGACCTCCCCAGCGCGCGTCGGAGCGAGCGCCTGCAACGGCCAGCGCGCGGCGATCCGCTCGAGGATCTCGCCGGACGGCACGACGTCCTCGCCCGTCCAGCCGTTGGTCGAGCCGACGTCCATGTACTCAATGAAGCGCAGGACCTGCGGGGTGTGGCGAAAGCGCTCGGCCATCGCGAGCACGCAGCCCTCGTTGACGCCGCGCCGGACGACCATGTTGACCTTGACGGGGCTCAGCCCGGCCGCGACAGCCGCATCGATCCCGGCCAGCACACGCGTCGCGGAGATCGGCGCGTCGCTGATCGCGTGGAGCGTCTGGTCGTCGAGCGCGTCGAGGCTCACCGTCACGCGGCTGAGACCCGCGTCGGCGAGCGAGCGCGCCTTGCCTGCGAGCAGCAGGCCGTTGGTCGTGAGCGCGAGATCGCGAATCCCGTCGATGCCGGCGAGCATCTCGACCAGGCGCTCGAGGTCTCTGCGCAGCAGCGGCTCGCCGCCCGTGAGCCGCAGCTTGTCCACTCCCTGTGCCGCCAGCACGCGCGTCACGCGCGCGATCTCCTCGAAGCTCAACAGCTCGCTGCGGGGCAGGAACACGTGCCCCGCGCCGAACACCTCCTTCGGCATGCAGTAGCCGCAGCGCAGGTTGCAGCGGTCGGTGACGGAGATCCGCAGGTCGTGCAGGGGCCGGTCGAGCTGATCGCGCATGCTCTCGTTCTACCCGATAGGCGCGCGGGGCTAAGCTGCAAGCGGTGACGCGTGACGAATGGATCGCCGCTTTTGCCCGCGAGGCGGGCGTCGAGCGCCCGTCACCGCAGGAGGTGCGCGAGCTGCTCGAGCTCGCCGGCACCGCCGCGCACGCCTCCGAACGCACCGCCGCGCCGCTTGCCTGCTGGGTCGCGGGACGCGCCGGCCTCTCGCTGGCGGAGCTGCACGCGATCGCTGAGCGCATCGGCGAGGCGAGCGATCCGATCTGAGTCCACTGGTGCGCTTGGGAATGCCTGCAATCTGGGGGGGTTATGCACGCGTCCGAACAGTTTCCGCCGGCTTTGTCAACGTCGCAGACGTCGATGCCGTCGGACCTGGACGCAGTCCGACACACCCGCGATACTACGTCTCGTGGAAGCTCGAGGTGCCTATACAGCCGAGCGCGCCGCCGCGTTGTCCGGCGTGCCGAAGTCAACCGTCCACTACTGGGCGAGACAGGAGATCCTCGTTCCGAGCGTCTCGCCGGAGCGGGTGAAGCTCTGGTCCTACGGCGACCTGATGGCGCTGAGGACGATCTACTGGCTGCGCCAGACCAAGCAGGATTCGAGTGGGCGCGAGATACCGCGCACGGCGATGAAGGCCGTCCGTCGTGCCCTGAGCGAGATCGCCGAACTCAAATTGGATCTCTGGAACGAGGATGGCGCTCCCAGCGTCGCGGTCGACCGGTCAGGTGGCATCGTGATCGAACAGGACGGCCGAGCGCAGCGCCCGGGAGGTCAGAGCATTCTCGACGCCGACATGCTCGACCTGCTCGCGCCGTTTGCCTCGAGCGAGGGTCTCCACGGTCCTGACCTGAGCGCACCGCGCCCGCGGTTGCGAATCGTGCCCGGCAAGCTCGGCGGATCCCCTCATGTCGTCCACACTCGCCTCGAGTCGCAAGCGCTAGGCGCGCTTGCCGAGAGCGGACTCGCGCAAGCGAAGATCTACCGGCTGTACCCCGATGTCGAGCCGGCAGCGATCGAGGATGCCCTCGACTTGGAGCGGCAGCTCGCGCAGAACTTGCGACACGCCGTCGCAGCATGAGAGGGCGCGCACATGCCGCGCCTGTTCGCCCTCGATAAGAACTTCCCCCAGCCGATCGTCGGCGTCCTGTCGGACTTTCAAGCCGACGCGCAGCTCGTTCCCCTCGACCGCATCGACGCGCGCATGTCAACGCTCGATGACTGGGAGCTGCTGCTTGCGCTGCACCATCACTCCGACGCTTGGGATGGGCTCATCACGACCGACAGCAGCATGCTCGCTCAGGGACGTGAGCTCACAACGCTCATCCAGACGAAGCTCACCCTCGTCGTCGCCGTAGCTTCCGGTCACAACCCGGTCAAGGCCTCCGGTCTGCTCTTCGCCTACCTTGCGGGGATATGCCAGCGCACCACTCCTGAGCGAGCACAGGTCTGGAGGCTCAACGCGGCCAACCGCGCGCACGAGGAACCGTGGGAGCTCCTGAAGCGGTTCGCCGACCACAACGGCCGCTCGGCCGACGAGGTGTGGGCCGAACTCAAGCTGTCAGCCGCCGCGATGGCACGAAACCCACTGGCCTGAGGATCGCTGGATTGTTCGCGGACTGAGTGGTTCAACTGGGAGAGCTCTGGGTCGCAGCGTGGCAAATCTCTGGCAAATGCCACTTCGTCCGATGCAACGGGTGTGTCCGCAAACCCGGACGAAACGGACGATTTGGACGCTGGCCTTAGGGAGGCGTCAAGCTGGCAGGCGACCGCTTAGTCCCGAGTTGATGTTCGGCAGACCCAAGGCGGGGTCCACGCCGATATTGACGCGGAGATCAGCGAGCAGAGATGATGCATCAAACATCTCGCCGATCATGGCCTCGGACTCAGGCCGAGGATTGGCCGACGACCGAGCACGGTAGATCTCGACACTGCCGCCTCCGGATATCTCGATACGACGGCACAGCCCACGCAAATAAAACCGGTTGAACTCGCCCTCGGCAAGCGTCGTCGCTGCCGTATATGGCACTTTCGCCGGCGCAGTTCCGCCCGTCGGCTTACTTTTCTCATACCATTCGAGGAGCAGACCAGGCGCACGCAACCCGTCAGCAAGTGAGTCATCCGCTCCGCTCTCGATAGCCTCCTTAAGCAGTGCCGGGTAGCGCAGCTTCCCAGCCTCGCTCAAATGCTTCCCGAAGTAGAGTTTGCCGCTTTCAAGATCGCCTTCTAGCTCAGCAAGCATGCATGATCTTGTATCAGAGTCGAGGTTGGCAAGCTGGAGAGCCACGCATCGAATGATATCCCACTGCTCCTCGGAACGAGGCCGACCGAGCGGGCCTGCTCAGCAATGCGACCATTGGGTAGCTGTGACTAGGACAGGACCTCGGCGCCGGCGCCCTCTAGGAGATTGCTAGCGACCCGCCAGCAGATCTTCAACACGATCGTTCAGAATGACTGGCTCGCCAGCGTCCTGCTGCTCAGGGAGTGCGACATGCTGGTCCAATGCGCTCTGGTCTCCGACGAGAACCATGCCCGACTTGAAGGTCATACGAAAGCGTGACATTTTCACGCGGCTCGTATCCTTTTCGAAAGAGACATCTGGATCCATTCCGGCCGCGCGCACTTTTGCCAGGAATGGCTCGCGATCCTCCGGCTCGAGGTTCTCCGACGCAAACGCGCTGGGGCGGATGTCGGTTATATTGCTTTGCAGCGCAGCTAGTACTGCAACCTGGTAGCGACCGCGGCGCTCAGGACTTGGGACGCTCTCGTTAAAAGCCTCGTTGGCGGCTTTGACGAACTCATACGTCATGAGCGCCGCCGGCAGTCGTGGCTTACAACCCAGGAACCGGGAGAGAAAGAATGTTGCGACCTGTCTTCCCGTGCTGATCCCACGCTGATCGTCGGCGACGAAGCCAATAATTCCGGCACCAGCGGAAGCCAACAGCGCCGTCTTATACACTTTGGTCTTGTCGGTAAGCGTTAGATCTCGCAGCAACTCGAGATCCAAGAGGTTGTGACCGTCAACGCGTTTGATCGCGAAATGGATGCCACGCTCTCGCTCAAGCTTGAGAAGGGCGAGACACTCCTCATTTTCGACGGTGCCGCTGACGACCGCGAGAAGTCCGGAGGGGCTGACCTTGGTTGACTGCACCACGGCGAGGTGGCGCGCAATCTCTTGTGAGCTTGCGACAAGATGGCTGTCGTGAGAGTCGCTAGCCGCAACCGCTTTAGCGACGGTTAGCGCACCGTCTGGGTCACCGACGACCTCGAGCCCCTTGTCCTTGAGACGTTCGACGATCTTCGACTCGAAGTAACCCTTGAGTCCGGCGTCAAGCTCGATGACTGAGTCGGTAAGCATTATGTCCTCACCCGGGTCATCGCGTTCAGTCGGGACGTAGTGAACCACGGCAGAGCGAACCGCGAAGCTATCGAGAGCACTTCGATCCATCAGTTCTTCCCCTTGTCTGGAATGGGCACATCAAGCGCTTCTCGCGCCTGATCGAGGAAGGCTGTTCGCTGGCTATTGAACACCGTCGCAGCATCGTCGAAGGCGGTCTTTGAGCCGGTGGCGCGCGAGACCTCGATTAGCTGCTCTCGGGCAGAGTCGTACGACTGCACGATCGGATCAGTTGCGGGAGCGCGTAGGCGCAGCCGTTGCCCAACCGTGAAGAGCTCGGCCAGAAAGTCACGGGGCTCCTGCGGTAGCGGCTGCCCCTTGAGTTGCGCTTCAAGCGCTGGCCGAACACGAGCCACAGCGCCGCCGAGAGCCTTTGCAGCTTCATCGACTACGCCCCGAAGATCGTCTCGCTGGGCAATCAAATGGGCGCGTGCATCCTTCTCGCGTTCTCGCTGCGTCGTCCAGTGCGCCGCGATCGACGGCCCGACAAGCCCTGAAACCAGAATGCCGACTACCCCGGCGATCAACGTTGCGTTTTCCGCGAGCCAACCTTCGTGTGGTTCGGCGGCGGCGAGGATCAGCAGGATAGTTGCCATCGGTCAAGCGATAGTCTGTGCGGGGCGTAGGAATCGTGCGAAGCCGAAAGGGCTCTTGATTCCCTAATGTGGACTCTAGGTTCCACTGTTCGGGACGCAGCAGTCTCCTCCTTCTCGCCCTCGACCGCCGCCGACCCTCGCTCGTTGGCTTGGTGTCTGCGCTCGTCCTGGTTCGGCAGGCCACATCGTTGGGCGTGGAGCGTCGGTCGAGCGTTTGCCTCTGCCTCGTCGGGCAGGATTAGCAGACAGCTACGCAGCGTTCGCCAGGACGTATCGACCCCTCGCTACCCGGACAAACAGCGGCGACATACCTGCGGAATCTGAGGCGAGCACCTAGCTGACCGAGTTCGCCGAGAACCATCTCGCATAGCGATGCCTCGACCGCTGCATGGACATGCGCGACCCGTCAGCCATCACGTCACGCACGGCATCCAGCACCCAGCCTGGACGACCGATGCCGTAGCCGTCAACTCGTGATGGCCCGTGGCTGGGCATCACTGGCCCTGAGACCAGCCAACTTCTTGGGCTAGGCGGCTCAACCCTGATCGGTCTCGTGCGTTAGCAGCGCCGCCAGAAGCTCTGACACAATCTGGGCCGGTCGAGCCAGAATCTTGGTTCGATTTGCTTCCCTTCGCCTGCTCACAGCCATTGCTCGGCGCGCCGCAGATCCTCGGCGTCGTTGACGTTGAAGCACAGGCGCTCCGGGCTGCCGAAACGAGCCAGCTCACGCTCGTCCACCACCCGCGGCGCGAGCTCGCGCAGCGCGCCGCTCAGCGATCGCCGCTCCTCGAGCGCGCGGCGCAGGACGGGCAGATGTCCCGGTTCGCAGCGCGAGAGCAGCGGCTGCGGACGACCGCCCAGCTCGGCCATCGCGGCTCCATCCAGGCTCGCCAGCCAGCCGAGCAGCGGGCTCGTGAGAAACGGCATGTCGCACGCGAGCAGCAGCACCGCCGGAGCGGGCGAGCGCGCGGCGGCATGCTCCAGCGCGGTGATCACTCCACACAGCGGATGGCGAGGGCGCTCGGGCTCGTGCAGCACCCGCTCGGCGAGCGGCGGGAGCTGCGTGCTGGGCTTGGCGACGACCAGCGCCTCCAGTCCTGCGCCGCGGGCGGCCGCGAGCGGATGGCAGATCAGCGGCCGGCCGCCGAGCGGCGTCATCGCCTTCGCTCCTCCCAGGCGCTCTCCGCGCCCGCCCGCGAGCACGGCGACGATTGCTGACGGGTCAGCCATCGCGTGAGTGTGGCACTACAGTGGCCAGGCGATCATGGCTAGCGGGCTACTGGAGATCGAGGAGGCGCGACGCCTCGTCCTCGGCGCCGTCACGCCGCTGACGCCGGAGCCCGTCGAGCTCTGGGCGGCGCTCGGGAGGGCGCTCGGCGAGGACGTGAGCGCCGAGCAGCCGGTGCCGGCGTTCGACAACTCCGCGATGGACGGCTTCGCGGTGCGCGCCGAGGACGTGGCCGCGGCGGGAGACGCCAGCCCCGTGGTGCTTGGCATCGTCGATGAGTCACGGGCCGGCGATCCCGCGCGGGCGACGCTCGCGGCAGGCCAGGCGATCGTGATCTCCACCGGGGCGATGCTGCCCGCCGGCGCCGACGCGGTCGTCCCGCTGGAGGACGCCCACCAGCAGGATGGGCGGGTCGAGGTGCGCTTCGCGGCGCCCGCCGGCCGGCACGTCAGGCGCGCCGGCGATGACGTGCGAGCGGGACAGGCCGTGCTCGCGCGGGGGGCGCTCCTGGGGGCGGCCGAGCTGGGGGTGCTGGCCTCGTTGGGGCGCACGAGCGTCGCGTGCGCACCCCGCCCACGGCTCTCGGTACTGGCCAGCGGCGATGAGCTGCTCGCCGCGGGTGAGCCGCCGCGTGCAGGCGCGGTGCACGACTCGAACTCCCTGACGATCGGCGCGCTCGCGCGCCTCGCGGGAGCGGATGTCGCGCGCAGCGCGGTCGTCGCCGACGACGCGAGCGCCACCACCGAGGCGCTCGCCGCGGCCGTGCAGGACGTGGATGTGGCGGTGATCTGCGGCGGCGTGTCCGTCGGCGTCCACGACCACGTCAGGCCGAGCCTCGAAGCGCTCGGCGCGCGCTCGGTCTTCTGGGGGCTCGCACTGAGGCCCGGGCATCCGACGTGGTTCGGGACGCTCGGCTCGACGCTCGTGTTCGGCCTGCCCGGCAATCCCGTCTCCGCGATGGTGACGTTCGTGTTGCTCGTGCGCCCGGCGCTGCGCGCGCTGCTCGGGCTGCCGGCGCATACGCCAAGGCTGACGGCGGTGATGGAGCGCGACTACGACAAGCCGGCCGGGCGCGCGCATGCGGTGCGCTGCCGGATCACCGCACGCGAGGACGGCTGGCACGCCGAGCCGACCGGCCATCAGGGCTCTCACGTCCTCACCTCGATGCTCGCCGCCGACGCGCTCGCGCTGATCCCGAGCGAGACCGTCGGCGTGCGTGCGGGCGAGCGCGTCGAGATCGAGCCCCTGCGCCCATGGCTCGGTGCGGCGGCGTGAGCGTGATGGTCATCCACGTGCGCCTGTTCGCGGTCCTGCGCGAGCGCGCCGGCACCGACAGCCTCGACCTCGAGCTGCGTGACGGCGCCACCGTCGCAGACGCGATGCGCGCGCTCGCCGAGCTCGAGCCGCTGGGAGAGCTGCTCGAGCGGATGCCCGTGCACATGGCGGTGAACCGTGACTACGCCGCCGACGGCACGGTGCTCGCTCCCGACGACGAGCTGGCGCTGATCCCGCCCGTCAGCGGTGGCGCCGCCGCGGGCGACGAGCACGGGGCGGACGCGGGAGCGCATGTGGGAGCGCATGTCGAGGTCGCGCGCGTGCACGTGCGCGTCAGCGAGGAGCCGTTGTCGCTCGACGCGCTCTCACGCGCCGTCGGCGACCCTGGCGCGGGGGCGATCGTGATCTTCCAGGGCGTCACGCGCGAAGTCGAGCGGCTCGACTACGAGGCCTACGTCGCGATGGCGCAGGAGCGCATCGAGGCGATCGTGCGCGACTGCGTCGCCGCGCACGATCTGCGCGCGGTGGCGGTCGAGCACCGCGTCGGCAGCGTCCCGCTTGGCGAGCCGAGCGTGATCGTCGCGGTCTCGTCGGCGCACCGCGCCGAAGCGTTCGCCGGCGCGCGCGAGGCGATCGACCGGCTCAAGGCCGAGGCGCCGATCTGGAAGCGCGAGCATGCCGCCGGAGCCCCCGCGCGCTGGGCGACGGGGACGGAGCCGCCGCGATGAGCGCCGAGCGCCCGCAGGCATTGACCCACCTCGACGACGCCGGGAACGCGCGCATGGTCAACGTCGGCGCCAAGCCCGAGACCGAGCGCGTCGCGCGCGCGCGGGCCCGAGTGCGGATGTCGCCCAACAGCGCCCGCGCGGTGCAGGACGGGAACGGGCCAAAGGGAGAGGTGCTGGGGGTCGCGCGCCTGGCGGGCGTGCAGGCGGCGAAGCAGACCGGGCAGCTGATCCCGCTCGCGCACCCGCTGGCGCTCACGTTCGTCGAGGTCAGCGTGAGCATCGAGATCGAGCGGGGACTGGTCGAGCTTGTCAGCGAGGTGCGCACCGTCGGGCGCACCGGCGTCGAGATGGAGGCGATGACCGCGTGTGCGGTCGCCGCGCTGACCGTCTATGACATGGTCAAGGGCATCGAGCGGGGGGTCGAGATCGAGCAGGTCGTGCTGCTCGAGAAGCGCGGCGGGCGCAGCGACTACCGGCTCGATGACGAGCGCTCGGAGAGCTGATGATGCGCGCGGCGATCATCACGATCAGCACCTCCAAGGCGGCGGGGGAGGGCGAAGATGAGAGCGGGCCGAGGCTCGCCGAGCTCGCAGAGCAGTTGGGTGCGGAGGTCGTAGGCGTGGATCTGATCCCGGACGAGCGAGCGACGATCGAACAGCGGCTGCGCCACTGGGCAGACGTCGAGCGGTGCGCGCTCGTGCTGAGCAGTGGCGGCACCGGCATGGCGCCCAGCGACGTGACGCCCGAGGCGACCCTCGCGGTGATCGACCGCGAGGTTCCCGGCATCGCCGAGGCGATGCGCGCGGCATCGCGTCCCCACACTCCCTACTGGATGCTCTCGCGTGGCGTCGCCGGCGTGCGCGGGTCGAGCCTCGTGATCAACTTCCCGGGCAGCCCGCGCAGCATCGAGCAGACGGGGGAGGCGATCCGCGACGCGCTCCCGCACGCGCTCGCGCTGCTCGCGGGGGACAGGCCCGCGCACTGACGAGCTCGAGTGCTCGCTGGGGGTAACCTCCTGGGAGTGTCTGCGAGCTCTGAGAACCGGCCGGCGGGCGCGCCCGAGGCGCAGCTGATCTGCGTCGTGGAGATCCCCAAGGGGGGACGCAACAAGTACGAGTACGACCCGCAGCTCGGTGGCATCAAGTTCGACCGGCTGCTGATCAGCGCGGCGACGTACCCGACCGATTACGGGTACCTGCGCGGCACGCTCGGCCAGGACGGAGATCCGCTGGACGCGTTGGTGTGCCTCAGCGAGCCGACGTTCCCCGGCTGCATGATCCCGGTGAATCCGGTGGGGATGTTCAAGATGCGCGACGAGAAGGGGATCGACGACAAGATCATCTGCGTACCGCTGCACGACCCCTACTGGAACGGATACCACGAGCTCGAGGACCTGCCTCCGCTGCTGCGCAAGGAGATCGAGCAGTTCTTCTCGATCTACAAGGAGCTCGAACACAAGGACGTGAGCATCGGCGGATGGTGTCCGCGCGAGGAGGCGCTCGCGGAGATCGCCGCGGCGCAACGGCGCGCCGGCTGATCTCTGCGGGATCCCGGTGGCGGCCCACCTCCGCACCCGCTGAATGTGTGAAAAATAACATGTTGGACCGGTGGTCAAAGCCATGTCGTCTGCTCTCGGCCGGCTGGCCACACGAGCGTCGCCGGGTGGGCCATTTGTCACACACACTTCTTCTTGATCTCGGCCGCGTGGCTATGGAGAGGGGTGGAGCACGCACGTAGCTTGCGATGGGCCCTGTCACATAGCCCACAAGGGGGTCCATCCGCATGAGTACCACCACCGCCGCGACCGAGCCTTCGGGGAGTGTGGGGACCTCCTCGCCTCGTCTGAGGCCTCACGCACTCGGATTTCCGCCACTGCTGGCCCAGTCGGTGGCGCTGATCTCGCCGACGATGACAGCGGTGCTGATCATCGCGCTGGCGTTCGCGGATTCCGGTCAGGGGACGTGGGCGGCCTACCTGTTCGGCACGATCATGCTGCTGTTCGTCGTGCTCGGGCTCAACCAGTTCGCCCGCCGTTCGGCGACCGCGGGTTCGATGTACGCATACACCGCCCGGGGACTTGGCCCGGCTGCGGGCGTGCTCTCCGGATGGTCGCTGATCTGGTCCTACTGGGGCATCGCCACGGCCGGGCTCGCTGGCTTCGCGATCTTCGCGCAGGAATTCCTCTCGGGGATCGGTGTGCACAGCACTGTCAGCCCGTGGATCTTCTTCCTGATCAGCGGTTTCGTCTGCCTGACGATCGCGTGGAAGGACATTCGCGTGTCCTCGCTGTTGACCCTCGCGCTCGAGGCGATCTCCGTCACGATCATCCTCGCCCTGGCGGGGGTGGTGCTGTTCCGTCACGGCGTCTCCGTCGATACCGGCCAGCTGCAGCTGAAGGGCGTGAGCCTGAAAGGCATGGACTTCGCGATCGTGATCTGCATCTTCAGCCTTGTCGGCTTCGAGAGCGCGACGACGCTCGGCGGTGAGGCGAAGCGCCCGCTTCGCAACGTGCCGCGCGCGGTCATCTGGAGCCTGTTGATCACGGGCGCGTTCATGGTGTTCATGAGTTACATCGAGGTGTTCGCGACCAACCACATGGGCAAGTCGCTCGGGTCGTTCAGCACGCCGCTCACCGCGATCTCGGCGGCCTACGGCGTGAGCTTCTTCAAGGTCCCAGTGGCGCTCGGCGCGATGGTGAGCTTCTTCTCGCTGTCGCTGTCGTGCCTGAACGCGGGCGCTCGCATCATCTTCCCGCTCGGCGGGCACGGATTCCTTCCGAAGCGGTTGCACGCGGTGCACGCCAGGAACATGACGCCGCACGTCGCGCTCGCCTCCTACGGGGCCGTTATCCTCGGCGTCGCATTGGTGCTTGACGCCACGGGCACGAGCCCGCTCACGCTGTTCGGCGACGCCGGGACGATGGCGGCGTTCGGCTTCCTGTTCGCTTACTTCATGATCAGCGTCGCCGCGCCCTTCTACATGCGCAAGCTCGGCGAGCTGCGACGGCGCAACGTCGTCGTCGCGGTGCTTGCCTTCCTGTGCCTGATGGTGCCGACCGTCGGCAGCTTCTACCCGGCGCCGCCGTGGCCGGTGAACCTGTTCCCGTACCTGTTCCTCGCCTTCATGCTGCTCGGAGGTGCGAGGCTGTACTGGATGCACCGCACGCAGCCCGAAGCGCTCCAGGGGATCCAGCGGAACCTCGAAAGCGCGCTCGCGGCCTCGGCGCACGAGATCGCGCTCAGCGAGGAGGAGCACCACCAGCACCATGTGCACGTCCCCAGCCCCGGATTCACACCGGCGCCGGCGCCGGCGCAGGCGGTGGGAGCGAACATGGTCTCGGCGGTGCGACAACCTGAATGAGCCAAGACCTCGGGGAGCGCGACAGCAGCAGGGCGGCGGGCACGGCGCTGGGCTCGCCGCCCGCTGTTGTCAGCGCGCTGGCGACCACGCCGGTGAAGGGGCTGAGGATCTGCGCCCGCGATGAGGTGATGCTCGAGCGCACGGGCGTCGCCGACAACCGCCGTTTCTACCTGATCGACGAGCGCGCGCGGATGGTCAACGGCAAGCGCATCGGGGTACTGAGCGCTGTGCGCGCCGACTTCGACGTGGACGCCTTGCAACTGACGATGAGCTTCCCCGACGGTTCGCGCGTGGCGGACGTCGTGCAGATCGAGGGAGCGGTCGAGACGCGCTTCTTCTCGCGCAGGCCGACGGCGCACCTGGTCGCAGGCCCGTGGTCGCAGGCGCTCTCCGATTACACCGGCACGCCACTGCGGCTCGTGCAGGCCGACCCCGAGGAAGGCGGCGTCGATCGCGGGCCCGCCGGGGCGGTATCGCTGATCTCCGAGGCGTCGGTCGCGCGGCTGGAAGCGGTGGCCGAGGGTCGAGCATGCGACTCCAGGCGCTTCCGGATGCTGGTCGAGGTGGCCGGCCCGCAGGCCCACGAAGAGGACGAGTGGGTCGGGCGCAGCGCGCAGATCGGCGAGGCGCTCGTGGCGTTTCGCGGTCATGTCGGGCGCTGCCTGGTCACCTCGCAGGACCCCGACACGGGGATCGTCGACCTGCCGACGCTCGAGCTGCTGTCCTACCGTCGCGGCCTGCCGACGACGGAACCGCTCGCGTTCGGCGTCTACGGCGAGGTGCTCGAGCCGGGGCGTATCCGCATTGGAGACGCCCTCGTCCCGGAGTGAGCTCCGGGTCTGCCTCAGCCGCTCGGGCCGAAGCGCTCGGTGCGAATCCGCTCGGGCGCGAAGCCGGCCCCCATCAGCAGCTGCGTCCCGGTCTCGACGAAGCCATTCGAGCCGCACACGAAGGCGGTCCCGCCGGCGAACGGTGCGCTGGTCGCTGTGACCAGCGTCTGGTCGATGCGCCCGCGATGTCCGCTCCAGTCCTCGGGCGCGGCACGCGTGAACGTCAGGACCGTGTCGGCGCCGAGCTCGTCCGCGTAGATGACGTCCTCGGAGCTGCGCACTGAGTAGATCAGGCGCATCGGCAGCTCGGGAGTGGCGCGGCGCCGGTGGCGGAGCATCGCCATCAGTGGCACTACGCCCGATCCGCCGCCCAGGAGCACGACGGGGCTCTCGCCGCGCCACACGAAATAGGAGGTGAACGGGCCACGCAGCTCGACCTGGTCGCCCACCGTGATCACGTCGTGGAAGTAAGGCGAGACCTCGCCGTCGGCGAGGCGGTCGATCGTCAGCTCGACTTCACCCTCATCGAGCGGCGAGGAGGCGACCGAATAAGAGCGCTGCGCGCGGTAGCCGTCCGGAGCGGTGAGCCGCACTTCGTAGTGCTGGCCGGGAAGCTGCGCGATCCACATCGGCACGGTGATGCGAAACGACTTCACCGTGGGCGTCTCGCGCTTGATCGCGGTGATCGTGCCGAGCTGCCAGACGCCGGGCGCGCGCTGCGCGACTGGCGTCAGTCGCTCCAATAGCGCTGCTCCTTCCACGGGTCGCCGTGCATGTGGTAGCCGTTGGCCTCCCAGAAGCCGGGCTCGTCGTGATCCATCACGCGCAGCCCCGTCACCCACTTCGCGCTCTTCCAGAAGTACAGATGCGGCACGAGCAGCCGCGCCGGGCCGCCGTGCTCGCGCGGCAGCGGCGCGCCCTCGTGCTCGGTCACCACCCACGCCTTGCCGTCGGTGATGTCCTCGATCGCCAGGTTGGTCGTGTAGCCGCCATAGCTGTGCGCGATCACGTAGCCGCCGCGCGGCTGCGCCTGCGCCAGCAACGTGTCGAGCGAGACACCGCGAAAGCTCGTGTCCAATTTCGACCACTTCGTCACGCAGTGGATGTCGCACGGCACGTCTTCGAACGGCAGCTCGCCGAAGCTCTGCCAGCTCCATTCGCGCGTCCTCGCGACCATGCCGTCGATCGAGAAGTGCCAATCGTCTTGCGCGACGTCCGGCGTCGGGCCGGCCGTCAGCACCGGGAAGCCGGACTCGAGGTACTGGCCCGGAGGCAGCCGCGCGGCCAGCTCCGGCGGCACACGGTGCCTGCCGGTGAATGTGCGCGAGATGAAGTCGTTCACCGCTGCAGCCCTCCTCGAACGAGGTCTCGCCCAGCGTAGCGCTTCATCGAGGAAGCGACACCGGCTGTGTCTGCGCCGCAGCCAGCGGCTTGCACAGCGCCGAGGCGTCGATGAAGAATTCCCGTGCCAGCGTCGCGATCAGGCGCGCCAGCTCTTCGTGCTCCTCGGGCCGCCAGCCCTCGAGCAGATCCGCCAAACGCTGCTCGCCGGTGCTCGTCAGGCGCTCGAGCGTCGCGTGGCCGTCGGCCGTCAGCCGGTCGCCCGACGTGGTTCCCGCCGTGGCGATGATCAGCCCCGCCTGGCTCAGCTCGTCCCGCGCGGCGCTCAACGTCGGCAGGCCGATCTGCACAGAATCCGCGAGCGTTGCCAGCGACGGCGCGTCGTCGTCGCAGAGCCTCGCGAGCAGCCAGCACGCCGCCGGGCTGAGGCTCACGCCCGCACGCGCCGCCACGCGCGTCACGATCTCGCGCGCTCCCTCGCGGCGGTCGAGGCGGCCGATCATGTTGGCGATCTCGGCGAGCGAGTCCGTGTCGCGCGGCGCGGCGTAGGTGTCGGCCAGGTCGCCGCTCGCGACGGTCTCGCGCAGCGGCAGCTGGCGTATGAACCACGACGCGAGGAACGCCGCGACGGTGATCCCTGACGCGACCAGGAAGACGCTGCTCAGCGAATTGGTGAAAGCGTGCAGGTAGTCGAGGCGCAGGGGAGTCGGCAGGTGCCTGATCTGCTGCGGGTTCACCTGTGCGCCGTTGCCCGCACGGGCTGCGACGGCTGGGGGGAGATGCGTGTGCAGTTCGGTGCGCAGGCGGTTCGAGAAGATCGCGCCGAGCGTCGCGGTGCCGAACGATCCACCGATCGATCGAAACAGCGTCGCGCCCGAGGTCGCTACGCCGAGGTCGGAGTAGTCCACCGCGTTCTGGACCGCGAGCACCAGCACCTGCATGACCATCCCCAGTCCCAGGCCGAGCACGAACATGAACACGTAGATCAGCGCCTGGCTGGTGGCCGCTTCGATCGTCGAGAGCAGGTACAGGCCGACCACCATCACCCCCGTGCCGGCGATCGGGAACGGCTTGTAGCGGCCGGTGCGGGTAATCACCTGCCCCGAGACGATCGAGGTGACGAGCAGGCCGCCCATCAGCGGCACCAGCTGCAGCCCCGACCCGGTCGGGGTCGCGCCCTTGACGACCTGCAGGAACAGCGGCAGATACGTCACCGCCCCGAACAGCGCGAAGCCGATGATCAAGCCGACGAGGCTGGTGACCGCAAACACCCGGTTTCCGAAAAGCCGCGGCGGCAGGATCGGCTCGCGCGCGCGACGCTCGAGTAGCGGGAACATCGCCAGCAATAGAACCCCGGCGACCCCCAGGCCGACGATTGTGGGGGAGCCCCACGCGTAGGAGGTGCCCCCGAGCGACGCCGCCAGCACGACCCCCGCCAGCCCCGCCGCGAGCAGCGCCGTGCCGAGGTAGTCGATCGTGTGGTGCACGCGCGCGGACGCCGCCGGCAGCGTGGCGGCGAGCACGAACAGCGCGAGCACGCCGAGGGGCAGGTTCACGTAGAAGATCCAGCGCCAGCTGAGGTTGCTCGTGAGGAAGCCGCCGAGCAGCGGCCCGGCGATGCTCGCCAGGCCGAACACCGCGCCGAACAGGCCCGTGTAGCGGCCCCGCTGGCGCGGCGGCACCACATCGCCGATCGCCGCCTGCGCGCTGACGATCAGGCCGCCTCCACCGAGGCCCTGCACCGCGCGGAACGCGATCAGCTCGTCGAGGCTGCGACTCAGCCCGCACAACGCCGAGCCAGTCAGGAAGACGACGAGCGCCGACTGCAGGACGATCTTGCGCCCGTACATGTCGCCGAGCTTCCCGTACAGCGGCGTGACCACCGTCTGCGCGAGCAGATACGCGGTCACCACCCAGGAGATGTGGTTCAGCCCGCCGAGGTCGGTGACGATCGTCGGCAGCGCGGTGGCGACGATCGTCTGGTCGAGCGCCGCCAGGAACATCACCAGCATCAGGCCGCCGAACACCAGGCGCAGCGAGTCGCCGCGCAGCCCTTTCACAGAGGGAAGCGCCAGCTCGACATCTGCGCGATCGACCTGCTGGCTGATCTGCTCACCATACGCCGGTTGCACCGCGCGTCACCAGCTCCGCCCGCTCGGATGTCAGGCGTAGAGCAGCTACGCTCACGCGATGAGCTCGGAAGGCGCCCGAGATCCTGCCATCGCACCGCCGCTCAGCCCGTCGCAGCTGCAGGAGATGGCCGCGTTCGGCAGCGAGCGTGAGGTCGCCGTCGGCGATGTGCTGTTCGAGGCCGGCGATGCGTCGTTCGACCTGTTCGTCGTGCTCGAAGGCGAGGTCCAGGTCGTGCCCGGCGGCGAGAGTGCGGAGGACGTCGTCGTCACTACATTCGAGGCCGGCGACTTCGTCGGCGAGATGAACCTGCTGACCGGCCAGCGGCGCTTCCTGACCGCCCGCGTGTCGCGCGCGGGCCGCGTGTTGACGATCGAGCAGGCCGAGTTCCGCCGGCTGCTGAGCGTGCGCCCGGCGATCGCCGACCTCATCTTCGGCGCGCTCGTCGCGCGGCGCGAGTTCCTGCGAACCGGCCAGGGCGCGAAGGCGATCAAGATCATCGGCTCGCGCTACTCGCCCGAGGCGATGGGCCTGCGCAACTTCGCCGAGCACTCGCGCCTGGCGCACACGTGGATCGACCTCGAGGACGCCGAGGACGTCGACGCGCTCCTGACGAGCATGGGCGTTGGCCCGGCGGACACCCCCGTGGTGATCACGCCCAACGGGATCCTGCGCCACGCCTCGGCGGCGACGCTCGCCGAGCAACTCGGCCTCACCTTCCAGCCCAAGCCGGGCTACATCTTCGACCTCGTCGTCGTCGGCAGTGGCCCCGCGGGTCTCGCCGCGGCCGTGTACGGCGCCTCAGAGGGGCTGAAAACCGTCTGCCTAGACGCCGTCACGATCGGCGGTCAGGCCGGCGCGAGCTCGCGGATCGAGAACTACGCAGGGTTCCCCAACGGCATCTCCGGCGGGGATCTCACCGCAAGGGCCGCGGTCCAGGCGCTGCGATTGGGAGCGCGAATGAACGCGCCGTGCGAGGTCGTCGGCCTGCACGCCGAAGGCAGCTTCCAGGTGATCGTGCTGAGCGACGGCAGCGAGATCCCCGCCCGCGCGGTGATCGTCGCCTCGGGCGCGCGCTACCGGCGCCTGCCTGTCGAGGATCTCGAGCGCTTCGAGGGCGCCGGCGTGTACTACGCGGCCACCGACCTCGAGGCGCGCGTCTGCGACGGAGCGCCGGTCCTGATCATCGGCGGCGGCAATTCCGCCGGACAGGCCGCCATCTATCTCGCCCAGAGCAACTGCGCCGTCACGATCGCGATCCGCCGCGGCGACCTGACGCAGACGATGTCGCACTACCTGATCGAGCGGATCGAGGCCGACACGAAGATCAACCTGCTCACCGGCGTCGAAGTGCAGGCGCTCGCCGGCAACGAGCATCTCGAGCAGGCGACGCTCGTGTACATCGCGACGGGTGAGCAGCAGACGATGCACTGCTCGGGCCTGTTCTGCTTCATCGGCGCGAGTCCCGCGACCGAGTGGCTGGTAGACACCGTGCTGCTCGACCGCGACGGCTTCATCCTCACCGACCGCCAGCTGCCGCCGTCGCCGGACGGCGCCCCGGCCCCGCTGCCGTTCGAGACCTCCACGCCCGGAGTGTTCGCCGCCGGCGACGTGCGTCTCGGCTCGATGAAGCGCGTCGCCGCCGCCGTCGGCGAGGGCTCCAGCGCGGTGCGCTCGGTGCACGAGCGCCTCGCGACCCAGGTATAGAGTGCGTGCAATGGCGAGCACCGCAGCGACGCCCCAGGCGGTCAGCCCCAAGGACTTCCTCGCGATCGATCACCTGCTCTCCGACGAGGAGCGCGACATCCGTGACACGGTGCGCGCGTTCGTGCGCGATCGTGTGCTGCCGCATGTCGGCGACTGGTTCGAGGAGGCTCGCTTCCCCACAAGCGAGCTCGCGCCTGAGCTGGGCAGGCTTGGTGTGCTCGGCATGCACCTGCAGGGCTATGGTTGCGCCGGCGCTAGCGCGACCGCCTACGGCCTCACCTGCTTGGAGCTGGAGGCTGGCGATAGCGGCCTGCGCTCGCTCGTGTCGGTGCAGGGGTCGCTCGCGATGTATGCGATCTGGCGTTGGGGTAGCGAGGAGCAGAAGCTCCAGTGGCTACCGGCGATGGCCGCCGGACAGGCGATCGGCTGCTTCGGGCTGACCGAGCCTGACGCCGGCTCGGACCCCGGCGCGATGCGCACGCGCGCGCGCCGCGACGGCAGCGACTGGATCGTGCACGGGCAGAAGATGTGGATCACCAACGGCTCCGTCGCCGACGTCGCAGTCGTATGGGCCGCCACCGACGAGGGCACCCGCGGCTTCCTCGTGCCCGCCGGCACGCCCGGCTTCACCACGCAGGACATCCATCGCAAGCTCTCGTTGCGCGCGTCGGTGACCTCTGAGCTGCTGCTCGACGACGTGCGCGTTCCCGCCGATGCCGTGCTGCCCGACGTCTCCTCCCTGCGCGGGCCGTTGTCGTGCCTGAACGAGGCGCGCTACGGCATCGTCTGGGGAGCCGTCGGCGCCGCGCGCGCGTGCTTCGAGGCTGCGCTTGACTACAGCAAGGAGCGCATCGCCTTCGGACGCCCGATCGCCGCCACCCAGATCCAGCAGCACAAGCTCGCGCACATGGCGCTCGAGGTCAACCGCGCCACGCTGCTCGCGCTGCACCTCGGGCGCATGAAGGACGAGCACCGCCTCACTCCCGAGCACGTCTCGATGGGCAAGCTCGGCAATGTCAACGCCGCGCTCGATGTCGCGCGCACTGCCCGCCAGGTGCTCGGAGCCAATGGGATAACACTCGAGTACCCCGTCATCCGTCACATGAACAACCTCGAGTCCGTCGTCACCTACGAGGGCACCGCCGACGTGCACGCGCTCGTCGTCGGCGGCGCACTCACCGGCATCCAGGCGTTTCGCTGAGCGTCGGCGGGACCGGTCTTCGTCTCGTTGCAAACGCTGTATAGCGATAGTTATACAGCGTTCCCTCCGTCGCGCGTGATGGAGGAGGCTTCTATCAGGGATTGTCATACGTGAAGTGGCCGACGGTGACAATGTGGGTGTGCCCTGGTGCAAGCGGTCCGGAGGGACCCTCGGAGGGGAGTTCGTCAGAAGGCACGCTGTAGGTGACCGTGCCATGCGCCGTCCCAGGGCAGCCTGGGAACAGACTCGAAGGGCCCTGGAACCCAGAGGGCACCGCCACCTGGACCAGTTCGCCGGCCTTGACGTTGCGTCCCAGATCCTCGCCCGTGCCGACGCCGACGTTGTGGCGCGCGCAGCTGCCGCTGTCGGGCTCCTGGACGAACACGTTGTATCCGCTCAGCGCGCTCGTGACTGCGGCGTGCGCGATGAACGACACGAGCAGCTCCGCCTGCCTGGCGCCGGGGCGGCCCGGAACGGGCTGGTCGAAGATCGGTTGGACGTGGATCGGGGAGGACAGTTCGCGCGCGCTGGGTACGTGAATCTGCTGCGGGATGTAGCCGACGGGCGGCAGGCAGTTTCCGCCGCGGTCGTTGCGAGAGCCCTGTCGGGTGAAAGTGCATGTGCGGCCACCCGTGTATGTGATCCTGCGTATCGGCTGGCGCAGGATGAGGGTGTGCGTGAGGCCGCGACCGCTCACCGAGCCGCCGCCGGCTGGCAGCGCGCCGAACCCGGCCGTCTCGACGCCGAGCGCGGTAAGTTGCGCAGGGCCGCGCTCGACGATCAGATAGGCGCCGTCGGCGCCGACCGTGGGGATCGTGCGGGTGCGCCCGTCGAGCTCGTAGGTGATGCTGCGGGCCTCGGGGCCGAGCAGCCCGTAGAAGACGTCGCGAGGATCGCTTTTCGCGCACTGTTCGCCCGCGGCGCGCGAGCCGAGCAGATGACACTCGCGCGGCAGTCCGCTGGCCGGCTCGTCGTAGGTGCCCACGCCCAGGAACGCGTGGCCGCGCGCGTCGAGCAGCACGCAGTCGCCTTCCGCCTGGCTGGCCTGCACGGGGAGCGGATGAAAGCGCCCGTCGTCGTGGAACGCGCCGTCGATGCCGAGAACACCGATACGCCCGCCGACTAGACGCCCTACCTGCACGCAGCCGAGACCGCGGCTGGTGTCGTACACGCGCATCGTCCACGGCGGGCCGCCCGCCGGGTCTGCGGCGGCGATGCCCAGCAGCCCCTCCGTTCGCGGGATCGCGACTCCCGCACCCGCGTTGGCGGAGAAGCGCTCTTCGGAGGTGACCGGGGATCCGGTCCGGATCAGCTGAGTGGTCGCGTACGCGACCGCCGCAAGCACCAGCAGGCTCGCCACGAACGCCAGCGCCGCCGAGCCGCGACGCGCGGTCGAGCGGCGCAGCAGCGAGCGGGGCGCCGGCACGCGCCCCAGCAGCGGCGAACGTCTCGTCTCCGCGGACGCATGGCCCGCCGCGTGCCGCGCCTGGCGCTCGGCGGCCAGCATCAGCGACTCGCGCAACTGCGGCAGATCGCTTGCGCGGTCGCTCACCGTGAGTACCCCGCCAACGATCGCAGCGCCCGCAGGCCGCGGCTGACCCGCTGGCGCACGACCAGCTCCGAGCAATCGAACTCACGCGCGAGCTCCTCATAGTCGCGACCGTCGATCACGCGTCCCCTGACCGCGTCCCGCTGCGGGGCGGGAAGCGCGTCGAGCAGGGCCAGCGAGTCGAGCCGGCCCGCCGCGCCCAACCCGTCGATGCGCTCGATGTCCTCGTCGCTCAACACGATCGGCTCCATCCCCAGGCGCCGGCGCGCGCTCGCCTCGACGCGGCCGCGCCTGTAGCTCTGCGCCAGCTCGTGGCGAGCGATTCCGAACAGCCACGCTCGCGCGTTGCCCAGCTCCGCGCGAAACGCCCCGAGCGAGGCGAGCGCCACGGCGAACACCTCCGCTGTGAGGTCCGCCGCGAGCTCAGAGCGCCCGGTCGCCCGCCGGAAGAAGCCGAGCAGCGCGCGCTCGTAGCGGTCGTAGAGCTCACCGAATGCCTGTGCGTCCTCCAACCCCATCTCCAGCAGTTCCTCATCCGAGCACCTCGACAGATCCGTTGGCCTCACCACTCCATATTGGAGTTGGCACGGCGAGTTGTGACCAACTGCCCGAAAACGATCCGATCGGGCTCAACAGGGCGCCGACATGGCGCATACTGCAAGTTGTGCCTCGCGCAGACCTCACCGTACGGCTCAAACCGCGTGCGAAGCGCAACGCGATCGTCGACGAGCGCGACGGCGTTCTGCACGTGAGCGTCGCCGCGGCCCCTGTTGACGGTCAGGCCAACGCGGCGTTGTGCAAGCTGATCGCCAAGCGCGCGGGCGTCGCTCGCGGGCAGGTCAGCGTCATCCGCGGCGAGCGCTCACGTGAGAAGGTCCTGCGTGTCGAGGGTCTGACCCAGCACGAGCTACGTCGCGCGCTCGCGCAAACCGCGCTTCGGTCGGGCCGTGGCGGGCAATAGTGAGAGGTGACCGTGACTCACGATGGCGTGATGAAACCCCGCGACGAGCTACAGGCGCGGGTCATCGAGCGCCTACGGGCGGCCCACGGCGCCCCGGTCAGCTTCGCCGAGCTGCGCGGGATGGGCATCGAGAACCCCGCGCTGCTCGGCTATGAGCTAGCCGCCGCGGGGCTGCCGATCGAACAGGCGCGCGAGACCGGAGGCGGCGCGCTTACGCTGGATCCGCCGCCGAAGCAGCCTGAGGGCGACGAGCCACCCGCCGCGGACAGTTCGGGGCCATTGGCCTCGGCGCCCGTCCGGGGCCTGCGCTCACTTCCCCGTGTGCACCTGCGCCTGCCCTCCGGCCTGCACCCCAGCCGCGCAGGCGTCGTCGCGACCGTAGCGCTAATCGCGGTGCTGGCGGTGGTGCTCGTGCTGGCATTGAGCGGCCACCACGCCAGGACGACGAGGCTCACCGCAGATCACCAGCGACAGGGTTCGAGCCGCTCGCCCGGCACGAACGCCAGGCGCCTCGCACCGCGCGTGACCTCGACGCCAACGCGCGAGGTGACACGCACCGCCCCACCGGTGCCCGCCCAGCGCGCCCCGTCCGTTGCCGTCTCGCCTGCCGCCGCCGCGTCGCTCGAGGCCGAGGGCCATGAAATGCTCGCGCAGGGGCGCTACGCACAGGCGATCGGTGCGCTGCGCGGCGCGATCGAGGCGAGCGGCGGGTCAGTGGCTCGCTGCGCGGAACCCACCAGCGAAGCTTGCCTGACCTATGCCTACGCCCTGTATGACCTCGGCAGCGCACTGCGGCTCGACGGCGACCCCAGCGCGGCGATTCCCGTCCTCAGCGAGCGCCTACTCATTAACAACCAGCGCGTGGCGGTGCAGGCGCAACTCGAACTCGCACGCGCGGCACGAAGCTAGGCGTCGAGTTAGCTGCTACGGCTCTATCACCTCGCTTGACTCGGGGGCGTCGGTCGCCTGAGCGAACGGGAGCGCGTCGATCAGCCCTGTCAGCTCGAACAGGCGCTGAACGGCGCGTGGGCCCGGGATCACTGTAAGCTCGAAGCCATCGCGGTCACAGAGCTGACTGGTGAGGATGATCTCCGCCAGTCCGGTCGAGTCGATGAAGATGAGCTCGCTCAGATCGAGCGTGATCTGGGCTCCCGCCGTACCGTGCTCGCAGATCCGCGAGACCGCCGCGTGAAGCACCGGCGCCGAGGCTATGTCGAGTTCGCCGCCGAGCACGAGCGTGCATCGACCGTCGCCCACTCGCTCGTCGATCTCTAGGCCCGAAAATCGTCGTGTCATTGCCTCACCTGTCGTGTCTCCCTACCCCGTGATCCCGCCCGGCAAAACGAGCCCGCTTCGGTGAGTGAAACATACGCATGGCGGCGTTTGGAACCTCGCGCGCGAGGGCAACCGTCTCGTGATGCCATATCTGACACAGCGTTCGCCGCGTGCGCAGTGATGAAGCACGGCGGCATCTCTCGGGCCGGGAGATAATCAGCAGGATGGCCCTGGATCTCGCAGAGCTCATCCTCGCCCGTGCGCTCGCGTTCGAGGGTCCGCCAATATCGTGATCACCGTGTCCGATCGCCCCGCCCATTCGCCGGACGTGCGCACAATGCGTATCAGCCTCGAGCGCGACCCGCAGGCGCCATCGCTCGCGCGCGCGGCGATGAGGGGATTCATCGAGAAGAGCAGGCTGGCGGCGACGGAGCTCGCGACGCTGTCGCTGCTCGTCTCAGAGCTTGTGTCCAACGCGGTGCTCCACTCGGACGCGCCGCCGGCGAGCGGCATCGAGCTGTGTGCGCACCTGCTGGAGCGCGGCGCCGTCCGCGTCGAGGTCATCGACCGTGGGAGCGGCTTCATCGCGAGCCCGCGCGACCCCTCGGGCGCGCATGGCGGCTACGGCCTGTTCCTCGTGGAGCAGCAGGCGACCTGCTGGGGCGTGGATCGAGAGGGCGGCACGCGCGTGTGGTTCGAGCTGACGAGCTCCCCCCGGACTCAGGGCCCATGAGCGAGCGCTCGCCGGCAGCGCGTGAGCTCGCCGCGGATCTACTGGTCGAGGCGGGCGCGGTGCTGGCGACCTCGCTCGAGCTGTCAACGACGATGGGACAGGTCGCGCACCTGACGGTGCCGCGCCTGGCGGATCTGTGCGTCATCGACCTGCTCCAGGACGGCACGATCAGGGAGGTCGCCGTCGCGGCCGGCGACCCGTCGCTCGCTTCGGAGCTCGAGGCGCTGCGCGCGCGCCACCCGCTCGACCCCGACGGCGGGCATCCTGTCGCGCGGGTGATCCGCAGCGGCGAGGCGGAACTGCTGGAGGAGATGACCGGGCTGCTGCTGCGCTCGTTCGCCCAGGGAGACGAGCACGCGCGCTTCATGATCGAGCACCGCTACCGCTCGGCGATCGTCGCGCCGCTGCTCGCACGCGGTCGCACGCTCGGCGCCCTGTCGGTGCTGCGCCTGGGCGATAGCGAGCCGTACGGCGCCGCTGATCTCGAGCTCGCTTGCGAGCTCGCCGGGCGCGCCGCCATGGCGATCGACAACGCCCGGCTGTTCTCCCAGCTGCGCCGCGTCGAGCAGCGCCTCGAGGCGGTCCTGGTGAACGTGGCGGAGGCGATCACGCTTACCGACGACCGCGGTCGCACGGTGTTCGCCAACCAGGCCGCCGCCGATCTTCTGGGCGCTGACACGCCGGAGGAGCTGACGAGCGCGCCGCCGGGGACGATCATGGAGCGCTTCCTCGTGCTCGACGAGCATGGACGGGAGCTGCGGCTGGAGAACATGCCCGGCAGGCGGCTATTCAACGGTGAGCGTCCCGGGCCGCTGCTGGTCAGGAACATCGTGCGCGCCACCGGCGAGGAGCGCTGGTTGATCGTGCGCTCCTCGTCCGTGCTCGACCCCGAGAGCGGACGCGTGCTCTATGCCGTGAACGTGTTCGAGAACATCACCGACGTCAAGCGGGCCCAGTTGGCGGAGCGCTTCATGGCCGAGGCGAGCCGTGTGCTCGCGTCCTCGCTCGACTACGCAGAGACGCTGCAACGGATCGCGCGCCTCGCGGTGCCGCAGATCGCGGACTGGTGTGCCGTCAACGTGCTGGGCGAGCACCGCGAGATCGAGCGCGTGGCGGTCTACCACAGCGACCCGAGCAGACTCGCGCTGGCCGAGCAGCTCGACCGCGGCTACCGTCCGGCGCTGGACGAGCCGCTGGGCGTACCCGAGGTGATCCGCACGGGGAAGGCGCGTATCTACACCGACATCGAGCCCGATGCACTCGCCGCCTACGCACGCGACGACGCGCACCTGGCACTGCTCCGGGAGATCCGCGCGACGGCTGTGATCATCGTGCCGCTTGCCGCCCCCACATCGACGCTTGGCGCGCTCACGCTCGTCTCGGCCGAGTCGATGCGCCGCCTCACGCATGCGGACCTCGATCTCGCGATACGGCTCGGCCGCCGCGCCGGCACCGCAGTCGAAAGCGCGCGGCTCTTCACCGAGCGCACGAGGATCTCCAAGATGCTCGAGGCGGCATTGCTACCCGAGTCGCTCCCGCAGATCCAGGGCATGGAGATCGCCTCGCTGTATCACGCAGCCGGAGAGCTCAACGACGTCGGCGGCGACTTCTATGACGTGCTCCGCTACGGCGACGGCCGCTGGATGATGGTGATCGGCGACGTCTGCGGCAAGGGGGCACGGGCCGCCGGCGTGACTGCGCTCGCGCGCCACACGCTGCGCACCGCTGCGATGCTCGGGCTGACCCCCACCGGGATGCTCGAAACGCTGCACAAGGCGCTGCTCGACCAGCCCGTGGGCAGCGATCTGTGCACGGTGTGCCTGGTCACGGTCGAAAATCTGGCGGCGCACGCGCGGCTGACCGTCACGCTCGCCGGGCATCCGCCGCCGCTGCTGATCCACACGGACGGCACACGCGCGCAGGTCGGTGCGCCCGGCACGCTGCTGGGCGTGCTCGACCCGATCGAGATCAACGAGATCGACGTGGAGCTCCACGACGGGCAGACGCTGCTCGTGTACACCGACGGCCTGCCCGAGGCCGGACGCGCGGGCGCCGCGCCCGACGAGCGATGGCTACTCGAGCAACCAGCCGACCCCGCGCAATCGAGCTTGGGCGACCTGCTCGGGTCACTCGAGCAGCGCGCGCTGCAACGCGCCAACGGCACGCTTCGCGACGACATCGCGCTGTTGGCCATCCGGCGCGTGCCCGTCCGGTAAAATCAACAGCCATGGGGGTACGAGACCAGCTGCAGGTCGCAGTGCGACACGACGCCGGCCGTGCGATCGTCACGCTCGCCGGCGAACTCGACATGGCCAGCATAGAGATCGTGCAGCAGGCGCTCGACGAGGAGACGCTCGCAGCTGAGCCGATGTTGGTGCTCGACCTCGAGCAGCTGCAGTTCATCGACTCGACCGGCCTGCGGATCATCCTCAGGGCACTTGAGCGTTGCCGCGCGCGCGGCCAGGACTTCGCGATCACGCGCGGCTCAGCGCAGGTGCAGCGCCTGCTGAGCATCACCGGCGTCGCCGCGCACCTGCCGACCATCTCGTCCGCTGACGAGATGGTCGCCTAGCGCGCGCCGTTACCAGCGGCCATACCAGCGCCGGCCGCCGCCCTCCACGCCGCCCACGAAGAAGCCGATAAGCCACAGCAGCACGGCGAATATCAGCACGAACCAGAGTACGTGAGCAGCAAAGCCCAGGCCTCCGAAGATCGCCAGGATCAGTACAAGGGCTAGCAGTGCGACCATTCTTCTCACCTCGATTTCGTCGGTTCCCGCGCGCACCCGGCGCCACAAACGGCTGCCTCGTGCGGGTCGGTTCAGAGCCATATACCTGCCCGACGGTCGCTCGATTCAAACCCCCGAATGCTCGCCGACCCGCGGTGCGGGTTTAGACACACGAGATCGGGGTAATGACCCCTGCAGTGCCACCCCCGGCGGGCGGAAGCCGAGCCCCCCGGCTGTCACCCACAAAGAGCGTGGGGTGGTACGGCGGTGTGCCGGCATGGCTTCGCCCACGACGCTTGCCTGCCGGCATACCGCCCCTTTCGTCCTCGAGTCCACGGGCTTGTCGAGGGCCGAGATGGGGTAGTGAGGAGGAGAGCCGCTCCGACGGTCTGATCGATGTTCGAAACGGAGGAGGGAAGGGTGTCGATGTCGAGGTTCGGCCGGTTGTTGCGAGCGTCGCTGCTCGCTCTGGTGAGCACAGCGATCGCTGTGCTCTGGTTCGCCGCCGTGGCAAGCGCGATCGAAGTGACCAAGTGGGAAGCCGGCACCTGCGCGAGCATCGAATGCAAGGACTCCGACGTCAACGAAGGTCATTCCAACCACTTCTACACCCAGGCCGCCGGGCATCCCGACTTCGGGATCACCGACTTCCGGTTCAAGACGCATGAAGAAGGCTTGCTCAAAGCCCAAGTGCCCAACGAACACGTCAAAGACGTACGCGTCGATCTACCGCGGGGACTCGCCGTCAACCCTGAAGCAACGACGGCGAAGTGCACCGAAGCGGAGCTGAACGCAGACGAAAAACTCTGCCCGCCGGCGAGCCAGGTCGGCGTCGACGAAGCTACCGGCACCGCGACGGTGCTCGCGAAACTCACGATCGAAGAAGAATTTCCGGTCTACAACATGGTGCGCAAGCCAGGCGAGCCTGCGCGCTTCGGCGTCGAAGTCAACAGCCCCAAAATCAAGCTCGCGGGTCTGCAGGGGCACATATACCTCGAAGGTGGGATCAGCTGGCACAAGGAACCCGTTACCGCTGAAAACAGCGGCGTCGAATCGGGCGATTACCACGAGTACTTCGAGATCAAGGAAATCGCCGAAGAACCGGAAGTCGTGGAGTCGCGGCTGGTTTTCTGGGGGGTGCCGCAGGAACACCAGAAAGCTCCCACCGAACCGCCGAAGGCCTTCATAACGCTGCCCAGCACCTGCACCGAACAGCCGATCACATACCTGCACGCGGACTCCTACGAAGACCCCGGCAACTGGGTCGCGATCCCGAACCCCACGCCCGTTCTTGCCACCGGCTGCAACGCGCTCGCGTTCAACCCTACGCTTTCGCTCGCGCCTGAAACGACTCAGTCCGATCAGCCCGACGGCGTGACGACCGGCCTGCATGTACCGCAGCTCACCGACGAACCGTCGAAGCCCAACTCCCCGGACGTGGAAACCGCTGTGGTCACGCTTCCAGAAGGCATGACCCTGAACCCGGCGGCGGCGCATGGGCTCGTCGGTTGCAGCACGGCGGAATTCGAAGGCGGGGCGTGCCCAGCCGCATCGACGGTCGGCACGTTCTCGGTCAATGCGCCGGGCATCCCACCGGGCACGCTCGCAGGCGGAATCTACGTCGGCTCGCCCGAAGACGGCAAAGGCCCGGAATCGGGCGGTGAGTACCGGATCTTCCTGAGCGGCGAAACGGCGCAGTACGGCGTGGGGCTGCGCCTCGAAGGGCGCGTCAGCGCTAACACCTCCACGGGTCGCCTGACGGCGACGTTCGTCAACGGCCCGCAGGTGCCGTTCGAAGACCTGACGCTGCACTTCAACGGTGGATCGCGGGCGCCGCTCGCCAACCCTCTGACCTGCGGGGCCGCCACTCCCACGGCGGCGATCACGCCATATGGCGGCGAGCCGGCGAAGGCCGCGGGCACGAGCGGCTTCACCGTCGACGGCAACGGCGCCGGCGGCGCGTGTCCTTCGCCGCTGGCGTTCTCGCTCGTCCAGAGCCTCACGCCGCAGAGCCCGGCGCACGCGGGCGCATACGACCCGGCGAGCTTCGCCCTGAGCCGACCCGTCGGACAGCAGTATCTGTCGCGGATCGCCACCACGCTGCCGGCAGGACTCGTCGGCGACATCCCCTCGGTGCCGCTGTGCGTGGAACCAGCTGCGAACGCCGGGCGCTGCCCGGCGACCAGTGCAATCGGCACCGTGTCCGTCGCGGCGGGCGCGGGCAGCGAACCGTACGTGTTCACCGGCCACGCCTACCTCACAGGCCCCTACGGCGGCGATCCGTACGGCCTGTCGATCGTCGTGCCTGCAATCGCCGGGCCATACAACCTCGGCGAAGTGGTCACGCGCGCCGGGCTCAGCGTAGGCCTGTACAGCGGCCGCGTCACCGTCACGAGCACGCTTCCGAGCATCGTTGGCGGCGTGCCGCTGCGCCTGCAGAGCCTGAACGTGGCCGTCAGCCGGCCGAGCTTCCTGTTCAACCCCACCAGCTGTGCGCCGCTCGCCGCCGAATCGGTGCTCACCTCCACGTTCAGCGCCAGCCAGAGCCTGTCCAGCCCGTTCCAGGTGAACGATTGCGGCGTGCTCGCGTTCAGCCCGAGCATAAGCGTGTCAAGCGGCGCCAAGACCTCGAAACTCGGCGGCGCGAGCATCGAGGTCAAGGTGACCGAGGGCGCCCACCAGGCGAACATCCACGAGCTGCAGCTGCAGCTGCCCAAGCAGCTCGTCGCGCGCCTGTCGACGTTGCAAAAAGCCTGCCTCGCTGCCGAATTCGAAGCCGGAACCCCTCCCGGCACGTGCAAGTCCACCGCGCGTGTCGGCACCGCCACCGTCAGCACACAGGTGCTGCCAGACCCACTAAAGGGCAACGCGTACTTCGTCTCCCACGGCGCCGCAGCGTTCCCCGATCTGGACCTCGTGCTGCAAGGCGACGGCGTCGAGGTGGTGCTCGTCGGACACACCCACATCGCGCGCTCGAGCATCACCACCTCGACCTTCGAAAGCCTCCCCGACGTCCCGTTCTCGAGTGCCGTCGTGACGTTGCCGGTCGGCTCCAACTCAGCGCTCGCCGCCAACGGAGCGCTGTGCCGGGCGAACCTGCTCGCGCCGACGACGCTCGTCGGCCAGAACGGCGCCAAGCTGACCAAGAACACCAGGATCGCCGTCAGCGGCTGTCCGATCCAGGTGCTCTCCCATCGGCGCCGCGGCAGGCGCGCGATCCTCGAGATCTGGGTCCCGGAAGCCGGCCGCGTGCGCGTCACCGGCCGCGGTGTCAAGCGCGTGAGCGCCCGCGTCAAGAAGGCGGGTCAGGTCATCAAGCTCAGCGTGGCGCTGACCCCCGCCGGGATGGCCACGCTGGCGCGCGGCCGTCACACGAAGCTCACGCTGAGGGTCGGCTTCATCCCCAGGCACGGCGACAACACCTCAGCCACGACGCTCAGACTGCGCTGACGTCAGCCCCACCCGTCGGCGGGCGCGCACGAACGACGCCGGATAGGGCCGACTACGCACGCCGGCTAGCGGTGGTCGGCGAGGTGCAGCTCGAGCGTCTCCCCCGCGTCGGCGGGCTCCGCCGCGACCCTCTGGGAGTCGGTGAGTCGTTCGATCACCGGCGCCGACCCGTCGGCAGCCGCGGTCATCAGGCTTTCACCGCGCCCGGCGAGCAGCGGCCCGATGCGCAGCTCGAGCTTTCGCGGCATGACCATCACGCCCACGTCCAGATGCGTGCCGCTGATCGATTCGCCGGCGTTCGTGGCGAGCACGTCAGCCACGAGATGCACGTCGGAAATGCGGTCGGTGGTGAAGTACGCGCGCGCCGCCAGCGCGCTCAGCACCCGGGGCAGCACGGCGCGCGCCATTGCGTTCGGCGCGAGCCGCAGCTCGACCACGTTCTCGGGCCCGGCGTGGGCCGCTGCGAAGGTCCGCAGCTGCTCGCCGCAGATCGGTTCGAGCATGGTCGCGTCGGGGGCGTCGAACTCCATGCGTAGCTCGGTTCCGCCGCCGGGTGTCTGCGCGAACGCGACGTGGCGGGCGAGCGCGTCGATCACCGCGAGGCCCATCCCGTACTGCTCGTCGTCCTCGTCAACGTGCTCGCCCGGCATTCCCCCGCCGCGGTCTCGGACGACGACCGCGACGGCGTCTGAGAGTGCGCACACGTCGACTTCGAGCGCGCCCTCCCCATCCACGCCGTACGCGTGCATCACGACGTTGTTGCACGCCTCCGTCGCCGCCGTGTTGAGGTCGTTGCTCTCGATCGCGTTCAGCGCGAGGCATTCGGCCACGCCGCTCAACGCCTGGCGCACGATCAGGACGTTCTCCGGCCTGGCGGGAAGGCTCAGGTGGACGTTCGGAATCTCGGCCATCGAGCAGCGGCGATCGACCGGATCCCCGAAGGCGAGCGTCGGCACGCTGCGGCGCGGCCAAAACTCAGTAGCGCCGGCGTGCCGCCCTCAGCTCGCATGCGTCAACGTCCGCAGCTGCTCGAGCGAGCGCCGCAACAGGCGCGAGACCTGCATCTGGGAGATGCCGACGCGCTCCGCGATCTCCGTCTGCGTGAGGTCTTCGACGAAGCGCATGCGCAGGATCAGACGCTCGCGTGGCGGGATGTGGCCGAGCACCGCCGTGACCGTCGCGTCGAGCTCGACGAGCTCGTAGCGCTCGTCATCCTCGCCGACGGTGTCGCCGTAGGCGACCGCCTCGCCGTCGGCGCGCGGTCGCGGCGCGTCGAGCGAGAGCGTGTCGTAGGCCTGGATCGCCTGCAGCGCGTCGATAACGTCCTCGCTGTCGAGCTCGAGGAACTCGGCGAGCTGGTTGACCGTGGGCGCCCGGCCATGCTCGTTGGCCAGGTGCTCCTGCGCGTCGCGCACCTTCAGGGCGCGCTCCTGGGCGCCTCGAGGGACGTGAACGGCCCATCCCGAGTCGCGGAAGTAGCGGCGCATCTCGCCGAGGATCGTCGGCACCGCGAATGACGCAAACGGGTAGCCGCGTTCGGCGTCGTAGCGGTCCAGCGCCTTCAGCAGACCCAGCGAAGCGACCTGCAGCAGGTCCTCGAACGGCTCGGACGAGCGCCCGTAGCGGCGTGCAAGGCCGCGTGTGAGCGGCATGTACTGGCGCACGAGCGCTTCGCGCGCGGCGGGATCTCCGTCGCGCTGCCAGCGCGTGAACAGATCGTGCGAATCATTGGCTGCGCCAGGGACGGTGCGCGATCCTGACGATGGCTTGGTTGCCACTGAAGGCATCTCGACTCCTTCCTGCTCGCAAACGGTGCGCCCCCCGGCCGTTGGCCCGAGACCGCCAGCTGAATCGGATGATACCCCGTCCGCAGCCGTGCCAAACCCTCGCTAGGCTCACACGTGCGATGCCCGGCGAGCCCGTGCCAAGCGTGCAGCAGATCCTCGAGACGCGCACCGGCGAGGAGCTGGCCCTGAACGACCGCTACCTGAACCCGCAGATGGGGCGGATCCTGCGCACGCTCGGCTTCGACAAGACGTGGACCTCAGGAGATGGAGCGCACCTGATCGACGCGGACGGCGAGCGCTACCTCGACCTGTTCGGCGGCTACGGCGTGTTCGCGATCGGGCGCAACCATCCCGAGGCGATCGCCGCGATCGAGCAGGTGCTGGCCGCGCGGACCGGCAACCTGCCGCAGCTGGGCGTGACGCTGCTCAGTGGCGTGCTCGCCGAGCAGCTGCTCGCGCGCGCGCCCGGCAGCGTCGGCGCGATGGTCCCCGCCAACACCGGCACCGAGGCGGTCGAGGCGGCGATCAAGATCTCCCGTGCCGCCACCGGGCGCCCGCGCGTGATGTATGCCGAGCACGCGTTCCACGGGCTCACGCTCGGCTCGCTGTCGCTCAACGGCGGCAAGGAGTTCCGCGAGGGCTTCGGACCGCTGCTGCCGGGCTGCGACCCCGTCGGCTTCGGTGACCTCGACGCGCTCGCGCGCGAGCTCGCGCGCGGCGACGTCGCCGCGTTCATCGTCGAGCCGATCCAGGGCAAGGGGGTCAACATCCCGGCGCCCGACTACCTGCCGGCGGCCCAGCGCCTGTGCCGCGAGGCCGGCGCGCTGTTCGTGTGCGACGAGGTGCAGACTGGCATCGCCCGCACGGGGCGCTTCCTCGCGCTCGAGCACTGGGGCCTCGAGCCAGACATGATCTGCGTCGCCAAGGCGCTGTCGGGGGGCTTCGTGCCGATCGGCGCGGTGCTCGTCTCGCGCGCGGCGTTCGAGCGGGTGTTCGACGGCATGGAGCGCGCCGTGCGTCACGGCTCGACCTTCGGTGGCAACGACCTCGCCGCGGCCGCCGCGCTGGTGACGCTGCGAGTGATCGACCGCGAGGACCTCGTCGGGCGCGCCGAGCGCATGGGCGCGCTGCTGCTCGAGCTGACCACGCCGCTGATCGAGCGCTTCGAGGTCGTCTCCGACGTGCGCGGGCTCGGCCTGATGTGGGCGATCGAATTCGGCCCGCCCGCGGGCGCGAGCGCGCGGCGGCTGTGGGAGCGGGTCGAGCGCCGCCAGCCGGGCCTGTTCTCGCAGCTGGTCACCGTGCCGCTGTTTCACGAGCACAAGATCTTCTGCCAGGTCGCCGGCCACCACATGAACGTGATCAAGGCACTGCCCGCGCTCACGATCGAGGAGTCGGAGATCCGTCGCTTCGCGGCCGCGTTGGAGCACACGATCGCCGCCGCCGAGCACTACCCCGCGGCGCTCGCGCGCTTCGGGCTGCGCACCGGGCTGCGCGCGGTGGGCGTCGGGCGCTGAACACCCCCTCTCCGGCGCGCGCTCCCCGCGCCGCTAGCCTGTCGAGCTCGTGCTTGTAACCAGACAGGACATCCGCAACGTCGCGATCGTCGCGCACGTCGACCACGGCAAGACCACGCTCGTGGACGCCATGCTGTGGCAGTCGGGCGCATTTCGCGTCGGCCAGGACGTGGCCACGCGCGTGCTCGACTCGATGGACCTCGAGCGCGAGAAGGGCATCACGATCCTCGCCAAGAACACCTCGCTGCGTTACAGGGACGTCAAGCTCAACATCATCGACACCCCCGGCCACGCCGACTTCGGCGGCGAGGTGGAGCGCGGGCTGACGATGGTCGACGGGGTGCTGCTGCTGGTCGACGCCTCCGAGGGGCCGCTGCCGCAGACGCGCTTCGTGTTGCGCAAGGCGCTCGAGGCGAAGCTGCCGGTGATCCTCGTCGTCAACAAGGTCGATCGTCCCGACGCGCGCGTCGCGGAGGTCGTCGACGAGGTGTACGAGCTGTTCCTCGACCTCGACGCCGACGAGCACCAGATCGAGTTCCCGATCGTCTACTGCAACGCCAAGGCCGGCGTCGCCTCGCTGCACTACGAGCCCGGTCAGCCGATCCAGGAGGAGAACCTCGCGCCGCTGCTCGACCTGCTGCTCGAGCACATACCCGCGCCGGCCTACGACCCCGAGCACCCGCTGCAGGCGCTCGTGACCAACCTCGACGCCTCTCCCTACGTAGGGCGCCTGGCGATCTGTCGCGTGCGCCACGGCACGATCCGCAAGGGCCAGCAGATCGCGTGGTGCCGCGCCGACGGCTCGATCCAGCGCGCCACCGTCGCCGAGCTGTACGTGACCGACGCGCTCGATCGCGTCGACGCCCCCGAGGCGGGGCCGGGGGAGGTGATTGCCGTCGCGGGCATCGCCGAGGTCACGATCGGCGAGACGCTCGCCGATCTCGGAGACCCGCGTCCGCTGCCGGTGATCACCGTCGACGAGCCCGCGATGTCGATCACGCTCGGCGTCAACACCTCGCCGCTGGCGGGCAAAGACGGCGACAAGCTCACCGCCAGGCAGATCGAGGCGCGGCTGAAGCAGGAGCTGGTGGGAAACGTCTCGCTGCGTGTGCAGGAGACCGCACGGCCTGACACCTACGAGGTGCAGGGGCGCGGCGAGCTGCAGCTCGCGGTGCTCGTCGAGATCATGCGCAGGGAGGGCTTCGAGCTGACGGTCGGCCAGCCGCACGTGCTCGAGCGCGAGATCGAAGGCAAGCGCAACGAGCCGGTCGAGCGCCTGTCGGTCGATGTTCCCGAGGAGCACGTCGGCACCGTCACCCAGCTCCTGGCCGCGCGCAAGGGCAGGATGGAGCACATGACCAACCACGGCACCGGCTGGGTGCGCATGGACTACCTCGTGCCCGCGCGCGGACTGATCGGCTTTCGCACGCAGTTCCTCACCGAGACGCGCGGCACCGGGATCATGCACCACGTGTTCGACCGCTGGGAGCCATGGGCCGGGGAGATCCTGACGCGCACGAGCGGCGTGCTCGTCGCCGACCGCCGCGGCGCCACGGTCACGTTCTCGCTGTTCACGCTCCAGGAGCGGGGCTCGCTGTTCGTCGGCCCCGGCGAGGAGGTCTACGAAGGGATGATCATCGGCGAGAACGCCCGCTCGGAGGACCTCGACGTCAACCCGGTCAAGGAGAAGCACCTGACGAACATGCGCTCCTCGACCTCGGACGTGCTCGTGCGCCTCGACGCGCACCGCAAACTGACGCTCGACGAGGCGCTGGAGTTCGTGCGCGAGGACGAGGCCGTCGAGGTCACGCCCGTGTCGGTGCGCATGCGCAAGGTCAACCTCTCGAAGGTCGAGCGCCTGAAGGCCGTGCGGACCGCGCGCAAGTGAGCGTGCGCGCGATCGCCGGTGAGACCTCGACGGTCACGGCCGGGATCCGGCTGAACGGCCTGGTCAAGAGCTTTCGGAGCCCGGACGGCCCGATCAGGGCGGTGCGGGGAATCGACGTGGAGATCGCGCCCGGTGAGACCGTCGCGCTGCTCGGCCCCAACGGCGCGGGCAAGTCCACCACGATCGACATGCTCCTCGGGCTGCTTGCACCCGACGCGGGCAGCGTGTCGGTGTTCGGGCGCTCGCCCGCGCAGGCGGTCGCCGACGGCGCCGTCGGCGGCATGCTGCAGACCGGCGAGCTGATCAGAGACCTGTCCGTGGGCGAGCTGGTCGCGATGATCGCTTCCCTGTACCCGGAGCCGCTGCGCGTCGCGGAGGCGCTCGAGCTCTCGGGCATCAGCGAGATCGCCCGCCAGCGCACGCAGAAGCTCTCCGGCGGGCAGACCCAGCGCGTGCGCCTCGCGATCGCGCTCGTCAGCGATCCCGAGCTGCTCGTGCTCGACGAGCCGACCGTCGCGCTCGACGTCGAAGGCCGCCACGCGTTCTGGACGACCATGCGCGCGTTCGCCGCGCGTGGCAAGACGGTGGTGTTCGCCACGCACTACCTCGAGGAGGCCGACGCGTACGCCGATCGGGCGGTGCTCATGGCACATGGCGAGATCGTCGCCGACGGCCCGACGACCGAGATCAGGGCGATGGTCGGCACGCGCACGATTCGCGCGACGCTTCCCCGCGTGGATGCCGACGCGCTCGTCGCGCTGCCCGGTGTCAGCAGCGCCGAGCGCCGCGGCGAGGCGGTGGTGCTGCGCTGCTCGGACTCCGACGCCGCGATCCGGGCGCTGCTGAGCGCTCACGCGGACGCCCGCGACATCGAGATCGCCGCGGCGGGCCTCGAGCAGGCCTTCCTCGCGTTGACCGGCGACCGCCGGGACAACGGCGGCGAGTGGCGCGGCGCGGACGACGCGAGCACGGAGCGGGCGCGCTGATGCCGCTCCTGTACACCCGCTACGAGCTGCTGCGAACGTTGCGCAACAGGCGCTTCTTCCTGCTCTCGCTCGGCTTCCCGCTGGTGCTGTACTTCGTGATCGTCAGCCCCAACCGCCACGTACAGAACTTCGACGGCAGCGGCATCTCGTTCGCCGTGTACTACATGGTCGGGCTGGCATCGTTCGGGACGATGAGCTCGATGCTCTCCTGCGGCGCGCGCATCGCCGCCGAGCGCGCGGTCGGCTGGAACCGCCAGCTGCGGATCACCCCGCTCACGCCGCGAGCGTACTTCCGGGTGAAGGTGCTCACCGGCTACATGATGGCGGTGATCAGCCTGCTCGCCCTGTACGCCGCCGGCATCTCCCTGGGCGTCAGCCTGACCGCCGACGAGTGGCTGAAGATGACCGGGCTGATGCTCGTCGGCCTCGTGCCGTTCGCCGCGCTCGGGATCCTGCTCGGGCACCAGCTCACCCCGGACTCGATCGGCCCCGCCATGGGCGGAGGGATATCGCTGCTGGCGCTGCTCGGCGGCACGTGGTTCCCACTCGCAAAGCACGGATTCCTGCACGACCTCGCCCAGTACATCCCCTCCTACTGGCTCGTGCAGGCGAGTCATGTGGCACTGGGTGGGCGCCCGTGGAGCGCGCTCGGATGGATCGTGATCGCCGCGTGGACCGTCGTGCTGGGCGCCCTCGCCGCGCGTGCCTACCGGCGCGACACGAGTCGGATCTAGACGCCTGCGGGGGCACGACCAGCTCCGCCGGCTGTCCCGAGGTGGCTCAGCACGCGTCGGCGGGCGCCGCTAGGGTACGGCCGATGATCGCAACGACAAGAGCCTTCCTCACCGCCACGATCGCCGTATTTGCCGTATCGCTTGCCGGTTTCACGCTGCTCGATGTCGCCGTCGCGGCCGGCGCCGCGTCGCCGGTGCTCTACCAGCACGAGAGCTTCACGGAATATGAACAGCAGCTCGACGGCGGCCACGTCGGCTCGGTCGAGATCAACAAACGGGTCGGCTCTGTGCGCGTGACCCTCAAGAGCGGCCAGAAATTCGTCGCGAAATACAAACGCAAAGAAGAGAAGAAAGTCGCCGCGGCGCTGCAGGCCAAGGGTGTGCCCGTGTCGGTGCTCAAACCCACCGAAGCGAGCAAGGAAGTCGTCAAAGTCAACAAAACGATCCACCACAAACTGCGCTACATCGCCGGCGGGATCTTGATCGTTGTGATCGTGATCGTGGGTGCCGTGCTGTTCATCAACCGCAAACGCAAGCGCGACGCCGAAGAATGAGCGTCCGCCGGAGGCGATTGCCGCGGAGGTAGCTGGCTAAGACTGAGAACGAGACTCAGTCTTATGATAGGTTTCCGTGCGACCTACTGATCACGCCGACACGGGAGCCTGAATCAAATGAATCACAGCCGCCGCATCGCCTTCACGGTGATGCTCGTCGCACTCGCCGCAGCCGTCGCCGGCTGTGGCAGCAACGCACAGACCGCCGCGCCAGCCGGGACGATCAACGCGGTCGGCGCGGAGAACGAGTACGCGAACGTGATCGAGCAGATCGGCGGCAAGTACGTCAAGGTCACGGCGATCGAGAGCAACCCGAACACCGACCCGCACACCTACGAGGCCAGCGCGAGCACCGCCCAAGCAGTCAGCGCCGCGAGCCTGCTGATCGAAAACGGTGTGGGCTACGACACCTACATGGAAAAGATCGAGTCGGCCTCACCGAGCTCCTCGCGCAAGGTCATCAACGTCCAGAAGCTGCTCGGCCTGCCGGAATCGACCCCCAACCCGCACCTCTGGTACAAGCCCACGACGATGCCGATCGTCGCCAAAGCGATCGCTAGCGATCTCTCCGCGCTGCAGCCCGCTCACGCGGCGTACTTCCAGGAAAACGCCACGAAGTTCGACGAATCGCTGAAACCGTGGTACGAAGCGATCGCGAAGTTCAAGGCCGCCTACCCGAACACGCCGGTCGCGACGACCGAGCCTGTCGCGGACTACATGCTCGAAGCGGCGGGCGCCAAGAACCTCACGCCGTTTCCGTTTCAGGCGGACATCATGAACGGCACCGACCCCGCTCCCCAGCTCGTGACCCTTCAGAACAGCTTCTTCTCTGGGCACAAGGTCAAGGTGTTCGTCCACAACCAGCAGGTGACCGACTCGCTCACGGAATCGTTTGTGCAGGCCGCCAAGCGTGCCGGGATTCCGGTGGTCGGGGTGTATGAGACGATGCCGACCCCCGGCTATGACTACCAGTCGTGGATGCTCGCCGAGGTAAAGGCCATCGAAAAGGCCGTCGGGCAGGGCATCTCGACCGAAAAACTGTGAGCTCGGCGGGCGCATCTGTGGGCGATGACATCCTCACTGTGCAGGGCGTGGACGTGCGGCTTTCGGGCCGCACGATCCTCGATCGGGTGAGCTTCGAGATCGCGCCCGGAGAGTTCACGGGGCTGATCGGATCAAACGGGGCGGGTAAGACGACCCTGTTCCGCGTGATCCTCGGCCTGCAGCCGGCGAGTACGGGGCGCGTGCTCTTTGGTGGGCCCGCCCACCCCCGCGAGCACGCACGCCGCCATCGCCGGATTGGCTACGTGCCGCAGAAGTTCCTGTTCGACCCCGATGTTCCGCTGCGCGCGCGTGATCTCGTGGGGCTCGGAATCGACGCGCAGCGTCTCGGGGTACCACGGCCCTCCCGAACCAGACGCGCGCTCGTCGAGGAGATGCTGCACGCCGTCGACGCAACCCGCTTCGCCGACACACGCGTCGGCAAGCTCTCAGGCGGCGAGCAGCAGCGCATCCTGATCGCGCACGCGCTGATCGCGCGACCGCGACTGCTGCTCCTCGATGAGCCGCTCGCGAACCTCGACCTGGGCAGCGCCCAGGAAGTCGTGGCGCTGCTCGCACGCATCGCCCGCGAGCAGGAGATCGCCGTGCTGATCTCCGCACACGAGATCAACCCGCTGCTGCCCGTCATGGAGCGCATCGTCTACCTAGCCGCCGGCCGTGCCGTAAGCGGCACCACCGATGAGGTCGTCCGCCCCGATGTCCTCAGCGAGCTCTACGGGCACCACGTCAACGTCCTGCACGTACACGGTCGCGTGCTGATCGTCGCCGGCGCCGGCGAGGACACCGACCTGGCTGGCCATGAGGGCGTCTTCCCTCGGTCCGAGATCCTCTCGTGAGCCACTTCCTGTCCCCGATCTTCGCCTCCGGCTTCTTCGAAAGCGAAGCCGTGCACATCGCGCTCGCTGTCGGGGCGCTCGTCGCCGTCGTCACCGGCGTGGTCGGCGTGTTCACGGTCATGCGCGGCCAATCCTTCGCCGGCGAGGCGTTCGGCGACTTGGGGACCGCCGGGGGCTCGGGCGGCTACCTGGTCAGCGTCGGCCCCCTCTGGGGATTCGTGCTCGGCAACGTCATCTCCGCCGGCGCGATGGAGGCGATCGGTGTGCAGCGCTCACGCGGGCGGGATCTCGCCACCGGGATCGTGCTCGGCGCCGGGATCGGGCTCGCCGCGCTGTTCCTGTACCTCTATAACAGCGAACACAGCACCACAGGAGCGACCGTCACGATCCTCTTCGGCTCGGTGTTCGCGATCTCCAGCTCGACGATCCCGCTGATCGTGCTCCTGAGCGCCATCGTGCTCGCGATCACGCTCACTATCTACCGTCCGCTGCTGCTCAGCTCGGTGAACGCCGAGATGGCATCGGCTCGCGGAATCCCCGTGCGGCTCATCGGCGTGCTCTATCTACTCGCGCTCGCGCTCGCGGCGGCGCTCGCGGCGATCACAATCGGGACGATCCTCTCAACGGCCCTGATCGTCGGGCCGGCGGCGAGCGCGCTGCGACTGACCAGACGCCCGCTCACCGCGCTACTGGCGGCGGGGGGCATCGGCATCGGCGCCATGTGGCTTGGCATCATCCTCGCCTACGACAGCTTCCACTGGCCACCCTCAGGACACGGCTGGCCGGTGAGCTTCTTCGTGGTGACCCTTGTGTTCATCACCTACCTGCTGTCCGAGCTCCCCGAAGCCAGACGCCGCCGACGAGCAGACCGGACCCCGTCCGCATCCCCGGTGGCGCAGCCGGGGACACCGAGCTAAGGGGCGCACAAACCATGTTCTCCGGTTTCATGGTCAACGCCTGGGAGGTCGCGAGCATCGTCGCGGTCGTCGCGGGGATCGTAGGGTTCTTCACGGTCATGCGCGGATCGGCGTTCGCCGCGCACGCGATCCCCAACGGATCCTTCGCCGGCGCCGCCGGCGCCAGCCTGATCGGAGTGAGCACGCTCCTCGGCCTCGGCGTCTTCTCACTCGGCGGCGCTCTGACGATCGGCCTGCTCGGCCGCAGGGGCCGCCACGATGTCGCGACCGCCCTCGCGCTCGTGGCGATGCTCGCCCTCGGCGCGCTGTTCTTGAGCTTCAGCGTCGAGTACGCCCCAGAGGTCTACTCGCTGCTGTTCGGCGAGGTCCTGGGGATCAGCCCCAACGAGATCGCGCCGACCGCGATCCTCGGCGCCCTCTGCATCCTCGCCACCGGCATCCTCTACCGCCCGCTGATGCTCTCCTCGGTCCTGCCCGAGGTGGGAGAGGCACGCGGTATCAGCAGCTTCCGCATGGAGATGCTGTTCCTCGCTGTTCTCGCGCTGGCGACGACGATGACCGTGCCCGTCGTCGGGACGCTGCTGATCTTCAGCCTCATGATCGGCGCACCAGCCGCCGCGCGCTCGTTCACCGACCGGCCGCTCGTGGCGATGGCTCTATCGGCGGCAATCGCGCTGCTGATCGTGTGGGTCGCGCTCGCCGCCTCCTACCAGACGAACTACCCCGTCGGGTTCTTCGTCGGCGCCGGCAGCGCCGTCTCCTACACGCTCGGGCGCGGCTGGGCGGCATGGCGCCGGCGCCGCCTGATCGAGCACGGCGGCACCGAATCCAGCTCGGAGTTCGGCGACGCCTCTAAGATCGTCGCATGAGCTCCCACGACGCCACCGACAGCTGGGTCGAGCGCGCCGAGGCCGCGCTCGCCGCCGCGGGGCGCAAGCGCGGCGGCGCCAGGCGCGCAGTGCTCGAGCTGCTCGGCGCGCAGGAGTGCGCGCTGACCGCGCTCGAGATCGAGGACGCGCTGCGCGCGCGCTCCTCGCGTCCGGTCAGCCGCGCCAGCGTCTACCGGATCCTCGACGAGCTCGAGGCGCTCGCGCTCGTCCAGCGCGTCGAGACCGGCCAGGCGATGGTCCGCTACGAGCGCGTGTGCGAGCACGAGCAGCATCACCACCATCTCGTCTGCGACCAGTGCGGCCTCGTGATGCCGTTCTCCGACCCCGGCCTCGAGCGCGCCATCGACTCGCTCAGCGAGCGCGTGCCACTGGCCGTCTCCGAGCACGAGATCGTGCTGCACGGCGCCTGCATAGACTGCGCCGCGTGAGCCAGCCCGCCATAGAAGTGCGCGGGCTCGTCAAGCGCTTCGGCGATGTGCGCGCGCTCGACGGCGTCAACCTGACCGCACGCCAGGGCGAGATGGTCGGCCTGCTCGGGCCCAACGGCGCCGGCAAGACCACGCTCGTGCGCGTGCTCGCGACGCTGCTGGAGGCCGACGCCGGCACGGCGCACGTGCTCGGTCTCGACGTCAAGCGCGACGCGGCCGTCGTGCGCGAACGGATCGGCCTCGCCGGCCAGTACGCCGCCGTCGACGAAAACCTCACCGGCCTCGAGAACCTCACGATGGTCGGTCGGCTCTACGGGTTCAGCCGCAGGGACGCCAAGGCCCGCGGCCGGGAGCTGCTCGAGCGCTTCGACCTGCTCGACGCGGGCGGGCGGGCCACCAAGACCTACTCCGGCGGGATGCGCCGCCGCCTCGATCTCGCCGCCGCGCTCGTCGCAAAGCCACCAGTGCTGTTCCTCGACGAGCCCACAACGGGCCTCGACCCACGCAGCCGCCTGAGCGTGTGGGCGCTGCTCGAAGGGCTCGTCGCCGAAGGCACCACGGCGCTCCTCACCACCCAGTACCTCGACGAGGCCGACCGGCTGGCCGACACGATCGCCGTAATCGATCACGGCCGCCTGATCGCCGAGGGCACCTCCGACGAGCTCAAGGACCGCCTCGGCGGCGAGCGCCTCGAGATCCGCCTCGAGGACGGCGCCGATCCCGAGGTCGCCGTGCGGGCGCTCGCACCGATGTCCGACGAGCTCCCCACGATCGAAGCGGCGCTCGTCAAAGTCAACGTGCGCGAGCGCCAGGGCGCGATCGTGGAGGCCGTGCGCCGGCTCAGCGACGCGGGGGTGGGCGTTGACGATCTCGCCATGCGCCGCCCGACCCTCGACGATGTGTTCCTCGCGCTCACCGGACACGCCGCCGAAGAGATCCCCGAGGAGCAGGACGAGGAGCGAGCCGCATGAGAAGGCTCGTCACCGACACGCTCATCATCGCCGAGCGCAACGTCGTGCGGCTGCGGCGCGCGCCTGAACTGCTGATCGGGTTCACCGTGCAGCCGATCATGTTCGTGCTGCTCTTTCGATACGTGTTCGGTGGCGCGATCAGAACGCCCGGCTACAGCTACGTCGACTACCTGATCCCCGGCATCATCGTCCAGAACACCGCCTTCGGTGGCTTCGCCACCGCGCTCGGACTCAACGACGACGTGCGCAAGGGACTGATCGACCGCTTCCGCTCGCTGCCGATGTCGCGTGCCGCCGTGCTCGGCGGTCGCACCCTCTCCGACGTCGCCACCAACACGTTGTCGATCACCATCCTGCTCGTCACCGGCGTGATCATCGGCTTCTCCTTCCAGACCAGCTTCCTGCACGCCGCCGCCGGCATCGGCCTGCTGCTGCTCTTCGGCTACGCCTTCTCCTGGTTCCTCGCCTTCCTCGGCCTGCTCGTCTCCTCGCCCGAATCGGTCAACTCGCTCGGCTTCATCGCCGTCTTCCCGCTGACGTTCGTCTCCTCCGCGTTCGTGCCCGTCGCGTCGATGCCCGAAGGGCTGCGCCAGTTCGCCGAAGTCAATCCCTTCACGATCATCGTCAACGCCATACGCCACCTGTGGCTCGGCGCCCCCGCGAACAACAGCGTCTGGGGCGCGGTCGTCTGGTCGCTCGTGATCGTCGCCGTGTTCGCTCCGCTCGCAGTCGCGCGCTACCGGCGCGCGGCGGGTGGGTAGGCGTTTGGGGTTGGTTGGGGTTGGGGTTGGGGTTGGGGTTGGGGGGCTTCTGCAGCGTGTGGCATGTATGTCGGATTAAAAACGCTGTATAGCCATGGTTAGACAGCTTTTTTCTGCCGTGAGGGGTAGCGCCGCCTCCGTACCGTGTGGCCGGTCCACATGTGTACCGCCTAGCCGGTACTTCAAGACTCGCGGTATACCTCAGACGGTGCTTGGTCCGCTAGCGCGACCTCGGCGCGCGGCCTTCCCCACAGGTAGGTGAGCACGCAGCCGAGCGCGAACACGGCCACGACGAACAGCACCGGACCGGAGTCCTCGACGAGCGCGCCGACGACGCCAGCGGCGAGTCCGCCGGCCAGCGCGGCGAGCCACGCGGGATCGCCTGCGACCGGGACGAGCAGGCGAGCGCGCCGGCGAATGCCGAGCCCGGCGTACACCAGCGCGACGGCGCACGCCACGGGCATCGCGTGGTTCCTCAGCTCGTCCCACGCGGCGCTGTAGCGGCGGACGATCACGTCGCGAAGCTCGCCCGCCGAGCTCGCGTCGAGCACGCTGCCGGTGAAGTGACCCGCGCCTTGCGCCGTGGCGAGATCGATCGCCGCCAGGGCCACCAGCGCGGCCACGGGGCTGAGCAGCACGACCAGCGCGCGCCTGCGCGTCAATGCGCCCGGCAGGAGCATGATCGTGGCGACCGCGAATCCGAAGCTCACGAGGATCACGCCGCCGACGCCCGCGCCGATCCGCGCCGAGCCCTCGACGACGGCGAGCAGCACGCCCGCGCCCGCCATCGCCAGCGCCGCGTGACGGTCGCGCGCCGCGGGGAACAGCGCTGCGGCGACCGCCGCCGCGACCAGCACCGCCATCCCTGACTTCAGCTCGTTGCCGATCCCGTAGAAGCGCGCGCCGAGGATCGGGTCCGGCCCGAGCAGCGAGCGCATCAGCAGCTGCGTGCCCGCGAGCGCGTCCGCAGTGAGCACCACGACCGCCACCACCGCAGGGGCGAGCACCGCGCGCGGCCACGGCACGAGCGCATCGGTGAGCGCCCCGAGCGCGAGGCAGACGAGCGCGATCGTCGCGTACTCCACCGCCGCGCTCGGCTCGAGCGCGGCGGGGATGAGCACGGCCACGGGCGTCCACAGCACGCCGAGCGCGCCGACGCGCATCGCCCATGCGCGCCAGCGCGCCCACGGCGCCGCGAGCGCCGCCAGCAGCGCCCACGCGCCGAGCAGGAAGCCCAGTGCTGGCAGGCGCCGCCCGCCGACCACGCGCAGACGTGCCATCAGCGAGCGCAGGCTGGTCGAATGCAACGGGCCGTCGGTGACGATCGGCTTGCCGCGCACCTCCGGCGGGATCGGCCGCAGCTCGAGGTAGTCGAGAATCGTCGGAGCGAGGTCGAACGAGGCGATCAGGCCGCGCTCGTCGGTGCTCTGCGAGCTCAGCTCCTTGCCCGCGCCCCCAGCGAGCCCGCCAGCGGCCGTCCACAGCAGTTCGCCCGCCGATCCCCGCTCGACGCGCTGAACCACAAGCAGCAGCTCATTAGCGGCTCGCCCGCGAGCGAGCGCGAGCAGATCCGCGCGGCCTGCGGCGCCCGCGGGCAGGTCGGCGACCACCAGGCGCTTGCGGCGGAGCAGGGTGGCGATGCGCGCCAGCAGCGTCGATGCCGGCCCGAGCGACACTGCCGCCACACGCCCGTCGCTTTCTGCCGCCAGCGCGCCGTCGCCGGTCGCGGCGCCTGTCACCCCGGCGTAGCCGGCCCCGCCTGGGATCTGACTGGCCAGCAGCCCAGGCTGGAGCAGCTGGGGAGCGGCTTCGGCGCGCCTGCGCGCGGCCTGCCAGCGCGCGACCGTCGCGCTCGCGACGATGGCGCCCGTGACCCTCGCGCCCGTGCCCGTCGCCCCCGCGCTCGCGCCGGTCACGATCAGAGACAGCACCGGCGGCCGCGGCGTCGGATAGGCCGAGCTGGCGATGCGCGCCCCCTGGCCGATGTCGAGCAGCAGCTGCGTTTGCGAGTACTCGCCCTGGCTGGCCGACATGATGCCGACGGACAGTCCGGCGACGTCCGCGAGCTGTGACTCGCCGGCGGGCGCGAACACGACCAGCGCGGTGCGTGGGGCGGGCGCGGCTGCGTCCGCGTCCGGGTCGCCGGCCCAGGCGCCGAGCGCGAACGAGAACATGAGCATCAGCGCCGCTCCCCGCGTGACCCAGCTCAGAGCCCCGCTCCGTGTCTAGCCCGCGCCGTCACTGACGGAGCGTATCCGTCCGCTCAGTTGACGCTTGGGTCCAGCGGCATGCGCGCGATCAGCGCGTAGCTGCCGCCCATGCGCGTGAGCACACTGCTCCACAGCTCGTCTGGCACATCCGTGAACACGTCCTGCGGCTGGGCGGGGTGCGTGATCCAGTCGCCGTCTTCGACCTCCGCGTCGAGCTGTCCGCGGCCCCAGCCGGCGTGGCCCGCGAACACGCGGCTGCGCGCCGTGCCCTCGGACAGCTGCTGCACGCCGGCATCCGGCGCGGGGAAGCCGATGCGCCCGAGCACCAGCGTCCCAGCCAGCGACGGCTCCAGGAACTCTGCCAGGAACACGACCGAGCTCTGCTGCACCGGTCCACCCACGTAGACGGGGTCGAGCGCCCCCACCACGTCTTCCAGCTGTGGCACCGCGTCCTGCACGGTGACCGTCGAGGGACGGTTGAGCACCACGCCCATCGCCCCGTCTTCGCTGTGAATGCCGATCAGCACGACGGTGCGCACGAAGTTCGGGTCCAGCAGCGACGGCGAGGCGAGCAGCAGTTGGCCGGCGAGCGATTGCGACATGATCCAACCGAGGCTATCGCCCGGATTGGCGGGCCGCCAGCGATATCGGGTAATGCCCCCGCAACGTGGACCATGCAAAGGAGAGCTCATGGAGCAAGCGCGGGACTTCGACGTGGTTGTGGTAGGCGCCGGACCGGCTGGAGAGGTGTGCGCGGGGCGCCTGGCCGACAACGGGCTGTCGGTGGCGCTGGTCGAGCGCGAGCTCGTCGGCGGCGAGTGCTCGTTCTATGCGTGCATTCCCTCCAAGGCGCTTGTGCGTCCCGCGCAGGCGCTCGCCGAGGCGCGCCGTGTGCCCGGCGCCGCCGAGGCGGCTCGCGGCGAGCTGGATGTGGCCGCGATCCTTCGCCGTCGTGACGAGGTCGTCAACGATCTCGATGACTCCGCACACCTGCCGTGGCTCGAGGAACACTCGATCGAGCTCGTGCGCGGCGACGCGATGCTGACGGGAGAGCGCGAGGTGCGCGTCGGCGAGGAGCTGCTGCACGCGCGGCGCGCGGTCGTGCTCGCCCCGGGTAGCGGCGCCGAGCTACCACCGATACCCGGACTGATGGACGCCGAACCGTGGACCAACCGCGAGGCCACCACGGCCAAGGTGATCCCCGCCTCGCTGCTCGTGCTCGGCGGCGGCGTCGTCGGCGTGGAGATGGCCTATGCCTACGCGACGCTCGGCGCGCGCGTCACGCTCGTCGAGGCGCTGCCACGTCTGATCGCCGGCGAGGAGGAGTTCGCCTCCGAGCAGGTGCGCGAGTCGTTGCAGGAGCTCGGGGTGGAGATCATCCTCGGAGTGAAGGCGACCGCGGCTCGCCGCGAGCGCGGGCGGGGCGGCGAGCGCGGCCGCGGTCCGGTGACGCTCGAGCTCGACGACGGGCGCTCGATCGACGGCGATCAGCTGCTGGTCGCCGTCGGCCGGCGTCCACGCACGGACGCGCTCGGCCTCGAGGCGCTCGGCCTGCAGGGCGGCCGCTTCGTCGAGGTCGACGAGACGATGCGGGTTCCCGGCCACGACTGGCTGTTCGTGATCGGCGACGCCAACGGTCGCGTGCTGCTGACGCATATGGGCAAGTACCAGGCGCGTGTCGCCGCCGAGCACATCCTCGGGCGCACGGGCGCGCGCGCGGAGCTGCGCTCGGACGGGCGGCTTGCGCCACGGGTGATCTTCACCGAGCCACAGGTCGCCGCCATCGGGCACACGCTCGCGAGCGCGCGGGACGCGGGGCTGAACGTGCGCGCCGTCGATCGGCCGGTCGGCGCGAACGCGGGAGGCAGCTTCATCGGCCGCGACGCCCCCGGCACGGCACGCATCGTCGTGGACGAGGATCGTCGCGTGATCGTCGGCGCGACCTTCACCGGCGTCGAGGTGGCAGAGTCGCTGCACGCGGCGACGATCGCGGTGATCGGGGAGGTTCCGCTCGAGCGTCTGTGGCACGCCGTGCCTTCCTTCCCCACCCGTAGCGAGGTGTGGCTGCGACTGCTCGAAGGCTACGGCCTCTAGCAGGCACAGCAGGCGTGCCGCCGGCGCGGACGGCCGCGCTCGGTCTCGAGTAGCCTTCGCCGCCGTGGAGACCCAGGAGCTGCAGGACCGGATCGCGGCGTTTCCTCGCTGGCACTACAAGTTCGATTTCGACAACGGTGTGAGCACACCGGTGACCAGCCGCGAAGTCATCAACCGTCACGAGCAGCGTCGCCGGTACTTCTTCGATGCGCTGCTGAGCGTCACCGGCGGCTCCCTGCGCGGCCGCCGGGTCCTCGACCTGGGATGCAACGCGGGCTTCTGGTCGCTGCAGGCGATCGAAGCGCAGGCCGACTTCGTTCTGGGCGTCGATGGCCGGCAGATGTTCATCGACCAGGCCAACCTCGTGTTCGAGACCAAGGGAATCGAGGAGAGTCGCTACCGCTTCGAGGAGGGCAACGTCTTCGCGCATGACTTCAGTGAACGCTTCGACGTCGTGCTGTGTCTCGGGCTGCTCGACCAGGTCGCCAAGCCCGTCGAGGTGTTCGAGCTGATCGCGCAGGTCGAGGCCGAGATCGTCGTCATCGACACCGGCCTGTCTCCCGCCTCGTCGAGCTTCTTCGAGGTCTCGCGCCTGTATGACCCGCGCAACGCGATCGAGTACCCGATGGTTTTCCTGCCCACCAGGCAGGCCGTGATCGAGCTCGCTCAGCAGTTTGGCTTCAACATCGTCCCGCTCGCGCAGAACATGACCGACTACGCGGGACTGACGGATTACGAGCACCAGCGCAGGCTGGCGTTCATCTGCTCCAAGAGCACGCCGCTGGACATGCTCACCAGAGCCGAGAGCCGCCCGTTCGGCCCGTGGTGGCTGGCGAAGGCCGATCCGCGGGGCGTGTTGCAGCGGCTCCTACGCTGAGGCGCGCGCTACGGCGCGGAGAAGATCTCGATGGTTCCCGTGAGCTTGTGGTCGTTGGCGTTGCCGGACGGCTCGACGACGTGCCCGTCGACGACGATCGGGCTATTCCAGTGCCCGGGTTCGCCCGGCAGCTTGGCGATCGCGCGAGGGGAGGAGGGGCGGTAGACGAAGATGCCGCCTGCGTCCGGTTCGTAGACGAACAGCAGGCCGCCCGCCATCACCGGGCTGGTTCCGGGGGTGTTGTTCTGCCACGCGAGGTACAGCCGCCCGCCGCGCAGCACGTACGCGGCGGTGGCGTGTTCGTCGGCGACGAACATCGTGGTGCGCCCGTCTCGTTGCCACACGGCGGGCGCCGTGAACAGCTGGCCGCCCCCGGGTATCGACAGGCGCTGCAGTTCGCCGCCGAGCGGATGCAGGCGCGCGCCCGACGGCGGGTGCCCGTCCAGGCGCGAGAGCGCCAGCAGCCGCATGACGCCGTCCTTGCCTGCCACCACGACTCTGTCCTGCCCGAGCAGGACCGGCGCGCTCGAGCCGAGGTCGGTGTCGCTCGTGTTGAGCTCTTCCTGGTTGGTCGGCGTGAACGACTGGCGCAGCGTAAGCGCGGGGAACGTCAGCTCGAGCACGCTGTCGCCGAAGTCGGTCGTGCCGTTCCACGGGCCGTTGCCGGTATCGAGCAGGATGCGCGCCCCGCCGGGCTCGACGACCGGGCCGCCGCGGGAGAGGATCGCCGAGTCGCTGGCGCTGCACGTGCTCGGCGCCTGCAGTTCGCGGCGGTTCGCGCACAGCGTGTTGAACACCTGCACCATGCGGCCGCTGGAGCGTTCGATCAGGACCACGTGGCCCTGGTAGGGCGGGGTGTCGCCGTAGTAGCCGCTGGTGGCGACGATGATGTCGGGCCCGTCGATGTTGAGCGCCGCACCGAGCTTCTCGCGAGCGGCGTCGCGGGTGACGCTCACCGGCCACGCACCGGTGGTGTCCTCGCTGCCGTCGGCAAGCGAGAGCTTGTGGATCTCACCGTCGGGTGAGGCGGCGTACACGAACGGCCGATCCGGATCGGCCAGCGGCGTGGCGACGGTGATCTGCGCCGAGCCCGCCCAGCGGCTGTAGCCCAGCGGCGTGAATGTCCACAGGATCCTGCCGCTGTCCGCGTCGATGGCGATTGTCTTGCCATACGTCGTCGTGACGACGATCACGTTGTGCACCGCGCCGTCAACCTTTACGCCGTGGAGGTAGATCGGCGAGGAGTCGACGGTCCCGGGCAGCGAGACGCTGAAGTGGCGCAGACGTGCGACGTTGGCTGCGGTGATCCCGGTGGCGAGTTCGCTGACGTCGCTGCGCTGGGGGTTCAGTCCGAAGTCGCTCCAGTTGCGCAGCTCCGCCGCCGAGGAGCGGCTCGCGGTGGGGATCGCGGTGACACTCACAGTCGGCGTCGCAACCCCAGCCGGGTTGGTGCTCCCGCAGGCGCTGAGCAGCGCGCATGCCGCGCAGGCGAGGCCGAGGCAGATCAGGCGGCGTGCGCGCATGCGAGCAGGTTCTAGCGCATCCTCCGCTAGGGTGACGAACATGCCGAAGACTCCCCAGGTCGGCGAGCAGGCGCCGGATTTCGAGCTCGAGGGCACCGACGGCCCGTTCAAGCTCTCCGAGCACCGCGGCGAGCGAGTCGTGCTGCTTTTCTACCCCGGCGACAACACGATGGTCTGTACGAAACAGTTCTGCTCCTATCGTGACCGCGCCGAGGACTTCGCCGCTCTGGACGCCACCGTTGTGGGGATCTCCTCGCAGGATCTCGACTCGCACCGGGGCTTCACCGAGAAGTACGCGCTGAACGTGCCGCTGCTCGCCGACGTCGACAAGGACGTGGCGCGCAAATACGACGCCTTCTCCTCACGCCTGGGCGTCAAGCGCGCGGTGATCGTGATCGACGAGCAGGGAATCGTGCGCCACCGGCATGACCATCTGCTCGGGCTCGACTACCAGTCGGTGGATCAGCTGCAGGCCGTGCTCCACGGGCTTTCCGCGCCCGCCGCTCAGTGACGGCCCGCCGCGCGGCCGCTCAGTGACGGCTCGCCGCTAGCGAGCCCACGTCGAGCTCGCCGCTGGGTCGCTCGCTGCGGGCGCGGGCGGCGTACAGCTCGGCCAGCTCGAGCTGCAGGCTGCGCTGGACGATCTTCGATCGGTCCTCGCCCGGCCGGGGAGAGTTGCGGTGCCAGAGCCCGTCGGCGTCCAGATCCCACGAGTTCTGGTTGTCGGCGAAGGCGCGTTCGAGCGTGTCCAGTAGCTCCTCGCGGAGCTCCGGCGCCTCGATCGGCACCGCCAGCTCGACGCGGTGGTCGAGGTTGCGCGGCATCAGGTCGGCGGAGGCGATGTAGATCGCGTGGTCGCCGTTGCGTTCGAAGGAGTACACGCGCGAGTGCTCGAGCAGGCGTCCGACGATCGACACCACGCGGATGTTCTCGGAGATGCCGGGCACTCGCGGGCGTAGGCAGCAGATGCCGCGGACGTTCAAATCGACGCGCACGCCGGCCTGCGAGGCGGCGTACAGCGCGCGGATGCAGCGACCGTCGACGAGCGAGTTCATCTTCATCGCGATCCGTGCCGGGTGCTCGTCGGAGTGCGCTGCGACCGTGCGCTCGATCTGCTCGATGATGCCCTCGCGCAGATGCTCGGGGGCGATCAGCACTTTGCGGTAGTGCAGCGGGCGCCCGTAGCCGGTGAGGTAGTTGAACATGTCGGCGACGTCCGCGCCGATCTGCTCGTCGGTGGTGAACAGCCCGAAGTCCGTGTACAGGCGCGCGGTCGCGGAGTGGTAGTTGCCGGTGCCGATGTGCACGTAGTTGCGCACGCCGTCGCCCTCGCGGCGCACGACCAGCACGCACTTGGCGTGGGTCTTCAGCGCCGGCTGGCCGTAGACGACGTGCACGCCCGCCTCCTCCAGCGTTTTGGCCCAGTGGATGTTCATGCGCTCGTCGAAGCGCGCCTGCAGCTCCACCAGCGCCACCGCCTGCTTGCCGCGTTCGGTGGCGTCGATCAGCGCCGGCACGAGCGGCGAGTCATCGCTCGTGCGATAGACGGTCTGCTTGATCGCCAGCACATTCGGGTCGGCGACGGCCTGCTCGACGAAGCGCTCGACCGAGGTGGAGAAGGACACGTACGGGTGGTGCACGAGCAGGTCGCCTTCGCGCATCGCGCCGAGCACGTCCGGGCGCTCGCCCTCGCGACGCAACAGGCGCGGGTGCGTGATGCCCACGATCGGCTCCTCGCGCAGCTCGTTGTGGCCGGGGAGCTTGACGATCTGCCACAGTGCGCCCATGTCGAGCAGGCCGTCAACGGGGTAGACCTCGTCGTCCTGCACGCCCAGCAGGCCCTGCAGCGCCTCGCGCAGCTGCTCGGAGCAGTCGGCGCCGATCTCGACGCGCACGACCTCGCCGAAGCGCCGGCGGCGCAGCTCGTCCTCGACCGCCTGCAGCAGGTCGGCGGCGTCGTCGGAGACCTCCAGGTCGGCGTCGCGAGTCACGCGGAAGACGTCGTAGTCGGCGATTTCCATGCCGGGGAACAGCGCGTCGAGGTGGTTGGCGATCACGTCCTCGAGCGGCACCAGCAGCGCGGGCTCGGGCGCGGGCTGCTTGAGCGTGACGAAGCGCGGCAGGATCTCGGTGGGGACCTTCACGCGCGCGAACACCGTCTGCTCGTTGGTCGGGTCGCGCACTAGCACGGCCAGGCTGAGAGACAGGTTTGAGATGTAGGGGAACGGGCGTCCAGGTGCGACCGCCAGCGGCGTGAGCGCGGGGAAGATCGCCTTCTGGAAGTGCTTGGCGAGCTCCGCGCGCCGCTCGTCGTCGAGCTCGCGCACGCTGACCACGCGGATGTCGTGTGCGCCCAGCGCCGGACGCAGGTGTCCTTCGAAGCAGTCGGTCAGCCGCCGGCTCTGAGCGAGCACGCGTTCGCGGATCAGCGCGATCACCTCGGAGGGGAGCAGCCCGTCCTGGCTCGGGTTCTCGACGCCCGCGTCGATCTGGTCGCGCAGGCCGGCGACGCGCACCATGTAGTACTCGTCGAGGTTGGTCGTGTAGATCGCGCAGAACTTGACCCGCTCGAGCAGCGGCACGCGCTCGTCCTCGGCAAGCTGCAGTACGCGATCGTTGAAGTCCAGCCACGAGAGCTCGCGGTTGAGGTACAGCGACGGGTCCGACAGCGACTGGTCCATGCTCTCCAAGCTACACCGTGCGACGCCCAAGCCGAAGGCCGCCGTGTCGCGTCCGGGCGTCGTGCCCGCACGTCGGGTCAATCGATCTCCACGTCGAAGTCCCATGAGACGATCGGTCGTCGGCTCTCCGGCGCCCAGCTGAGGCTGCCGGAGCCTGTCGGGAGCACGGCATAGATCTCGAGCGTCACCGGCTTGCCGGCTGTGATCCGGCTCGGCGGCACGCCGCCGTGCAGCGTTGTCACCTTGGGATGGTGCAGGCGACCCTGCTCGTCGGTGATCGTGAAGTCTGCCGGCCTGATCGCGATCGCGCCGGAGGTCTTGGCGAACGTGACCACGAACGTGCAGGGGCTCGTCCGGGGAACGGGGAACTTGCCGGACTCGGGAACGCTTGGCCCGACCGCCGTGGCGTACACGCCTCCGTTCGACAGCTTGACCGCGACCGTGTCGCCCTCGATCCCGAGCACCGAATGGGCGGGGCTCGCATCCACGACTCGCCCGACGGGAACCGTCGCCTTCGGCAGCCAGCTGGGCAGACCGCCGTATTTCGCGCTGGAGCTCGCGCTCGCCTTGCCGTGACCGGCGAGGAGCGTCACCACGCCGATCACGACGGCCAGGACCACGACCCCGGCGAGCACGACGCGGCGAGGCCCGGACCCGAGGGCCCGAGTCTCGCCGTGTGTCGCTGACGTCATCGCCGCTTACCCTTCGCGGCCCTTGGGGTTGTTGAACACGTCCTTGCCGAACGGCGCGAGCCCGGGCTGCGCGGCGTAGCCAATGTGGCCTTTCTTGTCCAGGCCCGGGGATGCGCTCTTGACGTTGAACAGATCCTCCATCGTGCGCAGCCAGCTGTAGTGGTTGTAGTAGACGTTGCTGACCGTGCCCGGGTAGATGTAGGGGCTGATCAGAACGCTGCCGGTGTCGCCACCGCCGGTGGTCGCGTCGGTGGAGTCGTACAGCGGGTCGGTCGCGGGAGTGCGTGCACCGAGCACGATCCCGTTCACCGCGCCCGTCGTCGCCAGCGGTTCACCTGAGCCGTTCACGAGCGCAAACGAGCCTTCGTCGACGAAGCCGCCGCTCTGGCTGGGAGCGGTGGCCGCGACCGGCGTGTCGGTGACCTTGCCGACGAACGCCCCCGCCGGTATGCCAGTGCCGGTGACCGAACGTCCCGCGTCGGTCGCGACGATCGAGTTGTCCGCGATCGTCGTGCTCCCTTCGGCGGCGGTCGCTTTCTCGCTGGTGGCGCCAGGAGAGTGGCTGCCGCCTCCCAGCAGGCACGTCGTGGCTGGCAGCGACGGGACCGTCTGAGCGACGCAGCTGCTCGGCCGGTCGATGTCGGAGTTGTCGCCAGGTCCGGGGTACAGCTGTTCGCCGGCGCCGTTCTTGGCGAGCGGGGTGTTCGGGCCGGTCGGCTCGAAGCCCACGCTCTGACCGTCCAGCGTCTCACCGGCACTGTCTGAAAGCAGCGACGTGGCCGCGTTCGCCGGGACTTCGGTCGAGTTGGAGAAGCTGTTGCCGGAGAACGTGAACGGCGGGAAAGCCTCGTCGAAGGTGACGTCGATGAGGCCGCCTTCCTTGAACGCCGGCGATTCCTCGATCTCGGGAATGATGTGCTCGAGGAACAGATCAGATGCGTACAGCCCGCCGGTGTAGTTCACCGGCGCGTTCGGCGTCGTCGGGTTGGCGAAGCCTCCCGACAGGTTGTTGCCGTGGCAGACCGCGTCGTGTGCGTCGCTGCAGTTGTTCGGCGAGATCCAGCTGAACGCCGGGGTGCTCGATGCGCTCTGCAGGTCGTGGTACAGACCGTTGGTTTCGCTGAACAGGTTGGCGATGTGCGCTTCGTTGCAGTCGCCGGCGGCCCTGATCGATTCAAACCACGGGAACGGGAAGTGCTTGGGCACGTACTGGTCGGTACCGTTGGCGCTGCCGGGGTTCGGGAACGCCGTGCTGCCCGTGGCGCCAGGTTCGGCGTAGGGGGCGCCGCAGTATTCCGTTCCGGCGTCGTGCGTCGGCCCGCTTTCGTCGGGGTTGCCGAGGTCCTGCGCGTAGCCCTTCCAGCTCACGCCGGCGGCGTCGAGCTGGTTGAACAGCGTCGGCACGTCCTTCGGGTAAACGCAGCCGTTTGTGCCGGGCGCCGCGTTCGGGCCCTCGGCCGAGACGACCTGACCGTAGTTGGGGTTATTCGTGAGCTTGCCCTGCAGATCGACCGAGCCGGTGAACTTGTCATAGAACGGGCAGTCCGACTGTGTGTCGGGCTGCGTCGCCTGGCCGCTCACCAGCGAGATGTAGTTGTCGAGGCTGAAGTGGCCGGTGCCGTAGTAGTGCTTGAGCAGCACTCCCTGCGCGGGGAGCGTTTTCCACAGGTAGGTGTTGTTGTTCAGCCCGCTGAAGCTCGCTTCGTAGGACTTGTTCTCCAGGATGATCAGCCAGACGTGTTTGATCTTGCCGGGCTTCAAGCCGACCTTGTCGGCGGCGGCGACAGCCTTGGCGGGACCCGCCGAGCTGCTTGCCGAGACCACGGGCACGGCGGCGAGGGCCGCTGCTGCCACGACGACGCTCGCGACGACGCCTCTGCGGCGAATCAGGCGCGCCACGCGCCCAGGGGGCTTCGAGCTCTTCTCTCGCATGTCCGACTCATCTCCTTTGAGCACGTGATGTTCGACGGCCCTTCTGGGCCTCCATGGCAGTCTTTGCGCTGGCCGGGAACGCGCCGGTGTTCATTTGGTGACCGAGTCGTGAAGAAGTCGAGACCGCACGCGTGCTCGCCGCCCGCGGGGCGTGTCCGTGGCGGCTCAGAGAGTGTCGAGGGGCACGCCGACGATCTGCAGCCTGCGCGTCAGACCGTCAAGGGCGAAGGCGCGCAGCTCCTCGGCCGACGCGCCCAGGGCGGAGGTATCGGCTCCCGCCGGCGGCGTCAAGGACTCTGCGACGGCGGGCAGCAACTCGCGCAGGGTCTCGCGCACGACATCGCCCGCGTCGGCGTTCGCGGAGACGGCCTCGCGCAGAAACCAGATGCCGTAGCCGATGTGGCGGTGCTCGTCGTGATGGATTTTCGTATATCCCGCGACGAAGCCCGGCAGCAGACGCTCCCTCTCCATGAAGCGCGTGGAGAACTCGAACGTCGTCAGCCCGAGGGTCGCCTCGAGGATCAGGTGGTAGATCGTCACGAACGCGACCTTCGCAGCCACGTCGCCGGGATTCGCGGTAAGGCGCACGTGGGCGGCGACGAGCTTGTCGTCGAAGATCGTCTCGAACGCCGGCGAGACCTGCGCGCGGGCGCGCTCGACGTGCGCGGCGATCAGCGCCGGCTCTGAGACGACCTCGTCCTGAAAGCGCGCGTAGAACTGCATGTGCCTGGCCTCGTCAACCTGCTGGGTGGCGAGGAACGTGGTCTCCTCCTGGCTCCCGTCCGCTCCTACGAGGCCGGAGAACTTCGTCGTGATGCGCTCCTCGGCCACCATCAGCGAGCCGAGGACGAATGACACGAGCGTGTGGTCATCCATCGCATCCCACTGCGCGCGGTCGCTGGACAGCTCGACGTCCCACGGGCTCCACTGGCTCTCCTCCCAGTGCCGGTAGAGCGTCTGCGGGTCGTGCAGGTGCAGCTCGTGTGCACCGGCGCTCATAGCGACGCCACGGCCGGCTTGCGGGCGCGGACGATCGCCGATGCTCCCTGTGGGTGTACGCGGTGGGTCTCGCGTATCTCGACGTCGGTCAGGCCGGCGTCCGCGAGCGCTTGCGTGAACTCCCGGTGAGTGAGCGCCCCGGCGATGCAGCCGGTGTATGCCTGCATGTCGGCGCGGGTCGCGTCGTCCATGTCCTCGTCGGCGATCACGTCCGAGACGGCGAAGCGTCCACCGGGCCGTAGGACCCTGGCGACCTCGCGGAGCACCTTGGGCTTGTTGCCCGAGAGGTTGATGACGCAGTTTGAGATCACCACGTCAACGCTCGCGTCAGGGAGCGGGATCTCCTCGATGTAGCCCTTGTGGAACTCGACGTTCTCGACGCCGGCTTTGGCGGCGTTCTCGCGGGCGAGGGCAAGCATCTCGTCAGTCATGTCGAGGCCGTGGGCTTTGCCGGTCGGGCCGACGCGCTTGGCAGAGAGCAGCACGTCGATCCCGCCGCCCGAGCCGAGGTCGAGGACTGTCTCGCCCTCGTGAAGCTCGGCGACAGCGGTGGGGTTGCCGCAGCCGAGCGAAGCGAGCTTGGCGGTGTTGGGGAGCTGTTCGCGGTCGCCGAGCGCGTAGAGCGCAGCGCCGAAGACCTCGCTGCCACCGTCGAAGGTGTCGCTCGGTGCGCAGCAGCCGGTGCCGGGATCGGTGGTCGTGACCTGGACGGCGGCGGCGGCGTAGCGCTCGCGTACCTGCTCGCGCACATCGCTGGCTTGCGTCGCGGTGATGCCGGCGGCGCAGCCGCAGCCCTCGCCGTGGCTGGGGTCGCAGCACGCGGCCTTGGCGCTCGGCTCACAGCACGTCGCCTGCTGCTCGGGCGCGCAACAGGAGTCGGCGATCGTCGTCTCGGCTGTGGTGGTCAGCTCAGCCATGCGGATAGCTCCTTTAGTGCATCGGGGATGACGTAGTAGTAGGCCCACAAACCCTTGCGCTCGGAGTCCACGATCCCGGCGTCGCGCAGCTTCTTGAGATGGTGGGAGAGCGTTGGCTGGGAGATGTCGAACAGCGGCACGAGCTCGCAGACGCAGACCTTGCCGGCGTGCTTGCGCAGCACGTCAACGAGCTGCAAGCGGATCGGGTCGCCGAGGGCCTTCGCGACCTCAGCCATACGCAGGGCTTCCTCGCGCTGTACGTCGGGGTAGACGACGGGCTCACAGCAGGGAGCACCGTTGGCTCGCTTCTGCTTGGGGGATAGCTCCAAATCGACGGACATCTATATACACATATCAATAACAATCATGCTTGTCAATGTAATACGATAGCGCCATGACTACCAGCGACGTGCCCTCCACCCGTGTCGGCATCAACGGCTTCGGGCGCGTGGGGCGGCTGGCGCTGCGCGCGGCCTGGCAGTGGCCAGAGCTCGCGTTCACCCACGTCAACGAGCTCCACGGCGACGCAGCGACCGCGGCTCATCTGCTGACGTTCGACTCGATCCACGGACGCTGGTCCGAAGACGTCCACGGTGACGTCAAGTCTCTGACGATCGAGGGGACCGCGTTGAGCTACAGCAGCGCCGGTGAGCCCGGCGACGTGCCCTGGGGTGAGCTGGGGATCGAGATCGTCCTCGAGTGCACCGGCAAGTTCCGAACCCGGGAGAGCCTCGACGCCTACTTCCAGCAGGGCGTGCGCAAGGTGATCGTGGCGGCGCCGGTGAAGGAAGTGGCGCTGAACGTGGTCGTGGGCGTCAACGACCACCTCTACGAGCCACAGCGCCACCAGCTGCTGACCGCGGCCTCGTGCACGACCAACTGCCTGGCCCCGGTCGTGAAGGTGATCCACGAGGGAATTGGGATCGTGCACGGTCAGATCACGACCCTGCACGACATGACGAACACGCAGACGATCGTCGACGCACCCCACAAGGACCTGCGCCGAGCACGTGCCGCGAACGTCTCCCTGATCCCCACGACGACGGGATCCGCCACCGCGATCGGGCTGATCTTCCCAGAGCTGGAGGGCAAGCTGAACGGTCTCGCGGTGCGCGTGCCGCTGCTCAACGCGTCGCTGACCGACTGCGTCTTCGAGGTCGCGCGCCCGACGACGGTCGAGGAGGTCAACGGTCTGCTCGAGGTAGCGGCGGCCGGGCCGCTGGCGGGCATTCTCGGGTACGAGCGCCGGCCGCTGGTGTCGGTCGACTTCAAGGACGATCCGCGCTCGGCGATCGTCGACGCTCCGTCAACGATTGTCACCGACGGAACGCAGGTGAAGATCCTCGCGTGGTACGACAACGAGTGGGGCTACGCGAACCGCCTCGTCGAGCTCGCGCGCAGTGTCGCCCAAAGCCTTCCCGAAGACGGACGCGTCGCCTCCGTGGGGGCCGCGGATGGCTAGCGACGCGACGACGGCCTCCGGAGGGGCCGCACAGCAGCGGCGCGTTGACCTGCGCAACTACCTGCTGGGGACCGGGGCCTACTGGACAGAGACGCTGGTCGACGGAGCGACTCGCACGCTCGTGCTGTTCTACTTCGACCGACTCGGCTACAGCCCGCTCAAGGTCGCCTCGCTGTTCGTCCTTTACGAGATCGCTGGTGTCGTCACGAACCTCATCGGGGGTTGGCTCGCGGCTCGGCTGGGACTGAAGATCACGCTCTTCATGGGTCTGGCCATCCAGATCGTGGCGCTCTGCATGCTGGGCTTCGCACCGGCGTCGCTGCTGGTCGTTGGCTACGTGATGGTCTCGCAGGCGTTCTCGGGCATCGCCAAGGATCTGACCAAGATGAGCTCCAAGAGCGCCGTCAAGCTGGTCGTGCCCGAGAACGATCAGTCCTCGCTGTACCGCTGGGTCGCGATCCTGACCGGGTCGAAGAACGCGCTCAAGGGAATCGGCTTCTTCCTCGGCGGCCTGCTGCTCACGCTGGTTGGCTTCCAGGCGGCAATGCTGATCATGGCGGGCATGGTGCTCGTCTCCCTCCTCGCAAGCTCGAGCCTGATGCGTGGCTACCTCGGTGCTCCGGATAGGACGGCGAAGTTCACGCAGATGTTCTCCAACAACCGCGCGGTCAACGTTCTCGCCGCGGCGCGCATCTTCCTGTTCGCGTCCCGTGACGTGTGGTTCGTGGTTGCGCTGCCGTTCTTCCTCTATTCGGTCGTGGGCTGGACGTTCTGGCAGGTGGGGACCCTCCTTGCCGTCTGGGTGATTGGCTACGGGGCGGTCCAGGCGGCCGCACCTCGCTTCGTCCGCCGCAGGGTCGACGGTCACGGCGGCGAGCCCGATGGCAGGACCGCGATCTGGCTGGCGCTCGGACTGGCGGTGTGTCCCGCCGCGATCGCGCTGGCCCTCACCGCACACGTCGACCCCGCGATCGCGATCATCCTCGGACTGATCCCCTTCGGCGTAGTGTTCGCGATGAACTCGGCAGTCCACTCCTACCTGATCCTTGCCTATGCGGACAACGACAAGGTCGCCATGAACGTCGGCTTCTACTACATGGCCAACGCGGTCGGGCGCCTCGCCGGGACCGTGCTGTCGGGGCTGATCTACGAGTGGGGTGGGCTGAGTGCCTGCCTGTGGACATCAGCGGGTTTCATCCTCGCGGCCGGTCTGCTGTCGCTTCTACTGCCGACGGAGGTCGCGAGAGGCGCACGATCGACCCGGTTCTCGCAGGCGGCCTGAGAGCCTCGCAACGCGAAGAGCGCGACGCGCTAGGCGAACAGCGCAACCCGATAGGGTTAGCGCAGAGAGGAAATGGCTCGCCAGCTCTGGCTACTTCGTCACGCAGAGGCGGAGCCTCACGGAACGCGCGCCGACGCCGAGCGCCGCCTGACAGAGCGCGGCGAACAGCAGGCGCGCGCCGCGGGCATCGCTCTACGGCGGCTCGGCCCGGAGTTCGACGCGGTGCTGTTCAGCCCGCGCGTGCGCGCACGTGAGACCGCGGAGCTGGCGGCGCAGGCGTGGAGCGAGGAGCAGCGCGCGCGGCTGGAAGCCTACGCGCCGCTGTCCGCTGGCTTCGACGCGGAGCAGGCGCTCGAGGCGATCCGCGCGCTGCCGGACGACGGGCGCCTGCTGCTGGTCGGACACGAGCCCGACCTCTCGCGCGTCGTGGGAGAGCTGACCGGCGCGCGCACCGATGTCAAGAAGGGCGGTCTGGCGGTCGTGCGGCTAGAGGGCGCCGGCGGTGAGCTCGTCGCCCTCTTGCGGCCCCGCGAGCTCGCCCTGATCGCGCGTATCCCAGTCGGCGGGAAGTGACGAGGGCACGGCGCTCGCGTCGATCACCTCGACCGATTCCGCCGCGAAGCGATAGCCGATGCCGAAGTGGGTGTGGATGTAGCGCCAGTTTGGCGAGGCCTTCTCGAGCTTCTGGCGAAGCTTGCGCACGAACACGTCGACCGAACGATCGCCGCGGACCATCGTGTAGCCCCACAGGCGCGAGTAGATCTCCTCGCGCTCGAGCACGCGGCCCTCGGCGGCGGCGAGCAGCTCGATCAGCTCGAACTCGCGCCTGGTCAGGTCGATGCTGCGCTTGCCCACGAACGCCTGGAAGCGGTCGGAGCGGATCTCGACCTCGCCCGCGCTGATCGGCTCGGTCTCCGTGCGGCTGGCGCTGCGCCTGCGCCTGCGCACGACGCTCTGCACGCGCGCGATCACTTCCTCCGGGTGGCACGGCTTGGTGATCCAGTCGTCGGCGCCGAGGCGCAGCCCGCGGACGCGCTGAGCGACGGTTGAGGGACCGGTGCACACGACGATGCCGAGCTCCGGCAACGCCTCGCACAGGCGCTCGAGCCAGCCCCACGCCTGCGGGCCGAGCACGGCGAGGTCGACGACCAGGGCGCTCAGGCGCATCGACACGACCGCGTCGGGCGGAACGGGGCTGGCGAGCACGCGGTGCTCCCATGCGAGCCGGTCCAGGCGCTTGCTCAGAACCTGGATGAAGCCGCTGTCGCGGTCCAGGACGGCGATGCGAAGGGATGCCGCGGGGATGCCGGTGGCGTCCGATGCTGCTGACGTGCCCCCCGCCTCTCCGGCGCTCACGCTTGCGCTCATCGCGGCGCAGTGTATGGGATCAGAGACACTCACGACAGTTCTGCAAGTCGATGTCACAGGATCTTCACAGGAGCCGATCGCTATTTGCGGGGCCCCGAGGGGTCCGAGAACTCGCGGAAGAGCCCAGTCACGACGAACGCGACCTGCTCGCCGATGTCGACGGCGTTATCGCCGATCCGCTCGAGCGCGCGGGCGACGAGCGTCATGTGCATCGCCCACTCGCGCGTATCGGGGTCATCGCCGATCTCGATCGCCAGACGGAATATCTCACGGTTCAGGCGGTTGATCTCGCGATCCTGCCGCACCAGGTCTTCCGCCAGGGCGACGTCGCGCGTGGCGAACGCGGCCTTGGACTGGACGACCTCCGAGCGCGCGAACGCGCCCATCTTGGCCAGCGCGTCGAGCATTTCGCGATGCACCGGCGGCTCATATCCGGACAGCGGGATCAGCTTGGCGATGTTCACGCACTGGTCGCCCATGCGCTCGATGTGCTTGATCATGTGCAGCAGTGCCGCCACCAGCCGCAGGTCGCCCGCGACCGGCGCCTGCAGCGCGAGCAGCGAGAGGATCCCCTGGTGGACCTCCAGATAGCGGCCGTCGACGCGGTCGTCGTCGGCGATCACCATCTGCGCGAGCTCGACGTCCTGGTGGTACAGCGCCTCGAGCACGCGGTCGAGCTGCTCGACGATCAGGTCGAGGCCGCCGAGCGCATTGGACTCGAGCTCGCGCAACTGGGCCTGGAAGTGGGCGCGCCCCTGGGCGTGTGCGTCCTCGCTCGGGCTGGGCGAGGAGTGGCGCTCGGGCGCGGCGCCGTCGGGGAAGGCCGCGGCGGGCCGGCCCTCGTCAGCCGAACTTGCCGGTGACATATTCCTCGGTGCGCGGATCGGAGGGTTTGGTGAAGATCTCCTGCGTCCGGCCGACCTCGACGAGCTTGCCGTCGAGCATGAACGCCGTGCGGTCGGCCACGCGCGCGGCCTGTTGCATGTTGTGGGTGACGATCACGATCGTGACGCGCCGCTTGAGCTCGTCGATCAGCTCCTCGATCTTGAGAGTCGCGATCGGGTCGAGCGCCGAGCACGGCTCGTCCATCAGGATCACCTCGGGTTCGACCGCGAGCGAGCGCGCGATGCACAGGCGCTGCTGCTGGCCGCCCGAAAGACTGGCTCCGGCCTCGTCGAGGCGATCGGCGACCTCGTCCCACAGGCCGGCGCCGCGCAGCGCCGCCTCGACCTTCTGGCGCAGGTCGCCGCGCCGGCGCGAGCTGAGCCGCGGCCCGGCGGCGACGTTGTCGAAGATCGACATCGTCGGGAACGGGTTGGGCTTCTGGAAGACCATGCCGACGGCTCGTCGCACCGCGACCACGTCCACCGACGGGCCGTAGACGTCGAGATCCTCGAGCAGCACCCTGCCCTCGGCGTGCGCGCCGGGGATCTCCTCGTGCATGCGGTTGATGCAGCGCACCATCGTCGACTTACCGCAACCGGACGGTCCGATGATCGCGGTCACCTCGTTGGCGCGGAACTCGAGGTCGATGCCCTTGACCTGTTCGGCCTTCCCGTAGAACGCGCGCAGTCCTTCGAGCCTGACGGCGATCCCCGCCTTGGCCTGTACGCCGGCGTCGCCGTTGGCAAGGCCCGAGCCGGCCGTCGGCTTGGAGTCGGCTGCCGGAGGGATTATCCGCCGCGACGAGGGGAGCTCGGTGCTCGCATCGTGCGCCTGCTGTTGCTCGCGCTCGAGCTCCGAACGGTTCTCGGGATCCACGTCAGCCACCTTTGGGGCGGGACCGTCGGGTGTCATGCAATGCGACTCCTTCGCGAGATCAGGCGGGCGATGAGGTTGAGCAGCAGGATCATCACGACCAATGTGAGCGCTGCTCCCCAGGCCCGGTTGACGACGGCCGTCGTGGGCGAGGTCACGTCCTTGTAGATTTGCACAGGCAGCGAGTTCATGAAGCCGCCGAGGTTGAAGTTGGTCTTCAGCGTCGCGGCGGCGGTGAACAGCAGCGGCGCCGTCTCGCCGGCGGCGCGCGCGACTGCCAGCAGCACGCCTGTGAGCATGCCCGGCAGCGCCGTCGGCAGCACGATGTTGAAGATCACGCGCCAGCGTGGGGCGCCGAGGGCGAGCGCCGACTCGCGCAGCGCCGCGGGCACCAGCAGCAGGATCACCTCGGCCGAGCGGATCACGATCGGCAGCATCAGCAGCGCGAGCGCGATCGAGCCCTTGTAGCCGGCGTAGGTGCTGCCGGTGCCGATGATCAGCACGATGTAGATGAATAGGCCGAACAGGATCGAGGGAACCCCCGTGAGCACGTCGACGAAGAAGCGCACCGTCTGTGCGAACCAGCTCGCCCGGCCGTACTCGACCAGCCATATCGCGACGCCGATGCCGATCGGGATCGAGATCGCCGAGGCGAGCGCGACGATCTCGATCGTGCCGAGGATCGCGCTCTTGATGCCGCCGATGCTCGAGCTGCCGAAGAACGTGTTGCCCGTGGGGTCGGTCGTGAAGAAGCTCACGCTCCACGCGCCGAGCCCCTTGCGCAGCAGGTAGTAGACGATCAGCGCGAGCGGAACGAGCGCGATCGCCGTGCCGACGAGCACTCCGGTGCGAGCGATGCGGTCCCTGCGTCTGCGCGCGGGGCTGACGGCGAAGCGCGCCAGCCGGTCGGTGGATGCGCCCTGCGCGCTCATGCGCCGGTCGCCGTTCCGACGACCACGCCCGTGCCGCCCGCGCCGGGCACGGGTGCCGGTCCCGAGCTCGTCGCGCGCGATGCTCTGAGGACGAACACGCGCGCGATCCCGTTGACCAGCAGCGTCAGCACGAACAGCACCAGCCCCGCGGCGAACAGCGCCGAGCGGTGCACGCCTTGGGCTTCGCCGAACTCGTTGGCGATCGCCGCCGCGAGGCTGTAGCCCTGGGAGAACAGGTGCGCGCCGAGCCGAGGGGCGTTGCCGATCAGGATCGTCACGGCGATCGTCTCGCCGATCGCGCGGCCGAGGCCGAGCATCGCGCCGCCGACGATGCCCGAGCGGCAGTACGGCAGCACCGCGAGGCGGATCATCTCCCAGCGGGTGGCGCCGAGCCCGAGCGCCGCCTCCTTGTGGTCGGCTGGCACCGTCGCCATCACCTCGCGGGCGATCGCGCTGACGATCGGCAGGATCATGATCGCGAGCACGAGCCCGGTGATGAAGTAGTTGGGGATCGTCACGAGGCCGCCGCCGATGAACGGGATGAACGACAGCCGGTCGGCGACCCACTGCTCGGCCGGCTGCAGCTTCGGCGCCAGGAAGAAGATCCCCCACAGCCCATACACGACCGACGGCACCGCGGCGAGCAGCTCGACGAGCATCGTCAGCGGAGCGCGCAGGCGCAGCGGACACAGCTCGGTCGCGTACACCGCGGTGGCGACCGCCACCGGCACGCCGATCGCCAGCGCCAGCGCCGAGGTGATGAGCGTGCCGACGAGCAGCGGCAGCGCGCCGAAGTGTTCGGCGCCGACGTTCCAGTCGTTGCCGAGCACGAAGCCGATCACGCCTTCCTTCGCGAACGCGGGCCGGGCCTGACCGACGAGGCGGATGAAGAAGTAGACGATCAGCGCCAGGATCAGCGCGGCCAGCGCAGTCAGGCCGTACTTGAGCGCCCGATCCGGTAGGCGACTGAGCGGTGACCGCTCGAGAACCGAACGGTCACCACCAGGAATCGCTGCTGCCTCCACGACCGTCTATCTACCGGAATGACGGCCGCGGTGTCATTACCCGATCGGGGCGCCGTTGCACTGCAGCCCCGCGGCCGCTTCCTTGGACTTCGCCAGGATCGCGGACGGCAGCGCCGCGTAGTCGGCCTTCGAGAGGATCGCCTGCCCTTCGCCCAAGCCGTAGTCGATGAACTTGACGACGCCCTTGGCGGCGGCTTCGCCACCGGGGGTGCCGGCCTTGCAGAGGTCCTTGTTGACGACGATGAACGTCTGCGAGGTGATCGGGTAGGCGTTGGGCGCCGGGGAGTTGATGACTTTGATGCCGAGGTTCGCAGGCACCGTCACCCCTTCGCCGGCGGCGCTCGTCGAGGCGAGCGTCGGTTCGACGAACTTCCCGGCTTTGTTCTTCACCGACGCGACCGTGAAGTTGTGCGTGAGCGCGTACGCCTGCTCGACGTAGCCGACCGCACCGACCGTCTGCTGGACGCCGCCGGCCACTCCGGCGTTGCCCTTCTCGCCCGTGCCCGTGGGCCACTGCACGGTCTTGCCTTCGCCGACCTTGCTCTTCCATTCGGGGTCGACCTCGGAGAGGAAGCTCGTGAAGCCGGATGTCGTGCCCGAGGAGTCCGAGCGGTGGATCACCGTGATCGGCGTGCTCGGCAGGCTGACCCCTGGGTTCAGGGCCTTGATTTCAGCTGCGTTCCAAGTTTTGATCGTCCCGAGGAAGATGTTCGCGATCGTCTTGCCTTCGAGCTTCAGACCGGCTTTGACCCCCGGGAGGTTGTAGGAGATGGTGATCGCGCCGAGGAACATCGGCATCTGAACCGCCGGGCTGCCGTTCTTGGCGATCGCTTCTTCGTCAGCCGGCTTCAGCGGCGGGTCGCTTGCGCCGAAGTCGACCGTCTTGCTCTCGAGCGAGGTGATCCCGGCGCCCGAGCCGACGGCCTGGTAGTTGACGGTCAGTCCGGACTGTGCCGATGCCCACTGTTCGTAGACGGGTGCGGCGAACGTCGAGCCGGCACCGGAGATCGTTGCAGAGGCGGTCGGGGTGGAGCTCGCGGAGCTGGAGCTGCTCGAGGAGCCGGAGCTCCCACATGCGGCGAGACCCAAAGCGAGCACCGCTACACCCGCGAGCGTGCCCATCTTGTTTGTCATCACAACTTCTCCTCTGGCTGGTTTGTCAGTTGACGGCAGATCGCGCACGCGCGTATCCGCCGGAACGGCTTGCCCGCAGCCAGTCTCCTAACCGCCCGTGGCCTCCATGTGAACATTTCGTGAAAGCTGCGGTTGAAATCGGTATCCGAAGCCTGGGTGGGTGTGGATGAAGCGGCGGTCAGGGAGCGCGTCTTCGAGCTTGCTGCGCAGCTTGCTCACGTACACGTCGACCGAGCGGTCGCCCGGTCGCTGCTCACCGCCCCATACGGTCCGGTAGAGATCGTCGCGCGTGATGATCGCTCCCAGGCGCCTGGCCATCGCGACGAGCACCTCGAACTCCCGCACGGAGAGCATCAGCGGCTGCCCCGTGGCGAGCACGAGCCCTTCGTCGAGCCTGATCTCGAGCTCGCCCGCGTACAGGACGCCGGGCATGTCCGACGAGGTGTCCGTGCTCTCCGGGAAGGCCGCCACGACGCGAAGCGTCTCAGCCCGCGCACATAAAGGAGTTGCAAACTCGTGATTTAGTCGTGAAGAATCTGTGAAAGACGCGGTGCGGGCGTGCGGCTCCACGCGAGGGACAATATCCTCGCGCGATGAGCATTCTGCGCCGGAGCGTCAACGGCACCCTGATGGCGCTGGTCGAAGAGTCCGGGCGCAACGTGCAGCGCTGCGGCCTTTTGCTGCACGACCTGCTCAAGGACTATCCCGAGCGCGCCACCCTCGCCCAGGATCTGAAGGTGTGCGAGCAGGAAGGCGACCGCATCACCCACGACATCATCCACCGGCTCGCGGGGCGCGGGCGTGTGCGCGCGCCGTTCGGCGCGGGCGACGGATACGCGCTGGCGACAGCGCTCGACGACATCGTCGACCACTCCGAGCAGGTCGCAGCCCAGCTCGGGCTGTACGGCGTCGAGGCGCCGATGGAGCAGGCGGTCGAGTTCACCGAGGTGCTCGTCGGCGCGGGCGAGCAGATCGCACAGGCGCTGCGCAGCCTGCGCACCGGCACCGAGCTGGGGCCGCACCTGGTCGAGATCCACCGTCTGGAGAACGAGGGCGACCGGCTCCAGCGCGACGGCGTCGCGTCGCTGTTCGCCGGCGGCATCGACCCGATGGTGGTGATCCGCTGGAAGGACATCTTCGAGTCCCTCGAGGCGGCCGTCGACGCGTGTGAGACGGTCGCGCACGTGCTCGAGGGCATCACGCTGAAGCAGCGCCGCCGCCCTCGCTGAGGCGCCGCGGCCCGCACGGGGCTGTCAGCCTGGCGTCGTCGCGAGGGCGCTGTATTCCAGGCGCGCGCCGGCGGGAACGCCCACGAGATAAAGCTGGAAGGGGGTGGCGCCGGCGCCGGCGCTCGGTAGCACGGCGCGACCGGCGGCGACGATCGTCGCGCCCTTGCGCGCGACGGCGTCGATCACCAGTTCCTGCTGGGTGACGCCGGAGTCGTTGACGATGCTCCCTTCGGCGGCGCTCGCTTCGGACAGGTGCGCGCCCTGGATGCTCATGTGGGGGATCGGCTCGGTGCTCGGCGTGCCTTCGCCGACCCGCGCGACGACGCTCGCCGGCACGCCCGTCGCTTGGACCTGGTCGTCGATCCACGTGAGCGTCGCATGCGCCGGCAGCAGCGCCGCGGAGACGAGCGTCGTGGAGGTGCCGGCGGTGTCGTTGCGGTAGACCGACGCGCCCTGCGTGTTCTCGACGTCGATCTGGATCGGGACGTCGCGCAGCGAGACGCCCGAGTCGTTGCGCAGGGTCACGATCGCGGCTGCGCCTTCGGAGTCGTGCACGACGGCGGTGGCCGTCACCTTCACCTTCGTGCTGAGCTTCGTTATCGTCAGCGCGCGCTGCGCCTGAGCTTCGCGGGCCGCGATTTCGTGCGCGTGCGCCTTGACCGTCTTTTCGATCTTCGCGCTTCGTTGCAGGTTCGACTCGCATGCGGTGAGCGCCAGCGCGACGAGCACGAGCGCCGCCCGCCTCACCCGAAGGCCCCGCTGATGTAGTCGCGGGTGCGCGGCATCGCCGGCCGGTCGAATACCTGCTCGCTCGTCCCGTACTCGACCAGCTCTCCGAGGTGCATGAACGCGACGTGGTCGGCGACGCGGAAGGCCTGCTGCAGGTTGTGCGTGACGATCACGATCGCGACGCTGTCGCGCAGCGACACGATCAGCTCCTCGATCGTCGCGGTGGAGATCGGGTCGAGCGCCGAGCACGGCTCGTCGAGCAGCAGCACCTCCGGATCGGCGGCAAGCGCCCGCGCGATGCACAGCCGCTGCTGCTGGCCGCCGGAGAGCCGCAGAGCCGAACGCTCGAGGTCACCGGCGAGCTCGTCGTAGAGGCCCGCGCGTTGCAGCGCATCCACGACGGCGCGCTCGATCTCGGGGCTTCTCCTCCGGCGGCGCCTGCCGCGGCCCGGCCGCTCGGCGAGCGCGTATGCGACGTTGTCGAAGATGCTCATCGGAAACGGGTTGGGCTGCTGGAAGACCATCGTCACGCGCCGGCGCAGCTCGTTGACCTCGAGCTCGTGGATGTCGGTTCCGTCGAGCGTGATGCGCCCGCTACGGGCAGCGCCGGAAGTGATCTCGGTGAGGCGGTTGAGCGAGCGCAGCAGTGTCGTCTTGCCCGAGCCGGACGCGCCGATCATCGCCAGTACCTCGCCTTGGCGCACAGGCAGGCTGACGTCGCGCACGACCCAGTTCTCGCCGTAGGCCAGCCACACCGATTCGATTCGCATCCGCTCGCGCACCTGGGAGGCGACCGGGCGGGCGGCGCGCAGCGCGGTGGCGGCCGTCGCAACCGGCCCGTGTCCGTTGCCGGCTGGCCGCGCCGGGGCGACGTAGGGGTCACGGTCGATCGCTATCCGCCGCACGGGTGGGGGCATCATCGGGTCCATGGGGTCTCCAGGCGGTGGCTCATCGCGACAGGTCCGGCATGAACGGGATCAGGCGAAATGCACGGCTCAGACCGCCACCTTCGGACCGTGCGCCCCTGTTGGTGAGCCACGTCACGAACGCGTTGAGCGCCAGCACGATCGCCAGCAGCACGAACGCCGCCGCGTAGGCCTTCTGCGGAGCTAGGCCTTCGCCGGCGGGCGAGTTTTCATAGACGTAGCTGGTGAGCGTCGGGCCCGTGCCGCGCAGGAGGCTGATCACGGGCGCGTGGCCGACCGGCTGGATTGTCAGCCCCGCTCCGAGCAGGATCGTGATGATCGCCGTGTCGCCGACGATCCGGCCCATCCCGAGCGCCGTCCCCGTGGCGATGTCCGGGCGGATCGCCGGCAGCAGCACGCGGCGGATCGTCGTCGCGCGGGTCCTGCCAAGCGCGTAGGAGGCCTCGCGCAAGCGGTCGGGCAACTGGGCGAACCCCTCGCGCGTGGAGCTGACGATCAGCGGCAGCGCGAGAACCGACATCACGGCTCCGGCAGCGAAGAACGAGCGCCCGTACACGGCGCCGGTCGCCGCTCGCTGGGAGAGGAACCCGAGAAAGTCCTGGGCGAAGATCAGCAGGCCGAACAGCGCGAGCACCACGCTCGGAGCGCCCGCCATGATCTCGATCGCCGATTCAACCGCCCGTGCGAGCCATGACGGGCGCCGGTACTCCGCCAGCCACGCCGCGATCGCCACGCCCAGGGGCGCCGCGATCACCGTTCCGATCGCGGCGACGATCAACGTGCCCTCGATCGGGTCGAGGAAGCCGCCGCTCTGGCTCTGGACCACCGATGGCGCTGGCGAGTGCACGAGCAGGCTGAAGCGTAGGTAGGAGATTCCCTTCACGGCCATGAACAGAACGATCGCGAGCGCGATCAGGCACAGTCCGATGCCGACGGTCCAGCACAGGAAGTAGGCGATGCGGTCGATCAGCGGCCACGAGCCTGTCCGCTCGCGCGGGGCGCGAGCGATCACGCTGCCGCTCGGCGGTGCCGGCGCTAGCTCGGCGGCGGCCATCAGGCGCGCAGCCCGTAGCGGTTGAAGCGCTGCTTGGCGAACCACCCGGCGAACGACAGCATCGCCGCGGAGACGAGCAGCACGGCTGCGATGGCATAGACCGTGTGGGCGAGCACGGGGATGGTGAGGCCTTCCTTGTTCTGGAGGATCGTCGCCGCCAGCGGGCGTACCGGCTCGAACAGCGCGGTGACCCCGTCGAGCAGGTTCGGCGCGAAGCCGCGTCCCCCCGAGACCATTGCGAGCATCACCGCCTCGCCCAGCGCCCGCGCCGTCGCGAGCACGGTGGCGGCGGCGATCGCCGGGCGCGCGGTGCGCAGCGACACGCGCCAGATCGTGCGCCAGCGGTTGACCCCCAGCGCCAGCGAGCCTTCACGCCAGGCGCCCGGCACCGACGCGAGCGCGCTCGCGGTGATCGCGACCATGATCGGCAGGATCATCAACGTCAGGATCAGCGTCGCGGTCAGCACGTCGTTGCCGTTGAGCTGCACCACGTAGTTCACCGACGCGCGGCGGGCGTTGCTGATCCAATGGTTGTCGATGTACCGCGCGACCACGAGGATCCCGATCAGCCCGTAGATCACCGACGGCACGCCCGCGAGCAGGCGGATCACCGGGTCGAGCACCCGTCGTATCGCCGGTGGCGCGAACTCGGTGAGGAAGACCGCCGCCAGCATCGAGACGACCAGTGCGATCAGCACCGCGCCGACGGTCGTCAAGAGCGTTCCCCAGATCAACGGCCAGGCGCGGAAGTAATAGAGCGAGCGCCCTGGCAGCGCTTTGCTTTCCGCCATCGCCCGTATCTGCGTATCGACGTCGCCGCCCGGCCCGAACCAGCTCAGGCCGTTGTGCGAGAACGATGGCCACGCTTTGATCAGGACGGTGACGAGCATCGCCCCGATCAGGACGAGCACAGCCATCGCCAGCGCGCCGAGCGTTTGCTCGGCGCGCCGGTCCGTCTTTCCCGTTGCCCACGGGCGTGACCTTCCCATGGTTCAGCTGATCACGGTTCCCGTGGCCCAGCGGCGCGTCAGAGCGCGATCCACTCGGAGGTGATGATCGAGTGGACGGTCTTCTTGTCCGCCTGGATCCAGTTGATGAACTTCGCGGCTTCGCCTTTCTTGGGTCCCTTGGTGAGCATCCAGAAGTTACGCACGCCGCCGTACTGGCCGGACTTGGCGTTGGGCAGCGTGCATTGGACGCCCTGGTAGGCGACCGAGTGCACGCCTCCGCCGATCGTGGCGGCGAGCGACACGAAGCCGATCGCTTTCCCGTCGGCGTTGACCGCGTTCACCTCGAGTCCCGTCGAGGACTCCGCCGTGGCGCTGGGTGTGATCTTTCGTTCTTCGCCCAGGAAGATGTTCTGGAAGGCGGCCTGGGTACCGGAGGTGGCTTCGCGGTCGAACAGGTCGATCGGGCCCGACACCTTCGCGCCCGGGACCTGGCTCCAGTCGCGGATGCTGCCCGTGAAGATCTGGACGATGGTTTCCTGGGAGAGGTTGGCGAGGGGGTTGGCGTTGTTGGTGATGACGCAGATGCCGTCGCGGGCGATCTTGTATCCGAACAGGCCCGAGGGGTCCTGCGCTTCGTGTTCGCGTGAGACGTCGCCGATGTCGACCCTGCCGGCGGCCACGTCGCTGATGCCGATATCGGACTCTCCGGCTCCGACTTTCGGCTCGGGAAGCTTCGGAAACGCCTTGTGGTAGGCGGCGGCGAGTTTCTGCACGAGCGGGAACATCGACGTCGAGCCATCGATGAGCAGCCGCTTGGGGGCGGCGCTGGCGGTCCCTGCGAGGACGAGACCTAGGATCAGCGAAACGATGAGGGTGCGGTGCGCGCGCAAGTCGTTGCTCCTTTTGTTTGGAAGTGCGGGAAGAGAGTGTCGATCGCCGAGGAGCCCAGTGTTTTGTTTTTGTGAACGCGTACGGGTGAGCATGCGCACGCATTAAGAGTGAGCGCGGGCTCGCACGGTGTAAAACCAATGTGAAGGTGCGTCATGTGAACGTCTTGTAAATGGCCTGATGTGTTGTTTTTGTGAACGCCTTGCATTTCCGCTCGTCTGATGTGACGCTGCGGCCCTCGATCGGGGCTGCGTTCGACTGCCGTGCTGCGCGCCGCGTGATCGTGGCCGCCGCTAGCGACGTCGCACCAGCCGACTCCCCCCATTGCCCACATGACAGACGATCCGACGCCTCCAACCGACTCTCGAGCAAGCAACGGCGCGAGCACCCCATCGGCCGGCAAAGCCGCGGTGCGCTCGGGTCTCGCTCACCGGCGCAACCCGGTGCTCGCGACCCTCGGCGACTTCGCCACCGGCGCGCGGCGGGTGCTCTTCAAAGATCCGATCTCGCTGTTCCTGCTGCTGGCCTCGATCGGGCTCGCGATCGCCTTCGCGGCGCTGCTGGGTGCGATCAAGCCCAGCAGCTTCGGCATGCAGGTGCCGATCAGCACCGTGCAAACGCTCGCGAGCCGACATGAGATCGGCACCGCGGTGCTGCTCGACCACGACAATCGTGTCGAGTTGCACACGACTACTGCGGCGCCGCACGTGTCGATCGGCGGTGCGCTACCGGCTCCGATCACGAGGACCACGCTCGTCAAGGCTGGGCACGGCAAACACGCGCATACGACGAGCACCGTCGTGCAGCCCCCCGGCGCCGGCCTTGCTCAGCCCCTGTGGGCTTCGTATCCGTCGTCGGGCGCGCTGACGCAGCAGCTGCTCAAGGAACTCACCGGCAGCGGCGCGATCGTGGCCGTCGATCAGCAGACGAGCAAGCCGACGGAGGAGATCGTCGTCCAGTTCCTGATCCCGATCCTGCTGCTCGTGTGCCTGTTCTCGCTGTTCATGCGGCTCGGTGCCGACGGCGGCGCCGGCGGGCTGGCCGCCTTCTCCGAGTTCACGGGCAAAGGGCGCAAGAAGGGCAAGGGCACGCGCGACCGGATCACGTTCGCCGATGTCGCCGGCGCGGGCGAGGCACTCGCTGAGCTCCGCGAGATTCGCGACTACCTGCAGGATCCGAGCAAGTACCTCGCGGTGGGCGCCGCGGCGCCCAAGGGCGTGCTGCTCGTCGGCCCTCCCGGCACCGGCAAGACGCTGCTCGCCAAGGCCGTCGCGGGCGAAGCCGACGCCGCCTTCTTCTCGGTGTCGGGCTCTGACTTCGTCGAGTCACTGGTCGGCGTCGGCGCGGCGCGCGTGCGCGACCTGTTCCGCAAGGCGCGCAAGGCCTCGCCGGCGATCATCTTCATCGACGAGCTCGACGCCGCCGGGCGCAAGCGCGGAGCGGGGATCGGACAGGGCAACGACGAGCGCGAGCAGACGCTCAACCAGATCCTCGTAGAGATGGACGGCTTCGCCGGCGACGGGGGCCTGGTCGTGATGGGGGCCACCAACCGCCCCGACATCCTCGACCCGGCGCTGCTGCGTCCCGGTCGCTTCGACCGGCAGGTGGTCGTGGATGTCCCCGACGTGCACGGTCGCCTGGAGATCCTGCGCCTGCACGGCAACAAGCGCCCGCTGGCCCCCGACGCGTCGCTCGAGGAGGTCGCGCGCCAGACGCCGGGCTTCAGCGGCGCGGAGCTCGCGAACGTGATCAACGAGGCGGCGCTGTTGAGCGTGCGCGACGGGCGCGGCCAGATCGATCAGGCGACGCTCGAGGAGGCGATCGACCGCGTGGTCGCCGGTCCGGCCAAGCGCCACATCCTGACCGAGCAGGAGCGCTGGCTGATCGCGATCCACGAGTCCTCGCACGCGGTCGTGACCGAGGCGCTCGGGCACACGACCTCGACGCGCAAGCTGTCGATCGTCGCCCGCGGACGCCAGCTCGGGACCGCCGCACACATGCTCTCCGACCGCGACCAGACGATCATGACCAAGCCGGACCTGCAGAGCCAGCTGATCGTGATCGCGTCGGGGCTCGCCGGGGAGCGCATCGCCTTCGGGCACACCTCGACGAGCGTCAACGACGACCTGCACGCAGCGACCGCGCTCGCGCGCAGCATGATCACCTCGTTCGGCATGTCCGACGCGCTCGGCCTCGTGACGATCGGTGAGAAGAGCGGCGAGGTGTTCCTCGGCGCCTCCCTGCAGGATCTAGGCTCTGTCGGACCCGAGACGCTGAACGTGATCGACAACGAGATCGAGCGGATGGTCGGCGACGCCGAGGCGCGCGCGGCCGTGATCCTCGACCGCAACTGGTCGACCGTCGAGGAGACGGCCGCGGCGCTGCTCGAGCAGGAGACGCTCTCGGGCCTCGCCCTCGACGCGGTGCTCTCCACCGTCCAGGAGGTGACACTCGAGGAGCTCGCCCAGGTGCGCCGCGCCGCGCCGCCGCGCTTCACCGCCCGCGACCCAGACAAGACCCCGTGACGGGTCGCGAGCCGCGACTGCGGCGGAGGATGCCCTCGCCGGCGATGCTCATCGCGCTCGTCGCGCTCGTGTTCTCCACGACCGGTCTCGCCGATGCGGCACGCCGCGCCGTGGTCAGCGCGGTCGACGGCCACCCGATCAGCACGACGCCACACGCGGGCGGGGTGCTGCTGCTCGGCAAGAACCGGAAGTTCCCCGCTTCGGCGATCCCCACCGTCAAGGACGCCTCGCGCGTGGGTGGCAAAACGGCCGAAGAACTCGCCGGCACGTGCCCGCCGGACACCGTCGACCTCGGCACGTGGTGCCTGGACACGGTGCCGTATCCGCTGACCAAGGCGGATGCCGGCAAGAACACCTACATCTGGGCGAGCAAAGCGTGCGAGGCCGAAGGCGGCTGGTTGCCAAGCGCCTCACAGCTGCTCGGCGGCGCCAATCGCGTGAAGCTCGAGTCGACGATCCACGACAACCCCGACACGGCGACCGTCGACCAGGACCCGACCAGGGGACTGAAAGACGAACGTGAGATGAGCTCGACGCTCGTCACCACGGAAGCCGGCTCGGCGGCCGCCGGCTTCGAGGGCGTCACCGAAGGCGCGACCGGCGACGCGCGTCAGGGCCAGGCCAACCCGATCACGCTGCCCGCCAACCCGCTTCCCGGCTCTCTCCAATATGTGACGGTGTACGACAACGGCCAGCAGGGCGGCTTCGCCGGCTCGCAGCCGGTCTACGAAGCGCAGAACTTCCGCTGCGCTTTCGACAAGTCGCCGGGCGCCGTGAACAAGAACGAAGAATGAGGCTCGCGCGACTGGTCGATCGCCTGCCTCGGACCATGGCCGCCACGGCGCTCGCCACGGCCGCACTCATGATCGCCCTCGCCCAGCAGGCTCACGCAGTGATTCTGCCGGCCGTTACGATCGACGGCCCCAGCCCGGAAATCGTCGGCTTCGGCGGAGCCGCGATGGCCGAAGACGGCAGCGGCGGGCTCGTGTACCTGAAGCGCGTCGGTGGGGTCGCCCACGTGTTCGTCTCGCGCTACGTCGGCGGGCACTGGCTGGCGCCGATCAGGGTGGACGCCGAACAGCCCTTCGCGGCGAGCTGGCCGCGCATCGGCGCTGCTGACGGCGGCGAGCTGATGGTCGTGTGGGCCACGCCCTTCGCCACCGAGGGCGAGCATCCGGTGGACGAGCTGCTGAGCGCCACGCTCGGACCCGGCTCGAGCGGCTTCAGCCCGGCGACGATCGTCGATCCAGAAGTCGGGGAAGGCACCGGGACAAGCCCAGACCTCGCGATGAGCTCGACCGGGCAGGCCGACGTCGTCTATCGGGTCGTGGAGCGCAACGGCACCGCGACGCTCGTCCACCCCGGCGACGTCAGCGAGAGCGTGCGTGTTGCTCACTTCGAAGGGGAGCGCTGGGCGCAGCTGGGCTCGATCAACCGCGATCCCGGCGTGGGGATGCGCCCTCCCACCGAAGCCAATGCGCCCAAGATCGCGATCGGCCCGACCGGCAACGGCGTGGTCGTCTGGCAGGAACCGGAAATCAGCGGCGTCGCGCGCATCTGGGCGCGGCGCCTGTTCGGGCCGAGCCTCGATTATGTGATGCCCGTCAGCGCCAGCACCTTCAACGGGGCGCCGATCGAAGAAGACGCCGAAGCTCCGAGTGTGGCGCTCTCGCTCCTGGGGCAGGCCGAGGTCGCCTACCGGCAGCCGGCCGGACTCGGCTCGCCGCTGCCGGGCCCGCGGATCTTCCTGAACATCCTCCCCGACGGCGAATCCACGAGCGGCGCCGAATTCCAGGGCGCGTTCGTCGCGGACTCGGGTGTGAGCGGGGGCAAGGCGGCGGCCATCGGGCGCCCGAGCATCGACATCGACGAAAACCGCGACGTGCGAGTGCTTTACGACAGCAACGGTGAACCCCATGTGGTCGAGGGCACCGATCTGGGGCTGACCGGGACGCTGGCCCTGGGACCGAGGTTCGTGGCGCCGAAGCCATACGTGGCCACCGAACTGCCCACGGCGAGCGTGATGAACCCGGAAGGCGGCGGCGTCTCGGCGTGGCCGAGCGAGAGCTCCGCCGGCGATCCGGTCGTCGCGGTGCGCGAGGACTTCCCCGGGGGCGGGGTCCAGACGGGGCTCGTCAGCGGCAGCGCAGGCGGTCCGATCGCCGAACTCGCGGTCGGGCGCTCCGGCCTCGGCGACGGGCTCGTGGCCTTTCAGCAGGGAGCGCTCGGCAACGCCGCGATCGCTGCCGCGCAGGTCACCGCGCCGCCGGAGAGATTCGTCGTCAACGTTCCCAAAGGCTGGCTCAAACCGCGCCACGCGCAGATCTCGTGGGAAGCGGCCGCGAGCGCCAACGGGCCGCTGCGCTACACGGTGGTGCTAGACGGCCATGAGCTCGCGACGCCGCCAGGCGCGTTCGCCTATTCATTCGACCCCGAAGGGCTCGATACCGGCGTTCACGAGGTGCAGCTGCTCGCGACCGACGCGGACGGGGTGCAGACGCTGACGCCACCGTCGAAGCTGCGCATCGACGCGCAGCCACCGACGGTCAAGATCACGCGCGCAGAAGGCGGTCGCGGCGTGATCGTGCGCGTCAGCGACACGCAGTCGGGGGTCAACGTGCATGCGATCAGCATCTCCTTCGGCGATGGCCGGCAGGCCAGCGCGAGAAAGCAGTTCCGCCACCGCTATGCGCACCCCGGCATCTACACGATCGTCGTCCACGTACGCGACAACATCGGCAACCGGGGCGTCGTGCGGCGTCTGGTGAGCGTGCGATGAGCGTGCTCATGCGGTTGACGCTGTGCCTTGTCGCGACGCTCGCGCTCCCGCTTGGACTCGGCTGTGCGCCGGCGGGCGCCGACGTGTTCGGGTCGATCTCGCTCGTGTCGGCGAGCCCGAGCGAACAGGCCGACTATGCGCACGACCCGGCAGTCTCAGCCAACGGGCAATACGTCGTCTTCGATGGGTCGATCGGCGGCGTCACGGGTGTGTGGCGGCGCGAACTGCGCCACGAAGACGGCGTCGTCAGCCACGAAGGCAACATCGAAGAGGTTGCCGGCGGCGACGCCGAGTTGCCCTCGATCAGCGAAAACGGGCAGTACGTGAGCTTCACCACCAACGAAGGCAAAGCGCTGCCTGAAATCACGAACGGGCTGCCTGACCCCGTGCACCAGATCGGTGAAGGTCCGACCGTCGAAGCTCCCAACGTATACGTGCGCAACATGGGTCTCGCGCCGGCCGAATCAGGGGCCTTCGAAGTGGTCTCGGCGGTCAACGGCTCAACCGAACCGCTCACGTATGAATACGCCCCGCATGGGAGCAGCAAAGAAGAACAGGAACGCGCGCGGGAAGAAATCGAACAGGACGGGTCGCTGGCCGCCGGCCGCTCTGCGTTGAGCGGCGACGGACGCAAGGTCGCGTTCGTGACAACGGCGCGCTCGAACCTCGACGGACCGGGCACGCCGGCGATGGAGGTGGCTGTCAGGGATCTGGAAACCCACTCCACCGAAGTCGTCAGCGTCGAATACGACCCCGCAACCGGTGAGCCGGCGATCGACGAAGAAACGGGACTCCCGAAGCCAGCTCGCGCAGAGATCGAAGCCGCGGAAACCTACGGCGCGGTGTTCAGCGAAGGCAAGCCGCCTCCGTTTGCGCCGGCCGAGCCATACAAAGTTCGATCCACGATCGGGGCCTCGATCAGCGCCGACGGATCGACGGTGGCTTGGCTCGGTCAGGACATCGGCGAGCAGGCGCCAACACTTCCCGGCGAATCGCTCGATGCCAGGTATGCCGAGCCACTGTGGCGGCGAATCGCCGACGGCCCGCTGGCGCCGACCCGGCGCGTAAGTGGCGGCTCCGATCCAAGTAACCCGGCCTGTGTGGCGAGCGGCGAGACTGTGCTCCCCAGAGAAGCGTCCCTGTCGGACCCGTGCCAGGGTCCGTTCCGCACGGAAGCGGCGTTCGGCGTCTGGAGTGACCAGCTGGTGGGCGAAGCCGACGCGCTGCCGCGGCTCAGTGCGGACGGTTACACGGTCGCGTTCATCTCCACCGCTCCGCTGATCTCGCAGGGCAGCGATTTCGGCGGTGCGAGCCCTGGCGAGCATCACGGCGACGACGTCTACGTGGCGGACATGCGCGGAGAGCTCTCCCGTCAGCAGGCGCTGCGCCAGCTGACCGAGCTCGCCAGCGGAAACGAAGCCCACGAAGCCGACAACGCGCCGGTCGTCGATCTCGACATCTCCCCGGACGCATCGCAGGTCGCGTTCGCGACCAGGCGCATCGTGTTTCCGCTCGGCTCACCCGCGTATGTGAGCGCACCCCTGACGGTGCCCGGGATGCTCGAGCTGTATGACGTCGATCTCGAGGACGACACGCTCACGCGCGTCACTCACGGCTACGAAGGCGGCCCCAGCGAACACCCGCACAAGGTTGTCAACGCGAACGATGAAGATCAGTACCTCAGCCAGGGCGACGGCGCCCAGTCGCCGTCGTTCTCAGCCGACGGCGATCTGCTCGCGTTCTCCTCGACCGCGTCGAACCTCCTCTTCGGCGACGGCAACACCCCACCGCTCGGCGACGAACGCCTCGACGGCAGCGACGCGTTCGTCGTCCCGCGGATCGTCTTCCAAGCCGTCCCGACGCCGCAGCTGATCTCAGCGGCGCCGCCCAATCCCTCACCCTCGCCGAGCTGGAGTCTGTGGGTGACGGCGAGCTCCGCGAGCAACGGCAGCGTGCGCCTGCATGTGGAGGTTCCCGGCGGCGGAACGCTGCGCGCCGACGCAAACGCCACGTTGAAGGTCGGGCCGGCACGCAGCGCGCGCCAAGTCAAGGGGCGGCGCGCCAGGCTGCTCACCCGGACTGTCGCCACGACGAAACCGCTGATGAACGCGAGCGCAGGCGGGTTGACGACGCTCGTCCTGACACCCGCCTCCAGCTACGCGGCCCTGACCGAACGTCCCGGCGGTTTGACCGCGAACGCCGAAGTCAGCTTCGCCTCCCCAGGGCATTCCACGCTGCGCGAGCGCGTCGAAGTGAGCTTTGTGCGCAAGCACCGTGCCAAGGCGCGCGGGGGCAGGCGCCGATGAGCGCGCGGCGTATAGGTCGCCTTCTGCTGCTGGCGCTCGTCACCACCGCGGCCGGTGGTTCGCTCGCCGTGGCCGCAGGCGCGGAAGGCCTTCCCGCGGGCGCCGAATGGCGCCTGGAACAGCCCCCGCCGCCGGCGCCTGTCGCGGGCGTCGAAGAAAGCCTCGGGCTTCCCGTCGGCTTGGGCGCGATCGGCGACGTCGAGTTCTTCTCATCCGACCGCGGCGCGCTGATCACCGCCGGCAACGGGAGCACGGTCAGGCCAGGCATCTGGGTGTACAACGGGCAGGCGTGGCATGAGCTGACTGCGCAGACGCCGGAAGAAGGGATCTGCGGCGCCGCGAACGGGCGCATCGCCTGGGCCGGCCCGGACGAATTCTGGACGGTGTCGAACGGGCGTCCCGGTCAGGCGCCGGACTCACAGGGCAATCTGCCGTCCCTGGAAGACAACACGCTGTGCCACTTCACCGCCGTCGGCCCCAAAGGCGAACCGCTCGCGAAGTTCGAAGTCGTGAAGTCTTACGCCTCGCTTGCGTTCCAGTCGACCTCCTACCAGGCGATGCACGCCGCCGCCTGCATCAGCCCGACGAACTGCTGGTTCGGCGGCAGCCCACTGCCGGCTCCCGCCGTCGGCTCCTTCCAGCTGCACTGGAACGGCAGCACGCTGGCGGCCGAACCGTATCTGCCCGAAGGCCACGCGGTCGAGGACATGCGGGCTTTCGAAGGACAGGTGTTCGAGAGCCTGCGACTGTCGGAAACCGATCCCTCCATCAGACATGCGCTGGAAGTCCCGGCGCTGCACGTACTCGGCGGCGAAGGCGCGGGAGAACCGGTCCCGGAACTGGCCGAAGAGCTTTACGGGCCCAACGAGGATCTGTTCGCCCTCGACTACCTGCGCCTCAGCGCCAACGAAAACGCGCTTTGGGCTGCCGCCGGCAGCGAGCCGCAGCCTCCCGAACCAACAGGTTCGATACCGGCGGGTGTCACCGTCCTGCGCTACTCGCGCGTGCAGTACTCCTCGGCATCCAAGCAGTACGAAGAAGAAGTAACTCCAGCTTGGAAGCAGGTGCTCGGTCCCCGGACCACGCCAACCGGGAGCAAGCGCTTCCCCGAAGAGGTCGTCAACTCGATCGCCGCAGAACCGCAGACCAACGACCTGTGGATCGCGCTGGAGAGTCAGGAAGAAGCCCAGGCGGAAGCGTCCGGCCATCCGAGCCCGATCGCGCACGCGACGCTTGCGCTGCTGTCCGCGGATGGAGAAATCCTCGACGAACTGCAGCTGCCGGCAGCGAAGGGGGCGGCCGCGCACGTGGTCTGCCCAGCCGTCCACGACTGCTGGGTTGCGACGACCGCTGGTTGGCTGTTCCACCTCGCCACCGCTGAAGAACGCGAACAGGCCCAGACCAACGGCGATTCCGCGTTCTCGGGCACCTACGTGATCACCTACCGGCCGGAAGACGAAGGCGTCCCGCCGCAGACGCCGACCACGCTGCCGGTGGATGACTCTGGGCTCACCGAATCGCGGTCCGGGCTGGAAGGCGTGCGGGTGGAACCGGTGGCCGAAGAACAGTTCGCGCGTGTGACGCTGCCGCTGCTCTCGCATGAGCGCACGCGGTTGCGTCACGGCACGGAGCTCGAATTCAGCTTCCACCTCGCGGTCAAGGCGCGCGTCCGCCTGATCGCCAAGCGTCGCAAGAGCGTGGTGGCGAGCACGCCCACCCGCACGCTGCAGGCGGGCAACCGCAGCCTGCTGTTGCAGCTGAACGTCAAGCGCTGGCCAACGAAGCTCAACCTGCAGACCCACGCGCTTGGCCCGCTGCCGACCGCCTCGACGCGCGAAAACAACAGCTCGACCAACACCGTCACGTACGGGCTGGTATTTCCACACGCGCGCGCTCCGATCGGAGCGAGCGTGCTGGGATTCGGACCGCTGCCTTGAGCTCGCGCCGAATGCCACGCGGTCGGTCACGCCAGCCCGCGATCTGCGCGCTTGGGCTGCTGGGGGCGCTCGCGCTCGCGGTCACCCTCCTTACCGGCTCGCCGGCGAGCTCGCGCGCGACGCCTGCTGGCGCAGCCGAACCCACCCCGCAGACCGACGACTCCGTCCCGGCGACGCATGTCACGATGCTCGGAGCCTCTCCCGCCGAGGCCAACGACGAGACGTGGGGGCTCGGAGTCCAGGACGGCTCCTCGACGCTCGTTCGCTACACACCGGAAACCGGCTGGACGCTCGGGCCGACTCTGCAGAGCTCCGCCGGCCAGCCGCTGTCGGGCTTCAAGCTCGACCAGCCCGAAGGCGGCATCTACTCCTACCCGAGCCCGCTGGCCGGTCAGATCACGCCCGATGGCGGCGGCGCGCTGCTTGGCACCGTCCCGGCGGTGGCGTTGACCAACCAGGTCCTGCTGGTGCGCAACCCCGGAGAAGCCTTCCAGGAAACGGCGCCGCCGGAAGGCACGGAAGCGCTGCACGAAGGCGAAGCGCTGTTCGGCATCGACCGCGCCCCGATGCTTGCTGCGCTCGAAGAACCCGCCGGACATGGGTTCACGCAGGTTCACGTGGGAGCGCTGGTCGTCCCGGTCGACGAATCCAAAGGTGGCGAAGACCGCGTGCTGCACTGGAACGGCAAGACCTGGAGCAGCGAGCCGATCGAAATACCAGCGGGCACAGGTGAATTCCGGCCGCTGTCGATCAGCGCCAGCTCTCCGAGCAACGCGTGGCTGCTCGCACGAACCTCGGCGCAGGGGGCCATCGCGCTTTTCCACCGCCAGCTCGCCGTCGGCGGAGAAACCGCGACGTGGGAACCCGTGGCGGCCAAGCCCGGGGGCACACCCGGTGAAGCGCTGACGGTGCCAACGATGAGTGGCGAAGCCCAGCCGTTCACAGTGCACGCGCGCGCGCAGTCGCAGCTGCTCACCGCGGTCGGCGAAGGCGTGTGGATAGACGGCGTTCGCTCGGACGTTGACGCGTCCACAACGCTGTTCTACAAGCCCGAAGGCAGCACCTACGTGACCTCTTGGTGCAAGCTCGCCGAAGGCACCCCCGCGGGGACCGCCGGCTGCGAAAACGAGCTCCCCGAAGGGCTCCCGACGGCGGGGATCCGCAGCTTCGCGTGGGCGAGCTCCACCAAGCTCGGCGAACGGGTCATCACCGGCTTTCCCGACGGCGTCAGCCTGCGCCTCGAAGGCACGACGTTCAAGCGCGTTCTCGCACTCGGCGGAACGTCCGGCTCCGCGGACGTTGGCGGCGCGTTCGGGTCAGCGTTCTCCAGCCCAAAGGAGGGCTGGCTCGGCCAGGAACAGCTGCCCGTGCATATGACCCTCGACCCTCTCGCAAGCAAGCTGTCGCCTTGGCCGGTGTCGTTCCGACGAGCGCTGCTGGCGCTGGCGCCTGCGCCAGCCGCGCCGGTCGGGTCGCTGTCCAGCGAAGCGGTCGCGGTCGGCGACCGTGGCGAGGTGGCGCGCTACAAGCCGGGCGAGGGCTGGCTGCCGGAAAGCCTGCTCAGCCCGGGCGGCCGGCACGAAACGCCGCGCCTGCGCGCGGTCGCGTGGCCGACCCCCACGCGTGTGTACGCCGTCGGCGATCTAGGACAGATGTGGCTGTGGCGGGGTGAAACGGGCCTCTGGGAACAGGACCCCGCGACTCCGCTCAACTTCCGCGGCAACCTGCTCGCGATCGCGTTCGATCCCGAAGAACCGGCGCGCGGCTACGCGGTGGGTCAGGACGGCGTGCTGCTGCGCTACGGCAAGACCTGGACGCAGGAACCCGACTGTGGGCCCGAAGTCTCCCAGCCGTGCCTGCCGACGCCGGTCGCGGACATGAGCTTTACCTCGATCGCCTTCTCCGGCTCGGAGGCGATCGTCGCCTATCGCAAGCTCGTCCCAGGCGGCACGCACGCAGAGGAAGGCGGTCTGCTCGTCAACGAAGGCTCGGGCTGGAGCATCGACGCGGGCGCGGCCGCCGCGATCGGGAAGAGTGCGCCGTGGGCCGTCGCCGGGCTTCCCGATGGGGGTGCGGCGTTCACGACGGAAGCCGGGCAGGTGTTCGAGCGTCAGGGCGCCGGCGCTCCCTGGCAGGCCACAGCGACCCCGTTCCCGGGCAACGGCTCGCCGGGGTCGATCGCGCTGTTTCGCGAAGGGGGGTCGTTGCGCGTGATCGCGGCCGGCAGCGTTCCCGACACTTTCGCATCCGAAAGCGAACCAGCCCCGCCCCCAGGGTTCCCGCCCACGCTGTTTCCTCCGTTCCCGCTCAGCAGCAACCAGGAACGCGGTGTGCTCCGCCAGACGGCGAGCGGCTGGAGTGATGAGCAGCACGAACTGAACGACGTAAAAGAACCTCCCGGTTCCTACGTGAGCTACGACACCGTCTACCAGCCAGATCCGGTGGCGGCGGTGATCGTCAACGCGGACGGCTCTCAGGGCTGGGCCGTGGGCGGGATCGTCAACAACGAAAAAGAAGCAATGGATACCTCCGACGTGTGGCGTTACCCAGCGGAACCGGGCTCCGCGCCGCCCGGAGTCGGCGCCGCCCCGATAGCCACCACCGCGGCGACGACCACGTTCGCCGTCGGCGGCGGCGCACAGTGCGCCGCCCCGTGCGCCGACAGCGCCAACGCGGGCATCGGTCCCGACGTGTGGCTGAAGAACGCGTTGGCGGAGGCCGCGGATGCCAAGGCGCGGGCGTTCTTCTACACGGGGCCGCGGATCACGAACGGTGAAACGACCGGCCCGCCGACGCTCGCCGTTCCGCACGAACTCGAGCTCGCGCGCTACGCCGAACTCGTCAACGAAAGTCCTCTGCCGACCTACGTTGCCGCCTCCGGCACGGACTTCGACCTCGCGCACAGCATGTCCACTTTCGAATCTGACTTCAAACGTCCCACCTACTACGCGGAGCCGCTGCCGCCAGCGGCGCCACCGGGGGCGCCCGGGGGCAACGTGCGGATGATCGTGATCGACGACAGCACGGAAGTCGAATCGACTCAGCTGAATTGGCTCAAGGCGGAACTCGGTGCCGCCGAAGGCCGCGAACCCGCGATCGTCGTCGGCGACGCCAACCTCAGCGCGGCAATGGCCGCAAACGAGACATGGGCTACGGAAGTCGTCAACGCGCTGATCGAATATCACGCGTCCGCCTACTTCTACGACGCCCCTGAAGAGAACGTGCGACTACCGCTCACAACCACGAAGGGGTCGGTCAAGAGCTTCGGCTCCGGCACCCTCGGCTATGTGCAGGCAGCATCCCAGGCACAGCAGGACTTCATCGGCGCCAGCGGCTTCCTGCTCGCCGAAGTCGGCCCGCTCAACCCGGTGACGAAGGTCTATGAAGTGGAAGTGAAACTGATCCCCAACGTCGGCGAACTCGCCCTCGAAGCCGAGGCCGGTACCCTGCTGCGCAGGAGCCAGGCGGCGCTGTTCACGGGGCTCGCGCGCCGCCCTCGCTCGGGCAACCTCGCGGAGAGCGGCACCTCGACGCCCCAGACGGACCCCTACACGCCGATTCCCGACGAATGTGTCGGTGTCGCCTGCGCGGACGCGATTCTGCCCGAATACAAATTCAACTCCTCGGACACGGAAGTTGGTCAATTCGTCAAGCGCAACACCCACTCGCTCGACCCCGAAGCCGTGCTTCCTGGGCCGAAGGGCGAACCGATCCCCGACGAAGAAGCCTCGGGGCCGGGCCTGTTCTGCGCGTACAACGCCGGACCGACGATCGTGACCATCAGCGCGGGCGGCAGGTCGGCCTCGCTGCCGGTGACGGTGCAGGCGGGCAGCGTCCGTTCAACCGTGTGGCACGGTGCACGTGAACGCCTCGCCGGCCTCGGCCAACCAGTCCACACCAGCTCCAGCCCCCGCACCCTCGCCGGGACCTACGGGCGCGGCGCCGGCGGCTAGCGCACCACCGCCGGTACCGCCGCCTCCGGCGACTCCCGCCGCGTCCGCGCCGCCCGCTGCGCGACCGTTCACGCCGGGCTTCTTCGCGCCGACGACGCCGGCCGTGTTCCTGCCGGCGTTCGTGCCGGTGCCCGTGCCAACGCCGGCGCGTCCGACGCCACCATCGGGTACCTCGGCCGTGACCTCGCCTGTCGAGGCCGCGCAGCACGAAGAAGAGGACGAGGTCGCGCCCGAGTCGGTGAGCAACGAAGCGGTCGCCTATCGGGCGCACGAACACGAGCCCTCGCCGGCATACCTGCTTGGAATTATCGTGTTGGCGGCATTTGCCGGGGCGTCCATCCGCAGGCGGCCCGGTCGCAGGGGACGCGAGGTCCGGATCGCGCCTGCGACGCTTTCGACGATGCGCTCGCAGCGCCGGAACAGTACGCACCGGGGCCGGCGGCTCTGACATCGCGGCGTCACGTGCTCTTCACAGATTTAACACGAAAGCTGGAGTCCGAGCTGAGATCCTTCGGGCGCACGGATCCGCGTCGTGCCTGCCAGGGTGGCCGGGCACGGATTACGGTCGTCCCACTCTGGGGTCGTGCCGATGAGCCGCGATCGAGCCAGTAACCACGCAAGCGACAAGATCGGAGCACGATGCCTGACCTCGCACGTTTCTGCCGACGCCTGGCCACGACAGTGTCACTCACGCTGCTGGCAGCCGCCGGCACGGCCGTGGCGGCGCAGGCGGAAGGCTATGGCGAAATCGAAGCTGCGCGCTTCGGCTCGCTGGGGGCAGGCGAAGGTCAGTTCGAAACTCAGGAAGCGGCTGGCTTTGGGGTGGATCCGACCAACAACGACGTGTACGTCGTCGATCTGCCGGAAACTGGCAAGGTCAAGCCCGGCGGAACGGGCAAAGAAAAGTTCAAGCCGAACGAATTCATCGTGCAGCGCTTTGACCCGAACTCGAAAGGCGAATACGGCAAGCCCGTGGCGTTCGCCACGTTCAAACCGAAGGACGAAGCGCTGAAGGAAGACGAAGAAATCGACGAAGTCACCAACATAGCCGTCGATCCGTCCAAGCACAAAATCTACGTGCTCACCTCCGAACAGCGCCCGCAGGGCCTCGACGGCGTCACGATGGCGGCGTCGGAGCTGTGGGCATTCGATATCGAAGGCGAACAACAGCTGACTGGGCAAGGGGTCCTCGCCGGAACCAAAGTGTTCAAACCCCAGGCGGGAGGGCTCGGTGAATCCCTGGAGAATCCCGGGGGCATCGCGGTCGATCCCACGAACCACGATGTGATCGTCCTCGGCGAAGAAGAAAAGGGCGAAGGGCACTCCGTCACCGCGCTCGAGCGGATCAACGGCGAAACTGGGGCGCTCGCGGAAAAACGCTGGTCCGACCCGACGGCTGCCGAACTGCCCGAAGGCTTTCTCGAAGACGAAGGCACCTCGCCCGTCGTGACCAAGTCCGGCGAAGTCCTCGTCGTACACGGCGGCGAAGTCGACGAAGTAGACAAGATCCCGACAGCATTCAACACCGAGGCACCGGCGACGCCGGTGTTCGAGGCCAATCCCGAAGTCGAAGAAGAACCGGCGCTCGTCAAGGAACAGCTGACCTCGTTCCCCGGCACAGCGGACTTCGAACCGCGTGGCGGCGGCGCGCTCAGCCTCGGCGAGGAAGGCACCCTCTACGCCAGCGCAGCCATCACCGAACAGGACCCCGAAAAGCACCACGGGGAATTGAACGGGCCGCTCGCTCCCGGTGTGCTCGAGTTCTCCTCCAAAGGCGGCGCAGAAAAGGAATGGGCCGACGAAGGCTGGACCGGTGGACAGAGCATCGCGACCGTCGGCGCGACGGGTGGGTGCAAAGTCAGCATCAACGTCTACTCGCAGGTGGCCGCCGGCTCCGAACACCACGTGTTCGTCTTCGACGAGAACCCCGAAGGTCCGAGAATCGTCGAGTTCGGACCGGAAGGCAAAGGCTGCCCCGGAGGCACCGTGACGGCGCCGACGGCGTCGACACTGTCCTCGGGAGGCAAGCCGATCGAACCAAAGCCAGAAGACCCGATCCCGATCAAGGACGTGGTGAAGCTGTCATCCAACCTGGTTCAACTCCAACGCGCTCAGCGTCGAATGGGAATTCGGCGACGGCACGAAGGAAACCGTGAGCACGGATGAGCACCAGACGACGACGATCGAACATCTGTTTGTCGAAGGCGGAGCACACGAAATCACGGAGACGATCCACACTGACGATCTCGCGAAGCCTCTGCTCGTGACCCACAGCAAAATCTACATCAAGGGCAGCGAACCGGTGATTGTCGCGGACGCAGCGAGCGCCGTGACGCAGACCGGCGCTACGCTGAACGCGACGGTGAACCCGGAGAGCTCGGAAGTGACGAAATGCACCTTCGAATACGGGACGACCACCGCCTACGGGAAATCCGCGTCCTGCACGCCGTCGTCGCTGGGAACGGGCAAGGCGCCCGTCGCGGTGAGCGCGTCGATAGCCGGCCTCACGGGCGAAACCACATACGACGTCAAGATCACCGCGACCAACTCGGGTGGCACGGGCGAAGCGACCACGACGTTCAGGACGGCCGGAAGGCCTGTGGTTGTCGCAAGCGCGGCCGGCGGCTTGACGCAGACCAGCGCGACGCTGCATGCGACCGTGAACCCCGAAGGCTTCGAAGTGACGAAATGCACCTTCGAATACGGGACGACCACCGCCTACGGGAAATCCGCGCCCTGCGCGCCCTCGCCGGGACTGGGTAAAGCCGCAGTGGCCGTGTCGGCATCGGTCCTCGGCCTCAGCCCCAACACCACCTACGACGTCAAGATCACTGCGACCAACTCGGGCGGTACGGGCGAAGCGACGACCACGTTCAAAACCGAAGCCGAACCGCCGCCGCCTGGTGGTGGGGGTGGCGGTGGCGGTGGCGGCGGTGGCGGCGGCGGTGTCGGCACGGGGCCGCCCCCTGGCGGCGGTGGGGTGCTGGGTAACAAAATCGTCAGCCCGACCGTGACCCTGTCCGGGAGCTCGGCATCCGTCGCCAGCACGGGCGCCTTCACGCTCAAGCTGCGATGCGCCACGGGCGCGTCGAGCTGCACCGGCACGATCACGCTGAAGACTGCGAAAGCGGTCGTCGCGGGTAAGAGCAAGAAGAAGGCGATCCTCACGCTCGCGACGGGCTCGTTCACGCTCGCTGGAGGTCAGCTCAAGTCGTTGACGCTGCATCTGTCCTCGACGGCGCGGAGCATGCTCGCGCGCTCGCACGTCCTCAGCGCTCTTGCCACGCTGGTCGCCCGCAACGCGACCGCCGAAGCGGCGACGACGAAGGCGAGCGTGTCGCTGCGTCCCGCCAAGGTCGTCAAGAAGCACTGACGCGCGGAGAGCGCCCATCGCGGCACAGCGGAGCCCGGCGTGAACACCCGTGAGCGGCATGCAACCACTTGTGAATAGGGTGTGAACGTTTCCGGGACATCACGAGACGGCAACGTTGTCAACGTGCCAATCAAGCATCGTACGGTTCGGAGGCAAGATGCTTCCGCTGTGTCTCGGTCGAGGGGGGCGACGCTGTCCTCGGCCGGTTACCAAACCTGCATAAACCAGGAGGTAGTGACGTAATGCATTCTCTCTCCGCGCGCCGTGTGCTCTCGGCGTGCGCAATCTCAGCGGCGTCGGTAGCCGCGCTGCTCGCGCCAAATGCTGCGAGCGCCAAAGGAGTGCCTCCGGCGTGCGCCAACGGCGCCAACGTCACGGGGCAGGGATCGTCTTTTCAGGCGCCCCAGCAGATCAACGTGTGGACGAAAGAATTCAACAAAGTCTCCTCCAAGGACTTCGGCTGCCCCGGGACTCCGGGAACGCCGGGGGCTCCCGAAATCAAATACACGTCGTCCGGTAGTGGCACGGCATTGAAGTCGTGGGGCGCGGAAGCTGCGACGCTGACGGAACCGTTCGTGGGCTTCGCCGTCAATAACGCCTTCATCGCGACGGACGAACCGCCGAACGCAACTCAGCTGAGCAACCTCGACGCGGAGGAGACCGTCAAAGCCGAAGGAGCGGAAAGCGTCGAGACGATTCCGGTCGCGCAGGCAGCTGTGGCGATCATCATCAACCTCCCCGAAGGCTGCACGGCTACCAGCACCACGGCCCCCGGCCGGCTGGTCCTGAACGACAAAGACCTGACGGGCATCTACGAGGGTACGGTCACGACGTGGGGCGCGCTCAAAGACGGCGGCGACGCCGTCACGGGCACGGCGACGAAACTCGGTGGCGAATGCGCCGCAGTAGCGATCAAGCCGGTCGTGCGCCTCGACGGCTCGGGCACGACGCACGTGTTCAAGCGCTTCCTCGGACAGGAGGACCCATCGACCGAGCTCACCATCCCTGAAACCGAAAGCAAAACGACCGCCACCTGGGGTGAACTCTCCGAGGGTGGGCTGAACAAGACGTGGCCGACAGCCGCCAAAGTTGTCGTAGCGGCAACCAAAGGCTCCGGTGGACTGATCGAAGAAGTCAAGAACACCGAAGGCGCGATCGGCTACACCAACCTCGCCGAAGCGCGTGCGAAAGGCTTTGGGACCGCCACTGCGACAAGGTTCTGGGCAGAGGTCCAGAACGGTGAAAAGAAAGGTAAATTCAGCTACTCCGAACCGTTAACCAACGGAGAGGTAGCGACAGTGGCCAGCTCTAACTGCAACAAGGAGGACTACGTGGTGGCAGGAAGCGACACCACGTTCCCGCCCGAAAGCACGCTGGTTGCGTGGGACAAGGTCTCGACCAACCTCTCGGAGAAGACGTACGCGCTGTGCGGTCTCACCTACGACATCGCGTTCAAGAACGAGTACTCGGTGCCTGGTACGACCAAAGCCGAGGAGGAAACGGTCAAGCAGTACTACCAGTTCATGACCGACAAGAAGAGCGGACAGCCTGAGCTCAACGTGCACGACTACCTGGCCCTGCCGAAGCCCGTGCTGGCCAAGGCAGTCGCAGGTGCGGCTCAGATCAGCTACACCGAATAAGCTCACACCAAAGGACGCCTGACTGCCGCTGCGGCGGCAGGGGCGGCACCTAGGTGCGAGTAGGGCAGAACCCGGCCGGGCCATCGCATGGATGCGGTGGTCCGGCCTTTTCCATCCTTGGGTCACGAAATCTCGACATTTGCCGATCGCGATGGGTGCAAGATGTCAGCCCATGGCGGCGGCGCGCAAGGAGGCTGTGCATATGATCGACGTGGAGACGCGACGCGGGGTCGGCCCAGAAGCGTCGTGGGCAACGCCGTCGGCGCACTCGCGTGGTTTTTTGGGGTTGGGTGGGCGTCGTCGTTTGGTTGTGGGGGGGATTGCTGAGGTTCGGGGGCCGGCGGCGTGTTTGCGTCGGGATGCGTTGTTTCGGCGGTTGTTGGTGGTGGCTGATGTGGTGGCGATTGTGGGGGCGTTTGTGTTGACGATCGAGTTGTCGCGGCGGTCGTTGCAGTTGACGTGGGCTGCTGTTGCGGGGGTGCCGATTTTGGTGGTGTGCGCGAAGTTGACGGGGTTGTATGACCGGGATGAGACGTTGTTGCGTAAGACGACTTTGGATGAGGCGCCGAAGTTGTTTCAGTTGGCGACTTTGTGTGCGTTGGTGGCGTGGCTTGCGGGGGGGTTGATCACGCATGGTGTGCTTGATCGGCATGAGGCGTTGTTCTTGTGGTTGGCGTTGGCGGGTGGGTTGTTGTTGGCGCGTGCGGGGTCGCGGGCGTTGGCGTTGCGGATCGCGCCGGCGGAGCGGTGTTTGTTCATTGGGGATGAGGTGTCGGCTGAGACGATTCGTTCGAAGCTGTCGGGGCAGGGTGGGGTGAAGGCGGAGGTCGTCGCGCATCTGGATCTGGACAAGGTCGCTTCGTGGTTGACGGATAGTTTTTCTGAGGCGCGTTTGGCGGAGATCAGGGATTTGGCGCAGACGTTGGATGTGCACAGGGCGATCATCGCGCCGCGGAGTGTTGATGGGGGGGAGATGTTGAATCTGGTGCGCACGTTGAAGGCTGTTGGGGTGCGGGTGAGTGTGTTGCCGCGTTTGTTGGAGGTCGTGGGGTCTTCGGTGGAGTTCGATGATCTGCATGGGGTGACGGTGATGGGGGTCAGGCGTTTCGATTTGACGCGTTCTTCGGCGGCGTTCAAGCGTGCGTTTGATTTGCTTGGCGCGGGTTTGGGGTTGTTGGCGGTCTCGCCGTTGTTGTTGGTGATCGCGGTCGCGGTCAAGCTCGATTCTCGTGGCTCGGTGTTCTTCGCTCAGCAGCGGGTGGGTAGGCATGGCAAGCGGTTTGAGATGTTGAAGTTCCGCACGATGGTGCCGGACGCGGAGGCGCTGAAGGAGGGGTTGCGGGATCGCAACGAGGCGCAGGAGGGGTTGTTCAAGATTCGTGAGGATCCGCGTGTGACGAGGGTCGGGCGGTTGTTGCGTCGTAGTGCGCTGGACGAGTTGCCGCAGTTGTGGAACATCGTGCGGGGTGAGATGAGCCTGGTGGGGCCGCGGCCGCTGGTGCTGGACGAGGATCAGCGGATCGAGGGTTGGCACCGCCGGCGTTTGGAGTTGACGCCGGGCATGACCGGCCCGTGGCAGATCCTTGGGCCCGCGCGGGTGCCGCTCAAGGAGATGGTCGCGATCGACTACCTGTACGTCGCCAACTGGTCGCTATGGACCGACATCAAGATCCTCCTACGCACCATCCCCCACGTCCTCCAACGACGCGGACTCTAAACAGCGCGGCCCGCGCCCATCAGCCGCGGCGCTGGGCCTCTCGAGCCGCGCGCCGGATCGACAGCGCGAGCAGTGCGATCACGGCGGGCGGCATCACCCACCACGCCGCGACGTCGGTCGTTGCGATCAGCGCGGTGAGCGCTAGCGCGAGCACCACTCCGAGCGCGATCCGCCAGTCGTCGCCGACGACGAACTCCCACACGCCTGCGAGGAACGCCTCCACGCGCGTCATGCGCTCACCCTGGCCTGGTCGCTGGCGTCGGCTGGCAGCGCTGCGGCATCCGCCTGCTCGACCGTGCGCCGCACCGTCCAGGTCATCGCGACCGCGATCAGCAGCACCCCTGGGATGATCGCCAGCAGCGCGGCGTCGCCCCCGGGCCAGCTCGCCCCGGCGCCCTCGGTTCCCCAGAACATCCCGAACGAGGTGAGCATCACGCCGACGGCGAACTTCATCGTGTTCTCGGGCACCCTCGCCAACGGGGCTCGCGCGGCCGCGCCCGCGGCGACGACCAGGAGCACGGCGAGCCCCGCTGCGGCGGCGGCGAGCGGCACGCGGTGCTGGTTGGCGCCAAACGTGAGCACGATGAACGCCACCTCCAGGCCCTCCAGCAGCACGCCCTTGAACGAGATCGTGAACGCGTAGCCGTCGAAGCCGGGGCGTTTTCCGCCGGCCGCCCGCGCCGCCTCTGCCTCGTCCTTGAATATCTGCAGCTCGTCGTGCTTGGCCTTCAGTCCAGAGGCGCGCAGGATCGCCTTGCGCAGCCACTGCAGCCCGAACACCAGCAGCAGGCCGCCGACGAGCACACGCAGCAGGTCGATCGGCAGCGACGTCAGCGCCGGTCCGAGCACCGCCACGATCGCCGCGAGCGCGACTGTGGCCGCTCCCACGCCGCTCATCGCCGATGACCAACTGCGCGTGGTGCCCACGGCCAGCACGATCGTCAGCGCCTCGACTGCCTCGACGGAGCAGGCGAGGAACACCGATAGCGCCAGTCCCACCTCTGCGCCGCTCATGCTTCCCCCGGTTCAACATTCATTGTTCGGCTCATCCTCCGTGTCTGTCTAGGTGATTGCGTGAAAGGAGTCGTGGTCCGGCTTGCCCTCGGGCGCGACGCGCTCGCGCTCGCCGCTCGCGCCGGCTCGGTCCGGCGGGCCGCTCGCGGGGTGCGGCGTGCTGAGCGTGTGGCCGGGTGCGCTCGCGCCCCCGACGGCAAACGTGAGGCACCCGTTCGGGTCGATCCGCAGGCCGACCGCCTGTCCGCGCTGGTGGCTGTGGCTCGCGAAGATCTCGCTCAGCACGGCGCCGTCGGGCAGCCTGACCACGTGGTCGTAGCCACGGCCGCGAAACGCGCTGTCAACCACCGTGCCGTGCAGGTTGCTCGCCGGATCATCCGACGCGGTCAGCGTGACGGCGGCGGGCCGGATCAGAACCTCCACGGCCTGACCCGGCGAGAGCGGCTCTGTGCATGAGGCAAGCAGCTCGCCCGCGCGAGCCGCGCCGTCGGGGGTTATCAGCACGCGCACCAGATCACGGCCCGCGCGGCGCGGTGCGAAAGGAGCGCTCCCATCGATCGCCGGCGGAGGCGCAGTCACGCCTGGCGAGGGGTCCGAGCCGGGCGCGGTCAGGACGCGACCCCGCAGCTCGCCCGCCAGCCCGGTGAACCTCGCCACGAACGCGCTCGCCGGGCGCCGGTAGACGTCCTCCGGGGTGTCGTGCTGGACGAGCCGCCCGCGCTCGAGCACCCCGACCTCGTCGCCGAGCGCGAACGCCTCGCCCTGGTCGTGGGTGATGTAGACGGCGCTCGCCCCGATCTCCCTGACGAGCGTGCCGATCTCGATTCGCAGGCGCTCGCGCAGGTTCGCGTCGAGCGAGGACAGCGGCTCGTCGAACAGCAGCAGCGACGGCCGCCCGACCAGTGCCCGCGCGAGCGCCACTCGCTGTTGCTCGCCGCCGGAGAGCTCGTGCGGGTAGCGCGAGGCGAGATGCCCGAGGCCGACTCGGTCGAGGATCTGCGACACGCGCTGGCTGGCCTCGGCCTTCGACGGCCGGCGCCGGCGCAGCGCGAACGCGACGTTGCGCGCGACCGTCAGGTGTGGCCAGAGCGCGAAGTCTTGGAAGACCATCGCCAGATCGCGGCGCTCAGGGGGGACATGGGTGCGCCGGGCGGCAACCGCGGCGCCCGCGAGCTCGATCGTCCCGTCGCTCGGGCGCTCGATCCCCGCGAGGCAGCGGATCAGGGTCGACTTGCCCGACCCCGAAGGGCCGAGCAGCACCAGAAACCGGCTCGGAGCGAGCGACAGCGACACCTCCGAGAGCGCCTCGACGGACCCGTAGCGCTTGGTGACGGCGTCGAGCTTCACAGCGCTGGGGGCGGTGCTCGTCACGAGGCTGCTCCTGTGGCGCCGACCTTGCGCCAGCCCACCGGCGCGAGCAGGCGGTAGCCGCCGAGCACGAGCGCGGTCACCGCGATCGCGCCGAGCACAGCGAGTACCTCCATCGCCGTGCCGCCGGCGAAGTCGTACGCTTCCAGACGCCGCTGGATCGCCACCGACAGCGGGAACTGGCCGGCTGGGTAGAGCAGCTCCGAGATCGGCAGCTCCAACAGCGTCGTCGCAAAGCAATACAGCCATACCCACATGATGTAGCGGGAGATGACGGGCACCGCAACCCGTCGCCACGAGCTCGCCGGTCCCGCGCCGTGGGCGCGCGCGCTGGCGAGCAGCGAGTCGTGCAGCTGCGCGAGCGGGCCGATCAGGATGCGCGCGTTGTTCGGCAGCGCGCCCGCCACGTAGCCGATCGCCAGTAGCGCGGTCGTGCCGTACAGCGAGATGCCCAGGGAGTGCATGATGGACAGGTTGTAGATCAGGATGTAGCCAGCCGCCATCACGATCGACGGCAGCGCGACGGCGCCCAGCAGCACCAGATCCAGCGAACGCCCGAGGCGCCCGACCGTGCGGCGCGTCAGCAGGCGGGCCACCGGTACTGCGAGCGCCATCACGACCGTCGAGACGATCACCGCCAGGCGCAGCGAGTACAGCAGCGGCTCGTACAGATCCTTGCTGGAGAGGACGCGGCTGTAGTTTTCAAACGTCAGCACGAAGCCTTCCTGGAGGGTTCCGAGGTCCTTCAGCAGCGACGCGCTGATCGCGCCGAACACGGGCACGCCGATCGCCACCGCGAAGAACAGCGACACGCCGGCCAGGGCGCCCCAATGTGCGAGCCGCCCCATCGTGTGGCGTGAGTGCGGACGCGTGGCGCCGGAGAGCACCTGGTAGGAGCGTCCGCGCATCGCCCGGCGCTGCGCGAGCAGCGCGATCGCCGCCAGCCCCACCAGCGTGCAGCCGATCGCAGCCGCGAGGCTGAACTGGATCGGCTCGTTGTTGACGGCGTTGTACAGGGAGAACGTCGCCAGCGGGAAGTGCGAGGTGTAGGCGAGCGTCGACGCCACGCCGAAATCGCTGATCGACTCCGCAAACACGATCGCAACCGCCGTCCACAGCGCCGGCGCGAGGATCGGCACGACCGTTCCCAGGGCCCGCCAGCGCCCCGCGCCGTGTGCCCGCGCGGCGTGCTCGAAGCTCGACCCGAGCCCGGGCAGCGCGGCCGAGATCGCCAGGAACGCGAACGGTACGCCCTTCACGCCCAACACTCCGATCACCCCGGCCGGCCCGTACAGGAGGTTGCGGACGAGCGGCGCTTCGATGCCGGCTCGGGCGAGCACTCCGCCGGGCTCGAACAGTCGCTCCCAGCCGAGCGCGACGAGATAGCTGGGCGCGAGCAGCAGCGCCAGATGCCGAACTGCCACAGTCGCCGCCCGAGCAGGTTCGTGCGCTGCATGAGCAGCGCCAGCGGCAGCGCGCACGCAAGCGCGAACGCCGCCGCGCCCAGGCCGACGAACGCCGTGTCGGCGAGCGCGTGCAGCGACGGGCCGCTGAGCGCTTCCTTGAACGGCGCCAGCGTGAACCACGAGCTCCCCTGGTCGAACGCTCGCGGCGAGACCGCCACGAGCAGGAACGCCCCGATCGGCACGACCAGCAGCACGCCGAGCAGCACCGCCATCACGCCGGAGAGGCTCGGGCCCGGCAGCGCGCGAGCGAACGACGGCCGCCGGCGTGCCGCGGAAAGCTCGGACGGGTCGAGCGTCCCGGCGACGGACGCGAGCCGCCGCCGGGTCAGTGGATTGAAGGCCACGCGGACTGGATTCCGATCGCTGCTCCCGCCCGATCGCCTACTGCGCGATGTTGGCGTTGAACCAGTCGTTGATCGTAGCCTCGCGTGCGCCCCACGTGTACGGGTCGATCGTCTGCGTAGAGAGCGTGCTCAGTTCCGGTAGCAGCGGCAGCGGCTTGAGCCCGGGAACGACCGGCCAGTAAAGTGAGTCGCCGTGCGGATCGCCGATCTGCATCTGGTGTTGACCGGCCGGGGAGAGCACCCACGTGACGAACTGCTGCGCCTCTTGCTGCACGGCCGGCGGGGTCTTGGAGTCCACGCCGATCACGCTCGGCAGCAGTGTCATCTTCGGCAGGTAGGCGACCTTCAGCCCAGGCACCTTGGCAGCCGCGCCGATCGCCGCTGAGCTCTGGATCAGGCCGATGTCGATCTGGCCGGTTTCGAGCAGGTGCAGCGTGTTGCTGTTCGCTTCGGAGACGTGCAGGCCGGCGCTCTTGAGCTTCTTCACGAATGCTTCGCCCTCTGAGACGCCGCCGAGGTAGTTCATCAGCCCGGCCACACATGGGAAGGTCGGACCGGAGACGGCGGGGTTGTTCATGCCGATCTTGCCGGCCCAGCGGCTTTCCAGTAGTTGCTGCCACGTCGTCGGGGGGCTCGACACGGCTTTGCTGTTGTAGATCATCGTGCATGCCGTGGTCAGGCCCGTCGGCACGAAGCTGTGGTCGGCCGGGAGGAGGCTCTCGCCGATCGGCGTGAGCGCGGGGACGGTCAAGCCCTTCCTCAGCATTCCCTGGTTGTCGAGCTCCGCGAACGCCTCGTTGCCGTCAACCCACAGAAGGCCCCACTGCGGGTTGGCCTTCTCCGCCTGGATGCGAGCAAGCAGCGGGCCCGTGCTGTCTTCGACGAGCTTGGCCGGAATGCCGGTTTCCTTGCTGAACGCTTCGACGCCGTTCGGTGAGTAGCCCTGCGCGGAGTACACGAGCAGTGTGGGCTTGCTTCCCGCCGCGGAGGTGGCGGCGGCCTGCGTGGCGGACGAGGATTTCGAGTTCGAGCTGCTGCCGCAGGCTGCGACGGCGAACACGGTCGCGACTGACGCGAGCGCGATGGCTACTGAGCGAAGGGGGCGAGCACTCATGCGCGACTGGCTCCTTTGTGCGGTGACGGGATCGGGACTCTCGCCACAACGCCCGTTCGCATGGGTCTGCTCGGGGAGCGCGGTGGCGGGGAGAGCTTCGGCCGCGCGAGCCGGCGCAAATGTGCACAGAACGTGAACGCCCCTCGCTTGCGGTCAGGCTGCTGACAGGCGTGTGGCGCTGGTTCGCACGAAACGGACTGCTCAGTCCTCCGTTGGGGCGGGGTGCGTGGCGTGGTCCCCGTCCGTGGGACGTTCGGGCCAGGTTGTGTCTGCCGGTGGTTGCAACGACGGTCCATGTTCGGTCTCCGCGTCGTACACGCGCTGCACGAAGTCGTCGAGCAGGCGCTCGCACTTGGCGATAGCGGCCTCGGCGCGTCCGCGGCCCGAGACTGCGAACACGTCGCGCGCGCAGACACGCTCGAACCAGGTCTTGATCTTCTCGAGATCGGCCTCGATCTCCTCGGCCTCGGCAGCGGTCAGGTTCCCGCGAAAGACCTCGAACTCGATCTCACGCTCGAACTTCGTCTCGCACTCCTCGACGATCTCCTCGTACTCCTGGGTGCGCAGCGCGTTCCACTCGCCCTCAAGCCGATCGCGGTCCTCCCCGCTCATGTCCGTGAGGACGAAGCGGTAGACGACCCCGCCCTGATTGCGAACTCGCTCGGCGATCGCGTCGAGCTTGTCGCTCAGACGGCCGTCTTCGGGGAGCGCCACGACCGCCTGCTGTAGCGGCAGGGCGCCGATACGGCGCAGCTCGCGCCACACCGCCACTCGCATGCTCGAGCTCTTGGTCGGAAGGCGGTAGACGAACAGATGCCAGGGCATCTGCAGGAGCGTACAGCTGCAACTCCGAGCCGCAACCGCGGCCGATGCGTCGCAACGCGCGTTACATACAACGCGCGTTGCGCTATGGTTGGCCGCGATGAGCCGTGGCACGCTCAGGCGGAGCGTCCTATACGAGGAACCGCGCCCTGACGGGCGCTCTGGGCCGGGCAGCCGCCAACGGCCTGGTTCGCGCACCTGCCACGTGTTGCTCGAAGACAGCGAGCTCCTCGGCGCGGTGCCCGCCCACGTCCGCGACGAGGCGTTCCAGGATTGTGTCGCGCAGATCATCACGCTCCCACCAGGCGCATGGCCGGCGGTGGAGGCGCCGAGCGAGCTGTGCGACGGGCTCGGCCTACTGATTCTCGAGGGGCTCCTCGTCAGCCGCGTGGGGATCGACGGGCGCTTCGGCGCGGAGCTGCTCGGAGCCGGGGATCTGCTCCGTCCCTGGCAGGAGGCCGCAGACGCGCTCGCGCTGCCACTGAGCACCAGCCGCAAGGTGCTCGCGCCGACGCGCATCGCGGTGCTCGACCTCGCGTTCGCCGAGCGCGCCGCGTGCTACCCCCAGATAGCCGGGCAGCTCGTCGCTCGCACGATGAACCGCTCGCGCAACCTCGCCGTGATGATGGCGATCGCCCATCACCCCCGCGTGGACGTCCGTCTGCACAGCCTCTTCTGGCATCTGGCGGGACGCTGGGGACGCAAGCGCGTCGACGAGGTGCTGCTTCCGCTACCGCTGACCCACTCGGTGCTCGCGGATCTGATCGCCGCGCGCCGTCCCACCGTGAGCAGCGCGCTGGCCGACCTGTCCCGTCGCGGCGTGCTCACAGCCAGCGATCAAGGGTGGCGACTGACAGGCAGATCGCCGCGCGAGCTGTATCCGTTGCCCGGGCTGGCGGCATCGTCGACGTCCACGCCGGCCAAATCGAGCCCGTTGGAGCTCTGCCACGGGCGCTTGTAGGTGGCCCAGGCCAGCGCCGCGACGAGCAGCGTCGCGCACAGGACCCAGCCGAGGACTTCTGTGGACACGCCCACGTACTTGAGGCCTGAGGCGAAGATGACGAATGTGATCGCGGGTCTGATGTAGCGGTCGGGGGCACTCGATGACAGCAGCGAGCCGATCAGCACGGCCGGCACGCTGCCGATGATCAGCGAGGTCGTGACGCCGAAGTCGACGTGTCCGAACGCGAGCGCCCCGAGCGCCGCGGCGAGCGTCAGCGGCACCGCTTGGCTCAGGTCGGTGCCGACGAGCTGGTTGGCGCCGAGCATCGGGTACAGGAACAGCAGCATGATGATCATCAAGGAGCCAGAGCCGACCGAGGTCATGCCGACGACCAGGCCGCCGATCATCCCGATTGCCACGGTGCGCACGGGCTTCACGTCGAGGTCGTGGACCACGCCCGTTCGTGTCTGCCCGCGACGGCGGTCGAGGACGTAGCGCAGCACCATCGCGGAGGCTCCCAAGAGCAGCGCCGCACCCAGCACCATCTCGATTTTTTCCTGGTCCGCCGTGCTGTTGCCCATCAGGTGCAGCAGGTATGCGCCGAGGAACGCCATCGGGACCGAGCCCAGGACCATCCAGCCGACCAAGCGGTGGTTGACGGTTCCTTTGCGCAGATGCACGGCCGCGCCGAACGGACGCATCACGACCGCTGCCACCAGGTCGCTTGAGATCGCCTTAGAAGGCGTCACGCCGAACAGCAAGATCAGCATCGGCGTCATCAGCGCTCCGCCGCCGGCGCCGGTGAGGCCAACCAGGAACCCGACAACGGCGCTCCCGAGGACTATGTACGGATCAACGTGCACGGGCTGTCGCAAGGAACGATAGAGCATTGCTCACGTTGTGGGTGCAGTTGCTCCGGAATGCCTCGCCGAAGTTTCCTAAAGGGGGCCTTGCTTTAGCTTTCGATGGTGTTTATGATGCGAGCCCGAGTAGGGGTCACGGGATCTCAACACCTGTTGGGATTGGTGGACTTGCAGTGTGGGGTCTGGTCGTGGCGAGCAAGGAGGCGGGAGACGCTATGAGTGTGGAGACGGGGAGTGGGGCCGAGGCTGGGGTGGTCTGGGGTCCTTCGTCGCTTGGGGAGCAGGCGAGTGCGCGTGTGGGTGCGGGGGGTTTGTCTGCTGGTTCGCGTGGTTTTTTGGGGTTGGGTGGGCGTCGTCGTTTGGTTGTGGGGGGGATTGCTGAGGTTCGGGGGCCGGCGGCGTGTTTGCGTCGGGATGCGTTGTTTCGGCGGTTGTTGGTGGTGGCTGATGTGGTGGCGATTGTGGGGGCGTTTGTGTTGACGATCGAGTTGTCGCGGCGGTCGTTGCAGTTGACGTGGGCTGCTGTTGCGGGGGTGCCGATTTTGGTGGTGTGCGCGAAGTTGACGGGGTTGTATGACCGGGATGAGACGTTGTTGCGTAAGACGACTTTGGATGAGGCGCCGAAGTTGTTTCAGTTGGCGACTTTGTGTGCGTTGGTGGCGTGGCTTGCGGGGGGGTTGATCACGCATGGTGTGCTTGATCGGCATGAGGCGTTGTTCTTGTGGTTGGCGTTGGCGGGTGGGTTGTTGTTGGCGCGTGCGGGGTCGCGGGCGTTGGCGTTGCGGATCGCGCCGGCGGAGCGGTGTTTGTTCATTGGGGATGAGGTGTCGGCTGAGACGATTCGTTCGAAGCTGTCGGGGCAGGGTGGGGTGAAGGCGGAGGTCGTCGCGCATCTGGATCTGGACAAGGTCGCTTCGTGGTTAACGGATAGTTTTTCTGAGGCGCGTTTGGCGGAGATCAGGGATTTGGCGCAGACGTTGGATGTGCACAGGGCGATCATCGCGCCGCGGAGTGTTGATGGGGGGGAGATGTTGAATCTGGTGCGCACGTTGAAGGCTGTTGGGGTGCGGGTGAGTGTGTTGCCGCGTTTGTTGGAGGTCGTGGGGTCTTCGGTGGAGTTCGATGATCTGCATGGGGTGACGGTGATGGGGGTCAGGCGTTTCGATTTGACGCGTTCTTCGGCGGCGTTCAAGCGTGCGTTTGATTTGCTTGGCGCGGGTTTGGGGTTGTTGGCGGTCTCGCCGTTGTTGTTGGTGATCGCGGTCGCGGTCAAGCTCGATTCTCGTGGCTCGGTGTTCTTCGCTCAGCAGCGGGTGGGTAGGCATGGCAAGCGGTTTGAGATGTTGAAGTTCCGCACGATGGTGCCGGACGCGGAGGCGCTGAAGGAGGGGTTGCGGGATCGCAACGAGGCGCAGGAGGGGTTGTTCAAGATTCGTGAGGATCCGCGTGTGACGAGGGTCGGGCGGTTGTTGCGTCGTAGTGCGCTGGACGAGTTGCCGCAGTTGTGGAACATCGTGCGGGGTGAGATGAGCCTGGTGGGGCCGCGGCCGCTGGTGCTGGACGAGGATCAGCGGATCGAGGGTTGGCACCGCCGGCGTTTGGAGTTGACGCCGGGCATGACCGGCCCGTGGCAGATCCTTGGGCCCGCGCGGGTGCCGCTCAAGGAGATGGTCGCGATCGACTACCTGTACGTCGCCAACTGGTCGCTATGGACCGACATCAAGATCCTCCTACGCACCATCCCCCACGTCCTCCAACGACGCGGACTCTAAAGCTGACTGACACAGCCCGCGGCTGCCGCAACGAGCGGCTCGCCGTCAGGACGTGCGCCTAGCTGCCGACTCGCGTCCGGCGCGGTCGGCCTGCGGCTGCCCGGGAAGCCGCGCCGGCCCGTTCGCGTCCGTCGACGCGACGCCACGTGCGCGCGGCACGTCGTTGCGGTCCGGAGGCTCCGAACCCCGTGTGCGAGCTGGCGCGCTCGGTGCTGGCGAGCAGCACCGAGTCGGCGTCGGCCGCGGCCCGGCATAGCAGTACGACGAACATTGCTACCGACAGCCAAACCGCAGGTATGAGGATCAGGAGCATCGAAATCCCAGCGTCTCGAGGTGGACCGTGTCAGCTCGAGGTGGACACGGATGTAAACGTGTTATCGGATTCCCTCGACAGATTCTTTACTGCCCACGGCTCCCGTCCGACGAACGTCCAATCCAGGGGCGGCGAGCGCGCGAGACTGGAAGCTGGGAACGGCGATTGAGCGGGCGCTCAAGGCGCGCTCGCGGATATCATGGCGCGCCCAGTGCTCTACATCGCCTCGGTGCATTACCGCTCGCCGCAATGGATAGAGATCCAGACGCGATATATGCGCCAGCACATCTCCGTCCCATATCAGACGTGGTCCTCGCTGCAGCACATCGATCCGTCCTACGCGGTCCACTTCGACCGTGTCGTTCAGCAGCATGGCTCGCATGCCGGCAAGCTGAACCACCTGGCGATGGAGATCTCCCAGGAGGCGTCCGACGATGACCTGCTGATGTTCATCGACGGCGACGCCTTCCCGATCGCCGATCCGGTGCCGCTGATCACCAAGGGTCTCAGCGAGGCGCCACTGATCGCGGTGCGCAGGGCGGAGAACATGGAGGAGCCGCAGCCGCACCCGTGCTTCTGCGTGACCACAGTGGGAACGTGGCGCACGCTTCCCGGAGACTGGACCGCTGGGCCGACGTGGCCGGGCGCGAGGGGTGAGCCCACCACGGACGTCGGCGGGAACCTGCTTCGCAGGCTGGAGCTGACGGGCACCCCCTGGCTCGAGCTGCTGCGATCCAACCGCACGAACCTCGACCCGCTGTACTTCGGCATCTACGCCGACACGATCTATCACCACGGCGCGGGATTTCGCACCGGCGAGCTCAGCCCCGCCCACCGTGCGCTGGCTCCCGAGCCGCTGCGACTTGGGCGCAGGCCCGCGCTGGGAGCGGTGGCACGGCTGATCAACGGCGCCAGGTGGCGAGCGTGGGAACACACGACCAAGCGCCACCAGGCGCGCCAGTCGCGGCTGATCTACGAGCGGATCCAGCGCGGCGACACTGACTGGCTAGCCGAGCTCACCTGAGTCGGGCCGCACGTCGCCCGCAAGCGGACGCGCCGGCGCACCGCGAGCCCCCGGTTGGGGAGCGCCGTCGACGAGCTCGATCAGCGCCGTCGAGATCTGCTCGCACACGACCTCGGGCGCGAACAGGCGCTCGGCCTCCGCCCGCGCCGTCGATCGGATCCCTGCGGGGTCGCGCCGCAGCCGCTCGAGCATGTCGGTGACGGCTGTGGCAAGTCCTCCGACGTCACCGGGCGCGACCTGGATCGCAACCGCTCCGTCGACGCCCTCGATTGCGCCGACCTCGCTCGTCGCCACGACCGGCACACCTGACGCCAACGCCTCGGCGACCGTCAGCGCAAACGGCTCGTACCTGCTCGCCTGGAGCAGCACGTCGGTGCGGGCGAGCTCGCTCGGAATCTCAGCTGGAGCGATGCGCCTGAGATACTCGGCGTTCTCGCCTGGCAGATCCTCGAGCAGCTTCGTGTAGTCCGACCACAGCCCCGGCCCGCCGACGACGCGCACGTGCGCCCCGGCGTCGCGCTCGAGCAGCGTCCGCGTCACTGCCACGACGTCCTCGATCCCCTTGCGAACGGCGACCCGGCCGAGCACGAGCACCCTGGCGGGCTCTCCCGGTGGGCCGTCGGAGGTGGTGAAGCGCTCGAGCCGCACCGGGTTGGGGATCACGACGGTGCTCGCCGGCGGGAAGCCGTAGTCGTGGGTCAGATGTTCACGGAACACGCTGCTGATGCACACGAGCAGGCGTGCGCGCCGGATTCTCACCCGCTGGACGAGCGTGCGCAGTGACATGATCGCGACGGCGATCGCGAACACCCGACGCGGCTGACAGCGGAAGCTCAGCCGCCGCTCGGTGATCAGGAACCTGAGCTCACCCGCGGCGTGTGTCTCGGGATGTATCACCAGTGGCGTGTGGCGAGTGACGCTCGAGGGCACCGACAGCGTCTCGATGTTCGAGAACTGGTAGATCACGTCATAGGGCTCGTGCCGGTGCCTGCGCGCGAGCTCGCGGCGCAGGCGCACGGCGCCGATGCCGCGGGCGAACAGCCCGGAAGCGAACGCCGCGATCTTGGTGCGGCTGTACCAGCGACCCCAGCGCCAGCCGGTCCGTCCCCAGGTGAATGTCAGATTTCGATTTTCACTGAAGCGCGCCGGCAGCTTGTGCTCTGCCGCGGCGGAGAAGCAGTCGATCCGGTGACCAAGGGCGGCGAGCCCGTCCAGCAGCTCTGCCGCCACTCCCGGGACGCCTCCCGATTCACGAGCCGACGGCAGCGCCCCCAGCCACGCGATCCTGAGCGTTCTCCCCCGCATCGGCGCAGGATATCCGCTGTCATCGGAAGCGCTCATCGCTGCGAGCGGGACTCGCGGGCGCTCTGAACAGCGTGCTCGACCTGCGCCGACAGGCGCTCTTGGAACGTGGCCACCGAGAAGCGCTCGGCGTTCGCCACGGCCCGCGCCGGGTCGAAGTCGAGAGCGTCGATCGTCTCGATCGCTTCGACGAACGACTGGACATCGTCCAATCGCGCCAGCCGTCCGGTCTGTCCGTCGAGCACCGTCTCGGAGGAGCCGCCGGCGGCCGGCGCGATGACAGGGCGTCCGGCCGCCTGTGCCTCGACGGCGACGATGCCGAACTCCTCCATGCTCGGCACGATGACCGCGCGAGCGCTTGCGTACAGTTCCGCCAGCTCGCGATCGCTCGCGCGCCCCACGAACTCGGCCTCGGGATAGGCTTCGCTGAGTGCCGCGTGGTCCGGTCCCGAGCCGACGACACGGATTGGCGCGTGCGCCCGCCGGGCGGCCTCGAGCGCCACCTGCACACGCTTGTGACGGACGATCTCCGAGACGACGAGCAGCGCGTCCCCCGGCTCGCCCGGGGTGAATCGGTGCGTCTCCACCGGCGGGTGGATGACCGGCGCGTCGCGCCCGTAGTAGCGCTTGATGCGTTCGCGGCTGAGCTGTGAGATCGCGATGAAGGCGTCAACGCGGCGACTGGTGGACAGATCCCAGCGGCGTATGCGCGCGAGCTGGCTGCGCAGGAGCGGACGTATCAGGGGAGGGGTCTCGGCCAGCGCACGCTCCTGCTCGTACCACACGTATCGGAACGGCGTGTAGCAGTAGCAGACGTGGACAGCTCCGCTGGGTACACGCACTCCGTGCGCGAAGGCGCTGCTGCTGCTCAGCACGACGTCTGACGCCGGCAGCTTCAGGCGTTCGATCGCCCACGGATAAAGCGCCAGCAGGCGTCTGAAGTTCGACTGCCCGATGCCCAGGCGCTGCAGTGGGGAGGTCGTCAGCGAACGCCCGCTGAAGCGCTCGTTCGTGCCCTGCTCGTCGTAGAGCAGGGTGAAGATCGGAGCCTCGTCATATAGCTCTGCGATCGCCGCGAACGTGCGCTCGGCGCCGCGCATGACCAGTAGGTAGTCGTGTACGAGCGTCACGCGCTCGCGGTCGGCGCTCGGCGGCATGCTGTCAGGCACGCGTGGCCGCGTCAGGCTCGGCCAGGTGGGCGAAGTTGGGCCACAGGCGAACGTCGATCTCGGGAAAGGCGTCGATCAGCTCGACCACGTCGTCGCGGTAGGCCTGCACGTGTGACTCGCGCGCAAGCGGGTCGAGCGCGGGCTTGTCGGTCTGCATCCTCGGGTGCGCCTCGACGTCGGGCTCGAGCTCGAGATCCCGCAGCCCCAGGAACTCGAACGTCCGGCGCAGCTCGGCCAGCGGCTCACGCGCACAGCGCTCGTATTGCAGCACCAGCAGCTGAGAGCGCTCGAAATGCTGAAGCAGGCGAGCGAGCTGTCCGTGATAGAAGCCTCGCGCGAACTGCTCCAGCGGCGCGTAACGGTCGAGGGGGGCACCGCGCCGATGTGCCATGCGGGCGGCGTGCTGCAGGCCGGACACATAGCGCTCGACAGGATCGCGCAGCAGCACCAGCAGGCGCGCTTCCGGGGCGGCGGCGGCGAGCAGCGCTGGTATCCACGGGGCGCTGATGTACACCGGCGTCCACTCCCCGGCCCTGTGGCCCGCCGGCCGCGGGAAGTACTCGCGGTAGCGGGCTGTCTCGGCCGGGGAGCATCCGCCCAGGTAGAAGCGGTCGAAGTAGTGCAGCTCCTTGGCCGACCGCGGCGCCGCCACCTCGGGGTGCGAGGCGATCAGATCGAACCAGCGCGTGGTTCCGCAACGCTGCACGCCGACGCCGATGAAGTCCGGTGGGCCCGTGCTCCAGCCGGCGGGGCACTGCGGGGCCGGCGGCGGCATGTCGATTCCGCCGTTCCGGTGCGCCGTGCCGCGTCCGAACGGCCGTCGTGTCATGCGGCGCATCGCGCCCGCAGTATATTCCAGCGATCTTCCCGGGGGCTTTGGATAACGTCAAGCGGTGACCGGGAAGAGCACGTGCACATTCTCGTAACAGTGCCGTGGGGAGAGCGCCTTGGCGGCGCCGAGGCGATGCTCCAAGCGATCGTCGACGGCGCCCGCGAGGGTGGGCATGAGGTCCAGTTCGTGTTCTTCGAGCCGGGACCGTGGCCGGCTGAGCTGCGCGACGCGGGATTCACCGTCGAGGTGGTTCACGCCGGCCGTCTGCGCGACGCTCGCCGCTGGCTGCCCACGGTCGCGCGGCTGGCGGCGATCTTCCGTCGCAGTCAGCCGCAGCTGATCGTCAACTGGGCGGCCAAGACACATCTCTACGGCTCGCCCGCGGCCGTGCTGGCCGGGATGGCCGATCGCGTCGTGTGGTGGCAGCAGATGATCCCCACGGGCAACTGGATCGATCGCGCCGCGACCCTGCTGCCAGCTACGGCGATCGGCTGTTACTCACAGGCGGCCGCCGAGGCGCAGGAGAGGATCTTCCCGCGCAGGCGCACGTTCGTCGTCTCCGCCGGCGCGCCCGTGCCCACAGCCAATGCTGGCGCGGCGCCGCTCGAGCTGCCAGCGCAGGTACCGGTGGTTGGCCTTGTAGGACGCCTGCAGCCGTGGAAGGGTCAGGACCGGATGCTCGAGGCGCAGGCGCTGCTGCGCGAGCGCGGGCACGACATCCACCTGGTCATCGTCGGGGGCGACTCCTATGGCCTGTCCCCCGACTACGCCGCGTCGCTGCCGCTGCTCGTGCGACGACTGGGTCTCACGGACGCCGTCACGATGACCGGCCAGGTGCCCGACGCCGGACCGTACATCGAGCAGATGGACATCCTCGTCAACGCCTCGGACCCCGAGCCGTTCGGGATCGTCCTGCTCGAGGGGATGGCGAGAGGGGTGGCCGTCGTTGCGGTCGACTCCGGCGGGCCGAGTGAGTTCATCGAGCACGGCAGGACAGGCGTGCTCGCGCGCTCGGGCGAGCCGCAGGCGCTTGCGGACGCGTTGGAGGAGCTGCTCGTGTCATCCGAGCTGCGTGGTGAGATCGCGCGTGCGGGGCGAGAGCGGTTCATGCGCGACTTCACCGACGTCGCGCTACGGGAGCGGTTCTTCAGAGAGCTCGAGTCGCTGCGATGATCACCGACACAGAGGTCAGCTCGGGGTAGCGTCGGCGAACGCTCTCCGGCCAGATCCGCCCCTTGGTGAGTGAGATCACGTCCGCGGCCGCGAAGCTCGGCGCCTGCACCGTCAGGTTCTCTTCGCGCAGCACACGCGTCGTGACATGCGGCAGCGCGGGAGACATGTGCGGCTGGTTGTCGGTGCGGAAGCTCGTCAGCCCTCCACGCAGCCCGAGCTCGAGGCGGTTGCGAAGCGTCGCGAGGTTGGGGGTGGACACAACCAGCCAGCCCCCCGGCGCGACGAGCCGCGCGGCTTTGCGCAAGGCGCTCCACGGCGCCTCCAGGTGCTCGATCACCTCGACGAGCAGCACGCGGTCGGCGCTCGGAAGGTGACCGGCCTCCTCGGCGGGCACGGTCTCGAATGTCACATCGCTCTTCAGGTCCTCGTCGAGCCAGTCGATCGCATCGATGCCGTAGAGCTCAGCCGGCTGCCACTCGTCCCTGATCTTGCGCAGCAGATCCCCCCGTCCGCAACCGATGTCCAGCCAGCGCAGATGTGGTTCTGGGTGAGCCGCCTCGAGCGCGCTCTGCACGATTTCCTCAATCGATGTGCCTGCCGACGCCAGCTGGTCTGAGTAGGTGCGCACGCGATCAACCCTACTCGACGTCACTGCCGAAGCGACCGCGCAGGCACATCCATCCGCGTCGTTTCAGTCGCCGGCGAACACGCGCCGGATCGGTGCTGGCCAGCAGCGCGGGAGGATCCCACAGTTGTCGTGCGTATGCGTCCGCTGCGGCCGAGACGATCGGGCGAGCCAGTCCTTGGCGCACGCCGAAGACGGTGTAACCGTATGACTCGAGCAGTTCGGTGACAGGTGTGGGCGGTGGCCGATGCTCCTCGAACAGGATGTCACGAATGAGCTTGCGCGAGAGCAGTGACTCCGCGCCCCGGAGGGCCTCCAGCTCGTGGCTCTCGACATCGAGCTTGAGCACTCCGATCGGGGTGGAGAACTCGTCATCGAGACGGACCGTCTCGACCTCGGTGGAGTTCAGCGGGTCGGCCTGCTCGACCGAGGCGGTGCCCTTGTTGTTCGCGAATGTGTCAGGGTCGACAGAAAGGGGCGCGCGGCCCCCGGAGGAAGACACAGCGGCCCCGCGAACCTCGACCACGTCGATGTGCTCGACGGCTCTCCATCGCGACACGTTCTCGTTGAGCGTCCCCAGGATCAGAGGATGAGGCTCGAAGGAGACCACTCGGCCCCTTGCTCCCACGGCGTGCGCGAGCAGGTTCGACATGAAGCCGACGTTCGCGCCCGCATCGACAGCGGTCTCGCCGGCGTCCGCCAGTCGCGCGAGCGTCTCAGCGACGACCAGGTCGTAGATGCCCGTCCGTGCGACCGCGAGCCCGAGCGGATCGGGCCAGCAGTAGAGCTGAGAGCCCCACGCGGTACGCACAAGACCGGGACTTCCATCGGGGTTGGGCTTGGCGCGCAGCCGGATCGCGAGCTGCGACGGACGACACCAGTAGTACGGGCGATTGACGAACCGGTAAGCCCGGCGCGCGGGAGAGAGGGCTTGCTGGCGGGTTTGACCCATATGGATTGGCAGTGTATTGCTGCCTTTGGGCGCCCGAGGCCCCGCTGGCTGGCGTCGCTGGGCGCTAGCCTGTGAGTTGACTGTAAGACCACGACCGTCGCCATGCAATCCCCCATCGCTACCGAGCGCGGCACCCAGCGGTCCGCATCCCCATGCGACGTCACGATCGTCGCGAACGACATCGGCTCGGTCGGAGGCATGGAGCTCGTGCTCGCCGAGCTGGTTATGGGTCTTCGCGATCTCGGGCACGCCGTCACCGTGATCGCCCGCACGTTCGAGGTGCCTGACCGCGACGGAGTCGTCTTCCATCGCGTGCCGGGACCGAGTCGACCGTTCCTGCTGGCCTATCCATGGTTCGTGCTCGCGGGCTCGCTGGCGGTGTGGAGGTGGCGGCGGGGCGTGGTTCAGGTGACCGGCGCGGTCGTGTTCAACCGCGCTGATGTGATTCACGTTCACTACTGCCACCAGGTAGGGCCGGCGAATCCGAGTCGCTCCACGCCGCTGTTGCGAGCGCAGGCGAAGATCGTGGGACTCGTGAAGCGGCTGTCCGAGCGAGCGTGCTTTCGTGCAAACAGCCACGCGAGCTTCGTGTGTGTGTCAGATGGTGTGGCAGCGGAGGTACGCGAGCACTATCCCGAGCTGGTCGACCGAGTGATCACGATTCACAACGGCGTTGACACCGACAGGTTCATGCCCGGCCGGCGCGTCGCCGAGGCCAGCGCGTTGCGAGCGCGGCTCGAGATCCCAGACGGGCAGCTCGTGGCGGCGTTCGTGGGCAGCGAGTGGGAGCGCAAGGGCCTTGGGCCGCTGATTCAGGCGCTCGCGCTCGCGCCGGGTTGGTGCGTTGTCGTGGCCGGCGGCGGAGACCGCCAGCGCTACCAGGAGCTGGCCGAGGCTCTGGGCGTGGCGCATGCCGTGCGCTGGCTCGGGGTCGTCTCCGACGTTCAGCCCGTGTATGAGCTCGCCGACGCGTTCGTGCTCCCGTCGAGCTACGAGACGTTCTCACTCGTCAGCTTCGAGGCGGCGGCAAGCGGGCTTCCGGTTCTCGCCACGCCGGTCAACGGCGTGCGTGAGCTGATTCGCGACGGGCACAACGGCTTTGTGATCTCCAGAGACGCGGCGCAGATCGCCGAGCGCCTGCGAGAGCTCGCCGCAGACCCGGCGCTGAGACGAGAGCTCGGCGAGAACGCGCGCTCCTCGGCGCTCCAGTTCAGCTGGCAGGAGATGGTCGCCAGGCACCAGCAGCTCTACGCGCAGCTCTCACGCGACTCGCGCGTGTGAACACAATTTCACGACCGCAGCTGCGCGAGGATGTCGCTGACGAACTCGGTCGTTCGCCGCTGCTGCGCCAGCTGATCGAATGTGTCATCCCTGCGGCGACGGATCGCCTCGCGCCGCTCGGCGATCACGGGCGCGCTCAGGCCTTCGAGCAGCTCGACTATCGCAGCCACGTACGTCGCGCTCCATGGCGTCGGACCCGGGAGCCTCCAGCAGCTCTCGCCAATCAGGTCGTAGGCCGCCGGTATCTGACCGGTGACGATCGGGAGCCCCGCGGCGAGATACTCGCTGAGCTTCGTCGAGTAGCGAAAGGATCCGACGCCGTCGACGCTCTGTGGCAGGCTCGCCACGTCGAAGGCTGCCAGGTAGTCGGCGACCTCCGCCGGGGGAACCCGCCCGGGGATGAAGATCCGCCTACCAAGATCCTGCCCCGCCATCTCCAGCAGTCGCTCACGTCCCGGGCCGTCGCCGACTATGCAGATGACCACATCGCGGCGCTCGACATCGCGCATCGCGCGGACGAGCTCAGCGCCGTATGCGTAGCCGATGCGCGCTCGCCAGTTGAGTGATCCGGTGAGGCCGACAACCAGTGCGTCCTCGGGGATGCCCAGCCGTTTTCGGAGCGTCTCCCGAGCGTCAGTGGAGGCATGGCCGCGCGGCCATCCCGGCGCCGTCATCGCGCGGCTCGCGCCGAATGTGATCGCGCGTCCCACCAGATATGGGGTCCAGCCGATGTAGCCGGCGCAGCGCCGGCAGAGCAGGCGCTCGTAGAGGCCGCCGAGCATTCCCGCCAGACGCGAGCGAAGGCCCAGATAGGGCCCGACCGCATCGCCGCTGCCGACCACGAAGGGGATCCGCAGGAAGACACTGAGCGCCAGCAGTGTGATGCCTCCTGCGAGGCCGGTCCCCTCCATTACGATCAGGCTCGGCCGTCGAGCGCGCACGGCTCTGGCCAGACCGATCGCGGAGCGCAGCTTCCTCGCGTGATCGAAGGCGTAGCTCTCTGGGCGCAGCGGCTCCAGCAGGTAGCGCAGACGCTCCGCATCGAGATGATCCTTGCCGTGCGTGGCAAAGCACAGGATCTGTGTGCTCTGCGGCCCCGGCATTCGCTTGAAGATAGACTACTGTCCGTTCAGCCGAGCATGAGCAGGGGCGCTTGGACGCCCGCGTGCATGTCTGTTCGACGGGGGTTCAGCACGCTAGTCTTTAGGACGCAATTACGCTGATCCTTATGATGCCTGGCGGAGCTGACGACCAGTCATCCATGGACGGATCCGGGAGTCGAGCACGACCAACATGACCGAAGCCACCTCACCCTTTGCCCCGCTCTGGAGGCGCAAGTGGCTGATCCTCGTAGTTGGGATCCTTGTCGCTGTCGGCACGTACTTCTACTACAAGCACAAAACCCCGCAATACCTCTCCACGACGCAGGTTTACCTCGGTAGCGGCGCGGAAGAACAGAGCCTGATCGGCGGCAGCTCGAGCACGAAGAAGAAGGGCGCGCTCGAACCCGCGACGCAGGCGGCGATCATCAACTCGCCGCTCGTGCACGAAGTCGTCGTCCGGCGGCTTCGGGCGGAGCACACCGCCGTCGCGCGGCAGGCGCTGCGTGGCAAAGCCAAAGCGAAAGCCTCTGAAAAGAGCCAGTTCATGACGATCTCGGCCGAAGGGCACTCGGCGCGAGGGGCCGCGCTGCTGGCGAACGTGACGGCGCAGATCTATGTCAAACGGGTGAACGGCAACTACACCCGCGGGATCGCCTCGGCGATCGCACTCGCACGCTCACAGCTCAGCCGCATCGAAGCCGGGCTCGAGCGGCCGAAGACGACGAAAGGCGGGAAGAGCACGAGCGGCGGGCTCACGACCGCGGCGACGCTGCAGGTCGCGACTCAGACCTCCAAGATCAACCAGCTCGAATCGGAACTCGCGATCATCAGGGTGAAGCAGCTCAGCCCCGCGAAACCCACGGGAGCGGTGCTGCTCTCACCGAAACCGAAACAGAACGCGATCTTCGGATTCGTGCTCGGCCTGTTCCTCGCCGCGCTAGCGGCCTACGCCCTGGGGCGCCTCGATCGCCGCTTGCGCTCGCTCGCGAGCGTCGAGGCCGTGTTCCACACGAACCTGCTCGCCGCGCTCCCGCGTGTCAGGCGGCCGATCCTCCGTCGTGACGGACGGCTCGCGCCCTCCAAGCCCCTCGCCGAGCCCCTTCGGCGGCTGCACACGAACCTGCAGCTGGCCGGAACCGCCGCACCCGGGCAGAACGGCTCGGCCAACTCGCTTCACGGTCGTGGCGGCTCCGCTCGCTCGATCCTCTTCATCAGCCCCGACGCCGCCGATGGCACGTCAACGATCGTCGCCGCGCTGGCGCTCGTGCAGCGCGACGCCAACCGGCGAACGATGGTCGTCGAGGCCGATTTTCGCCGGCCGGTCCAGGCCAAGCTGCTGGACGTGGTGGGGCGCCAGGGCCTCGTGGAGGCGCTCTCCGGGACACTGGACCTCGACGAAGCGATGCAGGTGGCCGACTCGGCGCCGCGCGAGCCGAGCGTTCCCTCGGCGGCTCCGAGCGCGAACCCGTCCACGATCGTGCAATCGCTCAGCACCGGAGCCGTGTCGGTGCTGGTCGGGCGCGGCGACGCCGACAGCGCACCCGGTCTGCTGGGCGACGACAGGATGCGCGGCCTGATCGAAACGCTCGGTGAGGACTTCGATGACGTGTTGATCGACGCGCCATCCCCGCTGGAGGTGAGCGATGTGCTGCCGCTGCTCGGCATGGTCGACGGGGTGGTGCTCGTGGCGCGCGTCGGGCACACCCGCGAGCGATCCGCCGAGCGACTGCTGCAGCTGCTGACGCGAACTCCAAGTGCCCCGATTCTCGGAGTCGTGGCGAACGATGTGCCGCGAGCCGATCTCGAACGGTATGGCTTCCTCGCGCCGCGCGGCGCGACCCGCTGGCTCCGCGGCAGATGAGCACTCAGCCGCGTCTTGCCGGGCCCGGCGCGTCGGGGTCGCATCCGGCGCTCCTGAGCCGGCGCGTGCACGATCTGTTCGTCACGATCATCGCTGGCTCGGTCGCGCTGCTGGTGGCGCTCGCGATCACGATCGAGACGCCCAATCCGAACCCCGCGCTGATCTTCGGGCTGCTCATCGGGGCGATCGCGGTCGTCGCGCTGATCGCCAGCACGCGCTATGAGCTGACGCTGACGCTGGTCGCGCTCTACATCGGTCTGCTCGACGGGCCGATCAAGCTGCTGAGCGCCAGCCAGTACGCGTCGGCGATTCGCGACGTGCTGATCTTCGCGATCGTCATCAGCATGGTGGCGCGCATGGGCGTCAAAGGCGAGCGTTTGACGATGCCACCTTTGTCCGGTTGGGTGGTGCTGTTCGTGTGCGCCGTGCTGGTCGAGGCCCTGAATCCGGGCACGAGCGGCATCTTGAAGGTCCTGGGCGGGTTCCGCCAGCAGCTCGAGTGGGTTCCGTTCTTCTTCTTCGGCTACGTGCTCATGCGCTCCAAGCGGAACTTCCGAAGGCTCTTCTTGATCCTGGGCGTGATCGCGCTGGCCAACGGACTGGTGGGCGCCTACCAGTCACGGCTCAGTCCCTCGGCGCTCGGCAGCTGGGGGCCGGGCTACAACTCTCGGATCAACGGCTCGAACGGTCTCACCGGGCGCACCTACTCCTCCGAAGGCGTCGCGAGGCCGCGTCCCCCCGCGCTCGGATCGGACAGCGGCTTCGGAGGGGCCATCGGTGTGCTCGCGCTGCCGGGGCTGCTGGCGCTGCTCTCGATCCAACGCCTGCGGCGACGACGATGGGTGACCGTGTTGATGCTGGCGGGCGCGCTGCTCGGCGTCGCGACCGCCGCCTCGCGCTCCTCGATCGTGATCGCGGTGGTCGCGCTGCTCAGCTACGCGTTGCTCTCCGTCCTCGCCGGCCTGAAGGTGGGTCGGCCGCTGCTGGCGATGCTGGCGGTGGCGGTCGTGGCGGTTGGAGTCGGCGCCGTGCTGATATCGGCCGACGGAAGCGGGATCTTCGCTCGCCAGGAAACGCTCTCGAACGCGAGTCCGGAATCCGGCGAGGCCGCGACGAAGGTCGATCATTTCACCCAGCTTCCCACCGACATAGCGGGCGCTCCGTTCGGGGTCGGACTTGGCACCGGAGGCTCGGCAGGAGGCTTCGGCGGAAAACAGAAGGTGCAGATCGAAGGCGGTAGCGCGAGCAAAGAGGGCGCCTTGAACCTGGTCGTGTTGGAAACGGGGGCGCTCGGCCTGTTCCTGTGGGTGGGCCTCACGATCAGCGTGATCCTGCTCGTCATCAAGCGCCTGCGGTACGTCGCAGATGTCGAGCTGCGCACCTATCTCGTCGCCGTGTTCGCGGCGTTCCTTGCGTTCACCGCCGACGGCTTCGCCGGTCCGACGCTTGCGGTCTCCCCCGCCGGCACGTTCCTGTGGTTCGCCCCCGGGATCGCCGCGTATTGGCTCGCCGGGCGAGGTTTCACAGACCAGCGATCGATCGCTCCCAGCACCGCGAGATGACCAGTCGAGTATCCCCCGACGCGCGTGGCTCCTCGGCGCGGCCGCCGGCGGTCGCGGCCGGCGGGAGGGTGCCCGATTTCTTCATCGTCGGCCACGCCAAGAGCGGCACCACCGCGCTCTACGAGATGCTCAGGCGCCATCCCCAGATCTACATGCCGGCGGGTAAGGAGCCTTGGTTCTTCGCATCGGAGTTGCACGAGCGCACGCCGCCGCGACCGGAAGGAACGCCGAAGACGCTCGATGAGTACCTGGCGCTATTCGACGCCGCTGCCGACGATCAGCGTGTCGGCGAGGCCTCGCCGCTGTACCTCTGGTCGCGGACCGCCGCGGGCGCGATCGCGCAGGTGCAGCCCGCCGCACGGATCATCGCGATCCTGCGCGAGCCGGCGAGCTTCCTGCACTCGCTGCACCTGCAGTTCGTCAAGAGCTACATCGAGACGGAGGCGGATTTTCGCAAGGCGCTCGCGCTCGAGGGACCGCGGCGCAAGGGTGAGCGCATCCCGCGCTACACGTACTGGCCGCAAACGCTGCTGTATTCCGATCACGTGCGGTATGTAGAGCAGCTGCGCCGCTACCGCGACGCGTTCGGAGCAGAGCAGATGCTGGTGCTCGTCTACGACGACTTCCGTCGTGACAACGAGGCGACCGTGCGCGCCGTCGCGCGCTTCCTGGAAGTGGACGAGCTCTCTACGGTGGCAGTGATGGAGGCCAACCCGACCGCGCGCGTGCGCTCGCAATGGCTGCATCAGCTGGTGCACGCGGTGTCGGTCGGCCGGGGGCCGGTCTCACTGAAGGTGAAGGCGGCCGTCAAGGCGGTCGCGCCGCGGAAGCTGCGGCGGGGCGCGCTGCTCGCGACCCAGAGCCAGGTCCTCTTCGGAGAGCCGCGTGCGCCCGATGAGCGTCTCATGCAGGAGCTGCGGCGCCGCTTCAAGCCTGAGGTGGTGGCGTTGAGCGAGTATCTCGATCGCGATCTCGTTGCGCTCTGGGGCTATGACGAGCTCGACTGAGACAGAGACGCCGGCGCGCGCGTCGCAGAAGCGTATCCCAGAGTTCTTCATCGTCGGACACGCGAAGTGCGGCACGACCGCGCTGTACGAGATGCTCAGACGACACCCGCAGATCTACCTGCCCGAGTACGACGGCGGCGCGGGCAAGGAGCCGTGGTTCTTCTCGCGCGAGAACCCACAGCCGCAGACGTCCTCCAAGCGCTCGATCGCGTTCACCGGCAGAACGCCGATGACCCTCGAGGAATACCTCGAGTTGTTCGCCTCAGCGACACCGGATCAGCGCATCGGCGAGGCTTCGACCTCCTACCTGTGGTCTCGCACCGCTGCGCAGCGGATCGCGGAGGTTCAGCCCGACGCGCGCATCATCGCGATCCTGCGCGAGCCCGCGAGCTTCCTTCGCTCCCTGCACCTGCAGCTGTTGCAGAACCACCACGAGGTGGAGGGCAACTTCCGCAAGGCCGTCGCGCTCGACGACGCCCGTCGCGAAGACCGCCACATTCCGAAGGAGTCCTACTGGCCCGGGGCGCTGATCTACTCCGACCGCGTCCGCTACGTCGAGCAGCTGCGCCGCTACCACGAGCGATTCGGACCCGAGCGGGTGCTGGTGATCATCTACGACGACTTCCGCGACGACAACGAGGCGACAGTGCGCAGGGTGCAGCGCTTCCTCGGCGTCGACGACACGCATCCGATCGAGGCGCTGGACGTCAACCCGACGATCGGCGTGCGCTCGGCGCGGCTTCACAACCTCGTAGCCACGGTGCGAAGAGGCCGGGGCCCGGTGTCGGGAGCGGCGAAGACGGCGGTCAAGACGCTCACCCCATGGAAGCTGCGCGCGCGCGTCTTCTATCCGCTGCGCAGCCGGCTGCTGTACGGTGCCCCGTCGCCGCCCGACGAGCGCTTCATGGAGGAGCTGCGACGCCGCTTCAAGCCCGAGGTCGTCGCGCTGAGCGAGTACCTGGGGCGCGATCTGGTGAAGCTGTGGGGCTATGACGAGGTGCCAGACGTCGGTGAGTGAGCTCGAGCTGGCCGTGCTCGGCGTGTCGGTGAACCGTGTCTGCGGGATGCACGACCACGCCGTGTCGCTCGCCGAGGAGCTGGATCGCGAGGATGTGTCACATTCACTGCACTGGCTGTGGCGCAGCGGTGGCTCGCTGGGGGCCGCTCGCTCCGAGTTCCGGGCGTGGGTCACGGAGCTCTCGAGCGCGCTCGAGACGAATCGGCCCGACGCCGTCGTGCTGCACTACTCGGTGTTCTCCTATTCGCACCGCGGGGTGCCGATCTTCGTTGCACCCGTACTATCGATGCTGCGCAGATCGCGCCTACCTGTGGTGGTCGTCCTGCATGAGTTCGCGTACCCGTGGCGGTATGGAGGGTGGCAGGGCGACGTATGGGCGTTGACACAGCGCGTGGCGCTGATCGACGTGATGCGCACCTGCGCCGCGGCGATCGTCACGACCGATTTTCGAGAGCAGTGGCTCACCTCGCGGCCGTGGCTGCCGCGGCGGCCAGTGATGTTCGCGCCCGTGTTCTCCAACCTGCCCGCGCCGACGCCACGTCCACCAGAGCACCACCCTCGTCCCGTGCTCGGGATGTTCGGCTACTCCTCCGAGGGCGCCGAGCAGGCGCTGGTGCTCGACGCGGTTCGCGCGCTGGCGCAGCGAGGCATCGAGCTCGAGCTGGCCCTGCTCGGCGGTGGCGGCGGCGGTCGCTCCTCGAGTGTGGGCAAGACCTGGCTCGAGGCGGCCGCCAGCCGCGGGATCGAGCACCTGCTGACGTTCTCTGGAACGCTGCCGGCGCAGGAGCTCTCGGACGCGCTCGCGGCCTGCGACGTGCTGCTGTCGGCATTTGCCCCAGGCCCGTCCTCGCGTAAGGGCACGCTGGCCGCGTCGATCGCCTCGGGTGCGCCCGTCGTCGCACTCGACGGCCCCCGCGGCTGGCCTGAGCTGGTCGAGTCGGACGCCATCCGTGTGGTGGCGCCGAGCTCTGAGGCGGTGGCGGACACCGTCGCCGAGCTGCTCGCCGATCGGCAGTCGCGCGAGACGCTCGGCGTGCGCGGCCGCGTGTTCGCGCAGGAGCGGATGGGTGTAGGACGAACGGCGCAGGCGCTGAGGGGACTTCTCCAGGAGATCCTTCCTCGCCGCGCAGGGTATCGTTGAGCCCATGACAGTGCCGGCGGAGCGAGGCGGTGCTGCACGCTTGCCGCTGACGGGGCAGAGGGTTCCGGACTTCTTCATCGTGGGGCATGCGAAGAGCGGCACGACCGCCCTGTACCGCATGTTGAGGCGCCATCCGCAACTGCACATGCCCGTCAAGGAGCCGTGGTTCTTCGCCGAGGAGCTGCAACCACCGACGCCGCCGCGGGCGCCCGGCACGGGTAGGACACCGAAGACGTTCGAGGAGTACGTGTCGCTGTTCGATGCGGCGGCGCCGGATCAGTTGATCGGCGAGGCCTCGTGTCTGTACCTGTGGTCGCGCACCGCCGCGGACCGGATTGCGCAGGCGCAACCCGACGCACGCATCGTCGCCGTGCTCAGGGAGCCCGCGAGCTACTTGCGCTCGCTGCACATGCAGTTCGTGCAGGTTCATCTCGAGCCGGAGAAGGACCTGCGCAAGGCGATCTTGCTCGAGCAGGCGCGACGTGAAGGCAGGAGCGTGCCGCCGAACCAGTACTGGCCTCAGGCGACGCTCTACTCAGAGCACGTTCGCTACGTCGAGCAGCTGCGCCGCTACCACGCGCTGTTTCCACGTGAGCAGGTGCTCGTGCTCATATATGAGGACTTTCGCCGCGACAACGAGGCGACCGTGCGCAAGGTGCAGCGCTTCCTCGGCGTCGATGACAGCGGCCCGGTCGTCGTGACCGACGCCAACCCAACGGTGAGCGTCCGCTCGCCTCGATTGAACGCGGTGGTGCACGCGGTGGCGGCCGGCGATGGCCCGCTGCCGCGAGCAGTGCAGAGGGTGGCCAGGGCGCTCGCGCCGCGACAGTTGACCCGCGAGTCGGCCGTGGCCATACGCGATCGATTCCTCTACGGTCGCCCGCAGCCGCCGGACGAAGCCCTGACGATCGAGTTGCGCCGCCGCTTCAAGCCCGAGGTGCACGCGCTGAGCGAGTACCTGGACCGCGATCTCGTGAGCTTCTGGGGCTATGACGAGATCGACTGAGCAGCCGCTCGGCGCATGTGCGCGGATCTTCGGCCGGGCACGGCGCCGATGAGCGCGCTGCCGGACGCACAGTCGATCTCCGTGGTCGTCCCGAGCTTCAACGACGTGGGACGTATCGGCGACGCGCTCGAGTCGATCGTCAACCAGACTCAGCCGCCCGCCGAGATCGTGGTTTCCGACGACGGTTCCGACGACGGCACCGAGCAGTTCGTCAGCGCGTTCGCGGCCGACCGCGCGAACGGAGTGGACGTGCGCTACGTGCGCCTGGCCTCGCGCTCGGGCGTCGTTGCGGCGCGCAACCAGGGCATCGCGGTCGCGCGCGGCGACTGGATCGCGACGTGCGACTCCGATGACGTGTGGGCGCCCGCCAAGCTCGAGCGACAGATCGCGTTCCACCGCGACTGGAACGGAAGCCAGCGGGTCGCGCTGCTCGGCACGCACGGCTACAACATGAACGACGCCAAGGCGGTCATCTCACCCGCGATCATGGGGCCTACCAGCGAGGAGGACTACGACACCGTAAGGCGCAACGGACGGCTGTTCTTCGTGATTCATTCCTCGGTCCTGTTCTCGCGCGAGGACTTCCAGGCGGTTGGCGGTTACACGACCGAGTACGGAGCGGCGGACGACTACGACTTCTTCTGCCGGATGGCCGATCTCGGCGTGGTGATCAACCTGCCCGAGCCGCTTGTGTATTACCGCAAGCGAGCTGGCTCCGTGCAGCTAGCTCGCTTCTGGGATCAGCGTCAGGGTGTGCTGCGCCTAACCGAGAACCAGCGCAGGCGCGCAACCGGTCAGCCTCCGATCGGGCAAGAGGAGTTCGCTGCACAACTGGCCGCGGCGTCCCGGTGGAAGCGGCTCAGGCGTCGCAGGAAGGTTTGGGGCATGTACTACTACCGGGTGGGCGGCACGAATATGGTTAATGGACGACGGGTGCTGGGGAGCTGGCAACTGCTCGTTGCGTCGCTGATGGACTGGACACGTCTTCGCTCGGGCGTTGTGAACGCGCTCAGGGCTCGACTTCCCCACCGTGGGTTGTTCCGCTAAGCTCCACCGGCCATGGCAGGCTCATCCACAGCGCAGTCAGCCGCTTCCGAGCTGCCTTTTCCGGAGCGCACTGACAAGCCGAAGGTGGTGTACGTCATGGGCGCGGGGCACAGCGGGAGCACCATTCTCGGAGTCACACTTGGCAATTGTGAGAAGTTCTTCTACGCCGGTGAGCTGGAGGAGTGGCTTCTGCGCTCAGGCGTGCCGAAGTTCGGGGGCCTGGAGAGGACGCGCTTCTGGCGCAGCGTCGCCGAGCATGTTCACGGAGCCGACGACCTGTTCGGCCCCGAGGTGCGCGAGACGCTCGAGCGCTCAGCATCCGTGCTGAAGCCCGGCGCGTGGTCTGCCAGGCGGCGCCTGCGAAAGCGTTACGGACGTGTGGCTGAGGATCTCTATCGCGCGGTTGCGGGTGTGGCGAACGCCACACATGTGGTCGATACTTCACACTTCCCGCTGCGCGCACTCGAGTTGCAGCATGTCAGCGGCATCGACCTGTACCTCGTGTTCCTGGTGCGCAATCCGCACGGTGTGATCGAGTCCTATCTCAAGCCGATCAACCGCCACGCATCGGCCGAGCGCATGCTGCGCGTCATCACCAAGAACGTCGATCTGTGGCTCACGCACATCATCGCCGTGTCGGTCTTCCTCCGTCACCGGCGTGATCGGCGGCTGTTCGTGCGTCACGAGGACTTCGTCGCCGATCCGCAGGGTGTGGTGCGTGAGATCCTCGACCACGTCGAGTCCAGCTCGCCGCTGCCGGACTTCACCTCGCTCAAGACGGGCTTCCCGATTCAGGGTAATCCGCTGCTGTGGTCTGAGGAGGTCTCGGTCAGAGCCAAGCCGGCGACTCCGGTTCGCGGCTCGCGCATCACCACGCTGCTGCAGAGACCGTGGGCGCCCGTCCTGTCGCGGATGGAGCCGGCAGCCGGGCGTGCACCGGTCTCGTGAGCTCCGCCACGCGTTTTCTGAAGCGGGCGGTCGGGGCGGCCTCGCGGCGACTCGAACGCCCGGAGCTGCTGGCCGCCGTGGACAGAGGAGTGCTGCAGGCACAGCGCGAGGCGATCGGCGCGAGCGCCGTGCTGGCGTGCACCCTCGACGAGCACGCGACATACGTCGACGTCGGCGCCAACCGCGGCCAGGTCCTGCGCGAGGCGCTGCGGATCGCACCACATGCGCGCTACATCGCGTTCGAGCCGATTCCCGAGCTGGCACAGGAGCTGGCGGGCGCGTTTCCGGCGATCGACTGCCGTCAGATGGCGCTCGGCGCGCGAGCCGAGGTGACGCAGTTCTGTCATTTCACCCAGCTCGACGGTTGGAGTGGGCTGCGACGAAGCCCCCAGGTGAGCGACGACCGTGGCGCTCCGCAGTACATCACGGTGAACGTCTCGACGCTCGACGCTGAGCTCGAGGGCCTGACGCCGAGCGTGATCAAGATCGACGTCGAGGGCGCCGAGCTCGCCGTGCTCGAAGGCGGCCGCTCGGTGCTTGCGCGCGCAAGGCCGCTGGTGATCTTCGAGCACGTCGCCGCTGCCGCGGCGCTGTATGAAGTCGCGCCGGGGGCGGTGTGGGATCTGCTTGCGGAGCTGGGCTACACGATCTTCTCGGTGACAGGCGACGGACCGTTCACGCGCGCAGCGTTCACCGCGGCGCCGCACGTCGTCAACTGGATGGCGACGCCCGTCGATCGAACGGGCTAGTGGCCGCCGTAGTCGATCGTGAGCACGCGCGGGTAGTCGGTCGCGGCGAATTCGAACACGGCGGTGCTGGCTTCGCGTGAGACGAGCCGGGCGGGCGTCGATTGTTCGCGCAGGGGATCGTAGGCGCCGACCGACGGAGCGATCTTGCTTTCGGGCAGGTCGCCCAGCGTGATGCGGAACGTCTCGTTGGGCAGATCGAAGCGCTCGATGTCGCTCGCCGGCGCTTCGGGTTCGTAGAGCGTGAGCAGATCCCGCGTCATGACGTACACGGGGATCACGAAGCGTGTCGGCGAGGCTTGGAAGGGGAACACCGCCAGCACGTCGCGGTCATACAGGGGCGGGTGCGCGGCCGTGCCATCGCCGGCGAACTGGGCGTGATTGCCATCCTGGGCGATTGACAGCAGCGTCAGCTGGCGCGCGGCGGCTTCCGGGCCGGGGCCTTGGAACTGGGCGAGCATGTCACGTAGCCCGCGCATCGTTTCACCGCCGAGCGCGTCCCCCGGGTAGACGCCTGGATCGGCGCTCGCTGCGGTGAAGAAGCCTTCGCTGATCAGGCTGAGCCCTCCCGGCGACGCCTTGTAGAAGTACTCGCGGCTGATTCCCTTGCTGACGTTGGCCACGAGGCTGCGGAGCGCGACCTTGGCTTGGAAGTGCGCTTTGTCGGCGGCCGTGACGAGCGCCGACGGGCCCGTCGCGGGCGTGACCTCGTCGGGGCCCACGGGCGTCGCGCGCGAGCTGCCGAGGTTGTACTCGGTGATCCACTTCTGCACCGGGCTGCCTCCCACCGGTCCGACTTCGCGGCCGTGTTCAAGCCCGTAGATCGTGCTCGTGATCGGTGCGATGTCGCGGATCAACGTCTCGGTGTGGGTGGCGGTCAGCGTGACCTCCGGGAACAGCGAGTCATAGCTCGGGATGAAGGCCGTCTCGGTGCCGCCATGCGTGTCGCGCGCGCCCAGCGCGTTGATCGGCGCGATGTTGCGCTTGTTGTATTCGGCGGGGAAGCGCTGCAGGCCCACGTAGGGGTGCTTGCTGAGCGCGGTCAGCCCGACCGGCGCGATCGCGCCGGAGGGAAACGGCGTCTGGCTGGCGAAGCCGTCGGTGAGGCCGACCGCGGGCGAGATGCCGTTTGCGGGGTTGCGCACGTAGGCGACGGTTTCGTCGAGCAGGGCTCTCCTGATCTCCTTGCTCACGTCCTTTTTGCTCGGCGCCGTGGCTTGGGCTTCGACAGTTTCACTGGCTTCTTCTTCCCCGGCTTCTTCTTCGCCTGCTTCGCTGCTGGCCGAGTCATAGTGTTCCGCGTTCAGGAACTGCGAGCCAAAGCCGAGCTCGTTCCAGATCTCGAGGTCGTAGCCTTCGGGTCCGACGATGCTCGCGGCCTTCTTGCAGACGGTCGCGACATAGCTCAGCCATCCCGCGAGGGTTTCCTCGAACACCGGGTTCGGTTCGCCGTTTGAGAGCGTCGGACGGGCGAACGGCGCGTAGCGGAGCGTTGACCCGCCGTGGGTCCCGGCCGGCAGCGCACTGGGAAGCGGCTTGGACAGGGTTGCCACGTCGCCGGCGCCGACGGAGGTTATGAGGATGTCGGGACCCTTGAACGTGAGGCCGTTGAAGGCTGTCTTGCCTGGGACGACATCCGCGGCGCTCGCCGGGGACAGGCTCACCGTCTGCGCGCCGGCCGGCGCCGCGGACACGGTTTCGAGCTCGACGTGAATCGAGGGAGTGGGGTCCTGGGCGTTGGCGTTGAGCACGATCAGCGGGCGCAGCCCGTGCTTGTGCAGCGTGCTCAGCACGGCTTCGATCCTGGCTTCGTCGCGGAAGGCGCCAGGGTCGCTGTAGGACAGCGCGTCCCAGGGGATTTCCTTGCGTGCAAGCTGGAAGCCGCTGTCCTGCAGAAGCTGGGCCGCGTCTTCGGCGTCCTGAGGGCCCACGTCGTTGAAGTTGATTCCCAGCGAGTCGAGCAGCCGTGATGCCGGCCAGGTGTCCAGATAGGCCCGCCACGGCTGTATCCAGAACGAGCTGGTGCCGAACGGCACGTCGGTCAGGAAGCGCGGATCGATCGGGTCGTTGACGACTTCGCCGGTTTCCGCCGGCAGGTTGCCTTCGCCGAAGCTTTCGCTGCGAGATTTGGACGGGGGCGCGGTTTTGCCGGACGAGGAGCCGCCCGCGGGTGCTGTCGGCGGCGCGGGGGTCGGAGCGGGGCCTGCGCCGGCGGGCGTTCGCGGCGAGGTTCTCGAGCCTCGTCCCGCGCATGCCTTGGTGCAGCCCTTGGCGGCTGCGTGCTTCGAGGGCTTGGTCGCGGGCGGCGTTGCGCTCGAGTGGTGAGAGCGACGCTGCTGGGCGGTGCGACGCGCATGGCGTGCCGGCCGCGCAGCTGTTGCCTGCGACACGAGCAGCGAGAGCAGGAGGATCGGGGTGAGCGCCGAGATCGCGATCCACGAGATCGATCTCCCGGACCCCGATCGGCGGGATCGGCGAGCATCGATGTGAGCAGTGGCGTGGGGCATTCAGAGAGCGAGCGCGAACGTGGGTGCCTGCCAGCGGATCGGCGGACCCCTGTCGCTGCTTTACGCGCCCCTCGCTGCGCGGACGTCTCGTCTATGTTCCCGCCATGCGGGGAATCGCTGCTCGGCCCAACGGATCTGTCGCAGGCAGCTCTCGCTCAGCCTCGATGACCGCGCGCGGCGAGCGGCCACGCCTGCTTCTCCTCACGCCCGACTTCCCGCCCGCCCGTGGCGGGATCCAGGCGCTCAGCCACGGACTGGCCACGAGCATCGAGGGCTTCGAGACGAGGGTGGTCACGCTCGGCGGCCCCGGCGACCTCGACTTCGACGCGGCCGGCGCGCTCGCGGTTCGCCGCGTCAGGCCCGCCGCGGGACTGCACCGAGGACGCATCGTCGCACTGAACGCGACCGCGCTGCTCGACGCGCTGAGATTCCGTCCGCACGTCACGCTGAGCGCGCACATCGTGGTCAGCCCGGCTGCGACAGCGATTCGTCGCGCGGCTGGCGCCGGGTTCGTTCAGTACCTGCACGCCAACGAGATCGGCGACAAACCCAGGCTCGCGGCGTTCGCTGCGCAGCGGGCAGACGCGGTGATCGCGCTCAGCTCCTACACTGCCGCGCTGATCAGGGCGACGGGCGCCTCGGTGAACGACATCAGGCTGATCCCGCCAGGTGTGGAGCTGCCCGCTGACCCGACGCCCATGCCGGCGGAGCGCCCGACGATCGTGACGATCGCGCGCATGAACGACAGCTACAAGGGCCATGATGTGCTGATGCAGGCGCTCGCGCTGGTGCGCGCGCAGGTGCCGGCAGTGCAGTGGATCGTGATCGGCGACGGGCCGTTGCGGGCGGATCTGGAAGGGCTCGCCCGCTCGCTCGGTGTGGCGGACTCGGTGCGCTTCCTCGGCTCGGTGTCCGACGCGCAGCGTGATGAGTGGCTGCGCAGCGCCGACGTGTTCGCCATGCCGAGCCGTCTACCCGATGGCAGGCTCGCCGGCGAGGGCTTCGGCATCGTCTACCTCGAGGCCGCGGCCTACGGGAAGCCGGTGGTCGCCGGCAACGTCGCCGGCGCGCTCGACGCGGTGCTCGACGGTGAGAGCGGGCTGCTGGTCGATCCCACCGATCCGCACGCGGTGGCCGGCGCGATCGACACGCTGCTGCTCGATCGCGAGCTCGCGCAGCGCCTGGGCGCGAGGGGGGCGGAATGGGCTAAGAGCCTCGCTTGGCCGGTGATCGCCGCGCGCGTGGAAGCGGTGCTCTTCGAGCAGGTCGAGCAGGGCGCGCACCGGGTCGCGTGAAGGTCCTCTTCGTGAACCACACCGCGGAGGTCAGCGGCGCCGAGCGCTCGCTGCTGAGCCTGCTGGCCGCGCTGGCCGAGACGGTGGATCGCCGAGCCGCGGTGCCGCCCGGACGGCTCGTGGGGGAGATCGAGCGGCTGGGCATCCCGGTGAGCCCGATCGCCGGAACCGCTGGCAGCCTCAGGTTGCACCCCGTGCACACGCCGCGCGCGGTCGCAGAGATGAGCCTCGCCGCGCTGCAGGTACGTCGCCTCGCGCGCCGTCACGGCGTGGATCTCGTGCACGCGAACTCGATCCGCGCCGGGATCGTGCTCGGGCTCGCGCGCCTGTCAGCGCGGGCGACGGTCGTCCACGTCCGCGACTGCCTACCGCCGGGGCCGCTCACGACGGCATCGCTGCGCCTGATCGCCACCGCGACGACGGTCGTGGCCAACTCGCGCTACACCGCTCGCTCGGTTCAGGCGGCAGCGCCGAGCGCGCACCTGGAGGTTGTACACAACCCCGTGGATCTTGCGTGCTGGGATCCCGCGCGCATCGACCGCGACGCGGCGCGCGCGCGCCTGGGCACGGCCGGCCAGCGCCAGCTGCTGTTGGGGGTCGTCGCGCAGCTGAGCCCGTGGAAGGGGCAGGGCACCGCGATCGAGGCGCTGAGGCTGCTGCGCGACGAGGGGATCGACGCGCATCTGCTGCTGATCGGCTCGGCGAAGTTCGTAGCGCGCGCGACGCGCTTCGACAACGAGGCCTATGTGGCTGGGCTGCGAGCGCGGGTCGCACAGGCCGGCCTCGAGGACCGGGTCTCGTGGCTGGGGGAGCGCGAGGACGTCCCCGAGCTCGTTCGCGCGCTCGACATCCTGCTGCTGCCGTCGCTGGAGGAGCCGTTCGGGCGCGCGCTGATCGAGGCGATGGCGTTGGGCGTGCCCGTGATCTCCACCGATGTCGGAGGGCCGCCGGAGATCATCGAGCAGGGTCGCGAGGGTTACCTGCTCTCGCCACACGAGCCGGCGGCCTGGGCGCAGGCGATCCGCCGCATCGCTGAGAGCCCCGATCGCGGCCGGGAGATGGGTCTTGCCGGACGCCGCCGCGTCGAGGCGGCGTTCACGGCCGAGCATCACGCCGCGGCGATGCTCGAGATATACGAGCGCGCCATCGCCCGCTCACGCGCCTGAGCCACCGGGCGCGCTGCTCGCGGCGATCAACGATGCGTTGCGGTAGTACTGGTTGTTCTCCTGTAGCTCGGCTTTGGTGTCGAACGCCACCAGGTGCCCGTCGAGGATCACCATCACGCGGTCGCACATGTCGAGCGTCGACATACGGTGGGCGATGATGAACAGCGTCATCTCGTGCTTGAGCCCGATCAACGACTCGCCGATCAGCGTCTCCGAGTTGGGATCCAGCGCGCTTGTCGGCTCATCGAGCACGAGCACCCGTGGTCGCGCGGCAAGCGCGCGGGCGAGGCAGATCCGCTGCTGCTGTCCGCCGGACACCGCGTCGGCTCGCGGGCCCACGATCGTGTCATAGCCCTTGGCCCAGCCGGTGATGTCGTCATGGATGCGCGCGAGTCGCGCAGCCCGCTCGACGTCCTCGTCGCTGAGCTCGCGAAAGAAGCGGATGTTGTCCGCCACCGACGCGTGCAGCAGGCGCGGTTCCTGGGGCACGTAGGCGACCAGCCTGTGCCAGTCCTTGCGCGTGAACTGCTGCACCGGCTCGCCGTTGACCAGGTAGCGCCCCTCGGCGGGGACGCGCAACTGCAGCAGCAGCTGGATCAGCGTCAACTTGCCGGCGCCGGATGGACCGACGACCCCGATCGCCTCACCCTCGTCCACCTCGAACGTCACGTCCGATAGCACCGGACGTCCGGCGTTATAGGCGAAGGAGACGTTCTCGAAGGCCAGCGAGCGCACTTCGGCCAGCTGCTGTCCGCCGTCAACCGGGCTGCTTTCTTCATAGCGCACGACCGCGCCGTGCAGACGGTCGATGAACGGAAGCGACTGTTGGAGGCTCTGGTAGGCGGACTGAATCGACTGCCCGTTCTGCGCCGCGCGCATGTCGAGCAGAACGACCGCGCCGAGTGAGGCAGCGTGGCCCGCGCCGACTATGTACAGCGCCGCCAGAGCGACGATCAACAGCAGGTAGATCAGGCCCTGATAGAGGTTCGGGACGAGTTTCAGGATCACCTGGGTGCTGTAGTAGAGATTCCTGCATCTCATGATCAGCGTGCCCACGCGGTCGTTCTGGGCATCCTCCACGCCGAACACCTGCGTCTCCTCCGCAAGCCGGTTCGCCTCCGCGATCCCGCCGGCGAACGCGATCTGGGCCTGGGAGAGTTCTCGAGCGCGGCGCGACCCACGCGATCGCAGCGGTCGCAGGACTGTGAACATGCCCACGGCGATCACGAAAACGAGCCCGGCGGCGGCCGGACTGAGCGCGACCGCGGTACCCATCAGGATCACAAAAGTGATGGAAAGGTTAAGGATGCCGGTCGCCTGCAGCGCACCTCCGGTCGCCTGAGCCGTCTGGCTGCTCATGAGCTCCTGCAGCTGACCCTCCCGATCGCGGGACTGCGTGTCCCAGGAAGCGTGCACAAATGCGCGGAAGATCCGGGTGCGCAGTCCTCTCGCCACCTCAGCGCTGATCTGAGCCGGCAGGACCGAGATCGGCCATTGCATGATCAGCCGGATGATCGTCAGCGCAAATCCGATCCATAGGAGGGTCGAGATCGGCTCGTGCAGGTGGAACAGTCCACTCTTCACAGCGCTGTTCTTGCTCACCAGCGAGGCAGCGACCTGCGCGATGATCGCGATCGAGATCGCTTCGGTGAAGCCAGCGACGATCGAGCAGAACGAAAGCGCCACGATCAAGCTGCGCTTGTCGCCAATCAGCAGGTCCAGCCTGGACCTCATTGTCGGCTGTGGCGTAGGAGCCACGCCCTCGACCGGACGTCGCGACCTCACCGCTTCGCCGCCTCACGCGCTGTTTTTCGGTGCCCCACAGTCGCAGAGTCTAACGACTGCAAGGGGCGTCCACCAGGGTTGTGAACAAGCGTCGTACTTGATGCTGTATCGTTCAGTCTATGTGGGATGCAGCTCTCCGTGCGGGTGTCGAGAGTGTTCGTGGTTGAGCAGGCGCCGGGTTTGTGGGATGCGAGGACTATCCGTCAACCGTAGGGCCGCAAGACGTGCCCTCTCGGCGTGGGCGTTCAATCAGAGACTCGTCGCGCTTTTCCTGAAACGTGACCATGTCGTCTGTCTTGGCGACAGTCACGTGAAGGTCATGCGCTACGTGCGTATACCCGGTGTGTGGTTCAGCGTGCGACAGCTGAAAGGCGCGACCGCCTCGGGTGTGCTGAATCCCGCCAGCAAGACGCAGTCGCTGGTGACGTTCACAGCGCGCCTCCAACGCGCGAAGCGCTGGCAGCCGATCATCCTGCAGCTCGGAGAGGTCGATTGCGGATTCGTGATCTGGCATCGTGCCGCGCGGCGTGGTCTGAGCATCGAGGGACAGCTGGGATACACGCTGGACTCCTACGCGACATTCATCGAGAACGTGATCGGGATGGGCTTCGAACGCGTGATCGTTCTTAGCGCGCCATTGCCGACGATCGGCGACATGCAGTCCGAGTGGGGAGGAAGCGTCGCGAGCCTGCGCACCGAGGTGACCGCGACGAAGTCCGAGCGAACGAGCTTGACACTGCGCTTCAACGAAGGGCTACGCGAGCGCTGTGAATCAATTGGCGCCACCTTCGTGGACGTGACGACTGGTCACTGCGATCCATCGACGGGAGAGATCGATCCGCGGTTCGTTCGCGAGACCCGTCGCAATCACCATCTCGCGGATGAACCATATGCTCGACTGATCGCCGGCGAGCTTTCTCGGCTTTGGAAAGAGCCGTTGCCACGCGCCGCGCCGCGTCGTGAGCACTCAGAAGGGCTCTCTACGAATCAGGGCGTGAGCCCGGGACGGAACTCATGAGCTGCCAATGCACCTCGAACCCGTGAAACGCGGGATCGGCCAGCAGTCGCTTGACGCTGTAGTTCAGGCTCGTCTCGTAACAGTGAATGGCCTCGAGCTTCGCGGCAGACGACGGTCCCTGCAGACGCCGCACATCGGCTGAACGTAGAGCGGGCATCTCGGGTACACCCGCGAGGAACGACTGCCAGTACGCGTCAACATTGCGCTTGGGCTCGGGCGCGCCGCCGTCGACCCAGGACGGCCAGCCGTGGAAGATGCAGTAGGGAAGCTCCGCATACAGCGTCACCGGCATCCCGAACCGCAGCAGCAGCCGACCGTATCGACGTGCGAGCACATGATCGGGGTGGGCGCCGATGCCGGCCGGCACGTACACGCGCGAGGCGCTTGGCACGGCCTCGCTCAGCGCACGATCGAGCGCGGCCAGGTCAACGTCTGCGGGTCTGCTGCGGTACTTGGCATCCAGCAGCGGGAGACCGAGCGGCTTGCGCCCGGCGAGTGCGAGGGCACGCGCGTCCTCGGCGATCCTGTTCTGAGCACGCTCGGAGGAGTCGCGCGCGCCACTCACCGCCTCCCAGGCGCCGACGCGTCCGGGCGAGGGAATACCCGCGAACAGATTCACGACGTTGAGCTCACCCTCGTCTTCCAGCACGCTCCAGCAGCTCAGCACGGCGTCGTCCCAGTGTGGCGAGAGCAAGAGCTGCGGTGCCGCGCGCTCGACACTCAGCCGTGGCTCCAGATGACCCTCCGCGCGAGCTCGACCGGCTGCCCGTGAGCGCCGGTACAGCTTGCGAGGAAGTCCTGGAATGCTGCGTAGGCGGCTCGGGCTCATCGCGGGAATCGCGGGCAGTATATGTGCCGGGCGCTCCCAGCTCGGCATTACACTCTGCATATGAGAGAGTCGCCTCAGCCACTCCGCGCCGCCGCCGCGCAGCAGAGAGTTCCCGATTTCTTCATCGTCGGGCATCCCAAGAGCGGCACCACCGCGCTCTACGAGATGCTGGGGCAGCATCCGCAGATATACATGTCCGATATCAAGGAGCCGAAATTCTTCGCGACCGACATGCGTGCCCGGTTCCAGTCCGCGCGAGGGCATGAGCTTCCGGAGACGCTCGAGCAGTACCTGTCGCTCTTCACCGCGGCGACGCCGGAGCAGCTTGCCGGCGAGGCATCACCTTGGTATCTGTGCTCTCGCACCGCCGCGGCGCAGATCGCCGATGTCCAGCCAGCAGCCCGTATCATCGCGATCCTGCGAGAGCCTGCAAGCTTTCTGCGCTCGCTCCATCTGCAGCTGCTACGCAGTCATGTCGAGACGAAGAAGGATTTGCGCAAGGCTCTATCACTCGAGTCCGCCAGAAGTGAAGGTAAGCGCGTTCCCCGTCGGTCACATCTCCCGCAGCTGCTCCAGTACTCAGAGCACGTTCGCTACGTCGAGCAGCTGCGGCGCTACCGCGCGCAGTTTGCGCAGGAGCAGGTTCTGGTGCTGATCTACGATGACTTTCAGCGCGACAATCAGGCTACGCTGCGTACTGTATTGCGGTTTCTGGAAGTCGACGACGAGTACCCGATCGACGAGGTGCACGTCAAACAGACGAACCGCACTATGCGCTCCCAGCAGTTGGATGACCTGCTGCGTTCGGTGACCCTGGGCAGTTCGCCGATCTCGCGAGCGGCCAAGGCCACGGCGAAGGCGCTGACGCCGCCTCAGCTGCGGCGCAACGCGTTTGGGGTGATCCGTCGGCGGGCTGTGTTCGGTGATGTGCCGCCGCCCGATGAAAGCCTGATGATCGAGCTGCGTCGCCGCTTCAAGCCGGAGGTCGCTGCGCTGAGCGAATACCTGGATCGCGATCTGCTCGCGCTGTGGGGCTATAGCGACGTTACCGCTCGGCGATGAAAACCGTCCTCTTCCACCGCAACTACCAGCGATTCCAGGGCGGTCACCTCAAGGTCTTTCACTATTTCGAGCACGTACGAAGCTCGCCGCCGCATGACGCGCAGATCCGCTTCTCATCCAATTCGGTCTGGGACGACAGCAATCCCTGGTCGGCGCTGCGTGAGACGGTGATCGGGTCGGACGAAAGTGTCTCGCCAGACGTGCTGTTCCTGGCCGGCATGGACTGGCAGTCGCTCGAGCCGGAGCAACGTGCGGCGTCGCGGGTGCCGATCGTCAACCTCGTGCAGGCGCTGCGGCACGTGGATGAGACGAACCCGCTACGCGAGTTTCTCGCGCATCCGGCAATCCGGATCTGCGTGAGCGCCGAGATCCACGAGGCGCTAGAAGGCCTCGGCTCGGTCGAGGGGCCGATCTTCACCGTTCCGATCGGCGTCGATCTCGAACGGCTGCCGCCGCTACGCCCCCGCGACGAGCGCGACATCGACTGTGTCGTGCTGGCCGTCAAGGATCGACCGCTGGGACGCCCCGTCGCGCGCCGCCTGGAGGCGGCCGGCTATCGGGTGCTGCTCGTCGATCGCCCCATCCCCAGGGACGAGTTGCTCGAGGCGATGGCGCGTGCGCGGGTCACGGTGCACCTGCCTCGCGCGCTCGAGGGCGCGTACCTGCCGGCACTGGAGAGCATGGCGCTCGACACGCTCGTGGTCTGTCCCGACTGTGTCGGCAACCGCTCGTTCTGTCGCGACGGCGACACCTGCCTGGTGCCGGTTCGCAGCGAGCAGGCGATCGTCGAGTCGGCGCTGAGCGCCCTGACGGCGTCCGAGCACGAGTTGGCTCCGATGCTCGCGCGCGCTCGCCGGGAGAGCATGGGGCGCACGCTGGCCGTGGAGCGCGCCCGGTTCCTGGAGATCCTGGGTCGCGTCGACGAGCTCTGGGGGTCGCGCTGAGCGCTGCTCGCCCTAGGAATCGCCGGTGGGCGTGGGCCCGGCGGGCACTTCGGGTTCCAGCGGGTCCGCCACCGCGGGCGTCACCTGGATCTTGAGCGGTTCACTCGCGACCGTCTGGCCTTCGGGGCCGCCGGGGACTTTGATGCGAAAGACCTGTGTGCCGGCCCCCGTGACGGTGTGTTCGAGCGAGTAGGTTCCACCGGCGGTGAGCGTGCCGACGTCGACAACGTGGAAGCCGATGCCCGAGACGTCCTGGCGCTGGAGGTACACGGGCTGACCGGTGTGGGCGGGTGTGAGCGTCCCGGAGAACGTCAGCCGCTGACCCGCCTGGACGCTGGTTGCGGACACCTGGGCGGTGAGCAGCGGCTTGACGGTGTCGGTCGTCAGTCGCGGGTTGTTCCGCGGCGCGATCTCGTACGTGAGCGGTTCCGAGGCCACCGCGCGCAGCCCGTTGCCGCGCACGACCACGCGCACGGTGGCGCTGCCGGCTGCGGCGAACGTGTGGCTGATCGAGTAGGCGCCGTTCGCGCCGAGGAGGCCGAGGCCGATACGGTGCCAATTTTCGCTGACGATGGCGCTCTCGCGCTGGAGCACGACCGTCGCGCCGGCGTCGTCCGGGCTGACGGTCCCGGTGAACGTGAGGGTGTCGGCGGCGCGCGCGCTCGCATCCGAGCGGCTCGCGGCAGCCAGTTGCGTGTCCTCGGGAGGACCGCTGATCGTGACCAGCGGGGTGACCCTCACAATGGCGCGCTTGCTGCGGGCGTCCTGCGCGCTCGCATAGAAGACGCTGTTGGCATTCACGGGTTCGGTGGTGAGTCCGAACGCGCCGCTGGCTTCGGTGGTCGTGGTGCCCGCGACGACGAAGCCCTGCGTCCCGCTCGCGCGCCGATACACGGTGACGGTCTGTTCGGAGGCTTCGGCGGCGATGGAGCATGTCACCGATCCGATGACGGTGGCAGCTTCGCCCGCGGTGAGATGGCTGGGGGCGAGGCTCATCGCCACACGACAGCGGCCATGGCGCATGGCGCGGCGTTCTTCGCGAGCCGACTGGCGGCTGGGTTCGCTCGGCGGAGTGACGCCAGGTTCTTCGCCCGCGGCCGGCTGGGTGGCGGGGCGGCGCATCGCCGGCGCGGATGCGGGCGCCAGCAGGCCCTGGCCGACGCTCAGCGTCGCGGCCAAGAGCAGAAACGCCGCGTAGCGCAAGCCGCGATCGAGGTGGCGCGTGTGGGCTGACGTCACGCGGAGATGATTGACCCGATGATCGGTGTCCACGTGGTTCGCATCGGCAGCGTCTTGCAGATCCTTGAGCGGTCAGGTGCGCAAGCGGGCTGCGCACACTTGCAAAGTCGAGATGCGCGCCCTAATGTTCACAACAAGCAAGCCGGGAGGCGCAACCCTGTGCTCCGAAGCCTACGGGGGGCCAGCACGGGCGGGCGCAGGCAACGACGAGTCCATCGCAAGGATGCCAGCCACCTACCGTCCCACCTACCACCTTTCGCACCTGCGGACGCTGGAGGCCGAGGCCGTCCATGTGATGCGCGAGGTGGCAGCGGAGTTCGAGCGACCGGTGCTGCTGTTCAGCGGTGGCAAGGACTCGATCGTGCTGCTGCGCCTGGCGGAGAAGGCGTTTCGCCCGGCGCCGTTCCCGTTCCCGCTGATGCACGTCGACACCGGTCACAACTTCCCGGAGGCGATCGAGTTCCGCGACCGCCGCGTGGCGGAGCTCGGCGAGCGGCTGATCGTGGCCTCGGTCGAGGAGTCGATCCGCGCCGGCAGGGTGGTCGAGCAGCAGGGCCCGCGCGCTTCTCGCAACGCGCTGCAGACGGTCACGCTGCTGGACGCGATCGCCGAGCACGGCTTCGACGCGGCGTTCGGGGGCGCCCGCCGCGACGAGGAGCGCGCACGCGCGAAGGAGCGCATCCTCTCCTTCCGCGATGGCTTCGGCCAATGGGAGCCGAGCAAACAACGCCCGGAGGTGTGGAGCCTTTACAATGGACGCATCAGCAAGGGCGAGCACGCACGTGTGTTTCCAATCTCCAACTGGACCGAGCTCGACGTGTGGCAGTACATAGCCGAAGAGGAGTTGGAGGTGCCGTCGATCTACTTCGCCCACGATCGCGACGTGTTCAACCGTGACGGGATGCTCTACTCGGTCAGCCCGTTCACGCAGCTGCTGGATGGAGAGGAGCCGTTCGCCGCGCGTGTGCGCTACCGCACGGTTGGCGACATGAGCTGCACCGGCGCCGTCGAGTCCTCCGCGCAGACACTGGCGGAGGTGGTCGCCGAGATCGCCGCCACGCAGATCACCGAGCGTGGCGAGACGCGCGCGGACGATCGCGTCACGGAGGCCGCGATGGAGGATCGCAAGCGGCAGGGGTACTTCTGATGGCGGCGGGATCCGACTCTACGCACGGTGTCGCGCTCAACGGCAAAGGCGATCCGTCCGCGCCTGTTGCGCAGGGTGCGACGCTGGCGGGCGAGAGCGCGACGGAGGTGTTCAAGCGCCTCACCGAGCGCCCCACGGACCTGTTGCGCTTCGCCACGGCGGGATCGGTGGACGACGGCAAGAGCACGCTGATCGGCAGGCTGCTGTACGACTCCAAGCAGGTGCTCGCCGACCAGCTCGAGCACGTCGAGCAGGCCAGCCAGCGCAAGGGCCAGGTGCTCGACCTGTCGCTGCTGACCGACGGCCTGCGCGCCGAGCGCGAGCAGGGAATCACGATCGACGTCGCCTACCGCTACTTCGCGACGGCGCAGCGCCGGTTCATCATCGCCGACACACCCGGCCATGAGCAGTACACGCGCAACATGGTCACGGGCGCATCCACCGCCGACCTCGCGATCGTGCTGGTCAACGCGCGCAAGGGCGTCCTCGCCCAGTCCAAGCGCCACGCGTTCATCAGCTCGCTGCTGGGGATCCCGCACGTGGTGGTGTGCGTCAACAAGATGGACCTGGTCAACTACGACGAGGCGGCGTTCGATGCGATCGTCGAGGAGTTCGACACGTTCGCGGCCCGTCTGGAGCTGCCGGACGTGACGTTCATCCCGATATCGGCGCTGCTCGGCGACAACGTCGTCGATCGCTCCGAGGTGATGCCCTGGTATCAGGGGCCGCCGCTGCTGTACCACCTCGAGCACGTCCACATCGCCTCCGACCGCAACCTGATCGACGTGCGCTTCCCGGTGCAGTGGGTGATCCGCCCGGGTGGGCGGGACAGCAGATCAGACCTGGCCGACTACCGCGCCTATGCGGGGCAGCTCGCCGGCGGCATCATTCGCCAGGGCGACGACGTGGTCGTGCTGCCGGGCGGGCAGCGCACGACGGTCGCGGGCATCGATACGTTCGAGGGCCCGGTCGAGGAAGCGTTCCCGCCGATGTCGGTGGCGCTGCGGCTGAGCGACGACATCGACGTCGGGCGCGGCAGCACGATCGTGCGCACGCAGAACCAGCCGACGGTCTCGAGCCGCTTCGAGTGCCAACTGTGCTGGATGTCCGAGGAGCCGCTGAGCCCGCGACGGCGCTACCTCGTCAAGCACACGACGCGCACCGCGATGGTGGGCAAGATCGACGTCCGTTATCGGATCGACGTCGAGACGCTGCGCCGCGACGAGAGCGCGACGACGCTCGAGCTCAACGACCTCGCGCGCGTGCACGTCGAGCTGAGCTCACCGCTGGTGTTCGACTCATACAGGCGCAACCGTGTGACCGGCAGCCTGATCGTGATCGACGAGGCGACCAACGACACGGTCGCGGCGGGGGTGATTCTCGACACCGAGGTGGAGGAGGCCACGGGGCCCAAGAGCGAGCGCAGCCCGAACGTGCGCTGGCAGGGCACGCGCCTCACCCGCGAGCGGCGCTGGGAGTCGCTGGGGCACGGCGGCGCGACGCTGTGGTTCACCGGGCTGCCCGGCGCGGGCAAGTCAACCGTCGCCGCGGCCGTCGAGGAGCGCCTACTACAGGCCGGCCAGCCGGCGTTCCTGCTCGACGGCGACAACCTGCGTCACGGCCTCAACGGCGACCTCGGCTTCGACGAGGACGCCCGCACCGAGAACGTGCGCCGCACGGCCCACGTCGCGCGCCTGCTCGCAGAGTCCGGGACAGTTGCGCTGGTAAGCCTCGTGAGCCCCTATGCGGCCGACCGGCAGGCCGCGGCGGCGCTGCACGCGGCGGACGACTTGGACTTTCTCGAGATCTTCGTCAACGCGCCATTGGAGCTGTGCGAGCAGCGCGACCCGAAGGGCCTGTATGCACGCGCTCGCTCGGGGGAGCTCGCGGGCCTCACCGGGGTCGGCGCGCCGTACGAGGCGCCCGCCGAACCCGATCTGGTGCTGGGCAGCCGCGAGGAAACCGTCGAGGAAGAGGTCGAGCGCGTGATGGACCTGCTCGTCGCTCGCGGGCTGCTCTCGAGCTAGCGCCGGGCGAGTCGGTGCGCGCTGCGCACCTTCACGCTTTCTTCTTTTTCTTGGCTTTCGTCGCAGGGGCGTGGAGCGTGACGCCTTCGCTGTGCCCGGATACGAGCGGACCGATCGGCAGCTCGATGAACACGCGGTAGCGGCCGGTGGTGGTGATGTTCACGACAATGCTGAAACGCGAGATCGCCTTGGTGGCCGGCTTGACGACGGTCTTGAACTTGGTCGCATACGTCGGCCCCTTTTCCTTCCTTTCCGAGCCGCCCTTGCCGGGCTTTTCGAGCTTGCCGAGCTTTTCGCCCGTTTCGCTCTTTTCGGGCTTGGGCGGCTTTTCGAGTTGAACGAGCACGTGTGCGCCTGCCTCGGCGGGCGTGACCGTCCCATACAGGCGCACGAGGCCCTTGTGGCTGCTGGCGCGCACTTTGAGCACCACGCGCACCTGCACCTGCGCGGGCACGATGAAGCTGGTCACAGACGGCGTGCCGACGGTGACCACGCGGAACTTCGTGCTTGTGCGCATGTTGGCCACACGGAACGTGAATGCTCCTGTGGCGCTTGTGAGGATCGGCGCGCCGACAGCGGCATAGGCCGTCCTGTAGGGGTAGGGGCTGGCCTGCAGCACGAGCTCGCGCCCGGCGTTCTTGGATCCTGTGAGCGTGCCACTAAGGATGAATGTGCCCCCGAGCGGCGTCGCCGCGAAGGTTTTGGGCAGCACAAATCCAGTCTTCTTAGTCTTGACCTTCGGGTTGAAGACGCGTTCGTGCCCGGGCTTTACGCCGTCTTCGTTGCGTGCGACCAGCTGGTAGTGGTAGCCCGGGAGGAACCCGGTCACTGTCTGGGTGACCTTTTCCGCAGTCGAGCCCACCGCTTTGAGCGTGACGGTGGGCGTCTGCGTGCCGAAGGCCTTGGTTGGTCCGTACTGGAAGTAGTAGGTGGTGGCGAGGTTGTGAGGATTGACGCTGCCGCTGAGCACCGCCGTGGTGCCGGTGACGCGAGCCGCGCCAGTGATCACGGACGGTTTGGCCGGCGCCGACGTGCTGGCCGCCTGGGAGGCGAGCGGAAGCGCCAGCACCACGCTCGCTAGAGCCAGCACCTGAACGACCGCTATGCGCCTGATCCTAGAGCTCCTCATGTACGGCTCCCTCCTTGTGGCCTCGGTTCTTTCCCGCCCACGCGACCGCATTCGGCCATACGCTAGCGCCCCGCGCTCGTGGGCTCTATGCGGATGAACACTGCTCGTGTCGGTTCGATGCGGTTAAGAACGCCGGTGTTCGTAGCAACGCAGGATCATCGTCGGCACGTGCGTCGATGCCGATAAATCTGATACAGTTGGTGAGGAATTGGCAACCCCCAACGGGAGCTCCCAATGATCGTCCTGCTTGTAGTCGTCGCCTGGATCCTCGTTGTCTCGATGATCGCGGGTCTGTGCATGGCAGCGCGCGCGGGTGACCGTCTACAGCCCGCGCGTGCTCCCATCGGATGGGAGGAGCCGACGGAGGCTGGGGCGTGGGAGCAAATCGAGATCTCCGCCCGCGCGCGGCTGCGTTCGGCGGACTCGAGCGCCACGCGGCTACATCGCGACGGCGTCGCAGCGTAGGCATCGCCGGGCGTCGGCGAGACTCGCCGAGTGTGCGGTGCGGTCCTCGAGCGCCTTCACAAAATCGTCACGCCGCGGCGGGCCGGCGGCCCGACCATTGTGAGCAGCATCCGAGAGCGGCGAAGCCGAGGGTTCGGCGACCGTGTTCGTCGCCGCGCAAGCAGACACGAAGGTACTAGCCCTGTCCACGGAATCGATCGCAAGCCCAACTTCGCCGCACACCGACACGGCTGCGCATTGCGCTGGCTGCGGAGCGCCGCTCGCGCCCAATCAGCGCTACTGCCTGGAGTGTGGGGAGCGGCTCGTTCCGATGAGCAGCGTGCTGAAAGGGGATCCACCCCCCGACGCGGGTACCCCCGCCGCGGCGCCGCCCGCGCCTGGAGCGCCGATGACGCCACCCGGACTGCCCGCGCCGCCCAGCGCGGGCGCAGGCCCCCAGCGCAATAACAACACGCTCACGATCATCGCGGGCGTGGGCGTGCTGCTGCTGGCGATGGGCGTGGGCGTCCTGATCGGGCGCTCCGGCTCCCCCAAACAGAGCGCGGCCCCCGCGCAGGTGATCAGCGTTGCCTCGCCGACGTCCACCGCGAGCGGCGGCGCCGGCTCGGGCTCCGGCGAAGCGTCGTTCACCGGTGACTGGCCGTCCGGGACCAAGGGTTACACGGTGCAACTGTCAGACGCTGCCGGAATCCGGCACGAGCGTCAGCTCCGTGGAAGCAGCCAAGTCGGCGGCGAGCGCGAAGGGCGCCAAGGCCGTCGGCGCTCTGAAGTCCGAAGAATTCAGCAGCCTGACAGCGGGCAGCTACGTGATCTACTCAGGCGTCTACCACAAGAAGCCCGAAGCCCAGAAGGCGCTCGCCGGCCTCAAGAAGAGCTTCCCGGGCGCGAAGGCGATCGAAGTGTCCAACGGCTCCTCCGCGGGAAGCGCGGGCTCCTCCACGGGCTCCGGCTCGAGCTCGACACCCGGGACTCCTGCGAAAGTCGCCCCCGGCCTGAAGGGCGTCAAGGGCAAGACCTACGAGGAAAAATCCAAGAACGTCCCCAACGAAGTCCAATTCTGAGCATGGGCATCCTGCGCGACTCGACCCGCACGGACGGCACCGCGCCCGCCGCCAGCCTCGCTCCGCACAACCGCGGCGCGGGCGTCTCCACGCCCGAGCCGCCGGTCGCGGCCGCCCCGTGGGGTGACGGGCGCTCGGAGTTGCAGCGCAGGCGCGACATGCTGGCCGAACAGGTGACCGAGCTGCACTGGGATCTCGGAGGGCTCGCCTACGAGATGGCGATCCGCGATCACTTTCGCCTGGACGTGCTCGTTCGTCGCGCGGCGATCCTGCAGGAACGCGACGCCGAGCTCGCCGAGGTCGAGCGGCTGCTGCGCATGGAGCACGACGGCGTGGCGGGCAGCTGCCCGAGCTGCGCGGCGCCCCACAGCCGCGGCGCGATCTACTGCTGGCAGTGCGGCGCGACGCTGATGGAGCGTCGTCCCAGCGCGGCAGCCGCCGAGCAGGACGCCACGACGGCTGTCATGGATGCGCTCCTGGCCGAGTCGGTCGCTCCCAGCGGCGAAGCGGCCGCCGGCTCGGACGAGTAGGGGGCGCCGGCCATCAGCGTCGAGCGCCCTGAGCTGTGCGAGGACTGCGGCTCGCCGCTTGCGCACGGCCAGTGCTACTGCCTGACGTGCGGCGCGCGCGTAGGTCCGCGCAGCCCCCAGCTGCAGGCGCTGCTCATGCGCGCCGGTGGGCGCGCGCGCCCGGCGGACTCCGGCGACGCGGCGACGCCGATCGCCGCCGTGCCCGCCGGCACCGCTGCCGCTCCCGCTGCGAGCGCGGCCGAGGCCCAAGGCGGGCTGACGCTTCCCACGCCGCGCATCTCGGCGCTGCTCGTGCTCGTGTTCCTGGGCTTCGGCGTGCTGCTGGGCAACGTCGCGCGCTCCGGAGCCGGTGACACGCTCGCGTCGGCGCGCTCGCCGGTGAAGGTCGTGCTGCCCTCGACCGGCTCGTCTGGCGCATCGGCCTCGACGTTGACGTCGACGTCCACGTCCACTTCCTCCGCCTCGGAATCCGCTGCCTCGGAATCCGCCGGCGAAGGAGCCGCACCGGAAGCCGCAGCCGAAACGACGCCCACGACGGCGCCGGCCGCCACCAAAACGACCCCCGCGGCGACGAAAGCGCCATCGGGCTCGGGCTCGCCGGGCTCCGAAGGCGGGGAAAAATCGAAATCCGGCGCGGGCACGCCGGCGAAGAAGCTGCCGCCGATCAAGCACGTGTTCGTGATCATGCTCTCCGACGAGCCGTACGCGTCGGTGTTCGGCCCGTCCTCCGCGGCGCCCTACCTGACGCAGACGCTCGAGCACAAGGGAGAGCTGCTAGTGCGCTATGACGCGGTCGCGCATGAGGAGCTGGCCAACGAGCTCGCGCTGCTCAGCGGTCAGGGACCGACCGTTGAAACGGCCGCCAACTGCCCCAGCTACACCGAAATCGAGCCCACAGGCGGTGGCGCCGACGAACAGGTGCTCGGCAGCGGCTGCGTCTACCCGGCCTCCACGCAGACGCTGCCCGGCCAGATGAGCGCGAAGCACCTCACGTGGCGTGCGTACGTGCAGGGCATCGACGAAGCCGGCGCGTCGCAGGGCGCGTGCTCGCATCCGACGCTCGGCCAGGCCGACCCGACCGCTGTGCAGAGCGCGAGCACGGGGCCATACGCGACGTTCCGTAACCCGTTCGTGTACTTCGACTCGATCGTCGGCTCGCCCGCCTGCACCGTCAACGATGTCGGCCTGGAAGGCATGAAGGGCGACCTCGCCAGCACCAAGCGCACGCCGAGCTTCTCCTACATCGTCCCCGACCGCTGCGACGACGGCAACCCGACGCCCTGTACCGCCGGCGCCCCGGCTGGCCTCGCGCCGGCCGACACGCTGCTGAGGCAGGTGGTGCCCGAGATCCTCGCGTCGAAGGCCTACAAGGAAAGCGGACTGCTCGTCATTACCGTCGATGAGGCGCCGTCGAGCGGCGAATTCGCCGACTCGAGCTCGTGCTGCGGTGAGCCGCTGTTCCCTAACGATCCCGTCAAGACGGCGATCGGCGAGCCGCGCGGAGGCGGCGCGGTGGGCGCGCTGCTGCTCTCGCCCTACGTGAAGGGGGGGACGACCAGCCAGGAACTGTTCAACCACTTCTCGCTGCTGCGTACGATCGAGGACCTGTTCGGCCTGGGGCACCTCGGCTACGCGGGGCTGTCGGCGGTCAAGCCGTTTGAACCGTCGATGTTCACTGCGGGCAAGGGCTGAGTCAAGCTGCGCCCAGCGCGGCTCACGAGCGGCTCCACGCCCGCGAGCTCGCGGTAGGTGACGGCGGTGCGGCGCGAGCCCGAGCGGGCCAGCACCCACTCGAGCGCCAGCATGTGGCGCGGGTAGCGCAGGTCGTCCGGGTGCATGTCCAGACGGAGGGTGCTCGTCGGCAGCAGCGAGCCGGCGCGCACCAGCGACGGCGAGAGCATGCGGGTGAGCGGGCCGGCGGCGGCGAGGCTCAACGCGGGGGAGAGCGGTCCTGTCTCGAGCTGTGGCTGCGTGCGGTGCACGCGCAGCAATCCCGCCCACCAGCTGAACCTGAGGCTCAGCGCCTGGCGCAGCGCGGCGGTGTACGCGTACGCGGGCGCGACGAAGCCGTCGGGCTCGATGCCGGCCAGCTTCAGCACGCGCCAGCCGGCATGCACCGCGCGCCGCGTCTCATCGTCGTCGAGGCCGATGAACTCCCCCTCGCGCTGGCCGTGAGCGTGGGCGAGCAGCCATCGCGCCGAGCCGCCCGTGCCGGCGCGCACGTGCTGGAAGCCGTGCTGGGCGATTGAGTCGCCCGCGCGCCGGCGCTCGCACAGCCACTCGACCATCTCCGGCGAGCGCTCCCCGACGGGATGCAGGTCGCGCGCGGGGATCACCAGCAGCGTGACGCGGTCGACGCCGTGATCGTCGAGCCAGTCGCGGATCACCGCGCAGCGCTCGAACGTCGCAGGCTCGATCCCGTGCACCGCCACGGCGATCGTCTGGCGCGGGTGTGGTGGCCGCTGGCTGCGCATGGGTTCTCCCCGCGGCGCCTCACGCGGCGCGGGGGCTCGCTTCGATTGGCAGGCTCGCGTCCTCGCCGTGCGGCTGCACCTTGACCAGCGCGCGCTGATATCCGTCGGCCAGCCGCTGCAGCGTCTGCTCCCAGGTGCGCAGGCGCGCCGAGCGCAGCGCGCCAACGGCGAGGTGCTCGCGCAGCAGCGGTGAGCCAGCGAGCTCGAGCAGCGCATCGGCGATCTCGCGCGCGTGGGGCTCGCACAGCAGCCCGCTGACGCGGTCCTCGATCAGCGACTGCGGCCCGCCGCGGGCGAGGGCGATCGTCGGCAAGCCGCTCGCCTGCGCCTCGAGGATCACCTGCCCGAACGTGTCGGTGGCGCTCGGGAACACGAACATGTCGGCGCTCGCGTACGCGCGCGCGAGCTCCTCGCCCTGCAGCCAGCCGAGGAAGCTCGCGTGCTCGCCGAGGCGCTCGCGAACGCGCTCCTGCTCGGGGCCGCCGCCCGCGAGCACGAGGTGCAGGCCTGGCTCGCGCTCGCGCGCCAGCAGGAAGGCGTCGGCCAGCAGCTCGGCGCCCTTCTCGCGCGTGATCCTTCCCGAGTACAGCACGTTGATCGGGCCGGGCAGCAGCGACTCGTCGCGCAACGACGGGTCGAAGCGATCGGTGTCCACGCCGCGGTCCCAGCGCAGCACGCGCTCGCCCGGCATCCCGAGCGCCGCGAGCGCCTCATCAGAGGCGGGGCTGGGGGAGAGCACGACGTCGCACGCGTGGTAGAAGACGCTGACGGCGAGCGCCATCGTGTCAGCCACGCGCTGCTCGCCGGAGCGCAGCCCCGCATACGCGGTCAGCTCGGTGTGGTAGCTGCCCACCAGCGGCAGTCCCAGCGCCCGCGCGACGAGCGCGCCGGCGACGCCCGCCGGGCCCGGGGAGCAGACGTGGATCGCGTCGTAGCCGCTGCCGTTCAGGCCCGCGAGCGTCTGCACGGCGACCGGCAGGCTCGGCACCCCGATGCGCAGACCCGGGTAGAACGGCACGTCGATCTCCGCCACCGCCGACAGGCGCCGATCGACCTCCGGGTCGGTGCCCACCACCTCGATCTCGAAGCCGGGAACACCGCGCTGGCGGATCTCCTCGATGGTGCGCGAGACCCCGTGCGTGGAGCCGATGCCGTCGGTGAGGATCGCCACGCGCGGGCGCTCGCCGTCGTCGCGCCTGCGCTCTCCCGCTCGCTGGCCGAGAGCGCGCGGCGCCGAGTACGGGATCGCTGCGAGCTTCGCCTGCTCGCTGGCGAGGAACGCGGTCGCGGGCGCGTATGGGATCGCCGCGATGCAAGCCTCGAACAGCCCCTCGGCGGCGACCAGCACGTCGGTCTGACCGGTGGCGGCGCCGACGGCGGCGTCGACCGCGCGTCTCAGCTTGCGCTCGTGCAGGCGGCAGGCGCGCCGGTAGAGGTCGGCGTGGCTGAAGTCGTCCTCCTGCATGTACGCGATCAGCTGGCGCTCATCGAGATGATCGAGCTCCACCGCGTTCAGCCACGCGCGCAGCAGGCAGCGGGCGTCGCCCGGGCTCACGTCGCTGCCCACCGTCCCGCGACGCGCGTCGCCCTCGCTCAGCAATCGTCTGACCATCGTCATCACGCGAGCGGGGTCGGGCCGTTCGCGCTCGTCATCGACGTGCTCGGAGGCGAACGAGCGTGCGGCGAGCGCGATCGCGGCGTGCGCCCACTTGGCGGCGCTTCCCTGCGCGCCGCGCGCGAGCACGTCGCCGCGGCGCACGTGCTCGAGGAAGTCCCGCGGGGTGCGCGCGGGCGGCGTTTCGCTGAAGGTACGTCCGATGTCAACCCCGGCGTGATCGTCGCTGCCGCCGATGCCGATTCCCTCGCGTGTGGCGACGTAGGTGGCCGCGGGCCGGTTGAGCTCGCGAGCGCGCGCGCCGTTGCGGATCTCCCAGATGCCGAACAGCTCGGCCAGGCGGCGGCGATGACGCGCGGTCAACGGGGCCGCGACGGTGTAGTAGGGGTGAGCGAGCGCGCAAACGATCTCCTGTTCGTACATGTAGCCCGCGCACAGCTCGACGTCGCCGCTGTGCGCCTGCAGCCACTCGTGGTCCTCGCAGGTGATGCCGTAGCAGAGGACGTGCACCGCCTGCGGCTCGCCGCGGAAGTGCGCCGTCAGCTCCTCCGATATGAACACGTCGGGCCGATCGGCGATCTCGAGCACGCCCGCGATCGTGTCGTGATCGGTGATCGTGACGAAGTCCATGCCGCGCCGCTTCGCCAGCTCGTAGACCTCCTGCGGCGGGGTGGCGCACTCGGGCAGTCCGACCGCTCGCTGCACGCCGAGCTTGGACTCCTGCGAGGCGGTCGAGTGGCAGTGCATGTCGGCGGTGCTCGTCGCCTGTTGCGCGCGCGCGACGAGCGTCGCGCGCGAGGTGGTTCGCTGGCCGCTCATAGCACACAGTTTTCCCCGCAAAGAGCGGCTTTTTGTGACAAAGCCGCAATGATCGTGTGAAGCGGTGGTGAAGATCGCTCAGCCGCGGACCGCCGGGATCGCCACCAGGAAGAAGCGGCTCGCCGGCAGCGGGCCCTCCAGTGCCACGAACGGCTCGTGCCCGTCGCGGCTCACGTAGCGCTCGAAAGCGAGGAAGTGCTCGACGACCGCGTCGGCGCTGGCGTCGAACGCGCTCAACGCGTCGGGCCCGTGGACCTCGACCATGAACGCCGTCGAGCCGTTGGCGAGCGTCTGCTGCGCGCCCTTGAGCACCTGTTCCTCATATCCCTCGACGTCGATCACGACGAGGCCGGGTGTGCCGTGCTCGCGCGCGAGGCCATCGACGGTCAGCGTGCCGACCTCGACGAGCGCGTTGCGGCCTTCGACGCGGCCGTTCAGGCTTTCCGAGAACGACAGGCTGCCCTCGCTCGCCGCGCCCGCGGCGTGGATGACCGTGAGGTTCTCCGCGGCGTTGAGATCGCGGTTGACGTGCGCGATGCGCGCGTTGTGCGGATCGGCCTCCACGGCGACGACGCGTCCCTGCTCGCCGACGTCGCGCGCGAGCACGAGCGCCACCACTCCCTGATGGGCGCCGATATCGAAGACGGTGGCTCCCGCGGCCAGCATGCCCTGCTCGCGCAGGAAGTCCACGCCCGCGGGGGTCTTGTCGCGGTCATACCACGACTGGGCGAGCGGGTCCGCCAGGTGGATGCGCAGCGTGTGGCCGCCGTGCACGCGCGTGACGTCGTGCGCGGGGTAGGTGGCGATCAGCCGCTTGAGCCTGCGCCGGCGATACAGCCGATAGAGCGGGGCCGGCACCATCGCACGCGCGGTTCGCTTCGCGTGTGGTGACAGCACGCGCCAATCGTGACAGATCGCATGTGACGGTCAGCGCTCAGCGCGGCACCGGCGCGCCGAGCAGGCTCGCGGCAACGCCGGCGCATCCGGCGAGCAGGAGCGTCGGAACGACGCCGCGGCGCGCCACCAGCAGCGAGACGGCCGCGAGCGCGAGCACCGCGTACTGCCAGCTCTCGCCGAGCGCCGCCGCCAGCGGCACGGTCGCGCCGATGATCGCGCCGGCGGCGGCCGGCGCGGCGCCGGCGAGAAACGCGAGCACGCGCTGGTTCGCGAGCAGGCGCTCGAAACGCGCCGCCCCGATCAGAATGAACGAGAACGAGGGCGCGAACGCGACCACGGCCGCCAGCAGGCCGCCCGGCAGGCCGCCCGCGGCGTAGCCGACGACCGCCACCGTCTGCACCAGCGGTCCCGGTGTCACCTGCCCGAGCGCGACCGCGTTCAGGAACTGCCCATGCGTCATCCAGTGGTTGACGCTCACGGCATCCGTCTGCATCAGCGGCACGATCACGAAGCCGCCGCCAAAGGCCAGGGCGCCGACCTTCAGCGCGGTCCACGCGAGCGCGAGCGTCCCGCCCGGCTCGACCACCGCGGCGAGCAGCGCCAACGAGGGGAGCGGGCGTCTCACGCCGTGCGCGAGTCGTGACGCGGCGCCCACGAGCCACGGCTGCGCGCCGGCGTTGTAGCCGGCGAGCCGGCGGTCGAGCAGCTCGATCAGGCCGCAGGCGAGCAGCACGAGCACCAGCCCCGCGCCCGCGATCGACACGGCGACCCCACCGGCGAGCCCGTAGGCGAGCACGCGGGCACGCCGGCGCCCGCTCGCGCGCCGCCAGATCGGCGTGGCCACGTCGATCCCGGCGCGCGCCGCCACCGCGGCGACGGCGGCGCCCGCGCCCATGCCTGCCCCTAGCACCCACACGGGCGGCGAGCCCGAGAGGAACAGCGCCGCCAGCGCGAGGATCGCAACCAGTCCAGGCACGATGAAGCAGAGGCCGCCCAGCAGCGCCCCCCGGTTGCCGCGCAGCCGCCAGGCGCAGTAGATCGCGAGCTGGGTCGAGGATGGGCCGGGAAGTATGTTGGTGGCGGCGATCGCGCGCTCGAACTCGGCATCCGTCAGCCAGCGGCGCCGGCTCACGCACAGCTCGCGCAGCAGCGCTATGTGCGCGGGCGGGCCGCCAAAGCCGATGCAGCCGATCCTGCCCCACTCGCGCACGATCGTCGCCAGCGAAGGCGCGGCGTGCGGCTCTTGCTGGGGATCCCCCGACTGCATCGATCGGGGAGGCTAGGGCGCGCGCGCCGTCCGGGCCTTCCCGTGCATGAACGCGTCGCGGCGCGAGAAGTCGCGGCGAGCGAATAAGCTCTCGCCGCGATGCTTGCCCTCGTGGCGATTCCCCTCGCGTCGGCCCTCACCTACTTCCAGGCGATCGTGCTGGGACTGCTGCAGGGCGTGACCGAGCTGTTCCCGATCTCGAGCCTGGGGCACACGGTGCTGTTCCCGACGCTGTTCGGGTGGAACTCGCTCGTGAACGCCCAGTCGCAGTCGGAGTCCTTCTGGCTGGCTTTCGTGGTCATGCTCCACGTCGGCAGCGCCCTCGGCCTGCTCGCCTACTACTGGCGCGAATGGGTGCAGATCGTCCGCGCGTTCTTTCGCACGCTGGCGAGACGGCGGATCGAGACCTCGACCGAGCGGCTGGCGTGGCTGATCATCGTGGCGAGCATCCCCGCCGGCATCATCGGGCTGGCGCTCGAGCACCAGTTGCGCACGCTGACCGCCAAGCCGGAGGTCGCGGCGATCTTCCTGATGGTCAACGGCTGCCTGCTGTTTGCCGCCGAGCGCTTCCGTCGCCGCGCGGAGGTGCGCGAACTGGCGATCCGCGAGGGAGCCAAGCCCGACGGCGGGCGCAAACTGGACACGCTCGAGTATCGCGAGGCGCTGGTCGTCGGGGTGGCACAGTCGACCGCGCTGGTCGCGGGCATCAGCCGCGACGGCGTCACGATGGGAACCGGCCTGGCACGCGGACTCGACCACAGCGACTCGGCGCGCTTCGCGTTCCTGCTGGCGACCCCGATCATCCTCGCCGCTGGCGTCGTCAAGCTGCCCGACCTGCTGGGCCATCTCGGCAACGGGGTTCGTGGCCAGGCGCTTGTTGCGTGCGCGGTGGCGGCGGTAACGGCCTTCTTCACCGTCGCGTTCCTGGTGCGCTACTTCAAGACGCGCACCTTGGTCCCGTTCGCCGTGTACTGCCTGCTGTTCGGGCTGGCGATGGTCATCTACACGCAGACGTAGCGCTCGCACGCCCGCTCCCGGGTTGGCGACGGCCCATGCACCATCATTGACCGCGATGCCGGTTCCCAGGACGCCGCCGAAGATGTTCGAGACCCGCAGCCAGGCGTGGAAGGAGGTCGGCCTGCTGCGCCAGATCAGCCCGCGCGTGGTCAAGCGCGCGCGCCTGGAGGCGCTCGTGCTGGTGCCGCTGTTCGTGGGCATCGTGATCATCTACGACAACCGCGTCAGCCTGTTTGGCACGCAGGTCGCGGGGAGGTACGAACACGGCAAGCTCGTCGAAGCCGCCCACAAGACGCTCGAATCGGCGATCGAGACCCCGCTGCGCGCGGCGACGGTGCTGGCGCTGGTGATCCTCGGCTGGGCGATCGCGCGCGACATCGGGCGCGCGCTGGGGCCGCCGCTGTTCCGGCGCCTGGACCCGGCGACGGCGGGGACGGTCGGCTTCCTGATCCGGCTGGTGGCGATCGGGCTGGCGCTGCTCGTGGCGCTGCGGGTGGCGGGCATCGAAGCGCGCGAACTGGCGCTCGGCACGGCCTTCACCGCCGTGATCTTCGGGCTCGCCGCGCAGCAGACGCTGGGGAACCTGATCGCGGGCATGGTCCTGCTGAGCGCGCGCCCTTTTCGCGTCGGCGAGCGCGTGCGGCTGCAGGGCGGCCCGCTGGCGGGCCAGCTCGAGGGCACCGTCAGCTCGCTGGGACTGCTGTACACGACGTTCGCGACCGGCGAGGACTCGGCGATGGTTCCCAACAGCGTCGTGCTGAACGTCGCCGTGCTGCCGCTGCGCGAGCCCGAGGCGGTCAACCTGCGCGCGCGCCTGCGCGCCGGCATGACGCCGGGCAACCTGCAGGAGATCCTGGAGAAGGCGCTGGAGACGCCGCTGCGCGGCCCGCCGCGGATCACGCTCGAGGAGCTCGACGGCGAGGAAGTGGTGGTGCGGATCTCGGCGACGCCGCGCGTGGCCTCGCAGGGCCGCCACCTCGCCAGCGAACTGCTCGCGATCGTCTCCCGCGAGACGCGCTCTCAAGCGCCCACGCCGTAGCGCAGGAACAGGTCCGAGTCGCTGCGCAGCACGGCGAGCAGCTCGAGCCCGCGCGGCGGCTGCAGCTGCGCGCCGGCGATGATCCGCAGCGCCTCGCCGCCGGAGGGCTCGCCGCCGGCCAGCACCGGCGCGAGCGTCAGGAACAGCTCGTCGATCAGCCCGGCGGCGAGCAGCTGCCAGGCGAGGTGCGGCCCGCCCTCGCACAGCACGCTCGCCACGCCGAAGCGCTCGCGCAGCTCGGTCAGGGCCGCCGGCAGGTCGACGCTACCGGCATGCCCGGCGCGCACGTACTCGACCTGGGCGGCGCTCGCGGGCAGGCTCGCCGCCGAGGCCGTGACGATCACCACCCGCGCGTCGGGCTCCGCCAGCAGCGGGATGTCCGCCTCCAGCGCCAGGCGCCCGGAGACGATGCACGCCAGCGGCTCGTCGCTGAGGCCGCGGCGTCGTCGCAGCTCCCTGCGCGAGGCGTCGGAGATGATCCGCCCGTAACGCTCGGTGTGAACGGTGCCAGCGCCCACCAGCACGGCGTCGACGGCGCTCCGCAGGCCGTGGAACAAGGCACGATCGGCGCCGTGGCTGATCGTTCCCGAGCGTCCGTCGAGCGTGGCGCGGCCGTCCGCGGTGCTGATCATGTTGAGCATCACGCGTGGGCGCGCGGACGCCGCCGCGGGCCTGTCCCAGAGTCCGAAGCCCTCGACGATCTCGGCCGCGGTGGCCGGATCGCCCGCCGCCGTCAGGCGGCTCAGAGTCGGCAACCCGGCCTGTGCGACACCCGAATCCCCCCCCGCATGCGCCTCCATCGCCCCAGCGTAGCCGCCGTTCGGCCGTCGAGCGGCGAGCCGCCTTGCGGTGGCTCGCAACATCTCGACAACACATGGTCGCGGCGACGTGCTACGGTCGTCGTGTATGGCCGGCGCAAAAGACCGGCGAAAGTAGTGCAAGCGCTCGCAGGTCGAAGCTTTGAGAAGCATCCTCCGCGTGCAGCACGCACATACCGTGGAGGAAATTCACACCATGCCTACTGGCACAGTCAAGTGGTTCAGCGACGACAAGGGGTTCGGCTTCATTACCCCGGATGACGGTGACAAGGACCTGTTCGTCCATCACACCGGCATCAACGGCGAGGGCTACCGGTCCCTGCAGGAGGGGGCGAAGGTCTCCTACGACCCTGAGCAGGGCGAGAAGGGTCCCAAGGCCGTAAACGTCCAGGCGATCTAGCCTGGCGCCCGGCTCGCGCCGGGCGTGCTGGAAACATCGTTCGAGGGCCCGCTCAGGCGGGCCCTCCGCGCGTCCGGACCGGATATCGTCCCGACGCTGAGCATGCCGAGCGACGCCACAACACTCCCTCTCGGCCGCGGCGCCGGTGACGCGCCGTCCGGAGGCGGCTCGAGCTGGCTCTCACGCCGGCGGGCGGCGACGCACGCGCGTACCGATGCGGGCGTGCTGGTAGGCGGGCTGTCGCTGGCGGTGATCGTCGCGATCAGCCTGTTCGTCGTGCTCGTGGCCGCGAACCGTCCGAGCGTGATCACGCCAACGACCCAGACGGGCTTCTTCCCCGGTTGGATGGCCGGTCCGCTGGGGGGACTGCTGCCGGGGTTCACTAACAGCGGCACAACCCTCAAGTTCCTGTTCACAGGCGCGATCGTGGCCATGTACATCAGCTATCTGCTCGCGCTCAAACACGCGCGGCGACTGCCCGCGCGCTGGGTCGTCGCGGCGATCCTCGCTGCCCACGTGGTCTATCTGCTCTCACCGCCGTTGGCGCTGACGGACGTCTTCAACTACATCAACTACGGGCGCATGGAGGTCGTGCACAACCTCAACCCGTACACGACGATCCCGATCCTCGAGCCCCACAGCGATCCGAGCTTCTTCCTCAGCAACTGGCACGAGCTGCTGAGCCCCTACGGGCCACTGTTCACGCTGCTGACGTTCGCTGTCGTCCCGCTAGGTGTGGGCGGCTCGTTCTGGGCGCTGAAGACGCTGCTCGTACTCCTGAGCCTCGCGACGATCTTCCTCGTGTGGAAGTGCGCGCTGCTGCTGAAGCGCGATCCGCTGACCGCGATCGCACTCGTGGGGCTCAACCCGATCGTCCTGGTGTGGGGGCTCGGCGGCGACCACAACGACTTCCTGATGGTCTTCTTCATCATGCTCGGGTTCTATCTGCTGCTGCTCTCGCGAGCGCGAGGTACGAGCGACGCGGCGCGCGAGGCCGGCGCGGCGGACGGGACCGGCGCAGCGGACGGGACGCTCGCGGCGGCGCAGATCGGTGGGGTGGGCGAGAATCCACGCGCCGACACGGGCGCAGCGGGCGCTCTGCGCGGCTGGCTGCTGCCACTATCGCTGCTGGACGTGAGCGCCGGCAGCGCGTTCGTGATCGCGATCGGGCTGAAGGCCTCCGCGGCGGTGCTCGTACCGGTCGTGCTCGCGGCGCTGCTGCGCGTTCCACGGGCGCTCGTCCAGGTCGTTCTCGGAATGCTGGTGGGGGGCGCCGTGGTCGCGGCGGCGAGCCTGCTCGCGTTCGGCCTGCACATCCCCGATCTCAGCACCCAGAGTGAGCTGGTCACGAGCGAGAGCATCCCCAACCTCATCGGGCTGGCGCTCGGCTCGGGCGGGGAGAACGCGCTGGTGCGCGACGTGGTGACGCTCGCGCTGGTGGCGTCGGTGGCGTGGTGCAGCTGGCTCGCGTGGCGCCGGCGCGATGCGCTGACGGCGTCGGGCTGGGCGAGCGTGGCTTTGCTGGTGACACTCAGCTGGGTGTTGCCGTGGTACGTGCTGTGGGTGCTGCCGCTGGCTGCGCTGTCGAGCTCTCGCAGGCTGCGCACCGTGGCGCTGCTGTTGGGCGCATACCTGATCATCACGTGGGCGCCCGCGTCGACGGTGCTGTGGGATGCGCTGAACTTCCATCCGGAAAAGACCGCGCTCGGGCGCTTGCACCAGCGCTACGTCAAGGAGCTGCTGGACTGACGGCGCCGGAGCGCTCGGGCTTGCCGCCTGGGTGCCGCGCGTCACGACGCGAGGGTGTGAAGCCGGGCAGTTCGAGCTCGAAGCGTGCGCCACCACCGTCGACTGCTCCAGCCGCGACGCTCCCCCCGTGCGCATCGGCGATCGCGCGGACGATCGCGAGGCCCAGCCCGGTCCCGCCGGATGCCCGGTCGCGGGCGGCATCGGTGCGATGGAAGCGGTGGAAGACGCGCTCGCGCTGGTCGGGCGGGATGCCCGGGCCGTCGTCTTCGACGATGAAGCGGATGCGCCCGCCGGCCACGGTCTGCACGCGCATCCGCACGAGCCCCCGCTTGGGCGTCGTGTGGTCGATCGCGTTGCCGACGAGGTTGCGCAGCGCCTGGGCGAGGCGGTCCGGGTCCGCGCGCAGCGTCCCGGCCGGTACCACCCCAAGCTCGAAGCGCCGGCTCGCGATCAGGCTCATGCCGTCCCACAGCTCGTCCACGAACACACCCAGATCGATCGGCTCGACCCGCAGGAACTCGACCTGGTCGGTTTTGGCCAGCAGCAGCAGATCGTCGACGAGACGGCTCATCCTCGCGATCTCGGCCTGCACGAGGCCCCCGACACGGCGCACCTCCTCGCCCGAGGGCTGCTGCTGGGAGGCGAGCACTTCGAGCTGACCGCGGATCACCGTCAACGGTGTGCGCAGCTCATGCGACGCGTCGGCTACGAACGCGCGCTGCCCGGCGAACGCGTCGGTGAGTCGGTCGAGCATGTGGTTGAACGCGTCCGCCAGCACCGTGACCTCGTCGCCGGGGCGCCCGGGGGCATGAATCCGCGGGTGCAGATCGCCGGCGTCCACGCGCGCGGCCACGTCGGCCATCCGACGCAGCGGTCTGGAGACGCGTGTGCCGACGAAGTAGGAGGCCAGCAGCGCGGCGGCGAGCGCTATCGCGGCGGCGAGCACGAACGCGCCGGCGACGCCCCGCTGCGCGCGCGAGACGGCCGCCAGCGGCTCGCCGGCGCCGACGGTCACGGGCAGATCGCCGTCGTCGAGAACGCGTACCCGGAGCTTGAGCACGCGGACCTCGCCGACGTCGGGAAGCGTCAGCGTGGAGTAGCCGTCCGACGCGCCGGGCAGCTGCTCGGCCAGACGGTTCTCCTGGGCCTGCTCGGCGGGTGTCTCTCCGTGCTCAGGACGCGGACTGCCGAACAGCTCGGGTCTGTTGGTGGCGGGCGGCGCACCGGGGATGAGCACGAACAGCAGGGTCGAGCTGGCGCTGAAAGGCTGGTTGTCGATGTAGCGCGTCGCCACGATCGACAGCTGGCGCGTGCTGTCGGCGTGCGCCACTGTGAGGTTGTGGGCGAGCTCGGCCGCATCGCCCGCGAGCTCGTGGTCGATCTGGTGGCGCAGCTGGCTCCCCGTGCCGCGGTAGACGGCGACGAACACGAGCGCGATGCACAGCAGCGTCACGAGCGTGAACCAGCCGGCGAGGCGCCAGCGCAGCCCGGTGGGCGCGAGACGTCTCAGAACTGAGCGCACGAGCCTCAGCTCGAGCTGCCCAGGCGGTAGCCCACGGCGCGCACCGTGTGTATCGGTGCGGGCTGCCCGGATTGCGCGAGCTTGCGCCGCAGGTAGCCGACGTAGACGTCGACGACGTTCGTGGCCGGATCGTGCTCGTAGCCCCACACCGAGCTGAGAATCTGCTCGCGGGAGACCACCTGGCCGTGGTGGCGCAGCAGGTAGACGAGCAGCTCGAACTCGGTCGTCGAGAGCGTCACCGTTTGGCCGCCCCGGCGCACCCTGCGCGTCATCAGGTCGACTTCGATGTCCTCGGCCTGCAGCGTGCTGGCGGACGCCTGTGCGATGACGCGCAGCTGCGCGCGGACGCGAGCCACCAGCTCGGCCATCGAGAACGGCTTCACCAGGTAGTCAACGGCGCCGGCGTCGAGACCCCCGACGCGGTCCTCGATCTCACCGCGCGCGCTCAACACGATCACGGGCACGCTCGGCATCGCCCGACGCACGGACTCGAGCACCTCCAGGCCGCTGCGGCGTGGCAGCATCAGATCGAGCACCACCGCGTCGAAGTCGCCGCTCAGAGCCATCCGTTCGCCCTGGATCCCATCGCTCGCAGCCTCGACGGAGAAGCCCTCGGCCTCCAGCCCGCGCCGCACGAAGTCGACGATCCCGGGCTCGTCCTCGATCAACAGCACGCTCGCGCCGTTGCGCGCCAGCTCGGCCTGGGCGTCGCCCGGCTCTGCGAGCGCTGGCCGCTCGCCCTTCCCGGGCGAGTCCGCAGTCGTCATGCTCGCAAGCATAGGTGCTCGTCGCGCGCGTGGAGCGCGCCCGGCGGGTGGCGATATGAGTTTTCTCACTTGGAGATTAAGCAGTACTTATCCCGGATTCGCAGACTCGTGCGATGGCTGTCGGCGACGAGACGGCGCTCGCCACGCGCGACGCTCACGCATACGAGGATGCGCGCACGAGGCGTCCGAATGCGCGCGCGGGTCGCCTGACGGGTGGCGGAACCACAGGCAACGAGCGGCTGACGACCGCCACAGGGGCGATGCTGCTCGTGCTGCTGGCGGTGATCGGCGTGACGATCCTGCGCATCGGCCAGCTGCTGTCGGTGCACCTGTTCGTGGGCATGCTGCTGGTACCGCCGGTGCTGCTGAAGCTGTCGAGCACGGGGTATCGCTTCGTGCGCTACTACAGCGCCAACCCGCGCTACCGGCGCGCGGGCCCGCCGCCGCCAGCGCTGCGCGTGATCGCACCGATGGTCGTCATCTCCACGCTCGTCGTGTTCGTCAGCGGGATCGTGCTGCTGTTCGCCGGGCCCTCCGCGCGCGCAACGGTGTTCCCGATCCACAAGGACAGCTTCTTCGTGTGGGCGGTGTTCTTCGCACTGCACGTGCTCGGTCATCTGCCTGCGATGCCGAGCGTGCTGCGCGCCGACTACGGAGCATCCGCGCGGCTGAGCAGCGACGTGACCGGCCGTGCCGGGCGCACGCTCGCGCTCGCCGGCGCGCTCGTCGCGGGCGTGGTGCTCGCGGTGGTCGTGATCCCCGAGTTCAGCCCCTGGCTGGTGCCCGGCGTGCTTCACCACTCTCACCACTGAGCGCTGGCGCTCCGGCGCTGGTGGCGCTAGTCGAGCTCGAGCTCGAGCGCAGGCTCGAGGTGGGGCTGCTGCGGCGCGGTGGCCCGCGGGCGTTTGACGTCCACGCGGGTGATCGCGAGGTAGGCGATGAACGCGACCATCGCGACCGCCAGGCCGACGGCGACCGCTCCGGCCCCCCATGCGAGGCCGCCGACCCGGTGCGCGGTGTCCATCCAGTCGGCGAACGAGGCGCCGAGCGGCCGGGTCATGATGTAGGCGAACCAGAACGCGGCGATCGAGTTGAGTCCGAAGCGCCAGTACGCCAGCGCCGGCAGCGCGAACAAGCTGCCGAACAGCACACCGGAGGACAGGAAGCCCAGGTGCATGCTCGTCGCAGTCATGTCCCCGGCGGCGGTGCCGAGCGCAAATGTCGCCAGAACGGTGCCCCAGTAGAAGCGCTCGCGCTGGGGTGTGTAGATGCTGTGGATGGAGAGCGTTCTCTCGCTCCTGTACCAAGCCAGGAAGATGACCGAGAGCACGATCAGGTAGAACGCGCTCGATACGGGATAGGCGATGCCGAAGCCGACGTGCAACGCGTCGGCGGCCGAGGTGCCGAAGACGGCGACCATGATCACCACTAGCCAGTAGGTCCACGCACTGTATGCGGGCGCCTTGAACTGCCTTTTCAGCGCGACCGTGAGGCCGATGAGCATGATCGGCACGGCGATCGCCGGCCCGAGCGCCTGATTCATGAAATCCGACGTCGCCTCGCCCATCGCCGTGGTCAACACCTTCGTGATCCAGAAGAAGATCGTGATCTCTGGAACCTTTGTCTTCAGCTGTGTCACGGGCTCCGCGACAGATATCAGCGGTTTATTTGCCGTCACTAAAGAGGTGTGAAGATCTCTTCGACGACTGGGGAAGCGCTTAAACGCTTCTTACTCGGCGTCGTCGGTGCGCGGCGATTTGCGCTGGAGCTTGCGTTGGGCGGCCCGGCGCTTGTCCTCCAGGCGGCGAGCGCGCGCGGCCGCGGTCGGGCGGGTGGCGCGGCGATTGCGCGGGACCACCAGCGCCCGCTCGAGACGCTCGGCGAGCCGCTCCAGTGCGAGCTCGCGATTACGCGCCTGCGAGCGCTCGTCCTGGGCGACCGCAACCAGCCGCGCGCCGGCGCGCGCGAGCACACGGGCGCGCTGAGCCTCGCTCAGCGACGGCGAGGCGAGCACGTCGAAGATCGCTTCCACGCGGGAGGCGGTCACGTTCGCGTGCTGGCCGCCGGGACCGGACGAGCGACTGGTGCGCAGCGTCACCTCGGAGACGGGGATCGTCAGCTGCTCGCCCACGCGCAGCAGCCTCCGCCGCCGCAGGTCGAGCTCCGTTGGGTCTTCGGCGTCGCTCACCGACTGTCAGCCGGCGTAGCTCACTGCGGCTGCCCTCCGGAGAGATCATGCAGGGCCCTGACCCGCTGCTCCTCGCCGGGACGCACGCGCCCGTCGCGCCCGACGTAGCCGTCCTTTCCACCGGCGCACAGGTACACCGCGTCGACATCGCCGACGTTGCGGATCTTGCGCACCGTCGCGGCGTCCACGCGCGCGAGGCCGCCCGCCTGCAGCCGGTGCACCGAGCCGTCGCCGAACTCCATCTCGATCGCGCCGCTATGCACGAAGTACAGCTCCTCCTGGACGTCGTGATAGTGAAAGCCGGTCTCGATGCCCGGCGGCAGCACGATCGCGTTCACGCCGAACGCCGTCACGCCGAGGCCCTTGCGAACCTTGCGGAAGCCGGGCCCGTCACCGAGGTCCTCGAGCCGCGCGAGGGCGTAGCCCTCACCCGTGATCACCCCGGGGTAGTCAGCTGCTGCTGATGCTGCGGAAGCCTCCATGTGGTCTCCTCTGTCATTGGTCGCGGGCGGCGAGTATCTGTGCTCGAAGAAAACTCTGTATAGCCATGGTGTCACAGAGTTTGTTTTCTCAGTGCTCGGCGACGTAGCCGCCCGCGGGCGACAGCGGCCGCCCCTCGTGTGCCCACCGCGTCAAGCCCCCGCTCATCGTGTACGCCTCGAAACCCGATGCACGGAACGCCTGCGCGGCCATCTCCGAGCGCGAGCCGAGGCGGCAATAGAAGACCACCGGCCGCTCGCGCTCCACCGTGCTCGCTTCGGAGGTGAGCTTGACGAGCTCGATGTGACGCGTCCCCTCGATGTGGCCCGCCTCACGCTCGTAGGGCTCGCGCACGTCGATCACCTGCAGCGTTGGATCCTCGGCGAGCCACTCTGCGACCCGCTCGGGGTCGACCTCGATTCCGGGACTCTCGTCGGCGGCGCTCATCGACATGAGCGTAGCGGCGCGGTGCGGCAGGGCGCCTGGCGCGGTGTGGCAGGACGCCTGGCGCGGTGTCGCGGAGCGCTTGGCGCGGTGCGGCAGGGCGCTCTCATCACTACGATCAGGGTTGATGCAGACGCTGAGCGACGTGTACACGGTTCCTCAGGAGCACCTGGACTTCTGCGAGACGATCGGGCAGATCGCCCGCGAGAAGATCGCGCCGCGTTCGGCGGAGATCGACGAGCGCGCGGAATATCCGTGGGACGTGCGCAAGCTGCTGTCCGAGCAGGACATCCTGGGGCTGCCGTTTCCGATCGAGTACGGCGGCACGGGTACGGGCACGCTGATGCTGAACATGGCGGTCGAGGAGATCGCCAAGGTGGACGCCGCGTGCGCGTTGATCCTGATGATCCAGGAGCTGGGCACGCTGCCGATCCAGCTGTTCGGCAGCGACGAGCTCAAGCAGCGCTTCCTGCCGAAGTGCGCGACGGGGGAGTGGTCGCCGGCGTTCGCGCTGTCCGAGCCGGAAGCCGGCTCGGACCCGGCGGGAATGAAGACGACGGCGGTCAAGGACGGCGATGAGTGGGTGATCAACGGCACCAAGAACTGGATCACCAACCTTGGGATCGCGGACTTCTACATCTGCTTCGCGGTGAGCGACCGCGAGAGCCGCCGGTTGACAGCGTTCGTGGTGGAGGCCGACCGTCCGGGCTTCAGCGTGGGCAAGCTCGAGCACAAGCTCGGCATTCGCGCCTCGCCCACCGGCCAGCCGATCTTCGAGGATGTTCGAGTCCCGCAGGAAAACGTGATCGGCGAGGTCGGCAGGGGCCTGTCGGTCGCCCTCGGCACGCTCGAGCGCACGCGCCTGGGCGCCGCGGCGCAGGCCGTGGGGATCGCGCAGGGGGCGACGGACTACGCCGTCGCGTACGCGCGTGAGCGCCGGCAGTTCGGCAAGGCGATCAACGAGTTCCAGGGCATCCAGTTCAAGCTGGCAGACATGGAAACGAGCACGGCGGCGGCCCGCGAGCTGCTGTACAAGGCGTGCGCGATGGCCGACCAGGGGCATCCGCAGCGCGCGAAGTACTCCTCGATGGCCAAGGTCTTCTGCTCGGACACCGCGATGGCGGTGACGGTCGAGGCGGTGCAGGTCCTCGGTGGTTATGGCTACGTGAAGGAGTACCCGGTCGAGCGCATGATGCGAGATGCGAAGATCACCCAGATCTATGAGGGCACGAACGAGATACAGCGTCTCGTGATCGCGCGCACGCTCAAATAGCCCCGCGATGGGAGCGTCGGCTGAGTCAGTGACTGATGCGCGCTCGTCGCACAGGCGGGTGCCCGACTTCTTCGTGGTCGGCCACGGCAAGAGCGGCACGACCGCGCTGTACGAGATGCTGCGACGCCATCCGCATATCTACCTGCCGGAGATCAAGGAGCTGCGGTTCTTCGCGACCGACATGGACGCGCATTTCCAGCATGAGCGAACCGAGCCGCAGACGCTCGATGCGCATCTGTCTCTATTTGACAGTGCAAAGCCTGGAGAACGCGTGGGGGAGATGTTGACTCTGTACCTGTGGTCGCGCACGGCGGCGAGCGCGATCGCCGCGTTGCAGCCCGCGGCTCGCATCGTCGCGCTCCTGCGCGAGCCCGCGAGCTATCTGCGCTCGCTGCATCTGCAGCTGTTGCAGAATCACGTCGAGACGCAGAAGAGCCTGCGCAAGGCGATCTCGCTCGAGCAGGCCAGGAGCCAGGGCAAGGAGATCCCTCGGGGGTGCGTGCGCCCGCAGGCGCTGCAGTACTCAGAGCGAGTGCAATATGTCGAGCAGCTCCGTCGCTATCACGCTCTGTTCGGGCGCGAGCAGGTGCTGGTTCTGATCTACGACGACTTCCGTCGTGACAACGAGGCGACGATGCGCAGCGTGCTGCGATTTCTCGAGGTGGACGACACGCATCCGATCGAGGCGATCGAAGCCAACCCGACGGTCGCGGTGCGCTCCGCCCGGGTCGAGGGGCTCACGCGCTCGCTGCGCGCCGGACGGGGCCCGCTCACGCGCACCGTCAGGGGCGTCGGCAAGGCGCTCACCTCGCGGCGCGCGCGCAGCGCGCTGTACTACCCGGCGGTGCGTCGCGCCACGTACGGCAAGCCTCCGCCGCCCGACGACGAGCTGATGCTGGAGCTGCGCCGGCGCTTCACACCCGAAGTGCAGGCGCTGAGCTCCTACCTCGACCGTGACCTCGTGCGACTCTGGGGTTATGACGATCTCGACTGAGGCGCCGGGTGTATCGCGGACGAGGGTGCCGGACTTCTTCATCGTCGGGCACGCCAAGTGCGGTACGACGGCTCTGTACGAGATGCTCAGACGCCACCCCGAGATCTACATGCCCGACCTCAAGGAGCCGGCGTTCTTCGCGACCGACGTGCGCCGTCGCGTGCAGCGGCGAGCGGCGGGGCCGCTGCCGCAGACGCTCGAGGAGTACCTGGCGCTGTTCGAGGCGGCGCGCCCGGAGCAGCGGGTGGGCGAGGCGTCATCGCTGTACCTGTGGTCGCACGAGGCGCCTGGCGCGATCGCGCGGGCGCAGCCCGACGCGCGCATCATCGCGATCCTGCGCGAGCCGGCGAGCTTCCTGCACTCGCTGCACCTGCAGCTGTTGCAGAATCACATCGAGACGCAGAAGAGCTTGCGCAAGGCGATCGCGCTGGAGCAGGACAGGCGCGAGGGCAGGCACGTCCCGCGACGCTCGCCACAGCCGCCCGCGCTGCAGTACTCCGAACGGGTGCGCTACGTCGAGCAGCTGCGCCGATTTCACGAGGCGTTTGCGCCAGAGCAGGTTCAGGTGCTGATCTACGACGACTTCCGGGATGACAACGATGCGACGGTCAGACGCGTGCAGCGTTTCCTGGAGGTCGATGACACGCTGGCGATCGAGACGACGCAGGCGAACCGGACCGTCCGCTTGCGCTCCCAGCAGCTCGACGACCTCGTGCACGCGGTGTCCGTCGGGCACGGGCCACTCGGCACGGTCGCGAAGGCAACGGTGACGGCGCTCACGCCCAAGCGCCTGCGCAGCCGCGCGTTGCGTGTCGCCCAGCGCCGCGTCGTCCACGGGGCCGCGGCGCCGCCTGACGAGGCGCTGATGCTGGAGCTGCGCCGGCGCTTTGCGCCGGAGGTGGCCGCGCTGAGCGAGTACCTCGGGCGCGATCTGATGGAGCTGTGGGGCTATGACAGTCTCAACTGAGCAGCCGGGCGCGGAGCGCGACTCGCAGCGGCGGATGCCGGACTTCTTCATCGTCGGCCATCCCAAGTGCGGCACGACGGCCCTGTACGAGATGCTGCGGCGCCACCCGCAGATCTACATGCCCGACTTCAAGGAGCCGCGCTTCTTCGCGAGCGACCTGCCATCGCGCCTGCAGCCGTCGGCGATGAGCGTGCTTCCGCAGACGCTGGACGATTACCTGGCGCTGTTCGAGGCGGCGCGCCCGGAGCAGCGCGTCGGCGAGGCGTCGCCGTCGTATCTGCGCTCGAGCGCCGCCGCGCGCGCGATCGCGGAGCTACAGCCCGACGCGCGCATCATCGCGATCCTGCGCGAGCCGGCGAGCTTCCTACGCTCGCTGCACCTGGAATTCCTGCGCAACCGCTTCGAGACGGAGACCGACCTGAGCACGGCGATCGCGCACGAGCCGGCGGCGCCGCTCATCGGTCCGAGCACCCCCGGCTCGCCACGGCGACCCCGCTATACCGATCGCGTCCAGTACGTCGAGCAGCTGCGCCGCTACCACGACGTGTTCGGAACCGAGCGGGTGCTGGTGCTGATCTACGACGACTTCCGGCGCGACAACGAGGCGACGGTGCGCCAGGTGCTGCGCTTCCTCGACGTCGACGACACGCATCCGATCGAGGCGATCGAGGCGAACCCGACGGTCGGTGTGCGTTCGCTGCGCGTGGATGACTGGGTGCGAGCGCTGTACGCGGAGCGCAACCCGCTGACGCGCGCGCTGAAGGCGACGGTCAGGGCGCTCACGCCCAGACGGGTCCACGGCGAGTTGCTTCGGGCGATCCGGCGCCGGCTCGTGTACGGCCAGCCCGCGCCGCCGGATGAGCAGTACATGACCGAGCTGCGCCGGCGCTTCAAGCCGGAGGTGGTTGCGCTGAGCGAGTACCTCGGGCGCGACCTGGTGAGCCAGTGGGGCTATGACGATGTCGATTGAGGACGCGGCGACGGCGCGCGGCCCGCACACGCGGATGCCCGACTTCTTCATCGTCGGTCACTCCAAGAGCGGCACGACGGCGCTGTACGAGATGCTCAGACGCCACGAGCAGATCTTCCTGCCCGATCTCAAGGAGCCGATCTTCTTCGCGCAGGAGCAGCCGCGCGAGGCGCACCGCTATCGACCGACGGCGACGCTGGCGGAGTACCTCGCGCTGTTCGAGCCGGCCAGAGCCGACCAGCGCGTCGGCGAGGCATCGGCGTCCTACCTGCGCTCCCCGACCGCGGCCGCGCGGATCGCGCAGGCGCAGCCCGGCGCACGCATCATCGCGATCCTGCGCGAGCCGGCGAGCTTCCTGCGGTCATTTCACCTGCAGTGCGTGCAGGCTCACTACGAGACGCAGAAGGACTTCCGCAAGGCGATCGAGCTGGAGGACGCGCGGCGTCGCGGCGAGCGGATCCCGCGTCGCTCGCTGTGGCCGCAGGAGCTTCTGTACTCCGATCACGTGCGCTACGCCGAGCAGTTGCGCCGCTATCACGAGGTGTTCGGAGCCGAGCAGGTGCTGGTGCTGATCTACGACGACTTCCGGCGCGACAACGAGGCGACGGTGCGCCAGGTCCTGCGCTTCCTCGACGTTGACGACACGGTCGCGGTGCAGGCGACGGACGCCAATCCCACGGTGGGTATGCGCTCGCAGCGGATGGACGATCTCGTGTACGCGGCGTCCACCGGGGGAGGTCCCGGGTGGCGCGTGCTCAAGGCGGCGGTCACCGCGCTGACTCCGACAGACCTGCGCCGCAGCGTGCTGAAAGCAGCTCAGCGGTGCCTCGTCTACGGCGAGGCACCGCCGCCGGATGAGAGCTTCATGCTGGAGCTGCGCCGGCGCTTCAAGCCGGAGGTGGTCGCGCTGAGCGAGTACCTCGATCGCGACCTCGTGGAGCTGTGGGGCTACGACAAGATCGATCGGCCGACGGCCGATGGGTGATTGATACCAACCCGTTACTCACCCCTTGATTCACCCAAAGATCACCCCTTAGGGGTGATCAATACCCGCGACATGCGCGGGACCATGTCTGGAAGGCTTTAGCTAGGAGGCGAGGGAGCGGTCGAACGACGCTCGGTGCAGGTCATAGAAGGACTGCCACACGGTCCTACGGGAACGCAACCCACGGAACGGGAGAAGGATGCCGGAGAGCCACAAAGGTAGGGCGCAGTCCGAGAGATCCATGATGGGGGGCACGCGGCACAGACGCAAAGCGCACGGCAGGCGTCGTCTGTGGGCGCGGTCGATCGCCGTGCTCGTGCCGCTGGCGCTCGTGCTCGTCGCGTCGCTCGCTCCGATTGGGCAGGCGCACACGGTGAGCGAACGAACTCCGGAAGAAGAATCTCTCGTGGCGGCCAAGCGCGTCGAACAGGAAGAACGCAAGCAGGCTGAGAGGGAAGAACGCAAGAGCGCGGAGCAGCAAGAACGCGAAGAACGCGTGGCCTCCAGGAAAGCCGCGCGTCAGCCGAGCAAGCGCGCCACCCTGCACCCTGTGCCGAACCAGCGCGAACGCGAGCAGGCTGTGGTCACGTTCGACTGCGACGAGGTCAAATTGGATTGGCGGGGCTTCCGCACCGGACCGGATCCGTACAACACGGTCAGCGAGCTCGTGACGATCGACCACGGCGACGCGACGCACACGGAATTCACGTTCGCCGGCACCTCGGCCTCGAACACGGTGACCTTCCCGCTGCTGGCGCCCGGGGGCTATGTGATCGACGTGCAGGGTCACTGGCGGCATTCGACGGCGAACGGGCTGTCCGGCGGCTTCGACATGCATGCGCCCGTGAAATGCCCGCCCACGCCGATGTTCACGATCGAAAAGCTCCAGCAGCTGGAAGGCGGCGGGTCGTTCACGAAATCGACGCTGACCGGTGGGGTGGGACAGACCGTCAACTACGAGATCGTCGTCACGAACACGGGCAACGTCCCGTTGACCCTGGGCGACTTCACCGACCCGCACTGCGAAGCTGGGACGCTCTCGGGCCCCGAACCGAGCGCGACGGTGGAAGCGCACGCCTCGGCGAAATACACGTGCAAGCACGTGCTGACGCTCGCCGACCGTGCCGCGGGCTCCTACTCGAACGAAGCGACGGTCACGGCCACGCCGCCCGGCGGTGACGGGTCGTCGATCACGCACACCTCCAACCCGGTGACCGTCGAAGTGCCCCCGCCGACGCCGGCGTTCTCGCTCGAAAAGCTGCAGAAGATCGCGGGCGGCGCCAGTCCTTACACCACCTCGACGCTCACCGGCACGGTCGGACAGACGGTCGACTACGAGATCCTGGTGAAGAACACCGGCGACGTCACGCTGACGTTCGCAAGCCCCACCGACGAAGGCTGTGACGCCGGCACGATCTCCGGCGGCCCGATCGGCGGCCTGCTGGCCGCGGGCGCGTCTACCAGCTACACGTGCACGCACGTGCTCAGCGCGGCCGACCAGTCCGCCGGATCGCACTCGAACGCCGTGACGCTGACGGCCACGCCGACCGAAGGCGATCAACCGCCTGTGACGAGCACCTCCAACACTGTGCTCACAGACGTGCCGCCGCCGACTCCGCACAACAACAACAGCGGCGAAACGCACGAACCGGCGACCGGCAGCTCGAAAACCGGCTCGGGCACCTCGGGCATACTGTCCTCGACGGTCAGCCAGTCGGGCGTGCTCGCGTTCTCCTCGGCGACGATCCCGGCGCTGAAGGGTCCCGAGGGCTGCGTGCGCGCCAGCTTCCACGTGAGCATCAAGTCGGCTGGGGTGGCGAGCGTGACGTTCTACATGGACGGGCACAGGCTCAAGACGCTGACCGCGAAGAACGCGCACAAGGGACTGTTGACGATCCAGATCAGCGTGGCCAAGCTGACGCTGGGCTCGCACAAGCTGGTGGCCAAGATCACGACGACGCACACAGCGTCCACGAAGGCCAAGCAGGGCTCACGCTCGATCATGGTCCTGCGCTGCCGCTCGGCCGTGGTGACACCCAAATTCACCGGTTAGCGGTGTAGGGCCCGACGCTCGGGGGCGCCTTCAGGCGATCGGGTACGATGTCTCGGCCCATGACCGTGCCGAGCTCAGTGCTGCTGGTCACGCCGCGATGGGTGAGAGACGGTGGTGTCGGTGCGCACATCGAGGCGAGCGCGGCGGCGCTTGCGCGCAGCGGTGTGCGTGTGGTCGTACTGGCGGCTCGGATCGAATCGGACGAGACACCGCCGGGAGTGACAATCTGTCACAGCCCCCGGCTCTTCGATGCGCATTCTCCGATGCGGGAGCGGTTTGGCGAGGCGCTGTCGTCGCAGCCTGAGGTGATTCACCTCAATCAACTCGATGACCCCGCCGTGGTGGGGTTCTTGCAGCCATCCGCGGCGGTGGTGATCAGCGCCCACGGATATCTGGCGTGCACGTCCGGTGTGCACTACTTCGCCCCCGGTCAGGAATGCACACGTGCCCACGGATGGGGGTGCGTTCCCAATCTCCTGAGATGCGCGCACACACGGGACCCGCGGAAGCTGCCCGCGTCATATGCGCAGGTGGGTCGTGCGCTGGCGGTGCTCGAACAGGCCGATCTGGCGGTGTCGTACTCGAGCTCGGTTGACCGGCACCTGGCGATCAACGGGATCGCGCGACGCAGGATCGTGCCGTACTTCCCGACGGTCGCCGCGAAGACGAGCTCCGGGCACGAGAATCGTCGGCGAGTCGTGTTCGCCGGTCGCATCGTCGCCCCCAAGGGCGTGGGTGTGCTGCTGCGCGCCGCTCGGCAGGTGGACGCCGAATACGTCATCTGCGGGGACGGCTGGCAGCTGCCTGCGATGCGCACGCTCGCGCGGCGCCTGGGGGTCGAGCAGCGGGTCCGCTTCACCGGCTGGCTCGCCCCGGAAGGGCTTGCGAGCGAGCTTGCGGACGCATCGGTCGTGGTCGTGCCGTCGCTGTGGCCAGAGCCCTTCGGGCTCGTCGGCATCGAGGCCTTCGCCGCCGGGCGTCCGGTGATCGCCAGCGCAACGGGAGGCATCGGCGACTGGCTGGACGACGGCGTCTCGGGACTGCTCGTGCGCGCGGGAGACAGCCGCGCGCTCGCCGGGGCGCTGGGCGAGCTGCTCGACGATCCGGATCGCCAGCGTGAGATGGGCGCGGCCGGCAGGGCGACGGTGGCCGAGCGGTTCACCGCCGACCGGCACGTCGCGACGATCACCGAGGCCTATCGCAGCGCCCGCGCGCACTGGGAGTCAGCGCTCCCCGGTATGCGGCGTCGATCGCCTGCGTCAGCAGGGGCAGCTCTCCCGTCGGCAGGACCAGTCCGTTGACGCCCGGGTCGATCAGGTCCTTCATGCCCGTGTCCTCGCTGACGATCACGGGGATGCCGCATGCGAGCGCCTCGGCGGGCGCGTAGGCGAAGCCGTCCTCGTAGGCCGGGTGAACGCACAGCCGAGCGTCCTTCAGCCGCGCGAGCGGGTCGCCGGGGGAGACGCTGATGCGTGTGTCCTCGGCGCACGCGCGCTCGAGGAAGCGCCGCATTCCGCGCGTTCCCCAGCCGCCGACGAGCACGAGCCGCATGTCGGTGTGCGGCAGGCGGCGGATCGCGTCGACGAGCAGCGGAACGCCCTTGTGGACGGTCAGGCTGCCGACATAGACGACGTTGAACGTGGAACACGTCGCAGGCGAGTCGAAGGGCCGGTAGCGCGGGTCGGGCGTGAGCGGGAAGTGCGCGATCGCGGAGTCGGAGAATCCCGCTTCGATGAACGACTCGCGAACGTAGCGCGAGGCGACGAATATGCGGTCCGCGAGCTGGTACTCGGCGAGGTTGCGCTTGACCAGGTGGCGGATCCACGGACGTTCGATCGGGTACTGCCGGTAGGCGAGTGCATGCTGGCGCACCACCTGATGGAAATGGGAGTTCGCAGCGACCAGCGAGACCGATTGCCACGAGGCGCGCCGCGCGGCGCGAAACTGGGCGAGGGCTGCGCCGTTGAACGCGAGCAGGTGATCGGCTGCGGGCAGCCCATGTGCGGCGCCGGCGTCGAAGCTCACGCTTTCCGCCCACATTCGCCACGCGCGAGAGAAACGTGCCAGCGGCGTCAGCCCTGTCGTCAGGGCGCGCACCGGCAGGCCCGGGTGCGGCGCTGTCGAGGAGCGTCTGCCGGACGTCCGGCACACGCACTCGTTGGGCTGGCCGATGCGATCGAGCGCGTCGAGCAGCTCCCGCAGGTGGCGACCGAGCCCCCCGGCGTCGAGCGGTGCGGGGGCAGTTACGAGCACGCGTCCGTGTGGCAGCGCGTGATCCTGCGTGCGCTCGGCCTGCGCGCGCCACTCGCCACCGAGCGGGCCGCCTGGCGCGTCGCTCGACTGGCTCGCGTCAGACGGCGGCGTCATCGCGCCGAGTCTAGCCGCGGCACATGGTGCTGGTGGCGCACGTGATTGAAGCGGTTTACACTGGACAGGGCGATGCGCGCGCCCATCCCTCCCGGAGATCCCAGTCCTCTTCGGCGAGTGGCCGTGGCGGCGCTGGTGGCGATGTCGGTGGGCCTGGTGGTGCTGGTGGTCGGGCAGGGCTTCAGCTCGATCGGCGTGGTCAGGGCGCTGGAGGACGTTGCGCTGGGCGTGATCGTGGCGGCGGCGCTGATGGGCGCCGTGGCGTTTGTGGCGGTGCGCCTGGCGGGCTGGCGCAACCCGGAGTCCGAGACCGAGTTCGAAGAGATCGTGCGCCGCTCCGAGCGCCTTGCGCGCGAAGGCCTGGCGGTGGCGCCGGAAGAATCCGAGTTCATGGAGCTCGACCCGCTCGACGACACCGACTTCGAGGAGCTCGTACGTGACGCGCTCGACGATCTACCGGACCTGCTGCGCAACGCGCTGGCCCACGTCGCGGTGGTTATCTCCGACGGTGGGCGCCGGCGTGGCGCGTACGGGCTCTACCAGGGCGACGGGGCGACCCGCGACAACACGCACGACCGCATCGTGATCTTCCGCGACACGCTGCGGCGCGACTTCGGCCACGACCCCGACCTCCTGCGCGACCAGGTGACACGCACGGTGCGCCACGAGCTGGCCCACCACGTGGGATTCGACGAGCTGGGCGTCAGCAGGCTGGATCTGTAGTCATCGCGTAGCATTCCGCCTCTCGCGCCACCGAGGGGTCCCGCGCCGGCGCGTTCAAAACGAGCCAAGGAGAGAGTCACACATGCCCGAAGCTGTGATCGTCAACGCCATCCGCACGCCCATCGGGCGCGCAGCGAAGGGGTCTTTGAAGAGCGTCCGCGCAGATGACCTCGCGGCGATCCCGCTGAAGGCGCTGATCGAGCGCAACCCGCAACTCGACCAGCTATCGATCGGCGACGTGATGATGGGCTGCGGCTACGGCGAGCGGGAGTCGGGCTACAACATCGGCCGCATGGCGTCGCTGCTCGCGGGCATCGACTACCACGTGCCCGGCTGCACGGTCAACCGCTTCTGCGCGTCCTCGCTGCAGACCACGCGCATGGCCTTCCACGCGATCAAGGCGGGCGAGGGCGACACGTACATCGCGGCGGGCGTGGAGGCGGTCTCGCGCACGGCGCCGGGCGCTCCGTTCGAGTTCCACAAGAAGCTCGATGGCTCGGAGGGCTCGCTGTACAACGCGTACATCACGATGGGCATGACCGCGGAGAACGTCGCGGAGGAACGCAAAGTCAGCCGCGAGGCGCAGGACGCGTGGGCGCTGATCTCCCAGACACGCGCGGTGGCGGCGCAGGAATCGGGGCACTTCGACAAGGAGATCGTCCCGGTGACGGTGGCGGCGCACAAGGACGTGGACAGGGAGGGCAACGAGATCGACGTGCCGGAGACGATCGTGACGAAGGACGACGGTCCGCGCCCGGGCACGACGCTCGAGGCGCTGGCGGGATTGAGGCCGGTGTTCAAAGAGGACGGCACGGTGACGGCGGGCAACGCGTGCCCGCTCAACGACGGAGCGGCGGCGCTGCTGATCATGAGCGACGAGAAGGCGAAGGCGGCGGGCTTCAAGCCGCGCGCGCGGATCATCGCCTCGACGGTCGCGGCGATCCGTCCGGAGGTGATGGGCCTCGGGCCGATCCCGGCGATCCAGGCGCTGCTGAAGAACACGGGCATGACGATCGACGACATCGATGTGGTCGAGATCAACGAGGCCTTCGCCGCGCAGATCGTTCCCTGCAAAGACGAGCTCGGGATCTCCGACGAGAAGCTCAACCCGTTCGGCGGCGCGATCGCGCTGGGGCACCCGTTCGGCATGACCGGCGCGCGCATCATGACGACGCTGCTCAACGACCTGGAGACACTCGACGGGACCTACGGCGTCGAGTCGATGTGCGTCGCAGGCGGCATGGGCATGGCGATGCTGGTGGAACGGCTGTAGTCGAAGGACCTTTAGAGGGCCGCCTGCGGGCGGCCTGGCGTGACGGGCGAGACGGTGGCGCGGCGCGTGCCTCGTCTCGCCGGTCGGCGCGGAGCCTCGCGGGCGGTACGCGTGCGCCTCAGCGCGGAGGCATCCGCAGCGCGCCGTCGAGACGGATGGTCTCGCCGTTGAGCATGCGGTTCTCGACGATGCTGCAGGCGAGCTGCGCGTACTCGGCGGGCAGGCCGAGGCGCTGCGGGAAGGGCACGCCGGCGCCGAGCTTCTGGCGGGCCTCCTCGGGCAGCGCGGCCAGCAGCGGCGTGTCGAACAGGCCGGGCGCGATCGTGTTGACGCGGATCCCGTACTGCGCGAGATCGCGCGCGGCCGGCAGCGTCATCCCGACGACGCCGCCCTTCGACGCGGAGTAGGCGATCTGGCCGATCTGGCCGTCGAAGGCGGCGATCGAGGCGGTGTGGACGCACACGCCGCGTTCTCCGTCCTCGAGTGGGTCGTTTGCGAGCATCGCGCTGGCGGCGAGGCGCAGCAGGTTGAACGTCCCGATGAGGTTGATCGAGATGATCACCTCGAACGGCATCAGCGGGTGCGGCCCCTTGGAGCCGGCCACCTTCTGCGCCCAGCCGGTGCCGGCGCAGCTGACGGCGATGCGCAAGCCGCCGGGCGCCTTGGCGGCCTGCTCGACGGCGGCCTGCACCTGCTCCTCCTTGCGCACGTCGCAGGCGACGAACTCGAGGCCGAGCTCGGCGGCGAGCGCCTGTCCCTTCTCGGCGTTGACGTCGGCGATCGTGACCTGCGCCCCGCGCGCATGCAGCTCGCGAACGGTGGCCTCGCCGAGACCGGAGGCGCCGCCGGAGACGAGCGCTGCGCTGCCCTCGATGTTCATGGCGGGAAGCCTATTGATCTGAGCGCAGGCGTGACAGCGACAGCGCGAACAGCTCTTCGGGGTCGGTCAGCCAGTGCACTAGCTCGAGGCCCGCGGCCGACAGGTCGCCGTCGAGGCGTTCGGGTGTGAACTTGGCGCTGATCTCCGTGCGCAGCTCCTCGCCGGCGTCGAAGTGCACGGGCAGGTCGAGGTCGCGCACGAGCGTGGTGTGCTCGCGGCGCGCGCGCAGGCGCATCTCGATCCACTCGTTGTGCGGGTCGAACAGCGCCACGTGGTCGAAGTCGTCCGGGTCGAAGTCGGCCTGCAGCTCGCGGTTGAGCACGTGCAGCACGTTGCGGTTGAACGCCGCGGTGACCCCCTGCGCGTCGTCGTAGGCAGCCTCGAGCACACGCGGGTCCTTGACGAGGTCGGTGCCCATCAGCAGGTGGTCGGACGGTCCGAGCAGGCGCGCGATCTGGCGCAGGAAGCGGCGACGGCTGCCCGGCGGGAAGTTGCCGATGGTGCCGCCGAGGAACGCGACGATCCGCGGTCCGGCGGCCGGCGGCACGTGGTCGAGGTGGCGCTCGAAGTCGCCGATCACGCCGTGCACGCGCAGCCCGGGGTACTCGCCGGTGAGCTCCTGCGCGCAGTCGCGCACCATGCTCTCGGTGACGTCCACGGGCACGTAGCGCTCGAGCGTGCCGGCGGCGTACAGGGCGTCGAGCAGCACGCGTGTCTTCGCGGCCGTGCCGGAGCCGAGCTCGACGAGCTCGACCGCGCCGGTCAGCTCCGCGAGCAGCTCCGCCTGGTCCTCGAGGATCGCGCGCTCGGTGCGCGTGGGGTAGTACTCGGGCTGCTCACAGATGCGATCGAACAGCTCGGCGCCGCGGGCGTCGTAGAAGTGCTTGGGGGGCAGCTCCTTGAACGGGCGAGTGAGCCCGTCGAGCACGTCCTCCGCGAGCGAGCGCTCGTGCGTGCCGTCGAGATGCGAATCGATTCGGATCGCGTCCTTGGCAAGCTGCTGATGCGGCGTGGACGACTGTGTGGACGACTCCATCACACCTCCCTCGACAGGCGCACGCCGGCGAAGATCTGGCGCCGCTGTGGTAGATCCCAGTTGCGAAACGTGGGGGTGGCGACGCGCGGATGGCTCGCCCAGGAGCCGCCGCGCAGCGCACGGTAGTCCTCCCCGAAGAACACTTGCGAGTACTCGCGGTACGGGTAGGGCTCGAACCCGGGGTAGCCGACGAAGTGCGAGCGGGTCCACTCCCACACGCGGCCGATGCCGGCGAGACGCTGCGTCGGAGCCTGCTGGGTCCAGGTCGCGGCCCTCTCCCACTCGGCCTCGGTGGGAAGACGCGCGCCGTGAGCACGCGCGAAGGCATCGGCCTCGAACCAGGAGACGTGGCACACGGGCGCCTCCGGGTGGCCTTGCGCCACGGCGGGATGATGGGTGATGTCGTGCTCCTCCTTCCACGCCCAGCCCTCGCGCGACCACCACTCGCGGCGCTCGTAGCCGCCGCCCTCGCTGAAGCTCAGCCAGCTCGCGTTGGTGACGGGGCGGCGCGCGATCGCGTACGCCGGCAGCTCGACGGTGTGGCGCGGGCGCTCGTTGTCGTAGGCGAAGCCATCCGGCGCGGCGCCCATCGCGAACTCGCCCGCGGGGATCTCGAGCCAGCCCGCGGGGACGTCCTCGCCTCCGAGCGGCGCGTTCGCCCGAGCCTTCTCCCCAGGTGCCAGCAGGCCGGCGATCGCCAGCGTCTGGCGCATCGTCTCGCCGTGCTGGAGCTCGTGTCGCAGCACCATCTCGCACAGCACGCCATCGCCCACACCGCGCTCGGCGATCACCTCGGCGGTGCGCTCGCTCACCGCGGACATGTACGCCTTCGCATCCGCCGGACCGAGCGCCTCGATCTCCCCGCGCACCGCGCGCGGCGTCTCGAACGCGTCGTACAGGTTCGCGAGCTCCGGACGCAGCAGCTCGAGGCCGCCGTAGCGGTGAGCGAGCCACAGATCCTCGTAGGCGGCGATGTGACCGAGGTCCCACACGAGCGGGCTCATGATCGGCGAGTGAACGCGCTCCAGCTGCTCGTCGTCGAGTCCCGCCACGAGCGCCAGCGTGCGCTCGCGCGCGTCGCCGAGTGCGACCAGCGCCTGAGTGGCGTGGGGGCACAGGGGGGTGTTCTTTAGCGCGCGAGTTGCCATGGCTGGCGGAGTTGCGTCACTCCAGAGCGACCGTGCTGGGTCACTCTAGAACGAAAGTCCGCCGAGCCCCCGGCAAGTGTTACACGGCGGTTTCATTCCAACGGGCGATCACCGCCGTGTCGCGCTCGTGGCCGAGCACGCTGATCGCCCCCGTCGACAGCGCCAGTCTGCCTCCGTTCTCCGGCCCGAGCGCGATCCAGCGGGCGCCGAGCACGCGCAGCATGTGCCCGTGTGAGAACACCGCCACGCCGCCGCTGGCGGCGATCTCGGCGACCACGCGGTCGGCGCGCGCGCCGACGTCCGCCGGGCTCTCGCCCCCTGGGCAGCCGTCGCGCCACAGCACCCAATCCGGGCGCTGCGCGTGGATCTCCACCGTGGTCAGCCCCTCGTAATCGCCGTAGTCCCACTCGAGCAGATCGGAGCGCACCTGCGCCTCGGCGCTCAGCCCGCATAGCTCGCACGTTTCCCGCGCGCGCACCGACGGGCTGACGAGCACGAGATCGAAGTGCCACGCGCTCAGCCGCCCGCGCAGCGCCCTGGCGGCGTCGCGGCCATGCTCGGTCAGCGGGATGTCCGTGCGCCCGGTGTGGCGCCCGCTGAGGCTCCACTCGGTCTCGGCGTGGCGTACGAGCACCGCCTCGCCCAGCGGCGCGCGGCGCGCGGCGCGCGGCGCCGGCCCGGTCGCGCCGGAGCCGCTCACGGCCGAGATCCCTCGGGCGCGGCGGCGTCATCGACGATCATCGTCAGTCGCCCGCGCCTGAGCAGGCTTGCGGGGACGTGGCGGCTGGGCTCGCCGAGCATCGCGCTGACCGCGTCGGCCTTGCTCGCGCCGGTCGCCAGCAGTAGGCACTCGCGCGCGGAGCGCAGCACCGCGAGGCTCAGCGTGATCCGCTGGGGGGGAGGCTTGGGCGAGTCCTCGACGCCGAGGCAGATCGCCTCCTCGCCCGCGTCCAGGGTCGGAGCTCCGGGGAACAGCGAGGCGACGTGACCATCCGGTCCGATGCCGAGCACGATCAGGTCGAGCACCGGCACAGCGGGAGGGCTCGTGTCCGCGCGCGGCGCGTGTCGCACCAGCTCCTCGGCGTAGCGGCGCGCGCCCTCGTGTGGGCCCGCCTCGCCCTCCATCCGGTGCACGCACTCGGGCGCGATGCCCGCGGGGGCGAGCAGCGTCTGCGCCGCCAGCAGGTAGTTGCTTTCCGCGTCATCCGGAGCCACGCAGCGCTCGTCGGCGAACCACACCTCCACGCCGCTCAGATCCTCGGGTTTCGCGCCCAGCAGCTCATACGTGCGGCCCGGCGTGGTGCCGCCGCTGAGCGCGAGGTGCGCGACGCCGCGCTGCTCGCATGCGTGGCGCAGCTGGCGCGCCACGTGCGCGGCGGCGCGCTGTGCGACCGTCTCGGTGTCCGGGCAGGCGGTCAGGCGGGTCACGACCGGGCGCCAACCTGGTTGGCGTGACCGGGCCCGCGCTGTCCGCTCGCTGGCGCGAGCAGCTCACGCGCGGCCTTGAGCGCCGGCACGTACGTCGGGTCGCGCAGCAGCGCCTGGCGGATGCCCTCGCCGAGCACGCCGGTCTCGCCGCGCGAGGCGCCGGGCATAGTCCATTCGTGCTCCTCGCCGTGGCTGTCACGCCGGTGGGCGCGCAGTCCGCCCGTGCCGCGGCTGAGACGCAGGTGCATGCCCGAGGCCGTCTCGAGCGCGAGACCGGCGAGTCCGGGAACCTGCAGCTCGGGAGCCGCTTCCAGGCGCACCGCGACGTCGTGGTCATCCGCGTGCGTGGCTCCGACGAGCGCGCCGCCGTCGCTCACGAGCGACGCGGTCCGCCAGCCCAGGCGCGAGGCGAGCCAGCCGACGAGGAGCGTGGCCGCTGCCGTCGAGGCCGGATGGTGGCGTACGGTCACGCCCGAGATCCTGCCCAGCTCGCGGCGAAGCCAAACCGGGTCGAAGGTCGCGGCGAGCCGCTCGCGCCAAGGCGTCGATCGCAGCCACGCGAGGTCCACGACGTAGGCGCGATCGCTCAGCTCGCACGCGCGGTCGAGCGCCTCCTGCGCGACCGGCTCCTCGACCGAGTCGAGCAGCACCGCCTGCGAGAGCGTCAGCAGCTCGGTCACGATCTGGTGGTGGCCGTGCGGTGACCACAGCAGCGTCGGCAAATCGGTGACGACCAGCGGGTCGGCGATCGTCAGCAGGTCGTCGAGGTGGCGGTCGCCGAGCTCCACGACGACGGTCTCGCGCAACAGCGCCAGCTCGCCCGGCGCGGACGCGCCTTCGGAGACGATCGTCACGCGCGCGTCCAGGCGCTCGCGCCGCGGCTCGTAGGCGAGCACGAGCAGGCGCGAGGCGTGGTAGCGCCCGACCCCGCGCAGGCGGTTGGCGATCTCGCCGCTCCATTCGCGATCGACGAACGCGATCATGTTGAGGACTCGCGCGGGCACGAAGTCGCGGTGTTCTGAGTGAACCTGGACGAGCAGTTCGCGCAGCGCCGCTTCGATCCTGTCGGGCGTCGTGCCCTGCTCGCTCCAGACGGCGTCGCTGCGAGTGGGCGGAGCCTCGCCGTCTGCCATCAGATCGCGCGCCAGTGATCGCCCTCGCGCAGCAGGCGCTCGGCCTCCTTCGGGCCCTGCGAGCCCGCTTCATAAGTGGCAACCGGCGGGGTGGGTGGGCGCACATCATTCGCCCACGCTTTGACGATCGGATCGCAGATCCGCCACTGGGCCTCGACCTCGTCGTTACGCGTGAACAGCGTCGCGTCGCCGCGCATCGCGTCGGTGATCAGGCGCTCATACGCCTCCGGGGACTGCGACAGGAAGGCGGTGCCGTAGAGGAACTCCATGTTGACCGGGCGGATGCTCATGCGCGTACCGGGGATCTTCGCGCCGAGGCGCAGCGAGACGCCCTCGTTCGGCTGCAGCGTCAGCACAAGCTGGTTGGGCTGGACGCCCAGCGATCCGTCCTGGCTGAACGCGAGGTGGGGTACGGGCTTCAGCGTGACGGCGATCTCGGTGATCTTGCGCGCGAGGCGCTTGCCGGTGCGCAGGTAGAACGGAACGCCGGCCCAGCGCCAGTTGTCGACTTCCAGGCGCAGCGCCGCGTAGGTCTCGGTCGTGGAGTCCGCTGGCACGCCCTCCTCTTGGAGGTAGCCGGGAACATCTTCGCCGCCTGAATGACCGGGCACGTACTGCGCGCGCACGGCCATCTCGGGGATCTCCTCGGGCGTAGGCTCGTGGATCGCCAGCAGCACCTTGACCTTCTCGTTGCGCACCTCTTCGGCGGCGAAGTTCACAGGCGGCTCCATCGCCACGTGGCAGAGCAGCTGCAGCATGTGGTTCTGGATCAGGTCGCGCAGCGCGCCGGCCTTGTCGTAGTAGTCCGCGCGCGAGCCGATGCCGAGATCCTCGGCGGCGGTGATCTGGACGCTGTCGATGTAGTTGCGGTTCCACAACGGCTCGAACATGCCGTTGGCGAAGCGGAACGCCAGCATGTTCTGGACTGTCTCCTTGCCCAGGTAGTGGTCGATGCGGTAGACCTGGGTCTCTTCGAAGATCGACAGCACACGTCGGTTGAGCTCGCGCGCCTCCTCGAGCGTCGTGCCGAACGGCTTCTCGATGATCACGCGCACCTCGCGGTGGGCGTCAGGATCGGCGTGCGCGAGCCCGGAGCTGCCCAGCCGTTCGATGATCACGGGGAAGAAGTTGGGGGCCGTGGACAGGTAGAACGCGCGGTTCTGCGGCTCGCCCGCTTCCTTCTCGAATTCGTCGAGCACAGTGCACAGCTCGCTGTAGACGGACTCGTCGTCGAAGGTGCCCGGCACGTAGCGGACGTTGTCGAGCAGGTTCTTCAGGACGGCGTCATCGGGCTTGCGCCGCGAGAAGCGCCTGATCGCCTCCTCGCATTCGCTGCGGTAGTCGTCGTCCTCTTTCTCTTTGCGCGCGACACCCACCAGGTGGAAGCGCTCCGGCAGCGCGCCCTCGTGCGCGAGGTTGTACAGCGCGGGCAGCAGTTTACGCCGGGCGAGATCTCCCGTGGCGCCGAAGATGACAAGCGTCGTGGGTGCCACCGGCAGACGCTCGAGGCCGGCCGTCAGGGGGTTCGCCGGTATCGGCTCCTCCGTCGGACGACCAGCCGCGACGGCCACCGTCAGCGTCCTTTGGCCTTCGGCGCGCTCTTGACTGCGTGGCCGCCGAACTGGTTGCGCAGCGCCGCGAGCACGCGGTCGGCGAAGTCGCCGTTGCCGCGCGAGCGAAAGCGTGCATACAGCGACGCGGTGATCACAGGGGTGGGCACGTCATGGGCGGTCGCGTCCTCGATCGTCCAGCGGCCCTCGCCGGAGTCCTCGGTATAGCCCTCGATCGCTTCGAGCTCGTTGCCGTCGGCCTCGAACGCGCGCGCGGCCAGTTCGCACAGCCACGAGCGCACCACCGAGCCCTGGCCCCAGAGGTGGGCGATCTTGGCGTTGTCGAGCTCGTACTCGCACTTGTCGAACACGTCGAAGCCCTCCGCGTAAGCCTGCATTAGGCCGTACTCGACGCCGTTGTGGACCATCTTCACGTAATGGCCCGCGCCGGAGGGTCCGAAGCGCAGCCAGCCGCGGGGGCCGATCGCGGCGCGACTCTGCTCGTTGGTCTCGGGAGCGAGCACGTCGAGGATCGGCTCCAGGCGTTTGACGGCTTTCGGCGGGCCCCCGACCATCATGCAGTAGCCGACTTCCAGGCCCCAAACGCCGCCGGAGACGCCGACGTCCACATAGTCGATGCCGCTCGCTTTGAGCTGCTGGGAGCGGCGCTTGTCGTCGGTCCACTTCGAGTTGCCGCCGTCGATGATCGTGTCGCCGCGCTCCAGCAGCTTGGCGAGCCTTGCGACCGTCTCCTGGGTGGGCTTGCCGGCGGGGACCATGATCCACACGATCCGCGGCGCCTGCAGCTGCTTGACGAGGTCTTTCAGCGAGTTGGCTCCGGCGGCGCCGTTCTTGACTGCCTGCTTGACCGCCTTCTCGTCGAAGTCGAACGCCACTACCTCGTGCTCGGAGTCGCGGCGGATGCGGTGCACCATGTTCCCGCCCATCTTGCCCAGCCCGACGAAACCAATCTGCGTCACGTTTTCTCCTTGATCTTCGCGGTCAAGGCGCGCAACGCGCCCACGGGGTCTTCGCCTTGCAGTCGCACACGCTCGGCGGGCAGGCCGAGCTCGCGCAGCGTGTTGAGGTCGCCGATCGCCTGGGCGTTCTTGAGCGTCGTGAACGTGTACGGCGCGCCCGGGATCTCGACGTCGTCGGGCCCGTCGTGGATCAGCTGCAGGAAGCGCCCGGTCTTCGGGCCACCCTTGTGGAACTGCCCAGTCGAGTGCAGGAAGCGCGGGCCGTAGCCGAACGTGGTGGTCGCCTTTGTGGCATCGCGCACGGCGACGCGCAGCTCGCTAGCGGCTGCGTCGAACTCGGGCGTGGGCTCGCTGTAGGACATGATCGCCACGTACTGCGGCGGTCGGGCGTCGAGCAGCAGCGACCGCAGCGCCGCGTCGTCCGCGTCGGGCACCTGCGGAAGCTCGTGCTTGGCTTCGTAGCCTGCGAGCACCTGCTTGGTTGCGTCCTTGGCCTGCTGCACGTTGGGCTGGTCGAACGGGTTGATCTCCAGGCCCCAGCCGACGACCGCGACGATCAGCTCCCACAGCAGGAACAGGCGTCCGAGGTCGGTCGGGCCGTGGGTGGGCATCGTGATCACCGGGTGCCCGGCGTCGGCGAGCGCGCGCACACGGGCGTCGAGGCCGGTGTCTGGCACGCGCAGGTCGGGCAGGTACGCGAACACGCGGTCCTCGCCGTAGGACTCCGGCTCGCCCAGTGGCTCGTCGGCGACCGGCAGGATGCCCGTGCCGTGCTTGCCGGTCGAACTCGGCCACCAGTTGCTCGAGCCACAGCCCGAGCCCGGGTAGCGTCTCGGCGATCACGAACGTGAGCTTGTCGCGCCCGGCGCGCGCGAGCCCGCTGAGGGCCGCGCCCAGCCATACCCCCGCATCGTCGGTGGCTGGCTCGGAGCCGTCGCTGAGGGTGCTCTCCCAGGCGCCGGCCGCGCCCTCGAGCAGCAGACGCACGCGGATCCCCATCAGCGCGCCTGGGACGATGCCGAAAGGGGAAAGCGCGCTGTAGCGCCCGCCGATGTTCGGGTCGCCCTGGAACACCCGGCGGAAGGCGTGCCTGTTGGCGAGCTCTTCCAGGCCCGAGCCGGGGTCGGTGATCGCGACGAAGCTGTTGCCGTGTTCGACCAGCGAGAAGAAATGCGCGAACAGCGACAGCGGCTCGATCGTACCCCCTGACTTCGAGGAGACGATGAACAGCGTGCGCCGCAGGTCGAGCGCACGTTCGACCGTGTGGATCCGCGCCGCGTCGGTCGAGTCCAGTACGTGCAGTCGCGCGTTGCCTTCGCGCCCCTCGAACGCGCGCCGCAGGACCTCCGGCGCGAGCGAGGAGCCGCCCATCCCCAGCAGCACGATGTCCTGCATTTCATCGTCGTGCACCTCCGCCGCGAACAGCTCGAGCGCGCCCAGCTCACCGAGCGTGCGCTCCGCGATCGTCAGCCAGCCGAGGCGGTTGGCGACCTCCGGGGTGGGTGGGGACCCCGTCGACCCCCACAGCGTCGCGTCACCCTCGCGCAGTCGCTCGCTCACCCGCGCCTGCGCAGCCGCCGCCAGCCTGTCCTCGACCGTAGCTCTCAGCGCGTCGGGTATGCGCGCCTCGACGGTCAGGGTGGAGTCGCTCACGCCACGATCGTAGTGACCGCGGCACTGGTATAGGTTTCCGACGCCCGTTGAGTCCAGATTCCTCACATCAGCTGCCTGATCGCAACCTCGCGCTCGAGCTCGTGCGCGTCACCGAGGCCGCCGCGCTGGCGGCGGCGCCGCTGGTCGGCGCGGGCGACAAGGAGGCCGCCGACCAGGCCGCCGTCGACGGCATGCGCTACATGCTCCACTCGATCCAGATGGACGGCGTGGTGGTGATCGGCGAGGGCGAGAAGGACGAGGCGCCGATGCTCTACAACGGCGAGCAGATCGGCGACGGCTCGCCGCCGCGTGTGGATATCGCGGTGGACCCGCTGGAGGGCACCACGCTGGCGGCGCACGGGATGCCGAGCGCGCTCGCGGTGATCGCCCTGTCGGCGCGAGGCACGATGTTCGACCCGGGGCCGTGCGTGTACATGGAGAAGATGGCCGGCGCCCCCGACATCGCCGACCTGCTCGATCTCGACCGGCCGCTCGGCGAGACCGTAAAGCTCCTAGCGCAGCGCAGGGGCTGCCCGATCGGCGACGTGATGGTCGTGGTGCTCGACCGCCCGCGTCACGAGCAGGGGATCGCGGCGATCCGCGCCGCGGGCGCGCGCGTGCGTCTGATCGCCCACGGCGACGTCTCGGCGGCGCTACTAGCGGTCACCGAGCGCTCGCCGGTCGACCTGCTTTGGGGGATCGGCGGCACGCCCGAGGGTGTGATCTCGGCTGCGGCGGTCAAGTGCCTCGGCGGTCAGCTGCTCGGGCGGCTGTGGCCGCGCGACGACACCGAGCGCGCGGCCGCGATCGCGGCCGGTTACGAGCTCGAGCGGGTGCTCGACCGCGACGATCTGGTCGCCGGCGAGGACGTGTTCTTCTCCGCCACAGGCATCACCGACGGCGATGTGCTGCAGGGCGTGCGCTACCCGAGCGCGGGCGGAGCGACGACCGAATCGCTCGTCACGCGGGCGCGAACGGGGACGATCAGGCGCATCACGGCAACGCACGACCGCGCGAAGCTGCGCGCGGTCGCTGGCGAGCGCTACTGAGCGTCGAGCCCGGGCGCGCTCACAGCGGCGTCAGGGCAAGGTCGTTGCTCGCCTGCCCGCGCAGCACCGCCACGAGATGATCGATGTCTGCGAACGCCGCGTCGCGTAGCGCGACGCTGATCTGCTCGTTGCGCTCGACGTCGCCCGCGGTGCGGAATTTCGCGCGCCGGCCGCCGGCGCCATGGTGGTAGATCACGTCACCGTAGATTCCACCCATGACGAAGTGGTAGTTCAGCGCGTTGCTGCGGCGCAGCGGAGCGATACGGCGACCCAGGCGCATGAATTCGTAGGTGATCTTCTGGCCGACGTCCTGGTTGTGATCGGCGTTCTGCTTGTACTGCTCGCCGATGTACTTGATGTCCCGGCCGAAGGACACATTCAGAGCGCGCAGGTCGTCCCTCGCGACACACAGGCCGCTGACGTGTAGAAACGGCTCGACATCCGGCGCCATCTCGTCGCGGTAGACGCCCGCGAGCGCGGCGCCGCCCTGACACTCGGACACGAGCACGTCGAGCCAGTCGTCGCGTACGGGGAACGAGTCGTTGTCGAGCGTGACTATGTAATCGAACTCAGCGGGAACCTTCTTTGCGAGGTGGTCGAGTGCGCTGGGGTGGCGTAGTTCCAGCAGGCGGCCGAGATATGGACCGGGCAGGCGGTTGGCGATGCGTCCGAGGGCCGCGACCCAAGGCGCTGGAAGCACTCGCACGTGCTCGAACTTGCGCATCAGCGCGCGGTGTGACTTGAAGTGCGTGTTGTCGAAGACGAACACCTGATAGTCCCAGCCTCGAGAATGTCGCTCGATCTGGCGCAGACACAGCTCGATCCACGGATATTCCAGAGCTTCGCGTTCTCTTTCCGCGCCGCGAGGCCCGCGCCTGGCAAACCCGTTAACGAGCAGGATCGCCACGCGTGGTTTCTCAGTGATTGCGTTTGTGCTCACAGCAGTACGCTTTGAGGACCAGGAGGCCGCGGGCGGGCGGACAATAGCAGACGTCCTGATGCAAACTCGAAGCAGGGTGAGCATAACCTCTGCAAAGCGCTATATAGTCACGCCGGCATGCCCCTGCGCGCCCTACGTTCCGCCGCGGCCAGCCGACTTCCACTGTTTGGTCAATGGCCGATCTCCGCACGCCTCGTGCAGCCTTCACTCATCACGCCGGTCACAGCCGTGCCCTCGGAGCGCCTGCTCGACACCGCACTCCAGGCGGTTGCGTCGGCGCGCTCTGTGAATCTCGACCTGCTGACAGCCCGTCGCCGGGATGCGGCGCGCCAGCGCGCCAGCGCCGATCCGCACGGCGGCGGAGATCCACGCCAGCGCCCCAAGCGCTCGGCCGTCGCTCGTGGACTCGCGAGGGCATCCGCGCTTCGACGTCACAGACACCATTCTCTGCCGCAGCATCTGGAGGTGTGGCCGGGCGAGCATTACAAGCTGCTCACCGCGCTGATCGCGTTGCTTGCACCGAAGACGGTCATTGAGATCGGCACGGCAGCGGGAATGTCGGCACTCGCGATGAAGCTCGCACTGCCCGAGGACGGGAAGATCGTCACGTTCGATGTGTTCCCGTGGCAGGAGTACCCACGTGCGGTGCTCCGGGAGGAGGACTTCGCGGACGGCCGCCTCGAGCAGCGCTCGGATGACCTGTCCGTGCCGGCCGGCTGGCAGAAGAACGCGGAGCTTCTCCGCAGCGCCGACTTCATCCTCGTCAACGCAAAGCACGATGGCCTGCAAGAGCGCAATTTCCTTCGTGGCTTCGACGAGGTCGGGCTCGATCGTGGACCGGTCGTGATGTTCGACGACATCCGCCTCTGGGAGATGCTGTCATTCTGGCAGGAGATCGAGCGCCCCAAGCTGGACCTCACCTCGTTTGGGCACTGGAGCGGCACCGGCCTGGTCGACTACGCGTGAGCGACGCGCCGGCGGCGTCGATGCCGGATGCGCAGCTTGAGCACGGGGGCCGCGACTGCTAGCTTGACCGCGTGGCAGCGCCGCTGCCACTATGCGTAGGTGATCTGTTGAAAGGTCTACACTTCTGCGAAAAGCGCTCCCATGTCTGATCGCCATCGTCGCGTCGGGCTCGCTCGTCGGCTGTGGGAGCGGTGTGACGCACGGCTCGAAGGCGGCGGAATCGAGCGCGGCGCAAGCCGAACGCACCGAAGAAGCGGCTGAAAAGAAACAGGAAGCCGCGGAACTCACCAAGGACAGCGAACTGCTCGCAGGGATAGAAAACAAAAAGCGAGAAGAAGCGGCGAAGGAAAACGCCAAGAAGGTAGAAGCAGCCGCGGCAGCAAAGGCAAAGAAGAGGGAACAGGCCGCCACAAAGAAGGCAAAACAAGCCGAAGAAGCTGCTGCCAAGATCATCAAGCAGAAGGAAGAAGCTGCTGCCAAGAGCATCAAGCAGAAGGAACGAGCCGCAGAAGCGAAGATCAAGAAGCGAGAAGAAGCTTTGAGTGCACAAGCTGGGACAAGCCAAGAAGCGCCCAAAACAGGTGAACGCGTGGAAACGAGTCCCTCAGGCGAGATGAAAGGAAGCGCGCCACCGGCGGCGCGCGTTCAGGAATGAACGGGCATGCACATGGCAGATCGCCGCGCGAGCGCCGACTTGCCCTTCCGCGGATGCTTCTCTCCTTGCTGCTGGTGCTCGCGCTCGCTGGTGTGATCGCCGGCTGCGGCGGCGGCAGCAGCAGCGGCAGCGGCAATGAACCCAAGCAGGGCGCGGAAGCGGGCGTCGAAGAATCCACCGGCAGCGAAGAAGAAGCGTCGGTGGCGGCTGTGAAGAGAAAAGTGGCTGAAGACAAGAAGAACGCGGAAGCCGAAGCGAGACGGCGCGTGGAAGCGATTCGTGCGAGCGAAGCGGCAGAAGCCACCCAGCCGGCGAAAGCGGGGAAGAAGGGCTCCGGAAAGAAGAGCTCCGGTAAGAAAGGCACCGAAAAGACGAAGAAGAGCTCTGGTGAAACCAAGAGCAAGGGAACGAAGAAATCGAAGAAAGGCTCCACGACTACGAGCAGCGCAGCGGAAGAAGCCGCTCGCAGGCAGTTTGAAAAGGAAGAAGAAGCCGAAGTGAAGGCGTTCAAGAAACTTGAACAGAAAGAAGCGAAGTAACGAGCGGCTGCGCCCCCCGGCGGTCTCAGGGCCGGAAGCGGCCAACCTTCGACTCCGCCAGATCCAGGCGTGCGAGCGAGCGCAGGAACGCACGGGTCACGATCACGTGAATGCGCGACTGGGTCAACTCATACACGCGCTGGCTGAGCCGCGAGGCGATCGATGGATAGAAGTTCGCCACCTCGATCTCAACGTGCAGGCGGACGTGGTCAGGGTCATCGGCCGCGCCCCTGCGGACCTCGATCTGCAGATAGCCGCGGCCGTTGCGCCCGCGGCGTGACACGAGCAGGCCGCGCGCGATGCGCCAGCGCACGAGCCCGCGTGCGGGGTCCATCTCGTATTCGGGCGCGAGGAACGTCAGCAGCCTCAGCGGCCGCGCGAGCAGCACCACCGAACGCTCCTGCTCGCTATAGCGGACGCGGATCAGGCCGAGCGTCACGCGGCTGAGGAAGCGCCAGTAGGTGCGGGCGAGGCGCTCGAGGTGAGCGGGCGTCCAGATCTCCTCGACGGCCGCTCGCTCGATCACGAGGTCGGCCTTCTGCACCGAGCGCACCGCTCCGGTGTCTCTGTCGAGCGAGGTCGAGTCCTCGAGGTCGGCAATCGTCGCCCGCGTGCGGCGGGCTCGGGAGCGTTTCAGGCTGCGCACGGGCTCCTGCAGGCTATCCACGGACGCGGAAGCGCTCTCAGACGCGAACACGTCCCCGGCTACTGCTATCCAACACGTAATGCTCGACGCAGCTCGCACCCACTCCTCGCGCGCGAGACCAGTCGCGGAGCTGCCCGGCGGGACGTTGATCGCGCGCGCCGACGAGCTGGCGCGCCGGTGGGCGATCGCGCTGATTCTGGCGCGGCCGACCGACGCGATCGGCGACGTGCCGCTCGAGGAACTCGCGCGCGACGCGCCGGCGCTGTGTGCGCAGGCGCTGAGCGCGCTGCAGTCGGATGTCGAGCTGGAGCGCCTGACCGGGCGCGGCGCGCCGAGCGGACGCGAGGCCTCCGTGGCGGCACGCCGGCTGCCGGCGATTTGTGGCGCGCGGGAGCCCGCGGCGCTCGTCGACGCGGTGGAGGCGCTGCGCGGCGTGCTGTGGGAGGCGCTGCTGGACGAGCTGAGCGAGCCGTCAGCGCGTCTCGTGGGAGATCTGTCCGATCGGCTCGCGCACGTCTGCTCGGCGATGCTGGCGGTCGCCGTTGAAGTGACGGCGGCACCCGCGTTCGACCCAGCCGACGAGCGGCTCGAGCTAGAGCGTCAGGCGCCGTTCGCGCGCGAGCCCTCGCGTTCCCCGACGGCCTACGGCGCGGCGGTGATCGTCGACGAGCACGAGCACGAGCACGAGCACGCGCACGCGGGCGCCGGGCCGAGCCCGAGCGAGCGCCGGCAGCCGCGCCTGGGCGAGATCGAGATCCGCGACGAACGGCGAGAGGAAGGGGCGGCAGCGTGGATCGGGTCGATCGGCGCTCAGCTGGAGCGCTTCGAACGTGACGGGCTGCCGTTTGCGGTGCTGCTGGTCGAGCTCGTGGACATCGAGCGACTGCGCCGGGAGGAGTCCCCCGAGGAGCTCGCACAGCTGACGGCTGGGGTGGAGGAGGCGCTTGCGAGCGCGCTGGGCGAGTGGGCGGGCGCGCTCACACGTGAGCGGCCGGGCAGGTTCTGGCTGCTGGCGCCGGCGACCGATCGGAGCGGAGCCGCGCGACTGGCCGAGCGCCTGACGCGTGCGGTCGGTGCTCGCGGGGGCCACCGCGGGGCGCCGCTGGTGGTGGCGATCGGCGTTGCGGTGTGTCCGGAGGATGGACGTCAGGCGGCGGCGCTCGCCGCGCACGCGGATGTCGGGCTCTTCGCCGCGCGTTCCGCTGTCAAGGCTCCCGCGCCGCGCACGGTGAGCGTGGTGGACGAGTCAGCCTAAGGCTGGCGAGTCGGCCTATGGTTCGCCGGCGATGGCGCCGCCGGCGACGCTGGCGCTGGACGAGCCCGCCGGCTGACCGAGCGTGGGGGTGTTGGCGGTCTTGCCGACGACATGGGTGCCGATGCGGACCGTCTCGGTGATGCCGAGCGCCGCGGCGGCCCCCGAGGTCAGATCCCAGTCCGCGTCGTGGCTGTACGGGCCGCGGTCGAGCACCGGCACGGTCAGGCTGTGGCCCTTGTAGGTGACCTTCACGAGCGTCCCACACGGGAGCGTCCGATTGGCGACTCCGACCACACCGGGGGTGAGCGTCTGGCCACACGCGGTCTGCTTGCCGTAGAAGCCCGGTCCGAACCACGTCGCGATCCCCGTCGTGCGGACGCTCGTCGCGGGGGTCGAGCCTGCAGGTGCAGCCGGGCCTCCCGACGCGCCGCCTGTGCTGGCGAGTGCCGTTGCGGCCGGGCTCGCGACGCAGGCTGCGAGCAGCCCGAGCAGGATTGTGTATGTCTTGAACGCGCTGCGCATGTTCTTCGACGCCTACGAGGTGAGCTGACGGGCTCGCGCGGCACTTACGTGCAGCGCTACGGCCCTGCTGGGCCGATTCGCCCCAGCGGATCGACTCGATCCGCATTGGGTCCCCCGTCCGCCCCGAGCTGAGTCGCGGCGGTTCGGCGTTGCGCGGCAGTATACAGCTGGTCCGGCTCAGAAGCTCCGCAGATGCGCTCAGGAGAGGGGCAGCCGCGAGAGGACGTCCTTAAGTAGACGCTCGCCCGTCGACAGGCTGGCCTTGGCCAGCTCGCTGACGATCTCCGCCGCCGATGCGACGAGCTCGGCGCCGCCCGGCGGGTGCACAGAGCTGCTGCTGCGCTCGCCCTCGCACTCGAACCCCTGTCTTGGGGCCGGCTCCACGGGTGCGGCGGTTCGCTTGGTGGGGCTTCGCTTCGCGCTGGCTCGTTTGGGCGCTCGTACCGAGGTCTTCGCTGAGCGGCTCGGCGCGTGGCCGTTGGAGCGAGCGGACGCCGTGCGCGCGGCCTCGGCGGTCGCCGTCGCGTCACGTGCCGCCGCACGTCGCGCGCTCGAACGCTGCGGGCGGGTACGCGGCAGCTTGGACAGGACCCCTTGCGTGTCGCCCGGCGCGGCTCCCCGTCCGTTGGGCGTCGCCGCTGCTCGTCGCTCGCTCTCTTTGGGGGGGCTCATGCGCACATCATTGCTTAACGCGGCTTGCAAGCGACCGATAAAAGGCCCAAATATCGGCGCAACGCGTTAGCATGGGCGTCTGGAGAACGGAGTTGATCTGTAACGTCGGCACGGTTGCGACCGTATGTCTGGCTCAGGAGCTGTTCTCAGTCATAGCCTTGCGCGGGACCCTCTCGCCCTCGGGTGTCGATCGACGGAAGAAATGGAAACACGAATGTCAGTAGTCGAGCTGCAGGAGCTGGATGAGGTCAAGGGCCTGCTGGCCAAGGGACAGCAGGTAGGAGTGCTCTCCTACGCGGAGATCACCAGAGCGATGTCGGAGCTCGACCTGGACGAGTCGGACGTCGAGGAGCTGCACGGGTTCCTGGAGCGCGCGGAGATCGAGCTGGTCGAGGACATCGACCCGGCGATCGCCGCCTCTGCGCAGCTCGAGCGTGCTCCAGACAAGCGCGGCCGGCGCAAAGCCAAAACCGCGCTCGACCTGAAGCCGGATATGACGACCGACTCGCTGCAGCTGTTCCTGAAGGACATCGGCAAGGTTCGTCTGCTGACCGCCCAGGAGGAGGTCGACCTCGCCAAGCGCATCGAGCGCGGGGACCTGGACGCCAAGCAGAAGATGGTCGAGTCCAACCTGCGCCTGGTGGTTTCGATCGCCAAGAACTACCGCAACCAGGGTCTGCCGTTCCTCGACCTGATCCAGGAGGGCACGCTCGGACTGGTGCGGGCCGCCGAGAAGTTCGACTACCGCAAGGGCTTCAAGTTCTCCACGTACGCAACGTGGTGGATCCGCCAGGCGATCGCACGCGCGCTGGCGGACAAGGCACGGACGATCCGCATCCCGGTGCATGTTGTCGAGAAGCTCAACAAGATCGGACGAGCTGAGCGCAAGCTCGTGACGGAGCTCGGACGCGAGCCCACCGCGCAGGAGATCGCCGACGTCACGGGGATCGATCCCGAGGAGGTCGACTCGATCAAGCGTTCCGCCCAGGCTCCGGTCTCGCTGGAGAAGCCCGTCGGCGACGAGGAGGAGTCGGAGTTCGGCCAGTTCATCGCCGACGAGCGCGCCGAGTCCCCGTACGAGCGCGCCGCGGAGATCCTCACCAAGGAGGCGCTGCGCGAGGCGCTCGAGAACCTGTCCTACCGCGAACGCCGCGTGCTCGAGTTGCGCTACGGGCTCGGCGGCGAGCACCCGCGCACGCTCGACGAGGTCGGCCGTACGTTCAACGTCACGCGGGAGCGCATCCGCCAGATCGAGAACCAGTCGCTCAAGAAGCTGCAGAGCCTCGCCGAGGCCCAGAAGCTCCGCGACGTGGCGTAGCCGCTCGCATACTCGTCCACTGGCATTCAAGGCCGGTGTTCGGATTGCCGATCAGAAGGGCATGTTCGACGTCAAGGCTGCGCTGTGCGAGCTCGTTGAGAAAGAGGGCTCCGATCTGCACCTGAAGGTCGGCTCGGCGCCGCTTTACCGCGTGCACGGTGAGTTGACGCAGGACCAGAGCGTCGCGCCGCTGAGCGCAGAGGACACCGATGGCGCGCTCAGGACGCTGTTGAGCGACGAGGTGAAGCTCTCCGAATTCGCGCAAGAGCACGAGGTCGACTTCTCGTTCGAAATCCCTGGCGTCGCGCGCTACCGCATCAACGCATTCCAGCAGCGCGGCGTGATCTCGATGGCGTGTCGTGCGATCCCCCACCACATCAGCACGATCGAGGAGCTTGCGCTGCCTCCAGTCGTGCGGGAACTGGCCGAGGAGGAGCGCGGGATCGTGCTGCTCACGGGAACCACCGGCTCGGGGAAGTCGACCACGCTCGCGGCGATGATCGACCACATGAACCACACGATGAGCAAGCACATCGTCACGATCGAGGACCCGATCGAGTTCGTCCACAACGACGTGCGCTCGGTGATCAACCAGCGCGAGGTCGGCATGGACACCGCTTCGTTCAAGCGCGCGCTTCGTAGGGTGCTGCGCCAGGACCCGGACGTGATCCTCGTCGGCGAGATGCGCGACGAGGAGACCGTGCAGACGGCGCTGTCAGCCGCGGAGACCGGCCACTTGGTGCTCTCGACGATCCACACCGTGGACGCCACCGAGTCGATCAACCGCATGCTCGACTTCTTCCCGCCCCATCAGCACGCGCAGGCGCGCAGCATGATCGCCGGCACCGTCAAGGGTGTCATCTCCCAGCGCCTCGTTCCCGGCGCCGACGGCGGCCGCGTCGCCGTGTGCGAGATCCTGCGCATGACCGGGCGCGTACGCGACATGATCATCGACCCGTCCCAGACGGGCAAGCTCGTCGAGGTGATCACGTCAGGCGGCTACTACGGAATGCAGACCTTCGACCAGGCCCTCTTCGGGCATGTCCAGGCCGGTCGCGTGACGTTCGAGGACGCCATGCGCGTCGCGTCGAGCCCGCACGACTTCAAGCTTCTGATGCAGGCCGAAGGCCGCAGGGGGACGACCATGGAGGACGTCGCCTCCGCAGAGGCGAACCGCGAGGCGGAATCCAAACCCTCGCCGTCGCTCACGACCGCCTGAGTCGCGCCCGCACCCGCGCCCTCACCGGCTCTCCAACACTTCAATTGGTAAAGTAAAGGGTGAGATGGCGATCGACGAGACGTGTCCGGTGTGCATGACGGCTGAAATCGTGTGCGGAAAGTGGACGCTGCTGCTCGTGCGTGATCTCGCTGAGGGCCGCTCGCGCTTCTGCGAGTTGGAACGCTCGCTTGCGGGGATAAGCCCGCGCACGCTGTCGCTGCGGCTGCGCGCGCTGGAGGAGGAGGGCATCGTCGAGCGCCACACCTTCGCCGAGGTGCCGCCGCGCGTCGAGTATGCGCTGACTGAGAAGGGGCGCGCGCTGCTGCCGATCATCGACGACATGCGTGCATACGGCGAAGACTGGCTCGAAGCGGAGTGCGCAGACCGCTCGCAGCTTGCCCCGGAGGCGCTCGCCGTCGCATAGCCGAACCGCCGTCAGCGGGATGCTGATAGCTGCAAGACGGGATGCGCCCGGCAGGAGGGTGCGAGCGCAGGGCGAAGTCAGCGAACCATGCGCTCAACTCAGCTCCAGGCCGCGCTGACAGAGCTTATCGAGGCGGTCGCCGGCCACTTCGCCGCGGCGCTCGCCTCCGGCGCGGAGGTTCCGTTCGAGCTCGAGCCGCAGCGGACCCGCAGGGGATCGGCGGCGCCGGCGCTGTACTGCTACCGAGCGCTGACGGGCGAGTTCATCGCGGAGCGGCGCTCGGAGCTCGAGCGCCTGCAGAGCTACGCACAGGCCGCGAGCCTGCTCGAAGGCTTCGACGGCCTCGACCGCTATCTGGCAAACATCGGCGCGGAGCCGGCGCGCAGAGACGCCCGCTCGCGTGCCCGCGCGGCGATCCTGGCGCTACTGGGTGAGGTGTTCGACGAGCAGACCGATTTCGAGCTGCATCCCGAGCGGCTGCGCGCGGCGCTCGAGCGTCTGGAGGGCGCGGCGCTGGCGGGTGCGTCGCACACGACGCTGCTCGCCACGCTGCACGGCCTCACGATCAGCTCCAGCGAGATCGCCCTGACGAGCGGGCTCACGATCGCTCAGCCGCAGGTGCTCGAAGGGTTGCCCGAGGCTGCGCTCGCCTCCGCGGACGACGCCGGCCAGGATCATCTGATCGTCGCGCTCGCCGCCGGCGAGGACGATCCCGACGAGGCGATCGCAAACGGCCGCGAGATCCTCAAGGACCTGCTCCGCGCGCTGAGGCTGTTCGGTGACGGTCGCGTGACACTGGGCGCGCTCGGGTGGGCGCGGGTCGCCGGCGGCAGCTGGCGCGCTGTCGCGCTCGGTGCGGGCGGGCGCCCGCACGGGATGCTCGTGGTGACGGTCGAGCAGGAGGACGAGCTGCGAGCGTTCTGCAACCTGGTCTCGCGTCGCGCGCCGCACGGCAATGTGCTCGCGTGGGCGCTCAAGCGCTTCGAGCTCGGCTGCGAGCGTCAGAGCCCGTTCGAGGCGCTGAGCGACCATCTGCTCGCGCTGCGAGCGCTGCTCGAGCCGGAGGGACCCGCGAGCGGGCTGCTGCCGGGGCGCCTGGCGGCGCTGTGCGCGACACCCGAGCGCCGCCTCGAGCTGGCCGAGCGTACCGTCGCCGCGCTGGCACTCGAGCGCGAGATCGTCAGCGGAGCGACCGCGCCGCGCAGCGGCCGCTCGCGCGGTGGCAAGCAGGAGCTCGCACGGGACATGGCCGATCATCTTCGCGCGCTGCTGCGGGACGTCGTCTGCGGCCACCTCGACCCGGACCTGGTCAGTCTCGCCGACCGGCTGCTTCTGGCCGACGCGCCTCAGGCGCCCGAGGTGGCCGACGCGCAGCACGTGCACCAGGCGGATGCGACGGCATTCGAGCAGACCTCAGTCGAAGAGATGCTCGGCGATGCGGGCCAGTCCCAGGAGATCCTGGACGTCTTCATCTAGCTGCGGGACGACGATCGGGTCGTTGCCGCCCCACGCGCGCGACAGACGCGCGATCGTCTCGCGGTCGCGGCCCGCGAGCAGGTCGAAGTCGGCGAGGTTCCCCGACACGCGATTGGCCAGCGGCTCGCCGAGCGCCGGCACGAGCAGCTCCGCGACGTCTGGCGCGGACAGGCCGTGCAGCCCGTGTGTGTTCACGCGGTTCACGATCAGCTCGCCGACCGGCATGCCCGTCGCGGCCAGACGCTCGAGCAGGAACGTAGCCTCCCGCGCCGGCTCCGTCTCGGGCGAGGTCACGATCAGGAATGTCGTGTACGGCGCTCGCAGCAGCGCGGACACGTTGCGCGTACGCTCGCCGAAGCCCTCGAGCACGCCCGACAGCGAGCGGAAGAACCCCGACAGCTCGCCGAGCATGTCCACGCCGGTGACGCGCGCGAAGATCGCGAACACGATCGCGGTGCCCCGTCCGAACATCCGTGCCGTCAGCCCGCTGGGGCCGAGGAACACCTGCAGTGCGCGACCTTCCAGGAAGCTCAGCAGCCGGTTGGGCGCGTCGAGGAAGTCGAGCGCGTTGCGCGACGGCGGCGTGTCGAGCACGATCGTGTCGAAATCGTGCTCTTCGTGCAGCTCGTACAGCTTGGCGATCGCGCTGAGCTCGTGTGAGCCCGCGACCGCCGTCGACAGCTCCCGGTAGACGGAGTTCGCGAGGATCTCCTCGCGCGCGCGATCGTCGGGCGCGAGGCGTTCGATCAGCTCGTCGAACGTGCGCTTCGCGTCGAGCATCAGCGCCCACAGCTCACCCTCGACAGGCAGGCCCTGCGCGGCGAACAGCGCCGGCTCGATGCGCCGCGGCTCGGACGGCAGCTCCGCCAGGCCGAGCGCCGACGCCAGACGCCTGGCCGGGTCGATCGTCACGACCGCGACCTTCTGCCCGCGCTGCGCGAGCCCGAGCGCCAGTGCCGCCGAGGTCGTCGTCTTGCCGACGCCGCCAGCGCCCACGCACACGAGCACGCGCTTGCCGCTCAGCCGCGCGCCCAGGGTCGAAGGCCTCGCGTGCGGCGCACGGCTGCTCGTCTCGGCCATGCCGGGATCGTAGTTCCCGTGCAGGAATCGTCCAGCGCTATGCGAATACCAAGCGGACGGCTTACCAGCAATCGAGCATCGGAGCCACCGTGCAAGGCAAGGCCAAGGTCATCGCGTTCGCCAACCAGAAGGGCGGCGTGGCCAAGACGACGACGACGCTCAACCTGGCGGCCGCATTTGCGGAGGAGGGGCATCGGGTGCTGTGCGTGGACATGGACCCGCAGGGCAACCTGACGATGTCGCAGGGGATCGACCCGGACACGCTCGAGAAATCGATGTACGACGTGCTCGTCCACAAAGTCTCGATCCGCGAGGTCGTGCGCAAGCGCGAGATCGACATCGCGTGCGCCTCGATCGACCTGGCGGGCGCCGAGATCGCGATGTCGACGATGATCGGCCGCGAGCGCTCGCTGCAGAAGGCGTTCGAACCGATTCTCGACGACTACGACTTCATCTGCATCGACACGCCGCCAAGCCTCGGCCTGCTGACGATCAACGCGCTCACGGCGTCCGACAAGGTGATCGTCCCCGTGCAGTGCGAGTATCTGTCGATGCGTGGGCTCATCCAGCTGCAGAACACGCTCGCGATGATCCGCGAGAACCTCAATCCGGGCGTTGACATCGAGGGTATCCTCCCGACCTTGGTGGATTCGCGCACGATCCACGCCAAGGAGGCGATCGAGATCCTCGAGGAAAACTTCGGCGATCGCGTCTTCGCCTCGCGCATACGCAAGACCGTCCGCTTCGCCGAGGCCCCCGTGAAGGGGATGTCGGTCCTGAAGTACGAGCCTGATGGCGTCGCCGCCCAGTCCTACCGACAACTCGCGCAGGAGGTTCTAACCAATGGCCAACGCTAAACGCGCGAGCATGCGCGAAGGGCCGCTGGCGGCGCTCTTCCGCAAGACCGAAGAGGGCGACACGGACATGGGCACAGGCCCGTCATCAGAGCGCCCCGAGTCCGCGCAGCAGCCCGGCGCCAGCTCGCCTCCACCTGTGCACCCCCGCGAGAGCGGTCTGCCCCATCCCGCCCTCGGCGCCTCCACGCTGGCGCCGCCCTCAGAGGACACGCACGTGCCCTCCCCGCAGGAGCGCCTGCGTCACGCCTTCTCCTCGGAGATACCCGAGAACGTCATGGATGGCCCGGCGGCCGGGCGTCCGGTGATGGACGACTACGCTCATGGGCACTCGCTACCGGCCAGCTCCCCCGGGACTGTCGGGCAGCCGGTGATCCGCGTCGTCGGCGTGGGCGGCGCGGGCGTGAACGCGGTCAACCGCATGGTCGAGGCGGAGGTCGAGGGCATCGAGTTCGTCGCCGTCAACACCGACGTTCAGTCGCTGCAGCAGTCCACCGCCGACATCACGCTGCACATCGGCGCGGAGCTGACGCGCGGCCTTGGCTCGGGCTCGGACGCGAACGTCGGCCGCCAGGCCGCGATGGAGGACTACGACCGCGTGAAGGCGCTGCTGAAGGGCTCGGACATGATCTTCATCGCCGCCGGCGCCGGCGGCGGCACCGGTACGGGTGCAGCGCCGGTCGTGGCGCGAATCTCGCGCGAAATCGGTGCGCTCACGGTCGCGATCGTCACCAAGCCGTTCGGCTTCGAGGGCACGCGCCGTGGCGAGCAGGCCGAGCGCGGCGTGGCCGCGCTCGCCGACGAGGTGGACACGCTGATCGTGGTGCCCAACGACCGGCTGCTGGGGGTGCTCGACAAGCAGACCGCGATGGTCGAGGCCTTCCGCGTCGCCGACGACGTGTTGCGCCAGGGAGTCCAGGGCATCTCCGATCTCGTCACGCTGCCGGGCCTGATCAACCTCGACTTCGCGGACGTGCGCACGATCATGAGCGAGGCCGGCAACGCGCTGCTCGGAATCGGCATGGGCGTCGGCGAGAACCGCGCCACAGAGGCCGCCATGCAGGCCGTCTCCTCGCCGCTGCTGGAAACCTCGATGGAGGGAGCGCGCTCGATCCTGCTGTCGATCACCGGCGGCGCCAACCTGTCGCTGTGGGAGGTCAACGAGGCCGCCAAGTCGGTCTCCGAGGCGGCGCATCCCGATGCGAACATCATCTTCGGCGCGATGGTCGACGAGAAGCTCGACGACCAGGTATGGGTGACCGTTGTAGCCACCGGCTACGGCGACGAGGGCAGGCGCAAGAGCGTCAGTCGCTTCAAAGAGCCAGCTACCACGGGCGAAGTTCGGGCCCAGCGCGCTGCGCCGGCCCGCCCAAGCCGAGAGCCACGCCGCGGCGGCCTGGCCGTAGACGAACTAGAAGTGCCCGAGTTCCTCCCGAACTTCTAACCCGCGTCAGCCGAAGCGCTGACGGACGTCAGACTGTGGTATCGCTCTGCAATGAGCGTTGTTGAGAGAGGGGTCGTCGCGGCGGGGCATCCGCTGACGGCGCAGGCCGGCGCGAGGGTGCTGCGCGAGGGCGGTAACGCGGTGGATGCGACGGTGGGCGCGATGCTGACGTCGTTCGTCACCGAGTCGCTGCTGACGGGACTGGGCGCGGGCGGCTACATGCTGGTGGCGGGCGGTGGCATCGAGCCGACGCTGCTGGACTTCTTCGTGGCGGCGCCGACGCGCGCCGGCGACGGCTCGGAGGTTGAGCTGCTCGGCATCGGCGTGTCCTTCGGCGACGCCGAGCAGGTGTTCCACATCGGACCTGCGTCGTGCGGCGTCTTCGGGGTTCCGGCGGGCGTATGCGAGGCGGTGCGCAGATGGGGCACAGTCCCGCTCGAGCAGCTCGCTGCGCCGGCGGCGCAGTTGGCGCGCGAGGGCGTCGTGCTCAACGCCGGCCAGGCCTATGTGGCCGAGATCCTCGTCGAGCTGCTGACCTCCACGCCCGAGTGCGCCGCTCTGTGGGCGCCGGGCGGGCGCCCGCTGCGCGAGGGCGATCTGTTTCGCAACCCCGAGCTAGGGGACGCGTTGCTGCGCCTCGCGCGCGACGGCGCAGAGCCCTTCTACCGCGGTGACATAGCCGCGGCCGTCTGCGACTGGCTTGCCGAGCGCGGCGGCTCGCTACGCCCAGAAGACCTCGCCGGCTACGAGGCGATCGAGCGCGAGCCCATCAAGCTCGCCTACCGCGACCGGCAGATCCTCACCAACCCGCCGCCGTCGGCCGGAGGCACGTTGCTCGCGTACGCGCTCGCGCTGCTCGATCGCGCTTCCGCGCCGCCGACGCTGGCGGCGGTCATCGATGCGATGGCCGCTGCGCAGTCCGAGCGCACGCCGGAGTTCGTCGAAGGCCTCGACCGGGATGGCTTTCTCGAGCAGTTCCTGGGCTCCCGCCTCGGCTCCACCACGCACATCTCGGTGATCGACGCCCAGGGATGCGCGTGCAGCGCGACGTGCACCAATGGCGAGGGCTCGGGAGTCGTGGTGCCGGGCACGGGCATGCACATCAACAACGTCATGGGGGAGGAGGACCTCAACCCGCTGGGCTTTCACCTGCATCCGGCGGGACGGCGGATGCCGAGCATGATGGCGCCGTCGGTGGTGATGCGTGACGGGCAGGTCGAGCTGGTGCTCGGCAGCGCCGGCTCGAGCCGCATCCGCTCGGCGCTGCTGCAGACGATCGTCGGCGTCGTCGATCGCGGCATGACCGTGGAGGACGCGGTGCGCGCCCCGCGCGTGCACTTCGAGGACGGCGTCGTCTTCGCCGAGCCGGGGATCGACCTCGACGGTCTGGACGGCGCCTTGCGCGTCGTGCGTTTCGGCGCGCCCAACCTGTTCTTCGGCGGCGTTCAGGCCGCGCTGCGGCGCGGCCAGCAGATCAGCGGAGCCGGAGATCCCCGCCGCGGGGGAGTGGCGGTGAGCGCGTGAGCACCCGGCGGCTGCGGGGCGTGCTCAGGGCGGTACCGCCCATGTGGGCGCTCGCCGCCGCGCTTGTCCTGGTCGGTTGCAGCGGCGTGAGCGCCCCCGACCTGTTCGTCGTGCAGCGCAGCGGCTCGACGCCCCAGGCGCAGCTGACGCTGCTCGTCGACGAAGAAGGGGGGGTGACGTGCGACGGCCGGGCGATGAAGCAGAAACTGGCCGACCCGCAGATCGTCAAGGCGAGAGAAATCCAGGAAGACCTCCAGAAGCCCTCCTCGAGCCACCTGTCGCTGCCGCCGCGCGCGGGATCGGTGCTGCACTACTACGTGCGCGACGAAAGCGGCACGGTGCGCTTCAGCGACAACTCAGCCGGCCAGCCATCGGTCCTGCAGAAGCTCCAGCTGTTCGTGCTGCAGACCGGCCAGGAAATCTGCCACCAGGCGGCGTGATTCGGATGGCGCCGGTCAGTCGAGCGGCGGCTTGCGCGCGGCGAGCATCAGGTTGTAGAAGATCGCCGGCGGCAGCCGCGACTCCAGCAGCCGGCGGTCGAGCTCCTGCAGGAGCAGGTAGCCGCGGTAGGCGTACATTCGCCATGCCCACGGCACATCGTCGGGGTCGGCGCTCGCCTCGAGCGTGCGGTTCGCCCACCCGAACCAGTTCGCCAGCAGCTCCTCGCCGGTGACTCGTACGTCCTCGAGGCCCGCCGTGCGAGCTATCCGCGCTAGCTCTCCGGGGCCGAAGGCGTGGATGTCGACGAGTGCCTCGAGCGCGACGTCCGGCTCCTCCTCGCCGAAGGCGGGTGCGCTTCCAGCGCCGATCGCGCGGCGCCACAGCGGCGCGACGGTGGTCGCGAAGCGCTTGGGCACGCGCGCGAGGCGATCGCCGTAGCGGGACGGCTCGCCGGCAAACAGCACGGTGCCGCCGGGCGCGAGCACACGCTCGAACTCGGAGAACGCGCGGGGAAGATCCGGGATGTGGTGCAGCACCGCGTGGCCGAGCACCAGATCGAAGCTCTCATCCGCGAACGGCAGGCGCTCGGCGTCGGCCGGCTCGGTGGTGACGTCGAGCCCGAGCCGCGCGGCGTTCGCCTGCAGCGTCTCGAGCATGCCCGGCGAGATGTCGCTGCACGTCGCCTCTCCGATCAGCCCAGCACGCAGCAGGTTCAGCGTGAAGTAGCCCGTTCCGGAGCCGATCTCGAGCGAGCGCAGATAGTGGTCGGGCTGGCGGCCGAGCGCCTTGCGGACCTTCGCGCGCACCTGGCTGCTCCCGAGCTCGCCGAAGTCGATGCCCCACTTGGAGTCGTAATGCTCGGCTGCGACGTCGTGGTAGCGGGTGTTCGCGTCGCGGATCTCTGCGGCGCTCAGTGCGGTCGGCATGGGGCGGACCATATACTCGCGCGCCTTGCCCGCGCCTTGCACCCGTGCCTGACAATTTGGACGGTGACCATCTCTTGAGCTCTACATCCGACGCGTCGCGGCCACCGACGCTCTACCAGCAGCGCGACCAGCCCGAGGGCGTTCCACCCCTGGCTCTCACCGGTGAGCGCACCCTCCCGGACGTGCCTGAGGAGAACTACTGGTATCGCCGCCACCTGGTGGTCTACGAGTGGATCGCCGAACGCGTGCGCGGGCTGCGCGCGATCGACATGGCCTGCGGCGAGGGCTATGGCTCGGACGTGCTCGCGCGCACCGCCGCCAGCGTGGTCGGCGTTGACGCCAACCCCGAGGCCCACGAGCATGCCCACCTGCGCTATGCGCGCGCCAACGTGCGCTTCGTGCGCGACCTCGTCGACGGCTTCTCCGAGCCCGCCGACGCGGTCGTGTTCCTGCAGACGATCGAGCACCTGCAGGAGCCCGCCGCGGTGCTCGAGCACTTCCGCTCACTCGTCGGCGACGGGGGCGAGGTGTTCGTCTCCACCCCCAACGTGCTCACGCTCGCCCCCAAGGGCGCCGCGCGCTCGGATAACCCATGGCACGTCCACGAGTACCGTCGCGAGGAGTTCGAGCAGCTCTGCCGAGGGAGCTTCGCGAGCGTGGAGCTGTACGGGCTGTTCCACGCGCGCAAGCTGCGCGCACACGAGCTCGCCCTGCGGCTGGGGTGGGACCGCGTGCATCCGCGCCTCGGCCTCACCCGCCGCTTCTACGACCGGTTCACGCCGGCGATCGGCGCCTCTGACTTCGCGCTGCGCGCCGCGGGCGAGGCCGACATGGACCGGGCCCTGGACTTCGTCGCGGTGTGCTGGGCGTGAGCCGCGGCCACGACCGCGGCGCGCTGGCGATCGTCCTGCACACGCACATGCCCTACGTCGAGGGCTTCGGCACGTGGCCGTTCGGCGAGGAGTGGCTGTGGGAGGCGATGGCCGGCTGCTACCTGCCGCTGCTGGACCTGCTCGATCAGGGTGCCCCGCTGACGCTGTCGCTGACACCGGTGCTGTGCGACCAGCTGGAAGCGCCGGGCGTGCACGAGCGCTTTGGCGCGTTCATCGAGGGCGTGCGCCGCGAGACGCACGAGGAGGACGCGGCTGGGCTGCGCGCCGGCGGGCACGAGACGCTCGCGCGCGAGCTCGACCGCTCGATGCTGGACTACGAGCAGGCGCTCGCGAGCCTACGCTCGCGCGGCGGAGACCTGTTGGCGTCGTTGGCGCCGCACGCGCAATGGACCTCGTCGTCCACGCACGCGATCCTGCCGCTGCTGGCATCCGACGCGGGTGTGCGCCTGCAGCTCAGAAGCGGTGTCGCGGCTCATCGCCGCCGCTTCGGCGACGGCTGGCGGGGCGGCTTCTGGCTGCCGGAGTGCGCGTATGCGCCGTGGTTGGCGCGCGCGCTCGAGGACGCCGGTGTGCGCGCCGCGTGCGTCGAGCTGACCGACCGCTTCGGGCTTGGCGCGGCGGAGCATCTGACCCCGGTCATGACCGAGTCTGGGGTGTTGCTCGTGCCGATCGACCGTGGCACGATCTCGCTCGTCTGGGGCAAGCACGGTTATCCCGCCGGCGGTGCGTATCGCGACTATCACCATCACACCGTTCACCACCACAACCCGTGGAACAACGATGGTGGCGCGTACGATCACGGCGAGGCTCGCGCGCTCGCGCGCGAGCACGCCGCCGATTTCGTCGCGCGCACGCTCGCCCGCCTACGTGAGGCCAACGAGGCGGCGTCCGCCGACGCTCCGCTGCCGGGCGGGGGGCTGGTCGTGTGCGCGCTGGACACCGAGCTGCTCGGGCACTGGTGGTATGAGGGCGTCGTGTGGCTGGGCGCGGTCGTCGAGGAGTGTGCGAGGCAGGGGCTTGAGCTGGTGCGCCTGGACGACGCGCTCGAGCGCCGCGAGTGGCCGCCTGCCTCGAGCGCGCAAGAGGACTGGCCGGCGAGCAGCTGGGGAGAGGGCGGTGACCTGTTCGACCTGGTCCGGCCCGGCCGTCGCCGAGATGGCCTTCGCCGTGCGCGCCGCCGAGCTGCAGGTGCTCGCCGCGGGCGAGCGCGCGAGCGCGGCCGCCGTGCGCGAGCTGCTGGCGCTGCAGGCCAGCGATTGGCCGTTCATGATCTCGCGCGAGATCTCCACGCCCTATGCCCTCGAGCGCTTCGACGGTCACCGCCAGGCACTCACGCTGGCGCTGAAAGCGGGCGCGCAGGCCGACGTCGCCGGCCTGCGCAACCTCGCGGCAGACGCCGACCCGGCCTGCCTGCTCGTGCCTTCATAGAGCTACGCGTCCCGCACGCTCGCTGCTCAGTGTTTGTGCAGCGTCGCGACGGTGACGTGCGGCCAGCGCAGGCCGTTGAAGTCGAGTTGCACCAGCTGGGTGTATTGCAGTTGGAGTTTGTCCTCGCCATCCTCGCCTTCGACGGTCTCGATCCAGAAGATCGCGCTGACTTCGACGGCCTTGGCGTTGCCACCGGGAGGCGCGGACGCCGCTTCGAGAAACGCCGTGTTGGCGGTGCCTCCGCCCGCGACCGGCGCGTGCCCGGTCGAGATCACGAGTACGGTCGTGCTCGTGATTTTCTGTCCGGCGATGTCTTTCTGGAGAACGCTGTTGGGGTTTTCGACCATGCCCGGGGTCACGCCCGCAGACACCTGGCGAAATTTGGTGGGGATCGCGAGATTCAGCTCCGTGAATATCGCCGCAGCCGCAGCGAAGTCGGAGTTGGGCGGGGTAGGGGTGCCGATCTGGAAGGGGATGATGTTGTTGTCGGCGATCTCCGGGCCTTTGCCGACCGTCAGGAAGGTGCCCTGAGCCAGGATCGTCGTGCCGTGAGGGATGGATGCCATGCGCACCACCGTGGGGGGCTCCGCCGGATTGGTGGTGGGGGGGACGTTTATCCAGATGCCGGGCTCGATGTGAAGGCCTTCTACCGGGTCGAACTCCTTAATCTGCTGCAGGTAGGTGAGGCCGAACATGTTGATGTCGGGCATCGCCAGCCCCCGGTTGGGGATCTTCCCTTCGATCTTGGTGAAGACGAGTTTCTCATCCGTGAGATTCAACTCGAGAAAGCGATCCTGCCCACCTTCGGCGAGCGGGTGCGGTCGCCAAATGGTGTTGAAGCCATGGCCATGCCACTCTCCCTTGCCGTCCTCGCCGATGAGCTGCGCCAGCGGGCCGAGTTCGTCCGGAGGCTCGGCGCCAGGAGCGTCTACGGCTTTGAACTCGAAGTCGGGATCGGTCTGCGCGCTTGTCGCCATTGTGGCTCCTTACGTTTGAATAGTGGTGATGCGTTCGATACCCGCCATCCATGGCGCAACTTGCGACCGCGCGATCAGATCGAAGGCGCTACCCGATAGATGCGATCGAGCTCGCCACGATCTCGATAGACCAAATCCTGCGCCGGGCAAGAATAGCTGGCGGCGCTCGTATCGTCAATCGGAGTTCGCAAAATAGATACAACCCGTATCAGTGGACTTTCAGGCATTGAGGGCGCGGTCCGTCGTGCGGCTCCGCGATGATCCCGGCACGCCAGTCTCAACGAAAGGAGCCAAGATGGCAGCAACCGAGATTCTCCAGCAGCCGCAGAGCCCGGCCGCGCTAGATCCGCTGCGCCACTACGCGCACTACACGGAAGGCGACGGCAAGGCATCCTCCTCCCCCTACGCCGGAGGCAGCAGCTTCATGGAGCGCGTGTCCGAGGGCGTGGCGAGCGGCATGGGCACGGTGGGCTTTCTGCTGATCAGCTCGGCCGTGATCATCGCCTGGGTGCTCGCCAACCACGTCATCCACTTCCTCAGCGACTCGTGGACGGGACTGCTCAATGGCACGGGCTTCGATCCGGCGCCGTTCATCCTGCTGAACCTCGTCTTCTCGGCTGTCGCCTTCTACACCGGTGCGCTGGTGATCATCGCCCAGAAGGCGCAGACGCGGACCGACAAGGCCAACGAGGAAGCCGCGGCCAAGCACAGGGACGAATTGGCGCAGTTTCAGACCGGCCTGCTGCAGAAGAACACCGACCTGACCGAGCAGATCCACACGCTGAGCCAGAAGCTCAGCACGCTCACAGAAGAGGTCCACGCGGCGACGTGCCGCAGGGGCGCGGCCCCAGCCTGAGGCTCACTCCCAGCGAAGCGAGCGCGGTGTGGTGCGCATGCGGATGACACGCGCGGGTGAGCCGGCGATGACGGCGTTCGCGGGCACCTGCTTGGTGACCACGGAACTGGTGCCGATGATGCTGTTGTCGCCGACGCTCACGCCGCGCAGGATGCACGCGCCGTAGCCGATCCACACGTTGTGTCCGACGCGCACGTCGCGCTTGTAGATGCCCTGCACGCGGATCGGCCGCTCGACCTCGGTGACGCCGTGGTCGAAGTCGATCAGCATGACGCGGTCGGCGATGATGCACTCGCGCCCGATGGACACGTGCTGGAAGGCCGAGATCGTGCACTCCTGGCCGATGACTGTCTTGGCGCCGATGCTGACCTCGCCCTCGTGCACGCGAATCTTGCTGGCGTGCCCGATCCACGCCCAGCGGCCGATGCGCAGCGTGGCGTTGCGGCCGATCTCGAGCTTCACGCGCGGGCAGATGAAGCAGATGCCGTCCGTCTGCAGGCGCCCGCGGTAGCGGAGCTTCAGCAGCAGGAAGCGCGCGAGCAGGATGGCGTAGCTGCGGCTGAGCATGTGGTTGGCGCGCATGAAGCGCAGCAGCGCCAGCGGCCCGCCGCGCAGCGGCGGGGGCTCCCCGCGCGGCGTGTCGGCGCTGTGCGCGGCGGAGGCCTCGGGGACGGCGTCTGCGACGAGCTCCATTGCGCTCGAATCGTAAGGGACGGCCGCGCGGAGCGGTCACCGCCACGACCCCTGCGATGATTGCGCGCTCGATGGCCGAGACGACTCTTGCCCAGCGCCTGCTCGACGGCGACCGCCGCGCGCTCGCGCGCGCGATCACGCTGGTGGAGGACAATCGCCCCGAGGGCTGGGAGCTCGTGCGCGAGGTGTATCCGCACACGGGCAACGCCGAGGTCGTGGGTTTCACCGGCCCTCCCGGCGTGGGCAAGTCAACGCTGATCGGGGCGCTCACCAAGGCGCGGCGTGCGGCCGGCCGCACCGTGGGGGTGCTGTCGATCGACCCTTCCTCGCCGTTCACGCACGGCGCGCTCTTGGGGGATCGCATCCGCCTGACGGAGCACTTCCTCGACCGCGGCGTGTTCATCCGCTCGATGGCCAACCGCGGCGCGCTGGGCGGCCTCTCCGAGGCGGCGCTGCAGGCGGCGCTGCTGCTGGACGCGGCCGGCCGCCAGGACGTGTTCGTGGAGACGGTCGGCGTCGGTCAGGCGGAGATCGACATCATCGATCACGCGGACACGATCGTGCTCGTGCTGATGCCGGGCTCGGGCGACTCGATCCAGGCGTTGAAGGCAGGCGTGATGGAGATCCCGGACGTGATCGTGATCAACAAGGCCGACCACCCGCTGACGGACACGATGGTGCGCGAGATCCGCGGTGTGCTGTCGCTCGCCAACCTCGACCGCACGCCCGAGGAAGCCCGCGGGCGCTGGCGGGTGCCGATCGTCAGGACGGAGGCCGCCCGCGGCGAGGGCATCGACGAGCTGGTGGGAAGCCTCGAGGAGCACCGCGCTCACATCCTCGCTGCCGGCCAGCTCGACGAGCGCCGCGCGCGCAACCTGCGCAGCGAGGTGCTCGCGATCGCCACCGCGCGCATGCGCCGGCGCCTGGAGGAGGATCTGCGCGAGGACTCGGAGTTCCAGCGCCTGCTCGACGAGGTCGTTGCGCGGCGCCTCGACCCTGCAAGCGCTGCGGCTGCTCTGCTCGAGCGCGTCGGCGCCGACAGGATCGGCTAGCGCCGCCGGCGCGTCACGCTCGAGTAGGCTCCGGTGGGGATGGACTACATGCGCGCGGCGGATCGCAGCTGGCCGGTGCTCAGGCGGTTGATGGGCGGGCACGCCGCGATCTACCGTGCCACGAACGGCCTGGTCGGCCACCGCTTTCCCGGAGCGCCACCGACGCTGCTGCTCGACCACACCGGCGCCAAGAGCGCCAAGCGGCGCACGTCGCCGCTCGTGTACGCGCGCGACGGCGAGAACGTCATCCTCGTTGCCTCCAAGGGCGGCCATCCCAAGAACCCAGCGTGGTTCCACAACCTGCAGGCGAACCCAGACACGACCATCCAGATCGGATCGCGCCGCCAGAAGGTTCACGCGCGTGTGGCGGACTCCGCCGAGCACGAGCGCCTATGGCCGATCGTCGTCAAGGTCTACAGCGGCTACGACGGTTACCAGAAGCGCACGGAACGCCAGATCCCGCTCGTGATCCTGGAACCACGCTAGGCGCAGTTGCCTACGGCCGCGCTTCGAGGATCAGATTGAACGGTGTCTGGGTCGCGCGGCGAACGCGCGTGAAGCCTCCCTGTTGGACGACATCGGTCAGTCGTGCCTCGCCCGCCTGCGCTCCCAGCGCCAGGCCGACCTCTTGGGAGAGCGACGCGGGGGTGCAGATGACAGTCGAAGCGCCGTAGAAGACGCGCCCCACCGGGTTGAGGTTCTCCTCGACGTGATCGTTGGCGAACGGCTCCACGATCATCCATGTGCCGTCCGAATCGAGCGTTTCGAGGACGTGTCGCGAAGCGCCCACGGGGTCGCCCATGTCGTGCAGGCAGTCGAACACGCACACCAGGTCGTAGCCGGTGCCGGGATATTCCTTTGCCGCGGCCGTGGCGAACGTGATGCGATCATCGACGCCCGCTTCCCTCGCGGCCTCGCGCGCGCGTTGGATCGACGGTGCGTGGTAGTCGAAGCCGAAGAACTCGGAGCTGGGGAACGCCTGCGCCATGATGATCGTGGACGCCCCGTGGCCGCAGCCGACATCGGCGACCTTGGCACCTCGTTCGAGCTTCTCCTGCACTCCATTCAGAGCGGGAATCCACTCGGCGACGAGGCTGGCTCGGTAGCCGGGCCGGAAGAATCGCTCGGTCCCGCGGAACAGCCGGTGGTCGTGCTCGTGCCAGCCCATTCCCTCGCCGCTGCGAAACGCCTCGAGGATCTGATCTTCGTCGGCGTACAAGGACGCGATCGAGTCATAGATACCGAGGATGTAGAAGGGGCTGTCCTCATCAGCGAGTGCGAGCGCCTGCTCATCGGGCAGGGTGTAGCGGTCGCTCGCGGGGTCGTAGGTGACATATCCGCCAGCAGCCTGGTTTCCAAGCCACTCGCGAACGTAGCGCTCAGCCGCGCCAGAACGCTCCGCCACCTCCTGTGAGGTCAGTGGCCCGGCATGGGCCATCGCCTTGTACAGGCCGAGCTTCTCGCCGATCAACATGAGCGGCGCGCTGATGATCGCCCCCATGTCGGTTACCGCCTGCCCCATAAAGGCTTCGAGCTTGGCCCCGTCAATCTCTGTCGCGCTCATTAGCGCCTCCCGTGTAGGCCTTGAGACGACGGCCGGAAATGGGCCGTCGTTTGAGGGATCTGAGTAAGCGTACACCTGGGGCTCGAGGATGTGTGTGGCATGCGGCACAAAGCCCAGGGGGAATCGCGAGCGGGCCGGACCTACCCGGGTGGGCGCCCGAGATGAGCCTCGACGGCGTGACTTGCCAGCTCGTCGCGCGAGACACCCGCTGCGGCTGCCGCGTCCTCGACGCTGCCGAACGCCTCGAAGCGCACGATCTTCGCGTCGCGCACGCTCATCAGGTGGCCAAGGCGGGCCTCGACCGGCGCGTCGCCGCCCTCGAGATGCCCACGCAAGCGCACGGCGACAAGCACGCGGTCGCCGAGCGAGTAGAAACCGAGCGGCTCGACCACGAACTCGCGCCATGGCTCGCGCACTGCCACGGCCCAGCGCCGGATCCCCTCTTGGCCGACGAACTTGCTCTGCGGCAGCAACCGCAGCATGTAGGAGTGCATCTCGACCTCAGGCGAGAACTGCTCCACGAACGCATCGACGTCGTGCTCGTTCCAGGCGGCATATGCCCGGCGCACCGCGCTCAGATCTCGCTCGTCCACGACGTCGCCTGTTCGTCCCTATTGGCGCTAGGCCCCCAGCGCCCGGGCGATGACCATCTGCTGGACCTCGTCGGTGCCCTCGCCGATGGTGAGGATCTTGGCGTCGCGGTAGAAGCGGCACACGGGGTACTCCTCGATGAAGCCGTAGCCGCCGTGTATCTGGACGGCCTCCTCGGCGCAGCGCACCGCTAGGCGGCCGGTCTTGAGCTTGGCCTGCGCGGCGGTGAGCGTGAAGTTGCGCTTGGCGTCCTTCTCGCGAGCAGCCTTGTACACGAGCAGCCGCGCGGCGGCGATCTCGGTGGACATGTCCGCGAGCTTGCCCTGGATGGCCTGGAACTTGGAGATCGGCTTGCCGAACGCCTTGCGCTCCTTGGCGTACTTCAACGCCTCATCCAGCGCACCCTGCGCGAGCCCGACGCCCATCGCGGCGACGCCGATGCGCCCGATGTCGAGGATGTGCAGGAACTGCTTGAAGCCCGCGCCGCGCGGTCCCAGCAGGTTCGTCTCGGGCACGCGGCAGTCGGTGAACGTGAGCGGCCGCGTGTCCGATGCGTTCCAGCCCATCTTGCGATACGGCTCACCCTGCTCGTAGCCGTCGGTGCCGTTGGCGACGATGATGTTGGAGATCTCCTTCGAGCCGTAGCCGTCATCACCGGTGACGGCCGTGATGCACACGATTCCGGATATAGATGTGCCGGCGTTCGTAATGAACTGCTTGGCGCCGTCGATCACCCATTCGCCGTCCTCGAGACGTGCGCGCGTGCGCGTGTTGCCAGCGTCGGAGCCCGCCTCCGGCTCGGTCAGCCCGAACGCCCCCAGGCACTTGCCCGAGCACAGGAGCGGCATCCATTCGCGCTTCTGCTCCTCTGAGCCGAACACGTAGATCGGCTGCGTGCCGAGCGAGGTGTGCGCACACAGCGTGATCGCCACCGAGGAGTCCACGCGCGTGAGCTCCTCCACGGCGAGCGCGTACGCCAGCGTGTCGCCGCCGCCGCCGCCGTACTCCTCCGGGAAGGGGATCCCCATCAGGTTCAGCGCGCCGAGCTTGGCGACGATCTCATACGGGAACGACTTCGTGCGGTCGAGATCCTCGGCGACCGGCGCGACCTCGCCCTCGGCGAACTCCCTGACCGTGCGCCTGATCAGCTCATGCTCGGGCGATAGGTCGAAGTCCACGGCGGGGATTCTCCCAGACTTGGTCGTCTGCCCCTCGGCCGCCCTACTATCTCTTCACAAAAAAGTCTGTATATCCATGGTTATACAGACTTTTCTTTCGGACATATCTCGAGGACGGCTCGCCGTCAGCGGTTGGCGGTCGGCTGTCAGCCGCCAGAGATCAGAAGACGATCGTGCGGCCGTCGTGCACGAGCACGCGGTCGTCGAGCTCGCTGCGAACCGCGCGCGCGAGCACCATGCGCTCGAGGTCGCGTCCCACGCGCTCGAGGTCTTCGATCGTGTAGCGGTGCCCGACGCGCTGCACGTCCTGCTCGATGATCGGGCCCTCGTCGAGCTCCTCGGTGACGTAGTGAGCTGTAGCGCCGATCAGCTTCACGCCGCGTTCATACGCGTGGCGATAGGGCTGCGCGCCGGCGAACGCGGGCAGGAACGAGTGGTGGATGTTGATCACGGGGCAGCCCACCCGCGCGAGGAAGTCGCCGGAGAGGATCTGCATGTAGCGCGCGAGCACCAGCAGCTCGGCGCGACCGGCGATCTCGTCGAGCGCCTGCTGCTCGGACTGCGGCTTGGTGTCCTTGGTGACGGGGATGTGAACGAAGGGGACGCCCAGTGCCTCGACCTCGCTGCGAACGTCCTCGTGGTTGGAGATCACGCAGATCACGTCCATGTCGAGCTCGCCGCGGCGGTTGCGCCACAGCAGGTCGAGCAGGCAGTGGTCCTCGCGCGAGGCCATCAGCGCGACCCGCCGGCGATCGCGCGCGTAGGCGATCCGCCACTGCATCGCGAACTGCTCGGCGAGCGCGCCGAACGCCGCCTCGAAGGTCGCGCGGTCCTCGTCGATCGCCGGCAGGTAGAAGGCCGAGCGCATGAAGAAGCTCCCGTGCTCTGGGTCGGTCGAGTACTGGTCCGAGCTGACGATGTTCGCCCCCTGCTCGAACAGGAAGCGTGAGACCGCCGCGACGATCCCCGGTCCGTCGGGGCATGAGATCAACAGCCGTGCCGTGTGGTCGGCCCCGTGTCCGGTATGGGAGCCGAGGTAGGCCATCAGTGGCTGACCGCCGCCGCCGCGAGCTCGGACACCAGCTTGTCCTCGTAGAAGCGCTCGAGCGCGAACGGCGCGATCAGCTCGGGCGTGCGGCCACTGTGGATCAGCTCGGCGAGCGTCTTGCCGACGATCGGCGCGGCCTTGAAGCCATAGGTGCCCCAGCCGGCGCTCACGTGGAAGTTCTCCACCATCGTGCGGCCGAGGATCGGGCTGTAGTCGGGGGAGAGGTCACACAGCCCCGCCCAGCTGCGCAGCAGCCGTGCGTGCTCGAGCTGCGGGAACAGCTCGAGTGTGTGGCGTGTCAGATCCTGCAGGAAGTTGAGAGTTCCCTGCATCCGATATGTGGTCCACGGTTCGATCTCAGAGCCCATCACGAACTCTCCCCTGTCGGATTGGGAGATGTAGACGTGCATCTGTGAGGAGACGATCACGACATCGAGCAGAGGCTTGACCGGCTCGGTCACGCACGCCTGCAGGATGTGCGTGGTGATCGGCAGCTCCACGCCCGCCAGCGCGCACACGAGCGTGCTCCAGCCGGCCGTCGCGCTGATCACCTGACCGGCCTTGATCGTGCCGCGGTTGGTGCGCACCACGTCGATCCGCCCGTCGCTCGCGGTCTCGAAGCCTTCGACCTTCGTGTACGGGTGGATCTCGACGCCCGCGTGATCGGCGCCGCGCGCATACCCCCACACAACGGCGTCGTGGCGGATGATCCCGCCGGGCGGGTGATACAGCGCGCCGAGGATCGGATATGTGACGTCCTCGGATACGTTCAGCTGCGGGCACAGTCGCTTCACCTCGGCGGCGTCCACGAGCTGTGAGTCGATCCCGTGCAGCCGGTTGACCTCCGCGCGGTTGGCCATGACGAACATCGCGCGGTCTGAGTGCGCGAGCGTGAGGTGGCCGCACTGCGAGAACAGCACGTTGAAGTCGAGCTCGGCCGACAGGCCTTCGTAGAGCTTGATGCTCGCGTCATAGAAGCGCGCGCCCTCCGGCGTCTTGTAGTTCGAGCGCAGGATCGTCGTGTTGCGTCCCGCGGCGCCCGAGCCTATATAGCTCTGCTCGAGCACGGCCACGTTTTTGACGCCGAGCTGGCCGAGGTGGTAGGCCGTCGCGAGGCCGTGCGCGCCACCTCCGACGATCACCACGTCGTATGAGTCGCGCAGCTCGGCCGGCCGCCGCCACATCCGACCCGGCCGGAAGATCTCACGCATCGTCTCTCTCCAGGTAGTGGGCTAGCGCTTCCGCGCCGACCGGACCGCCGCCCAGCTGCGCGGCGGCGTCGGCGACCACCTGCCACAGGTACTCGCCGAGCGCCCAGCCGACGAGCACCAGCAGGCGGTCCTCCGCCTCGACGAGCACGTAGCCGGGCGTGCGTGCGACCGATCCCGGGCGGAAGGCGCCCGGGGGTGCGAGCGCCGGGCGCACGTCGATCGCGCAGAAGCGCGCCAGCAGCTCGCGCGCGCCCGGTCCGATCAGCGACATCGCGGCGAGTCCGCACGTGACGTCGAGCACGGTCACCGTGCCGCGAGCTTCCTCGGCGGCCTGCTCGAGCGTCGCGCGGAGCGCCGGCGCCTCACCCGGCTCGCCGAGCATGAGCACGCGGCTCGGCGTCACAGGGCACCACCACGTCCCAGCCACATGCTCCGCCAGGCCCGGCTCGAGCGTCAGGCCGCCGTTGTCACTAGCCGGCGCGACGATCCACGCGAGCTCCTGCGGCTCGGCCTGGAGCTCCAGCTTGGTGAGGCTCGAGCGGTCGGCGAAGGCCACCGTGCGCGTGAGGCGCTCCCACTCGATGCTCGGCTCGCTGTAAGCGTTCGCCACGCTCCATCCCTCCACGCGCGACAGCCGCGCGCCGGCGTCCACCGCCGGGCGCTCCATCGGCGAGCGCGCCTGCACATCCCGCGAGACCGTGACGTCGGGCGTGAGGAACGCGAGGCTCACGAGCGCAGCAGCTCGCCGGCAGGGTCGTAGAACGGCTCTGTCACCACCGAAGCGCCGAAGCGCTCGCCGTTGTCGGAGATCGTGATGAGCTGACCGTCGCTCGCGAGCGCGCTCGGAACCCACGCCATCCCGATCACGCGCTCGAGCTGGCGCGAGCGGCGCGCGCTCGTCACCTGTCCTGCCACGGCGCCGCGATGATCGAGCACCACGGCGCCCTCCGTCGGCACGTGGTCGCCCGCCACGGTGAAGCCCACCAGCGCCGTCTCGGCGGGAGTCTCGGCGACGTGCTGGAGCGCCCACTTGCCGATGAACTGCTCGTCCTTGTCGAGCTTGACCGCCCACGGCATGCCCGCGCCGAACGGGGTCGACTCGGAGTCTGTGTCCTGACCGACGATGATGTGCTGCTTCTGTAGGCGGAGTATCCGCTGCGGCTCCAGGCCGAACGGGCGGATGCCCTCGGGCTCGCCGGCCCTCAGGATCGCGTTCCAGACGTCCTCGCCGTAGGCGGCGGGGAAGTGAATCTCATAGCCGAGCTCGCCGACGAAGCCGATCCGCATCAACAGCGACTGCACGCCCGCGACGCGAGCCTGGCGCGCGTCCAGGTAGGCGAATGCCTCGGGCGAGCAGTCCGCGTCGGTCAGGCGGGCGAGTATCTCCCTCGCGCGCGGCCCGGCGAGGTTGACCGCGCACAGGGACTGCGTGACGTCTGAGAGCTGCACGTCGAGCTTCCAATCGGCCAGCCACCAGGAGAACCACTGCTCGACCGCGCCAGCGCCGCTCGAGGTGGTGGTCACGTAGAACGTGTCCTCGTCGATCCGTGTGACGGTGCCGTCGTCCATGATCCGCCCGGCGTCGCTGCTCAGCACGCCGTAGCGCACGCGGCCGGGCTTCAGGTTCGAGAGCCGGTTGGGGTACAGGCGATCGAGGAACTGTCCCGCGTCCGAGCCCCGCACGAGCAGCTTGCCGAGCGTCGAGACGTCGATCAGGCCGGCGGCCCGGTGTACGTTCAGCGCCTCGCCCTCGGGGTCGCCGTAGTCGTAGGCGCGCCGCCAGTCGCCCGCCCATTTGATGCTCGCGCCGAGCTCGCGGTGCACGCCGTGGATCGACGAGCGCTTGGCAGGCTCGATCGGCCGGCCCGCGAGCGCGCCAAGCGGCACCGTCGACCACGGCGGGCGCGCCGTGGTGGTGCCGATCTGCTCGAGCCCCTGGCCGGTCTCGGCGGACATCAGCCGGATCGAGGAAAGCTGGCACATGCGGCCCTGGCACGGGCCCATCGTCACCGTCGTGAAGCGCTTGCACAGCTCGATCGAGTCGTAGCCCTCCTGCACGCCGCGGCGGATGTCCTTGGCAGTCACGTCCTCGCAGAAGCACGTGAACGCCTTGCCCGTGGGTGACGCGCCCGTCGCGAGCACCGGCGCGGGCGTCTCCTCAGTGCGCGTGGAGTCGAGCATCTGCGCGTCGAGCTCCGCGGCGCGCGAGGCGGAACGCTCGTCGCCGAGACCGAGCGCCTGGGCTGCCGCCAGCCCGGCGCGCTCGCCCGCGAGCGCGACCAACTGCTCGTGGCCGTCGCCGGCGAGATCGCCGGTCGCCCATACTCCCGGCGGCAGCTCCGCGAGACGGAAGTGCCCGCGCGCGGGGTCGTACTCGGTCCGCCCGCCGGCCTGCGCGACGAGCGCCGTCGCAGGCGCCTCGCCGCCGCAGACGAGCACCAGATCACAGCTCAGCTCGCGCGGGCTCGAACCCGAGGCGCCATTGAGGCTGGCATCCACAACAGGCGCGAGCGTGGCGCCCGTCACCGCTCGGCGCCCGCCTGCACCGACGATCGTCCAGCCGTTCAGCACCTCGACGCCCTGCTCACGCAGCGCCTGCGCCGCCGCTGACGGGGTGCGCCTGAGATCCGCCACGGCGAGCACCTCGACGCCGAGATCAAGCAGCGCGCTCGCGGCGAGCAGGCCGCGATCGGATGTGCTCGCGAGCACGGCGCGCGTTCCCGGCCGGACTCCGTAGAGCGCCGCCAGCCGCCATGCGCCGCTCGAGAGCATCACGCCGGGGAGGTCGTTGCCGGGGAAGACGAGGGGCTGCTCGATCGCGCCGGTGGCGTAGATGTGCTGGCGCGCGCGCACCTGATGCAGCGTGTCGCCCTGCCACACAGGGACAAGACCGTCGAAATGTCCGAGTGCGGGGGCCGAGCTGAGGATCTCGACACCGGCCGCTCGCGCGCGGTCGGCCAGCGCGCGAGCCTGCGCGTGTCCGCCCTCCCACAGCAGGCGTCCACCGGGCTCGGGCCCCTCGTCGGCAAGCACCACGTCCGCGCCCAGCTCGGCTGCCGCGATCGCCGCGCTGAGGCCGGCGTGTCCGGCGCCGACGACGAGCACGTCGGTGTGGCGTCGGCGGTACTCGGTGCGCCACGTCCGCTCCGCCTGGCGCTCGGGCAGCCGCCCGAGGCCCGCGGCGTGGCGCAGCACCCACTCGTACAGCGGCCACAGGCGCCGCGGGCGGATGAACGTCTTGTAGTAGAAGCCCGGAGGGGTGAACGGCCCGCCGAGTCTGTCGGTGATCGCCATGCCGTCGAGCTCGAGCCCTGGGCTGGCGTTCAGATGCTCGACCTGCATCCCCTCGCGGACGGGCTCGGTGCACGCGCGGACGCCGGGCGCGCCGTCGACAGCCACCATGCAGTTCGGGCAGTTCCCGGCGCAGCACATCAGGCCGCGGCGGCGGTGGTACTTGAAGCTGCGCGAGAACGTGCGTCGCCCGGCGGCGAACAGCGCCGAGGCGATCGTGTCGCCGCGCAGTGCCGCGACGGGCTTGCCGTCGAAGCTGAACGTGAGCGTCTGGCTGCGATCGATCCGCTCGCCGGGCTGCGACGGCAGCCGGCTCACGCCGCGTCCTCCGCCGGCACGCCGCCGCCGAGCTCCGTTGGCGTGCCGCCGTCGCCGGGCTCGTCGCGCTCGCCGGGAAGCCACACGCGCAGCACGTGGTTGGTGCGCGTGTCGCGTTCGGCCTGGAACCACGTGCGGCAGCCCGAGCGGTGGTACCACCACTCGCGCTGGACGCCGGCGACGTTGCGGCGGAAGTAGTTGTACTCACACAGCTCGCGTAGCGTCGGCGTCTCGCGGGGGCGGCTGCTCAGCTCTCCGCCGAAGGCGAAGTCGGCGACCTCGCGGACGCCGCAGTGCGGGCACGTGAGCACGAACGACATCGATCGCATCCTAGACAGCCGTAACGCAAAGCGCAATACTGTTGCCGATGGCGCAACAACGACCCACGCCGCAGCCGGCCGGAGGCGGGCGTCCGGGGCATCCACAAGCGCCGGCCGCGCGCGCGCGCCCCGTCGCGTCGGTCGCGCGCGCGCTGGCGCTGCTCGAGGCGCTGCGTGAGAGCGAGCAGGACCTCGGCGTGAACGAGCTCGCGAGACGGATCGGCGTCAGCCCGAGCACGGCGTCGCGGTTGCTCGCGACGCTCGAGGGTGCGGGCATGGTCCAGCGCGACGGCCCGGGCCCGTTCCGGCTGGGGCTCGGGCTGGTGACGCTCGCCGATCGTGTGCTCGCGCGACTGGACCTGCGCGCGCTCGCGCGCCCAGTGCTGGTCGAGCTGATGGAGCGGACGGGGGAGACGGCGACGCTGTCGGTCCCGGGGGAGCGCGAGGCGATCACCGTCGACTCGGTTCCGTCGCGCTCGAGTGTCGTCAGCATGGCGCGCCTGGGGCGCCCGAGCGTCGCGCACGCGACCGCGGTCGGCAAGGTGATGCTCGCGTTCGGCGGCGGCGCGCTGCCGCGCGAGCGCGACCTGAAAGCGTTCACCGAGCGCACGATCACCAACCGCGCGCAACTCGCCAGGGAGGTGATCGCGGTGCGCCAGCGCGGTTACGGCACGGTCTTCGGCGAGCGCGAGCCGGACGTCAACGCGATCGCGGCGCCGGTGTTAGACCGCGCGGGCGCGCTCGCGGCGATCCTCGGGCTGCAGGGTCCGGCCAACCGTCTCGAGGACCCCACGCGCCTGCTCGCCGAACTGCGCGACGGCGCAGCGACGCTCACACGCGCGCTTGGAGCGGAGCGGTGAGGCCGGCAGCGATGCGCCTGCTCGCCGGCGTGCCCCGCGTGCTCACGCCGCTGGCGCTGCTCGCCGCCGTGCTCGGCCTCGTGCTTCCATCGGGTGCGCTCGCCGCGCGCTCGGACCTGCTGCTCGCGCTGCTGGTGCTCGCGACCGCGCTCGGGATCTCCTTCGCCGACCTCGCCCGCCTGCGCGAGCACGCGCGCGCGGTGGTAATCCTCTCGCTGGCGCCGCTGCCTGTGCTCGTCGGCGCGGCGTGGCTGCTCGGGCGTCCGTTCGCGCCGCTCGTGCGCGACGGGCTGCTCGCGGTGGGGCTGTCCTCGTCAGAGGTCGCAGCCGTGGGTCTGGTTGCGCTGGCGGGCGCCGATGCGACGATCGCGCTTGGCGTGGTAACCGGCTCGTTGGTCCTCGCGGCGCTGGTGGGGCCGGTGGCGATCGGCTGGCTGTCGGGCAGCGCCGTGCACGTCAGCTCGGGGCACCTGCTCGTCCGCTTCGCGTTGGTCGTGCTCGTGCCGTTGCTCGTCGGCGTCGCTGTGCGCAGCCGGGGGGCGCTTGCGCAGCGACTCGCGAAAGCGGACGTCAACGCCGCCCGCGAGGGCGTCGCCGCGCTGACAGTGGCGGTGCTCGTGTACGCGGCGCTCAGCGGCACGCACGGAGCCCATCACCTCGGCGCCGCGCTGCTCGCGAGCGTCGCCTTCCTGATCGTATGCGCGTGTCTGGCGGGGCTGTGGCGTCGCCTCGACGGACGCCGCACGAGTGCGATTCCTGGGGCGTTCACGATCGCGATGCGCGACTTCGCCGTCGCCGCCGCGCTCGCCACGCAGGCGTTCGGCACCGCCGCCGGCGCCGTGCCAGGGGTGTACGGCGTCGTGATGCTCGTCGCCGCGGCGATCGCCGCCGGTCGGTTCTCGCGCGCGTAGTCGCTCTCGCTCGCCCTCGACCGGCAGGTATGCTTCAGAGACCTGCAGTGCGTCCAGGTATCCAGTTGGTCCCCGCGAGTGGCACGCGCGCCATCGCGGCGGCCTCGATCGTCAATGCGACGAGGTCCTCGGGTTCGAGGTTGTGCACGTGGGACTTCCCGCAGGCGCGCGCGAGCGTCTGGGTCTCGAGCACCAGCGTGCGCAGGTAGTTCGCCAGGCGCCGCCCGCCCTCGACCGGGTCCAGGCGCGCGGCGAGCTGCTCGTCCTGGGTCGAGATCCCCGCCGGGTCGAGCCCCGCCTGGTAGTCGTCGTAGTAGCCCGCCGCCGAGCCGATCGCGCGGTAGGCCTCGTCGTGCTCGGGCGCGTTGTCGCCCAGCGCGATCATCGCCGCCACGCCGATCGAGACCGCGTCGGCGCCCAGCGCGAGCGCCTTGGCGACGTCGGCGCCCGTGCGGATGCCGCCTGAGACGATCAGCTGGACCTCGCGGTGCATGCCGAGGTCGATCAGCGACTCGACCGCCTGGGGGATCGCCGCGAGGATCGGGATGCCGACGTGCTCGATGAAGATCTCCTGCGTCGCCGCGGTGCCGCCCTGCATGCCGTCGAGCACGATCGCGTCAGCGCCGGCCTTCACCGCCAGCGCGACGTCGTAGTAGGTGCGCGTGGCGCCCACCTTGATGAAGATCGGCACGCGCCAGTCGGTGATCTCGCGCAGCTCCTCGATCTTGATCTCGAGGTCGTCCGGTCCCGTCCAATCGGGGTGCCGACAGGCGCTGCGCTGGTCGATGCCCGGCGGCAGGTCGCGCATCTGCGCGACGCGCTCGGAGATCTTGTGGCCGAGCAGCATGCCGCCGCCGCCGGGCTTGGCGCCCTGGCCGATGACCACCTCGATCGCGTCCGCGCGGCGCAGGTCGTCGGGGTTCATCCCGTAGCGCGACGGCAGCAGCTGGTAGACGAGCGTGCGCGAGTGCTCACGCTCCTCGGGCGTCATACCGCCGTCGCCCGTCGTCGTGCTCGTGCCGACCGCGCTCGCGCCGCGCCCGAGCGCCTCCTTCGCGGGCCCCGACAGGGCGCCGAAGCTCATCCCGGCGATCGTGATCGGGATCTCCAGGTGCAGCGGCTCGCGCGCGAAGCGCCCCCCGATCACCACGTCGGTCGCGCACCGCTCGCGATATCCCTCCAGCGGATAGCGCGACACGCTCGCGCCGAGGAACAGCAGGTCGTCGAAGTGAGGCACCCGACGCTTGGCGCCGAAGCCGCGGATGTCGTAGGACCCCTCGCGCGCCGCGCGCTGGATCTCGGCGATCGCATTGCGGTCGAACGTGGCGGATTCACGCAGGCCCGGGTGCCAGCCGTCCGCCACTGCTCCGCCTGGATGAGGGGAGCCGCCGTTGGCGCTCATCTCAGTAGCTCCCGAGGTTGTCGACGTGGAAGTTGTACAGCGCGCGCGCAGATCCGTAGCGACGGAAGTCCGCAGGCGCGACGTCGTCGACCTCGGCGCGCTCGAGCAGCTGCGCGAGCTGCTCGACATGCTCGGCGCGCATCTCCTTCTCGATGCAGTCCGCGCCCAACCCCGTGACTGAGCCGCGCACGTACAGCCGCGCCTCGTACAGCGAGTCGCCGAGCGCATCGCCCGCGTCGCCGCATACCACCAGCGATCCCTTCTGCGCCATGAACGCGCTCATGTGGCCGATCGAGCCGCGCACGACCACGTCGGCGCCCTTGAGCGAGATTGCGCAGCGCGCGGAGGCGTCGCCGTGGACGACCAGCAGCCCGCCGCGCGCGCTCGCCGCCGCGGACTGGCTCGCGCTGCCCTCGACCACGACGGTGCCCGACATCATGTTCTCGGCCACGCCGACGCCGCAGTTGCCATGCACGCGCACTGTCGCGAGCTTGTTCATGCCGGCGCAGTAGTAGCCGACATGCCCGTCGATCTCGAGCTCATGTTCAGCGTCGATGCCGACCGCGATCGAGTGCATGCCCGCAGGGTTGAGCACGCGCACGCGCTGGGGCTCGAGGGTGTCGTGGAGGCGCTGGTTGAGCTGCCTGACGGTTTCACTCGCCAAGTCGAAGGACAGCGCGGCCTCCCGGGTGGCATCCGGGGCGGGCATCACGACACCAGCGTCGTTCCCCAGCTGTAGACGCGACCAGGGTCGGGCTCCCAGCTGACGGCGTCCTCGGCGCCGGGCAGCACGGCGATCGCCCGGTACTCCGAGGCGATCGCGACCCACTCGTCGGTCTCCGCCATGACGGCCGGCTTGCACGCGATCGGGTCGCGCAGGACCGCGAAGCCGTCGGCGCTCGCGACCGCGAACGTGTAGAAGCCGTCGAGGTCGTGCAGGCAGCCCTCGAGCGCCTGCTCGAGGCTCGCGCCCTCGCGCATCCGCCACGTCAGGTAGCCGGCCGCGACCTCGCTGTCGTTGTCGGTCTGGAAGCGCAGGCCCTCGCGTCGCAGCTTGGCTCGCAGGCGATTGTGGTTGGACAGCGAGCCGTTGTGCACGAGACACAGGTCAAGGCCCGTGGAGAACGGGTGCGAGTGCTCGGTCGTGACGCGGCTCTCGGTGGCCATGCGCGTATGCCCGAGCGCGTGGGTGCCGTCGATCCGGTCGATCTCGAAGCGCCGCACGAAGTCGCGCGGGCGGCCCGCCTGCTTGTAGATCTCGATCGAGCTGCCCGCGCTCATCAGCCGCAGCTCGGGGCGGTTCTCGGCGAGCCACGCCTGCACGTTCGCGGCTTCTTCCTCGACCACGAACACGGCATGGGTGGCTCGCACGCGCGGCTCGGAGGCGTCTCCGAAGGCTTCCGCGAGCTCGATGCCGAGCGTCGTCCACTCGGCGTCGCTGCCGGCGCCGCACAGCGAGATCTTGCATGAGCCGGCCGGCGCCGGGTCACGGTAGAAGGCGACCCCGGCGCTGTCGGGCCCGCGGAAGGAGAGCTGCTCGAGCATTCTCGAGAGGTGCTCGCCGAGCACGGCCTGCAGCGCGGGAGTCTTCGTGTATAGCCCTGCGATCCCACACATGAAAATCACTGTAGAGACCGGACTTGGCCGCGGACATGGAGTCGGCGTGCACACTTTCGCCGGAGAATGTGGCGGGGAGCGCTACAGCTTTGGAGGCGTCCACACGCCGACGCGCTTCTGCTCGCGCCGCACCGTGTGCAGCGCCTCGCGCAGCTCCACGCGCGCGATCGGCGCCAGTGCGCTTGGGTCGAGCAGGTTGTCCGCCGGGGCACCCGCCGCGATCAGCTCGGCGTGGTGCTCGAAGCGCACGCGCGTGATCACGTCGAACGCCTCGCGCAGCGCGTCCGCCACGCTGCGCTCGAGGCCCCCCGCGCTCGCGGCGGCCTCGATCCGGTCGAGCGTCGGGGAGATCGTCACGCCGTTGGCCAGCGCGTGGAAGCGAACGAGGTTCACCAGCGGGATGATCGCGCCGCGCTTCAGGTCCAGGCGGCCGGCCGCCTCGCCGCGGCGCTCGACGGCGAGATCACCGCGGAAGCCCAGCGCCACCGGGTAGCCGGTGGCGGTGCGCGCCATCAGCCGCATGAAGTCGGGATGTTCGCGCGCGGAGCGAATGCGTGCGGTCAGCGCCGCCGTCAGCGTCAGGCCGCCCGCGCACAGGCGGAAGTCGAACGCGACCGACGCGCGGATCAGATGCGACTCGCTGGGCACGCGCAGGCACTCGTCGAACGTCCTGATCCAGTCGGCCTTGGACATGCGCCACAGGCGGTTGCCCGCGAGCACGTCGTTGTTGTCGACGCCGAAGCCGCAGCGCGCGAGGCCGTCGTTGACCTCGCGTCCGAGGCGCGCGAAATACGCATCTACGGCCTGCGCATCGCCGGTATCGCCGCTGCTCGGTGGCGTCTCGTAGGCGAGCGCGTTGTCCTGGTCGGAGGCCAGCGTGAACTCCCGCCGCGCGGCGCTGCCGAGATCGAGCCACGCCCACGCCACCGGCGCGGGCCCGTTCTTCGACAGCGAGAAGTCGATCAGGCGTACCGTCAGCGCGTCGTGCTGGAGGCTCAGCACGCGCCCGAGGTCGCGCGAGGGGACGCCGGCGCGCACGAGCAGGCGAAACAGCTGCGGCAGGTGCTCGGCGGCGCGCGCGAGCACGCCCTCGTCAGCAGCGCCGAGAATCGTGTGGCGCAGCGCGATCGGGCTGCGCGCGTCGAGCCCGAGCAGGTCGGCCGCCGAGAGCATCCCGCACACCCGCTCGCCGTCGAGCACCGCCACGTGCTCGACGCCGGCGGCGAGCATGTCGACCGTCGCCTCGACCGCGAGCTGTTCAACCGGCACCGTTTGGGCGGGCCGGGCGATCGCTGCGACGGGGGTCTCGGCGTCTCCCGGGCCGGAGGCGACCCACGCGCGCACGGCGGCGTCGGTGACCAGCGCGAGCTCCCCATCCGCCAGGCGCACCAGCAGCGCCGAGGCGTCGTCGCTTGAGCCCAACTTCGCCGCTGCCGTGCGCAGCGGCTCCTCAGGCTCGCAGAAGACAGCCGGGCGCATGATCGCCGACACGGGCGTCGTGCCGACGTCGAGCAGGCCGTGCACGGTGTGACCGGCGCGCGTCAGGCGCGTGCGCATCGTCCCCGCGACGTAGCTCACGCCGGCTTCGGTTGCGAGCACGCGCCGCGCCGCGGGCGCATCCAGCAGCGCGCAGCGCGAAGGCTCACGGGTACGCACGGTGAACAACGGCGCCATGCCCGTCAGCAGCGAGGGGTGGCCGAAGCACTCGCCCGGCTCGAGCACCACCATCGTCTCACCCTCGTGAACCAGTTCCATCGAGCCTGCGGTGAGGACGTACAGGCCCTCGGCGGGCGCGCCGTCCTCGACGAGCACCAGCTCGCCCGTGTCGAAGGAGACCTCGCGCGCATCGGCGGCCACAGCGGTCAGCTCGGCGGGGGAGAGCCCGTCGAACGGAGGTTGTTGAGAGAGGAATGTGTCCAGGTGCTCCATGTCGCTCCCAACAATTGTGTTCACATCTCGCCTGGGAGTTCTCCCGGCCACCTGGCAATCTGGCGACGAACACACAACGTGATCGGGAGAGCATATGGCGGATGACACTGGCTCTGGCACCTACGACGAGCTGAGCTACGAGGGCGGGGGGCTGCCGAAGACCATCAACTGGTGGGGCGCGTTCGTGATCGGGCTCGCGGGCACGATCCTCGTCACCGGGATCGCTCCGACGATGGTCACCTCGCTGGGCGCCGCGGCGATTCCGCTGATCTTCGTGATCACCGTCAGCGGCTACCTGCTGTGCCTGTTCCTGGCGGAGCTCTCGGCGATGATGCCCGATCGCTCCGGCGGCTCGCCCTCGTACGCGTATCCGGCCTACAAGGACAAATGGCCGCGCTTCGCAGAGCACGTCAACGGCTTCACCGCCTGGGCGTACTGGCTGGGCTGGTTCCCGGTCGCGCCGTTGAACATGATCCTCGCCTCCTTTTACATCGTCGAGCGCTTCGGGCTCTCCGAAAAGGGCTTCACACCGATCGACACGCCGATCGCGTGGTGGACACTCGGCATCTCCGTCGTGGGGCTGCTGCTGTTGTTCATTCCCTCCTACCTGGGGCTGCGCTTCGGCACGTTCTTCGCGACGACGCTTGCGTTCCTGTCGATGATCCCGCTGACGTTCCTGGCGATCTCATGGATCTTCAACCCGGGGGTCGTGCACTTCGGTGAACTGTTCCACTTCCACCACGTCGACGGCTCGGGCTTCTTCGCCAGCCAGTTCGGTCACGGCTGGTTCGTGGTCGCGCTCGCCTTCTCGTTCCTGTTGACGTGGAACGTGATCGCGATGGAGGCTGCCGCGTGCTACATCGGTGAGACGAAGGATCCCGACCGCGACGCGAAGATCGCGATGAACGCCGAGGGCGCCTATGGCGTTTTCATCTACGTGATGATCCCTGTGGCGTTCGTGATCGTGCTCGGCACCAAAGCGCTTGGCAACACCGCGCTGGTCGACCCCAAGACGATCTTTGTCACCTTCGCCTCCAAGGTGTTCGGCACCGGCACCGGCGGCGAAGTGCTCAACTGGCTGATCGCGGTGATGCTGATCCTCGCGTTGATCCTGTCGGCGCTGAACGCGATCACCGGGACGGCACGCTCGCTTCACCAGATGTCCGTCGACGGTCAGTTCCCGCGCTTCTTCCAGGCCACCAACTCACATGGTGTGCCGCACCGCTCGATGATCTTCAACGTGGCCGCCTCGATCATCGTCGTGTTCTTCGGCGGCGCGGTGCAGATCTACACGTTCTCGAACGTCGGCTACCTCGCGTCGTTCATACCGGTGCTCGTCGGCTACTACCTGTTGCGCAAGCACAGGCCGAACCTGCGCCGGCCTTTCAGGCTGCCCGAGTGGATGAAGTACGTCGCGCTGGGGCTCGCGGGCGTGTACGCGCTGATCTACTTCTGGGGCGGGCCCGTGTACGCGAACTGCTCGTGCAACGCCGCCGGACACAAGACGCTCATCTACTACTTCCTCGGCTTCGCCGTGCTCGCTTCGTACTACCCGCTGTACCTGTGGCGCAAGGCAGGCGATCGCAAGAAAGAGGACCTTCTGAGGCGAACGGCGGGCACCGCGCCGGCCGCCACCGCGCCCGCCGAGAGCGCGACAGAGGGCGCGGCTCCATGAGCGCCACGGCACTTGTGAGCATGGATCACTCGAGCGCATCGGCGGAGCCCGGCTACGCGCGCATCCTGCTCGCTTCGGAGGGGCGGGCGATCACCGATGCCGCGATCGCCCGCGTCGTGGATCTCTCGGACATGTCTGGCGCGGTCCAGCCGAGCGTGCACGTGTTCTCGATCGCGCGCATCCACGGCGTGTCGTTCGGGTTCCCCAACCCCGGCCTGATGCCCACCAAGCGCGAGTGGGCCGAGCAGCGCGAGATCGTGGCCAGAGCGGTCAAGCGCCTGAAGCGCAAGGGCCTGGAGGCGGAGGGGCACGTGCTGGGCACGCGCAAGCCCACGGCGCGCATCTGCGATGAGGCGATCAAGGAGGAGTGCCAGGCGATCGTGATGGCCGCCGATCCCGACCGCAACCGCCTGATCGCCGACATGCTCTGGTCTCAGGAGCCACAGCGGGTGCGCCGCCGGGCGAAGGTTCCGGTGTTCCTCGTCTCAGAACCTGTTTCAAAATAGGCGGCGCGCCACGTTCTCAGAGGGGGATTGAGCCGCTCGGCGCCCCCGGGCGCCCGTGCAGTCGGGCGAGCTTGATCGCGAGCTCGAGCGAGAGCAGGTCGTCGTGGTCGAGCTCTACGCCCGTGAGCTCCTCGATGCGCGCCAGCCGCTGGCGCAGCGTGTTCGGGTGGATGAACAGGGCGCGCGCGCTCTCGATCACGCTGCGGCGCTCGGCGAGATAGCGCTCGAGCGTGTCAAGCAGCGAGGAGCGCCGCCTGTTGTCGTACTCGATCAGCACGTCGATGGCCTCGCGCATCCTGTCTCTGGGGGCCGCCTCGGCGGCGATGTGGACGAGATAGCGGTAGGCGCCGAGCTGCGAGTAGGCGATCGCGCCGCCCTCATGCAGCAGCGCGCGCCCGATCGTCGCTGCGTCGAGCGCCTCGCGGTAGGTCCGCGCAGCCTCCGCGCCCGACGCGCGCAGTTGACTGACGCCGATCGCCGCGCGGGTCTGCCTGCCGAGCTCTTCGCAGGAGCGCAGCAGTTCCTCGACGCGCTCCGGGCGCCCGGAGCCGAGCGGCAGCGCGGCCCGCACGGGCCCCGGGCCAGCCTCGACCGCCGCGCGGGGCTGTAGCGCGGCGAGGCCCCGGCCCAGGACCTCGGCCGCCTCGCGCCACTCGACCGACGCCGGCTCGAGCCCGCCGGCGGGCTCCGCGCAGACCATCAGGTAGGGGCTCGTCAAATCGCAGTGGACCTCGGCGGCCTTGGCGACGGCGAACGACGTCGCGCCCGCCGCGAGCGCCTCGAACAGGTCCTTGACGATGTTGGCGTTCGTCAGGTTCTCGATCAGCTCCGCGCGCTTGATCGCGACCGCCGCGATCTGGGCGATTGCGCGCGCGAGGTCGGTGTCCTCGCCGCTGAACTTGCGCCCCGGAGGCGAGCCCGCGCACAGCAGCCCGAGCCGCTCACTTCCGGCGGTCAGCGGCGTCAACAGCAGGTCGCCGATGTCGAGCTCCGGCCACAGGCCGCGCGCCGCCGGCCCCGAGCCACGACCGTCGAGCGCGTCGATCAGGAAGCCCGCGGCCGACAGCGCCGGCGGCGAGGAGACGGCCTCCGGATCGGAGCGCAGCAGCCGCAGTCCGCCCCCGTCGGGGTCCAGGCGATAGACCTGACAGAGCTCCGCCTCGAGCAGCCTACGCGTGCCCCTCGCGACGATCAGCCCGAGGTCGTCGGCGTCGGTCGCCGAGGCGACTTCGCCGCCGATTGCAGCCAGGCGCGTCAGCGTGTCGACGCGGCGGCGCTCGCGCTGGTAGAGCTGGGCGTTCTCGATCGCGCCCGAGACGAGCGAGGCGATGTGCACGAGCAGCTTCAGCGTGTCCTCGGTGAACTCGCGCGGGGCCTCGGTGTGGAGCACGATCACGCCCAGCGTGTCGTTCGAGCGCGACAGGATCGGGACCGCGACCATCGACTGGAAGCGCTCCTCCTGCAGCAGCGGGATGTACTTCATGCGCGGATCGTTCATCGCCTGCTCGCGGATGAACTCGGGCGTGCGATGCCGCGCCACCCAGCCGGTGAGGCCATCCTCGATCGCGAGCTGCACGCGTCCGACGGCGTCGGCGAACACCTGCGAGGCCGCGCGGATTGTCAGCTGATCGTCTTCGAGCAGGTAGATGAAGCACGCGTGGCAGTCCGTCGCCTGCGTCGCCAGGTCGACGATCCCCTGCAGCATCGGACCGAGCTCGACCGACGAGGACACGAGCTTGATCACCCCGTAGAGCGTTCGGTTCTCGTCGCGCAGCCCGCTTAGCTCGGTGACATCGGACATATGTGCGTATTGCACATGCTACCTCCCGCTTACAGGAGACGTCGGCCATAGCGTCCCCCCCGCACGGACCTATAGCTTTCAACCGATGACCGCGCCGCCACAGAACGCCGACGACGTGCGGCGGATCGTCAAGGACGCGGGCATCGAGTTCCTGTTCGCGCAGTTCGTCGACATGCACGGCAAGCCGAGCGCGAAGCTCGTGCCGGCGGACCATCTCGATGATCTCCTAGGTGAGGGCGCCGGGTTCGCAGGATTCGCCGCCGGCGATATCGGCCAGGGGCCCGACGATCCCGACATCATCGCTGTGCCCGATCCGCGCAGCTTCACGATCCTGCCGTGGCGCAAGAACGTCGCGCGCTTCGCGTGCGACGTGACTGTGGAGGGCGAGCCGTGGCCCTACTGCCCGAGGACCATCCTCCGCAACGCCCTCGAGCGCGCGGCGGCTCTTGGCTTCGAACTGAAGGTTGGCGCCGAGCTCGAGTACTTCCTGCTGCGCCGCGGCGCGGACGGGCGGCTCGAGCTCGCCGACGCGCTCGACACGCTCGAACAGCCCTGTTACGACATGCGAGCGCTGACGCGCAGCCTCGACTTCGTGATGGAGGTCTCCAAGGCGGTGACGGGGCTCGGCTGGGACAACTACGCCACCGACCACGAGGACGCCAACGGCCAGTTCGAGCAGAACTTCGCGTTCGCCGAGGCGCTCACGACCTGCGATCGAGCAGTGTTCTTCCGCTACATGGTCGAGTCGCTCGCCCAGGAGCGCGGCCTGATCGCCACGTTCATGCCCAAGCCGTTCGCCAAGCTGACCGGCAACGGCTGCCACTTCCACGTAAGCCTGTGGCGTGACGGCGAGAACGTCTTCGAGCGCGACCCCGCCGAGGATCCACGCGGTCTCGGGCTCTCAGAGATCGGATATCAGTTCCTCGGCGGCCTCAAGGCGCACGCCAAGGCGTACATCGCGCTCACCGCCCCGACCGTCAACTCCTACAAGCGCCTGTCCGTCGGCGCCCCCACGAGCGGTGCGACGTGGGCGCCCGCGTACGTCAGCTACGGCTACAACAACCGCACGCAGATGCTGCGCATCCCCGCGGGCGGGCGCATCGAGGACCGCACAGTCGATGGCTCCTGCAACCCGTACCTCGCGGCGACCGCGATGATCGCCGCGGGCCTCGACGGGATCGATCGCGGCCTTGACCCCGGCGATCCGAACGGCGCCAACCTATACAAGCTGAGCGACGACGAGCTCGCCGCCGCCGGGATCGAGCTGCTGCCCGCCAACCTGCTCGACGCCACGCGCGAGCTCGAGCGCTGCGACGTGCTGCGCACCGCGCTCGGCAAGACAGGCGGGCGGGGAGATCATCAGGACTACATCGACTACTACGTCGAGGTCAAGCGCCGTGAAGTGCAGGCCGCCCACGAGCAGATCACGCCGTGGGAGCTCGAGCGCTACCTGCAGCTGTTCTGAGTCGCCCGCCGGGCCGCGTCGCCGGCGCTGCCGACCGCGGCTAAAGCGACGGGTACATGAGCAGCGCCTCCAGGCGCCGGTCGGCGGTGCTCAGGCGCCGCACCGTCTCCGCCCGGAGCGCGTCGAGGTGCGTAGCGAGCGCGATGAACACCTGCGCCGTCGTCAGCGCGTCGCCGACCGCATCGTGCGGATGGTGCGAGGGCAGGCCGAGCGCCAGGGTTAGCTCGCTCAGCGAGAGGCGGCGCGGCCCGCCGCCGTCGCGTTCGTGCAGCCACACGAGCCCGAGCACGCTCGTGTCGATCATCGGCGCGCGTAGACGCACGCCCTGACGGCGCAGCGCCGGTCCTAGGAAGCCGCGCTCGATCGCCGCAACGTGGACGACCGGGATCCTCCCCGCCAGCACCGCCAGCAGCGGGTCGATCGCCTCGTCGAGCGCCGGCGCGTCGGCGAGGTCGGCGGCGCGCAGCCCGTGCACGCGGATCGAGGACTCGCTGAGCTCGTGCTGCGGACGAACACGCCCGTGCACGGAGCCGCCGAGCTGCACGCGTCCGTCCTCGATCGGCACCGCGCCGAAGGAGACGATCTCGTGGCGCTTCGGATCGAGGCCGCTCAGCTCGAGATCGACGGCGCAATAGCTCGCCTCGCGCCAGGGGGTGCGGCCGGCCGGCAGACGTGCGCTCCGATACGCCGCGGCGCCGGCGCCGCGAGCCGCTCGACGAATCCTCATCGCACGCCGAGGCTCAGCTCCGCGGCGACGCGCCTCTGCACCGACGCCACCGCGCGGAAGGCCTCCTTGAGATAACTGCGCGTCAGCGCGCTGAGCTCATCCGGGTTCACGTGGTCGTTCGGCTCCAGGCCGGCGCGCAGTTGGCCCACCTGGTGCTCCATGCGCAGCTCGCCGAACAGCTCGAATGCATCCTCGAGCGTGTGCACGTCCGCCGCCGGCAGCGTGCCCGCGTCGCCGGCTGCGCGCAGGCGCTCGAGCGTCGACGCGCTCGTCACACCGGCCGCCATCCCCGCCCAGCGCGCGAGATCGACCACGGGCAGAAGACCGCCGCGCTTGAGGTCCAGCCGCCCGCGGTGCTCGCCGTCGTGCTCCACCACGAGCCCGCGCAGGAAGCCCGTCGGCGGCCGGTGCGAGAGCGCGAAGCGCGCCAGCAGACGCAGCAGCTCCGGTCGCGATGAGGCAGCCCGGAACGTGTCCGACACCGGCGCGCCGCTGTGCACGCCCCACACCGGCCGGCTGTCCACGAGCACCGACACGAGGATCAGCGCCTGCTCACGGGTGGGACGTTCGATCCAGTCGAGCGCCACCCGCCTCCAGGACTCGAGCGAGCGCACGAACAACACGTCTGACGCGGTGGCTCCGTGACTGTCGACACGGATGCCGCACGCCTCCAGTCCGTTGACGACTTCCCGAGCGAGCGCGTGCAGATACGGTCTCACGAGCTCCTCGCGAACGTCGGCGTACCAGACGATCGCGCTGTCCGCGTCCGATCCGGGAGTCGCCTCGCGCCGCGCCTGGCTGCCGAGCGCGAGCCACGAGAACTCCGCCGGCGGCTCACCCGCGCCGGCCAGCGCGAGCTCGATCAGCCTGCGCGTGAGCGCGTCGAGCACGACCGAGTAGATCGCCGCGACGCTCGACGCGGCCACACGCGCGTCGTAAAGGGCGATCACCGCCGGTCGCATGCCCTGCGCCGCGCGCGCGAGCTCCGCGACGCTGCCCGCACGCGTGATCGCGCGGCGCAGATAGAACGACGACAGCGTCTCCACGGCCTGGAGATCGACCGCCTCGACGACGCCGATCACCTCGCGGCCGGGCGTCACCACCGGGAAGTGGCGGACGCCGCGGTCGAGCATCTCCAGCAGCACGTCCCCGCCGAGACGGTCCGGCTCGACCGTGTACGCGGGCGCGCTCATCACCGCCGACACCGGGGCCTCGTAGGAGACGCCCGCCGCCACCACCCGCGTGCGCAGGTCGCGGTCGGTGAGGATGCCGAGCGAGCCCTCGAGCTCGACCACGATCGACGTCGTCGCCGCCGCCGCCATCTGCGTCGCCGCCTCGCGGATCGTCGTCGCCGGCGAGCACAGCAGCGGCGGGTCGCGGATCAGCGCCGCGACCGGCTGGTTCACCGGGTCGGGCGCGGGCCTGTTCGGAGCGATCGACGCTGGCAGGCGGGCGTGCAGTTCCAACAGCGAGCGCGCCACGAAGCCGACGCTCTCCGGACGCGCCAGCACTGAACGCGCGACCTCCGCGGGGATGCGATAGCAGAGCGTGTCCTCCTGCGCGCGTGCCGTGAACCCCGGTGGCAGCCCCGAGAGCATCGAGGCGTGACCGAAAAGCTCGCCCGCGGCGAGCAGGTCGAGCACGCGATCTTCGAGCACGATCTCCACAGCGCCCGTGCGCACCACGCGCAGGTGCTCGATCGGTCGCGCGTCCTGCGCGAAGATCGTCGCGCCGGCGAGGAAGAACTCGACCTCGGCGGACGCCGCCGCGCGCTCGACGTCTGCCCGCTCGAGCGCGTCGAACGGCGGGTGCGCGCACAGGAAGTCGGCCACGTCGCTGGGCGTCGCCGGCGCGCTCGTCACATACGGCGGATCGCCTCGCTCGCTCCCCACGGCCGTGATCGTACGTCGCCGCCTGCATCTTGGCCCGGCCGTCGAGCGCCGCCGTCGCTCGCGCCTCGGCGCCGCCGTCGAGCGCCGCCGCCCGTGTATGTCAGCATTCGCCCGCAGTGGCTCGCACGCGTCTGATCCTCGACCTGCTGCAGCGCGGGCGCACCTCGAGCTACGGCCCACACCGCTCCCAGCGCGCCGATCTGCACCTGCCCGCCGGACCCGGACCGCATCCCGTGGTCGTCCTCATCCACGGCGGGTCATGGAGGGCTCGCTACGGGCGGATCGTGATGCGCGGCCTCGCCGGCGACCTCGTCAGGCGCGGCTGGGCCGTGTGGAACATCGAGTACCGGCGCGTCGGCGGAGGTGGCGGCTGGCCGGCGACGTTCGCCGACGTCGCCGCCGCGATCGACCACCTCGCCGAGCTCGACGCGCCGCTAGAGCTCGACGCGGTCACGATCATCGGCCACTCAGCCGGCGGGCACCTCGCGCTGTGGGCCGCCGGCCGCGACAAGCTCCCGCAGCGTGCCCCCGGGTTCATCGCGGGCGCGCCCGCGGTGGGAGTCGCGCGCGTGATCGCCCAGGCCGGCGTGTGCGACCTCGCTGGCGCCTACCGGCGCTGGCGCGGCGGCGCCGTGCGGGGCCTGATGGGCGGCCCGCCCGAGGACTTCCCCGAGCGCTACGCTGCCGGCGATCCCATGTCGCTGCTGCCGCTGAGCATGCCCGCGCTGCTCGTGCATGGGACGCTTGACGAGACCGTGTCGATCGAGCTCGCGCGCAGCTACGCGCGCGCCGCGCGCGCCGCCGGCGGCGAGGTCGAGCTCATTGAGATCCCCGGCGAGGCCGGGCGCCACCGCGCGCACATCGATCCGCACGGCCAGGCGTGGGCAGAGGTCACCAGCCGGCTGGCTGCGCCCACCGGCGTTGGAGACAGTCGCCGACCCGCCCCCAGACCGCGGAGCGGTCTCTCTTCAAACCTCTGAGCGCCCGTGAGAGCGACTCAGGCTCGGTAGGAGCGCGCCAGCTCGACCAGCAGGCGCACCGCATAGCCCGACGCGCCCTTGCCGACGTACGCGCGGTCGAGGTCCCACGCCGACCCGGCGATGTCCAGGTGTGCCCACGGGGTCTCACCGACGAAGTTCGACAGGAACGCCCCGCCGATGATCGTGCCCGCCTTGCGTGCTTCCGGCGCGTTGTCCAGGTCGCCGTATTTGCCCTTGACCAGCTCGGCGTACTCCTCGTGTAGCGGCAGCCGCCACACGATCTCCCCGGTGCGCTCGCCAGCCGCGGAGATTCGCTCCGCGAGCTCGTCGTCGTTGCTCATCAGCCCCGCGTACGTCGAGCCGAGCGCGACGATCACCGCACCCGTCAGCGTCGCCAGATCGACGATCCGCTCCGCCCCCTGCGCGACCGCGTGGCAGAGGCAGTCAGCCAGTACCAGCCGGCCCTCCGCGTCGGTGTTGTTGACCTCGATCGTCTTGCCGTTGGCGGCCGTCACGATGTCGCCGGGCTTGATCGCGTGACCGCTCGGCAGGTTCTCCGTCGCGCCCACCACCGCCACCAGCTTCACCGGCAGCCGCAGGCGCGCGATCGCCGAAACCGCCTCGATCACCGCCGCGCCGCCCGACATGTCGAACTTCATCTCCGCCATTTTCGCCCCCGGCTTCAGCGAGATGCCGCCGCTGTCGAACGTCACCGCCTTGCCCACGAAGCCGAGCGTCGGGCCGGTGGGCGAAGGCCCCTCGTATTTGATCGTGATCAGCGCCGGCTCCTGATCGGAGCCCTGCGCGACCGCTGCGAATGCGCCCATCCCGCGCGCGAGGATCCCGTCGCGTCCCTCCACCTGCACCGACAGCCCCTCCAGCTCCTGCTCCAATGCCTTCGCGTACTCGCCCAGCGCCGTCGGCGTCAGGTCGTTGCCGGGGCGGTTCTGCAGGTCGCGCGCGCGGTTGACCGCCTCGCCCAGCAGCGCCGCCTCCGCGACCGGCCCGTCCAGCTCGTCGGGACCGCTGATGATCAGGCGCTCCAGGTGCTTCGGTGGCGCGTCGTCCTGCGCGTCAGCGCCTGCGGGCTTGGACTTGTGGCGATCGAAGCGGTAGTCGCTGAGGATCGTCCCCTCCACCAGCGCCGTCGCGATCTCAGCCGCGCGCTGCGGCCGCTCGCCGTCGCCGTCGCCGGGAACCTGCCAGCACAGCGCGCGCGTCGAGATCTCCCGCGCCCGCGCGCCCGCGACCGACGCCGCCACGCGTGCGCGCTCGGGCGTGAACTCCTCGCTCTTGCCCAGTCCCACCAGCAGCCAGCGCCTGCCCTCGGCGTGCGTCAGCGCGAGCGACTGGAACGAGCGGCGCGCCTCGCCCGAGTCGAGCAGCTCGCTCAGCGCCGCCGGGGCCTCCGGCGGTGCGCCGTCGCCCTCGAACACGCCGATCGCGATCGTGTCGGCGTCAGCTGCACCCGCCGGTTGAGCGATCGCTGAGATCTGCATGCGCCGGGACGATATCCACCTTGTGAACGATTCGTCGTCGCGGGGAAATCAGCGCTTTACGAGCGTCACACGGTGCGCGTGCCGCGCGGGCGCTCACGGCCGGCGCCGCGACGATTCCGACAGCGCTGCGCGAGCGGTCCACTACCATTCTCGCTCTCGCGTCCCTACTCACGACCTACAGGAGCAGAGCCACTTCCATGTCCAAGACCGTGATACTCGGCAGCGCGCGCACCCCCATCGCCAAGATGGGCGGCGGCCTGTCCTCGCTGGACGCCACCGAGCTCGGCGGACTCGCCATCGCCGCCGCGCTCGAGCGCGCCGGCGTCGAGCCCGAGCAGGTCGAGCACGTCGTCATGGGCCAGGTGCTCCAGGCCGGCCAGGGGCAGATCCCCTCGCGCCAGGCGCAGATCAAGGCCGGTGTTCCCAAGGAGGTCTCTTCGGAGACCGTCAACAAGGTCTGCGCATCCGGCCTGCGCGCCTCGGTGATCCTCGACCAGGCGATTCGCGCCGGCGACATGCACGTGGGCGTCGGCGGCGGCATGGAGTCGATGTCCAAGGCTCCCTACCTGCTCCCCCAGGCGCGCTTCGGCTACCGCATGGGCGATGCGCAGATGCTCGACGCGATGGTCCACGACGGGCTCACCAACCCGTTCTCCGGCAAGCAGATGTTCGTCGAGGCCACCGAGGTCGGCGACGAGCTCGAGATCACGCGCGCGGATATGGACCGTTGGGCACTGCGCTCACACGAACGCGCGCTCGCGGCCACCGACGAGGGCAGGCTGGCGGAAGAGATCGTGCCGGTGACGGTCAACGGGCGCAAGCAGAGCACCGTCGTCGAGATCGACGAGGGTCCGCGCAGGGACACCTCGCTCGAGAAGCTCGCCGCGCTGCCCGGCCTCGTCGGCAAGGAGGGCTCGCACACCGCCGGAAATTCCCCCGGCGTCAACGACGGCGCCGGCGCGCTCGTGCTCGCCTCCGAGGAGTGGGCCGCCGCCAACGGCAAGGAGGCGCTCGCCGAGATCGTCGCGCACGCGCAGAGCGCCAACGACTTCGCCTATCTCGCCACCACGCCCGCCAGCGCCGCCAAGAAGGCGCTCGAGAAGGCAGGCCTGCAGCCGGGCGACATCGACGTGTGGGAGATCAACGAGGCATTCGCGTCGGTCACGCTCAACTCGATCCGCATGCTCGGCATCGACGAGGAGCGCGTCAACGTCAACGGCGGCGCCGTCGCCCTCGGCCACCCGATCGGCGCCTCCGGCGCGCGTCTCCTCGGCAGCCTCGTGCTCGAGCTGCGCAGGCGCGGCGGCGGTCTCGGCTGCGCCGCGATCTGCTCCGGCGGAGGGCAGGGCGACGCGGTGATCCTTCGGGTCTGAGATGGCCGCGAGAGCCGACCAGGATGGCGCTGCCGTCGGGTCGCCCAACGGTCGGCCGCGCGCCGCCGCGTTCTTCGATCTCGACAAGACGCTCATGGCGGGCTCCTCGGGCGTGTTCTTCGCCCGCGCCGCCTACGAGACCGGGATGATCTCGCGCGGGCGCCTCGTCCGCGACGTCTACGAAAACCTGCGCTTCCGCCTGCGTGGCTCGACCGACGACCGCGCCGACGACGTGCGTCGGCGGGTGGGGGAGATGATCGCCGGCGTGCGCGTGCGCGACCTCGAGCGACTGACCCCGCGCGTGCTCTCCGGCGTGCTGCCGCGGCTGTACCCGCAGATGCTCGAGCGCGCCTACGCCCACCAGGACGCCGGCGTGCCCGTCTACATCCTCACCGCCGCCTCGCAGGAGATGGCCGACCTGCTCGCGCGCGTGCTCGCCTTCGACGGCGGCCTCGGCTCACGCTCGGAGATCGTCAACGGCCGCTACACCGGCCGGCCCGCCGGGCCTTTCAACTACCGCGAGGGCAAGGTGCTCTCGATGCGCGACGTCGCCGAGCGCGACGCGATCGACCTCGCTGCCTCCTACGCCTACTCCGACTCGGAGTCCGACCTGCCGATGCTGCGCGCCGTGCGCCACGCCGTCGTCGTCAACCCAGATGCCACGCTCAGGCGGATCGCGCTCGAGGAGGGCTGGGAGGTGATCGAGCTCGATCGCCTCGGCAGGCGCCTGAAGGTGCTCGCAGCGCTCGGCGCCGGCACTGCGCTCGCGTCACTCGGGCGGGTACGCTGGGGGCGGCGCGCGCGGGACGACGCCCGCGCGTAATGTTCTCCCGATGACGCCCGCCGCGCCAGCCACCCAGAGCAAGATCCGCGTCGTCGTCGCCAAGCCGGGGCTCGACGGGCACGACCGTGGCGCCAAGATCATCGCCCGCGCGCTTCGCGACGCCGGCATGGAGGTGATCTACACCGGCCTGCACCAGACGCCCGAGCAGATCGTCGAGACGGTCATCCAAGAGGACGCCGACGCGGTCGGCCTGTCGATCCTCTCCGGCGCCCACATGACGCTCGTGCCGCGCGTCGTCGAGCTGCTGCGCGAGCAGGGTGTCGAGGACGTCGTGATCACCGTCGGCGGCACGATTCCCGCGGACGACATCCCCGAGCTGAAGAGCCTCGGCGTCGCCGAGGTGTTCACCCCGGGCGCGCCCACCCAGGCGATCGTCGATTTCATCCGCGGCGCGGTCGTGAGTCGCTAGGGCGCCGTGGCGTTGGTGGTGGCGTGGCTGGGTGGGCCGGCTTGGTCGCTCGGTGGTCCCCGAGGATCGTCGTGATGACTCCTCACGCAAAGTCTGTATAACCATGGTGATACCGTGCTGGCTAGAACGGTTTGAAACGCGCCGCGCCGAAACCGATTGACTCGTCAGTCAACCGCCCGAGCAGGTAAGCTTGGCCCCACTCATACCCCAAGGAGTTGCCTGAGAATGAAGATATGCGTCCTCGTGAAGGAGGTTCCGGACGCCGCCGTCGAGAAGAGGATCGACCCCTCGACGGGGCGCATGGACCGCAGCGGTGAGAAGAACCTCAACCCGTATGACACGCACGCCATCGAGGCGGCGATGCAGATCAAGGAGGGCGGCGCGGTAGCGGTCGAGGAGATCGTCGCCGTGACCATGGGTCCCGACAGCGCGGTACGTGCGTTGCACAAGGCGGTCTCGCTCGGCGCCGACCGCTCGGTCCATTTGAGTGACCCAGTCGTCGCCGGCTCCGACGTGGCGGCGACCGGCTACGCGCTGGCGAAGACGCTGCAGCGCGAGAGCCCCGACCTGGTGCTGCTCGGCCAGCAGTCAGACGACGGCGAGTGCTACACGATCGGCGCCGTCGTCGCCGAGCACCTCGGCATGCCCTCGCTCACGCAGGTGATCAAGATGGATGTAGATGGGGGGGTGGGATCCGGATCCGTGCGCTGCGAGCGCCAGGCCGAGTACGGCTACGACACCGTGCAGATCAAGCTGCCCGCGGTGATCTCCGTCGGCGACGCCATCAACGAGCCGCGCTACCCGTCGCTGAAGGCGATCATGGGCGCCAAGAAGAAGCCGCTCGACACGGTCACCGCCGGTGACGTCGAGATCGACGCCTCCAAAGTCGGCGGCGAGAACTCCGCCGCCCAATGGGTGGCAGCGAAGGCGCCGCCGGCGAAGTCCGCCGGCGAGATCATCGAGGACGAGGACACCGGCGAGACCGTCGAAAAAATCGTCGCCTGGCTCGACGAGAGGAAGCTGATTTAGATGCCAAACATCCTGGTTTACGCGCTGCACTACGACGGCGCGATCAACAAGAACTCCCTAGGCGCAGTCTCCGAGGGCGCCAAGCTCGCCGCTGAGCTAGGCGGCGAGGCGCACGCGATCCTGCTCGGCGAGAACATCCCGCAGGATCTGGCGGCCTCGCTGGGTAAATACGGCGCCAAGAAGGTGCTCGTGGCTGAGGGGCCGGAGGGACTCGCGCAGCCGCTCGTCGACGCGATGGCCGCGGCCATCTCCAGCGGCGGCTACTCCTACGCGCTGTTCGGCGGCGGCCTACTCGGCTTCGAGATCGGCGCCGGCCTGGCCGCGCGACTCGGCGCGGGCGTGGTGATGGAGGTCACCAACGTTCGTGCAGAGAACGGCGAGCTGATCGCCGAGCGCCCGATCCTGGGCGATTCGTCGATCTCCGAAGTCAAATACCGCTCTGACGTGGGCATCGTGATCGGACGCCTGAACGCGTTCGAGATCAAAGACGTCGGCGGCGCCGACGCGCCCGTTGAGCAGCTGAGCTTCGAGCTCAGTCCGCAGGCCCAGCAGGCGACGATGCTCACGCGCGGCGAACAGCGTGGCGCCGACGTGGACATCGAGGGCGCGAGCATCCTCATCGCCGGCGGGCGCGGCCTCGGCAAGGCCGAGGGCTTCCAGCTCGCCGAGGACCTGGCCGCGGCGTTCGGCGGCAATGCCGCTGTCGCCGCAACCCGCGCGGTCGTCAACGCCGGTTGGTACCCCTACGCGGCGCAGATCGGCCAGACGGGCAAGACCGTCTCGCCGAAGCTGTATCTCGCGGCTGGCATCTCCGGCGCGATCCAGCACAAGGTCGGCATGCAGAGCTCGGAGAACATCGTCGCGATCAACAAGGACGCCAACGCGCCGATCTTCGAATTCTCCGACCTAGGCATCGTCGGCGACCTCAACAAGATCCTGCCCAAGCTCACAGAGGCTGTGAAGGCCAAGAAGGGGTCATAGGCGGCGATGTCCGGGCACAACGGATCCAGCAACGGTCGTGTCGCACCGGCGGCGTTTCCGCCGCCGGTTGATTCGCGCAAGGAGTTCATCAAGCGCGGCCTCGACGCCGAGGACGAGCTGATCGAGGTTGGCGTGGCGATCGTCGGCGGCGGCACCGCCGGGCTGGCGTGCGCCAACCGCCTGCTGCAGCTGCTCGGCGACGATCCGGAGACTATGGAGCGCCTGGGCGAAGTGCCCGTGGCGGTGGTCGAGAAGGCCAAGACCTGCGGCGGGCACAATCTGTCGGGCGCGGTCATGCGCCCCGGGCCGCTGCAGGAGCTGTTCCCGGAGATGACGCGCGAGGACTGGCGCAAGGAGGGCTTCGCCTACGGCGAGGTCACCAAGGAGGCGGTGTACCTCACGCCGACGGCGAAGCGAGCAGTGCGGATTCCGACGCCGCCGCCGTTCAAGAACCACGGCAACGAGGTCGTCTCGGTCTCGGCGATGGCGCGCTACCAGCAGCGCCAGGCCGAGGAGGGCGGTGCGTACATCCTCACCGAGACCTCAGCCACGCAGCTGATCGTCGAGGACGGCACTGTCGTCGGGGTGCGCTCCGGCGACAAGGGGCGCGGCAAGGATGGCGAGCCGCTAGGGAACTTCGAGCCGGGGACCGACATCAAGGCCCACGCCACCGTGCTCGCCGAGGGCTGTTGGGGGCACCTGACGGGCGCCGCCATCAAGGAGTTCAATCTTGCGGAGGGGCGCGAGCCGCAGGTGTGGGAGCTCGGCGTCAAGGAGGTCTGGAAGGTCCCCAAGCCGCTGGACCGGCTGATTCACACGATGGGCCCATGGCCGCTGAAGGTCTCGCACAAGTACGGTCAGATCGGCGGCACGTGGATCTACCCGATGAAGGACGAGAAGAGCGGCGAGGACCTCGTTTCGATCGGGTTCGTCGTCGAGCTGGAGTACGCCGACGCGACCACCTCCGTTCACGACCTGCTGCAGACGTTCAAGACGCATCCGCTCGTGCGCGGAATCCTCGAGGGCGGCGAGCGCGTGGCCTGGGGCGCCAAGGCGCTGCCGGGCGGCGGCTACTGGTCGATGCCGAAGCTCTCGATGCCCGGGGCGGTGCTCGTCGGCGACGCCGGTGGCATGGTCAACACGATGGCGCTCAAGGGCGTGCACCACTGCATCCGCTCGGGCATGCTCGCGGCCGAGACCATCTACGCGGCGCTGAAGCGCGGCGAGAGCAACTTCGAGTCCTACGAGCAGGTGATCGAGGAATCCTCCGTCGGCAAGGAGCTGTGGGAGGTGCGCAACGCGCGCCAGCCGCTGCAGAAGGGCCTCGTGCTCGGCGGTCCGCTCAGCGGCATCCAGCAGATCACCAAGGGCAAGCTCCCGGGACGCGGAAGCTGGCACCGCAACGACGAGCAGGCGATGTTCATCGGGGACACCAAGGACGTCTACGTCAAGCCCGACGGCAAATACACCTTCGACAAGCTCTCCTCGGTGTTCATCACCGGCAACGCCACCCGCGACGACGCGCCCAACCACATCCGCGTGCGCAAACACGTCCCGCGCGAGATCGCCGAGACCTGGCGCTGGATGTGCCCGGCGGGCGTGTACGAGATCCCCGAGGATGCGCCGGAGCACGGTGAGGTAGACGTGATCGTCAACTACACCAACTGCGTGCAGTGCGGCGCGATCACCGCCAAGGGCGGTCGCCTGACGACCCCCGAGGGGGGCGACGGACCGCTGTACCAGATCACCTGAGCGGCGTCGTTCGCTCGGGGTCGGAGACGTTCGTCGGCGTCGCTGCGAAACGAACAGCTGGCTTGCGGTGTTACGGGGATGTGATGAGACCGATGCCCTCGAGTGGACATGCCCGGCGCGCGGTGTTCACTCATCCCATGCTTGCGCTTGCGCTCGCCGTCGCCGTGCCATCGCTGGCGCTCTCGCCCGCCGCGATGGCGGGCACGACGACGGCCGCGTCAGCGACCGGCGCCGTCCAGGGCGTCGCCGGCGCCCGGACCACTGTGGACGGCCAGAGCGCTCCGCCGAGCGCCAAGCCGATCGCATCCGCCACGCTCACGCAGTGCGCCACCGCGACCATCCCCCAGACCGAACGCTCAGCCACGTTTGCAGGGGAAATGACCGCCGTCCCGGGCAGCGCGCGCATGCAGATGCGTATCGACCTCGAAGAGCGCATCCCCGGAGAAACGCAGTACCGGATGGTCAACGCTCCCGCTCTGGGCGTGTGGCACGCCTCGACTCCCGGCGTGAAGGTCTTCACCCACATCCAGCAGGTGACGAACCTCTCGGCGCCGGCGCTCTACCGCGGCATCGTGCGTTTCCGCTGGCTGAACGCCAAGGGCCGCACGATCAAGGCCGAGGTGCTGCGCACCGCCCGCTGCGAACAGCCGGCCCCGCCGTCCACGGCTGGTGCGAGCACTCCCGCCACCGCGCCCGGCACGGCCGGCGCCGGCGCCGCCACTGCGTGATCGTGTCGCCAGACCCGCGGCCCGCTAGAATCGAGCGACGATGAAGGCAGACATCCACCCCAACTACGTTCGCGCGCACGTGCGTTGCACATGCGGCAACGAGTTCATCACGCGCGCCACTCAGGACGAGCTGCACGTGGAGGTGTGCTCCAACTGCCACCCGTTCTACACGGGCAGGCAGAAGCTGATGGACACCGGTGGACGCGTCGAGCGCTTCCAGCGCAGGGTGGCCAAAGGCCGCCTGCACCAAGCTCGGTCAGCGCAGTAGCCCGATGGCAGGTGCCGTGGCTGACCCCGCGGCGCCGGCAACGCTGGTCGAGGACGACGGCGAGCTGAGCGCGCAGCGCGACGCGCCCGTCGGCGGGCAGGCGGTGATCGAGGGCGTGATGATGCGCGGCGTCGCCAACTGGGCGGTGGCGGTGCGCAAGCCCACCGACGAGCAGTTGCGCGAGGACGATCGTTCTCCCGAGGAGGGCGCCAAGGGCGGGATCCAGGTCACCACGTATCCGCTCGATTCGGCGATGAAGCGCCACCGCGTGCTGCGGTTGCCGATCGTGCGCGGGGTCGTCGCGCTCGGCGGGTCGATGGTGATCGGATTCCGCGCGCTCGAGATAGCCGCGAACGCGCAACTGCCGCCCGAGGAGCGCGACAGCGAGACCCGCCCGAGCGACGGCGAGACCGAGGAGAGCGACAGCGCCGACCCGCAGACGCAGGAGATCCCCCGCGTGGTCTGGGCGGGCACGATCGTCGTCGCGGTGGTGCTCGCGATCGGTCTGTTCTTCCTGCTGCCCGTCGGCTTGACGAGCCTGATCAAGAACCAGCTCGGCTCCTCGGTCCTGTTCTGGGTCGTCGAGGGCCTGATCCGCACGACCCTGTTCCTCGGCTACATGCTCGCGCTCTCCCGCGTGCGCGACCTGCGCCGCGTGTTCGAGTACCACGGCGCCGAGCACAAGACGATCTCCTGCTACGAGGCGGGCCTGCCGCTGACGCCTCACAACGCACAGCGCTTCTCGCGGCTGCATCCCCGCTGCGGGACGAGCTTCCTGCTCGTGGTGATGATCGTCGCGATCTTCGTGTTCGCGCCGATCGGGCTGCCCGCGTGGTACTGGCTGATGGCCACGCGCGTGCTCGGCGTGCCGATCATCGCGGGCATCTCCTTCGAGCTGATCAAGTTCGCCGGGCGCAACCGCAGCAGGCCATGGGTGCGCGCGGTGATGTGGCCCGGACTGAAGCTGCAGCTGCTGACCACACGCGAGCCCGACCTCGATCAGCTCGAGGTGGCGATCGCCGCTCTGAACGCCGTGCTCGCGCGCGAGACGCCCGGCGAGCTCTCGGCCGCCGACCTGCTCGGCGTCGAGGTCGTGGCCTAGAACCTGTCACGTAGGGCCGGCCACCTAAACTGGCCGGCGTGATCGAAGAGCTCGTAAAGCAGATCGAGTCGCGCTTCGCCGAGCTGGGCGCGCAGATGACCGACCCCGAGGTGATCTCCGACAGGGAGCGCTACGCCGAGGTAGGCCGTGCCTACAGCCAGCTCGAGCCCGCGGCGAAGCTCGCAGCGCTTTGGCGGCTCGCCCAGGACGACGCGGCCGGAGCGGAGGAGCTTCTGGCGGAGATGGGCGAGGACGCGGAGATGCGCGAGGAGCTCGCCGAGGCGCGCCGGCGCATCGAGGCGATCGAGGAGCAGATCCGCTTGGCGATGGTCGAGCGCGACCCCAACGACGACAAGAGCGTGATCGTCGAAATCCAGGGCGGCGCCGGCGGCGACGAGGCCGGCCTGTGGGCGGGCGACATCTACCGGATGCTCGCGCGCTACGCCGAGCGCCGCGGCTGGCAGGTCGAGCAGCTCGATGTCGGCGACGGTAAGTACACGTTCGCCGTCAAGGGCGACGGCGCGTACTCGGTGTTCAAGTACGAGGGCGGCACCCATCGCGTGCAGCGTGTGCCCCAGACCGAGTCCCAGGGCAGGATCCACACCTCGACGGCGACCGTCGCGGTGCTGCCGGAGGCCGAGGACGTGGACGTGCAGATCGATCCCAACGACCTGCAGATCGACGTCTACCGCTCCTCCGGTCCCGGCGGCCAGTCTGTCAACACGACCGACTCGGCCGTGCGCGTCACGCACAAGCCCTCAGGGATCGTGGTCTCGATGCAGGACGAGAAGTCCCAACTGCAGAACCGTGAGAAGGCGCTGCGCGTGCTGCGCGCACGGCTGTACGAGCGCGCGCTCGCCGAGCAGCAGGCCGAGCTCGCCGCCGACCGTCGCTCACAGGTCGGCACGGGCGACCGCGCGGAGAAGATCCGCACCTACAACTACGGCGAGCGACGTGTGACCGATCACCGCATCAAGTTCACCGTGCACAACCTCGACCAGGTGCTCGAAGGCGAGCTCGACGAGCTGACCGACGCGCTGCAGTCAGACGAGAAGCGCCGGCGTCTGGAGACGCAGGCGCTGGCGTAGCCGGCGATGAATCGTTGATGGACGCTCCTTCGAACCTCGGAACGCCTGTGCGCGACGCGCTCGACGGCGCGATCACCGCGATCGCAGCCGCTGGCTGCGAGACTCCCCGCCTGGATGCCGAACTACTGCTGGCGGACGTGCTCGGCGTGCGGCGCGAGCGGCTGCTCACAGACCCCGACATGGCCGTCTCCGGCCCCGCCGTGCGTGCCTTTCAGAACGCCGTGCGCCGGCGCGCCGTCGAGCGCGAGCCGGTCGCCTACATCCTCGGGCGCCGCGGCTTTCGTCGTATCGAGCTGGCGGTCGACGCCCGCGCGCTGGTGCCGCGCCCCGAGACCGAGCTGCTCGTGGAGGTCGGGCTCGGGCTTCCCGCCGGCGCGCGCGTGCTCGATGTCGGCACCGGCAGCGGCGCGGTGGCGCTGGCGCTGAAGGACGAGCGCCCCGACCTGAACGTCAGCGGCAGCGACGTCAGCACACGTGCGCTGGAGCTCGCCGGCGAGAATGCCAAGCGGCTCGGGCTCGACGTGAAGTGGCTGCACGCCGACCTGCTCGCCGACGCCGGCGAGTTCGACGCGATCCTCTCGAACCCGCCATACGTGGCGGAGTCCGAGCGCTCGACGCTCGCACCAGAGATCCTCCGCCACGAGCCCCCCCAGGCGCTGTTCGCAGGCCCCGACGGGCTCGCCACGATTCGTACGTTGCTCGATCAGCTCGCGGAGCTGCCCGACGTGCGCTTCCTGGCGCTCGAGGTCGGCGCCGGCCAGGCTAGGCCGGTCGCCGAGCTGACTCGCGCTGCGGGCTTCGACGCGATACGGTTCGAACGCGACCTCGCACGGATCCAGCGGGTCGTCATCGCGGAGCGGCACAGGGAATGACTGCGAAAATCGACGAGCAGCAGAAGCTCAGCGAACAGGATGCAAGGCGTCTGGAGCAGTGCGTGTCCGGCGGCGGCGTTGCCGTGTTCCCGACCGACACCGTCTACGGCGTCTGCTGCGACCCCGACGACGAGCGCGCCGCGAGGCGCCTGTACGCGCTCAAGGGTCGTCCCGCGGCGCGCCCCGCGGCGGTCATGTTCTTCGCGCTCGAGCCTGCGCTAGAGACGCTCAGCGAGCTGCACCACGACGAGCGCGCCGCGCTCGCGGCGCTGCTGCCGGGACCTGTGACGCTGCTGCTGTCCAATTCCGTGCGTCGCTTCGCGCCCGCGTGCAGGGTCGATCCGGCGACGCTCGGCCTGCGGGTCCCGTATCTGCCTGAGCGCCTGCGCGCGCTGGCCGGGAGCAGCAAGCCGGTGATGCAGTCGAGCGCCAACCTCAGCGGCCAGCCAGATGCCCGATCGCTTGAGCAGATCCCCGACAGCATCCTCGAGGGCGCCGATCTCGTGCTCGACGGCGGCGAGCTCCCGGGCATGCCGTCCACGGTGATCGATCTGCGCGACTACAGCGCCAACCGCCGCTGGCACGTGCTGCGCGAGGGCGCGCTCGCGCGCAGCGCCATACGTGAGACGCTCACCTCGCTGGCCTGAGTGCTAGCCTCGATAACGCTGCCGCGACTGGCGCCTGAGGTGGAAACGACCACCGGGAAGCGGCCAGCACATCCGCCGCGCGCCTGGGCACCAAGGTCCTCACGTCCAAGGAGAGCGCCGTGTCCGAGCTGAGCCCCGACTACTTCAACCGTCCTCTGGCTGAGGTCGATCCCGAGATCGCCGACGCGCTGCGTGGCGAGCTCGAGCGCGAGCAGAGCACGCTCGAGATGATCGCCTCGGAGAACTTCGTCCCGCGCGCCGTGCTCGAGTGCCAGGGGTCGGTGCTCACCAACAAGTACGCCGAGGGCTACCCGGGGCGCCGCTACTACGGCGGTTGCGAGTGGGTAGACGTCGCCGAGCAGCTCGCGATCGACCGCGCCAAGGCGCTGTTCGGTGCCGAGCACGCCAACGTCCAGCCGCACTCCGGCTCGCAGGCCAACGCGGCCGTCTACCACGCGCTGCTCCAACCTGGAGACACGATCATGGGCCTGTCGCTGGCGCACGGCGGCCACCTCACGCACGGCATGAAGATCAACGTGTCCGGGCGTCTGTACGACATCGCCGCCTACGAGGTCGACCGCGAGAGCAGCCTGATCGACATGGACGAGGTCGCGCGGATCGCGCGCGAGCGCCGGCCGAAGCTGCTGCTGGCCGGCTGGTCGGCGTATCCGCGCCAGCTCGACTTCGCGCGCTTCAGGGAGATCGCCGACGAGGTCGGGGCGCTGCTGATGGTCGACATGGCGCATTTCGCCGGTCTCGTCGCGGCCGGTCTGCACCCCAGTCCGATCGAGCACGGCGCCGACGTCGTGACCACGACCACGCACAAGACGCTCGGTGGCCCGCGCGCTGGCGTGATCCTGTGCAAGCAGGAGCTCGCGAAGAAGATCGACTCGGCGGTGTTCCCCGGTCAGCAGGGCGGCCCGCTCGAGCACGTGATCGCGGCCAAGGCCGTTGCCTTCAAGATCGCCTCGAGCGAGCTGTTCGCCGAGCGTCAGCGTCGCACCATCGAGGGCGCGCGCGCACTCGCGCGGGAGCTGATGGACTCCCGCTCATCAGGAGCCGGCGTCAACGTGCTCACCGGCGGCACCGACGTCCACCTGATCCTCGTCAACCTGCGCGAGAGCGAGCCAGCACTGACCGGCAAACAGGCCGAGGACCGGCTGCACGAGATCCAGATCACCGTCAACCGCAACGCCGTGCCGTTCGACCCACGCCCGCCGATGGAGGCCTCCGGCCTGCGCATCGGCACGCCCGCGCTCGCCACCCGCGGCCTTCAGCAGGAGGATTTCGAAGAGGTGGGGCGCATCCTCGCCGTCGCGCTCAGCGACGAATACGCGTCTCGGGCCGAGGAGCTGGCCGAGCGGGTGGGCGCGATCGTCGAGCGCTATCCGCTGTACGAGCAGCTCGCTACCACGGCGCTCCTGTAGCCGCGGCGCTCGCGACCTCCGGGCCTGCGATGCTTTACGCGAGCCGATGGCGCATCCAACCGAGCTCGACGCGCTTTACGCCTTCCTGGCAGCCGCGGTCCTGACCGCGCTGCTGACGCCCCTCACGATGCGGTTCGCGAGGGTCGTCGGCGCGATCGACGAGCCGCGCGAGCGCGGCCTGTCCGAGCGCCCCACGCCGCTGCTCGGCGGGCTGGCGATCTTCGCCGGGGTGCTGCTCGCCGGCTTGATCTGGCTGCCCGCCGGCTACGCCGGCGAACACCAGCCCCAGCTGTGGCATGGCGTGCTGCTCGCCGCCGCGGTCATCACGCTCGTGGGCGCGCTTGACGATCGCTTCGAGTTGCACCCGGCGCTGAAGCTGCTCGGCCAGGTGCTGGCTGCGGTGATCGTCGTGCACTTCGGCGTGGCGGTGAAGGCGATCACGCTGCCGTTCGTCGGGCTGCTGCACTTCCCCAACACCGGTCCCGCGGACGCCGGCCCGGTGCTGACCGTGATCGGCCTGGTCGTGATGATGAACGTCGTCAACTTCTCCGATGGCGTCAACGGCCTGGCGGCGGGCGTGTGCACGATCATCGCCGCCGCGATGGCGGTGATCGCGTTCGACCTGAACCGCCAGCAGCCGGGCGTGCTTGCGGCGCTGACCGCCGGCGCGGCGCTCGGCTTCCTGATCTACAACTTCCCGCCTGCGAAGAGCTTCATGGGCGACTGCGGCGCGAACCTGCTCGGTCTGCTGATGGGCGTGATCACGGTCGAGGCCGCCGTCAAGACGGAGGCCGTGGTGTCGTTCGTGCTGCCGCTGATCCTGCTGGCAGTGCCGTTCCTGGACACGACGTTCGTGGTGCTCAAGCGGCTGAAGTACCGACAGCCGATCTACCGGCCCGACAGCGAGCACTTCCACCACCGCATGGCGCGCATCGGCTTCTCCAGCCGTCGCACGATCGCCTACCTGTACGTGTGGACGCTGCTGCTGGCAGGCATGGCGCTGGCGCTGCGGTTCGTCCCCTACAGCGATCACAAAGGGCACTACAACACCGGTTGGACGCTCGTGATGCTCGCCATCGGACTGCTCGTGGTGGCGGCGAGCGTGTACCTCGTTTACGTGCTCGAGATCCTCAAGTTCAGGCGCCTGGACGCGATCCGGCTGCGGCGCCTGCGACCGGATGCCTCACCAGCGGAGATCGACCTGGATGTCGTGAAGCACCTTGAAACTGGTGAGTTCCAGGCGGTGTCGCAGGTGGGGGATCGCGACGTGCACGTTGCCCGCGACGTGGGGGGCGGGGGGACTGAGCAGCGGGTCGGCCAGCGGCAGGTGGATGAGGATCGCGTAGCCGCAAAGCAGGAGCGTGGCGGCACGCAGGCGCCGGTCGCCGCTGACGGCCGCTAGCGGCAGCACCCAGATCGCGTACCACGGCAGCAGCCACGCGGTCAACACGAGCAGCGCGATCGTGCTCCACCCCGCGGCCACCCGCCAGTCCGCGCCGCGCGCTGTACGCCACAGCGCGAACACGAGCACCGCGAGGAAGCCGCCGAGGAACACATGGCGCCACCAGCTCGGCGTCCCGCTGAGTCCCATCAGGCGGGCGGTCTCCGCGGGGATGCCGTGCGTTGCCACCAGCTGCTGCTGCTCGCCGATCGCGCCCACGAAGCCGAACGTGTGCGCGCCGAAGCCGAGCAGCCCCACCAGCGCGACCGCCAGCAGAGCAGCACATGCCCCGAGCGCCACCCGCGCGCGCTCGCGAGCCCGAGGTGGCGCGAGCACGAGGAACGGCAGCACCAGACCCGCGGTGACCTTGACGCCGACGCCGGTCGCCAGCGCAGCTGCGCCGGCGCGCCAGCGCGGATTCGCTCCCGCGGTCAGCGCCAGTGCCAGAGCCAGCGCCAGCAGCAGCAGCGTGTCGTTGTGCGCTCCGCCGATCGCCAGCACGAGCAGCACCGGGTTCAGCCCCACGAATGCCGTGGCCCAGCCCCGCGAGTGTCCGAGCCGACCCGCCGCCCGCGCGATCAGCGCCACCGCGGCGAGGCTCGAGAGGACCGCGATCACCTTGAACGCCCACAATCCGCCCGCAAGTCCGAGAGGGACCAGCGCGTAGCTCAGAAGCGTGAACAGCGGGCCGTAGGGGGAGTGCTGAAACGGCCAGCCGATGAAGTGGAACACCTGGTCGGCGGGCGCTTCGGCGGCCACGTGCGTATACGGGTCGAGGCCGTGCAGGACCCCCAGCCGCGCGAACGCCAGATAGCCGAAGACGTCCTGTGAGATCAGCGGCGGCCCGAGCGCCAGGATCACGTTCGCCAGCACGATCGCGCCCGCGAGCCACGCGAGCGGCAGCCGGCGAGCGACGAGCAGCACCAGCAGGTAGCCCGCGCACATGATCAGCGTCAGCGTCTGAAAGCCGCTGCTGGACAGGCCGATCCCCAATCCCCGCAGCGGTCCAGCCAGCCACGCGGGCCAGCCGCCGCTGCGCGCCGGTACGTACTGCGAGGGCGCCGACGCGGCACCGGCGCTCACCAGGAAGACACACGCCACGATCGCCAGCAGACCGAGCCCGCCGAGAACGCGCACGACGCCGGCAGGTATCCGCGCACCCGCGGCCGCACCCATGTCCGCGGGCGCCGCCCCGTCTAGAAGACCGGCGGATATGGGGGTCGCGGCGGGTATTCGTCCATTGTTACCCGTCCCGCCTCGCAGGCGTCCCCCGCGGCCGGTACGCTGTACGCAGGTCCGTGCAACTCGGGGGGATTCCCTGTGGGCACGTCTGACGGCCTCAGCCGCCCGACAGGGCGGCACCTTCCTATGCGACGTCGCAACCGCACACGCAACAGGCGCCGGGGTTCGCATCCCGGCCGCCCGCACCGCGTTCTGATCCTGTCGGCCGACGTCGGCGAGGGTCACGCAGCGGCCGCGCGCGCCCTGGCACAGCAGATCGAAGCGTCCAAGCGGCATGCAGAGGTGACCGTCATCGACGGACTCGCCGCGATGGGCCCGCTCGTGCGGCCCGTGGTCGAGGACGGCTATCGCGTGCAGCTGCGCTTCTTCCCGTGGACCTACACGCTCATCTACTGGCTGCTCGAGCACGTGATGCCCGTCCGCGCGCTGACGCGGCGGACGCTGTGCCTGCTCGGCTCGCGCCCGCTCGCACGCGTCATCACCGAGCACGACCCCGACGTGGTCGTCTCCACCTATCCCGCGGTGACGGTCGTGCTGGCGCAGCTGCGGCGCACGGGCGCGGTGAGCTGCCCGACGGTCGCCACGATCACCGACCTGACCGGCCTGTTCTTCTGGGCACAGCCGGGCATCGACATGCACCTCGTGATGTACGGCGAGTCGATGCCGTCGGTCGAGCGCATCGCCGGGCGGGGAAGCGTGCGGCTGGTGCGGCCGCTGATCTCGGCCGAGTTCCTGCAGCCGCGCTGCCCGACCGAGGCGCGTCGCGCGCTCGGCCTCTCAGAGGAGGGCCGCACAGTGGTCGTCTCGGGCGGAGGCTGGGGGGTGGGCGACATCGCCGGCGCCGTACGCGAGTTCACCAGGGTGCCGGAGGTGAGCAGCATCGTGTGCCTCGCGGGCCGCAACGACCAGCTGGCGGACCGGCTGCGCGGCGCCTTCGCCGACGAACCGAGGGTACGCGTGTACGGGTTCACGGACAAGATGCCCGAGATCCTGGCCGCCGCCGACGTGCTCGTGCACTCGACCGGTGGAGTCACGTGTCTGGAGGCGCGCGCCGCCGGTACGCCGGTCGTCTCGTACGGACTCCCGATAGGTCACGCGCGGCTGAACACAAGAGCGATGGCCTCGCTCGACCTCCTGCGCCTGGCCAACGACACCGAGGAGCTGCGCAGGCACGTGCAGGACAGCTTCGCCGACGCTGCTCCCACGCTCGCCGGCCCCGGAGCCGTCGAGGCGGAAGCTGCGGCGCAGCCGGATTCAACCCTCCATCCCTCGGCCGTCAACGTGGTGCTGCACGCGCCGCGGCGCGTGCGGCCGATCCCGCTCTGGCGGCTGCGGCTGGTGGCGTTCGCGACGTGGCTGGGCCTGCTGTTCGGGCTGGGCTCGTGGATGATGTCCACCGACGAGGTCAGCGCGCTGGCGGACAAGATCCTGCACGTGCATCCGCTCGTCCGCGTCGCGACCACGCAGCGCGAGGTAGGTGTGATCGTGCACGTGCCGGTGACCGATATCCAGGCCGTGGCATCTGAGCTCGCCTCGCAGCGGATACACGTCTCCTTCGCCGACGACTCCGGCGTGCCGCCCCACGGGCGGATCGCCACGCTGCGCGGACTCGGCGACGAGCTGCTGCCAGAAGTGCCGTCCTCGGGGCCGCTGCGCTGGGAGCGCACGCGGGGTGTGCTGCGCTCCCAAGCTCGCGCCCTCGGCCTGCACCACAGCTTCTACTACCTGCAGCCGCGCGGCGGGCTGTCCGTCGGTCAGCTGGTGCTCGCGCGCACCGACGGGGCCACGCCGGTCGCGGGGGCGCTGCGATTGAACGCCACCGGCCGGCTGCCTCAGCGACCCATGCGCGCCGGCGACGTGTTGGTTGTCGAGCTCGATGGATCGTCGTCATCGGTGCTCGGACTCGAGCGCATCGTCACGTGGTTGGGCTCCACGGGGCTGGGCGCCGAGCCGCTGGGCTCGCTGACGGGTTCGGCTTCCATCAGCGCGAGCAGCAGCGGCGAGCGCGCCAACAGCGCAGCGCCGCCGATCAGCACGGCGAGCGAGATGCTCAGCGGCACCCCCGCCAGCGGCGTCGCGCCGAAGCGCTCGCCGAACAGCAGCGGCGCCACCGCCACCGGCACGACAGTCTGAGTCACGAACACCACCGGCGCCACCTGGATCGCGGGGCGCGACTGCAGCGCGCTCATCTCACTGAGCACGCCGACGCCTCCCGCGGCGGCGGTCGACAGGCCCCACAGCGCGGCGACCACGAGATGATGCTGGGCGAGATCGTCGGAGGCGAGCTTCGTCGCCACACCGCTCCAGCCGCCCGCCAGACCCGCGCAGACCATCGTCACCTCGGCGATCGAATGTCCGAACGCGCGCAGCAGATACGGCAGCAGGGAGGCCATGGCGAGGCCCAGGAGCACGAGCGTGATCGTCAGCTGCTGGCCGGTCGGGCTCGCGTGGCGCGGTGGAGCGAACACCGCCGTGCCGAGCACACCCAGGACGATCGCGAGCATCGCCATGTGCTCGTAGCGCCCGGCATGCTCGCCGAGCATGCGCTCGCCGAAGAACAACAGCACCAACAGGCCAACCGCGAGCGCCGGCTGCACGACCACCAGCGGGGCGAGCAGCAGCGCCAGCACCTGCAGCGGCCACCCCAGTATCGACAGTGCGGTCCCGAGCAGCCAGCGCGCCCGGCGCACCAGGCCAACGACCAGCGCCACCCGCAGGTACTCCTCGCGGGGGGCCTCCTTGGCATCCATCGCCTGCAGGGCGATCCCTAGGCTGTAGAGCACCGACGCGCCCATCGCCGCCACGATTCCGAGCACCAGTTTGACCATGACCGCCCACGATCATCGCACTCACAGGACGCGTATCGCGGGTGCGCTGGGCGGCGCGGCGCTCGCCGGCTACCTGTTCCCCGGGCTCGCCTTCTACTCCTCGACCCTGCGGCGGGCGCTGGGAGTCGAGGACCGCACCTCCAGCGGGCGCGGCTATGCGATGACGTTCGACGACGGTCCCCACGCGCAGGGCACGCCCGCCGTCCTGGAGATCCTCGCCCGCGAGCGCGTGCACGCGACGTTCTTCCTGGTCGGCGAGCAGGTGCGACGAAACCCCGGCCTCGCCCGCGAGATAGTCGATGCCGGTCATGTGATCGGCCTGCACTGCTATCGCCATCGCAACCTGTTGCGGCTCCTCCCCGCACAGGTGCGCGAGGACATCGACCGCGCGCAAGAGGTGATCGAAGATGTCACGGGCCGCTCACCTGCGCTCTACCGGCCTCCATACGGCGCCCTCAACGCGTCCGCCCTGCGGCTGGCACAGGCGCGCGGCTGGCGCACGCTGCTGTGGAGCCACTGGGGCCGGGATTGGGAGAAGCGCGCTACGCCCAGCTCGATCGCGGCGCGCGTGACCGACGGCGCCGGCGAGGGCGCCGTGCTGCTGCTGCACGACGCCGATGACTACTCCGCGCCCGACTCCTGGAGGCGCACCGCGCAGGCGCTGCCTCGCGTCCTCGACACGCTCGCCGAGAGAGGCCTCGAGCCGGTGGCGCCCTGACTACGGAGCGGCGCCAGAGCCGCGGCAGGAGCTCTGTGGCCCGAGCGCACGACTCAGCGAAAAGCGCGCGCGGACGACAACCGTGCCAGGCGCGCGGACGGACACCGACGTCCAGCCATCCCCGGCCGGGCCGACGCAACCGACGCCTCGAGCAACAGTCCAGTAGCGGGTGAAGTGCACGCGCACGAGGAAGCTCCCCGGCGTATGGGCCCGGAGCGCGAAGTAGTTGTGACCCAACGAGATCAGCCGCCCTGGCCCCGAGGCAATCGGTGTGGGTGAGAGCACCGCGTAGATTCGCCAATGCCTGCTCGCAAGTATCTCCCGCAGGAAGGGCAGGCCATGACGTATCAAGCGCCCCTCTTGGACGCTGGAGGGATCGAGTGGAACGTCCGGCAGCGCGACATAGCTGACGGCCTGCTCGTGCAGCCAGCGGTCATAGGCGGCCGCGGTCAATCCGGGCTTGAACAGAACGCGATTGAAGCGAGTGTCCAGCTGCGTCTCCCAGCCGCGCGCGAGCGAGACCGTCGGCGCGAGCAGCGCCGCCTCCCAGTGCGAGCGCGTGAACGGCACCTCGATCCGTATCGGCGTGCTCGCATGCCCGGCCAGGAAGCGCTTCACCGGCGCGTAGTAGGAGGCGCTGGTCGATTCGTCCCCGGCGACAACGACCGTTTCACGCACGGGTCCCCACACCACGTAGAGCGCGGATACGCAGAGCGCCACCACAGCCGCCGGCCTCAGGCGCCCGTGCGCCGAGGCCCGGAGCGCCGCCAATCCGGCCCGCCCGGCCAGCGCATCGTCACCAGCCGTCGCGCGGGGAGCAGCCAGAAGCGCACACAGAAGCAGTGGTCCGGCAAGCAGCACGGCGTAGCGCTCGACGTTGCCGCCCATTGGGCTATGGATCACCAGGCATAGAAGACACGCCAGCAGGTAGACCAACCCCCCAACCCGTAGCACGTGCTGAGTCGGCGGGAGCGCCCAGAGAAACGCCAGGACGACGACGACGGTCGCCCCGAACGACAGCGCCGAGAAGGGCTCAAAGCCGCCTTCGGGAAACAGCCAAGCCTGGGAGAAGACGAGCACCGACGCTGGCGCCGCCAGCGTGAGCGCGGCCCGCGGGGAGCGACGAGCCAACGTGTAGCTGACGCCGGCCAGGGAGAGCAGAGCACCTGCGACGGGGCTGGCCGACGCGCACATTACCGCCAACACACCAGCCGAGAAGGAGCGCCCGCGAACGAGCGCGAGCACGGCCGCCATCGCGAACGAGACGCCCAGCGCGAAGGTGAGGCGTCCGAGCCAAAGGTCGCCGACCGCGGCGACGGCGAACCATGCCCCAGCCCAGCGCGCCAATGAGCCGTAAACAGTCAGCGCGAGACGCTCGAACAGCGCCGCGGAGGCGATCACCGACAGCGAAGCCACCACCCGCATCCCAAGCAGCGAGGCGAGCGGCGGGAACAGGAGGCTGTAGCCGGGCAGGTAATAGCCGCCGTACCAGTTGTTGTCCCAGATGGCAAACCCGACATCGTGAAAGAGGCCGACGCGGTACACCTGAGCCGCAAGATCTGGCGTGCGCGGATCGACGATCAGCCACAGCGCGAGGAACATCGCGGCGACCGGCAAGCTGAATAGGGGCACGACTGGGGTCCGATGTGCCACCTCGTCGGACCGCGGCACACCCGCCACAGGAACTCTGAGTGTGATCGCCACGCCAGCATAATGACCACAACAGGAGCGGAACGGGCGTTAGGCAGGCTCCGCCGGGCGGCGCGCGGTATTGGCGCTGGCGCGCTCTGCGTGGCGACTACAGCGGCCGCGCGAGGCGAAATGGGGCACACTCGCACCCGCTGAGCCGGCGGATAACATCGACTGCTTGTCAACCGTAGCCCCGCCGATCGAGGTGCCCGGCGCCGCTCCCGCGATCCGATCGGCGCCCGCGCCCGCGCCGTCGCGTACGCGTAGGCGTACGCGTTGGTGGGTCGAGGCGCTCACGGTCGCGTGGCTGTGCTGGATCTACGACGCGATCACGAACCTGGCGCCGCTGCGGGTGCACGCGGCACTGGCCCACGGCAGCGAGATCATGCGCTTGGAGCGCTCGCTGCACATCGACCCCGAGCACGCGCTGGACCGCTGGCTGGCGGGGCACCACACGCTGGGACTGCTGGTATCCGACTACTACGACAACGCGCACTTCGTGGTGACGGTCGGACTGCTCGGCTTCCTGTGGTGGCGGCGGGCGGACATCTACCGGCCGCTGCGCAACGCGCTCGTGCTCGCGAACGTGATCGGGTTCGCCGTCTTCTGGTTGTTCCCGGTGGCCCCACCACGGATGCTTCCCGGCTTCGTCAACGTCGTGGCGGTGACCCACGCGATCGGGTCGTGGCATACGGGCAAGCTCGCGTCGGCCGCGAATCAGTTCGCGGCGATGCCTTCGCTGCACATCGCGTGGGCGGTGTGGTGCACGGTCGTCGTGTGGCGGATCACGGCGCGCCGATGGTTGCGAACGCTCGCCGTGATCTATCCATGCGTGACCGCGTTCGCGGTGCTCGCGACGGGCAACCACTATCTGCTCGACCTGCTCGGCGGGCTGGCGACGATTGCCGTGTCGGTGCTGCTCGTGACCCTGCTGCAGCGTTGCCGACCGGCCGGCCGGCTGCGGTGGCAGACGCGCGCGGCGTGGCGCTGACGCTGGCATCTTGGGACGCCCGATCCCGTGTACCCGTTGTCACAAAGTTGTTACGAAGTCAAAGACCGGGTAGACTCCACGACGCCGTCGCAGACTGTTGAGGGACACTCCGACGGCTCCGCCGCGTTTTCGCGCGGGGACACTGTTTTCTATAGGGTGGCCCAGTTACCAGAGATGCCGCAACAACGACTGACAAATAGCGCCGCCGGCGCAAGATCGCCGCACGCACGGCGATCCAACGGGTAACACGGCCACGCTCCCCTCCAAGTGCATCGACGACAGCCAGCCGGCTTGCGCCCGGCCATCACGCAATCGCCGCTAGAGCTATCCACCCCCGGCATGCGTAAGCGGGACGGCAGCCCGCTGGTCGAGAGATCTGCGCTGGCGCTCGTGCGCTATCTCGACGTCGTGCTCGTCGTCCTCGCGACGCCGGTGGCACTGCTGCTCGGCGCGCCCACGGTCGGCGTCGCGGTGGGGGCTGCCGCGTGGCTGATTCAGCGTGTGCTCGCCCGCGCCGGCCAACGCTGGATCGCCAGTCGCGGGGCGGACGCCCGTTTCGGCCTCAATCTGGTCAACGGGTTCGGGCGCATCTGGCTGCTCGCCGGGGCGATTGTGCTCGCCGCCGTCATCGGTGGACGCCGCGACGGTCTGGCCGCGGCGCTTCTGATCTTCTGCGCCTACTCGATCGCATTCGCCATGCGTGTGATCAGCGGTCAACCGCAAGGAGAGCCGCAGCGATGAGCGCCGTGGCGGCATCTGCGCCAGCGGGAGCGCCTGCTCCCAAGCAGGGCATGAGCCAGGGGAAAAAGATCCTCTACTCGGTCTTGGGCGTATGGATCGGCGGGATCGTGCTGTTCGTGATCCTGTTCGGCCTCACCGCGCATAAGGCCCCGTCGGTCGCCAACGACGTCTTCTCCCCGACCGACGAGTTCAAACTCGACACCTGGTTCAAGCTCGGCCCGATCGCATTCAACAAGGGCGTCCTGTACCTGCTGATCACGGCCGGCATCACCATCGGCGTGATGCTGTACATCGCCAGGCGCCTGCAGCAGCGTCCCGGCCGCCTCCAGGTGGCGGTGGAGATGTTCTACAGCCTCACCCGCGGCATGTCCAAAGAAAACCTCAGCAGGGATATGGAGCGCAAGTACTTCCCGCTGATCGCAACGATCTTCGTGTTCATCCTCGTCTCCAACCTGATCGGCTACATCCCGCTGCCGGTCAACAGCGGCGAGAGCTTCAAGCTGTTCGGTGCGAGCATCCCGTCGTTTCAGATCTACGCGGCCGACACCAATGTCGCGTTTCCGCTGATCCTCGCGCTCGGCGTGTTCATCCTGTTCACCTACGAGGGAGTCAGGCACCACGGCCCGATCGGTTACCTCAAAAGCCTGATGCCCGGCGGCGTCAAAGGCCCGATCGTGGGCCTGATCTTCCCGATCGAGATCCTGTCGAACTTCCTGCGCCTGATCTCGCTGACGGTGCGGCTTTGGGCCAACCTGCTCGCCGGTCACATGCTGATCGCGTTCATGGGCGGCGAGCTCGGCGTGCTCGTCGGGCTGCAGCTCGTGTCCTGGTTCTTGCTGCCGGCAGGAGTCCTGCTCTTCCTCTTCGAGGCCGTCCTGATCGCCGGCCTACAGGCGTTCATCTTTGCCATCTTGACCGCCATCTACCTCGGCGGAGCGGTCGAAAGTCACTAACAAACAAGGAGCTATCGAGCAATGCAGTTTCTACACGTGTTGAGTGCGATCCACCCGCTGCTGGGTGTCGCGGAACCGATCATCAAGCAGAGCCAGGATGCCGGTCGCGCGATCGCGCTGGGCGTCGGCGCCGGTGGCGGCGCCGCTGGAGCTGGGGCGGGCATCGGAGCGGTGTTCAACGCTTCGATCCAGGCCAAGACTCGCCAGCCGGAGCTGCGCGCTGAGATCGAGCGCGACCAGTGGCTCGGCTTCGCCTTGACCGAGGCGACCTTCTTCTACGGCCTGGTGGGCGGCTTCATCGCCTTCTTCCTGTAGGCCAATGCTCGCCGCGTCAAACATCCCAGTCGCCTCCGGCAGCTCGTTCCTGATCACCCCCAATGTGGGGATCATGATCTGGACCATAGTTGTGTTCGCGATCTCGCTGTTCATCTTGCGCAAGTGGGTGTTCCCGCGGATCGGTGAAGCCCTGGACAAGCGCGCGAAGACGATCGAAGGCGAGATCGACTCCGCTGCGGAGCTGCGCCAAGAGGCCGACAAGGTGCTCGATGAATACCGCGAGCGTTTGAAGGAGGCGAGAGCCCAGGCTGAGGAGATCGTGCAGCGCGCCCGCCAGACGGCCGAGGCGCACGAGCAAGAGGCACGCGAGCGCGGTCAGGAGATCCTCGCCGAGACCATCAAGCGCGCCGAGCGCGACATCGACGCGGCCACCAAACGCGCGCTCGACGACATCCGCCGGGAGGTCGCAGACCTCACGATCATGGCCACCGAGAAGGTCGTGCGCAAGACACTCGACGACGCCGAACAGCGTCGCCTGGTCGAGGAGGCCTTGAGTGAAGTGGACTTCTCCATTCTCTCCTCGGGGGCGAACAACTAGTGGAGGAGCTCGCCCAGGTATACGGCCGCGCGCTGTTCCAGGTCGCCCGCGAGCACGGGCGCCTGGATGAGCTGCGCGAGCAGCTCGGGCAGTTCGCGGACGCGCTGGACCAGCACCGCGAGCTCGCTGTGTTCTTCTTCTCGCCCTACTTCTCCAGCCAGGAGAAGCGCGACGCCCTGGACACGCTGCTCGACGGCGCTGATGAGATCTTCATCAACTTCCTCGCGCTGCTGATCGAAAACCACCGCATGCCCGTCATCTTCCGCATCCGCCAGGAGTACGAGCGCCTGTGGGACGAGGAGAACAGGACGCTTCCAGTGCAGATCACGAGCGCGATCGCGCTCGACGACGCCACCACCGAGAGCCTCGGCAGGACGATCGGGGAGCGCGCCGGGCGCAAGGTCACGCTGGCCGCACGCGTTGACCCGGACATCCTCGGCGGCATCATTATCAGGGTCGGAAATTCGATCCTCGACGCCTCTATTCGCAACCGACTGGAGCAGCTGCGCAGGCACGTTGCCCAAGGAGCCTCTTGATGCAGATCAACCCCGACGAGATCACGAACATCCTCAAGAGCCGTATCGAGGGACTTGACAGCGGCACCGCCGAGCTGACCGAGGTGGGCACCGTGCTGTCGGTCGCCGACGGCATCGCGCGCCTTCACGGCCTCGAGAACTGCATGTCCTTCGAGATGCTCGAGCTGCCCCACGGCGTCACCGGCCTGGCGCTCAACCTCGAGTCCGACAACGTCGGGGCGGTGCTGTTCGGCGAGTGGGAGCACATCTCCGAGGGCGACACCGTCAGGCGCACGGGCTCACTGCTGGAGATCCCCGTAGGCGAGCAGCTGCTCGGTCGGATCGTCAACCCGCTCGGGCGCCCCCTGGACGGCAAGGGCACGATCGAGGTCACAGAGACCCGCCCGGCCGAGTTCAAGGCGCCCGGCGTGGTTCAGCGCCAGCCGGTGACGGAACCGATGCAGACGGGTCTGAAGGCGATCGACGCGATGATCCCGATCGGCCGCGGCCAGCGCGAGCTGATCATCGGCGACCGTCAGACGGGCAAGACGGCGATCGCGATCGACGCGATCATCAACAACAAGGACACCGGCGTGGTGTCGGTCTACGTGGCGATCGGGCAGCGCATGGCGACGGTCGTAGCGCTCGCGCAGACGCTCGAGGAATACGGTGCGATGGAGCGGACGATCATCGTCGCCGCCCCCGCCGACGAGGCGGCGCCGATCAAGTTCATGGCTCCCTACGCGGGCTGTGCGATGGGCGAGCACTTCCTCTACAAAGGGCAGCACGCCCTGTGCGTGTACGACGACCTCACCAAGCACGCCTACGCCTACCGCCAGATGTCGCTGCTGCTGCGCCGCCCGCCCGGCCGCGAGGCATACCCGGGCGACGTCTTCTACCTGCACTCGCGCCTGCTCGAGCGCGCGGTCAAGCTCAATGACGACCTCGGCGGCGGCTCGCTCACGGCGCTGCCGGTGATCGAGACGCAGGCCGGCGACGTCTCCGCGTACATCCCCACGAACGTGATCTCGATCACCGACGGGCAGATCTTCCTCGAGTCCAAACTGTTCAACTCGGGAGTTCGCCCGGCGATCAACGTCGGCATCTCCGTCTCGCGCGTGGGCGGCAACGCGCAGATCGGCCCGATGAAGAAAGTGGCCGGGCGAATCAAGCTCGAGCTCTCGCAGTACCGGGACCTCGAGGCGTTCGCGCAGTTCGGTTCGGACCTCGACGCCGACACCCAGCGCACGCTGGCACGCGGCGAGCGCCTGGTCGCGACGCTCAACCAGCACGAGCGCGCGCCACTGCCGGTCGAGGACCAGACGATCCAGATCTTCGCTGCCACCAACGGCTACCTGGATCGGCTGAACGTCGAGCGCACCCCCGAGTTCCTGCTCGAGGCGACCGAACGCATGCACTCCCAGCACGGCGAGCTGCGCGAGCAGATCCGCGGCGGCGACTGGTCCGATGACGTACAGGCCAAGCTGCGCGAGATCCTCGACACGTTCGCGCAGGACTTCGGCTACGACCTCGACGAGGAGGGCCAGCCGCTCGACGACGACGCTCCCATCGGCGGTGGGTCAAGCGACGGACAGGCCGAGGCAGACCGGGACAAGGAGGCGCAGCCGGCCTAGCGCCGGCTGCCGTAACCAGCCATGGCTTCTCAGCGCGACGTCAAGAACAAGATCGCGTCGGTCAAGAACATCCAGAAGATCACGCGCGCGATGGAGATGGTCGCGGGGGCGCGCCTACGGCGCGCCGAGCAGCGGATCGAGGCATTGCGCCCCTACGCGGACGCGATCGCTCGGATGACGCGCCAGGCGGCGCAGGCCGCCGGCAGCGAGGTCGCGCGGGTACCGCTGCTGCGCGAGCACGAGTCCGAATCGAACGTGGGGCTGCTGCTCGTCACCGGCGACCGCGGCCTGGCAGGCGGCTTCAACTCGCAGATCATCCGCGCCGGCGTCCGCCTGTCGGCGGAGGTCTCCGAGCAGGGGCTTCGCAGCAGCTGGTACGCGACCGGTCGCCGCGGCGTCTCTTCGGTGGCCTTCCGCGGGCACGAGCTCAAGGGCGCTTACACGGGCTTTGCCGACCGGCCCGCATATGCGGACGCGCGCACGATCGCCGACGACCTGATCCAGGCCTATCTCGACGAACGCGTCGATCGTGTGGAGATGCTCTACAACGCATACGTATCGCCGCTCACACAGACGGTTACCCGCCAGACGCTGCTGCCGCTCACCGGTGAGGCGCTCGGTGGAGAGCACGGCTCCTCCGACGCCGAGGACGCCGCCGCCCGCACGTCCGTGGACTACGAGCCGGACCCCGAGAAGATCCTCAGGCGCCTGGTTCCCGACTACATCGAGATCTCGATCTACCGGGCGCTCGTGGAGTCCGCCGCGGGGTTCTTCGGGGCGCAGATGACCGCGATGCGCAGCGCGTCTGAGAACGCCGGCGAAATCATCACCGACTACACGCTGCAGATGAACCGCGCACGCCAGGCTGAGATCACGCAGGAGATCATGGAGGTAGTCGCCGGCGCCGAGGGTTTGAGCTAGGCCCGAGCGTGCCGAGAAGCGCTGCCATCATCAAAGAGAACTTGAACAGATAGACAGGAGTCAGAGAACAATGGAGGCCAGCATCGCCACAGAGCAGACAACCAACGCCCCCGCCGCCAACGGCGCAGCCGGTGCTCGCAACGTCGGGCGCATCGAGGAGATCCAGGGCGTCGTGATCGAGGCCGTCTTCCCGGAGCGCCTGCCTGAGATCAACCACGCGATCACGATCGTTCGTCCGGCATCCAACACCGAGGAGGAGGCCCCAGGCATCAGTGCTGGCGCGGAGGAGGAGCTGCTCGTATGCGAGGTCCAGCAGCACCTCGGCGACGACCGCGTGCGGGCGGTGGCGATGGACACCACGGACGGTCTGGCACGAGGTCTGGAGGTGCTCGACACGGGCGCCCCGATCACCGTCCCCGTCGGTGAGGTGACGCTCGGGCGCATCTTCAACCTGCTAGGCGAGCCGATCGACCTGGGCGAGCCGATGCCTGCGGACGTCGAGCGCCGCGGCATCCACCAGGAGGCTCCGCGCGCCGAGGACCTGACGCCGACCACCGAGATGTTCGAGACTGGCATCAAGGTCATCGACCTGCTCGCCCCCTACGCCAAGGGCGGCAAGGTCGGGCTGTTCGGCGGAGCCGGTGTCGGCAAGACGGTGCTGATCCAGGAGCTCATCCACAACCTCGCCAAGGAGCACGGCGGGCTGTCCGCGTTCTGCGGCGTGGGCGAGCGCTCGCGCGAGGGCAACGACCTGTGGCTGGAGATGAAGGAGTCGGGCGTCCTCGACAAGACGATGCTCGTGTTCGGCCAGATGAACGAGCCCCCGGGAGCGCGCATGCGGGTAGCGCTGTCCGGCCTGACGATGGCCGAATACTTCCGCGACCAGGGCCAGGACGTGCTGCTGTTCATCGACAACATCTTCCGCTTCGTCCAGGCCGGCTCTGAGGTCTCCGCGCTGCTCGGGCGGATGCCCTCGCAGGTGGGCTACCAGCCGACGCTGGAGACCGAGATGGGCCAGCTGCAGGAGCGGATCACGTCGACCAAGAGTGGCTCGGTCACCTCGATCCAGGCGATCTACGTGCCCGCCGACGATTACACCGACCCGGCTCCGGCGTCCGTGTTCGCCCACCTCAACGCCACCACGGCGCTGTCGCGCTCCATCTCCGAAAAAGGCATCTACCCGGCGGTCAACCCGCTCGACTCGACCTCCACAATCCTCAAGGCCGACATCCTCGGCGACGACCACTTCCGCGTGGCCAACCGCGTCAAGGAGATCCTGCAGCGCTACAAGGAGCTCCAGGACATCATCGCGATCCTCGGCATCGACGAGCTCTCCGACGAGGACAAGCTGACGGTCTCGCGTGCGCGGCGCATCGAGCGCTTCCTCTCCCAGCCGTTCTTCGTCGCTGAGCAGTTCACCGGCACGCCGGGTGCGTACGTGCCGATCGCGGAGACGATCAGGGGCTTCGAGGAGATCATCGAAGGCAAGCACGACGAGGTCCCCGAGAGCGCCTTCTTCTTGAAGGGCACGATCGACGAAGTCGTCGCTGCGGCGAAGAAATAGCCGATGGCGTACTCCAAGTTCCCAGCTGAAGTGCTCACGCCCGAGGGCGAGGTGTTCTCCGAGGAGGTGGAAATGCTGTCCACCTTCACCACCGTGGGCTCGATCGCGATCCTCGCCAACCACGAGCCGCTGCTCGCGCGCCTGGAGCCGACCGAGTTGCGCCTGTATCGCTCGGAGGGCGAGATCGTGCGCTTCGCGCAGGCCGAGGGGTACCTTCAGTTCGCTGAGAACAGGGCGCTGGTGCTCGTAGAGGAGGCGATCGCCCCCGAGCAGATCGACCGCGCCACGTTCGAGACGAGGCTCTCAGAGGCGCGCGCGGCGGCCGAGCGCGCCGAGCCCGACAGCGAGGAGCTGGCACGGGCACAGCGCGACATACGCCGCTACGAGGCGTTCCTGGCAGTCGGGCAGTAGAAGCCGGCACGGCGATGGACGCTGGCGGCGACGATCACTTCAAGCGCCCGGGCTGGTTCACCAAGAACGTCTTCAACCGGATCGTCGCGGGGCTCACGCGGATGGGGATCAGCGTGTTGGGCTCGCGCGTTCTGGAGGTGCAGGGGCGCAGCTCGGGGCAATGGCGCCGAACGCCGGTCAACCTGCTCACCGTTGAAGGCGAGCGCTATCTGGTGGCTCCCCGCGGGCAGACCCAGTGGGTGCGCAACCTGCGCGCCAGCAGACGCGGCCGGTTGGTGCTCGGCCGTCGCAGCGAGCCGTTCACCGCGCTCGAGCTCGACGATCGGGACAAGGTCCCGATCCTGCGCGCGTATCTGAAGCGCTGGAAGGCGGAGGTCGGCGTGTTCTTCGAAGGGGTCGGACCCGATTCCTCCGAGCAGGAGCTCGCCCGGATCGCGCCCAATCACCCCGTCTTCCGTCTCAGCGCCGCCGGCTCCTGAACGGGCACCGCGCTCGCACATCTCCTCCAGCGTCCGCACCGATAGCCTTCCCCGCTTCATGAGCGCGACACGCGAGCCAATCGGAGTGATCGGCACCGGCTACGTCGGCCTGGTGACGGCAGCCGGCTTCGCGGAGCTCGGCAGCGATGTGTGGTGCGTCGACATCGACGCGGCCAAGGTCGAGCGCCTGCAGCGCGGCGAGGTGCCTATCTACGAGCCAGGGCTCGAGGAGCTGCTCGCCCGAAACGTCAGTCGCCTGCACTTCTCCACCGACATCGCCGACGCGCTCGAGCACTGCCGGCTGCTGTTCGTCGCCGTCGGTACCCCGCCGACCTACTCCGGCGACGCCGATCTGTCCGCCGTGCACGCCGTCGTCGACGCCGTGCCCGCCGCGGAGGGTCGTGCGCTGGTGATGAAGTTGACGGTGCCGTGCGGCACCGGCGCGTCGCTACAGCGCGTGTTCGGAGAGCAGGGCAAGCAGGGCCTCGGCTATGTCTCGTGCCCGGAGTTCCTGAAGGAGGGCTCGGCGGTGCAGGACTTCCTGCATCCCGACCGCGTCGTCGTCGGCGACGACGGCGGCTGGGCGGGCGACGCCGTGGTCGAGCTGTACTCGCCGCTTGACGCGCCGCTCGTGCGGACGGACGTCGCGAGTGCGGAGATGGTCAAGCTCGCCTCCAACGCGTTCCTCGCGACCAAGATCTCGTTCATAAACGAGATCGCCAACGTCTGCGAGGAGACAGGCGCGGACGTCGTCGAGGTCGCGCGCGGGATGGGTCTCGACGACCGCATCGGCGCGAAGTTCCTGCAGGCGGGCATTGGCTACGGGGGTTCGTGCTTTCCAAAGGATGTGGATGCTTTGAAGCAGCTCGCCGGCAACTCGGGCTACCACTTCCAGCTGCTGACGGCGGTGATCGAGGTCAACGAGCTGCAGAAGCGGCGCGTGATCGGCAAGCTGCACAAGCACCTGGGTGGGCTCGCGGGCAAGCGTGTCGCGCTACTGGGGCTGGCGTTCAAGCCGAACACCGACGACATGCGCGAGGCGTCCTCGCTGGTGCTCTCGGCGCGCCTGCACGCCGACGGCGCACGCGTCGTCGCCTACGACTCGGTCGCTGAGGACCAGGCTCGTGCGCTCGTCTCCGAGATCACGTTCGCGAAGTCGCCGCTCGACGCCGTCGAGCAAGCGGACGCGGTCGTGCTGGTCACCGAGTGGCCCGAGTTCCTCGAGCTCGATTGGAGCAGCGTCGCAGCGGCGATGCGCGGCGACGTCGTCGTCGACGGGCGCAACGCGCTGGATCCGGATGCGGTCCGCGCCGCGGGCCTTGTGTACGAGGGCATAGGACGGCGGTGAGAGCATTCAGGCGGTGATCCTGGTGGGTGGGCAGGGCACGCGCCTGCGCCCGTTGACCTCGAATGTGCCCAAGCCGGTGGTGCGGCTCGTGGACCGGCCGTTCATCGCGTTCATGCTCGAGTGGCTGCGCGCGCACGGAGTCGACGACGTGATCATGTCCTGTGGGTTCCTCGCGGATGGCATGCGCAGCGTCATCGGCGACGGCTCGCAGCTGGGCATACGCCTGCGCTTCGTCGAGGAGCCGGACCCGCGCGGGACAGCCGGCGCGCTGAAGCTCGCCGAGCCGATGCTCGACGAGCGCTTCCTGATGCTCAACGGCGACGTGCTCACCGACATCGACCTGACCGGCCAGATCGCCCAGCACGAGGCCACCGGCGCTCGCGCGACGCTCGCGCTCGTTCCGGTCCCCGACCCGAGCGCGTACGGGCTCGTGATCCTCGAGCAGGATCGCTCGGTGAGGGACTTCGTCGAGAAGCCGAGCTCGGATATGGGCGGCGAGAAGCTGATCAGCGCGGGCGCGTACGTGCTGGAGCGCGAGATCCTCGAGCTGGTGCCGCCCGATCGGAACGTCTCGATCGAGCGCGAGGTGTGGCCGGCGCTCGTCGGCAACGGCCTCTACGGGTTTCCCTCGGAGGGCTACTGGCTGGACATCGGCACGCCGGCGCGCTACCTGCAGGGGACCTTCGACATCATCGAGGGAAACGTCGACACCGCTGTGCGCGAGCGGTTGGGAGGCGACTGGCTCGCCGTCGACGACCGCGCCGAGGTGCGTGGCAGAGTGATCCCGCCGGCGGTGCTCGAGCGCGGCGTGCGCGTCGCCGAGGGCGCGCACGTCGGCAGCCTGGTCGTCCTCGCCGAGGACGTGTCGATCGGCGCGGGCGCGACCGTTGAGCGCGCGGTCGTCCTCCAGGGGGCGCACGTCGGCGAGGGCTGCGAGCTGCGCGACTGCATCATCGCCGCCGGCTGTCGCATCGGTGCCGGGACGAAGATCACAGGCGGCGCGGTGCTCGGCGAAGGCGTCAGCGTCGGGGCGGACAACGTGATCACACGTGGGGCGCGTATCTTCCCTGGTGTCGAGCTGCCTGATCACGCGATCGAGTTCTAGCCGTATGAGCCACCCCGAGACCACCGCGAGCCCCAGATGTCAACGATCGACGGCCATCATCCCAACAGCACAACAGGAGGCGAGCAGCAGATGAGCGACGGCGGCGCGACCGCGATACCGACCGCGGAGGAGCTCTCGCGCGAGAGCATCGCCCGGATCGACCCCTCCGACCAGCTCGGTGACGTGCTGGCGCTGCCCGAGCACCTGCGTGACGCGCTGTGGCGCGTGGAGTCGGCGATCATGCAGGATTGGGACACCACCGCTGGGCTCGTGGTCGCGGGCATGGGCGGCTCGGCGATCGGCGGCGCACTTGCACGGGCCGCGATGGGTGACCACGCCTCACGCCCGATCTTCATCACGCGCGCGTATGGGCTGCCGCCGTGGACGACGCCCGACACGATGGTGCTGTGCGCGAGCTATTCCGGCGACACCGAGGAGACGCTCGCCTGCTATGAGTCGGCGGGCGCGCTCGGTGCTAAGCGCACGGTCGTGACCACCGGTGGGCGCCTGGCGGAGATGGCGCGCGCGGACGGCGTGCCCGTGATCCCACTGCCCAGCGGCTTCCAGCCCCGGGCGGCGGTCGCGTACATGATCGTCGCCTCGCTCGAGGTCGCCGCGCTGTGCGGCGCCGGTCCGCGACTGACCTCTGAGATCGACGTGGCGGCATCGCACATCGAGCAGCTGGTCGCCGAGTGGGGGCCCGACGCGCCCGAGGACTCGCTCGCCAAGACCGTCGCGCGGGGACTCTCGGGTACCACGCCGGTGATCGCCGGAGCAGGGCTGACCAACCCGATCGCCTACCGCTGGAAGACCCAGATCAACGAGAACGCAAAGCAGCCGGCCTTCTCCAACGAACTTCCCGAGCTCGACCACAACGAGATCGTCGGCTGGGAGGGGGCGCCGGAGCTCGGACGCTTCTCGGCCGTGTTCCTCGACGACTCCGACGCTCACCCGCGCGTGAAGGAGCGCATGGAGCTGACCGAGCGGCTGATCGCCGCCAACGCCGCGGCCAGCTTCCGTCTGGAGACGCGCGGAGAGACCGCGATCGAGCGCGTGATCTCGCTCGTCCTGCTCGGGGACCTCGTCTCGATCTACCTCGCCGCGCTGCGGGGAGTTGACCCCGGACCGGTGAAGGTCCTCGACGAGCTCAAGGCCGCGCTCGCTGCGCGCTAGACGGCCGGGAGCGTGTGAGCGCTGGACGGCGGGGGCCGTGTGCTAGGTTGCGGAGCGGCCGAGGAGCGCTGCGACGGGCTGTAATCCGCCACGCTCGGCCCGTTCTCTCTGCAGCAAGGGCGCTCACCTGACCCGACAGGAGGCTTCGTCATGTCAGCAATGACCCCCACAGCCACGCTCAGCACCGACTTCAAGGTCGCCGACCTCTCGCTCGCGGACTTCGGCCGCAAGGAGATCGCGCTCGCCGAGCACGAGATGCCCGGCCTGATGGCGATCCGCGCCGAGTACGCCACCGCGCAGCCGCTGCGCGGCGCGCGTATCACCGGCTCGCTGCACATGACCATCCAGACGGCCGTGCTGATCGAGACGCTCACGGCGCTCGGCGCGGAGGTCCGCTGGTGCAGCTGCAACATCTTCTCCACGCAGGACCACGCCGCCGCGGCGGTCGCGGTCGGTCCGGATGGCACGCCGGAGGACCCGCGCGGTGTGCCCGTGTATGCGTGGAAGGGCGAGACGCTCGAGGAGTACTGGTGGTGCACCGAGCAGGTGCTGCGCTGGCCGGAGAGCGACGACGGCTCCGACGGGCCGAACATGATCCTCGACGACGGCGGCGATGCGACGCTGCTCGTGCACAAGGGCACCGAGTACGAGAAGGCCGGCGCCGTGCCCGAGCCGCAGGACACCGACTCCGAGGAGTACCAGGTGATCCTGTCCGTGCTCAAGCGCTCGCTATCCGAGGACCCGCAGCGCTGGACGCGCGTCGGCGAAGGCATCAAAGGCGTCACCGAGGAGACCACCACGGGCGTGCACCGTCTGTATGAGATGGTCGAGACGGGCGAGCTGCTGTTCCCGGCGATCAACGTCAACGACTCGGTCACCAAGTCCAAGTTCGACAACCTCTACGGCTGCCGCCACTCGCTGATCGACGGCATCAACCGCGCCACAGACGTGATGATCGGCGGCAAGGTCGCCGTCGTGTGCGGCTTCGGCGACGTCGGCAAGGGCTGCGCGGAATCGCTGCGCGGGCAGGGCGCGCGCGTGATCATCACCGAGATCGACCCGATCTGCGCGCTGCAGGCGGCGATGCAGGGCTACGAGGTCAAGACGCTCGAGGACGTCATCGACACCGCCGACATCTTCATCACCACGACCGGCAACAAGGACATCATCACGGCGCAGGACATGGCGCGCATGAAGCACCAGGCGGTAGTCGGGAACATCGGGCACTTCGACAACGAGATCGACATCGCCGGCCTGACTCGGTTCGAGGGCATCGAGCGCGTGAACATCAAGCCGCAGGTCGACAAGTGGGTCTTCCCCGACGGCCACGCGATCCTGATGCTCTCCGAGGGTCGCCTACTGAACCTCGGCAACGCGACCGGTCATCCGAGCTTCGTGATGAGCAACTCGTTCTCCAACCAGACGATCGCCCAGATCGAGCTGTTCACCAAGAACGACGAGTACGACAAGCGCGTGTACGTGCTGCCGAAGCACCTCGACGAGAAGGTCGCGCGCCTGCACCTCGACGCGCTCGGCGTGAAGCTCACCAGGCTCACGCCGGAGCAGGCCGCCTACATCGGCGTGCCCGTCGAGGGCCCGTACAAGCCGGACCACTACCGCTACTGATCAGGGCGGGCGCATGAGAGCGATGGTTCTGGCCGCAGGGCTTGGCACGCGCCTGCGCCCGCTGACGTACGAGATCACCAAGCCGATGGTGCCGGTGCTCGACCGACCGGTGATGGAGCACATCGTCGAGCTGCTCGACCGGCACGGCTTCGACGAAGTGATCGCCAACCTGCACTACTTCCCCGACTCGATCCGCGAGTACTTCGGCGAGCGGCTGACCTACCGCTTCGAGGAGGAGCTGCTGGGCACCGCGGGCGGCGTGCGTGGCTGCGCGGACTTCTTCGGCGATGAGCCCTTCCTCGTGATCTCCGGCGACGCCCTCACGGACATCGACCTGGGCGCGTTCGTCGCCAGGCACCGCCAGACCGGAGGGATCGCGACGCTCGCCGTGAAGAAGGTGGCGGACACGAGGGAGTACGGAGTGGTGCTGCACGACCGCGACGGGCGCATCACGGGGTTCCAGGAGAAGCCCGCGCCCGAGGAGGCGCTGTCGGACCTCGGCAACTGCGGCATCTACATGTTCGACCCGCGCATCTTCGACTACTTCCCCGAGCCTCCGTTCGTCGACTGGGCGCAGGATGTGTTCCCAGCGCTGCTCGAGAACGACGTGCCGTTCCACATCCACGAGCTGCATGAGTACTGGAACGACGTCGGCTCGCTGACCGAGCTCCGGCAGGGCACGTTCGATGCGCTGCGCGGCGAGCTGCACCTGCAGATCGAGGGCGAGGAGGTCAGCCCCGGCGTGTTCGTCGCGGGCGGCGGCTCGCCGCTGAGAGACGACACCGAGCTCGACGGTCAGGCATGGATCGGGCGCGACGTGCGCATCGGCGAGCGCGTGCGCCTGATGGGCCCGATCGTGCTCGGCGACGGCGCGAGCGTCGGCGACGGCGCGCAACTGCGCGGATGCATCGTCTTCCCCGGCACAGAGATCGCCGCCGGGTCGATCGTGATCGACGCGATCGCCGGCCACAACGGCATCCTGCAGAGCCTGCGCCCCCGCGGCTGAGTCCGCGGCCGACCCCCCACGGTCGGCGATGGGCGCTCCGAGCGCTTAACGCGAAAGGGCCCGCCGAAGCGAGCCCCCTCACGGAAAGTGAGACTATGACAACAGTCATCATAGCACGCTATGACGACATTGTGTTTACAAATCGGCCGCAATTTGCGGTCAACCGTGTGCGCTCGACGACCCGTGCTCCACGATCGGACGCCCGGCGGCGTCCGGCCTGGATGACCTCCTGGGGTCCGTCTAGCGCCCCACCGGATTTCCGTCCAGCGCCATTTACATCCGCCGCGCTCCGGCGTAGCATCGGAAACACCACCAGACAATGTTCGACCGAAGGAGCCTGTGATGCAGATCGACATCAAGGGTCGCAACGTTCCGGTCACCGACGAGCTCCGCATGCACGCAGAGCGTCGTCTGACGAAGGTCGCGCGGCAGGTCTCGGACCTGGCCCGCCTGGAGATCGAGATCTTCAGGGAGCGCAACCCGCGCGTGAGCGACAGTGAGGTCGCGGAGTGCACGCTGTATCTCAAGGGCGTCACGCTGCGTGCCCACGACGCATCGCCGGAGATGCTGCACTCGCTGAACCTGGTGGTCGACGAGCTGGCGCGTCAGGTCAAGCGCCACCGCGACAAACTGCGCCACCGGCGCGAGGCCCACGCCGCCGCGGCGCGCATGGCCGCCACCGCCCCCCGCGGCGCGACGCAGCCGTTGCTCTGACGTTTAAGCGTCGGGGGCTATCCTTGGCGCATGCCATCCCTGCTCGATCGCGCGCTGAATGTCGGCGAGGCGAAGAAGTTCAAGACCTATCAGAAACGCGTCGCCCTCATAGGGGCGTTCGAGGGCGAGCTCGAACACGACAGCGATGCCGAGCTGCGCGAGCGGATGGATGTCCTGCGCGAGCGCGCCGGCGACGGCGAGGACCTCGACGCGCTGCTGCCCGAGTGCTTTGCGATCGTGCGCGAGACCGGCAAGCGCACGATGGGGATGCGCCACTTCGACGTGCAGATGATCGGCGGCATGGCCCTGCACGAGGGCCAGATCGCGGAGATGAAGACCGGCGAGGGCAAGACGCTGACGGCGACGCTCGCGGTGGTGCTGAACTCGCTCGCGGTGCGTGACCCCGACCCCTCGGCGCCGGAGGGCAGCCCGCGCGAACGCAAGGGCGTGCACGTAGTGACCGTCAACGACTACCTGGCGCGCCGCGATGCGGAATGGATGAGCCCGATCTACGACGCCGTGGGCGTGACGGTGGGGGTCCTGCAGAACATGCAGGCCTATGACGAGAAGCAGCGCGCATACGCGTGCGACGTCGTCTACGGCACCAACTCGGAGTTCGGCTTCGATTACCTGCGCGACAACATGGCCAAGGACCTCGGCGAAAAGGTCCAGCGCGGGCACTACTTCGCGATCGTGGACGAGGTCGACAACATCCTGATCGACGAGGCGCGCACGCCGCTGATCATCTCCGGGGCGCCCGAACAGGCAGCCGACCTGTACGTGAAGTTCGCGCGCCTGGCGCCGCAGATGAAGATGGGGGAGACGCCGGAAGGCATGGACCCGCGCACGAAGAAGCAGTTCGTCGCGGACTTCGACTTCGAGATCGACGAGAAGCAGAAGACGGTCGCGATCACCGAGCAGGGGGTCGCCAAGGCCGAGCGCTTCCTCGGCATCGACCACCTGTACCGCGCCGAGAACGGCCACCTGGTGAACCACCTGATCCAGGCGCTGCGCTCGCAGGCGCTGTACAAGCGCGATGTCGACTACGCGGTGATCGACGGCGAGGTCAAGATCATCGACGAGTTCACCGGGCGCATCCTCGACGGCCGGCGCTGGTCGGAGGGCCTGCACCAGGCGGTCGAGGCGAAGGAGGGCGTGTCGGTCCAGGAGGAGAACCAGACGCTCGCGACGATCACCTACCAGAACTACTTCCGCCTGTACGACAAGCTCGCGGGCATGACCGGTACGGCGCTCACCGAGGCGACGGAGTTCATGAAGATCTACGACCTGCCGGTAGTGCAGATCCCGACGAACATGGACATGGTCCGCGCGGACCGCAACGATCAGGTCTACAAGACCAAGGAGGGCAAGTGGAACGCGGTGGTCAAAGAGATCGTCGCCCGCCACGAGAGCGGCCAGCCGGTGCTCGTGGGGACGATCTCGGTGGAGGTCTCAGAGCTGCTGGGTGAGCGGCTGGCCAAGCGCGGGATCAAGCACACGGTGCTGAACGCCAAGCCCGAGCACGCCGCGCGTGAGGCTGAGATCGTGGCCGAGGCAGGGCATCCGGGCGCGGTGACGATCGCCACCAACATGGCCGGACGCGGCGTCGACATCAAGCTCGGCGGCAACCCCGAGCACCTGGCCGCCCAGCAGCTCGCGCGCGAAGGCGTCGATGCCGCGGACAGCGAGGCCTACGCACGGCGCATGAAGGAGATCCTGCCGGAGGTAGAGCGCAAGCTGGCCGACAGCCGCGAGATCGTGATGGCGGCGGGCGGCCTGTACATCTGCGGCACCGAGCGCCACGAGTCCAGGCGCATCGACAACCAGCTGCGCGGGCGCGCCGGACGTCAGGGCGACCCCGGCGAATCGCGCTTCTTTCTGTCCGCAGAGGACGACCTCGTGCGGCTGTTCGCTGGCGATCGCATCTACCGGATCCTCGACAAACTCGGCGGCGTCGACGAGGAGGGCAACGAGGAACCGATCGAGGCGGGGATGCTCTCCAAACAGATCGAGAAAGCCCAGAAGAAGGTCGAGGAGCAGAACTTCCTGATCCGCAAACGCGTGCTCGAGTACGACGACGTGATGAACGAGCAGCGGCGCGTCATCTACAAATACCGCGACGAGGTGCTGGAGGGCAAGAGCATCGGCGATGAGGCCCGCGAAGAGGTCGCCAAGGTGATCGAGCGCACGATCGACCAGTACACGCCGGGGGACTTCCTCGAGGACTGGGACATGGACGGCCTGTTCACAGCGCTTGGCCAGCTGTTCCCGGTGGATCTCGCCGGCGAGGAGCTCAGCAGCGAGACCGTCGACCGCAACTCGCTGAGCGACGCCATCGTCGAGGAGGCGCTGGATCGCTACAACGCGCGCGAAGAGGCGCTCGGCAAGGAGCTGATGGAAGCGCTCGAGCGCTTCCTGCTGCTGCAGATCATCGACGAACGCTGGCGCGAGCACCTGTTCGACATGGACTACCTGCGCGAGGGCATCCACCTGCGCGGCTTCGCTCAGATAGACCCGCTGGTGGCGTACAAGAACGAGGCTTTCACGCTGTTCGGCGACCTCATGAACAGCGTCTGGTCGGATTACGCGCGCATGATCTTCAACGTCCAGGTCAACGTCGAGGGCCAGAACGGGGGCAACCGCGCCGGAGAGGCGCCGATCGCGCCGTTCTCCGCCGCCGGCAACTCCACGCGCGCCGGGCGCGTGTCCTACTCGGGCGGCCACAGCGCCACCGGCTCGGGCGCGCTCGCCGCAGCAGCAGCAGCAGCGGGCCTCGGGGGCGGCGCCGTCGCGCAGGACGCATTCGGTGAGAACGGCCAGGAGATGGAAGCGCTGCCGGTGGTCGAGCAGCGTGTGCTCGACGACGAGCACCAGGTCGGGCGCAACGACCCGTGCTGGTGCGGCTCGGGCAAGAAGTTCAAGAAGTGCCACGGCGCATAGCTGCCCGGCCTGACCACTGACGCTGATAGCGTGGAGGCATGGCCACAGCCGCCCCCAGCGAGTCGACCCCCCAGCGCTTGGCTGCAATCCGTGAGCAGATGAAGCTGCTCTCGGATTATCTTTGACCCGGCTGGGCTGGCCGAGCGCGTGGCGGCGCTCGAGGGCGAGATGGGCGCGGAGGGCTTCTGGGATGACTCCGACCGCGCGGCGGCGGTGTCGGCCGAGCACGCGCGCGCGTCGCGGCGCCTGGAGATGTTCAGCACGCTGGGGGCCGACGTCGAGGACCTGGACTCGCTCGCCGAGATGGCCGCCGAGGACACCTCGCTCGAGGCTGAGGTCGACGAGCAGATAGCGTCCGTCGAGGAGCGCCTGGCGGCGCTCGAGGAGCAGCGGCTGTTCTCGGGGCGCTATGACTCCGGTGACGCGCTCGTGACGGTGAACGCCGGCGCGGGTGGGACCGACGCGCAGGACTGGGCGGAGATGGTGCTGCGGATGCTGATGCGCTGGGCCGAACGCAGGGGCTTCGAGGTCGAGCTACTCGAGGCGAGCGCAGGCGAGGAAGCGGGCATCAAGTCGGCGACCTTCCGCGCGTCCGGCGAGAACGCATACGGCCTGTTCGGCGCCGAGCGCGGCGTGCATCGGCTCGTTCGCCTGTCGCCGTTCGACTCCGCCCACCGCCGGCACACGGGCTTCGCCGGCGTGGAGGTGGCGCCGGTCGTCAAGGACACGGGCGAGATCGAGATCAACGAGGACGACCTGCAGGTCGATACGTACCGGGCTTCCGGCGCTGGCGGCCAGCACGTCAACAAGACCGACTCGGCGGTGCGCATCACGCACCGCCCGACGGGCATCGTGGTGCAGTGCCAGAACGAGCGCTCGCAGTCCTCCAACCGCGCGACCGCGATGGCGATGCTGCGCGCGAAGCTGCTCGAACGCAAGGAGCGCGAACGCCAGGAGGAGATCGCACGCGAGAAGGGCGAGGCGCAGGACGTCAACTTCGGCTCGCAGATCCGCTCATATGTGATGCACCCGTACACGCTCGTCAAGGACACGCGCACGGGCTATGAGATGGGCGACGTCCAGCGCGTGCTGGACGGAGATCTTGATGGATTCGTGCGTGCGTACCTGCTCTCCAGCGCGGGGTCGCAGGGATAGTGCGCAGGGTCCGGCAGCGCGCCTGCGACGGTGGGCGGCGGTGACGGGGCCGCGGCCGCGCTAAGGCGCGGCCGCTCTCAGCGACCCGCCTGGATCTGCTCGCGCTCGGCCAGGCGATTGCGGCGGCGAAGCTGGGCGTCTCCCTCGCGGCGGCGCTCCTCGTCGGTGCTAGTGAGCAGCGGCGGCACCTGCTGCGGGTTGCCCTGCTCGTCGACCGCCACCATCGTCAGGTAGGCGCTGTTGCTGTGCCGGCGCTCGCCCGTGCGGGGGTTCTCCGTGTCGACGCGCACTCCCACCTCCATCGAGGTGTGCCACACGGCGTTGACGGCGGCCTGGAAGGTGACGAGCTCGCCTACGTGGATGGGCACCCTGAAGGTCATGCGATCCATGCTCGCGGTGACCACCCTGCTGCGAGCGTGTTTGACGGCCGCGAGCCCGGCGGCCTCGTCGCACAGCTTCATCACCGTGCCGCCGTGCACGAAGCCGGCGCCGTTGGCGTCCAGCGGTCCCATCCAGTGGGCGAGCGTGGCGTGCGAGTCTGCGGCGGAGAGCGCGTCCATCTCGCTGATCCTATGCTGAAGCGCAGTGAGCTCCACTCTGGACGCCGACACCCTCGCGCTGGTCCGCGCGGCGCTCGAGGAGGACGTCGGCACGGGCGACGTGACCACGCTTGCGACGGTGGACGCGGACACCGACGCAAATGCGCTGATCACGCAGAAGGCGCCGGGCGTGATCTTCGGCCTGCACGCGGCCGAGACGGTGTTCTCGCTGCTCGATCCCGATGTGCGCTTCGAGCGGCTGGTCGATGAGGGCGTGTGGCGCGATGAGGGGGGCGCTGTGCTGTCGATCTCGGGCAGGGCGCGCGCGCTGCTCACGGGCGAGCGCACCGCGCTGAACTTCCTCGCGCACCTCTCTGGCGTGGCGACGCTCGCCGCTCGCGCCGCTGGCGAGGTGCACGGCACGGGCGCGAAGGTGCTGGATACGCGCAAGACGACCCCCGGGCTGCGAGCGCTGGAGAAGGCCGCCGTCGCGGCGGGCGGCGCGAGCAACCACCGCGCGGGGCTGTACGACGCGATCCTGATCAAGGAGAACCACATCGCCGCCGCCGGCGGCATCGCGCAGGCGATCGAGCGCGCGCGGGCGGCGGCGCCCGAGCTGGCGGGCACGCTCGAGGTGGAGGTGCGCGACGAGCACGAGATCGAGCAGGCGCTCGCGGCGGGCGCGCCACGCCTGCTGCTCGACAACATGGACGAGCCGCGGCTGCGAGCGGCGGTCGCCCAGGTGGCCGGCAGGGCCGAGCTCGAGGCCAGCGGTGGCGTGACCCTGCAGACGCTGCGGGGGCTCGCGCAGACGGGGATAGAATGGATCTCGATGGGCGCGCTGACCCATTCCGCGCCAGCTCTCGACCTCTCGCTGATCATGGAGGCACAGCCATGAACCTGCCCATGGCCCCGTCCACCCTGCCAATGGCCCCCAGCCAGCCGGTCGCCGACGCCCTCTCCGACGCTCAGATCGTCGAGCTGCAGGCGGAGGTGCGTGCGCTCGCCGCCGAGCGGGGCGCGGTGATCCTCGCTCACAACTACCAGGTGCCCGAGGTGCAGGACGTGGCCGACTACGTCGGCGACTCGCTCGGGCTCTCGCGCAAGGCCGCAGCGGCGGTCAACGTGCAGACGATCGTGTTCTGCGGCGTGCACTTCATGGCCGAGACCGCCTCGATCCTGTGCCCCGAGAAGACCGTGCTGATCCCCGACCTCGACGCCGGGTGCTCGCTCGCCGACTCGATCGACTTCGATCAGCTCGCGGAGTGGAAGGCGGCGTACCCCGAGGGCGTGGTGGTGATGTACGTGAACACCACCGCCGAGGTCAAGGCGCTGACCGACTACTGCTGCACCTCGGCCAACGCCGTCAACGTCGTGCGCCACATCTACGACACCCACGGCCCTGACACGGAGATCCTGTTCGGCCCCGACATGTGGCTCGGCTCCTACGTCGAGAAGGAGCTCGGCAGGCGCATGCACGTGTGGGACGGCGAGTGCCACGTGCACGCAGGGATCCGCCCGGCGGACATTGAGGCCACGCGCGCCGCGCACCCCGGCGCGGACTTCCTGATCCACCCCGAGTGCGGGTGCTCGACGAGCGTCATGGAGTACGTCGCCGCGGGCGACGTGTCCGCCGAGGGCGTGCACATGCTCTCCACCGGCGGGATGCTCGAGTACGCCGAGCGCGCCGAGCACGGGGGCGGCACCCGCGCGGCGGTCGTGGCGACCGAGATCGGCATGCTGCACCCGCTGCGCATGGCCGCCCCCGACGTCGAGTTCATCCCCGCCAACGCCGAGGCGTCGTGCAGGTACATGAAGATGATCACGCTGCCGAAGCTGCGCGACGCGCTGCGCGACATGCAGTTCGAGGTGCACGTGCCCGAGGACATCGCCGTGCGGGCGCGCGTGCCGATCGACCGCATGGTCGCGCTGGGTTGAGCTCCCCGCCCAGGCCGTGCGGCGGCCGGCACTGTAGACTAATTCGTCAACAAATACAGAATATGTTGGCGTATCTGCTAGCCTAATCTCGTGTCGGGAGCCCAGGACGACCTTGCCGCAAAGCTGATCGCACAGATTGGCGCCCGCAGTGGGCTCAGTCAAGCCGAGCTGGCGCGACGTGCCGGCCTCGACCGCTCGGTCCTGAGCGCCTATGCACACGGTCGCCGCCAGCCCTCGGTAGCCGCGCTCGGGCGGATCGCCCGCGCGGGGGGGCTGGATCTGGAGCTGGTTCCGGCGGCTGACGATGCCGCCGCCGAGTACGCCGGCGAGGTTCTCTCGCGGGTCCTCGACCTCGCCGGGTCGATGCCTTACCGCCCACGGGCTGAGCTCGAGTATCCGCCGCTGATCAGGCTGCGCGCGTGAGTGCGCTCGGTGACCAGCTGCTTGCCGTCCATGATGGTCTCGAGGCAGCCGGCATCCCACATGCGATAGGCGGCGCGATCGCGCTTGGCTACTGCACGCTCGAACCGCGCGGTACCAGAGACGTGGATGTGAATGTGTTCGTTGGACCCGAGCGTGCGCGGGACGTCTTCGCCACGCTCCCCGCAGGCGTCGAGTTCAGCGGTATGCAGCTGGAGCAGGCCGAAAGGGATGGCCAGGTGCGGCTGCGCTGGGGGATTACGCCGATCGACCTCTTTCTGAGCGTCCTGCCGTTCCACGATCACGTCGCAGCCCATCTACGCGAGGTCCCGTTCGAGGGTCGGACGATCCCGATCCTCGATTGCACGGCGCTGGCCGTGTTCAAGGCGATGTTCGACCGTCCGCGCGACTGGGTCGACATCGAAGCGATGGTCGAGGCACGGGCGGTGGACCTCGACGAGGCGAGGCGATGGGTTGAGCAGATGGTGGGCGAGGATGCCCGCGCGGAGAAGCTGGCAGCGCTGAGCTCTCAATAGCTTCTCCGCCGCACGCTTGACGGTCACGCCGTCCCGTGCAATAGTTAAGTCGATGCTTAAGCAATACGAGCCTGTCGAGCGCGATGTTGACCTCTTGTTCCACGCGCTCGCTGACTCCAGCCGCCGCGCGATGGTCGACCGCCTGACCCGGGGGCCCGCATCCGTCAGCGAGCTAGCCCGACCGCTGCAGATATCGCTGCCGGCGGTCGTGCAGCACCTGCACGTGCTCGAGGCCAGCGGTCTCGTGCGCTCGCAGAAGCTCGGGCGGGTGCGCACCTGCACGGTCGAGCCTGCCGCGCTGCGAACCGCGGAGCGCTGGCTCGCCGACCGGCGCACCTTCTGGGAGCAGAGCCTCGACCGCCTCGGCGAGTACCTCGCCGAGGCTAACGACCAACCAAAGCAAGGGAGAGACCAGTGAGCAACACCGACCAGACTGCCGCCGAGCGGTCGACGACACACTCCACGTTCGTGATCGAGCGCACCTACGACGCCTCGCCGCAGCGGGTGTTCGACGCGTGGGCCGATCCCGCCGCCAAGGCGCAGTGGTTCGGGCCGAGCGACAAGCCCGACTACTCGCTCGACTTCCGCGTCGGCGGGCTCGAGCACTTCACCGCCCAGGGACCCGATGGGGCGAGGTACACCCTCGACGCCGTCTACCAGGACATCGTCCCCGGGCGTCGCATCATCCACGCCTACGACATGCACCGCGAGGATGTGCGCATCTCCGTGTCGCTGGCAGCGATCGAGATCGAGGCGCACGGCGACGGCGCGCGGCTGACGCTCACCGAGCACGGCGTGTACCTCGACGGGCACGACACGCCCGAGCAGCGCGAGCACGGCACCAACGTGATGATCGACGCGCTCGCCACCTACCTCCTGCAGAGCGCGGGGGCCGGCCTATGAGCGAAGCCAACGACCGGCGCTGGATCACGCTGTACGTGCTGTGCGTGGGGATGCTGATGATCGTGCTCGACGTGACCGTGGTCAACGTCGCGCTGCCGTCGATCCAGGACAACCTGCACTTCTCCACGTCGAGCCTCGCGTGGGTCGTCAACGCCTACCTGATCGCCTTCGGTGGGCTGTTGCTGCTGGCGGGGCGCTTCGGCGACCTGATCGGGCGCAGGCGCATCTTCCTCGCCGGCATCGCCCTGTTCACCGCCGCGTCGCTGCTGTGCGGCCTGGCCGACAGCCAGTCGCTGCTGATCGCCGCGCGCTTCATCCAGGGAATCGGCGGCGCGATGACCTCCGCGGTGATCCTGGGGATGATCGTGACCATGTTCCCCGAGCCCCGCGAGCAGGCGAAGGCGATCGGCGTGTACGCGTTCGTCGCCTCCGCCGGCGGGTCCGTCGGGCTGCTGGCGGGCGGCGTGATCACCCAGTCGATCGACTGGCACTGGATCTTCTTCGTCAACATCCCCATCGGCATCGCCACCGCCGTCTTTGCCAGGCGCCTGCTCGCGAACGACTCCGGAGCGGGCTTCGGCGCTGGCGCCGACGTCCCCGGCGCAGTCCTGATCACCGCGGCGCTGATGCTCGGTGTCTACACGATCGTCAAGCCCGCCGCCGACTACGGCTGGGGGGCAGGGCGCACGCTCGCGCTCGGCGGCGTCTCGCTGGTGCTGCTGCTCGCGTTCCTCGGCCGCGAGGCGACCGCGCGCAACCCGCTCGTGCCCCTGCGCATCTTCCGCTCGCGCAACGTCGCCTCGGCCAACGCCATCCAGGTGCTGTCCGTCGCGGGCATGTTCGGCGTGTTCTTCCTCGGCGCGCTGTACCTGCGCCGGGTGCTCGGCTACGACGCGCTGCAGATCGGGCTCGCGTTCCTGCCCGTCTCGCTGACCATGGGGACGCTCTCGATCCGCTACTCCGAGCGGCTGGCCAGCCGCTTCGGCGCGCGCAACCTGCTCGCGCCGGGCCTCGTGCTGATCATGCTCGCCCTGATCCTGTTCGCGCAGGCGCCCGTGCACGGCAGCTACATGCTGCAGGTGCTGCCCTCGATGCTGCTGCTCGGCATCGGCGCCGGCGTCTGCTTCCCCGCGCTGATGGGCGTCGCCATGGCAGGCGTCAGTCCGCAGGACGCCGGTCTTGCCTCGGGGCTCGTCAACACGACCGCGCAGGTCGGTGGGGCGCTCGGGCTCGCGGTGCTCGCCACGCTCTCCGCCTCGCGCACCTCGCACCTGATTGCGCAGGGCCATTCCACCGCCGCCGCGCTCACCAGCGGCTACCACCTCGCGTTCTGGATCGCCGCAGGACTCACCGCGATCGCGATCGCGATCGTGCCCGTCGTGCGGAGAGCTGAGGCTCAGAACTCGTCGGCCGAGTGCGGGCCCACGACGGCCACCGCGAGGTTGTCCGCGACGCCCGCGGCAACCTCCCGGACCTCGTCGTAGGTGACCGCGTCGAGTGCCGCGATCGCCGCGTCCGGGTCGATGTCCTCGCCGAACACGATCTGCTGGTTGGCGCTGTAGCGCGCGACCGCGTTGGTGTTCTCAAACGCCAGCACCAGCCGGCCGGCCGCGTACGCGCGCGCCCGCGCCACCTCCTCCTCGGTGGGGCCGTCGCTGCGCAGCTCGTCCACGATCTCGCGCATGCGCGTGTACGCCTCGATCGCCTTCGCCGACTCCAGGCCCGAGCCGAGCTGCAGGATCGGCACGTCCGCGAACGTATGGGTGAGCGCGTACACCGAGTAGCACAGGCCGCGCTTCTCGCGGATCTCCTCGAACAGCCGCGAGCCCATCGAGCCGCCCAGCAGCGTCGAGTAGATCGACAGCGCAGCGCGTTCGCGCACGTTCGAGACGGCGATCTGCGGGCGGTAGATCATGCGCAGGTGCGACTGGTTGGTCTCGCGCTCGTCGACCAGCGTCTGCGGCGCGAACTCCGGCGCCGGCAGGTACGGCTCGGGTTCGGCCAGCGACGGGAAGCGCCCGAAGCGCTCCTGCAGCTCCGCCTCGGCGGGCACGTGCTCGAGGTTGCCCACCAGGAAGGCGCCGCCGCGCGCGCCCGCCCAGCGGCGCTCGCGAAACGCCACGATCCGCTCGCGCGTGAAGCTGCGCAGGTTCTCCTCCGGTCCGAGCACCGTGCGCCCCAGCGGGTGATCGCCGAACGCCGCGCGGTCGATCAGGTACTCCGCCACCGTCGACGGCTGGTCGTACGCGCGGTTGATCTCCTGGATCACCACTCCGCGCTCACGGTCGAGCTCCTGCGCGTCCAGGCGCGGACGCCCCACGAAGTCGCTCAACAGGTCGATCGCCTGCGGCGCGCTCTCCGCGCGCACCGTGATGTGGAACGCCACCAGGTCGTGGCTGGTGTACGCGTTCAGCACGCCGCCCAGCCGCTCGGCCGTCTCGTTCACGTCCTTGTACGTCGGATAGCTCTCGCCGCCCTTGAACACCAGGTGCTCGAGGAAGTGAGCCATCCCGTTCTCCTCCGGACGCTCGTTGCGCGCGCCCGCATCGAACGCCACCAGCACCGTCAGCGCTCTCGTGCCCGGCAGCCCGATGTGGTGGATCGGCAGCCCGTTCGCCTCGACCATGCTCGTGCTCACAATCGCCATGCCCCAACCCTAGAACGTTCTACGCTAGCGCGAGCCCATGTCCCCATCGCGCCGCCAGCCGCTGATCGTCGCGCTCGTAGTGCTGCTCCCCGTGCTGCTCGTCCTCGGCCTGTATCTCGGCGGGCACCCCGAAGACCTGCCCGGGTTCCTGCGCAGCGCTTTCGTGTCCAGACCGCAGACGCAGGTGGTCGACGAAGCGATCCAGCGGATCGCCGACGACTACTACCGCCCGATCCCCACGAGCAAGCTCGATGACTCCTCGATCACCGGGCTCGTCGAGAGTCTCGACGACCGCTTCTCGCACTACCTCAGCCCCAGCGAATTCCGCGAATTCGCCGCGCCGCCGCACTTCACCGGGATCGGCGTCGCCGTCGCCACGCAACTGTCCGCCGACCACGGGCTGCTGATCGAGCACGTCTTCAACGCCTCGCCCGCCGCACGCGCCGGGCTCAAGGCAGGCGATCTGATCGTCGCCGTCAACGGCCGCAAGCTCGAACGCCTCTCCGCCGAAACCGCCACCTCGCTGATCCGCGGACTGCCCGGCACCGACGTCCAGCTCGGGATCCAGGGCCCCGGCGGCGGGAGCTCCGTCGGCGGGAGCCTGCACAGCGTCAAGCTCACGCGCGCCGTCGTCTCCGAGCCGGTCGTCGAATCCATCACCAAGACCGTCCACGGCGTCAAGCTCGGCGTCGTCGCGCTCGCCAGCTTCAGCCCCGGCTCGCACGTCGAAGTGCGCGAAGCCGTCGAGCACGAGTTGCACGCGGGCGCCCGCGGACTCGTGTTCGATCTGCGTGGCAACGGCGGCGGGCTCGTCGAGGAAGCACAGCTGATCGCCAGCATCTTCATCCCCAAGGGCGTCATCGTCACCACGCGCGGGCGCACCCAGCCCACGCAGGTGCTCGTCGCCACCGGCGGCGCCATTCCCTCCTCGATCCCGATGGTCGTGCTCGTCGACTCCAACACCGCGTCCTCCTCCGAGATCGTCACTGCCGCGCTGCAGGACCACCACCGCGCGAGCGTCGTCGGCACGCACACCTTCGGCAAGGGCGTCTTCCAGGAGGAGCAGCCGCTGTCCAACGGCGGCGCGCTCGACATCACCGTCGGCGAGTACTTCACCCCCAACGGGCGCAATCTCGGCGGCGGCGGCGTCAAACAGGGCGCCGGCGTCACCCCCGAAGTGGCCGTGCCCAAGAACGTCGTTGACACCAACCGCGGCCTGGACGTCGCGCTGAGCACGCTCGCCGCCAAGGTGAAGTGAGCCCGTCCGGCCCGCGCGGGCGCAGTGGACGGCGAGCCGGCGCCGCCACCGGCGGCAGGGACACCGCGAGCGGCCCCGCGCCCGCCGGCGCGCTCGTCGCCGTGGTCGAGCGCCGCGGGCGCTTCCTCACCGCTGAGCCCTTGTTCCCGCCGCGCGAGCGCGATCGCGACGGTCGCTCGTCGCGCAACGCCGCCGCCCGCCTGACGCTGGGACCGGCCCGCGGTGGCCGAGGCGGCAGGATCGACGTCTCCGAGGGCGAGCTGGTGCTCGTGCAGAGCGCCGGGCGCGGCTCCGGCGCACGTGTCGTGTGCGTGCTTGGGCGCCCCGACGTCGCCCGAGACGTGATCGAGGCGCTGCTGCTCGACCGCGGCCTCGCGCGCGGCTTCGACCCCGCGCTCGAGCGCGAAGCGCGCAGCGCCGGGGAGCGTGTCGCGCGCGAGCACGGCGAGCGGCGCGACCTGCGCGCGTTGCCCACGCTCACCATCGACCCGGTCAGCGCACGAGACTTCGACGACGCCATCTCCGCCGAGCCGATCGACGGCGGCGACGGCGCGGGGGAGGGCGGGATCCGTGTGTGGGTGCACATCGCCGACGTCGCCGCGCACGTGCCCGCCGGCTCGCCACTCGATCGCGAGGCGCGCAGGCGCTCCACCAGCGTGTACGCGCCCGCGGCGGTCGAGCCGATGCTGCCCGACGCACTCTCCAGCGACGCGTGCTCGCTCGTCGCCGGCGCCGACCGCGCCGCCGTCACCGTCGAGCTCGAGCTGCAAGGCGCCGTCGTCACCCGCGCCGCGTTCTACCGCTCGCTGATCCACTCCGACGTGCGCCTCGACTACGAGCGCGTCGATCGCATCTTCGCCGGCGCCGAGTCCGCCGCCGAACCCTGGGGCGCACCACTGCGCGCCGCGCGCGAGGCAGCCGCCGCGCTGCAGCGCGATCGAGAACGCAGCGGCGCGCTCGTCGTCGACTCCGAGGAGCCCGAGTTCGAGTTCGACGAGCGCGGCAACGTCGTGGCCATCCATGGGCGCGTGCAGACCGAGTCCCACCGCCTGATCGAGCACCTGATGATCGCCGCCAACGAGGCCGTCGCCGGCCTGCTCTCACAGCGTGGCGTGCCGTGCCTGTACCGCGTGCACGAGCGCCCCGAGCCCGAGCGCGTCGAGCGCCTCGCCGACCAGCTCGCATCGCTCGACGTGCCCACGCCGGCGCTGGCAGAGCACATGTCCTCCACGCAGGCCGCCGAGCTCGTCGCCGAGATGTCACGGCGCGTCGAGCAGCACGTGCGCCGCACCGGCCACGGACGCCAGGCGCTCAGCTCGCTCGTGCTGCGCTCGCTCAAGCAGGCCTACTACTCGCCCAAGAACCTCGGCCACGCCGGCCTGCGCTCCACCAACTACTGCCACTTCACCTCGCCCATCCGTCGCTACCCCGACATCGTATGCCACCGCGCGCTGCTGTCAGCCGTCGGCGCCGGAGAGAGCGCGCCGCGCGGCGGCGAGCTCGTCGAGCTCGGCGCGTGGACGTCCGAACGCGAGCGTGACGCCATGATCATCGAGCGCGACGCCGACGATGTCGCGCGCTGCTTCGCGCTCGAGCGCGTCGTCTACGAACGGGGCCTCGAGCAGCCGTTCACAGGCGAGATCACCGGGCTGATCTCGGCCGGCGCGTTCATCGCATTCGACGAAGGCGAGCGCGCCGCGCCGCGCTTCGAGGGCATGCTCCCCGTGCGGCTGCTGCGTGCGCCATCAGCGAACGGCGAGCGCTCGCGTCAGGCACAGGCACAGGCGCGCGGCCGCAGCGGCGGTCGGCGCCCTCCTCAGCGCGAGGGCCCCAGCGAGGGTGAGCGCGACTGGTGGGAGCTCAACGAGCAGGGCACGATCCTGCACGGCGAGCGCAGCGGCGCCACGCTGCGTCTCGGCGACCCACTCGACGTGTGCGTCGTACGCGTTAACTCCGTCCGCGGGCGTGTGGACCTGGAGCCGCCGCCGTCAGCGCAACCGCGAACGCCGCCGCGGAGCCCGTCAGGGCGGAGCCGATCAACTTCTAAACGCTAGTCTCGGTCGGTGGCAAAGGGCAAGGGCAAGCGCAAGGTGGGGGCGGGAGACGTCGCGTCCAACCGCTACGCGTCCTACCGCTACGAGCTGATCGAGCGGCTGGAGTGCGGCATCGTGCTCGAGGGCACCGAGGTCAAGGCGCTGCGCACCTCGGGCGCCCAGCTCAAGGACGGCTACGCCGCCATCCGCGGCGGCGAGCTGTGGCTGCACTCGGTGCACATCCCGCCCTACGCCCCCGCCTCGCGCGAAAACCACGAGCCCGAGCGCACGCGCAAGCTGCTTCTGCACCGTCGCGAGCTCGACCGCATCGCCGCGCGCGCCGCCGAGCGTGGGCTCACGCTCGTGCCCACCCGCATCTACTTCTCCGGCGCCAACGCCAAGGTCGAGATCGCGCTCGCCCGCGGCAAGGACCTCTACGATAAGCGCCAGACGCTGCGCGATAAGGACACCAAGCGCGACATGGAACGCGGCATTCGCGAAGCGCAGCGGTAGCGTCCGCGCGGCCGCCTGGCTCAGATCGAGCCGAAGCTGTGGCCGCCGCTGGTGAGGATGTGCGTTTCGCTCATCCCGAACACCAGCAGCGCGATCAACCCGACATACACCGCGAACACCAGCAACCGGTGGCGTGGCGCCACGCGGTAGTAGGCCGCCTGCTGCAGTGAGCGCGTTTTGCGCTGCTGCCAGCGGTGCCATGTCTGGTACGCCGCGAACAGCACGATGATCAGCAGGATCGGGTTGCCCGGGTTCAGGAACACCAGCGCCACCATCACGAACAGGCCCGCGAACCACATCCACGGGCTCATCGCCGCCGCCGCGCGGCCGCCGTCCAGCGGGATCACCGGCAGCAGGTTGAACAGGTTGATGAAGAAGCCGAAGTACGCAAGCGCGATCAGCAGCGAGCTGCCCGTCAGCTCACCCACCACCGCCACAGCCGCCGCGCCGATGCTGCCCAGGATCGGGCCCGCCAGGCCCACTCGCGCCTCCGCCAGCGCGTTGTCGCCGAGCGAGCGCGAGAAGATCGCCGCGCCCATGAACGGGATGAACATCGGCGCGCTCGCTTTGATGCCCTCGCGGCGCAGCGCGATCACGTGCCCCATCTCGTGCACGAACAGCAACGCCACGAAGCCCGCCGCGAACCACCAGCCGAAGAACAGGCTGTACGCCGCCACCGACACCAGCGCCGTGCCCGCCGTCACGAGCAGTTTCAGGTTCGGCAGCGCCACCAGCAGCGCCTTGATCGCCACGCCGAACTTCGCCACCAGCGCCACCAGCGCCGCCACCGCGCTGCCGATGCGCTTGCGCAGCCCGCGAACGGGCGCCGGCCTACGCGGCGGCTCGCCGAACGGGTTCTCGCCTGCAGGCGTGGACGTGTGGCTTGGGTACGTGCTCTGGGAGACCGGCGTGACGGGCGCCGTCGGCGTCGGTGTCCTCAGCGACAGGTCGGAGTTCTCCATGGCTACATTGTCGCAGCACCCTTAAGCGCTCCCTAACGGCTCTTCGCGCATGACCGAGCGCTTGCAACCGCGGTCGGCCACGCGCGCACGTGGATTTTTCCGGAACGAGCGGGATCGAGCTTCCGGGCGCGGTTGCAAGACGCGCGGGCGCGGGCTAGTTTGCATCCAGACGCGGAACCGAGCCGCAAAGAGCGAGGCCACTGAGGTGTGAGGCCGCGCCACCCACAGAGGAAGGTCTTCGGGCCCGACTCACAGGGTTCCTCGAAGTGGCTTGGGACCGCGTCTCTTTGCGTCTGCACCCAGGTCAGCATTCCGCCTGCGTCAGATGGGTGCGCGCGGGCCTGTAGCGGCCGACCTCGCCAGTCAGGCGGGCGGTACACTTGAGCTGTAGTGCACCCCGGGGACGACAGGCTTCGACGCGGTCGGCTCGTGTGGGTGGTTGCGAGTCGAGGTCCCGGGCGGCCTCGTAAAACACCCGGGAAAAACATAAGTGCGGACTCTCACGAGTACGCCCTCGCCGCTTAGTCAATAGCTAAGCCGTGAGGTCTCGGGCCCCGCTTGCCTGCGGCGGGGAAGGCCGGGATCAGAAAGCAGGCTCACCCGGTGCGGTCCGCCTTCGCCAATCCGGGGAATCTCAAGGAGGCTGGTCCCCCACAACCCAGCCGGCGAGGCGAGTGGGGGATGAGATCAGAGTGCCGGCTACGCTCGTAGAAGCCATTCACACGCGATCACGGACGTGGGTTCGATTCCCACCGTCTCCATAAAGTGCCCATTTGCAGGGCTTTTGCGGAACGCAGTGGGAACGATTCCGTATCGTCTTCATTTGTCGTCCTCCGAGAGCACGCTGGCCATCGTCTCGGCCAGCTGGTCGATGTCCCAGTCGGTGTAGATGTCGCCGGTCGTCTGGATCGAGGCGTGGCCGAGCAGCTTCTGGACGGCCTTCAGGTTGCCGGTGGCGTCGAGCACGCGCTGGCCGGCGGTGTGGCGACTCGTGTGCAGCTTCTCGCCGCTGGTCGTGTCCGGCGCGACGATGTCGGGGGAGGTGGTGTTCGAGGTCGTGCCAGAACGCGCGGTGGGGGAGGGGCAGCTCGCGCACCTTCTGGCCCTTTGTGAAGATCGTCAGGCGCTTGCGCTGGTGGTCGAAGTGCTTGAACTGGACGGCTTGCGGAACACACGCCTGCTGCGACAAGAACCCGAAGGAGTCTCGTAGCACGCTGATTTGCTGCGCTCACGCGCAGGCGACCGGCAGGTTTGCGGGGATGTCTGGGTTCGGGACGCACACTACGGGTCCCGTCAATTCCGGCTTGTCTGCTCGGGCGTTGCGCCGACTGCAACCGGCGTAAGAGCGACTCCATCTGATCGTCTCATCCGGCTACGCCAGGTTAAAGCGGCGTCGCCGGCGAGACTCAATGCTCCTCACGCCGGGAACCTTGCGTGGGTTCGATTCCCACCTTGACGAAGGTCGAACCGGCCCAGTCCCTCCGGGGGCTGGGCCTTCGATGTCCCTGGACGGGCCTGTCCCGCGAACTTCAGGGCCGGCCCTTGGCGAAAGGGCCGGCCCTAGTCTTTCTTTCTATTTGGCGGGCATCGGTGCGACGAGCACCTGTGACGGCCGCACGGTCACGGACTGGAGTTCGTCCGAGACTTCTTGCATGTAGACGTTTTCGGAGACAGGCAGCGTTTCAGTGCTGCCATCAACGAGGTTTGCCGTTACCGAGGCTACGCCATCAGGAACGAGCCCCGCGAGGAACACCTTGTTCGGCGCTGAAGGATTGCTTGCCTCGAGCATCAAGCCTCCAGTCGTGGCTGTTGCGTCGCCGTCGCATACAGCGCCACCGTTTTTCGCGGTTTTCGATTCGGCCCAAAGGCACTCATTGCCGATGCCAGGGATAACCCATGCTTCACCATTGTTGAAGCCGCGGGCTCTCCGTGCGAGCGTGATGTTCGCTCCCGAAGCACTCGAAAGACCGCCAATTGCAGTCGATGAGATGTCATCGGCGGAAGTCCGCGGGCGCCGCATGATGCCGAAGGCGGCCGTACTGGCCGAATCGGGTGCCATTGCGAGAGCTCCGCTTGCGCTGGTGGGTGGCTGGAATGGGGCAGAGCTTCCGCTCGAACCCGAAGCAAGACCAACGCCGGCAAAAGCCACAGCACATGAGGCTAGCGCCAGCAAACCATAGAACAGCCGCTTACGTACGTTTAGTTTGCCGATTTTCATTGCCACCAGTCCCATCCGGTAAACACGCTGTTGTATTGCGGGTTATGGTTGGTCACATAAGGTCGCCCACTCTGGCCGTTACACGAAGCCTTGCAGTAGGCTTCGTCGTAGCCGCTTCCGTATGCAGCAGAGCAAACACTCCCTCCGCTTTCGGCGCTGGCGCAACTCCCCACACCTTTGCCGTCGGTGTTCCAGGTCTCTACTTCGTAGATGTGACTGTGCGGATCATATTCGCAAGAGGCCGCAACACCTGGGTTTAGGTCGTAGTCAACGCAGAAGTCGCCCGATCCTGCCTGTGCGGCGGGCGCGAACGCTGCTGCACCCACCAAAGCTGGCAGAGCCAAACAGATCGCGGCGACCGCACCAACCAGCGTTGCGCGCAAGGAACTTCGTTGATGTTGGGTGATGCTTCGGTGCATGTGCCTGGTACGGCTCCTTCCTTGTAGTTGCTCGAAGGCGCGTGCGCGCCGCTCGATCGCTCAATCATCTGGAGCCTCAGCTTCCCCCGCAGACGGCCAAGAGATACCGAGTGACGGGCCGTACGGACCCGCACGGCCAGTCGCTTGCTTCTTCGGGTGGGGCAGCCTAGCTGAATATTTAAAATATCAATAGCCCGAATCTGGCCCAAAGTTACGTGCCTGGACAAAAGTCCAGCAATCGAGCGGAAAAGCGCTCGCGATCCGAATACTGAAATTACAAGGTAGATGTCTCTGTCTCAGACAGTGGTCTGTATTGAGCCTGGCATCGGCTCCGTAGGGCCGAATCCGTCGGGTTGCTCGGCTGCTCATCCGTCGTCGTCCGGCCACGGAGCTGAAATCCACCCCAGTGCGCCCAGGGCATCTCGAATGCGCACGGAAACGACGCCCTCGTTGCCAGAGCAGTAGTAGTCGAGGTAGCAACCCCCCTGCAGGCAAGATGGGAGACGACGCCGCCAGCATAGCGCCAGCTCATCGAAACAGGCTCGCTGTCGGCGTTTGGGCGGCGCCAGCGCATGTTGCAAAGCGCGCCGTACAGCTCATGTGCGAGGGCATCGTCCGTCCGCACGCGCTCGGACAGCGTGTGAAGCGCCACTTCGAACGCCTCGAAATCATCCATCGGCGCCGTGTCTGTGCTCGATTCGCCATTACTTTGGTAGCTCTGCATGGAACCGGAGTGTAGCGTTTTGTCTGCAATTTAGCGGGTCGCTCCCCTCCTTCGTTCGGCGAGACTGCGCAGCGTGGGACTCGACGCCGCCTGGCAGGAGACGGCTTACCTGTTCCGCTCACCGGCGGCCGCCGCCCTGTTTGATGCCGTCGAGGCGGCGGAGCGCGGCGACACGGCTGAGCGTCCACCACCGTCTCCACTGACAACCATCTGCGAGTGCCGCGCTCGCAGATGCTCGCGACGGCCTGATCAGCGACGGACGAAGCGTGATGCCGGTTCGAAGTCGCCGTGCAACACAAGGGGATCGAGGTCTGCGCCGTTGGGCCACACGACGGTCCCGAGGTCGTCGTCCACGCGAACCTGTGCGAAGAAGTCAGGGTCGGCGAGTGGCTCGAACACAGGGCCGTGCAGCTCTTCTGTGAGATCTACATCGCGTGAGCTGCCATCGCTGAAGCCGATCCTCAGGCGGTAATGACCGAGCACCTGTGCGGACGTGACCCTTACGAAGTCCATCGCCTCATTTTACGGCAGCGGGTCGATCGGGTCAGGGGTGCCGCCATCCTGCGCGCGGACCCAGTCGGTTTCGAGCTCGCCGAGGTGCAAATCGGCCCACTCTGCCACGAGTTTGAGCGCGCGAGTCGGTAGAGCACCGACCAGCACCTCGCCGCTTCCGATCGCGATCACCGCGTGGTGCTCGGCGTATTGGGCATGGAAATGAGGCGGTTCGTGATCGTAGAAGTACATCGTGATCGCGATGCCATAGAAGAAGCTGATTCTGGGCACCTCGCCATCATGACCGGCGCTTGGGATGGCCCAGTGGATCAGCCGCACCCAGCGGACACTCGCAGACAGATGTCTACTATCGTGGTCGTATGGCGAATCACAAGCGAGGGCGACCCAAGCAGCGTCGCGCTGGCTGCCTGCTGTGCAAGCCGCACAAGCTGTCGTCGGCGAAGAAGGCCGAACGCAGACGTGGTCGTCGCGACGCGATGCTGCACGAGCTTCGCGCCACGCACGACGCCCGTTAGCTCGTCGTCGGTCACCGGCCTACACCAAGCTCAGCACTTTGTTCGAGCAGGTCAAGGTCGATGAGCAAACCGGCACAGTCACTTGGCCGGGTGATGTGGACCTAGATCCAGATGTGATCTATGCGGCGCTCGATCTTGGGTCGGACAAGGCGCGCATCTACGTCCTCGCTCCAAGCGTCGCTGCCTGACGCTTCCGTACTCGCGATCGCAGGGCGCTGTGCAGGACGGACAGCGCGTCGCTACGAGGCGTGGAGCGCGGGTGCGTCGAAGGTCACGGGGTTTGCGCAACCGTGGTAGGCGCCGGCTGAGCCCGGCGCCTACCAACAGGTGCTTCTATGTGTCGCTACTGGTGTCGCCTAGAATTTTTCGCTGGCAATCACCGCTTCGGAGCTGGCGAGGTTCAGTTCGCCACTGAAGATGGCGGTGTTTTCACCAGCTTTGTTCGGGAGTTTGAGCTTTTGGTCGATGATTGGGTCGATCAAGAAGCTATAGGTTCCTCCGCATCCTTCGGCTCCCGGCTCCGAGAAGTCGTTTTCCACGAGGGAGTCACCCGTGATGCGCAGCGCTTTCTGGCCTTTTTCTTCGAGTGTTTCCTGTTTGCCAAACGCGCCTTTGAGCGATTTGAACCCGGCCGGCGGGTGGGTTTCTCCTGTGGTTAGGGTCAGTTTGACAGGATTAGCTTCAGAGCCGACATAGCAGGAGTTGCCCAGGAACGAGTTTTTTAGATGGAGCCTCACCAGCAGCGTAAGTGCTGTTCCTTTTTCTTCGCTCAAGGCGGCTTCGTTGAAGGTCGCCAGGTGTTTCGCGCTGGCCACGAGTTCGAGAACCGCGGTCACACCGGTCATTTTTTGTTCGTAGATGGTCCTGCAATCTTCGCGAAGTAGTTTTTCGGAGAGTCCTTCCCCTTTGATTTCTTCGCAACCGATGACGCCACCCAACCCGCCTGGCACAGTCAGTTCGGTCTTCGACAGCGTTTCATTGTTTTTTGCGGCCAGAAGGTAGTATTCGCTTGGGTGTTCGTGGTTTCCGGTTGACACCAGGCCGCCCTGGAGGATGAGCGACTTGTTGATGGGCACCTTACTTGTGCCGATGGAGAATTCTCCACTCGTCGCCTTCTCATAGAGGCACCGCGTGACTTCTTTGTTTTCGACCGTGCACTGGTTGAATATTTTGAAGATGCCTTTTGGTTCGGCGCTCGCCGGAGCGGCGAGGACGAGCGCCGCCAGCGGCACGATCAGCGTGGCCGCGGTCGTGACAAGCGCCCGCCTGCTCGCGCTCGCCTTCCGAGTACTGCGATCCCTCAGCATGTGGCAGATCTCACTTTCGGTGGCTGACAGGAGATCCTAGATTAGCGAATGATGCTGACACATGAGATATTGCTAACTGGCGGGTCGGGGTCGCACTCATGACGGCTCCAGCTGCGCCGGAGGAGTTGCTCATGGTCATCCCCGCCCCGTGACATCGCCGCGGCTCACCCTCCTTCGTATTCGTCATGGCGGTGCCACCATATGCCGGTCTCATTGCGCCCGAGAGGGGCGCGGTCGAGCCACGAGTACATGCCCCAGAGGCCGTCAACACCTCGTCCGTAGGCCGAGTAGGTGTGGAACACGACGCCGTCCTCGAGGGCGAATGCGCTCATGCCCGGCCCCTCTTTTCTGAAGGTCACGGGATCGGTGCCGGCGCCCGACGCGATCTCGATGAGTCCGGGGCTCTCCTCGGACGGCCGGAAGTCATCGGTGCGAAAGTTGTACTCCACGGCGCCCGACTGCCATTCCTGCTCGGTGTGCGTTACGTGGAAGTCGTGGTTGAAATCGCTGTCGAACGAAGACGCCCACGGAAAGCTCCAGCCCATCCGTCGCTTGTAGTCCTGCAGCTTTGCCAGCGGAGCACGCGACACCGCTGTGAACGCGACGTCGTGATTGGTCAGGTGCACGACCGAGCCGGAGAAACCGTCCGCGATCGCCGAGCACGACGGGCATCCGGCCTTGAAGTCGGGCCCGAACATGAAGTGGTAGACGAGCAGCTGCGAGCGCCCTTGAAAGAGATCGGCTAGGGACGCGATGCCCTCATCCGTCTCGAAGCTGTACTCCTTGTCGATCGGAACCCATGGCAGATCCTGTCGCAGCCGAGCCAGCTCATCGCCGCGCCGCGTCAGCTCCTTCTCGGCGTCGAGCAGCTCGAGCCGCGCCGAAAGCCACTGCTCACGAGTTCCGGTCCTGTGATCGGTCATTTCATTTCTCCTTGTCGGGTTGAAAATCGATTGCTGCCTCGGCCTGTACGGACTCGGCGAGCCGCTTGATCCGTGCCAGGCGCCTGTCCCACTGCGCGGCCACGCGAGCCATCGCTTCGGCGGCGTCGTCCAGCCGCTCGGGCCGGACCGCGTAGCGCACTTCCCTGCCGCGCCGCTGACCCGCCACCAGGCCGACACGGTTCAGGACAGCCAGGTGCTTGCCGACAGCCTGTCGGGTGACCGGCAGCCCCGCCGCGAGCGTCGTGGTGGTCGCCTCGCCGTGCTCGAGCAGCGCGTCGAGCACACGCCGGCGCGTGGGGTCGGCCACCGCCGCCCACAGGGCGTCGTCCTCGGCGACCGCGGTGGCCGTCAATGCGTCGCCCCGCGCGACTTCGACGCCACGTAATCGAGCATTTCGCCGAGATGCCTCTCCCAGCCGTGTTCGTGGTCTTCGAGGTACCGGGCCCTGCTCTCCTCGTCATGCGTCACGGCCTCGATGCCGCTCTCGAGGACCCTCAACCGCGTCCCGCCGGCCTCCTCGATGAGGCTGAACTCGACCAGTGCCGAGTTGCTCTCATCCGGTCCCGCGCCCTGCGGATGGTTCCAGCGAAAGGAGAAGCGGAGGAACGGCTCGGCCTCCACGACCCGAATCGGCACGATCATCTCGACTTCCCGGTCTCCGCCGCGGCCTCCGGGCCTCCACGTGAGCGTGCCATCCGCACCCGCGCGCCCCTCAACGTTCGCCTCGTCGCTGAACCAGCGGCCGATCTGCTCGGGCTCGGTTATCACACCCCAGACAACCTCTGGGCTCGCCTCGATCATGATCTCTCGTTCGACGCTGTCAGCGGCCACGCTGGGCTCCTTCCGTTGATGTGCAACCGGTGGTTGCGGGACGTGCGGCGCACAATAGCAACCATCGGTTGCGTATCACTCTCGGGCTGCTTGGCCAGCGCGCTTCTTGATGGGTAGGCTTGCCGCGCGGAGGTCGCGCATCAGGCCGGGGCCACGCTCTACCAAGGGGGCACGGATATGAGCGAGCGCGTTGTTGTGCTGGGCGCAGGCTTCGGCGGCTTGGAGCTCGCTACGACGCTCTCGGAGGCGCTCGGCGAGGACGCGCGCGTCACCGTGATTGACAGGTCCGATACGTTCGTGTTCGGGTTTTCCAAGCTCGACATCATGTTCCGCAGCGCCGCGCCGGATTCGGTGCGCATGTACTACCGCGATATCGCCAAGCCCGGGGTGCGGGTGTTGCGCGAGACCATCACCGCGATCGACCCTCAGGCGCGAACGGTGGTCACCGACGCGGGGACGCACGAGGCGGACGTGCTCGTGATCGCGCTTGGCGCTGACTACGACATGGACTCGACTCCCGGCCTCGCGGAGGCCGGCAACGAGTTCTACTCGGTGGCCGGCGCGGAACGGCTCGCTGGGATCATCCCGTCGTTCTCGCGCGGTCATGCTGTAATCGGGATATGCGGCGCTCCTTTCAAGTGCCCGCCGGCTCCCAGCGAGTGCGCGCTCATGCTCGACGACGAGCTCAGGGCGCGCGGGGTGCGGGATGCCTGCGAGATCTCGATCGTGATGCCGCTGGGCACTCCCGTACCGCCGTCGCCGGAGACATCGGCGGCGCTGGAGCAGGAGTTCGCTGCGCGTGACATCAAACTGCTCAGTGGGCGGCGCGTGGCCGCGCTCGACCGCTCACGCAGCCTGGCCGTGCTCGACGACGACAGCGAGCTGCCCTTCGACCTGTTCCTCGGCGTTCCAAGGCATCGCGCGCCGGACGTGGTGATTGCGAGCGGCATGACCGAAGATGGCTACATACCCGTCGACTCCGCCACCTTGGCGACGCGGTATCCGGGCGTCTACGCCGTCGGGGACGTTGCGACCGCTGGAGTCCCGAAGGCCGGCGTCTTCGCGGAGGGCGCTGCTCGGGTCGTCGCGCAGGCGATCGTTTCCCAGTTGCGCGGTGGCCAGCCGCCCGAACGTCATCTCGGGCGAGGCACCTGCTACATCGAGTTCGGTCAGGGGCGTATCGGCAGCGTCAACATCGACTTCCTGTCCGGTCCGACCAAAACGGGCACGTTCAACGCGCCTTCGGCGGAGCAGATGGCAGCGAAGGAGCGGTTTGGCTCGAGCCGTCGTGCTCGCTGGTTCGGCGCGTGAGGACGACGCGGGATGCTTCAAGTACGAAGTCTCCGCATGCAACGGGCCGAGCAACACGCTCGTCATCGCCAACGCGACCCAGGGACTTACCGCGAGCGTGGCGAGCATTGACGACTATGTGGAGGAACCAAGCAGCATGGGTTACGTCAAGTCGCCTACGAAGGCATGGACTCGCACGCTGCTCTCTCCTGCGGGTGCGGTCGCGTGGCTCGAAGAAGCGGGGTCGGGATCGGCGAGGATGACTTCGCTCTACGGCTGTCTGGCGCAGGCCGCGCGCCGCAAGCTCGGCTGCTCGACCAGCACGTACGCCGAAGGCGCCATCGAACCTGACTCGGTAGGGCTTTCAGGAAGCACTCTCACCTGGATGCTCGGCGGCCATCCACAGACGGCGATCCTCTGATTGCCGAATGGTGGTAGGCGCCGGGGGTTACCCCGGCGCCTACTCGACCTACACGCGGCCGCTGAGCGCCGATCCACTGATCGAAGGGCAGCCGCGCTCGGATGCTCTAGTGGCGGGCCGCCGTGACCTCGAACACCGGCTGGCCGCCTTCCCAGGATTCGTTGGCGATGCCGTTGTAGAAGATCGCCGAGAGCAGCGGGTCGCTACCCACTGCTGGCACTCCGCCGTCGGCGGCGGGTACGTTGACCCATTTTCCTTCCACGAATCCCCCTTCGGATTCCTGCAGCCCGACGTTCACGGCATCACCGGCGCCCTCATGGGGCGTGTTCGTGATCAGGATGATCGCCTTTTCCGGCAGAACCACCCCTGCGGTGAATTTGAAGGTGATCGTGTTCAGAAGACCGCCTACGTCACAGTTTGCTCCAAAGCCCTTGCCTTCGGGAGTGCTGGGGCATGACACGTTCGTGGTCGGACGATAGTGAAGCTTGAACGTGTGGGTCGAGGATGCGAGTAGGGTACCGACCGTGTTGCCCGGCCCCACTGTGTAGATGCTCGCAGTCAGTTCGTATGAGTACTTCTTGTTCGGGCGAAGCGTGTAGCAGTTTTCGAGGGAGTAGAGCCCGTATTCACACGTGAAGCTGTCTACCTCGGTCGTCAGGTTCTTCAGGCCCCGGTCTTTGTTGGCAAATTGGACCATGCCGCCAGCCGGAAAGTAGGTGGGAGAGGCCGACAGCGTGTCTTCGTTCGGCAACCCGTTCACTACGGGCGCCACCGTGTTCAGGTTGTTGTAGACAACTTCCGAGGCACTCGCTGCCCCAGCCGCGACCGCCGAGACGGCAGTTGCCGCGAGAATAGCCACGGCGAGCCTCGCGGCTCTCTTAGGAATCCTTCCAATCATATGTGTCTCCGTTCCTCATAGGCCCAGGGCCACGCGGCCCATGGGCATGTAGTAATCCCTCCACTGCTCGGACGGACGGCCCCCGTGGGTTCGCAAGCGGCTCCCCGTGCATCGTCTGCCCGTTCGGCCATCTCCCCACGCAGCGTCCCGTCTTGGCTCGCACTCTACACGCAGGCGATGAACTGTCAACCCGGCATCTGCTCGACTCCAGCTCAACCAAAGAGTTGATAAACTGCCTAGATGAATAACGATGGCGACCGACCAGCTCAGCGTCACATTTGCCGCCCTCGCGGACCCGACGCGTCGCGCGATCCTCGCGCGGCTGGCGGAGGATGGCGAGGCCACCGTCAACGAGCTCGCGAAGCCGTTCCCATTGAGCGTTCAGGCTGTCTCCAAGCACCTGAAAGTGCTCGAGCGGGCCGGTCTGATCACGCGCGGGCGAACGGCGCAGCTGCGCCCGTCGCGGCTCGAGGACGCGCCTCTACGCGACGTGGCCGACTGGCTGGGGCCGTACCGCGATCTCTGGGAGGGGCGCCTCGATCGCCTCGCCCGTCACGTCCAGGACATACAACGAAAGGCAGGCGGCGATGACTGAGCAGTTCGAGATGGCCGAGCACACGATCGTGATCGAGCGGGAGCTCGACGCCCCGCGCGAGCTGGTGTGGAAGGCGTGGACCGACCCCGACGAGGTCACCAGGTGGTGGGGACCAGAGCATTTCACGACGCCTCGCGAGAAAATCGAGTTCGACCTGCGCCCCGGCGGCATCTGCCGGCTGACGATGGTCGGACCCGACGGCGAGGAGTACCCGAGCGACGGCCACTTCAAGATCGTCGAACCGCCAGCGCGGCTGTCGTTCGGCGAGGAGACCACCGACCACCCGATGATCCAATCGGGCGAGACGACCATCGAGCTCGTCAACGTGGGCGAGAGTCGCACGAAGGTGATCATCACATCGCGCATGATCTGCGCCGACGAGCTCCTCGACATGGCGCAGGCGGGCTGGTCCAGCCAGCTCAACAAGCTCGAGTCCCTGCTCACGAGCCTCAAATCGCGCTAATAGAGCCTGCGTGAACCCACGCACAGCCCCCGCGAGCATCTCTCAGCTTCGCGGGGGCCGGCGTGTCCCCCCAGCAACGGCCCCTCCCTCAAAGGGCCGCGCCGTGTCTCCGCCCCAAGTCGCTACCAGTTCCCGTTTTCCGCTCCCGCGCAGTCCTTCTTCGCGCTGTGGCAGGTTCGGCTGATCGTCCCGTCGGCGGCTCTGGTGATCGTCAGTTCGTCGCCGTTGGTTGCCGTTGCGGTGACGGAGTATTCGTTCACGCCAGGGGTCGCGCCGCTCAGGTAGGCGTGCTGTGTGCTCGGCGCGATCGGGATCGTCGGCTCCTCTGCCGCCAGTTCCGTCGTCGTGGTGCTTTCGTAGCTGCCCCCGTGATCGAGCGCGAGCGTCTCCGCCGTCGTCTCGGCGCTATGCGCGAGTTCCTTCGCCTGCACGTCGGTCGCCGAGGTCGTGTCGCTGAGGAACGCCGGGATCGCGACGGCCGCGAGCACGCCGATGATCAGCATCACGACGAGCAGTTCCGGGAGGGAGAAGCCGTCGCTCTGACCCGCGCGCCGCGCGAGGCGGCTCCAGCCGTTGCCGTCGGCGTTCGCCAAGCGGGCGTGGGCGGCGGTGCGGCGGTGCACGGGGTTCGACTGGGACAGCATCACAGGGCCTCCTTGCTCAGCTGGTAGTCGGGCTGTCTCCGCGAGACCCCTTACTTTGCGACCCCGCCTCACGACGGGTTTGCCCCTTCAGACTTGTTGACGGGGGCTGAGTGTGCGGATCGCCGCCTGCAGATGGAAGGGAAATTCGCTTTCGGGCGCTTTTCTGGACGGATGTATTAGGAGCGCGGCGTTTGCAGCCGATCGCGCGTCGCCGCGGCCGCGTTTATGCGAACATATGTTCGTATGGACACGGTCGGATCGCCTGTCGTAGCGCACCGGAGTCCGCCAGTCAGAAGCGCTGCAGACAAGCGTCCGTCGGTCGATCGAGTGGCGGATGGTCGGCAGCCACTCGATCGGCTGACAGCTGGGCATCGGTCGCATTCCGATCAGGCGGCAGCGAGAGTGGGGCGATGAGCATGAGCACCACGGAGGCCTACAAGGCGGAGCTCGCCAGATTCCTCGAGGGCTTCGGGGACAACGTTCGCCGCGTGCGCCTCGCGCGCCAGCCGCGGCTCTCTCAGGAACGGCTCTCGCTTGCCGCCAAGCTGCACCGCACCGAGATCGGCAAAATCGAGCAGGGGCTGGTCGAGCCGCGGCTGACCACGCTGCTGATCCTCGCGGACGCGCTCAGCGTCACGATCGACGAGCTCGTCGCCGGGCTGGCGGTGCCGGTCGAGCGCAGACCGTCGCCGCGCGGTGAGCAGTGGTCGTGAGCGCGCCCGTCGCGATCAGCTCACGCTCGGCTCCCGACCCGGCGCTCGCTGCGACGCTGCGGCGGATACGCGAGCAGCGCGGCGTCACCCGCGAAGCGCTGGCGTTCCGCTCGGGGATCACGGCCGGCTCGCTGGCGCGGATCGAGCTGGCCCAGGCTGTGCCACGCTGGAACACCGTGCGAATGCTCGCGCAGGCGCTGAACGTGAGCATGGTCGAGCTGAGCGCCGCCGTGGAAGCCCCGGCGTCCGGCTCACGCGCGTTCGACGCCGTCGCCGTGCGCGCGGGGACGGGGGCGGCCCAGCAGGATCGCGCCCGCCACGACCGCGGCAAAGGACACGATTCGTAGGACGCCCTGAGCTCCGTGCGGCGGTGTCTCGTGCAGCAGCACCGAGCCGGCGGCGATCGGCAGCGCGGTCGTCAGCAGCGTCGCGACGCCGGCGATGCTGAGCGCCGTGCCGCGCTGGTAGCCGACCTGCAGCAGCGCGCTGCCGAGCACATACCCGAGGATCGCGGCGGCCGCGAACAGCACTCTGGCGCCGCCCTCGGTCGCGATCTTCGTCGAGATGTCGCCGCACGAGAACAGCAACCCGCCGGCGACCGCGTCGGCGGCCGCCGCCCCGAACAGCGGGCGCCCGACGCTGAGAACGAGCACCGCGGCCGCGCACGTGCAACCGAGCCACAGCCCGATCTCGACGAGATCGCCGCGCGCGCTCTGCTGGACGCCTCCGGCGAGGGAAAGCGACAGGAACAGCAGTCCCGCGACCGATACGCCCGCGCCGATGCGCTCGACCGTCGTGAGCGTGCGATGTCCCAGGCGCGTCGTGGCCACCGCGAGCACGCCGATCCCGCCTGCGGCGACGCTCTGCACGAGCGCCAGCGGCGCGAGCCTCAAGGCGGTCACATACAGGACGAACCCGCCGGACTCCATCGCGAACGCCGCGAGCCAGGCGCGGTCCGCGAGGAGCAGGCGCAGCGAGTGCGCCGGACGCAGAAGCGACAGCGGCGGAAGCTCGCCGACCGCGTCGTGCTCGCGCACGTACGCGAGGTTCACGAGCGTCGTCGAGACCAGCGCCAACACCAATCCGACGGCGGCCTCGACGTCGGTGTACCTCACCACGGCGACGGGCTGCATGCCCTTACTGAAGCGCTTTCCAGCGTGCGGCGCACGCTCGGCGCGTCACCATGACGGGATGCGTCCCCTGGGATCGCTGTTGATGCTGGGCGTTCTCGCCGTCCTTCACCACCACGTTCACGATTCCGCCGCCGACTACGTCGGCGTGTTCCTCGCCGCCGGCGCGAGCTGGGTGGCGATCCCAGGTCCCGGCGAGGCGGCGCTGATCGCCGCGGGCATCTCCGCCGCGCACGGCCGCCTGGACCTGGCGGCTGTGCTTGCGGTCGCCTGGGCTGGCGCATGCGTGGGGGGGACCGCGGGATGGATCGTCGGCATCAAGGGCGGGCGCGGCGTGCTGACATCGCCGGGGCCGCTGCATCACGTGAGGCTTGGGCTGATCGCGCGAGGCGATCGCTTCTACGAGCGCTACGGCCCGATCGCGGTCCTGTTCACACCGTCGTGGGTCGCGGGAATCCACGCGATGCGCACGTCGCGCTTCCTGCTCGCCAACGCGGCCTCGGCGCTGGTGTGGGCTCTGTCGATCGGCCTGGGCGCTTATTTCGTCGGCCCGTCAATCACGGACATCGTCGCCGACGCGGGCACCGCCGGTGGCATCGTGTTCGGGGTGCTGGTCGCGCTGGCCGTCGTGCTCGTGATCAGGCGGCGCTCGCACAGATCGGAGCAGACTGGGGAGCGCTAGAGTGGTAGTCATGATTGGCCTGCGAAGAATCGAGGAGCTGCAGGCCGAGGCGCGTTATCACCGCGAGCGCTACGAGCTGTACAAAGCGAAGACTCACAGTCAGCGCCTGACCAGTCCGGTGCGGCTGAGAGAACTCGAGCGCCGCCATCAGGGCGCGGACTCGCGTCTGCGCTCGGCGGAACGAGAGAACGCGCAGCCGGCTACGGCCGACTCAGAGTAGGTTCTGCAAGCGCCAGCCCAGCGACGGGCCGGCGACCGGGCGGGTGGCCACCGCGGCGGTGCTCACGCGACTGGCGCCGGTGACGATCACGCTCGCAATCGGCTCGCCGGCATGCACGCGGGTGAGCGGCGGGCGGATGCTCAACTGCACGAGCAGCGCGAGCCCGCCCCATCCGATCTCGCGCAGCACCCCCGCGGTCACCGCGGTGGTGCGGCGGCCGTCGGCGGAGCTTGCGCTGAGGACGCGCGTCCCGGCTGGCAGCACGGTCTCGACGCGCAGCGCCGCCGCGAGCGAGTCGCCGAGCCGGCGAGCGCTCGCGAGCGCGGCTTCGACCAGGGGGCCCTGGCGCTGCCCGAGCACCGCGCCGAGCACCGTCAGGCGCCGCCCGCCGACGTTGACGTCCTTGGCGAACACCAGACAGCCTCCGGCTGCGCCGTCGGAGCCCGTCTTGATCCCCACGTAGCCGTCGGTCCCGACGAGGGTGTTGATGTTGGCGACGCTGCCGACGAGCGGCAGCGTCGCGGAGGGCTCGGCGACGATCGCCGCGAACGCCGCCTCGCCCAGCGCGGCGCGCGCGATCCGTAGCTGGTCGGCGGCGGTGGAGACGGTTGCGGGGCTGAAGCCGCTCGGGTCGGTGTAGGTGGTGGCACGCATGCCGAGCGCGCGTGCGGTGGCGTTCATGCGTGCGACGAACGCCGCGAGCGTGCCCGCATCGTGGATCGCGAGCAGAACGGCGATGTTGTTCGCCGAGGGCAGCAGCAGCGCCTGCAGCGCCTGGCGCTCGGTGATGCGCTCGCCCGCCCTGACGCTGAGCGTTGACTCGTCGAGCGCCGTCCGGCGCTTCTGTTCTGAGACCTCCGTGGGGGTGATGGTCATCACGAAGCCGGCTTGGCCGCGGACGAGCGGGTGTTCGCGCAGGATCAGGTAGGCGGTCATGATCTTCGCGACGCTCGCGATCGGGACCGGCGTGAGCGCTCCCGAGCGCATGACGCCGCCGACGCCCTCGACCTGCAATGCGGCCTGGCCTTCACGCGGCCACGCGAGCGCGGGCGCGCTGCCGGGCAGACGGACGTAAGCGGCGAGCGTGCGGTGGACGATCAGCGGCGGCGTGGCCAGCGTGGCGAGTCTGACCACGATCGCGACTAGCAGCACGAGCGCGACCGCAGCGCGGCCGCGAGTCACGGTCGCTGGGCGCTCGCCGTCGCGGCCGAGCGCGCGCGAACGCGGATGACCTCCGCGACCGCCGCGGGGTCGTCGTGGAACGGAACGTGTCCCGCGCCGAGCGTCACGTGGGTCGCCCACGGCAGCATCGCGCGAGCGCGCGGCGCCTGCAGGCGGTAGGGGAGCAGGCGATCGCGCCTGCCCCATGCGATCGTCACGGGCGTGCTGCGCAGCTGCTCGGGCGCGCCGAAGCTGTACTGGCGGAACGCGTCGAGGCAGCCAGCGAACGCGGGCGAGGCCCACGCGTCCCTGAGCGTCGCGAGCGCCTCGTCCGCGGGCAGTCGCGCGGGGTAGCCGTAGGTCTGGGAGAACAGCGCGATGCGTCCGCGGCGCGTGCGCGCGAGCGCTTCGACGGCGGGGCGCGCCGCGTGGGGCACGTGCACGAGCGATCGAAGCGAGAGCTGACAGAAGCGCAGCTCCGCGGGTGTCCAGAAGCCGGCGGGGGAGAACGCGCAGACCGACCTGACTGCGCGCCCGCGTGCCAGCTCGAGCGCGATCGCGCCGCCCATCGAGTTGCCGGCGACGTGCGGGCGCTCGAGGCCGAGCTCGGCGAAGAACCACTCGAACGCATCGGCGTAGGCGGGGATCGTCGGCTCGATGCCGGCGGTCAGCGGCGAGGAGTGGCCGAAGCCGGGGGAGTCGCACGCGATCACGTCGAACTCGTCGGCGAGTCGCTCGATCACGGGCTCCCAAGCCTGCCAGTGGTGTCCGACGCCGTGCAGCAGCACCAGCGGCGGGCCCTCGCCCTCGCGGTGGTAGTTGATCGACAGGCTCATCTCAGGCTCAAGTTGAGGTTGAGATTCATGCCGCGGGTGGCGCTGGCGCGGCTGCGGGTGGGTGGGATCGAATCAGATCGGCGCCGCGCTCGGCGATCATGATCGTGGGAGCGTTGGTGTTGCCCCCGGTGATGGTGGGCATGATCGAGGCGTCGATCACGCGCAGCCCCTGCAATCCGTGCACCCGTAGCTGGGAGTCGCAAACCGCCTCGGGGTGGGTGTCGCTCATCCTGGCGGTGCCGACGGGGTGGTAGATCAGCATCAGGCGCCTGCGCAGGTCGGCCTCTAGGTCGGCGTCCTCGACGCTGGCGGCGCCGGGCTTCAGCTCTGTGACGAGGAGCTCCCGCAGCGGCTCCTGCGCGGCGATCTCGCGCGCGAGTCGCACGCCTGCGATCAGCGAGCGCACGTCGTCGGGCTCGGACAGTGTGTTGGTGAGGATGCGCGGCTTGGCGGTGGGGTCGGCCGAGCGCAGCCATACCTGCCCGCGCGCTTGCGGCGAGACGAGCGTGGGCGCGATCACCATGCAGTGGCCGTCGTGGGTCTCGGCGCCGTGGTCTTCGTAGTAGGCGGCGCCCATGTGGAACTGGATGTCCGCGGCGGGCAGGCCGCCGCGCGTGCGTGTGAAGGCGACGACCTCGGCGACGGTCGAGCTGAGCTTGCCCGAGCGGCGCAGCAGCCACTCGGCCAGCGGCCTGGGCTTGTCGGCGCCGTACAGGGTGTCGGTGCCAGCGACCTCCCACAGCACGGTCAGGAACGGGTGGTCCTGCAGGTTGCGACCGACGCCCGGCAGCTCATGGCGGGCCTGCACCCCGGCGGCGCGCAGCTCGTCGGGCGCGCCGATGCCCGACAGCAGCAGCAGCTGCGGTGAGCCGATCGCGCCGGCGCTCAGCAGCACCTCGCGCTGGGCACGCACGACCTCGACGCCGCCGCGGCCCTTGCGCAGCCGCACGCCGGCCGCGCGCTCGCCCTCGAGTTCGACGCCGAGCACGGTGACGCCGGTGCGTACCTCGAGGTTGGGGCGGGTGAGCGCGGGGCGCAGGTAGGCGTCGGCGGCGCTGAAGCGCCGGCCGTTCTTCTGCGTGACCTGGAACATCGACGCGCCGTCCTGCTCGGGGCCGTTGTAGTCGGCGATGCGCGGGATGCCCGCGGCCTCGCTGGCGGCGAGCAGGCGCCCGCTCAACTCGCGCGGCGAGCGCTGCTCGGCGACGTGCAGCGGGCCGCCGGCGCCGTGATACTCGGACGCCCCGCGGACGTTGTCCTCGGCCTTGATGAAGTAGGGAAGGACGTCCGAGTAGCCCCAGCCGGGAGCGCCCTGCGCCTCCCAGCCGTCGTAGTCGAGCGGGCGCCCGCGCACGTAGAGCATCGCGTTCATCGAGCTCGAGCCGCCGAGCGCCTTGCCGCGCGGGATGTACAGCGCGCGCCCCGCGACGTGCGGCTCGGGCTCGGTGGCGAAGTCCCAGTCGAGCTTGGAGTGGAACTGTTCGGGGAACGCCGCGGGGATCTTGATCTTCAGCGAGCGATCCTTGCCGCCGGCCTCGAGCAGCAGCACCCGCACGGACGGGTCCTCGGAGAGGCGGTTGGCGAGCACGCAGCCGGCGGAGCCGGCTCCGACGATTATGTAGTCGTACATCGGCTCGCCATCCCTCCGCGCACCCTAAGCACTCACGACGGCTGCTGGTGTTGGCAGCGCGGCGAAGCGGTACTCGGTCGCGTCCAGTCGGCTGGTCTGCTCGAGGTACTCGCGCATGTAGCCGGGCCAGTTGGTCACGATGCGCCCGTTCTCGTCGCGATACCAGGAGTCGCACTGCGTCCACGCGGTGCCGGCGAAGCGCGCCTGCAGCGCGCGGTCGCTGGCGGCCTCGACCTCGGCGCGCACCTCGATCGCGCCGGCGGCGCGGCTGCGCAGCTGCTCGAGCGCTTGGCGGATGTAGGCGGCCTGCGCCTCCAGGTAGACGATGATCGAGCCGCCGGAGGTGTTGGTGTTGGGCCCGTACATGACGAACATGTTTGGGAAGTGGGGCACGCACATGCCGAGGTGCGCGTGCGCGCCCCCGGCCCAGTACTCGTGCAGGTCCACGCCTTCGCTGCCGCTGACGCGCATCGGGAACATGAAGTCGGTGGTCTTGAAGCCGGTCGCCCAGATCACGCAGTCGAGCTCGCGCTCCGCGCCGCTCGCGGTTTCGATCCCGGTGGGTGTCATGCGCGCGATCGCATCGGTTACGAGCTCGACGTTCGCCCGCTGCAACGCCGGCAGGTAGTGGGAGCTGAACAGGATGCGCTTGCAGCCGAACGTGTAGTCCGGCCACGCCTTCGCGCGGATCGCGGGGTCCTTGAGCTGTGAGCGCATGAAGCCGGCGGAGCGCACGGCCGCGACGCGTCCGACGGTGCGCGGGTGGCGGATCGCGAGCGTCAGCGACTCGGTGTACTCGAACACGAACCTGCGGCGCAGCGCCTGCAGCCCCGGGACGCGTTCGATCGCCGCTTTGACTCTCGCGTTGTAGCGGCGGTTGCGCCGCGGCAGGAACCAGTTGCCGCTGCGCTGGAAGACCGTCAGGCGTTCCACCGCGGGGGCGATCTCGGGGACGAACTGGACGGCGCTCGCGCCGGTGCCGACGACCGCCACGCGCTTGCCCGCGAGCGGGTAGTCGTGATCCCATTCGGCCGAGTGGAAGCTGTGGCCGGCGAACGAGTCGGCGCCGTCGATCTTCGGCCGCGACGGCTGGTCGAGCTGGCCGGTCGCGACGATCAGCACGTCCGCCTCGTGGCTGGGGCCGCCCACGGTCTCAACGCTCCAGCGGCAGCGCTCCGCGTCCCACGAGCAGGAGCTGACCGTGGTGTTCGTCCGCACCAGTCGATCGACCCCGTGCGCGCGCGCCACGTCGTTCAGGTAGGCGCGGATCTCAGCCTGCGGCGAGCACAGCCGCGACCAGTCGCGTCGCTGCGCGTAGGAGAATGAGTACAGGTGGCTCGGCACGTCGCACGCGGCGCCCGGGTAGCTGTTGTAGAACCACGTCCCGCCCAGCTCGGGGGCCTTCTCGAGGATCGTGATCGCGGTGATCCCGTGCCGGCGCAGCTCGATCGCCGCGGCGATCCCGCCGAAGCCGGCGCCCACGATCAGCGCCTCGAGCTTTCGAGCCGACATGCGAGGAACCTTATGCCCTTCGCTCCAGTGTGTCTTCCAGCCAAGCGCCCGCCGCCGGGATCTCCCGCGGGTCGATGTGGTGCCCGGCGTCGGACTCGCGGTACTCCACCGCCAGCCCAGCCTCGCGCAGGCGCTCGGCGGCGGCGCGCGCGAACTCGACGGAGATCACCTGGTCGCGGCGCCCGTGAGCGATGAACACGCGCACGTGGTTGCGGCTGGCGAGATCGGGCTGCCAGCCCTCGACGGTCGGGATGAAGCCCGAGAAGGCGAGGACGCCGGCCGGCGCCGGGCGGTCCTCTCCGAAAGCCATCACGTAGCTCATCACCGCTCCCATCGAGAAGCCGCCGAGCACCGTCCGCTCGGGCGCGATCCCGGTCTCGTTCCACAGCTCGTCGTGGAGCTCGCCTAGCGCCTGCCTGGCGGCGGCGAACGTTTCGGGGTCGGGGTAGCCGACGCGCGGCACCAGGTACCAGTGAAAGCCGGGCGAGCTCGGCAAGGTCAGCGGCGCGCGCGGCGTCACGATGTGCAGCCGGCGCTCCGGGTCGAGCACGTCGGCGAGCGTCAGCAGGTCGTGCTCGTCCGCCCCGCGCCCGTGGTGCAGGATCAACATGCCCTGCGGCTCACCCGCGGCCGGGCGCTCGCGGTAGATCAGTGAGCTCATACGCCCTCCCAGGTCATGGCCCGTCAGCGAGCAGCGCCGCGGCCACTCCTTCGATTGTTTCCTCGCCGTAGCCCATCGACGGCTCGCCGGCGGTGAATACCGCGACGGTGAACGTCAGCCCCGGACGCTCCACGCGGGCGACCTCGTTGAACACGCCCTCTTCGGGAAGCGCGCCCGTCTTGAAGAACACCTGCCACCGGGGCCGGGCGACCGGCGGGACGCCCCAGCTCTGCGACGGCTCGATGCCCGACAGCAGCCCGCGCGCGTATCCGTAGAACTGCGGTGGGATCAGCGTTGGCAGCTCGAAGAAGAAGCGTGCCTGGTCGGCCGCGGAGGTCTGCGTGTAGGCCCACCAGCCGACCCCGGGGGCGTAGTCGCTCATGCCCGATTCGCGCGCCACCCGCGCCACCGCCGCGCCGCCCACGATCGCGAGCACTGCCGAGGCGGCTTCGTTGTCGGAGATGTGGATCATCGGGTACAGCAGCGAGGTGTCGTACGCGTCGAGGCTGCGATGACGCGCGTTCAGCATCTGCAGGTAGGCCACGAGCATCATCACCTTGACCACGCTCGCGGTCTCGAAGTGCTCGTACAGCCGCGTGCCGCGCAGCTCCCCGGTGCTGTTCACCACCGCAAACGAGGTTCGCCCTGTGCGCGAGTCGAGATAGCGTGCGGCTGCCGCGATCGCGCCCGGCGACGGGTATGCGGCCACCGGCGTACCGCGTCCTTCCCCCTGGAACGCGACCGCGCTCGCGTCGCGGCGCTCGGTGAAGTCGTTGTCGGGACACGGCAGGTGGGAGGCGGGCGGACCCATCGCGCGTTCCCATCGCGGGTTCAGGCAGACCCGATAGAGGAAGCGCTTGGATGGCGGGTCAACCGTGGCGCTCGCGTATGTGAGACCACGTTTGAGCTCACGGCTGGGCGTCACGGCGGCCAGCCGGAAGTCGCGGGTGCCTCTCGCGGCGACGTACCAGCGGACGCTCACAGGCGCAGAGCCTCCCACCGGTGCGTGGCGGAGGCGCATGCTCAGCCGCGTCGCGCCGGCGCCCAGACGACGCGCGTCGATCGCCACGCTCGGATCCACGATCACCGACAGCTGCCGGCTGCTCACGGCGGGCGCCTGGGGCTGCGGGGTCGTCGAGGAGCCTTCGAGGACGACGCGCAGTCGGGTGTTTCGGTCCGGTCGGATACCCGCGAACGAGAAGCTCCCGTCCGCTCCGGTCGTCTGCCGTGCGATCGTGGCGTAGCCGCGGAACGGGTACGGGTCGGCCTGCAGCGCCACGGGCGCCGCCGGCGCCGGGTTCCCGGCCTGCTCGAGCGTGCCCGTGACCGTCAGCGCCGCGCCGTAGATCACCTCTCCCGGCGAGGCGGCGACACTCAGCGCGGGCGCCACGGGCGCCGCCGCCGCGACGCTCGCCGGGCTTACCGCGGTGATCATCGTCGCGGCTACGACGAGGCCTTGGCGGTCTCCTCGCGCGGGATGTACGGCGCGAGCTCGCGCCTGGCGATCGAGAGCTTGTGCACCTCGTCTGGACCGTCGGCCAGGCGCAGCGTGCGCAGGTGCGCGTAGGCGCGCGCGAGGCCGAAGTCGTCGGACACGCCGCCGCCGCCGTGGACCTGGATCGCGCGGTCGAGCACCTTCAGCGCGACGTTCGGCGCGGCGACCTTGATCGCCGAGATCTCGATGCGCGCGTGGCGGTTGCCGACCGTGTCCATCATCCACGCCGCCTTTAGCGTCAGCAGGCGCGCCATCTCGATCTCGATGCGCGACTCCGCGATCCAGTCGAGGATGTTGCCGCGCGTGGCCAGCGGCTTGCCGAACGTCACACGCGAGACCGCGCGCTTGCACATCTGCTCGAGCGCCCGCTCGGCCGCGCCGATCGCGCGCATGCAGTGATGGATGCGCCCTGGGCCCAGGCGCGCCTGGGCGATCATGAAGCCGTCGCCCTCCTTGGAGATCATGTTCGACGCGGGCACGCGCACGTCCTCGAACAGCAGTTCCCCGTGGCCGTCCTGGTCGGTGTAGCCGAACACCGGCAGGTTGCGCACCACCGTCACCCCGGGCGTGTCCAGCGGCACGAGGATCTGGCTCTGCTGCGTGTATGTCGGCGCGTCCGGCTGCGTCTTGCCCATCACGATCAGGATCCGGCAGTGTGGGTGGTACACGTTCGTGATCCACCACTTGCGGCCGTTGAGCACGTAGTCGTCGCCGTCGCGCTCGATGCTCAGCGCGACGTTGGTCGCGTCTGAGCTCGCTACGTCGGGCTCGGTCATCGCGAACGCAGAACGAATCTCTCCATCCAACAGCGGCAGCAGCCAACGGTCCTTCTGCTCGTCGGTGCCGAACTGGTGGAGCACCTCCATGTTGCCCGTGTCCGGCGCCGAGCAGTTGCACGCCTCCGAGGCGATGTGGGAGCGCCCGAGGACTTCCGCGAGCGGCGCGTAGTCGCTGTTCGTCAGCCCCGCACCGTGCTCGGCGTCGGGCAGGAACATGTTCCACAGCCCGGCTTCGCGCGCTCGTGTCTTCAGCTCCTCCATGATCGCTGGCTGATGGTGGGGATCGCCGGACTCACGCAGCTGGCGCTCGTACACCTCCTCCGCCGGGTAGATGTGCTCGTCCATGAACGCCTCCAGGCGCTCCTTGAATTCAGAACAGCGCTGGCTCGGCTCGAAGTCCATTGATCCTCTCCCTCCCCCTTACGGGGACGATGCGTTGACGGCGGTGGCGTGGACGGTCGCCTAGGATCATCGCGGATGAGCGAGGACGACGCCTACCGCGCGGCTGGAGTTGACTACAACGCGCTCGATGCCGGCAAGCGCCTGGCGATGGCGAAGGCGCTCTCGACCTCGCCGCTGCTCGCGGCGCGTGGCGGGCGCGCGCTCGACGCCTCCCGCGGCGAGCCGGCGTTCGTGTTCGAGCACCGCGGCCAGACGCTCGCGTTCGTGGTCGAGGGCCTGGGCACGAAGTCGATCGTCGCGCGCCATGTGCTCGAACGCCAGGGGATCGATCGCTTCGCGGACGTCGCCTACGACACCGTCGCTGCGATCCTCAACGACCTCTGCTGCGTCGGGGCGCTGCCGCTGGTCGTGAACGCGTACTTCGCAACCGGCGCGTCGGAGTGGTATCTGCAGGCCGAGCGCTCCGCGTCATTGCTCGAGGGCTGGCGCAGGGCGTGCGCGGACGCGGGCTGCGTGTGGGGCGGTGGAGAGTCGCCATCGCTGCCGGGGATGCTCGCCGAGCAGGACATCGAGCTGGCGGGCGCCGCGGTGGGCGCCGTCCCCGAAGGGCACGGCGCGATCCTCGGCGAGCGGCTGGAGCCGGGCGATGAGATCGTGCTGGTGGCTTCGAGCGGCCTGCACGCCAACGGCGCGTCGCTCGCGCGCATGGTCGCCGCGCGGCTGCCCGACGGCTACGCGACCGCCCTGGCCGGCACGACCCTGGGGGAGGCGCTGCTGGAGCCGTCGGTGATGTACGTGCCGTTGGTGGCGGCGCTGCTCGAAGCGGACGTCCCGCTCACGTATCTGAGCCACGTCACCGGCCACGGCCTGCTCAAGCTGATGCGCCCCGACAGGCCGCTGCGCTATCGCATCGAGCATCTGCCCGAGGTGCCGCCGGTGCTCAGCTTCCTCGTCGAGCAGGCGCGCATGGACGCCCAGGCGGCGTACTCCACCTTCAACATGGGCGCGGGCTTCGCCCTGTACTGCAGTCCCGGTGCGGGCGCGGGCATCGTCGCGACCGCAGAGCGCCTGGGCCTCGGCGCGCTGCTCGCCGGGCGCGTCGAGGAGGGGCCGCGGGAGGTCGTGCTCGAGCCCATAGGGGTGCGCTTCGCCGGGGAGCGGCTCGAGCTGTCGGTTGGCCAACAGTAAGGCTCAGGTTTAGCCTTACTGTTCGGTTGGCGCTAGTTGCTGTTCGGATGACGCGGCATACGTGCCGGCGCGCGGGCGCGATCGCCGCGGATGCGTGCTGTCATCCAGCGGTTGCAACTTGATCGCGTCGAGCCGGACAGATAAGGTTTGCGCAAGAATCTCGCCACTGTTCCACTGCGAACCCGCAGGGGATCTCGATGTCGCCGGACCGGCATGGCTCCGGAGCTACCCGGATCGAGGCGGACCTGTCATCAAAAAGAGGGAGAGAACCTGATGCGCAGAGCATCCACCTGTCTTGCCGTCCTCGGCCTGGCCATCCTGGCCCTGCCGGGCGTCGCCTCGGCCCTGCCGACGGTCAAGTTCAAAGCTGAAGCCGTGCCGATCCCCGGCTTTCCGGGCACCGGCGACCACCTCGGCGCCGGCACCGCGCTGAAGACCGAATACCAGATCTCCGGCACCGAATACCTCGGCTCGCCGCCGCCGATCATCGGCGTCAACTTCTACCTGCCGAGCGGCGCGAAACTGCACCCGACCGGCTTCCCGACCTGCTCGCAGGCGACGCTCGAACAGTTCGGCCCGATCAAGTGCCCCAAAGGCTCGGCGGCCGGTCCGGTCGGCATGGCGCTTGGCTTCGTTACCTTCGGCGGCGAACGTGTCGAAGAGGCCGCGGAAATATCCTCGTTCTACTCACCGGGCGGCGGCTTCCTGTTCTTCACCGACGGGCACTCGCCGGTGTCGCTGGAAATCCTCTCGCCGGGTCACTACAAGAACTTCGTCGGCGGCGGCGGCTACGGTCCGGAGCTCGAAGTCAAGGTGCCGCTGATCGCTAGCGTGCCGGGAGCGCCGTACGCGTCGGTGAAGACGATCGAGGTCAAGGCCGGCTCGGCGTACAAGTCGCACGGGAAAACGATCTACTACGGCCGGGTCCCGACGAAATGCCCGAAAGGCGGCTTCCCACTGAAGACCGAAGTCATCTTCGCGGAAAACGGCGAAGAATCGAAACCGGGGACCGTGAGCGCGACGTACAAGGCGCCGTGCCCGCGCAAGTAAGGGAACCGGCAGGGTTTGCGCCATTGAGGGCGTAAGCTCGACAAACAGGCTGGAGGGGCGACCTCGTCGAAGACGGTGGGGTCGCCCGCTCGCTGTAAACGCAAGGAAGGTTTGGGTTGAGGAAGGAGATGGCGGGGTGGAGGAGATGGGCGGCCGGCGTCGCCGGCGCCGCTTGCGCTGCGGCGCTGGTGGTGGTCGTGCTGCTCGCGACCGCCGCGGGCGGCTCCAACGGCGGCTACAGCGTGCGCGCGATCTTCGACGACGCCGGCAACCTGATCTCCGGCGAGAACGTCAAGATCGGCGGCGTGAAGGTGGGGACGGTGAGCTCGGTGACGCCCACGCCGCAGGCCAAGGCGGCGATCGTGCTGAGCATCGAAAACCCCGGCTTCCAGGACTTCCGCTCCGATGCGAGCTGCACGATTAGTCCCGAGTCGCTGATCGGAGAGAAGTACGTCGACTGCCGCCCCACGCAGCCGCGCGTGGAAGGCACGCCGCTGCCGCCGCCGCTGCACAGGATCCCCAGCGGCCAGGAAGGCGCGGGCGAGTACCTGCTCCCGGTTCAGGACACCTCGAGCCCGGTGGACGTCAACCTGCTCGGGGACATCGACCGCCTGCCCGAACGCGAGCGCCTGACGATCATCCTCAACGAACTCGGCGCCGGCCTGGCCGGGCGCGGCAGCGACCTCAGCGAAGTGGTCAAGCGCGCCAACCCGGCCCTGAAGGAACTCGACAAGGTGCTCGAGATCCTCGCGAGCGAGAACCACGTGCTCGCGAAACTGGCCGTCGACTCCGACCAGGCGCTGCAGCCGCTCGCCAAAGTGAGCGGGCAGGTCGCCGACTTCATCGTGCAGGCCAACACGGTCGCCCAGGCGGGCGCCGCGACCCGTGGCGCGCTCGCCCGCAACCTCGAACTGTTCCCGCCGGCCCTCGAACAGCTCGGCCCGGCGCTCGAACGCGTCGGCCGCTTCGCCGAACAGACCACGCCGACGTTCACGAGCCTGAAAGCCGCGGCGCCCGGCATCGACAAGGCCTTCACGAGCCTGCCCGCGTACTCGAGCAGCTCGGAAAAGTTCTTCGAAAACCTCGGCAAGACCTCGAAGATCTCGGGTCCCGCGCTCGTCGGCACGAAAGAGCTGCTCCAGCGCCTGCAGAAGCTCGGCAAGGCCGCGCTCCCGTTCACGACCAACTTCTCGCAGCTATTCGAGAGCCTGCGCGAAACCGGCGGCCTCGAGCGCATCATGGACTTCATCTTCCTCGGCACCGGCTCTGCCAACGGCTACGACGCGCTCGGCCACTTCCTGCGCGCGGAGGGTGTTGGCAACGGCTGCCTCAAATACGAAATCACGCCGTCATCGGACACGGGCTGCAAACGCAAACTGTTCACCAGTTCCGCGTCCGCCGCGAGCGCTGGCAGCGGATCGAGCGGGTCCTCCGCACTCGCCGCCAGCTCGACGAGCGTGCTGATGTCGCGCACGCTCGCCGTGCTCAAAGGCGCGACGCCCGCGCAGGCGCTTGCCAAATACCCAGGCCCGACGACGACGACCGGGGCGCAAGCCCCGAGCCCCGTACTCGCCGGTGGACCAGCGGCGACCGCCGCTCCGGTCGGTGGCTCGACCGCCGGCACCACCTACTACACGCCGGCGAGCGAAGGCTCCGAAGCGGATGGCCTGCTCCTCAAATACCTCCTCGGCAGCGAATGACGCGATGACCCGACGCCCCGCACTCCTGTATCTGCTGCCCGCGCTGACAGTGGGCGCGCTGGCGCTGGCCGCTCCCGTGGCGAGCCAGGCGGGCGAAGCGAGCGCCGGCACGACGACTGTGTCAAGCGCGCCAGGCGAAGCGTCCTCGCTGCCAGTGGGGGAAACCCAGACAGGCACCGCCACCAGTGAAGCGCCGGCGCCCGCGATCTCCACGCCCACCACGACGACCCCGTCGGCGGCGGCGAGCACCGAAGCGGCTCCGCCGCAGGTGCAGGCCGAGCGCGCGCAGGGCTCGAGCCCAAGCGGCTCGCGAGCCCACAAGCACTCGAGCACGACGCGCGGCAGCGTAGCGGCGGGCACGAGCGAAGGCTCGGCGACAGGCGGCGTGCGCGCCAAGCAGCGAGCGCCAGCTCCCTCATCCCTGACCCCGTCGCTGCCCTTTGACCTGCGCGCCCCGATCTCCGGCGTGCCGGGCTTCTTCATCGAAAGCTTCCAGATCCCGCCGTTCCTGCTGCCGATCTTCCAGGCGGCGGGCACGGCCTACGGGGTCCCCTGGCAGGTGCTCGCGGCGATCAACGAGGTCGAGACGGACTACGGTCGCGACCTCAGCGTCTCCAGCGCGGGCGCCGAGGGCTGGATGCAGTTCCTGCCGTCTGAGTGGGCGCAGTACGGCGTCGACGCCAACGGCGACGGCTTCAAGGACCCCTACAACCCGGCGGACGCGATCTTCGCCGCGGCGAGGTACCTGCGCGCGGCGGGGGGGAACACGAACATCAAGGCGGCCGTCTTCTCCTACAACCACTCGCAGGCGTACGTCGAATCGGTGATGCTGCGCGCGCAGCTGCTCGGCGGCACGCCCGCGGAACTCCTCGGCGCGATCACAGGTCTGACCGAGGCCCGCTTCCCGGTGCACGCCGCCTCGCACTACAGCGATGGCTTCCCGACGGTCTCCGCCGGAGCGTCCGCGACGCCGACGACGCTCGTCGGCACCACGATCTACTCGCAGGCGGGCGCGCCCGTGATCGCGGTCGAGGACGGCGAAGTCGTGCAGGTCGGCGACTCCCCGACGCTCGGGCGCTACGTCTCGCTGCGCGACGCCTACGGCAACACCTACGTCTACGCCGAGCTCGGCGAACTGGCCTCGGTGTATCCGGTGCTCGAGCCGCGCGTGCACACGGCGCCCAGCCCGCGCATCGCGCCACGCACGAGCGAACAGGCGCCGAGCGGGCCGGCGACGGCGGGTGCTCAGCCGCGCTCGCCGCTGAGCGAGGGCGCCGCCGTCTCGGGGCTCGCGCTCGGCGCGGCCGCCGACCTCGAATCGATAGGCATCGTGCCGCCGCCTGTGTCCACACCCGCGACGCCAACGCAGGTGCCTGCGCCCCGGAAGGCCACCGCGAACGTGCAGGTCTTTACCGAAGGCGCCAACGACGTGTACCTGCATCCGCTCGTGCCCGGCGTGCAGGTGATCGCCGGGACCGTTCTCGGCCACGTCGGCGCCGGCGCGGCCGCAGCTACGGGCGAAGGCGCCCCGCACATCGTCTTCCAGGTCCGCCCCGCCGGCGCGGGCGCGCCTTTGATCGACCCCAAGCCGATCCTCGACGGCTGGGTGGCGCTCGAAGACACCTCGATCTTCCGCGCCAAGGGCGAGAACCCCTTCCTGGCGACCTCGCCCACGGTCGGCCAGGTGCTGCTCGAGTCGAAGCAGCAGCTCGAGCCGCAGGTGCTGCACGGCGGCGGCGTCCAGCTCGGCGGCTGCGCGCGCCAGGACGTGCAGGAGGGCAGGGTGGACAAGCGCGTGCTCGCGATGCTCGAGTACCTGTCGGTCTCGGGGCTGCGGCCGACCGTCTCCGGTCTGCCGTGCGCGGCCAGGACGCCGGCTGCCCTCGCGGCCAACGCCCCGGCGAAGGCCGGCGCCGAGGCCGTGGACATCACCGCCGTCAACGGCGTGCCGATCGCCGGCCATCAGGGCGCCGGCTCGATCGCGGACACCACCGTGCGCAAGCTGCTGATGCTCCAGGGCCTCGCGCGACCCCAGCGGATCGTCAGCCTGATGAGCTACCCGGGCGCCGCGGCCGCGCTCGCGAGCCCGAGCGCACGCGACGCGATCCATGTCGAGTTCGGCACGCTCCCCCTCGCGGGGACAGGCGGCGCGAGGGGCGCGCGCTCCGCGGCGCTGTCCGCGTCGGGGCTTACGCCGAACGAGTGGATCGAGCTGCTCGACCGGCTCGGCGAGATCCCGGACCCGACGGTCGGCGCCGGGCACTCCAGCGCCGCGATCCCGGATGGCGCGGGCGCGTCGAGTAACGAAGAAGGGCAAGCCCGTGGCAACTACTAGCCCTCCGAGCCCGCCCGCGGCCCCGCCGCCACCGCCGGGTGGCGCGCCGGGTCCGGGACCGCGCGTCAAAGCACCGCGGACCGGCCCGATCCGGATCCTCGCGGTCGGCGCGCTCGGGCTCGTCGTGCTGATCGTCGCCTACCTCGTGTTCGCGGGCTCGGGCGGTGCCAGCTACAAGCTGATCTTCGCCGAAGCCGACCAGCTCGTCAGGGGCGACCAGGTTGAGGTCGGCGGCGTGCAGGTGGGGAGCGTCACCGACATCGTGCTGACGCCCGACTTCAAGGCCGAAGTCACCATCCAGGTCAACTCGTCGCTCGTGCCGCTGCACGAAGGCACGGTCGCCCAGGTGCGGGTGCCGTCGCTGACGACCGTCGCCAACCGCTACATAGCGTTGACGCTCGGGCCGAACAGCAACCGCGCCTACGCGGGCGGGGCGACGCTGCCGGCGAGCGCCACCCGCGAAGTCACCGACCTTGACGCGCTCTTCAACTCGCTCAACCCGAAGACGCGCAAGGGCCTGCAGGGCTTCATCCAGGGCACCGCCGAACAGTTCGCCGGACAGGGACACAACCTCGCCGCCTCGACCGAATACTTCCCGCCCGCGCTCACCGCGACCGACCACTTCCTCTCCGAGCTCACGCTCGATCAACCGGTCTTCACGCGCTTCCTCCTCGAAACGGCGAAGGCGGTGACGACGATCGGCGCACGCCAGGAATCGGTCGCCGACCTCGTCGAAAACCAGAACAAGACCTTCCAGGCGATCGGCTCCGAGCAGACGGCGCTCGCGAAAGGCCTGAAACAGCTGCCGGTGACGCTGCGCCAGGGCAACCGCACGTTCGCCGAACTCCCCGCCACGTTCGCCGCGTTGAGCGTGTTCGTCAAGGAATCGAGGCCGACGACGAAATCGCTGACCGAGCTGCTCGAACGGCTGCGTCCGCTCTTGACCACGGCTACGCCGGTCGTGCAGAACCTCAGCCAGGCGTTCAGCCGCCCTGGTCCCAACAACGACCTGACCGATTTCGTGCGCGCGCTGCCAGCGCTCGCAAAGCAGCTGACGACGGCCTCGCCGATCACCGTCACGGCGCTGAAGGAATCTGTTCCGATCACGGCCGTGTTCGGTCCCTACACACCGGACCTCGCGGGCACGCTGCGCACCTTCGGCGCGGGCGCCGGCTACTACGACGCGGATGGACACTACGTCCACGTCAATGGCGTCTTCCCCGACTTCAAGGTGGGCGAACACGAAGCCCTCACCCCGGCGGCGACCGCGGCGCAGGCCCTGGAAGGGCTGCAGAGCGGACAGCTGCGCCGCTGCCCCGGCGCCGCGACCCAGCCCGCGGCCGACGGATCCTCGCCGTTCGTCGACGGTGAACTGCTGAGCTGCGACCCGACGGAGGTCCCGTGAACCGTCGGCGCAACTCCCTGGCCGCGAGCCCACTGCTGATCGGCGCGATCACGACGCTGATCGTCGTGGTCGCCGTGTTTCTCTCCTACAACGCCAACAACGGCCTGCCGTTCGTGCCGACGTACAACATCAAGGTCGAACTGCCCGAGGCATCCGGGCTGCAGACGCCCAACGAGGTGCGCATCGGCGGCACGCGCGTTGGGATCATCAGCTCGCTCTCGCCGCACCAGAACCCACGCACAGGGCGCATAACGGCGATCGCGGAACTCCATCTCGAAAAGAAAGTCGAACCGCTGCCCGCCGACACGAAGGCGGTCGTGCAGTCGGTCTCGACGGTTGGCCTGAAGTACCTGGACCTGGAAAAGGGCAGCTCGCGCCAGACGCTGAAGGCGGGCGCCATGATCCCGCTCGCACAGACCCGCGAACCGGTCGATATCGACGAACTCTTCAATATGTTCAACAAGCCGACACGGACCGCGATCAAGGTCAACACGAACAACTTCGGCGACGGCCTCGCCGGGCGCGGGCTTGGCCTGAACAACACGATCGCCGAACTGCGCCCGCTCGTGACACACGCGATCCCGGCGCTGCACAACCTCGCGCTGCCCGCGACGGGGCTGCACGAGCTGTTCGTCGCGCTCGACAGGGTGGCCTCGCAATCGGCGCCGGTCGCGCAGGCGCAGGCGGAATACTTCAGCAACCTCGACACGTTCTTCAAGGCTTGGGCGAGCGTCGCCCCGTCGATCGAAGCGGCGAACAGGGGCGGCCCGGCGTCGCTCCAGCAGGCGATCTACTCGCTTCCCCACGAGGCGCCGTTCTACGAAAACGCGGCTGAGTTCATGCGACTTCTGCGTCCCAGCGCGAGCTCGCTGCGCACGGTCGCACCGCAGCTCGGACACGCATTCAGCGTCGGCGCCGTCAACCTCGCCGCCGCCACCGCCCTGAACACGCGTCTGGCCGAATCCACGCAGGCGATCGATGAATTCGCGCACAACCCCGTGGTCTCGCTCGCGTTCGAAGACTTCACGGAAACGCTTGAAATCGGGAACCCGCTGCTCGCGGGCATCGCGCCCGAGCAGGCGAACTGCAACTACTGGACGCTCGCGTTCCGCAACCTGGCGAGCCTCGAGTCCGAGAACATCGGCGTGGGAACGCTCGCGCGCGCCGGTACGCTGCTCGCCCCGTCAGGGGTCAACAACGAGGGCTACCCCGCCTCGGCGCCGGCCAACGGCCCAGACATCGAAAAAGAATCACCGACCAGCGCCAACATCGTCAAGAACAACCACTTGCACTACAACCCCTACCCGAACACAACGGCCCCCGGCCAGCCCGACGTCTGCGAAGCGGCCAACGAGACCTACGTGCCCAAAGCACTCACGGTCGGCAACCTGCCCGCGAGCGATGTCACGAACAACCGCGAAATAACGACTCGCGAACAGGACCTGTTCGGCAATAAGTACCCCGCCGCGACACTCAAGGCGCTCGGGCTGGCGAAGACCCCGCCCAAAGCACCGAGCAAGGCGAAGACCAAGAGCAAGGCCAAGGGGAAGGGCAAATGAGAAGCCTACGCTTCTGGGGCCGTCGCAATCGCGTGGCCGTCTCTGACCTGCAGCGCGCGCATCCGGTCCGCGCCGGGGTCGTGCTGCTCGTGCTGCTCGCGATCGGCGTGTACTTCGGCTTCACGAAGCACGTCCCGTTCAAACACGGCTTCCGCCTGAAGGCGCAGTTCGCCACGGCCGTCAACATCCAGCCGAAGTCGCCGGTGCGCATCGCCGGCGTCAACGTCGGCGAGGTCACGACGATCCAGCGTGACGGCAACACGGGGCTGGTGAACATGGAAATCGAAACGCGCGGACTGCCGATCCACTCCGACGCGACCGTGAAGATCCGCCCGCGCCTGTTCCTGGAAGGCAACTGGTTCGTCGAACTGCAGCCCGGGAGCCCGTCCGCGAAGACGATCTCCTCCGGTTACACGATCCCGACCACCCAGAGCTCAGACCCGGTGCAACTCGACCAGGTGCTGGACGCGCTCAACACCGAAACGCGCGCCAACCTGCAGAGCTTCCTGATCAACTACGGCGAAGCGCTCACGCGCAAGCCCGAAGCGGCCGAAAACGCCGAACAGGAACCCGAAGTGCGCGGCTTGAACGCGGCGCAGGCGCTCAACAGGGTCTACGCGCGCGGCCCGGCGTCGCTGCGCGGCGGCGCCGTTGACGCGCAGGCCGTCACCGGCACCGAACCCCACGATCTGTCCAAGCTGATCGCGAGCATCGGCAGGATCACCGCCGCGCTGAACGTCCACGAACAGGACCTGAGCGAACTGTTCCCCAACTTCAACACGTTCTTCGCCGCGCTCGCCTCGCAGTCCGCCGGCCTCAAGACGCTCGTCGCGGAGCTGCCGGCAACGCTGACGAGCGTCGACCAGGGCCTCGCCGGCCTCGATCAATCGTTCCCGCCGACGCGCGCCTTCGCGCACGACATCCTCCCGGGGATCAGGAACACCAACCGCACAGTCGCGGCGACGCTGCCGTGGATCGAACAGGTCAAAGCCTCGCTCGCGCCCGACGAGCTAGGCGGCGTGGCCAAGGGCCTGAAGGAATCGGTGCCCTCGCTCGCGCGCCTTACGAGCGAACAGACGCCGCTCTACAAGCAGACCGAAGCGTTCAACGAGTGCATGACGAAGGTGATCTACCCGGCGGGCAACACCAAGATCCAGGACGGGCCGAATACAACCGGCGTCGAAAACTACAAGGAATTCTGGTACAGCCTGGTGGGCCTCGACAGCATCGGCCAGGGCTTCACCGGCAACGGTCCGTCGGTCAGGTTCCTGGTCGGCAACAGCGGACAGACGCTGCGCTCGCAGCCGGTGGGGATCCTCGGGGCTCACGTCAAGACACAGGGACAGCTCCTCACCCGCGCGCCGCTGCCGCCGCTCGGCACGCGCCCGGCCTACCCGGCTGAAGAGCCGCCGTACCAGCCGCTCGTCCCGTGCGACACGCAGGCGCTGCCCAACTTCAACGGCCCGCTGTCACAGGGCCCAGCCGACGGGAGCGGCCAGGGATGACCCCCGACGGGAGCCACGAAGGCGGGTTGAGCGTCCGCGACCAGATCGAGCGCTACCGCTCGGCGTTCATCGCGGTGCTCACGATGGTCGCGCTGGCGGCGGTCGTCGGCGGCTACATCCTCGCCCACGAGAACCTCAAGCTCCCGAGCTGGGTGCCGGTGCTCGGCCACAACTACTACACGCTGAAGGGCGAATTCCAGACGGCCCAGGCGGTCACCCCCGGACAGGGGCAGGCGGTCACGATCGCTGGCGCCAAGATCGGGGAAATCGCGAGCGTCGAACTGCACAACGGCGTGGCGATCGTGACGATGAAAGTCAACCCCAAGTACGGGGCCTACATCTACCGCAACGCGACGATGCTGCTGCGCCCGAAGACGCAGCTGCAGGACATCACGCTCGAGGTCAACCCCGGGACGCCGTCGGCCGGCAAACTGCGCAGCGGCGAAATGCTGCCGCAGTCGCAGACCGCCGCGAACATCGACTTCGACGAATTCCTCGCCGGGCTCGACGCCGAAACGCGCTCCTACCTGCAGGAGCTGCTGGCCGGCCTTGGCATCGGGCTGAAGGGCAACGGGCGAGCGCTGTCGGCGGCGCTGAAGCGCTTCGACCCGACCGCCCGCTACACCGAAGAGATCGCCCAGCAGCTCGAAATCCGCCACGCGAACGTCGCACGCTCGATCCACAACTTCGGGGTGCTGACGAAAGCGCTCGGCGACAAGGACCAGCAGCTCTCGCAGCTCGTCGACGCGTCCAACGCCGTGTTCAAGACGTTCGACCAAGAGGACGCCAGCTTCAAGAAGACGCTGGCGCTGCTGCCCGGCGCGCTGCACAAGACCGGCGTGGGCCTCGGCAAGCTCGCGACAGCGACGCACGTGCTCGCGCCGACGCTGCACGCGCTCGATCCGTTCGCGCGCGCCCTCGGCCCCGCCAACGAAGCGACGCGCAAGGTCTCGCTGAAGACCACGCCGATCATCAAGAACGAGGTCCGCCCGTTCGCGCGCGAAATCCTGCCCGTCGTCAACGAACTGGGTCCGACGACCGAAGATCTCGGCAAGGCGCTGCCGAAACTCTCGGCGGCGTTCTCGGTGCTCAACGAATTCTTCAACGAGATCGCCTACAACCCCGGCGCGAGCAAGGGCGGCTTCCTGTTCTTCCTCGACTGGGGGAACCACGATCTCAACAGCGTGCTCAGCACCGCCGACGCCAACGGCGTGCTCGGCCGCACGCTCGTGTACTTCAACTGCAAAGTGCTGCCAATCTTCAAAGGCGCCTCGGAAGTCAACCCGACGGTGAACCTGCTCGTCACGCTGCTGAAACCGCCGACCAAGCAGGAATGCATTAACGAGGGACTCTCGGCGACAGCTGCGGCGGCGAGCGAGCGCGGCCACACGAAGCCGGCCAGCAGCCCCTTCTCGAGCCTCGGCCCGAGCGCGTTTGGAGGTAAAGGCTAGATGCAGAAGCGCGCCCCGACCCTCGGCAACCTGCTCGTGATCATCCTGTTCGTGCTCAGCTGCTTCGCGCTGCTGATGTTCCTGTGGGAGTCCTTCGGCGGCCCGCTGCCGCTGAAACCGAAGGGCTATCGCTTCGCGGTGGCGTTCCCGCGCTCGTTCTCGCTCGCCGAAGAGTCTGACGTGCGCATCAGCGGCGTGGAAGTGGGGCACGTCGTCTCGCTGAAGCTGAACAGCGAAGGCCGCACCGAAGCGACGGTCGAACTCGCGGGCCGCTACGCGCCGATCAGCGCGAACATGCACGCGATCCTGCGCACGAAGACGCTGCTGGGCGAGACCTACATACAGCTGCTCCCCGAGGGCAACAGCGCACGGCGTCTGGCCGACGGGGGCCGGCTGCCCAACAGCCAGGTCGAACCGTCGGTCACGCTCGACGACATCCTCTCGGCATTCGACGCGAAGACCAGGGCCGACTTCCAGATCTGGCAGAAGGACGTGGCCGAAGGGATCAACAACCGCGGCGAAGCCATCAACGCCTCCTTCGCGCAGCTCGAACCCTTCGTCGAACACGCCAACCGCCTCGTGACACTGCTCGACGCCCAGGAAGGGGCGGTGAAAGCGCTCGTCCACAACACGGGGGTCGTGTTCAACGCGCTCGCCAGCCGCGACCACCAGCTCGAAGGCTCGATCGCCAGCGGCGAGCGCACGTTCCACGCGGCCGCCGAAGCCAGCCAGGCGTTCGCCGAAGCCTTCCGCGCGCTGCCGACCTTCGAGCACAACTCGACCGTCGCGCTCAAAGAAACAGACAAGTTCGCGGCGATCGCCAACCCGTACTTCAAGGAATTCCAACCGACAGAGCGCCAGCTCTCGGCGCTGCTGCAGGCGGCGAAGCCGTTCACCCCACAGTTCAACAGCTTCCTCACGGCGCTCGGGCCGCTGACGAAGGCGGCGAAGACGGGCTTGCCCGACCAGAAGAAGGCGCTCCAGCTGACCGTCCCGGTGCTCGAAAACATCAGGCCGGTGCTGCACAACCTCGACCCGTTCCTGCAGTACCTCGGAGAGTATGTGCCCGAGCTACAGTCGTTCTTCGCGAACATCACCGCGGCTACAGAGGGGAGCGAAGAAAACAGCAACATCGGCCCACACGAAGGCCCCAAGCAGCACCTGCTGACGGCAATGCAGGTGCTCACCCCGGAAAGCCTCGCGATCTACCCGAAGCGCATCGGCACCAACCGCGCCGACGCCTACCCACACTCCGGCGTCTACGGCTCGCTCGTCAGCGGGCTGCCTGTGTTCAACTCGAGCACGTGCGCGAACTCCGCGCCGACGGTGAGCGGGCCGGCGAACGGAATCGTCTCCGAAGAACTCCTCAAAGAGCTCACCCACCCGCCGAACGCGGGAGAATCGCCGCTGGCGAACGAACCAGAAACGGCCAACAAGGTGGCCGCGCCCGGGTGCACCCAGCAGGGACCGTTCACGTTCAACGGCGAAACCAGCCAGTTCCCTCACGTCGCATACAAGGCGAAATGATGTCCGAGGCCGACGACCGTATCTCTGAGGAGGACGACCGGCACCAGTACCACGCCGCGAGCGATGTCGACCTCGTCGGCGACCCGGACAGCGACGAGTGGTCGATTCGCTGTCTGGACGTGAAGAAGCGACTGGGCGGCGTGAACGTGCTCGACGGGCTGAACGTGGCCTTCCCCGAGGACAAGATCACGGTCGTGCTGGGTCCGTCGGGCACCGGCAAGAGCGTGCTGATCAAGCACATCATCGGACTGATGTTCCCCGACTCGGGCGACGTCGTCGTCAAAGGCCAGGTCGTCAAAGAGCTCACGATGCCCCAGCTGCTCGCGATGCGGCGCAAGATCGGCGTGCTCTTCCAGGACGGCGCGCTGTTCGGGTCGATGTCGGTGTTCGACAACGTCGCCTTCCCGCTGCGCCAGCACACCGACTACGCCGAGGGGGTGATCGCCCAGACCGTGCGCGAGCGGCTGAGCGACGTTGGCCTCGCGGACGCGATGGACGATGCGCCCTCCCAGCTCTCCGGCGGCATGCGTAAGCGCGCGGGCTTCGCGCGGGCGCTGGTGATGGAACCGGACATCGTGATCTTCGACGAGCCTGACTCGGGTCTCGACCCGGTGCGCACGGCGCTGCTGTGCGACCTGATCCAGGAGATGCACCAGGTCCACAAAGGCACCTACATCGTGGTCACGCACAACATCGCCTCGGCGCGCCAGATCGGCGAATACATCGCCGTGCTGTGGCGCGGGCGGATCGTCGAATCGGGCGACGCCGCCAAGATGTTCTCCTCGGAGAACCCGTTCGTACGCCAGTTCCTGAGCGGGTCTGCTGAGGGGCCGCTGACGATGGATTGAGGGCGGCGCCGCTCTGGGCGCCTCGTCGCGCACGCTCGACGCTTGCTGTAGACAGCTAGCTGGTAGATCTCCAACTGTTGCGGCCGGTGCCCGGGGGTGCGAACGTGTGTTCGTATGGTCGTCTGCGTCCACATACCTCGCTTCGAGCTGATCGTGGCGGCGGGCGAGAGCTCGAAGATCGCCCACGAGACGCTGGCAGGGCGCGCGCTGGCGGTGGCGCCGCTCGTGGGCGGCGAACAGCGCGTGGGGGAGGTCTCGGGAGCGGCCGAGGCCCGCGGCGTGGCCCGGGGGATGGTCCTGGGAGAGGCGCTCGCCCGCTGCCCGGACCTGGTGCTCGTGCCGGGCGACCCCGTGCTGGTGGCCGAGCAGTGGGAGCGGGCGCTGCGTGCGCTGGAATCGATCGGCGCGGCCGTCGAGCCGGCGCGTCCGGGGCTCGCTTACTTCGACAGCGACGGGCTGCGCGGGATTCACGGCACTCGGGAGGCGACGATCGCCGCGGCCGCTCGCGCGCTGGGATGGCCGGGGCGCATAGGCGCCGGTCCGACGCGCTTCTGCGCGCTGGCCGCCGCCCTGGCGGTGCGCTCACGCCGTCCGCTCGTGATTGAAGGCCCGCCCATCCGCGAGGCCGGGCGCTGGCTCGCCGGGCGCCCGGTCGAGCTGCTCGGCTTCCGCGAGGACACTGCCGCGCTGATCGAGCCGCTCTCACGCCTGGGGGTGCGCACGCTGGGCGAGCTGACGAGGCTCGGGCGCGCGGAGCTGACCGACCGCTTCGGGGCGCCTGGCGCGCTCGCGCACAGGCTGGCCGGCGGCGAGGACAGCCCGCTGCGCCCGCGCCGCGTGGAGGAGCGCCTGGAGGAGTCGATGGAGGTCGGCGACGCGAGCTCCGGCGAGGCGCTGAAGCGCGTGCTGGGGGTGCTGGTCGACCGGCTGCTGGCCCGTTCCGAGCGCCGCGGGCGCACGCTGCGCGCCGCCACGCTCTCGGCGCACCTCCTTGCCGGCGGCGGCTGGCGCGAGCGCGTGGTCTTCCGCCAGGCGCTGTGCGATCCCGAGCGCATCTGGCTGGCGCTGTCGGTGCGCCTGCTGGGGCTACCCGCCCCGGCCGCCGTGTTGCAACTGGCGGTCGAGCGCTTCGGGCCCCCCGCCAGCGAGCAGGGCGGCCTGTTCGAGCCCGAGGGCCCAGCCGGCCGTCCCGCCGCCAGCCCCGCGCGCGCCGCGCGCCTGCGCGAGGCCGTCGCGCAGGTGCGCGCGGTGGCGGGACAGGACGCGGCGCTGCGAGCGGTGTGCGTGGATCCGGACTCGCGCGTGCCCGAGCGGCGGGTGGTGCTCGCGCCGATCCCGGATTGACCGCTCGCGCATGGCTCGTGCGGCGGGTGGGATCCCGATCAATGCTCCCCGGCCCGCGCGCGTGCGATTGGACCCCGCCCGCCCCGATGGCATGCCGGCCGAGGTGGACGGCGAAATCGTCGAGTCGCTGCGCGAGTCGTGGCTGGTGGAGGACCGCTGGTGGACAGCCGAGCCGCTGCGACGCCGCTACTGGGAGCTGGTGGGGGAGCGAGGACGCAACGTGGTCGTCTTCCACGACCTGCGCTCGGGCCGCTGGTTCGTCCAGTGAGATGGCCGTGAGCGCTTCGCCATACTGCGTCCTCGCTCGCTCGCGTGCCAAGCACGCCACGCTCGCTGCGTCCTTGTCTGGCTCGACTCACGACCATCTCAGATCGCCGTGACGCCTCCATACATCGAGCTGCACTGCCACTCCGCGTACTCGTTCCTGGACGGCGTCTCGCTGCCGCAGGAGCTGGCGCAGCACGCGGGCGAGCTGGGCCACACGGCGCTCGCGCTGACCGACCACAACTCGCTCTCCGGCTCGATGGAGCTGGCACAGGCCGCGGCGGACAGCGGGGTGAGGGCGATCCACGGCGCGGAGATCGACGTGGTCCTCGACGCCGCACGCCCCGGCGAAGGCGCCCCGGGCGGCGAGGTGGGCGGGACTCGCCACCTCACGCTGCTCGTGCGCGACGAGCGCGGCTGGCGCAACCTCTGCCGGATCGTCACGCTCGCGCATGCGCACACCCGTGACTCGGCGTCGCGGCGCGAGCGCACCGAGCCGTGGGTGGACGTGCAGGCGGTGATCGACCACGCCGAGGGCCTCGTCTGCCTGACGGGCTGCGCGGAGCACTCCGCGATCGCTCGCGGAGCCGACGACGAGCCGGCTGCCAGGCGCCTGCTCGACGCGTTCGGTCCGGAGGGCCTGTACGTGGAGCTGCAGCGCCCGTATGCCCGCCACGATCGCGCGCGCAACCGTGCGCTGGCCGCGCAGGCGCGGTGGCTGGGGGTCAGGTGCGTGGCCACCGGCGACGTCCACGCGCACACGCGCGCCAGGGCCGAGCTGCAGGACGCGTTCGTGGCGCTCGCCCACCACGCCACGCTCGACGCCAGCGAGCCGCTGCGGCGCGGCAACCACAGCCACGTAATGAGCACGCCCCTGGCGATGGCTAGCCGTTTCGCCGACCATCCCGAGGCGGTCCGCGAGACGCTGGCGCTGGCCGAGCGGCTGACGTTCGACTTGAGCAAGGATCTCGGCTACCGCTACCCGGGGGCGGAGGACGAGGGCTCCACGCGCCGGCTCGCGGAGCTCTGCCGAGTGCGTCTGGACGAGCGCTACGGAGCGGATGGCGCCCACTCGTCCAGCGGAGCGCGAGGCGCCTACGCGGAGGCCCACGCGCGCCTAGAAGAGGAGCTGCGCGTGATCGAGCAGCTCGGCCTGGCGGGCTTCTTCCTGCTCCACCACGACATGCTCGAGCTGGCACGCGAGGTCGCCGCGGAGGTCCGCGGGTCGGGCGACTCGCCACGCTCGCTGCTGGCGCCCGGCCGCGGGCGGGGCTCGTCGGTCTCCTCGATCGTGTGCTACCTGACAGGCCTTTCGCACATCGACCCGATCGCCGGCAGGCTGGCGCTGGGGCGCTTCCTGCACGAGGACCTGCACGGGCTGCCCGACATCGACCTGGACTTCCCCCGCGACATCCGCGAGCGGCTGATCCCGCGCGTGCACGAGCGCTACGGGTACGACCGCGCGGCGCTGGTGGCGGCCTTTCCCACGTTCCGCGCGCGCGGGGCGATCCGCGAGCTGGGCAAGGTGCTCGGCCTGCCCGCCGGCGAGATCGAGCGCGCCGCCCGCGGCGCCGAGCCATGGGGCAGAGATGCCGAGAGCATCGCCCCCGTGGGATCGCGCTCGCCACGCTGGCGCTGGCTGGCGCGGTTGGTCGAGCAGGCTTACGGGCTACCGCGGCACCTCTCCCAGCACTCGGGCGGGATGGTGATCGCGACGAGGCCGCTGATCGACTGCTGCCCGGTGGTGCCAGCGGCGATGGAGGGCAGGCAGATGGTCCAGTGGGACAAGGACTCGTGCGCGGACGCGGGCTTCTTGAAGATCGACCTGCTCGGCCTGGGGATGCTCTCGGCGGTGGAGCGCTGCGTGGATGAAATCGCGCGCGTGCGCGGCGAGCGCATCGACCTGTCCCGCATCCCGTTCGACGATCCGCAGACCTTCAAGGCGATCCGCACGGCCGATACGGTCGGCGTCTTTCAGATCGAGAGCCGCGCGCAGATGCAGTCGATCCGCCGCACGCAGCCGGAGAACCTCGACGACCTCGTCGTCCAGGTCGCGATCGTGCGGCCGGGACCGATCCAGGGCGGGGCGATCAACCCGTACATCGAGCGGCGCCGGCGCCTGCGCGAGGACCCGGAGTTCGCGATCCCCTACGAGCATCCATCGCTCGAGCCGGTCCTGCGGGAGACGCTCGGCACGATCATCTTCCAGGACCAGGTGATGCAGGTGGCCGAAGCGTTCGCCGGCTTCACCCCGGGCGAGGCCGACGGGCTGCGCCGGGCGATGAGCCGCAAGCGCTCGCACGACCTGCTCCAGCGCTACCGCGAGCGCTTCATCGAGGGGGCGCTGCGCCATGCGGCTGCGGCGGGGCCGGCCGGCGCTGGGTCGGACGGCGCACGCGCTCTCGCGCCACCCGATCGCCAGACGGCGGAGCGCGTGTGGACGATGGTCGAGGGCTTCGCCGGCTTCGGCTTCCCCAAGGCGCACAGTGCCGCCTTCGGCCTGCTCGCCTACCAGTCCACCTGGCTGCGGGTCCACTACGGCGCGGAGTTCCTGTGTGCTCTGCTGAACGAGCAGCCGATGGGCTTCTACGCCCCGGACAGCCTCATCCACGAGGCCGAGAACCGCGGCATCGCCATCCACAAGCTCGACGTGAACGCCTCCCAGGTGCAGTGCGCGGTCGAGCGTGGCGGCATACGCCTGGGCCTCGGCTACATCAAGGACGTGCCCGGCGCCGAGATGCACGGGCTGGTGGCCGAGCGCGAGCGAAACGGACAATTCACGAGCCTCGGCGAGCTCGCCGGGCGCGTCGCCTGTAGGCGGGGATCGCTCGAACAGCTGGCCTGGTCGGGCGCCTGCGACGGCCTGATGACCGGGTCGGTCGGCGAGTGGTCGGCGACGGGCGCGAGCACGCTCGGCGAGCGCGACCGGCGCACCGCACTGTGGCAGCTGGGGATGGCGGCGACGGCCGAGACGGTCGAGCGCTCCGGCGCGCGCGGCGGCTCGAGCGCGCCGGCGCAGGAGAGCACGCAGCTGGCGCTGCCCCTGGAGCTGCCCGCGCCGCCACGCCTGCGGGCGCTCGGGCGCTGGCAGCGGCTGATCGCCGACTACTCCACCAGCGGCGTGACGATCGGCGAGCACGCGCTGGCGATCCTGCGCGAGCGGTTGACCGTGCCAATGCTCGCCACGAGCGCGCAGCTCCCGCGGCTGCCGTCGGGCTGCCAGGTGGCGGTGGCCGGGCTGGTGATCGCCAGGCAGCGGCCGGGGACGGCGAAGGGGACGATGTTCCTGCTGTTCGAGGACGAGTTCGGCACGGTCAACCTGATCGTCGGAAAGGCGGTCTACGAGCGCCACCGCCACCTGGCGCGGGCGGAGCCGCTGCTGCTCGCCCGCGGCAGCCTCGAGCGCTCGCAGGGAGTGGTCAACGTGATCGTGCGCGAGCTGGCGGCGCTCGAACGCTTCCTGCCGGGCGGTGTCGAGGAGGGCGAGGGCCGCGCAGCCGCGGCGCGCGTGCACCATCTGCGCCGCGAGCGTCCGCAGCCGCCGGGCGCGGAGGAGGAGCAGGACGAGAGCGTCGAGGTCGGATCGAGCATGCGCGCGGTCGCGCCACCAATTCAGAGCTTTGCGATGGGGCGGCGCAGGTAGGCTCTCGCCGGTGCAGGGCCGAGCTACGACGAGCGCACTCCGCCTGCCGCCACGGGCGGACCCGCACGCGCCGGAAGACACAGGAGGGTCGCGGGCGCGGTGGCGCGACGCACTCCTCGTCGGCCTCGCCGGCGCGATCGCGCTGGGCGTGCTCAGCGCGCCGATCCGCAAGGAGCCGACGCCGCGCGGCGACGACCTGATTTACGAAGACATCGCCCGCCACCCGTTCGGCGTGCACACGTTTCCGTTCGGCTTCCGCCTGGGGCTCCCGCTGGTGGTCAACGGGCTCCCGTTCGGGCACACCTTCTCGTTCACCGCGCTGGCGCTGCTCGCCGCCGGCGGGGCGGCGGCGTTCGCGTATCTGCTGATGCGCCAGCTGGGCGGGGAGCGGCGCGTGGCGGCGGCGCTGGCGCTGCTGATGTGCGTCTCGCCGCCGTTCCTGATCGTGATGCTGCGCCACGGGCGCAATCCGGACATCGCGACGGTGTTCTTCATGATGGCGGCGAGCTACTTCGCGGTACGGCGCGAGCGCTGGCGTCTGGCCGCGACGCTGGCGCTCGGCGTGGTGGTGCGCGAAGCGGTGCTGTTCGTGATCCCGCTGGCGTATGCCCTGTGGGCGGTCCGTCCGCTCGACCGCCGGGCAGCGCTCGACAGCCTGGCGGTGGCGGCGCCCGCGGTCGCGGTCTACGCGGCGATCAGGCTCGGCATCCGCACCGTCGGCGAAACGCAGGTTCCCGGCTACGCGGGCTCGCTCGTGGCGGAGCGCTTCACTGTCATCAAGCTTGGGCTACAGAGCGCGTTTGAGGAGGCGCGGCGTATGTTCACGGTGTACGGGCCACTGTGGCTCGTCGCGCCGCTGGCGCTGCGGGACATGCGCTTCGCGCGGCGCGGCCTCGTGCTGGTGGCGCTCGCGGTCCTGTCGATGACGTTCGCGCTCGACTGGGGACGCATGATCCTGCTCGCCGCGCCGGTGTTCTATCCAGCGTCGGCGTACGTGCTGAGCCGCCGCCCGCGCTGGTGCTGGCCGGTGTTCGCCGCATTCGCGCTGCTGGCGATCGCGTACGCGGTGTACATGGACGTCTCGGGCGTGAAGAGCGGCATCATCGACAACGGGCCGCCGCCGTACCCCGTGCAGTAGCGAGCGCTCGCCAGCTCTCGCTACGCTGGGCGCATCGCGCGCCTTGCCGACACAGAGCTCGACGTCTACCCGCTGTGCCTGGGCGGGAACGTGTTCGGCTGGTCGCTTGATGACCGGCGCTCGTTCGCGGTGCTTGACGCCTACGTGGCGGCGGGCGGCAACTTCATCGACACGGCGGACACCTACGGGCGTCATGGCTCGGGCGGTGCGGGCGCATCGGAGAGCATCATCGGCCGCTGGATCGCCGCGCGCGGCAACCGCGAGCAGCTCGTGATCGCGACGAAGATCGGCATGTCACCCGATCTGCCGGGGCTCTCGCGGGCGACGATCCGCAGTGGCATCGAGGGCTCGCTGCGCCGGCTGGGCATCGACACGGTGGATCTGTACTACGCGCACAGGGACGACCTCGACACGCCGCTGCAGGAGACGCTCGGCGCGTTCGGCGAGCTGATCGACGAGGGCAAGATCCGCTACGCGGCGGCGTCCAACTACAGCGCCGAGCGCCTGGAGGACGCGCTGCGGGTCGGCGCGGACCCCGGAATGGCCTCCTACGTGGCGCTGCAGCCGTACTACAACCTGATGGAGCGCCACGAATACGAGGGCGAGCCGCGGGCGGTGTGCGAGCGCCACGGGCTCGCGTGCATGCCCTACTTCGGACTCGCGCAGGGCTTCCTCACCGGCAAGTACCGGCACGACGGCCCGGAGATCGACAGCCCGCGCGCGGCGGGCGTGCGCGCGGCGTACTTCAACGAGCGCGGCTTCGCGGTGCTCGACGCGCTCGACGAGATCGCTGCGGCGCACGGGACCCCGGTCGCGGCGGTGGCGCTCGCGTGGCTGCTCGCGCAGCCGACGGTGATCGCGCCGATCGCCAGCGCCACCTCGGCCGAGCAGCTGGCGGAGCTGGTGGCGTGTGTCGATCTGGAGCTCTCGCAGGCGGAGCTCGAGCGCTTGGACGCCGTCAGCGCCTGACTCAGCGGTGCGCGAACGCGAGCACGAGGCCAAGGTTTTGGGGTCCGAGCCTGCCGTTAGTAGCCGCGGATCTGCCCAAACGTTTCCAACTCAGATGGCGCATTTCCTCTCGAAGATTCCTGTGTTTACGGCGGTCTTGACTCCTCAGCTTACGGAGCCAAGCCGTTGATCGGTTGACCGGTGGCTGGCCGCCCGATAAAACCCGATCGTCCGATTCATTCTACGAAAGGGAATAGTAGTGAAACCTACACGTATTGTGACGATCCTAGCTGCTTGTATTGCGCTTGCCTGCGTAGCAGTAGCTCCCACAACAGCAAGCGCAAAAGTCCCACCACCTCCCTGCAGCCATTGCAGCCTGCAGGTCACGAAATCAGGCGGTGCTGACGTACACAGCTCACCCGGCGGAACAGTGATTGGCCACTTCGTCCAGTGGACGCCTGTTTGGGTGTATGAATCCGCCGACTCAGGGGTATGGTGCAACGTGGAGGATGAAGAAACAGGTGGTGCTGGATGGGTGCTCTGCGGTGACCTAGGGGCGTAGAGCGTTCTTGAGATGAAGTGATGGGACCGGATTGGCCCGGCTGGATGTCTCATCCGGGCAGTCCGGTCCCGCATCTCCACCTACCCCGACACGCGCACTCAGCCCGCACCGCGCACCCGCGTAGTTGGCCAACGCTCCGCGCCACTGGCTGTGCTTCGACGGGCGCCTGACTCAGCGGTGCGCGAACGCGAGCAGTTGCCCGTCGGGGTCGCGCACCGACAGCTCGTCATCTGAGTCGCGCTCGAGCAAGGTCGGCACGGCGGCGTCGGCGAGGGTCTGCTCGAGCGCGTCGAGCGCGGGCTCGTCGCCGAGCTCGAACTCGATCTGGCGCAGTCCGGGCGCGCTGTCGGGGGCGCCGGCGGCTCCGCGGCTCTGCCACGAGTTGAGCCCGACGTGATGGTGGTAGCCGCCGGCGGCGAGGAACGCGGCGGAGGGCAGTTGCGCCTGTTCCTCGAGGCCGAGCGCGTCGCGGTAGAAGGCCGCCGCGCTGGGTACGTCGGAGACCTTCAGGTGCACGTGTCCGACGCCGGTATCCGGCGCGATGGCGGGGGAGGGCTCGTCGAGCGACTGCGCGAGCAGGTCCTCGAGGTCGAGCGGCAGGGTGACCATGTTCACGCTGTGGCCGTCGCTGGCGCGCTCCCAGCGCTCGCGCGGGCGGTCGGCGTAGAGCTCGATGCCGAGGCCGTCGGGGTCGCTGAGGTACAGCGCCTCGGAGACGCCGTGGTCGGAGGCGCCCTCGAACGGCCAGCGCGCGCCGGCGACGCGCCGCACGCTGTCGGCGAGCGCGGCACGGCTGGGATGCAGCCAGGCGACGTGGTAGAGGCCGGTGGCGCTGGGTGGCAGCGGCGTGGGCGAGGCGATGTCGCTGAGCACGAGCGCCGGGCGCTCGAAGTCGGGGCCGAGCCGCGCGACGTGCTCCTCGCGGGCGATCAGCGGCAGGCCGAGCACGCGCTCGTAGAAGTCGGCGCTGCGCGGCAGGTCACTGACGGCCAGTGTGACCGAGCGGATGCGCAGGTTGGGGTCGATCGCGGTCATGCTCGGATGTTGTAGGTAGGCCGCATCGCGATTCAGGGTAGCCTGATCGACGATGGATTTCCGCAAGCTCGGCACGAGCGACATCGATGTCTCGGACATCAGCCTCGGCTCGTGGCTGACGTACTCGGGCGGCGTGCAGCGCGAGCAGGCACGCGCGTGCGTGGAGGCGGCGTTCGAGGAGGGCATCAACTTCTTCGACACCGCCAACGTGTACGGGCGCGGCGCCGCGGAGACGCTGCTCGGCGAGGTGCTCTCCGGCCACGAGCGCTCCTCCTACGTGCTGGCGACGAAGGTGTACTTCCCGATGTCGGACACCGACCGAGGCCTGTCGGCGGCGCAGATCCACAAGCAGATCGACGCGTCGTTGCAGCGGCTGCAGACCGACTACGTCGACCTGTACCAGTGCCATCGCTACGACTCGCAGACGCCGCTTGAGGAGACGATGACGGCGCTCACGGAAGTCGTGCAAGCGGGCAAGGCGCGTCACATCGGCTTCAGTGAGTGGCCGGTCGCCAACGTCGAGCAGGCGCTGGCGCTGCCCGGCGTCGAGCGCTGGGTCTCGAGCCAGCCGCAGTACTCGATGCTGTGGCGCGCGCCCGAGGCGGAGCTGATCCCGTTGTGCGAAGCGGAGGGGATCTCCCAGATTGTGTGGTCGCCGCTGGCCCAGGGGGTGCTGACCGGCAAGTACCGGCCGGGCGAGCCGCCGCCGGCGGACTCGCGCGCGGCGAGCGAGAGCATGGGCGGCTTCATCGACCGCCTGATCGAGCCGCGCGTGCTTGAGGCGGTTCAGCGCCTGCCCGCGATCGCCCAGGCGGCCGGGCTGACGATGGTCCAGCTGGCGCTCGCGTGGGTGCTGCGCCAGCAGAACGTCGCCTCGGCGATCGTCGGCGCGAGCCGCCCGGAGCAGGTGCGCGCGAACGCGTCGGCGTCAGGCGTAAAGCTCAGCGCTGACACGCTTGCTGCGATCGACGAGGCGCTCGGCGACGTCGTCGCGCGCTGACGACGTCGCCTGCGCCGCTGCTCAGCTCGCCTTGACGGCGGAGATGTCGATCAGGATCTTGACCTTGTCGCTGACGACGACGTTGCCCGAGCCGAGCGCCATGTTGAACTTCATGTCGTAGTCGGAGCGGTTGATCTGAGCGGTCGCGGAGAGGCCGACGCGCTCGTTGCCCTGAGGGTCGGTCTCGGTGCCCTCGAGCACGCCGACGAGCTTGAGCGACTTGGTGATGCCGCGGATGGTGAAGTCGCCCTCGACCTCGAACTCATCGTCGTCGAGCGGACGTACGGATGTGGATTTGAACGTGATCTGCGGGTGGTTCTCGACGTCGAAGAAGTCGGGGGAGCGCAGGTGCCCATCGCGCTGTGGCTCGCGCGTGTCGACGCTCTCGACGTTCACGCTGCCGTAGGCGTCGAGGCCATCGGGCGTCACCTCGAGCGTGCCCTCGAAGTCGGTGAACTGCCCCTTGACGGTGGCGATGCCGAGGTGTTTGACCTGGAACTCGATGCTCGAGTGGATCGGATCGATATTCCAGGTTCCGGTGGGGAGCGGGTGCTGCGCGGTAGTGGTCTCTGGTGTTGACATCGGATCTCCTATTCGCAGGTGAGGCTGTCTCAATCGGGACAGGCTGCCTTCGACAGTAGCAAAGTTGCTTGCACGTGCAACTATTTCTTCTGAGGCTAGCGCGGCTCGACGACGAGCGTCTGAAAGGCGCGACCGACGGGGCCGTGCACGTCGTGGAGCACGCTCTCGGCGAGGCCGGTGCCGCCGCTGTGCAGCAGCGTGCGCGCATCCACGCAGATCCACTCGCCGCGCGGCTGGCGCTGGAGGTGGATGGTGAGGTCCGCGTTGATGAACAGGAAGCGCTCGAACGGCAGCGAGGCGCTGACGCCGTTGCCGAAGTCGGCTGTCGCTGCCAGGCGCGCCAGCGGGGTGAGCTCCTGGCCTGCCAGCAGCGGGTGACGTAGGCGCATCCACACGCGACCGGGCCCGAGCGCGCGCGGGTCGTCGAGCCAGCGCATCTCCATCGCGCTGGCGGCGAAGCTCGAGTCCTCGGAGTCGTTGAGCGAGAAGCGCACGGGCTTGCCTGTCTCCGGCGGGGGCAGCTTCTCCGCCGTGAGCGCATAGGTGGCTGGCTGCGCCAGCGCTGCCGCGCCGACCTCGGCCGCGACCGGCTGCACCCGCAGCGCGCTCGCACGGCAGACCACCTGCTCGGCATCTGCTCCCGCGTTGGCTCCGCCCGGCCCGGCCGGGAGCGCGGTCAGCTCGGCGGCGAGCTCCTGCACACGCCGCCCGGGGCGCACGATGCGTGTGGTGAGGCGCAGCGGCCCCAGCGGAATCGGGCGCAGGAACTCGAAGCCCAGCCGCGCGATCAACAGCTCAGAGCCGGGCTCGAGCCGTTCGAAGGCGGCGGCGATCAGCGCGGCGGGCGCGCCGCCGTGCAGCGCCCGCGGATCCCATGGGCCGCGCGCCTGCTCGGTCGGCCGTACGACCATGGCTATACGGTCTTCGCCCTCGCTGCTGCTGCTGCTGCTGCTGCTGCCGCCGCCGCTGCCGGAGGAGGAGGCATCGCCGTCCTGCAGGCCGCCGTCGGCGACGAAGATGCTCTCGCTCGCGGCCACGCTCAATCCGGCAGCCGGGCGACGAAGTCGGCGAGCCTGTCGGGGTCGCGCAGCGGCGCGCCGTGGCCGAAGCACGTGAGCTGGGGGCGCAGCGCGGCGAGCCGCCGCGCGGAGGCGCGGTTGCGGGCGGGGTCCGGCGTGAAGATCGCGGGCGGCTCGTGCAGCCCAGGGATCCCGGTGATGACGTTCATGTTGTTGAGCACGTCGCCGAGGATCAGCACCCGATCTGACTCGCGCCAGTAGGCGACGTGGCCGCGCGAGTGCCCGGGCGTCTCGAGCACGGTGAAGCCCGCCACGACGTCGCCCTCGACCAAAGCTCGCGCGACGGGATGCGGCGGCCCGGTCCAGAAGCGCCGCTGCAGCCGGTTCAACCAGGTGGGCGCCTGCGAGTTGTAGACCCCGCCGGGCGTCTCCATCGCGGGCACGTCGCCCTGGCCGCACCACAGCGGGATCTGCAGCCGTTCGCAGATGGCGTGGCTCGAGCCCTGGTGGTCGGGGTGGGCGTGCGTGAGCGCGTGGGCGCTGAGCGTGCGTCCGGACAGCTGACGCATGATCCGCCGCTCGCCCTGGCGCGTGGCGGCGTCGACCAGCACATCGGCGATCAGGTACACGTTGATGGCGTTGGGCGGCCACCCGCGCAGCAGATGTACGTCCTCGGCGAGCTGTCTCACGAGCGCGCCGCCTCCCAGGAGAAGCCGCGCACGGCGAAGTACAGCCCGAAGGCGCCCCACAGGGCGATCACGGCGAGCGAGTCGAGATGGCCGCCGAGACCGGCGCCGCCGACCATCGCGGCGGACAGCCCGTCGATGAGCGGCTTCAGCGGCAGCGCTTCGGCGATCGTGCGCACGAAGCCGGGCGCGCTGCTGGAGTCGAACACGTAGAAGGAGATCGCCACCACGGGCAGGAACACGGCGTTGACGTACGCGGCGGTGGACTCGAAGTTGGGGATCACGTGCGCGAAGGCGACGCCGAGCGCGGCGAAGCACACGACGCCGAAAAGCACGAACACGATCAGCGCGTCCCAGTGTTGCGGCCAGCCGATGCCGAAGAACACGCGGCCGGCGATCACGATGATGGCGATCTGCAGCGCGGTGTTGGTCACGGCGTTGGCGGCGACGCCGCCGAAGTAGGACGTCGTCGGCAGCGGCGTCCCGCGGATGCGCTTCAGCACGCCGCGCTCGCGCAGGAACACGATGTTGTAGGCGAGCGCGGTGAACGTCGTGGACATGACGCTCATGCCGGCGATCATCGGCACGAGCCGGTCGAGCTGGTGCTGGTTGCCGCTGAGCGCGGCGCCGGCGCCGGCGAGGAACAGCAGCGGCAGCACGAAGTTGAAGAACGCGGCGCTGGGGTTGCGCCAGAACATCCGGCGCTCGAGGCGGTACTGACGCCACGACAGCACAAGCGGGTTGACGGCGCCGGACGCGTCAGGCATCCCGGTCCCCGGACGATGCGGCGGTCAGCTCCAGGTAGACGTCCTCGAGCGTGGGCCGCCCGACCGACAGCTCCTGCAGGCGCTGCCCGCGGGCGAGCGCTTCGGCGGTGAGCTCGTGCAGCAGTGTGGTCGGGTCGTCGGTGTCGCGCTCGATCAGCTCGCCGTCGCCGTCGCGGTAGGCGACGCGATAGTGAGCTGCGCCCACGCCGAGCTCCCGCGGTGGCCCGATCGCGAGCACGCGCCCGTCCTTGACGATCGCGACGCGGTCGGCGAGCGCCTGTGCCTCCTCGAGGTAGTGCGTGGTGAGCAGGATCGTCTTGCCGAGCGCGCGCAGCGAGCGCACGGTCTCCCAGGCCGCGCGGCGCGCCTCGGGGTCGAAGCCGGTGGTGGGCTCGTCGAGGAAGATCAGCTCGGGGTCGCCGACGAGCGCGAGCGCGAAGTCCAGCCGCCGCAGCTGCCCGCCGGAGAGCGTGCGGCTGCGCGCGTCGGCCTTCTCCTGCAGACCGGCGAGCTCCAACACCTCCTCGACGTCGCGCGGATGGGGATAGAAGCTCGCCCAGTGGCGTAGCGCCTCGCGCGGGGTTATGTGGCTGTAGATGCCGCCGGACTGCAGCACGATGCCGATCCGCCGGCGCAGCTCGATCGAGCGCAGCGCGGGGTCGTGGCCGAGCACGGAGACCTCGCCGCTGGTGCGCGTGCGGTAGCCCTCGAGGATCTCCACGGTGGTCGTCTTGCCCGCGCCGTTGGGGCCGAGCAGCCCGAACACCTCGCCGCGCTGCACGGTGATGTCGATGCCGCGCACCGCCTCGTAGTCGCCGTAGCGCTTGCTCAGGTCGTGCACCTCGATGGCGGGGCCGCCGGCTGTCACCGTCCGATCATCCCAAGAATGCGTTCCGAGCCGTGCATGCACGGCTCGGCCGGCCGGTACATGTACCGGCCGGGACCGGGCCACATGTGGCCCGGTCTTCCTACCAGTGCACGCCTCTGGTGAGCGTCGCCATCGCGATCTGCTCGAAGGACACGTGCTCCTCGACGTCGGCATGGCCCTTGGACGCGGCGGAGTCGGGGAACACGCGGTAGGCGAGGTGCAGGAGCCGGTCGACGGCGCTGGGCGAGAGCGTGTAGGCGACCTCGCCGAACTTGCCCATCCACGTGCCCATCTCCTTGGGGCGCGCGCGCAGCGCCTCGCAGATCATGTCGGCGGCCTCCTCGGGGCTGATCGCGGGGAAGGCATCGTACATCTTGGTGGGGGCGATCATGGGCGTGCGCACGAGCGGCATGTGGATCGTGGTGAAGGTGACGCCGTCGCCGATCACCTCCGAGGCGACGACGCGTGTGAACGCGTCGAGCGCGGCCTTCGAGGCGACATATGCGGAGAAGCGCGGTGGGTTGGTCTGCACGCCGATGGAGGAGACGTTGACGATGTGTCCGGAGCCGCGTTCGCGCATGTGCGGCAGGAGGCCGATGATCAGCTTGACCGCGCCGAAGTAGTTGAGCTGCATGGTGCGTTCGAAGTCGTGGAAGCGGTCGTAGCTGAGCGCGATCGAGCGACGGATCGAGCGCCCGGCGTTGTTGACGAGCATGTCGACGTTGCGGTGGTCGGCGAGCACGCGCTCGAGCAGCCGTTCGATCGAGTCGATCTCGGAGATGTCCGCTGCGTACACGTACGCGGTGCCGCCGCCGGCGACGATCTCCGCGCGCACCTCCTCGAGCTTGTCGACGTTGCGCGCCACCAGCAGCGGCACGCCGCCCGCCTCGGCGACCTTCAGGGCTGTCGAGCGCCCGATGCCCGAAGAGGCGCCTGTGATCAGCACGTGCTTGCCGTCGAGCGCCTGTTTGAGCGTGGCGCCGCGGCGCAGCTGGTTGTCCATGTCGCGCTCCCAGTAGTCCCACAGGCGGCCCACGTACTCGTGGAACGGCGGCGGCTGCTCCAGCGGCGAGCCGGCGAGCGCGCGGGCGGTTTCGCGCGTGTCGAAGCGCGGCACGAGCTCCATGTGCCCGAGCACCTCACGGGGGATGCCGAGGTCGCGCAACGCGAGCGAGCGCGCCTGGCGCAGCGGTGGCAGCGCGAGCGCGAGCTTCAGCGGCCACTTGGGCAGCGTGTCGGTGAGCCGTTTGTCGACGCTGACGGCGAAGCGCGGCGCGTGCGCGACGGCGGCGAGCTCGTTGATCACGTCCTCGACGCGCTGCGGGCGCGGGTCGGTGAGATGGAAGGCGCGGCCGTCGAGGTCGGGCTCGTGCGCGATGTGCTCGAGCGCGCCGGCGACCCAGTCGACGGGCACGATGTTCGTGTAGCCGAGGTCGAGCCCTACGAGCGGCACCCACTCGGGCAGCAGCTGGCGCAGCCGCTGGATCGCCTTGAAGAAGTAGTACGGACCGTCGATCTTGTCCATCTCGCCTGTCTGCGAGTCCCCGACGACGACCCCCGGCCGGTACACGCGCCACGGCACGTACGGCTGCTCGCGCACGATCCGCTCGGACTCGTACTTGGTGCGGTGGTAGGGCGAGGGCAGGCGCTGGCCCTCGTCGAACATGTCCTCGCCGAACACGCCGCGGTAGGTGCCGGCGACGGCGATCGAGGAGACGTGGTGCAGGCGCTTGGCGTCGATCGCCCGAGCAAGCTCGACCGCGTGCGTGGTGCCGCCGACGTTGACCGCGGTGTTGCGCTCGGCCGGCGCGGTCATGTCGTAGACGGCGGCGAGGTGGAAGAAGTGATCGATCTCGCCGCGTAGCTCCGCGACCTGCTCCTTCTCGACGCCCAGCAACGGCCGGCGCAGGTCACCGATGACAGGTTGGATGCGCTCTTTGGCCGAGGATCCCGCGAGCATGCTCCAGCGCGCGATCAGGTCGTCCATCCGTCCGGTCGAGCTCTCGCGCACGAGCACATACACCTTGCCCTGGCGCAGCTCGAGCAGCCGCTCCACCAGGCGGCGTCCTATGAAGCCGGTTGCTCCTGTGACGAAGTAGGCCATGGCCTATGCGAGCATAACGGCAGCGATGATCAAACGAATGACGATCAACCTGGACTCGGAGCTGGTCGCGCAAGCGCGCGAGATCCTGAATACGCGGAACACCACCGACACGGTGCATAGCGCGCTGCGAGATGTGATTCGCCGGGAGCGCCTGCAGCGGCTGGGGGAATGGGATCTCGGCGGCAAAACGCTCGATGATCTCAAGGAGCTGCGGCGCTCGCGCATGGACACGAGGCCGTGGGGCAGACTGGACGCGTAAATCCCACGCTGGAGCGTCTAGGCGCTCAGGCTCCCGCGCCCGCTCCCCCGCGTCCCTCACCGGCGGCGAAGCGCTGCGCGCCGCGCGCACCGTCCTCGAACACCTCCGGTCCCGCCTTGGCCTCCAGCGCGAGCGCGTCGGCGAGCGGCATGCCGAAGCCCTCGATCGCGGCGCGGCGGTCGGCGAGCATCGTTCGCTGGGGAAAGCGCGCGAGTCCCTCGGCGAGCGCGAGCGCGCGGTCCAGATGGGTGCCGGTCGCCACCACCTCGGTCACCAGGCCGATCGACAGCGCCTCGTGGGCGTCGATCATGCGGCCGGTGAGGATCAGGTCGAGCGCGCGCCCGAGGCCGACTATGCGCGGCAGGCGCTGGGTGCCGCCGTCGATCAGCGGCACCCCCCAGCGGCGCTCGGGGTAGCCGAGCGTGGAGCCCTCGGTGGCGATGCGCAGATCGCACCACAGCGCGATCTCCAGGCCGCCGGCGAGGCAGAAGCCGGAGATGGCGGCGATCGTCGGCTTAGATGGCGTCAGGCGCGTGAAGCCCATCGGCCCCTCATCGCTCATCAGCCGTCCGGCCATCGTGCCGGTGGCCTTTAGGTCCGCGCCAGCGCAGAAGGAGACACCGCCGGCGCCCGTGAGCACGAGCACGCGTGCGTCGTCGTCGGCCTCGAAGCGCAGATACGCCTCGTGCAGCGCCGCCGCCGTGTCGCCGTCGACCGCGTTGCGCCGGTGCTGGCGGTCGATCGTGATCAGCGTCGCGGCGCCGACGCGCTCGTAGCGAACCGGCGCCGGCTCGGGCTCGCTCATCTAGCGGCTCGTGCTACCAGCCGCCGCGCCACTGGCCGTTGCCGATGAACGCCTTGTGCGCGGCTTTGCGCGCTTCCTTGCGCTTCTCCAGGCGGCCCTGGAGCATGCTCATCAGGAACACGAACAGCGGGAAGAAGACGATCAGAGCGAAGCCTGTGAAGGTGACGGCGACTTCGTTCGTCGGCCCGTAGAAGCCGCGGCCGTTGTTGTCCGCGGCGGCGATTGGCGCGAGCACGAGAGACGCGAGCAGCGCGAGCGAGAAGAGCGTTACGAGCAGGCGGGTGCGGGTGCGCATCGGTCATGCGGATGCTACCGGAGACACAAACGGAGCGCCTACCATCAGCAGCCGATGGCGCTTCTGATCGCATCCGACCTGCACAAGGACATGGCCGGCAAGCCGCTGCTGCGCGGCGTGTCGTTCAAGCTCGAGCGCCGCGAACGGATGACGATCGCGGGGCGCAACGGGGCGGGCAAGACGACGCTGCTGCGGATGCTCGCGGGCGAGACGTCGATCGACCGCGGCGAGCTGAGCGTCGCGAAGGGCGTGCGCATCGCCCTGCACGACCAGCGACCGCCGCGCGAGCGCTCGGTGGCGCTGCGCGACTACCTGCTGTCGGGGTGTGCGGAGGAGCTGCAGATCGAGGCGGAGCTCGCCACGCTCGAGCAGAAGATGGCGGACGGCGCGAGCGACGAGGCGACGTTCGCGCGCTATGCCCGCGCGCAGGCGCGCCTGGAGGCGCGCGGCGGCTACCTGTGGCGCAACCGTGCGACGGCGATGGCGCACGGCCTCGGCTTTCGCGACTCCGACCTCGACCGCCAGCTGGACACCTTCTCCGGAGGGCAGCTTACGCGCGCGTCGCTGGCGCGCGCGCTGGCGACCGGCGCGGACGTGCTGCTGCTCGACGAGCCCACCAACCACCTGGACATCGAGTCGCTGGAGTGGCTCGAGCAGACGCTCGTGGACCTCGACGCGGCGGTGGTGCTCGTGGCGCACGACCGCTGGTTCCTGGAGGCGGTGGGCACGGCGGTGCTCGAGCTGGAGGCCGGCCGCTCGCGCTTCTTCGCCGGCACGTGGCACCAATGGCGGCGCGAACAGGCGGCGCGCGAGCTGGCGCTCGGCCGCGCGATCGACAAGCAGCAGGCGGAGATCGAGCGCATGGAGCGCTTCATCGAGCGCTTCCGCTACAAGGCGACGAAGGCCAAACAGGCGCAGTCGCGCGTGAAGAAGCTCGACAAGATCGAGCGTCTCGAGCGCGACCCGCGCGACGGCAAGGGTCTGGAGTTCGCGTTCGCGGCGCCCGAGCGCAGCGGGCGCGTGATCTTCGAGCTACTCGACGGTCGCATCGAGATCGGCGAAGGACACGACGGCAGGCCGATCGTGCTGCTCGATCACGTCGAGCTGTGGCTGGAACGCGGCGAGCACGTCTCGCTGGTGGGACCCAACGGCACCGGCAAGACGACCCTGATCGAGACGCTCGCCGGCCGCCGGCCGTTGGCGGCGGGGAAGCTGAGCACGGGCCACAACGTGAAGGTCGGCTACCTGTCCCAGCACGCGGACGAGCTGGGCGCGGGCGGGCCCACCGAGCAGAGCGTGGCGGACGCCGCGCAGCGCGCCACGGGCCTCAGCCCGGGCAAGGCGCGCGCGCTGCTCGGGCGCTTCCTGTTCTCGGGCGAGGACGCGGACAAGCCGCTGAGCGGCCTGTCCGGCGGCGAGCGCCGGCGACTGTCGCTGGCGGTGCTGGTCCAGTCCGGCGCCAACGTGCTGATCCTGGACGAGCCCACCAACCACCTGGACATCGAGAGCCGCGAGGCGCTGGAGGACGCGCTGCGCTCGTTCACCGGCGCGATCCTGCTCGTCTCGCACGACCGCGCGCTGCTCGACGCTGTGGGCACGCGTACGGTCGCGGTGGAGGAGCACTCGCTGCACAGCTACGTGGGCGGCTGGCCGGAGTACGTGCGCGTCCGCGACGAGCGCCGAGCGGGCGGCGCCGGCACGTCGCGCGATTCCCTTCCGCCGACGGGCGACGTCAACGGCTCGGGCTCGAACGGCGCGGGCTCGAACGGCGCGGCTGTGAGCGCACGAGGCGACGCTGCGACGGGCGGGCTGGGGCCCACGGACGGGCTGCTGCCGGCGAGACCGGCCAAGCCGAAGTCGAAGGGCAAGGGCGCGTCGAAGAACCGCGTGAGCGCGCAGCAGAAGGCCGAGCGCGACGTCGAAGCGGCTGAGGCGGCGCTGCGCGCGCTCGAAGCTGAGCTCACCGATCCAGCGGCGTGGTCCACTCGCTATGAGTCGGCGAAGTCCGAGGCGCGCCACACGGCCGCGACGCGCGCCGTCGAGGACGCATATGCGCGCCTGGAGACGCTCGTCGATTGACCCCGCGGCGGCTGTCGTGTCGCCTCGGTGGGCGTGTCGGGCGGCGCCCGCGCGGGAGCTAACCTCTCGGTGTGAGCGAACAGCTGAAGACCGCGCGCAACGTGACGATCATCCTGGCGATCGCCGCGGCGGTGTACTTCATCCCCGGTGGCGGGCGCGCGGCGAACACCTTCGAAGCCGCGCTGTGGGTCGCGTTCGGTCTGGGCATCGGCTACCTGGGGCTGCGCATGTACCGCGAACACCACGTCGCGCTGTACGGGCTCGGCGACCGCCACCGCGGCCTGCTCTACGGAGCTGTGGTCCTCGCCGTGTTCCTGTACGTGGTGCGCTCGCGCATGTGGTACGAGCTGAAGCTGAGCGGCGGGATGCTCACCGAGGTGCACCGCTGGAACGGCTTCGGGGAGATCCTGTGGTTCGCGCTGGCGGGCGCGGTCGTGTATGCGCTGCTGGCGGTCTATCGCCACGCGCGGGCGTATTGAGCCTCACCGAACAGCGCCGCGCGCTGCCGGACCAGCCGGGCGTGTACCTGTTCAGGGACGGGCGCGGGCGCGTGATCTACGTGGGCAAGGCCAAGTCGGTGCGCAAGCGCGTGGCGTCGCACTTCTCCAAGGCGCAGGTGCCAAGCAGCCCGGGGCACGCGGAGATGGTCGCGAGCGTGGAGCAGATCGAGTTCGTGGTGGTGGCTTCGGAGGCCGAGGCGCTGCTGGCGGAGCAGAGCTTCATCAAGCAGTACCGCCCGCGCTTCAACATCCGCCTGCGCGACGACAAGTCCTATCCGTTCATCGCGATCTCGCTCGATGAGCCATACCCACGGGTGTACTTCACGCGCGAGCGCCACCGTCCGGGGCGGGCGTACTTCGGTCCGTACTCGAACGCCAAGCGCGTGCGCGCGACGCTGGAGGTGCTGGCGAAGGTGTTCATGTTCCGCTCGTGCACCGGTCCGGAGCCGGGCCGGCGCAGCGGCAGCCCGTGCCTGGATTACTACATCAAGCGCTGCGGGGCGCCGTGCGTGGACTACGTGTCCAAAGAGGAGTACCGCGAGAGCATCGACGGGGTGATCGATTTCCTCAGCGGGCGCTTCTCGGCGATCGAGCGCGACCTTGAGTCGCGCATGCGCGCGGCGGCGGCGGAGGAGGAGTTCGAGCAGGCGACGCTCGAGCGCAACCGGCTGCAGGCGGTGCGCTCGCTGCTGGAGCGCCGCCGCGTGACGAGCGAGTCGGTGGGCACGTTCGACGCGATCGCGGTGGCGGTGGACGGCCGTGACGCGAACGCGCAGGTCTTCCAGGTGCGCGATGGCGTGCTGTCGGACCGCCAGTCCTTCTACCTCTCCAACGAGGCCGAGCGTGAGGAGGCGGAGGTGGCGGAGGAGTTCATGCTCCAGTACTACGGTGGCTACACGTCGATCCCGGCGCTGCTGGTGGCGCAGCACGGCCTGGACAAACGCCCGGCGCTGGCGGACGCGCTATCGAGTCGGCGCGGCGGTCCGGTGGAGCTACGCGCGGCGGAGCGCGGCGAGAAGCGCCGGATCCTCGAGCTGGCCGAGCGCAACGCGCTGCTGGCGCTCGACCAGGAGCGGCTGCGCACCGAGCGCCGGCGCCAGGGCCGGGTGGAGGCGCTCGAGGGGCTGCAGCAGGCGCTCGGATTGGACGCTCCGCCGATCCGGATCGAGTGCTTCGACATCTCCAACCTCGGCGGCACGCACACGGTCGCCTCGATGGTGGTGTTCGAGGGCGGCGCGCCGAAGAAGTCCGACTACCGGCGCTTCAAGATTCGCAGCACCGAGGGCACGCCCGACGACTTCGCGTCGATGGCCGAGGTCCTCGAACGGCGCTTCGCGCAGTGGGAGCGCCAGGCGGACATATCGCCGCACGATCCGTCGTATGACCAGAGCTTCGCTTCGCTCCCGAACCTCGTGGTGATCGACGGCGGCAAGGGGCAGCTGGCGGCCGGGTTGGGCCCGTTGCGGGGCTTTCGTGAGCGCGGCGTCGCGATCGTGTCGCTGGCCAAGCGCATCGAGGAGGTGTTCATGCCGGGGCGCCGCTCGCCGCTGGTGCTCGATCACTCGACGCCCGAGCTGCAGCTGCTGCAGCGCGTCCGCGACGAGGCGCACCGCTTCGCGATCACCCACCACCGCACGCGTCGCGACAAGGCGATGACCAGCTCGCTGCTCGACGGGCTCCCGGGGATCGGCGCGGCGCGCAAGCGCGCGCTGCTGACGCACTTCGGCTCGCCCGAGGCGGTCGTGGCGGCGTCGGGCGAGGAACTGCAGTCGGTGCCGGGCCTGCCGGCGAAGGTCGGCAGAGACATCCACGCGTACCTCCACCGCGCCGGCTGAGCCCTGAGCCGGCCGAGGGACTTCGCGATACGGCGTCCTCGATCGCTCGTGTGCGAAGCACACTTCGCTCACTGCGTCCTTGTCTCGCTCGCCCCTCGGCCGGCTCAGAGGGTGCCCGTCGAAACTTGCCGGTGACACGCGCGTCCGCCCGGCGCGCCACAATCACGGGCGATGGCGGTGATCAGGCCCCTGCGCCCGCTGCGCGCCGCGGGCGGGAAAACCGGCAAGCCGGTGATCGAGTCGCGCCTGGAGGACTTCGTGGTGATCACGGGGTTCTCGGGCGCGGGCAAGTCGACGGCGATGAACGTGTTCGAGGACGCGGGCTACTTCTGCGTGGACAACCTGCCGCCGGAGATGATCCGCTCGCTGGTGGAGCTGTTCGTGCACAAGGGGTCGAAGGTCGAGCGCGCGGCGGTCGTCTCAGACGTGCGCGGGGGCGTGTACTTCGAGGCGCTGCGCGCGGTGGTCGACGACCTCGACGCGCTCGGGCTCTCTCACCACGTGCTGTTCCTGGAGGCGGCCGAGCAGACGTTGGTGACCCGCTACAAGGAGACGCGCCGGCGCCATCCGCTGGCGCCGGAGGGCAGCGTCGCGGCGGGCGTGGCGGCCGAGCGCGCGCTGCTCGAGCCGCTGCGCGGCCGCGCCGACCTGGTGATCGACACGACGGCGATGTCGGCGGCGATGCTGCGCGAGAAGATCGCGGAGGAGCTCCTGCCGCGCCAGACGGTGGGGCGGCTGTCGGTGACGTTCATGAGCTTCGGCTTCAAGCACGGGCCGCCGCGCGAGGAGGATCTGGCGTTCGACGTGCGCTTCCTGGCCAATCCCCACTACGAGCCCGAGCTGCGGGAGCTGACGGGGCTGGATAGGGCGGTGGTCGAATACATCGCACGCGACGGGCGTCTGGACGAGCTGTACGAACGGCTGGAGTCGCTGCTGGACTTCCTGCTGCCGCAGTACGTCGCCGAGGGCAAGGCGCACCTTGTGATCGCGATCGGTTGCACGGGCGGGCGCCACCGCTCGGTGGCGATCGCCGAGCACCTGGCGGAGCGCTACAGCGACCACGACGACCTGGACGTGGCGGTCGCCCATCGGGATCTGGAGAAGTTGACGGGCAGCGCCTGAGAACCAGTTTGAAAACAAGTTCTCGGTCGAACTTGCGGCCACAGGGCTTTTACATTTCCGCGCGCTCTGCTACAGCAGAGGTTCGAGCTGCCGAAAGCACGGGAGGAAGGGCGCTCTGGTCACTGAGCGTCGGAGCCGCGGATGAGCTTTTTCCATATCAGTGAGGATGCAAGCCGCTGGGATGACGACGTGCTCGTGCTGGTCGCCCGTGGCGAGATCGACTTCGCGGCCAGCCCGCAGCTCAGGGAGCGCATCGCGGAGGACATGAGCGCGGGCAGACGGCGGCTGGTGCTCGATCTCTCGACGGTGACGTTCCTGGACTCGACCGCGATCGGGGTGCTGGTGGGAGCTGCGATGAGATTGCGCGAGCATGGCGGCGGTTCGCTGGCGGTAGTCTGCAAGGAGGAGAACGAGCACGTGCTGCGGACGTTCGACATGGCCGGGGTGACGAGCATGGTCGCGCTGTATCACTCGCGCGAGGAAGCTCGATCGGCCCTTGCGATGGCCGGTTGACATGCGCGGATCGCCTGAACAAGCCGCCACGGGTCGCGGTGACTGATGCGGGCGCTGAGATGGTGCAGACGCGGGGGGATCGCGCTGGGGGCGTCGCTGATCGGCGTGGGCGCGGCGCTGCTCACGGGCAGCTGCGCCGCCGCCCAGGGCGCCCAGCCACGCCTGATCGGCGTCGTCTCCTCAGCCGTGTCATCGATCGCGTCGCCGGCCGCGTCATCGGACGCGACGTCGCCGGCCGGCCTGTCGCTGCCGGGCGTGGGGGTGTCGCTGCCGGTGTCGCTGCCGGGCGTGGGGGTGTCGCTCCCGGGTGTTGGCGTGACGGTACCGAGCGTCGGCGTGACGCTCCCGGGCGTCAGCGTCTCGACCCCGGAAATCCACCTGTCAACGCCGGAAGTGAGCGCGTCAACGTCCGGCGTGACCGTCTCGACGCCTGGCGTCACCGTGTCGACCCCGGAAGCGAGCGCACCGACGTCGAGCCCTCCGACGAGCACGAGCCCGGCGGAAGCCCCGAGCGGCGCCAGCACGCCGACGAGCCCGACGGGCGGCGGGGGCAGCGGGTCTTCGAGCGGACCGCCGTCTTCGACCGGGGGCGATCACGGTAACTCGGCGGTGGCGGCGTCGGTTGCGTCCACGAGCGCGGCGACGTCCGGTTCGACGCAGGCTGGCACAAGCTCCGGCAAGGCCTCGGCGGGTACGGGCGGCGGCGGACCGCAACAGGGGCGCTCCTCGCGCTCGGGAGGAGGCCCCGCGCACCCGCGCGGTCCTGCCACCGGCGCGACCGTGGCAACCGGCGGGACCGGCTCTGTGGCACGCGCCTCCGGCAGCGCGAGCGGCCCTCGCATAGCCGGCGTGTCAGGCACGACGCGACATGGCACGAGCAACCCCCTGGACGCGATCGGCAGGCACATTCCGCTGCCGCTACCGGTCCCCGACTGGAGCAAGCCGATCATCCTCGTGCTGCTTCTGCTGGCGCTGTGGTTCGGGGTGCGCTCTCGCATGGCGACGCGTCGCGCGCGGCGCCTGGAGGGGCAGCGTGCGACGCTGCTGCGTGACGTGGGCACGATGCAGGCGGCACTGGTGCCGGAGATCCCGGCTCGCGTGGGAGGCCTGTTGGTCTCTGTGGCGTATCGCCCCGCCGAGGGTCCGGCCGCGGGCGGCGACTTCTACGACGTGTTCGTGCCCGAGCGCGGGAAGGTCGCGTTCATCCTCGGCGATGTCGCGGGACATGGTCACCGGGCGCTCACCCAGGCGTCGCTGATGCGCTACACACTCCGGGCTTACCTGCAGGCGGGGTTGGAGCCCCGTGCGGCGCTGGCGCTGGCGGGGCGCGTTCTGGCCGACAGGACGATGGAGCACTTCGCGACGGTGGCGGTCGGCGTCTATCACGCGGGCGAGGGCCGTCTGACGTACGCGAGCGCCGGTCATCCTCCCCCGATCATGCATGGCCTGCAGACGCGTCAGCCGATCGCCATCTGCGCGTCTCCGCCGATTGGCTGGACCGTGCCGACGGGACGCCGGCAGACGACGGTGTCGCTGCCGCTGGGCGCAGTCGCTTGCTTCTACAGCGATGGGCTGATCGAGGCCCGCTGCAAGGACGACCTGCTCGGGGAGGAGCGCTTGGGTGAGATCCTCGCGGCGCTCGGCCCCCGTCCCGACGCGGCGAAGCTGCTCGCGAGGGTGCGCGCGGCGGCGCTCGCGACACCGGACGACATGGCGGCGTGCGTGATCGTCCCGGAGATCGCGGGGATAGCGGCGCGCACGCACATTGAGGAACTGGAGGTCGACGCGGACGCGCTGGACGGGGGGCAGGCACGCCGCTTCCTGGAGGTGTGCCAGGTCGCGACGGGTGACATCGATCAGACACTCGTGCGCGCAGGCGACATCGCTGCGGTGTGCGGCGCGGCCCTGCTGTGCGTCGAGCTCGAGGCCACGACTGCCACGGTGATCGCCACCGCTCCCGGCTCGGGGTCGCAGACGGCGATGTCCGATGGACGCTCACGTCCGGTGGGGCAGCCGTAGCTACGCATGACGAGCACGGCGTATAGCGATGGTTATACGGCCGGCAGAAGTGGAGTCGTCCAGCGCGGTGGCCGGCGGACAGCGCGCTGATAGCCTCCCCAGCGCACGCCGGGCGATGGACCGAGCGGCGACCGGATGCGACGAGCTCCTCCGATCGGCCAGCGACTCCTGAGGCCCGGCATCGTTCATTTCGGTTTCAGGAGGCAGTGAATGGCGGTACGGGTGGGGATCAACGGATTCGGCCGGATCGGGCGAAACGTGTTCCGCGCGGCGAAGGCTCGCGGCGAGGCGTCGGGGGAGCAGATCGAGTGGGTGGCGGTGAACGACCTGACCGACTCGAAGACGCTGGCGCACTTGCTCAAGTACGACTCGATCCTGGGGCCGTACCCCGGGGAGGTGCGCGCCAGCGGCGAGAGCGCGCTGGAGGTGGACGGCAAAGAGCTGCGGGTGCTGGCGGAGCGCGACCCGGCGGCGCTGCCGTGGGGCGAGCTGGGGGTAGACGTGGTGATCGAGTCGACAGGCCTGTTCACGGACCGCGACAGCGCTGCGAAGCACCTGGCGCAGGGGGCGAAGAAGGTGATCATCTCGGCGCCGGCGAGCGATCCGGACGCGACGGTGGTCCTGGGCGTGAACTTCGACGAGGTCTATGACCGCGAGCGCCACGATGTGATCTCGAACGCGTCGTGCACGACGAACTGCCTGGCGCCGGTGGCGAAGGTGGTCAACGACACGGTCGGGATCAAGCACGGCCTGATGACGACGATCCACGCGTACACGGCCGACCAGCGCCTGCAGGACCTGCCGCACAAGGATCTGCGCCGGGCGCGGGCGGCGGCGATCAACCTGATCCCGGCCTCGACGGGCGCGGCGAAGGCGATCGGCCTGGTGATCCCGGAGCTGCAGGGCAAGCTGCACGGCTTCGCGGTGCGCGCGCCGGTGCCGACGGGCTCGGTGGTCGACCTGACGGTCGAGTGCCAGCGCGAGACGAGCGTGGAGGAGGTCAACTCGGCGCTGAAGGCCGCCGCCGCGAGCGGCCCGCTGGAGGGGATCATGCAGTACACGGAGGATCCGATCGTCTCGACGGACATCGTCTCCTCGCCGTTCTCCTCGATCGTGGACTCGCTGCTGACGGCGGTGGTGGACGGCACGATGTTGAAGGTGGTGGCGTGGTACGACAACGAGTGGGGGTACTCCAACCGCGTGGTCAACCTGGTGCAGAGGGTTCTGTGAGCACGGACGGCAAGTCCTGTGGTGCGTTTGGTGAAACGATCCGAACGCTCTGCCGGGGGTATCGTGAAGGAGCGCGAAGAGATGGGAGATAGTCGATGAGGAGCATTGACGACCTGGACGTGCACGGTAAGAGGGTGCTGGTGCGCGTGGACTTCAACGTGCCGTTGGGCACTGATGGCGGCGCGGCGGCGGGCGGTGTTCCGCTGGTGAGCGACGACACGCGCATCGCTGCGGCGTTGGCGACGATCGAAGAGCTGCGCGCGCGTGGCGCACGCCTCGTGCTGGTCTCTCATCTGGGCAGGCCGGAGGGAACGGCGGTGCCGGAGCTGTCGTTGGCGCCGGTGGCGGATCGTCTGCGCGAGCTGACGGGCGCGAAGGTGACACTGGCGCCGGCGGTGGTGGGCGATGAGGTGACGGCGCTGGCGGAGGAGTTGCGCGACGGAGAGATACTGGTGCTGGAGAACGTGCGCTTCGAGCCGGGAGAGACGAGCAACGATCCCGAGTTCGCCAAGGAACTGGCGGCGCTGGCGGATCTGTACGTCAACGACGCCTTCGGCGTGGCTCATCGCGCGCATGCGAGCAATGAGGGCATCACGCACCTGCTGCCGTGCGCGGCGGGACGGCTGCTCGAACGGGAGGTCAAGACGCTGACGGGGATCCTCGAGCATCCCGAGCATCCGTTGGTGGCGATCGTGGGCGGCGCGAAGGTGGCGGACAAGATCAAGGTGATCGAGCGCTTCCTGGCGGTGGCCGACGTGGTGATGATCGGCGGCGCGATGTGCTTCCCGTTCCTGTGTGCGCAGGGGCACACGGTGGGAACGTCGCTGTGCGACGACGAGGATGTGGAGCACGCGCGCAGCGCGCTGGCGCGAGCCAGCGACACGCACTCGCCGCAGCCCGGCCGCGCGCGCCTGCTCGTGCCGAACGACCTCGTGATCGGCAAGCGCCTGGCGGCGGACGCGGAGCACCGGGTGCTCGACGGGGTGGAGGTGCCGGAGGGCTGGATGGGCCTGGACATCGGGCCCAAGACGGTGGAGCGCTACGCGAGCGTGATCGCGAGCGCTGGCACGGTCTTCTGGAACGGCCCGATGGGCGCGTTCGAGCTGGAGCCTTACGCGGCGGGCACGCGCGCGGTGGCCGAGGCGGTGGCGAGCGCTCCGGGGCTGACGGTGGTGGGCGGCGGGGACTCGGCGGCGGCGCTGGCGGAGTTCGGGCTGGAGCACGCGGTCGACCATCTCTCGACCGGCGGGGGTGCGACGCTCGAGCTGGTCGAGGGTCGTGTGCTCCCGGGCGTGCAGGCGCTCGACGGCGCCGGAGTGGCGTCTTAGATGGCGTCCGGGCCGGCTCGCACCCCGCTGATCGCGGGCAACTGGAAGATGCACAAGACGGAGGAGCAGGCGGAGGAGTACATCCAGGCGCTGCTCCCGCTCCTGTCGGCGCTGGACGGCGTGGAGGTGGCGATCTGCGTGCCGTTCACGGACCTGCGTGCGATGGTGGACAGCGCGCGCGGCTCGCGCGTGGAGGTGTACGCGCAGAATATGCACCAGGAGCCGGAGGGCGCGTACACGGGCGAGATCTCGGCGCCGATGCTGAGCGAGCTGGACGTGCGCGGCGTGGTGCTGGGGCACTCCGAGCGCAGGGCGATGTTCGGGGAGACGGACAGGGCGCTGGCGCTGAAGGTGGCGGCGGCGCTGGAGGCGGGCCTGGCGCCGATCCTGTGCGTGGGCGAGACGGAGGAGGAGCGCGACAACGACGACACCGATCGCAAGCTGCGCCAGCAGATCAAGGACGACCTGGCGAACGTTCCGAGCGAGCGCCTGGCGGAGGTGGTGATCGCGTATGAGCCGATCTGGGCGATCGGCACGGGCAGGGTGGCGACGGCGGAGCAGGCGCAGGAGGCGATCGCGTTCATCCGCGCGCTGGTTGGCGACCGCGACAGGCAGGCGTCGGAGGCGGTGCGGATCCTGTACGGCGGCTCGGTCAAGCCGGAGAACGCGGCGGAGCTGCTGGCGCTGGCGGACGTGGACGGCGCGCTGGTGGGCGGCGCGTCGCTGGATGCGGAGTCGTTCGCGCAGATCGCGGCGGCTGGCGCTGCGGCGGGGCGACTCGGCGGCGGCCCGGTCGCGCGCACGCGATGAGCCTCCCGGCGGGCGCGGCCGGCCTGCCGGTGCCGTGCGCGTGCCTGATCGTGCTCGACGGGTGGGGATTGGCGGAGCCTGGCCCGGGCAACGCGGTGTCGCTGGCGCGCACGCCTGTGTTCGACGAGCTGTGGAGCTCCTGCCCGCACACGACGCTGACGGCGTGCGGGCGCGCGGTGGGCCTGCCGGAGGGGCAGATGGGCAACAGCGAGGTGGGGCACCTGAACCTGGGCGCGGGCGCGGTCGTGCGCCAGGACCTGGTGCGGATCGACGACGCGGTGGCGGACGGCTCCTTGGCTCAGAGCGAGATGCTGCGCGCGGCGTTCGCGGACGCCGAGCGCGTGCACCTGCTGGGGCTGGTGTCCGACGGTGGCGTGCACTCCTCGCTGGATCACGCGCGCGCGCTGATCGAGCTGGGGCGCGCGCTGGCGGTGAAGGACCTGGTGGTGCACGCGTTCACGGATGGGCGCGACACGCTGCCGCACGCGGGCGCTGGCTTCCTGCGGGAGCTCGACGGCACGCCGGGGGCGCGCGTGGGCTCGGTGGTGGGGCGCTACTGGGCGATGGACCGCGACCGGCGCTGGGAGCGCACGCAGCGCGCGTACGACATGCTCGTGCACGGCCGCGCGCCGTACCGTGCCGACAGCGGCGAGCAGGCGGTCCAGGACGCGTACCGCAGGGGCGAGACGGACGAGTTCATCGAGCCGACGCTCGTGGGAGCCGAGGCGCGCATCCGCCCGGGGGACAGCGTGATCGCGTTCAACTTCAGGCCGGACAGGATGCGCGAGCTGACGCGGGCGCTTGCGGAGCCGGGCTTTACGGAGCTCGACCGCGGCGGCGCGCAGGCGATCGCGCGCTACACGACGCTGACGAGCTACGAGGAGGGCTGGCCGTACCCGGTGGTGTTCTCGCCGGAGCGACCGGCGAGCACACTGTCGCGGGTGCTCGAGCAGGCGGGGGCGAGACAGCTACACGTGGCGGAGACGGAGAAGTACCCGCACGTGACGTACTTCTTCAACGGCGGCGATGAGGCGCCGCTGCGCGGCGAGCGCCGCGAGCTTGTGCCATCGCCGCGGGACGTGCCGACGTACGACCACAAGCCGCAGATGAGCGCGCGCGAGGCGGCGGCGGCGTTCACGGGTGCCTGGCGGGATCCAGATGATCCCCCGCGATTCGGCATCATCAACTTCGCCAACGCGGACATGGTCGGGCACACGGGTGTGATCCCCGCGGCGGTGAAGGCGATTGAGACGGTGGACGAGTGCCTGGGCGAGGTGGTGGCGGCGGTGCACGAGCGGGGCGGCGTGTGCGTGGTGACGGCCGACCACGGCAACGCGGACCACATGCTCGAGCCGGACGGCAGCCCCAACACGGCGCACTCGCTGAACCCGGTGCCGCTGATCGTGACGAGCGACGGCGTGCGGCTGCGGGCAGAGGACGGCATCCTGGCGGACGTGGCGCCGACGGTGTTGCAGGCGCTGGGGATCGAGCAGCCGCAGCAGATGACGGGGCGCTCGTTGATCGAGGGCGGCTAGATTTTTCTTCTTTAGAGGGCAGCCCTGCGGCTGCCGGCGGCGTTCGCGTGGCGGAAAGGGAGCGAAGATGGACTCACAGGAGCAGGGCAGAGAGCCACGAAGGAGGTCGCGCAGGCTGCTGGCGGCGTTCTTCATCCAGGCGGGGGTCAACCACTTCGTGATGCCGCGTCCGTACGAGAAGATCGTGCCGCCGTCACTGAGCGACCACGCCAAGGCGGTCGTGCAGATCAGCGGCGTGGCGGAGGTGGCGGGCGGTGTGGGAGTGCTGCTGCCGTGGTCGCGGCGCCTGTCGGGGCTGGGTCTGATCGCGCTGTTGGCGGCGGTGTTTCCGGCGAACGTGTACATGGCGCGTGAGCCCGAGCGCTTCCGGCGGATCCCCCGTTGGGCGCTGTATGGGCGTCTGGCGCTGCAGCCTTTGATGATGCTGTGGGCTTGGCGGGCGACGCGACGATGAGATCGATCTGCCGAGCGGCGCGCGCCGGCGCTGCTATGTTCGGTTGAGAAGGCTCGTCGTACAGGACCGCCATGTCAACCGTCACCGCCGTCAAGATCGCCACCTCCGAGCAGGAGGCCCTCACGTTGGGGGAGCTGCGCGCCTGGCGCGGCCTGCTCAGGGCTCATGCATGTCTGGCGAAGCGGTTGGATGCCGAGCTGGAGCAGGCGCACGGGCTGCCGATGACCTCGTATGAGGTGCTGTACCACCTGGAGGAGGCGACGGGCGGGCGCATGCGCATGTGCGAACTCGCGGAACAGGCGCAGCTGTCACGCAGCGGCTTGACACGGCTTGTCAACCGTCTGGAGCGCGAGGGCCTGCTTGAGCGCTGCTCTTGCGAACACGACGCCCGTGGCTCATACGCGTGCCTCACGCCGGCGGGGCGCGAGCGCCTGGAAGCGGCGCGCGGGACGCACCTGGCGGTGGTCAGGGAGCACTTCTTCTCGCGCTTCTCCGAGAGCGAGCTGAGCCTGCTGGCGGACATGTGGGAGCGGATCGCTCCCTGCAGCGTCTGCTGAGCTCGTAGAACCTGGTTGTCAGCTCAGTCGCTGGGCGCTCGCGGCCCGCGGCGCGCGTGGCGACGGTGCAGGACGAGCGCGCCGACGATTGCGATCGCGACGGCGATGAGACCGTAGATGCCGAACGCTTCGAGCGCGTTGCCGGCGGAGCTGCCGAGCAGGTAGGCGATCAGCCCGACGGCGGTTGCCCAGGTGATGCCGCCGAGCGCGTTCCACACGGCGAACGAGCGCCAGTGCATGCGCGTGGCGCCGGCCAGCCACGACGCCCAGATGCGCAGGCCGAGCAGGAAGCGCCCGAAGAACACGGCCTTGGGACCGTGGCGCTCGAAGAACGGCTCGCCCACGCGTAGCACCTCCTGCCGCTGGCGGAAGAACGCGCCGGGCCGCTCGAGCAGCCAGCGTCCGCCCTTGCGCCCGATCAGATAGCCGATGTTGTCGCCGACGATCGCGGCGGCGGCGGCGACGGCGATCACGACGGCGATCTGCAGCTTGCCCTGGCTGGCGAGCACGGCGGCGGCGATCAGCGAGGTCTCGCCTGGGATCGGAACCCCGCTGGACTCGCTCATGACCAGCACGAACAGCAGCGGGTAGCCGGCGGTCTTGACGAGCTGGTTGACATCGAGGATGGCGGCGAGCATTGGCGGCCCGGGTGGATAGCGGTGGACGGAGTCGAGCTGGGTGGGGCGGGCGCACGCGTCGGCGGGCCGCGTACCTCCTACTGCGTGTTTTCGGAGACGAGCTTCTGCAGCGCGGCGGCGGTGCGCTGGACGTCGGAGTAGACGACGTTGCGCAGGACCACCTTGGCGGGCGCGGGCGCGGTGAGGATCACGGCGGCGACGACCGCGACGGCGAGCACGAGGATCGTGAGCATCGCGACAAGCAGGCGGCGTGAGCGGCGCCGGCTGGACGCGGGAGCGCGTCCGGCGGGCTGCGCGCGGGCGGCGGGCGCCCTGCTCGGGCCGGGACGCGGACGGCGCGCGGCGAGCGTGGGAGCGCCGCCGCGTGGGCGCGCGGTGCCGGCGAGCACGCTGGTGGCCTCGGTGGCGGGCGCCGCGCTGCGCCCGGCGGAGCGCTTGGCGCGCGCGGCGCCGGGCCGCTCGCCCGGTGCGATGCCCCGGGCTCCGTCGCTCAGCGCGTGGCGCATCTCCAGGGCGGTCTTGTAGCGGTCGCGCGGGTCGAGCGCGAGCGCGCCTGCGACGGCGGCGGCGAGCTCGGGGCTGACGGCGGCGACGAGCGTGTCGAGCCTGGCCGGCTCCTCCCGCTGCTGCTTGAGCGCGAGCTCGGTCAGCGAGCTGGCTTCGTAGGGCAGGCGCCCGGAGATCAGCTGGTAGGTGACGACGCCGAGCGCGTACAGGTCGGCGCTCGGTCCGGCCTCCTCGCCGCGTGCCTGCTCGGGAGCGAGGTAGGCGGCGGTGCCGAGCACGGAGCCGACCTGGGTGATGCTCGACTGCTCGGTGGCCTTGGCGATCCCGAAGTCGGCGAGCTTGACCTCGCCTTCGCGTGCGCGCAGCAGGTTGCCGGGCTTGACGTCGCGGTGCACGACGCCGTGGCGGTGGGCGTAATGCAGGCCCTCACACGCCTGTTCGATGATCGACAGCGCCTCGTGCACCTCGACCCAGCCCTGGTCTCGCAGGATCTCAGCGCAGGAGGAGCCCTCGATGTACTCCATGACGATGAAGTACTGGTCGGTGCGCTCGTCGCGGCCGGAGTCGAACACCTGCACGATGTTCGGATGGACGAGGCGCGCGGCGGCCTGCGCCTCGCGCTGGAAGCGCGAGACGAAGGCGGGGTCGTCGGCGAGATGCTCCGCCAGCAGCTTGACCGCCACCTGGCGCTCCAGGCGCATGTCCATGGCGAGATGCACGGTGGACATGCCGCCGAAGCCGAGACGGCTCTCCAGGCGATAGCGCCCGGCGATCTCAGGCGCGCTCATCGGAGGACCTCATTTGCCGCCTTCCTGCCCGCCGGCGCCGATCCCGCCGCCGTCCGCGCCGCCGCCCACGCCACCGCCGGCGGCTTCGCCGGGGCCTTCACCGGCGCCGGTGCCGCCCTGTTCGCCGCCGGTGCCAGGTGTTGGTTCGGTGGGCCCGGCGGGCGTGCCGCCTCCGGGGCTGGTGGTGGTGGGTGTGGTGCTCGGGGTGGTGGTGGTCGGCGTGGTGGTGCTGGGCGTGGTCGTGGGCGTGGTGGCGGTGCTGGTGCTGGTAGTCGGCTGGGACGTGGTGCTCGTGGGCGTCGTCTGCGCGAGCGGCTGCGCGCACAGGGCGAGCGCGCGCGCGCGCAGGTTGTCGATGCCCTGGCGCAGCGTGGCGCGCAGCCCGGAGTCGACGGAGGCGGGGAGCGCGGTGAAGTCCTGTTCGGTTTTGGCGAGCGCTGCTTCGGTCGCGGAGCATTTGCCGCTGGCGCTTTCGGCGTCGACGACGACGGTTTCGAAGTCGCCCTGCAGCGGACCGGAGTCGGCGACGGGGATCAGCTTGCCGCTGGAGCTGCCGCAGGCGACGAGCAGGGCGGCGGCGACACCGAGCATGGCGGCGAGCGCGAGGCGCACGATCTTTTGCGTCCGTGGCGCGGTGCGGTCGGGTGTGGTGTGGTGCGTGGACGGCAGGCGGCGCGGGCTCATTGGCCGTACTCCAGGCGCTCGGCGAGCGAGTCGGGCAGGCGCGCGGCGCGAATCGCGCCGGCGGCGCCGGCGACGTCGTAGTCGGCGCGGTGGAAGGACGCGGCCATGTCGTCGAGGTCGAGCAGCAGCCACGAGGCGCGCGGGTCGCCGTCGCGCGGCTGTCCGACGCTGCCGGGGTTGAGCAGCCATTCGCCCTCGGCTACGTCGAGCTGTGCTCGGTCGCGGCGCGGTTCGCCGGTGGCAAGCTCGCCGTTGCGCCGCTCGAACGACAGCGCCACGTGGGAGTGCCCGATCAGGCAGATGCGCTGGCGCTGGACGTCGAGGCACAGCTCGGCGAGCAGCACTGAGAGCACGTACTCCCAAACTGGGTCGCGCGGGCTGGCGTGGTACAGGCCCACGGGTCCCTCCTGGCCCTGCGGGCGCAGGCCTTCGAGGAAAGCGAGGTTCTCGGGCGCGATCACCTCGCGCGTCCACTGGGCGGCTAGGCTGGCGCCCTTGGAGAACTCGTCGAGCGGGATCTCGCCGGTCACGGCGAGGTCGTGGTTGCCGGCGAGGCAGACGGCGGCGTGCTCACGCGCGAGCTCCACGCACGCGTCGGGCTCGGCTCCGTAGCCGACGAGGTCGCCGAGGCACCACAGCTCGGAGGCGTCGGAGGCGGCGACGGCGTCAAGCGTCGCCTCGAAGGCGTGACGGTTGGCGTGTATGTCGGAGATGACGGCGACCTTCATCCTTGCAGGGTACGAACACCGCTTAACGGCACGGGTTCCACGATCGCTCCCGCTGCAAGGCCACAGCCAGCCCGCGCGCGCGGCGATGCGCTGCGCGCGGCGCTACTCGGCGTCGGAGCCGCCCTCGGTGCCGCCGTACTCGGGCAGGTTCTTGATGCCCTCGCGGGTGCGCCACTTGGAGTAGTTGTCCTCCATCGCGTCGATCAGCTCGCGCATGAAGCGCGGAGACAGGTTGACGCGCGAGACGACCACGCCCGGGACCTCGTCGGACTCGACCTCGTGATCGACGCGGGCGAACGTGACTGTGAACTCGTAGTCGGAGTGGCTGACGTTGGCGAAGTTGGCGTATACGCCCCCCATGATCTCGGGGGACAGGTGGATGTTTATGTGGCGCTCGGCGCCTGAGTCTTGGTCGTTCACACAGCTAGTATCGCAATCCCCGAGAGCGAACCCCATGACCGAGCCTGGACGCCACTACGATCACCCCTCTCCGGAGAGCCTCCGGCGAACGGTGCTCGCCGCGGCGGAGGATCTCGCGGGGGTCGCGTCGGGGAACGGCGGGCGCACACCGATCACGCTGGAGCGCCCGCGGCGGGCGGAGTTCGGCGACTACTCGACCAACGCGGCGCTGCTGATGGCGCCCGGCGCGGGCGTTCCGCCGCGCGAGCTGGCACAGCGTCTGGGGAGCGCCCTGCAGGCGCGGTTGGGGGCGGCGCTGGAGCGCTTCGAGGTCGCCGGCCCGGGCTTCGTCAACCTGTTCATGTCCGACTGGTGGCTGACCGCGGCGCTGGCGGGGGCGCTGGCGGCGGGCGAGTCGTTCGGGGCTGGGGTTGCGGGTGAGCCGGAGCGAGTGCTGATCGAGTTCGTGTCGGCGAACCCGACGGGCCCGATGCACGTGGGCCATGCGCGCAACGCGGCCTACGGCGACGCGCTGGCGCGCATGCTCGCGCTGCAGGGCCATGATGTGGAGCGGGAGTTCTATGTGAACGACGCGGGCTCGCAGGTGAGCAAGCTGGGCGTTTCGATTCAGGCGCTCGCGCGCGGCGAGGCGGTCCCCGAGGACGGCTACCAGGGCGCGTACGTCGCCGATCTGGTGGCAAGCCTCGCGAACGCCTCGACCATGGACCCGGCGGAGCTCGGTCGCGCCGCTGTGGCGATCGTGATCGGCCAGCTCGCCGGGTCGCTGAAGGACTTTCGCGTCAGCTTCGACTCGTGGGCGTACGAGAGCTCGCTGCACGAGGGCAATCCGAGCCCGGTGGCGCACACCCTGGCGATCCTCGAGCGCCAGGGGCACACCTACCGCAGCGAGGGTGCGCTGTGGCTGCGCACGACGGACTTCGGCGACGACAAGGACCGCGTGCTGGTGCGCTCCAGCGGCGAGCACACGTATTTCGCGTCTGACATCGCCTACCACCAGGACAAGCGCGAGCGCGGCTTCGAGCGCCAGATCGACGTGTGGGGCGCCGATCACCACGGCTACGTGCTGCGCATGAAGGCGGCGTACGAGGCTTTGGGCGGCGACCCGGCGGAGCTCGAGCTGTTGATCATGCAGCTGGTGCATCTGATGAGCTCGGGCGAGCGCGCGCAGATGTCCAAGCGTGCGGGCGAGTTCGTGACGCTGGACGACCTGGTGGCGGAGATCGGCGTGGACGCGGCGCGCTGGTACCTGCTGGCGCGCTCGCACGACACGACGGTCGACCTCGACCTGAACCTGGCGCGGGAACAGTCGAGCGAGAACGACGTGTACTACGTGCAGTACGCGCACGCGCGCATCGCGTCGATGCTGGCGAGGCTGGGACCCGAGCGGGTGGCGGCGGCGAGCGCGGCGGCGGCGGGCATCGAGCGTGAGCCGCTGCACGCGACCGAGCGCGCGCTCGTGGAGCAGCTGCTGGCGTTCCCGGCGGAGCTCACCGAGGCGGCCCAGCGCCGGGCTCCACACCGGATCGCTGCGTACGTGCTGGCGCTGGCGCAGACGTTCACGGCGTTCTATCGCGACTGCCACGTGGTGGGGGCGGAGCCCGAGCCGCTGGAGTCGTTCCGGATCGTGTTGTGCGTGGTGAGCATGCGCACGATCGCGCGCTGCTTGAGCCTGCTGGGTGTGAGCGCGCCGGCGAAGATGTAGCGGCGGCGCGGCGCACGGCGGGACCGTGTTGTGCACGCCGCGAGCGCCGAGGACTGGCGCGTCAGTCGAACCTGGCGAGGTCGGACTCGAGCTTGGCTGCGTCGGCGGCGTTGAGGGCGGGCGAGGAGCTCGTGGCGGCGCTCTGCGCGCGGGCGCGTCGCCGCCAGCCGGGAAGGAGCAGCAGGACGATCGCGAGCAGGCCCAGCACGACGACGATCGGCACGAGATACACGGCGAGGTCGAAGCCGTGGGCGCTCGGCAGCCCTAGCACGGTGGGGCCGTACTGGGCGACGAGCGAGCGCTTGATCTCGGCTTCTCCCTCGCCGCGGTTGATCAGGCTCTGGATGTATTCACGCTCGCGGTCCGCCTGCGGCGCGTCGGACTCGTCGAGGGCGACTTTGCAGGTCACGCACATGGCCTGGCGCTCGATCGCCAGCAGCGAGACGCGCGGAGCGACGCGGGCCACTGCTTGGGCGGCCGGCGCGGCGATCGCTACGGCCGCGACCAGTGCGAGCAGCAGGGTGACGGCGGAGGACCTGGTCGCGTGCGACCTGCGCGGGGGAGAGGTGGGGTGTGGTGTGGTCATGTGCTGGCGGCGAGCGCGAGCGCGCGGTTGACGAAGCCCTGTTCGATCTCGCCGCGGTCGATCGCGACGACCTGTCCCTGGCGGTTGATGATGAAGCTCTCGGGCACCTGATGCGTGCCGAAGGAGCTGGCAAATTCGCCGGTGGTGTCCCGCAGGACGGGGTAGGTGATATGGAAGCGCCGCACGAAGCCTTCGGAGTCGGGCGAGGCGTCCTGATAGGTGATGCCGAGCACGGTCGCGCCGTGACGTTCGAGGCCGCCCTGCGCGTGCTCGAGCATCGGCGCCTCGGTCTGGCACGGTTCGCACCAGGACGCCCAGAAGTTCAGCACGACGACCTTGCCCCTGAGCGAGGCGAGCGTGCTGTGCGCGCTGGCGCCGAGCACGGGCAGCGCGCGCGTGGCATCGGGCGCGGCGGGGTGGTGGCCGTGCAGGACGAGTTCGTCGAGCGTGCGGTTGGGCGACTGCGTGGTGACGCCGTACAGCAGCAGCGCGATCAGGGCGGCGCCCGCGAGCGAGGCGAGGATCGGCACGAGGCGGCGTCTCACGAGCGAGAAGGTTAGACCGGCGGGCGCACCGTGCGGGTCGATTGCCCGAGGCCGTAGAATCCGCGCAGCGCGGCGGTAGCTCAGTTGGTAGAGCGCAAGCTTCCCAAGCTTGAGGTCGCGGGTTCGACCCCCGTCCGCCGCTTACAAGGACCAGAGCCAGATTTGGCTCCAGTATGCGGGTTTCGGCTACCCGGGCCGGGAAGCTAAGGCCGGTCAAACGCGGACGATAGCGGGCAAGTCGGCCAGCAATCTGCGGTACCCGTGCGGTACCGGCAAGGGTGCACCGCGACTGACCGTCGGGCGTCTCGCGGGCGTCGCGCCTCCGGTGTAGATGGCTTTGCAGTGCGCGGAGATACGGTGCGCCGGGCGCCCGCGCGTGCTCTCCGGTGCTCTCAGATGCGCCTGATGGCGCTCTGAAGTCGCTCCGGTGGGAGAGCCGGTAGCTCTGCGAAGTTGACGCGATAGTTGCCTTGACGGCCGCACGCCACGCGCTCGCCTCTACATCGGCTAGGTCGATGAGGGTGAAGCGCCCGACGTGGAAAATCGCGCCGCAGGTATAGAAGGCGCCTACAGGCCGGCTCGCTTCCAGAGCTCCGACGCGGGGACGCCCAGGCCGCGAGCCACCTGCATGACGGTGTCGATGGTCGCGTTGTACTCGCCACGCTCAAGGGCGCCGTAGTACGAGCGGTCGATGCCCGCCTTGAGGGCGAACGATTCCTGTGTGTAGCCCTTCTCGCGGCGCGTCGCGCGGAAGGCTCTACCGAGGGCGCGACTCTCACGAGACTTCTTGGACGGCACAGGCGAAGCCTCTACGAACGGCAGGAACTAAGCCACTGTGTCTAATTCCACCGTGTAAGGCGCTCATTGTCCTGTCCGCTACAGGCCGGCGCGCCTCCAAATCTCCGAGGTCGGGACGCCGAGCCCCTTGGCGACGGTCACGAGCGTATCGACCGTCATGTTGAACTCCCCACGCTCCAGGGCTCCGTAATAGCTGCGGTCGATGCCTGCCCGGATGGCGAACGCTTCCTGTGTGTGCCCCTGCTCGCTGCGAATGGCGCGGATCGCCTCACCAAGCGCGCGGGTGGCCTTGGACTTCTTCGGCGGCATATCTAGCGATCTTGTTCAATTGACGGGATTATTTCCACCATGTAGAGTTCCACCGTGTTTAGTTCTCTTTCAGGAGCCACGGACGGCCTTCGCCGCCGCCAAGGGCCTGCGCAGGAGGCAACAGCTCCCATGCACGAGCAATCCAATCAGACCCGCGACACGACAGAACGGCTGGTCGTGATCGACCTTCTCGGGCGGCCACGAGGACACAGACGACCGACCATCTACAGGCACCTGCGCGGGCACGATCAAGCCGCAATCAACGCCGCGATAGCGAGCCTCGTCGAGGATGGTGTCCTTACGACGAGCGCCGATCGCGTGGCCGTCACACCAGCGCTCGTGCGGCTTGAAGCCCTCGGCCTGATCGGCGTCTGATGTCCGAGAGTCCGTGCCCGTACGCGCTGGAAGTGCCCGTGACCGCCGATGAGTGGCGGGTGTTCATGTTCGGAGCTGACTTGTACGGCGAGAGCGTTGCAGATCACCTGCGCCGACAGCTCGGACTCGTTCCCGAACGACACATCGCGGCCGTGAGGGAGCAGTGCGAGCGAGAGCTATCGCGGCCACGTCTACGACGGATGAGGCGATGACGTTCGGCCAGCGGTTTGCCCGTGAGCGCCGTACGCGAGGCTTCTCGCAGGACACGCTCGCGGTCGCCGCGGGACTGCATCGAGACGCAATCTGCAAGATAGAGCGCGACCAGCGTAGCCCTCGGCTCGACACGCTTGTGCGGATTGCCCGGGCCCTCGAAATCTCAGTCGGAGAAGTGGTCGGCTGGCATCCGTACACGTCGCCGTCACGGCGAGCACCGTAATCGACTGCGGTCACAGGCACGCTTTAGGCGCGTTAACCGCTGTCAGATGTCTCGGGGGCTCGGCACCCTCGCCTGGGATCGCCGCGCCGTCGGGGCCGGAAGCGGGATGTGGCCTTCGGCGAAGATGCGTTCGACCTCGCGCAGCCACTTGGCGGGTATCTCATCCTCCAGCCGTTCGAGGAGCGACATGGCAGGCCCTGCGTGGAGCGGGGTCACGTTCTCGGGGAGGCTGTGGGGATCCAGCGCTCGCGCGATCTGATTGGCGAGCTCCGGTCGGGGGCATAGGCCATGTACTGTTCGGTCGTGTTCAGGCGTGCGTGACGCATGAGCCCTTGGATTGTTCGCACGTTGACACCCTTGTGCCGAAGGAGTGGCGCAGGTTGTACATCCTGATCGGCTTGAGGCCAGCCTCTTTGCACGCGAGCTTGAAGGCGGCTCGAAGGGGCTTGTCCCGAAACGGCCGATCGGGCTCCTCTTCGCTGACGAACACGAAATCCTCACCGTCTGTTGCGTAGCCCCGCTGCTTGAGCTTCAGTAGCGCACGGGCGAGCCGGTCGCGGGAGCCTGTGAGCGTCAGCGAACGGGCGAGCGAGCAGCCCGAAGGGCTGCTCGGCCGGCTTGCACGACGCCAGGGTCGGTGCAAGCCGACCGCAGGGAGGCTCGGTTACAGCGGGCGAAGCCCGCGTGCGCTATCTGTCGTCGATGAGCGCGCTCCCGCCATCCGGCGCAATCGCAAAATTATGAAATTCCAACCCATGATAAAACGGGTCAAACCGCCCGTCGTACAATCCCACCCACACCAAATCCCCCGACTGTTGCGGCTCCCCGCGCTTCAACAAAATCCGCGTCTCGCTGCGATCCCACTGAAATTGCCCGATCGCCACGCGCACCTGCACCGGCTTCGAGGGATTCGCCACTTCCCGCACTTCCAAAGTATCGCCATTCCGAAAATAAGCGATCTTCGCAGCCGAAGGCGAAATCGTCAAAAATCCCGCATACTCCTCCAGCGGCGCCAGCTCCTTCAGCTTTCCGCCAACCAAATCCAGCTGCACGATTTTCGGCGGCGAAATCGAAGTCGTGCTTTCTTCGATCGCAAACGCCTGGTTGCGCTTGGTGTCCCACGAAACCGCCGTAAACGTGTGCCCCTCGAATAGCACGTGCGAATGTCCATCCGACGGCCGCAGCGCATTGATCTGCGAAAAATTCCCGCTCGTCTTCGATAGATACACCAGCGTCGCGCCGTCCGCCAGCCAATCGGGGTTGAACGCATCCGAAAGCGTCGAAGTCTTCGATCCTTGAATCTGTATCTGCCGTCCGTCGGCATCCATCAAATAAAGCAGCGTGTTCGGCCGCACCGTCTGCTGCTCATCCAGCTGCTGCACCACGGTCCCTTGCGGCTGAGCCATCATCGAAGTATCCATCTTCACCGCGATCCGCCGCCCGTCCGGCGACCACGTCAGCGAATCCACCTGGTAACTATGCTGCGGCGGCACCGGCGTATGCTTCTTGCCCTTCTTGCCGCTGGCATCTTCCTCGTCCGGCTCCGGTGGCGGCAACTCCTCGTCCGCCCCCGGCGTCGGATTGAACTTATCGCCATCAATTATCTTTTTCCGCTTCCCATCAATATTCCCCACCCAGAAATCGTCGTGCTCCACGATGATCTTTTTCACGCGCTTCATCCGCTGCACGGCATAAACAATCTGATTGTCCTGCGAAATCGCAAACGCCTGCACATCCTGATCAAACGTCGCGACCTGTTTCATTTCTGCGAGCCCGATCAAAGGAAGCGCAATCAAGAGGAATGCCGGCACAAGCGCCCATGGAAATCGCCGCGTGTCGCTTCGCACGGAATGGACTGGGTTGGTTTCCGGTTTCATCAATTTGTTTTAGCTTTCCCGCGGCTTTCTTCTGAATCCGCCGTATCTCCTCAAGCCGCTGCCTGATCCGCGCTTCAAATCCCTGGTCCGTGGGATTGTAATATACCCGTCCCGCCAGACTTTCCGGCAGGCAAGTCATGTCCGTCACTTTCTCTTCCGCGTCGTGCGCGTACTGATATCCTTTGCCGTAACCGACATTTTTCATCAACCCGGTCACCGCATTTCGAATGTGCAAGGGCACCGGCTCCGCCATCGTGCTCTGCAAATCATCCCGCACCGCGCCGTAAGCCTTATACACGGCGTTCGATTTCGGCGCGAGCGACAGATACACCGCCGCCTGCGCCAACGCCAGATGTCCCTCCGGCGGCCCCAGCAATTCGAAAGCCTGCATCGCCGCGATCGTCACTTGCACCGCGTGCGGCTCCGCCAATCCAATATCCTCACTCGCCATCCGCACCAGCCGCCGCGCGATGTACAAAGCGTCTTCGCCCGATTCCAGCATCCGCGCCAGCCAATACAGCGCCGCATCCGGATCCGAATTCCGCACCGACTTATGCAGCGCCGAAATTAAATTGAAATGTTCTTCGCCGGACTTGTCGTACGGCAGCAGCTTCCGCTGCAGCACATCCTCCAGCAGCGACTGCGTCAGCACGCGCCGCCCCGCCGCGTCCGGCGCCGTGCCCATCACCAGAGCTTCCAGCGTGTTGTACGCCGCCCGCGCATCTCCATTCGCAAGGATTGCGATGCGCTCCAGAATCTCCGCGGATGCCTCCACGTTTTCCCGCCCCAGCCCGCGCACCGCATCCCCCAGCGCCCGCTGCAAAAGCATCACAATCTGCTCCGGCGTGTGCGCCTTCAGCACGTACACCTTCATCCGCGAAAGCAGCGGCGCAATCACCTCAAACGACGGATTCTCGGTCGTCGCTCCAATCAACAAAATGTTTCCCGCCTCCACATGCGGCAAGAAAGCATCCTGCTGCGCGCGATTGAACCGATGCACTTCATCCACAAACACAATCGTCCGCCTGCCCGTAACGCCGCACCGCTTCCGCCTTCGCCATCACCTCCTTAATTTCTTTGATCCCCGCAAGCACCGCGCTGAAAGGAATAAACTCCGACTTCGTCATCCGCGCAATAATCCGCGCAAGCGTAGTCTTCCCGCATCCCGGAGGTCCCCACAAGAGCAGGGAAGTCAGATCATCGCGCTCAATCTGCACCCGCAAAGGCTTCCCCGGCCCAAGCAATTCCTCCTGCCCGATAAACTCGTCCAAAGTCTGCGGCCGCATCCGGTCAGCCAAAGGCCGCCCAGCCGACGACTCCTCTTCCGGCAACACAGTTTGAAATAATCCCATCGCCTCAACTCACTTCAA